>NZ_QJRX01000003.1 GCF_003205495.1 Aquipseudomonas alcaligenes | reverse complement strand
CCTCCACCGCCTCCACCGCCTCCACCGCCTCCACCGTCACGCGCATAGGCCGAGTCGATCAAGGGGTTGGCCTCAGGCGGCAGCACCGCTGTAGCCAGCAGCAAGGCACTGGCCGACAAGGCCAGCACAGTTGGTAATTTCCGCATCATCAATCCTCCACAGCACCGGATTCTGCAGTCTATTTTAGCCACCGTCCGAAACACGGCAGACCGTCACAGGAGTGAGACAAGGGACAGCGGAATTAGTGCTGCAGGTGCCCGTAAAGCTTGGCGTACAGCCCGCCCTCGGCGATCAGCTGCTGGTGGTCGCCGTCCTCGGCGATGCTGCCGCCGTCGAACACCAGCACCCGGTCGGCCTGTTTCACCGCACTCAGGCGGTGGGCGATGATCAGCGTGGTGCGGCCGTTGAGGAAACGCCCCAGGGCCTGGTGCAGGGCGTACTCGGTGGCGGCGTCGAGGGCCGAGGTGGCCTCGTCGAGGATCACCACCCGGGGCTCGGCCAGCACCATACGGGCGATGGCCAGGCGCTGGCGCTGGCCACCGGACAGGCGCACGCCGGAACGCCCCACCACGCTGTCCAGGCCCTGCGGCAGGGCACGGATGGTGGCCGCCAGCTGGGCGATCTCCAGGGCCTGCCAGCAGGCCTCGTCGCTGCGTTCACGGCCCATGCACAGGTTGGCGCGCACCGTGTCGTTGAACAGCGCCGGATGCTGCAGCACCACCGCCACGTGCTCGCGCACCCGCTCCAGGCCGATCTCCTCCAGGCTCGCGCCGCCGAAGCGGATGCTCCCCGCCTGCGGGCTGTAGAGGCCGAGCAGCAGCTGCACCAGGGTGCTCTTGCCGCCGCCGGAGGCGCCGACTATGGCGACCTTCTCGCCGGGCGCGATGCTCAGGTTCAGCTCGTTCAGCACCGGCTCGTCGGCATAGGCGAAGCGCAGGCCGCGCACCTCGATGCCGACCGTCTCGCGGCCCTTGAAGGGGTCGATGCGCCCCTCGTGCTGCGGCTCGTCGGCGCGCGCCAGCAGCTCGTTGATCCGCGCCAGGGCGCCGCCGGCGGCGTAGTAGGCGTACTGCAGGCCGAGCAGCTGCTCGACCGGGCCGATCATGAACCACAGGTAGCTGAACACCGCAAGCATCTGGCCGATCGACAGGTCGGAGAACAGCACGGTAAGCATGGCCACGGCACGGAACAGGTCGATGCCGAACTGGAACAGCAGGCCGCTGGTGCGCCCGGCCGCATCGCTCTTCCACTGCGAGGCCACGGCATAGTCGCGCACCTCGCGGGCGCGCTGGCCGAGGCGGCCGAGGAAGAAGCCCTGGCGGTTGCCGGCGCGTACTTCCTGGATCGCCTCCAGGGTCTCGGTCAGCGCCTGGGTGAAGCGCGAGGTGCTGTCGTTCTCCAGCTTCTTCAGCTGCTTGACCTGCTTGCCCAGCTGCACCGTGGCGTAGATCACCAGCGGATTGAACAGCAGGATCAGCAGCGCCAGCTGCCAGTGCATCCACAGCAGGATGGCCGCCGTGCCGGTCAGGGTCAGCAGGGCCACCAGCACGCGGCTGAGGGTTTCGCCGATGAACTTGTCGAGGGTGTCCAGGTCGGTGACTAGGTGCGCGCTGACCGTGCCGCCGCCGAGGTTCTCGTACTCGCCCAGGGCGATGCGCTTGAGGCGCTCGATCAGGCGGATGCGCAGGCGATAGATCACGTCCTTGGACAGGCGGGCGAACAGCCGCGCCTGCAGCACGTTGGCCACCAGGGCGCCGAGGCGCAGCACCAGGGTCAGCACCAGCATCAGGCCGATGTAGCCGGCGGCGCTCTCCCAGGCCGCGGGCAGGAAGCGATCCATCACCTTGAGCGCGGCATCGCCCTGCCCCAGCAGCACCTCGTCCACCAGCAGCGGCAGCAGCAGCGGGATGGGCACGCTGCACAGGGTGGCGAACACGGCGACCAGGTTGGCCAGGATCAGGCCCTTGCGATGGCGCAGGGCCAGCTGGCGGATCTCCGCCCAGCTCAGGCGGTCAGGCATGTACGGCGCGCTCCAGCCAGCGGCCGAGCAGCGGCGCCAGGGCCTGCAGCGGCTGGTAGCCATTGGTCAGCAGGGCCAGCTGGCCGTCACGCTCGGCCAGCAGGGTGGGGAAGCCGGCGATGCCGAGGTCCTGCACCCAGGCGAAGTCGGCGGCGGTGGCCGCCTGCATGGCCTCGCTGTCGAAGGCGGCGGCGAACTCGATGCGCGGGATGCCGGCACGCTCGGCCAGCTCCACCAGCAGCTGGGCGCGGGTCACGTCGCGGCCCTCGGCGTAGAAGGCCTGCTGGATCAGCCCGGCCAGCGGGACCACGCTCTGCTCGTCCAGCTGGCGCGCGGTGACCAGGGCGCGGCAGGCCGGCTCGGTGTCGTAGACGAAGCCTTCGGGCAGGCCGTCGTGGAAGTTGAACAGCTGGCCGGTGCTGGCGTTGACCGCCTGCCAGTGGGCGAGGATGCGCACCCGCGCCGCCGGGTCCATGGCCGCGCGCTCGCGGCGCAGGCCACCGACCACCAGCTGCAGCGGCACGCCGGCCGCGCCGGCCTGCTCGGCCAGGGCCTCGACGACCGGGGCGAAGCCCCAGCACCAGGAACACATGGGGTCCATCACGTAGAGCAGGCGGGCTGGGCGCACAGGCAGTTCCTTGACCGGCTGGAGGCCGGGGCAGTGTACCCGCGCAGCAGGGCGCTGCGCAGGGGACAAGGTGGCGCAGGGCTCAGTCGCCCTGCAGCGCCTTGTAGTTGTAGCCGATGGGGTGTGGCAGGTTGCGCGCCTGGGCGATCTCGATCTGCTTCTGCCGTTCGCGGGCGGCCTGGCGGGTCTTCTCCGGCAGCGAGTTCCAGCAGTGCGGGCAGCTGATGCCCGGCGAATAGTGCTCGGACTGGCGGTCCTCGGCGGAGATCGGGTTGCGGCAGGCGTGGCACTGGTCGTAGTCGCCCTCGGACAGGTCGTGGCGCACGGTCACCCGGTTGTCGAAGACGAAGCAGTCGCCCTGCCACTTGCTCTGCTCCTGCGGCACCTCCTCCAGGTACTTGAGAATGCCGCCCTTGAGGTGGAAGACCTCCTCGAAGCCTTCGCCGAGCATGTAGCTGGAGGCCTTCTCGCAGCGGATGCCGCCGGTGCAGAACATGGCGACCTTCTTGTGCCGGGTCGGGTCGAAGTGGGCCTTGATGTACTCGGGAAACTCGCGGAACGATTTGGTCCTAGGATCGATGGCGCCCTCGAAGGTGCCGATGGCCACCTCGTAGTCGTTGCGGGTGTCGATCAGCAGCACCTCGGGGTCACTGATCAGGGCGTTCCAGTCCTTGGGCTCGACGTAGGTGCCGACCCGCTGGTTGGGGTCCACGCCCGGCACGCCGAGGGTGACGATTTCCTTCTTCAGCTTGACCTTGGTGCGGTAGAAGGGCTGCTCGTCGCAGTAGGACTCCTTATGGTCGATATCGGCCAGGCGCGGGTCCTGGCGGAACCAGGCGAGCAGCGCGTCGATGCCGGCGCGGCTGGCGGAGACGGTGCCGTTGATGCCTTCCTCGGCCAGCAGCAGGGTGCCTTTGATGCCGTTATCGAGCAGGGTTTGCAGCAGGGGTTCGCGCAGCGCGACGTAGTCCGGCAGGGAAACGAACTTGTACAGCGCCGCCACGACGATCTTGTCGGTCATGGGGACTCTCTCCAGTGGTCGCCCGCGCAAAGGGCGGACCGGGGATGAAATGCAAGCGCCGGCTGGAGCCGGCGCGGGGCGATTCTAGCGCAGCCACGTGCCTAGGGGCACGCGCAGCGGGATCAGTGGTCGTGCTTGCTGCCGCCGCGGCAGGTCGGCGAATCCGGCGCCATGCCCTGCGCCGCCCATTCCTCGGGGGTGTAGGTGTGCAGGGCCAGGGCGTGGAACTGCTGCATCAGCTCGCCAAGGCTGGCGTAGACCTTCTGGTGGCGCTTGACCGCGTTCAGCCCGGCGAAGGCCGGGCTGACGATCACCGCCTTGTAGTGGGTCTCCTGGCCACGGCTGTGCATGTGGCTCTCGTCGAGGACATCGAGGTGCTCGGCCTGCAGCGGCTGCAGGGCGGCGATGATCTGGTCGCGCATGCTCATGGTCACTGACTCCTACTGCTTGAGCTCGGCGTTCATCTCGCCGAGCAGCTTGTCCACTTCCGGCACCGCCTGCTGCAGGCGGGTCTGGGTCAGCTGGGCAGACATCGCCATCAGCTGCGGCATCCGCTCCAGCACCTTGCTGCCCAGCGGGGTCTGGTAGAAGGCCACCAGTTCCTTCAGCTCGGCCTCGCTGAAGGCGCGGGTGTACAGCTCCAGCAGCTCCGGCTCCAGGGTCTTCCAGCCCACCACCTGGTCCAGCGCCGCGTTGGCCTGGGCCTGGTAGCGCTCCAGCACGGGCTTCTGGCTGTCCTTGCCCTGGGCCTGGGCGAAACGCTGGGCGAACATCTGCTGCACCTGGGCGTAGGCCGGCACGGTGAGCTTGTCCACGCGGGTCAGCTGCAGGAAGCGCCGGGCCTCGGCGACATGGCTGGCGGTGGCCGGCGTCTCGGCATGCAGCGCGGGGCTGGCGAGCAGCAGGAGGGAAAACAGGGCACACAGGCGAATCATCGGGCAATCCTTGGGCGGGTATGGGTGCGGGCGGCCATTCTGCGCGCGCCCCCGGCATCGCTCAAGCGTCGGACTGACGACCGGAACGAGCAAAAAGCCAGCACTTGCTCTGTACTGGTACAACTGTGCATGCTTGGCGCCTTTCCCGCGTACGGCGGCGCAGAGCGCGCCACAGCGCCCGTACCTACACATGGATGTGTTGCATGAACAGCTTCACCAACCCGCTCGCGTCCCCCTCGGCGCAGCCCCTGTGCGACGAGCGCGGCCGCCTGCTGGAAGCCGCCATCGGCTGGTCGCCCAGGCCGCAGGTGCACTGCGCCCTGCCCCGCCACCTGGGCCGGCGCAAGCGCTGGAACCACTGGTGCATCACCACCCCGGACTGGATGCTGGCGCTGACCTTCGCCGACCTCGACTATCTGGGCTACGGCGCCGCCTATTTCCTCGACCTGCACAGCGGCCAGGGCGCCTCGCGCACCCAGCTGCGGCCCCTCGGCCTGGGCTGCGCGCTGCCGGATACGCCGCAGGAGAGCCACGAGTTCAACCACCCGCGCCTGCAGCTGCTGGCCGAGGACCGCGGCAATGCCGTGCGCCTCACCGTGCAGGCCCCGGATATCGGCGGGCAGCCGCTGCAGGCGGCGCTGGACATCCAGCGCCCGCCACACCTGGAGTCGGTCAACCTGGTCTGCCCCATGGGCAGGCGCACCTTCCACGCCACCTGCCGCCAGCTCGGTCTGCCGGTGACCGGCCACCTGCAACTGGGGCGCCGGCAATACCTGTGCACGGTGGGACAGAGCTTCGCCTCGCTGGATTTCGCCCGCGGCGTGTGGCCCCTGCACAGCCACTGGACGCGCGCCGCCTTCGCCGCCCCCGGCGGCATCGCCGGCAACTTCGGCGCCGGCTGGACCGACCATAGCGGCCTGTCGGAGAACGCCCTGTGGTTCGGCGGCGAGCTGCTGCACCTGAACGAACCGGTGCATACCGTGCAGAACCCGCAGGGGCCGCTGGCGCCCTGGCAGCTGAGCAGCCCCAGCGGCCAGGTCGAGCTGCGCTTCACCCCGCGCCAGCTGCACCAGGCCTGCCCCCGGCTCGGCCCCTTCTACGCCGACACCCGCCAGTGGTTCGGCCGCTTCGATGGCGACCTGCGCGACCCCGAGGGCCGTACGGTGCCGGTGAGCGCTGCCTACGGCTGGCTCGGCGCGACCCACGCGCGCTGGTAATCACGCCGATAGGGACGGTGTGGAACCGCGCCGATCCTCCGGGGCCTAAACTGCCGACAATCATCCCGGAGAATCGCCCCATGAGCCGCATCGAAACCGACAGCCTCGGCGCCATCGAGGTCCCCGACGACGCCTACTGGGGCGCCCAGACCCAGCGCTCGCTGATCAACTTCGCCATCGGCGAGCAGCGCATGCCGCTGGCCGTGGTGCACGCCCTGGCGCTGATCAAGAAGGCCGCCGCGCGGGTCAACAGCCGCAACGGCGAGCTGCCGGCGGACATCGCCCGGCTGATCGAGCAGGCCGCCGACGAGGTGCTGGCCGGCCAGCACGACACGCAGTTCCCCCTGGTGGTGTGGCAGACCGGCAGCGGCACGCAGAGCAACATGAACGTCAACGAGGTGATCGCCGGGCGCGCCAACGAGCTGGCCGGCCAGGGCCGCGGCGGCAAGAGCCCGGTGCACCCCAACGACCACGTCAACCGCGCGCAGAGCTCCAACGACAGCTTCCCCACCGCCATGCACATCGCCACCGTGCAGGCAGTCCAGCAGGACCTGCTGCCGGCCATCGCCGAGCTGTCCGGCGCCCTGGCCGAGCAGGCGGCGCGCCACATGCACCTGGTCAAGACCGGGCGCACCCACCTGATGGATGCCACCCCGGTGACCTTCGGCCAGGAGCTGTCGGCCTTCGTCGCCCAGCTCGACTACGCCGAGCGCGCCATCCGCGCCGCCCTGCCGGCGGTGTGCGAACTGGCCCAGGGCGGCACCGCGGTCGGCACCGGGCTGAACGCGCCGCGCGGTTTCGCCGAGGCCATGGCCGCGGAACTCGCCGCACTGGCCGGCCTGCCGTTCGTCTCCGCCCCCAACAAGTTCGCCGCGCTGGCCGGCCACGAACCGCTCACCACCCTCTCCGGCGCGCTGAAGACCCTGGCCGTGGCCCTGATGAAGATCGCCAACGACCTGCGCCTGCTCGGCTCCGGCCCGCGCGCCGGCTTCGCCGAGGTGCGTCTGCCGGCCAACGAGCCGGGCAGCTCGATCATGCCCGGCAAGGTCAACCCGACCCAGTGCGAGGCGCTGTCCATGCTGGCCTGCCAGGTACTGGGCAACGACGCCAGCATCGCCTTCGCCGCCAGCCAGGGTCACCTGCAGCTCAACGTGTTCAAGCCGGTGATCATCCACAACCTGCTGCAGTCAATCCGCCTGCTCGCCGACGGCAGCCGCAACTTCGCCCGCCACTGCGTGGTGGACATGCAGCCGGATGCCCGGCAAATGGCCGCGCACCTGGAGCGCGGGCTGATGCTGGTGACCGCGCTGAACCCGCACATCGGCTACGACAAGGCCGCCGAGATCGCCAAGAAGGCCTATGCCGAAGACCTCAGCCTGCGCGAGGCGGCCCTGCAGCTGGGCCACCTGAGCAACGAGCAGTTCGATGCCTGGGTGCGCCCGGAAAACATGCTGGAGTCCGGTCAACATGGCTGAAGAAGCGAAGAGTGGCGCCACCCCGTTGGAAGGCGACGGCAAGCGCATCCTGCTGATCCTCGGTACGCCCAAGAGCGATGGCCTGTGCCACGCCCTCGCCGAGGCCTACAGCAACGGCGCCCGCGCCCAGGGCCACGTGGTGCGCCAGCTGCGCCTCGGCGAGCTGCAGTTCGACCCGATCCTGCGCGAAGGCTACGGCCAGCACCAGACGCTGGAGCCGGACTTGCTGGAGGCGCAGCGGCAGATCCACTGGGCCGAGCACCTGGTGTTCGTCTACCCGGTCTGGTGGGGCGGCGTGCCGGCGCTGCTCAAGGGCTTCTTCGACCGCACCTTTCTGCCTGGCTTCGCCTTCAAGTACCGCAATCGCTCGCAGCTGTGGGACAAGCTGCTGAGCGGGCGCACCGCCGACCTGCTGGTGACCCTGGACACCCCGCCCTGGTATTTCCGCTGGATCTACGGCGCGCCGGCCCACCGGCAGATGGTGCGCACCATCCTCGGCTTCTGCGGCATCAAGACCCGCCGCCTGAGCGAGTTCGCCCCGGTGCGCCCCTCCTCCGAGGAGCAGCGCCAGGGCTGGTTGCGCAAGGCCGAGGAGCTGGGCGTCAGGGCCTGAGCGCGGCCAGGCGGGCCCGGCGCGCGCGCCAGCCGGCCAGCAGCGAGGGCCCCAGGGCGGTCAGCGCCGAGCCCAGCACCACCAGCAAGGCGCCGGCGTAGCCGAGCAGGTTGATCTGCTCCGGCTGCACGTGGTCCGGCCACCAGAGGGCGGCCAGGGCCACGGCGGCGAAGGTCACCAGCGGGGTGACCGACAGGGTCGCGCTGACCCGCGAGGCTTCCCAGTGCGCCAGCGCCTCGGCAAAGGCGCCGTAGGCCACCAGGGTGTTCAGGCAGCAGGCCAGCAGCAGCCAGGCCTGCAGCGAATCGAGCTGGAGCACCTGCAGCGGGTGGGCCCAGGGCGTCAGCAGCAGTGCGCAGGCCAGGTAGATCACCAGCATGATCTGCGGCGAACTCCAGTGGGTCAGCAGCTGCTTCTGCGCCAGGCCGTAGAACACCCAGACGAAGGAGGCCAGCAGTATCACCAGCACCCCGGTGGTGTAGGCGGTCAGCGAGGTCAGCAGCTCCGCCAGGCGCTGGTTGAAGAACAGGCCGAAACCCAGCAGCAGGATGGCCATGCCGATGCCCTGGCCAAGGCTGAAGAACTCGCGGAAGACGAACAGGCTGGCCACCAGGAACAGGATCGGCGCCATCTGGATCACCAGTTGGGTGGTACCGGGGCTGAGCATGTTGAGGCCGATCAGGTACAGCACGTAGTTGGCGGTCAGGCCGAACACGGCCAGCACCAGCAGGCCGTGACCACGCCGCCCGAGCGGGGCGAAGCGTGGCAGGCGGCGGTTGGCCGCCAGCCACGCCAGCAACAGCAGGCCGGAAACCAGCAGGCGGTACCAGGTGACGGTGACCGGGTCCAGCACCTGCAGCACTTCCTTGAGCTTGATTGGCAGGATGCCCCAGAGCAGCGCGGTGGTCAGGGCGAGCAGCAGGCCGTAGAGCCAGCGGCCGGAGGAAACGTGCATGGTGCTCTCGATCGGCGGGAGGAATGGGCGGAAAGCCATTCTAGGCCCCCGCGCAGCGACCTCACAGCCACAGTTAACCGACCGGACAAGGTCGAACTGTGCCGCCGCAACAATTGATCATTTTATGACCACCCGTCGCCCGACCTCTTCCCCGGGCAGCCAGTCACTAGACTGAAGACAGTGCATCTTGTTGCAGGAGCCCTCGTCATGTTCGGTCAACGTCAGATCGACCCGGCCCCCGGTACCCACTACCGGAGCGAGCGGGTCAGCGCAGTCAACGGCCAGTACTTCTTTGCCACCCGCGAAGGCACCCTGGAAGGTCCCTACTTCACCCGAGTGGATGCCGAGCGGGAAATCACGCGCTACGTACTGCGCATGCAGCAGGCCAGGGCCCTGGCCGGTAGCAGCGCCTTCTAGCCTAGTCGCGGGCCCTGGCGAAGGCCCGCTCCAGGGCCTCGTTGATGGTGCGCAGCACCTTGACCCGGGCAAAGCGCTTGTCGTTGGCCTCGACCAGGGTCCAGGGCGCGATCGAGGTACTGGTGCGGTCGACCATGTCGCCCACCGCATCGCAGTACTCGTTCCACTTCTCGCGGTTGCGCCAGTCTTCCTCGGTGATCTTGAAGCGCTTGAAGGCGATCTGCTCGCGCTCCTTGAAGCGGCGGAACTGCTCGTCCTGGTCGATGGCCAGCCAGAACTTCACCACCACCACGCCGGCGTTGCTCAGCTGCTCCTCGAAGTCGTTGATCTCGCCATAGGCGCGCAGCCAGTCGGCCGGCTCGCAGAAGCCCTCGACCCGCTCCACCAGCACCCGGCCATACCAGGAGCGGTCGAACACGGTGAACTTGCCGCGCGCCGGGATGTGCCGCCAGAAACGCCACAGGTAGGGCTGCGCCCGTTCCTCCTCGGTCGGCGCGGCGACCGGCACTATGCGGTACTGGCGCGGGTCCAGGGCCGCCGCCACACGGCGGATGGCGCCGCCCTTGCCGGCCGCGTCATTGCCCTCGAACACCGCCACCAGGGCGTGCCGGCGCATGCGCTTGTCGCGCATCAGCATGGCCAGGCGCGCCTGCTCCAGGGCCAGCATGTCCTGGTACTCCTCCTTCTCCAGGCTCTGCGACAGGTCCAGGCAGTCCAGCAGGCCACGGTTGTCCAGGCTGGCGATCATCGGTGCCACGTGCGGCTGCGGCACGCGCCGCACCTTGGCCTTGAGCGCCGCCTGCAGGCCGTCGAGGAGGATGCGCCCGACCGTCAGGCTGCGGTAGTACTCGTCGCTGCCCTCCACCACGTACCAGGGCGCGAAGTCGCGGCTGGTGCGGCGCAGCACCCGCTCGCCGTAGCGTACGAACTTGTCGTAGGTCTTCGACTGCTGCCAGTCCAGCGGGCTGATGCGCCAGGCCCGCTGCGGATCGTCCTGCAGTTCCTTGAGACGCGCCTTCATCTGCTTCTTGGACAGGTGGAACCAGAACTTGAAGATCAGCGCGCCCTCGTCGCAGAGCATCTGCTCCAGCGCCAGGGCGCCGTCGATGGCCTGGTCCAGCACGGCATCCTTGAAGTGGCCGTGCACCCGCCCCTGCAGCATCTGGCTGTACCAGTTGCCGAAGAAGATGCCGATGCGCCCCTTGGGCGGCAGCTGGCGCCAGAAGCGCCAGGCCGGCGGCCGGGCCAGCTCCTCGTCGGTCTGCGTATCGAAGGTGCTGACCTGGATCAGGCGCGGGTCCATCCACTCGTTGAGCAGCTTGACCGTCTCGCCCTTGCCGGCGCCCTCGACGCCGTTGATCAGGATGATCACCGGGAAGCGCCCCTGCTGCTTCAGCTCGTACTGCGCTTCCAGCAGCGCCTCGCGCAGTACCGGGGCCTCCCGGTCGAAGGTTTCCTCGTCGATGGCGTGGCCCAATTCGGCGGATTCGAACATGTGCATCTCCTTGCTTCGCTTCGCTCAGCCTAGCGGATTCCCCGGTTACAATGCGCGACCTCGCGCCAGGGTGACCGCATGACCGATTTCCGCCACGCCCAACTCGACTGGGACGAGCAGGGCCAGCCACGCTCCCGCCAGTTCGACGACATCTACTTCTCCCGCGACGACGGCCTCGGCGAGACGCGCCACGTGTACATCGAGGGCAACGCCCTGGCCGAGCGCTGCGCCACCCTGCCCGCCGGCGGGAGCCTGGTGATCGGCGAGACCGGCTTCGGCACCGGCACCAACTTCCTCTGCGCCTGGCAGACCTTCGCGTACCATGCCCCGGGCGACGCCCGCCTGCACTTCGTCAGCGTGGAGAAGTACCCGCTGGCACCGGCCGACCTGCGCCGCGCCCTGGCCCTGTGGCCGGAACTGGCGCCCTGGTCCGGGCAGCTGCTGGAGCAGTACCTGGCCATCCACCCCGGCTTCCAGCGCCTGGTGCTGGATGGCGGCCGGGTGATCCTCACCCTGCTGGTCGGCGACGCCCAGCAGATGCTGCCGCAGCTGGATGCGCGCATCGACGTCTGGTTCCTCGACGGCTTCGCCCCGGACAAGAACCCGGAGATGTGGACCCCGCCGCTGTTCCAGCAGCTGGCGCGGCTGTCCGCCCCCGGCGCCAGCCTGGCCACCTTCACCAGCAAGGGCACGGTGCGCCGCGGCCTGATCGAGGCCGGCTTCGCCATGCGCCGGGCGCCCGGGCATGGCAAGAAGTGGGAGATGCTCTGCGGCCGTTTCGAAGGTGCCACGAGCACGGCCGACAAGCCCTGGTATGCCCGACCGTCGCGGCCGAACAGGCGCGAGGCACTGGTGATCGGCGCCGGCCTGGCCGGCTGCGCCACGGCCGCCAGCCTGGCCGAGCGCGGCTGGCAGGTGACCCTGCTGGAGCGCCACGGCGAAGTGGCGCAGGAAGCCTCGGGCAATCCCCAGGGCGTGCTCTACCTCAAGCTGTCTGCCCATGGCACGGCGCTGTCGCAACTGGTGCTGGCCGGCTTCGGCCACACCCGCCGCCTGCTCCAGCAGCTGCAGCAGGGCCGCGACTGGGATGCCTGCGGTGTGCTGCAGCTGGCCTTCGACACCAAGGAAGGCGAACGTCAGGCCAGGCTGGCCGAGGCCTTCCCGGCTGACCTGCTGCATAGCCTGGACCGCGCCGAGGCCGAGGCCATCGCCGGGGTCGCGCTGCCGGCCGGCGGCCTGTTCTATCCCGAGGCCGGCTGGGTGCATCCGCCGGCGCTGTGCCGCCAGCTCGCCAGCCATCCGAACATTCGCCTGCTGACGCACAGTGAAGCGCTGGAGCTGCGGCGGGTCGATGGCCACTGGCAGGCGCTGGCCGGCGAGCGTCTGCTGGCCGAGGCACCCGTGGCAATCCTGGCCGGCGCCGCCGAGGTGCGCCGCTTCGCCGCCGAACTGCCGCTCAAGCGCATCCGCGGGCAGATCAGCCGCCTGCCGCAGACCACCGGCAGCGCCGAGTTGGCCTGCGTAGTCTGTGCCGAAGGCTATGTGGCGCCGCCGCGCGGCGGCGAGCACACCCTGGGCGCCAGCTTCGACTTCCACAGCCAGGACTGCACACCGACCACCGCCGAACACGCTGGCAACCTCGAACTGCTGCGGGAAATCTCTGCGGACCTGGCCGCGCGCCTGAACACCGACCGGCTCGATACGGCGCAGCTCGAAGGCCGCGCTGCCTTCCGCTGCACCAGCCCCGACTACCTGCCGATTGTCGGCCCGCTGGCCGACCCGGCGGCCTTCGCCGAGACCTATGCGGTGCTCGGCAGGGATGCCCGCCAAGTGCCGGACAGCCCCTGCCCCTGGCGCGACGGCCTGTTCGTCAACAGCGGTCACGGCTCGCGCGGGCTGATCACTGCACCGCTGTGCGGCGAGCTGCTGGCCGCCTGGCTGGACGACGAACCGCTGCCGCTGCCGCGCGCCGTTGCCGAGGCCTGCCACCCGAACCGTTTCGCCCTGCGCAAGCTGATTCGCAACACCTGAGTACGCCACGGCGACGGACGGGCTTGCTTCTGCGCAGCCCTCTCTACATACTCCCCCCAGTAAATACTCAAGGGAGTATAGTGATGAGCACACCGAACCATCAGCAACAGGACGCCATGCTCAAGCGCCTGGCCCGCGTCGAGGGCCAGATCCGCGGCATCCAGGCGATGATCCGCCGCGGCGAGGAATGCGAGGCCATCGCCCAGCAGTTCGCCGCCGCGCGCAAGGCGTTGGACAAGGCCTACCAGGAGATGCTCGCGTGCCTGCTCGAGGAAACCGTGCTCGACCCCGCGCGCGACGACGCCGAGACCCTGGCGCGCGTGCGCGCCATCTTCACCAAATACACCTGAACCACATACCCCCAGGGAGTACCCTGCAATGACCGACACCATCTGCCTGATCGATGCCCCGCGCTTCGCCAGCGCGCGCCAGCAGGGGCATGTGCGCTTCCTCATCGACGTACGCAGCCCGGCGGAATTCCGCGCCCAGCACGTGGCCGGCGCGCGTAACGTGCCACTCGACCAGCTCAATCCGGCCGCCCTGGTGCAGCAGCTGCGCCAGGAAGGCCTGCAGCGCGGCGACGAGCTCTACCTGCTGTGCCACAGCGGCCAGCGCGCGCGCCGCGCCGCCGACCAGTTGCAGCAACTGCTGCCCGGCGTACAGGTGATCGACGGCGGCACCCAGGCCTGCGTGGCCTGCGGCCTGCCCACCGAAGAAGCCCCCAGTGGCGTGATCAGCATCCAGCGCCAGGTGCAGATCAGCGCCGGCAGCCTGGTGCTGCTGGGTGTCGTACTCGGCACCTGGGTGCATCCGGGCTGGTATGGCCTGGCCGCCTTCGTCGGCGCCGGCCTGACTTTCGCCGGCCTCAGCAACACCTGCGCCATGGCCCTGCTGCTCGCCCGTATGCCCTGGAACCGCTGATGGAGATATTGCTGCTGGAGGCCCTGGGCATCGGTGCCGTGCTCGGCCTGCTGCTCGGCCTCACCGGCGCCGGCGGCTCGCTGGTGGCCCTGCCGCTGCTGCTCAGCCTGCACCTGCCGCTGCGCGATGCGATCGGTGTCAGCCTCGGCGCCGTAGCCATCACCGCCCTGATCGGCGCCGTGCCGCGCGCCCGCCAGGGCCTGGTGGCCTGGCGCCCGGTGCTGCTGCTGGCCATCGCTGGCCTGCCCGGCAACGTCGCCGGCCAGTGGCTGGGCCGCCTGATTCCCGAGGCGGTGCTGATTCTCGGCTTCTGCGCTCTGGTGCTGTGGACGGCCTGGCGCATGTGGCGCAGTTCGAACCTGCCGCGTGAGGGCTGCGGTCCACTGCGCAGCGCCCCGCTGGTTGCCATCGGCCTGGGTGTCGGCCTGTTCTCCGGGCTGATGGGCGTCGGCGGCGGCTTCCTGGTGGTGCCGGCACTGCTGGCCTTTACCCCGCTGAGCATGCTGGCCGCCACCGCCACTTCGATGGCGGTGATCGCCCTGGTTTCCGGCGGCGGCTTCCTGTTCTACCTCAGCGGCGCGCAGCCCTCGCTGCCGCTGCTAGCCGGCCTGGCCCTAGGCGGCGCGGCCGGCGTGCTCGGCGGCAACGCGCTGGCCCAGCGCCTGGGCGGACGCATGCTGCAGCGTCTGTTCGCCCTGATGCTGGTGGCGGTCAGCCTGTCGCTGGCCGCGCAGAAACTCCTCGGAGGACACTGATCATGCTGCTTCGCCAACTCTTCGACAGCGAAAGCTCGACCTACAGCTACCTGCTGGCCGATGCCGGCCAGGCGGTGCTGATCGACCCGGTGAAGAACAAGCTGGACGACTACCTGCGCCTGCTGCGCGAGCTGAACCTGCAGCTGGTGCTGGCGCTCGACACCCACACCCACGCCGACCACATCACCGCCCTCGGTGAGCTGCGCACGGCCACCGGCTGCCGCAGCGGCTTCGGCCAGCAGAGCGGCAGCGCCTGCGCCAGCTTCACCTTCGCCGACGGCCAGCGCCTGGCCTTCGGCGACCGCGAGCTGGTCGCCTGGCATACGCCGGGGCACACCGACGACTCCTACTGCTTCCTGCTGCCGGCCAGCGCCGCCGAGCCGGGCAAGGTCTTCACCGGCGATACCCTGCTGATCCGCGGCAGCGGCCGTACCGACTTCCAGAACGGCGACGCCCGCGCGCAGTGGACCAGCCTGCAACGCCTGCTGGCCCTGCCCGGTGACACCGAAGTCTGGCCCGGCCACGACTACCGCGGCTGGACCCGCTCCAGCATCGCCGAGGAAGCCGCGCACAACCCGCGCCTGCAGGTGGCCGATGGCGCGGCCTATGCGCAGCTGATGGCCAACCTCAAGCTGCCCAATCCCAGGCTGATGGACGTGGCCGTGCCGGCCAACCGCGCCTGCGGCCAAGGCTAGTCGCTAGTCGACTTCGCCACACAGCTCCGCCACCCGCAGCAGGGCGGCGGTCAGGCTGTGCTTTTCCCACTCCGGCAGCGCCGCAAAGGCGCTGCGCAGGGCCGGCGGCAGCAGCGGCGGCGCCGCCACCAGCAGCGCACGCCCGGCCTCGCTGACGCTCAGCCACTGCCGCCGGCGATCCTCCTCATCGCGCTGGCGCAGCAGCAGGCCACGTTCCTCCAGGCGCTCCAGCATGCCCGACAGGGTCGCCGCACTGAGGCTCACGCGGCGGCTCAGACCGCTGGCCGTCATACGCCCCTCGCCCTCCATCACGCGCAGGATCATCAGCTGCATCGGGGTCAGTCCGCCGAAGCGTGCCAGGCGTTTGGCATGCACCTCTCCGGCCTGCTGCAGGCGCCGCATGGCAGCAAACAGGGCGGGCTCGAAGGGCGACAAATCAATTTCAGTAGGAAGTAATTTTTCTGACATATACCGCACTTTATCGGAAATAAAACTTTGACATGAAAGCATTATTTTGTTTGGGTGTAAAAAGGTTCGTGACCGCGCGAACCCCTCCCCAACGGCAACACCGGTAAGGACTTATGTGCGGAATCGCTGGAGAACTACGCTTCGACCAACAGCCGGCCGACCTGGCCGCCCTCGAGAAAATCACCCACCACCTGGCCCCGCGCGGCCCTGACGCCTGTGGCTTCCACAGCAGCGGACCACTGGCCTTCGGCCACCGCCGCCTGAAGATCATGGACCTGGCGCCGGCCTCCGGCCAGCCGATGAACGATCACCAGCTGGGCCTGAGCCTGGTGTTCAACGGCGCTATCTACAACTACCCGGAACTGCGCACGGAACTGCAGGCGCTGGGCTACCAGTTCCACTCCGATGGCGACACCGAGGTGCTGCTCAAGGGCTACCACGCCTGGGGCGAGCAACTGCTGCCCAAGCTCAACGGCATGTTCGCCTTCGCCATCTGGGAACGCGACCGCGAGCGCCTGTTCCTGGCCCGCGACCGCCTCGGCATCAAGCCGCTGTACCTGACCCAGGACGGCGCGCGCCTGCGCTTCGCCTCGACCCTGCCAGCCCTGCTGCAGGGCGGCGGCATCGACACCGGCCTGGACCCGTTGGCGCTCAATCACTACCTCAACTTCCATGCCGTGGTGCCGGCCCCGCGCACCCTGCTACGCGGCGTGGAGAAGCTTCCGCCGGCCAGCTGGCTGCGCCTGGACCTGAACGGCAACCGCGAGCAGCAGTGCTGGTGGCAGCTGGAATTCGGCCCGCATCGCGACGAAATCACCCTGGAACTGGCGGACTGGCGCGACCGCGTGCTCGACGGCCTGCGCCAGGCGGTGAGCATTCGCCAGCGCGCCGCCGTGGACGTCGGCGTGCTGCTCTCCGGCGGAGTGGACTCCAGCCTGCTGGTCGGCCTGCTGCGTGAAGCAGGGGTCGACAACCTGTCGACCTTCTCCATCGGCTTTGCCGATGCCGGCGGCGAGCGCGGCGACGAGTTCCACTACTCCGACCTGATCGCCAACCACTACGGCACCCGCCATCACCAGCTGCGCATCGGCGAGCGGGAGATCATCGAGCAGCTGCCGGCGGCCTTCCGCGCCATGAGCGAGCCGATGGTCAGCCACGACTGCATCGCCTTCTACCTGCTGTCACGCGAGGTCTCCAGGCACTGCAAGGTGGTGCAGAGCGGCCAGGGCGCCGACGAGCTGTTCGCAGGCTACCACTGGTACCCGCAGGTGGACGGTCGCTGCGACACCTTCGAGGCCTACCGCACGGCCTTCTTCGACCGCGACCATGGCGAGCTGCTGGATACCCTGCAGCGCAAGTGGCAGGGCGAAGACTGGGCCGGCGAATTCGTCCGCGAGCACTTCGCCATGCCCGGCGCTGCGGCGCCGGTGGACAAGGCGCTGCGCCTGGACACCACGGTGATGCTGGTCGACGACCCGGTGAAACGGGTCGACAACATGACAATGGCCTGGGGCCTGGAAGCACGCGTGCCGTTCCTCGACTACCGCCTGGTCGAGCTGGCCGCGCGCATCCCGGCGCGCTTCAAGCTCGGCGACGGCGGCAAGCAGGTGCTCAAGGAAGCGGCCCGCCAGGTCATTCCGCACGCGGTGATCGACCGGCCCAAAGGCTACTTCCCGGTGCCCGGCCTCAAGCATCTGCAAGGCGCCACCCTGGACTGGGTGCGCGACCTGCTGCTCGACCCCAGCCAGGATCGCGGCCTGTTCGAGCCGGCCATGCTCGACCGCCTGCTCAGCGACCCGCAGGGCCAGCTCACCCCGCTGCGCGGCTCCAAGCTGTGGCAGCTGGCGGCGCTGCACCTGTGGCTGGATCAACAGGGACTCTGAGGGAGGGACCATCCATGCGCGCCACTGCCTACAACCAGCGCCTGCAACGCGGCCAGGCACCGTCCTACCAGCGCCTGCAGGCGCACCTGGCCCGCGAGGGCAGCGATGCCTGCCAGCCGCAGAGCATCCACTGCGGCTGGGGCCGCCTGCTGATCGGCCACACCTACCCGGACGCCGCCAGCCTGGCCGCCGCCTTGCAGGAGGAACGGCCCGGCGAACGCGACATCGCCCTCTATGTGGCCGCGCCGCAGCAGGTGCTGGCGCAGGCGCCGCAGCAGCTGTTCCTCGACCCTTCCGATACCTTGCGCCTGTGGTACACCGACTACCGCCCGGCACCGCGCAGCTTTCGCGGCTTCCACATTCGCCGGGTACAGAGCCAGGCGGACTGGGACGCCATCAATCGTCTCTACCTGCAGCGCGGCATGCTGCCGGTGGACCACGACCGGCTGACCCCGCGCGAGGCCGGTGGGCCCAGCTACTGGCTGGCCGAGGACGAAGTCGGCGGCCGCGTGCTGGGCACGGTGATGGGCCTGGACCACCTGCGCGCCTTCGCCGATCCGCAACTGGGCAGCAGCCTGTGGTGCCTGGCGGTAGCGCCGGACTGCCCGCGTCCGGGCGTCGGCGAAGCCCTGGTGCGCCACCTGATCGAGCATGGCATGAGTCGCGGCCTGGCCTACCTGGACCTGTCGGTGCTGCACGACAACCGCCAGGCCAAGGCGCTGTATGCCAAGCTCGGCTTCCGCGACCTGCCGACCTTCGCCATCAAGCGCCGCAACGGCATCAACCAGGCGCTGTTCCTCGGCCCCGGCCCAGAGGCCGAGCTCAACCCCTACGCCCGCATCATCGTCGACGAGGCCCAGCGCCGCGGCATCGAGGTGCAGGTGGACGACGCCGAGGGCGGCCTGTTCACCCTCAGCCAGGGCGGCCGGCGCATCCGCTGCCGCGAGTCGCTGTCGGACCTGACCAGCGCGCTGAGCATGACCCTGTGCCAGGACAAGCGCCTGACTCACCGTGCCTTCGCCCGCGCCGGCCTGCGCCAGCCGGCGCAGCGCCTGGCCGGTGACGCCGCGGACAACGCCGCCTTCCTCGCCGAGCACGGCGCCCTGGTGGTCAAGCCGGTGGACGGCGAGCAGGGCCAGGGCGTGGCCGTCGACCTGCGCAGTGCCGAGGCGGTGGAAGAGGCCATCGCCCGCGCCCGCCAGTTCGACGGCCGCGTGCTGCTGGAGAGCTACCACCCGGGGCTGGACCTGCGCATCGTGGTGATCGGCTACCAGGTGGTGGCCGCCGCCATCCGCCATCCGGCCTGCGTGGTCGGTGACGGCGTGCACAGCATCGGCGCGCTGATCGAGGCGCAGAGCCGCCGGCGCCAGGCCGCCACCGGCGGCGAGAGCCGCATCCCGCTGGACGCCGAGACCCAGCGCACCCTGCACGATGCCGGCTACGACTATTCCAGCGTGCTGCAGGCCGGCACCCGCCTGGCCGTGCGCAAGACCGCCAACCTGCACACCGGCGGCACCCTGGAGGACGTCACAGCGCGCCTGCACCCGGCGCTGGCCGAGGCCGCGGTGCGCGCCGCACGGGCGCTGGACATCCCGGTGGTCGGCCTCGACCTGCTGGTGCCGGCCGCCGACCAGCCCGACTACGTGCTGATCGAGGCCAACGAGCGGGTCGGCCTGGCCAACCACGAGCCGCAGCCGACCGCCGAGCGCTTCATCGACCTGCTGTTCCCGCTCAGCCGCGTGCATCCCTGAGCCAGTGCCCTCTCCCCAGCACAATTGCCTCCGAGGAGACCTTATGACCCGACTCGTCGAACCCGACCTCGCCTACCTGCGCCAGGTACTGCTGGAGATGCTCGCCATCCCCAGCCCCACCGGCCTCACCGACACCATCGTGCGCTACGTCGCCGAACGCCTGGAGGAGCTCGGCATCCCCTTCGAGCTGACCCGCCGCGGCACCATCCGCGCCACCCTCAAGGGCCGCCAGACCAGCCCGGACCGCGCGGTGTCGGCGCACCTCGACACCATCGGCGCCATCGTCCGCGAGCTGAAGGACAACGGCCGCCCGGCCCTGGCCCCGGTCGGCTGCTGGTCCAGCCGCTTCGCCGAGGGCAGCCGCGTCAGCCTGTTCACCGACAACGGCGTGCTGCGCGGTAGCGTGCTGCCGCTGCTGGCCTCCGGGCACGCCTTCAACACCGCGGTGGACCAGCTGCCGGTGAGCTGGGATCAGGTCGAGCTGCGCCTCGACGCCTACTGCGCCACCCGCGCCGACTGCGAGGCCCTGGGCGTGGCGGTGGGCGACTTCGTCGCCTTCGACCCGCTGCCGGAGTTCACCGATAGCGGCCACATCAGCGCCCGCCACCTGGACGACAAGGCCGGCGTGGCGGCCCTGCTGGCCGCGCTCAAGGCCATAGTCGAGAGCGGCGAGGTGCCGGAAATCGACTGCCACCCGCTGTTCACCATCACCGAGGAAGTCGGCTCCGGCGCCGCCGCCGCGCTGCCCTGGGACGTCAGCGAGTTCGTCGGTATCGACATCGCCCCGGTGGCGCCCGGGCAGCAGTCCAGCGAGCACTGTGTCAGCGTGGCCCTGCAGGACTCCGGTGGCCCCTACGACTATCACCTGTCGCGTCACCTGCTGCGCCTGGCCGGCGACGGCGAGATCCCGGTGCGCCGCGACCTGTTCCGCTACTACCACAGCGATGCGCAGTCGGCGGTGACCGCCGGCCACGACATCCGCACCGCCCTGCTGGCCTTTGGCTGCGACGCCACCCACGGCTACGAGCGCACCCATATCGACAGCCTGGCAGCGCTCGCCCGCCTGATCGGCGCTTACCTGCTCAGCCCGCCGGTGTTCGCCAGCGACGCCCAGCCGGCCCGCGAGCATTCCCTGGAACGCTTCAGCCACCAGATCGAGCACGACGTGCAAATGGCCAGCGACACCCAGGTACCGGCCATCGACAGCCTCCTCGGCGGCCGCTCAAGCCCGCCGGACTAGGGCTTGGCCGGGGCACTTGCTGGGCGCGCCACAACTGGGCAAAGTGCAGGCCATAACCGACAACAAACCAGAGGTTGGCGGATGCCGCGCTTGTGTCTGGCTGTGCTGCTGCTCTGCCTGTGCGGGCCGCTGTGGGCGCTCGCCCCGGCCCCCCTGGACCGCGACGAGCTGCGCCTGTCACTGGCGCCCTTCATGGCCTACCACGAGGACCCCGGTGGCGAGCTGAGCCCCGCCGAAGCGCAGCAGTTGCCGGACAGCGCCTTCCAGCCGGTGACCGGCGACCACGCCAACCTGGGCAAGAACGACTCGGTGTGGTGGTTCAAGGTGCGCCTGAGCAATAGCCGGCCGCAGCCGCTGGCCGGCTACCTGGAAGTCAACTACGCCCTGCTCGACCACATCGACGTCTACCTGCAGGACGCCAACGGCCAGCTGCAGCGCCAGCACAGCGGCGACACCTTCGCCTTCGCCCAGCGCCCGGTGCAGGTGCGCCACTTCTGGTTCCCGCTGCTGCTGGCGCCGGGCGACCACAGCCTGCTGCTGCGGGTGGAGAGCACCAGCACCATCTTCGTACCGCTGTTCTTCAGCACCTACGGCGCCAGCGCGGCGGCCCAGGAAAACCTGATGGGCATCAACGGCGCCTTCTACGGCGTGCTGTTCGCCATGTTCGTCTACAACCTGTTCCTGTTCCTCTCGCTGCGCGAGCGCGCCTACTTCTGGTACCTTGTGTACAACATCAACGTCGGCCTGTTCGCTGCCTGCTTCGACGGCATGCTGTTCAAGCTACTGCCCGAGCATGTGGCGCTGCAGTCGGTGAGCATCTACATCCTGATGTACCTGCACTGCCTCACCGCCGCCCAGTTCAGCCGCCACTTCCTGCACATCCCGCAGCACTTCCCGCAACTGGACAAGGCCATGCGCCTGCTGATGCTGGGCATCGTCGGCTGCCTGCTGTCGGTGCCGCTGATCGGCCTGGCCGCCTGGAACATCCTGGCCAGCCTGGCGGTGCTGCTGGTCTCGCTGATCCTCCTGCTCACCGGCATCTACGCCTGGCGCCGCGGCGTGCGCCACGGCTCCTACTACGTGCTGGCCTGGAGCGTGCTGCTGGTGGCCTTCATGCTGGTCACCAGCGGCTCGCTAGGCGTGGAGATCTTCGGCATCTATGGCTCGGCGGTGGTCAAGGTGGGCGTGACCATCGAGCTGCTGACCCTGTCGATCGGCCTGGCCGACCGCATCAACCTGCTCAAGGAGGAGGGCTACCGTTCACGCCAGGCGGCGGCCCAGGCGGAGTACGAGAGCCAGGCCAAGAGCCGCTTCCTGGCCAAGATGAGCCACGAGATCCGCACCCCGCTCAACGGCGTGCTGGGCATGCTGCAGCTGCTGCGCGAGACGCCGCTGGAGCGCAGCCAGCGCTTTTATGTGGACACCATCGCCAGCTCCGGGACCTCGCTGATGGCGGTGATCAACGACATCCTCGACTACGCGCGGATCGAGTCCGGCAAGCTGAGCCTGGAGGAGATCGAGTTCGACCTGGAGCAGATGGTCTCCGACACCCTGTTGCTGTTCACCGCCCAGGCCCTGGAGAAGCGCCTGCGCCTCTACGTCAGCCTAGAGGGCGGCGTGCCCCGGCGTGTGCTGGGCGACCCGACGCGGCTCAAGCAGGTGCTGATGAACCTGCTGGGCAATGCCCTCAAGTTCACCCAGGAAGGCCACGTCGCGCTGACCATCAGCCGGCGCAGCAACAGCCAGGGCCAGCAGCACCTGGTATTCGCCGTCAGCGACAGCGGCATCGGCATCCGCGACGAGGTGCTCACCCAGCTGTTCCGCTCCTTCGCCCAGGGCGACTCCAGCACCACCCGGCGCTATGGCGGCAGCGGCCTGGGCCTGGCCATCAGCAAGGAGCTGGTGGAGATGATGGGGGGCCGCATCGAAGTGCAGAGCACGCCGGGCCAGGGCTCGCGCTTCGCCTTCGATATTCCGCTGAAGCCCGGCGAGCAGACGGAAGACGAACTGCTCGGCCTGCTGGAGAGTCGCGTCGCCCTGCTCTGCTCGCTGGACGCCCAGGGACTCGACTGCCTCGGCCACCTGCTCGGCCGCTGGGGCATGCGCACCCAGCGCTGCCAGGATCCGGAGCGCCTGCGCGACTACCTGGAGGACTTCAGTGCCCCCCCGCTGCTGGTGCTGATGGCGCCCTGGCCGGGCAGCTGTGGCCACTGGCTGGACAGCCTGCGGCCGCACCTGGAACACGGCCAGCGCGTGCTGCTGCTGAGCCCGCCGGAACAGCACCAGCACCTGCCGGACAGCCTGGGCCTGCGCCTGCTCGGCCTGCCCCTGCCGCTGTCCCTGAGCAGCCTGCGCGAGGCCCTGCAGGAGCTTTACAGCGAGCGCCGCCGCGAAGCCCAGGAGCCTGCTCCGGCACTGGCCAGCCGTGGCGGCAGGGCGCCCTGCATCCTGGTCGCCGAGGACAACAAGGTGAACCAGATGGTGGTACAGGGCTTTCTCAAGAAGCGCGGCTACCAGGTACGCCTGGTCGCCGACGGGCGCGCGGCGGTCGACGAGTACCGCCGCGATCCGGCGGCCATCGCGCTGATCCTGATGGACTGCGAGATGCCGGAGCTGGACGGCTTCGAGGCCACCCGGCAGATCCGCCAGCTGCAGTACCAGCGCCAGCTGCCGGCAGTACCGATCATCGCGCTGACCGCGCACATTCTCGATGAGCATCGCCAGCGCGGCGCCGAGGCCGGCATGGACGACTTCCTCGGCAAGCCGCTGGATTGCCAGCAGCTCTACGCGGTGCTCGATCGCCACCTGCTCGCCGCGGCGAACGCCAGCGATTAGCATGGCCGCCCCGCCAACAGGAGCCGCCATGCTGATCCCCCACCAGATGCTCGAAGCCGAGACCCTCACCCGCCTGCTGGAAGACTTCGTCACCCGCGACGGCACCGACAATGGCGACGACACACCGCTGGCGACCCGCGTCGAGCGGGCGCGCCGGGCACTGGAGAAGGGTCAGGCGCTGATCGCCTTCGACCCCGACAGCCAGCAGTGCCAGCTGATGCTGCGCGAGGAAGTGCCGAAGGAGTGGCTGGAGGACTGAGCCTCGCCTCAGTGGCTGGCGAAGCGCGGGCCGAACAGGATGATGCCGGCACCGACCAGGCACAGCGCCGCGCCCAGCCAGTCCGAGAGCAGCGGCCGGGTCCGCTCGATCAGCCCCAGCCAGAGCAGCGAAGCCACGATGTAGACGCCGCCATAGGCGGCATAGGCGCGCCCGGCATAGGCCGCTTCGACACGGGTCAGCAGCAGGGCGAAGAGGGTCAGGCTGAGCAGGCCCGGGGCGATCCACCAGGCGCTCTTGCCCAGCCGCAGCCACATCCAGAAGGCGTAGCAGCCGCCGATCTCGAACAGCGCGGCGAGGAAGAACCAGAAGTAGTTGAGCATCGCCCCTCCCTCAGCCGCGCAGGCTGCCCTCGCGCTCCCACACGCAGCGTACCCGCAGGTCTTGTTCCTGGGGGCTGTGGAAGCCGTTCTCCGACTCCCAGCGGAAGGTGTGCACGCCGTTCAGCTCGGTTTCCAGGTGCACCACGGCGCTGGCCCAGTACAGGCGCTTGAGCAGTGCCTCGAATTCCTTGATCCACAGGCTCCATTCGTACTCGATGGCCTGGTAGCTGGCGCCGAAGTGGATCACCTGGGTCTGGTACAGGCCCTCGCCCTCGGCCGCGCAGAAGGAGAACATGTCACGCCCGAGAAAGGCCCAGGACTCGCCCTGGGGCAGTTGCTCCAGCATCCGGCGGTTGGTGGCGCGACGCGCCAGGCGCTGCTCGCGGTCACCGGATGGCCAGTCGCGGATGCAGCCATAGACGATGGATTCGGACTCCACTCGGGTACTCCAGAAAGTGCAGGCTGCCTTCTAACACAGGGCATGGCGACTGCAAAGGAACCAGTGCCCCGCACGCGCAAAAAGCCGGACCTCAGGCCGGGCGCCTCGGTGAGCGCAGGGCCCAGGCGATCAGCGTCATCAGCACGCCCAGGCCGATCAGCACCATGAACGGCGCCTGGTAGTTACCGGCCAGGTCGCGCCCCAGGCCGGCCAGGATCGGCGCCAGGCAGGCCATGCAGTAGCCGGCGCAGAGCATCATCGCGGTCCAGCGGCTGACCGCCAGCGGCGTGTGCACCTCGTACAGCGGCAGCACCAGCGACAGGGCGAAGGAGCCACTGAGGGCGAAGCCCATCAGCACGGCCCAGAGCTCGGGCAGCAGGGTCGGCTGGAAGGTGATCATGGCCAGGCACAGGGTCAGGCTCAGGCCGCAGGCCACCAGCAGCGGCTGGCGGATATCGAAGCGCTGGGCCAGCCAGGGCATCAGCCAGGAACTGGGCAGGCCGACCAGCATGAACAGGCTGAACAGGCCGTTGCTGTACAGCAGGCTGAGACCCGCCTCGTGGTAGCGCGCCACCAGCCAGGTGGCCATGGTGTAGAAGAAGCCGGCCTGGATGGCGAAGAAACCGGTCACCAGCCAGGCGCGCGGCTCGCGCCAGGGCAGCCCCTGGCCATCGCCAAGCTGCGCCGCCTCGGCGCGATTGGGCAGGCGCAGCCACAGCACCAGGGCGAGCAGCGCCGGCACGCACCAGGCGGCCAGGCCCAGGCTCCAGTCGTCGCCCAGGTGCTGGGTCAGCGGTACGGTCAGCACCGCGCCGCCGGCACCGCCGATGGCCATGCTGAAGGAATACCAGCCGACCACCTGGCCGACCTGATCACGGAAATGCCGCTTGATGAAACCGGACAGCAGCGGCCCGGCCACGGCGATGCCGGTGCCGAGCAGCACGGCACTGCCGATCAGCACGGCGCTGGCGTGCCCACCCAGGCGCACCAGCAGTGCCAGGGCGATCAAGGCCAGGCAACAGGCGATGGTGCGCTCCAGGCCGAAGCGCACGGCCAGGCGCGGCGCCAGCGGCGCCAGCAGGCCCATGCACAGCACCGGCAAGGCGGTGGTCAGGCTGATCAGGCCGCGGCTCAGGGCAAGCTCCTCGGCGATGCGTTCGATCAGCGGGGCGAAGGAAGTGATGCCGGGGCGCAGGTTGATCGCCGCCAGCACCAGAGCCAGCATCAGCAGGGCTCGGGATACAGGTTTCACGCAAGATCCGACAACAGGGCAGCCATCTCGGCCGGGACGGTCACCCTACCCCTGTACAGACGGGCCAGACAAGCGTTCGGAGCCAAATTCTGACCGCGCGGACATATATTTCGACCATCAACTTGTTCAAGCAGAATGTCTTGCGCAGCACACCGGGAAAGTGTCTTGCGCTGGCCCGGAAGTTACGCACTCGTCGCGACGGCACCGACAGAAAACCGACCATACCGAGCATCACGCAGCTCCTAAATGGCATTTCGCCAGCGATCCGTCGTCGACACAGGTCTGGCGCGGCATAGGGCATAAAAAAGAGCGACACGGCGCCTCGAATAACGCCTGTTCACTGTATATAGTGCTTAGTCATGTAACAGCGCTGTTTTGATGCTACTCCCTTAATAAGAAAGCTGCCGCCAACAGCCCGGAATGTCGCCGATGAAAACAACTAAAGACGTAGATTCCACCGTTTCCGAACCGCGCACCCTGACCGCCAGCGCGGTCGAGGAACTGGCGGCACCGGCAACCCCGAACCTCCCCGCCAACATCGGTGGCGAGCAGTACATGTACTTCACCGAGCGCGACATCGACCGCATCCTGGAGAACCTCGACGGCCTGCGCGAACGAGTATTCCCCAAGCTGCACGGCGATGAAGCCCTGGATGCCCGCCACGCCCAGCACTTCCCCTCGGTGTGCCTGATCGGCCTCGGCCGCTGCGGCTCCAACATCGCCCTAGACGTCGCCTCGCTGGTGTACAACGCCCGGCGCTTCTACCTCAACGAATTCAGCAACCAGGAAAAGAGCGGCTCCGAGCAGCGCCCGGCTGGCTGGCTACGCAGCAACCTGCGCCTGGCCGGCAGCCGCGCCGCCAAACCGGTATTCCTGATCGAACCGCTGGTGATGCTGGGCGACCTGGACAAGGACATCGAGGGGCGCATCCGCTTCTCGCGCAAGGCCGAGACCAGCGGCTTCCTCGACGACTACAGCAAGATGAAGATCATGGACCTGTCCGAGGTCCACGCCGGCGGCGCCGGTAACGCGCCGATCCTCGGCCAGTACCTGGCCAAGATCATCCTCAACAAGGATACCCAGCGCTTCTCCAACGCCGACTGGAAGTTCATCCACAGCTACCTGATCGACTCCTGCGGCATCAAGGCCAACCAGTCGCGCCTGTACTTCTACATCTTCAGCGCCGGCGGCGGCACCGGCTCGGGCATGGCCTCGGAGTTCGGCCTGGCCCAGCAGTTCGCCTACATGAGCAAGACCTTCGAGACCAAGCAGGAGAGCAGCAGCGAGGACAATCGCGGGCACTCCTTCGTCTTCGAGCCGATCTTCACCAGCGGCATCTGCATCCTGCCGAACATCTCCGACCAGCGCATCGAGATGTCCGAAGCCCTGCACATCAACGCCGGCCGCCTGCTATGCAAGTACCTCGCCGAGGAGTGGGACTTCTCCTACAACTTCGACAGCGAGGAAACCGGCGAAGAGAGCGTGATGCGCCGCATCCGCCCGTGGAACGCGATGATGCTGATCTCCAACGACATCATGCGCTACGCCGAGGAAAGCGACGGCGGCAACGTGCAGAACATCGACGTGAACGCCATGGAGCGCCACGCCAACCAGTACATCTCGCAGCAGATCTTCAACATCCTCACCGCCCAGGCGGTGACCACCGACTACGACCAGAACTACTTCCGCCGTGCCGGCATCGATATCGGCGAGACCATCCGCCTGGATGCCAACGACCTGTTCATGAGCCTGGCCGGGCCGGTGGCAGTTGCTTACGCGGAATCCGTGGTGGCCGAGCAGGCCGCTCCGGCGCCGACCGAGAAGTTCAAGGTGTTCGAGAAGGAGCAGCCCAAGCTCAATATCGACGACCTGTTCTTCCGTTCCATCGACCTGCCGCACTTCAACAAGGCGACCCAGGCCATCGAGGGCATCAGCCTGCTGCCGATCGAGGCCAAGCGCTACCGTGCGGCGCTGGAGCAGTACAAGAAGTCCAACTACGACGCCAGCGCCCTGAGTGACCTGCACTTCTTCAAGAACTGCTCCTCGGTGGTGTCCATCGTCTCGCTGCCGAAGGACTACAAGCTGTCCTACATGGACCTGAACCGGCTCAAGACCCATCTCAACAGCCTGTTCCCCAACACCACCCTGAAGCGCTACGCCCTGGTGATCGGCGCCTCGGCCAACCTGTCGCTGACCACCCTGATCGTCAAGAGCCCGTGCCTGTCGGACGATTTCCTGACCCTGATCGTCGCCTTCATCAAGCGCTGCTTCGCCCGTGACCAGTACCGCTACGACGAGAGCCTGGACAACGCCATGCTCGACTTCATCGTCTCCGAGGAATTCGACGAGGCGCGCGTCGAGGCCATGCTCAACGAGTACGAGAACCCGGCGAAGATCCTCGACACCAACTGGTACGCGATCAAGCCGATGTACGAGAAGAAGTACCGCGAGCTGATCCACGACCAGGACAAGTTCGTCTCGATCAACGACATCCGCCTGTCGCGAGAGAGCGTGAAGAAGGCCATCAAGTACCTGCGCGAGATCTATCGCCACCGCGTCGGCAAGACCCGGGTCATCTCGCTCAACGACTACGACGGCAACAAGGCCTGATTCAGAAGCGGCACCAACAAAAAGGCCTGCAATCGCAGGCCTTTTCATTTCAGCCATGCATAGACTGCCGAATTTCCTGCAATACCTGATATAGGTCGAGACGCCAGTCGGGCTGGGGAATGCCGAATTCGGTCTGCAGCCTGGAGCAGTCCAGCACAGACCAGCGCGGACGCAGCGCCGCTGTCGGGTAATCCGAGGTAGCAAGCGCCCTTAGCTTGGGTACCCGCGTAATCAGTCCCAGTTCATGAGCCTGGAGAAAGATCATCTCAGCAAAGTCGTACCAACTGCAGATGGGCGTACCACTGAAGTGGTAACAGCCCCAGGACAGAACGCCTTGCTGATAGTAAAGCTCCACAAGCCGCCATAGCGTTGAGGCAATGCTCATTGCGGACGTTGGACAGCCCCATTGATCAGAGACCACTGCCAGCTCATCACGCTCCCCGGCAAGCGCCAGCATGGTCTTTACGAAGTTACTGCCGTGCACACCAAACACCCAGCTACTACGCAACACCAGCCAGCGGGAGCAGCGCTCTGCGAGTACCTGCTCACCCGCCAGCTTGCTAGCCCCATACACGTTCAGAGGTGCACAGGCATCCACCTCTCGATAGGGAACACAGGCATCGCCGTGAAAGACATAGTCCGAGGATAAATGAAACATGGGAATAGCAAGGCGCTCGGCGGCGTCAGCAAGCCAAGCCACACCATCGCGGTTGACCGCATAAGCCCGCTGGCGGTCATTTTCCGCCCGATCCACAGCTGTGTATGCGGCGGCATTGATGATTGCGTCAGGGGCGACCTCAACCAGGCACCGAGCAACCTGTCCCTGCTCGGTGATGTCCAGAGGCAAGGCGACAGTCTCTATCTTGTCCGGGACCGATCGCATCAGTGCATGGCCGACCTGCCCATGGGCACCTGTGATCAGGATGCGCATCTCAGAAGCGCCCAAGCAATTGGCGAAGCGTAGGATTGCATTGATCCTTGGCAGATAGCTTAGGGGATGCAATAGGCCAAGGAATATTCACATCCGGATCGTTCCAGAGCAGGCCGCCTTCATCCTCGGGTAGATAAAGCTCCGTACATTTGTATTCGAAATCAGCCGTCTCGCTCAGCACACAGAAACCATGCGCATAGCCCGGCGGCACCCAGAGTTGGCGATGGTTCTCGTCGTTAAGCTCAACACCGACAAAACGACCGCAGGATGATGATGCCGGATCGACATCCACAGCGACATCGTAGACCGCCCCCCTGCTGACACGCACCAGCTTGCCCTGCGGGCGGGTACGCTGAAAATGCAGACCACGAAGCACTCCGCGCGAAGAGCGCGAATGATTGTCCTGCACGAACGGCAGATCAATGCCTACCTCGCGATAACGCTCGCTCTGGAAAGTCTCCAGAAAAAATCCCCGCGCATCGAAAAACACTCTCGGCTCAATGATCAACACGCCGGGCAGTGCCGTTTCAATCACCTTCACGAATGATTCTCTTGCTCTAGCAAATGCAGCAGATACTGTCCGTACCCTGTTTTACCCAGCTCGCGCGCCTGGATCGCCAATTGCTCTGCCGATAACCAGCCCTGGCGATAGGCGATCTCCTCCAAACACGCCACCTTGAGTCCCTGGCGGGACTCGATGGTCTGTACGAAGTGGCCGGCCTCCATCAAGGAATCGTGGGTGCCCGCGTCCAGCCAGGCGAAGCCACGGCCAAGCAGGCTGACGCGCAGATCACCACGCTCCAGGTAAGCGCTATTGATGTCGGTAATCTCTAGCTCACCGCGTGCAGAGGGCCTGATCCGCTTGGCCAACTCGATCACCGAGTTATCGTAGAAGTACAACCCCGTAACCGCATAATTGGATTTCGGCAACGCCGGTTTCTCTTCGATGGATACTGCTTTGCCTGCAGCATCGAACTCCACCACACCGAAACGCCGAGGATCACTCACATGGTAGGCGAAGACCGTTGCCCCCTGCATGCGTCGCATCGCTTCCTGCAGCATCGCACTGAAACCATAGCCATAGAAAATGCTATCTCCGAGGATGAGGCATACTCTGTCGCTCCCGATGAACGACTCACCGATCAGAAAAGCCTGCGCCAGACCGTCGGGGGAAGGCTGCTCGGCATAGTCCAGGTCGATGCCGAAAGCGCTGCCATCGCCAAGCAGCTTACGGAAATTGGGTAGATCATCCGGAGTTGAAATAATCAGAACTTCGCGTATACCAGCCAGCATCAGCACCGACAGTGGGTAATAGATCATCGGCTTGTCGTAGATGGGCAGCAGGTGCTTGGAGACGCCTCGGGTAATGGGGTGCAAGCGGGTACCAGAACCACCGGCAAGAATGATGCCCTTCATTGAATGCCCCTTTTCATAGAGCGCACAGTGCCGCCTCATTCATGGCTGATCACCCAGTCTAGCCAGTCGATAGTCACCGCTCAGCACACGCTGCCACCACCACCGATTCTCCAGATACCAGACCACCGTTTTGCGGATACCGCTTGAAAATGTTTCCTGGGGGCGCCAGCCCAGCTCACGCTCGATCTTGCTGGCGTCGATGGCATAGCGCCGGTCATGTCCGGGGCGATCCTGCACAAACCTGATGCGCTCCCGGTAGGCACCCGACTCACAGGGTTGAAGTTCGTCCAGCAGGGCACAGATGGCTTCAACCACTTCAAGGTTAGGCATTTCGTGATGCCCGCCAATATTGTAGGTTTCCCCTACCCTGCCTTGGGTTACCACGTCGACCAATGCCCGGGCATGATCCTCGACAAATAGCCAGTCACGCACCTGCGAGCCATCCCCGTAAACCGGCAGAGACTGCCCATGCAAAGCATTGAGGATCATGTGTGGGATAAGCTTTTCCGGAAACTGGAAAGGGCCATAGTTGTTCGAGCAGTTGGTCACCAGCACCGGCAGGCCATAGGTACGCATCCACGCCCGGACCAAGTGATCTGCGCTTGCCTTGGACGCCGAGTACGGCGAACTGGGTGCATAGGGCGTGGTTTCGGTAAAAAGCCCTCCCTTCCCCTCCAGATCGCCAAATACCTCGTCTGAGGAAACATGAAGGAAGCGGAAGGTCTGGCGCTCAATGCCCGGCAGTGTCTGCCAATAACGCCGAGCAGCCTCCAGCAGACTGTATGTGCCGACTATGTTGGTCCGTATGAAGTCTGCAGGCCACTCGATGGACCGATCGACATGTGACTCTGCAGCCAAGTGCATCACGGTCGTCGGTCTGAAATCAGCGAATACCCGGTCCAACTCCTGGCACTCGCAGATGTCGAGCTGATGAAAACTGTAACGTGGAGAGTCGGCGACCATGGCCAGCGAGTCCAGATTTCCCGCATAGGTCAACTTGTCTAGGTTGGCGACCTTATGGTCGGTGTTCTCGATCAGATGACGGATCACCGCAGAGCCGATAAAGCCGGCACCACCAGTCAGCAAAATACGCAAGGCCATAGCTTTCTCTTACCAGGAAATACCACAGGCACCCCACAATCAGACCTCGCAGGCGAGGACCCCACCAGCAGAACGCCAATGCGCCAGCCAATCGAACGCCGTGGGCGATGACCGATCAGGGATGTACTCGGCGCCCAACCAACCTCGGTAGCCGCTTGCCCTCAACTCTCTCAGAACTGACTCGAAATCCAGCTCACCGCTACCTGGCATCCCCCTGCCAGGACAGTCGGCAAACTGCACATGGCCAATACGTCCCGCCAACAGGCGAATACCGGCCTGCAGATCCAAACCCTGCCGCGCCATATGATAGAGATCGAGCTGGGCCAAACAGTTAGGATGCGCAACCCGCTGTAATAACTCGTCGAGCTGCTCGGGCGTGTTGATCAGAAAGCCCGGCATATCCAGTGGGTTGATCGCCTCGCATAGCACACGAATGCCGAGCTCCATGAAAGCTTCGGCCGCCCTGTGTAGATTGGCGGCAAGGGTGCTCAAGGCGTGTTCGCGGGAAATTCCCTCAACCCGCCGACCGGGGAGCACATTAACGCACAGTGGACGCACCTTGCCCGCGTAGGCTAGGGCCTGTTCCAGCGCCGCCATGAACTCAGCCTGACGGGACGGCACGGACGCCAGCCCAGCCCCACCCTGCATCAGATCACCAGCCGGGAGATTGATCAGCACCAGGGGCAGTCCGGATCGCTCAAGGGCCTCATTCAACTGCATCGCCGGCAGGTCGTAGGGGAACTGAATTTCCACCCCGTCGAAGCCTGCCAGCAGCGCAGCAGCGACTCGCTCGGCAAGGGGCAGTTCAGTGAACAGGAGCGACAGGTTGGCGCAGACCTTCACGATGTCGACTCCTGAAACAGGTCGATCAGGGTTGCCGGATCCCTGTCGAGATATCCCTGACTGCCGTGCATACGCATCAGCTGCGCCGCCAGACCGCTCATGGGGGTAGCGCTGCCCTGCTCGCGAGACAGCTTGACTGCAGTATCCAGATCCTTGAGCAAGGTACGCACATGCCACTTGATTGGCTCGAAACACCGCTCGGCCATCTGCGGCGCGAGTATCTGCAACGGTTTGGAGTCTGCAAAACCACCAGCCAGAGCCGGGGCCAGCAGGCGGGCATCGACACCCGCACGCTCGGCCAGGGCCACCACTTCACCGATTACTAGCGCATTACAGGCCACCAGCATCTGATTGCATACCTTGGTCACCTGCCCCGCCCCTACATCACCCATGCGAGTCACCCGCTGCCCCAGGTGCATCAGCAGTGGACGCACACGTTCGATATCTTCTTGACGGCCACCGGCCATGATCGCCAGCGTTCCAGCCACAGCCCCCTGGGTACCACCGGATACGGGCGCGTCGATCCAGCGCATACCGGTTCGCACCTCCAGTTCGGCCGCCATTTCGCGCGTCGCGGCGGGATCCAGGCTGGAGAAGTCAACCAGAAGCTGGCCAGGCCGGGCCCTCTCGACGATCCCTCCTCGGCCGAAGACGACCTGGCGCACAGCTTCGGTGTCAGCCAAGCAGAGCAACACCAGATCTGCGTCATCACACAGATGAGCAGGCTCGGACACCACCCTCGCCCCTTCGGGACCGAGTTCAGTACACTTCCCCTTGGAGCGATTCCAGACACTGAGGGCATAACCGGCGCCGAGAAGGCGGCGAGCCATGGGAAGGCCCATCAGGCCAATGCCAGCGAATCCGAGTGAGCGTTGTACCGGCACCACAGCCTACCTCCGAGCCATCACCAACCCACATTGTAACCAGCCGGGCAAATGAAAAAGCCGGTCGGTGACCGGCTTTTTCATTGCTGCGGCATCAGTTGACTCTGATGCGCTCGCGATTCTTTTCGAGAATCGCCGCCCCTATGCCTTTGACCTCCAGAAGCTCATCCACCGAGGCGAAGGGTCCATTGCTGTTGCGGTGATCGATAATTGCCTGCGCCTTGGCCGGCCCCACTCCCAGCAACCCAGCATCGAGAGTTGCAGCGTCAGCCGTATTGAGGTCTACCTGCCCGGAAGGCATCTGCACCTGTTCGGCAGGCACGCTGGGAGCATCTGTTGATTCGGCGGCAGCTACACCGAGGGAAAGAGTTGCAAGGCAGGAAAACAGCAGAATAGCGAAGGGATTATTGCGCATGACGAAGCTCCTTTTCATTGATGAGGCGTGAATCCTGATCACGCCCTGAACAAGCTAGCCCTCGTCACGGGACTGTCAAAAAGATACCGCCATGACAATGCGCACCACATCACAAATAGCCACACCAACCGATCACACTTTGGTCATCTTTGTAGCTGCCGACCATGTGAAACGCCTATCACCTGCCAGGCTTGAGCCTGAAAAGCTTGTATCCCACCAAGCAAAGCATCATTACAAAAATACCTAGCCCGAAAGCCAGGATAAGCAAAATAGAAAAAGGCAGCTCGGGAGTTTCCCAGAACAAGAAGTGAAACCGGGAGCTTTGTGGGTTCTGCAGGATGAGCAGCAGAATCGAGCCTGCAATAAGGGAAACAACCGCAAACCAGACAAGGCGTGCAACACGGCTCAGCACAGATAGCCTCCCACCACTGGCGACTCACTCATCTTCGTTGACGCGATCGCGCAGTTCCTTGCCAGGCTTGAAGTGCGGCACGTACTTGCCATCCAGCCGCACCGACTCGCCGGTCTTGGGGTTGCGTCCCACGCGCGGCGCACGGTAATGCAGGGAAAAGCTGCCAAAGCCGCGGATCTCGATGCGATCACCGGTAGCCAGAGCCTGGGACATCTGCTCCAGCATGGTCTTGATCGCCAGCTCCACGTCCTTGGAGGACAGCAGCCCCTGGTGACTGACAATACGCTCGATCAACTCCGACTTGGTCATGGTTTTCCCTTCTTTTTCAAGCGGCTAGATCATCTAGTAGGGTGTTTTTAGCACGCCCGCCAGGCTTTGGATAGTCCGAATGTCAAGAGGGGATGATGATTGGCGCGGAAACGAAAAAGGGCGACCGAAGTCGCCCTTTTTCCAGCTGAAACCGGAACTTAGTTCTGGTTCATCTGGGCACGGATCAGATCACCGATGGTGGTCGGACCAGTGGTCTCGGCTTCCTGCTTGTTACGCAGCTCTTTCATCGCATCCTTCTCGTCTTCGACGTCTTTGGACTTGATGGACAGGCTGATAACGCGGGACTTGCGGTCGATGCTGATGATCTTGGCTTCGACTTCGTCGCCTTCCTTCAGCACGTTGCGGGCGTCTTCGACGCGGTCGCGGCTGATTTCGGAAGCCTTCAGGATGCCTTCGATGTCGCCACCCAGGCTGATCACGGCGCCCTTGGCGTCCACTTCCTTGACGGTACCGCGCACGATGGTGCCTTTCTCGTTCAGGGAGGCGTAGTTGGAGAACGGATCGTCTTCCAGCTGCTTGATGCCCAGGGAGATGCGCTCGCGCTCCGGATCAACGGAGAGGATGACGGTTTCCAGCTCGTCGCCCTTCTTGAAGCGGCGTACGGCTTCTTCGCCCACTTCGTTCCAGGAGATGTCGGACAGGTGAACCAGACCATCGATACCGCCGTCCAGGCCGATGAAGATACCGAAATCGGTGATCGACTTGATGGTGCCGGAGATCTTGTCGCCCTTGTTGAACTGACCGGAGAAGTCTTCCCACGGGTTCGACTTGCACTGCTTGATGCCCAGGGAGATACGACGACGCTCTTCGTCGATGTCCAGAACCTGAACTTCCACTTCGTCGCCGACCTGAACGACCTTGGACGGGTGGATGTTCTTGTTGGTCCAATCCATCTCGGACACGTGCACCAGGCCTTCCACGCCCTCTTCCAGCTCGGCGAAGCAGCCGTAGTCGGTCAGGTTGGTGACTTTGGCGGTAACACGGGTGCCTTCCGGATAACGGGCCTTGATGGCGACCCACGGATCTTCGCCCAGCTGCTTCAGACCCAGGGAGACGCGGTTGCGCTCGCGGTCGTACTTCAGGACCTTGACGTCGATCTCGTCGCCAACGTTGACGATCTCGGACGGGTGCTTGATGCGCTTCCAGGCCATGTCGGTGATGTGCAGCAGACCGTCTACGCCGCCCAGGTCAACGAACGCACCGTAGTCGGTGAGGTTCTTGACGATACCTTTGACCTGCTGGCCTTCCTGCAGGGATTCCAGCAGAGCTTCGCGCTCGGCGCTGTTCTCGGCTTCCAGCACGCTGCGACGGGAAACGACAACGTTGTTGCGCTTCTGGTCCAGCTTGATGACCTTGAACTCCAGCTCTTTGCCTTCCAGGTGGGTGGTATCACGCACCGGACGGACATCGACCAGGGAGCCCGGCAGGAACGCGCGGATGCCGTTGACGTCAACGGTGAAGCCGCCTTTGACCTTGCCGTTGATAACGCCCTTGACCACTTCTTCAGCGTTGAACGCAGCTTCCAGAACCAGCCAGGACTCGGCGCGCTTGGCTTTCTCGCGGGACAGCTTGGTTTCACCGAAGCCGTCTTCCACAGCGTCCAGCGCAACGTGGACTTCGTCACCGACCTTGATGGTCAGCTCGCCTTGTTCGTTGAAGAACTGGTCGAGCGGGATGACGCCCTCGGACTTCAGGCCGGCATGTACGGTGACCCAGTCACCGTCGATGTCGACCACGATGCCGGTGATGATGGCACCCGGCTGCATGTCGAGGGATTTCAGGCTTTCTTCAAAAAGTTCTGCAAAGCTTTCGCTCATGTTGATTCCTGTTGATCAAGGGCGGGGATTCGCCCAAACCACACTCCAGACAATGTGGGTTCGTTCATGTAAAAAGAGGCCTGCGGGACTGTGACTGGTCTCCCGCCTGCCTCCTTGCGAGCCTTTCGACTTAAGTCAGCCGTGGCTCAGTTACCCGCGAGATCACGATTGGCGACCTCGCTGAGAATTCTTTCCAGCACCTGCTCGATGCTCAGCTCGGTGGAATCCAGCTGAATGGCGTCAGCCGCCGGCTTCAGCGGAGCCACGGCGCGCTGCATGTCGCGCTCATCACGCGCACGAATCTCGTCTAGCAGACTCGGCAGGCTAACACCTTCCACCTTGCCTTTCAACTGCAGGTAGCGGCGACGGGCCCGTTCCTCGGCGCTGGCGGTCAGGTAGATCTTCAGCGGCGCGTCCGGGAACACCACGGTGCCCATGTCGCGACCATCGGCCACCAGGCCCGGTGCCTCGCGGAAGGCGCGCTGACGCTGCAGGAGCGCCTCGCGCACCGCCGGCAACGAAGCGACCATGGAGGCACCGGCACCGACCTGTTCATTACGGATGGCGTCGGTGACTTCCTCGCCCTCGAGGATGATGCGCTTGTCGATGAACTGCACGTCCAGGTGGGCGGCCAGTGTCTTCAGCGCCTCCTCGTTGGTCAGGTCAATGCCGTGATTACCGGCGGCGAAGGCCAGCAGGCGATAGAGCGCGCCGGAATCCAGCAGCTTCCAGCCCAGCTTGGCAGCCAGCAGGCCAGCGACGGTACCCTTGCCCGAGCCGCTCGGTCCGTCGATGGTGATCACCATGGCGCTCATTTGCCCTCCTCCACCACGCGGATGCCGGCACTGGCGGCCAGGCCGAGGAAGTTGGGGAAGGAGGTGGCGACGTTGGCGCAGTCGTGGATGCGGATCGGTGCCGTGGCGCGCAGCGAGGCGACGCTGAAGGACATGGCGATGCGATGGTCGCCGTGGCTCCACACCTCGCCGCCGCCAATCGGGCCGCCTTCGATGATGATGCCGTCCGGAGTCGGCTCAGCTTTCACGCCCAGGGCGATCAGGCCGTCGGCCATCACCTGGATGCGGTCGGATTCCTTCACGCGCAGCTCCTCGGCGCCGCGCAGCACGGTACGGCCCTCGGCACAGGCAGCGGCGACAAACAGCACCGGGAACTCATCGATGGCCAGCGGCACCAGGTCCTCGGGGATGTCGATACCCTTGAGCTTGGCCGCACGCACGCGGATGTCCGCCACCGGCTCGCCGCCGACTTCGCGCTGGTTTTCCAGGCCCAGGTCGGCGCCCATCAGCTTGAGGATGTCGATCACGCCGGTGCGGGTCGGGTTGATGCCGACATGCTCCAGCACCAGTTCGGAACCCTCGGCGATGCTGGCGGCGACCAGGAAGAAGGCGGCCGAGGAGATGTCCGCCGGCACTTCGATATGGGTAGCACTGAGCTTGTGACCGGATTCGACGCTGGCGACATTGCCATCCACCGCCACCGGGTAGCCGAAGCCGCGCAGCATGCGCTCGGTGTGGTCGCGGGTCGGCGCCGGCTCGGTGACGCGGGTCTCGCCGGCGGCGTACAGGCCAGCCAGCAGCAGGCAGGATTTGACTTGGGCACTGGCCATCGGCATTTCGTAGCTCATGCCGGTCAGGCGTTGGCCACCGCGAATGGTCAGCGGCGGACGACCTTCAGGACCGGTCTCGATCACCGCGCCCATCTCGCGCAGCGGCTTGGCCACGCGGTTCATCGGGCGCTTGGACAGCGAGGCGTCGCCGGTCAGCACGGTGTCGAACGGCTGCGCGGCCAGCAGGCCGGAGAGCAGGCGCATGGAGGTACCGGAGTTGCCCAGGTACAGCGGGCCGGGCGGCGGCTTCAGGCCATTCAGGCCGACGCCATGGATGGTCACCTTGCCGTGATGCGGACCTTCGATCACCACGCCCATGTCGCGGAAGGCCTGCAGGGTGGCCAGGGCGTCCTCGCCCTCGAGGAAGCCCTCCACCTGGGTCACGCCTTCGGCCAGCGAGCCGAGCATGATCGAGCGGTGCGAGATGGACTTGTCGCCCGGTACGCGGATGCGGCCGGAGAGCGAGCCACCGGGATTGGCGAGGTAGATCAGGTCGTTCGAGTGCATGGCGTCCACATAGGCCCTGCGGGCCAGGATTTTGCTGAAATGCTCGCGGGCATGCCGGGCGCGGGTGAACACGCCGAGCAACTGATGCCCGTCCCCAGCGTCGACCGCACCGCGCAGGGCGTCGAGGTCGTCGCGAAATGCGTCGAGGGTGCGCAGCACCGCCTCGCGGTTGGCGAGGAAGATGTCGTGCCACATCACCGGGTCGCTACCGGCGATCCGCGTGAAATCGCGGAAGCCGCCGGCGGCGTATCGGAATATCTCCAGGTTCTCGCTGCGCTTGGCCAGCGAGTCGACCAGGGTGAAGGCCAGCAGGTGCGGCAGGTGGCTGGTGGCGGCCAGCACCTGGTCATGGTGCTCCACCTCCATGTGCTCCACGTCGGCCCCCAGGGCGCGCCACAGGCCGTCGACCAGCGCCAGCGCCGCGGCATCGGTGGACTCTTGCGGCGTGAGGATCATCTTGTGCCGACGGAACAGCTCGGCGTTGGAAGCTTCCACCCCGCTCTGCTCGGAGCCGGCGATCGGATGACCGGGCACGAAGCGCGCCACTTTGCCGTCGAAGGCCAGGCGCGCCGCACGCACCACATTGCCCTTGGCGCTGCCGACGTCGGTGAGCACCGCATCACCCAGTTCCAGTTTGGCCAGTTGGCCCAGCAGCTTTTCCATGGCCAGGATAGGCACCGCCAACTGGATCACCGAGGCGCCCTGACAGGCGGCCGCCAGCTCGGTTTCGCAGCGGTCAACCACGCCCAGCTCCACGGCCAGGCGGCGCGACTCGGCATCCAGATCCACGCCGACCACTTCGTCGAACAGCCCCTTCTCGCGCATGCCCTTGGCGAAGGAGCCGCCGATCAGGCCGAGCCCCACCACCACCAGGCGGCCGAGTTTGCCCAGCGCGTGTTGCAGCGGCATTGCATCAGCCACGGAGAATCTGCTCCAGCGCCTCGAGGAAGCGGGCGTTTTCCTGCTCGGTGCCGATGGACACGCGCAGGAAGGTCGGCATGCCGTAGCCGGCCACCGGGCGCACGATGACACCGGCCTGCAGCAGCGCCTGGTTGATCGGCGCAGCATCGCGAGCGAAGTCGACGGCGATGAAGTTGCCCTTGGACGGAATCCAGCTCAGCCCCAGGCGACGGAAGCCCTCTTCCAGCTGGGCCATGCCGGCATCGTTGGTGCGACGGCTGGCCGCCAGGTAGTCGGCATCGTCCAGCGCCGCGCAGGCGGCGGCCAGGGCCAGGCTGTTGACGTTGAACGGCGCACGCACGCGGTTGAGCACATCGGCCACCTGCGGCGAGGAAAGCGCATAGCCGACGCGCAGCGAGGCCAGGCCATAGGCCTTGGAGAAGGTGCGCGAGACCAGCAGATTGGGGTAGCGCGCCAGGTAGTCGAGGCCGTCTGGCAGATCAAAGCCCTCGGCGTACTCGATATAGGCCTCGTCCAGCACCACCAGCACGTTATGCGGCACGCGGGCGAGGAAGGACTCCAGCGCGTCCGGACCGAACCAGGTACCGGTCGGGTTGTTCGGGTTGGCGACGAACACCACGCGGGTATTGGCGTCGATGGCGGCCAGCATGGCCTCCAGATCGTGGCCATGCGCCTTGGCCGGCACCACCTTGCCCTGGGCGCCGACAGCCTGGGTGGCGATCGGGTACACGGCGAAGGCGTACTGGCTGAACACCGAATTCAGGCCTGGCGCCAGCCAGGCGCGGGCGACCAGGTCGAGAATGTCGTTGGAGCCGTTGCCCAGGGTCACCTGAGACGGGCTGACGCCACAACGGGCGGCCAGTTTGGTCTTCAGCTCGAAGCCGTTGCCGTCCGGGTAGCGGGTCAACTCGGACAGCGCCGCACGGATCGCCTCCAGCGCCTTGGGCGACGGGCCCAGCGGGTTCTCGTTGCTGGCCAGCTTGACGATGCCGGCCGGGTCGAGATTCAGCTCGCGGGCCAGCTCGTCGACCGGCTTGCCCGGCACGTAGGGCGAGAGCTTCTGCACGCCCGGCACGGCCAGGGCGAGGAAATCGCAACTCATGGTGGCTCCTTCAGAGAACCGCTTTCGGGTAGGAACCCAGCACCTTCAGGGCGACGGCTTCGCTGTTGATCTTTTCCAGCACGTCCTTGATCAGCGGGTCCTGGTGGTGGCCGACGAAGTCGATGAAGAACACGTAGGTCCACTTGCCGCTGCGCGACGGGCGGGTCTCGATGCGGGTCAGATCGATGCCGTTGGTGTGGAACGGCACCAGCAGCTCGTGCAGCGCGCCCGGTTTGTTGCGCATGGAGACGATGATCGAGGTCTTGTCGTCGCCGGTCGGCGGCACTTCCTGGCTGCCGATGATGAGGAAGCGCGTGGAGTTGTCCGGGCGGTCCTCGATCTTCTCTTGCAGCTTGGTCAGGCCATAGAGGTTGGCCGCCATATCACCGGCGATCGCCGCCGAGTTCCACTCGCTCTTCACCCGCTTGGCCGCCTCGGCATTGCTGGAAACAGCCACGCGCTCGACGTTCGGGTAGTGCGCGTCCAGCCACTTGCGGCACTGCGCCAGGGACTGGGCGTGGGAATAGATGCGGGTGATCTTGTCGGTCTTGGTGGTATCGCCGACCAGCAGGTGGTGGTGGATGCGCAGCTCCACCTCGCCACAGATCACCATGTCGTGCTCGAGGAAGCTGTCCAGGGTGTGGTTGATCGCGCCCTCGGTGGAGTTCTCCACCGGCACCACGCCGAAGTTGACCGCGCCGGCGGCCACTTCGCGGAACACCTCGTCGATGGCGGCCATCGGCACGCTGATCACCGAATGACCGAAGTGCTTCATCGCCGCGGCCTGGCTGAAGGTGCCTTCCGGGCCGAGATAGGCCACCTTGAGCGGCTGCTCCAGGGCCAGGCAGGAGGACATGATCTCGCGGAACAGCCGCGCCATTTCCTCGTTGTCCAGCGGGCCCTTGTTCAGCTCCATGATGTGCTTGAGCACCCAGGCTTCGCGCTCGGGGCGGTAGAACACCGGCTTCTCGCCTGCCGGCAGGGAAGCCATCTTGACCCGTGCCACATCCTGGGCGCAGCGCGCGCGCTCACTGATCAGCTCGAGGATCTTCTCGTCGAGGCTGTCGATGCGAACCCGCAGCGCCTTGAGCTGATCGGCGTCACTCATCAGCCGTGCTCCTTCTCGAACTCGGCCATGTAAGCCACCAGGGCCTCCACGGCATCCAGACCGGTGGCGTTGTAGATGGAGGCACGCATGCCGCCTACCGAGCGGTGGCCCTTGAGGTTGAGCAGGCCGCGCGCTTCGGCGCCGGCGAGGAAGGCCTTGTCCAGCTTCTCGTCGGCCAGGCGGAACGGCACGTTCATCCAGGAGCGCGCGCTCGGCTGGATCGGGTTGGTGTAGAAATCGCTGGCATCGATGGCCTTGTACAGCAGGTCCTTCTTGGCCTTGTTACGCTTCTCCATAGCGGCGACGCCGCCCTGCTCCTTCAGCCACTCGAAGACCAGGCCGGAGAGATACCAGGAATAGGTCGCCGGGGTGTTGTACATGGAGCCGTTGTCGGCGGCGACCTTGTAGTTGAGCATGGTCGGGCAGACGCTGCGGGCGCGTCCCAGCAGGTCTTCGCGGATGATCGCAACCACCAGGCCGCTCGGCCCGATGTTCTTCTGCGCGCCGGCGTAGATCAGGCCGAACTTGGAGACGTCGATCTCGCGGGAGAGGATGTCCGAGGACATGTCCACCACCAGCGGGGTATCGCCCACCTCGGGGATCCAGTCGAACTGCAGGCCACCGATGGTCTCGTTGCTGGCGTAGTGCACGTAGGCGGCATCTTTCGACAGCTGCCACTCGTTCTGCCCGGGAATGGCGAAGTAGTCGTAGCCCTTGGCGCTGGCGGCGACGTTGATGTTGCCGTAGCGCTGCGCCTCCTCGATGGCCTTCTTCGACCAGATGCCGGTCTCGATGTAGTCGGCCACGCCGTCTTCCGGCAGCAGGTTGAGCGGGATCTCGGCGAACTGCTGGCTGGCGCCACCCTGCAGGAACAGCACCTTGTAGTCGCTGGGAATGCTCAGCAGGTCGCGCAGGTCGTGTTCGGCCTTCTCGGCGATGGCCACGTACTCATCACTGCGATGGCTCATTTCCATCACGGACAGGCCCTTGCCCTGCCAGTCGAGCATCTCCGCCTGGGCACGCTCCAGCACGGCGGTGGGAAGCGCGGCCGGGCCGGCGCAGAAGTTATGGGCGCGTTTGCTCACTTCGACTCTCTCACTCTTCGCTGTTACCGGTCTCCGCGCCTTCTTCGGCCTCGGTCACCGTTTCTTCGTTCTGCTCGACGATTTCGCCTTCCAGCGCTTCCAGCTCGTCTTCGTCGCCGCCGGAGGGCTCCTGCACGCGCTCAAGGCCGACCAGGGTCTCGTCCTCGGCCAGCTTGATCAGGATCACACCCTGGGTGTTACGACCCGCACCACGGACTTCATCTACACGGGTACGCACCAGGGTGCCCTGGTCGGAGATCAGCATGATCTCCTCGCCATCCAGCACCTGCACGGCACCGACCAACTTGCCATTACGCTCGTTGATCACCATGGCGATCACGCCCTGGCCACCACGACCGCGGCGCGGATAGTCGGCCAGCGGGGTGCGCTTGCCGTAGCCGCGCGCGGAGGCGGTAAGAATCTGCGCACCGGCTTCCGGGATCAGCATGGAGATGATGCGCTGCCCATCGGCCAGACGCATGCCGCGCACGCCGCGGGCCAGGCGGCCCATGATGCGTACCTTGCTCTCCTTGAAGCGGATCACCTTGCCGGCGTCGGAGAACATCATCACGTCCTTCGAGCCGTCGGTGATGGCGGCGGCGATCAGCGAGTCGCCCTCTTCGAGCTTCAGGGCGATCAGGCCGTTGGAGCGCGGCTTGGTGAACTGGATCAGCGGGGTCTTCTTCACGGTGCCGTAGGCGGTGGCCATGAAGATATAGGCACCGGTCGGCTCGTCCTGGCTGAAGTCGGCGTCGTCGCCTTCTTCGGCGTCTTCCGCCTCGACCACCTCGGCGACCTGCTCGGCAACCACGTCGTCATCTTCGCTTTCTTCATCGGCGAAGCGGGCGCGCACGGCCTCCAGGTCGATCTGCAGCATGGCAGTGATGCGTTCACCCTCGTCCAGCGGCAGCAGGTTGACCAGCGGACGACCGCGCGCAGCGCGCGAGGCCTCGGGAATCTCGAAGGTACGCAGCCAGTAGACCTTGCCCTTGCTGGAGAACAGCAGCAGGGTGGCGTGGCTGTTGGCGACCAGCAGGTGCTCGATGTAGTCCTCGTCCTTCACCCCGGTGGCTGACTTGCCCTTGCCGCCACGACGCTGCGCCTGGTAGGCGGCGAGCGGCTGGGACTTGGCGTAGCCGCCGTGGGAGATGGTGACGACGCGCTCTTCCTCGGTGATCAGGTCGGCGATGGTCAGGTCCATCTGCGAGGCCATGATCTCGGTGCGACGAGCATCGCCGAACTCGGCCTTGACCTTCTCCAGCTCCTCGCGGATGACTTCCATCAGGCGCTCGGGGTTGGTCAGGATGCGGATCAGCTCGCCGATCTGGGTGAGGATTTCCTGGTACTCGGCCAGCAGCTTCTCGTGCTCCAGGCCGGTCAGGCGGTGCAGGCGCAGCTCGAGGATGGCCTGGGCCTGCTCGGGCGACAGGTAGTACTTGCCCTCGCGCAGGCCGTACTGCGGCTCCAGGTCTTCCGGACGGCAGGAATCGGCGCCGGCGCGCTCGACCATGGCCTCCACGGCGCTGGACTCCCAGGCGGTGGCGATCAGACGCTCCTTGGCCTCGGCCGGGGTCGGCGAGGTCTTGATCAGCTCGATCACCGGGTCGATGTTGGACAGGGCAACCGCCTGGCCCTCGAGGATGTGGCCACGCTCGCGCGCCTTGCGCAGCTCGTACACGGTGCGACGGGTCACCACTTCGCGGCGGTGACGGACGAACACTTCGAGCATGTCTTTCAGGTTCAGCGTGCGCGGCTGGCCGTCGACCAGGGCCACCACGTTGATGCCGAACACGCTCTGCATCTGGGTCTGGGCGTAGAGGTTGTTCAGCACCACCTCGCCGACTTCGCCACGGCGCAGCTCGATGACCACGCGCATGCCGTCCTTGTCGGACTCGTCGCGCAGTTCGGTGATGCCTTCGATCTTCTTCTCTTTGACCAGCTCGGCGATCTTCTCGATCAGGCGCGCCTTGTTCAGCTGGTAGGGCAGTTCGGTGACGATGATCTGCTGGCGGCTGCCGCCCTTCTCCATGTCCTCGACGGTGGCGCGGGCGCGCATGTAGATGCGCCCGCGGCCGGTGCGGTAGGCCTCGATGATGCCGGCGCGGCCGTTGATGATGCCCGCGGTCGGGAAGTCCGGACCGGGGATGTACTGCATCAGCTCGTCGACGGTCAGCTCGGGGTTGTCGATCAGCGCCAGGCAGCCGTCGATCACCTCGGACAGGTTGTGCGGCGGGATGTTGGTCGCCATGCCCACGGCGATACCGGACGAACCATTGACCAGCAGGTTGGGTATCTTGGTCGGCATGACCGCCGGGATCTGCTCGGTGCCGTCGTAGTTGGGCACCCAGTCGACGGTTTCCTTGTCCAGGTCGGCCAGCAGCTCGTGGGCCAGCTTGGCCATACGTACTTCGGTGTAACGCATGGCCGCGGCGTTGTCGCCGTCCACCGAACCGAAGTTGCCCTGGCCGTCGACCAGCATGTAGCGCAGGGAGAAAGGCTGGGCCATGCGCACGATGGTGTCGTACACCGCGGTGTCGCCGTGCGGGTGGTACTTACCGATCACGTCACCGACCACACGGGCGGACTTCTTGTAGGCCTTGTTCCAGTCGTTGCCCAGCTCGCTCATGGCGTAGAGCACACGACGGTGCACCGGCTTGAGACCGTCGCGCGCATCCGGCAGCGCACGCCCGACGATCACGCTCATGGCGTAGTCGAGGTAGGACTGTTTCAGCTCGTCTTCGATATTGACCGGGAGGATTTCTTTGGCCAGTTCGCCCATGAGAAGCCTGGTTCCTTATTCTGGTGAAACCCCGTCGCACCCTTCCTGGGCCTGACCGGAGTCCGCCGTGGCCGCCCCTGCGTGGCAGCGACTCACGACAAATCAACGAGTTAAGTCGGTTATTGGCGCAAATGGAGCGGCCCGCATGGGGCCGCCCGAAAACTGCCGGAGCTTACCACAGTCACCGGTGCAGACCTACCCCGGCGGGCGCCCGGGCGACAGGCTCAGTGCAGGCGCTTGCGGCACATGAGTTGCGCCATTTTCGCCGCATCTGGCCGCTCGACCACCCCTTTTTCGGTGACGATCGCGTCGATCAGGTCGGCCGGCGTCACGTCGAACACCGGATTGACCGCGTGCACCTCGGCGGCGATGCGCTGACCACCGACTTCCAGCAGCTCGCGGCCGTCGCGCTCCTCGATGGGGATGTCCTCGCCGTCTTCCAGGCTCATATCGATGGTCGAGCTGGGCGCCACCACCATGAAGCGCACGCCGTGGTGCATGGCGTTGACCGCCAGCTGGTAGGTGCCGATCTTGTTGGCCACGTCGCCATTGGCAGTGATGCGGTCGGCGCCGACGATCACCCAGGTGATGCCCTCGGTCTTCATCAGGTGCGCGGCGGCGGAGTCGGCGTTCAGGCTGACCGGCACGCCCTCGCCGGCCAGCTCCCAGGCGGTCAGGCGCGAGCCCTGCAGCCAGGGTCGGGTTTCGTCGGCGAACACCCGCTCGATCAAGCCGGCCTGGTGGGCGGCACGAATCACGCCCAGTGCGGTACCGAAGCCGCCGGTGGCCAGGGCCCCGGTATTGCAATGGGTGAGCAGCTTCTGCGGAGTGTTCTGGTGCTTGCGGATCAGTTCCAGGCCGAGCTGGGCCATGGTCAGGTTGGCCTCGCGGTCGCTGTCGAAGATGCCGACCGCCTCGGCCTCCAGCGCCGCCAGGGCATTCTCGCCCGCCTTCAGCCGCTGCAGGCGCTCGCGCATGCGATCCAGCGCCCAGAACAGGTTGACCGCGGTCGGCCGCGACTCGGCCAGCACCCGGAAGTCCTCCTCCAGCGCCGCCTGCCAGTCGCCGGTGGCGGCCAGGCGCGCCCGCGCGCCCAGCACCAGGCCGAAGGCGGCGGCGATGCCGATGGCCGGCGCACCACGCACCACCATGCTGCGGATGGCCTCGGCCACGCCGGCGGCCGAGCCATAGGCCAGCCAGGTTTCCTCGCCTGGCAACAGGCGCTGGTCCAGCAGGAACAATGTGCCGTCGCGCCACTCGATGGCCTTTACCTTCTCCGCTGCCAACAGTTTGTCGCGCATGACATCCCCACAAGGTGAAACGAAAAGCCGCGGATTATAGCGAGCCGGCCCCGCCGTGGCTCAGTTATACTGCCGCCACCTTTTTATTGCCCGGATAAATGCCATGCCCGAACCGCGCCAGCCGCTCGACCTGCTGCTCCTGCCCAGCTGGCTGGTGCCGGTCGAGCCCGCCGGCGTGGTATTGCGCGACTACGGCCTGGGCATTCGCGACGGCCGCATCGCCTTGCTCGCCCCGCGCACCGAGGCCCTGCGCCACCCGTCTACGCAGGTACGCGAACTGCCGGGCTGCGTACTCACCCCGAGCCTGGTCAACGCCCATGGCCACGCGGCGATGACCCTATTCCGCGGCCTGGCCGATGACCTGCCGCTGATGAGCTGGCTGCAGGACCATATCTGGCCGGCCGAGGCCCAGTGGGTCGACGAGGACTTCGTGCGCGACGGCACCGAACTGGCCATCGCCGAGCAGCTCAAGGGTGGCATCGGCTGCTTCTCCGACATGTACTTCTTCCCGGAAGTGGCCAGCGAGCTGGTGCACAAGAGCGGCATCCGCGCCCAGCTGACCATCCCGGTGCTGGACTTCCCCACCCCCGGCGCGCGCGACGCCGAGGAGGCCCTGCGCAAGGGGCTGCGTCTGTTCGACGACCTCAAGCAGCACCCGCGGATCAAGATCGCCTTCGGCCCCCACGCGCCCTACTCGGTCAGCGACGATAAGCTGCAGCAGGTGTTGATGCTGGCCGAGGAGCTGGACGCCGGCATCCACATGCACGTCCACGAGACCGCCTTCGAGGTGCAGCAAAGCCTGGAGCTGCACGGCATGCGCCCGCTGCAGCGACTGGCGGGCCTGGGCCTGCTCGGCCCGCGCTTCCAGGCCGTGCACATGACCCAGATCGACGAGGCAGACGTAGAGCTACTGGTGGAAAGCAACAGCAGCGTGATCCACTGCCCCGAGTCCAACCTCAAGCTGGCCAGCGGCTTCTGCCCGGTGGAAAAACTCTGGCAGGCTGGCGTCAACGTAGCCGTCGGCACCGATGGCGCGGCCAGCAACAACGACCTCGACCTGCTCGGCGAGACCCGCACCGCCGCCCTGCTGGCCAAGGCCGTGGCCGGCAGCGCCACCGCCCTGAATGCCCACGCCGCGCTGCGCATGGCCACCCTCAACGGCGCCCGCGCCCTCGGCCTGGACGAGGACACCGGCTCGCTGGAGCCGGGCAAGCTGGCCGACCTGGCCGCCTTCGACCTCTCCGGCCTGGCCCAGCAGCCGGTCTACGACCCGGTGTCGCAACTGATCTACGCCGGCAGCCGCAGCTGCGCCAAGCACCTCTGGGTCGGCGGCAAACAGCTGCTCGACGACGGCCGACTGACACGTCTCGATGAAGAAAACATCATCGCCAATGCCCGCGCCTGGGGCGCGCGCATTGCTGGCAAGCATTCGATTTAAAGGAAAGTCCGCATGAGCAACGTCGACCACGCCGAAATCGCCAAATTCGAGGCCCTCGCCCACCGCTGGTGGGACCGCGAGAGCGAGTTCAAGCCGCTGCACGACATCAACCCGCTACGGGTCAACTGGATCGACGAGCGCGTCGGCCTGGCCGGCAAGAAGGTGCTCGACGTCGGCTGCGGCGGCGGCATCCTCAGCGAGTCCATGGCCCAGCGCGGGGCCACGGTCACCGGCATCGACATGGGCGAGGCGCCGCTGGCCGTGGCCCAGCTGCACCAGCTGGAGTCCGGCGTAGAGGTTGAGTACCGGCAGATCACCGCCGAGGCCCTGGCCGAGGAGATGCCTGGCCAGTTCGACGTGGTCACCTGCCTGGAGATGCTCGAGCACGTGCCCGACCCGTCCTCGGTGATCCGCGCCTGCCACAAGCTGGTCAAGCCCGGTGGCCAGGTGTTCTTCTCCACCATCAACCGCAACCCCAAGGCCTACCTGTTCGCCATCGTCGGCGCCGAGTACGTGCTGCGCCTGCTGCCACGCGGCACTCACGATTTCCGCAAGTTCATCCGCCCGTCCGAACTCGGCGCCTGGTGTCGCCAGGCCGGCTTCGAGGTGCGTGACATCATCGGCCTGACCTACAACCCGCTGACCAAACGCTATAAGCTGGAGGCGGACGTCGACGTCAACTACATGATCCAGACCCTGCGCGAGGACTGAGGCGCATGGCCCTGCGAGCAGTACTCTTCGACATGGACGGCACCCTGCTGGATACCGCCCCCGACTTCGTCGCCGTGTGCCAGGCCATGCGCGCCGCGCGCGACCTGCCGCCAATGGACGAGCAACTGATCCGCGACGTGGTCTCCGGTGGCGCCCGCGCCATGGTGTCCGCCACCTTCGGCCTGGAGGTTGGCGCCGAAGGCTTCGAAGCCCTGCGCCTGGAGTTCCTCGAGCGCTACCAGGAGCACTGCGCGGTGCTGAGCAAGCCGTTCGCTGGCATGCCCGAGCTGCTCGCCGACATCGAGGCGGCGCACCTCAAGTGGGGCGTGGCCACCAACAAGCCGGTGTGCTTCGCCGAGCCGATCATGCAACGGCTCGAGCTGGCCGGGCGCTCGGCGGCACTGGTCTGCCCGGACCACGTGGCGCGCAGCAAGCCGGCGCCGGATATGCTCCTGCTGGCCTGCGAGCAGATGGGCATACCCCCCGCCGAGGTGCTGTTCGTCGGCGACGATGCCCGCGACATCGAGGCCGGCCGCGCCGCCGGCTGCAAGACCGCTGCCGTCACCTACGGCTACATCCACCCCGAGGACAACCCGCGCCACTGGGGCGCCGACGTGGTGGTGGACCATCCCCTGGAGCTGCGCGCCGTGCTCGACCGCGCCCTGTGCAGCTGCTGATCCGACTCACGCAACAACGAGATCCCGCCCCATGTTCGACTACAGCGCCCGCCCCGACCTGCTCCAGGGTCGCGTCATCCTGGTCACCGGCGCCGGCCGCGGCATCGGTGCCGCCGCCGCCAAGACCTTTGCCGCCCACGGCGCCACCGTGCTGCTGCTGGGCAAGAGCGAGGAAAACCTCAACCAGGTGTATGACCAGATCGAGGCCGCCGGCCACCCGCAGCCGGTGGTGATCCCCTTCAACCTGGAAACCGCCCTGCCGCACCAATACGACGAGCTGGCCGCCACCGTGGAGGCCGAGTTCGGCCGCCTCGACGGCCTGCTGCACAACGCCGCCATCGTCGGGCCGCGCACGCCGCTGGAACAGCTGTCCGGCGACAACTTCATGCGCGTCATGCAGGTCAACGTCAACGCCATGTTCATGCTGACCAGCACCCTGCTGCCGCTGCTCAAGCTCTCCGAGGACGCCTCGGTGCTGTTCACCTCCAGCAGCGTCGGGCGCAAGGGCCGCGCCTACTGGGGCGCCTACGCGGTGTCCAAGTTCGCCACCGAGGGCCTGATGCAGGTATTGGCCGACGAGGTAGACGGCATCGCCAACGTACGTGCCAACAGCGTCAACCCGGGCGCCACCCGCACCGGCATGCGCGCCCAGGCCTACCCCGGGGAGAATCCAGCGAACAACCCGCTGCCGGAAGCCATCATGCCGGTCTATCTGTACCTGATGGGCCCGGACAGCCGGGACGTCAATGGCCAGGCATTCGACGCCCAGTGAGGACCTGCCGCCGGTTTTCCGGCGGACACCCACATAACGGCATCAGATTGCCAGCATCCCCGCCAAGGAACCGGCAAGAATTTGCCGAACCCTCGCCAAAAATAAACGTAACTATCTGATTTAAATAAGTTAAATCTCATTGGCACGGAACTCGCTTTACCTCTCCCATCAACGCGCCCAGCGTCAGAGGTTGAGTTCCATGGCTCCACACACCCCGTCCAATACGATCGACTTCGATGCCGCCAAGCTGCAGCGCCTGGGCTATGCGGCGCGCAACAGTCGGGCCGTGAAGCCGGTCAGCCTGGCGCAGCTACGCCAGCAGCTGAGCCTGCAGCTGCAGACCTCCCTGGAAGTCGACCGCATCCTCGGCCTGTTCTTCCAGGAAGTGCAGCGTCTGGTCCCGCTCGACTCCCTGAGCTACCAGCTGGCCGCCTGCGACCTGCGCATCGAACTGGGTGAGCGCGCCAATCATTCGGCCGGCTACCGCCTGAGCCACGAGGGCGAGTACCTGGGCGAGCTGATCTTCCGCCGCAGCCAGCGCTTCAGTGACGACGAACTGGGCCAGCTGGAGTCGCTGCTGGCCAGCCTGCTGTTTCCCCTGCGCAATGCCCTGCTTTACCGCTCGGCCCTGCAGAGTGCACTGCGCGACCCACTGACCGACACCGGCAATCGCATCGCCATGAACCAGGCCCTGCAGCGCGAGATCGAACTGGCCCGCCGCAGCCAGCAGCCGCTGTCGGTGCTGATGCTCGACATCGACCACTTCAAGTCGATCAACGACCGTTTCGGCCACGCCACCGGCGACGAAGTGCTGAAGGCCGTGGCCAGCGCCCTGAAGAACAGCCTGCGTAACATCGACATGGTGTTCCGCTACGGTGGCGAGGAGTTCCTCGTGCTGCTGTCCAACACCAGTCGCGAGGCGGCGCAGATGGTCGGCGAACGCCTGCGCCTGGCCGTGCTCGGCCTGCAATACCTCGAAGAAGGCCGCGCCCTGGAGTTGTCCATCAGCCTCGGTTGCGCCACCCTGCTGCCGGGCGAGACGGCGGAAAGCCTGCAGCGCCGCGCCGACAATGCGCTCTATGTGTCCAAGCGCGAGGGGCGCAACCGCCTGTCCATGGCCGGCTGATAAGGCTGGGCAGCAAAAAGGGGCTCCGTGGAGCCCCTTTTTCATTGCCGCCGATCAGCGCTTGCGGCCAAAGCCGGGGCGCTGGCCATCGCCGCTCGGCGGGCGCTTGCCCGGTGCGGCCGGGCGAGGCTTGCGCGCCGGCCGATCGGCCAGCTCCACCGCCGGGCGCGGGGCGCGCTTCTTGTTCACCTCGGACGGCCGCTCGGCCACCGGCGTCCCACGGCCACCTTCACGGCGCTCGCCAGCCGGCTTGCGCGGCCCACGCGGCGCACGCTCGGCGCCTTCGCCACGGGGCGCACGGGGCGCCTCGGCAACCTCGCCTTCGGCCGGGCGCAGCACGCGCTTGGGCCGCTCGCCGCGGGCCAGCGGCTTGGCCGCCTTGCGCTGCAGGCGGTCAAGCTTCTCGCGCATCTTCTCCTTCATCGCCGGCAGGGCCACCGGCTTGAGGCCGACCTCCTCGCTGAGGATGTCCACCTCGCGCTGGCCCATCTCGCGCCAGCGCCCCATGGGCAGGTCGGAGGTCATGAACACCGGGCCGAAGCGCACGCGCTTGAGGCGGCTGACCACCACGCCCTGGGACTCCCATAGGCGGCGCACCTCGCGGTTGCGGCCTTCCATCACCACGCAGTGGAACCAGTGGTTGAGGCCGTCGCCGCCGGGCGCTTCCTTGATGTCGGTGAACTTGGCCGGGCCGTCTTCCAGCATCACGCCAGCCTTGAGCTGCTCGATCATCTCCTCGGTGACCTCGCCACGCACGCGCACGGCGTACTCGCGGTCCATCTCGTAGGAGGGGTGCATCAGGCGGTTGGCCAGTTCGCCGTCGGTGGTAAACAGCAGCAGGCCGGTGGTGTTGATGTCCAGGCGGCCGATGTTGATCCAGCGCCCTTCTTTCGGTCGCGGCAGGCGATCGAATACGGTCGGGCGGCCTTCCGGGTCGTCGCGGGTGCAGATCTCGCCTTCCGGCTTGTTGTAGATCAGTACGCGGCGTACCACCTGGGCGTCTTCGCGCCTGAGCAACTGGCCGTCGACACTGATGGCATCGCGCGGCTCGACACGGGCGCCGAGGTTGGCGATGGCGCCATTGACCTTGACCCGACCATCGGTGATCCACTGCTCGATGTCGCGACGCGAGCCGAGGCCGGCACGGGCCAGGACTTTCTGCAGCTTCTCGCCGCTGGGACGGGGTTCGAATTCGGATTCGCTCATCTGGGCACCTCCCGGTGTAACTGAGGATGAAAAAGGCCGCGCATCATACGCGGATCGCCGCCCGCACGCACGGCTGACTGACTATAGACCGCTCAGCGGTGCTTGCGCCGCCCGGTCGCCGCCAGCGCCAGCAGGCGCAGATCGGCCTCGGCCAGCAACACCAGGCGCTCGGCCTTGCCGAGCTTCTTCCAGGCCTTGATCTCGCGCTTGCTGCGGCCGCAGCCGACACAGATGTCGGCCTCGAACTCACAGATATTGATGCAGGGATTCTTGCTCATGACGGCAACCGCTCGGGGAAGGCGGGGCCAGCTTAGGCCGAGAGGGCCTCAGCTCGGAATTGAAAGTCTCAATCCCCTCAATGCAGGGAATCGCTGCTATCCAGCGTCTCGCCCTGCTCTTCTTCCGCGTCGTCGGCAGACTGCGGCAGATCACTGAAATCGGTCTTCAGGCCCTGCTCCATCTGGTCCAGCTCGACCAGCAGGCTGCGGAAGCTGGTTTCCTCGCGCGGCTCGGCCGGCACTTCCGCCTCACCCAGCTCGGCATCCACCCGCGCCTGCAGACCAGATGGCACCGGCAGGTCGTCGTCCAGCGCCAGCATCGGCTCCGGCTCCAGTTCGCGCAGGGCCGCCAGCGGTGGCAACTCTTCCAGGCTCTTGAGGTTGAAGTAATCGAGGAACGCCTTGGTGGTGGCCAGCATGGCCGGCCTGCCCGGTACATCACGGTAGCCGACCACGCGAATCCAGTCACGCTCCTGCAGGGTCTTGATGATCTGGCTGTTGACCGCCACGCCGCGGATGTCCTCGATCTCGCCACGGGTGATCGGCTGGCGATAGGCGATCAGCGCCAGGGTCTCCAGCATGGCCCGCGAGTAGCGCTGCGGGCGCTCCTCCCAGAGCCGACCGACCCAGGGGGCGAACTTCTCGCGCACCTGCAGGCGGTAGCCGCTGGCCACTTCCTTGAGTTCGAAGGCGCGCCCTTCGCAGGACAGGCGCAGCACTTCCAGGGCCTCGCGAATCTGCGCCGGCTCCGGCCGCTCGCCTTCCTCGAACAGCTCACCCAGGCGTTCCAGCGACAGCGGCCGACCCAGGGCCAGCAGCCAGGCTTCGAGCAGGGAGGCGAGTTCCTTGGGGTCGTTCAGGTTCATCTATTCGGCTCGGGCACGGACGTGGATGGGCGCGAAGGGCTCATTCTGCACCAGTTCCACCAGTTGTTCCTTGATCAGTTCGAGCACCGCCATGAAGGTGACGACCACCCCCAGACGTCCCTCCTCCACAGTAAACAGCCTGACGAACGGCACGAAACCATTGCCCTTGAGACGCTCCAGCACCTCGCTCATGCGCTCGCGGGTGGACAGTGCCTCGCGCGTCACCTGGTGGCTCTCGAACATGTCGGCGCGGCGCAGCACCTCGGCCATGGACAGCAGCACTTCCTCCAGGCTGACCTCCGGCAGCAGCTTGCGCGCCCGCGCCTCGGGGGCGTCCAGGCGCGGTACGCTGAGGTCGCGGCCGACCCGCGGCAGTTCGTCCAGGCCCTCGGCGGCGGCCTTGTAGCGCTCGTACTCCTGCAGACGGCGGATCAGCTCGGCGCGCGGGTCATCCTCCTCTTCCTCGGCTTCGGCCGAGCGCGGCAGCAGCATGCGCGACTTGATCTCGGCCAGCATGGCGGCCATCACCAGGTACTCGGCGGCCAGCTCCAGGCGTACCGACTTCATCAGTTCGACGTAGCCCATGTACTGCTTGGTGATCTCGGCCACCGGGATGTCGAGGATGTCGATGTTCTGCTTGCGGATCAGGTACAGCAGCAGGTCGAGCGGGCCCTCGAAGGCTTCGAGGAAGACTTCCAGGGCATCCGGCGGGATATACAGGTCCAGCGGCAGCTCGGTGACGGCCTGGCCGTAGACCAGAGCAAAAGGTAATTCCTGCTGCGCGCCGGCCTGGCTGTCGAGCTGCTCGCTCACGCCGCGTCACCCTGGAACGGCGTCGGGTCGCCGCAGCCGACGCGGATCACCTCGGGCTCGCCCTCGGCCAGGTTGATCACGGTGGAAGCCTCCAGGCCACCGTAGCCGCCGTCGATGATCAGGTCGACCTGGTGTTCGAGGACCTGGCGCATCTCGTAGGGGTCGCTCATCGGCAGGTCTGCGCCGGGCAGGATCAGGCTCACGCTCATCAGCGGCTCGCCCAGGGCCTCGGCCAGGGCCAGGGCGATGGGGTGCGCCGGCACCCGCAGGCCGATGGTGCGGCGCTTGGGGTGCAGCAGCATGCGCGGCACTTCGCGGGTGGCGCCGAGGATGAAGGTGTAGGGCCCCGGCGTGTGCGCCTTGAGCAGGCGGAAGGCGCCGGTATCGACCTTGGCGAACAGGCCGATCTGCGACAGGTCGCTGCACACCAGGGTGAAGTTGTGCTTGTCGTCCAGCTGGCGCAGGCGGCGGATGCGCTCCACCGCGCCCTTGTCGCCGATCAGGCAGCCGATGGCGTAGGAGGAGTCGGTCGGGTAGACGATCACCCCGCCGTTGCGAAGGATTTCCACCGCCTGCTTGATCAGGCGCGGCTGCGGGTTTTCCGGGTGGACCTGGAAGAACTGGCTCATTGACGTTCCCTGTTCAGGCGGTAGTAGCGCGTGCATGGTCGAAGCGCTCCCAGAGAGGAGACAGATCGTCCGGCAACGGGCGGTACATGCCCAGCTCGGACCAGTCGCCCGGGGCATGGAAGTCGCTGCCGGCGCTCGCCAGCATGCCGAATTCGCGGGCCAGGATGGCCAGGCCGCCGACCTGCTCGGCCGGCTGCAGGCCGTTCACCACTTCTAGTGCGTGCCCCCCCGCGGCGATGAAGTCGGCCACCAGACGGCGGCGCTTGCTGCGGGTGAAATCGTACTGCCAGGGGTGCGCCAGGCTGATCCAGGCGCCGGCCGCCTTCAGCGTGCCGACCGCCTGCTCCAGGCTCGGCCAGTGCTGCTTGACGTCACCCAGCTTGCCCGAGCCCAGCCACTTGCGGAACGCCTCGGCGTGGTCGCGCACATGCCCGGCGCGCACCAGGAACTCGGCGAAGTGCGGCCGCGCCGGCGCGTTGCCGCTATCGCCCAGGCCCTGCTGGACTTCGCGGGCACCCTCCAGGGCGCCAGGCATGCCCTTGGCGGCCAGGCGGCGGGAAATTTCCTCGGCGCGCAGCCAGCGGCCCTGGTGCAACTCGGCGATGGCCTGCTGCAAGGCCGGCGCCTCGCTGGCGAAGGCATAGCCGAGCACATGGATGGTCGCCCCACCCCAGGTGCAGGACAGCTCGATGCCGTTGACCAGACGCAGGCCCAGGCCGGCAGCGGCGGCGCGCGCCTCGTCCAGGCCCTCGAGGGTGTCGTGGTCGGTCAGCGCCAGCAGCTCGACGCCGCGCCCATGGGCGCGCGCAACCACCTCGGCGGGCGGCAGAACGCCGTCGGAAGCGGTGCTGTGGCAGTGCAGGTCGACCTTCATGGCGCGTCTTTCGTTAACGGGGTTGTTTGTTATTATGCCGCCACATCCCGCTTCTGGCTGCCGCCGTGAAACAATTCATCGATTTCATCCCGCTCATCCTGTTCTTCATCGTCTACAAACTCGATCCGCGCACCGTCGTACTGGCCGGCCAGAGCTTCGAGCTGGGCGGCATCTTCAGCGCCACCGCCGTGCTGATCGCCAGTTCGGTGGTGGTCTACGGCGTGCTGCTCCTGCTCCAGCGCAAGCTGGAAAAGGGCCAGTGGCTGACCCTGCTGGCCTGCCTGCTGTTCGGCGGCATGACCCTGGCCTTCCACAGCGAGACCTTCCTCAAGTGGAAGGCGCCGGTGGTCAACTGGCTGTTCGCCGCCGGCTTCGCCGCCACCCACTTCATCGGCGACAAGGTGCTGATCCAGCGCATCATGGGCCATGCCGTGCAGCTGCCGCAGCCGATCTGGGTCCGCCTGAACCTGGCCTGGATCGCCTTCTTCGTCTTCAGCGGCTGCGCCAACCTGTTCGTCGCCTTCACCTTCCACGACATCTGGGTCGACTTCAAAGTCTTCGGCAGCCTCGGCATGACCGTGCTGTTCCTGATCGCCCAGGGCGTCTACCTGGCGCGCCACATCCACGACGACGCCCCCCAGCAAAGCAAGGACTGACATGCTCTACGCCATCATCGCCAGCGATGCCCCCGGGTCCCTGGACAAGCGCCTGGCCACCCGCCCAGCCCACCTGGCCCGCCTGGAACAGCTGAAGAACGAGGGTCGCCTGGTGCTGGCCGGTCCGCACCCGGCAATCGACAGCAACGACCCCGGTCCGGCCGGTTTTTCCGGCAGCCTGATCGTCGCCGAGTTCGAGTCCCTCGCCGCCGCCCAGAGCTGGGCCGACGCCGACCCCTACCGTGCCGCCGGTGTCTACGCCAGCGTGCTGGTCAAACCCTTCAAGCAGGTAATGCCCTGATCCGATCCACGACGCAGGCCCATAACAATAATTCGCACAACGGAGTTCCCCATGCGCCAAGGCCCGCTCTACCTGTTGCTCACCACCCTCTGCGTCATCCCCGCCCTGCACGCGGAAGAGTCCCAGCCGCTGGCCCTCAATCCGGTACCTGCCGCAGCCACGGCCCCGAGCGGCGACGGCGCCGCACAGATCGCCGCCTTGCAGCAGCAACTGGCCGAGAGTCAGCGCCAGCTCGGTGAACTGCAGGGCGGCGAGCGCGAGGCGGCGCAGATCAGCCGTCTGCGCCAGGACAACCAGCGCCTCAAGCTGCAGCTCAAGCAGGCCCAGGCCGAGCAACCGCCGCGCCTGCTCAGCGAACAACAACTGTGGTACGCCATCGGCGCCGGCAGCGCGCTGATCGCCTTCATCGTCGGCCGCCTGAGCGCCGGCGGGCGGAACAAAAGGCGCAGCGAGTGGGTCTGAGCGCGACCCTGAGCCGCCGAAACCGCCATGACCGACCTGCTGCTGATCGACGACGACACCGAGCTCTGCGAGCTCCTGGCCAGCTGGCTGCAGCAGGAAGGTTTCGCCGTGCGTGCCTGCCATGACGGTGTCAGCGCCCGCGCTGCCCTGGCCGGGCAGAGCCCGGCGGCAGTGATACTCGACGTGATGCTGCCCGACGGCAGCGGCCTGGAGCTGCTCAAGCAGCTGCGCAGCGAGCACGCCGAACTGCCGGTGCTGATGCTCTCGGCGCGCGGCGAGCCGCTGGACCGCATCCTCGGTCTGGAGCTGGGTGCCGACGACTACCTGGCCAAGCCCTGCGACCCGCGCGAGCTGACCGCCCGCCTGCGCGCCGTGCTGCGCCGCAGCCAGCCGGTCGCCAGCTCCTCGCGCCTGGAGCTGGGCGACCTCAGCTACAGCCCGCAGCGCGGCGTGGCCAACCTCGGCGAGCACGAGATCGCCCTGACCCTGTCCGAAGGGCGCATCCTCGAGGCCCTGCTGCAGCAACCCGGCGAACCGCTGGACAAGCAGGCCCTGGCCCAGCTGGCACTGGGCCGCAAGCTGACCCTCTACGACCGCAGCCTGGACATGCACGTCAGCAACCTGCGCAAGAAGCTCGGTCCGCACCCCGACGGCCGCCCGCGCATCGTCGCCCTGCGCAGCCGTGGCTACTACTACGCGCCCTGAGAACCAGCTCAGAAGCATCGCGAGCTGCAGGCATGCAAGGCAAAACTGGGTGAAGAAGCGCAATTTACGCGAGGTAAATGAGCGTTCTGAACACAGTTTTAACGCAGCAGGCCTGACGCGCAGCAGGCTTCCGGGCAGGTTCGGCTTTACCCAGCCTTTACCCTCCCCTGACCGCGCCTGACCTTGCCCTCCCTAGACTGGGCTCATCCGGTAAACCACCGGTTTCGAGACAAGGAGACAGATCATGCGCAAGACCCTCACCGCCCTGCTGCTCGCCGCCAGCCTGCCGACCCTCGCCCTGGCCATGCCCGAAGGCGCCCCCGGCGAGCACGGCCCCTGCAGCAAGGCCATGCACGGCGAGCACCACGGCCACGGCATGCGGATGTTCAAGGACCTCGACCTCAGCGCCGAACAGCGCGAGCAGATGGGCAAGCTGATGCGCGAGCGCAAGGGCGATCCCCGCGAGATCACCCAGAAGTATCTGGACAAGCTGCCAAAGGCCGACCAGGACGCCCTCAAGCAGGAACTGGAAACCGCGCGCCTGGAGCATGACAAGGCCATCCGCGCCATCCTCACCCCGGAGCAGCAGAAGACCTTCGACGCGCACAAGGCCGAGATGGCGAAACGTCGCGCCGAACGCGCGGAATTCGAGGCCTGGAAGGCCGAGAAAGCACAAAAAGCCGAGTAATATTCGGCAATCGGGCCCGGCGCAGTGCCGGGCCCTCCGTTTCAAGGAGCCTCCATGCGTTCACTGTTCTGGCGCATCTTCGCCAGCTTCTGGCTGGCGGTGGCCCTGGTCGCCGGCCTGTCGCTGCTGCTGGGCCGCGCGCTGGACCAGGACGCCTGGGTGCTCGGCCGCCACCCGGCCCTCAAGGACCTGCCCGAACTCTGGACCCAGCTCTACGAGCGCGACGGCCCCGAGGCCGCCCAGCAGTTCCTGGAAAAGCGCAAGCGGCGCTTCCGGGTCAACGTCCAGGTGCTCAACGACAATGGCCAGGCCCTGGTCTACGGCACCTTTCCGCCACGCGCGGCCGCCTTCGAGGCACGCCAGGACAACCCGCAACGCCTGCCCTGGCGGCGCATCACCGAGGAATACCAGAGCCCGGCCTCGGGCGAGACCTACCTGTTCATCTACCGCATCCCCCATCCGGAGATGATGGCCTGGCACCGCGACAGCCTGTTCTGGCCACTCAGTGCCCTCGGCATCGCCCTGGTGGTGCTGACCGCCATCAGCCTGCTGCTGACCTTCTCCATTACCCGCCCGCTCGGCCGCCTGCGCGGCGCCGTGCACGACCTCGGGCAGACCGCCTACCAGCAGCACAGCCTGGCCAGGCTGGCCGCGCGCGGCGACGAGTTCGGCGTGCTGGCCCGCGACTTCAACCGCATGGGCGCGCGCCTGCAAGACCTGATCGGCAGCCAGCGCCAGCTGCTGCGCGACGTCTCCCACGAACTGCGCTCGCCGCTGGCGCGCCTGCGCGTGGCCCTGGCCCTGGCCGAACGCGCCGAGCCGGGCGAACGGGACAAGCTGTGGGGCCGCCTGACCCAGGAATGCGATCGCCTGGAGGCGCTGATCGGCGAGATTCTTGCCCTCGCCCGCCTGGACGCCGACCCCGGGGCCGCGCGCCCGATCGACCTTCGCCAGCTGCTCGACGGCCTGCAGGCCGACGCCGCCCTGGCCGCCCCCGCCCAGCGCCTGCAGATCCGCATGGACAGCCGCCCCCTGCCGCTCGCGGGCTGGCCGGACATGCTCGGCCGCGCGCTGGACAACCTGCTGCGCAACGCCCTGCGCTTCAACCCGCAGGGGCAGCCCATCGAAGTGACGGTGCAGCAGCAGGACGGCCAGCTGCGCATCAGCGTGCGCGACCATGGCCCCGGCGCCCCGCAGGAGGTGCTGGCGCGGCTGGGCGAACCCTTCTACCGCGCGCCCAACCAGGACGCCGCCGGCCACGGCCTGGGCCTGGCCATCGCGCGCCGCGCCGCCGAGCGCCATGGCGGCCGCCTGCTGCTGGACAACCACCCGGAGGGCGGCTTCATCGCCACCCTGGAACTGCCGCTGACACAGCAGCAGTAAGGGGGTGTTAGCCCCTGTTCAGCGCACCAGCATGGACAGGGCCGCCCCCAGCATCACCGTGGCCGCCCCGCGGAACAGGTGCTGCTGGGCGCGCGGGCTCGAGAGCATGTGACGGATGCGCACCGCCGCGAGAATGAACACCGCCCCCACCACCAGCAGTACCGCCACGGTAAGCGGCACCAGCACCAATGCCCAGGTGCCGAGGGAAACGCTGTTCAGGTCGATGGCCAGGGGCACCAGCGCCAGGTAGAAGGCGATGGTTTTCGGGTTGCCCAGGGTAATGGTCAGCCCCGATAGGGCGGCGGACAGCAGCTCCCGGCTATGCGCCGGCCGTCCCACCACGATCTCCTGGTGATCGGCGCACCAGAAAAGCCAGGCCAGGTAGCCCAGGTAGAGAGCAGCCCCCCAGCGCACCAACTGGAACAGCAGGTCGAAATGCTCGGCGATCAGCGCCAGGCCGAAGACGGCGAACGACAGGTAGATCAGGTCGCCCAGGATCAAGCCGAGCAGCAGGCAGCTTCCCGCAGCCGCCCCGCCGCCCACGCTGCGGGCGACCAGCGCCGCCATGCCGGGGCCGGGCACTATCGCCGCAATCAGCAACGACAGCGCATAAGTCATGAGTTGGGTCAGATCGAGCACGCTGTGGCCCTCGAGAAGATGGTCGACTGCGGCAAACCTCGGCCTGCGCGCGCAGAGTTCTCTCGACGGGCGGCATGGTCGCCGCCCAGGAGAACGGGAAAACTCTAACCCTCCAGACCGGGAAAAACTTCTCTACTTAGGCTTCCGAATGGATTAGAAAGGGCAGGAAATTTCACATAGATACAGCCCAGGGGTATTTATGACCGATCACGCTTTGACAGCTACCGACGCCCGCATCCTGGCCGCCCTGCAGCAGGATGGCCGCATGACCAATCAGACCCTGGCCGAGCACCTCGGCATGTCGGCCTCACCCTGCTGGCGCAGGGTCCGCCAGCTGGAGGAACACCGCTTCATCCAGGGTTACCGGGCCGTGCTGGATCGGCGCAAGATCGGCCTGGGCGTCATGGTGTTCATCCGCATCAGCATCGACAGCCACAGCAAGGCCGAAGCCCAGAAGTTCGAGGAGGAAGTCATGCGCCTGGAGGATGTCGTCGCCTGCTACAGCATCGGCGGCGACGCCGACTTCCTGTTGCAGGTAGTGGCCCGCGACCTGGATTGCTTTGCCGACTTTGCGATGACAGTCGTGCGCCAGCTACCCGGCATCAAGGAAATGCAGAGCATGTTCGTGCTCAAGGAGATCAAGCCCTTCGTCGCGTTCCCGATCAAGCGCCCGTCCAGCGGCGCGGCATGACGGCCGCCAGGCACCGACAAGGTGCCGGGCAGCTAGCCGAGCGCCTTGGCGGCCTGTAGCGCGGCGATCTGCGCCTCGTCGTAGCCCAGCTCGCGCAACACCTCCAGGCTGTGCGCGCCGAGGGCGCTGCCGATATGCCGGGGTGGCTCCAGCCCCTGCGAGAAACGGATCGGGCAGGCCAGCTGGCGCTGCGCCGCCCTGCCCTCGCGCGGTACTTCGGTGACCACGCCACGGGCCTTGAGCTGCGGGTGCTCGACCGCCTCGGACAGTTTGAGCACCGGCTCGACGCAGGCATCCAGGGCGGCGAAACGCTGCTGCCAGTCGGCCAGGTCGTGCTTCTCGATCTCGATCTCGATCTCGCGCTTGAGCGCCTTCTGATCCTTGGGCGACAGGCCCAGGGCGGCCAGCTCCGGGCGGCCGATGGCGGCGCAGAACTGCTGCATGAACTGCGGTTCCAGGCTGCCCACCGACAGCCAGCGGCCGTCGCGGGTGCGGTAGTAGTCGTAGAAGCTGCCGCCGTTGAGCGCCTGGTTCTCCATGTCCGGCTCCTGGCCGGCGGCGAGGAAGCCGGCACCGGCCATGGCGTGCAGGCTGAAGGCACAGTCGGTCATGCTGATGTCGACGTGCTGGCCCTGCCCCGTGCTGTGCCGGGCGATCACCGCGGCGAGCAGGCCGATCACCCCGTGCAGGGAGCCGCCGGCGATGTCCGCCACCTGCATGCCGAGCGGCAGCGGGCCGCTGTCGCGGCGCCCGGTGTAGCTGGCGAGACCGCTCAGCGCCAGGTAGTTGAGGTCGTGGCCGGCGCGGTCCCTGTACGGCCCGGTCTGGCCGTAGCCGGTAATGGAGACGTAGATCAGCCGCGGGTTGATTGCCTTCAGTGCCTCGTAGCCGAGGCCGAGTTTTTCCATCACTCCGGGGCGGAACTGCTCCAGCACGATGTCGTACTCGGCCACCAGGCGGCGCACCACCTCCAGGGACTCGGGCTGCTTCAGGTCCAGCGCCAGCGAGCGCTTGTTGCGGTTGAGGTAGGCATGGCTGGCGGATACGCCGTCGACATGCGGCGGCAGCACGCGCACCAGGTCCATGCGCGTCGGCGATTCGATGCGCAGCACCTCGGCGCCCAGGTCGGCCAGCAGCAGCGAAGCGAAGGGCCCCGGCAGCAGGGTGGAGAAGTCGAGGACTTTCAGCGAGGACAGCGGGCCTTTCATATTCAGTCTTCCCAGTGAACAGCAGGTTGATGCGGCAGGCGGGCGACCCACTCGGCGTAGCGGGCCTCCAGCACGTTGCGGCGGATCTTCAGGGTCGGCGTCAGGCTGCCGTTGTCCACGGTCCAGCTCTCGCTCACCAGTAGCAAATGGCTCAGGCGCTCATGCGCCGGCAGCGCGGCATTGAGGCGCTCGAGGGTTGCCAGCAAGTCGGCGACGACCTGCTCGCGGGCCTGGGCGCGGGCCGCCGGCGACAGGTCGATCAGCGCCAGCGGCTGGTCACGGTTGCTGCCCATCAGGCAGACCTGCTCGACCCAGGTGTTCTTGGCGATCTCGCCCTCGATCGGCGCCGGCGCCACATACTTGCCCTTGCTGGTCTTGAAGATGTCCTTGACCCGCCCGGTGATGCGCAGGTAGCCGTCGGCATCCACCTCGCCCTTGTCGCCGGTGTGCAGCCAGCCCCCTTCCAGGGCCTGGGCGCTGAGCTGCGGCTCACGGTAGTAACCCTGCATCAGGGTCGGGCTGCGGAACAGCACCTCGCCGCTGTCGGCCAGGCGCATTTCGAGGAAGGGCATGGGCCGCCCGACCGTGCCGAAGCGCACCTGCCCTGGGCGGTTGAAGCAACCGTAGGCGAAGTTCTCGGTCATGCCGTAGCCCTCGCAGATGGTCAGGCCGAGGCGCCGGTACCACTCCAGCAGCCCGGGGGAAATCGCGGCGGCGCCGGACACCAGGATGCGCGCCCGGTCCAGACCCAGGCCGCGACGGATCCTGCGTGCCACCAGGCTGCCGAGCAGCGGCAGGCGCAGCAGCAGGTCCAGCTTGCGTTGCGGCAGGCGCTCCAGCACGCCCTGCTGGAAGCGCGTCCACAGCCGCGGCACCGAGAAGAACACGGTCGGGCGCACGTGCTGCAGGTCGGCGGCGAAGGTCTCCAGCGACTCGACGAAGGCCACCGCCGCGCCGGCGTAGAGGCTGTTCATCTGCACCAGAAAACGCTCGGCGGCATGCGACAGCGGCAGGTAGGAGAAGAACTGGTCGCGCTCGCCGATCTTCATCTCGGCGCAGGCGTTGGCGGCGGAGAAGGCCATGGCCCGCGCCGACAGCATCACACCCTTGGGCTGGCCGGTGGTACCGGAGGTGTAGAGAATGCTGAGCAGCTCGTCGCCCTGCTGCCGGTGCACCTGCTGCAGCGGCGCATGGGCCTGCAGCTCGTGCCACTGGTAGTCGGCGCGCAGGGTCGGATAGGGCATGGCGATGCGCGCTACTTGCGCGCCGATGGCCCCCTCCAGCTTGCCCGGCTCGTCCAGCTTGCCGAGGATGATCACCCGGCACCCGGCATGCTCCAGCACGTAGGCAATGCTCTCGGCGGTCTGCAGCGGATAGAGCGGCACACTGATCAGCCCGGCCATCATGATGGCCAGGTCGCTGATGAACCACTCGGCGCAGTTCTTCGCCAGGATCGCCACGCGGTCGCCTGGCGCACAGCCCAGGGCCTGCAGGCCGGTGGCCAGGCGCCGCGCCTGTTCGTCGACCTGGCGCCAGGTGAAGCCATGCCAGTGGCCAGCCACCGGCTGGCGCAGCCAGACCCGCTCGGGCGTGCGCTCGCACCAGTGCTGGAAACGTTCTAGCGGCAGTTGTTCGGTCATGCGGGCGTCCCTTCTTGTTGTTATCTGCCCCGCCGGGCTGGTTCAAGGTAGCCCCGCCCTCGCCGCCCCTCAATGACCCAAGCGCTCGGCGCGATTGACCCTAGCGGTCAGCCTCGAGGGTGAAGGCCAGGAAGCGCTGCAGGTAATCGATGAAGGCCTGCACCTTGCCGGTGGCGCGGCGGTGGCTGGGGTAGACGGCGAGGATGTCTTCGCCGAAGGCGTCCGGCTCGATCTGGTAGTCCGCCATCAGCCGCACCAGGCGGCCATCGGCCAGATGGGGCGCGACGCTCCATAGCGGGGTGTGCAGCACGCCGTTGCCGGCCACGGCATTGGCCAGCAGCAGGTCGTAGTTGTCGCTCTCCAGGCGCACTCGCTGCGGGTGCGGCAGGCGGATGCGCATTCCATCGCGTACCACCCACCAGCCGTCGCGCCCGAGCGCCGGGTGGGCGTACATCAGCCAGTCGTGCTGCTCCAGGCTCTGCGGCGTCAGCGGCAGCGGGTTGCGCGCCAGGTACGCTGGGCTGGCAGAGAGGCAGATGCGGTTCTTGCCGACCACCCGCGCAATCAACCCCGGCAGGTCGCTAGGCCCCTCGCGCAGGGCCAGGTCGTAACCTGCCTCGACCAGGTCGACGAAGTCGTCGCACAGGTCGACGCGCAGACGAATCTGCGGGTACTCGGTCAGGAAGCCGGCACAGACCTGATCGAGAAAGGCCTGGCCGAACGCCAGCGGCGCGGTCAGCCGCAGGCTGCCGTGCAGGCCATGCTGCAGCTGGCCGATTTCCTCGCCCGCCTCATGCAGGCGCTGCAGCACCTGGCGCGCGGTGTCCAGATACAGGCGCCCGGCCTCGGTCAGCACGATGCGCCGGGTGCTGCGCTCGAACAGCTGCGCGCCCAGCTCGCGCTCCAGGTGGCCGACGGCCTTGGTCAGGGCCGAGGGCGTCTTGCCCAGCAGCTCGGCGGCGCGGCTGAAACTGCCCTGCTCGGCCGTGGCGACGAACATGCCGAGGGCACTGAACTTGTCCATGGTCGTTTCCTACCAGGCAAAAGGATTTTGCGCGAACAGGCCGTTCTGCCTGCTCCCCATGCTCGCTAGTCTCGCCGGCAGCTCAATAAAAACAAGGGGTCTGCTGTGAAAAGAGCGTTACTGGCAAGTGCACTAGCTTTTTCCTCCCTGGAAGCCATGGCCGCCGCCGACATGGTGTTTTACAACGGCCAGGTGTTTACCGCCGAGGCCAGCCAGCCCAGGGCCCAGGCCATCGCCGTGGAAGACGGCAGGATTCTCCAGGTCGGCAGCGACGCGGCCATCCTCGCCCTGGCCGACGCCAGCACCCAGCGCATCGACCTGGCCGGCAAGGTGCTGATGCCGGGCATGATCGACACCCACAGCCACCCAGTGATGGGCGCCCTGGCCAGCCTGCGCGCCAACCTCTATGACGAGGTCAAGCCGCTGGCCGAACTGGAACAATGGATCCTCGCGCAGGACACGGCCGGCACCGCGCGCCTGGACGACATCATCGTCATCAGCGGTGTCAGTTCGGCCTACTGGAAGGACAGCCGCGCGCTGGCCAAGCGTTTCAACCAGGGCCGCTGGGCCGAGCAGCCGCTGGTGCTGGACGGCATCGACGGGCACACCGGCTGGGCCAACCAGGCCATGCTGCAGCGCGTCGGCATCGATGCCGCGCTGATCAAGACACTGGACGCCAAGGAAGCCAGCTACATCGAGCACGAGGCGGACCTGACACCCACCGGCTACCTCAGCGAAACCGGCTGGGACCGGGTGCGCAGCCAGCTGCCCAAGCCCTCCCACGAGCTGATGCTGAAGGCCGCCCGCGAGGCGGTGCGCCTGAACCTGGAAGTGGGCGTCACCGCCTGGATGGATGCCGCGGCCAACGGCGGCGGCGAGCAGTCGCTGTTCGAGATGCGCCCCACCACCCGCGACCTCGGCGTGCTGCCGCTGTACCGCGAGCTGGCCGAGAAGGGCGAGCTGAACGTGCACGTGGCCGCCCTGCTGCTGACCCACCCGCAGAGCAAGCCCGAGGACCTCGCCGTGCAGACCGAGGTGATGCGCCAGTTCGAAGGGGTGCCCAACCTGACCTTCCCCGGCCTCAAGGTGTTCGTCGACGGCATCCTCGAATACCCAGGGCAGACCGCCGCGGTGATCGACCCGTACACCAACAGCCACAAGCAGGGCCAGCTGCTGATCGACCCGCAGGGCTTCGGCCCGCTGCTGGCCGCCGCCGAGCAGCGCGGCTGGATCGTACACATGCATGCGGTCGGCGACAGAGCGGTACGGGAATCGCTGAATGCCGTGCAGTACGCCCGCCAGCACAATGCCCAGCCACTGCCGCACAGCATCACCCACCTGCAGCTGGTCAATCCCAAGGAGTTCCCGCGTTTCAGGGAGCTCGGCGTGATCGCCTCCATGCAGCTGCTGTGGGCCACCGCCGAGAGCTACACCGAGGAGCTGGTCAAGCCCTACGTCAGCGCCTTCGCCTACCGCTACCAGTACCCGGCGCGCTCGCTGCACAAGGCCGGCGCCACCATCGCCGGGGCCAGCGACTGGCCGGTGTCCAGCCCCAACCCGTGGAACGCCATCGCCCAGGCCAGCACCCGCGAGGGCCCGCTCGGCGTGCTCAACGCCGCCGAGAGCATCGACCGCGAGACCATGCTGCGTGCCTACACCATCAATGCCGCCAAGGCCTTGCGCCTGGAGGACCGTATCGGCTCGCTGGCGCCCGGCAAGCAGGCCGACCTGATCCTGCTCGACCGCGACATCTTCACGGTCAGCGACGCCGAACTGTTCGACACCCGGGTGCTGCAGACCTGGTTCGCCGGCAAGCCGGTGTACCAGGCCGGCGCCACCACCGCCCACGCCGAATAAGACCCACCCGCCGCCTTCACCGTGCGCCCTGCGGCGCGCGGCGCAGCGGCTCGCCTTCGAACTGCCGACCTAACAACCACAACACAAGGCTCTTCCATGCGCATCCAGCACCTTCTCGCCCTGGCCCTTGCGGCCGGCGGCACCCTGCAGGCCCAGGCCATCGAACTCAACGAGCAGTTCGCCCTGGCCATCACCCCGGGCCTCTACAGCGACTACCGCAACAGCGGCATCTCGCAGACCCTCGGCGACCCCGCCGCCCAGCTCGACCTGATGCTCAGCCACGCCAGCGGCCTGTACGCCGGGGTGTGGACCAGCAACGTCGACTTCGGCTACGACTGGGAGAACGACGACCGCTTCGGCACCCGCCAGGAGATCGACTACTACCTCGGTTACTACTGGCAGATCACCGACGCCATCAGCCTGGACGGCTACTACAACCGCTACACCTTCCCCGGCGAGAGCCAGTTCAACGGCAGCGACATCTACCTGACCCTGGAGGCCTACGGCTTCTTCGTCGGCGGCAAGCACTCCCACGACACCGACGACACCGCCTTCACCCAATACGCCGGCTACCGTACCCAGCTGCCGCTGGAGATCGGCCTGGAGCTGCGCTGGGAGAACGTCGACTACAAGGACGGGGTGTTCTTCAACGCCGACTACAGCGACTCGCGCGAGGACTACGACAACTGGCAGGTCTCACTCAATCGCGAGCTGGCCGGCATCAACTGGGGCCTCAGCTATGTCGATACCGACCTGTCCGACGCCGAGTGCCTGAGCTTCACCGGCTACGACGACCTGTGCGGCGCCGATCTGGTGGTGAGCGCCAGCAAGACCTTCTGAGCCATGACCACGGCCGTGCGAATGCATCTGTACGGCCGATTTGAAAGTCAGCTGCGGATTGCGCCGTCTGCCGGGCGGCGTAATCTGGCGGCTCCTGCCTGGAGCCGTTGATGAAACCCGCCGATCTGTTCCGCCTGCTGCTGCTCGCCGCCATCTGGGGCGCCAGCTTCCTGTTCATGCGTATCGCCGTGCCGGTGCTGGGCAGCCTGCCAACCGCCTTCTTCCGCGCCAGCCTCGGCGCCCTCGGCCTGCTGGCCTTCCTCCTGCTGATGCGGCCGCTGTGGAACTACCAGGGCAAGTTCAGGGCCTGCCTGGTGCTCGGCGTGATCAATGCCGGTCTGCCGTCGGTGATGTATTGCCTGGCCGCGCTGGTGCTGCCGGCCGGCTACTCGTCGATCTTCAACGCCACCACCCCACTGATGGGCGTACTGATCGGCGCGCTGTTCTTCAGCGAGGGGCTGACCACCAGCAAGGCCGCCGGCGTGGCACTGGGCCTGTTCGGCGTGGCCGTGCTGACCCGCACCGGCCCGGTGGACTTCGACCTACCGCTGCTGCTGGGCGCCGCCGCCTGCCTGGTGGCCACCACCTGCTACGGCTTCGCCGGTTTCCTCACTCGCCGCTGGATCGGCCCACTGGGCCTGGACAACCGCCTGGTGGCCTTCGCCAGCCTGGTCGGTGCCAGCCTGTTCCAGCTGCCGCTGTTCGCCAGCAGCCTGGCCTGGCAGCCGCCCACCAGCTGGGGCGGGCCCAAGGTCTGGCTGTCGCTGGCCGGCCTGGGCCTGGTCTGTACCGCCTTCGCCTATGTCCTGTACTTCCGCCTGCTGGCCGACATTGGCCCGATCAAGGCTTCCACCACCACCTTCCTGATCCCGCCGTTCGGCGTGCTGTGGGGCGCCCTGCTGCTGGGCGAACCGCTGACCTGGGACTACCTGCCCGGCTGCCTGCTGATCGGCGTGGCGCTGTGGCTGGTGGTGCGCCCGAGCGCACCGAGCGCGGCGCCGATCAGAACGTAGCCCGGATGCAATTCGGGAGCGGAGTGGCCTGTTTCCCGGATTGCATCCGGGCTACGGCCGTTAGTGCAGCCCTGCGCACCGAGCAGGACGCTAGCCTCGGTGTAGGACGCGTGGCCAGGGAGAGGGGCCGGCTGGCAACTCGGAGTCGCCCCAGAGTCCCTCACCCCCGCCCTCTCCCATGGGGAGAGGGGATACAAAAAAGCCGCCTCATGGGCGGCTTTTTCATGCACGGCAGCTGTTTACTGCTGCAGCTCCTGCTCGGTGAACATGTCGCTGAACAGCATGCTCGACAGGTAGCGCTCGCCCGAGTCCGGCAGGATCACTACGATGGTCTTGCCCTGCATCTCCGGCTTCTCGGCCAGGCGCACGGCGGCAGCCATGGCGGCGCCGCAGGAGATGCCGCAGAGGATGCCCTCCTCCCGCATCAGGCGCAGGGCCATGGCCTTGGCCTCGTCGTCGGAGACCTGCTCGACGCGGTCGACGATCGACAGGTCGAGGTTCTTCGGCACGAAACCGGCGCCGATGCCCTGGATCTTGTGCGGGCTCGGCTTGACCTCGTCGCCGGCGATGGTCTGGCTGATCACCGGCGAGACGATGGGCTCCACCGCTACCGAGAGGATCGGCTTGTGCCGGCTGTGCTTGATGTAGCGCGACACGCCGGTGATGGTGCCGCCGGTGCCGACGCCCGCCACCAGCACGTCCACCGCGCCGTCGGTGTCGTTCCAGATTTCCGGGCCGGTGGTCTTCTCGTGGATGGCCGGGTTGGACGGGTTGTCGAACTGCCCCGGCATGAAATACTTGGCCGGATCGCCGGCGACGATTTCCTCGGCCTGGGCGATGGCGCCCTTCATGCCCTTGGCCGGATCGGTCAGCACCAGCTCGGCGCCCAGGGCCTTGAGCACCTTGCGCCGCTCCAGGCTCATGGAGGCCGGCATGGTCAGGGTCAGCTTGTAGCCACGGGCGGCGGCGACGAAGGCCAGGCCGATGCCGGTATTGCCCGAGGTCGGTTCGACCAGGGTCATGCCCGGCTTGAGCACGCCGCGCGACTCGGCATCCCAGATCATGCTGGCGCCGATCCGGCATTTGACCGAATAGGCCGGGTTGCGCCCTTCGATTTTCGCCAGAATGGTCACGCCCTTGGGCCCCAGGCGGTTGATCTGCACCAGCGGCGTGTTGCCGATGGACTGGGCGTTGTCGGAATAGATGCGGCTCATGGCGGAAGTCCTTGTGCGAGCGGGAACTAGACCGCCAAGCCTATGCCCAGGCCGCGCGGGCGTCCAGCCGCTGACCTTGAGCGGGTGACCCGCCATTCAGTGACTGAATGGCGCGTCTGCGTTCACAGTGCGCCAGGGAGCGGGGTATATTGGTTTTTTCAGCTGTTCGCCGTGCCGGGCGCCGCCCGCGCGTTACCGTTCGAGGATTACACGATGAAGTTCGAAGGCACTCAGTCCTACGTCGCCACCGACGACCTGAAGCTCGCGGTCAACGCCGCCATCACCCTGCAGCGCCCGCTGCTGGTCAAGGGCGAGCCGGGCACCGGCAAGACCATGCTGGCCGAGCAGCTGTCCGAGGCCTTCGGTGCCAAGCTGATCACCTGGCACATCAAGTCCACCACCAAGGCCCACCAGGGCCTGTACGAGTACGACGCGGTCAGCCGCCTGCGCGATTCGCAGCTGAACTCGGAGAAGGTCCACGACGTTCGCAACTACATCAAGAAAGGCAAGCTGTGGGAGGCCTTCGAGTCCGAGGAGCGGGTGATCCTGCTGATCGACGAGATCGACAAGGCCGACATCGAGTTCCCCAACGACCTGTTGCAGGAACTCGACAAGATGGAGTTCTACGTTTACGAGACCGACGAGACGATCAAGGCCAAGCAGCGCCCGATCATCATCATCACCTCGAACAACGAGAAGGAACTGCCGGACGCCTTCCTGCGCCGCTGCTTCTTCCACTACATCGCCTTCCCCGACCGCGACACCCTGAAGAAGATCGTCGACGTGCACTACCCGGGCATCAGCGGCGAGCTGGTGGCCGAGGCGCTGGACGTGTTCTTCGACGTGCGCAAGGTGCCGGGCCTGAAGAAGAAGCCCTCCACCAGCGAGCTGGTCGACTGGCTGAAGCTGCTGATGGCCGACAACATCGGCGAGGCCGTGCTGCGCGAGCGCGATCCGACCAAGGCCATTCCGCCGCTGGCCGGTGCCCTGGTGAAGAACGAGCAGGACGTGCAGCTGCTCGAGCGCCTGGCTTTCATGGCGCGCCGCGCCGGGCGCTGATTGCTTGTCTCCCCTCTCCCGCTTGCGGGAGAGGGGCCGGGGGAGAGGGAAAGCCGGCTACTCGGCGTTGTCCGTTCACCCTCTCCCTAGCCCTCTCCCTCAAGGGAGAGGGAATTGTCCGCATACCCCAAGAGGTCCGCAGCCATGCTGCTCAACCTGTTCAATGAAATGCGCGCGGCCAAGGTGCCGGTCTCGGTGCGCGAGCTGCTCGATCTGATCAACGCGCTCAAGCACAACGTCGTGTTCGCCGACATGGACGAGTTCTACTACCTCGCCCGGGCGATCCTGGTGAAGGACGAGCGCCACTTCGACAAGTTCGACCGCGCCTTCGGCGCCTACTTCAAGGGCCTGGAAAACCTCAACGAACACATCGAGGCGCTGATCCCCGAGGAGTGGCTGCGCAAGGAGTTCGAGCGCCACCTGTCCGAGGAAGAGAAGGCGCAGATCCAGAGCCTGGGCGGCCTGGACAAGCTGATCGAGGAATTCAAGAAGCGCCTCGAAGAACAGAAGGAACGCCACGCCGGCGGCAACAAGTGGATCGGCACCGGCGGCACCAGCCCGTTCGGCTCCGGCGGCTACAACCCGGAAGGCATCCGCGTCGGCGACGCCGGCAAGCGCCAGGGCAAGGCCGCCAAGGTGTGGGACCAGCGCGAGTACAAGAACCTCGACGACCAGGTCGAGCTGGGCACGCGCAACATCAAGGTGGCCCTGCGCCGCCTGCGCAAGTTCGCCCGCGAAGGCGCGGCGGAAGAGTTCGACCTCGGCGGCACCATCGACCACACGGCCAAGGACGCCGGCCTGCTCAACATCCAGATGCGCCCGGAACGGCGCAACACGGTCAAGCTGCTGATCCTGTTCGACATCGGCGGCTCGATGGACGCCCACGTCAAGGTCTGCGAGGAGCTGTTCTCGGCCTGCAAGACCGAGTTCAAGCACCTGGAGTACTTCTACTTCCACAACTTCATCTACGAGAGCGTGTGGAAGAACAACCTGCGCCGTACCAGCGAACGCTTCTCCACCTCGGACCTGCTGCACAAGTACGGGCCGGACTGGAAAGTGGTGTTCGTCGGCGACGCATCCATGGCGCCCTACGAGATCACCCAGGCCGGCGGCAGCGTCGAACACTGGAACGAGGAAGCCGGCTACGTGTGGATGAAGCGCTTCATGGACAAGTACAAGAAGCTCATCTGGATCAACCCCTACCCCAAGGACGCCTGGAACTACACCGCCTCGACCAACATCGTCCGCGAGCTGATCAACGACCAGATGTACCCGCTGACCCTGCGCGGGCTGGAAGACGGCATGAAGTTCCTCTCCAAGTGACGGACGGGCCCATGCGGGCCCGTTCTGCTTTGCGGCGAAAGCCGTTAGGCTTGGTGCGTTATCCCTTCGCATCGAGCCAAACATGCACGATATTTCCCTGCAGGACGCCGCCGCACCCGATGGCGTCTGCTACGGCTGCGGCAGCCGCAACCCGCACGGCCTGCACGTCAAGAGCCGCTGGCACGCGGACGGCATCCACGTCGTCGCCGAACACCTGCCCGACCCCATGCACTGCGGCTGGCCGGACCTGGTCTACGGCGGGCTGATCGCCATGCTGGTGGACTGCCATTCGAACTGGACGGCCATGGCCTACCACTACCGCGCCGAAGGCCGCGAGCCCGGCAGCCTGCCGCGCATCGACTGTGTCACCGGGTTCCTCGGCATCAAGTACATCAAGCCGACGCCCATGGGCGTGCCACTGCAATTGCGCGCGCGGGTCGAGGGCGAGGTGGGGCGCAAGACCCAAGTGATCTGCGAGATCTACGCCGGCGATGTGCTCACCGCCATCGGCGATTCGGTCTTCGTGCGGGTGGACACCAGCCAGTTGGCCGCCACGGCGCACGGTCGCGAAAACTGACAACGGCTGCGGCAAAAGAAAAAGGCCCCTCGCGGGGCCTTTTGCATGTCAGCGCCAGTGGCGCTTCTCGTAGGCGATCGGCTTGTGCTTGCGGCCGATGCCCAGGGTCCAGCCGATGCCCAGCGCCAGCAGCTCGACCAGCCAGGCCAGGACCAGCCCGACGCCGAGTGCCCAGGCGACGGCCTGGGGCGCCAGCAGCACCTGGTAGGTATAGGCGGAGTAGGTCGCCTCAAGCAGCTCAGGGTCGGCGGCCGTGGCCAGGTGCCAGGCCTGGGCGTACCAGGGCCCCTGCATGGCCAGCCACTCGCCTTCCAGCAGTTCGGAACGAGTCACCAGATGGGCGACGCTCTCGGCGTCGCTGCGCATCACTTCGTCGGTGCTGGCGCGGTAGTGGGCGACCAAAGCATTGAGATCGGCATTGAAGAAACGCGCGGCGGTCTCGCGAAAGCCCAGCAGGCTCTCCTCGGACTCGGCGCGCTGGGCGGCCACGCGCTTGGCGTAGTCGTCGATGAAGCCCGGCACCTGGACCCCGACCAGCAGGCCGAAGGCGAACACCAGCAAGCGCAAGTAAGCCCTGAACATCCTCACTCCCCCATCTGCCCGTGGGCGACGCGCTCGCCGCGCCGCCACAGGCTCCATTCGCCGGGCTGGAACAGGTTCCAGCGCTCGTTGTCGGTCAACGGCTCGGTGGCGATCACGGTGACCACGTCGTTGGGCGTGGTTTCCGCCTGGAAGTCCACCGTCACCTCCACATCCTTCAGCCGCGCCGGGCCGAACGGCGCGCGACGGGTGATCTGCGCCAGCTTGGTCGAACAGAAGCAGAACAGCCAGTCGCCGTCGCTGAGCAGGCAGTTGAACACGCCCTTGCCGCGATACTCCTGCGCCGCCTGCACCAGCACCGGCAGCAGCACCTCGGCCGGCACCGGCTCGGGGAAGGCGCCGCGCACCCGGTTGAGCAGGTCGCAGAAGGCCGCCTCGCTGTCGGTGTCGCCCACCGGGCGGTAGAAATCCAGGCGCGGGACGAAACCGGCCAGCTGGCCGTTGTGGGCGAAGCACCAGTTGCGTCCCCACAGTTCGCGCACGAAGGGGTGGGTATTGGCCAGGCACACGCGGCCGACATTGGCCTGGCGGATGTGGCCGATCACCGTCTCGCTCTTGATCGGGTAGCGCTGCACCAGGCGCGCCACCTCGGACTCGACGCTGGCCGCCGGGTCCTGGAACAGGCGCAGGCCGCGCCCCTCGTAGAAGGCGATGCCCCAGCCGTCGCGGTGCGGGCCGGTGCCGCCGCCACGCTGCATCAGCCCGGTGAAGCTGAACACGATGTCGGTGGGCACGTTGGCACTCATGCCGAGCAGTTCGCACATGGCTCAGCCCTCCGCCAGGGCCGCGCGCAGACGCTCGGCCTCGCCCGCCAGACGTGCCTCGAGGCGCTTGCGGCCGAGCGGCAGGAAGCGCGTGAGGATGCGCCAGCACAGCGCCGGCAGGTCGCCGACACGCCGCGGAATCAGGTGCAGATGCAGGTGCGGCACATGCTGGTTGGCCACCGGGCCGTCGTTGAGCAGCAGGTTGATGCCGAGCACGGCAGGATCGCTGCGGTACAGCGCGCGGCCTACCCGGTCGGCCAGGGCCAGCAGGGCCTCGCGCGGCGCGGCCGGCAGGTCGGCGAGAAAGGGTGCATGGCCGCGGGCGACGATCAGCACATGGCTGGGGCGCAGCGGGAAGATGTCCAGCAGCACGAGGAAATGCTCGTCCTCATGGACGACATGGGCCGGCAGCTGGCCGTCGGCAATGGCGCAGAACACGCAATTCATGGGCTCTCCTTGGCGCATGCCGGCCGCGCGCAGCCTCTAGAGGCGCGGTTCGATGCGCAGGCGGCGCTCGCCCTGGGCGTCCAGGCGGGTGTCGGCATCGAAACGCTCGTCACGGTCCATGAGCTGGCGCAGGGTCGGTTCGTCGTCCTCGGCAGCGGCCTGCGCCGGCTTGCCCTGGCGCGCCTGCCACCAGCGCTCGACGGGCCAGCGCAGGGCGCAGAAGGCCAGCCACACGGCGAAGGCGATCAGGCCGTAGATGGCCAGGTCGGCCACCGCGCGCCAGGCGTTGTTGCCGACCTTGAACAGCAGGTCGAGGGCGGTGATGGCGATGGCCGGGGCGAACAGCTCGCGGGCCGGGTCGACTATGGTCGGGGTCAGCAGCAGCACGGCCACCAGCACGCGCAATGGCTCGCGCAGCCAGCGCCACATCCAGCCGGTCATGCGCATCCATACCAGCAGGCAGCCGAGGGCGGCGACGGCATAGACGGCCCAGGCGAGCAGATAGTCTTGTTCGGTCATGGCGTTTCGTGGCTTGGCCGGCAGAGGGGCGCTTATGATAACGGCTTTTGCGCGACCTGCGCCTCCCCGCGGTCGCCCCCGAGCCGAAAACCGAAAGCCGAGAAGCGCGATGACCGACGCCCCGATTGCCCGCCGCGAAGCCGGCGCCGACCCCTACCGCTGGCTGCAGCAGCGCGATGCCACCGAGGTGCTCGAGCATCTCAAGGCCGAGAACGCCTACATGGAGGCGCAGCTGGCCGACCAGGCCGCGCTGCGCGAGACGCTGTTCCGGGAGATCAAGGGCCGCATCCGCGAGACCGACCTGTCACTGCCGGTGCCCTGGGGCCCCTGGCTGTACTACCAGCGCACCAGCGCCGGCGACGAATACCCGCGCCACTACCGTTGCCCGCGTCCGGCCGACGGCTCGCTGAGGGTGGACGAGAACGCCGAGCAGCTGCTGCTCGACCCCAATGCCCTGGCCGGCGACGGCTACCTGTCACTCGGCGCCTTCACCATCAGCCCGGACCACCGCCTGCTCGGCTACAGCCTGGATACCAGCGGCGACGAGGTCTACCGCCTGTTCGTCAAGGAGCTGGACAGCGGCCTGCTGCGCGAGCTGCCGTTCGACGACTGCGACGGCCAGATGACCTGGGCCAACGACAACCGGACCCTGTTCTTCGTCACCCTGGACGACACCCACCGCCCTCACCGCCTGTATCGCCACACGCTCGGTAACGCCGGCGCCGACCTGGTGTTCGAGGAGGCCGACGGGCGCTTCTTCCTCAGCTGCCACCGCACCAGCTCCGAGCGCCAGCTGGTGCTCAGCCTGGGCAGCAAGACCACCAGCGAGGCCTGGGTGCTCGACGCCGACACGCCGGCCGGCGAGTTCCGCTGCCTGGCGCCGCGCCAGGAAGACCACGAGTACGACGTCGACCACGGCCTGCTGGACGGCCAGTGGACCTGGTTCGTGCGCAGCAACCAGGCTGGCATCAACTTCGCCCTGTATGTCGCGGACGAGGCCCAGCCGAGCCGCGAGCACTGGCGCGAGCTGGTCGGCCATAGCGAGACACGCATGCTCGAGGGCGTCAGCCTCAACCGCGATGCCTTCGTCCTCAGCCTGCGCGAGGGCGGCTTGCCGATCATCGAGGTACATCCGCAGGGCGGCGCCCCCTACCCCGTGCAACTGCCGGACGCCGCCTACAGCCTGTACGTGCAGGACAGCCTGGAATTCCACAGCGAGGTGATCCGCCTGCGCTACGAGGCGCTCGGCCGCCCGGCCCAGGTGCGCCAGCTGGAGCTGGCCACGGGGGCGCAGCAGGTCCTCAAGCAGACCCCGGTGGAGGGCCCGTTCGACGCCGACGCCTACGAGAGCCGGCGCCAGTGGGCCAGCGCCGCCGATGGCACCCGGGTGCCGATCAGCCTGGTGGCGCGCAAGGACGTGCTCGCCTCTGGCGCGCCCGCCCCGCTCTACCTCTATGGCTACGGCGCCTACGGCGAAAGCCTCGACCCCTGGTTCAGCCACGCGCGCCTGTCCCTGCTGGAGCGCGGCTTCGTCTTCGCCATCGCCCACGTGCGCGGCGGCGGCGAGCTGGGCGAAGCCTGGTACCGCGCCGGCAAGCTGGAACATAAAGCCAATACGTTTGGCGACTTCATCGCCTGCGCCGAGCAGCTGATCGCCGACGGCCTGACCACTGCCGGGCAACTGGTGATCAGCGGCGGCAGCGCCGGCGGCCTGCTGATCGGCGCCGTGCTCAACCTGCGTCCCGAGCTGTTCGCCGCAGCCATCGCCGAGGTGCCCTTCGTCGACGTGCTCAACACCATGCTCAGCCCTGACCTGCCGCTGACCGTGACCGAGTACGACGAATGGGGCGACCCTAACGACCCTGAAGTGTTCGAGCGCATCAGGGGCTATGCGCCCTACGAGAACGTGCGCGCGCAGGGCTACCCGGCGATCCTCGCGGTGGCCGGCTATAACGACAGCCGCGTGCAGTACTGGGAGGCGGCCAAGTGGGTGGCCCACCTGCGCGAACTGAAGACCGACGGCAACCTGCTGCTGCTCAAGACCGACCTCGGCGCCGGTCACGGCGGCATGAGCGGACGCTACCAGGCGCTGAAGGACGTGGCCCTGGAATACGCCTTCCTGTTCAAGGTGCTGGGGATAGCCTGATGCAGACCCTGCTCTACCGCTGGTTGCTGCTGGTCGGCCTGGGCCATGTGGGGCTGGGCGTGGTGCTGGCCTTCGCCGCCCAGCTGCCGGCCACCCAGGCCTATTTCGACTACCTGCATGCCAGCGTCGCCACAACTCCGCCACCCGTGGAATACCAGGCGCTGCTGCGCACCATGGTCGGCCTGTTCGGCCCCACCGTGGCCAGCTGGGGCCTGCTGTTCAGCGTGCTGGTGCTGCTCTACCGCCGCCACGGCCATGCGCCGATCAAACCGGCGATATTCGCCGCGCTGCTGCTCTGGTGCCTGCTGGACAGCGCCATTTCCGTGCATTTCAACCTGGCGCTGCACGCCTACCTGAATGCGGCGGCGGCCCTCTCCATCGCCCTGCCGCTGCTGTTCCTGCGCCCGCTCAGGGCTTGTCGCTAGGGTGCTGCTGGCCCTGCTGCCGCTTCTCCAGCTGTGGCAGCGGCTTATCCCTGGGCGCGGGCGGCGGATTGACCAGCGGCCTGGCGGGCTGGCCGGGATTGACCAACAGCGGCGGCGTGCCATAGGGGGCGGCCGGCAGGCTGCGCACCTGGGGCTGGGCATAGGGCTGTGGCGTGGCGGTGCCCGGCAGGCCCTGGGGCTGGGCCTGGGCACAGAGGCTGAGGAGCAGGAGCAGCAATGGCGCTAGACGGTGCATGGGGGGCTCCAGCGGCGGCGACTTTCGTTCTATTCTGGCAGGGTCGCCGGCCCGCGACTTCCCAGCCGACCACAGGTACCACCATGAACAAGCTCGACCAGATCCTCGCCGAGGCCCAGCGCCGGCGCGAGACCAGCTACCGCGAGAAGGCGCTGAAGATGTACCCGCACATCTGCGGGCGCTGCGGCCGCGAGTTCAGCGGCAAGCGCCTGAGCGAGCTGACCGTGCACCACCGCGACCACAACCACGACAACAACCCGGAAGACGGCTCCAACTGGGAGCTGCTGTGCCTGTACTGCCACGACAACGAGCACCAGCGCCAGGTCGACCTGCACTACCAGAAGGAAGAGGCGGCCAGCGCCGGCAGGGGCGCCAAGGTCACCCACAAGGCCCTGGCCGGGCTGGAGGCGCTGCTCAAGGCCAAGAGCTGAGCGCGCTGCCTCCCTGGCCCGGGAGGCGTTAGCGCAGCAGTGCGCTGTCCAGCACTTCCGAGCCGCGGCCCATCACGTTCTCGCTGATCTCGACGAAATCCTTGGTGCTGGCTTTTTCCAGGCGCATCAGGCCGCGGGTGACATCATCCAGCGAGCGCTGGTTGTCGGTGTGCTTGCGGATCTCCCGGTCCAGCTCCTGCAACAGCAGCACGGCACGGGCGGTGACCGGACCGGTGGAGTCCTCGGTGCGCAGGCTGTCGACCGGCTTGCCCCACTTCGCCAGCTTCTTACGGATCGCCTGGTAGCGATCCTCGCTCATGCCGCCGGCGCGGCGCACCAGCTCGATGGCGTAGTACTCGGCCAGGCCCTCGCTGATCCAGTCGCTGCGATCGGTGTCGCGGATGCGGCTGAACACGTGGACCAGTTCGTGCACCAGCGAACTGGTGCCGTTCTCGCTGACCAGCGGCCGGTCGGCATGGAAGAAGATCGAGTTGGGCGCCGACAGGCCGCCGCGCCACATCGGGTCGCCGGCGCCGACGATCAGCAGCTTGGCCGGGTCGCGCGGGAACACCGCCTGGGCCTCGGGCCAGACGAAGGTCAGCAGCGTCAGGATATCCATGCGGCGCATACCCTCGCCCACCGGCGCAGCCACCGTCACGTCGGTGTCGCCGAGCCGGGCGCGGCGGCTGCCGATCTTGCCGGCGAGGATCCAGCCGGTGGGGCGGTCGAACTTGCGGGTCGGGTTGTCGATGCGGAACCTTTTCTCGCCGATGCGCGGCCAGCCGGTCTCCACGCCGCCCCAGCCCTTGGGCAGATCGAATTGCAGGCGCGCCACCAGCTCGACCTTGTCGTCCTTGACCAGGCGCGCGCTGGGCACCAGGTCGTCGCCGCGCAGCAGGGCCCAGTCCGCGGTCATCCGTGCATCGAACTTGCCGGCATCGCGCGGATGGCTGATGCGCACTTTGTAGGTCAGGCTGCTTTTGCCCTTGGCCGGCTGCCAGGTGCCGCTGCCGGGGCCCTCCTGGGTCCAGCTACCGTCGGTGCTGAAGTCGCTGTAGTAGTCCTTGCTGCCCAGATTGAAGGCCAGTTTCTGTACGACCTCGCCCTTTTCCAGGGTCAGGCTGACCTCGGCCTGGTCGCTTTCCGGGAGGAATTTGACCCGGTAATCCAGGTCGACCCGCTTGGCGGCCCACAGAGGCGCGCTCAGGCCGAGCAGAAGGGTGGCGGTCAACAGCGTGCGGGCTGGCATCGAAGGGCTCCATGCGGGTGAATGAGAACGACCTTGGACCGCCGCCGAGGGGAAAAGCTCAACCGGCGCGGAAGATCAAATGATCCTCCCAGTCTTCCTCGGCCACGCTGCCTTCGGCAAGCATGCGCCCGGACTGGGAAATGCGTTCGTGGTGCACTGCGTCGGGGTCGCCGCAGACCAGATGGTGCCACAGCGGCAGGTCCTTGCCCTCGCTGACCAGGCGGTAGGCGCAGGTCGGCGGCAGCCACTTGAACTGGTCGGCCTGGGCCGGGGTGAGCTGCACGCAATCCGGCACCTGCTGGCGGCGATTGGCGTAGTCGCTGCAACGGCAGGTCTTGAGGTCCAGCAGCTTGCAAGCGATGCGCGTGTAATAGACGCTGCCGTCGTCCTCGTCTTCCAGTTTCTGCAGGCAGCACAGGCCGCAGCCGTCGCACAGCGATTCCCACTCGTCCTGGTCGAGCTGGGCGAGGGTCTTGCGTTTCCAGAAGGGTTGAACGATGGCGGCCATGACGATGAGGACAGCTGGGAAGGCCGGCAGTCTAGCCCGTGCCAGGAACGCGGCCAAGCAGGCGCGACTGGCGGTCGCGCAGGCCGGTAATTTTACTGACCGAAAAAACAGATATTCACCGAACTGATCTAGGCTTCTCCTGTCATGGCCCCTGGCCAGCCCCTGCCTACCTCAAGGAAGACTCCCATGAAAAGCTGGAAGATCAGAACCCATCTGTTCCTGCTGATCGGCACCCTGCTGTCGAGCCTGCTGCTGGTTGGGCTGCTCGGCCTGCACGGGCTGCAGTCGACGGTGCGCGGCCTGGAAACCGTGTACCTGGATCGGGTGGTGCCGCTGCGCGACCTCAAGCTGATCGCCGACCTCTACGCGGTCAACATCGTCGACGCCACGCACAAGGCCAACAGCGGCAGCCTCTCCAGCAGCGCCGCGCAAGCCCTGATAGTCCAGGCCCGGAGCGATATCGACAAGACCTGGCAGGCCTACCTGGACACCCAGCTGATCGCCGAGGAACAACGCCTGATCGCCGAGATCAAGCCACTGATGGCCGCCGCCGAGGCGCCGCTCGACCATCTGCAGGACCTGCTGCGCCAGGAGCAGCGCGAAGCCACGCGCGAGTTCGCCGACCAGCGCCTGTACCCGCTGATCGACCCGCTGTCGGCCAAGTTCGCCGAGCTGATCGAGGTCCAGCTGGGCGAGGCCCGGCACCAGTACGAGCGGGGCCAGGCCACCTACACCAGAGATCTGCGCCTAAGCCTGGGCCTACTGCTGCTGGCTCTGCTGCTCGGCGGCGCCCAGGCGCTGTACTTCGCCCGCCTGCTGCGCCTGCAGCTGGGTGCCGAACCGGGTGAGCTGGAAGCCATCAGCGCGCGCATCGCCGCCGGCCAACTGGACAGCCAGGCGAGCCTGGAGCGTGCCAGCAGCGGCGTGATGAAATCGGTGCAGAGCATGCACCACGGCCTGCGCGACATGATCGGCAACATCGGCGAGGCCTCCGAGCAGATCGAGTGCGCCTCCCTGCAGCTGGCCGCCTCTTCCGAACAGGTGCTCAACAGCGCCAACGTGCAGAGCGATACGGCCTCGGCCATCGCCGCCACCATGGAGGAGATGGCGGTGAGCATCAGCCAGATCGCCGAGAACGCCCAGCAGACCCGCGACATGGCGGAAAAGGCCGGCCAGCTCAGCGACCACGGCCTCGAGGTGACCGCCGCCGCCATCGAGGAAATGCGCAGCATCGCCGGGCTGGTCCTGCAGAGTTCGGCGGATCTCGAGCAACTGGCCGCCCAGTCAGCCAACATCAGCGCCATAGTCGACGTGATCAAGGGCATCGCCGAGCAGACCAACCTGCTGGCGCTGAACGCAGCCATCGAGGCCGCCCGCGCCGGCGAGCAGGGCCGCGGCTTCGCCGTGGTGGCCGACGAGGTACGCAGCCTGGCCAGCCGCACCGCGCAGTCCACCACCGAGATCGTCTCCCTGGTCGGCTCCATCCAGGGCGGCGTGGAGCAGGCGCGCAGCAGCATGGGCCTGGGCCGCGAGCGCCTGGGCAGCGGCACGCGCCTGGTGGAACAGGCCGGCACGGCGATGCAGGACATCCGCGCCGCGCTGAGCGAGTCGCTCGACGCGGTGAATGTGATCTCGCTGTCCCTGCAGGAGCAGCGCGCCGCCAGCGAACAGGTGGCCGCCAATGTCGAGCGGGTGGCACAGATAGTCGAGGAGAACTCCGCCGCCCAGGGCGGCATCGTCCAGGCCATCCAGGCGCTGCAGGCGATGTCCGGGCGCCTGCAGGGCATGCTGCGGCGCTTCAGCTACTGAGGCCGGCGACGCCCGCTAGTAGCCGCGGGCGAAATCCACCTCGCCGCGTAGCGCCTGGCCGTCACGGTAGCGCTGCAGGTTGTCGAGAAATAACTCAACCATCGCCGCCGGCTCGGTGGGCGCCGCGCTATGGCCCGTGAGCAGCAGGCGCGGCGCATCCCAGAACGGATGGCCGGGCGGCAGCGGCTCCTCGCGACACACGTCGATCACCGCGCCGGCCAACAGTCCGGCGCGCAGGGCGGCGACCAGGTCGGCCTCGACCACCGCCACGCCGCGCCCGGCATTGACGAACAGCGCCTCGCCACGCATGCGGGCGAACAGCGCGGCATCGTAGAGGTCGCGGGTGGCCGGGGTATCCGGCAGCAGGTTGACCAGGCAGTCGGCCCAGGCCGCCTGCTCGGCCAGCTGATCCAGCCCATGTACCGCGGCGAAGGGCGCGATCGGCCGAGGCTGGCGGGCGATGCCGCGCAGCTCGACGCCAAAGGGCGCGAGCAGGCGCGCCACCTCCACGCCGATATCGCCGGTGCCGACGATCAGCACCTTGCAGCCACGCAGGCTGGGCGGCGCCTGGTTGTCCCAGCGCTGCTCGACCTGGCTGGCCAGGCGCGCCAGCACCCGGCGCCGGTGGGCCAGCAGGTAGGTCAGCAGATACTCGGCCATCGGCTGGCCGAAGATGCCGACGGCCCGGCTCAGGCGGTAGTCGCGCGGCAGCTCGCTGCCCAGCAGCGGCGTGATGCCGGCCCAGGTGGACTGTAGCCAGGCCGGACGCAGGCCCTGACGCAGCAGCGGCAGCAACAGGTCCGGCTGGCCAAGCCAGATCGGGCAGGCGCTGGCCTGCTCGCTACTGACCTGTGCGCCGGGCACCAGCTGCAATTCGGGCGCGGCGGCGCGCAGCAGCTCGTCGTAGCGGGCGTGGTCGTGCTCCAGCAGGAGGATGCGCACCGGCGTCACACCGGGTCGTTGCGGCGCAGCAGCTCTTCCGGCAGGTGCTGGATGTATTCCTCTTCCGGCGGCGGCATCTGCAGGTGGTAACCCTGCTTGTCGAGGTTCTCCAGCACCTGATGGATGTCCTCGCGGGCCAGCTTCTTCTCCGGGGTGAGGATCATCTCGAAGCACAGCTGCGGGGTGCCAAAGGCGGCCAGCAGGCCTTCCGGTACGCGGCTCAGGGCCTCGGCCTTGAGCACGTAGAGGTACATCTCGTTCTTGCGCGGGCTTTTGTAGATGGAGCAGATCTTCTTCATTGCAGTACGTCCAGCAGGGCTTGGCCCATCAGTTCGCGGCGCCAGCCGCGCAGGTTGTCCGGCAGCGTCCAGGGGCCGTCGGGGAAGCCGCTCTTGAGCAGGGCTTCGAGGGATTTCTTGCGCAGCATCAGCTCCGGGGCCATCTGCAGGCGCTCGGCCTCGCGCTGGCCCACCGTACGCAGCTTCTTCAGCAGCGCGCCGGCCTCGATCGGCAGCGGCGCCGGCAGGGCCTCGGGCCACTGCTCGGGCGGCAGCGCAGCGGCCTCGCGAATCAGCCGCAGGATGGTCTCGCCATCCTGGCGCACGGTGCGCGGGTGCATGTCCTCGATGCGCGCCAGGGCCACCGTGTTGTCCGGCTGGAAGCGCGCCAGCGGCCACAGCGAGTGCTCGCGCAGGATGCGATTGCGCGGCTGGTTGCGCGCCCGCGCCTGACGCTCGCGCCAGGCGCACAGGGCGCGCAGCACGGCCAGTTGCTGGGGCGACAGCTTCCAGGCCAGCTTGGCCTCCAGGTAAGCCTCGTCCGGGTCGGTCTCGCGACGCAGGTTGGCGACCAGCTCGGCGCCATCCTCCAGCAGCCAGGCCAGCTTGTCCGCAGGCAGCCTGGGCAGCAGAGCCTGATACAGCTCGGCCAGATGCTGGGCGTCCTCGGCGGCGTAGCTGACCTGGGTCGGCGATAGCGGCCGCTGCAGCCAGTCGGAACGGGTCTCGCCCTTGGGCAGCTCGATGCCGAGCACCTCCTGCACCAGGCGCGAGTAGCCCATGGAGAAGCCGATGCCGAGGTAGCCGGCCGCCAGCTGAGTGTCGAACAGCGGCGCCGGCAGCGCGCCGGTCAGGCGCAGGAAGACTTCCAGGTCCTCGCTGCAGGAGTGCAGCACCTTGGTCACGGCGCGGTCTTCCAGCAGCTCGGCGAACGGCGCCCAGTCCTTCACCTCGAGCGGGTCGATCAGGTAGGCACGTTGGCCGTCACCGACCTGCAGCAGGCCGGCGATGGGATAGAAGGTGTCGACCCGCATGAACTCGGTATCGAGGGCGACGAAGGGCAACTGCCGCCACTCGGCGCAGTGACGCGCCAGGCTGGCGTCGTCGAGGATCCACTGAATATCGATGGCCACGCGGCACTCCTTGATTGATGCCGCGCAGTATATATGGCCGGCGCTGATACCGGGCATCGGCGCCCTGCGTGTACACTGCCGCGCATCGCAAACCAGGGAAGAAACATAATGAAGAAGCTTCTCGGCCTGCTGGCCCTGGCCATCGCCGGCGCTGCCGGCTACCTCGCGCTCACCCCCAGCCCGATCGACCCGCTGGCCTGGCAGCCGCAGCCGGCCCCCACGATGACCGGCGTGCTGGAGCCCAACGACACCCTGATGAAGGCCGAGCTGCTGGCCCGGGGGCAGATCCACGGTCCGGAAGACACCGCGGTGGACGCCCAGGGCCGGGTCTACGCCGGCCTGCATGACGGCCGGGTGATCCGCATCACCGACGGCCAGGTCGAGACCTTCGCCGCCACCGGCGGCCGCCCGCTGGGCATGGACTTCGACGCCCAGGGCAACCTGATCCTGGCCGACGCCTACAAGGGCCTGCTGCGCATCGACCCGGCCGGCAAGATCGAAGTGCTGGCCAGCGAGGCCGAGGGCGTGCCCTTCACCTTCACCGACGACCTCGACATCGCCAGCGACGGCCGCATCTACTTCACCGATGCCTCCAGCAAGTTCCAGCAGCCGGACTACCTGCTCGACCTGCTCGAAGGCCGCCCCTATGGCCGCCTGATGGTATTCGACCCGGCCAGCGGCCAGACCCAGGTGCTGCTCAAGGATCTGTACTTCGCCAACGGCGTGGCCCTGTCGCAGAACGAGGACTTCGTGCTGGTCAACGAGACCTACCGCTACCGCATCCAGCGCTACTGGCTGAAGGGCGACAAGGCCGGCACCCATGACCTGTTCGCCGACAACCTGCCGGGCATGCCGGACAACCTGCAGGGCGATCGCGCCGGCACCTTCTGGGTGGCCCTGCCGACCCCGCGCAAGGGCGACGCCGACTTCCTGCAGAACCAGCCCTGGATCAAGGCCCAGCTGGCCAAGCTGCCGCGCGCGCTGTGGCCGAAGCCGGCCTCCTACGGCCTGGCCATCGCCCTCAACGAACAGGGCGAGATCGTGCAGAGCCTGCACGACACCAGCGGCACCCACCTGCGCATGGTCACCTCGGTGAAACCGGTGGGCGACTACCTGTACCTGGGCAGCCTGGACAACGACCGGATCGGCAAGCTGAAGATCCGCTGAGACAGCCCTCTCCACGCGGGTCAGGGGGCGAGGAGCCGCCTATTGGCAACTGGCTCCGACAGTATCATTCGTAGCCCGGATGCAATCCGGGAACCAGGCTGCTCCGCCCCCCGGATTGCATCCGGGCTACGCGATGAGCTCTTACACTTCCATGAAAAAGCCCGCCATTCGGCGGGCTTTTTCGTCAGACCGGCTGCTCGGTCAGCAGCCCCCGGGGCGTACCGGGCGCCGGCTCGCCGAGCAGCGCCTGCATGCTCTGGCGGGTCTGCGTCATCAGCTCCGGCAACTGCTCGGAGCTGAAGCGACTGGCGTCGATCGGCGCACCGATGTGCAGCTGCACCGGCAGGCCCAGATTGAAGCACCAGGTGCGCGCCGGCAGCACCTCGTGAATGCCGCGAAAGACCATCGGCACGATGATCGCGTTGGTGTCCAGGGCCAGGTGGAAGCAGCCCTTCTTGAACGGCAGCAGCTGGCCATCCTTCGAGCGCGTGCCTTCGGGCGCCGCCCACAGGACGATGCCGCTCTCCATCATGCGCCGCGCCTGCTCCAGGTCCTTCACCGCCTGGTGACGGTTGTGCCGGTCCACCGAGGGGAACTCGGCGGCGCGGATCGCCGCGCCGAAGATCGGGATGCCGAACAACTCCTTCTTCGCCAGCATGCGGATCGAGCCCGGCAGGGCGACGAAGCTGGCGGGGATGTCGTAGTGGCTGGCGTGGCTGCTGAGCAGGATGTAGCGCCGCCCGTCGTTGAAGTCCGGCACCTGGCCGTGCACGCTCAGGTGCATGCGCACCAGGCGCAGCAGCAGGCCCGACCAGCGGCGGGTGTAGCGGTCCACGTCGGCGCGCCGCAGGCGTCCGCTGACGGCGCGCAGCAACACCTTGCTGCAGTAGTAGAAGGTCACCAGCAGCGACCCCAGGACCACGCCGACACGGCGGGCCAGGTTGGCGCTTTCGATGGCGGGTTGCAGGCTGAGCATGAGTACTACCTCGCGCGGCGAACCGCCTGGGGTTCGCTTCTGGTTATGGAAGGCTGTCTTTATGATGCCCATAGTCATGATTTGGACACAGGAGTTCCCATGCCGCTCGCCCAGCTGATCAGCGCCACCGACCTGCACGCCCGCCTGCAGGAGCCAGGCCTGGTGGTCCTCGACTGCCGCTTCGCCCTCGACGACCCGGGCTACGGCGCGCGCAGCTATGCCGAGGGGCATCTGCCCGGCGCGCGCTTCGCAGACCTGGAGCACGACCTGTCGGGGCCGAAGATCAAGGGCCTGACCGGCCGCCACCCGCTGCCGGACGCCGCCACCCTGGTCGACCGGCTGCGCGCCTGGGGCATCGACAACGACTCGACCATCGTGCTGTACGACGACGGTCCCGGCGCCTTCGCCGCCCGCGCCTGGTGGCTGCTGGCCTGGCTGGGCAAGCGCGACGGCGTGTGGCTGCTCGACGGCGGCCTCAAGGCCTGGAAGGAAGCCGGCCTGGCGCTGACCACCGACACGCCTGCACAGCGGGCGGGCAGCTTCAGCGGCCAGCCGGACCACTCGTTGCTGCTGAGCGCCACGCAGCTGCAGCAGCGCCTGGGCGCCAGCGATCTGACCCTGCTGGACGCCCGCGCCCTGCCGCGCTTCCGTGGCGAGGTGGAGCCGCTGGACCCGGTGGCCGGGCATATCCCCGGCGCGCAGTGCGCGGTGTTCACCGACAACCTGGGCGCCGACGGACGCTTCCTGCCCGCCGAGCAGCTGCGTGCACGCTTCGACGCCCTGCGCGGTACGCGGCCGGTGGAGTCGCTGGTGGCCTACTGCGGCTCGGGCGTCACCGCCTGCCACAACCTGTTCGCCATGAGCCTCGCCGGCTACCCGCTGGCGCCGCTGTACGCGGGCTCCTGGAGCGAATGGATCACCGACCCGGCGCGCCCCGTGGCGACCGGCGACTGAGGCGCTACTGCAGGCCGCGCAGGCGCTTGGGGGTCAGCCCCAGGTAGCGGCGCATGGCCGTGGTCAGCGCGCTCTGGCTGGAGAAGCCGCACTCCTCGGCGATCCGCACCAGCGGCAGCGGGCTCTCGCGCAGCAGGCGCGCGGCGTGATCGAGGCGGGTCTTGAGCAGGTACTGGTGCGGGGTCAGGCCCACGGCGTCCTTGAACTGGGCGTGGAAATGGCTGGGGCTGAGGCAGGCCACCTGGGCCAGCTCGATCACCGTGATGCGCCGCGCCAGGTGCTCGATGATGTAGGCGTCCAGGCGGCCGATGTCCAGGCCGGCCACGGCGCTGCGGCCGCGCTCGCCGAACAGGCGCAGGTGCAGGGCGCGCAGCAGCACGCCACCGAGGGCGCGGGCCAGGTGTGGGTCGCTGCCGTAGCGTGCCAGCTCGGCACCGGCGTAGCTCAGCAGGTTCTGAAAATCGGCGTCCAGGGTCGGGTAGCGCGGACTCTCGAACAGTTCGGCGAGCAGGCTGAGGTCCTCCGGCGAAGTGTCGCGCTCGTCCAGGTCGAGGATCAGCATGCGGTTGTCGCCCATGCCGGCGAACTGGTGGTCGGCGTCGCCCGGCACCAGGCAGGCGCGCATCCGGCACACTTCGCCGCCACAGCCGTCGACCTCGAATTCCGCGCGGCCGGACAGCGACAGCACCAGCTGGTGGTAGTCGTGGGCATGTTCATGGGCCTGGTCGTCCAGGCGCAGCAGACGGGCGTTGAGCATTCTCTTCACCGACTCGGGGCAAGCCTGCACTTTATCTGGTTGCACCTAGTTGCAACAGTCCTCACGCATGGGTTGCGACGGATGGAGGCTGGCCAGCATCTTGCTTTGCCCTGCTGACTTCCCTGCCCCGCCTGGACTGCCTTCATGCTGGAACTCGGCATCTACTGCCTGCAACGCTGCGGCGCCGCCCGCACCTGGCTGCTGGCCGCACTGGCGCTGGCCAGCACCCTGCTGGCCCTGCTCGACCAGGACGCCGCCGCCCTCTGCCTGCTGCCCCTGCTGCTCTACCTGGGCGGCGCCCAGAGCCTCAGCTGGCGACGCCAGCAACAGGCGCAGAGCCACCTGCTGCGACAGCTGGCCGGCCTGTTCGAGAGCAGCGCGGAGCGTACCCGCCTGCTGGTCAAGTGCGATGACGAGCGCCGCGCCGCCGAGCGCCTGCGCAGCGAGGTGCAGTTCGCCGCCCAGGCGCTGGAGCGCATGGCCGAGCACACCGAGCAGCAGGGCGAGGCGCAGAACCTGCGGGTGAACATGATCGCCACCGCCAGCGAGGAGATCGGCCAGACCCTGCTGCACATCGGCGACCTGGCCGAGGAGGCCCTGCAGGCCTTCCGCCGCCTGCACCAAATGAGTGAACAGGGCAGCCTCGATGCCCGCTTGGTGGGCGATCAGATGCAACTGATCCAGGCCAGCCTCGGCCGTACCGACCAGGCCGTCGGCCAGCTGTTGCGCCACAACGCCGCCGTCGAACAGGCGGTGCAGCTGATCCAGGCCCTGGCCAAGCAGACCCAGCTGCTGGCCCTCAACGCCTCCATCGAGGCCGCCCGCGCCGGCGAGCAGGGCCGAGGTTTCGCCGTGGTCGCCGAGGAGGTGCGCAACCTGGCGCAGTCCACCGCGGCGGCGGCCAGCGAGATCACCCAGGCGGTCGCCGCCATCGGCCAGTCGATGAACCACGTGCGCAGCGAGGTCGACGAGCACCGCGAGCTGCTCGGCCAGGGCTGCACATGCAACCTGGAGCTGGCCGCGCGCCTGCACCAGCAGGCCGACTTCAGTGCCTCCCACCTGGCGGCTTTCGGCGCCATGCGCCAGGCCCTGGACGAACATACCCAGGCCAACCAGGCGCTCAACCAGCAGCTGCACGAGATAGGCGCCGCCCTCGGCCAGCAGAGTGCGCAGAACCGCGAACTGCACGCCCTGACCCTGTACCTGACGCACAGGACCAGCTCATGAACCTCGCCACCCTGCTCGGTGCCAGCCTCGCCACGCTCCTGCTGCTGGCCCTGCTCTACCGCCGCCACGCCCTGCGCCGCAGCCGCCGACAGGGCCGCGCGCTGCTGCAGGCGCTGATGCACAGCCTGGAAATGCTCCAGCGCCTGCAGAAGCATCGCGGCCTCGGCGGCCAGGACAGCGCCGCCGCGCGCGCCCAGTGCCGAGCGCTGGCCGACGAGCTGGACCGGCTGTGGCGCGAGCTGCCGCCCGCCGCCGCCGAGCTGGAGGAGCTGCACCCGGCCTGGCAGCGGTTGCGCAGCCAGGCCGACGACTTCGACGGCCATTGCCGGCTGATCGAGCAGCTGCTGACCGCCATGCAGCTGTTCGAACTGCGCCAGGGCGAGGACATCGAGATCGCCCGCCGCTGCCGCGAGCTGGAGGAGCTGGCGCGCCTGCGCGGCCTGGCGGTACGCGGGGCCGGCGCGCCGCGCTGCCCGCTGCCGCTGCAGGTGCAGCTGCGCTACCTGAGCCTGCGCCTGCAGCGCCAGGCGGCGCCGCACAGTGCCCTGGCCCAGGCCCTGGAGCGCCTGCAACGGCAACTGATCGAGCCGCTGCGGGTGGCCATCGCGCCGCAGGAATGTTTCGAGTTGCTCACCCCGCTGATCGACGAGCAGCTCGGCACCTTGCGCCAACGCCTGCTGACCGCCGCCGACCCTGCCATTCGCCCACCCATGCACCACGAGCCCGCCAGATGAGCCCCGAACTGCTTTTCGCCCTTGCCCTGGGCCTCGGCCTGCTGGCCCTGGGCCAATTGTTGACCCGTCGCGCCGCACAGATGCATCGCGCCACCCTCGATCAGCTCGAGGGCCAGTGCCTGCAGCGCAGCCTGGAGTTGCTGCGTGCCTTGCAGAAACACCGTGGCCTGGGCGCCCAGCAGGACATCGTCGCGGTCAGCCAGCGCAACGCCCTGGCCCGCCAGCTCGACCAGCTCTGGCTGAACTGGCCTGGCGAGAGCCTGGAGCTGGCCCCGCTGCACCGCGAATGGCCGCTGCTGCGCATGCGCCCGGCCGACTTCGAGGCCCATTGCCAGGTGATCGAGGTACTGCTGCAGGTGATCGACACCCTGGAAGAGCGCCTGGCCTCACGCGCGCATGGCGCCGTGCGCGGCCTCGCCAGCACCTGCCGCAATCTCGAGGACCTGGCCCGCCTGCGCGGCCTGGCCGTGCGCGCCGCCAACTACGGCCAGTGCCCGCCGGTGCTGCAGGAGCAGATGCGCGAACTGTGTCGACGCATTGCCGCCGGCAACGCCGACCAGCAGTTGCACAGCCTGCTGGCGCGCCTGCGCAGCGACCTGATCGAAGCGCGCCAGCCCAGCCTGGGCCCGGCCGACTGCTTCGCCCTACTCACTCCGCCGATCGAGCGCCTGCTGCAGGGCACCCGCCTGGGCCACGGTTGAAATCGCCGGCGTCTCGCCCCATCTAGCACCCCATAACCGAGGGTGCGCCATGAACGATCAGGACAACACGCCGGAAATCATCGAAGCCAAGACCACCAGCCTGGCCCTGCCCGGGCAGACGCTGCCGGACAAGCTGTACGTCATCCCCATCCACAACCGCCCGTTCTTTCCGGCACAGGTGCTGCCGGTCATCGTCAACGAGGAGCACTGGGCCGAGACCCTGGAGCTGGTAGCCAACACCGAGCACAAGTGCCTGGCGCTGTTCTACGTCGACCAGCCGGTGACCGACCCGCGCCACTTCGACACCGCCAGCCTGCCCGAGCACGGCACCCTGGTGCGCGTGCACCACGCCAGCCGTGGCGACGGCAAGCTGCAGTTCGTCGCCCAGGGCCTGGGCCGGGTACGCGTGCGCGGCTGGCTCAAGCGCCATCGCCCGCCCTACCTGGCCGAAGTGGACTATCCGCAGAGTCCGCTGGATCCGCGCGACGAGGTCAAGGCCTATGCCATGGCGCTGATCAACGCGATCAAGGAGCTGCTGCCGCTCAACCCGCTGTACAGCGAGGAGCTGAAGAACTACCTCAACCGCTTCGGCCCCAACGACCCGTCGCCACTCACCGACTTCGCCGCCGCGCTGACCACCGCCACCCCTGCCGAGCTGCAGGAGGTGCTGGACTGCGTGCCGATCCTGCGGCGCATGGAGAAAGTGCTGCCGCTGCTGCGCAAGGAAGTGGAGGTGGCACGCCTGCAGAACGAGCTGTCCGCCGAGGTCAACCGCAAGATCGGCGAGCACCAGCGCCAGTTCTTCCTCAAGGAACAGCTCAAGGTGATCCAGCAGGAGCTGGGCATTACCAAGGACGACCGCAGCGCCGACGCCGACGAGTTCCGCGCCCGCCTGGCCGGCAAGACCCTGCCAGCCCAGGCGCAGAAGCGCATCGACGAGGAGCTGGGCAAGCTGGCCATCCTCGAGACCGGCTCGCCGGAATACGCGGTGACGCGCAACTACCTGGACTGGGCCACCAGCGTGCCCTGGGGCGTGCTCGGCGCGGACAAGCTCGACCTCGCGCACGCGCGCCGGGTATTGGACAAGCACCACGCCGGCATGGACGACATCAAGGCGCGCATCACCGAGTTCCTCGCCGTCGGCGCCTTCAAGGGCGAGATCGCCGGCAGCATCGTGCTGCTGGTCGGCCCGCCCGGCGTGGGCAAGACCAGCATCGGCAAGTCCATCGCCGAATCGCTGGGGCGGCCCTTCTACCGCTTCAGCGTCGGCGGCATGCGCGACGAGGCGGAGATCAAGGGCCACCGCCGCACCTACATCGGCGCCATGCCCGGCAAGCTGGTGCAGGCGCTCAAGGAAGTCGAGGTGATGAACCCGGTAATCATGCTCGACGAGATCGACAAGATGGGTGCCAGCTACCAGGGCGACCCGGCCTCGGCACTGCTGGAGACCCTCGACCCGGAGCAGAATGTCGAGTTCCTCGACCACTACCTGGACCTGCGCCTGGACCTGTCCAAGGTGCTGTTCGTCTGCACCGCCAACACCCTGGACTCCATCCCCGGCCCGCTGCTCGACCGCATGGAGGTGATCCGCCTGTCCGGCTACATCGCCGAGGAGAAGCTGGCCATCGCCAAGCAACACCTGTGGCCGCGCCAGCTGGCCAAGGCGGGCGTGAAGAAGGCCCAGCTCGCCATCAGCGATGCCGCGCTGCGCGCGGTGATCGAGGGCTACGCCCGCGAGGCCGGCGTGCGCCAGCTGGAGAAACAGCTGGGCAAGCTGGTGCGCAAGGCGGTGGTCAAACTGCTCGACGAGCCGGGCAGCAAGGTCCGGATCGGCCCCAGGGACCTGGAAGGCTACCTCGGCATGCCGCTGTTCCGCGGCGAGCAGGTCATCGAAGGCACCGGGGTGATCACCGGCCTGGCCTGGACCAGCCTGGGCGGCGCCACCCTGCCGATCGAGGCCACGCGCATCCACACCCTCAACCGTGGCTTCAAGCTCACCGGCCAGCTCGGCGAAGTGATGAAGGAATCGGCGGAGATCGCCTACAGCCACGTGACCGCCAACCTGAGGAAGTACGGTGGCGATGCGAACTTCTTCGACCAGGCCTTCATCCACCTGCACGTGCCCGAGGGCGCCACGCCCAAGGACGGCCCCAGCGCCGGCATCAGCATGGCCAGCGCCCTGCTCTCCCTGGCGCGCAACCAGGCGCCGAAGAAGGGCGTGGCGATGACCGGCGAGCTGACCCTGACCGGCCAGGTGCTGGCCATCGGCGGCGTGCGCGAGAAGGTGATCGCCGCGCGCCGGCAGAAGATCCACGAGCTGATCCTGCCGGAGGCCAATCGCGGCGACTTCCTCGAACTGCCGGACTACCTGCGCGAAGGGCTGACCGTGCACTTCGCCAGGCGCTACGCCGAGGTGGCCCGGGTGCTGTTCGACTGAGCGGCACTGCGCTCGCCCGCGCCCGTGCACAGCGGCTATGCTGTGGCGGTTTTCGCCCGACCGGAGTCCACCATGAAACCTGCCCTGCGCCTGCTGCTGCCCTGCACCCTGGCCCTGCTCGCCGCCTGCGGCTCGCAGCCCAAGTCCGGCGTCGCCGTGGAGGAGAAGCAGCTGGGCAAGTGCCCGATGCAGCTGTACAGCGGCCAGTCGCTGACCATCAGCCTGCCGAGCAACCCCACCACCGGCTTCCGCTGGGTGGTGGTCGATGCCGCGCCAGGCGTGCTGCGCAGCCTGAGCCCGGAGGTCTACATCACCCCGGAGGACGCCGGCATCGTCGGCAGCGCCGGCAAGTCGACCTGGCGCTACCAGGCCTACCAGGCCGGCAACGGCCGCCTGCTGATGCACTACCAGCGCCCCTGGGAAGTAGAGGTGGCGCCGGCCAAGATCATCGACTGCCCGATCAGCGTGCGCTGAGGCGGATGCAATGGCGCGGGTACGCCTGCCCAGAAGCCTGGGCGAGTGCGAAATCATCATCACCAAAGCAGGCAGCCCGGCGATCTGGAATCGCAAGTCCGGCAAGAATCGGTTCCTGCTGGCCTGCCGCAATTACGAAGAGGCCGAGAAGGTGTTGCAGAAAATCAGAGCGAATGACGGACAGGCAGCCATCTGGCTCTAGCCACTGACGCAATCAGCCACCCTGGCTGTCACGCCGCGCACTGCTGCAGAGCTACTCGACGGCCATACTGGGCGCAAACAACAAGAGAGTTCCGCCATGCGCCCATTGCTCCTGCTCGTCGCCCTCGCCGGCGCCACCCTGTTCCTGCTCGGCCTGCACCTCGAGCTCAAGTGGCTGACCCTGCTCAGCAAACCCGTGCCGGTGCTGTGCCTGCTGCTCTGGCTGCGCGCCGCACCGGCCGGCGCCTACCGACGCTGGATCGCCATCGGCCTGGGCCTGTCGCTGCTCGGCGACCTGCTGCTGGAGTGGCCGGCCGACCTCTTCGTGTTCGGCCTGGGCGCCTTCCTGCTCGCGCACCTGGCCTACCTGGCGGCCTACCTGGGCGATACCCGCCGCCTGGCGCCCTTCGACCTGCTGATCGCGGCGACGGCGGCCGGCGGCATGCTTTTCGTGCTCAGCCGCGCCGGGCTCGGCACCCTGCTGGCGCCCGTGGCGCTGTACAGCCTGGCCATCGGCGCCATGCTCTGGCGCGCCCTGGCCAGGGTCGGCGTGGTAGCGCCGCGCTCGGCCTGGCTGGCGGCCGGCGGCGCGGCGCTGTTCGTACTGTCGGACAGCCTGATCGGCATCAACCGCTTCGTCGCACCCTTCGATGGCGCGCGCTACGCCATCATCCTCAGCTACTGGCTGGGCCAACTGGGCATCGCCGCCTCGGCGGTGGTACTGGCCTCGCGACAGATCCGCGGCACTGTCTGCTCAGCGGGCTAGAAACACCGCTCGTCCCTGCGGCGAGACGACGGCGGCCCGACAAATCGTCTATAGAGAGTAAGGGGGGCTCATCGACGGAGGTTGTCATGCCTGGCTCTCGTTGCATGTCGCTGTTGCTTCCCCTGCTGCTTCTGACCGGCTGCACCAGCCTGCTGCCCAGCCAACGGGCAGAGGTAGTTTCGCCCTTCGGTGACTACACCGATACCGAGATCCGCTACGCCCAGGCCGAGCCGGGCAGGACCACCCGCTCCGAACTCTTCTCCCTGGGCTTCGACCCGCTGGCCCAGGGCAACGGCAAGATGCTCTCGTTCATCGACCTGCGCCTGCTGTTCGTCCAGCCCAATGTGCCCATCGAATACCTGCCGGACGGCATGCTGCGCTGCCTGGAGGCCAAGGACCGCTGCATCGGCTACGCCTTCGAGTTCAACAAGACCGATACCCAGCGCGTGGGGAACTTCTGGGCCGACGTGCTCAACTTCCGCAAGACCCGCGAACTCAAGGGCTGGACCTTCCGCGCCGTGTTCGTGCTGGTCGACGACGTGCTGGTGCACAAGGTCAGCAACGGCGAGCCGAACATCCGCCGCTACGAGGTCAAGCGCAACCCGCTGGGCCCGCTGCAGGGCGGCGGCGAGTTCATCCTCGACCAGTTGCCCTGACGGCGGTTGGGTTGGCGCCCGCTCTTGGCTAGAATGCCGGCCTTTTCCGCCGTGAACCGACCGCCGTGAAACAGCAGCCCGACCGACTCTTCGCCCAGCCCCTGGACCAGGTGCCGGACTTCGTGTTCAACGAGGACGTGGCCAAGGTCTTCCCGGACATGATCAAGCGCTCGGTGCCGGGCTACCCGACCATAGTCGAGAACCTCGGCGTGCTCGCCGCGCAGTTCGCCCAACCGCGCAGCGCCCTGTACGACCTCGGCTGCTCGCTCGGCGCGGTGACCCAGGCCCTGCGTCGCCACGTGAAGGCCGACGACTGCCGGGTGATCGCGGTGGACAACTCGCATGCCATGGTCGAGCGCTGCCGCGAGTACCTGCACGCCCAGGACGCCATGTTCCAGGAGTTGCTGCCGGTCGAAGTGATCGAGGCCGACATCCTCGCCCTCGACTTCCAGCCGGCGTCGCTGGTGGCGCTGAACTTCACCCTGCAGTTCGTCGCCCCCGAGCAGCGTCTGGAGCTGCTGACGCGCATCCGCCAGGCGCTGCTGCCCGGCGGCGCGCTGATCCTCTCGGAGAAGCTGCGTTTCGAAGACGCGGCCGAACAGGCGCTGCTCAATGAACTGCACCTGGCCTTCAAGCGCGCCAACGGCTACAGCGAACTGGAAATCGCGCAGAAGCGCAGCGCCATCGAGAACGTGATGAAGCCCGACAGCCTGGAGCAACACCGCGAACGCCTGCTGGCCGCCGGTTTCTCCAGGGTCGTGCCCTGGTTCCAGTGCCTCAACTTCGCCTCGCTGATCGCCCTGTCATGATCTTTTCCCGCTTAGGGCTAGACGCCCTGCAACAGCAGCTGGCCGGCACCCCGCTGCAGGACTGGGCCGCCGGCCTGCCCGGCCAGCTCGACGCCAAGCTGGCCATCGGCCACGGCGATCTCGAGCGCTGGTACGCCGCCGTGGAGGCGCTGCCGGCGCTGGTCGCCGAGCGCAGCGAGCTGCGCGAGACGCTGCGCCTGGACGGCACCTGCGACGGGGCCACCCGCGCCGCGCTGAAGACGGCCCTGCAGGGCCTGATTCCCTGGCGCAAGGGTCCCTTCGAGCTGTTCGGCGTGCATGTCGATACCGAGTGGCGCTCGGACTGGAAGTGGTCGCGGGTGGCGCCGCATCTGGACCTGGCCGGCAAGCGCATCCTCGATGTCGGCTGCGGCAACGGCTACTACATGTGGCGCATGCTCGGCGCCGGCGCCGACGCAGTGGTCGGCGTCGACCCCAACTGGCTGTTCCTCAACCAGTTCCTCGCCGTGAAGAACTACCTGCCGGATGCCGCCGTCTGGCACCTGCCACTGGCGCTGGAGGAGTTGCCGGCCAGGCTGGAAGGCTTCGACACCGTGTTCTCCATGGGCGTGCTGTACCACCGCCGCTCGCCCATCGACCACCTGCTCGACCTCAAGGACAAGCTGCTGCGTGGCGGCGAACTGGTGCTGGAGACCCTGGTGGTCGAGGGCGATGCCCAGCAGGTGCTGGTGCCCGAGGACCGCTACGCGATGATGCGCAACGTCTGGTTCCTGCCCTCGGTGCCGGCGCTGGAGCTGTGGCTGCGCCGCGCAGGTTTCGTCGACGTGCGCTGCGTGGACGTGTCCACCACCAGCGTCGAGGAGCAGCGCGCCACCGACTGGATGCGCTTCCAGTCGCTGCCGGAATTCCTCGATCCGGCCGACCACAGCCGCACCGTCGAGGGCCTACCGGCGCCGACCCGCGCCGTGCTGCTGGCGCGCAAGCCCTGATAAAAAAGCCGGAAACGTTGGCGAGGCAGGCCAGCCTGGGCGGGAGCACCCGCAGAAGCGCAGTTTACAACCAGTAAATGAGCATCCGAGGGCGCTACCAACAACGGCTGGACCACGTAGACAGTTTTCAGTCGGCGTAGCCCAGGGCGTCCGCCAGGCTGATCTTGCTGCGCACGAACACGCCGTTGCCGCGCCCGACTTCCTTGCCGTCATCGCCATAGAGCACGGCCTCGGCGATGAACTGCGAGCGGTTGCGGTTGACCACCTTGCCCACCGCCTTGAGCTTGCCGGATGACACCGGCCGGGTCAGGTAGGTGGTGAAGGCCGTGGTCAGCACGAACACCTCGGGCTCCAGGGAGTTGGCGGCGAAGAAGGCGGCATCGTCGAGCAGCTTGAAGTAGACCGAGCCGTGTACCGCGCCGGCGGCATGGAAGAACTTCTCATCGACCCGGATCTCGATCTCAGCAGCGCCCTCGCTGACACGCAGCAGCGGCTGGTAGAAGGCGTTGACCGGCGCGGCGCCATACATGTTCTGCAGGCGCTGATAGTGTTCCTCGGGGCTCATGGCGACTCCGCTGTTCATGGTTATGGCGCCACTCTATCGCAGCGCCGCCCCGACAAAAGCGCGGCGACCGGAGCACCCGCGAGCATGGCGGAATCGGCCGCTAGGCAAGCGGCCGCGCCTACACCGGCGGCAGCGCCTCGATGCGCTGCAGCGCAGCGGCGGGCTGTGTCTCGCGCCAGGTACGATAGGCCTGCAATTCACCTTCCCAGGTGCGCAACACCCAGGCCAGCACCGCCAGATCGTCCAGAAGACCGACACCCAGCAGCCAGTCCGGGGCCATGTCCAGCGGCACCAGGAAATACACCAGGGCAGCCACCACGGCGAGCAGGGCCTGCTTGCTGATGTCTCGATACTCTCCACGCCACCAGGCTGCGCAGAGTCCCTGCATGAGATTCAGATCGGCGCGCAAGCGGGCAAACCTGGCTCCGCCTTCGCCCTTGCGAGCGACGGCCAGCAGCAGTGCCGGCAATCGCCCACGAGCCAGCACGCGCTGAGCCAGGCGAAGGTAACGCACACTGTTCCAGGGAATGCTCATGGTGATTCTCCGCGATACCGCATGGCTGCTGGGTCAGGTCCGGTTATCCACCGAAGCTGTGGATAACCCTGTGAACAGTTGTTTGATGAGTCGAGCAAACGCCCGTATCACGCGGCCTCGCTACAGATCGGGCATTTTTTGCTCACGAATAAAAAATCATATAAATCAGCTAGTTACAGCAATCGTACCGCTCATCAAAACTGTAACAGTCGGTGCAGGAAAGGTAACTCGGGCAATGTGCATAACCGTAACACCATCTGGCCCCGCACTCCCATTCAGACCGCCAGGTCGCCTACCGGTTCTGCAAATGAAAACGCCCCGGCAAGCGGGGCGTTGTCTTGTGCAGCGAGCGTTACTGCGCCGGGGCAGCCGGGGCCTTGATCGCCAGCAGTTCCAGCTCGAACACCAGCACCGAGTTGGCCGGGATCGCCGGGCTCGGGCTCTGGGCGCCGTAAGCCAGCTCGCTGGGGATGTACAGCTTGTACTTCTCACCCACGTGCATCAGCTGCAGGCCCTCGACCCAGCCCGGGATCACGCCGCTGACCGGCAGATCGATGGGGCTGCCGCGCTCGATGGAGCTGTCGAACACGCTGCCGTCGGTCAGCTTGCCCTCGTAGTGCACGGTGACCACGTCGGTGGCCTTGGGCTGGGCGCCGTCGGCCTTCTTCAGTACTTCGTACTGCAGACCGGAAGCGGTGGTGATCACGCCTTCCTTCTTACCATTCTCTTCGAGGAACTTCTTGCCGGCGGCGGCGGACTCCTCGTTGAGCTTGGCCATGCGCTCCTCGGCACGCTTCTGCAGGAACTCGAAGGCATCCTTCATGTCCGCGTCGGTGATTTTCTGCTCCTGCTTGCCAATGGCATCCTCGATGCCCATGGCCACAGCCTTGGAGTCCAGATCATCCAGGCCTTCCTGGGACAGGCTCTTGCCCATGTTCAGGCCGATGCCGTAGGAAGCCTTCTGCGCCGGGGTCTTGAGTTCCACTTCGCTGGTCTGCGCATCGCAACCGGCCAGTACCAGGCCGACCAGGGCAACCGCCGCCGCAAGACGATGTTGTTTCATGCTTGTTCCTTGTAGAAGCCACGAAGGGCAATGAGAGAGCGCGAGCTTAGCAGCCCGCAGCGAGCACTGGCTACGGCACAATGGGAACCGCAAACGGCGCAGAAGTTCAGTGGCGCAGGCGGGCTGGCGAAGAACCCGCCTCGGCGCGGACAAATCGCGGGCAAAAAAAAACGACCTTTCGGTCGTTTTCTTCAAGCTCCGGTCTTCAGTCTAACCAGAGCTTTATATATGGCGCAGCGGACGGGACTCGAACCCGCGACCCCCGGCGTGACAGGCCGGTATTCTAACCGACTGAACTACCGCTGCGCGTAACCCCGAAAGTGGTGGGTGGTGACGGGATCGAACCGCCGACCCTCTGCTTGTAAGGCAGATGCTCTCCCGGCTGAGCTAACCACCCAGTGCTCTCGAAGTGGTGCGCATTCTAGGGATGCCCTTTCACCTTGGCAAGCCTTTTTTGAAAAAAATTTTCGAGCAGTTCCAAAGGCTTAGCTTCACCCCCGGCAATGGAGAATAATGCGCGCTTCGTGTTCAAGGAGTGTTCATTCCCATGTGGTTCCGCAACCTGCTCGTTTATCGCCTGACCCAGGACGTGCCGTTCGACGCCGAGGCCCTGGAGGCAGCGCTGGCCGCCAAGGCCGCGCGCCCCTGCGCCAGCCAGGAGCTGACCACCTACGGTTTCATGGCGCCGTTCGGCAAAGGTGGCGACGCGCCGCTGGTGCATGTCAGCGGTGACTTCCTGCTGATCGCCGCACGCAAGGAAGAACGCATCCTGCCCGGCAGCGTGGTGCGCGACGCACTGAAGGACAAGGTCGACGAGATCGAGGCGCAACAGATGCGCAAGGTCTACAAGAAGGAGCGCGACCAGCTCAAGGACGAGATCGTCATGAGCTTCCTGCCACGCGCCTTCATCCGCCGCTCCAGCACCTTCGCCGCCATCGCGCCCAAGCTCGGCCTGATCCTGGTCGATACCGCCAGCGCTAAGAAGGCCGAAGACCTGCTGTCCACCCTGCGCGAAGCCATAGGCTCGCTGCCGGTGCGTCCGCTCTCCGTGAAGATGGCGCCGACCGCCACCCTCACCGACTGGGTCAAGGCCCAGGCCGCCGCGCCGGACTTCTTCGTGCTCGACGAGTGCGAGCTGCGCGATACCAGCGAAGACGGCGGCGTGGTGCGCTGCAAGCGCCAGGACCTGACCAGCGAGGAAATCCAGCTGCACCTGTCCGCCGGCAAGCTGGTCACCCAGCTGTCCCTGGCCTGGCAGGACAAGCTGTCCTTCGTGCTGGACGACAAGTTCGCAGTCAAACGCCTGCGTTTCGAGGACCTGCTGCAGGACCAGGCCGCCCAGGACGGCGGTGACGATGCGCTGGGCCAGCTGGACGCCAGCTTCACCCTGATGATGCTGACCCTGAGCGACTTCCTGCCGGCGCTGTTCGAAGCCTTCGGCGGCGAGGAAATCCCGCAGGGTATCTGATCCGCTGCGCAGGCTGCACGGGGCCATCCGTCCTACATGACTTGCCCTGTGCAGCCGACTGTGCAAAATAGCGAACAACGCGAGGACGACCTCGCCGCTCCATTCGAGTGACCATCCGGGACGGCCCGCCCATTCGTTGTAAGGAGCCATCCCATGTCCTGGATCATTCTGTTTCTCGCCGGCCTGTTCGAGGTCTGCTGGGCCGTCGGCCTCAAGTATACCGACGGCTTCAGCCGCCCCCTCCCCACCCTGCTCACCGTCGCGGCCATGGTCGTCAGCATCGGCCTGCTCGGCCTGGCCATGAAGGAACTGCCGTTGGGCACCGCCTATGCCATCTGGACCGGGGTTGGCGCCGTCGGCACGGTGATCGCCGGCGTGCTGCTGTTTGGCGAGTCCATGGCGCTAATGCGCCTGGGCAGCGTGGCGTTGATCGTCATCGGCCTGGTCGGCCTCAAGCTCAGCCACTGATAGGCCCCAAAGAAAAAGCCCGCCAATCGGCGGGCTTTTTTATTCGATCGGGTCAGCGCTGATCACCGCGCAGGCGCATCACCTGCTCCTGCATGACGAGTCTGCCGGTGTCCGCCGGTAGCGGCGTGCCGGCGACTATGTTGACCCGCGACCACAGGCGCTTGAACAGGCCCTTGTGCGGCGCACGACTGAAGAAGCTGCCCCACAGGCCCTGCAGAGCCAGCGGAATCACCGGCACCGGGTTGGCCGCGAGGATGCGCTCGACCCCGGCCTTGAACTCGTCGATCTCGCCATCGGTGGTCAACTTGCCCTCGGGAAAGATACACACCAGCTCACCCGCCGCCAGGTACTCGGCGATCCGCGTGAAGGCCCGCTCGAACACCTCCGGGTCCTCGTTGCGCCCGGCGATCGGCACGGTGCCGGCGGTGCGGAACACGAAGTTGAGCACCGGTAGATCGTAGATCTTGTAGTACATGACGAAGCGCACCGGCCGACGTACCGCGCCACCGATCAACAGGGCATCGACGAAGGACACGTGGTTGCACACCAGCACCGCCGCGCCCTCGTCGGGAATGACATCCAGATTCTGATGGCGCACCCGGTACATGGAATGACTGAGCATCCAGATGAGGAAGCGCATGGTGAACTCGGGGACGATCTTGAAGATGTACAGGTTCACTGCGATGTTCATCAGCGAGATGGCCAGGAACAGCTGCGGGATGCTCAGCTTGGCCACGCTGAGGAAGAGGATCGACACCAGCGCCGCCGCCACCATGAACAGCGCGTTGAGGATATTGTTGGCGGCGATCACCCGCGCCCGCTCGTGCTCCTCGGTGCGCGACTGGATCAGTGCATACAGCGGCACGATGTAGAAGCCGCCGAACATGCCGATGCCGAGAATGGCGGCAAGCACCCACCAGACCTGGCCAACGCCCAGCAGCCCCAGCCAGTCGTAGGGTGTCGCTGGCTGAGGGAAACCGCTGGAGAACCACCAGAGCAGGATTCCGAACAGGGTCAGGCCGAACGAGCCGAAGGGCACCAGGCCGATCTCCACCTTGTGCCCGCTCATGCGCTCGCAAAGGATCGAGCCCAGGCCGATACCGATGGAAAACACCGCGAGGATCAGGGTCACCACGCTCTCGTCGCCGTGCAGCAGCTCCTTGGCGAACGCCGGGATCTGCGTCAGGTACACGGCCCCGAGAAACCAGAACCAGGAGTTGCCCACCAGCGAGCGCGATACCGCCGGGCGCTGACCCAGCCCCAGGCGCATGATCCGCCAGGATTGGCGCAGGATGTTCCAGTCCAGCGGCAGCTCCGGCAGCGCTGCCGCCGCACGCGGCACATGGCGGCTGGCCAGGTAGCCGGCCACGGCCACCAGCACCACCACGCCGGCCACCAGCGCGGCATAGCTGTCGCTGGCCATCAGCATGCCGGCGCCGATGGTGCCGGCGAGGATGGCCAGGAAAGTACCCATCTCCACCAACGCGTTACCGCCGACCAGCTCCTGCTCGCGCAGCGCCGCCGGCAGGATCGAGTACTTCACCGGACCGAACAGCGCGGACTGGGTCCCCATCACGAACAGGGTGGCCAGCATCAGCGGCAGGCTGCCGAGCAGGAAGCCCAGCGCGCCAACCAGCATGATCACCACCTCGGCCAGCTTGATCGCACGGATCAGCGCATCCTTGGCGAACTTCTCGCCGAACTGGCCGCCAAGGGCGGAGAACAGGAAGAACGGCAGGATGAACAGTAGCGCGCAGAGGTTGACCAGCAGATCGCGGTCGGCGCTGACGCTGAGCTTGAACAGGATGGCGAGGATTAGCGACTGCTTGAACACGTTGTCGTTGAACGCACCGAGCAGCTGGGTGATGAAGAACGGCAGGAAGCGCCGAGTGCCGAGCAGGGCGAATTGCGAGTGTGGGGTCATCGTCCTTGTACCTGTCATATGGGCGGCAAACGCCGTCCTGCATTGGACAGCATCCAGCCCTGACAAAGCCACACCCACGTGTGGCATTCGCCCAGGATCGTCGCGGAAAAGTGCTAGAGCGGCAGCTGCCCCAGCCACCCGCGCAACAGAAAGAACACCAGCAGGCCGCCCCCGATGGTCGCCAGCAGGTGGCGGGTCGCGGCGGCGATGACGATGGTCACCAGGCCGGCCAGCAGGTAGGCGTTGTCCAGGCTCAGGGCCCAGCTCTGGCCGTCCGGCAACAGCATGCCGGGCACCACGATGGCGCTGAGCACGGCGGTCGGCACGTAGTGCAGGCCCTGGCGCACCATGGGCGGGAAGTGCAGGTCGGGAAAGGCGAACAGGCTGTAACGGGTGGCGAAGGTGATTGCCAGCATGCCGAGGATCAGGAGCCAGTTGTCCATCAGAACACCTCGTCCTGCAGCAGGCGGTAGCGCCGTTCCAGCACCACGCCGACGACGATGCCGGCACCGGCCGCGGCCATCAGGCCGAGCTTGTAGGGCAGCGCGTGGCAGACCAGCGCCACCGCGCCGGCCACCAGGGCCGCCGCCACCTGCGGGCGGTTGCGCAGCATGGGCACGACGATGCCGATGAAGGTGGCGAGCATGGCGAAGTCCAGGCCCCAGGCGCCGATGTTCGGCACCGCCTGGCCGAACACCAGGCCGACCAGGGTACAGGCCTGCCAGTTGAGGTACATGGCCAGCGCCGCGCCGAGGAAGTACCAGTGCTTGTGCGGCGAGGCGTCGCTTTCGGCATAACGGTGCTGGACCACGGCGAAAGCCTCGTCGGTCAGCCAGAAGGCCAGCGGCACCCGCCAGCGCTTGGGCAGGTGGCGCACGAAGGGCTGCAGGCTGGCGCTGTACAGGGCGTGGCGCAGGTTGACCACCAGGGTGGTCAGCCACAGCACGGCCAGGGTCGCGCCGCCGCCGAGCAGGCTGATGGCGATGAACTGGGCGGAGCCGGCGAACACCAGCACCGACATGCCGATGGTCTGCCAGGGCGTGAGGCCGGCGGCACCGGCCAGGCTGCCGAAGATGATGCCGAAGGGAATGGCGCCGAGCAGCATCGGCAGCATGTCGCGCATGCCCTGCAGGAATTCGTGGTGACGGGACATGGAACCTCCTTGGAACGAGGAGGCTAGCTGGCCGCCACGGCACCGTCTTGAACGATATTGCTGCACCCCGCAACAGCGGGGTTCCTCAGGACAGCCGGGGGATCACAGCGAGTCCAGGTAGCGCTCCACGTCGAGTGCCGCCATGCAGCCGGCGCCGGCCGAGGTGATGGCCTGGCGGTACACCGAATCGGCCACGTCGCCGGCGGCGAACACCCCGGCAATGCTGGTGGCGGTGGCGTTGCCGTCGCGGCCGCCGTTGACCACCAGGTAGCCATCCTTGAGCGCCAGCTGGCCCTCGAACAGCGTGGTGTTGGGGGTATGGCCGATGGCAACGAACAGGCCGTCGACCTTCAGCTCGCTGCGGGCGCCATCGCTGTGCCTCAAACGCACCCCGGTGACCCCCATCTCGTCGCCCAGTACCTCCTCCACTTCGGCGTTCAGGCGCAGCTCGATCTTACCCTCGGCGATGCGCGCCCTGAGCTTGTCCTGCAGGATCTTCTCGGCACGGAAGGTCTCGCGGCGGTGTACCAGGGTCACCTTGCTGGCGATGTTGGCCAGGTACAGCGCTTCCTCCACCGCGGTGTTGCCACCGCCGACCACCGCCACTTCGCGGCCCCGGTAGAAGAAGCCGTCGCAGGTGGCGCAGGCGGACACGCCCTTGCCCATGAACGCCTGCTCGGACGGCAGCCCCAGGTAGCGGGCACTGGCACCGGTGGCGATGATCAGCGCATCGGCCGTGTAGGTGCCGCTGTCGCCGACCAGGGTGAAGGGCTTGCCGGCCAGGTCCACGGCGTTGATATGGTCGAAGACGATCTCGGTCTCGAAACGCTCGGCATGCTCCTGCATGCGCTGCATCAGCGCCGGCCCGGTGAGACCGTGGGGGTCGCCGGGCCAGTTGTCGACCTCGGTGGTGGTGGTCAGCTGGCCGCCGGCCTGGATGCCGGTGATCAGCAGCGGCTTGAGGTTGGCACGGGCGGCGTATACGGCCGCGCTGTAACCCGCGGGGCCTGAGCCGAGGATGATGACGCGGGCGTGACGGTTGGCGGACATGACCGGCTCCTGAATAAAAGGGGGTCATCCACAGCACTTGGGGAAGGCTTGGGAGGAACGGACGACCCCGACAAGGGAAACTGCGGCCACGCTACCGGGCCGCCGCCATCGGGGAAAATACCCATTCTCAATGCCGCCAATAGCCCGGGCCTATGCGCCAGAGCGCTCGGACTATACTCGGCTCATCCCACCCCAGGACGCACGATCGGCATGACGCTGCGCAAACGCCTGTTCTGGCTCTTCGCCCCCCTGCTGGCCCTGGCCCTGGTCATCGCCTACCTGCTCTCGCAGAGCCTGATCCTCAGCCGCTTCGACCGCCAGGACGCCGCCCTGCTGGTCGCCGAGGCCGAGCGGGTGCGCGCGCTGCTGGACAACGATCTGAAGCGCAACCTCGACCTGCTGCTCAGCTACGCCCAGTGGGATGCCAGCTACGAATTCATGCTCGGCCAGCACCCGGACTTCGTGCAACGCAACATGGACAGCGAAGCCCTGCGCCAGATGAACTTCGACTTCATGATCTACCTCGCCGCCGATGGCCGGGTCCGCGCCGAGCAGTGGCTGCCGCCGGATCTGCCGGACCTGCTGGCCCTAGGGAGCGACAAGCCGCGCAGCCACGAGTCGCTGCGCACCAGCATCCTGGCCCTGGCCGAGCGCCTGCGCCACCGCGACGGCGAGGGGCCGCGCGGCCAGTTGGTGGCCCTGCAGGGCGTGCCGCTGATACTGGTGATGAGCGGCATCAGCAACAACCAGAACAGCCTGCCCAGCGTCGGCACCCTGGTGGCGGGCCATTTCATCGACGGCGAGCGCGCCGAGAACCTGCAGACCCAGCTCGACGGCGCCATGCGCATGCTCCCCCCGGACGAGGAGATGGTGCGCTGGAAGATGCTGTCCAGCCTCGACCAGACCAGCATCAACCAGATCGAGATCAGCCCCCGGCGCATCCTCGACGACGATCACCACCAGGTGGTGCTGCTGTTCAGCAACAGCCTCGACGAACCCGAGCTGATGTTGGAACTGACCCGCGAGCGACGCCTGTACCTGGAGGGACGCAAGGCCATCGCCATCTTCCTGGCCCAGGCCGGCACGGTCGGGATCGCCGCCTGGCTGCTGATCTACCTGGGCCTGGAGTTCGGCATCCTGCGCCGGGTCTCGCGCATGCATCGGGAAATCGCCGACATCGGCCCGGAGACCGCCGGCCAGCGCCTGAGCGACGCCGGGCGCGACGAGCTGGGTCGGCTGGCGGCCGAGACCAACCGCATGCTGGCCCGCCTGGAACAGAGCGAGACGCGCGACCGCGAGATCCTCGACGCCATCCAGGACGGCTACTTCGAACTGACCCAGGATGGCACCATCCAGGCGGTCAACCGCGCGCTCTGCAGCATGCTCGGCTACCCGGCCGAGGAACTGCTGCAGCGTTCCTTCGAGACGGTGCTGGAAGAGCAGGACATCCAACGCGCCCGCGAGCTGTTCCGCCAGTCTTGGAACGCCGGCAGCGATGCCACCTTCGCCGCCCCTTTCCGCCGCCGCAACGGCAGCCAGGGCTACTACGAGACGCGCTTCTCGCTGATCCGCGACGCACAGGGCAACTGCGTTGGTTATCGCGGCATCCTGCGCGACATCAGCGATCAGATGGCCTACCAGCAGCACCTGCTGGACATGGCCTACCGCGACCCGCTGACCGGGCTGGGCAACCGCAAGGCCTTCCACGAGCAACTGCGCCAGTCCATCGAGCAGTCCCAGCAGCCGCTGGCCCTGCTGTTTCTCGACCTGGACCACTTCAAGGAGGTCAACGACCAGTTCGGCCACGATGTCGGCGACACCCTGCTGCAGCACATCGCCGAGCGCCTGCGCGGCGCCGTGCGCCAGCCGGACCGGGTCTATCGCCTGGGCGGCGACGAATTCACCCTGATCCTGGCCGACAGCGCCGCCGAGACCGCGCAGAAGCTCGCCGAGCGCCTGCGCGAGGCGCTGCAGGGCGCCATCCGCATCGGCGCGCTGTCCATCGACTTTGTTACACCGAGTATCGGCATCGCCCTGTACCCGCAGCACGCAAACGACCCGGACGGCCTGATCAAGGCCGCCGACAGCGCCATGTACGAGGCCAAGCGCGAGCGCAACCGCGCCTGCCTGTACCACCCCGGCATGCTTTCCTCATCTCCGCAAAGTGGTTAAGGTCGGCGCGTTTTCAGCGTAACGGAGATCGCGATGCCCACCCCTGCCCTGTCCGGCCCCCAATACCTCGGCCAAGGCCTGAAGCTGGTGCTCAGCCCCGGCCTGCGCCTGTTCGTGCTGCTGCCGCTGGCGGTCAACACCCTGCTGTTCGTCGGCCTGATCGTACTGGCCATGCAACAGTTCGGCGGCTGGGTGGACAGCTTCATGCCCAGCCTGCCCGACTGGCTGAGCTTTCTCGAATACCTGCTGTGGCCGCTGTTCGTGCTGCTGGTGCTGGTGATCATGTTCTTCACCTTCACCCTGCTGGCCAACGTCATCGCCGCGCCCTTCAACGGCTTCCTCGCCGAGAAGGTGGAAGTGGTGCTGCGCGGCCGCGACGACTCCCCGCCCTTCAGCTGGGCCGAACTGCTGGCCATGATGCCGCGCACCATCGGCCGCGAACTGCGCAAGCTGGCCTACTTCCTGCCGCGCGCCATCCCGCTGCTGATCCTCACCTTCGTGCCGGTGCTCAACCTGCTGGCCGTGCCACTGTGGATACTGTTCGGCATCTGGATGATGGCGGTGCAATACATCGACTACCCGGCGGACAACAACAAGCTGGGCTGGAACGAGATGCTCGCCTGGCTGCGCGAGAAGCGCTGGCAGAGCCTGGGTTTCGGCGGCACCGTGTACCTGGCGCTGCTGGTGCCCTTCTTCAACATCCTGGTGATGCCCGCCGCCGTGGCCGGCGCCACCCTGTTCTGGGTGCGCGAGCGCGACGTCACCGCGCAGTAACCTGGCCGTCACCAGCCTTTCATGGCGCCGTCGCAGACTGGCGCCATGAATGTCACGAGCCTGCATATCGCCCTGGTCAGCGAGACCTTCCCGCCGGAAATCAACGGCGTGGCCAATACCCTCGGCCGCCTGTGCCAGGGCCTGCGCGAGCGCGGCCACCGGCTGCAGCTGGTGCGCCCGCGCCAGGCCGACGAGGACACCGCCGGCGACGATGATCTGCTGCTCACCCGCGGCTGGCCGCTGCCGGGCTATGCCGGCCTGCAGTGGGGCCAGTCGTCGCTGCACAAGCTGCTGCGCCGCTGGCAGCGCCATCGTCCGGACGTGCTGTACATCGCCACCGAGGGCCCGCTCGGCCTGTCCGCCCTGCGCGCCGCGCGGCGCCTGGGCATCCCGGTGGTCAGCGGCTTCCACACCAACTTCCAGCAGTACAGCGACCACTACGGCCTGGGCCTGCTCAGCCGCCTGCTGACCGGCTACCTGCGCTGGTTCCACAACCGCTCGCGGCTGACCCTGGTGCCCAGCCCCAGCCAGCGCCTGGAACTGCAGCGGCGCGGCTTCGAGCGCCTGGAGCTGCTGGCGCGGGGCGTCGACGGGCGACTGTTCCACCCCATGCGCCGCTCGGCCGAACTGCGCGCCGAATGGGGCCTGGGCGAGGACGAGATCGCCGTGCTGCACGTCGGCCGCCTGGCCGCGGAGAAGAACCTGCAACTGCTGGTGCGCGCCTTCCGCAGCCTGCAGCAGAACCTGCCGCAGCGCCGCCTGAGGCTGGTGCTGGTGGGCGACGGGCCGCTGCGCGCACAACTCCAGGCCGAGCTGCCGGAGGCCCTGTTCTGCGGCGTGCGACGCGACGCGGAGCTGGCCGAGCACTATGCCAGCGGCGACCTGTTCCTCTTCCCCAGCCTGTCCGAAACCTTCGGCAACGTGGTTCTGGAGGCCCTGGCCTCGGGCCTGGCCGTGGTCGCCTTCGACCAGGCCGCAGCCGCCCAGCACATCCGCCACGGGCACAACGGCGCCCTTGCCACACCCGGCGACGAGACGGCCTTCATCGAGGCCGCCCGCTGGCTGCTGGAGGACGCGGAAAGCCTGCGCCGGGTACGCCTGAACGCCCGCCGGCATGCCGGCCAGCAGGGCTGGGCCAGCATAGTCGAGCAGTTCGAGGCGCACCTGCGCCAGGCCCGCATCGCCCCCGCGCCGGAGTGAATCACTTGCCCCCCTGAACGGCGGGCATAAAAAAACCGGCCTGCCGGGAGGAGTGCCCGTGCAGACCGGTGGACGGGCCGAGTGGATCGGCCCCAGGGGAGAGTCGGGAATCAGGCGACCTGGGCCAGCTGCTCGCGGGCCTTGGCCAGGCCTTTCTCCTGGAACTCGGCGCCCATGTTCAGGCCCTCGGCGTGGATGAACTGCACGTCGTGGATGCCGATGAAGGCCAGCGCCTGGCGCAGGTAGGGCTCCTGGTGATCGAGGCCGCTGCCGGCGTAGATGCCGCCGCGGGCGGTCAGCACGAAGGCACGCTTGCCAGTGAGCAGGCCCTGCGGGCCGGTCTCGGTGTACTTGAAGGTGACCCCGGCGCGCAGCACGTGATCCAGCCAGGCCTTGAGGGTGCTGGGGATGGCGAAGTTGTACATGGGCGCGGCCAGCACCAGCACGTCGGCGGCCAGCAGCTCATCGGTCAGCTGGTTGGAACGGACGGCGGCGGCCTGCTCCGCTTCGCTCTGCTGCTCGACCGGCTTCATCCAGCCACCGAGCAGGGCTTCGTCCAGGTGCGGCACCGGCTGCTTGGCCAGGTCGCGAACCTGCACCTGGTCCTGCGGGTGGGCGGCCTGCCACTGGGCGACGAAGTCGGCGGTCAGTTGGCGGGAGACGGAATCCTGTTGACGGGCGCTGCTTTCGATAACGAGTACACGGGACATTTGGCTGACCTCCATCGGGGGTGATTGGCTTCGATGGGGTGCAGATTATGGTCAGCCATTAAGATAAAAAAGCGCAAATATCCGCTATGAATAATCAACAAAGTTGATTTATCTAGCACTGCGCTCTAGTCTCATCTGGGCTCGCAGCGCAGGTCTACTCGCAGCTTGATGATGTTACGGGCGAACCTCACCGTTTGCGTCACGCTCTCCCCCGGCTTGAGCTCGGCGGCACGATTGCGTGGTGCCTCGGGACCATTGCGGAACTGGGCATTGCACTTGGCGGCGGTGAGACCGTAGTTGTAGAGCGTGAGACCGCCGATGTTGGTGTCGATCTGCTGGATGCTGGCAGACACCTCCGCACCGTTCATCTGCTTCTTCAGCTCGGTCGGATAGGCCAGGGCGGTCAGCGGCAGCAGCGCGAGCAGGGCCAGGCAACAGTTTTTCATCGGTATCTCCTCGTCCGGGGGTGCCCAGATTAGAGAAGAGGAAGCGGCGATGAAAGCGCCCCGTGTCACGCTGGAACAATGGCGCACCCTGCAGGCGGTGGTCGACCATGGCGGCTTCGCCCAGGCCGCCGAGGCCCTGCACCGCTCGCAATCCTCGGTGAGTTACACGGTGGCGCGCATGCAGGAGCAGCTGGGCGCACCGCTGCTGCGCATCGACGGGCGCAAGGCGGTGCTCACCGAGGCCGGCGAGGTGCTGCTGCGCCGCTCGCGGCAGCTGGTCAAGCAGGCCAGCCAGCTGGAGGAACTGGCCCACCACATGGAACAGGGCTGGGAGGCGGAGGTGCGCCTGGTGGTGGACGCCGCCTACCCCACCGCCAACATCGTCCGCGCCCTCTCCGCCTTCATGCCGCAGAGTCATGGCTGCCGCGTGCGCCTGCGCGAGGAAGTGCTGTCGGGGGTCGAGGAAGTGCTCAAGGAGGGTTCCGCCGATCTGGCCATCAGCGCCCTCAACATCACCGGCTACCTGCCCATCGAGCTGGGCGAGGTGGAGTTCATCGCCGTGGCCCATCCGGAACATCCGCTGCACCGCCTGCAACGCGAAGTGACCTTCCAGGACCTGGAAGGCCAGATGCAGGTGGTGACCCGCGACAGCGGGCGCATCCAGCCCCGCGACTCGGGCTGGCTCGGCGCCGAGCAGCGCTGGACGGTCGGCAGCCTGCCCACCGCACGCACCTTCGTCTCCAGCGGCCTGGGTTTCGCCTGGCTGCCGCGCCACCTGATCGCCCGCGAACTGGCCGAGGGCCTGCTCAAGCCGCTGCCGATGGAACAGGGCGGCACACGCAAGCCACGCTTCTGCCTGTACAGCAACAAGGACAAGGTGCTCGGCCCGGCCACCCAGATCCTCATCGAGCTGATCAAGAACTTCGACGGCGCGCCGCTGGATGCACCCTTCGCCGCTCCGCTGGCAAGCGACTGAGGAGAACGCGATGGCCTTTTTCGAGCATGACGGCTGCCGTTTCTACTACGAGGAGCACGGCCAGGGCGAAGCGCTGCTGCTGGTGCACGGCCTGGGCTCCAGCACCCGCGACTGGGAATACCAGATTCCCCACCTGGCCCGCACGCACCGGGTACTGAGCCTTGACCTGCGCGGCCACGGCCAGTCCTCCAAGCCACGCCAGCGCTACAGCATCGCCGGCTTCGCCGCCGACGTGGCGGCGCTGATCGAGCACCTGCAGCTGCCGCCGGTGCACCTGGTGGGCATCTCCATGGGCGGCATGGTCGGCTTCCAGCTGGGCGTCGAGCGCCCCGAACTGCTGCGCAGCCTGACCATCGTTAACAGCGCCCCGGAGGTCAAGGTCAGAAGCGCCGCCGACTTCTGGCAGCTGGCCAAGCGCTGGAGCCTGTCGCGCCTGCTGAGCATGCAGGCGATCGGCAAGGGCCTCGGCCGCCTCCTCTTCCCCCATCCGCAGCAGGCCGAGCTGCGCGCCAAGATCGAGCAACGCTGGCCGCAGAACGACAAGCGCGCCTACCTGGCCAGCCTCGATGCGATCATCGGCTGGGGCGTGCGGGAACGCCTGGCGGCGATCACCTGTCCTACGCTGGTGGTCACGGCCGACCGCGACTACACCCCGGTCGCCCTCAAGGAGGCCTATGTGAACGAGCTGCCCGACGCCCGCCTGGTGGTGATCGAGCATTCGCGCCACGCCACGCCGATGGACCAGCCCGAACGATTCAATGCCGTCCTGGACGAATTCCTCGCCCGGGTCGAAGCTACCCCGCCACACCCCCAAGACAAGGACTCACGACCATGCTGAAGCAACTCCTCCTCTGCGCCTGCGGCCTGCTGCTGAGCACCAGCCTGCTGGCTGCGGAAAATCCCCATGTGCTGCTGACCACCAGCTATGGCGACATCGAGCTGGAGCTCAATGCCGAGAAGGCGCCGATCAGCACGCAGAACTTCCTCGGCTACGTGGAATCCGGCTTCTACAACGGCACCCAGTTCCACCGGGTGATCCCGAACTTCATGATCCAGGGCGGCGGCTTCGACGCCGACATGGCCGAGAAGGACACCTTCAAGCCGATCAAGAACGAGGCCGACAACGGCCTGCGCAACGACCGCGGCACCATCGCCATGGCCCGTACCCAGGTGGTGGACTCGGCCACCAGCCAGTTCTTCATCAACCACAAGGACAACGACTTCCTCAACCACGGCGGCCGCGACTTCGGCTACGCGGTGTTCGGCAAGGTGGTACGCGGCATGGACGTGGTCGACCGCATCGCCAAGGTGCGCACCGGCAACCGCGGCATGCACCAGAACGTGCCGGTCGAGCCGGTGCTGATCCTCAACGCGAAGAAGCTCTAACCTGCCACTCCCGGCGCAGCCGCTCCAGCAGCTGCGCCAGCTCCTCGGCGCGCAGGCCGTAGCTCTCCGGCAGCGCCGCATGACAGCCGGCGAGCGCCAGTGACAGGCGCGCGCCGCGCCCCTCGGGCACCCGCCCCTCGTGGTAGAGCCAGCCAACCATGGTGTTCGACGCCACCCGCACCGGGACGAAGCCCGCCACATCCGCCCAGCGCACATGGTGGGTGCGGAACAGCGAGCTGAAGGTGAAGCCCGCCTCCTCCAGACGCAGGTAGTTAGCACCCGGCAACAGGGCCAGCGCGGCGACCAACCCACCCAGGCCGAACACCGCCAGGCAGAACCAGCCGGCGATGCGCCCGTCGCGCAGCATCCACACGGCGATCATGCAGAACGCCAGACAGCCGAGCAGCATGCCCAGCTATTTCCAGGGTCGCGGGCGCAGGGTGCGAGTCACCGCAGATAGCCTCCGGCCTTGCGCTCCAGCAATTCGACCAGCTCCGGCTGCATGTACTGGTAGTCGTCGGCAATGCCCAGGCAGATCACCCGCTTGCCCTTGAGCCAGGGTGCGAAGCGCTGCTGCAGGCGACGTTGGTGCATCCGCTCCATGACGAAGATCAGCTTGGCCCACTGCGGCTGCTCGGCGGACAGCGGCACCTCGGCATCCGGCGCCAGCCCGGCCGAGTCGCTCTCCACGCCCGGCCAGGCGGCGAACAGCTGCTCCGCCGTGGGACTGCGCAGGCGGTTGCGGCTACAGATAAACAGGGCGCGGGGCATGCTCAGCTTCCCTCTTGGCGATAGGGCAACAGCTGCCGCGCCTGCTCGGCATAGGCCAGCAGTGCCGACCGCTCGCGGGCCAGGAAGTCGGCCACCGCTGCACGCAACCCGGGATGCAGCAGGTAGTGCCAGGAGCGGGTGATCTGCGGCTCGAAGCCGCGAATCAGCTTGTGCTCGCCCTGGGCACCGGCGTCGAAACGCTGCAGTCCCTCGGCGATGGCGCGCTCGATGCCCTGGTAGAAACAGGTCTCGAAGTGCAGGCGGTCGAAGTCGCCCAGGCAGCCCCAGTAGCGCCCATAGAAAGTGTCGCCGGCCACCAGGCTGAAGGCCATGGCCACCGGCCGGCCACTGTGCAGCGCGCTGACCACGCGAATGGCCTCGGGCATGCGCTCGGCCAGCAGGGCGAAAAACTCGCGGGTCAGGTAGGGCGCGCGGCGGCGCACATGGTAGGTGCTGGCGTAGCAGGCGTAGACGAAGTCCCAGTCCACCTCCTCGAGCTCGTCGCCGCGCTGCCAGCGGAACTCGATGCCCTGCCCCGCCACCTGCTCGCGCTCCTTGCGCAGCTGCTTGCGCTTGCGCGAGCTGAGTGCGTCGAGGAAATCCTGGAAATCGCGGTAGCCGCGGTTGCGCCAGTGGTACTGGCAGTCCAGGCGCTGCAACCAGCCCTCGCGCCCCTGCAGCAGCGCATCGTCCTCGGCGCGCAGGAAGTTGATATGCAGGCCGGACAGGCCCTGCTCCACCAGCTGCGCCTCCAGCTCCTCCAGCAGCTGCGCGCAGGCCCGTGCATCGCCGAGCAGACGCGGCCCGCTCACCGGGCTGAAGGGCACGGCGCCGAGCAGCTTGGGGTAGTAGGCGATGCCGGCACGCTGGCAGGCCTCGGCCCAGCCCATGTCGAACACATACTCGCCGTAGGAGTGCTGCTTGATATAGGCCGGCAGCGCCGCCAGCGCCTGGCCGCGCTCGTCGCACAGCAGGCGGTGGGCCGGCGACCAGCCGCAGTGCGCCCCGACGCTGGCGCTGTCCTCCAGGGCCGAGAGAAAGACATGCCGCAGGAAGGGCTGGGCCTCGGGCAAGAGGGCGTCCCAGGCGGCAGGAGCGATGCGATGCAGGGAGTCGAGCCGGAGCAGCGACATGGGCACGGATACCGGATGCGGCGAGAGCCGCACTATAGCGCGCCGGTAGAACGAAAAAAGCCCCGCACGAGGCGGGGCCAGGAAGGAGCAGTATCGTTGAAGTTCTTCTTAGAACACGTACTGCAGGCGACCGACGATGGCCTTGCCGTCGTCTTCCATGGTGTCGCCATCAGCATTCACCGCAACACTGGTATTGATGTTGTCCAGCTCGTAGTCGATATAGTTGAGGCTCATGCGTACGGCCGGGACCGGGAAATAGTTCACGCCCACGACAAATGCCTTGGTAGTGAAGTCGTCATTCGCATCTGCAACCACGTTCAGACCTGCCAGAGTAGTGCCGGCCCCAGCGCCCAGATCACCATCAACGGAAGCAGTGTCGCCGTCTACAGTGGCAGTGTCATAACGTACGAACAGCTCTACAGCACCCGCCTGATCCGGTTTGTCCCACTTGCCGGCGCCAGCCTTGTACTTGCGTACACCGTTGAACATGTAGGACATCTGAGCGTAGTAGCCATCGATGTCGACATCTGCCGGAGCACCAACATTGTTCTCACCCGAGATGGTGCGCTGGAAGTATTCAGCCTGAGCGCGGAAGGCTCCAAACTGAGCGCCCGACTCCAACACCCACTCTTTATCACTGCTGGCCTCGGTGGTATCGGCCAGAGTGAAGCTGCGGTCGGTGTCGCTACGCACACCGAAGCGAGTGCGAGCACGAGCGCGGTTATCGTCCGGATTGGAACTGTGATAGTTGGCCCCCAGGTGCACCACGTCTGTACCGTTCATGTACGGCGCCCAGTTGGCACGCAAGGTGTAACCGAAGAGCTCGTCATTGCCCTCGGACTCGTACTGCTCGTAATGGCCAACCTGAGCCATCAGGCCATAGTTGTCGCCAGCGTGCATGACGTTGACGCCGAACTTGGTGTCCTCGTCGCCATTGAGCAGGTCGTACATCATCGGGCGCTCGATGCCGGTGATCCAGGACGAGCTGGTGGTGTTCTCCAGGCCGTAGTCGACACCGTACTGACCCACAGTGATATCGGCGAAGCCAAGGCCGGTGTAGGTGATGAAGGCACGGTCAACATCGGTACCGTCTTCGTTACCGTCATAGCTGACACGCAGGCCATAGCCCCAGTCGGTGTAGGCCACGCCTTCCACGGACAGCTCACCACGGCGGATGAAGGTGTTGAAGGTGCTGTCGAAGGGACGGTTCTCGTCGACTGCGCTCAGCCCGTCGAAGTTAGTGGCGTCCCACTGCAGCTTGCCGCCCAGCTTGAAGCTGAATTCCTTGTCGGTGGTCGCGACTTCCAGGCCGCTCTTGGTGTTGATCACGAGGTCGGCGCCGTCGGTGGTGACGGTACCGGCGAAAGCCTGGGCGGAAACGGCCATGGCCAGGGCGCTGGCTGCGAAACCGGCGAAGTGCTTGCGGATCATCGAAGGATTCCCCTATTGGTCTTTAGCGTTGGAAAACACGCGGGCTCGGCCCTTGGTGTTGGGGGGGAATCTTGGCGGGGGGTTATTTCAGCTCGGTTTGATTTAGATGAAAGTTCAGTGACACAGGAACTTTTTTACTTCCATTAAGAATAAGCCGCGAGAGCCGCACACCCGGCTCTCGCCTGGCGGGAACTCAGCGCTGCCGCCAGCGCCGGGCCAGCCAGTAGTCCAGGCTCACCCAGCGCCCGCCACCGGTGCCGAACAGCGCCAGCAGCATTACCAGGTAGGTGGCGGCGAACTCGATGCCATTGTTCAGCACCACGAAGCGCCCGCTGGCCGTCAGCCAGGCATAGTTGCCGTGCTCCTGGAGGATGGCGCGGGCTCGCTCCAGCTTCTCCGCCGCCGCCAACACCCGCTCGTTGGCGAAGGGTGCGGACGGATCGGCGATGGCCTGCCAGCCGAACTGCCAGTGCACGGTGAAGATCGCCACCAGCATGGTCACCATCAGCGGGATGCTGATCCAGCGCACCGCCAGGCCGAACAGCAGCAGCAGCGCACCGCCCGCCTCGGTCAGCGCCGCCAGCCAGGCCAGCAGTGCCGGGAACGGCAGGCCCAGGCCCCAGTCCGGATTGCCGAACCAGGCGATGGTCGACTCCATGTCGGCCAGCTTGTGCGTGCCGGCCATCCAGAACACCGGCACCAGGTACAGGCGCAGCAGCAGGGGACCGAGAAAATCCAGGCGACGGGTAGCGTCCAGGCCATCCTGGAGGCGGTTGAGCAGTCTGAGCATGGTGATCTCCGTGCGGCGCGAGCCCGCGGATCAGGTGGCAGGGGGGAACCAGATGTCCTGGCGCTGCCAGTCATGGAGCAGCGCACGGGCCTGGCTGAAGTAGTGTTCGTTAGCCTCCAGGCCGCTCTGCGCGGCCAGCTCCAGCAGCGCCTCGGCGCTCGCCTGGCCGGCCTGCAGGCGCAGCGCCAGGTGATAGGCGAAGGGCGTCAGCTGCTGGAAGCGCACCCGCTCCTGCGCATCGCGCCAGGCCAGCAGGCAGGTCGGTTCTGCCGGCGGTTGCACGGCCCGGTACTCGGCATCGATCCGCTGCACCGGCCAGGCATAGGCCAGCGGCCAGGCCAGCGGCGACCAGCCCTGCCGCGGCAACTCGGCCTCGGCCACATCGAGGGCCAGCTCGACCCGCTCGTAGTGGGCCAGCTCCAGCAGGAACGGCGGATCATCGGGCTCGGCGACGCAGCCCTCCTGCAGCCAGGCGAGGAATTCTGCGCCGATCTGCAGGAAGTACGGCGTGGTGCAGCGGTGGCCAGCCAGGAAGGCCCGCACCAGGCGCCGCCGGCGTGCCTCGCCGAGCACCCGGCAGAGCACCGGGAAACCGCTGTTGATGAAGCCATCGACATTGTTGAAGAACAGCTCCTCGTACACCGCCATGCGCTCCGGCGCGATGCCCGGCAGCAGCGCTTGCGACTCGGGCCGGCGGATGCGCGCGGCGAAGGCGGCCTGGGCCTGCGCGCTCATCGTCCGGCCTCCCGTTGCAGCTGGCGGATCTGCGCCACCTCGGCGTACAGCTCGGCCACCGGCGGGAAGTTGAAGTCGCGCTCCAGCAGGGTCGGGCGCACGCCGTGCAGGCTGTAGCAATGCTGCAGCAACTGCCACACCGGCTCGCCCACCGGCGCGCCGTGGGTGTCGATCTTGAGGTCGGCGGCCTGGTCGTAATGACCGGCCATGTGCAGGTAGGCGATGCGCTCGCCGGGCATGGCGGCGATGTAGGCGCACGCATCGAAGATGAAATTGTGGGCGTTGACCGCCACGTTGTTGATGTCCAGCAGCAGCCGGCAGTCGGCCTCCTCCAGCACCGCGCGGACGAAGCTGACCTCGTCCAGCTCGCCGGGCAGGCGCGCGTAGGCCGAGACGTTCTCGATGATCAGCGGGCGCTCCAGCACCTCCTCGACCTGGCGGATGCGCGCCGCGACGCGGCGCACCGTTTCCTCGCTGAAGGGCAGCGGCATCAGATCGTACAGCTGGCCCTGGTCGGCACAGGCCGACAGGTGTTCGCTATAACCGCGGACGCCGTGCTCGTCGAGGAACGCCTTGATCGAGCGCAGCAGCTGCATGTCCAGCGGGGCGAAGCCACCGAGGTTGAGGGACAGACCATGGCAGAGAAACGGCAGGCGCTCGCTCAGCGCGCGCAGCTGGCGGCCGAAACGGCCGCCGACGCCGATCCAGTTCTCCGGGGCGATTTCGAGAAAATCCGCCTGGCCGACGACGCTGTCCTGCAGCGCCGCCAGCAGGCCGCGACGCAGGCCCAGGCCAGCGCCAGTGACGAAACCCTGCATGGTCATGTCCCGTCGCCCTTACTCGGTCTTGTCGCCGCCGCACTTGCCCTCGCCGCACTTGCCTTCGCGACCGGCCTTGCCTTCCTCGCCGCAGCTGCCCTCCTTGCTCGCCTTGTCGCCGCCACACTTGCCTTCTTCGGCCTTCATCTCGCCCCCACACTTGCCCTCGCCACAGGAGCCTTCGTGGCCCTTCTCGTGGGCCGCCAGGCTGTAGCCGCTGGAGAGCTCCTGGGCGGCAAAGGGGTTGCTGCCAGCCTGGGCAGTGAAGGCAGCGGTGCTCAGCAGGGCGGCGCCCAGGGTGGCGACAACGGTATTCAGCTGTTTCATGGAGTCTCTCCAGTGGAGGGGCGACATGCCCCCGACGCAACACTAGACGGAGTGACGAAGCGGGCGTTACAGCCCGGGAGAATTTTTTCTACGACGCCGGCTCAGGGCTGCCGGCGATGCTGCTCGGCAAGGCGGTCGGCCAGGGCATCCAGCTCCGGCAGGCTCTGTTCGGGCAACTGGCGCAGCACGGCCTGGGTCACCTTCATCTGGCGGATGAAGCGCCGGCAGTGGTGGCACATGGCGAGGTGGGCGCGCACCGCGATGCGCTCGCGCAGGCGCAGCTGGCCGTCGAGATAGTCGCTGGAGTGGGCTACCAGTTCCTGGCAGGTCAGCATTGGCCGGTCTCCTCGAAATGCTCCAGGGTAGCGAACACCTTGAGCCGGGCGCGGTGCAGGAGCACGCGGACATTGGAGAGCGAAAGGTCGAGAAGATTACAGATCTCCTCCAGCTCCAGCCCCTGGCGCTCGCGCAGCAGCAGCACGCTGGACTGCATCTCGGACAGGCTGGCGATGGTCTTCTCCAGGCACTCGCGCAGCTCGCCGGCGGCCAGCAGGGCCTCGGGGGTATCCTGCTCCCACTGGCTGGGCGGCGCCTGCCAGTGGCCATTTTCCGAGAAACGTTCGGCACCGACGCTGCCATGCGGCGCCGGCAGGTCATCGAGCAGCGGCTCGCGGCGTTGCTGCTTGAGGCGGCTCTTGGCGGTATTGGCGGTGATGGTCAGCAGCCAGGTCTTGAGGCTGGCGCGCTGCTGGAAGCCGGCCAGGTTGCGCACCACGGCCAGCCAGGCGTCCTGCACCACCTCGTCGGCATTGCGGCTGCCGACTATGGCGTAGGCCACCGCGCGCATGGCGCCCTGGTAGCGGGCGACCAGCTCGCGGAAGGCCTGCTGCTCGCCGGCCAGCAAACGCTGCAACAGCTGCTGCTCGTCCATGGCGTGCGCTCAGCCAGGTACTGGCGTCAGGCCTTCTTGCGCAGGATCACGCTGCCGATCGAGTAGCCCGCGCCGAAGGAGCTGAGCACGCCCAGGCTGCCGGCTGGCAGGTCGTCCTGGTACTTGTGGAAGGCGATCACCGAACCGGCCGAGCTGGTGTTGGCGTAGGTGTCGAGAATCACCGGCGCCTCGTGCGGCTCGGCATCGCGGCCGAGCAGCTTGCGGGCGATCAGCAGGTTCATGTTGAGGTTGGCCTGGTGCAGCCAGAAACGCTTGACATCGCCGACGTTCAGCTGGTTTTCCGCCAGGTGCGCGGCGATCAGCTCGGCCACCATCGGGCAGACGTCCTTGAACACCTTGCGGCCCTCTTGGACGAACAGTTTGTCCGGCGCGCCGATGCCCTCTTCCGCGGCGCGGTTGAGGAAGCCGAAGTTGTTGCGGATGTTGTTGGAGAACTGGGTCAGCAGCTTGGTGCCGAGGATGTCCCACTGGTGCTCGGAGGTGGCCTGGTCGGCGCGTTCTATGATCACCGCGGTGGCGGCGTCGCCGAAGATGAAGTGGCTGTCACGATCGCGGAAGTTCAGGTGGCCGGTGCAGATCTCCGGGTTGACCATCAGCACGGCGCGCGCCTGGCCGGTGGCCACGGCATTGGTGGCGGCCTGGATGCCGAAGGTGGCGGAGGAGCAGGCCACGTTCATGTCGTAGCCCCAGCCGTCGATGCCCAGGGCGGCCTGCACTTCGATGGCCACCGCCGGGTAGGCGCGCTGCAGGTTGGAGCAGGCGACTATCACGCCGTCGATGTCGGCGACGCTGCGGCCGGCGCGCTGCAGGGCTTCCCTGGCGGCGCCCACGGCCATCTCGCAGAGGATGCCCCACTCGTCGTTGGAGCGCTCGGGGATGCGCGGCACCATGCGCTGCGGGTCGAGGATGCCGTCCTTGTCGATGACGAAGCGGCTCTTGATGCCCGAGGCCTTCTCGATGAAGGCCACGCTGGACTCGGCCAGCGCCTGCACCTCGCCGCGCTCGATGGCGGCGGCGTTGTCGGCGTTGAACTGCTGGACGTAGGCATTGAAGGAGGCCACCAGCTCTTCGTTGGAGATGCTGTTGGTCGGGGTGTACAGGCCAGTGCCACTGATTACGGCTTTGTGCACGGGACATTCCTCTTCTTGTACCGCCGCGGGCGGCTGGCTGGTCGGTTGCACCCCGGCACGGGCCGGCGGCGCGAATTCGGCTGCAGGGCGGCTCACGGCCAGGCTGGGCCCGCCACGCTGCAAAGCGCAGAGTGTGCCATAGCCGCCGGCGTGGCGCTGCTGTCGCACGGCGGCACCGGACTGGCGGCGAAGCATCCTGCGTTCATAGGAGATGCGCGCACCTGCGGCGAAGACACAGGAATCTGTCGCGATAGTCGAGCAAAATAGGCTTTTGCGACGGGAGCAGCACGCTCGCCGAAACGATGACCGGGTTTTGACCGGCCATTCAGAAAAGGCGCAGAATCCTGGCTTCCCAGCCCCTGGAGCCTGCCCATGCTCGGCACCCACGACCTCGCCCTGTTCGTCATTTCCGGCCTGCTGCTGAACATGGCCCCCGGGCCGGACTCGCTGCTGATCATGGCACGCAGCGCCACCCAGGGCTGGCGTGCCGGCTCGGCGGCGGCGCTGGGCATCGGCGCCGGCACCTGCGTACACATAGTCGCCGCCGCGCTGGGCATGTCCGCCCTGCTCGCCACCTCGGCCACCGCCTTCATGCTGGTCAAGCTGATCGGCGCTGCCTACCTGCTGTACATCGGCATCGGCATGCTGCTGGCCAGGCACAAGGAAACGGCCGCATCGGGCGCCAGCGAGCTGCCGGCGCTACCCTACGGGCGCATCTTCGCCCAGGGCTTCCTGACCAACGTGCTCAACCCCAAGGTGGCGCTGTTCTTCCTCGCCTTCGTGCCGCAGTTCATCAGCCCGGACGCCGAGCACAAGGCACTGGCCTTCCTCCTGCTGGGCGCCATCTTCAACTTCAACGGCATGCTCTGGTGCCACTTCCTGGCCCTGAGCACCGCCTTCGCCCAGCAGCGCCTGCAGGTCGGCCGGCGCGTCGGCCTGTGGCTGGAGCGCGCTACCGGCGGCCTGTTCACCCTGCTGGGGGTGAAGCTGGCCCTCGCCGACCGGGTGTGATGCGCCGGGGCCGCAGGGCCCCTTGCGCGAGTCCGGCTCAGTGGCTGGCCGCCAGCGCGCCGCCCTCCCCGCCAGGGATGCACTCCAGCCGGCGCAACCAGGTACAGCGCAGCAGCGCGGCGCACAGGCCGATGCTGGCGGCCGACTCGTCCAGGCGCAGCAACCAGCCCCGCTCCTGCCGCTGCAGGCGCCAGCCAGGCGCCGCGCCGAGCGCCGCGAGGCGCTGGCGCAGGGCCTGTTCGTCCAGACTCCGGGTTTCCATCAATACGAGCTTGGCCATGGCGGTCTCCAGCACAGGGGGCGTGACCGGCACTCAGGCCGATTGCATGGCGAAGCCGACGCCGAAGCGGTTCCAGAGATTGATGGTGGCGATGCACAGGGTCAGCTCGGCCAGCTCCTGCGGGTCGAACTGCGCGGCCACCTGCTGGTGCAGGGCATCCGTGACGTGCCCCTCGGTCAGCCGGGTCAGGCTGTCGGTCCACAGCAGGGCGGCCCGTTCGCGCTCGCTGAAGCAGGGCGCATCCTGCCAGGCGCCCAGGGCCAGCAGGCGACGGGCCGACTCGCCCTGCTTCAGCGCGTCGGCGCTGTGCATGTCCAGGCACAGGGCGCAGCCGTTGAGCTGCGAGGCACGCACCTTGACCAGCTCGCGCAGCGAGCCCTCCAGGGCAAAGCCGGCCTGGGTCTGCTCCAGGGCATAGATGGCCTTGAACACATGCGGGGCGGTCTGGTGATAGTTGTTGCGCTTGCTGGTCATCATGGCGATTGCTCCGAAGGGGCCCGATGTCGTACCGGGGTTGGTCGCCACTGTATTAGCCATGCATAACGCGATAAATTGGCCCCATACGGAAACATTGTGCGGAGATTCGGATAATGGCCCTGGACCGCCTGGAAGCCATGCGCGCCTTCTGCCGCATCATCGAGCTGGGCAGCTTCACCCGCGCCGCCTATGCCCTGGGCCTGGCCAAGACCACAGTGTCGGGCCAGGTGCAGGCACTGGAAAGCCAGCTCGGCGTCAAGCTGCTGCACCGCACCACCCGCCGGGTGTCGCCGACCACCGATGGCAGCGCCTACTACGAACGCGCCCGCGCCGTGCTCGACGACCTCGACGAACTGGAAGCCAGCGTGGCGCAGAACCGCAGCCTGGCGCGCGGCCGGGTACGGGTGGAGATGCCCTCGCCGGTCAGCCGTTTCCTGCTGATTCCCGCCCTGCCCGACTTCGTCGCCCGCTACCCGCAGATCCGCCTGGACATCGGCAGCAGCGAGCGGGTCGTCGATCTGGTGCAGGAAGGCGTCGACTGCGCCATCCGCGGCGGCCCGGTGCACGACCCGGATCTGGTCTGCCGGCCCATCGGACAGATGCGCTTCTGCCTGTGCGCGGCGCCGAGCTATCTGGCCGCCAGCCCGCCACTGCGGCACCCGCAGGATCTGGTGGCGCACCGCTACCTGGCCTTCGTCTACCCGGCCACCGGGCGGCAGAAGGCCAACACCCTGCACTGCGGCAACGAGCATTATCCGATCGAGCAGGAGCCGGCCATGCGCTTCAACAGCGGCGAGGCCTACCTGGCCGCCGTCGTGGCCGGCCTGGGCTTTGCCGTGCTACCGGCGGCGGCCGCGCGCCAGGCCCTGGAAGAGGGCCGCCTGGTCCAACCGCTGCCGCAATGGCAGGCCGACAGCATGCCGCTGAGCCTGGTCTACCCCCAATCGCGGCATCTCTCGGCCAGGGTGCGCGCCTTCATCGACTGGGCGGGTGAACTGCTGGCCGGCGATCCGCTGTGGCGCCCGCGGGACTGAGCCGCGGCGCCAAGCCCCTGCCGTTCTGACTGGCCGCCTGCTATCGCTGAGCGCCCAGCTCGCCCAGGCACTGCTGCGAGACCTGCTGCAGGCGCTCGATCAGCGTCGGCGGCAGCTCGGCCTGCTCCAGCGCGGCCATCTCGGCCAGGCTGAAATCGCGATCGATGCGCCCCACCGTGCAATCGCAGTAAAGCAGCGCGCGCTCCTTGCCCAGCGGTTCGCCGGCGCTGTTCACACAGCTGTCGCGGAAGGTCTGCTTGACCCCGGCCGGCCAGTCCTTGGCCAGCACTGGCGCGCAGCTCAGCAGCAAGCCGAGCAGGATGGCGCGGCGGATACCTGACATGCCGGCGTTCACTGCAGCTTGGGCGGTTGCGCATCCGGGCGGATGTCGAAGCCGCCACGGTTCTCGCTGACGATATGGAAGTACTGCACGCTGCCCGGCGCGACCTTCACCGCCACTTCCTTGTGCAGGCGCCCCATGCCGCACAGGGTGTCGTCCAGCGGGTCGATGGTCAGGCCCAACACGCGGGTACCGGCCGGCACATTGAAGCTCGCCACCTCGGCCATGCCGATGCGCGCGGCCAGCTTGCGATCCACCTCGATGGCCACGTAGCAGCCGCCGCCCATCAGGCCCATGTCGCGGTTGACCACCAGCTGGCCACCGCCCTCGCGCGCCTCCTGGTAGGCCAGCAGGCGATCGTCGGGGACTTGGGTGATGTGCTCGGCGTCGGGACGGAACGACGAGCAGCCGGCCAGCAGAACCAGGGGAAGAACGGCGAGGATCGAACGCATGGAAGCCCTCCTTGGGCGTGCGTGGAGTCGGCCCAGTATTGGCGCTCCCACGCCGCCGCTCAAGCCCGATCTGCAACGCTGTGCTATAGCCCCGACTTCAGCCGGCTGAAGGCCCGGGTCAGGGCGCGGTTGAAGGCCGGGGTGTTGTCGTTCTTGGTGTACAGGCTGGCGCGCAGCTGCGCCGGCGGATAGGTACCGGGATCGGCGAGGAGGGCCGGATCGACGAAGGCATCGGCCGCCGGCACCGCATTGGCGTAGTAGATGCTGTTGGTGATGGCGCCGATCACCTCGGGCTTCATCAGGTGGTCCATCAGCGCCAGCGCCTCCTGCGGATGCGGCGCATCCGCAGGGATGGCCATAGCGTCGAACCAGATCAGCGTGCCCTCGCGCGGGATGCTGTAGTGCAGGCTGTAGGGCTTGCCGGCCTGCTGCGCCTGGCCGGCGGCGATGGCCACGTTGCCGTTCCACGACATCGCCAGGCAGGTGTCGCCGTTGGCGAGATCCGCGATGTTATGGTCGTTGTCGAAATAGCGGATCGACGGCCGCACCTTGGCCAGGTGCGCCTCGGCCTTTTTAAGGTCATCGAGGTTCTGCTGGTTGATATCCAGGCCCAGGTAGCGGAAGGCGGCGGCGAACACCTCGTTGGGGTCATTGAGGAAGCTCACCCCGCAGTCGGCGAACTTGGCCACCACGACCGGGTCCATCAGCATCGCCCAGCTGTCGGTCGGCGCATCCTTCATGCGCTGGGCGATGGCCTCACGCTGGTAGCCGAAACCGGTGGTGCCCCACACGTAGAGCCCGGCATGACGGTTACCCGGATCGAAGACCGCCATATGCCCGGTGAACTCCGGCGCCAGGCCGGCGAAGTGCGGCAGCGCGGCCTTGTCCAGCGGCTGCAGCGCGCCACTTGTGATGGCCCGCTGCAGGTGCTGGCCGGCGGTCAGCACCAGGTCGTAGCCGCTGCGTCCGGTAAGCAGCTTGGTCTCAACCGTCTCCAGCGAGTCGAAGTGATCGACCACCACCTTGATCCCGGTCTGCTGCTCGAAGGACGCCAGAGTGTCCGGTGCCAGGTACTCGTTCCAGATATACAGGTTGACCTGTTTGGCGGGCTCGGCCGCCTGCGCACCCGCGCAGACGGACAGAGACAGGGCCAGCCACGAGGCGGGCAGTTTCATGGCGGCCTCCTAGCGCTTGGGCGCGGCGTATTGCGGCGAGGTGATGCAGGCGACGTTGCCGCCACCGAGGAGGATCTCCCGCGAGTTCTCGATGCCGAGGATGCGGTGCTTGGGGAACAGCTCGGCCAGGGTCGCCTGGGCAATGCGGTCGTTGGGATCGTTGAACAGCGGTACGACGATGGCCGAGTTGCCGGCGTAGTAGTTGATGTAGGACGCGCAGATCCGGGTGCCGGCCTGACGGGTGTGGGTGGCGTCGTCCTGGTCCAGGCCTTCGGCCTCCTCGGCCGTCCACTCCAGTACGCGCGGCTGCGGCAGCTTGTGAATCTCCAGCTCGCGGCCCTGAGCATCGCGGGTGCTGCGCAGGATGTCGTAGGCCTCCTGGTAGATCTCCCACTGCGGGTCGCTGCGGTCATCGGTCCACTGCATCACCACCACGCCGGGGCGGACGAAGCAGGCCAGGTCGTCGATATGCCCGTCGGTTTCATCGAACTTGCAGCCGCGCGGCAGCCAGATCACCTGCTCGGCGCCCAGGTAGTCCTGCAGGCGGCGAGTCATCTCGTCCTTGCCCAGGTGGGCGTTGCGGTTGCGGTTGAGCAGGCACTGCTCGGTGGTCAGCAGGGTGCGCTGGCCGTCGCTCTGGATGCCGCCCATCTCGGCGATAAAGGGCGCGCGGTAACGGTCGAAGCCCTCGATCTCGAGGACCTTCTGGGCGATCTGGTCGTCCTTGTCCCAGGGGTAGTAGAGACCGCCGTCGAGGCCGCCATAGGCGTTGAACTCGAAGTCCACGCCGCGCACTTCGCCGCTCTCGTCGTTGACCAGGAAGGCCGGGCCGCTGTCGCGGAACCAGGTGTCGTTGCAGGTCATCTCCACCACCCGCACATGGGCCGGCAGCAGGCGGCGGGCGTTGGCGTACTGGGCCGCCGAGGCGCACACGGTCACCGGCTCGCTGCTGGCGATGGCGCTGACGATCTCGACCCAGACCTTCTGCGCCGGCTTGCCGCCGTTGCGCCACACGTCCGGGCGCTCCGGCCAGCCGAGCCAGCAGCGGCTCTTGGGTTCGAATTCACCGGGCAGGCGGAAGCCGTCGGCCTTGGGCAGGGAGGTCAGGGTACGGGCCATTGTCAGGTACTCTTCGGTGGCTGTTGGATGGCTCGACAGTACCCGCGGCAGAGCGGCCGCGACCAATGACCATTATCGCGGGATAGCTGAATTCAATTCACAGATCAGCAAGCTGATCGGTGAACCAATCGATGAAGCTGGCCACCGCAGGCTTGTCCAGGCGCAGGCGTTCGCAGACCAGCGCATACTGCCCTAGCGAGGCCACCTGGGCGGCGAACGGGCGCACCAGGCGGCCGCTGGCGAGGTCCTCGGCGCTGGTCAGGTTGTCGCCGATGGCCACGCCCTGGCCGCGCGCGGCGGCCTCCATTGTCAGCCCGGCGTGGCCGAGGTACAGGTGGCGCGCAGGCTGGATGTCGCCGGCGTGGGTGGTCAGCCAGGCGGTCCAGGTCTTGCCGTCCTGGTCGTCGTGCAGCAGGCAGTGGCGGGCCAGGTCACGCGGGTGCTTGAGCGGCAGCTGATTGAACAGGCCGGGGCTGCACACCGGGAAGAACTGCAGGGTCGGCAGCGGTCGCACGAAGTAGGCGCTGGCGTCCTCCGGGCCGGTGCCATAGGTGATCGCCAGGTCGATCTCGGCGCCCGGCAGCGGCGCCTCCAGCGGCTGCTCGTGCAGGTGCAGGGTGATCTGCGGGTGGCGCTCGGCGAAGTCCGCCAGGCGCCCGATCAGCCACTTCTGCGCCAGCTCCACGGTCACCGCGATGCGCAGCTGCGCCTGCGAGCCGGGGTCGCGCAGCTCGTCGCAGGCCTCACCGATCAGCTCGAAGGCCTGCTGCAGGCTGCGCAGCAGTCGCCGCGCCTGGGGCGTGGGGCGCACCTGGCGGCCGTCGCGCTGAAACAGAAGCGTGCCCAGTTGCTCCTCGAGCTGGCGAATCTGGTGGCTGACCGCGCTGTCGGTGACGCACAGCTCGGCGGCCGCACGACCGAAATGGGCGTGGCGCGCGGCGGCCTCGAAGGTGCGCAGGGCGGTGAGTGAGGGCAGGCGGCGCATGGCGATCCGATTCCGGCAAAAGCCGTCATCCTTGCCCAGCGCCGCGCTCCCCGTCCAGCCCGATCAGTGCCCCTGGAAGGTCTGCCGCCAGGCACTGGGCGACACACCGAAGGCACGACCGAAGTGATGGCGCAGCGACACCGGCGAGCCGAAGCCGGCCAGTGCGGCGATCGCCTCCACGCCCTGCTCACTGCTCTCCAGCAGGCGCTGGGCCAGGGCCAGGCGCTCGGCCAGCAGCCAGCCTCCCACCGTCATGCCGGTGAGCTGGCGGAAGTGCCGAGTGAAGGTGCGCCGGCTCATCAGCGCGCGCTCGGCCAGGCTGTCCAGGCTGTGCGGCAGGTCGAGGTGGGCACGCACCCAGTCCAGCAGGCCGGCCAGGCGATCGTCGCGGGAGGTAGCCGGCAGCGGCTGCTCGATGAACTGCGCCTGGCCGCCCTGGCGGTGCGGCGGCACCACCAGGCGCCTTGCGACCCGGTTGGCGAGCTCGGCGCCGTGCTGCTGGCGCAGCAGGTGCAGGCAGCAGTCGATGCCGGCGGCGGTGCCGGCCGAGGTCAGCAGGCCGCCGTCATCCAGATAGAGCACGTCGGCGTCCACCGTCACCCGCGGGAAGCGCGCGGCGAAGTCATTGGCCCAGGCCCAGTGGGTGGTGGCGCGCAGGCCATCGAGCAGTCCCGCCTCGGCCAGCACATAGGCGCCCAGGCACAGGCCGACCAGCCGCGCGCCGCGTGCATGGGCCGCCACCAGCGCATCCAGCAGGGTCTGCGGTGGGCGCTCGTCCGGGTCGTGCCAGCTCGGCACGATGATCGTCTGCGCCCACTGCAGCGCCTCCAGCCCGTGTTCGACCTGCAGGGCGAAGCCGGCGGTGGTCGGCAGCGCGCCCGGCGCAGTGGCGCACACGCGCAGCTCGTACAGCTCGGCGCCCGGCCCGAGGTCGCCGAACACCAGGCAGGGCACGGACAGGTGGAACGGCGTGATGTGGTCGAAGGCGACCACGGCGATGCGGTGGGCAGGCATGGCGTTGTCCCGATCCGAAGGTTTGGCCCGATCTTAGCGCAAGCTGGCTTCAGGGCCACTTACGGCAACAGGCGCGACGGGCGAACAATCTGCCCATCGACCACCACACCGCCAAACCAGAGGAACCCGCCATGAGCCAGCAAGCGAAACGCGCCCTGATCGTCATCGATGTGCAGAACGAATACGTCACCGGCAACCTGCGCATCGAGTACCCGCCCATCGAGCAGTCGATGGCCAATATCGGCCGCGCCATGGACGCCGCCAGCGCCGCCGGCATCCCGGTGATCGTCATCCAGCACCTGCTGCCGGAAAGCGCGCCGATCTTCGCCACCGGAAGCCACAACGCCGAGCTGCACCCGCTGGTGGCGGAGCGCCCGCGTGACCACTTCATCCAGAAGCAGATGGCCAGCTCCTTCGCCGGCACCGACCTGGCCGCCTACCTCAAGCAACACGAGATCGACACCCTCAGCGTGATCGGCTACATGACCCACAACTGCGACGACTCCACCGTACGCCAGGCCCACCACGAGGGCTGGAAGGTCGAACTGCTGCACGACGCCGCCGGCTCGCCGCCGTACCGCAACGCCATGGGCTCGGCCAGCGCCGAGGAGATCCACCGGGTGTTCACCGTGGTCATGCACACCGGCTTCGCCGCCGTGCTCAGCACCGATGACTGGCTCAACGCCCTGCAGACCGGCGAGGTGCCGCAGCCGGACAACATCTACCTGTCCAACCAGCGGGCCATCGCCGGTCGCTGAACACCGCAGGCGCAGAAAAGCCCGGCCCAGGCCGGGCTCCTTCGCCGCGGCACGATCGGCCATCGATGCGGCTCACCAGCCGCGCCGACGGGCTTGCCGAGCGCAAGAGCATTTGGTTAAGGTCCGTTGCGCCGTTGCGCCATTCCTCCGCGCGGCCGACCACATCCAAGGAAGGATCCCATGCGCCCACTCCCCTCGCTGCTCAGGGCCCTCGCCGGCCTGCCCCTGCTGTTGTCCCTCTACGCCCGGGCCGAAGTCGCCCCCGGCTGCGAGGTATTGATCGAGAACAAGCCGAGTATCATCTTCCAATATCTGGACCAGGCGGGTGCAGGCGACGCCTGCGCCCAGTTCAACCTCGGCTACCTGTATTACACCAGGCAGCAGTATCCGGCCGCCGAACGCTGGTACGCCAAGGCCGCCGAACAGGGCATCAGTCGCGCGGCCTTCGAGATCGCCATGCTCTACCGCGACAAGCTGCTGCCCGGTGACCAGGAGCAGACCCTGCGCTGGTTGCAGCAGGCCGCCGAACAGGGACTGGCCCTGGCCCAGACCGAACTCGGTTACCTGTACCTGCAGGACCGCCAGGACGCGCGGGGACTGTTCACCGCCATGGGCTGGCTGGAGAAGGCCGCCGAGCAGGGCCATTCCCAGGCCCAGTACCTGCTCGGCGAAATGTACTGGAGCGATGCACGCAGCTCGGCAGACGCGGACATGGCCCTGGGCGAGGACGAGTTCCACCTGCTCGAGCGCTACGACAGCAACGACGCCAAAGCCCTGTACTGGCTGTGCCAGGCAGCGCAGAACGACGACGAGTTCGCCCAGTTCAGCCTCAGTGAGGCCTACAGCCGTGGCCGCGGCATGCCGGTGGACCAGCTGCAGAGCCGCCTGTGGCTGGAGAAGGCCGCCGCCAATGGCAAGGAGGAGGCCATCGCCATCCTCGCCAGCGACAATGGCAGCTGGTACGACAAGGCCGAACTATGGATCAAGCGCCAGGCCGGCGACGGCCAGGCGCGCTGCCCGCAGATAGCCCTGCAGCGGCCGCAGTAGCCTCAGCCGTTGATCCGCTTCAGCAGCCGCGCCTGCAGCTGCTCCAGCTCGGCCGCATCGGCCTGCTTGGCGGCGTGCACGCCAAGTTTCTCGCCCTCGTAGCGCGGCACTATGTGCATGTGGATGTGGAATACCGTCTGCCCGGCCGGGGCGCCATTGAACTGCGCCACCTGCACGCCGGCCGGCTGCAGCTCGTCCACCACCACCTGGGTCAGCCGGCGCACCACGGCCATGACCTTGGCCAGGTTGGCGTCGTCGATCTCCAGGATGTTGCGCGCCGGGGCATTCTTCGGAATCACCAGGCAGTGGCCGTAGGACTGCGGGAACAGGTCGAGGAAGGCGAGCACGTCCTCGTCCTCGTACAGCTTGTAGCAGGGCGCCTCGCCACGAATGATCTTGGCGAAGATGTTCTGCGGATCGTAAGTGCCATGCAGGCTCATGGGTAAGCTCCCTAACCCGGGTGAGTAAAGCCCGCACCATACCGGCTCGAGCCGCCGCTGCCCATGCCCCCGTGGCCGGGCCGGGGCGAAATGTCGCAGTGACCACAAGGTCACGCGGTGGCGTCATTGCCCCATTCCCCGATCCGGCAGAAGAACCAGCATGCATCCACTGCGCGTCACCCTGCACAACGAACTGCACTCGCGCCCCTCGATCCACTTCCAGGAACCGGCCAACGTCCACCACCTGGCCTTCGTCGACCCGGACGAGGCCTGCTCGGTGCTGATCGGCCAGCTCGAACGGCTGGCCGAAGAGCGCCTGCCCAGCAACAGCGTGCAGGGCCTGCTGCGCCTGGGCCAGGCCACGCTCAAGTGGGAGCGCCACGGCGAGTTCTTCACCCTCACCCTGGTGCAGCCACGCCAGGCCGGCGACCCGCTGTGGGGCGAGTGGCCGGCGGTGCTGGAGCCACTGCTGGCACCCCATCGTGAACGCCTGATCAGCGCCAGCCAGCTGCTCGTGGAATCCGCCGCCCACTGGCCCGACGGCCCGGCCCGCTGCGGCTTCAAGGACCCGGCCGCCTCCGCCCTGGGCGACGGCGACGCCACCGCCTGGTCCGACTTCCGCCTCGATGAGCAGGGCGTCAACCGCCTGCTGCTGGTCAACCACCGGCTCAATGCCTACCGCCTGGGGCGCATGGTGCGGCGCCTGCTGGAGATCGAGACCTACCGCATGATGGCCTCGTTGACCCTGCCGGTGGCGCAGCAGGTCAGCCGCGAGCTGAAGGACCATGAGCGCGAGCTGGATCGCCTGTCCGCGCGCAACGCCGAAGGCCGCGACGGCGCCCGCGAGCTGTCCGCCGACCTGGCCCGGCTGTCGGCGCGCATCGTCCACTGCAGCGCGCGCACCCGCCAGCGTTTCGGCGCCGCCACCGCCTACGCGCAACTGGTCGGCGAACGCATCGCCGAGCTGCGCGAGAAGCACGTCGAGGACTGCCAGCGCCTGGGCGTGTTCATCGAGCGGCGCTTCCTGCCCACGGTGCGCTACTGCCAGGCCACCGACCAGCGCCTGACCCGCCTGGCCCAGGGCGTCGCCCACCTGAGCGACCTGCTGCAGGTGCGGGTGCAGGGCGAAGTGGAGGAACAGAACTCGGCCATCCTGCGCAGCCTCAATGCCCGCGCCGACACCCAGATCAGGATCCAGAAGGCGGTCGAGGGCCTGTCGATCATCGCCATCAGCTACTACCTGCTGAGCCTGTTCAAGCTGCTTTACCAGGGCCTGCTCGGCCTCGGCCTGGAGCTGTCGGAACGCACCGCGCTGCTGACCCTGGGGCCGCTGGCGCTGCTCACCCTGGCCGGGGTGATGCTGCGCATCCGCCGGGCGCGCCGGCAGGGGGAAAGAATCGCCACGGCTGATAGCCACTAACGCCACTATCGATTTTCCCGCAGCCACAGCGCCGTGCTGAGATGGCCCGAGTTCTCAACCGCCAAGGAAGCCCCATGACCGACCTGTCCGCCTTCGCCATCACCCGCAAGTGGCCCGCCCGGCACCCCGAGCGCCTGCAGCTGTACTCGCTGCCCACGCCCAACGGGGTCAAGGTCTCGATCATGCTGGAGGAGACCGGCCTGGCCTACGAGCCGCACCTGGTCAGCTTCGACAGCAACGACCAGCTCAGCGCGGAGTTCCTCTCGCTCAACCCGAACAACAAGATTCCCGCCATCCTCGACCCCAATGGGCCGCACGGCGCGCCGCTGGCCCTGTTCGAGTCCGGTGCCATCCTCCTCTACCTGGCCGAGAAAACCGGCCAGTTGCTGCCGCAGGACCCGGCCCTGCGCTACCAGGCCATCCAGTGGCTGATGTGGCAGATGGGCGGCATCGGCCCGATGTTCGGCCAGCTCGGTTTCTTCCACAAATTCGCCGGCCGCGACTACGAGGACAAGCGCCCGCGTGACCGCTACGTGGCCGAATCCGTGCGCCTGCTCGGTGTGCTCGACCAGCACCTGCAAGACCGCGACTGGATGCTGGGCGACGACTACAGCATCGCCGACATCGCCATCTTCCCCTGGGTGCGCAACCTGGTCGGCTTCTACGAGGCCGGCGAACTGGTGCAGTTCGAGCGCTTCGCCAACGTCGCCCGCGTGCTCGACGCCTTCCTAACCCGCCCGGCGGTGCAGCGCGGCCTGCAGATACCGGCGCGCACCTGACCTCGACCGCCCCGCGCATTGCTGCGCGGGGCGGGCTATAGGCGCAGGGCCGCGCTACGGGTATCTTCTGCGCCCAGTCGTTCAGCCAGAAGCCGTCGCCCCATGAGCCGTACCCTCCTCCGCCTCGCCCTGCTCTGCGCCGCCGCGCTGGGCGCCAGCCCCAGCCTGGCCAGGGTCGAAATCGAAGCCGCCGAGCAGAAATCGGTCGGCCGCATCCTCATCGTCAAGGTCTCCGAGGACATCGCCCCCGGCGACTACGAAGTCCTGTTCAAGGGCCTACGCGGCCACCCCGGCAAGTTCGCACGCAAGATCCTGCTGCTCGACAGCATCGGCGGCAGCACCGCCGAGGCCCTGCGCATGGGTCGCCTGCTGCGCGAGACCGGCTTCGACGCCCTGGTCCCAGCCCGGGGCGTGTGCCAGGGCAGCTGTGTCTACCTGCTGGCGGCCGGACGCAAGAAGAACGTGCGCGGCCACGTGGCCATCCACCGCCCGCACTTCCCCGCCGGCGAGTCGGCCCGCGCCCGCGAGGCCGGCATGCCCCACAACCTGGCCGGCTACCTGCGCGAGATGGGTGTGGCGCCGACGCTCGCCAGCGACATGCAGGCCATCGAGCCGCACCGCATGAAGGTGCTTACGGCGCAGGAACTGGCGCGCTACCGTCTGTACTGAGGCGCTGGCCGCTGCAGTGGTGATTGCGTACCATCCGCCCCCCTTTGCAACTCCGCAGCACCGCACCGGCAGCCGCCGGCTGCTTCAGGAAAGCCCATGAAAATCGCCCGTGTGCGCGCCGACATCCTGGCCGGCCTCACCTCGTCCTTCGCCCTGGTGCCCGAGTGCATCGCCTTCGCCCTGGTAGCCCAGCTCAACCCGCTGATGGGCCTGTACGGCGCCTTCATCATCTGTACCCTCACCGCGCTGTTCGGCGGCCGCCCGGGGATGATCTCCGGCGCCGCCGGCTCGATGGCGGTGGTCATCGTCGCCCTGGTGGTGCAACACGGCGCGCAGTACCTGCTGGCCACCGTGCTGCTCGGCGGCCTGCTGATGATCCTGTTCGGCGTGCTGCGCCTGGGCAAGCTGGTGCGCATGGTGCCGCATCCGGTGATGCTCGGCTTCGTCAACGGCCTGGCCATCGTCATCGCCCTGTCGCAGCTGGAGCACTTCCATGCCGACGGTGGCTGGCTCAAGGGCACGCCGCTGTACTGGATGCTCGGCCTGGTGACCCTGACCATGGCGGTGGTCTACCTGCTGCCGAAACTGACCCGTGCGGTGCCGCCGGCGCTGGTGGCGATACTCGGCGTCGGCCTGCTGGTGTACCTGCTCGACCTGCCCACCCGCACCCTCGGTGACATGGCGCAGATCGCCGGCGGCCTGCCGCAGTTCGCCCTGCCGGACATCCCGTGGAACCTGGAGACCCTGCGCATCATCGCCCCCTATGCGGCGCTGATGGCCTTGGTCGGCCTGCTGGAAACCCTGCTCACGCTGAACCTCACCGACGAGATCACCCAGAGCCGCGGCCACACCAACCGCGAGTGCGTGGCCCTGGGCGCGGCCAATGTGGTGTCCGGCGCCTTCGGCGGCATGGGCGGCTGCGCGATGATCGGGCAGACCGTGATCAACCTCAGCTCCGGTGGCCGCGGCCGCCTGTCCGGCGTGGTCAGCGGGGTGATGATCCTGCTGTTCGTGCTGTTCCTGGCCCCGCTGATCGAGCTGATCCCGCTGGCCGCACTGGTCGGGGTGATGTTCGTAGTGTCGCAGCAGACCTTCGCCTGGGGCTCGCTGCGCGTGCTCGGCAAGGTGCCGCTCAGCGACGCCCTGGTGATCGCCGCCGTGACCGTCATCACCGTCTTTACCGACCTGGCCACCGCCGTGCTCTGCGGCATCGTCATCGCCGCGCTGAACTTCGCCTGGCACCACGCCCGCGAGCTGTACGCCGACAGCGACGTCCAGGCCGACGGCAGCAAGCTGTACCGCGTGCACGGCACGCTGTTCTTCGCCAGCACCACGCCCTTCCTCAACCTGTTCGAGGTGGCCGACGACCCGCAGCAGGTGACCCTCGACTGCCGCCACCTGAGCTTCGTCGACTACTCCGCCATCGCCGCGCTGAAGACCCTGCGCGAGCGCTACGCCCGTGCCGGCAAGCACCTGCGCGTGGTGCACCTGTCCGAGCGCTGCAAGCAGCTGCTCAAGCGCGCCGGCGCCGAGCACTGAGCCCCCCGACCTGGCGCAGCGCTCCGAGTCAACGCCCCTGCTTGCGCCCGGTCTTGCGCGCATGCGCCGCGGCGGCGGCGTCCTTGAGCAGGCGCTGGAAGGTCGGGCACTCGGCATGGCTCGGCGCCGGGCAGGCGGCGGCATGCCGCAGGCCACGGCTCATGGCGCGCAGGCGCTTGATGCTGGCATCGATCTCGGCAGCCTTGGCCAGTAGCGCCTGGCGGTCGATGTTCGGCTCGCCATTGCTGGTCAGCATGCTGCGGATCTCCTCCAGGCTGAACCCGGCGGACTGGCCGAGGGAGATCAGCGCCAGCTGGTCGAGAATCTGCGGGCCGAAGCGGCGCCGCTCGCCCTGGCGGTTGAGCACCTGCACCAGGCCCTTTTCCTCGTAGAAGCGCAGCGTCGACGCGGGCAGCCCGGAGCGTCTGGCGACTTCGGCGATATCCATGCGAACACCTCTTGACCTCAAGTTCACTTGAACTTGTAGCCTCACATCGAAACCCCTGTTGGTCAACCCGAGTGAGGCCGCCATGAACCCGCTACTGCACAACTTCCTGCTCATCAGCGCCATCGGTGCCGGCGCCACCCTGGTGATGGACGCCTGGCTACTGCTCCTGCAGCGCCTGGGCGTACCGACCCTGAGCTTCGCCTTCGTCGGCCGCTGGGTCGGCCACCTGGCGCGCGGCCGGGTACGCCACGCCGCCATCGCCAAGGCCACGCCGGTTCGCGGCGAACTGGCCCTGGGCTGGCTCGTCCACTACGCCACCGGCATCGTCTTCGCCGCCCTGCTGCTGGCCCTCGCCGGAACGGGCTGGGCCGCACGCCCCACGCCGCTGCCGGCGCTGGCGCTGGGCCTGGCCACGGTCGCCATGCCGCTGCTGCTGATCCAGCCGGCCATGGGCGCCGGCATCGCCTCGCGCAACACCCCCACGCCGCTGCGTAACAGCCTGAAAAGCCTGGCCACCCACAGCGTGTTCGGCCTCGGCCTGTACCTCAGCGCCGTCCTGATCGCCGCGCTGCAACCCTGAACCCCGTCAAGGAGCCATCCCATGAAGCAAGTCGCCATCCTCTATCACAGCGCCCACGGGCACACCCAGCACATCGCCGAGCGCATCGGCGAGGGCGTGACCGGCGTCGGCGGCGTCGCCGCCCACCTGCTGCAAGCCCAGGAGCTGGTCGCCCGCCCCGACGAACTACCCGCCTACGACGGCCTGATCCTCGGCTCGCCAACCTACCTCGGCGGCGTCTCGGCACCGCTCAAGGCGCTGATGGACGCCACCGGCGGCCTGTGGCGCCAGCAGCGCCTGCGCGGCCGGCTGGCGGCGGGCTTCACCGTGTCGGCGCTGCCGGCCGGCGACAAGCAGTCCACCCTGCTGTCGATGTTCACCTTCTGCATGCAGCACGGCATGCTCTGGGTCGGCAACCCGATCCTGCCCGAACAGCACCTGGGCGTACCCTACGACGAAGCCGCCAACCGCCTGGGCTCCTGGTCCGGGCTGATGGCACAGGCGGACAAGGCCTCGCCCGGCCACGCCTTCGCCCCCGGTGACATCAAGACCGCGCGCCTGTTCGGCCAGCACTTCGCCCACACCCTGCTGCGCCTGCACGCCGGCGCCACCCTGGAGCACGCCTGATGATCCCGCCCAAGTACGCCCCGCTGCTGTTCGCCCTGATCCTCTCCGGGCTGATGTCGCTGCTGGTCTCGGGCATTGCCACCCTGCGCGCCAGCGGGCTGGTGCCGCAGTTCACCGAGATCTGGCTGGGCGCCTGGCTGACGGCCTGGCTGTTCGCCTTCCCGACCGTGCTGCTGGTGGCGCCGCTGACCCAGCGCCTGGTGCGCCTGCTGCTGCGCCAGGCCTGAAGCCGGCGGCACGCTGCTGCGTGCCGCGGTCTCTCAGCGCAGGGTGTAGCCCTTGTCCACCACCCAGTCCTGGCCGTACACGCCACGGGCACCCTGGGACAGCTGGAACAGCACCACCTCGGCCACCGCCGCGGCGCTGAGGAACTCGCCGTCCACCAGGCGCGCATTGACCTCGCTGGCCACACCGGCCAGCGCCTCGTCCGGCAGGCCCAGGCTGTTCCAGATCGGCGTGGCGGTCGGCCCCGGCGACACCAGGTTCAGGCGCACAGCCTCGCCCGCATGCTCCAGCGCCAGGCTGCGCACCAGCGCCGATAGCGCCGCCTTGCTGGCGATGTAGGCACCCAGGCCGACGAAGCCCAGCTGGCGCAGGAAGGTGCTGATGAACACCACCGACGCCGGCTCGGCCAGCTGCGCCTTCAGCGCATAGAAGGTGTTCACCGCGCCGGCGCCGTTGACCCGCCACTGCGCCTCGAACGCCTGCAGATCGCTGCCCGCCGCCAGCTGGGCGATACCGGCGTTGGGCACCAGGTAATGCACCGTGCCCAGCTCGGCGACGCGCGCCGCCAGGCCCTGCAGCGAGGCCGCGCGGGTCACGTCGCCCTCATGCCAGTACAGCCGCTCGGGATAGCGCTGCAGCAGCGGCGCCAGCCCACCCAGGCGGCGCGACATCGCCAGCACCCGCGCGCCGCGCTCCAGCAGCTGCTCGCACACGGCCAGGCCGATACCGGAACTGGCGCCGGTCACCACCGCCAGGCGTTGCTCGAATTCGTTGTTCATCATTACCTCGAAAGCCGAGAAGAAGGGGCGCGCCCCGGGCCCGGCCCGGAGCGCCGTCAGGATCAGTGGGGATAGAGCCGGCCCTGGCGCAAGTCGACTTGCTGGCCACGCTCGAAGCGCCGGTGCGGCGAGCGCACCCAACGCTCCTCGCCCGCCTCGTCGCGCACGATGTAGGCGGTGCCGCTCTGCCCGCTGGCGCGCTGCACCTGCGCCCCGGACCAGCCCCCCAGCGCCGCCCCCACCACGGCGCCGACCGGCCCGCCGGCGGCGGCACCGACCATCAGCCCGGTCAGGCCACCGAAACCGGTGCCGACCGCGTTTTCTTCCCGCTCCGCCACCACCTCGGCGGCCTGGAGGGTTTGCATGGCCAATAGGCCGGTTGTGAAAGCAAGCAAGGCAAGGTGTTTCATCTGAGTACTCCTGTTTTGGGCATTGCGCCTGGAGTTAATCAGCTTTCGTGCCAGGTATTTTTCTATTTAATTTCAATGACTTGATGAAATAACAAGTCGTCATGACAACGATGATTCGTGATCGATAAGACATTCGGTGAGGTCGGAATGACAGCGATGTAGCAGTGAGGGGCACCGATGTAAACGGGATGCTTGAGCCTCCTGCGAGTTCAGGTTCGGCAGAGCGTTAGCCTCCCCGAACTTCCCAGCCCATTCGGCATTACCCGCGTTATGTCTTAAGATGGCGGGCTGCCGAAAGAACCGTCATGGCCGTAGCCATGAAGGGCTTTCATTCTTTACAGACACCTGTGGTGAAGATGAACAAGCCTTTCATTTCGCTGTGCCCTGAAATTACTCGGGCACACGCGCTGAAGCTGATGGACTGGTTGGAAGATGAGCGCGTCACCTGCTACCTGAGCGATTCGCGTCATACCTCCCGCTTCATCGAGCAAGCCATCGATCGTACTCAGCTACCGATCCTGACTCATCTGTTCAACCGCGGCGGCCGATTCTTCATGGCCTACGACCGGCATGACGCTCCGGTGGGCTTTGTCCGCCTGATCAAGACCGGCGCACAGTGCGAAATCGTCCTTGTAATCGGAGACAGCGACACATGGGGCCGCAACCTTGGCACCAGCACCCTCCGCGAAGGCATGAAACTGGCGTTTCTCGACATGCGGGCCGAAAAGCTAATCGCCAAGATCCACCCGGATAACGTGCGCTCGCTAAAAGCCTTTCTGCGCAGCGGCTTTCTGCTTGAGAGCGAATCGCCTGCATTGAAGTCATTTTCCATGACGGCAGGGCGCTATCTCCAGCTCTTGCGCGAAGGTGGCGCTGGCGACTCCGGCAGGATCTACATCACTGAAGTCGACAAATCCAGGCTCGAGAGCCTTATCGCACTCGAGCAGGGCCCGGCCGTTGTTGAGCTCGAACACGAGCTTGAACGAGCCATTGTCGTCAAGCCGCAGCAGGTGGCGTGCAACGTCGTCACGATGAACTCCAGGGCCTTGCTGCAGCTGGACGAAGAAGAGCTCGAAGTGGCCTTGGTCTACCCGGAGGACGCGGACACCAACGCTGGGAAGCATTCCGTGTGTTCCGACATCGGCGCTGCCATCCTCGGCTATCAGGAAGGGGACACCATCGACTGGCGTATTGCTGATCGGACCTGCCGGATTGCCATCAGGAAAGTGCTTTACCAGCCGGAGGCTGCGGGCCATTTCCACCTCTGATTACGATCTTGGCTCGCGCTCAGAACCAATTGGGGACAGACCACGCTTTATCCGAAGCGCAGGCTCTAGGTCGAAACACTTTCCTCGGCTGGAACGCCAGGTTTCGCCTTGTACGGCGAGTCACTTTCTTGTTGCTTGCCCAACAAGAAAGTAACCAAAGAAGAAGGGCACCCGACATCCGGGTTTGGCGGCTACGCCACCAAACTCCCCTCGCTCCGGTGCCGCTCCGGGGGCCGTCACGAAGGGACGTCCCTGTCCCTTCGTTCCTCGCTCGGCGTCCTGCCTCGCGTCCCCCTGCGCAACACCTCCACTCGGCCTTCTGACGGGGACTTGGGCTCCGAGGTGCTTGGTGGTTTATCTCGGCGCTTCGTGCATTGCGCCGGGATGGTTCCCACGTGGAGCGTGGGAACCATCCGGAGAAGAATGCATAACTTTCAGGCAACTCCAAACGCCCCCTTCAGGAGGCCGAACGGAATCGTTGTGTAAGGGGTTGAGCGGCATGGATGCCGCGAGAGCGCCGATGGGCCAAGGATGGCCCTTCGGCGCGTGCCCCTGGAACAACGATGGAGTGAGGGGAGTCGAGCGCAGCGAGACCCGGATGTCGGGGGCAAGCGTTTTTGGTTACTTTTTCCGCGACTGGAAAAAGTGACCCGCCCAGCAGGGCGGAACCAGTGCAGTAAGCAAGTAGATAAATAGTATCGGCACAAACTAGAGCCCCTCTCCCCCTCCCCTCTCCCGTAAACGGGAGAGGGGCGTTACAGTGCCCCGCTCCAACTCCCCGCCAGCCCTGAGCAAGAACCCGATGAGCAACGACCCCCTCCACGGCCTGCCCCTAAAGGCCATCCTCCAGGCCCTGGTCGACAAGCACGGCTGGGAGCGCCTCGGCCAGCTCATCGCCATCCGCTGCTTCACCCACGAACCCAGCCTCGAATCCAGCCTCAAGTTCCTGCGCAAGACACCCTGGGCGCGGGAGAAGGTGGAGGCGCTCTATATCCGCGACATCGCCCGCAGCCGCTAGCCCTCAGGGCTGCAGGTAGCGCTGGCGAATCTGCGCATAACGGCCCTCGGCGATCTGCCGGCGCAGCGCCTCGGCATAGCGCTGGACGAACTCGGACGCGACGCTCTTTTTGCTGAAGGCGGTTTCCGCGCCCTCGCTGGACACCACCACCGGCGTCGCCAGGATCAGCTCGCTCAGGCCCAGGTCGGCTAGCTCCTGTTGGCCGGAATGTTCGTCGGCGATCACACCGTCGATGCGCCCCTTGGCGACCATGCGCCAGAGGTTGAGACGGGTGGCGCTGAACTCCATGCGCTCGTGGAAGGCCGGGGTCTGGATCAACTTCTGGTAGCCGGGGCCATAGGACACGTCGATCTGCGCGCCGAGGCGAAACGGCGTATCGCGCAGCTGCAGCAGCTCGCTCACCGGCCAGCGAGCGGCAGCCTCGCGGTGCATGAACAGGATGTTGCGCGAGGGTTCCTCGATCACGCCGGAGAAGTGTGCGTAGACCTCGCGCTCGGGCTTGCGGAAGGCGCCGGTGAGCACGTCGAGGCGCCCCTGCTCCAGATCGCGCAGGGCCCTGGCCCAGGGCAGGCGCACCAGGCGCACCTCGCACCCCAGGCCTTGTAGCACCTCGCGGGCGCTGTCGATGGAGATGCCGGCAATGGAGCCATCGGCCAGCTGCATGCTGAAGGGCGGGTCGTTGTCCCAGCGCAGCGACATTTCGCAACCGGCCCTGGCCAGGCCCGGCACGAGGAGTAGCAGCCCCAGCAGGAGGCAGCGGCAGTGCGGCGTGGGGAGGCTGGGCAGAGGCATCGGGGCGCTCGCGGGACTGCTCGGGGCCGGGAGCCTCCGACTCTAAGAGAAAGTCGACGCCTCGGTAAAGCGCGCCGTGTTCAGGGCTTGAAGCCCTTGACCGCCTCCAGCCAGGCCGGATCGAGGCGCTTCTGCTCGATATCCAGCCCGCGCTGTGCCATGGCCTCGCGGTGGGCATCGATCTCCCACACCATCTGGCCGAGGTCGCTGCTGTTGCCGTCCAGCTGGTGCATCTGGGTCACGCCCAGGTGGTAGAAGCGCAGCAGCTTCATGGCGCTCTCGTCACCCGCCGCCACGCCGGCCTTGACGTGGTGCATGACGTTGGTGACGCGCATCAGGCTGCGTTTGAGCTGCCAGCCGTACACCGCCGCCGCCATGAACGGCCGCTGCCACAGTTGCTGGCGCACCAGGGCGATGGTCAGGGCCAGGCCGAGCAGCACGCCGAGCAGGTTCCACTTGAAGTTGTCGCCACCGGGCGTGCCCAGCAGCTGGGTGCTGGCGGTGGCGCAGAGCATGCCCAGCGCCAGGAAGATGGCCGCCAGCGCCAGGGTGCTGCGGCGGGTCTGCTGGCGGTAGTGCTCGGGGTTCATGGGCTGGATTTCGAACATGGCGGGTCCGCGGGAATGCCTTGGGGGGGGCCAAAAATGCCCGATCACCTTCGCGCCGTCGAGCCCTGCGCAGTGACAAGAGGCTTCAGAGCACTTCGATGCGGTCGCGGCCGTTGGCCTTGGCCCGGTACAGCGCGCGGTCGGCGCGCTCCAGCATGCTCTGCGGGTTCTCGTCGCCACGGAAATGGGTGATGCCGAAGCTGGCGGTCTTGCGCAGTACGGTGTCGAAGTCGAACTGGTGGATGCGCTCCTGCAGGGTACGCGCGACGGCCTGGGCCTGCTCGGCGTCGATCTCCGGCAGGATGACGAGAAACTCCTCGCCACCCAGGCGACCGACCTTGTCGATGCTCCTGACGTTGTTGCGCAGCAGCGTGGCGAACTGGCGCAGCACGCTGTCACCCACCGTATGGCCATGGTGATCGTTGACGTGCTTGAAGTGGTCGATGTCCAGCAGGATCACCGAGAACGGCGTGCCATAGCGCCGGGCACGGGCGATCTCGTCGGCGAAGAACTGGTCGATGCGGGCGCGGTTCCACAGCCCTGTGAGGCCGTCGAGGCTGGCGCTGAGGGTCAGCTGGCCCTGGTGCAGGAACATGGTCTTGTGCGCCTTCTCGAGGATGAAGGCGCAGAGCAGACCGAAGGACAGCGAGGCGAGCACCCAGATCAGGTGCAGGCGTTGCGGCCCGGGTTGCAGCGCCCCGTCGAGGGTGACGATGGCCACCACCAGGGTGGAGGCCCCAGCGCTCAGCGTGGCCTGGCGCAGGTTCAACCCGGAGACGGTGAAGGTCCACATCAGGGCGAGGTAGATCTCCGGGGCGAAGTAGGCAAAGTCGGCCCCGCCGTGGTTGAACGCCAGGTTGGCGCTCACCGCGCCCACCGGCGCAACGCAGAGGGTGACAAGCATGCCCCGGTGCCAGGCCTCGCGGTAACTCATCAGGCCCACAGCGAGCAGTGCCAGGGGCACCAGCAGGCCGTGCACCAGCAGACGCGAGCCGAGGTGGTCGCGCGCCACATTCTGCTCGATGGCGGCGTAGACCAGGTACAGCGCCATGGTCAGGAAGGCGACGTAGCGGATCTGCAGCAGCTTGGCCTGGCGGTACCAGCAGGCGAAATCCTCGCACGTCGCATGCGGCAAGCCGTGCAACGGATTCAGCGACCGCATCAGCCTGTCGATCCACCCCACCGGCGGCTCCTCCTCATGGGCTGCTCGCTATGTCGGCACAAGCATCGCCGACATGAGCGCAGAATGCCATCAGGCCTCAACCTGGCTCCACTGCTTGCTCAGGCGCTTGTCCGACACCGCCATCCTGGTACCCAGCTGCTGGGCGAACAGCGACACGCGGTACTCCTCCAGCATCCAGCGATACAGCACCAGCTCGGGATCGCGCTTGCCCTCCTGGGCGTGCTTGGCAGCGCGCGCCTGGTACTGCTCCCAGGCGGCGCTCAGCTCGCCGGTCCACACCCGGTCGCGCTGCAGCTGCCCGCCGATTTTGTCAAAGCGCTGTTCGATGGCCTTGAGATAACGCGGGATTTCCTTCAGCCACTCGCCGGGCGTCTCGCGCACGAAGCCGGGGTAGACCAGGTTGGCCAGCTGCTGCTTGATGTCGTTGAGCGCCATGGCCTGGGCCAGGTCGATCTTGCCCTTGAAGCGCTTGTGCAGGCCGTGGGTGAGCTTGAGGATCTCCAGCACTAGGCGGGCGATACGCTCGGCGTGGCCGGTCCAGTCGCCGCGCTTGCGCTCGGCCAGCTGCGCCAGGGCGGCGCCATCGCGCGGCAGCGTCGCTTCGCCGTCGAGGATGCAGGCGTCCAGGCTGGCCAGCAGGATGTCCTCGACCAGCGCCTCGGGGCGGCCCATCTCGCGGTACAGCAGGCCCAGCTCGGTGAGGCCCGGCAGCTTGCCGCGCAGGTACTTGGCCGGTTCGGCCAGCTGTTGCAGCAGCAGCCTCTGCAGGGCGCGGCGGTGCTGGAAGTCGGCCTCGGCCTGGGTCGGGAAGCGCCCTTCCTTGACCACCCCACCCTCTTCCACCAGGGCAGGGAACACGGTCATGGATAGGCCGGCGATCTTCTGCTGGGTCTTCTCGGCGACCTGGGCGAAGGCCTTGGCCTCCACCGGCTTCTGTTCCTGCTTCTGCTGCGGGATGGCCAGGGCGGCCTGGCTGGCTTCGGCGAAGCGCGCGCACAGCTCGGCCAGGTCGCGGCCTTCACCGAGGAACTTGCCGCGCGCATCGACCACCTCGATGTTCATCTTCAGGTGGTTTTCCAGCTGAGCAGCCGCCTCGATCCAGGCCTCTTCCGGCACGCGGGCACCGGTCATGCGGGTCAGCTCGCGACCGAGCGACTCGGGCAGCGAGCCCTGGCCGAAGGCGATCTTCGACAGGGCCGCGCCGACGAAGTCCGGCACCGGCACGAAGTTCTTGCGGATGGCCTTGGGCAGGCCGCGCACCAGGGCGATGGCCTTGGCCTCGATCAGCCCCGGCACCAGCCATTCCAGGCGGTCCGCCGGCAGCTGCGGCAGCAGCGGCGCCGGCACGCGCAGGGTCACGCCGTCGCGCGGGTGGTTGGGCTCGAAGTGGTAGGTCAGCGGCAGTTGCAGCTCGCCGAGCTGGAGAATGTCCGGGTACTGCGCGGCGGTCACTTCCTTGGCATCGCGCGCCAGCACGTCTTCCTCGCGCATGATCAAGAGCTGCGGATTCTTCGCCCCTTCGCTCTTGTACCAGTGCTCGAAGGTCGCGGCCTGGTGGATCTCCGCCGGGATGCGCGCCTCGTAGTAGGCGTAGAGGGTTTCCTCGTCGGCGAGGATATCGCGGCGCCGGGCCTTGGCCTCCAGTTCGTCGAGGCGTTCGAGCAGCTCGCGGTTGGCCGCCAGGCAACGGGCGCGGCTGTTGATCTCGCCGCGCACCAGACCCTCGCGGATAAACAGCTCGCGGGACGCAACCGGATCGACCGGACCGAAATGCACCGGGCGGCGACCGACCACGATCAGGCCGTAGAGGGTGACCTGCTCGAAGGCCACCACCTGGCCACGGCGCTTCTCCCAGTGCGGCTCGAAGTGGTTCTTCTTGATCAGGTGGGCGGCCAGCGGCTCGATCCAGTCCGGCTCGATCTTGGCGACCATGCGGGCGAACAGCTTGGTGGTTTCCACCAGCTCGGCGGTCATCACCCAGGCCGGCTTCTTGCGGCCGATCACCGACGATGGATGAATCCAGAAGCGCCGCTGGCGCGCGCCGAGGTAGTCGCCCTCCTCGCTCTTCTGGCCGATCTGGCTGAGCAAGCCAGACAGAATCGCCTTGTGCACGGCGGCGTAGCTCTTGGCGCGCTGCGCCGCCTCGCCGGCCTCGGCCTGCTCGCGGACGATGACATTGACCTTGGTATCGGTGGTGGGCTTGGCCTTCTGCTCGCCCTGGACCGGACGCTCGCGACGGCCTTCCGCCTTGCTCGCCGACAGCTGCAGCTCGCGGGCGATCAGCACCAGCTGGCGATGGGCGTCGCGCCATTCGCGCAGACGCAGGTAATTCAGGAAGTTCTTCTTGCACCAGTTGCGCAAGGGGTTTGCGCCCAGCTCCTGGCGCTTCTCCTCGAAGCCGCGCCACAGGTTGATCAGCGCGGCGAAGTCGGAATCCACGTCCTTCCACTGCGCATGGGCCTGGTCAGCCGCCTGCTGGCGGTCCAGCGGCCGCTCGCGCGGGTCCTGCACCGACAGCGCCGAAGCGACGATCAGGATCTCGTCCAGGCTGCCGAGCTTGGCCGCCTCCAGCACCATGCGCCCCAGGCGCGGGTCGATGGGCAGGCGCGCCAGTTGGCGCCCCAACGGAGTGAGCTGGCCCTCGCGATTCACCGCCGACAGCTCCTGCAACAGGGTGAAGCCATCGCTGATGGCCTTGCCATCCGGCGGCTCGATAAAGGGGAAATCCTCGATGCTGCCCAGGCGCAGGTGCAGCATCTGCAGGATCACCGCCGCCAGGTTGGTACGCAGGATTTCCGGATCGGTGAATTCGGGGCGGGCGAGGAAGTCCTCCTCGCTGTACAGGCGGATGCAGATGCCCGGCTCGACCCGGCCGCAACGGCCCTTGCGCTGGTTGGCGCTGGCCTGGGAAATGGCCTCGATGGGCAGGCGCTGCACCTTGGCGCGGTAGCTGTAGCGGCTGATACGCGCGGTGCCGGAGTCGATCACATAGCGAATGCCCGGCACGGTCAGCGAAGTCTCGGCGACGTTGGTGGCCAGCACTATCTTGCGTGCGCCCATCGGCGCGAAGATCTTCTGCTGCTCGGCCGGGGTCAGCCGTGCATAAAGCGGCAGCACCTCGGTCAGGCGCAGGTTGGCCTTGCGCAGCACCTCCGCGGCCTCACGAATCTCGCGCTCGCCGGGGAGGAACACCAGCACATCGCCGGGGCGCTTGCCCTCGGCCTTCTCAAAGGCTGCGATCTCGTCCAGCGCGGCGAGGATGCCCTGGTCGACGGTCAGGTCGTCGAGCAGGCTCTCGCCCTCCTCGTCCACCTCGGCGGCCAGCGGGCGGTACCAGGTGTCCACCGGGTAGGTGCGGCCGGAAACCTCGATGATCGGGGCATCCGGAAGGCCGGCCCCGCCGAAGTGCTTGCTGAAGCGCTCCAGGTCGATGGTCGCCGAGGTGATGATCAGCTTGAGGTCGGGGCGGCGCGGCAGCAGGGTTTTGAGATAGCCCAAGAGGAAGTCGATATTGAGGCTTCGTTCATGCGCCTCGTCGACGATGATGGTGTCGTACTTTTCCAGGAAGCGGTCGTGCTGGGTCTCGGCCAGCAGGATGCCGTCGGTCATCAGCTTGATCAGGCTGGCATCGCCGGAATGGTCCTCGAAGCGCACCTGGTAGCCGACCAGCTCGCCCAGCGGGGTGCCGATCTCCTCGGCCACGCGGGTCGCCACGCTGCGCGCGGCCAGGCGGCGCGGCTGGGTGTGGCCGATCAGGCCGTGCACGCCACGGCCCAGCTCCAGGCAGATCTTCGGCAGCTGGGTGGTCTTGCCCGAGCCGGTCTCGCCGGCGATCACCAGCACCTGGTGCTCCTGCAACGCCTTCTTGATCTCGTCGCGCTTGGCGGCGATCGGCAGGGCGTCGTCGTAGCGGATGCTCGGGATGCTGCGTTGGCGCGCCTCGACCTTGGCCACTGAGGCCTGGAAGCGCTCCAGCCACTGCGCCAGCTTGGCCTCGTCCGGCGGCGTCTGCTTCTGCAGTTCGTGCAGCTGGCGGCGCAGGCGGTGGCGGTCGGCCTGCATGGCCTGGTCGAGGTTCTTCTGCAAGGTGTGGAAGTCGGTCATTGCAACGCGGCGGTCTGGCGAGGGCGGGCGGCGATTGTCGCAGATTGCGCGGCCCGGCGTGAAACCACGCGGCTCAGCGCCCGGCCGGCGGCAGGCCGGCCAGCAGCTTGCCGAGCAGGTCGAACAGCTGAGTCTGTTCGGCTTCGTCCAGCCCCACCAGCAGGCGGCGCATGTTGGCCACGTGCGCGACCATGATGCCGTCGATCAGGGCGAATCCGGCGGCGGTCAGCGCCACCAGCACCCCGCGGCGGTCACTCGGGTGCTTGCGCCGCTCGATCAGCCCGGCCTTTTCCAGGCGGTCGATGCGACTGGTCATGCCGCCGGAGGAGATCATCGCCGCCTCGTACAGCGCGGTGGGCATCAGCGCATAGGGCTCGCCGGCGCGGCGCAGGGTGGCCAGCAGGTCGAACTCGCCCGGCTGCAGGCCATGGGCAGTGAAGAACGGCAGCAGGTAGTCGCGGCTGATCACCTGGCTCAGCTCACCGAGGCGCCCCAGCAGGGCCATGGGAAAGGGGTCGAGGTCGGGACGCTGCTGGCACCACTGGTCGGCGGCGGTTTGCGCACGGTCGTGCATGGACTGCTTCATTTATCTTGCCATCAAGATACTTATCATCAAGAATGCAGCCATCCTAACCCGAGGAGACCGCCATGTCGCGCCCCTGGCTTTCCCTGTTCCTGCTGCTGGCCGTGGGCGGCCTGCTCGGCCTGATCGGCAACGTCGCCAAACTCGCCGCCGCCAGCGGCTGGCCACCGGTGGCCCTGCTGCTGTGGAGCCTGCTCGGCGCCGGTGGCCTGCTCTGCCTGCTGGCGCTGGCCCGCGGTGAGGCGCCCAGCCTGCGGGGGCCCTACCTGCGCTACTACCTGGTTTCCGGGCTGGTCAGCATCAGCCTGCCCAACGCCCTGCTGTTCAGCGCCATCCCCCACGTCGGCGCCGGTTTCGCCTCGCTGTGCCTGGCCTTCCCGCCGCTGCTGACCTACGCGCTGGCCCTGGCGCTGCGCATGGAGGGCCTGCAGCGCCTGCGCCTGCTCGGCATCCTGATTGGCCTGGCGGGCAGCCTGATCCTCGCCCTGGGCAAGCTCGGCAGCGGCGACAGCCCGCTGCTCTGGGTACTGGCGACGCTGGTCATGCCGGTGTTCCTGGCCATCGGCAACGTCTACCGCTCGCGCCACTGGCCGGAAGGCGCACGCCCGCTGCAACTGGCCCCTGGCATGCTGCTGGCCGGTGCCCTGCTGCTGCTGCCGCTGGGACTGTTCGGCGTGGAGCTGCGCCCGGCCTGGGGGCAGGCCGCCGCGGCCTGGTGGCTGGTCGCCGAGGTGGCGCTGTTCGCCGGCATGTACGCGCTCTACTTCGTGCTGCAGAAGGTGGCCGGCGCGGTGTACCTGAGCCAGATCGGCTCGGTCACGGCGATTACCGGCGCGGCGGTGGCGATCTTCCTGCTCGGCGAGCAAGGCTCGGCCTCCATGCTGCTGGCCGCCCTGTGCACCACGGTCGGCGTGGCCCTGGTGGCGCTGCGCCCGGCGCGGGCGGCGGGCTAAAGATCATCCGATCCGGACCGTTACAGGGAGTAGCGGCGGCTCTCTTGACCCGGATCAAGCCGGGGCGAACTGTCGCAGGCATGATAGCGGCCTTGTGCCATCCCATCAGACGCTGAAGAAGTTCGCCATGGATGCATGGATTCGTAATCTCTCTCTGAAATACAAGTTCTGGGCCGTCAACCTGGTGGCCTTCGCCACCACCCTGCTGCTGGTGCTGTTCGCCATGCAGCAGGAGCAGCACGGCCGCGCCGAGACCGCGCGCCAGGCCGGCCAGGCCCTGGCCGTGCAACTGGCGGCCCTGGCGGAGCTGCCGGCGACCAGCCAGGCCCAGCGTTTCGCCGCCTCGGCGCAGCCGCCGCTGGGCCTGCCGCGCACTGCTCGCGGCTGGGTGGAGCTGGAGCATGACGGCCTGTGGGGCGACTCGCCGCTGATCGGCGCCTGGGTGCTGGACAGCGCCGACGGACAGCGCCTGGCCCTGCCGGTGCACGCGCCGAGCCTGTGGCAGGTGTTCGGCGAGCGCGCCGGCGCCTACGCCATCGCCGTGGCCGTGCTGATGCTGCTGTTGCTGGGCGCCTCGCAGCTGCTGATCCGCTTCATCCTCGGCCATCTCAACCAGCTCAAGGACGTGATGCTGCACGTGGAGCGCAGCGGCGACCTGGCCGCCCGCGCCGAACTCGACAGCGGCGACGAAGTGGGCCAGATGGCCAGTGCCTTCAACGCCATGCAGGCCGGCTACCAGCGCGTGGTCGGCACCGTGGCCCAGGCCGCCGCCAGCCTTGACGAAGGCGCCAGGCGCCTGGCCGCGAGCATGGAACAGGTGCGCAGCGGCATGCTCGGCCAGCAGGCCGAGACCGACCTGGCCGCCACCGCAATCAACGAGATGTCCGCCACCGTGCACGAGATCGCCCGCCATGCCGGTGACACCCGCGACCAATCGGCCGAGGCCGACCGCCTCAGCGGCGTCGGCCAGCAGGTGGTGGCGCGCGCCGGCTCGGCCATCGCCAATCTGTCGCAGGGCGTGCAGCAGACCGCCGAGATGATCCAGAAGCTGGCCGAGGACAGCCGCACCATCGGTGGCATGGTCGAGACCATCCACGGCATCGCCGAGCAGACCAACCTGCTGGCGCTCAACGCCGCCATCGAGGCCGCCCGGGCCGGCGAGATGGGCCGCGGCTTCGCCGTGGTGGCCGACGAGGTGCGCAACCTGGCCAAGCGGGTGCAGGACTCCACCGACGAGATCACCCGCATGATCGGCAACCTGCAGGCGGCCAGCCGCGACGCCGTGGAGTTCATGCGCGAGAGCTCGATCAAGGCCGACCACTGCGTACAGGAGGCCGAGGCGGCCGGCGGCGCGCTCGGCGACATCGCCCGTGCGGTGGCGCAGATGCGCGACAGCAACGTGCAGATCGCCGTGGCTGCCGAGCAGCAGAGCCAGGTGGCCGAGGAGATGACCCGCTCGGTGGTGGGCATCCGCGACGTCACCGAGCAGACGGTGCAGCAGACCCTGGCCTCGGCCAGCACCAGCGCCGAGCTGGTCGGCCTGGCCGACGAGCTGGGCAAGGCGATCCGCAAGCTCAAGCTGTAGCCCCTCGCCCCTCTGCGAGAGCGGCGTGACAGAAACGAAAAAGCCCCGCCGAGGCGGGGCTTTCTCATGGCCGCGAAGATCAGGCCGTGGCGGCCAGCTTCTTCAGTTCCTGGTCGCGCAGCTCGCGGCGCAGGATCTTGCCGACGTTGGTGGTCGGCAGGCTGTCACGGAACTCGACCGAGCGCGGCACCTTGTAGCCGGTGAGGTTGGCGCGCATGTGCTCCATCACCTGCTCCTTGCTCAGGCTCTCGCCCGGGCGCACCACCACGAAGACCTTGATCGCCTCGCCCGACTTCTCGTCCGGCACGCCGATGGCCGCGCACTGCAGCACGCCCGGCAGGGTGGCGAGCACGTCTTCCAGCTCGTTGGGGTACACGTTGAAGCCGGACACCAGGATCATGTCCTTCTTGCGATCGACGATGCGCATGTAGCCGTCGTCCTGGATCACCGCGATGTCGCCGGTCTTCAGCCAGCCATCGGCCGAGAGCATCTCGTCGGTGGCTTCCTGGCGCTGCCAGTAGCCCTTCATCACCTGCGGGCCCTTGACGCACAGCTCGCCACGCTCGCCCAGCGGCAGGTCGTTGCCGTCGTCGTCGATGACCTTGCACTGGGTCGAGGGCACCGGGATGCCGATGGTGCCGATCTGGATGTTCTGGTAGGGGTTCACCGACACCACCGGGCTGGTCTCGGTCATGCCATAACCTTCGCAGATGGCGCAGCCGGTGACTTCCCTCCAGCGCTCGGCGGTGGCCAGTTGCAGGGCCATGCCGCCGGACAGGGTCAGCTTCAGGCTGGACAGGTCCAGGCGACGGAAGTCCTCGTTGTTGCACAGGGCGACGAACAGGGTGTTGAGGCCGACGAAGGTGCTGAACTTCCACTTCGACAGTTCCTTCACCGTGCCCGACAGGTCGCGCGGGTTGGTGATGAGGATGTTGTGGTTGCCGGTCAGCATCATCGCCATGCAATGGAAGGTGAAGGCATAGATGTGGTACAGCGGCAGCGGGCAGATGACGATCTCGCAGCCCTCGCCGAGGTTGGAGCCCATCAGCGCCTTGGACTGCAGCATGTTGGCCACCAGGTTGCGGTGGGTCAGCATGGCGCCCTTGGCCACGCCGGTGGTGCCACCGGTGTACTGCAGCACGGCGATGTCGGTGTTGCTCGGGCTGGCCTCGGTGACCGCCTTGCCACGGCCGAGGGCCAGGGCCTGGTTGAGCTTGACGGCCTGCGGCAGGTTGAAGGCCGGAACCATCTTCTTCACGTGCTTGACCACGGTGTTGACCAGCAGGCGCTTGAGCGGCGGCAGCAGGTCGCCCACCTCGGTGACGATGACGTGCTTGATGCCGGTCTTGGGCAGCACTTCTTCGGCCAGGTGAGCCATGTTGGCCAGGCAGACGAGGGCCTTGGCGCCGGAGTCGTTGAACTGGTGTTCCATCTCCCGCGCGGTGTACAGCGGGTTGGTGTTGACCACGATCATGCCGGCGCGCATGGCGCCGAATACCACCACGGGGTATTGCAGGACGTTGGGCAGCTGCACGGCGATACGGTCGCCGGGCTTGAGATCGGTGTGGTTCTGCAGATAGGCGGCGAAGGTGCCGGAGAGTTGGTACAGCTCGCCGTAGGTCAGGGTCTTGCCCATGTTGCTGAAAGCAGGCTTATCGGCAAAGCGTTGGCAGGACTCTTTCAGTACGGCCTGGATGTTGGGGTACTGGTCGGCATCGATTTCGGCAGCGATTCCGACAGGGTATTTGTCCTTCCAGAAGTTATCGGTCATGGAAGCCTACTCCTGAGCAACAGCTTGTCTACACCGCGCGCAATGGCGGTTGTTTGTTGTGATGATTGACCTTGACGCGAGATGGGGACTGGCGCAAAGCGTGCCGAGAGTAGCAGCTTTGCCAGGGTGCGCCTAGCACCAAACATGGCCGCAGCGGTCATAAAAGTGACCGAACCACCCAGCCTGGTCACCAGCGCCACCACGGGACAAAAAAGCCCCTGGGACGGGGCTTTTCGGCACCTGCCGGCACACGCGGTGCCGGCCGGGAACGGGCGTCAGGCGATGTCGCGCAGCTCGCGGCGGAGGATCTTGCCGACCGGCGTCATCGGCAGGGCGTCCTTCAGCACGATGTGCTTGGGCACCTTGTAGCCGGTGAAGTTCTCCTTGCAGTAGGCCTTGATCTCCTCGACGGTGACGCCACCTTCGCGGGCCACCACGAACAGCTTGACCGCCTCGCCGGACTTCTCGTCCGGCACGCCGATGGCCGCGCAGCTGGCCACCTTGGGGTGGGCCATGACCACGTCCTCGATCTCGTTGGGGTACACGTTGAAGCCGGAGACGATGATCATGTCCTTCTTGCGGTCGACGATGCGCACATGGCCGTCCGGGTCGATCACGGCGATGTCGCCGGTCTTGAACCAGCCCTCCTCGTCCAGCACCTCGGCGGTCGCCTCGGGGCGCTGCCAGTAGCCCTTCATCACCTGCGGGCCCTTGATGCACAGCTCGCCGCGCTCGCCCAGCGGCTGCTCGACGCCGTTGTCGTCGATCACCTTGAGCGTGGTGCCGGCCACCGGAATGCCCACCGAGCCCAGGCGCGCCAGCTTGCCGTAGCAATTGGTGGTGGCCACCGGCGAGGTCTCGGTGAGGCCATAGCCCTCGACGATGGTGCAGCCGGTCATCTGCTGCCAGCGCTCGGCGGTGGCCTTGACCAGCGCAGTACCGCCGGAGTTGGTCAGCTTGAGGCGGGAGAAGTCGAGGTTCTTGAAGTCCGGGTGATCCATCAGCGCGACGAACAGGGTGTTGAGGCCGAGCAGCGCGGAGAACTGCCACTTGCCCAGCTCCTTGACGAAGCCGGGGATGTCGCGCGGGTTGGTGATCAGCACGTTGTGGTTGCCGCTGACCATCATGCACATGCAGTTCGCGGTGAAGGCATAGATATGGTAGAGCGGCAGCGGCGCGATCATGATCTCGCCACCCTCGCGCATCAGCGGCTGGCCGTCCTCGCCGATCTGCTGCAGGCAGTTGTGCACCTGCTGCATGTTGGCCACCAGGTTGCCGTGGGTGAGCATGGCGCCCTTGGCCACGCCGGTGGTGCCGCCGGTGTACTGCAGCACGGCGATGTCGTCCAGACCCTGCTTGGCCGGCTGGAAGGCGTGGCCCTTGCCCTCGCGCAGCGCCTGCTTGAAGGACACGGCCTGCGGCAGCTGGTAGTCCGGCACCATCTTCTTCACGTGCTTGACCAGGGTGTTCACCAGCCAACCCTTGAGACTCGGCAGCATGTCGCCCAGGCGCGCCTCGATCAGGTACTCGACCTGGGTGTCGGGCAGCACTTCCTGGACCGCCTTGCCGAAGGTGTTGAGGTACACCAGGGCGCGCACGCCGGCGTCGTTGAACTGGTGGCGCATCTCGCGCACGGTGTACAGCGGGTTGGTGTTGACCACGATCAGGCCGGCGCGCATGGCACCGAACACGGCAATCGGATACTGCAGGATGTTGGGCATCTGCACGGCGATGCGGTCGCCGGGCTTGAGGTCGGTGTTCTTCTGCAACCAGGCGGCGAAGGCCGCGGAATGGCGCTCCAGCTCGGCGTAGGTCATGGTCACGCCGAGGTTGCTGAAGGCCGGGCGGTCGGCGAATTTCTTGCAGGATCGCTCGAACACCTCGACCACCGAGCGGTAGGCGGTCATGTCGATCTGGTTGGATACCCCGGCCGGGCGCTTGTCGTCCCAGAAGTCAGGTTGCATTGTTGTTATTCCCCTTGACCTGAATGTGCGGGCCGGACGCCAGCGATTGCGACCGGGCTGTGCCGGAACTTAACAGTTGGTGCGTCACAGGCAAATACCCGCGGTCACTCATTGACCACGTGAATCTTTACCATGCTTTTCGGCGATTCATGCCCGACTGGGCTATAGCTACTAATCGCCCCCGACATACCCGCCTTCATGCCCCCAAGACTCTGGCCCGCCCTCCTCGCCCTGTTCTGCCTGCCGCTGGCGGCCGAGCCGCGCCTGGCCACCCTGGAATACCCGCCCTACAGCTCGGAGCACCTGCCCGGCGGCGGCAGCATAGTGGAGCTGACCCGCCGCGCCTTCGCCACCCAGGGCCATGCCCCGCAGATCGATTTCCTGCCCTGGGCACGGGTGCGCGCCGAGCTGCGCAACGGCAACTACCAGGGGGCCCTGGCGCTGTGGCCGCAGGAGATCAAGGAAGAGCGACTGATCGCCTCGCGCCCGCTGTTCTACAGCCAGCTCGGCCTGTTCGTGCGCAAGCACGAACGGCAACCCGTGCACAGCCTGGCCGACCTGCGCGGGCGCCGGGTCGGCATCGTGCGCGGCTACGGCTATCCGCCGCGCATCCTGGCCTCGGGCCTGCTCGCCGAGGAGGCGGTGGACGACATCAGCAACCTGCGCAAGCTGGCGGCCCGGCGCTTCGACCTGGTGCTGCTGGAGCGCATCGTCGGCGAACACCTGGTGGCCGGTGACGCGGCGCTGCGCGGGCGCCTGGCCTGGCAGGAGCCGGCGCTGGAGCGCATCCCGCTGATGGTCGGCTTCAGCGCACCGCGCCCCGACCAGCCGGACTGGGCGGCGATCTTCGAGCGCGGCCTGCGCGAACTGCACGCCAGCGGCGAATACATGCGCATCCTGCGGCGCTACGCCGCGCCACGCTGAGCCTTGGCGGGCGTGGCACTTTGCGCGGCCGGCCGGGCCATGCACAATGCCGCCACTCCCAGGGCACAAGGACCCGCCATGCAACTCGAAGAACTCTGGATCGGCGCCAGCGACGGCAGCCAACTGTTCGTGCGCCGCTGGCACGGCGACGCGGCGCCGCGCGCGGTGCTGATGATCGCCCACGGCATGGCCGAACACGGCGCGCGCTATGCCCGCCTGGCCGCTGAGCTGGTGGCGGCCGGCCACGAGGTCTACGCCCTCGACCAGCGCGGCCACGGCCGCACCGCCGAACGCGGCGTGCTTGGCCACTACGCCGACGCGGACGGCTGGAACAAGGTGGTCGGCGACCTCGCCACGCTCAACCACCACATCCGCCAGCAGCACCCACAGACGCCGATCTTCCTGCTCGGCCACAGCATGGGCAGCTACATCGGCCAGGCCTACCTGATGCAGCACAGCTGCAGCCTGCAGGGCGCCATCCTGTCCGGCTCCAACTGCCAGCCGCTGGCGCTGTACAAGCTGGCCAGCACGATCGCCCGCTTCGAGCGCTGGCGCCTCGGCCCGCTGGAGCGCAGCCGGCTGCTCGACCGGCTCTCCTTCGGCTCGTTCAACCAGGCCTTCAAGCCCAACCGCACCGCCTTCGACTGGCTCAGCCGCGACCCGGCGGAAGTCGACCAGTACATCGCCGACCCGCTGTGCGGCTTCATCTGCACCACCCAGCTGTGGTGCGACCTGCTCGCCGGCCTGCAGCAGATCACCCCGGTGCGCAACCTGGCGCAGATCGACAGCGCGCTGCCGCTGCTGGTGATCGGCGGCGACCGCGACCCGGTCAGCCAGGGCAAGCGCCTGGTCGACCTGGCCAATGCGCTGCGCGCCGCCGGTCTCAGGGAAGTCGAACTCAAGCTTTATCCCGAGGCCCGTCACGAGCTGTTCAACGAGAGCAACCGCGACGAGGTCACCACCCATCTGCGCGACTGGCTGGAGCGGGCCCTGACCCGCGGCCGTTGCCATACCACTGCCTAGGAGCACGCCATGACCCAGGTCACCAACATCCCCTACGACAAACTGGAAGTGGGCCAGCAGGCCAGCCTCGACAAGCGGGTGGAGGAGCGCGACATCCAGCTGTTCGCCGCCGTCTCCGGCGACAACAACCCGGTGCATCTGGACGCCGCCTTCGCCGCCGAGACGATGTTCAAGGAGCGCATCGCCCACGGCATGTTCAGCGGCGCGCTGATCAGCGCCGCCATCGCCTGCCGCCTGCCTGGCCCGGGCACCATCTACCTCGGCCAGCAGCTCAAGTTCACCCGCCCGGTGAAGCTCGGCGACACCCTGACGGTCAAGCTGGAAGTGCTGGAAAAACTGCCCAAGGGCCGCGTGCGCCTGGCCACCCGGGTGTTCAACCAGAACGCCGAGCAGGTGGTGGACGGCGAGGCCGAGGTGTTGGCGCCGCGCGCCGAGCAGACCCTGAGCATGCCGGAGATGCCCAAGGTCACGGTCGGTTGACTGGAGGCCAGGTCCGGGTACGACAAGGCCGCTCATCGAGCGGCCTTTTTGCTGGCTCATCGTTGCCCTAGCCCGGATTGCATCCGGGCTACGCCTGGAGGTGCCCAGAGTCAGCCTGGGCCGAGTCAGCCCAGCGCTACTCCCGCTCCACCCGCACGCTCGCCGTCATCCCCGCGCTCAGCGGCAGCTCCTTAGGTACCGCTTCCAGCTCGATGCGCACCGGGATGCGCTGGGCCAGGCGCACCCAGTTGAAGGTCGGCTCGACATTGGCCAGCAGCTGCGCATCCGGCGCCGCATTGCGGTCTGTGATGCCGCGGCTGATGCTCTGCACCCTGCCGCGTAGCGGCTCGTCGCCGCTCATCAGGATCACCTCGGCCGGCGCGCCGACGCGGATGCCCGGCAGCTTGGTCTCCTCGAAGTAGGCCTGCACGTAGAAGGAATCGTCGGCCACCAGGGCCATCACCGCCTGACCGGCCTGCACGTAGTTGCCCTGGGCCAGGTGCAGGTTGGTGATCTGCCCCGCACGTGGCGCACGTACCTCGCTGCGCTGCAGGTTGAGCTCGGCCAGCTTGACCTCGGCCTCGGCCTGCTGGAACTCGGCGCGGGCAATCTCGGCGTTGATCTGGGCGTTCTCGCGCAGCTCGGCGCTGATCGCCTGCGGGCCCAGGCGGGTGCGCCGGTTGGCCTCGTGCTCGCGCAGGCGCAGCTGCTGGCGGCGCGTCTCGGCCAGGGCGCGGGCCTTGTCCAGGGCGGCCTGGTAGCGCTCGCGGTCGATGCTCATGAGCAGGTCGCCGGCCCTGACCTGCTGGTTGTCCTGCACCTTCAGCTCGACCACCCAGCCGGACACGTCCGGAGCCAGGGTGACCACGTCGGCGCGCACCCGCGCGTCGCGGGTCCAGGGCGCGATCATGTAGAAGTGCCACAGCCACCAGCCGGCCAGCAGGGCCAGCAGCAGCGCGATCAGGGTCACCGCCATGCGCGGAAGTGCGTTCATCTACAACTCCTCACCAGGTGGCCAGCGCCGCCAGCAGCGCCGCCAGTACACAGACATACAGGGCGCAGTCGAACAGCGCCTCGTGCCAGATCCAGCGCGCCAGCCCGGCACGCTGCAGGCCCAGGCGCAGCACGCCGGTCAGCAGCAGCGCCAACAGCGCATACAGCAGCATGGGGCTGAGCAGCACGCCGCCCAGGGCCCATTCACGCAGTGCCATTGGAGTCTCCTTGCCGGTCGCACCACTGGCGCCAGCTGTGGGTCAGTTGCAGCAGCGCCGCCTCGGCCAGGCGCAGCTCGATCCCCTGGGGGTATTCGTGCAGCGCGCGCAGCAGGGCCGTGGCCGGCGCCTCCAGGGCCGCGCCCCGGGCCGGCTGCGGCCCCTGCAGCAGCAGGTGCTGCACCTCGGCGAAGAAGCGCCGCTCGGCCTCGCGCGGGGTGGCGGGCGCGGCGGCCAGGCAGGCGCGCAGGTGCAGCAGCTCGTCGCCCAGGTCGAGGCTGTCGAGGCCGTCATCCCAGCGGCTGCGCCGCTCGTCTGGCAGCTGCGGGTAGTGGCGGGCCAGCTGCAGCAGGCGATCGGCCATGCGCCCGCCAAACCAGTTCTCGGCGCCATCGAGGCTGCGCGAGCAGAGCCGCGCCAGGTCCTCCAGGGTCGCGCGCAGCAGGCGCCGGGCATGCCACAGCGGGTTGCGCAGCACCACCAGACGCAGCGCCAGCACGGCGCAGCCGACGCCGATCAGCATGGCCAGCGCCTCGTTGAGGAAGAAGGCGACGTCGTAGACCATGTCGTTGCGCGGCGCACAGAGCACGATGAAGTGCAGGCAGAAGGAGGTGGCGGCGCCGGCCAGCGCCGGCCGCGCCATCGCCAGCAGGCCGCACAGCAGCGGCACGCCGAGCCCCAGGCAGAGCATGGCAAAGCCGTTCCACTGCGGCAGCAGCAACTGGCCGACGACGAAGGCCACCGGCAAGGCGTAGAAGATGCCGCGCAGGAAGGCCATGCCGATCAGGTCGGCGTTCTCCCGGCTGGCGAACAGGCTGCACACCACAGCCGCCAGCAGCAGCGCGCCATTGGCGGCGGGCCAGCCGCTGGCCAGCCAGAAGGCCGACAGTGCCAGCAGGGTCAGGCAGCTGCGCAGGCCATAGACCGCGGCGGTCTGCACATCGCGATGCCAGGACAAGGCCGGCGGCGCATCCTCTGGCGGCTCGCCGCGCTCCACCGCGAGCAGGGCCTGCTGTGCACGCCCCAGCTGCCGCGCCAGCAGCGCCAGGCGCCCCAGACAGTGGCGGCGCGCCGGCGGCTGCTCGGCCTGCTCGGCCGCCGCCAGCAGGTCACGGTACAGCTCATCCGGCGCCGCCTCGGCGTCGCCGAGCCGCGCCCGAAGGCGCTCCAGCCAGGGCGCCAGGGCACGCGCGTCGGCCTCCTCCAGCTGCCGCCACTGGCGCGCCACGCCACGTGCCGTGCGCAGAAGGCCGAGCAGCTCGCGGGTCAGCGCGCGCAGGCCGCGGGCACGCTGGCGGCCGCGCCGGCCCTCGAACCAGGCATGCTCGCGCTGGGCATCCACCGCGACGATGCGGCCGAGGGTCTCCAACAGGCCCTGGCGCTGCGCCGCCCGGCCCTGCAGGGCCGCCGCCGCGGCCTGGGTGCCGCTCTGCCAGGCCGCGCGCGCCTGCTGCACCAGCTGTCGCTCGACCCGCTGTGGCCAGAGCACGGCGCTGACCGCCATGGAACAGAGGATGCCCAGGCTGATCTCGGTGCAGCGCGCCACGGCCGCATCGAACACCTGCAGCGGCTTGCCGAGGATCGGCAGGCAGATGATCGCCACCGTGTAGCCGGCCAGCACGAAGGAGTAGGCCCAGGCGCTGCGCAGCAGGGTCGAGGCGCCGGTGCACAGCCCCAGCCACAGCGCCATCACCAGCAGGAACAGCCAGGGGGCCTGGGCGAACAGGGCCATGAACAGTACCGCCATGCCGGTGCCGATGAATGTGCCGAGCAGGCGCGCCAGGCCCTTCTGCACCACCATGCCGGCCAGCGGCTGGGCGACGATGAAGGCAGTCATCAACGCCCATTGCGGCTGGTCGAGATCGAAACGGAAGGCGCACCACAGGGCCAGACCGCCACTGAGCAGGGTCTTGAGGGCGAACTGCAGCGCCACGGGGCTGGGCGCAAGGAAGGCCGAGAGGGAATCACGCACGGCGGCTACCTGATGGACTCATGCTGGACATGCCATTACGGCAGATACAAACAGAAGCTAATTATTAGCTAACTATCATTAAGCCTCCAGTCGAATCTTCGCTACAGGAGTTTTAGCGGATATGTCCCGATGCTGCCGCCTGCGCCAACGCCGGTTATGCTCGGACGAGGCAGACAAGATGAGGCAAGGACATGCGACGCTCATCCGCCCTACCCACCCTGGCACTGCTGGCCTGCATGGGCCTGCTGGCCGCCTGCAGCCGTATCGACCTGGCCTACCGCAACCTGGACTGGCTGCTGACCTGGCGGGTCGACCAGTACCTGGACCTGGATCGCCAGCAGAAGGCCTGGCTCAAGCCACGCCTGCAGGAGCACCAGGCCTGGCACTGCAGCACGCAGATGCCACAGCTGGCCGCCTGGCTGGAGGAAGACGGCGCCCGCCTGGACGCCGGCCGCCTGGACAGCGACCGCCTCCTGCAGCGCCTCGGCCAGCTGCGCCAGGCGCTCGACGCGGTGTCCGTGGAAGTCGGCCCGACCGCCGCCGGCCTGCTGCAGCAGCTGAGCCCGCAGCAAGTCGAACAGCTGCGCCAGGCCCTGGCCGAGGAAAACGCCGAGCTGCGCCGCGAGTATGTCGACCCGCCGGCGGACCAGCTGCTGGAGCGCCGCCGCGTGCGCATGGAAGAACGCCTGCAGCCCTGGTTCGGCCAGCTCGATGCGGCACAGCGCGACCTGGTGGCCCGCTGGGCACGGCAGCTGGAGGGCCAGAGCCCGCTCTGGCTGGACAGCCGCCAGCGCTGGCAGGCGGCGCTGCTGGCAACCCTGGAGCAACGCCAGGCGGAGGACTTCGCCGCCCGTATCGAGCAGCTGTTCGCCCAGCGCCAGGACTACTGGAGCGAGGACTACCGTGCCGCCTTCGCCCGCAGCGAGCAGGCCCTGGCCGAGCTGCTGGGCGGGCTGATCGCCAGCAGCTCGGCGCAGCAGCGCCAGCACCTGCAGGCGCGCCTGGGCGAGCTGCGCGAGGACATCGCCGGGTTGAGCTGCGAGACGACTACAGGGGCGGCAGTCGCCAATCGATCGGAGTGAGGCCGCACTGCTCCAGGTACTTGTTGGTGCGGCTGAAATGGCCGTTGCCTAGGAAACCCCGGTAGGCCGACAGCGGCGAGGGGTGCGCCGACTTCAGCACCAGGTGGCGGGTGCTGTCGATCAGCTTCTGCTTGCTCTGCGCGTGCGAGCCCCAGAGCAGGAATACCAGGTTGCCCGGCCGTGCGTTGACCACCTCGATCACCTTGTCGGTGAACGGCTGCCAGCCCTTGTCGGCATGCGAGCCGGCGCTGGCCTGCTGCACGGTGAGCGAGGTATTGAGCAGCAACACGCCCTGGTCCGCCCAGCTCTGCAGGCAGCCATGCTCGGGGATGTCGATGTTCAGGTCGCGCTTGAGCTCCTTGAAGATGTTCACCAGCGAGGGCGGCGCCGCCACCCCGGGCTGCACCGAGAAGCACAGGCCATGGGCCTGCCCCGGACCGTGGTAAGGGTCCTGGCCGATGATCACCACCTTGACCCGCTCCAGCGGCGTGGAATTGAGCGCGTTGAAGATCAGCGGGCCCGGCGGGTAGATCACCTTGCCGGCGGCCTTCTCGGCGCGCAGGAACTCGCTCAGCTCGCGCATGTAGGGCTTGTCGAACTCCTCGCGCAGGGCCTCCTTCCAGCCCGGCTCGAGTTTGATGCGGTCGTCGGCGCTCATGCGGTGTTCCTGCTGCGAAAAACGGAAGCGGCACGCTAGGCAAGGGCCGCGGGCAAGTCAAGCTGATGCCCGGCCATCACGGCCGTGGATGCATGTGGCCCGTACGCCGAAGCCGGCCAAGACTGCAGGTTCCCCACCTGCGAGGAGCACCCGCATGGACACCGTCACCGGCATCAGCCGCGAACGCCTGGAACAGGCCCTGCAACACTCCACCTTCGCCCAGCTGCTGGGCGCCGAACTGCTCGACTTCGCACCCGGCAGGGTCAGCCTGCAGGTGCGCAGCCGCCCGGACCTGTGCCAGCACCACGGCTACCTGCACGGCGCCGTGGTCGGCTTCATGGTCGACAGCGGCTGCGCCTGGGCGGCGGCCTCGGTGTGCGGCGACGTGGTCACCAGCGAATACAAGCTCAACCTGCTGGCGCCGGCCCTCGGCGAGCGCCTGGTCTGTCGCGCCGAAGTGCTCAAGGCCGGCCAGCGCCAGGCGGTGTGCCGAGCCGATGTATTCGCGGTGAAGGATGGTGCGGAGAAGCTGATCGCCACCGGCCTGGCGACCATCGCCCGGGTGTAAGGCCTGGTCAGGCCGCCTGTGGCGGCTGATGCTCGCGGCAGATCAGCTCGCTATCGGACTGGCGCAGCGGCTCCTGGGTCAGGCCGCAGAACGGCGCACCGTCAAGCTGTTGGTGGAAGCGGCAGGTATGGCACAGGCCGAAGCCGGGCACATCCTGGTTGCGCTGGATCTGCCGCAGCAGGTCGCCGAACAGCGCCTCCAGCGCCTGCGCGCGCTCGCCCAACTGCTCCAGCGCCGCCACCAGGAACTGCGGCGGCGCGATGGCCGCCAGCAGCTCGCGGGCCGGCACGGTCAGCTCCAGATGCACGCTGCGCCGGTCGTGCGGGTCCTGCACCTTCTCGATCAGGCCCTTGGCCTCCAGCGCCTTGAGCGACTGCGACACCGTGCCCTTGGTCAGCCCCAGGTACTCGGTCACCGCCAGCGGCGTGTTGGAGTAGCGGTTGCAGCGCGACAGATAGACCAGCGCGCTGACCTGGATCGGCTGCAGCTCCGCCAGCAGCGGGTGCTGGCGGTTCCAGATGCGCATCAGGCTGGTCAGGCGTTCGATCAGGTCGAAGAGGGTCGTGGCGGTCATGTCATCACTCCTGTCGGCACATAGTATCGATTAAAAACCATATTGACAAAGCGCGGAGTTCGCGTAGCCTTCAATTCAGTATCGAATCGATACCAAATTAACCTGAAGGAGACTCGAAATGACCCACGCACGCTTCTACCACGCCGGCTGCCCCGTCTGCGTCTCGGCCGAACAGACCCTGCTCGCCCTGCTGGCCCCGCAAGTTGAGGTCGAGGTCGTCCACCTCGGCGATCAGCCACAGCGCGTCGCCGAGGCCGAAGCGGCCGGTGTCAGGTCGGTGCCCGCCTTGGTGGTCGAAGGCCAGGTGCTGCACCTGAACTTCGGCGCCTCCATCGACGACCTGAAATAAGGAGCCGGCCATGAAAGCCCCCTTCGCTCTCGCGCTCACCGCACTCCTCGCCAGCCAGGCCTGGGCCCATGGCCCGGGCGGCATCCACAGCGAGAAGAGCACCCAGCTCGACGCCGCCTTCGACCTGGTGCACACCCGCGTGACCAAGGACGGCAGCGACCTGGTGTTCGAACAGCTGGTCGACGGCCAGGCCGGCAGCCGCACGCCTTCGCCCAAGGGCAGCTTCGCCGCCGCCGAGGTGTACAGCTATGTCTGGCCGACCAGCCTGGACGCCGGCAGCGTCGGCTTCGAGCCGGGCGCGGGCATCCTCGCCCTGGCGCTGACCTCGCACCCGGACTTCGACGACACTCCGCAGCTGGACGAAAATGGCGACGGCAAGCAGGACAACGACGGAGGCCTGTGGCACTCGCACTGGGTGGTGCTGACCAAGGATGAAAGCTGCGGCCCGTCCGGCCTCAAGGTGCGCGACATCCCCGAAGGCGCCAAGCCCAGGCTGCCGGCCACCTGGCCCGGCGCGCCGATCTACATCGACTCGCCCGGCTACGACCTCAGCGTGCAGGGCGACGCCGCGCGCATCCGCGTGCCGCTGGCCGCCGTCGGCTTCCCGCAGAGCTTCAACTACGACGGCGTGACCGCTGCCCTGCAGGTCAATGCCGACCTGCACAACCCGCTGCTGTGCGTTTCCAGCGTGTGGGACGTGGCCTCCGGCGACCTGTCGCTGCCGGCCACCTGGAAAGAGGAGCAATGACATGAAGGTGCAGGTCTTCGACACCCACGTGCGCACGCTCGACGGTAGCTACCTACACTTCGACGTGCTCATCGCAGGCAACGACAAGGCCCTCGCCGCCCGCCATGCCCGCGACTGGCTCGCCAGCCGCGGCGTGGCGGAAGCGGATGTGGAGCAGAGTCGCTGCCAGTTCTGCCACAGCGAGCCGGCCCACCCCGAGGTGGCCGCGGCCATCGCCCGGCAGGGCTACTTCATCATCCCGTTGCAGGGTTGCTGAGCCGAGGAGGAAAGCCATGAACCCGTATCAACCCCTGAACTGCGATCTGCACGACTTCCTGGAGATCGCCTGCATGCACGGCTACCGCCTGCAGGTCGAGCTGGTCGAGGGCCCGAGCTTCGTGGCCAGGGCGCTGGATACGCGCACGGCCCCGAGCAAGGAGGAGTTCCTCGTGCTGCAGACCGAGGCAGGCCAGCAGGAAGTGCGTCTCGACCGCCTGCTGGCCATCACTCCGCTCGATCCCGGCGCCAGCTTCGGCCGGGTGGAGCTGGCGGGGCTGGTCTGCTCGAGCTGACCGCGACAGAACAGGCCGTGGCTGATACCCACGGCTTTTTCATCTAGCCCTGGTGCAACGCCCGATAGTGACTGGGCGCCATGCCCACCACCTTCCGGAACAGCCGCGAGAAGTAGTAGGGATCGTCGTAGCCCAGCTGCTCGGCGATCTGCCGCACTTCCAGGCTGCCCTGGTCGAGCAGGCGACAGGCCTGGGCCATCTTCAGCTGGATGAAATCCTGGATCGGCGCGTGGCCGGTCAGGGCGCGGTAGGTCTTGGCGAAGTGGAAGCGCGACAGCTTGAACTGCGCCGCCAGCTCGTCGAGGTTGAGGCTGCCGTGCAGGTGGCTGCGCATCACCGCCTGCACCGCGTCCACGTCCAGCACCCGCCCGGACTTCAACGTGGTGCGCGCCGGCAGTATGGCCAGCGAGCTGAGCAGCGCCTGCAACTGGTGGGCGGCGTGGATGAAGTGCGCCGGGTTGAGGCCCTGGCGGTGCAGGCCGAGCAGCGCCTCGAAGTCCGCCAGCAGGCGCGGCTGCACACCGATGCGCCGGGCGCCGGGCCTGCCCAGCAGGCGCAGGAAGTCGTCGCCGAGGCTGCCGTCGAAGTGCACCCAGTAGAGGGTCCAGGGCCGCTCGGGGTCGGCGCCGTAGGCGTGGGCCTGGCCGCGCGGCAGCAGCAGCAGGTCGCCGCCACCGACCTCTAATCGTCCATCCACCGTCTCCAGCCAGCCACGCCCGGCGCGGCAGTAGATCAGCAGGTGATCGTCCGGCTGCGCGCGCTGCATGCGGTGTCCGGCGGCCTCCGGGTAAAACCCCAGGGCTAGCGGGTAGCAGCCGCCGCTGAGCGGGTGGCGGGCCAGCACACGGCGCAGCCGCGGCGGCACGATGAAGCGCAGGCCGCCGGCGGGCAGCGGCCAGTTGGAGGTTTCGAAGGATGCGGCCATGCTGACTCTCCGGTTTCGAATCCCAAGATCGTCCATCCCGAGAGCAAGATCGTCAATCCACAGGCTGGTCGGCTGCGGCTATAACAGTGGCACACAAGAACAATCAGGAGGCCCGCGATGCCCCGAGTGATCCCCCAGCTGATCGATGGCCAGTGGCAGGCCAGCCACGCCCGTGAACTGATCGAAGTGACCGACCCGGCCACCCAGGAAGTCCTGGCCCTGGCACCCAAGGCCACCCACGAGGAGATCGAGGCGGCCATCGCCAGTGCCAAGAAGGCCTTCCTCGCCTGGCGCGAAGTGCCGGTGCCGGAGCGTGCGCGGCTGATGCTGCGCTACCAGCACCTGCTCAAGGAACACCACGACGAGCTGGCCGAGATCCTCGCCGGCGAGACCGGCAAGACCTTCGCCGATGCCAAGGGCGACGTCTGGCGCGGCATCGAGGTGGCCGAGCACGCGGCCAACATCTGCAGCCTGATGATGGGCGAGACGGTGGAGAACGTCGCCCGCGAGATCGACACCGCCAGCTATATCCAGCCGCTGGGCGTGTGCGTCGGCATCACCCCGTTCAACTTCCCGGCGATGATCCCGCTGTGGATGTTCCCGCTGGCCATCGCCTGCGGCAACACCTTCATCCTCAAACCGTCGGAGCAGGACCCGCTGACCCCCAACCGCCTGGCCGAGCTGTTCCTCGAGGCCGGCGCGCCGGCCGGCGTGCTGCAGGTGCTGCACGGCGGCCGCGAGGTGGTGGACGCCCTGCTCACCCACGAGGACATCCGCGCCATCTCCTTCGTCGGCTCGGTGCCGGTGGGCCAGCATATCTACCGCACCGGTACCCAGCACCTGAAGCGCGTGCAGGCCTTCGCCGGCGCCAAGAACCACATGGTGATCATGCCCGACGCGCCCAAGGACCAGGTCATCAGCAACCTGCTCGGCGCCAGCTGCGGCGCCGCCGGCCAGCGCTGCATGGCGATCAGCGTGGCGGTGTTCGTCGGCGAGTCGAAGCAGTGGATCGACGAGCTGGCCGCGCAGATGGCCGAGCTGCGCCCCGGCTACTGGAAGGACAGCGGCGCCGCCTATGGCCCGCTGATCAGCCAGCAGGCCAAGCAGCGCGTGCAGCGGCTGATCGCCGAGGGCAAGGCCGAAGGCGCCGAGTGCCTGCTCGACGGCAGCCACTGCGAGGTGCCCGGCTACCCGGACGGCAACTGGCTGGGCCCGACCCTGTTCCGCGGTGTGACGACGAAGATGTCCCTCTACCGCGAGGAAATCTTCGGTCCGGTGCTGGTGTGCATGGAGGTCGACACCCTGGAGCAGGCCATCGAGCTGGTCAACGCCAGCCCCTACGGCAACGGCACCAGCATCTTCACCCGCTCCGGCGGCGCCGCGCGCCACTACCAGCACGCGGTGGAAGTCGGCCAGGTGGGCATCAACGTGCCGATCCCGGTGCCGCTGCCGTTCTTCTCCTTCACCGGCTGGAAGGGCTCCTTCTATGGCGACCTGCACGCCTACGGCAAGCAGGCGGTGCGCTTCTACACCGAGACCAAGACGGTCACCAGCCGCTGGTTCGATGACAGTCCGGTGAGTGGACCGAACATGACCATCCAACTGAAGTGAGACCTGACTCACCTCAATAACGGACGACTAAGACGAAAAGACAATGCCTCCGCGTTCGCCAGGGCCTCAGAGTGGCCCCGGCACAACAAGAACAAGGAGCCATTGCCCGATGAAACGACTGACCGCCACCCTGGCCCTGTGGGCCGGGATCACCGCCTGTGCGCATGCCGCCGAGCCCATCACCCTCGGCCTCAACTACCCGCGCACCGGCCCGTACAAGGAAGAGGGACTGGCACAGATGCGCGGAGCCTTGCTGGCCATCGACGAACTCAACGCCCAGGGCGGCGTGCTGGGCCGGCCGCTGCGCCTGTCCAGCCGGGACACCGCCTCGCGCCCGGAAAAGGCGGTGAAGAACGTCGACAAGCTGGCCGACGAGGGCGCCGCCATGCTCTTCGGCGGTGCCTCCAGCGCGGTGGCCATCGCCGCCGGCAAGCGCGCCCGCGAGCGCGGCCTGCTGTACTTCGGCACCCTCACCTACTCCAACGACACCACCGGCAAGGACGGCCAGCGCTACCTGTTCCGCGAGTGCAACAGCGCCTGGATGAGCGCCCGCGTGCTCGGCCAGTACCTGGCCAAGACCCTGCCGGGCAAGCGCTACTTCTACGTCACCGCCGACTACACCTGGGGCACCACCAGCGAAAGCTCGCTGCGCCAGGCCACCGGCACCCAGGACATCGCCCGCCACCCGGGGCTCAAGGTGCCCTTCCCCGGCGCCCGCCTCGGTGACTACCACGAACGCCTGAGCCAGGCCGCCGCCAGCCAGGCCGAAGTGCTGGTGCTGGTGCTGTTCGGCGAGGACCTGGTGCGTGCCATGCGCGTGGCCGAGGACCTGGGCCTGACCCAGCGCATGCAGATAGTCGCGCCCAACCTGACCCAGGGCATAGTCGAGCAGGCCGGCCCCAGCCTGATGCAGGGCGTGATCGGCACCGAGCCTTGGACCTGGCGCGTGCCCGAGCTGGTCGGCTCGGAAGCCGGCAAGGCCTTCGTGCGTGACTTCACCGAGCGCTACCAGGTCTACCCCTCCAGCGCCGCCGCCTCGGCCTACAGCATCGTCCACCAGTGGGCCGACGCCGCCGAACGGGCCCGCAGCCTGGACAGCGAAGCCTTGATCAAGGCCCTCGAAGGCCACAGCTACCGCCTGCTCAAGGATCAGCAGCAGTGGCGAGCCTTCGACCACCAGAACGTGCAGAGCGTCTACGCCGTGCGGGTCAAGCCGCGCGCCGAAGTGATGAAGGACGCCCTGCGCCAGGATTATTTCGAGATCGTCCACCAACTGGACGGCGCCCAGGCCGCACCCAGCCTCGCCGAATGGCAGGCCGAGCGGCAGGCGGCCGGCCAGCCCAGCACCCTGCAGTGAGGAAACATGGACTTTGAACTGAACGAAGAACAACGCCTGCTGGTCGACAGCGCCCGCGCCTTTGCCCAGAAGGAGCTGGCGCCGCATGCCGCCGACTGGGACCGCGACCACCACTTCCCGGTGGACGTGATCAAGCGCGCCGCCGAACAGGGCTACCTGGCCCTGTACATCAAGGAAGAGGATGGCGGCCTGGGCCTGTCGCGCCTGTCCAGCTCGCTGATCTTCGAACAGCTGTCCGCCGGCTGTATCGCCACCACCGCCTTCCTCACCATCCACAACATGGCCAGCTGGATGCTGGCCAGCTTCGCCGACCAGGCGCTGAAGGATGCCTGGCTGCCGCGCCTGAGCAGCGGCGAGCTGCTGGCCTCCTACTGCCTGACCGAGCCGGACGCCGGCTCCGACGCCGCCCACCTGCGCACCCGCGCGCGGCGCGACGGCGACGAGTACGTGCTGGACGGCAGCAAGTGCTTCATCTCCGGCGCCGGCAGCACCGATGTGCTGATCGTCATGGCGCGCACCGGCGAGGACGGCGCCAAGGGCGTGTCCTGCTTCCTGGTGCCGGGCGACGCGCCGGGGGTGAAATACGGTCGCAACGAACTGAAGATGGGCTGGCGTGCGCAGCCGACCCGCACCATCGCCTTCGAGGGCGTGCGCATCCCGGCCGGCAACCGCATCGGTCCGGAGGGCCAGGGCTTCGTCTATGCCATGAAGGGCCTGGACGGCGGCCGCATCAACATCGCCAGCTGCTCCCTCGGCGCGGCCCAGGCGGCGCTGGAGCAAAGCCTGCACTACGTCGAGGAACGCAAGCAGTTCGGCAAGCAGCTCAGTACCTTCCAGGCCCTGCAGTTCAAGCTGGCCGATATGCTCACCGACCTGACCGCGAGCAGGCAGATGGTGCGCCTGGCCGCGCACAAGCTGGACCACGGCCACGCCGAGGCCAGCCTGTACTGCGCCATGGCCAAGCGCTTCGCCACCGACCACTGCTTCACGGTGTGCAACGAGGCCCTGCAGCTGCATGGTGGCTACGGTTACCTCAACGACTATCCGCTGGAGCGCTGGGTGCGCGACAGCCGCGTGCACCAGATACTGGAAGGCACCAACGAGATCATGCGGGTGATCATCGCCCGCCGCCTGCTGGACCAGGGCGGCATGCTCGATCGCCTGCTGTAGCTTTTGCTTATAGTCCCCTCTCCCCCTGGGGAGAGGGTCAGGGAGAGGGGGCCGAACAGCCACCCTCTCCCCCTGCCCCATCTCCCATGAATGAGACGGGCAAGAACACCGACGAGGAGCGTTATGAGCACCGCCATCGAAGCCTACAAACCCGGCATCTTCGACCTGACCCACAAGCTGACGGTGGAGAAGCACGGCCACACCGCGCTGATCACCATCAACCACCCGCCGGCCAACACCTGGGACCGCGACTCGCTGATCGGCCTCAAGCAGGTGGTCGAACACCTCAACCGCGACGACGACATCTACGCCCTGGTGGTGACCGGCCAGGGCAGCAAGTTCTTCAGCGCCGGCGCCGACCTCAACCTGTTCGCCGACGGCGACAAGGCCCGCGCCCGCGAGATGGCGCGGCGCTTCGGCGAGGCCTTCGAGACCCTGCGCGACTTCCGCGGCGTGTCCATCGCCGCGATCAACGGCTACGCCATGGGCGGCGGCCTGGAATGCGCCCTGGCCTGCGACATCCGCATCGCCGAACGCCAGGCCCAGCTGGCCCTGCCCGAGGCCACCGTCGGCCTGCTGCCCTGCGCCGGCGGTACCCAGGCCCTGCCCTGGCTGGTCGGCGAAGGCTGGGCCAAGCGCATGATCCTCTGCGGCGAGCGCATCGACGCCGAGACCGCCCTGCGCATCGGCCTCATCGAGCAGGTGGTGGACAGCGGCGAGGCGCGCGGCACCGCCCTGCTGCTGGCGGCCAAGGTGGCGCGGCAGAGCCCGGTGGCGGTGCGCACCATCAAGCCGCTGATCCAGGGCGCACGTTCACGCGGGCCGAACACCTGGCTGCCGGAGGAGCGCGAGCGCTTCGTCGACCTGTTCGACGCCGACGACACCCGCGAGGGGGTCAACGCCTTCCTGGAGAAACGCGACCCGCAGTGGCGCAACAAGTGATGACCGCCATGAACCTGCATTTCGAAGAACGCCCCGCCCAGCATGGCTACCGCATCGGCATCGCCAGCCTGGATGCGGAGAAGAGCCTCAACGCCCTGAGCCTGCCGATGATCGAGGCACTGGACGCCAAGCTGAAGCAGTGGGCCGAGGACGAGCGTATCGCCTGCGTGCTGCTGCGCGGCAACGGGCCCAAGGCCTTCTGCGCCGGCGGCGACGTGGTGCAGCTGGTGCAGCAGTGCCGCGAGCACCCCGGCGAGGTGCCGCCGCTGGCACGGCGCTTCTTCGCCGACGAGTACCGCCTCGACCACCGCATCCACACCTATCCCAAGCCACTGATCTGCTGGGCCCACGGCCATGTGCTGGGCGGCGGCATGGGCCTGATGCAGGGCGCGGCGATCCGCATCGTCACCCCGAGCAGCCGCCTAGGGATGCCGGAGATCAACATCGGCCTGTACCCGGACGTCGGCGGCAGCTGGTTCCTCGCCCGTCTGCCGGGCAGGCTCGGCCTGTTCCTAGGCCTGACCGCCGCCAGCATCAACGCCCGTGACGCCCTGGACCTGAATCTCGCCGACCGCTTCCTGCGCGACGACCAGCAGGACGCGCTGCTCGACGGCCTGACACAGCTCAACTGGCAGCAGCAGGCCGCCGAACAGCTCACCAGCCTGCTCCGCGCCCTGGAGCACGAGGCCCGCGCGGAACTGCCGCAAGCCCAGTGGCTGCCGCGCCGCGAGCGCATCGACGCGCTGCTCGACGTGGCCGACCTGCCCGCCGCCTGGCGCGCCCTCGCCGCCCTGCAGGGCGACGACGACCTGCTGCTGGCGCGCGCCGCCAAGACCCTGGCCGCCGGCTGCCCGCTGACCGCGCACCTGGTCTGGCAGCAGATCCGCCGTGCCCGCCACCTGTCGCTGGCCGAGGTGTTCCGCATGGAATACGCCATGAGCCTGAACTGCTGCCGCCATCCGGAATTCCCCGAGGGTGTGCGTGCGCGCCTGATCGACAAGGACCAGGCACCGAAGTGGCACTGGCCCGACCCGGCGGCCATCCCGACGGCGGTGATCGCGGCGCACTTCGCCCCGGTCTGGGAGGGCGAGCATCCGCTGGCGGACCTGTAGAAGCGAGCCGTAGCCCGGATGAAATCCGGCAAAGCTCCGAAACCGCGCCCCGGATTGCATCCGGGCTACGCACTGACACTCCCCTCTCCCGTCCACGGGAGAGGGAAGAACAAGGCCCTGCGCGGCCACACCATCACCGGGACTGTACAAGGAGAACAACAATGACCCAGATCGCCTTCATCGGACTCGGCCACATGGGCCTGCCCATGGCCCGCAACCTGCTCAAGGCCGGCTTTGCCGTCACCGCCTTCGACCTGGTGCAGGAGGCGCTGGACGCCTTCACCCAGGACGGCGGCAAGCCTGCCGCCAGCGCCGCCGAGGCGGTGCGCGACGCCCAGGTGGTGGTCAGCATGCTGCCGGCCAGCCGCCATGTGGAGGGTCTGTACCTGGGCGATGACGGCCTGCTGCAGAAGATCACGCCCGGCAGCCTGGTGCTGGAATGCTCGACCATCGCCCCGGACTCCGCGCGCAAGGTGCATGCCGCGGCGGCCGCGCGCGGCATCGCCCTGCTCGATGCGCCGGTGTCCGGCGGTACCGCCGGCGCCGCCGCCGGCACCCTGACCTTCATGGTCGGCGGCAAGGCCGAAGCCTTGGAAAAGGCCCGACCGATCCTCGCCGCCATGGGCAAGAACATCTTCCATGCCGGCCCCGACGGCGCCGGCCAGGTGGCCAAGGTGTGCAACAACCAGCTGCTTGCCGTGCACATGATCGGCACCGCCGAGGCCATGGCCCTGGGAGTGGCCAGCGGCCTGGACCCGGCCGTGCTGGCCGAGATCATGCGGCAGAGTTCGGGCGGCAACTGGAGCCTGGAGAAGTACAACCCCTGGCCGGGGGTGATGGACAACGTGCCGGCGTCGAAAGGCTACAGCGGCGGCTTCATGGCCGAGCTGATGGCCAAGGACCTCGGCCTGGCCCAGGAGGCGGCGCAGGCCACCGGCAGCAGCACGCCGATGGGTGCGCTGGCGCTGCAGCTGTATCGCCTGCTGCTCAAGCAGGGCAACGGCAAGCTGGACTTCTCGGCGGTGCAGAAACTCTTCGTCGAGCCGCGCTGAGGCGACAGCGGGACGCTCCCCGCTACCCGTCACTCAGTTGGAAATCCCCCAGTAGCGGCCATCGCCGCGCTGGCTGCGCCGGTCCGGCTCGCGCTCCTGGCTGCGCTGGCGCTCGTGGCGGCGCTCCTGGTGCTTGCGCGGGTAGCCGTCGTAACGCTGGCCGCCATGGCGCTGCCAGGACGACTGGTCGCGGCGGTCATGCTGGTGATAGCGCTGGTCCCAGCCATGGCGCGGTGGCTGGTAGCCACGGTCATGCTCGCGGTAGCGCTCGTGGCGCCTGCCATCCTGCCACTGGTAGCGGCCGTCGTAGCCCGGCGCGTAGTGGGAATGGCGGCGCTCCTGATAGCGGTCGCGATGCCAGCGATGGTAGTTGCGGTCATCGTCGTAGTAGTAGACGCGGTAGGACGGGTAGCTTTCGTAGTAGCGCACGCTGGGGCCGGGGTAACCGTAGTCACCACCGTACACGGCGCAACCGCTGAGGCTCAGGGCCAGAACTGCAAGGACAAGGGCTAGACGGGACATGGCGGCCTCCTTCGACCGCGGGGAAGGCGCCGGCGAGTGCCGGCTCCGGGACTGCTCCCACTGCATCTGACCGCGTCACCGGGGCAAGCGCATGCCGGGCCCCGGGCGAACTTTCATTACAAGTTATTACAGCGCCGGCAGCTCGATGTCGTCCTGGTAGGGCGACTGCAGGTCGCGCTCGGGAATCTCCCAGATCAGCAGCTGCGGCGGCGTCTCGCGGAAGGCCGGGCTGGCGAAGTAGTCCCTGGCGGCGCCGGAGAACTCGCCGCCGTCCTTGGCGAAGTTGCCCAGGCTGGCCCCCAGCGCCTGCTCGAGGAAGGCCACGAAGTTGGAGTTGCGCGAGAAGGAGGTACCGATCAGCGCGACATTGGGCAGCTGGCTGTCGCCGAACAGGTCGTCCTCGCTCAGCGCCTCGGCCTGCTCGACCTTGCTGAAGCGCGACTCGGCCACCCGTTCGCCGGCTGGCTGCAGGCCTTCCGGCAGCCAGTCGAGGCCCGCCAGGCGCACCAGATCGCCGGGGCGCGGCGCCTCCGCCTGCAGCTCGCGCTTGAGCTGCTGGGCCGGCGTCGGGGTCACACCGAGCACGCCGACCTGCGGCGCCAGTGCCTGGGCTGCAGCCTGCGCCCCTGCTTCGCTCCAGTGGGTGTCGCTGCGCAGGTAGGCCGAACTGCCGAGCGCCTGCAGGGTCGGCGCCAGGTCCAGCACCGCCACACCGGCCTGCTGCAGCTGCGCCTGCCAGCGCTGTGCGCGGTCAGCCAGCTGGGCGGAACGGCTGATGCCGCACAGCTGGTCGGCGGCGATCCGGCTCTTGTCCGGCACCAGCGCCACCAGCAGGCGGATGTTGCGCGCCGCCAGCCAGTCGCGCACGGCGAGCACCTTCTGCGCACGCGCCTGGGCATTGGCCTCGGCACGCGGGTGGATGCGGTTCTCGTCGGCCAGGAACAGCCAGCCCGGACAGCCCTGGCGCACGCGCGCGCCGGTGTCGCCGATCAGCAGCCAGCTGGCGGCGCGCTCCAGGTCGGCCGCCTTCCTGGCCAGCGTCACATGGGACAGTTCCCTGGCGATATGGTGGGTGATCTCGCCTTCGCGGATGGCTGCCCAGCCGTGCTCCTTGGGCAGCAGGTCCACCTTGCCGCTGACGAACATGGCCCACAGGCAGCTGAGCAGGCCGGCCAGCAGGAACACGAACATCACCACCCCGGCCACCGGACTGAGCAGGATGGTCATCGCACTCGGCGGCACCGGGGCGAGGGAAGCGTCTTTGTTCGACATACGGACGTCCCCTTAGAACTGGAAGTACAGGAAAGGTACGGTTTCACGACTGGCGATCAGAGCGAACGACAGCAGGAAACCGGCGACCGGCCACAGGGCGCCGACCGCACGGAAGCTCAGGCTGTGGCCGAAGCGCGCCTCGGCACGGGCCTGCAGCAGCGGCAGCAGCAGGCACACCACGCCGAGGGCGGCGGCGATGCCGTGGGCCGGGCGCAAGGTCGCCGCCAGGGCATCGCCCAGGGCGAAGCCGTTGAAGCCGAACTGGCCGGCGTACATGCCCAGCGCCGTGGCGAAGTCCGGCGAGCGGAACAGGGTCCAGGCCAGGCAGACGAACAGCAGCGTCACCGTGTGCGCCAGCGGCGCCGGCAGGTCCGGCAGGCCGGCGCGGCTCCAGGCGCGGTCGATGCACAGGGCGATACCGTGGGCAGCGCCCCAGAGCACGTAGTTCCAGCTGTCGCCGCCGTGCCAGAGGCCGCCGATGGCCATGATCAGGAACAGGTTGCGGTAGGTCTTCCAGGTACCCAGGCGGTTACCGCCCAGGCCGATGTACAGGTAGTCGCGCAGCCAGCTGGACAGCGAGATGTGCCAGCGCCGCCAGAAGTCCTGGATGTTGCGCGCCCAGTACGGCCGGTTGAAGTTCTCCGGGAAGTGGAAGCCGAGCATCAGGCCCAGGCCGATGGCCATGGCGCTGTAGCCGGCGAAGTCGAAGAACAGCTGCAGCGAGTAGGCCAGGCAGCCGATCCAGGCGTCGACGAAGGATGGGTTGGCCTGACTGAAGGCCACGTCCACCAGCGGCGACAGGCTGTCGGCCACCAGCACCTTCATGCTCATGCCGATCATGAAGCGACGCGCGCCGAGGGCGAAGTTCAGTGGATTGAAGTAGCGCTGCACCAGCTCGCGGCGCACCCAGTCGTAACGGATGATCGGGCCGGCGATGGAGTGGCCGAACATCGCCAGGTAGGTGGCGAAGTTGGCGAAGCTGCGCTCGACCGGAACCACCTTACGGTGCACGTCGACCAGGTAGGAGATCACCTGCAGCACGATGAACGACAGGCCTGCCGGCAGCGCCACCTTCTGCCACTCGAACGGCATGGCACCGTAGGCGCTGAGCAGCTCGTTGAAGGTCGCGGCGAGGATATTGGCGTACTTGTACCAGCACAGCACCAGTACGTTGGCCACGATCAGCAGTGTCAGCAGGCGGTAGCGCCGCCGCGACTGCGCATCGGTCAGCTCCACCAGCAGGCCGCCGACCCAGCCCACCGCCGTCAGCACCACGTGCAGCAGGAGGAAGGCCGGGCTCAGCCAGCCATAGAAGATCCAGCTGCCGATCAGCAGCACATGGTTGCGCCCCCCCGGCCGGACCAGGGCATACACCAGCATGAAGGTGGGCAGGAACAGCAGGAGAAATTCGAGGGAGGCGAAAACCATGTCGGGATCTTAATTGGCCAGGTTGTCGACGGCCTGGAACAGGCGCGGACCCTGGGCCGAGGGCACCAGGAACAGGGTGTAGCGCTGGCCGGCGGCCAGCTGGCCGAGGTCCAGCGGCTGGCCGACGGCGGCACCACCGCAACGCAGCTGCACGGACAGCTTCAGCGGGTTGATCGAACGCCGCTGCAGGCTGCCCTCGGCGACATCCTTGAAGATGTCGACATTGCGCCCGGCGGCCTGCAGGCCGGCGTTGGCGCAGCTGCCATCGAGGCTGTAGAAGGCCAGCGAAGCTTTCAGGGCGTTGAAGTCGTCCGGCTGCTCGCGCAGGGTCACCAGGCGCAGCTCCTTGCCGTTGCCGAGGCCGACCACGGTGGCGAACTCGCCCGGCTCGACACTGACATCCAGCGCCTGCTGCGCATCACCCTGCTTCAGACTGCCCTGGATCGGCTTGCCGGCCGGCACGGTGAGGAAATCGGAGGCACGCTGCTCGCCTTCCAGGCGCAGGCTGGCGCCGTTGGCGGCGTTCAGCTCCAGCGGCGTCTCGCCAGCGTTGAAGAAGCGCAGGAAGGCCGAATCTTCGCTGGGCCCGGTGGGATACAGCGGAATCTCCGCCGCCAGGGCCTGGCCCAGCGGCAGCACAGCGAACATACCGAGCAGCGCGCGCTTCATCATTTGCCTCCTTTCAGGCTGGCGGCCGGCAGCTTGCTCATCGCCTCGGCGATGGCATTGCCCCAGGCCTTGTAGCCGGCCACGGTGAAGTGCTGGCCATCGGTGGTCACCCACTGCCCCGGCTTGGACATTTTCAGCGAGTCGACATAGGTGCAGGGCGCCACGTTGGCGGCGAGGAACTGCGACATGAACTGGGTGCGCTGATCATTCTTCTTGTACTTGCCACCGACCTTGCCCCAGGCCGGGCCGACCCAGACGCACTTGGTGCCGGTGGCGGCGATGGCCTTGGTCAGGTTGGTCACGCTCTGCCAGGCCCAGGCCTTGGGAAAGGCCGGCTTGTCGTAGGAGGCCATGGTGTCGCCGATGACCAGCACCACCACATCCGGCTTCTGCTGCGCGATCAGCTCCTTGATCGGCGTGGTGGTGGCGCCACTGCCCTTGAGTACCAGCTTGCCGTTGTTGTCCTGCACGGCACCGCAGTCGACCTTCTTGGTCACCAGCCAGTCGGCCGCGCTGGCACCGCAGGCGCCGATCGAGTGCACGTTGGCGCCCTTGGCCACCAGTGCCTCGTTGAGCGGCTCGGTCAGGTGGTTCTGCAGGCTCATGTGGCTCTCGCCGAGCACCAGAAGGGTCAGGCCGGCCAGTACGGAAGAAGACATCTGAAACTCCTTGAATCGTTCGTAAAGAGGAATACCGGGCTTACTGGGCGGCGCCCTTGCGCACTTTCTCCAGCTCGGCGCTGATGGCCGCGCCCCACTTCTGGTAGCCCTGCACGTTGAGGTGCTGGCCGTCGGTGGTGGCCCACTCGCCCGGCTTGGAGAACTTCAGCGAGTCGACGTAGCTGCACGGCGCCACGTTGGCGGCGAGGAAGGCCGACATCTGCTTCACCTTGGCGTAGGTCTTGCCGTACTTGCCGCCCTCGGTGCCCCAGTTCGGCCCGACCCAGGCGCACTGGGTACCGGTGGCGCCGATGGCCTTGGTCAGGCTGGTGGTCTGCTGCCAGATCCAGGCCTTGGGGAAGGACGGCTTGTCGTAGCCGGCCATGGTGTCGCCGATCACGATCAGCACCAGGTCCGGCTTGTCCTTGGCGATCAGCTCCTTGATCGGCGTGGTGCTGGCCTTGCCGCGCAGCACCTGGGCCGGCTCCTTGCCACGGCGCTCGGCCGCGCCGCAGTTGCCGCCCGGGGAGACTTTCAGCCAGTCGCCGGCGTTGGCCCCGCAGATACCGATGGAATGGACGTTGGCGCCCTTGCGGGTGAGGTCGTCGTGCAGACCGCCGATCAGGTAGTTGGGAGTGGCCATATGGCTGTCGCCAATGATCAGGATCGACAGGCCGGCAAGCAGGGAGGAAGCCATGGGAATCCTTATTTCGCGTAGGGGGATTGATAGGGAGAAACGGGCAGCGGCATCGGGCCGGTCATGCGTTCGAGCATGTAGCGCAGGTACAGGCCGCCGTTCCACTGGCGGTAGTCCTGGGCGTTGTCGACGCCGACGTGACCACCGAGGAACAGGTGGTCGCCCAGTTGGTATTCGGCGGCGCCGGCCAGGTTGTAGCCGATACCGGTGCTGTTATCGCTGCCGTAGACCGCCTCGTAGCCCAGCGCACGACTGGCCTCGGCCTGTTTCGCGCGGTCGCCGGGGAAGAAGTCGGCCTCGTCCTGATTGATCGCCTGCACGCCGACCGAGCCGCGCAGCTGGAAGCTCAGACGGTCATAACGCTGCGCCCAGCTGACCGGCACGCCCAGGGCGAAGAAGCTCTGAGGGCTGAAGTAGCCGCCGTGGCCATAGGTGAAGTAGCCGAGGTTCTCGCGATAACCGATGCCGAGCAGGTCGAGACCGATGGTGGCCTGGCTCTGCTCGTCGTTCTGCAGGTACCAGTAGACACCGGTGCCCGCCTCGACCCGGTCGTTGTCCTCGACGTTGTTGCCGAGCAGGCGATGCCAGCCGGCATAGGCATAGGCGCCCATTTCGCGGTCATCGAAGGCCAGCTGGGCACGCCCACCGTTGGCGGTCACGCCGCCCCACTTCTGCCCGGTACGCTTGTCCTCGGCACCGGCGAACGACAGCAGGCTGTCGGTGACCGCGCGCCGCGATACGCCGACGCTCCAGTGCAGGTCCGGGTTGCCGGGCACGGCACGCTCGACGCTGACGCCACCAACGGCGGTGCTGTAGAGGAAACCCTGCGGCGTGGTGCCGATGTCAGCCTTGAGGCCCGCACCGGGATTCTCGAAGGCCACGGCCAGGCCGACACCGGAATCCTTCTGCGAACCCGGCGACATGCCCGGGTTGTCCAGCGTCGCCTGCGGACCGCCGCCGAAACGATCACGGGCACTGTCGTCCAGACTGCCGGCGTTCAACGAGACGGGGGTCACGCGCACGGCCAGGCGGTTGTCGCCCAGCGGCATGCTGGCCTCGAACGGCGCCTGCACATCGGTGATCTTGCTCAGGCCGGACTCGCTGTCGTTGGTCCGCACCGTCACACCCTGCACCACATAAGCGCTGCGCTGCTGCAGGATATCGTCCAGTGCGCGGGCCGCCTCGCTCATGCCGGCACGCGGGTCCGGCTCTTCCTCGGCACCCGGCAGGAAGGGATTGGCCGAGACCGGTTCGGCGGCGACCAGGGTGGTCGTCGGTGCAGGCGCGGGTTCCAGGGCCAACAGGCTGTCGCGCGTGGTGGTCACCGGCAGCTCGGCACGGGCCGGGGCACGCGGCTGGCTGCTCGCCGGAGCTGGAATATCGTCCAGCGCCAGAGTCGGACGCTCGACCGGCGCCGGCAGGGTCGATACCGGGTCGGGAATCGCCGCAGGTGCCGCGGCCAGGCTACCAACACCGGCGAAGGGGTTGGCCGGCGCGCTGGCCGGACGGGTGCTGGCGGCGTAGCTCGGGGTCTGTTCGCGTTTCTCCTGGGCCACCACCTTGCCCAGCAGCTCGGCGGCGGTACCGGTGCGACCGAGGTAGCGGTACACGCGGGCAGCGGTGGTGAGGATGTCGACATCGTTGGGCGCCAGCTTCAGCGCCTGCTCCAGGCGCTCCTCGGCGTAGCCGTTCTCGGCCTGCTGCGCGGCCATATCGGCGGCACCGACCTGCAGGTTGGCGTCTTGCGGGTGACGCTGCACCAGCGGCTTGAACAGCTCAAGGGCCTTGGCGGTGTTGCCGTTGGCGCCGTACATGCGCGCCAGTGCCGAAACCGCCAGCGGGTCCAGCGGGCGCAGCGCCAGCGCCGGCGCCAGGGTGTCGTAGGCGGCGGCCAGCTCACCGCGCAGGCGCAGCTGCTCGGCCTGGCGCACGCGGTAGTGGAACAGCAGGTCGTCGTACTGCTTGCGCTGCTCCACCGTCATGCTGCGGCCCTGCAGGTCGCGCAGAATGGCGGCCACCTCGGTGTCCTGCTCGGCGCGCAACAGCACGCCGGCATAGCTCAGGGTCAGCGACAGGTCGTTGCGCGGGCTGCGCGCCAGCAGGTCGCGCATGATGACCATGGCACGCTGCGGGTCGTCGGCATCGGCGTAGGCCGAGGCCATGCTGGCCAGGCGCGCCGGCTTGCCCTGGGCCAGCGGTTCGATACGGCCGAGGAAGGCGCGCGCCTCGGCGCGCCGACCGCTGCGGTTGAGTTCCTCGATTTCCTGCATCTGCAGGTTGAAATCCACTTCCGCCACCAACCGGCTGACGTCCGAATTGCGCGCGTCGCGCGGGATGCGTGCCAGGGTCGCCTGGGCCTTGCGCCAGTCGCCCAGCTGCATGGACAGCAGCGCGCTGGTGTAGAGCGCGTCGCGGTCGTTCGGCTGGGTCTGCAACAGGCCATCGACCAGGCTGCGCGCCTCGTCCACGGCGCCCAGGTCGACGTACAGGCGAGCAAGGGCGAAGCGTGCCCAGGCATTGTTCGGGTCGTCGCGCAGGGCGTTTTCCAGCTCGCGGCGCATGCCGGCGCTGTCGCCGTGCTGTTCGGCGGCGCGGGCGCGCTGCAGCGCCTGCTCGGCACGCAGCTGGCTGAGGCTGCCGATCTTCTCGCGCTCGGCCTTGGGCAGCTTGTCCAGCTCGCGCAGGGCCTCGTCGGCCTTGCCCTGGCCACCCAGCACCTGCACCAGGCCGCGCAGGGCGCGTGCCTGCTGCTGACCCAGCTGCAGCGCCTGGCGATAGCCGGCTTCGGCGGCGGCGAGCTCGCCCTGCTGGGCCTGCAGCTCGGCCAGGCTCAGCACGGCCTCGGCATCCTTGGGCTTGAGCCGGCGCGCCTGTTCCAGTTGCTGGCGGGCATCGGCATTGCGCGCGTTGGCGATGTTGTCGCGCGCACGCTGCAGCAGCGACCAGTAGCACACATCGTCCAGCGCACTCTGCCAGGCGCGGCCACCACCGCCCTTCACGGCACGGGTGAGCAGCAGCTCGGCATCCTCGAAGCGCTCCTGGCGCTGGCGCAGGATACCCAGCCCGCCGAGGGCATCGGGGTCCTTGGGGTGCTTCTCCAGGTAGGCGCTCAGCTCGCGCTCGGCCACCTGCAGTTCGCCTTTCTCCAGGGCCTTGAGGCCGCGGTCGAGCTGCGGGTCACGGCGCCAGGCCGCCGCTGCGCTGGCGGGCTGAGTGCGGCCCTTGACCAGCAGCGCGCGGATTTCCTCGTCGTCCGGATGGGTCTTGAGGAACTGTTCGAACAACGGCTGCTGCGCCTTGTTGGGCGGGCCGATCCAGGTCAGCGCCAGGCGCCAGCTTTCGTCGGCGTCGCCACCGATATCCTCGCGCTCGGCCAGCTTGGCCAGGGCACGGATGCCCTCCTCGCGTGCGCCCTGGTTGCGCGCCAGGTGCTTGGCCAGGAACAGCGCGGCGTAGGGGTCGTCCGGGTACTCGCGCTGGATGCGCTGCATGCCGCTACGGGCCTCGGCCCAGTGCGCGTCGACATAACCCAGGTTGTTGTAGAACTCCAGGCCGATCTGCCCCTGCGCGGGCTTGCCGCCCAGCGCACGACGATAGACCTCGGCAGCCTTCGCGCGCTGGTCACTCTCGACCAGCAGGCGAGCCTCGTCGAGCAGCTTCTGGTTGGCCGGATCGGCCAGGCGGATGTCCTGCTCCAGCAGCAATGCCTGGCGCGGCAGCGGCTGGATGGCCTGCAGGCGCTGCAGGTAGCCGCCGGCGCTGGCCAGGTCGCCATCCTTGACCGCGATGAAGCCCAGGCCATAGAGCGCATCCGGCTGCGCCGCATCGATCAGCAGCAGCTTCTGCCAGACCTCGCCGGCACGCTTGGGCTTGTCCTGCGCCTGCCAGAAATGTCCCTGCTCGATCAGCAGGCGCTGGGCATCGCTGCCCTCGGCCTGGGCGCCGCCATGGGCCAGGGCGGCGAGCAGCGCCAGAGTCAGCGGGCGGTAGCGGAACATGGAGACTCCCAAAGCGGTAGCAGACGGCCATCGGCCGCGAAGCGGTAGTACTTGTCCGCCCAGCCGAGACCGAACAGGCTGAGCATGTAGTCGTAGTAGAACGGCGCAGGCCCCGTGCCGGCGATCCACTGGTCGATGGCGCCGCGCGCACGCTGGTCCTGCAGCTCTTCCAGCCAGGGCTGGCCCTTGGCGCGGAAGTACGGCACCAGCGCACCGGAGAAGCCGCTCGGGCTCTGCCCCGAGGTGACGCCCGTGCGCACGTCGACCTTCTCCGGCGGCAGGCCGCTGGAGGCGGTGGCGCGCGCCATGCCGAACAGGCTGTCGAGCAGCGGCTTGGCCAGCGGGTCGGCGGGGTCGGTCATGCCGGCCCAGAGGTAGACGCGGATGGCGTCGTAGCTGCCGCTGTCGCCCTTCATCGGGTCACTGGCGAACAGCCCGGCGCGTTCGGATACGGCACGGTAGCCGATCCAGTCGGCGGCGAAGCCATGCGGCCCGGCTTGCTCCTGCAACACCGCGCTGTGGCGGGCGATGGCGTTCCACGGCCCCTTGGGGTCGACGGCGGCGAGGCGGCGCAGCAGCGGCAACGGCTGGTAGCTGGGGTTGATGCGCCACAGATGGCCAATATGCGAGAAGCCGATCGGACCCGGCAGCAACACCGGGCCCAGGCCTGGCAGCTCGGTGGTTTCACGGGCCTTGATCTGCGCCAGCAGGGCCAGCGCATCGGCGCGGTATTCGGGCTTGCGCCACAGGCGGTCGGCTTCCAGCAGGGCGTAGACGAACCACAGGTCGGCGTCGGAAGCGGAGTTGGGGTCCTGCACCTGCCACTGGCCGTCCTTGCCCTGCCCCCACAGCCAGGCCGGTAGGATTTTCTGCGGGTCATTGCCGGCGAGGTTCTCGCGACTCCAGCGCCAGATGCGCTCGAAACGCGCCTGGTCATTGGCCACCAGGGCGAAGAACAGTGCGTAGGACTGCCCTTCCGAGGTGCTGTGGTTCTTCTCCAGGCTGGACTCCAGGACGCGGCCGTCCGGCTGGATCCAGTGTTCGGCGAAGCGCTGCCAGTGCGGCCAATCGACCGGGCAGGCAGCCTGTGCGGCGCCGCCGAGCACGAGGCTCAGCAGGCCGGCGCAGAGAGTCGGATACAGACGCCGCATGGCCGACCTCAGCCGTTCAGGCGGGCACGAGTCCGCGCACGCAGGCTGACGAACAGCAGCAGACTGATCAGGCCGACGCCCAGCGCGGTGAGCAGCAGCATCCAGCCCAGGTTGTGCGCCAGCAGCCACTGCAGGTAGCGGAACCAGCCCAGGTCGCCGACATGGTATTGCTCGTCGGCCACCAGCGAGTTGATGCGCGTGCCGTTGACCACCGCCAGGCTGCCCTGCAGGGACTGCTCGTAGTCCTCGCCGCCGCGCAGGGCCGCGCTGACTTCGCCCAGCCGCTCCGCGGCGCTGGCGGCGATCACCACCACGCTGCGCTCGCTGGTCAGCGGCGACTCGAAGCCGGCCACGTAGGCGCCGGCCGCGCCGCTGCCCAGCACCAGGTTGCTGCGCGCCGGGCGGCGGCTGTCGCTGTCCATCCAGTGGCGCACGCGATGGACCAGGTCGGACAGCTCGAAGCTGGCGCGCCCGTTGATCTGCGCCGGCAGCCAGTCGGCCCAGCGCTCCAGCAGCGGCTGGTTGCTGCCGGTGGCTAGCACCAGCAGGTCCTTGTCCTCCAGCTCGGTATCGCTGTCGCCCTGGGTCACGCTGACGCCGCTGGCCGGCAGGCCGGTGGACTCGCCGAAGCGGCCGAGCAGGTCGAGCAGCAGGGAGATTTCCTCGGCACTGGCACCGGCCGGGATCACCACGGCGGTCTCAGCCAGGTCGGCCATGCGGGTGAACGGGAAGCCGCTGCTCTGGAACACGCCCAGGTTGGGCATGGCGATGAAGTGCTCGTAGCCGCTCAGGTCCAGGGTCGAATCCGGCTCGATGGTGCCGCGCATGTTGTCGATGATGATGTCGCGGCAATCGCCCTGCTTGATGTAGTCGTACATGAAGCGCAGCTGCAGGGCCGACTGCAGCGGCAGGCTGTCCAGCGGCAGCATCAGCTTGGCCTCGCGCAGCAGGCTGTCATCCTGCAGCTTGGCCAGCAGCGACTGGTCGAGGTTCTCCTGCGACGGCAGCGGCAGCGACTTGATGAACTTGCCGCCGACGCTGATCAGCAGCGACGAGTTGGTCGACACCGGCTGCGGCGTGTAGCGGTACTTGAGGTGCAGCGGCACGCCTGGCTGGCGCCAGTTGAACAGGTCCGGCGGCAGGCGCAGCGGCAGGTTGATGGTGCCCGGGTCATAGCCGGAGACGCTCAGGCGCTTGGCTTCCGTCAGCTCGCCGAGGCGCACCGGGCGGTCGCTGGGCAGCCAGTTCGGCGCGTCATAGGGCTCGCGCGGCGCCAGGCTGTCGATGCGCTCGATGCGCGCATGGGCGCCGGACAGCACCTGGCTGCCGGTGACCAGCGCCAGGGCGGCCTGCTTGAGTTGTTCGCTGTCGTCACCGCGCAGGATCAGCAGCTTGCCAAAGGGATCGACGGGGTGCGCCATCAGGGTCAGGCTGGGGCCCTTGTCGGTTGCTGCGGGCACACCGTCGAGGCTGGCCGCGCCGCTGAGCAGGACGATGGCATTGCCCTTCTCCGGCAGCTGGCCGAGGCTCACCGGGAAACGCGCACCGCGGTAGCTGGCCAGCGCGCCGAACCACGAGGACACCATGCCGGCGGCTTCCAGACTGCGGTTGTCCGGCGCACCGGCAAACACGAAGGGCAGCTCCAGCAGGCGCGAATCGCGGCTGTCGAAGAACGGCAGCGGCAGCTTGGCCAGGTCGTCCGGCAGGGCGATCTGGGTGGTCTCCAGCTGCAGTTCGCTGGTGTTGCTGACCTTGGCCCACAGGCTGGAATGCAGCGGGTCCTCGCACATCATGGTGTAGTGGCCGATCAGCTGCAGGGTCAGGCGGTTGAACTCGGTGATCAGGTGCGGCGGGATGTCCAGCACCTGCTGCTGCAGGGTGCCGGCGGTTTCCTTGGGCACCGGCAGGCTGGCCGCCACCTGGTCGTTGACCATCAGGTTGATCTGCGACAGGTCGGGCAGCAGCGCCGGCGAGTAGCTGTATTCCAGCTTGACCCGCGCCTTGCTCACCACCTGGTCGGCGCGCACGTCGAAGCTGACGCTGTCGCTGCCCTCGATGCCGCGCAGGTGCATGGTGTAGTTGGCGCCCAGCTGCTTGAGCGTGGCGCTGTAGGTCGGCACGAACTCGACCGGCACGGCATCCGCCGGGATCTCACCACCGTCGACGGCAGCCCCCTCGACGGCGACGGCGCCCTCCTCCGCCGGTTCCTCGGCCCAGGCGGAAGCCAGCAGCAGCGGCAGGGTCAATGCGAGACACAGGGACGACAGTCCATTGCGTTTCTGGCTCATGGGTTCCTCGGGGTGGAGCGAAGGTGGAAGGACGGGCTGCGCAGGCGCGCACGCAGTTCGGCGAAGGTGGCGCGCGACAGCAGGCGAAGGCCGCGCCAGCCGATGCTGGAGACTTCGGCCAGGGCGCCAAGCGGCGTGTCGACGGCGCCCTGGCCCCAGGTGGCGGCCCAGGTGTCGGCGCGCGAGAAGGTCATGCGGGTCAGTTCGCGCTGCTGCTCGATGTTCAGCTCGAGGAAGTTCAGGCCCAGCACGCCGGCGCGGGAGAACATCACCACGGCGGGGAACACGCACTCCTCGTGGTCGCGGAACAGCGACACCAGCAGCTGCTCGCCACGCTCGACATGTGCCCCTTCCGGCAGGGCGATGCCGATGCCGCGCTGGGAGAAGTCGTTGGTCCGGCAGACGATGGTCTTGCCGTTGGCCAGGCTCAGGGTGGCCGGCAGCTCGGCGTACACCCGCGGCTCGGCACGAATCTGCCGGGCTTCGGCGGCCACCGCGACCGACGCGGCGCTGATGACGATGTTGTAGAAGGTCCAGGTCAGGTTGATCAGCACGGTGGCCACGCTGACCTCGGGATCGAAGCCCAGCTTCCACAGGCCGGCCAGCACGCCCAGCACGTTCAGCGCCAGCACCACGATGTAGGGCCGCGCCATCTTCCAGTCGAAGTAGCTCCGGTCGATCACCCCGCCCTTGGCCGTCACGTTGAACTTGCCGAGCTTGGGGTTGACCATCGCCAGCAGCACCGGGCGCATGATGTACCAGGCCAGCACCGACTCGTAGACCTCGTTCCAGAAGGAATGGCGGAAGCGCCCCTGGATGGTCGAGTTGGTGACACTGGCGATGAGGATGTGCGGCAGCGCGTAGGCCAGGATCAGCAGGGCCTCGGCCTGGAAGATCTGCGCACCGAAGAACAGGTAGGCCAGCGGCGCGGTGAGGAACACCAGGCGCGGCAGGCCATAGAAGAAGTGCAGCATGGCGTTGAGGTAGCACAGCCGCTGGCCGAGCTTGAGCCCCTTGCCCAGCAGCGGGTTGTCGGTGCGGAAGATCTGCGCCATGCCGCGCGCCCAGCGGATGCGCTGGCCGATATGCCCGGACAGGCTCTCGGTGGCCAGGCCGGCGGCCTGCGGCAGCGCCAGGTAGGCGGTGTTGTAGCCCAGGCGGTTGAGCTTGAGGGCAGTGTGGGCGTCCTCGGTGACGGTCTCCACGGCGATGCCGCCGACTTCCTCCAGCGGGCCGCGCTTGATGATGGCGCAGGAGCCGCAGAAGAAGGTGGCGTTCCACAGATCGTTGCCGTCCTGCACCAGGCCGTAGAACAGCTCGCCCTCGTTGGGCACCGAACGGAAGGTGTCGAGGTTCTTCTCGAAGGGATCCGGCGAGAAGAAGAAGTGCGGCGTCTGCAGCATCGCCAGCTTGGGGTCGCGCAGGAACCAGCCCATGCCGACCTGGAGGAAGGAACGGGTCGGTACGTGGTCGGCGTCGAAGATGGCGATGTAGTCGCCGTGGGTCAGCTTCAGCGCGTGGTTGAGGTTGCCGGCCTTGGCGTGGAAGTTGTCCGGGCGAATGATGTAGCCGATCCCGGCCTCGGCGCAGAAGTCGCGGAACTCCTCGCGGCGGCCGTCATCGAGCACGTAGACGTTGAGCTTGTCCTTCGGCCAGTCGATGGCCTGGGCGGCGAAGGCGGTGAGCTTGATGATCTCCAGCGGCTCGTTGTAGGTGGGGATGTACACATCCACCGTGGGCCACAGGGCGGTGTCGCGCGGCAGCGGGTAGGGCTTGCGCTGCAGCGGCCAGGCCGTCTGCAGGTAGCCGAGCAGCAGCACCAGCAGGGCATACAGCTCGGCCAGCACCAGGCCGTAACCGAACAGCATGTCGAGCAGGTTCTCGAAGCCCAGCGAGGAGGTCAGGCGCCAGTACATGTAGCGCAGCGAGGCGATCACCGACAGCGTGATCATCGCCAGGATCGCCAGGCGATGTGCGTGCCGGCGTAAAACGAGCGCCGCCGCCATGCAGGCGGCGGTGAACAGCATCTGGGCTTCGAGGTCGAGCGGCGCGGCCACCACCACCCCGAGCATCAGCAGGGCGAGCAGCAGCGTCAGCCGCTGCCCCAGGCGACTGGCGCACAGCCGCGCAGCGATGGAGTCCGACGCCAGGACGCCGGACCATTTGCGCCAGAGGCTCATGCCGGCTGCTCGACTCGCTGCTCGCTCGCCAGGCGTACCAGCAGGCTCTGGGCGCAGGCCAGGATATCGTGGCAGCCGCGGCCGTGCGGGTCGTAGTCCAGCACGTTGCGGTTGTAGGCCAGCGCCTCGCCGACCGACTGATCGCGATGCACCAGGCCCAGCAGGCGCTTGCCGAGCAGGCCCTGCATGATCTGGGTGATGTCCTTGCTCAGCTGCCGCGAGTTGTCCACCTGATTGATCAGGTAGGCGCTGCCGGCGAAGTCGGCGCGCCCCTCGGTATGGCTGGCGATCAGCCCATCGATCAGCGGCAGCGCGGTGTAGGAGGCCGCATCGGCCAGGCTCACCACCAGGGCGAGATTGGCCACGCTCAGCGCCTGCTGCAGGTACAGCGACGGGCCCGGCGGCGTGTCGAGCAGCACCAGCGCGCCATCGGCCAGCTGCAGATCGGCCAGACGCCGCGCCAACCACAGGGGATCGCTTTCCAGCTGACGCTCGAAGGTGCGCCGGGCCGGTTCGTCGGTCAGGCCGTGGGGCAGGACGAACAGGCCGTCGCGGGTCGGCACGCAGAGCTCGTGCCAGTCGTGCTCGCTATGACACAACCCCTGCGCCGGCGCTGCAGCCTGTGCCTGTTCGGTCGCCTGGAAGTGATGGTGCAGGGCATTCTGCGGATCGAGATCGATGGCCAACACGGCCCGTCCGGTCTTCTGCAGCGCGGCCGCCAGGTTGGCCGCCAGGGTGCTCTTGCCGACGCCACCCTTGGCGGAAACCACCGCGATCACGCGGATGTGCGCAAGATCGGGACGTTCCGGCGCGACCGCAGCGGCGACCTGCGCCGGCTCGCTGGGCTCCTCGGCCAGCTTGGCCAGCAGGCTCTGCAGGCCGGCAGCGGACCAGACCTCCGGTTGCGCGACAGGCGCCTGCTCGGCCACTGCGACGGCCTCGGGCGCCGCGGGTAAGACCTCAGCGATGTCAGTGGGCTGAATCTCGCTGCGCCCCACCACCGGCCAGCGCTCGACACTGGCCCGCGCCTCATCGCCCCGGGATATTTCCTGATACTGATCCGCGCGACCACCGAACTGCTTGAACAAACGCGAGATATCGCTCGAGGCACTCATATCGAAACACCGCTGGCCGGATTAGGGCAGGTACGCAAGGAAGAGGGGAACGCACAAATGGCGTCAAAAAAATATCGACTGCTTATTATTTTTCGAAATTGCGTCAATTCTACAGCGAGATAAAAACCTGATGTCAAGATGATATTGCAGCCCGGCTTTCTGCCCTCTTACTGGGCGGGTGCGCACCAAAAAAACACCCATCCGCATGCCAGAGCGGTCTTTCGCCCCCGCAAATGGCGCAATCCGGCCTCCCTGCGCCTGGCACGCCATTCGCTAAGCAATGGCAGCACAGGATGTGCCGGCCTGGTGCCAACACATCATCGCAATGGCCGACTAGGGTTCCGGCTCGTCCACCACGACGAGCGACTGGTCCGAGAGTGGGCGACCCCGACTGGGGTTACACGGCGGGACAAAAGCCCGGGAGAAATGCGTGCCTGCTCGGCCGCATCCTGTCTCCCATCCATTGTCCCGAGGTCATCATGCCTGCCCGCCTGTTCTGTTCCTGCCTGCTCGCCCTGCTGCTCCTGCAGCCCGCCCACGCTGCCGAAACCCGCCCGTTCAAGGTCTGCTGGTCGATCTATGCCGGCTGGATGCTGTGGGGCTACATGGCCGAGCAGGGCATCGTCGACAAGTGGGCGAAGAAGTACGGCATCGAGATCCAGGTCGAGCAGGTGCCGGACTACGTCACCTCCATCGAGCAGTACACCGCTGGCCAGTACGACGCCTGCGCCATGACCAATATGGACGCGCTGACTATTCCCGCAGCTGCTGGGGTGGACAGCACCGCGCTGATCGTCGGCGATTTCTCCGCCGGTGCCGATGGCATCCTGGTGCGCGGCGGCAGCAAGGACCTGAAGGATCTCAAGGGCAAGACCATCCTGCTGGTGGAGAACTCGGTATCCCACTACCTGCTCAGCCGTGCCCTGGAATGGGCCCACCTGCAGCCTTCCGACGTGACCATCGAGAACGTCTCGGACAAGGACCTGGCCCAGGTCTGGCGCAGTGGCAGGGGCGATGCGGTGGTGACCTGGAACCCGATCCTCGCCGACCTGCGCCAGGACGGTGACAGCGTGCAGGTGTTCAGCTCGCACCACATCCCCGGCGAGATCCTCGACCTGCTGGTGATCAACAGCCAGACCCTGACCCAGCATCCGCAGCTGGGTCGCGCCCTCACCGGCGCCTGGTTCGAAGGCATGCGCCTGATGGGCCTGCCGAATGCCGCCGGCGCCGCCGCACGCGCCCGCATGGCCGCTGCCGCGGACACCACGCCGGCCGACTTCGACGAGCAGCTGCGCACCATCCGCTCCTTCTACGCACCGCGCTCGGCAGCCGCCTTCGCCCGTGGCGAGAAGATGCCGGACCTGATGCAGCGGGTGGCCAACTTCGCCGACGCCCAGCAGCTGCTCGGCGAGGGCCAGGGCCTGCAGCGCCTGGGCATCGCCTTCGGTGACGGCCGGGTGCTGGGCAACCCGACGCAGGTCCTGCTGCGCTTCGAGCCGGCCTACATGCAGCTGGCCGCCGACAACCAGCTGTAAGCACCAACAGCGAACATCGCGCACCGCTTTCGTGCAGCAGGGCGCGGCGCGGCGCCAGGCACCCCGCGTCGCGCCCAGCAGGATAGGGGCTGCAGGCAACTGGCACGATGTTCGCTTTGTTCGAGACATGCAGAAGCACCCCGCAAGGGGCGCGGCACTACAACTTGCAATGGCCGACTAGGGTTCCGGCTCGCCAAGCCCGGCGAGCGACTGGTCCGAGAGTGGGCGACCTCGACAGGGGTTACACGGCGGGACAAAAGCCCGGGAGAACGCGCACAGGCCAGTGCCGCGCCGCTCCTGCCCGTATCCCTGGAACTGGAGGTCTACCCATGCGCAAGTCCCCGCTGTTCGCCCTGCTTTCCGCCGGCCTCGCCGCCGCCCTCGCCTTCCCCGCCCACGCCGAAAAGAAAGAGCAGTTCGACGTCTGCTGGACCATCTACGCCGGCTGGATGCCGTGGGAATACGGCGCCGCCCAGGGCATCGTCGACAAGTGGGCGCAGAAGTACGGGATCGAGATCAAGGTCACCCAGCTCAACGACTACGTCGAATCGATCAACCAGTACACCGCCGGCGCCTTCGACGGCTGCACCATGACCAACATGGACGCCCTGACCATCCCCGCCGCCGGCGGCGTGGACAGCACCGCGCTGATCGTCGGCGACTTCTCCAACGGCAACGACGGCATCGTGCTCAAGGGCGAGAAGAAGACCCTCGGCGACCTCAAGGGCATGGACGTCAACCTGGTCGAGCTATCCGTCTCCCACTACCTGCTGGCCCGCGGCCTGGAGCGCGCCGGCCTGAGCGAGAAGGACCTGAAGGTGGTCAACACCTCCGACGCCGACCTGGTCGCCGCCTTCGCCACCGACGACGTCAAGGCGGTGGCCACCTGGAACCCGCTGCTGGCCGAGATCGAAGCCACCCCGGGCGTGACCAAGGTGTTCGACTCCAGCCAGATTCCCGGCGAGATCATCGACCTGATGGTGGTCAACAGCGCCACGCTGAAGGACAACCCCGAGCTGGGCAAGGCCCTGACCGGCGCCTGGTACGAGATCATGGCCACCATGAGCGCCGACTCGGATGCCGGCAAGGCCGCCCGTGAACACATGGCCAAGGCTTCCGGCACCGACCTGGCCGGCTACGAAGCGCAGCTGGCCGCGACCAAGATGTTCTACAGCGCCAAGGATGCCGTGGCCTTCGTCAACAGCCCGAAACTGCCGGCGACCATGACCAAGGTGGCCGAGTTCTCCTTCAGCCATGGTCTGCTCGGCGAGGGCGCGCAGAGCGCCGACGCCATCGGCATGGCCTTCGCCAAGGACGTGGTCACCGGCGACGCCGGCAACATCAAGCTGCGCTTCGATCCGACCTACATGGAAATGGCCGCGCAAGGCAAGCTCTGACGCCGCCCCGCCGGCCGCAATGGCTTCCCTCCCCTCTCCCGCCTGCGGGAAAGGGGCCGGGGGAGAGGGCATGACGCCAACCGAGACCCCAGCATGCGCCTGATCAACCGATACCCGGACCGCGGCGGTCGCCTGCTGCTGATCCTGCTGCCCTTCGCCCTGCTGCTGTTCGCCTACTTCGCAGGCTCCACGGCACGCCTGGCGGACAACCCCAACGACAAGCTGCTGCCCAGCGCCGCGCAGATGGTCGATGCGGTCGAGCGCCTGGCCTTCAACGAGGACAAGCGCACCGGCCAGTACCTGTTCTGGCAGGACAGCGCCGCCAGCCTCGGCCGTCTCGGCCTGGGCATCGGCATCGCCGCCCTGGCCGGCCTGGCGCTGGGGATCGCCGCCGGCAGCATCCCGCTGTTCGGCGCACCGCTGTCGCCGCTGCTCACCGTGCTGTCGATGATCCCACCGCTGGCGATCCTGCCGATCCTGTTCATCGTGTTCGGCCTGGGCGAGCTGTCCAAGGTGATGCTGATCGTCATCGGCATCACCCCCTGCATCGCCCGCGACATCGAGCAGCGCGCCCGCGAGATCCCGCGCGAGCTGCTGATCAAGGCACAGACCCTCGGCGCCAGCACCTGGACCCTGATCCTGCGCGTGGTGCTGCCACAGCTGCTGCCGCGCCTGCTGATCTCCCTGCGCCTGATGCTCGGTTCGGCCTGGCTGTTCCTCATCGCCGCCGAGGCCATCGCCAGCACCGACGGCCTCGGCTACCGCATCTTCCTGGTGCGTCGCTACCTGGCCATGGACGTGATCCTGCCCTACGTGGTGTGGATCACCCTGCTCGCCTGGCTGATGGACCTGGGCCTGCGCCGCCTGACCCAGCTGTGCTTCCCCTGGTACGAAGGAGCCAAGGCATGAGCTTCATCCAGGTCAAGAATGTCTGGCAGGAATATGGCGACCAGGTCGTCCTGGAGAGACTCAGCCTGATCGTGCGCGAGGGCGAGTTCTGCACCCTGGTCGGCGCCTCCGGCTGCGGCAAATCGACTTTCCTGCGCCTGCTGCTGGGCCAGGAGCGGCCGAGCCGCGGCGAGATCCTCCTGGCCGGTCAGCCGCTGGTGGCCGAGCCGAACGCCAGCCGCGGCGTGGTGTTCCAGCGCTACTCGGTGTTCCCCCACCTGTCGGTGCTGGATAACGTCGCCATCGGCCTGGAGCTGCCGCGCTCGCCCCTGCTCGGCCGCCTGTTCGGCAGCGCCAAGCGCGAGGCCCGCGAGCGCGCCGCCGAGCTGCTGCGCAAGGTCGGCCTCGGCCACGCCCTGGACAAGTACCCCAGCGCGCTGTCCGGCGGCATGCAGCAGCGCCTGGCCATCGCCCAGGCGCTGATCACCAAGCCGCGCGTGCTGCTACTGGACGAACCCTTCGGCGCGCTGGACCCGGGCATCCGCAAGGACATGCACGCCCTGCTGCTGGAGCTGTGGCGCGAGACCGGGCTGACCGTGTTTATGGTCACCCATGACCTCTCCGAGGGCTTCAGCCTCGGCACCCGCCTGCTGGTGTTCGACAAGGTGCGCCTCGACCCGCACGCGCCCAACGCCTTCGGCGCGCGCATCACCTACGACATTCCGCTCAACAGCGAACGCCGTGCGGCCCTGCCCACCGAACTGGCCGAGCGCCTGCAACCGCAACTTCAAGGAGCCTGAGCATGACTGCCTCTCTCGCCCTGCGCCCCACTCTCTACGAGGAGACCGTCCCCGGTGGCGGCCACACCTCCTTCGTGCTCAAGCGCGGCCAGCTGCTGCGCATCACCGATCTCGAAGGCGGCGCCAACGTCAGCCTGCTGCTGCTCAATGCTGTCGAGAAGAGCGAACGGCTGAACCTGCCGGACACCCTCAAGTGCCAGCACACCGCCAGGCTCACCGCCGGCCACAGCCTGTACTCGGATATGGGCAGAATCCTCGCTGCAATCACCGCCGACACCTGCGGCTGGCACGACAGCTTCGGCGGCGTGCTCAACGCACAGGAAGTCGCCGAGAAATACGGCCAGGGCCGCTATCAGGAACTGCGCAACGGCTTCTTCCGCAACGGCGTGGACAACCTGCTGGTGGAACTGGGCAAGTGGAACCTTGGCCTTGCGGACCTGCTGATGAACCTCAACCTGTTCAGCAAGGTCACCGTCGATGCGGACGGCTGCTTCCACTTCGAAGCCGGCAATTCCAAGGCCGGCGATTACCTCGAGCTGTACGCGCCGATGGACACCCTGGTGGTGCTTACCGCCCTGCAGCACCCAATGGACCCGAATCCTGCGTACGCACCCAAGCCGGTGCAGCTCAGCTGGCAGCAGGTGCAGAGCGATGGCATCAGCGTGCTCTGCCGCACCTCGCGCCCGGAAAACGGCCGCGGCTTCCACAACACCGAACGGCTTTACCTGTAAGGAGCGGCGCCATGAGCCTGATCGAAAGCACCCTGCATCCCGAAGCCGCCGTGTTCCGCCACGTGATCCCGGCCGGCGAGCCCTACCTGTTCGAGGTCAAGGCCGGGCAAACCCTGCGCCTGCTCGACCTGGAGGGCAACCAGGCCGTCGACACCCTGTTCTTCAGCGCCAAGAACCCGCGCGAGCGCTACGACCCACAGCGCACCCTGCGCAAACAGAACCGCGTGTACCTGACCACCGGCACCGTGCTCTGGTCCAACCTCGGCAACCCGCTGCTGACCATCACGGCCGATACCTGCGGCCGCCACGACACCCTCGGCGGCGCCTGCGCCCAGGAGAGCAACACCGTGCGCTACGCCCTGGACAAGCGCTACATGCACAGCTGCCGTGACAACTTCCTGCGCGGCGCCCTGCACGACGGCCGCCTGGAGAAGCGCGACATCGGCGCCAACATCAACTTCTTCATGAACGTTCCCGTCACTCCGGAAGGTGGCCTGACCTTCGCCGACGGCATCTCGGCACCGGGCAAGTACGTGGAGCTGAAGGCGCATGTGGATGTGATCGTGCTGATCTCCAACTGCCCGCAATTGAACAACCCCTGCAACGCCTACAACCCGACCCCGGCCGAGGTGCTGGTATGGGACTGAAAGGCTTGCGCCTGTGGTTGTTCCGCCTGTGCCAGAGCCGCTCGGGGCAGTGCCTAGGCTCTCTCCCCTCTCCCGCTGGCGGGAGAGGGGCCGGGGGAGAGGGGAACGACAGAACGCCGAGTTAAACCCTCTCTCCAGCCCTCTCCCTGCTCTTTGTTCATAAGCATGGGAGAGGGAGCAAAGCACTCCCAGCCACGGACGACCGTGGTGCAGACGAATAAGGCGGGACGGCCCGCCATCCCTTTCGAGGGTTCTGCAATGTTCGACAAACTCCTGATCGCCAACCGCGGCGCCATTGCCTGCCGCATCCTGCGTACCCTGCGCCAGCTCGACGTCAAAGGTGTCGCCGTCTACTCCGAGGCCGACGCCGCCAGCCTGCACCTGCAGCAGGCCGACGAGGCCCACAGCCTGGGCGATGGCCCGGCGACCCAGACCTATCTGGTGGTCGACAAGATTCTGGAGATCGCCAAGCGCAGCGGCGCCAAAGCCATCCACCCCGGCTACGGCTTCCTCTCCGAAAACGCCGCCTTCGCCGAGGCCTGCGAGGCCGCCGGCATCGCCTTTGTCGGCCCGACGCCGGAGCAGCTGCGCGTCTTCGGCCTCAAGCACACCGCCCGCGCCCTGGCCAAAGCCCACGGCGTGCCGATGCTGGAAGGCACCGAGCTGCTGGAGAATCTCGACGCTGCGCTGAAAGCCGGTGAAGCCGTCGGCTACCCGGTGATGCTGAAAAGCACGGCCGGCGGTGGCGGCATCGGCATGCGCGTGTGCCGCAGCGCGGAAGAACTCTCCGAGGCCTTCGAAGCGGTCAAGCGTCTGGGGCAGAACAACTTCAGCGACAGCGGCGTGTTCATCGAGAAATACATCCAGCGCGCCCGCCATCTGGAAGTGCAGGTATTCGGCGACGGCGCCGGCGAAGTGCTGGCCCTCGGCGTACGCGACTGCTCGGTGCAGCGCCGTAACCAGAAGGTGCTGGAAGAAACCCCGGCGCCCAACCTGCCGGCCGGGATGGCCGAGGAACTCTGCGCGGCGGCGATCAAGCTGGCCAAGGCGGTGAATTACCGCAGCGCCGGCACCGTCGAATTCGTCTACGACAGCGAGGCCGAACGCTTCTACTTCCTCGAAGTGAACACCCGCCTGCAGGTCGAACACGGTGTTACCGAACAGGTGTGGGGCGTCGACCTGGTGCGCTGGATGATCGAACTGGCGGCCGGCGACCTGCCGCCGCTGAGCGAACTGGCGAAAGGCCTGAAACCCTGCGGCCACGCCATCCAGGCGCGCCTGTACGCCGAAGACCCGGGCCGCGACTTCCAGCCGAGCCCCGGCCTGCTTACCGCCGTCGAGTTCCCGGCGGCTGATGGCAAGGCCCTGCGCATCGACACCTGGGTCGAGGCCGGCTGCGAGATTCCACCCTACTTCGACCCGATGATCGCCAAGGTCATCACCTGGGCACCGACCCGTGAGCAGGCCAGCGCCGCGCTGGACCAGGCCCTGGCCGATACCCTGCTGTACGGCGTGGAGACCAACCGCCAGTACCTGCGGCAGATCCTGGCCGACGCGCCGTTTGCCAGCGGCTCGCCCTGGACCCGCTGCCTGGAGGGCCTGGTCTATCAGGCGCATACCTTCGAGGTGCTCTCCGCCGGCACCCAGACCACCGTGCAGGATTTCCCCGGCCGCCTCGGCTACTGGGCGGTCGGCGTACCGCCGTCCGGCCCGATGGACGACCGCGCCCTGCGCCTGGGCAATCGCCTGCTGGGCAATGAGGAAGGCGCCGCCGGCCTGGAAATCACCATGAGCGGCCCGCTGCTGCGCTTCAACACCGATGCGGTGGTGGCGATCACCGGCGCAGATATCCCGGTGACGCTGGACGGCGTGGCGCAACCGCTGAACACCGCCCTGTTGATCAAGGCCGGCAGCACCCTGAGCCTCGGCACCATCGCCGGCAGCGGCGCACGTTCGTACCTCACCCTGCGCGGCGGCCTGCAGGTGCCCGAGTACCTCGGTTCGAAAAGCACTTTCACCCTCGGCCAGTTCGGCGGCCACGGCGGCCGCGCCCTGCGTGCCGGCGATGTGCTGCATATCCCCGCGCTGAGCGACACAGAAAACGGCGCGCAACTACCCGCCGCGCTGTGCACCGCCCTGCCCGCCGTGCGCGAGCTGCGGGTGATCTACGGCCCGCACGGTGCGCCGGAATACTTCACCGAGGGTTATATCGACACCTTCCTCGCCACCGACTGGGAAGTGCACTTCAACTCCAGCCGCACCGGCGTGCGCCTGATCGGCCCGAAGCCGGAGTGGGTACGCGACAGCGGTGGCGAGGCCGGCCTGCACCCGTCGAACATCCACGACAACCCCTATGCCATCGGCGCGGTGGACTTTACCGGCGATATGCCGGTGATCCTCGGCCCGGACGGCCCGAGCCTAGGCGGCTTCGTCTGCCCGGTGACCATCATCGAGGCCGACCTGTGGCAACTTGGGCAGCTCAAGGCTGGCGATAAGGTTCGGTTTATCCCGGTGGATGTCGCCACGGCTCGGGAGTTGGCCAAGGCGCAGAAACAGGTATACGCGAACCTCTCCCCTCTCCCATTTATGGGAGAGGGGCCGGGGGAAAGGGCAATTGGCAACGCAAAAAGCCCCTCTCCCCAACCCTCTCCCATGAATGGGAGAGGGGGCTGCTCTGCGCTGACCTCGCCCATCGTTCTCGACCTCGGCGAAGCCGACAAACGCCTGGTTGCCCGCCTCTCCGGCGACACCCACCTGCTGCTGGAGATCGGCCAGCCGGAACTGGACCTGGTCCTGCGTTTCCGCGGCCATGCGCTGATGCAGGCACTGGAAGCCAAGCACCTCGACGGCGTGATCGACCTCACCCCGGGCATCCGCTCGCTGCAGGTGCACTACCAGCCGGAAACCCTGCCCTTGGCCAACCTGCTGGCGGCGGTGAGCGGCGAGTGGGATGCGGTGTGCAACACCACCGACCTGCGCGTACCCTCGCGCATCGTCCATCTGCCGCTGTCCTGGGACGACCCGGCCTGCCAGTTGGCCATCGACAAGTACATGACCACGGTGCGCAAGGACGCGCCCTGGTGCCCGAGCAACCTGGAATTTATCCGCCGCATCAACGACCTGCCCAACCTGGACGAGGTCTACAAGACCGTGTTCGACGCCAGCTACCTGGTGATGGGCCTGGGCGACGTCTACCTCGGCGCCCCGGTGGCCACGCCGCTGGACCCGCGCCACCGCCTGGTCACCACCAAGTACAACCCGGCGCGCACCTGGACCGCGGAGAACTCGGTGGGCATCGGCGGCGCCTACATGTGCGTGTACGGTATGGAAGGCCCCGGCGGCTACCAGTTCGTCGGCCGCACCCTGCAGATGTGGAACCGCTACCGTGAGGTCGAGGCCTTCGACGGCAAGCCCTGGCTGCTGCGCTTCTTCGACCAGATCCGCTTCTACCCGGTGAGCGCGGAGGAACTGCTGCAGATCCGCCGCGACTTCCCCCTGGGCCGTTACCCACTGCGCATCGAGCACAGCGAGCTGGCCCTGGCCGACTACCAGCAGTTCCTCGTCGACGAGGCCGCAGGCATCGACGCCTTCCGCCGCCAGCAGCGAGCGGCATTCGACGCCGAGCGCCAGCGCTGGATCGACTCCGGTCAGGCGCATTTCGAGGTGGACGAGGCGGTGGCCGAGCTGGGCGAGGATGCCCCGCTCGGCGCCGGCCAGCACGGCATCGACAGCCATATCGCCGGCAACCTCTGGCAGGTGCAGGTAGAGGCTGGAACCGAAGTGAAGGCCGGCGACGTGCTGGTGATCCTCGAGTCGATGAAGATGGAGATTCCACTGGTCGCACCGGTTGGCGGCGTGGTGCGCGAGGTGCGGGTGCAGCCGGGCTCGCCGGTGCGCGCCGGGCAGCGGGTGGTGGTGCTGGAGGAGGTATAAGCACGGCAGGCAGCGGGGTGGCGGTGACGCCGCCCACCGCCACGCGCTAGCATTGCGCCATCTCATCGAGAGCCCGCCCCATGCCGCTCAGCACGTCCCGCAAGGCCCAGATCACCCTGCTGTCGCTTCTGTCGATCCTGTTGCTGGGCGGCTTCCTCGCCACCAGCCTGGTCAGCTACTTCGCCTCGCGCGACAGCATCCGCCACAACATCGTCAACACCGAGCTGCCACTGACTTCCGACAACATCTACTCGGAGATCCAGAAGGACCTGATCCGCCCCACCCAGATCGCCTCGATGATGTCGCGCGACACCTTCCTGCGCGACTGGGCCCTGGCCGGGGAGCAGAACGCCGAGCCGATGACCCGCTACCTGCGCGAGATCCAGGACCACTACGGCACCTTCACCAGCTTCTTCATCTCGGAAAAGACCCGCACTTACTACCAGGCCAAGGGCGTGCTCAAGCAGGTCCGCGAGGACGAGCCGCGCGACGCCTGGTACTTCCGCGTGCGCGGCATGGCCGAGCCCTACGAGATCAGCGTCGACCCGGACATGGCCAACGCCGACCGCCTGACCTTCTTCATCAACTTCAAGGTGTTCGACTACCAGGAGCGCTTCATCGGCGTGGCCGGCGTCGGCCTGACGGTGGACGCAGTGGTCAAGCTGGTGGACGACTACCAGCGTCGCTACGACCGCAGCATCTTTTTCACCGATCGCCAGGGCAACCTGGTGCTCACCGGCGCCGAGGGTGGGCCCATGGGCGCCCGCCGTGGCCAGTCGCTCGAACAGATTCCCGGCCTGGAACCGTTGCGCGCCAAGCTGCCGCAGCCCAGGAGCGGCAATTTCAGCTACCAGGAACACGGCCGCGGGCACTTCCTCAACGTGCGCTACATCCCCGAACTGGACTGGTACCTGTTCGTCGACAAGCACGAGGAAGGCGCTCTCGCCGGCATCCGCCACACGCTCTACCTCAACCTGCTGATCTGTGCACTGATCAGTGCCCTGGTGCTGTTCCTGGTCTACCTGGCCACCCGCCGCTACCAGCAGCGCATCGCAGCCCTGGCCACCACCGACATGCTCACCGGCCTACCCAACCGCCGCGGTTTCGACCTGCTGGCCGGCCAGGCGCTGCAGGAGGCGCAACGCGAGCTCAGCCCACTGAGCGCACTGCTAATCGACCTGGACCACTTCAAGCAGCTCAACGACACCCACGGCCACCTGGCCGGCGACCAGGTGCTGCGCGGCTTCGCCCATAGCCTGCAGGGCAACCTGCGGCAGTCGGACATCATCTGTCGCTGGGGTGGCGAGGAATTCATCCTGCTGCTCAAGGGCACCGGCAGCAGCACGGCGCGCCAGCTGGCGGAGAAGATTCGCCAGCAGACCGAAGAGCAGCTGTTCCAGTTCAACGGCGTCAACCTGCGCATCACCACCAGCATCGGCCTCACCGAGCTACAGGGCGAGGACAGCCTGGACCGCCTGATCGCCCGCGCCGACCGCGCCCTGTACCGGGCCAAGCAGTCCGGGCGCAACCGCGTGTGCGAAGACGCGGGCGGCCTGCAGCAGTGAACGCCGAGCGCTGTCCGCGCTGCGGCCAGCCCAATCGCTGCGCCCAGGCGGGCGAGGAGCAGGCGGTGCAGGACTGCTGGTGCTTCCATGTGCCGATCGCGCCGGGCGCGCTGGAGCAGCTGCCCGCCGCGGCAGGCGCTCGGGCCTGCCTGTGTCCCAACTGCCTGCGCGCCCTGGCCGGCGAGCTCGGGCCCGAGTAGCGATGCGCCTCGACCGCTTCCTCAGCAACCTGCCACGCTTCAGCCGCGCCGACACGCGCCTGCTGCTCGCCGCCGGCCGCCTGCGGGTGGACGGCGCCACGGTGCGCGACGGCCGCTTCGAGGTGCGCGAGTTCAGCCGCATCGAGTTGGACGACGAGCTGCTGCAGGCCGGCAAGCCGGCGCGCTACTTCATGCTCAACAAGCCAGCCGGGGTGGTCAGCGCCACCGAACACCCCGAGCACCGCACCGTGCTCGACCTGCTCGACGAGCCGGACAAGCACGAGCTGCACATCGGCGGGCGCCTGGACCTGAGTACCACCGGCCTACTGATCATCACCAACGACGGCCTCTGGTCGCGCCGCCTCACCGAGCCGCGCAGCCGCCTGGGCAAGGTCTACCGGGTCAGCACCGAACAACCGATCAGCGCCGAGTACGCCGAGGTGTTCGCCCGCGGCCTGTACTTCGCCTACGAGAACCTCACCACCCTGCCCGCCGAACTGCAGATCCTCGACCCGCACACCGCCCTGCTGACCCTGCACGAGGGCCGCTACCACCAGGTCAAGCGCATGTTCGGCCACTTCCAGAACAAGGTGATCGGCCTGCACCGCGAGCGCATGGGCCCGCTGCGGCTCGATCCGACCCTGGCGCCAGGCCACTACCGCCCGCTCACGACCGCCGAGATAGACGCCGTCTGAGCAGGGCTCGCCCGACCAATGGCAGGGACAAATTCACCGGCATGTCTTGCATCGGTAACACCGGGCTGCTTGAATCCCCTCAACGGTCCGTTAGTGACCGAATAGTCATAGAGAACATCTAAAAGCGCTTCCTCCGTAACGCCACACGGGCCTGCCCCTCGAAGCCCGCACGGAAAACGCCCCGCCACCAACAACAAGCGTCGGCCCGCAGTCAGAGCCGACAGGCCCCGTTTCCCAGGCGCATGCCTACCTGCCGAAGCTCGCCCAGCCGCATTGCGCGCTGTGCGTCCGCACTCTTGCACGTCAGGGGCATGCACGATGAAACCAGAAACCGCTGTGCTGGATATCCAGGGGCAATACCGGGTTTACACGGAGTTCTACCGCGCCGACGGCGCCGAGCAGACCATCATCCTGGTCAACGGCTCGCTGTCGACCACCGCATCCTTCGCGCAGACGGTCCGCTACCTCCACCCCCACTTCAACCTGGTGCTGTTCGACCTGCCCTACGCCGGGCAGTCGCGCGCACACAACCGCCACGAGCGCTTCCTCAGCCGCGAGGAAGAGGCCGATATCCTGCTGGAACTGGTCGAGCGCTTCGCCTGCGACCTGGTGCTGTCCTTCTCCTGGGGCGGCATCGCCACCCTCCAGGCCCTGGCACGGCGGCCACGGCGGATCAAGCGCGCGGTCATCAACTCCTTCTCGCCGGTGGTCAACAGCGCCATGCTCGGCTACCTGCGCGCGGGCCTGGCGGTGATGCGCGACTGCGACCGCGAGAGCATCGGCATGGTGCTCAACGGCACCATCGGCAAGCACCTGCCCTCGCTGTTCAAGCGCTACAACCACCGCCATGTCACCGGCCTGGAACGCTACGAATACGAGCAGATGAGCTTCCACGTGGAAACCGTGCTGAACAACGGCGGGCGCTCCTGCGTCAGCTTCGCCGGGCAGATCGAGATTCCGCTGCTGTTCGTCAACGGCGAATGGGACGAATACACCACCGCGCAGGACGCCCGCCTGTTCACCCAATACGTACGCCACTGCGAGTTCCGCACCATCGCCCAGGCCGGCCACTTCCTCGACATGGAACACAAGGGCGCCTGGCTGCAGACCCGCGACGCCCTGCTGGCCTTCCTGCTGGCGCCAGCGCCGGCACAGCAGCGGGAGCTGGAGAAAGAACCCCATGCCCTGGCCGGCTGAACGCCTGCCGCTTCACCTGCGCGGGCGATTCTGGTACAAAGTCACCCGCCCGAGCGGGCGTCGTATAATGGCATTACCTGAGCTTCCCAAGCTCATGACGAGGGTTCGATTCCCTTCGCCCGCTCCAGACTTCTCCACAAAGGCCCCGCACTCGCGGGGCCTTTGCATTTCGGCCCAGCCTGAATTGGCCAATGGCCACCATCAAAATGTGACAGAAATCACCATTCATCGTCAGAGCATATGTCGAAAGCATCACAAGCCTTGTTAGGCTTGCGTCACAAATCACCCTAGGAGCTTGTCCGATGAAGGAACAACGGAAGTTTCTCGCCTTGCGCGCCCACATCGAAACCCTGCTGCAGAACGGCGCCGAAGTCGTCAGCAGGCATCCATTCACCCTGCGTATCAACGGCCGCCAGTTCTGGGTCCAGCACGGCATGCTGATCGGTCATTCGGCCGCCGCCTGAACCCCACCGTCGAGGCCCGCCACTGGCGGGCCTCTTCGCTTCTGCAGGCCGTCGCCCCGGACTTGCCCCCGCCTCACGGATGGCGCACTCTTTAACTGTATAAAAAACCAGTTAAAAGTCATCCATGCCCGCTCCACTCGATTCCAGCCTCTACTACCTCGACAACTTCCGCACGCTGCTGGCCTGGATCGAGCAGCGCTATGCCGACCTGCTGGATGCCGAGGAGCGCACCTTTCTGCAGGGGTTCGCCGCGCTGGCGCAACCGTCCCAGGCCCTGCTGGTGCGCCTGGTGATGCGCAAGGGGCCGCACTTCCGCGCCAGCAAGCTGAACTACGCGGAAATCGGCGATATCGCCGCCGCAGCCGAGCCGCTGCTGCAGCTGGGCTGGCTGATCGAGGATGCCGAACTGACCCTGGCCGAGGTCTTCGCCCTGCTGCGCAAGGACGAGCTGCTCGCCAGCTTCGGCGAACTCGCCGGGCGCCGCGGGCTGAAGAAGGACGAGCAGCTGCAGGCCCTGCTGCCGCTCTACCCACAGGCGCAACCCTTCGCCCGCTGGTGCCCGCAGCTGGATCGGCTCTACAGCCTGACCGCAGGCCCCCTGTGCGACCGCCTGCGCCTGCTGTTCTTCGGCAACCTGGCGCAGGACTGGTCCGAGTTCGTCCTCGCCGAGCTGGGCATCTACCGCTACGAGAGCGTCGCCATAGATGCCGAGGCACGGGGTTTCCGGCAGCGCCGCGATATCGAGCAGTACCTGCACCTGCATAGCTGCCGCGAGCTGTTCGAGGCGGGCCAGCCCATCCCCGCAGTGCTTGCCCTGCTCGGCGAGTTCGCCAGCGACAACCCGCACCTGCAGAGGCGCCACGCCCGGCTGCTGTTCCACCTCGGCCAGCAGCTGGAGCGTGACGGCGAGCTGGCACAGGCCGCCACCCTGTACGCCGGCAGCACGCACGGCGAGGCTCGGCAACGCCAGGTCCGCGTGCTGGAGAAACTCGGCCAGTTCCGGCAGGCCCACGACCTGGCCAGTGCGGCCCTGCTGGCCCCGCGCAACGCCGCCGAGGTGCAGGCGCTGGAACGCGCCCTGCCGCGCCTGCAGCGCCAGCTCGGCCTGCCGAAGACTCCCCCCAGGCCGGCGGTCGCCGCCGGCCTGCTCGAACTGGAGCTGCCGCAACCCGATGGACTGAGCGTGGAATGGGCGGTGCAGCAGCACCTGCATGAGGAGCAGGCGCCGGCCTTCTATGTGGAGAACACCCTGGTCTGCGGCCTGTTCGGCCTGCTGTGCTGGGAGGCGATCTTCGCCCCGCTGCCCGGCGCCTTCTTCCACCCCTTCCAGGCCGGACCGGCGGACCTGTTCGACGCCGATTTCCGCCAGCGCCGCGCCGCGCTGTTCGAGCGCTGCCTGGCCCGGCTCGACGACGGCAGCCATGCCGCGGCGATCCGCGCCACCTACGCGGCCAAGCAGGGCATCGTCTCGCCCTTCGTACACTGGGAAGTGCTGACGCCCGCTTTGCTGGACACCGCCCTGCACTGCCTGCCGGCGGAGCACCTGCGCGCCTGGTTCGAGCGCCTGCTCGGCGACATCCGCGCCAACCGCGCCGGCATGCCGGACCTGATCCAGTTCTGGCCGGCCGAGCGGCGCTACCGGATGATCGAGGTCAAGGGCCCCGGCGACCGCCTGCAGGACAACCAGAAGCGCTGGCTGGACTTCTGCGCCCGCCACGGCATGCCGGTGGACGTCTGCTACGTGCGCTGGAGCGGCGCATGAGCTACGCCGTCGGCGTGCGCGCGCTGTGCGAGTTCACCGCCAAGGCCGGCGACCTCGACCTGCGCTTCACCCCGGCGCCGAGCGCGGCCGAGGGCATGGCCGGCCATGCCACCGTGGTCGGCCGGCGCGGCGCCGGCTATATCGCCGAGCTGGCCCTGGCCGGCGCGCATGCGGGCCTGCTGATCAGCGGCCGCGCCGACGGCTACGACCCGGCGCAGAACCTGCTGGAGGAGATCAAGACCCACCGCGGCGACGTGGCGCGCATCCCGGACAACCACCGCGCGCTGCACTGGGCCCAGGCCAAGGTCTATGGCTGGCTGCTGTGCGCCGAGCGCGGGCTGGAGGAGATCGAGCTGGCGCTGGTGTACTTCAACGTCGTGTCGCAGAAGGAAACGGTGCTGCGCGAGCGCTACGCCGCCAGCACACTGCGGGCTTTCTTCGAGGCGCAGTGCGCGCGTTTCATCGCCTTCGCCGAACGGGAAAGCGCCCATCGGGTCGCCCGCGACCTGGCCCTGGAGTGCCTGCGCTTCCCCTACCCGAGCTTCCGCCAGGGCCAGCGCCAACTGGCCGAGGCGGTGTATCGCGCCGCCCGCGACGGCGAGCACCTGCTGGCCCAGGCCACTACCGGCATCGGCAAGACCCTGGCCACCCTGTTCCCGCAGCTCAAGGCCTTCCCGGCGCAGGGCCTGGACCGCCTGTTCTTCCTCACCGCCAAGACCCCGGGCCGGCGCCTGGCGCTGGACGCCCTGGCCCGCCTGCGCGAACAGGAAGACGACATGCCGCTGCGGGTGCTGGAGCTGGTGGCCCGCGACAAGGCCTGCGAACACCCGGACAAGGCCTGCCACGGCGAGTCCTGCCCGCTGGCCAGGGGCTTCTACGACCGCCTGCCGGCCGCCCGCGGCGAGGCCCTGCAGCGCCGCTGGCTGGACCAGCAGGCAGTGCGCGAGATCGCCCTGGCGCACCAGCTCTGCCCCTACTACCTGGCCCAGGAACTGTGCCGCTGGAGCGACGTGGTGGTCGGCGACTACAACTACTACTTCGACATCAGCGCCCTCTTGCATGGGCTGACCGTGCTCAATGGCTGGAAGGTCACCCTGCTGGTGGACGAGGCGCACAACCTGATCGACCGTGCGCGCGGCATGTACAGCGCCGAGCTGGACCAAGCCGAGTTCAACGCCCTGCGCAAGGTCGCCCCGCCCGGGCTCAAGGGCGTGCTGGAGCGGGTCAGCCGGCACTGGAACCAGCTGCAGCGCGACCATGAAGTCGACTACCAGATCCACCCCAGCCTGCCGGACCTGCTCATCCTCGCCCTGCAGAAGGCGGTCAGCGCCATCACCGACCACCTCACCGACCAGCCCGAGGGCAACCAGGCCGCGCTGCTGCGCTTCTACCTCGACGCCCTGCTGTTCTGCCGCCTGGCCGAGGCCTTCGGTGCGCACTCGCTGTTCGACATCAGCCTGCACCCGGGCCGTGGCCAGCAGCGCCTGTCGACCCTGTGCCTGCGCAACCTGGTGCCGGCGCCCTTCCTCGCCGAGCGCTTCGCCAATGCCCACAGCTGCACCCTGTTCTCCGCCACCCTGAGTCCCGGCCACTACCATGCCGACCTGCTCGGCCTGCCACACGAGGTGCAGTGGCTGGAGGTGCAGTCGCCTTTCCACGCCGAACAGCTGCGGGTCCGCGCCCTGACCGACCTGTCCACCCGCTACCAGCACCGCGAGGCCAGCCTGGCGCCGATCACCCACCTGATGGCGCGACAGTTCCGCGAACAGCCGGGCAACTACCTGGCCTTCTTCAGCAGCTATGCCTACCTGGAGCAGGCCCTGGAGCACCTGCGCGGGAAATACCCGGACATCCCGCTGTGGGCGCAGTCGCGCAGCATGAACGAGGCCGAGCGCCTGGCCTTCCTCGAGCGCTTCGGCGAACACTCCCGCGGCATCGGCTTCGCCGTGCTCGGCGGCGCCTTCGGCGAGGGCATCGACCTGCCTGGCAAGAGGTTGATCGGCGCCTTCATCGCCACCCTCGGCCTGCCGCAGGTCAACCCGGTCAACGAGGAACTCAAGGCGCGCCTGCAGCAGATGTTCGGCAACGGCCACGACTACGCCTACCTGTTCCCCGGCCTGCAGAAGGTGGTGCAGGCCGCCGGGCGGGTGATCCGCACCACTTCGGATCAGGGCGTGGTCTACCTGCTGGATGACCGCTTCAACCGCCGCGAGGTACGCCGGCTGCTGCCCACCTGGTGGCGGGTCGAAGCCTGCCGCTTAAACACTTTGCAAAAATCCGAGGCTTGAGGTGGCGGCCAATTGCCTTATCCTGCGCAGCGTGACGCCGGGCCCCTCTGACGGTTAGCAGCCGCCATGTCGGAGTCATAGTTGGTACAACTACGACTGAAAGGAGGGGCTCATGACTGCCCTAGAAACATTCCTCTTCGCCGACTTCCTCGGCACCGCCACCTGGCTGTGGCTCTCGTTCCTCGCTGTAGTGATCGCCCTGCTGGCCTTCGACCTGGGGGTTCTGCACCGCGATGAACGCGAGATCGGCGTCAAGGAAAGCCTGCTGCTTTCCGCCGGCTATATCTCGATGGGTCTGCTGTTCGCCGTCTGGGTGTTCTTCCAGAAAGGCGGCGACGCCAGCATGGATTACCTCACCGGCTTCCTGATCGAGAAATCGTTGTCCATGGACAACGTCTTCGTCATCGCCCTGATCTTCAGCTTCCTGGCCATCCCCCGGCGCTATCAGCACCGCGTGCTGTTCTGGGGCATCCTCGGCGTGATCGTGCTGCGCGCCATCATGATCGGCCTGGGTGCCGCGCTGATCAGCGAGTTCGACTGGATCCTCTACCTGTTCGGCGCCTTCCTGCTGCTGACCGGGGTGAAGATGCTGTTCTCCAAGGTCGACGACGAGCCGGACCTGTCGAAGAACCGCTTCGTCAACTGGCTGCGCAACCACCTGCCGGTGACCGACCGCCTGCACGAACAGCGCTTCTTCGTGCGCCAGCCGAATGCCAGCGGCAAGCTCAAACTGTGGGTGACGCCGCTGTTCCTGGCGCTGATCCTGATCGAGCTGGCCGACCTGGTGTTCGCCGTGGACAGCGTGCCGGCGATCTTCGCCATCACCCAGGACCCGTTCATCGTCTACACCTCGAACATCTTCGCCATCCTCGGCCTGCGCGCCCTGTACTTCGCCCTGGCCGCGATGATCCACCGCTTCGCCTACCTGAAGTACGCCCTGGCCCTGGTGCTGGTGTTCATCGGCGGCAAGATCTTCCTGCACGACATCGTCGGCAAGATTCCGGCCGAGATATCGCTGAGCGTGACCGTGGGCCTGCTGGCCGGTGGCGTGCTGCTGTCGCTGTGGAAGACCCGCAACCAGCCCGCCCACAAGCTCGAATCCTGATTGCAGAGGAGACCATCATGACCATCGTCAAACCCCTGCTGCTCGGCCTGGGCCTGTTCGCCCTGGCCGGCTGCGACAGCGCCGAACAGGCCGCCGAGAACCTGGCCAAGAAGGTCGAGGAAGCGGCCGTGGAACAGGCTCGCGAGAGCCTGGGCGAGACCATCAAGGAACTCGACAAGCAGGTCGACCAGCTCAACGAGAAGGTCGACCAGGCCCAGGAGAGCACCCGCCAGTGGCTGGACCAGGCGCAACCGAAGCCTGAGCAGGAGCAACCGCAACAGGATGCCGAGCAGCAGCCGGAGCAGGCACTGATCGAAAGCTGAGGAACGACGCCACGAGACCGGCCCTGCGCATGCTCGCCAGGGCCGCTTCTGTTCAAATCGCTCTTCGCTCCGGCGACACGCTTGTCCGCAGCCAATAGCCTCCCTGCTCATCACGCTGCACCAGGCCACAACTGCACAGCCGACCGAGTACCTGGCGCACGGTGAGGATGGAAATCTGCTCCTCGGCCAGGCGGAGGCGCTCATGCAGCTCCCGCGAGCGCAGGCTGCTCGCGCTGTCGTGCAGCACTTCCATTATTTTCAGGCGCACCAGGCTGCCCTTGAGCCCGGCGTCCTGCAGCATGACCTTCAACGCCTGGCGCTGAACGCGCTTCATCTCACCACTCCCTGAGCCCTGCAACACGCGTTTCCATCCCTTGCAACCACGTCATCTAGTAAGACGAACGAGCGGCCCAAAGCTGTAGGAAAACTGCAATCTTTTTGTCTCGCGCCAAGTGCATGCTTTGTGCTATTTCTCGATTCATCCGGCTGCACTGCCCATGCAGGGTGCAAGCAGCGACTCCACATCAAGAGCTGCGTCACCGCCGGAACCATTGCTACAAGGGGTTGGCGATCACTGGATCGTCGCAAACAGACAAGCCCGCTGGGGATAGATATGAACAGGCTTGTGCTGCTGACTGTTGTGCTGGCGCTCTGCGCCGGCTGTTCCGCAACTGCCAAGACTTACGAAAAGAAGGGCCGCAAGGGCCTCAACATCAACTGCTCGGGGCTGACGTCCAGCTGGGAACAGTGCGAGAAGAAGGCCACCCTCGCCTGTGGCGCCAAGGGCTACAAGGTGCTGGCCAAGGCCGGCAGCGACAGCGGCGAGGACGACCCCGCTGACTTCCTCTTCGGCCTCAACCCGGCCGGCTTCTCCAGTCGCAGCATGGTGGTGCTGTGCCGCTGAGGCGTTTTGCCCATACGAAAATCAGGGTCTAAGCTGCTGGCATCCGCTCCATGGAGATGTGCGGCATGCCCAGCCCTTCCACCACCCCGGCGTCCAAGGCCAAGGAAACCCGGCTGTTCCTGTTCCTGGTGGTCTGCCTGTTCCCTCTCCTCTCGGTCGCCATAGTCGGCGGCTACGGCTTCCTCATCTGGATCCTGCAGATCTTCACCGGCCCGCCGGGACCACCCGGTTGAGGGCGCGGATCATGGATGACGCCCTGCATATCGCCAGCCTGCTGGTGCACGCGCGCCCCGAGTTGCTCACCGCGGTAAAGGCCAACCTGCGCTTGTTGCCCGGCCTGGAACTGCACCAGGAAAGCCCCCAGGGCAAGCTGGTGGTGGTGCTCGAGGCCGAGCACGAACAGCAGATTCTCCAGCGCCTGGAACAGATCGGCGGCCTGCCCGGCGTGCTCAACGCCGCGCTGGTCTACCACGAACTCCTCAGCCCGGAAGGAGACTGCCCATGACCCTCACCCGTCGCGAGTTCGCCAAGGCCCAGGCCGCGGCCATCGCCGCCCTGGCCGGGGGGGTGCCGCTCGCCAGCAGTGCCAGCAACCTGATCACTGATGCGGACCTCACCGCGCTGGACTGGAACAAGGCGCCCTGCCGCTTCTGCGGCACCGGCTGCAGCGTCATGGTGGCGACCAAGAACGGTCGCGTGGTGGCCACCCACGGCGACATCAAGGCCGAGGTCAACCGCGGCCTGAACTGCGTCAAGGGCTACTTCCTGTCGAAGATCATGTACGGCGTCGACCGCCTGACCCAGCCGCTGCTGCGCATGCGCAACGGCCAGTACGACAAGCAGGGCGAGTTCCAGCCGGTGAGCTGGGAGCAGGCCTTCGAGATCATGGCGCTGAAGGTCAAGGAGGCGCTACGCGCCAACGGCCCCGAGGCGGTCGGCATGTTCGGCTCCGGGCAGTGGACCGTGTGGGAGGGCTATGCGGCGAACAAGCTGATGAAGGCCGGCCTGCGCTCCAACAACATCGACCCCAACGCCCGCCACTGCATGGCCTCGGCGGTGATGGGCTTCATGCGCACCTTCGGCATGGACGAGCCGATGGGCTGCTACGACGACATCGAGGCGACCGACACCTTCGTGCTCTGGGGCTCGAACATGGCCGAGATGCACCCGATCCTGTGGAGCCGGGTCACCGACCGCCGCCTCAGCCAGCCGCAGGTCAAGGTCGCGGTGCTGTCCACCTTCGAGCACCGCAGCTTCGACCTGGCCGACATCCCGCTGGTGTTCAAGCCGCAGACCGACCTGATCATCCTCAACTACATCGCCAACCACATCATCCAGAGCGGTGCGGTGAACCAGGACTTCGTCGCCCGGCACACGCGCTTCGCCAAGGGTACCGATGACATCGGCTACGGCCTGCGCCCCACCGACCCGCTGGAGCAGAAGGCGAAGAACGCCGCCAGTGCCAACACCTGGACGGACATTTCCTTCGAGCAGTTCGCCGCCTTCGTCAAACCCTACAGCCTGGAGCGCGCCGCCGCGGAATCCGGGGTGCCGGCCGAACGCCTCAAGGCTCTGGCCGAGCTGTACGCCGACCCCAAGCGCAAGGTCATGTCGTTCTGGACCATGGGCTTCAACCAGCACACCCGCGGCGTTTGGGCCAACAACCTGATCTACAACATTCACCTGCTGACCGGGAAGATCAGCGAGCCGGGCAACAGCCCCTTCTCGCTCACCGGCCAGCCCTCGGCCTGCGGCACCGCGCGCGAGGTGGGCACCTTCTCCCACCGCCTGCCGGCGGACCTGCTGGTGGCCAACCCCAAGCACCGCGCCACCGCCGAGAAGATCTGGCAGCTGCCCGCCGGCACCATCCAGGAGAAGCCCGGCTTCCACGCCGTGGAGCAGAGCCGCAAGCTCAAGGACGGCGTGCTGCGCTTCTACTGGACCCAGGCCAGCAACAACATGCAGGCCGGGCCCAACATCATGCAGGAGGTACTGCCGGGCTGGCGCAACCCGGAATGCTTCGTGGTGGTGTCCGACGTCTACCCCACCGTCTCGGCCCAGGCCGCCGACCTGATCCTGCCCAGCGCCATGTGGGTGGAGAAGGAAGGTGCCTACGGCAATGCCGAACGCCGCACCCAGTTCTGGCACCAGCTGGTCCAGGCGCCGGGCGAGGCCAGATCCGACCTCTGGCAGCTGGTGGAGTTTTCCAAGCGCTTCAGCACCGACGAGGTGTGGCCGGCCGAGCTGCTGGCCAAGGCCCCGCAGTACAAGGGCAAGACCCTGTACCAGGTGCTGTTCGCCAACGGCCAGGTCGACCGCTTCCCCGCCAGCGAGCTGGCCGCCGGCTATGCCAACGACGAAGCCAAGGCCTTCGGCTTCTACCTGCAGAAGGGCCTGTTCGAGGAATACGCCCAGTTCGGCCGCGGCCATGGCCACGACCTGGCGCCCTTCGACACCTACCATGCCGAGCGCGGCCTGCGCTGGCCGGTGGTCGACGGCCAGGAGACCCGCTGGCGCTACCGCGAAGGCCTCGATCCCTACGTGGAGAAAGGCAGCGGCGTGCAGTTCTACGGCCACCCGGACAACAAGGCGATCATCTTCGCCCTGCCCTACGAGCCGCCGGCCGAGGCGCCGGACAAGGACTTCCCGTTCTGGCTCAGCACCGGCCGGGTCCTCGAGCACTGGCACACCGGCAGCATGACCCAGCGCGTCGACGAGCTGTACCGCGCGGTGCCCGACGCCCTGGTGTACATGCACCCGGACGACGCCCGCGACCTCAAGGCGCGGCGCGGCAGCGAGGTCAAGGTGATCAGCCGGCGCGGCGAGATGCGTGCGCGCATCGAGACCCGCGGGCGCAACAAGCCGCCACGCGGCCTGGTGTTCGTGCCCTTCTTCGACGCCAACAAGCTGATCAACAAGGTCACCCTGGACGCCACCGACCCGATCTCCAAGCAGACCGACTACAAGAAGTGCGCGGTGCGCATCGAACTGGTCAGCCTGGCCTGAGGAGCCCGATCATGAGAAGCCTGCCCCTGTTGCTGGTGTTCCTGGCGAGCCTCGCCCAGGCCGCCGACTACCCGCTGGATGCTCCCGCCCCGGACGGCCGCCGCCCCGGCGGCACGATCAGCCAGGAACTGCCCGCGCCGCCCCTGGCCAACGACGAGAACAAGGACCTCAAGCGCGAACGCAACTACCCCGAGCAGCCGCCGACCATTCCCCACGCCATCCGTGGCTACCAGGTGGACGCCAACGGCAACAAGTGCCTGACCTGCCACAGCCGGGCGGGCAGCGCGAGGACCCAGGCGCCGATGATCAGCATCACCCACTACATGGACCGCGATGGCCAGGCCCTGGCCGCAGTGGCACCACGGCGCTACTTCTGCGTCCAGTGCCATGTGCCGCAGAAGGAGGTGCAACCGTTGGTGAAGAACGGTTTCCGCACCATCGACCAGGTGCTGCAGGAAGAAGTGCAGCAGGCCGGCCAACAGCCCTGAGGTGCCCATGAAAGCCATGCTCGCCCTGCTCCGCGACTACTGGGGCATCCTGCGCCGGCCCAGCGTGCACTACAGCCTGGGCTTCCTCACCCTCGGCGGCTTCATCGCCGGCATCGTCTTCTGGGGCGGCTTCAACACCGCCCTGGAGGCGACCAACACCGAACAGTTCTGCATCTCCTGCCACGAGATGGAAAGCAACGTCTACGTCGAACTGAAGGACACCATCCACTACAGCAACCGCTCGGGGGTGCGCGCCACCTGCCCGGACTGCCACGTGCCGCACCAGTGGACGGACAAGATCGCGCGCAAGATGCAGGCCTCCAAGGAGGTCTGGGGCAAGATCTTCGGCACCATCAACACCCGCGACAAGTTCCTCGAGAAGCGCCGCGAGCTGGCCGAACACGAGTGGGCCAGGCTCAAGGCCAACGACTCGCTGGAGTGCCGCAACTGCCATGGTTTCGACTTCATGGACTTCACCCGGCAGAGCCCGCGGGCGCGGCAGATGCACTCCACCGCCCTGGGCAGCGGCCAGGCCACCTGCATCGACTGCCACAAGGGCATCGCCCACAAGCTGCCGGACATGAGCGGCGTGCCCGGCTGGTGAGTGTGCCGCCGGTCGCCCTCAGCGCCGGCGGTCGAGCAGGTTGACCACCACCCGGTCCAGCCAGCCCCACAGGCGCTGGCGCAGGCGGCTGAGCAGCGGCCGGCGCCGCCAGTCCTCCAGGGTCACCTCCTGGCTGGCGGCGAAGTCGGCGACGAAGGACTCGGCAACCGCCAGGGTCAGCTGCGCATCCAGCGCCTCCAGGTTGGCATCCAGGTTGAAGCGCAGGTTCCAGTGATCGAAGTTGCACGAGCCGACGCTGACCCAGTCGTCCACCAGCACCATCTTCAGGTGCAGGAAGCGTGGCTGGTACTCGAAGATGCGCACCCCGGCGCGCAGCAGCCTGGGGTAGTAGCGCTGGCCGGCGTAGCGCACCGGCGGGTGATCGGTGTTGCGCCCGGTCAGCAGCAGGCGCACCTCGACGCCGCGTGCGGCGGCGCGCATCAGCTGGCGGCGGACCTTGCGGCTGGGCAGGAAATAGGGCGTGGCCAGCCATACCCGGCGCTTGGCCTGGCCCAGGCTGCGCAGCAGCGAGTGGACGATGTCACGGTGCTGGCGCGAGTCGGCGTAGGCCACCCGGCCCATGCCCTGCCCCAACGGCGGACAGGGCGGCAGATAGGCCAGGCCGGGCGCATGGCCGGGGGCCCAGGGGCTGCGCCCCTCGCAGGCCAGCCACTGGCCCTCGAACAACAGCCGCCAGTGCACCACCAGCGGCCCCTGGATGCGCACCATCACCTCGTGCCAGTCGGCCTCGGGCGCCTGCGGGCGCCAGAACTGGTCGGTGGCGCCGGTGCCGCCGACATAGGCGCTGGCCTCGTCCACCACCAGGATCTTGCGATGGTCGCGGTACAGGTTGCGCACGCCACGGCGCCAGCGCAGCGGGTTGTACAGGCGCAGCTGCACACCGGCAGCCGCCAAGCGTTCGCGTAGCGCGCGGCCCAGGCCCAGGCAGCCGAAGTCGTCGAACAGGCACAGCACCTGCACGCCACGCCCGGCCGCCGCGCACAGGGCCTGCACCAGGGCCTCGCTGCAGCGCCCGTCCTCGGCCAGGTAGAGCTCCAGCAGCACGCGCTGTCGCGCCGCGGCGATATCCGCGAGCATGGCCGGGAAGAAGGCCGGGCCGTCGACCAGCAGCTCGAAGCGATTGCCCGACTTCCAGGGAAAGATGGCGCCGCTCATCGCGAGGTGAAGATCATCACCGCGCCGACCGGTACCGACAGGCTGATGGTGGACAGCCGGGCCACCTTGCGCAGCTCCTCGATGCCCGGCTCCAGGCCGAAGTGCTCGGCATGCAGCACCAGCGGCGCCAGGGTCACCACCTGGAAGCGCCGGTCGTCCAGGCGGGTGGCCAGCAGCTCGGCCATGTAGGCGTGCTTGCGCCCGCGGATTTCCACCTGGATCGGCAGGCTCAGCTCCAGCTGGGCGCCGGGCGCGAGGTCGGTGATCGGTGCCAGGTCGAGCTGGGCCATGATGCGCGCGTCGGGGAAGTTGGCCACGTCGAACAGCAGGCTGCGCAGGCGTTCGTCGCGCACCGGGATGCCGGTGCTCACCGAGTCCAGTTCGACGCGCAGACGCGCCGCGCCCTTGGCGTCGATCCTGCCGTGCAGGGTGAGGAAGCGGTGCACTTCGGAGAGGTTGCCGGCCTTGGTGGAAATGAACGACAGGCGCGAGGACTCGTTGTCCAGGTACCAGTCGGCCTGCGCCGGCAGGGTCAGGCCGGCGGCGAGCAGGGCGCCGCCGAGGGTGAGCAGGGGTTTGACCATGGGTTCACTTGCGTTGCGGTTTGAGCGCAACGATAGCGGCCCCGGCCGGCCTTGCCAAACGCCGGACGGTTGCAGCTTGTGGCAGGCAACCGTCCGCGGCGGTCACAGCGGATCGGCCTGGCTCTGCAGCTGGCAGCCGTGGCGCTCGCCCAGCCAGGCGGCGGTCTGCCGGCTGCCCAGGCCCTCGGCGGTCACCCGCTTGCGCTCGACGTCATCGTGCAGGGCGCCGAGCGGCAGGTACTGCTCGACGTAGCCGGCGCAGTACTCGGCCGGATTGTCGCTGACATAGCGGCAGGAACAGTATTCCTTGGCCGAGTAGGCGCCGATGATGCCGGGGAAGGCGGCCAGGTGGACGCGGTTGCTCCAGGCCAGCAGGATCAGGCTGGCGAGCAGCGCCAGGGACACGGACAGCAGCGGACGACGGCGGATCATGGCTGTTCTCCATAGGCGGCCAGCACCCGTTTCAGCAGTTCGTTGTGGCGGTAGCTGCCGTCGCGGTCGTCGGCGTAGCGCACCACCACCAGCTTCTGCTCCGGCAGCACGTAGAGGCCCTGGCCCCAGTGGCCGAGGGCGGCGAAGGCGCTGGCCGGCACGTCGGGCCAGGGCCGGCGCGCATCCGCGACCTGCGCGTTGAGCCACCACTGGCCGCCGGGTACCGCGTCATCGGGCTGCTGCGGGTCGGGCCGGTAGTTGGCGAAGGGGGTGCGGTTGAAGGCCACCCAGCTGGCCGGCAGCAGCTGGCGCGCGCCCCAGCGGCCGTCGCGCTGCATCAGCAGGCCGACGCGGGCCAGGTCGCGGGCGGTGAGGTAGGCATAGGACGAGGCGACGAAGGTGCCGCTGGCATCGCGTTCCCACACCGCCGAGCCGATGCCCAGCGGCTCGAACAGCGCGGTCCAGGGGTAGTGGCTGTGGGCCGGCTCGCCGACCATGGCCTTGAGGCTGGCGCCCAGCACGTTGCTGTCGCCGCTGGAATAGGAGAAGCGCGTACCGGGGACGGCGGCCTCACCATGGCTGGCGGTGAAGGCGGCCATGTCGGCACGCCCGCGGGTGTAGAGCATGGCCACCACCGAGGACTTCAGCGGCGCGTACTCGTAGTCCTCCTGCCAGTCCAGGCCCGAGGCCCAGTTGAGCAGGTGGCCGATCTTCACCTCGGGGTGCGCGGCGAACGGCGGGTAGTGCCTGGCCACCGCATCGTCCAGCTTGAAGCGCCCCTCGCCGTAGGCCACGCCGAGCACGCTGGCGAACAGGCTCTTGCTCACCGACCAGGCCAGGTGCGGGGTCTGCGCCGTGGTGGGCGCGGCATAGCGCTCGTGGACGATCACGCCATCCTTGACCACCAGCAGCGCGTCGCTGCGCACGCCGGCGCGACTGATGTCGTCGCGCACGGGAAAGGCGTAGTCGTCCAGCGCCTGCACGGCGGGCGTGACGGCCGCCGGCTGGCTGCTCCACTCGGGAATGGGCCAGGTCTCGGCGGCCAGGGGAGCGGCGCTCAGCAGCAGGCCGGCGGCCAGGAGGGTTCGACGCGGCATCGGACTCGCTCGCAGTGATGAAGAGGAGCCGACGCTAGCACGCCTGGCGTGACCGGCAATAGCGCCGATCGCGCCGATGTGGCGGAGGTATCAGTCCGGCAGACGATAGTCCTGCTGGGTCAGCAGGTCGAGGCCGCATTCCAGGTGCTCGATCCAGTCGAGGAAGGCATTGATCATGGCCTCGCCGACGAAGGGCCGGCCGTGCTGCGGCACGATCATCGCCACGTCCATCTCGCGCACCATCTGCGCCCAGAAGCGGCAGGCCTTGTTGCTGGCCATGTAGCGGCGGTGGAAACCGGCCATGTTGGGGATGTGATTGACGAAGTCGATCACCGGGCTGGCGTCATCTACCAGCGAAGCGCCCATGTCGCCGGAGAAGAGGATCTTGCTCACCGGGTCATACAGCTGGAAGTTGCCCACCGAGTGCAGGAAGTGCGCCGGCACCGCCTTCAGCTGGCAGCTGCCCAGGGGGATCGACTGGCCGCGATCCGGCAGCGCGATGATGCGGTCGTAGGTGCAGATGCCGTGGCTCAGGGCCAGGTAGTTGGCGGTGAGGTGCGGCAGGAAGCGCGCCCACAGCTTGGAGCAGATCACCCGGGCGCGGGTGTGCAGCAGCCACTTGTCCAGCGAGGCGATGATGTCCGGGTCCTGGTGCGAGGCGAAGATGTAGGTCAGCGCCTGCACCGGGATGCGCTTGGACAGCTCCAGCGACAGCGGCGTGTAGGTCAGGTCGCCACCCGGATCGAGCAGCAGGTACTGGTCGCCGTCGACGATGAGGAACTGGTTGGACTGGACACCTTCGCCGCTGACCAGGTCATCGAACATCAGGCATTGGTGGGTGCCGTTATCGAACAGCACTATGGGCTCGCGGCGCATGGCAACCTCGCAGGAAAAACGCGAGGCGACCTTAGCCAAGGTAACCCTGGCGACTACTGACCCAAATCAACCAAACGATGCAGAAGAGTGGCGTTTTGCACGTAATCCAGAAGCTCCTTCAGACCATCAATCATTTCTTGCTGGTTGGGGAACTGCTGACCATGGAGCCCCATTGGATATCGAAATAGAAAAGTCTTGTGACCATCATTCAATAGCTCACACCACCTGGGTAAAGACAGAGGAAGTCCAAATTTTTCAGCCTCATGCCAGCAGTACGCCAAGTCGTGCCCGTATGGCTTCAACTTCAACTTTTCTTTGTCTACACCCACAGAAACGAGATAACACTTCAGGCCGCATTCCAAAGATTGAGCAGCTAGAAAAGCACATGGAAGAACGCAAAGGCGTTTCCCCACTAACTCTCTTGCACCGTAAAAAAGGTCTGCCGCAGCTAAGAAGTAGCTCTCACAATCAGACGGTGTAAGAGATGTCAGCCGTGGAAGCTCACCTTCTGCACTAATCAAATTAACCACCAAATACCTCCAGTGCCTTCTCCAGGCGCTTGGCCCGCGCCGCGCCGGCCACCTCCAGCAGGTTGCGATCGCGCGCCCACAGCGCCGCCCAGGGCTGCGGGCCGGCGGCGACGGCCGCGTCCAGCTCCGCGCGCAGGGCCTGGAACTGGGCGAACAGGCCGGCCAGCAGCAGGTGGGTGGCCGGCTCGCTGGCGCCGTGGCGGGCCACCTCGGCGCAGCCGGCCAGCAGGCCGAGCAGGCGCAGGCGCAGCTCCTGCGGCCAGCCGCCGTCCTGGCCGACGCCATACAGCCAGGCGCTCAGCGCGGCCAGCACGTGCAGGTCCTCGATGCTACGGAAGGGCTTCACGTAGCTGTCCCAGCCGTCGCCCGGCAGCAGCTCGCACAGGGCGTTGTCCAGATGCAGGCGGGCGTGGCCGATGTCCGGCATCAGCGGCAGCGCCGGCAGCGCTTCGATGCGCGCTCCCGGCGCGCCGCTGCGCACCACGCCCAGGGCCAGGCGCGGCGCGCCCTGCTCCTCCACCCGCGCGGCCACCAGCAGCCAGTCGGCGGCCTCGGCGGCGGTGACGAAGTCCTTGCGCCCGGACAGGTGCAGGCCGCTCAGGCGGGTGTGCAGGTCCGCCGGGCGGGTGCTCCTGTTCTCGGTCACGCACAGCGCGCCCAGGCTGCGCGGCGCCGCCGGCCACAGCGCGCGCAGGGCGCCCTGGTAGCCGGCCAGGAAAGCCAGGCCGGGCGTGGCGGCCAGGCGCCCGCCGAGCACGGCCAGGGCGAAGGGTGTGGTGTCGCCGGCGCGCTCCAGCAGCGCGGCGTACCAGTCGTACAGGTTCGCCGCCGGCAGGCGGTCACGGGTTTCCAGCAGGGATTGCCAGGGCATCGCAGAGTCCTCGTCGTCTGTCACGCAAGCATCACCAAAGCTTCATGGAGGTGACACCGGGTGTTCCTAGCCTGAGCTTGCCCAACAACATCGACCGGCCGCAACCCACCGCAGGCTGGCTTATGGAGGCTAATCGATGACCCGCATCGCCCGCGACACCACTGCCGAACGCCGCCTGCAAGCCGAACGCCTGATCGGCCCGGACGCATTGCGCGAGGCCCAGAGCCTGCGCTTCGCCGTGTTCAGCAGCGAATTCGATGCCAAGTTGCAAGGGGCCGAACTGGGCCTGGACATGGATGACTTCGACCCGCACTGCCGCCACATCGGCGTACGCGACCTGAGCAGCGGCCGCCTGGTGGCCACCACCCGCCTGCTCGACCACCAGGCCGCCGCCAGCCTGGGGCGCTTCTACAGCGAGGAGGAGTTCAGCCTGCACGGCCTGGCCCACCTCGAGGGGCCGGTGTTGGAGATCGGCCGCACCTGCGTCGATCCGGCCTACCGCAACGGCGGCACCATCGCCGTGCTGTGGAGCGAGCTGGCCGAGGTGCTCAACGAGGGCGGCTACCGCTACCTGATGGGCTGCGCCAGCATCCCCATGCAGGACGGCGGTATCCAGGCCCAGGCCATCATGCAGCGCCTGCGCGAACGCTACCTGTGCACCGAGCACCTGCGCGCCGAGCCGCGCAAGCCGCTGCCGACGCTGGAGGTCCCGGGCAACGTGATCGCCGAGATGCCGCCGCTGCTCAAGGCCTACATGCGCCTGGGCGCCAAGGTGTGCGGCGAGCCCTGCTGGGACCCGGACTTCCAGGTGGCCGACGTGTTCATCCTGCTCAAGCGCGACGAGCTGTGCCCGCGCTACGCCCGCCACTTCAAGGCCGCGGTATGAAGCAGCTGCGCCTGTGGTTGCGCCTGGCCCGGCTGGCAGCGGTGCTGCTGCTGGGCCTGCTGCTGGCCAGTGGCGTGGCCCTGGCCGAACGCCTGCGCCGCCACGACCTGATGGGCCTGCGCCAGCGCCTGACGCGCTGGTTCCTCGCCCGCCTCGGCGGCGCCCTGCCCTTCGCCGTCGAAGTGCACGGCGAGCTGCCCAGCGGCCCGCACCTGTGGGTCGGCAACCATGTGTCGTGGACCGACATCCCGCTGCTCGGCCAGCTGCTGCCGATCTCCTTCCTGTCCAAGGCCGAAGTGCGCACCTGGCCGCTGGCCGGTTGGCTGGCGCACAAGGCCGGCACCCTGTTCATCCGCCGCGGTTCGGGGGACAGCGCGCTGCTGGCGCGCCAGCTGCACCGCCACCTGCAGGCCGGGCGCCAGCTGCTGATCTTCCCCGAGGGCACCACCACCGACGGCCGCCAGGTGCGCACCTTCCATGGCCGCCTGCTGACCGGGGCGATCGAGGCCGGCGTGCCGCTGCAGCCGGTGGCGATCCGCTACCTACGCGACGGCGAGCCCGACCCCATCGCCCCCTTCATCGGCGACGACGACCTGCTCTCGCACCTGCTGCGCCTGCTGCGCAGCGACAAGGCGCAGGTCGAGATCCACCTGCTGCCCCCCATCGCCAGCACCGGCCAGGAGCGCAACGCCCTGGCCCGCCAGGCACAGCGCGCGGTGCAGCAGGCGCTGGGCGGCGCCGAGGTGGAAGAGCGCGAACAGGCCGCGGCCTGAGCCTCAGAACTCCAGCGCCAAGCGGCGCGCATGGCGCGCGGTGAACAGCGCCAGGGTCACCGTCAGCAGGCCGCAGACGGCGATGACCAGGGCCATGGGCCGCGCCGTGCCGTCGTGCAGGGTGCCGACCGCGGCCGAGGCCAGCGCCGCCACCACGAACTGCAGCGAACCGATCAGCGCCGAGGCGCTGCCGGCATGGGCACCCTGCCCGGCCATGGCGCAGGCGGTGGCGTTGGGCAGCACGCAGGACAGGCTGGCGGTGGAGATGAACAGCGGAATCAGCAACGGCCACAGCTGCGCCGGCTGGGCCATGGCCACCGCCAGCAACGCCAGGGTCGCCACGCAGTAGACCCACACGGTGCGCTTGAGCCAGTGCCCCGGGCCATGGTGGCGCAGCAGCCAGCCATTGAACTGGGCGGTGAGGATGAAGCCGGCGGCGTTGGCGCCGAACAGCCAGCCGTAGTTGTCCGCCGACACCCCGTACAGCTCGATGAAGACGAAGGGCGAGCCGGAGATGTAGGCGAACATGCCGGCCATCGCCACCCCGCCGGTCAGGCCGTGGCCGATCAGCAGGCGGTCACCGAGCAGCGCCAGGTAACGCCGCAGCGCCCCCGACAGCGGCGGACGTGCCACCCCGGCCTGCTGGGTTTCCGGCAGCCACAGCAACACCGCCAGCAGGCACAGGGCGCTGAACAGCATCAGACCGTGGAAGATCGATTGCCAGCCGAACAGCTGCAGCAGCACACCGCCGCCCAGCGGCGCGAGGATCGGTGCCACGCCCATCACCAGCATCAGCTTGGAGAACACCTTGGCCGAGGCCAGCGGGTCGCACAGGTCGCGCACCACCGCACGCGAGATGACCATGCCGGAACAGCCGCCGAGGGCCTGGACGAAACGCGCGACGATCAGCCACTCCAGGCTGCTCGCCAGGGCGCAGGCCAGCGAGGCCAGGGTGAACAGCACCAGCCCGGCCAGCAGCGGCTTGCGCCGGCCGTAGCGGTCGGCCAGCGGGCCGTAGACCAGCTGGCCCAGGGCGGTGCCGGCGAAGTAGGCCGCCAGCGACAGCTGCACATGCTCGACATCGGTGGCGAACACCCGCGCCAGGGTCGGGAAGCTGGGCAGGTAGAAGTCGATGGCCATGGGCCCGAAGGCGCTGAGGCTGCCGAGGATCAGCAGGATGCGAAGGTTCATGCGTTATCCACTGCGGGGCGCACCCCGGAAAACCGAGGGCGCCACAAGGGCGCCCGGTGAACGAATCGGTGGCAGCGACCCTGGCCGTGAGGGAAGCCCAGCGCGGCCAACGCTCCCACCTGAATCAGTGCTGCTGCGCGGCCCCAACCTTCTTCTTGCGCCCCAGCTTCTCGGCCAGCGACTCCACCAGCAGGTAGAACATCGGAATCAGGAAGGTCGCCAGCAGGGTCGCGGCGAGCATGCCGCCGATCACCCCGGTACCGATCGAGTGGCGGCTGGCCGAACCGGCACCGCTGCTGATGGCCAGCGGCACGCAGCCGAGGATGAAGGCCAGCGAGGTCATCACGATCGGGCGGAAGCGCAGCTTGGCCGCCTCGAAGGCGGAGTCGAAGATGCTCTTGCCCTCGGCGCGCAGCAGCACGGCGAACTCGACGATGAGGATGGCGTTCTTCGCCGCCAGGCCGATCAGCGTCACCAGGCCGACCTGGAAGTACACGTCGTTCTGGATGCCGCGCAGCCACACGGCGAGGATCGCGCCGAACACCGCGAAGGGCACCGCGGTGACCACCGCCAGCGGCAGGGTCCAGCGCTCGTACTGGGCGGCGAGGATGAGGAACACCATGATCAGGCCGAAGATGAACGCCGTGCTGCCGGAACCCTGGGTGGCCAGCTCCTGGTAGGCCGAGCCGGTCCAGCCGACGGTATAGTCGCTGCCGAGCACCTCGTCGGCCACTTCCTGGATCGCCGCCAGCGCCTGGCCCGAGCTGTAGCCCGGCGCCGGGCCGCCGAGGAACTTGGCCGAGGGGTAGACGTTGAAGCGCGCGTAGGTGTCCGGCCCGAGGATGCGCCGCACCTTGATCAGGCTGGTCAGCGGCACCAGGTCGCCGCCGCTGGCGCGCACGTAGACCTGCGACAGGTCCTCGGGCTTGCGGCGGAACTCCGACTCCGACTGCAGGCTGACCTGCCAGGTGCGGCCGTACAGGGTGAAGTCGTTGACGTAGTAGCTGCCGAAGGTCGACTGCATGGCGGTGAACACATCGCTGATCGACACGCCCAGGGCGCGCGCCTTGGTGCGGTCGAGGTCGATGTAGTACTGCGGCACGCTGGCGTTGAAGGTGCTCTGCACCCCGGCCAGTTCCGGACGCTTCTGCGCCGCGGCGAGGAAGGCCTGGACCTTTTCGCCGAGCTGTTCGACGCTGCCGCCGCTGCGGTCCTGGATATAGCCCTCGAAGCCGCCGGTGGTGCTCATGCCGGTGATCGGCGGCGGGTTGAAGCTCATCACCAGGCCGTCCTTCTCGGACAGGCCCATGCCCATGAACTCGCGGGTCAGGTTGCGTGCATCCAGCTCCGGCGTGGTGCGCTCGGACCAGTCCTTGAGCGGCACGAAGCTCACCCCGGCATTGGTGCGCTGGCCGAAGGTCAGCACGTCGAAGCCGGCGAAGGTCACCACGTCCTCTACCGCCGGGTGCTTCATCAGCTGCTGGGTGAAGTCGCTGGTCAGCGCGTCGGTGCGGTTGACCGAGGCCGCCGGCGGCAGGAAGTAGGCATTGATCACGTAGCCCTGATCCTCGTCCGGCACCAGCGAGCCGGGCACCCGGCTGAACAGCCCGACGGTGAGGGCGATCATGCCGCCGAACAGCAGCAGGCCGACCAGCGAGCGCTTGAGGAAGAAGGCCACGCCGGCGCCATAGGCATCGGTCAGCTTGTCGAACAGGCGGTTGAAGGCGCGGAACGGCGCCGCCGGCTCGCTGTGGTCGGGCTTGAGCATCAGCGCGCAGAGCGCCGGCGACAGAGTCAGGGCGACGATGCCGGAAATCACCACCGACACCGCGATGGTGATCGCGAACTGCTTGTACATCTCGCCGGCCAGGCCGCCGAGGAAGCCCACCGGGACGAACACGGCGCACAGTACCAGGACGATGGCGATGATCGGCCCGGTGACCTCCTCCATGGCCTCGATGGCCGCCTCGCGGGCCCCCAGCTTCTTGGTGCGCATCACCCGCTCGACGTTCTCGATCACCACGATGGCGTCGTCGACCACGATGCCGATGGCCAGCACCATGCCGAACAAGGTCAGCAGGTTGATCGAGAAGCCCAGGGCGTACATGCCGGCGAAGGTGCCGACCAGCGACACCGGAATCGCCAGTACCGGGATCAGCGTGGCGCGCCAGTTCTGCAGGAACACGAAGACCACCAGCACCACCAGCAGCAGCGCCTCGAAGAAGGTCTTGACCACTTCATCGATGGAGATCTGCACGAACCTGGTGGTGTCATAGGGGATCTTGTAGGAGATGCCCTCGGGGAAGCGCTCGGCCAGGCGATCCATGGTCGCGCGCACCGCCTCGGCGGTGTCCAGGGCGTTGGCGCCGGGCTGCAGGTAGACGCCGAAGGCGGCGTTCTGCTGGCCATTGAGGCTGGTCACCAGGGAATAGTCCTGGGCGCCCAGCTCGATGCGCGCCACGTCGCCGAGCAGCAGGCTGGCGCCGGTGGCATCGGAGCGCAGGATCACGCTCTCGAACTCCTTGGGGTCCTTGAAGCGGCCCTGGGTGGTCACCGTGTAGGTGAAGTCCTGCGGCGTCTGCAGCGGCTGCTGGCCGAAGCTGCCGGCGGCGAACTGCGAGTTCTGCTCGCGGATGGCGTTGACCACGTCGGTCGGCGTCAGGTCGTACTGCGCCAGCTTGTCCGGACGCAGCCAGATGCGCATGGAGTAGTTCTTCGAACCGAACTGGCTGACGTCGCCCACCCCCGGCAGGCGCTTGAGCTCGTCGATGACGTTGATCAGCGCGTAGTTGGAGATGAACACCGGGTCCTTGGAATTGTCCGGCGAGAACAGGGTGACCACCTGGAGGATGTCCGAGGACTTCTTCTCCACCTTCACGCCCTGCCGGCGCACCTCCTCCGGCAGCTTGGCCAGGGCGGCCTGCACCCGGTTGTTGACGTCGATGGTGGCCTGGTCGGGGTCGCGGCCCACCTCGAAGTACACCGACAGACTCATGCTGCCGCTGCTGGCCGAGTTGGACAGCTGGTAGATCATGCCCTCGACGCCGTTGATCTGCTGCTCCAGCGGCGCGGCCACGGTCTCGGCGATGACCTGGGCGCTGGCGCCCGGGTAGCTGGCCGACACCGACACCTGCGGCGGCAGGATCTGCGGGTACTGGGCGATGGGCAGGGCGCGCATCGCCGCCAGGCCGGCAAGGATGATGACGATGGAGATGACCGCGGCGAACACCGGCCGGTCGATGAAGAACCTTGAGATCACGGGCCGGACTCCTTAAGGCTGGGTGGCCGGGGCCGCGGGGGCCTCGGCCACCTTGACCGGCGCGTTCGGCCGCACCTTGGGCAGGCCCTCGACTATCACCCGGTCGCCGGCGGCGATGCCGCTGTCCACCACCCAGCGCCCCGCGGCGGTGTGCGCGGTGGTGACCGGGCGAATGCGCGCCAGGCCCTGCTCGTCCACCACATAGACGAAGGTGCCATTGGGCCCCTGGGAGATGGCGCGCTCCGGCACCGTCACCGCGTTGGGCTTGCTGATGCCCTTGACCACCACGCGCACGAACTGCCCCGGCATCAGCGCCTGGTCCGGGTTGGGCACCACGGCGCGGGCGCTGACGGTGCCGGTGGCGCGGTCGATCAGGCTGTCGGTGAAGTCCACCTTGCCTTCCAGCGGGTAGCTGGAGCCGTCGCCGAACTTGATCTCCACGCTCATCTGCTGGCCGCCGTCGCGCACCAGGCTGCCGCTCTGCAGGCCGCTGCGCACGCTGGACACCTCGCGGTCGGGGGCGGCGAAGTTGACATAGATGGGATCGAGCTGGGTGATCTGGGTCAGCAGGCTGGCGTTGGGGTCGCCGGCCACCATCAGGCTGCCTTCGGACACCGTCTCCTTGCTGGTGATGCCGGAGATCGGCGCCTTCACCGTGGTGTAGTCGAGGTCGATCTGCTTGGCCTGCACCTCGGCCCTGGCCGCCTCGATGTTGGCCTTGCTCTGCTCGAAGTTGGATACCGCGTTGTCCAGCTCGCTCTCGCTGGCGAAGCCCTTCTTCTGCAGCTCGCGGATGCGCTTGAGGTCGCGCTCGGTCTGCCGGTAGCGCGCCTGCTCCTGGGCCAGCGCACCCTTGGCGCGAGCCAGCGCGGCCTCATAGGGGCGCGGGTCGATGCGGAACAGCACCTGGCCCTGCTTGACCTGGCTGCCCTCCTGGTAGGTGCGCTCCTGCAGGATGCCGCTGACCTGGGCGCGCACCTGCACCTCACGGTAGCCGGCGGTGCGCGCCGGGTACTCGAACTGCAGCGGCAGCGACTCGACCTTGGCCGCTTCCACCAGCACTTCCGGCGGCGGCATCTGCGCGGCCGGGTCGGCGGCCTGCAGCAGCGGGCTGAACAACGTACCCAGGGCCAGCGTTGCAAAGGCAAGCGGGAGCGGTCGAGCAAACATGAGTCGTCTCCGTGACATCTTGGACGGGCACAAGCCCGGAAAGGCGGCCATGCTAGTTACATACATTCACGTTTGTAAACAAAGCGATGACGCAAAAATCGTTACACTGCGTTCCCCTGACTGAGCCTAGACCGATTACCGATACCCGCCATGCGCCGCACCAAAGAACAAGCCGAGCAGACCCGTGCCGCCATCCTGGCCGCTGCCGAACAGTTGTTTCTGGAAAAAGGCGTGGCGCACAGCACCCTCGAGCTGATCGCCCGCGCCGCCGGGGTGACGCGCGGTGCGGTGTACTGGCACTTCGAGAACAAGGCGCACCTGTTCCACGAGATGCTCAGCCAGGTGCGCCTGCCGCCGGAGCAACTGGCCGAGCGCCTGGGCGGCTGCGACGGTGGCGACCCGCTGCTGTCGCTGCGCGACCTGTGCATCGAGGCGATCGAGAACCTGGCCCGCGACGAGCAGAAACGGCGCATCTTCACCATCCTGCTGCACCGCTGCGAGTTCACCGAGGAATTGCGCGAGGCCGAGGAACGCCACATCGCCTTCATCAACCAGTTCATCGGCCTGGTGCAGGCACTGTTCGAGCGCCCGGCCTGCCAGCAGCGCCTGCTGCCGGGGGTGACCCCGCGCCTGGCGGCGCGCGCGCTGCATGCGCAGCTGGTCGGCCTGTTCACCGACTGGACGCGCGACCCGACCCTGTTCGACCCGCTGAGCGACACCGCCGCGCTGATCGACGCGCAGCTGCGCGGCCTGCTGCGCGAATGGAATCCGCCGCCCCGATAGCCCGGGCCGGCGGATGGGGGCACCCCCGGATCGGGTGCCGTGCGGGGCGGTCAGGCCGCCTCGGCCTCGTAGCCCTTGTCGCGGATGGCCTGCAGCAACTGCTCCAGGCTCTGCCGGCTGGCGACCCGGACCTCGCCGGCGCCGAGGTCGATCTGCACTTCCGCCGCCGGATCGCCGGCCTGCACCGCCCGGGTGATGGCACGTACGCAGTGGCCACAGGACATGCCGGAAACTTTCAGGATTTGCATGGTGTATACCTCTGGTGGTTGGGGGCCTCCTCCGGCCCTGCGAGCAGTCTCAAGCCTGCCACGATGGCAAGGTCAAGCCGCGGCGACTTGTCGTTCCACGGCGTCTGAACCAAGCTGCAGGGAAGCCTCGAGGAATCACCGCCATGCGCCTGCCCGCCGTCCTGCTCGCCCTGCTCTGCCTGCCAGCCCTGGCCGATGAATCGGTGCCCGAGCCTGCCCCGCCGGCTAGCGAGATGCCAACGCCGACTCCCGCGCCGCAAGCGGCTGCCGTGCCGCTGGCACCGATGACCCTGCCCACGCCGATCGACTACGGCGTGCTGATCGTCTCACGCGAACGCCTGGAAGTCTCGACACCCTGCGAGATTGGCCTGTACCTGCAGGGCAACCTCACCGCGCGCCTGTACCAGGGCCAGTCGATCACCCTCAACCTGCCCCCAGGCCAGGTACTGGTGCGCCTCGGCCAGCTCGGCGGCCAGCACTGCCAGCCACGTTTCGAGCAGCTGCGCAGCCAGAGCCTGCAGATCAACAGCGGCGAGGTGCTCAGATACCGTATCGCCATGGACTCGCTGGGCCTGCAGCTGATCCCGGCACCGCAGAATTATTGAAGGCGTAGGCGGGGCTTGACCTTGACCCGGTGTCAAGGTTGATCCTGTGGGCGAATCGAGGAGGAATCGCCCATGTCCAACCTGCAGACCTTCGACCTGCCCATCCACGGCATGACCTGCGCCAGCTGCGCCGGCCGCGTCGAGCGCGCCTTGAGCCGGGTGCCCGAGGTACAACAGAGCAGCGTCAACCTGGCCACCGAACAGGCCCGCATCACCGCCCCGCGCGAACGCCTGGACGAGCTGCTGGCGGCCGTCGAGCAGGCCGGCTACTCGGTACCCTTGCAGAGCCTGGAGCTGAACCTCGGCGGCATGACCTGCGCCAGCTGCGCCGGGCGCATCGAGCGGGCGCTGCTGAAGGTCGCCGGGGTGCGCCGCGTCAGCGTCAACCTGGCCAGCGAGCGCGCCCATGTCGAGATGCTCGCCGGCACCTCCAGTGCCGCGCTGATCGCCGCCGTCGAGGACGCCGGCTACACGGCCAGCCTGCTCGACAGCGCGCCAACCCAGGACCCGCAGGCCGCGCTGCGCCGCGAGCGCCTGGCGGTGATCCTCGCCCTGCTGCTGGCCGCGCCGCTGGTGGTGCCGATGCTGGCCGAATGGGCCGGCCTGCACTGGATGCTGCCGGCCTGGGTGCAGTTCCTGCTGGCCACGCCGGTGCAGTTCGTCCTCGGCGCGCGCTTCTACCGGGCGGCCTGGAAGGCGGTGAAGGCCGGCAGCGGCAACATGGACCTGCTGGTAGCCCTGGGCACCAGCGCCGGCTACGGCCTGAGCCTGTACCTCTGGGCCACGGCCGAACACCATGTGCCGCACCTGTATTTCGAGGCCTCGGCGGTGGTCATCGCCCTGGTGCTGCTCGGCAAGTACCTGGAGAGCCGCGCCAAGCGCCAGACCAGCGCGGCCATCCGCGCCCTCGAGGCGCTGCGCCCGGAGCGCGCCACGCGCCTGGTGGACGGCCGCGAGGAAGAGGTGGCGATTGCCGCCCTGCGTCTGGATGACCGGGTGGTGGTGCGCCCCGGCGAGCGCTTCCCGGTGGACGGCGAAGTGCTCGAAGGCCACAGCCAGGCCGACGAGGCGCTGATCAGCGGCGAGAGCCTGCCGGTGGCCAAGGCACCGGGTGACCGGGTCACCGGCGGCGCCATCAATGGCGAAGGCCGGCTGATCGTGCGCACCACGGCCCTGGGCGGCGAGACGGTGCTGGCGCGGATCATTCGCCTGGTGGAGGACGCCCAGTCGGCCAAGGCGCCGATCCAGAAGCTGGTGGACCGGGTCAGCGCGGTGTTCGTCCCGGCCGTGCTGCTGATCGCCCTGCTCACCCTCGGCGGCTGGCTGCTCGCCGGCGCCAGCCTGGAGCAGGCGCTGATCAACGCGGTGGCGGTGCTGGTGATCGCCTGTCCCTGCGCCCTCGGCCTGGCCACCCCGGCGGCGATCATGGCCGGCACCGGCGTGGCGGCGCGCCACGGCATCCTGATCAAGGACGCCGAAGCCCTGGAACTGGCGCACAAGGTCGCGGTGGTGGCCTTCGACAAGACCGGCACCCTCACCTCCGGCCAGCCGCGCATCGTCCACCTGGCCAGCGAGAACATCGAGGAAGACGAGCTGCTGCGCCTGGCCGCCGCCTTGCAGCAGGGCAGCGAACACCCGCTGGCACACGCAGTGCTGACGGCGGCCGCGGAACGCGGCCTTACCCCGCCGCCGCTGACCGCCAGCCAGGCCCTGGCCGGGCGCGGCATCCGCGGCGAAGTGGCAGGCCGCGCGCTGGCCCTGGGCAACCAGCGGCTGTTCGACGAACTGCAGCTCGGCAGCCCGCTGCGCCAGCAGGCCACGGCCTGGGAAGCCGAGGGGCGCACCCTGTCCTGGCTGATCGAGCTGGGCACGGCGCCGCGCGTGCTCGGCCTGCTGGCCTTCGGCGACAGCCTCAAGGCAGGCGCCGCCGCGGCCGTCGCCGCACTGCGCGACCAGGGCATCGAGAGCCACCTGATCAGCGGCGACAACGCCGGCAGCGCCAACGCCGTGGGCCACGCCCTGGGCATCGACCGGGTGCATGCCCAGGTCCTGCCGGCGGACAAGGCGGCCCATGTCGCCGCGCTGAAACGCGCGGGCGTCAGCGTGGCCATGGTCGGCGACGGCATCAACGATGCCCCGGCCCTGGCCGCCGCCGATGTCGGCATCGCCATGGGTGGCGGCACCGACGTGGCCATGCACGCCGCCGGCATCACCCTGATGCGCGGCGACCCGCGCCTGGTGCCGGCGGCGCTGGAAATCAGCCGGCGCACCTGGCGCAAGATCCAGCAGAACCTGTTCTGGGCCTTCATCTACAACCTGGTGGGCATTCCGCTGGCTGCAGCCGGCCTGCTCAGCCCGATGGTGGCCGGCGCCGCCATGGCCCTGTCCAGCGTCAGCGTGCTGAGCAACGCACTGCTGCTCAGCACCTGGAAACCCGACACGGAGCAGCGCCCATGAACATCGGCCAGGCAGCGAAGCACAGCGGACTCAGCGCCAAGATGATCCGCTACTACGAGTCCATCGGCCTGCTGCGGCCGGCCGGGCGCAGCGACAGCGGCTACCGCCGCTACGGCGAGCAGGACCTGCACGTGCTGGCTTTCATCAAGCGCTCGCGTGACCTGGGCTTCTCGCTGGAGGAAGTCGGCAAGCTGCTGGCCCTGTGGCAGGACCGCGAGCGCGCCAGCGCCGACGTCAAGGCGCTGGCCCTGGCCCACGTCGACGAGCTTAACCGCAAGATCGCCGAGCTGACCGCGCTGCGCGACACCCTGAGCGAACTGGTACAGCACTGCCAGGGCGACCACCGCCCGGATTGCCCGATCCTCAGGGATCTGGAAGGTCAGTGCTGCCACTGAACATGAAAAAAGGGAGCCAAAGCTCCCTTTTTTCATCGCCTTGCTATCAGGCCTGTGACTGCAGGTAGTTCTGCAGGCCGATGCGGTCGATCAGGCCGAGCTGCTGCTCCAGCCAGTAGGCGTGGTCTTCCTCGGTGTCGTGCAGCTGCACTTCGAGGATCTCGCGGCTGACGTAGTCGCCATGCTTCTCGCACAGCTCGATGCCCTTGGCCAGGGCCGCGCGCACCTCGTATTCCAGCGCCAGGTCGGCACGCAGCATGTCCGGCACCGTGGCGCCCGGCTTGATCGGCTTGGGCGTCATGTCGGGCGTGGCTTCGAGGAACAGGATGCGCCTGAGCAGGGCATCGGCATGCTCGGTCTCTTCCTGCATCTCGTGATTGAGGCGTTCGTAGAGCTTGTTGAAACCCCAGTCCTCGTACATCCGCGAATGCAGGAAATACTGGTCGCGCGCGGCCAGCTCGCCACGCAGTAGATCCTTCAGGTAATCGACAACCGCTGCCGATCCTTTCATGAACGCTTCTCCGAAAAAACTCCGTATAGACAGGCAGCTTCGACCCTCAGAGGCGCGCGGTCAAGCACGGGAATCGAACAGTGCACGAAGCGATTCGCATTAGCCAAAGCCCCGTAGTTACTGGCTCGCCACGGGCTGACGCAGCCGTCGCAGCGGCCACGGCAACACGGTGATCGCCAGGCCGCCAAACACCAGCGCGCAGGCCAGCCAGCCGAGGCCGTCCAGCGCCTCGCCCAGCAGCAGCCAGCCGGCCAGCAGTCCCGACACCGGCACCGCCAGGGCGAAGGGCGTGACCAGGCTGGCCGGGTAGCGGCGCAGCAGGAAACTCCACAGGGCGAAGCCGACCGTGGTGGCGAGGAAGGCGATGTACAGCAACGCGCCGATGCCGCGCCAGCTCGGCTGTGCGAGCGCCGCGCCGATCGCCTGCGGCCCTTCGAAGAGGTAGGACAGGCCCAGCAGCGGCAGCACCGGGACCAGGCTGACCCAGCAGATCAGGCGCAGCATGTCGCTGGCCCCGGAGCGCTTGGTGGCGATGTTGGCGCAGGCCCAGGCCAGCGCCGCGCCGATCACCAGGGCGAAGCCCAGCAGGCTGTCGCCCAGCGGCCGCTGCAGGCCGATCAGCAGCAGCCCGCCGGCAGCCAGCAGCAGTCCGACCAGGGCGCGCGGCGTGGGCCGTTCGCCGAGCAGCACGGCGGCGATCAGCACGGTGAAGAACACCTGGCTCTGCAGCACCAGCGAGGACAGCCCGGCCGGCATGCCCAGGTGCATGCCGACGAACAGCAGGCCGAACTTGATCACCCCGAGCAGCACGCCGATCTGCACGATGCGCCACAGCGGCGCCGGCAACGGCCCGCGCAGGAACAACAGGGGCAGCGCCGCCAGGGCGAAGCGCAGGGCGCAGAACAGCAACGGCGGGAAGTCTTCCAGGCCGACCTTGATCACCACGAAGTTGACACCCCAGATCAGGGTGACCAGCAGGGCCAGGAGAATATGCGGCAGCGGCATGGACGGACTCCGGAGTCAGTGCTCGCACACTAGCAGCGCCCCGCCTTCCCCGCCCGGTACAGTTGCCGCCTATCGCGACCGGACAGCGGGCCTCACTGCGCCCAGGGCGGTGGCGGCGGCTCGTCGTGCGGGGCATCCTCGGCGTTGCGCGCGGCCTCGCGGCGCGCCTGCTCGGCCAGCGCCGCCTTGATCTCGCGCAGCACCGCACCGACATCGGCCTCCGCCTCCGGCTCGGCGAAGCGGCCGCTCAGCTGAGTCTCGGGGGTCAGCTTGCCGTCCTCGTAGAGCGCCCACATCTCCTTGGCGTAGCGGGTCTCCAGCAGCTCCGGGGCAAACTGGCCGAAGTACTCGGCCATGTTGCGCACATCGCGCTCGAGCATGCTGAAGGCATGGTTGTTGGCCGCCGCGTCCACCGCCTGCGGCAGGTCGATGATCACCGGGCCGTGCGGGTCGAGCAGCACGTTGAATTCCGACAGGTCGCCATGCACCAGGCCGGCGCAGAGCATCTTGACGATCTCGCCGATCATGAAGGCATGGAACTCGCGGGCGTCCTCGGGCAGCAGGTCGACATCGTTGAGGCGCGGCGCGGCGTCGCCATAGCCGTCGTCGACCATCTCCATCAGCAGCACGCCATCCTGGTAGTCGTAGGGCTTGGGCACCCGCACGCCGGCGGCGGCCAGGCGGAACAGCGCCGACACCTCGGCGTTCTGCCAGGCCTCCTCCTGCTCCTTGCGCCCGTACTTGCTGCCCTTGGCCATGGCGCGGGCATCCCGGCTGTTGCGGGTCTTGCGGCCCTCCTGGTACTCGGCGGCCTGGCGGAAGCCGCGCTTGTTGGCCTCCTTGTAGACCTTGGCGCAACGCAGTTCCTTGCCGCAGCGCACCACATAGACCGAAGCTTCCTTGCCGCTCATCAGCGGGCGCACGACCTCGTCGATCAGGCCATCTTCGAGCAGGGGTTCCAGGCGTTTCGGGGTCTTCATCGCGTGCCAAGGGGCTCCGGTGGGGAAATCAGCAGGCGTTATACGGCAATCCACCGCCAGCCCGCCAGCGCGAAGCGGAATCGCCTCGCGAACGGCATGCTTCAGCCCGGCGGCAGGGTCAGCTCGATGCTCTCGCCCAGCGACTCCTCCAGGCGCTGCAGCTCGCAGCGCAGCGAGGCGGCATCGTCGGCGTGTGCGCGGGCGATCTCGGCGAAAGGCTCAGCCGCCTCGATCAGCGCCAGCACCACCGAGGGATCGAAGCGCGTACCGCTGGCCGCGCTGATCTGCGCCACCGCCTCGGCGCAGGACAGCGCCTGGCGGTAGGGATGGTGGCTGGTCAGCTCCTCGTAGGCGCCGACCACCGCCATCAGCCGTGCCGCCAGCGGAATCTGCTCGCCGTGCAGGCCCTGCGGATAGCCGCTGCCGTCCCAATGCTCGTGCTGGCTATAGACGATGTCGCGGGCATCGCGCAGGAAGTCGGTGACGCTGCCCAGCTTGGCCTCGGCGGCCAGCAGGGCGTCGCGCCCGGCCTGGGCATGTCTGTGCAGCAGCTTGAGATCGTCGCCCTGCAGCGGCACCGGGCTGAGCAGGATGCGGTCGGGCAGCACCAGTTTGCCGATGCCGTGCAGCAGCGCCGACTTGCCCAGCTGGGCGACGCGCGCCTCATGCAGCTCCTCGGCCAGCAGCGGTTGCTGACGGGCCAGGGTGGCGGCCAGCTCGACCATGTATGGCTCGATACGCGCCAGGTGCTTGCCGCAGGGGTTGTCGCGCATCGCCGCGAGGCCGGCCATGGCCTCGATGGTCACCTCCTGCAGGCGCTGGATGTCGCGGGTGCGGCGGCGCACCTCCCACTCCAGGTACTCGCTCCTGTCGCGCAGGAAGTCCGCACTGGCCTTGAGCTGCAGTTGCGCGCGCACGCGGGCGAGGACGATGGGCGGGCTGATCGGCTTGGTGATGTAGTCCACCGCGCCCAGGTCGAAGCCCTGCTGCTCGTCGGCCTGCTCGCTCTTGGCGGTGAGGAAGATCACCGGGATCTCGGCGGTGGCCGGGTCGGCCTTGAGCCGCCGGCACACCTCGTAGCCGTCGATCTCCGGCATCATGATGTCCAGCAGGATCAGATCGGGCTGGCTCTCGACAGCGATGCGCAGGCCCTTGGCGCCGTGGTTGGCGACCTTGACCCGGTAGTGGTCGGCCAGCAGCTCGCTCATCAGCGTGAGGTTTTCCGGGGTGTCGTCGACCAGCAGGATCAGCGGCTGGTCGGGCCGGTCGAGCATTTCCACCATCATCCATCCCCCTGTTCAGAGCCCCAGCCCCTGTTGCTGCGCGGCCTGGCGCAGCAGGGTCCGGGCCCGCTCGAAGTCGAAACCGTGCACCGCCGCCGCCAGCGGGGCATATGCATCATTAAAGGCGCTGCGCAGCAGTTCGGCCTGCTCGTCGAAGACTTTTCCGGCACGCGGGTCGTCGTCGCCGAACAGGCGCAGCAGCTGCTGGCACACCGGCAGCAGCTGCTGCGGGTCGACCTCGGCCATGGCCTGCGCCACGGGCAGCGCACGGATCGCCGCGAGCAGCTCGGCCAGGCTGCGCTCCAGCTCGCCGAGCAGCGCGCCCAGCTCGTCGTGGCGGGCATCCTTGATCGCGCTTTCCAGGGCCGCCGCCTGCGCCGCCAGGTCGCCGGCACCGAGGTTGCCGGCCAGGCCCTTGAGGCTGTGCGCCTCGCGTTCGGCGCCCTCCTGCTCGCCGGCGGCCAGCAGCTGGCGCAGGCGCGGCGCGAACTCGGCCTGGCTGGCGGCGAACTTGTCCAGCAGGCGGCGGTACAGCTCCGGCTTGCCCAGTACCCGGCGCAGGCCGCTGGCGACATCCACCCCCGGCAACACCCAGTCCGGCGCAGTCGCCTGCGCCACCTGCGCCTGCGGCTCGGCGCGCGCCACCAGCCAGCGGCCGAGGGTGGTCCACAGTTCGGCCGGCTCGATCGGCTTGCCCAGGTGGTCGTTCATTCCCGCCGCCAGGCAGCGCTCGCGATCGGCCGGCATGGCGTTGGCGGTCATCGCCACGATCGGCAGGCTGGCGAAGCGCGGCTCGCGGCGCAGCGCCTCGGTGGTGGCGATGCCGTCGAGCACCGGCATCTGCATGTCCATCAGCACCAGGGCGTAATAACCGTCGGGATTGGCCCGCAGCAGGTCGAGGGCGATCTGGCCGTGCTCGGCCTGGTCGATCAGCAGGCCGCTCTCCTGCAGCAGGCCGCAGGCCACCTCGCGGTTCAGCTCGTTGTCTTCCACCAGCAGCACGCGCTGGCCGGCGAAGTCCGGCACCCGCTCGCCCACCGGCAGACGGGCGAAGCCCTCGGCCGCGCCCTCGCCGCCCAGGCTGCGGATCACCGCATCGAACAGCAGCGAGGGATTGAGCGGCTTGAGCAGCACCTCCTCGATGCCCACCCGCTGCGCGCCCGCCAGCACTTCCTCGCGGCCGTAGGCAGTGGCCATCAGCAGGTGCGGTGGCGGCTGCAGGTGCAGCTCGCGCAGCTTGCACGCGGTTTCCAGGCCATCCATGCCGGGCATCTGCCAGTCCAGCAGGATCAGCTCGAAGGGTTCGTGGCGCAGCACCGCCTGCTGCACCCGCTGCAGCGCCGCCTTGCCGGAATCCACCGTCTCGACGCGGAAGCTCATGCTCTCCAGCATGGCGCCGAGCACCTGGCGCGCGCTGTCGTTGTCATCCACCACCAGCACCCGGCGGCCACGCAGGTCCGGCTGCGCCAGCAGGCGCTGGCCCTGCTGCCCGGCGATGCCCAGCGGCAGCCGGCACCAGAACAGGCTGCCGCGCCCCGGCTCGCTGTCCACCCCGACGCTGCCGCCCATGGCCTCGGCCAGGCTCTTGCAGATGGCCAGGCCGAGGCCGGTGCCACCGTACTTGCGGGTGGTGGAACTGTCGGCCTGCTGGAACGACTCGAACAGCCGGCCCTGCTGCTCGCGGGTCAGGCCGATGCCGGTGTCGCGCACGCCCAGGTAGACCAGCACGCCGTCGGCCGTGCGGCCCTCGTCGCGCAGGATCACCTCGACCTCGCCCTGCTCGGTGAACTTCACCGCGTTGTTGGCGTAGTTGATCAGGATCTGCCCCAGGCGCAGCGGGTCACCGATCAGCTGTTGGGGCAGCGCGGGATCGAGGTTGAACACCAGCTCCAGGCCCTTGCTCCCGACCTTGTCGCCGATCAGGCTGGCGAGGTTCTCCAGCACCTGCTGCAGGTCGAACTCGATGCGTTCGATGGTCAGCTTGCCGGCCTCGATCTTGGAGAAGTCGAGGATGTCGTTGATGATCCCCAGCAGGTGCTGGCCGGCCTGCTGGATCTTGCTCAGGTAGTCGCGCTGGCGCGGATCGAGGTCGGTCTTCAGGGCCAGGTGCGACATGCCGATGATGGCGTTCATCGGCGTGCGGATCTCGTGACTCATGTTGGCCAGGAAGTCCGACTTCAGCCGCGCCGCCTCCTCGGCCAGCTCCTTGGCCTTGGCCAGCTCGGCCTCGGTCTGCTTGCGCACGGTGATGTCGCGGCTGACCCCGACCAGGCCGAGCAGTAATCCACGTTCATCAACGAACGTGGTGCGCAAGGTGTTCAACACCACTCGCCGGCCATCTGGGTAGATCGCCCAGCCCTCGCTTTCGAATGGCCCGCTCCAGTTCAAGGCCGTGAGGTCATGTTCAAGGCGGGCCTCGGCCCACTCGGGGACGAGCAACTCTTCATCACGCTTGCCCGCCACCGCCTCGCGGTCGCAGCCGAACAGCTCGGCGCAGGCCTGGTTGATGCCCAGGTAGCGGCCCTCGGCGTCCTTGAACCAGATCGGGTCGGGGATGGCGTTGATCAGCGCCACCAGGGTGCTGCGCTGGCGCTGGGCCTCGGCTTCGGCGCGCTGGCGCTCGGCGATCTGCACCGCCAGGCGGCGGTTCCACACCAGCACGAAGGCGATCAGCGCGACCAGGCCGAGCAGGTAGGGCCAGCCCACCTGCAATAGGCGCCGCCAGTTGAAGGCGGTCAGCGGCGGCAGCCAGCGCGCCTTGATGCTCTCCTGCTCCGCGTCGCCCAGGCTGGCCAGGGCCTTGTCCAGCAGGGCGACCAGCTGGGTCTGGTCGGTCCGCGTGGCGAAGCGGAACTCGCTGGTGGACAGGCCGGTCTCGCCACGCAGCTCCAGGTTGGTCAGGTTCAGCTCGCGGATCAGGTAGCTGGCCACGATCATGTCGCCGACATAGGCCTCGGAGCGCCCGGACGACACGGCGCGCAGCGCCGCCTCGGTGTCGCGCACCTCCAGCAGCTGGACGCCCGGCACCTTGTCGCGCAGCGCCTGCTGCAGCACATAGCCGCGCTCGATGGCCACCAGTTTGCCGGCCAGGTCGCCGGGGCGCTGCACCGCCACGTCGGCACGGGTGAAGATCAGGCTGCTGCTGACCAGGTAGGGCGCGCTGAAGGCCATGTAGGCCTGGCGTTCGGGGGTCATGGCCACCGAGGGCAACAGGTCGACCTGGCCGTCGCGCAGCGCCTGCTGGGCCGCTTCCCAGTCGTCCAGCAGCACCGGCTGCAGGCGCACGCCCAGGCGCTGGGCGAGCAGCGCCAGGTAGTCGCCGCTGAGGCCACGGTGCTGGCCCTGCTTGTCGATCACGTCGAAGGGTGGCCAGCCGCCACGCTCCAGCCCCACCCGCAACACCGGGTGCTCGGCCAGCCAGGCGCGCTCGTCCTCGTCCAGCTGCAGATCGGCGCGGGCCAGCAGCGGCAGCAGGCAGAGCAGGAGCAGGCAGCACAGGCGCGGCATGGAAGGCTCCTTCCGTGGTCGAGGCGTTTTCAGCATAGGCTTTGAAAGTCAGATGCGGATTGGCAGCGGCGGCGGGCGGATCGACAATCGGGCCATACGCATTCGGGGGACCGCCTCCGGGAGATCGCCATGCTCGATCACGACCACTGCTGGCAGGCCCTGTGCGAGCGCGACGCGCGCTGCGACGGGCAGTTCGTCTTCGCCGTACGCAGCACCGGCATCTACTGCCGGCCCAGCTGCCCGGCGCGGCGGCCGCGGCGCGCCAACGTCAGCTTCCATGCCGACGCGGCCAGCGCCGAGGCCGCCGGTTTCCGTCCGTGCAAGCGCTGCTCGCCGCAGGGCCAGAGCCCGGCCGAGCAGCTGGACGCGCTGGTGGTGGCCGCCTGCCGCCTGCTGGAGAGCAGCCAGCAGGCGCCGACCCTCGACCAGCTGGCGGCGCGCATCGGCCTGTCCGCCTCGCACCTGGCGCGGGCCTTCAAGGCGCGCACCGGGCTGACCCCGCGCGCCTGGTTCGCCGCCCAGCGCCGCCAGCGCCTGGAAGCCAACCTGCCGCAGGCCGGCACGGTGCTGCAGGCGGCGCTGGAGGCCGGCTACTCCGGCACCCGCGCGCTGTACGAGGAAACTTCCGCCCTCAGCCCCGCGCGGCGCCGCCAGAGGGGCGCCGGCGAGGTGCTGCGCTACGCCATCACCGACTGCCCGCTGGGTCTGCTGCTGCTCGCCGTCAGTGACAAGGGCGCCTGTGCCCTGCTGTTCGGCGACGACGAGGCGCAGCTGGAGGCCGAGCTGCAGCAGCGCTTCGCCGCCGCCGAACTCAGACGCGACCAGCGCGGCCTGCGCGACTGGCTGCGCGAGGTGCTCCAGCAGGTGCAGGAGCCGAGCCGAGCCGCCAAGCTGCCGCTGGACCTGCGCGGCAGCGCCTTCCAGCAGCGGGTATGGCAGGCCCTGCGCGAGATTCCGCCGGGGCAGACGCGGCGCTACGGCGAGCTGGCCGAGCAGCTCGGCAGCCACGCCCGCGCCGTGGCCCGTGCCTGCGCCAGCAACCCGCTGGGCCTGCTGGTGCCCTGCCACCGGGTGGTCGGCGCCAAGGGCGCGCTCACCGGCTACCGCTGGGGCGTGCCGCGCAAGCAGGCGCTGCTGGACCGGGAAGGCGCCTGACGGGCTTGCGAGGCGGCGGCTTCGGGCCGAAGCTATGCGCCCCGAAGGAGAGCCCCATGGACATCGCCGAACTCACCCGCCGCCTGCACGCGATTCGCGACCACAACGACTGGCGCCGTTTCCACAGCCCGAAGAACCTGGCCATGGCCGCCAGCGTGGAAATGGCCGAGCTGGTGGAGATCTTCCAGTGGCTCTCCGAAGACCAATCGCGCCAGCTCTCCGCCGAGCAGCTGCAGCATGCCGGTCAGGAGGTCGGCGACATCGTCCTCTACCTGTTGCTGCTGTGCGCCGAGCTGGGCATCGACCTGGAGCAGGCGGTGCGCGCCAAGCTGGCCGACAGCGAGAGGCGCTTCGCATGACCGACCGGCATTTCGACGAACTCGCCACCCGTTTCGCCGAGAAGATCTACGGCGGCGCCAAGGGTGCCATCCGCCTGGCCGTGCTGCAGGCCGACCTCAAGGAAGCGCTGCCGGAACGGCCGCTGCGGGTGCTCGACGTCGGCGCCGGCCTCGGCCACATGAGCCTGTGGCTGGCCCAGCGCGGCCACAGCGTGACTCTGGCCGAACCGGCCGAACCCATGCTGGAGGGCGCGCGCCAGCGCTTCGCCGAAGCCGGTGTGGAGGCGACCTTTATCCAGGCGCCCTGGCAGGACCTGCTCGGCCAGCTCACCGAGCCCTACGACCTGGTGCTGTGCCATGCCGTGCTGGAGTGGCTGGCCGAGCCACACGCCATCCTGCCCGTGCTGCACCAGCTCACCGCCGCCCAAGGCTGGCTGTCGCTGGCCTTCTATAACAAGGACGCGCTGGTCTACCGCAACCTGCTCAAGGGCCACTTCCGCAAGCTGCGCAAGGAGCGTTTCGCCGGCGAGGGACAGAGCCTGACCCCGCAGCAGCCGCTCGACCCGCGCGAGCTGGCGGCCCGGCTGGCGGAGCACTGGACGGTGGCGAGCCGCAGTGGCGTGCGGGTATTCCACGACTACATGCCGGCCGAATTCCAGGCCAAGGCCGAACTCGCCGACCTGCTGGAGATGGAACTGGCCTACCGCCGCCACCCGAGCTTCGCCGGCCTCGGCCGCTACCTGCACTGGCTCTGCCGGCCGCGCTAGCGGCTACCAGGGCGCGTCGGCGAGCTGCTCGGCACAGCGCTGCTGGAGGAACTCGCGCAGCAGGCGCACCGCGCCGCTGAGCTGGTCGCGGTGGGCGCAGATCAGGTTGAGCGGGGTCGGTTCGCCCTGCCAGTCCGCCAGCAGCACTTCCAGGCGCCCGGCGCGAACATCGTCGGCCACGTCCAGCCAGGACTTGTACACCAGCCCCTGCCCCGCCACGGCCCAGCGCCGCACCACATCGGCATCGTCGCTGACCCGGTTGCCCGCCACCGTAAGCGCCTCACGGCGCTTGCCCGCGGTGAAGCTCCAGCGCTCGTGCACCCGACCGCCGAGCATGTACAGCAGGCAGTTATGCCCACGCAGCTCCTCCGGCCGACGCGGCCGGCCGTGCTGCGCGCAGTAGGCGGGCGAGGCGCACAGCACGCGGCGGTTGCTCGGCGCGACGGGCAGCGCCACCAGGCTGGAGTCCTCCGGCGCCCCGTAGCGCAGGGCGATATCCACCGGCTGGCGATAGAAGTCGGCCAGCCGGTCGCTGAGCAGCAGGCGCAGCGCCAGCTGCGGATGGCCGGACTGGAAGCGGTCGAGCCAGGGCAGCAGCACGTTGCGCCCGAAATCCGAGGGCGCGGCGATCTGCAACACCCCACCGAGGCCCTGGCGGCCGCAGGCCAGTTGCTGGCGGCCGGCCTCCAGGCTGGCCAAGGCGGCACGCGCATGCTCCAGGTAACGCTCACCCTCGGCGGTCGGCCGCAGGCTGCGGGTGGAGCGCAGCAGCAGGCGGCTGCCGAGCTGCGACTCCAGGCGCTTGAGCGCGGCGCTGGCCACCGCCGGCGAGCAGTCCAGCTCGCGCGCGGCGGCGGACAGGCTGCCGAGCTCGGCCGTGCGCACGAACAGGGCGAGATCATCGAGGCGCAGCATGGCAACTCCACTTTCAAAATTCTGTTGAAAGAAACTCTATGGCAAGCCGATTTTTCCCGCCAATTGAATGAATCACCATGCGCTCGACAGCAGCCGCCCCGGCTGCCGCTTGCGCCCTGAGGAATGAACTTCGTGAAAGCCATCGCCTACTACCAGTCCCTGCCCATCGAGCATGCCGAGGCGCTGCTCGACCTCGAACTGCCGGTGCCCCAGCCCGGCCCGCGCGACCTGTTGGTGGAAGTGCGGGCCATCTCGGTCAACCCGGTGGACACCAAGGTCCGCCGCAATGTGGCGCCCGAAGCCGGCCAGGCCAAGGTACTGGGCTGGGACGTGGCCGGCGTGGTGCGGGCGGTGGGTAGCGAGGTCACGCTGTTCCGCCCCGGCGACCGGGTGTTCTACGCGGGCGCCATCGACCGCCCCGGCGCCAACAGCGAACTGCATCTGGTCGACGAGCGCATCGTCGGGCACATGCCCGGCTCGCTGGACTTCGCCCATGCCGCGGCCCTGCCGCTGACCAGCATCACCGCCTGGGAACTGCTGTTCGATCACCTCGGCGCACGCGAGGGCCAGGGCGCTGGCCAGTGCCTGCTGGTGATGGGGGCCGGCGGCGGGGTCGGCTCGATCCTGGTGCAGCTGGCACGCAGGCTCACCAGCATGACCGTCATCGGCACCGCCTCGCGCGCCGAAACCCAGGCCTGGGTGCGCGAGCTGGGCGCCCAACACGTGATCGATCACAACCAGCCGCTGCTGCCGCAGTTGCAGGCTCTGGGTATCGCGCAGGTCGAGCGGGTCGCCAGCCTGACCCACACCGACCAGTACTTCGACCAGCTGGTGGAGGCCCTGGCCCCGCGCGGCAGGCTGGCCCTGATCGACGATCCGGCGCAGCTCGACGTGACCCAGCTCAAGCGCAAGAGCCTGTCGCTGCACTGGGAGTTCATGTACACCCGCTCCCTGTTCCAGACCGCCGACATGATTGAACAGCACCGCCTGCTCGAACGTGTCGGCCAGCTGATCGACGCCGCAGTGCTGCGCACCACCCTGGGCGAGCACTTCGGGCGCATCGACGCGGCCAACCTGCGCCGCGCCCACGCCTTGCTGGAAAGCGGCAAGGCACGCGGCAAGATCGTTCTGGAAGGCTTCTGAAGACAGCCCCGGCGCCCTGGTCTAGGCTCTGCTCATGCCCCGCAAGCGGGCGTGCCAGAGCCGATCCGGATAAGGAGCGCCGATGACGCTGCAACCCGTGGAAACCCTGCTGGCGACCGTGCTGGTTCTACTCCTGGGCCGCCACGTCAACCGCCTGATCCCCCTGCTGTCGCGCTACAACATCCCCGACCCGATCACCGGCGGCCTGCTGTTCGCCCTCGGTATGCTGCTGGTCGGCAGCGTCACGGAGCTGCCCCTGGAGTTCGACGTCACCCTCAAGCCGGTACTGCTGCTGGCCTTCTTCGCCGCCGTCGGCCTGTCCGCCAACCTCGGCCTGCTGCGCCAGGGCGGCAAGCGCCTGCTGCTGTTCGTGCTGGTGCTGGCGCCCTTCCTGGTGCTGCAGAACCTCACCGGCCTGCTGATCGCCTGGGGCCTGGACCTGCATCCGCTGATGGGCCTGATCGGCGGCACCATCACCCTGGTCGGCGGCCATGGCACCGGTGCAGCCTACGCCGAGCGCTTCGCCGAGGTGCACAACATCCAGTCGGTGATGGAGCTGGCGATGACCGGTGCCACACTCGGCCTGGTGCTCGGCGGCATCTGCGGTGGCCCGCTGGCGCAGTGGCTGATCCGCCGCCATGCCCTGGCCGGCACCGATGGCCAGGCCGCCGCGGCGCAGCCCAGCGCCGATGGCGACGCCGCACCGATCAGCTCCGCCAGCCTGATCCCGGTGCTGGCCGCCGTGCTGGTCGCGGTACTGGCCGGGCAGTGGCTGGCCGACCTGGTCAGCGGCGCGCCGGTGACCCTGCCCAGCTTCCTCTGGTGCCTGCTGCTCGGCGTGCTGATCCGCAATTGCGGTCACCTGGTCGGCCTGCGCCTCAACGACGCGGCCATCGAGCTGGTCTCCAGCCTGGCCCTGGCGCTGTTCCTGGCCATGACCATGATGGCGCTAAACCTGGCCAGCGTGGCCAGCCTGGCCGGCCCGCTGCTGCTGATCCTGCTGGGTCAGGTGGTGCTGGTGCTGGCCTACGGCGGCGCGCTGGTGTACCGCGCGGTCGGCCGCGACTACGAGAGCGCGGTGATGTCGGCGGCCTTCTGCGGTTTCGCCCTGGGCGCCACCGCCACCGCCATCGCCAACATGCAGGCCATCGTGCAGAAGTACGGCCCGGCGCCGCAGGCCTTCCTGGTGGTGCCGCTGGTCGGCGCCTTCCTCATCGACCTGATCAATGCCCTGGTACTGACCGGATTCCTGGCGCTGCCGGGCATGGGGAGCTGAACCATGCTGCGCATCCTCACGATCGCCCTGCTGGCCCTGCTCGCCGCCTGCTCGCGCGGCCCCGAGCAGCAGGCCCTGGAAGCCGACCTGCGGCAGCGCCTGGAACAGGCCTTCCCCGTCGACAGCCTGAGCCTGGTGGCGCTGCACCGGCGCGGCTCGGCCAGCGACGCCCATGCCGCCCCCGGCGAAGCACGCCTGCTGGTGTACTTCGATGCCGAGCTGCGCCTGGAGCGCGACCTCGACTTCGGCTCCTGGGACTCGCCCGGCGTGGCCAGCCTGATCAGCGCCCTGGGTGCCGGCCCACGCGGCCTCAGCGGTATCGAGAGCGGTGGCAACCGGCGCGGCGACCTGCTGCGCGCCCACGGCAGCCTGATCTACCGCCAGCAGGACGGCGCCTGGCAAGCCGTGGTCCCGCAGGGCTTCAGTGCCCCGCGGGCGCCGCAGACCAGCGCCGCGGCCAGTCCGCGCGAGGCGCTGGTGCTGGCCATCAGTACCGCGCTCAACCTGGCGCCCGGCGGCACCGGCAGCGCCGAGCGCAAGGTCATCAGTGACGAGCTGGAACGCTCGCTGACCAACATCCAGGGCCGCCTCGGCCGCCTGCACAGCGGCTACCCGCTGGCCGGCGGCCCGCAGGCCGGGCAGTACGCGCGCTTCGCCCAGGCCATGAGCAGCGCGCTGCGCGAGCAGGGCCTGAGCATCCTGCCGCTGAACACCGAGGGCGGCCTCGACAACCTGCGCCTGCTGCGCGCCGGCGAGGTGCTGCTGGCCCTGTCGCAGAGCGACATGGCGCACCTGGCGGTGAGCGGCGCCGGGCCCTTCGCCGAAGATGGCCCCAACCACCGCCTGCGCGCCCTGGCCAGCCTCTACCCGGAGCCGGTGCATGTGCTGGTGCGCGCCGACGGCGAGCTGCGCAGCATCGCCGACCTGCGCGGCCGGCGCGTCAACCTCGGCCAGGGCGGCTCCGCCTCGCGGCACACCGCTCTGGCCGTGCTGGCGGCCCACGGCCTAGAGCCACAGGACCTGGCCGAGGCGGCCAGCCTGGACCTGCAGCAGGGCCTGGCGGAACTGCGCGATGGCGGGCTGGACGCCCTGATCCAGGTGATCGGCAGCCCGGCCGACAACATCCGCGCCGCCAGCGAAGCCTTCGCCCTGCGCCTGCTGCCGCTGGAGCCGGCGGCCATCGCGCGCCTGCAGCAGGAGCGCCCCGGCAGCTTCGCCTATCAGCTGCCGCGTGCCAGCTACCCCGGCCAGGCCGAGCCGGTGGCCACCCTGGCGGTCAGCAGCCTGCTGCTGGGCAGCGACCAACTGACCAGTCGCGAGGTCGAGCTACTGGTGCGCCAGCTGTTCGACCTCGACCGCCAGTGGCTGCAGTACGGCAGCGTGCAGGGTGGCCAGCTGTCGCCGGACAACGCCCAGCGTGGACTCGGCGTACCGCTGCACGAAGGCGCCGAACGGGCCCTGCAGCAACTGCGCTCCGTCGCCCCGCCGGCAGGATGAGCAACAGCAGCTAGACTCAAGCAGACCCGGCCTTTCGGCAGTGGTCCGGGGGAATCGACCGGACCGCCGAGAGGGTTCAGGATGCAACCCACCATCACCAGGCCGCTGCGCGTGGCCGCCATCTATCTGTTGTTCAGCGTTGCCTGGATTCTGCTGAGCGACTCCCTGCTGCAGACGCTGGTCAGTGACGAATCCACCCTGGCCTGGCTACAGACCGCCAAGGGTCTGCTGTTCGTGCTGCTCAGCGGCCTGCTGATCCTGCTCCTGTGCCGGCACGAACAGCAGGTCCAGCAACGCCTCGAACACGGCCTGCGCCAGCACCTGCTGCAGCTGCAGCAGGCCCAGCGAGATGCCGGCCTCGGCACCTGGAACTTCGACGGCCAGCTGCACTGGTCGCCCGAGGCCCTGCGCCTGCTCGGCCGTCCCGACAGCGACAACACCGGCCACCTCGACGACCTGCTCGGCTGGCTCTACCCGGCCGACCGCAACGCCGTGCAGCGTGCCTTCGGCATCATGCTGGAGGCCGGCACGCCGCTGCTGGTCAATGCCCGGCTCAATCGCCCGGGCAGCGAACCGGTGGTCTGGCTGATGCTGCGCGGCACCCTCGACGGCAGCGGCCACGCCCATGGCAGCGTGCAGAACATCAGCGGGCAGAAACGCGACGAACAGGCCCTGCGCGAGAGCGAGCAGCGCTTCCGCCAGCTGTTCGAGCAGACCCCGCGCATCGCCGTGCAGGGCTACGACCGCGAGCGCCGGGTGATCTTCTGGAACCAGGCCAGCGCCCAGCTCTACGGCTACAGCGTGGCCGAGGCCATGGGCCGGCGCCTGGAGGAGCTGATCATCCCGCCGCCCATGCGCAACCAGGTAGTCAACGACATCAACGCCTGGATGATCGGCGGCCCGGCCATCCCCGCCGCCGAGCTGACCCTGCAGCACCGCGACGGCCGCGCGGTGCACGTGTACTCCAGCCACCTGATCCTGCGTAACGCGCGCAACCAGCTGGAGCTGTACTGCGTCGACATCGACCTGGGCCAGCAGCACCTGGCCCACCAGCAGTTGGAGAGCAGCGAGGCACGCTACCGCGAACTGGTCGAGCAGCTGCACGAGGCGATCTTCCTCACCGACGCCAGCGGCCGCCTGAGCTTCGTCAACCCGGCCTGGCAGACCATCAGCGGCTACAGCATCCAGGAAAGCCTGGGCCGTCCGCTGCTCGACTTCGTCGAGGACGACCACCAGGAAGAAGTCGGCCAGCAGATCTCCGCCATCCTCGCGCGCCAGGCCAGCGGCTGGCTCGGCGAGCTGCGCCTGCGCGACGCCGGCGGCAGTCCGCACTGGATATCGCTGCGTCTGGCGGCCGCTGAACCGGGCCTGCGCGGCAGCCTCAGCGATATCCAGGAACGGCGCCACAGCCAGGCCCTGCAGGAGGCGCGCAACGCCGTGCTGGACCGCATGCTGGCGCAGCGCCCGCTGCAGGAGAGCCTGGGCGACATGGCCCGGCGCCTGGAGCAGATCAACCCGCAGATGCTGGTCTCGATCATGCGCCTGGAGCAGGGCCGCCTGCGCGTGCTGGCCGCCCCCAGCCTGCCCGGCCAGTACGTCGAGCAGGTCGATGGCAGCGCCGCGCGGCTCGGTGTTGGCAGCTGCGGGCACGCCGCTGCCAGCGGCGAGCTGACCGTGGTCGAGGACATCCGCGAGCACCCGTACTGGCTCGAGTTCCGCGAGGTCGCCCGCCTGGCCGGGCTGCGCGCCTGCTGGTCGCTACCGTTCAAGAACGACCAGGGCGATGTGCTCGGCGTGTTCGGCATCTACCACCGGCGGGTGACCCGCCCCTCGGCCGACGACATCGCCCTGGTGGTCGAGTTCACCCGCCTGGCCGGCCTCGCCGTGCGCCAGCAGCAGCGCGACAGCGAACGCCTGCAGAGCGAGCTGCGCTTTCGCGCCACCTTCGAGCAGGCCGCCGTCGGCATCGCCCACCTGGCACCGGACGGCCACTGGCTGCGGGTCAACCAGCGCCTGTGCCAGATGCTCGGCTACGCGCGCGAGGAACTGATCCAGCTGACCTTCCAGGACGTCACCCACCCGGACGACCTGCAGAACGACCTGGGCCTGACCCAGCAGTTGCTGAGCGGCGAACTGTCCCGCCTGAACATGGAGAAGCGCTATGTGCGCCGCGACGGCAGCACACTGTGGGCCAACCTCAGCGCCACCCTGGTGCGCCACACCAATGGCGAGCCGCACTACTTCATCTCGGTGGTCGAGGACATCGGCCTGCGCAAGCAGCAGGAACAGGCCCTGCGCCAGGCCGCCACGGTGTTCGAGAGCACCCAGGAAGGCGTGGTGGTGGTCGATGCCCAGCGCCGCATCCTCACCAGCAACCCGGCCTTCACCAGCATCACCGGGCTGAGCCAGCAGGAAGTGCTCGGCCGGCGCCTGCCGCTGCTGCCCGGCAGCGATCTGGACCGCACCCGCTACCGCACCCTATGGCGCAAGGTGCAGGACAGCGGCCACTGGCAAGGCGAACTGAGCAGCCGGCGCCAGGATGGCTCGCGCTTCCCCTTCTGGCTCACCGTCAGCCAGGTGCGTGACTGCGACCCGCAGCAGCCGCAGTACGTGCTGACCTTCACCGACCTCAGCCAGTACCGCGACAGCCAGGAGCGCCTGGCCCACCTGGCGCACTTCGACACCCTCACCGACCTGCCCAACCGCCTGTACGCCATGGAGCGCCTCAACCATGCCCTGGAGCATGCGCAGCGGCACAACGAACGGGTGGCGGTGCTGTACTTCGACCTGGACAACTTCAAGACCATCAACGAGAGCCTCGGCCACAAGGTCGGCGATGAGCTGCTGGTGGCCGTGGCCCGTCGCCTGCAGCAGCGCCTGCGCAACGAGGACACCCTGGCGCGGCTGAGCAGTGACGAATTCCTCGTGGTACTGGAGAACCTGCAGCGCCCCGAAGAGGCGGCCACCATCGCGCGCACCCTGATCGAGCTGCTGGAGCGCCCGCTGCCGCTGGGCAACGGCGGTCGCGAGGCCTACCTGAGCGCCAGCATCGGCATCAGCCTGTACCCGGACGACGGCTTGTCCGGCGACGACCTGCTGCGCAACGCCGACAGCGCCCTGCACCAGGCCAAGCAGGAGGGGCGCAACACCTTCCGCTTCTATACCCAGGGCCTGACCCACCAGGCGCACACCCGCCTGACCCTGGAGGGCCGCCTGCGCCAGGCGCTCAAGCGCAACGAACTGCTGCTGCACTACCAGCCGCTGGTGGACGCCGAGAGCGGCCGCGCCATCGGCGTGGAGGCCCTGCTGCGCTGGCACAGCAGCGAGGGCATGGTGTCGCCGGCGCAGTTCATCCCGCTGGCCGAGGAGACCGGGCTGATCGTGCCGATCGGCACCTGGGTGCTGCGCGAGGCCTGCCGGCAGATGCAGTTCTGGCGCCAGCAGGGCGTGGCGCTGCAGACCCTGGCGGTGAACCTGTCGCCACGCCAGTTCCGCCAGGCCGACCTGCTGCAGCAGGTGCGCGAGGCCCTGCATGACAGCGGTCTGCCACCCGAGTACCTGGAACTGGAGATCACCGAGGGCGCGCTGATCGAGAACGTCGAACAGGCCCAGGCCAGCCTGGCGGCGCTCAAGGCGCTGGGCCTGAAGCTGGCGATCGACGACTTCGGCACCGGCTACTCGTCGCTGGCCTACCTGCAACGCTTTCCGCTGGACAAGCTGAAGATCGACCAGAGCTTCATGCGTGGCGTGCCGGAGGACCAGGCCAACCTGGAGATAGTCGCCACCATCATCGGCCTGGCACGCAACCTCAAGCTGCGCGTGTTGGCCGAGGGGGTGGAGACGCCCGAGCAACTGCGCGCCCTGCGCCAGCTCGGTTGCGAGCAGTGTCAGGGCTACCTGTTCAGCCGTCCGCTGAGCGCCGTGCAACTGGTGCACTGGCTACACAGCGACCATCAGTCGGTCGGTTGATCCAGGTCATGGAAGCCTGATCCGTGCCATCTACACTGCAGATTCCGGTTTTCTCTGGAGGTCTGCCATGGACATCCGTATCCGCCAACTCAGCACCGCCAATGGCCCACGCTGGCAGGTCTGCCTGGACCAGCACGGCGTCAGCTTCCGCAGTGAACGCGAGGCGCTGGAGTTCATCGCCACTCTGGAGACCCGCCTCAAGGCCCCCCACCCGCTGCCCTGGCGTGACTCAGGGGCGACGCGCAACGCCAGCTGAGGCGACGAATGCCTGCAGCTCGGGATAAAAGGCGCGGAAGTCATCGCTGAGCGGCTGGTACAGGCGCTCCAGTTCCAGCATGGCACCCTCCAGCAGCTGCGGCCGCGACAGGCGCCGGCTCATGCCGCCGATGACCTGCTCCAGCACGGCGAACTCGCGGTAACTGCCCAGCCAGTCCTGCGCCGCCATGCGCGGGGCGATGTAGGCCAGGCGCTCGGGCAGTTCGCGCTGGGCCGCCAGCACCTCATAGACCCGGCCAGTGAACTGCGGCAGTGGTTCAGCGTGGTAGTCCGCCCAGTCGCGCGCCAGGCAATGATCGAAGAACAGGTCCAGCAGAATGCCCGAAGTACGCCGCCGCTCGGCGGGAAAGCGCGCCCGCGCCTGCTCGACCAGCGGGTGGCGGTCGGTGAAGGCGTCGATCTGCCGGTGCAGGCGGATGGCCGCTTCGAGGTCGGGCGGAAAGCGCCCCGCCAGCGGTCCCTTGACGAAATCGCCGTACAGGCTGCCAAGCAGCTGCGCCGGGCTATCGCCGCCCAGATGCAGGTGTGCCAGGTAGTTCACGCCGCGGCCTTGCGCCAGGCATTGGGGGTCATGCCCAGCCAGCGGCGGAAGGTACGGCTGAAATTGCTGGTGTCGCGATAGCCGAGGCGCTCGGCCACCGCTTCAACGCTCAGCTCGGTGTTCTGCAGCAGCCAGCAGGCCAGCTCCTGGCGCACCTCGTCGAGCAGCAGCTGGTAGTGGGCGCCCTCCTCGCGCAGGCGGCGGATCAGGGTGCGCTCGGACAGGTGGAACTCCTCGGCCAACTGCTCCAGGGTCGGGTAGCTGCCGCTGCAGGCCAGCAGGCGCAGCTGCACCTTGCTGGTCCAGTCACCGCCATGACGAGTACCGAGCAGCTGGTGCTCGCAGTCGCGCAGGGCGATGCGCGCGGCCTGGGCGTCGGCGCTCAGGCTCGGTCGGTCGAGCCAGGCCAGCGGCAGGCAGACGCTGCAGGCCTCGGCGGCAAAGCTCACGTGTGGCCCCAGCAGCTCGCGGTAGCGCGCGCCCCAGGGCGGCTCGGCGAAAGGAAAAGCGAACTCCAGGCGGCCTTCCGGCAGGCCGCCGCACACCGCCTCGAGCAGGCGCAGGCAGACCCCGGCCAGGCTGGTGAGGATGTGCTCACGCACATCGCCCAGGTCGAACAGCTCGTCGACGCGAATGCGATAGCGCTCCCCCTCCTCGCTCCCCGACAGGCGCAGGCTGGACAGGCGCAGCACGCTGAAGCGCTCCAGCACCTGCAGCACGCCACGCAGGTCCGGGCACAACGCCGCGGCGTAGCCCACCGGGCCATGGGCCGACACCGGCGTGGCACAGCCGACCTCCAGGCCCAGCCAGGGACAGTCGGTAAGCACGATGGCGCGGCGCACCAGGCGCTGCACCTGGGCGAAGTTGAGCGGGCGGTTGTCGCGGTGCAGGTGCTGCCAGTCCAGCCCGGTACCGCTGAGGATGTCGTCCTCGGTAAAGCCGCGCTGGCGCAGCGCCGCGCACAGCAGGCGGGCGTAGATCGGGTGCAGGCAGGGTTGCAGCGGGACGAGGCTGGGTTCCATGGCGGCTTCCGGCGCGGGGCTCGACTGTCACCATATGACGATTTTCTGCCCATCTCAACGGTTCTGCGCAACACCAATGCGGTCCATGCTGGCCACAGGTCGTAGAACCTCGGAGAGAACAACATGGAAATCGCCCTGCCCTACCGTGATCACAAGCGCCCACTGTGGCTGCTGTCGCTGTTCGTTCCCATCCTCGGGCTGATCGGCCCGGCGCTGTACCTGCTGGTGTCGCCCAGCGAACTCTGGCTGTGGCTGTCGCCGCTGTTCTTCTATTTCGGCATCCCGCTGCTGGACGCACTGATCGGCGAGGACCCGAGCAACCCGCCGGAGTCCGAAGTGCCGGCGCTGGAAGCCGATCCCTACTACCGCTGGATCACCTACCTGCTGGTGCCGGTGCTGTGGGCCTCGTTCATCGCCATCTGCGTATTCGTCGCCAGCCAGCCGCTGAGCGCAACCGGCCTGCTGGCGATGATCATCAACACCGGCGGCGGCCTGGGTTTCGCCATCAACCTGGGCCACGAGATTGGCCACAAGAAGAGCACCCTGGAGCGTTGGCTGGCCAAGCTGGCGCTGGCGCCGGCCTGCTACGGGCACTTCTACATCGAACACAACCGCGGCCATCACCGCGATGTGGCGACGCCGGTCGACCCGGCCTCGTCGCGTATGGGCGAGTCGATCTACCGTTTCGTCCTGCGCGAGATGCCGGGCGGCTTCCGCCGTGCCTGGCAGCTGGAGCGGGAACGCCTGGCGCGCTGCGGCAAGAGTCCCTGGAGCCTGGACAACGAAGTGCTGCAGCCGGCGCTGATCAGCCTGGCGCTGTACGGCGCGCTGGTGGCCGCGCTGGGCTGGCAGATCCTGCCGTTCCTGCTGCTCAGCGCGTTCTGGGGCGCCTTCCAGCTGACCTCGGCCAACTATCTGGAGCACTACGGCCTGCTGCGGCGCAAGCTGGAAAATGGCCGCTACGAGGTGTGCCAGCCGCACCATTCGTGGAACAGCAACCACCTGTTCTCCAACTGGGCGCTGTTCCACCTGCAGCGCCATTCCGACCACCACGCCCACCCGACCCGGCGCTACCAGTCGCTGCGCAACTTCCCCGATCTGCCGCGCCTGCCCAGCGGCTACTTCGGCATGTACCTGCTGGCCTACGTGCCGCCGCTGTGGTTCCGCCTGATGAACCCGCGGCTGATCGCGGCGGTACAGGGCGATGCGGCACGCATCAACTTCCAGCCGGGCCTGCGCGAGCGCCTGATGCGCCGCTACGGCCTGCAGGAGCACGCCGCATGAGCCGCTACCGCTGCCCGGAATGTGGCTACTGCTACGACGAGGCCCGTGGCGAGCCGCACCAGGGCTACCCGGCTGGCACGCCGTGGGACGCCCTGCCGGACGACTTCGCCTGCCCGGACTGCGCGATCCGGGTGAAGGACGAGTTCGAGCCGCTGTCCGAATGACCCACCCCGGCCGCGAGCCACGCGCAGGCTCGCGGCCTGCCCATCAGCAGCGTCGATAGTCGCTATCGGAACAAACGATCTGCGTATCGGGAAAGCCCGATATACAGTTCGCCTCAATCCGATACGCGCAGTCCGCCGCCATGTCCGACTCCATCGACCTCGACGAAATCATCAAAGCCCTGGCCCACCCGGTGCGCCGCGAAATCCTGCAGTGGCTGAAGGAGCCGGAAAAGCACTTCGCCGACCAGGACCACCCGCTGGAACTGGGCGTGTGCGCCGGCAAGTTCGAGCGCTGCGGCCTGTCCCAGTCGAGCGTCTCGGTGCACCTGGCGACGCTGCAGCGTGCCGGCCTGATCAGCAGCCGCAAGGTCGGCCAGTGGAGCTTCTTCAAGCGTAACGAGGCCGTCATCCAGGCCTTCCTGAGAAGCCTCGACCAACAACTCTGAGCCCTGCCCGGCACGACGGGCCCTTCCATCACCGATTCGTTTCAGGAGCCGGCCCCATGCCGTTACCGCTTCTCGTCCTCGCTTTGTCCGCGTTTGCCATCGGCACCACGGAATTCGTCATCATGGGCCTGCTGCCCGAGGTGGCCGCTGACCTCGGCGTGTCCATCCCCGGCGCCGGCTGGCTGGTCACCGGCTACGCGCTGGGCGTGGCCCTGGGCGCGCCGTTCATGGCCCTGGTCACCGCCAACTGGCCACGCAAGCTGGCCCTGCTCGGCCTGATGGGCATCTTCGTTATCGGCAACCTGCTGTGCGCCACTGCCGCCGACTACGAGCTGCTGATGGTCGCACGGGTGGTCACCGCGCTCTGCCATGGCGCCTTCTTCGGTATCGGCTCGGTGGTCGCCGCCAGCCTGGTGCCGGAGAACCGCAAGGCCTCGGCCGTGGCCCTGATGTTCACCGGCCTGACCCTGGCCAACGTGCTCGGCGTGCCGCTGGGTACCGCGCTGGGCCAATACGCCGGCTGGCGCTCGACCTTCTGGGCGGTGACCGCGATCGGCGTGATCGCCTTCATCGGCCTGTGGCGCGTGCTGCCGAACAATCAGCAGCAGGAGCCGGCCGACCTGCGCGGCGAGCTGGCCGCCATGCGCGGCGCCGGGCTGTGGCTGGCGCTGAGCACCACCGTGCTGTTCTCCGCCGCCGTATTCGCCCTGTTCACCTACATCGCCCCGCTGCTCGGCGAGGTCACCGGTGTGTCGCCGCGCGGCATCACCTGGACCCTGCTGCTGATCGGCGTCGGCCTGACCCTGGGCAACCTGATCGGTGGCCGCCTGGCCGACTGGAACCTGGCCACCGCCCTGGCCGGCATCCTGCTGACCCTGGCGATCCTCTCCTCGCTGGTGCGCTGGAGCAGCCCACTGCTGGTTCCGCTGGAGATCAACCTGCTGCTCTGGGCCATGGCCGCCTTCGCCGCCGTGCCGGCCCTGCAGGTCAACGTGATGAACTTCGGCCAAGCCGCCCCCAACCTGGTGGCCACCCTCAACATCGGCGCCTTCAACCTGGGCAATGCCCTCGGTGCCTGGGTCGGCGGCCTGGTGATCAGCCAGGGCCTGGGCCTCACCAGTGTGCCCCTGGCCGCCGCCGCGCTGGCCGCCCTGGCGCTGCTCGCCGCCCTGCTCACGACTTCCCTCGGCAGCATCCCTGCCGCCGAACCTCTGCTCGACTGACCCACTGGAGACCGCACCATGACCACCCTGTTCGATCCGCTCAAGCTCGGCAGCCTGGAGCTGCCCAACCGCATCATCATGGCCCCGCTGACCCGCTGCCGCGCCGACGCAGGCCGCGTGCCCAACGCGCTGATGGCCGAGTACTACGTGCAGCGCGCCTCGGCCGGCCTGATCCTCAGCGAAGCCACCTCGGTGACGCCGATGGGCGTGGGCTACCCGGACACCCCCGGCATCTGGTCCGAGGACCAGGTGCGCGGCTGGCTCAACATCACCCGCGCCGTGCACGCCAACGGCGGGCGCATCTTCCTGCAGCTGTGGCACGTCGGCCGGGTCTCCGACCCCGTCTACCTGAACGGCGAGCTGCCAGTGGCACCGAGCGCCGTCAAGCCAGCCGGGCATGTCAGCCTGGTGCGCCCGATCAAGGAATTCGTCACCCCGCGTGCCCTGGAAACCGAGGAGATCGCCGAGATCGTCGAGGCCTACCGCCACGGCGCCGAGAATGCCAAGGCCGCCGGCTTCGACGGCGTGGAGATCCACGGCGCCAACGGCTACCTGCTCGACCAGTTCCTGCAGAGCAGCACCAACCAGCGCAACGACCAGTACGGCGGCTCCGTGGAGAACCGCGCGCGCCTGCTGCTGGAAGTCACCGATGCCGCCATCTCGGTGTGGGGCGCCGACCGCGTCGGCGTGCACCTGGCACCGCGCCAGGACGCCCACGACATGGGCGACGCCAACCCGCGCGAGACCTTCGGCTATGTGGCCCGCGAGCTGGGCAAGCGCGGCGTGGCCTTCATCTGCACCCGCGAGAAGGAAGGTGAGGACAGCCTGACGCCCTACCTCAAGGAGCAGTTCGGCGGCCTGGTGATCGCCAACGAGCGCTTCACCAAGGAGCAGGCCAACGCCTGGCTGGCCGCAGGCAAGGCCGACGCCGTGGCCTTCGGCATCCCCTTCATCGCCAACCCCGACCTGGTCGAGCGCCTGGCCCAGGACGCCCCGCTCAACGAGCCGCGCCCCGAGCTGTTCTACGCCCAGGGCCCGGTCGGCTACATCGACTACCCGCGCCTGTAAGCTGCGAAGGCCTGGGTTTGGGCCGTGCCTGCCTGGCACGGCCCAAACCAATCTAATTAGTAGATTTATAAACTGGATTTTTTGCGCTTTTATTCAGCTATAAATCGATAGATCATGCAGCCATTCCTGCACCGCACTGCCGCGCTGCAGTCACTGGAGTCTCGCCATGATCGAAGTCCGCCCCTTCGCCACCCTCGGCCATGCCAACCACGGCTGGCTCAACGCCCGCCATCACTTCTCCTTCGCCGAGTACCAGGACCCGCAGCGGGTCAACTGGGGCCGCCTGCGCGTCTGGAACGACGACGAGATCGCCGCAGGCTCGGGCTTCCCGCCGCACCCGCACCACGACATGGAGATCATCACCTACGTCCGCGAAGGCGCCATCAGCCATCGCGACAACCTGGGCAACCAGGGCCGTACCGAGGCCGGTGACGTGCAGGTGATGAGCGCCGGTACCGGCATCGCCCACTCCGAGTACAACCTGGAGGACGTCACCACCAAGATCTTCCAGATCTGGATCATCCCCGACCAGCAGGGCGAGGCACCCTCCTGGGGCGCCAAGCCCTTCCCGCGCGGCGAGCGCGCCGGCCAGTTCGTGGTCCTGGCCAGCGGCCACGCCAGCGACGAGGATGCCCTGCGCATCCGCGCCGACGCGCGCATGGCCGCCGCCACCCTGGCCGCCGGACAGAGCGCCGAGTACCCCCTGGGCCGCCTGCGCAAGGGCTATCTGGTGGCGGCCAAGGGGCGCATCGAGGTCAACGGCGTGGCGGCGGACGAGCGCGACGGCGTGGCCATCGCCGGCGAGGAGGTGGTGCGCGTCACCGCCCTGGAGGACAGCGAAGTGGTGCTGGTCGACGTAGCCTGATCTGAGGCAAGCGAAAGGCCGGTGCGGCGGGCTAGACTGCGGCCATCAGCCCGTCGAAGGAACGCCGATGTCGCCCGCCGTCGAACTTGCCCTCAACCTTGCCACCGCCCTCGCCGCCGGCCTGCTGATCGGCGCCGAGCGCGGCTGGCGCGCCCGCGACAGTGACGACACGCACCTGGTGGCAGGCATCCGCACCTTCGGCCTGGTCGGCCTGCTCGGCGGCCTGGCGGCGCTGCTCGGCAGCCACTTTGGCGCGGCCGCCTGGATCACCATCGCCGTGCTGGTCGGCCTGCATGCCCTGGCCGGCTACATCGGCGAAGTCAGGCGCAGCGGCGACCTGGGGCTGACCAGCGAAGTGGCCCTGCTGCTGACCTTCCTGCTCGGCAGCCTGGCGCTGGCCCACGAACGCAGCCTGGCAGCCGCCGGCGCGGTGGTGGTGGCCCTGTTGCTGAGCCTCAAGGAGCCGCTGCACAGTGGCCTGCGCCGCCTCTCCGAGGCCGAACTGTCCGGCGCGCTGAAGCTGCTGTTCATTTCCCTAGTGCTGTTGCCGGTGCTGCCCAACCAGGGCTACGGCCCCTGGCAGGCCTTCAACCCCTACGCGGTGTGGTGGATGGTGGTGCTGATCGCCGCCATCGGCTTCGCCGCCTACGTGGCCATCCGCGTGGTCGGCACCCGCCATGGCCTGCTGGTCACCGCCCTGCTCGGCGGCATCGTCTCCTCCACTGCCATGACCATGACCCTCTCGCGCCTGCATGACGGCCGCCAGCTGCGCGCCCTGCTGACCTGCGCACTGCTGGCCACCTCGGCACTGATGTTCCCGCGCGTGCTGCTGGAGGTCGGCCTGGTCAACGCCGAGCTACTGCCGCACCTGTTGCTGCCGTTGGGCCTGGCCGGGCTGGTGTACGCCGCGGGAGCCCTGGTGTTCTACCGCATCGCCGGCGACGAGCTGCAGGAAGTGGTCGAGCCGCCGCTGAAGAACCCCTTCGAGCTCGGCCCGGCCCTGCGCTTCGCCGCCCTGCTGGCACTGATCCTGCTGCTGATCGAGGCAGCACGCGCCTGGTTCGGCGATGCCGGCGTGTGGGGCGTGGCTATCCTGTCCGGCCTGAGCGACGTGGATGCCATCACCCTGTCGCTGGCGCGCAGCGCCAAGGGCGACATGAGCAGCGAGCTGGCCGTGCAGGGCATCTACCTGGCGGCCCTCAGCAACAGCCTGGTCAAGGCCGCGCTGATCGCCCTGCTCGGCGGCCGCGAACTGGCCCTGCGCACCCTGCCGGTGATGGCCCTGGGCCTGCTGCTGGGCCTGGCGGCGCTGCTGCTGAGCTAGTCGCCCGCCTCGTCCAGCTGCGGCATACCGGCGGCGCGCTCGATCAGCTCGGCCGGCAGGCTCTTGCTGGCACGCGCGCCGAGCAGCTTGAGGTTCTCGACCCGGTTGATCAGGTTGCCGCGGCCCTCGCACAGCTTGTTGCGCGCCGCCGCGTAGGCCTTGTCCAGCTGCTGCAAGCGCCCGCCCATCTCGTCCAGATCGGCGATGAAGGCGACGAACTTGTCGTACAGCTGCCCGGCGCGCTCGGCGATGTCGCGGGCATTCTGGCTCTGCCGCTCCTGGCGCCACAGGCTGTCGATCACCCGCAGGGTGGCCAGCAGGGTAGTCGGGCTGACGATCACCACATGCTGCTCGAAGGCCTCCTGGAACAGCCCCGGGTCGGCCTGCAGGGCGGCGGCGAACGCCGCTTCGATGGGCACGAAGAGCAGCACGAAATCCAGGCTGTGCAGGCCCTCCAGGCGCTGGTAGTCCTTCACCGAGAGGCCCTTGAGGTGGCTGCGCAGGCTCAGCACGTGCTGCTTGAGGGCACTGGCGCGCGCCGCCTCGTCCTCGGCGGCGACCAGCGCCTGGTAGGCGGTGAGGCTGACCTTGGCATCGACCACCACCTGCTTGTCACCGGGCAGCTGGATCAGCACGTCCGGCTGGAAGCGCTCGCCATCGCTGCCCTTGAGGCTGACCTGGGTCTGGTACTCGCGGCCCTTCTCCAGGCCGGCGTGCTCCAGCACCCTTTCGAGCACCAGTTCGCCCCAGTTGCCCTGGGTCTTCTGGCCCTTGAGGGCGCGGGTCAGGTTGGTCGCCTCGTCGCCCAGGCGCTGGTTGAGCTGCTGCAGGCGCTCCAGTTCCTTGGCCAGGGAGAAACGTTCGCGCGCCTCGTTCTGGTAGCTCTCCTCGACGCGCTTCTCGAAGGCCTGGATACGTTCCTTGAGCGGGTCGAGCAGCTGGCCCAGGCGCTGCTGGCTGGTCTCGGCGAAGCGCTGCTCGCGCTCGTCGAAGATCTTCCCGGCCAGCTCGGCGAACTGCGCGCGCAGCTCGTCGCGGGCGTTCTGCAGATCGCTCAGGCGCTGCTGCTGGTGTTCCTGCTGCTCGCGCAGCTCGGCGGCCAGGGCGGCGCGCTGGCTTTCCAGCTGGCGCAGCTCGGCCTCCTTAAGTTCGCGCTCGCGCGCCCACTCCCGCGCCGTGGCCTGCGCCTCCAGGCGCTCGCGGCCGAGCAGCTCGCTCTCGCGGCGCAGGGCGGCTAGCTCGGCCTGCTGGCGGGCGCCTTCCTGCTGCTGGCTGCGCAGGTCGTCGAGGGCTCCGTCGAGTTGGGCGGCGAGTCCGTCGTGGGCCAGGCGCAGCTGGCTCAGGCGCTCCTCCTGCAACAGGCGCTCGGCGGCCTGGGCCGCCAGGCCACGCTGCAGGCGCCAGGCCAGGACGGCCAGAGGCGCTGCGCCGAGCAGAATGCCGAGCAACAGGTTGGGCAAGTCGGGAACGAAGGACACAGGCACGGGCGGGCTCGCTGTCGGGTCGGATAGGCCCGCCAGTATACCCGCGCCGCCTCAGGGGTTGAGACGTTGCAGCTGCCGCTGCGCCTCGTGCGAGCCCTGCGCCGCGGCGGCCTCCAGCCAGTGCCGGGCCTGCAGCGGCTCGCGCTGGCGCGGCTGGCTGAAATGCCGGCCGAGCTCCAGCTGGGCGCGCAGGTCACCGGCGCGCGCGGCCTGGCGCAGCAGCTCCAGGCCGATGCGGCGGTCACGCGCGTTGCCGCAGTCACGGCACAGCAGCTGGCCGAGGCGACTCTGCGCGGCGACCACCCCCTGGCGCGCCGGCTGCTTGAGCAGGCGCCCGGCGATGCGCTTGATACTGGCGTGATGACCCAGGCGCGGACGATCGAGCAGCCACAGGGCCAGGCGGATCGGCAGGCGGGTGGTCGGGGCGGGTTGCGGCTGGGCGGCGAGCAGGACGCGAGACTTCATGTAAGCATTGGCTGACTGCGGGGCGCGCCACTCTACTCTCTTTTTTTGCCGGGTAAAGACTTGCCAAGCACGGTAAAAGGCGCTCTAGAACAAAGACTCTAGAAAATCCACAGAAGCTGTGGATAACTCCGTGGACAACTGGGTGAAAACCTTGCCCATCCCCCAAGGAATGGGGCTCCAGCTCAAACTGGTGCTTTTTTCACCAACAGAAAAATTCTTTATTTTTCAACACCTTAAAAAATAGCCGCGCAGAATCAGCTGGTTACGCCGCTTTGTGACAGAAGCTTGACAAGCTGCCTCGCGATTGTGCACAAGTGCGCCGCTCAGGGCCGCGCTTCGCCCCGTTTCGGAGCGCTCTGCTGCGGCATCCGGGCACAGCCCGGGGGGATTCTGCCGGCTGGCCGGCGATGCTAGAGTCGCTGCCCATGAACCTCAGTCCGTCACGTCGCGCCGCCACCGCTTGGATGCTCTGCCTGTGCATCCTGAGCAACCTGGCTGCCTGCGCCATCGCCCACGGCCAGTCCAGCGGACTGCAGCTGAGCGGCAGCGGCCTCTTTTGCTCCACCGACGGCCATCACGGGGCGGGCTTCGCCGACGACCTGGATTCCGCCTCCGCGGGTACCCCGTTCAGCTGTGCCCTGAGCGGTAGCGCGCTGGTCTGCCTGGGCCTGCTGTTCGCCCTCGCCTGGCTGCTGCAGCCCCGGGCGGGCCTGGGCCCGCGGCGCGCACTGCCACACCGGGCGTCACCGCGCCACTGCTGGCCCTCGGCCAATCCACGCGCCTCACCGGCACACTGATCATCCCCACCCATTCGCCGCCGCCCCGGACACCCGCCGACCATACCGAGCGCAGCCCCTGGCGCGCGCAGATTCGGCACACCTATCCCGACGAGGAGAACCCTCATGCACCCATCCAAACTTCTGCTGCTGGCCGCCTTGCTACTGGCGCCGCTGCTGGCCCAGGCCCACGACTACAGCGCCGGGCAGATCCACATCGACCACCCCTGGGCGCGCGCCATGCCACCCAGCGCGCCGAATGCCGCGGCCTTCTTCGTCCTGCACAATCGCGGCGCGGCCGACCGCCTGATCGGCGTCAGCAGCCCGCTGGCGCAGAAGGCCGAACTGCACGAGCACCTGCACCAGAATGGCTTGATGAAGATGCAGCAGGTCCAGGCCGTGAGCGTGCCGGCCGGCGCCGAGGTGCAGTTCGCGCCCATGGGCTATCACGTCATGCTGTTCGGCGTACGCCAACAGCCCAGGGACGGCGAGCGCTTCCCGCTGACCCTGCGCTTCGAGAAGGCCGGCGACATCGAGGTCGAGGTGGCCGTGCAGAGGGACGCGCCCGCCGCCGAGCACCAGCACTGAATCAGGCTGGCTGCGGCAGCACGCCATCCAGCAGGTACAGGTCCAGGGCGAACAGGCGCGGCGTGTCCGGCGCCTGCGCGCTCTTGAACGCCACATAGCCGGCGGTGGTTTCGCACAACCAGGGCTGCAGGTTGCGCGGGCGCTTCTCGCCAAAGGCGGCCGGGGCATAGAGCGCGACGTTGTTGCCGCCCTGCGGGCAGCGCGCCGAGGGGTACTCGAAGGCCTCCACCCCCGCCTCGCGCATGGCGCTGCCCAGAGCCTGGGTGGCGCGGTAATCGCTGCGGAGGGTGAGCGCCTCGCGATGACGATCGAAAGGCGGCAGCTGCAGGCGAATGCCGCGCTCCACCTGATAGCGCGCCTCGAAAGAGGAATGCTCGGAAACAATCCGCCCGCTCGGTGGCGGCTCGACCATGCCGTGCCAGAGCACGAAGCGATAGAAGGCGGTCTCCGCCATGGCCGTCTCCAGCCGGCAGGCGGCATAGAACAGGCTTGGCTCGTGGCGCCGGCCGAAGCGTGAGCCCCAGCGCAGCGGCGGGTAGCGGAACGGCGTGTGCAACAGATAATGCAGGGGTTCGGCACTGGGCGGCAGTGGTGGCTTGCTGGTCTCCAGCAGTTGCTCGAGCAGCGCCTGCTCCTCCAGGCTTTCCACCAGTTGCAAGGTGGCCACCTGTTCCTGATTCTCCACCAGCCGCACCAGGCGACCACGCAGGGGAATCATCTGCTCTGCGCCGGCGCAGGCCTGCCAGATATCCATATCGGGACTCGCTCAATCCGCCACGGCGGATAACGGGAAAAGAAGGCTCAGACCTTGCCGCGAATGGCGTCGAGGTACTCCACCACACGCACCAGCCCCTGCACCTGGCTCATCTGCTGCAATGGCACGCCGGCCAGATGCCGGTTCTCGGTACGCAGGAAGTGGCGCATGTCCTCGAGATTGCCACCGAACAGGGCGAACAGGGCGCGGTAGATGCGGATCAGCAGCAGCGCCAGCTCACCGGTCTTGCTCTGCGGACGCAGGCCACCGCTGTCGCTCCAGCGGCTGATGGCGGAACGGTTGACCCCGACGATAGCGGCCAGCTCCTGCTGGGTCAGCCCCAGCTGCTCACGGGTATTGAGCAGGGCCTTGAGCAGGACGGCTTCGGCGTCGACACCGGGCTTGCTGAGTGCACTCATGGCGCCCTCCTGATGTTCGTTTGATACAAAAATAGCAAATAAACAGCAAAACAGACACAGAAAACCGCGACAAGCGCATGCACGGCATCCCCATGCCCTGCCAGAAACGCAAAAGCCCCTGAAATCCGAGGATTTCAGGGGCTTTCTATGAATGGCGGGAAGATAGGGATTTGAACCCTATTTTTGCGGTGTCGTTGCGTCTCAAACCCGCTCACTCTGGGGCCTCAGCACTCTGGACCGTCTCACTACGTGCCTATCCGGCACAGTGATTTCGACACATTTTCGACGCTTGTACCTCGCCATTGGCTTGTGCGTTGTCCAGGCTCAGGCTCTCTTTATCGCACACCAAGGATGGCCTCGATGCATCACCCAGTCCTAACTCGCCTTGAAAACGAACGTCTTTTATCCACGTTGAACGCGATACCTATCCAATCAAAATCCTGAGCAACTTCATCCCGCGGGGATCATGATCGAAATCCGCGACATTCGCCGCGGCCTCGTCAGGCTCTCAATAGAGGCCCCGCATGACGTGGCGATTCTCCGTGAAGAGCTTGGCGAGTTCGATGTCCGAGATCCTCGCTTATATCGTCGTGCACGACCGGCCAAGGCATGTCCCTAGAGCTTGCCGGCAGTCATTAGGGCTGCCCTTCTAGAGCCTCTTTTGCTGCATTTTCGGCCTGGCCAGCGGCAGGTTGACAAAACCCGGTTTTTGTCAGATTCTTTGGTTGACAAAACTGCAAATCTGCCAGGAACGCTTATGACTCATCCTCACCCATCCTCGTTTTATCCAGAGCTGACCGATGAGCGCCTGGCGGTCATTGCTGAGCAACTCCTAGACATCCGCTTCAACACAATCCGCGAGATGGACTCACATTATGATGATACGTATACGCGAGAGACAGCTGTTTTTGGTCGCTCCCGCAATATGCTTATCGATATGTGTTTGAGCGCTCAGTACGATTGGCTATCTCTCGCCAGTCCGGCAATGGATGTGACATTCCGGATTGGTCAAGTACCTTGTCGCTTTTTCAGGGATGATCATGAGCTTCCAGAGAAGGTCGGTTTCTTTAAGCGTAACGCTGTAGATACCCTTTTTGCACTCGATGAGTCTCAACCTGTTATGTGGAGATTTGTTGTCGAGAAAGCTCTGACCGAAGAAGATGAAGATCAGGTCTTTTTCATTGGGTATAACGTCTTCCAAGAGAAGGTTTCTCAGTGGACTTACAGCTCTGCTAGTCAAGTATTGTATTCTATCGACAGTTTCACACCCGACACTAAAGAGATCCCCCCTGCCAAGGTAGAAATTCGCGAAGATGCAGGGAATGAAGAAGCTCAGAACGAGTAAAGAGAATGAGCAACAATTTTGACGGAGCATCCCTAAGACTAGCCCGCATTTTTTGCGGGCTAGCTCTTGAAGAGGTTGCGGAAAAGGTTGGCAAAACACGCCAATACATTTCCAAGCTTGAAACAAATCAGAACACCCCTACAGAACAATTAATGCAAGACCTTGCGGATTCATTAAATGTAGAGGTTGGTTTTTTCGCACCAAAATCAAGAAGACTTAATGAAGATCAGTTTCATTTCAGAAAGCTACTGACCACGAAAAATACGATCAAACAAGTAGCAATTGCTCGGGGCGAGATGATTGACTCGCTTATTCGCCTTCTTGAGCAAGAAGTTAAGTTTCCTCAGAACGATATTCCTAGCCTTCCCAACATTCAAACAACAGAGGACATTGAACGAGCAGCGGAATACTGCAGAAATGCATGGAGCCTAGGGTTAGGGCCTGTAGGTAGCATGACCAGACTCGTAGAAAATCTAGGTGCAGTCGTGACCACCTTTGAGGGTCTTTCGAAGGAAATTGATGCTCTTTCAGTATCGGTTGAACGTCCCTTTATTGTCAGAAATACAGCCAAAGAAAGCGCTTGCCGACAAAGATTTGATATTGCACATGAGCTAGGCCACTTAGTTATGCATGAAGGCATAGTCACAGGTGACAGAGTTACAGAAAGCCAAGCAAACAGGTTCGCAAGCTCATTCCTTCTGCCTAGATCAATGATGTTCAAATTATTTCCAAAACCAAACGGCTCTCGCCTTGACTGGATTGGAATGTCAGAATTCAAGCTAAAGTGGAAAGTTAGTAAGGCCGCAATAATATATAGGGCAAGGCAGCTAGAGCTAATATCCGAAGCCCAGTATAAAAGCGGAATAATAACTTTAAAGAAAGGCGAAGCGGCTAGAGAAAAAGAAGATCACCTAGTTCCACAAGAACCGCCAGAGATGCTATCTAGGTCACTCGTAATGCTTGCGGAAAAAAAGGGAATACATGCAGAGAGCATTGCTAAATCGCTGCATGTTAAGATCGAATTTTTAGAGGACCTCCTTGGAAAAGAAGTCATTTCGCCACTCAGGAAAACACAGAAGCCAAATCTTTACCTTGTAAAATAGTAAGACTCCTAAAAAATATCCCTTTGTCGAGTTAGCCCCCCCATCTCAATAGAGGCTTCTACTAAGGAAATCTCTGAGATGGGGTTATTCATTAAATTAAAATTCTCGACTACCGGCGGCGGCAGAACCTTAAATGCATTTACGCCATTCATAACAACTTCATCACGAAGCTCCATTAGCAACCTGCCAAGAACATTGGCTCCGCTTAAATGCTCTTCGTCGGTAGAAATTGCCCCCCAAAAAGAATCCTTCCTAGATTCTTCAACAATAGGCCGGCCATTGGTGGAAAGAAGCAAACTCCCAAATTCTGCCCAATTCTGCATTAGCTTAACCCTAAGGCACCACTTCATTATTCTGACTCGCACTCTAAGCCAATCATCTCGCGTTTGTTCGCGATATGGCTTTGATCGCATCTTCGCAGTCATCGGACTTGACTGGCTAATTATTAGACGCTGAATATCTGGCAAATGAGGGAAGCGACAAGCTTGATAAAGTGCCTCCGAGGTATTTATTCTAATCCCCGCAATATTCAGTGGATACCCACCAGCCATATTCGAAAGACCGCCAAATGCCTCGTTGGTTTTTAAAAAAACCACGCACTCCTTTCGACTATATGTCCGAATCGCAATTTTTTTCACATTGCAACCTTAAGGGGCCAAACCAAACATACGCCGATGTGCAGCCTGGGCATTGGTTTCTCGTGGAAAGAGAGGATACCAGGGCGCATCTACCCATAGCGCCAGAGGAGCATTGTTTGGGCAGTTTCTATATGTAACCATCATCGCCCCAAAACCAAGTGTTTCAAGAGCGCTATTGCCGAGTGGCCGCTGCCTGACCCCTAGATTTCGGCAAACAGCACGGATATACGCCCCTGCCTTTAAAAACTCCTGTTCTAGAACATCTCTACCAGCGCATGAAGAAAAGAAGCCTAAGCCTCCAGCACTTCCGTCTTGACGGTATACAGGAGCATATATCATTTGATCTATGTAATTCTGTACGTTTACGTCTGCCGGAGGTCGGGTCGGTCGAAGCACATCAGACGAATAAGTATATGCCTTCCGATCCTCAACCACAGTGCCATGCACCCAGCGGATCGCTATGTTTTTATTTGATGCCGCATTAACACGATCCAAAGCATTTTTAAGAGCAAACAAACCATATGAATGCACCCAAATAGCCACAACGTATAACGTTGCACCATCAGGAGCAGCATTGTTTACCCATGCAGTTATATCCTGCTCCGCTCTCTTACCAGTAAATATACCGTCATCGAGGTAAATATAAGTATTACTTGCGCCATTAATTTGCGGGCGCAGCCCCATTCTATCAAAGACCAACCGAGCTACTATGCCCACAATGTCATGTTGACTATTTCCCCCTTGCTGTATATCCAGTAGAGAGACATTCTGCCAAAATTGCCTGTTAAGGCTATCCAGAGAAAGTATGCGCACAAGCTCCGCGCAAACTCTTTCATAGGAATAATAGGTTCGCCCTAATGTGTAGACAATTTCGTTTAATACTGGAATCTGGACAGCTTCATCAAAATTTGCCAACCAGCGCTCTACATGAGCCACATCGAGTGGTGCAATCTGCCCAGCTCTATAACCAGAGATAATCGCTAGAAGCTGATTAATTAGCACATCTCTCAATTTAAAGTCTCCTTATCGCTTCTGCCTCACTCCATCGAGATACCAGCGTCTAGCTACTTCTTTAGTAATTGCTATCCCGCGTTTTGATTTGGCAAGTTTGAATCGGCCAGCTCATAACCTGGCGAGACCTGTCCATTAGCTGGATCAACCTCGCCCCTCCAAAGCCACAGCTCGTACTGTGGGAAGACTTTCAGTAGCTCTTCCAGATCTTCAATACGGGCTTTTACCTTCCTATTGGTTGCAACGGTCTGCCACCGCTGCCGCTCCTTGATCGCGGTGGCCTCTGCCAGCCTTGTGGCGCCCAGATGGCGCACCAAGGTTCTAAGGCGGTCTTCGATCATTCCTAAAAGCTCTAATAATTGATGAATTATTTATTGATAAATAATTCATCAAAGGTACGATATGCCTGCCTGATAAATTATTCATCAACACGTAAAGTGTTATTGCAACGAATAGTGACGGAACGAGCATGGAACTGGAAGAGCTGGAGCCCGGCAAGCTCGCGGGGCCACAACAGGATGTAGAACCCATCGAGAAGTGGGCTGAGCGCAACGGCATCAGCTTCGGCACTGCCCGTGCCTGGGTGTATCGCGGCGTTCTCCCCTCGGTGAAGCTCGGCAAGCTGCGCATGGTCAATAGCGCTCTGCTGCGCTCCTGGCTGCTGGAACAGGAGTGGACGGCATGAGCCATGAACACTCTCGACCGCTATCTGCACCGACCGCACGCCGCCAACTGCGACTGCTCTGTGTGCTGGTCCCGTCGCGTACCGGCGTCCGCTCCCTACCAGTCCATACCCTGCGACCAATGCCGCCCCGCGTCAGTTACCAAGGTAAATGGCATCTGGCGGGCGACACCGGCTTTTATCTGCGCGAAACACACGCCACCGCCCCGGCCCCCGAAGTACTGGAACGTTATCTACGACTCGGGCAATCCAACGCCCTTCGTGCCGATTCTGGAGCCGTTCGAGCTGGAGGGCTGAGCTAATGAGTCTGACCGTCAGCTTTGGCCGTTACCTGTTCTGGCTGCTGGGTGAGTGGACGATTCCGGTCGTTATCGGCATCACCCTCGGCACCGGCCTGTGCCTCTGGCAACTCACCGAAACGGCTGATCTGCTCGAATCCAGCCTGACCCGCTCCATTCATTCGGTGGTCGAGTCCTGCACGGCCCCGACCGATCCCCCGCCAACTGCATCGCCTCCGGCGTCCGTGACTGGCCCGCCAGTCGCGGGCGACGGTGGCGACACGGGATGACAAGGGCCGTGGCCCTTGGTGTTTGACGCGATAACGGCCCGCGCATTGGCCGAGTTGTAAAACCCCGGCAAACCGAGAAACCCCTCGGGCGAAAAACTGAAAAGTTCGCCCGTGTGGACTCGCTCGGCCTGCTGAAAGGCAAACCGCGCAATCAGGCGCACCACTAGCGAGGTAACACACATGGCACGTTCCACTATGGAAGTCGCATTCCTGGGCACCCAGAAAACCGAAATGGAAGGCGCGAAATACGTGAAGGTCTTCTACGGCGATGAGCCGGACGGCAAGACCGAGCACGGCCTCTCCATCATCGGCATGGCAGTGGCCGATGACCACGCCGACGAGGTGTTCGCCGCTGGCGCTCACTTCGAGCCGCTGGAAATGGTCCGCATCACCTTCGAGGTGGACCGTGGCGGCCAGAACAAGGGCAAGAATCTCGCCCTGCACATCGAGTCGGTGAAGCCCCGCGAGCAGGCCCAGCGCCCGACCCAGCAACCGACCCAGACCGCCAAGCCGGCTGCACCGGCTGACGCCGCCAAGTCCTGATTAGAGGGCGGCTCCGATGGTGCGCATCTTCTGCAATCACTGCCACGCCTGCGCCCCGGCGCGTGACTGGCAACTGATTCAGGCGTGCCCGCGCTGCCGGAGCCCCCTGTGAATTTCCTCGCGTGTGAGGGCGCCTGGAGCGTCGGTGCCGGTGGTGAACCCATCTGCACCGGAACTCTGGTCAGCCTCACCCAGGAGGAAATGCAGGCCCTCTACGGGACTGCCCTGACCTGGGATGACGTGGCCGAGCTGCAAGGTGAAGCAATCACCCTGTTCGCCCTGGTGTTCGGCTTCCTCGTCCTGAAAAAAGTACTCAAGCAATGAGGTATCACCCATGAAGCAACACCTGCACAACCTGAAACGCACCCTCGGCGCCGCTGCTGCTGTTGGTGTCCTGTCTATCCAGCAGGCTTACGCCGCTGTTCCGCCCGAGGCCACCGCTGCTCTGGATACCGCTGGCACCGACGTCGGCACCATCGGCTGGGCCGTGTTCGGCGTACTGGTGGCCGCTGCGGCCTTCAAGTACATGCGTCGCGCCCTGTAAGCCTGCTCGTCACGTCCCGTGCCGGGCAAGAATAACCCCGCTCCGGCGGGGTTTTCTTATCCAGCTGGAAGCACTGCCATGTCTCAAGAATGGTTCGTTCTCATCCTCACCATCGCCGCCCTGTGGGCGCTGTTTTTCGGGCGGGTGTGACTATGCGCCGGCTCTTATTTCTGGTTCTGCTACTGAGTCTCCAGCCCGCCTATGCTGCCTATACCTTCCAACTTGAAGCTAACGGCGAGTATTACTCAACGGCTCAGGCTGCATGTGATGCGGCCATTCCCATTGCTCAGGCATCTCGTACTAACGGCACTATCACCCGAGCTTTTGCTAGTTATGGTGGCGCGACCGGTCGAGAGCCCTGTCTCTTTGACTTCAAGCGCACTTCCGACGGCCAGGTTTTCACCGGCCAGGGTTTCAACTGCGGCGATTCTCTCTGCTACATCGTCCGCACGTCCTGCGAGTCAGGCACTACCGACAACCTTTCTTGGCCTCTTGGTCGCCAGTACACCGACAGTCGCCCTTATCAGGACTTTGGTTTTCCTTACCCGCTTAACTACTGCCTTTCTGGCTGTCAGGGCATTCTCGATGCATCGGCGCCTTCCGATGTTTTTGCAGAGTCCGACCCTGCCGACCCTGCCGCTGAAATTGCCTATTCGAACCTGACCTATACCCTCGACGGTAGTGCCTGCAACAGTGGGGGCAATCCTGCTACTCCCGATATTCCTCCGGGCTCTTCTCCACCTGATCCCTGCGGAGCCGACCCTAATGCAGAGGGCTGCTCTGGCGGTGGTGATCCTGGCGATGGCGGCGACACGGGCGGCGGTGATCCCGGCGACGGTGGTGACACTGGCGGCGGTGATACCGGAGGCGGTGACACAGGCGGTGGCGATACCGGTGGTGGTGATCCTGGTGATGGTGGCGACACCGGCGGTGGAGACTCCGGCAGCGATGGCGGCGGCTCAGCCTCTGGTTGGGGTTGCGAACAGGTGCTTGTTTGCGAGGGGGATGCCATCGCCTGCGCTCAGCTCGACGTCCAGAAGGAACACCACTGTCGTGAGAAGGAGTCGGCCTACTTCCCCGATCAGCGTGACGACATTGGCGACTTCCTCGACAACCCCGACTTCGAGGCTGAGCAAGACGAGGAAATCAACCTCGGCAACATGTTCAGTGAGGGCACTCGCTTCCTGCCCAGCAGCTGCCCGCCCGACAAGACCGTTCACCTGAGCTTGGCCGGTGGCCGCACCTTCTCCTTCACCTATGAGCCGCTGTGCCAGTTCGCCAGCGACCTGTCCTATCTGATCGTGGCGGCTGCTGCAGTCTTCTTCGCCGTGTATGTCGGCCGCGCTACTGGAGGTGAGTGATGCCTATTTGGCTATGGGCCGTTCAGCTGGTCTTCATGATGGTCCAGCCGCTCATCAACTTCATTTTCCGCCTGATCGGCATCGGCTTCGTGTCCTATGTCGGCTACAACGTCTTGCTCGAACAGGTCACCAGCTACGTCGTCAGCCGCATGGGCTCCAGCACCCTGGTCATCCAGCAGATTCTCGGGCTTGCCAAGATCGATGTAGCCATCAACATCTTCCTCGCCGCGGTGACTACGCGGCTGGTGATCGCCGGTCTGAACAAGGCCCAGGATCGCCGTCGTGCCCAGGTCTGGCGCAAGCCGGGCGGCACCTCCATCGAAGCATAAGGAGGCCGCCCCATGCTCTATATCCGCACCGGTAAGCCCGGCCACGGCAAGACGCTGAACACCATCCGCGAAGTGGATGAAAAGGCGTTCAACGAGGGCCGTCCGGTCTACTTCCACAACATCAACGGCCTCAAGCCCGAACTGCTGCGGGCGGCATGGTTCCACTTCGAAGATCCCGAGCTGTGGTTCCAGCTGCCGCAAGACTCGATCATTGTCGTGGATGAGGCCCAGGGCTGGTTCGGTGCCCGCGATACCCGAGGCCGGCCACCGGAGCACATCAGCCGCTTCGAGACCATGCGCCATCAGGGCCATGAGGTCCACCTCGTCACCCAGGACCCGCGCTATATCGACGTGCACCTACGCCGCCTGTGCAATGGCCACATTCACTACTGGCGGGTGTTCAAGTCCTCCCAGCTGCTGCGCTTCGAGTCCGACTCGGTGATCGAGAAGGTCGAGGTCAAAAGCAGCTTCAAGGATGCCGACAAGAAAACCGTTCGCCTGGATCGCAAGTTCTTCAGCGTCTACACCAGCAGCAACGCCAGCCATCACTTCCAGACCAAGCTGCCGACCAAGTTCCTCCTGGCCGGTGCGGTGATCCTCGGCGCGGTGTTCATGGTCTACCGCGCCTATGAGCGCTATGAACTGGGCAAGGAACAACCCCAGCTGGAAGCGAGCGCGCCCGCTGCGGAAAAGGGCCTGGTCGAGCAGGTCAAAGGCCAGGTCGGCTCCCTGATAAACCCGGTCGGCGCCGCAACCGACAAAGAGCCGATCAGCCCTCAGAAATACCTCGCCCTGCGCACCCCGCGCATCCCCGATATCCCCAGCTCGGCGCCCATCTATGACGAGCTAACCAAGCCCAAGACCTATCCGCGCCTGTCCTGCGTGATGAGTCGTGACGAGGGCTACATCGAGCGCAACCGCAAGCGCTATCGGGTCGTGCGGGCCGGCGACCGGGCCTATATCTGCGAGTGCTTCACCCAGCAGGGTACGTGGCACAAGACCTCGTTTTCCTTCTGCAAGAACACCGTTGAGCACGGCTACTTCGATCCGGCGATCGCCGATCGGGGCAGTGGACGTGACCAGATGCCCGAACCCCGCCAGGGACAGCAGCAGGAGGCCGCCCCGCAGCCCCCAGGTCAGCCCCAGAAAGGAACCCTTGTGCAGGGTGTGCCGTTCGAGAAAGGGCGCTTCCTATGGTGATCCGCGCCTTCTCCTGGGCGCTTTTGCGCGCCGTGGCGAGGTACGAGCGCGGCGCCAAAAGCGCGCGCGGGACGTCCCTGTAACACGTCAGATAAACCGATTAACCGAGTTTCAATTCGTAGCTATTTGGAGCGAACAGCATGAGCGTTAAGGATCAACTGCGAGTCGATAACGAGTTTAACGAGTCCCCGACCGGGCGACTGTTCTTCGATGATAAAACCGCCATCCTCACAGACCTCTCGAAAGTCCGTCTGCTGCGCTGCGGCGTCGATACGGTCCGCCAGCTGTACCGGGGGCTGATCCGCCCCGAGATCATGGCGCTGTTCGAGAAGCCCGGAACCATTGTCGATTTCGCCGGCCAGCGCTGGCACTCCGGTCGCGTCGGGCGTGACTCCGGTTACCAGTACAAGCTGCAGAACGCCGATCTGGGCTTCGTGCTGCTGGTAAAGAACTTCAACACCAAGCTCGACGTCATTGGCCCTCACCTGAAAATCGAAGTCTCTCCGCATGCCCTGGACGCACTGAGCCCCGAGCGTCTGCAAGCCCGTCTCGACTACTACGCCCGCGAAGTCCTCACCCATGTGGAAACCAACCAGTGCGCGGTGCATCTGGCGTTGGACCTGCAGGGCTGGCAACCGCCTGCCGACCTGATGGCGCGCATGCACTGCCGCGCGCGCACCCACCGCGACATATCGGGCATCAATGAGATTTCCTGGGCCACGAAAGCCAGCGTCTACGGACGTGGGGAAACCTCCATGTTCGGCTCTGCCGGTGGCATTCAGCTCTGCATCTACAACAAGACCGAGCAAGCCAGGGCCATGGACAAGCTCGACTATTGGGAAGGCGTCTGGCGTCGTCGTGACAGCTTCGACGAGGGTGACCCGGACAACTACAACCCGGCCCAGGACGTGTGGCGCATCGAACTGCGCTATCACCACTCCATCATCCAGCAGTTCGCCAGCGGCTCAGTGGACGTGCGCACCGGCGCCCTGATCGACACGCGCACCTTCGCAGCCTTCTCCAGCCACCTCGACGGCCTCTGGCGCTATGGCCTAACCCAGTTCCGCCTGCAATCCCGCCCCGGCAGATATGAGCCGATCTGGACGCTGATTCGTGACGATGTGCGTGTCGATATCGCCGCCGACTCGCTGCTTGAGGACACCCATTACAAGCGCCATTACAAGACCGCTCGCGGCTTCTCCGGGAAGAATGTCGAGCTGTTTCTGGGAAACTTCGTCAGCTTGCTGGCAAGGGAACGGGTGGGCGCAAAAAAGGCGTTTGACCGGCTGAAAGAATGGGAATGCTGGCCGGTCATCCGCGACCACTACGCCGCCAAGGACCTGACCGAGTTCGACATCTACAAGCACATCAAGAACCTGCTCGAAGAGCGGCATGTGCGCTGGGGGCGGGCTGTCTGATGGCAATCGAGCAACTACCCAACGGACGCTGGAAGGTCGATGTAGAGCCCATCAAGGGCAAGCGCTTCCGCAAGACGGTCAAAACCAAGGCTGAGGCGCTGCGCTTCGAAGCTACCTGCAGGGCCAAGGTCATCGACACCCCGGATTGGTCCCCCAAGCCCAAGGACAAGCGCCGTCTCTCTGAGCTGATCGACCGCTGGGCCACCCTGCACGCCTACACCCTGGCGGATGGTGAAGCACGCCGGCGCTTACTGGATGAGCTGGCTAAGACCCTGGGCGACCCGGTAGCCATCAAGATGACCGGCAATGAATACGCCGAGTATCGCACCCAAGCACTCAAAGCCGGCGCCAATCCGAAAACCCTAAACAACAGGCTCGGCTACCTACGGTCTGTCTTCAACGTGCTGCAGCAGCTCGGGGAAATCGACTACCCCAATCCACTCGCACGGGTTCGCCCGCTACGCCTTCAGGAAAAGGAGCTGACCTACCTGACCAATGACCAGATCAAGGTTTTGTTTGAGGCCATCCACAAGCGTTGCAAGACGCCTCACGTCGCAATGATCGCGGCCATCTGTTTGGCGACTGGAGCGCGCTGGGGAGAAGCTCAGGCACTCACACCCGAGCGGGTACGCAATCAGCTGGTGACGTTCGCGAATACCAAGGGCAAGCGCACCCGGTCGATACCAATTGCCCAGGAGCTGGAGGTGATGATTCAGCGCCACTTCAAACAGCACGGCCCCTTCTCGAACTGCATCAACAGCTTCGACAAGACCCTGGGGGCATCCGGCTTACCGGTTCCTGCCGGTCAGTCCTCGCATGTGCTCCGACACACCTTCGCCAGCCATTTCATCATGAACGGCGGCAACATCCTGACCCTGCAGAAAATCCTAGGGCACACGTCGCTGGCAATGACTATGCGCTATGCGCACTTAGCGCCGGATCACCTGCAGGACGCCACCAAATTTGGCCCCTCAATCTGGTGGCATGAAGCAGAATCGATTACGCGTTGTTGAGATCTTCCTGCAGCTTTGCACGCTTTTTCTCTATGCGTTGCTGTGTTCTCTCAATGTTGGAGAAGTCCCTAAACGCCAGGGCTTCTGTGAACGCAACTATTGTCGCCAACATGAAAGACATCATTGAGAGTGCGTTGCAAAGCTTGGCAATCAGAGGAAAAGGCAGAATCGATAGCAGGTACTCGCCGAGAGCCGGAAGCATGAGCCCTACAGAAATGAAAAAAAGCACCATGAATAGGGCAAAGAATGCAATGCCGAATAAATACTCTTGAGAGCCCTTTAGGCGGTTTACGTATTCAAGGTGCAGATCAAGCTCTCTGAGCCTTTGTCGGATTGCCTTCTTTTTTCTGCCCTGCAGAATAAAAACGATCCACGTAACAGCAACGCCCATTAACCACCAAAAAGCACTGTTCCAGTCGACTTCCATCTGTCTCTCCCTTGTGAGCATTGATCCACTTCAGTGGACGACTGTTCGGGAGGTTATCGCGTCAGTATTTCGTGTGCTAGGGAGTTCGACACTTTATCGACAGTCGCAAGCGCCAAAAAGCAAAAGCCCCCGAAACTCTAAGAATTTCAGGGGCTTAGGCTTTGAGTATGGCGGGAAGATAGGGATTTGAACCCTAGGTGCCATTGCTGACACAACGGATTTCGAATCCGTCCCGTTCGACCACTCCGGCATCTTCCCAAAGCGGTGCGCATGATACCAGCTGAGGGCCTTTAGTCCAGCAATTTTTCTTGGCCGATCAGGCGCTTGCGCCGTGCGTATGAAAAAGGGGAGCCAAGGCTACCCTTCCTTCACGCGCCCACGCCTCACTGGGTCAGGCGGGTCAGCGCCTCGCGGTACTTGTCGGCGGTCTTCTGCGCGACGTCGGCCGGCACGGCCGGGGCCGGCGGCTGCTTGTTCCAGCCAGTGGATTCCAGCCAGTCACGCACGAACTGCTTGTCGAAGCTCGGCGGATTGCTGCCTTCGGCGTAGCTGTCGGCCGGCCAGAAGCGGCTGGAGTCCGGGGTCAGCGCCTCGTCCATCAGGGTCAGGGTGCCGTCCTCGTCCAGGCCGAACTCGAACTTGGTGTCGGCGATGATGATGCCGCGGGTGGCCGCGTACTCGACCGCCGCACTGTACAGGGCGATGGCGGTGTCGCGCACCTTGGCCGCCAGCTCGGCACCGATGATGGCCTCGCACTGGGCGAAGCTGATGTTCTCGTCGTGGTCGCCGACGGCGGCCTTGGTCGAGGGGGTGAAGATCGGTTGCGGCAGCTTGGCCGCCTCCTTCAGTCCGGCCGGCAGCTGGATACCGCAGACGGTACCGCTCTTCTGGTATTCCTTCCAGCCGGAGCCGACGATGTAGCCGCGCACGATGGCCTCCACGGGCACCGGCTTGAGGCGCTTGGCAACCACCGCACGGCCGGCCACCAGCGGCAGCTCGGCGGCCGGCACAACGTCCTCGACCTGGTCGCCGGTGAAGTGGTTGGGCACCAGGTCCTTGAGCTTGTCGAACCAGAAATTGGAGATGGCGGTGAGAATCTTGCCCTTCTCCGGGATCGGCTCCTCGAGGATGACATCGAAGGCCGACAGGCGATCGCTGGCGACCATCAGCATGCGCTTGGCATCGATCTCGTAGAGGTCGCGGACCTTGCCGGAGTAGATCTTCTTCAGGCTCAGGGTAGAGGGAGTGGTCATGTCGAGTTTTCCGCCTGGTTCAAACGAAACAGGCGAAACCCACCGGGTTTCGCCTATCGATTCGCTGCATGGCCGGCGCGTGGCCGGCACCGATCAGCCGAGGTTTTCCTGGATCAGGGTCAGCACGCGGCGGGCCACGTCTTCCGGTGCCACGGTGTTGATGTCCTTCTCCACCGAGACCTGCACGTCGCCGCCGGCATTGCTGGTCAGGCGCACCTGATAGCGCTCGGCGCGGGCGTCGATCTCTTCCTTGGTCGGCTCGCTGCCGAACAGGCCGCTGATGAAGCCCTTCTCTTCTTCCGGCTTCTTGGCACCCTCGGCCAGGTTGACGTAGTACACGCCGAGGCTGCGGTTGATGTCATCGACGCGCACGTCGGCCAGCTCCAGGGCGCGACCGACACTGGACCAGGCGCGATCGAAGTCGGTGCTGAGGTTGAGCACCGGGTTGCCGGCACCGTCCTGGGTCAGGCTGACACGGCTCGGCGCATCGTAGTTGCGCGCGGCCAGCAGAGAGACGGAGCCGTGCTCGGCGGTGCTGCTCAGGTCGTCGAGCATGCCATCGAGCAGCGAGGCCTCGAGGCTGGCGATGCCGGTGCGCGCCGGGAAGGCCACGTCGGCACTACTGCCCTCTTCGCGCTCGACGCTGGCGACGAACACCTCGCTGGTACCACGCACCACGCCCGGTTCGATGCGCACACGGGCGCGCACCTGATTGTCGCTGTCGGACAGCAGGCTGCCGACGCGACGCCCCATGGACGGGGCCAGCTCGGCCGGAGTCTGCCACTCGGTAACGAACTCGCCGGTCTGCGGACGTTCCTCGGCGATGCGGAAGCCGTTGTTCTCGAAGTAGGCGCGGGCCACCGGCCAGACTTCCGCCGGGCTGCGCTGGGCCACCAGCCAGCGCGAGTCGCCGCTCTTCTGCAGGCTGAATTCGCTGGCCGCCGCGCCGCTCATGCCGATGGCCTGCGGGCGCGGCACTTCGAACTCCTGCGGAGTGGCGGTGCTGGTGGCGATGTGCGCGGGCACCGGCAACAGCGGGTCGATGCGCTTGGCGTCGACATTGGCCGGCATCTGCATGGCCGCGGTCTGACGCGCGTCCAGGTAGTCGGTGGAGCGGTCACGGAAGTAGCCTTCGTCGCCCCACAGCCAGCCGCAGCCGCTGGTGCTGGAGATGATCAGGGCAAGGGCGGAGAGTCCAGCCAGTCGCTTCATGCGTAATGCTTCCTCAATTAAGCCAGGACGCCGGACTGGCGCATGGCCTGACGCAGCGGTTCGTGACAGCGCGGGCTGAGCCAGGTCAGCGGCAGGCGGATGCCGTCCTGCATCATGCCCATCTCGTGCAGGGCCCACTTCACCGGGATCGGGTTGGATTCGATGAACAGGTTCTTGTGCAGCGGCATCAGGCGCTCGTTGATGGCGCGGGCGGTATCGGCATCGCCGCGCATGGCGGCGGCGCACAACTCGGCCATGGCGCGCGGCGCGACGTTGGCGGTCACCGAGATGTTGCCCTTGCCGCCCATCAGCATCAGCTCGACGGCGGTGGCATCGTCACCGGAATAGACCAGGAAGTCGGCGCTGACGCGGTCGAGGATGTCCTGGCCGCGCTGCAGGTCGCCGGTGGCTTCCTTGATGCCGATGATGTTGGCCACCTTGGCCAGGCGCTCGACGGTTTCCGGCAGCATGTCGCAGGCGGTGCGGCCCGGCACGTTGTAGAGGATCTGCGGAATCGCCACCGCCTCGGCGATGTGGCGGAAGTGCTGGTACAGGCCTTCCTGGGTCGGCTTGTTGTAGTAGGGGGTGACCAGCAGGCAGGCGTCGGCGCCGACGCTCTTGGCATTCTGGGTCAGCTCGACGGCTTCGCGGGTGCTGTTGGCGCCGGTACCGGCGATCACCGGGATGCGCCCGGCCACCTGGTCGACCACGCGGCGGATGACTTCCACGTGCTCGTGGACATCCAGGGTGGCGGACTCGCCGGTGGTGCCGACGGCGACAATGGCGTTGGTGCCTTCCTGCAGGTGGAAGTCGACCAGTTTGCTCAGGGCGTCCCAGTCCAGACCGCCTTGTGCGTCCATGGGCGTGACCAGTGCCACCATACTGCCCGAAATCATGCAACCGCTCCTGCCGGAAAAAGAGAGCCGTAATGGTACTGGCGGCTCCGGTGTTGCACAACCGCCGCAGCATTCCCCTGAGCGGCGCTTTTCGCTACCCTTCCTCCTTTGTTTGGCGCCCCATTGCGCCGGGCGCCCATCGTTTCAGGAAAGCTGCATGTCCACCCCCCAGGTTCGCGAACAATTCCTCGTCATCAGTGCCCTCGGCGCCAACCCCATGGAGCTGACCAGCGTGCTCTGCCGGGCCAGCCAGGAGAACCGCTGTGGTGTCGTCAGCAGCCGCCTGACCCGCCACGGCGAATACAGCGCCCTGGTGCTGCAGGTCAGCGGTAGCTGGGATGCCCTGGCCCGCCTGGAAGGCGCCCTGCCAGCACTGGCCAAGCGCCACGACTTCAACGTCAACATGGTGCGTAGCGGCGCCCTCGACGTGCGCCCCAACGCCCTGCCCTACGTCGCCTACGTCAGCTGCGCCTACCGCCCGGACATCCTCAACGAGCTGTGCCAGTTCTTCAGCGACCACCGCGTCGAGCTGGAGAACATCACCTGCGACACCTACCAGGCACCGCAGACCGGCGGCACCCTGCTCAACGCCACCCTGACCGTGACCCTGCCGCCGGGCACGCAGATCAGCTGGCTGCGCGACCAGTTCCTCGACTTCGCCGACGCTCTCAACCTGGACGCCCTGATCGAACCCTGGCGCCCGCAGAACCCGTAAGGAGCTAACGATGGCCGTCTCCCTCGACCACCCCGTCGCCGACTTCAGCGCCGCCGCCACCAGCGGCCAGCAGGTCTCCCTGAGCGCGCTCAAGGGCCGCCAGGTGGTGATCTATTTCTATCCCAAGGACAGCACCCCGGGCTGCACCACCGAGGGCCAGGGCTTCCGCGACCAGCATGCCGCCTTCCAGGCCGCCAACACGGTGATCTTCGGCGTCTCGCGCGATGGCATGAAGTCCCACGAGAACTTCAAGTGCAAGCAGGATTTCCCCTTCGAGCTGATCAGCGACAAGGACGAGGCGCTCTGCCAGCTGTTCGACGTGATCAAGCCGAAGAAGCTGTACGGCAAGGAATACCTGGGGATCGACCGCAGCACCTTCCTGATCGACGCTGAGGGCGTGCTGCGCCGCGAATGGCGTGGCGTGAAGGTGCCGGGGCACGTGGACGAGGTGCTGGCAGCCGCGCAGGCGCTGCACCAGGGATGACGACAAAGGCCGCAAACGCGGCCCTTGTTCATTGCAGCACCATCAGGCCTTCTGCAACCAGTAGCGGAACACGCCGTCTTCCTCTTCCTCGCGCAGCAGGGCGTGCCCGGCCAGGCGGGCGAAGGCGCGGAAATCGCGCTGCGAGCCGGCATCGGTAGCGATCACCTTGAGCACCGCGCCGCTGGGCAGGCGATTGAGCTCCAGCTTGGCCTTGAGCAGGGGCAGCGGGCAGTTCAGGCCACTGGCATCCAGTTCGGCATCGCAGGTGGGCATCTCGGTCATGGGCATCTCCTCGCAGGCCGGCAAGGATACCGCACAACCCTGGCCAGCGGCCGGCCTGGCCGGCTAGAGTAACGGCTTTGCCCACGCCAGAGCCTCGTGCATGAATCTTCTGCGCCCCACACTGCTCGCCCTCGCCTGCCTCGCCCTGCCCGTCGGCGCCAGCGACCTGCCTTCGCTGGGCGACGCCAGCTCCTCGATCTTCTCGCCCGAACAGGAACATCGTCTCGGCCGCGCCTGGCTGAGCATCCTGCGTGGTCAGATCGACCAGCTGTCCGACCCGCAACTCAAGGACTACGTGGAAAGCAGCGTCTATCGCCTGGCCGAAACCAGCCAGCTGGAGGATCGGCGCCTGGAGTTCGTCCTGCTCAACAGCCCGCAGATCAACGCCTTCGCCGCCCCCGGCGGAATAGTCGGGGTCAACGGCGGCCTGCTGCTGCACGCCCAGACCGAAGCCGAGTACGCCTCGGTGATGGCCCACGAACTGGCGCACCTGTCGCAGCGCCACTTCGCCCGCGGGGTCGAAGCGCAGAAGCGCATGCAGGTACCGGTGATGGCTGCCATGCTCGCCGGCATAGTCGCCGCCGCCGCTGGCGCCGGCGATGCCGGCATCGCCACCATCATGGGCGCCCAGGCTGCCGCCATTCAGGAACAGCGGCGCTTCTCCCGGCAGAACGAGCAGGAGGCCGACCGCATCGGCCTGCTTAACCTGGAGCGTGCCGGCTACGATCCACGCGCCATGCCGAGCATGTTCGAGCGCCTGATGCGTCAGTACCGCTACGATTCGAAGCCGCCGGAGTTCCTGCTCACCCACCCGGTGACCGAGTCGCGCGTGGCCGACACCCGCAACCGCGCCGAACAATTCCCCGCCCAGGGCCGCTCGGACAGCCTGGAGTACCAGCTGATGCGCGCCCGCGTACAGCTGATCTTCGAAGAAACCCCGGGCATTGCCGCCAAACGCTTCCGCGCCATGCTCGACAGCAACCAGCAGCTGGACGCCGCGCGCTACGGCCTAGCCATCGCGCAGATCAAGGGCGGCCGGCTCGACGAGGCACGCAGCGAACTCAATGCACTGCTGCTCAAGGCGCCCAACGACCTGCACTACAACCTGGCAATGATCGAGCTGGATGTCGCCGCCAACCGTACGACCGAGGCCGGCCAGCGCATCGAGCGCCTGCGCGGCCTGTATCCCGAGAACTACCCGCTGGAGCAGGCGCGCATCGACCTGCTGCTCAAGCAGAACCGGCACAAGGACGCCGAGGTCGCCCTCGACGAACTGCTCAAGCAGCGCGGCAACGACCCGGACATCTGGTATCAGGTCGCCGAAGTGCGCGGCCAGACCGGCAATATCATCGGCCTGCACCAGGCGCGCGCCGAGTTCTTCGCCCTGGTCGGTGATTACGACCAGGCTCTGGAGCAGCTCGACCTGGCCAAGCGCAGGGCCAGCAGCAACTTCCCCCTGGCCTCGCGCATCGATGCACGCCAGCAGGAACTCCAGGAGGAGCAGCGCGCCATCGACAAGATGCTGCGCTGAACCCAGCCATGAAAAAGCCCGGCACTGGCCGGGCTTTTTTCTGCGTGCTGGATAGTCAGGCGTTGCCGGCCAGCTTCAGCCGCGCCGCCTGGGTGAAATCCAGCATGCGCTTGAGCGGCTTGACCGCGCGCGGAATCAGCGCCGGCTCCACGAGGATCTCGTTGCTGCCCTCACGCAGGCACTGCAGGGTGCGCTGCAGGGTATTCATCGCCATCCACGGGCAGTGCGCGCAGCTGCGGCAGGCGGCGCCGTTGCCGGCCGTGGGCGCCTCGACGAAGACCTTGTCCGGGCACAGCTGCTGCATCTTGTAGAAGATGCCGCGGTCGGTGGCGACGATGAAGGTCTTGTTCGGCAGGGTCTGCGCCGCCTTGATCAGCTGGCTGGTGGAGCCCACTGCGTCGGCCAGTTCGATCACCGCCTCGGGCGACTCCGGGTGCACCAGCACGGCGGCCTCCGGATACAGCGCCTTCATGTCTTCCAGTTGCTTGGCCTTGAACTCCTCGTGGACGATGCAGGCACCGTCCCACAGCAGCATGTCGGCACCGGTCTCGCGCTGGATGTAGCGCCCCAGATGCTGGTCCGGCGCCCAGAGGATCTTCTCGCCGTTGTCCATCAGGCTCTCGACGATCTCCAGCGCGCAGCTGGAGGTCACCACCCAGTCGGCGCGCGCCTTCACCGCCGCCGAAGTGTTGGCATAGACCACCACGGTGCGGTCCGGGTGCTGGTCGCAGAAAGCCGAGAACTCGTCCACCGGGCAACCCAGATCGAGCGAACAGGTGGCCTCCAGGGTCGGCATCAGCACGCGCTTCTCCGGATTGAGGATCTTGGCCGTCTCGCCCATGAACTTGACCCCGGCCACCACCACGGTCTGCGCCGCATGCTGGTTGCCGAAACGGGCCATCTCCAGGGAGTCGGACACGCAGCCACCGGTTTCCTCGGCCAGGGCCTGGATCACCGGATCGCAGTAATAGTGGGCCACCAGCACGGCATTCTGCTTCTTCAGCTCGGCGGCGATCTCGCTGCGGTAGAAGGCCTCCTCCTCGGCGGTCAGCGGCTTGGGCTGCTTGGCGGCGAGGTGGGCCTGAACCAGCAGGCGTTCGGAAATCTGGGTCATGTCATGAAACCTGCGAGCGCTGTACGCGAATGGCCAGTATACCACCGGCCCCTCTAGCGCCTCTGTCGGCATCTTTTGCGGGCATAAAAAAAGCCAGTCTGATGACTGGCTTTAGCGATATGGTGGGTCGTGTAGGATTCGAACCTACGACCAATTGGTTAAAAGCCAACTGCTCTACCGACTGAGCTAACGACCCAACGCGGTGCGCATGATACTGATTTGATTCAGGAAATCAACACTCCACGAAAAAAACTTACGCGTAGCGGGTCGGGTCGGCCACGCCGGCCGCGGCGAAGCCCGCCGCGCGCAGGCGGCAGCTGTCGCACTTGCCGCAGGCACGACCATCATCATCGGCCTGGTAGCAGGACACGGTCAGACCGTAGTCGACGCCATGCTGCAAGCCGATCTGCACGATCTGCGCCTTGGACAGGTTCTGCAGCGGCGCCTGGATGCGGAAACCGCTGCCCTCCACGCCCTCGCGGGTCGCCAGGTTGGCCACCCGCTCGAAGGCGGCGATGAATTCGGGACGGCAATCCGGGTAGCCGGAGTAATCCACCGCATTCACGCCGATGAAGATGTCGTGGGCACCCAGCACCTCGGCCCAGCCCAGCGCCAGGGCCAGGAACACCGTGTTGCGCGCCGGCACGTAGGTAATCGGGATGCCCTCGGTCGGACTCTCCGGCACGGCGATGGAGCTGTCGGTCAGGGCCGAGCCGCCGATGCCGTTGAGGTTGAGGCCGATCACCTTGTGCTCGACCACGCCGAGCTGGCGCGCCACCCGCTCGGCCGCCTGCAGCTCGGCACGGTGACGCTGGCCATAATCGAAACTCATGCTGTAGCAGGCGAAGCCGGCCGCCTTGGCCTGGGCCAGGATGGTGGCCGAATCCAGGCCACCGGAGAGCAGCACCACGGCTTTCTTGTCGGTCATTTCAGTGCCCCGGCTCGTCGTTCCAGAGGATCTTGTGCAGCTGCAGCTGGAAACGCACCGGCAGGTTGTCGGCAATGATCCAGTCGGCCAGGGCGCGGGCATCCACCTGCTGGTGGCTGGGCGAGAACAGCACCTCGCCGGCACGCTGATCGAGGCGGTACTCGATCAGCTTGGAGACAGCCCAGTCGTAATCCTCGCGCGAGCAGATGACGAACTTCACCTGGTCGTTGCCGGTCAGCTCATCCAGGTTGCTGTAGAGGTTGCGCGCGACCTCCTGCGAGCCCGGGGTCTTCAGATCGACCACCCGACTGACCCGTCGGTCCGTAGGGGCAATATCCATGGCTCCACTGGTTTCCAGCGACACGCTGTAGCCGGCGTCACACAGCTGCTCGAGCAAAGGGATGCAATTGGGTTGTGCCAGCGGTTCGCCACCGGTGACGCAGACATAACGCGGCTTGAAGGAAGCTACCCGCTCGAGGATGGCCTCCAGGCTCATGATCTCGCCACCATTGAAGGCATAGGCGGTATCGCAGTACTGGCAGCGTAGCGGGCAGCCGGTCAGGCGAACGAATACCGTGGGCAGGCCACTGGTATTGGTCTCGCCCTGCAGCGAGTAGAAAATCTCGGTAATGCGCAGGGTTGTTTGCATATCGGCACCGGGCGTGACGGCGAAACAGGCCATCCGCCTCCGTTGCGGGAAAGTTGGGGCGGCGATTCTAAGCGAAAAAGCGCCCGGGCAACATTTTTCCCGCCGCGCAGGCGACGACCTGGGCACGCGCCCATGAAAAAGCCCGCGACCAGCGCGGGCTTTTCACAACGTTGAAAGGCTCAGGGCAGACGCTGCAGATCGCGCTGCGCCAGCTGGGCGGCAGAAGAGCCTGGGTACTGGGCAATCAGCTGCTGGAGGATGCCCTTGGCCCGGTCATTGTTACCCAGGCGCCGCTCGACGTCCGCCAGCTTGAACAGCGAATCGGGCACCTTGGCATGGGTCGGGTAGCTGGCGGCAACCTGGGCGAAGGCCTTGCCGGCGCCCTGCAGGTCACCCTTGGCCAGGTTGACCTCACCCAGCCAGTACTGGGCGTTGCCGGCATACTGGCTCTGCGGGAACTTGCGCAGGAAACCTTCGAAGGCCTGGCTGGCCTTGTCGAAGTCCTTGGCCTTGATCAGGTCGAAGGCCGCATCGTAGTAGAGCTTTTCCTTCGCCGGATCGGCCGGCTCGTTGCTGGCTGCCGGGGGCTGCGAGGCCGGGGCAGCGGGGGTGCCAGCGGCATTGATCGCGCCGCCGGCCGGGGAATTCTGTGCCGGTGCCTGCTGGGCACCTGCGGCACCGCCTTGCAGGCGGCTGTCGAGATCCTGGTAACGCGCCAGGCTCTCCTGCTTGAGACGCTCGATCTCGTTCTGCTGTTCTTCGACCAGGCCACGGAGCTGGGCGATATCCTGCTGCATCTGCTGCAGCTGCATGAACAGCTCGCCCTGCGCCGAGGTCGGGGCTTGCGCCCCGCCCCCGGCGTAGGCACCACTCGTACCGTAACCCGCCGGCGGATAGCTGCTGCCGTAGCCGGCGCTGCTATCGATCACGGGAACCTCGGCCACCGCCGCGAGCGGCAGGGCAAGCACCAGGGAGGTCAGGATACGAGGGCACTTACGCATGGCGAATTACTTGCGCAGTTCGACGCGGCGGTTCTGAGCCCAGGAGGACTCGTCGCTGCTGGTGGCAACCGGACGCTCTTCGCCGTAGGAAACGAGTTCCAGCTGAGCCGGGGAAACGCCCTGCAGCACCAGGTAGCGCTGAACGGCCTTGGCACGACGCTCGCCCAGAGCCATGTTGTACTCGCGGGTGCCGCGCTCGTCGGTGTGGCCTTCCAGAACGACGCGAGCGCCGTTGCCTTTCAGGTCCTTGGCGTGGACGTCCAGAGCGCGCATGGCTTCCGGCTTCAGGTCGGAGCTGTCGTACTCGAAGTAGAAGGTGGTGATGGCGCGCAGAGCGGCTTCTTCGCTCAGGGCACCGTCAACGCCGCTACCACCGGCGTTGTAGCCAGCGTTCGGATCGACAGCGCCTTCGCCGGAGGCGTCGCCGCCTTTGGACGAGCAACCAACAGCCACGGCCAGGGCCAGGCTCAGAGCGGCAAATTTGCCAAATTTCAGCATTTCCATGGTGGAGCTCCTAATGAGTTCTAGGTGTGTTTACAGCAGAAAAAGAGTCAGTACCGCATCAGTTCAGGTAAGGGGACCAGGACGGTTCCCGTACATCACCTTGAGCGGTGGGAATCGGGAGCCTGACACGCCCGTTGATGGACACGAGCATCAGCACTCCGCGGCCCTGCTGGCGGGTGGCGTAGATTAGCATGGTGCCATTGGGCGCAACAGTGGGCGAGTCGTCCAGACTGGTCTCGGAGAGAATGCGCAGGCGGCTGGTCACCAGATCCTGGGCGGCCACCTTGAAATTGGTGAACCCGTCCTGGCGATGGATCATAACCAGGGTCTTCTCGTCGGCCGACAGCTTCGGGTTGGCATTGTAGTTGCCGGTGAAGGTCACGCGCTGGGCGGCACCGCCGTAGATGCTCTGCTTGTAGATCTGCGGCTTACCGGCGCGGTCGCTGGTGAAGTACAGGGTCTGCCCGTCCTTGCCCCAGAACGGCTCGGTCTCGATCGAGCCGGAATTGGTCACGCGCTGGATCTGGCGACTGCCCAGGTCCATCACGTAGATTTCCGGGTTGCCGTCCTTGGACAGCACGAAGGCCAGGCGATTGCCATCCGGCGAGAAGGCCGGCGCGCCGTTGAGGCCCTCGAAGTTGGTCAGCTGCTCGCGGCGACCGGTGTCGATGTGCTGCAGGAAGATGCGCGGACGGCGCTGCTCGAAGGACACGTAGGCGATGCGGCGGCCATCCGGCGCGTAGCGCGGCGACAGGATCGGTTCGCGCGACTGCAGCAGGGTCACGCCACGGGCGCCGTCGTAGTCGGAGCGCTGCAGGGTGTAGCGGGTGTTGTTGACACCAAAACGCTCGGCGGTGACGTAAAGCATCTTGGTGGAGAAGGCGCCCTTGATGCCGGTGAGCTTCTCGAAGGCCTGGTCGGCGATATGGTGGGCCATGTCGCGCAGCTGGTCGGTGGTGCCACCGACGGTGCCGGCCACCACCTGCTGCTGGGTCGCCACGTTGAACAGGGCGAACTGCACCTGCAGGCGCGCACCGTTCGGCACGATGCTGCCGACCATCACGTACTGGGCGCCCAGGGCCTGCCAGTCGCGGTAGATGATCTCGGCCGCCGAGGTCGGCAGGCTGATCATGTTCTGCCGCGGGATCGGCTCGTACATGCCGCTGTTGCGCAGGTCGTTGCCGATCACGGTGGCCAGGTCCTCGGGCAGCACGGTGCCGCCCTGCCAGCCGAAAGGCACCACGGCGATGGGGATGGCGCGGTCACTGCCGGTCGAGACCACCAAGGGGTCCGCTGCCTGCACGGCACCGGCCAGCAAGGCCAGCCCAAGCAGGGCCATACGAATCAAGCTGTTCACAGAGACAAGTCCTCCGGTTTGAAAATCATCCGCCGCTGACGGTACATGGCATTAAAGGTGGCACTATCAACTTGCTGCATTTCCGGAATACGCACGACGTTCTTCACGGCCGCCACCGCCGAGCTGTCGAAAGGCGCATCGCCGCTGGAGCGGGTGATCGAGGCATTGACGATGGTGCCATCGGGCAGCATCTGGATCAGCACCTCGACACTCATGCCGTTGCGCGCCGACGGCGGACGCTGCCACTGCTCGCTGACCAGCTTGATAATCAGGTCGTCGAGACTGCCCGCCACCTGATCGCCCACCTCATCGGCCAGCGCCTGCTGGCGCTCGGTGGTATCACCCAGCAGCTCGGCCAGGGCCTGCGCCTTCTTGTCCTCGGCGGCCTTGCGTGCGGCTTCCTGGGCCTTCTTCTTCGCAGCCTCGGCGGCGGCCTTCTTCTTGGCCTCCTCCGCAGCCTTTTTCTTCGCCTGCTCGGCCGCTTTCTTGCGCGCCTCCTCGGCGGCAGCTTTCTTCTTCTCTTCCTCAGACTTCTTCTTGGCGATCTCGGCCAGCCTCTTCTGTTCGGCCGCCTTCTTCGCTTCTTCGGCCTTCTTCGCTTCGGCCTGCTTCTTCGCCTCAGCCTGTTTGGCCGCCGCGACCTTCTTTTGTTCCGCCGCTTCCTGCTTCTGCTGTTCTTCCTTCTTGGTCTCCAGCTGCTCCACCTCGTACTGGCGCGCCTTGGTCTTCTGCGCCTCGCCGGCAATCTTCTGATTGGTCTGGGTGGTCGCCTGGCTCTGCGACTTCAGCTGGTACAGGGTCGCCTGCACGATCGGCCGCGCCGGCGGCAATTCCGGGGCGAAGTGGAAGCTGACGAACAGCATGGCGAACAGCAGGACGTGAATGGTCACGGCCCAGACCGTTGGCCAGAAGTAGCTTTCCGACGAGGAGCGCACGCTCTTCTGCTGCATCAGGGCGCCTCGGTGATCAGCCCGACGTTGCCCACGCCGGCTTCCTGCAGACCGCCCATGACAGCCATGACCGAGCCGTAGTCGACCGACTTGTCGCCGCGCACGAAGACCTGAACTTTCTTACCCTGGGCTGCGTTCTGGTTCATGATCGCGCTCACCGTCTGTACCAGCGCCGGCAGCGCGGTGGCGGTCTCACTGGCCTTGCCCTGGTCCGGGTCGACTTCCTCGCCCATGTTCCAGTAGTAGGTCTTGTCGGCCTTGATCGAGATGGTCAGCACACGGGCATTGTTGTCCTGCGGCAGGGCCTCGCTGGAAACCTTGGGCAGGTCGACCTTGACGCCCTGGTTGAGCATGGGCGCGGTCACCATGAAGATCACCAGCAGCACCAGCATCACGTCGATATAAGGCACGACGTTCATCTCGGCGACCGGCTTGCGTCTGTTGCGAATTCTGGCCATGGGCTGAGCCTCAGTCCTCGCTGGTGTGCACTTTGCGGTGCAGGATCGCCTGGAACTCGTCGGCAAAGGTGTAGTAACGGCCAATCAGGCGATCGCCTTGCGCCGAGAAGCGGTTGTAGGCGATCACCGCCGGAATGGCGGCGAACAGGCCGATGGCGGTGGCGATCAGCGCCTCGGCGATGCCCGGCGCCACGGTGGCCAGGGTCGCCTGCTGCACCTGGGCCAGGCCGCGGAAGGAGTTCATGATGCCCCACACGGTACCGAACAGACCGATGTAGGGGCTGGTGGATCCGACGGTGGCGAGGAACGGCAGGCTGGTTTCCAGCTTCTCCTCCTCGCGCGAGATGGCCACTCGCATGGCGCGGGCCACGCCGTCCATCACCGCATCCGGATCGACGCCGGACTGCTGGCGCAGGCGGGAGAACTCCTTGAAGCCGGCGCGGAAGATCTGCTCGACGCCGCAATCCGGGTCCGGGTTGCTGCCGGCCTGGCGATACAGCTTGGACAGGTCGATACCGGACCAGAAGCGCTCCTCGAACACCTCCAGCGACTTCTTCGCCGCGCGCAGCATGGTGCTGCGCTGGAAGATCATGATCCAGGACACCACCGAAGCGGCGACCAGGGTCAGCATGACCAGCTGCACCACCAGACTGGCGTTGCTGATCAGGCTCCACATCGACATATGGTCAACGGCGTTGGCTGTTGCTTCCACGCTACTCTCCTGCTGTGACTTGACCCATGCCGGCGAAGGCTGCGCGCAGCGCCTCAGGGATGGCACGGGGTTTCAAATTGTCGGTGCGCACACAGGCCACCACGAACTGCCCCTCGCAGAGCAGCGCCTCATCCGTTGCCCGCCGCACCTGTTGACGAAAACGCAGGCTGGCACGGTTTAACTCGATCACCTCGGCGGTGATAAAAAGTTCGTCGTCCAGCCGGGCCGGTGCGTGATAGCGCGCCTCGGCGGAATGCACGACGAACAGCAGGTTCTCCCCGGCCAGCTGCGACTGGGCGAAACCCAGACTGCGCAGGCACTCGGTACGAGCCCGCTCCATGAACTTGAGGTAGTTGACGTAGTAGACGATGCCGCCGGCGTCGGTGTCCTCGTAATACACCCGACACTTGAGGGCAAAAGGCTGAGCCTCGTTTCGCGCGCGCATACTCTAGTGTTTACTCCTGGCCTTGCCAATCCGGGCAAGCCTTTGTTTTTCGACTATTCGTTGCCGTCGAACAGGTCCGCGACCGGCGCTTCACCCAGGCGCTTCGGCAGATTCAGGCCGAAGTGCAGGTAGGCATGCCGGGTCACCACCCTGCCGCGCGGCGTACGCATGATGTAGCCCTGCTGGATCAGGTAGGGTTCGAGCACGTCCTCGATGGTGCCGCGCTCCTCGCCGATGGCCGCCGCCAGGTTGTCGATGCCCACCGGGCCGCCGTCGAACTTGTCGATCATGGCCAGCAGTAGACGGCGGTCCTGGTGGTCGAAGCCACGTTCGTCGACGTCCAGCATGTTCAGCGCCTGGTCGGCGATGCTCCGGCTGATCTGCCCGCCGGCGCGCACTTCGGCGAAGTCGCGCACGCGGCGCAGCAGGCGGTTGGCGATACGCGGCGTGCCACGGGCGCGACGGGCGATCTCGAAGGCGCCTTCGGGGTCGATATGCAGCCCAAGAATGCCGGCCGAACGACTGACGATGGTGGCCAGGTCATCGCTGGAATAGAACTCCAGGCGCTGGACGATGCCGAAACGATCACGCAGCGGATTGGTCAGCATGCCGGCGCGGGTGGTGGCGCCGACCAGGGTGAAGGGCGGCAGGTCGAGTTTGATCGAGCGGGCAGCCGGGCCCTCGCCGATCATGATGTCGAGCTGGAAGTCCTCCATGGCCGGATACAGCACTTCCTCGACCACCGGCGACAGGCGATGGATCTCGTCGACGAACAGCACATCGCCGGCCTCCAGATTGGTCAGCAGCGCCGCCAGGTCACCCGGGCGCTCCAGCACCGGGCCCGAGGTGCTCTTGATCGACACGCCCATTTCCTGGGCGATGATGTTGGCCAGGGTGGTCTTGCCCAAGCCGGGCGGGCCGAAGATCAGGGTGTGATCCAAGGCTTCCTGGCGGTTCTTGGCGGCCTGGATGAACAGCTCCATCTGCTCGCGCACCACCGGCTGGCCGATGTATTCGGCCAGCGCCAGGGGGCGGATGGCACGGTCCAGCTGCTCGTCGCGGTCGCGGCTGCTGGCGGTAATGAGACGGTCGGCTTCGATCACTGCTTAGACCATGCCCTTGAGGGCTCGACGGATCATTTCTTCACTGGACAGACCCTCTTCCTTGATCGCTGCCACGGCCTTGCTGGCTTCCTGCGGCTTGAAGCCGAGGGCGATCAATGCGCTCAAGGCATCGTTCTCCGCGCTTGAGACTGCCACGCCAGCACGAGGTTCCACCACCAGCGTGGCGATGGACGGCATGGTCTCCCAGGCCTTGAAGCGATCCTTGAGCTCCACCAGCAGGCGCTCGGCGGTCTTCTTGCCGACGCCGGGGATCTTCACCAGGGTCGAGGTATCCTGGGCCTGCACGCAGCGCACCAGCTCATCCACCTCCAGCCCGGACATCAGCGCCAGGGCCAGCTTGGGGCCGACGCCATTGAGGCGGATCAGCTCGCGGAACAGCTCGCGCTCGCGCTTCTCGAAGAAGCCATAGAGCAGGTGAGCATCCTCGCGCACCACCAGGTGGGTGTGCAGGGTCACCGCCTGCCCCACCGCCGGCAGGCGGTAGAGGGTAGTCATCGGCACTTCCAGCTCGTAGCCGACGCCGTTGACATCGAGTATCAGGTGCGGCGGCTGCTTTTCCGCCAGGGTGCCCTTAAGGCGTCCGATCACGAATTCGCTTCCTTCTGTTACAGGCGCAGGCGGCCGCTGCGCCGTTTGGCGCCAAGCAGGCCGTGGGGAATCAGGCTCTGCCGGTGATGGGCGTGGCAAAGGGCGATGGCCAGGGCGTCGGATGCGTCGATCTGCGGCTTCTGGGTGAGCCTGAGCAGGTGCATGACCATCATCATCACCTGCTGCTTGTCCGCCCCGCCGGTACCGGCGATGGCCTGCTTGACCTGGCTGGCGGTGTACTCGCTGACATCCAGCCCAGCCTCGATGCCGGCAACTATCGCCGCGCCGCGGGCCTGGCCGAGCTTGAGCGCGGAATCGGCATTCTTGGCCATGAACACCTGCTCGATGCCCATGGTCACCGGCTCGTGCAGGCGAATCACCTCGCTGACGCCGCGAAACACCTTCTGCAGGCGGCTGGCCAGATCGCCCTCGCCGGTGCGGATGCAGCCGGAGGCAACGTATTCGCAGCCGCGTCCGGTGTCGCGCACCACGCCGTAGCCGGTGATGCGCGAGCCGGGGTCGATGCCAAGAATCAGGGTCATGCCGGGTTCAGCTCCGCGCACCAAGGCACTGTCTATTTATCCAGCCGCGAGTATACGGAGCGCCGCCGATATAAAAAAGCCGGAAGCGCGCGTGGCGACTTCCGGCCCTGGCCGACGCGAACCGGGATCAGTCGAGCTGCTCCATGATCTCGTCGGAAATTTCCGCGTTGTGGTAGACGTTCTGCACGTCGTCCAGGTCTTCCAGCATGTCGATCAGCTTGAGCACCTTCTTGGCGGTGTCCAGGTCGGTGATCGGCGCCATGGTCGACGGAATCATCGCCACCTCGGCCTCTTCGCCCTTGAAACCGGCAGCGGTCAGCGCCTCGTTGACCGCCAGGAAGTCGGCGAAGCTGGTCGACACCATCGCCGAGCCGTCCTCGCCCATCTCCACATCGTCGGCGCCGGCCTCCAGGGCCGCCTCCATCAGGGCGTCCTCGTTCACGCCGGGGGCAAAGCTGATCTGCCCCTTGCGCTCGAACATGTAGGCCACGGAACCATCGGTGCCCAGGTTGCCGCCGCACTTGGTGAAGGCATGGCGCACTTCGGCGGCGGTGCGGTTGCGGTTGTCGGTCATGGCTTCGATGATGATGGCCACGCCACTCGGCGCGTAGCCCTCGTAGCTCAGCTCGACCATGTTGTCGGCTTCGGTGTTGCCGGTGCCGCGAGCGATGGCGCGGTCGATCACATCGCGCGACATATTGGCCGTGAGGGCCTTATCCACTGCCAGGCGCAGACGCGGGTTGTCCGCCGGCACGCCGCCGCCATGCTTGGCGGCCACGGTCAGCTCGCGGATCAGCTTGGTGAAGATCTTGCCGCGTTTGGCGTCCTGACGCCCCTTGCGATGCTTGATATTGGCCCATTTGGAATGACCGGCCATAACTCACTCCGTCTGTTTCAGATCAGTTTTGCTCTAGCAGAATGCAAGGAGCCTGGCATGCCAGGCTCCTGTTCGACTCACTCGGCCTTGGCCTGTTCGCGCAAGCGGATGTGCAGCTCGCGCAGCGCCTTGTTGTCCACCACACCCGGCGCCTGGGTCATGACACAGGCCGCGCTCTGGGTTTTCGGGAAGGCGATCACTTCGCGGATCGAGCTGGCGCCGGTCATCAGCATCACCAGGCGATCCAGGCCGAAGGCCAGGCCGCCATGGGGCGGCGCACCGTACTTGAGGGCGTCCAGCAGGAAGCCGAATTTCTCCTGCTGCTCCTCCTCGCTGATGCCCAGCACGCGGAACACGGTCTGCTGCATGGCCTTGTCATGGATACGGATCGAACCGCCACCCAGCTCGGTACCGTTGAGCACCATGTCGTAGGCGCGCGACAGGGCCGCGGCCGGATTGGCCTCGAGCTCGGCCGGGCTGCACTTGGGCGCAGTGAAGGGGTGGTGCATGGCGGTCAGGCTGCCGTCGTCGTTCTCCTCGAACATCGGGAAGTCGACCACCCACAGCGGCGCCCACTCGCAGGTAAGCAGGTTGAGGTCGTGACCGACCTTGATGCGCAGGGCACCCAGGGCATCACAGACCACCTTGGCGCGGTCGGCGCCGAAGAACACGATGTCGCCATCGACGGCACCGACGCGGTCGAGGATGACCTTGAGGTTGTCTTCCGGGATGAACTTGACGATCGGCGACTGCAGGCCCTCGACGCCCTTGGCGCGCTCGTTGACCTTGATGTAGGCCAGGCCCTTGGCACCGTAGTTGCCGACGAACTTGGTGTAGTCGTCGATCTGGCTGCGCGGCATGGCAGCGGCGCCCGGCACGCGCAGGGCAGCGACGCGGCCCTTCGGGTCGTTGGCCGGACCGGAGAACACCTTGAACTCGACGTCCTTGAGCTGGTCGGCGACATCCACCAGCTCCAGCGGGATACGCAGGTCCGGCTTGTCGGAGCCGAAGCGGCGCATGGCCTCGGCCAGGGTCATGTGCGGCAGCGGGCCGAACTCGACGCCCAGCACTTCCTTGAACAGGTTGCGGATCATGGTCTCGGTGATGCCCATGATGTCGTTTTCGTCGAGGAAGCTGGTTTCCAGGTCGATCTGGGTGAATTCCGGCTGGCGATCGGCACGCAGGTCCTCGTCGCGGAAGCACTTGGCGATCTGGTAGTAGCGGTCGAAGCCGGCCACCATCAGCAGTTGCTTGAACAGCTGCGGCGACTGCGGCAGGGCGAAGAAGCTGCCGGCATGGGTACGGCTCGGCACCAGGTAGTCACGCGCGCCTTCCGGGGTGGCGCGGGTCAGGATCGGGGTCTCGACGTCGAGGAAACCGTTGTCGTCCAGGTAGCGACGGATGCTGCTGGTAATGCGCGAACGCAGCTTGAGCTTCTCGGCCATTTCCGGGCGGCGCAGGTCGACGAAGCGGTAGCGCAGGCGGGTTTCCTCGCCGACGTCGGTGTATTCGTTGAGCGGGAACGGCGGGGTTTCCGCCTCGTTGAGCACGTCCAGCTCGTAGCCCAGCACCTCGATGGCACCGCTAGCCATGTTCGGGTTGACCGCGCCAGCCGGGCGCAGGCGCACCTTGCCGGTGATCTTGACCACGTATTCACTGCGCACGCGGTCGGCCTTGGCGAAGGTCTCGGCGCGATCCGGGTCGAATACCACCTGGGCCAGGCCTTCACGGTCGCGAATGTCGAGGAAGATCACGCCACCATGGTCGCGACGGCGATGGACCCAACCGCAAAGGGTGATTTCCTGGCCGTCCAGGCTCTCGTTCAACTGGCCGCAATAGTGGCTGCGCATCATGATCGTGGTTCGCTTCTCTAATCAGTCTTGAATTCGCGCCCGGGGCAAACCCCGACAGGCAGCAGGCATTTTCTGCAATTCGGAGGGGAAACAGCAGAAACAGGCGACCAATGGCACCCAGGCGCCGTGATCGGTGCGATTCCGCATCCGCAACAAGGGGCGCGATTATATAGGGTTAATCGCCCAGGCGCAGCCCACCGCCCGCGCGACCATACGGCACCTTCCTATACTGATACTCCCGCCTCGCGGAGACCGCCCATGGCCCTACCCCGCACCGCCGACATCCCCAGTGAACTGCTGGAGGAGTTCCGCCTCGACACCGCCGAGCAGCTGCCGCGCTGCGAGCAGCTGCTGATCGAGCTGGAACGCTTTCCCGACGACAGCTCGCGCCTGCGCGAACTGTTCCGCCTGGTACACACCATCAAGGGCAGCCTGGGCTATGTCGAGCTGAACCACCTGCTGCCGCTACCACAGGCCATGGAGGACGTGCTCGAGCGTCTGCGCGAGGGCGCCCTGCACTTCGACAGCCTGCTCGGCGACATCCTGCTGCTCAGCCTCGACCAGCTGCGCAGCCTGATCGATGCGGCGCTGGGGCTGGCCGAGCCACCCGATCCGCACAGCATCGCCAGCCAGTGCCAGGCCCTGCGGGCGCTGGCGGCTGCCCCGCCGGCGCAGCAGGACGAGATCCGCCGCACCCTGCTGCAGCACCTGGACCCCAGCACCCGCTTGCAACCGGCCGAGGTCGCCAGCCAGGAACAGATCCGCCAACTGTTCGAACGCCACGCCATAACCCTGGATGCCGACCTGCAGTTCTTCATCGAACTGATGAGCGCCGGCGAGCATCGCTCGTCCTTCTGGCATGGCCGCGGCCTGCGCCTGCTCGAACTGACGCTGGCCATCAACCACAGCGCAGGAGAACCGGTGGAGCCGGCACAACTGGCCGCCGCGGTATGCCTGCACGACCTCGGCATGGCCTTTCTGCCCCTGGACCTGCTGCACAAGCGGAGCGCACTCAGCCGCGAGGAGCGCCGTCTGATGCAGAGTCACCCGCGCCTGGCCGGTGAACTGCTCAAACACATGCCGGCCTGGGCCAGCGCGCGCGAAATCATCCTGCAACATCAGGAGCATGCGGACGGCAGCGGCTACCCGAAAGGCCTGCGCGAAGCCGAGATCCACCCCGGCGCCCTGCTGCTGAACATCACCGACACTTTCGACGCCCGCACCCACGAGCGCGCCCACCAGACCCTGAGCAAGCGCCCGCGCCTGCGCGCCATCCTCGAGATCAACAACCTGGCCGGCCAGCAGTTCAGCCGCCACTGGGTCGAGCACTTCAACCGCACCTTGCAACTCAGACCGGAGCTGGCCCATCTGTGACAGCGGGCGAGCGCCATAGCCAGCGACCATGAGCCCGATTGACACAAGACAAGCCGAGCGCCGCCCGCCCTGTGATAGGCTGCCGCCATCGAGGGGGGCGTCTGCCCCGGCAACCTGAGAGGAGATAAAGGTATGGAAATCAACATCGGCATCGCCGAACAGGACCGCGCCGCCATTGCCGAAGGACTGTCCCGCCTGCTGGCGGACACCTACACCCTGTACCTGAAGACCCACAACTTTCACTGGAACGTCACCGGTCCGATGTTCAACACCCTGCACCTGATGTTCGAGGCGCAGTACACCGAGCTGGCCCTGGCGGTGGACCTGATAGCCGAACGCATCCGCGCCCTGGGCTTCCCGGCACCGGGCACCTATGCCGCCTACGCACGCCTGTCGTCGATCAAGGAAGAGGAAGGCGTACCCTCCGCCGAGGACATGATCAAACTGCTGGTCCAGGGGCAGGAAGCGGTAGTGCGCACCGCCCGCGGCATCTTCCCGCTGCTGGACCGGGTCAGTGACGAACCGACCGCCGACCTGCTGACCCAGCGCATGCAGGTGCATGAGAAGACCGCCTGGATGCTGCGCAGCCTGCTGGCGGCCTGACCACTCGGCGCAGACGAAAGGCCCGGCCAGACCGGGCCTTTTGCGAGGCGATTCGCCCCCAACTACTCTATTCTTTGTCCATTCGCCCCACCCCACAGTGACGTGCATGAGCCAGCCGCCGAAAGCTCCCTCCATCCTCGAGCAATACCCGGAAGAAACCCGCGAGGCCGCGGACTTGCTCAAGCAGGCGGTGCCGCACATGGTGCGCCACGACATCCCGCCGAACCCGGTGCACTACGCCCTCTGGTACACCTACTGCCAGGGCCGGGAGCCCGAGTTGAACCGGCGCCTGGACAAGATCGTCAACGACTTCATCAGCTTCCCCCCGGAAACCGCACTCAAACTGTTCCGTGAATACGTGATCCATGGCGAGCTGGAGGAGGCGCGTACCGGCCAGCAGCAGGTGATCGAACTGGTCGACGACATCGAGCACGGCGTGGCGCGCAGCGTCAGCGGCAGCCAGCACTACCAGGCCAGCCTGTCCCAGGGCCTGGCCGCCTTGCAGGAGCCGATAGTCGACGACCTGCCCGGCGTACTCAACGAGCTGCAGCTGAGCACCCAGCAGATGCAGGATCAGCAGGAACAGTTCCTCTATCGACTGCGCGCCGCCCAGTCGGAGATCCAGAACCTGCGCAGCCAGCTGGAGCGCGCCCAGGCCGCCGCCACCCTGGACAGCCTGACCCACGTCTTCAACCGCCATGCTTTCACCCGCCTGCTGGAACAGGCACTGGTTGGCGACACCAAGGGCCTGGCACTAGTGATGCTGGATATCGACCACTTCAAGCAGTTCAACGACCAGTACGGCCACCCCCTGGGTGACCGCGTGCTGCAGCACGTCGGCCAACTGCTGCGCGACCTGCTGCCCGCCCGCGGCGTGGCCGCCCGCTACGGCGGCGAGGAATTCTGCGTGATCCTCCAGGACTGCTTCGACATCGGCACCGCCAGCGACTTCGCCGAACAGCTGCGCCAGAAAATCCAGGCACTGCGGGTCAAGGTGCGCAGCACCGACAAGGTACTGGATACCATCACCGCATCCTTCGGCCTGGCCCTGGCCGAGCCGGGCGACACCTTCGACAGCCTGGTCACCCGGGCCGACGATGCTCTCTACAAGGCCAAGCGCAATGGCCGCAACCAGATCCACCCACCCACCCCGGAAACCGCGCTAAGCGCTTGATTTGAGTGACCATCCCCTTTGCGGTTAAATACTGCCTGTGCCGCGCCACGGCGGCATAGGCGGACCGTCGCATCCATTCATCGGGTTCACGCCGGCTCCGCTCCTCGATAAGCCATCTCGAACAAGCGAGTTTCTTGACCATGTTGAAGATCGTTCACCTGATCACGGGCTGCGGCGCCCTGCTGCTGTCCCTTGCGCCCAGCCTGCGCAGCGCAACCCTGCCCTACCTGCAACAACCCGACGCGCTCTATCTGGCCCTGTTCGGCCTGACCAACCTGTTCCTGGCTCCGTTGCTGCCGGTACGCCATGTCGGCCTGCGCAACCAGCTGCAGGCCCTGGTATCGGCCCTGCTGGTATTTGCCAGCGTACTGCAGGCACTGATCCTGCTCGCCCCGCTGGCGCAGATCGGCAACCAGCCGGCGGTCGCCCTGAGCCTCGCCATACTGCTGGCCGCAGTCCTGCTGCATCTGGCCATCAACCTGGGCAAGCGCAGCGCGCGTCCCCAGACCACCCGCCGCGAACTCGACGAGAATCGCGAAACCGGCACGGTGAAGTGGTTCAATACGTCCAAGGGCTTCGGCTTCATTTCCCGCGACCGGGGCGATGACATCTTCGTGCACTTCCGCGCCATCCGCGGCGAGGGCCACCGCATCCTGGTCGAAGGCCAGCGCGTCGAGTTCTCGGTCATGCAGCGCGACAAGGGCCTGCAGGCCGAAGACGTGGTAGTGGCCCTGCCCGGCCAGCGCTGAACGCCCCCCATGAAAAAGCCCGCAGAACGCGGGCTTTTTCATTTATTCAGTAATGCGGTGGCGGCGCCTCATCCTCGGCGATACCGAACTGGCCGGCCATTTCCTCCTGACGACGCGCCAGAGCGGCAATCTGCAACTGCAGACGCTCCAGCACACGCTGCTGCTCCACCACCACATCATTGAGCGCCGTGATGGTGTCATCCTGAAAGGCGAGCCGGGTTTCCAGCTCGATGACGCGCTGCTCAAGCTCCATTTCTCAACCCTCGGCAAACTGGAAGTCATTGGTCAGCACCAGCCGCAAGCGCTGCTGCAATGCGGCGATCTCGGCCACCTCATAGGGACGTGCCGGCAGGCGCCCCCAGACCGGTGCGGGCCACGCAGGGTCGTCTCGGCGCCGGACGATCACATGCATGTGTAGCTGACTGACCAAGTTGCCCAGGGTGGCAACGTTCATCTTGTCGGCAACGAAGGCATCCTTGAACGTTTCCGCTAGACGCGTGGTTTCCAGCCATAGCTGCTGCTGATCGGCCTGGTCCAGCTGAAACAGCTCGCTGACCGCCTCGCGCCTCGGCACCAGAATGAACCAGGGATAATTGGCGTCATTCATCAGCAGCAGCCGGCACAAGGGAAAATCTCCGATAGCCAGGGTGTCCTGTTGCAAGCGGGGGTCAAGAGCAAACATCGTATGTCCTTTAGCGGGTAACCGGCAGATGAACAGGATCAAGCCCGTCCACCTGCGAAAGGCTAACGCCTGCCGCTCGCCAGCACCAGACAGCCCCAAAACAATGCACCGCCACTGCAACCCACCGCCTGGCCACGCTACCTCTCCCGCCCGCTGCGCCCCAGGAACGAGCAGAGCAGCCCCCAACGCCCACAAATTGAACAGGCGCACAGGAAAAAGCGTTACCAGCGGGTAAATTCCACCAGCGTCAGGTAACGCCTGCGGTTTACTCCCAAGTGGGCAAGGCAGCCACCATGACTGCATTCAAGCGAACGCAAACCCAGTCCCGGAGCGGCTCGACCGCCGCCATCCGGCGATCCGGAAGCCGAGTACGAATATTTTTTGCAGCACCGGCATTTTGTGCATGAAAGTTGCTTTAGCACTGGCACCGTCAGTACCGAGCAACCCTCGAACGGTTCGCGACACTCGCCAAGGACGACAAAAGCCCCTAAGCGATTGGATTTGCAGACTTTTCGAAGCAGCCTGGTGCGGGAGCCGGACGCGGCAAAAAACCTACAGAAAAGCGACGCCTCAATTGCAATTTTGCGACACGCAATTGAATAAAACGTAGGGAATCAATGATATCTGTCGCCAACTTAAGCCAGCGTGCTATAAGTTAGCGCCGACACAAAAAGAAAGAGCCGCCCATACAACAAGACAATGGGTAGCACAACTCTTCTAAACCAAAGGAGCAATCACAATGCAAGTGATGAAGTGGAGCGCACTGGCTCTGGCCGTGACCGCCGGAACCACCCAGCTGGCCTTCGCCAGCGCGCAGTCCGAGTCGAAAGGCTTCGTTGAAGACAGCAGCTTCGATATCTTCAACCGCGCCCTGTACATGAACCGTGATTTCCGCAATGGCGCCGGCAACATTGCCATTGAGGACCCGGTCACCGAAGAAGTGATTGGCTACAAGAACGGTTATCGTGAAGAAACCGGCCTGGGCATTCGCCTGCTGTTCGAATCCGGCTTCACTCAGGGCACCGTAGGTGTCGGTGTGGACGCCCACTCCCTCTCCAGCATCAAGCTCGACAGCGGCCGTGGTCGCCACAGCAATGGCCTGTTCGATACCACCGATGAAGGCCGCGGTGACGACACCCAGACCGAAGTCGGCGGCGCCATCAAGTTCCGCATCTCCGATACCGTCCTGAAATACGGCAACCAGTTCGTCGCCAGCCCGGTGCTCTCCACCGACGACAGCCGCATCCTGCCGGAAACCGTCACTGGTACCTATCTGGTCAGCAACGAGATCGAAGGCCTGGAACTGAGCGCAGGTCGCTTTACCGGACTGAGCAGCCAGGTCGGAACCGAGCGTGACGACCTCGAACTGAAGTCCGCCAATATCGTTGGCGCCAGCTACGCCTTCACCGACAATTTCAGCGGCGCCATCCACGCTGCCGACGTTGAGGACTACTGGAAGAAGTACTACGGCAACCTGAACTACAACCTGCCGCTGGCTGAAGAACAGGCCCTGAACTTCGACTTCAACATCTACAAGACCGACTACGACAAGAGCTATATCGAGTCGGCGACCGCAGATGAGGACAATGGCATTCCGGGCGTTCGCGAAAGCCGCGACAACACCATCTGGAGCCTGGCAACCGCCTACAGCCTGGGCGCCCACAAGTTCACCCTGGCCTACCAGCGCTCCAGCGGCGACCGCGGCTACGACTACGGCGTCGACGGTGGCGGCACCGTCTGGCTGAACAACTCGGTGCAGTTCTCCGACTTCAACGGTGAAGACGAGAAGTCCTGGCAGGTTCGCTACGACCTCGACATGGCTTCCTACGGCGTGCCGGGCCTGAGCTTCATGACCCGCTACCTGACCGGTGACGACATCACCACCAGCTCCGGTGAAGAAGGCAAGGAGCACGAGTGGAACTTCGAAACCAAGTACGTCATCCAGGAAGGCGCCGCGAAGGACCTGTCCTTCCGTCTGCGTCACGCCATCTGGCGCGCCAACGATGCCTACAACGCTGACTACGCTCCGGACCTGAACGACACCCGCCTGATCGTCGAGTACCCGCTGGACGTGCTGTAAGTCCTGCGCTATCGCAATCTGTGCATAAAGAACCCGGCCTAGGCCGGGTTCTTTTTTTCCGCTCGCCCCTTTACAGTGGCAAGGCATAGGTGCCGGTAACATGGGCCACCAGTTCGCCCTCCTCACCCTGCGAGTAGAGCTGTACCTCACACACCGCCTGGCGCCTGGACAGACGTAGGATGCGCGCCTCGGCGATCAGGTCCAGCGGCTTGGGCCTGGCCAGGAAGTTGATGTTCAGGTTGGCGGTCACCGCCATTTCCACCCGCCCCAGACGCCCGAGCACCACCGCGTACATGGCCGCATCGGCCAGTGACATGATGGTCGGCCCCGACAGGGTGCCCCCCGGCCGCACCAGCTTGCCGTGAAAAGGTACCCGCGCCACCGCCAGATCGGCCTCCAGGCGGTCGATCCGCAGATCGATATCCTCGGCCATCGGCACTCCCGCCCGGATCAGGGCCTGCACCTGGCCCGCCGTCAGCTCCGCCATCTTCGACTCCCGCTCCATCCTGTACGCCACATGGCTGGCACCGTACAATGCCGAGTCATTATTTGCCCCCGCAACCGACATAACGGCCAAACATGCGTACCAGTCAGTACCTGCTCTCGACCCTCAAGGAAACCCCCTCCGACGCCGTGGTGATCAGCCACCAACTGATGCTGCGTGCCGGCCTGATCCGCAAGCTGGCCTCCGGCATGTACACCTGGATGCCGATGGGGCTGCGCGTACTGCGCAAGGCCGAAGCCATAGTGCGCGAGGAAATGAATGCCGCCGGCGCCCTCGAGGTACTGATGCCGGCCGTGCAGCCGGCCGAGCTGTGGCAGGAGTCCGGCCGCTGGGAGCAGTACGGCCCCGAGCTGCTGCGCATCAAGGATCGTCACGATCGAGATTTCTGCCTGGGCCCGACCCATGAGGAAGTGATCACCGATCTGGCGCGCAACGAACTGAACAGCTACAAGCAGTTGCCGATCAACCTGTACCAGATCCAGACCAAGTTCCGCGACGAGATCCGCCCGCGCTTCGGCCTCATGCGTGGCCGCGAGTTCATCATGAAGGACGCTTACTCCTTCCACCTGGACCAGGCCTCGCTGCAGGAAACCTATGACCGCATGCACCAGGCCTACTGCAATGTGTTCACCCGCCTGGGCCTGAACTTCCGCCCGGTGCAGGCCGACACCGGCTCCATCGGCGGCACCGGTTCCCACGAGTTCCACGTACTGGCCGAGTCCGGCGAAGACGATATCGCCTTCAGCGACAGCTCCGACTACGCCGCCAACATCGAGAAGGCCGAGGCCATCCCGCGCGAGAAAGAACGCGGCGCGGCCACCGAGGAGCTGCGCCTGGTCGACACCCCCGAGGCCAAGACCATCGACGACCTGGTGGCCCAGTTCGGTCTGGCCATCGAGAAGACCGTCAAGACCCTGGTGGTGCATGCCGCCGAGGAAGGCAAGCTGGTCGCCCTGATCGTGCGCGGCGACCACGAGCTGAACGAGATCAAGGCCGCCAACCACGAGCTGGTCGCCAGCCCCCTGGTGTTCGCCTCCGAGGCCGAGATCCGCGCCGCCATCGGCGCCGGCCCCGGCTCGCTGGGCCCGCTGAACCTGCCGATCCCCTGCGTGATCGACCGTTCGGTGGCCCTGATGAGCGACTTCGGCGCCGGCGCCAACCTCGACGGCAAGCACTACTTCGGCCTCAACTGGGAGCGCGACCTGCCGCTGCCGGCCGTCGCCGACCTGCGCAACGTGGTCGAGGGCGACCCCAGCCCGGACGGCAAGGGCACCCTGGTGATCAAGCGCGGCATCGAAGTCGGCCATATCTTCCAGCTCGGCACCAAGTACAGTGAAGCCATGGGCTGCAAGGTACTGGGCGAGAGCGGCAAGCCGATCACCCTGACCATGGGCTGCTACGGCATCGGCGTATCGCGCGTGGTGGCCGCGGCCATCGAGCAGAACTGGGACGAGCGCGGCATCCTCTGGACCGACGCCCTGGCGCCCTTCCAGATCGCCATCGTGCCGATGAAGTACGAGAACGAAGCCGTGCGCGCCGCCACCGACAAGCTCTACGCCGAACTGACCGCCGCCGGCTACGAGGTGCTGCTGGACGATCGCGACAAGAAGACCAGCCCCGGCGTGAAGTTCGCCGACATGGAGCTGATCGGCATCCCGCACCGCATCGTGGTCAGCGAGCGCGGCCTGGCCGAGGGCAACCTCGAATACAAGCACCGCCGCGACAGCGAGAGCCAGCAGATGCCGGCCGCCGATATCCTGTCGTTCCTCGCCAACCGCATCGCCCGCTGAGTCCGACCGACCAAGAAGCCCGCATGTTCCAGCGAAATACCCTCCGTATCGGCGCCGCCCTGTGCGGCGCCCTCTTCCTCGGCGGCTGCGCCAACCAGCTGCCACAGCGCAGCGAGCACGAGGAACGCTTCGAGCGTCGCCTGCTCGATCACAGCCTGCAGATCGACGTGGGCGAGCCGCGCGTACTGGAACTGCCGCAGCGCCGCGTGCGCGTGCATGAACAGAAGACCTTCGAGGTCACCGAGTTCGAGGTCACTCGCCGCTACGACCGCTACACCCCCTATCAGCCCTGGCGGGAACTCTACGAGGTGCCGCTGGGCGCGGTGGCGGTGGTCGCCGGCATCGGAGCCAACGCGCTCAACGTGGTGATGCTCGGCCGCCTGCCGGACAGCGTGACCAAGGACTGGATCAGCTACGGCTTCGCCGGCATGAACCCGGCGATGAACGTCGAATCCAACGGCCGCGCCGAGCAGAACCTGGCCGCCATCGAGGAGCTGCAGCGCGACAAGCGCATGGATTACTCCAGCCTGCCCTGGGCCGAGCGCCCGGTACAGGTCAAGGCCGGCAAGGACAGCTTCGAGCTGACCACCGACAGGTCCGGCGTGCTGCGCCTGAACCTGCTCGACGGACCTTTCGCCGAGCACGACGCCAGCCATATCGGCACCCTGCTGCTGAGCGTGGAAGATCCACAGGACGGCACGCGCACCGAAGCCACCCTGCTGGTCAGCCGCGACCTGCGCGGCAAGCTGCGCGAGGCCCATGCCCTGATCTACGACGACCTCGAGGATGACGAGGTCGGCCAGTGGGTACACCGGGTCAAGCGCCTGTCCGACCTGGGCCTGGAGGAAGAGGCCAGCGAGCTGGAACAGAGCCTGATCGAACTGACCCGCAACGATCCGGAGCTGCAGGCCGAGTTCCTCGAGGCCTTGCTCAAGGACGCCGGACGCCTGGCAGCCGATCCCGGCGAGGATTGATCAGCGCCGCACGACGAAGCCGGTGACGCCCTGCACCGGCTGTTCCTCCAGCTCCACCCGCTCGACCTGCGCGCGCTCGGGACCTTGCTCCAGCCAGGCGGCCAGCTCCTGCACCGCGCTCTGCGCGCCCTCAATCAGTACCTCGACCCGCCCATCATTCAGGTTGCGTACCCAGCCATCCAGGTCGAGGCGTTCGGCCTGCTCCGCGGTGCACTGGCGAAAACTCACGCCCTGCACCCTGCCAGTGACGAAACCGTGCATACAGATGCGCATAGCCATTACTCCCGAGCCTGCCAATGAGCCAGCCGTGCCTGCAGGCCGGCAGCGGTCTGTTCGCCGACCAGGCGCTCGCGCAGCCTACCGTCGGCATCGATGATGTAGGTGACCGGCAACACATCGTTGCGCGGCAGTTGCAGACGCGCGGCGGGGTCCTGCGCCAGCACGGTGAAACGGATAGCGAAGGCCTCGGCGGCCTTGCTCAGCGCCTCGCCCTGCAGGGCATCGAAGTTGACCCCGAGCACCCGCGCACCCTGGCCCTCCAGCGCCACAGCAAGCCGATTCAGCTCGGGGATCTCGGTGCGGCACGGCTTGCACCACTCGGCCCAGTAATTGATCACCAACCACTGGCCTTCGAGCTGCTCAGCCGCTACCTTTCGTCCATGCTGATCGATGCCCCAGTCCTCGGCGCAACCGGCCAGAAGAAGCCCGGCAATGACACCAATCACCATCTGGAGTGGCCTTCCCATGCAATCGTTCCTCGTGCATACGGGGTTGATATGACGCTGGACGCCCTGCGCCTCGAAGTGCCGGATATCCTCGAGGAGGACGCCACTCCGCTCGCCGACCTCAACGAACGACTCACCGATGCCCGCCGGCAGGTCTACGAGGACGGCCTGCAACAGGTCCTGGCCCTGTTGCTGCGCCTCAACCGCAGCGCCATGACCTTACTGGAAAGACAGCGCGCCCTGCAAAGCCTCAGCGAGGAATACCGCCACTACTGCGCCCCGCTGGGCCGGGGTGCGGCTCCCTCGCCCCTGTTCGTGCATCTCTGCGACGAGCTGGCCGCCGGCTTCAAGCGCCTGCTGCTGCAGATCCTGCAGGGACGCCAGCCCTCGCGCCCACACCTGGCCTGGTGCCTGTACATGGCCGAGCACTTCCTCGCCCAGAGCCTGCTGCGTCACTACCAGCTGTACCAGGAACCACCGGCCTCGTTGTGGAGCGACAGCCACCTGCTGTACTGGCTGGGTGAGCACCAGCAGTGCCTGGACGAGCCGGTCGCCGCACCTTTCCAGCCGGCCCCCGCCGGCTCGCTGCGCGGCCTCTACCAGCAGATGCTGCTCCTGGCTCTGAGCAATCCATTCCACCTGGCCGAAGGCGAGTGCGTGACCCTGTTCGCCGCCCTGACCCCGCTGTCCGGCCTGGCGCGCCTGCTGCCCTGGGATGACGACGAGGACAGCGAGGCACCGCTGATCGACCTCAGCCAGGCCCTGCCCTGCCTGCCCTATGACGGCCAGGTCAAGGGATCGGCCGACTACCTGCGACGCCTGGAGCTCGGCGCCCTGCTGGTCGCCCTGCACGAGCCCGCGCCGCTGCAGAGCGCACAGGAAAGGGAACTGCTGGAGCGGGTGCGCCCGCACTGGCAGGGGCGTCAGCAGAGGCGTCACCCGCGGGCCGACTTCAGCGCCGACTGCAGCCTGGTGATCGGCCTGCCGGCCATCCATGCCCAGCTGCTGGAAAAGCGCCCGCCCAGTTGCGCGGCGCAGATGCTCGATGCCAGCCCCGGAGGCGCTCGCCTGCTCTGCCATGCCGACCTCGGCCCACAGCTGCCGGTGGGCCAGCTGATCCTGGTCTTGCCGCACAGCGGCACCCCGACCCTGGCCCTGGTGCGCTGGCGCCATCTCAACCAGCAAGGCCTGCATCTGGGCCTGCGTTACCTCAAGGGGCTGCCACGGGCAGTGTGGTTGCGCCGCGCGCCCAGCGCGCAGACCCACCCGGGCGTCCTGCAGAGCACGCCCGAACCCGGTTCCGGCTGGCACCACGGCCTGTGGCTGCCCTGCGGCCAGTTCGGCGAAGGCGAAAACCTCTGGCTGCAACTGGCCAACGTCAACAACCAGGCCATGCTGCCCCTGCCGGCCGCCAACCTGAGCACGCCCACGGTGGTGCGCCACCCACTGCGCCTGGCCTGACCCAAGGGGCAGGTTCTGCGACGGAAGTCTCAGCCGGCGGGGCCACAGCGCACAGTTTCAGCACCATGCCCCTGCCTATAATCGGCGCATACCTATACCAACGAGTTCTGCCGGAGTTACCCCCATGACCCAAGCCAATGACAGGCTGATCGGCCCCGTTCCCGCCAGCATCGTCAACAGCGCACGTTCCAGCGTGGCCCCCTACGAGGGGCGGGTCGGGGAATACAACGTGGCGGTCTGGCTGCATCTGCCGGGGCTGGCCAATCTGCCGGTATCGCTGATGGTGCGTTACCGCGATGGCAGCCAGGTGCGCGAAGTGGCGGTGGATCATGGCAAGGTCAACGCTCACCACAAGGTGATGCTCTCCGGCATCGCCCGCCTGCCGATGAAGAGCAAGATCGAGGACATGCAGGTCCGCCTGCGCTCGGCCGTACCGGCACAGACCCTGATAGTCGAGGAATTGTTCGTGCAGGCCGTGGAACTGCAGGAAAGCGCGAATCGCCAGGCGCTGGCCTGAACCCGCCGCAGGTTGCCCACCCCCGCTTCGGCGGGGGTTTTGCTTTGGGGCCTCAGAAAACCCCGAAACGCACCACGGAGCTGGGCTTGGGCGGCTCGCTCTCCTCGGCCGCCTGGCGCGCCAGGGCCGCCAGCGACTCGGGCCAACGGGCGAAACGCAGGCCGGTGATGCGGTTCAGGCGCTCCAGTGCATCCTCGGAATCCCGCGGCTGCAGGGGCACCACTTTGTTCTTGCTACTGCTCATCCACACGACATCCCTGAGTCATTCAGGCTGCTGGCCGTCTGCCAGCACATGGCTGGGTAGTTGCCAGAAGCGTGCCAGCCATCCCTGGCCGGTATTGCGGCGCTTCAGCGCCCTTGCAGCCCCGTGGAGCCGGCTGCACCTCGCCCTAAACTGACTTTTTTCGTCACCCTTGGCAAGCCCTCACTCCCTAGCCCGCAGCCACTGCGCCAGGCTGCTGCCGAACAGCGCCGCCTGTTCCTCGTGCAGCATCTCCAGGGCGTTACGCAGGGCCGGGTACCAGACCTCGTCGAGCCGCTCGGGCAGTTGCGCCGGCCGCGGTAACGGCCAGGGACTCTGACCGAGCAGGCGATGCAGGCTGTAGTGTTCCAGATCGCGGCACAGCACCCAGCCGCCGCCACTGGCACGGCAGACCAGCTGCTCGCGCTCAAGAAAGTCGACAATCTCCTCCCACTCATCCTCCGGCAACAGCCAGCCCTCGCGCTGCACATCAGGGTGCCGCACCGCCAGGCCACGCTGCTGGCTGTCGTGGAACACCCGCAGCACGCCGAGCAGCACCAGCAGGCGCGGCAGCGCGCGGCGACGCCAGGTGCGCGACGAGGACAGGTTGCACACCAGCTCGGCACCGAACAGCACGATCAGCCAGGACAGGTAGATCCACAGCAGGAACAGCGGCACCGTGGCGAAGGCCCCGTAGATCAGTTGGTAGCCGGGGAACAGGCTGACGAACAGGCCGAACAGCGCCTTGGCCACCTCGACCAGCAGGGCGACGAAGGCACCGCCCAGCAGCGCGTGGCGCAGCGGCACCCGGGCGTTGGGCACCGCCGAGTAGATCAGGGTGAAGGCCGCCGTACTGAACAGCAACGGAGCGAAGGCCAGCAGGGTCTTGGCGCCGATCAGCGCATCCGGGCCGGACAGCAGCGACAGCGAGGCGACATAGGTGGTCACGGCGAATCCGGCGCCGAGCAGCAGCGGCCCCAGGCTGAGGATCGCCCAGTACAGCAGGAAGCTGGAAATGCCCCGGCGTGGCTGGCGCACGCGCCAGATGGCATTGAAGGTCTTCTCGATGGTCACCAGCATGAAGAAGGCGGTCACCGCCAGCAGCGCCACGCCGACCCAGGTCAGCTGCCGGGCCTGAGCCGTGAAATCGCGCAGGTACTGTTGCACCGTCTCGCCCGAGGATGGCACGAAGTTGCGAAAGATGAAGTTCTGGATCTGCTCGCCGGTGTCCTGGAAGGCCGGGATGGCCGAGAGCATGGCAAAGGTCACGGTCATCATCGGCACCACGGCGAACAGCGTGGTGTAGGTCAGTGCCGCGGCACTGTTGATGGCGCGATCGGCGAGGAAACGCTGCAGCAGGAAACGCCAGAACTCCACCAGATCATCCAGCCGCTGACGCATGCCCTCTCCTTAGCCCGTTTCGTGCTCGACGCGGCTAGAATAGCGCCCTCATTCGCCGATGGGCACCCGCCATGACCGATCTGACCCTCTACCACAATCCGCGCTGCTCCAAGTCCCGCGGCGCGCTGGAGCTGCTCGAAGCTCGCGGCCTGGCGCCGACCGTCGTGCGCTACCTGGATACCCCGCCCAGCGCCGACCAACTGCGCGCCCTGCTGGCCAAGCTCGGCATCGCCCCGCGTGCCCTGCTGCGCACTGGCGAGGACGAGTACAAAGCGCTCAACCTGGCCGACACCGGCCTCAGCGACGAGCAGCTGATCGACGCCATGGTCGCCCATCCCAAGCTGATCGAGCGCCCCATCCTGGTCGCCGGCGAGCGCGCCGTGATCGGTCGGCCACCGGAGAAGATCCTGGAGCTGCTGGCATGAGCACGCCCTATATCCTGGTGCTGTATTACAGCCGCCATGGCGCCACCGCCGAGATGGCCCGGCAGATCGCCCGCGGCGTGGAGATGGCCGGCCTGGAGGCGCGTCTGCGCAGCGTGCCGGCGGTATCCAGCGAGTGCGAGGCGGTTGCCCCGGGCATTCCTGCAGAGGGAGCGCTCTACGCCGAGCTGGATGACCTGCGCCACTGTGCCGGCCTGGCCCTGGGCAGCCCGACCCGCTTCGGCAACATGGCCGCGCCGCTCAAGTACTTCCTCGACGGCACCAGCAGCCTGTGGCTGACCGGTGAACTGGTCGGCAAGCCGGCCGGGGTGTTCACTTCCACCTCCAGCCTGCACGGCGGCCAGGAGAGCACCCTGCTGTCGATGATGCTGCCGCTGCTGCACCACGGCATGCTGATCACCGGCCTGCCCTACAGCGAAGGCGCCCTGCTGGAGACTCGTGGCGGTGGCACGCCCTACGGCCCCAGCCACCATGCCGGCGCCGATGGCAAGCGCAAGCTCGACGACCACGAAATCGCCCTGTGCCGCGCCCTCGGCCAGCGCCTGGCGAGTACCGCGAAGCAACTGGAGACCTCCCGTGGCTAAAACGCCCAAGCCCCTGCCCAGCCTGGAATGGCTGGCCCCGCGCCTGAAGCTGAGTCGCGCCCTCGCCCTGTTCAGCTTCTTCGCCCTGCTGGCACTGCTACTGGTATGGAACCTGGCCTTCGCCGACCTGCACGGCGCGCGTATCTGGGTCGTGCTGAGCATCCAGCTGCTGCCACTGCTGCTGCTCGCCCCCGGCCTGCTGCTGGGCAACGCCCGCGCCCACGCCTGGGCCTGCTTCGTGGTGAACATCTACTTCATCCAGGGCGTACTGGCCGCCATCGACCCGGCCCGCGCCCTGTTCGGCGCGCTGGAGACGGTGATCAGCCTCGGCCTGTTCTGCAGCGCCCTGCTCTACGTGCGCTGGAAGTTCCAGCACGATCGCAAGCTGGCAGGCGAATAGAAATGTCCGACCTGGGCCTACCAGCCCAGGGTTTCTTTGAGGAAGGGAATGGTCAGCTTGCGCTGGGCCTGCAGCGAGGCCTGGTCTAGGCGTTCAAGCAGTTCGAACAGTGCGCTCATGCTGCGCTCGCCACGGGTGAGGATGAAGCGCCCCACTTCGTCGGTCAGGTGCAGGCCGCGGCGCGAGGCGCGCAGCTGCAGGGCGCGCAACTTGTCCTCGTCGGACAGCGCGTGCAGCTGGAACACCAGCGCCAGGGTCAGGCGTGACTGCAGGTCGGGCAGCTGCACCGACAGCTCGCGCGGCGACACGCTGGCCGCCAGCAGCAGGCGCCGGCCGGAGTCGCGCAGGCGGTTGAACAGGTGGAACAGCGCCTCTTCCCAGTCCGCGCGGCCGGCCACGGCATCCAGATCGTCTAGGCAGACCAGCTCGGACTGGTCCAGACCATCGAGCAGCTCGGGGCCGTAATCCGCCACCTCGCCCAGTGGCAGATAGACCGCCGCCTCGCCACGCTGCTCAAAGCGCAGGCAGGCCGCCTGCAGCAGGTGGCTACGCCCCACGCCTTCACCGCCCCAGAGATAGATCAGGCTCTCGGTCCAGCCGGCATCGGCCTCGCACAGCCGCTCGACGTAGCCGAGGGCCGCCGCGTTGGCACCGGGGTAGTAGTTGGCGAAAGTGGCGTCGTCGCGCAGGCGCACGCCAAGGGGCAGTTGCGTGGGAACCATGAGAGAGCATTGTCTGCCTGTGAAACCGGGGCGGCGAGTCTAACGCCAGAGCTAAACACGAACAATCGGCCTGCTAGCTCAGATTTTCCGTTGTGCGCCCAGCAGCTCAATAACCTCCGGATTACCCACCTGCCGGGCATAGTCCAGAGCAGAAACACTGCGGTATTCAACACGTCCGTAGTCGATGCCCTGATCGATAGCAAAGCGTACACCCGCGATATGGCCGCGTAGCACGGGCATCAGAGCCAGAGGATATTTGTCCGGACCTATCTCGCTACTCAGGCTCGCACCCAGCGCGACGAGGCGCCGCGCCGCCTCAAGATCATTGTTCTCCAGGGCATAAGCCAGGGCGGTATATCCCCGGCCGTCGAGACTGTCGATATTCGGCCGGTAGCGCTGCAGCAGAGGCTCGGCCTGCGGAACCTGTGCCAGCCCCCAGTAAAGCTCGGCACCTTCGGGTTTGAAGACTCTCGCACGCCCCAGCAGCTCAGGTTGATCCAGGGAGCCAACATGATAGGCAATGCCCAGAGTGCTTCGTGCATTCTGGTCCTGGCAGCCCCCCTCAAGCGCTTTGTGCCCGTTATCGATCGCCCCCTTGTAGTCTTGACGCTGGATCAGCAGGAATTTCGCATAGTCGACATAGAAACAGGCACGCTCGTCGAACTCCTTCAGACGCTGCTGGTGAAGAGCCGCCATCTCGTCCAGATGCCTGCCATCGTTCAGGAAGAACAGCATATTTTCGAACGCGTTGAGCCGAGCTCTTAGATTGCGCCCTTCGGGCTTTTCGCCCGCCAAGGTTCGCCGGTAAAGCGCTAATGCTTGCTCCTTATTGCCCTGCAATGCGTGCTTGACCGCCCAGTTGTTCCAAATCCAGAGATTCTTCACGCCCAGCGATTCGGCCTTGCGAAAGTCTGCTTCGGCGGCCTCGAAGTCACGCAGATGGGCCAGCACGAAGCCACGCATGATGTAACCGTCCGCATAACCGGGATCGATCTGCAAAGCTGTATCGAGATAGCCACGCGCCTCACCCAGGCCCTGAGCATTCCACTGCTCCGCCATGGCAATACGCGCGAACAATTTATAGATCTCTACTCGCTCTGGCTCCTCCAGCACCACTTTTTCCAGATACTCACGAGCCACCTGGCGAGCCTGCGGACTGCCCTCGTCAATGCGCTCCTCGGCGAAACTCAGCAATTCATCGTTGCTATAGCGCGCGAACATGCGCTGTCGTAAATAGGTGTCCTGACTCGGCCAGTCGATGCGCTGCTGACGCACATCGCTTGCCAGCTCCTTGGCCCCTTCGAGTATCCGGGCAGCGAGAGTATGGGTACTGAATGAGCCCTTGGGCTCATTAGGGCGGTTGAGCTCAAGACGGGTCGAATGCCGCCCAGGCGACACCTCATGAGGAAAACTGTGGCTGTAAGCTTCGTAGCCCTCGGGCACATCCAGCCCCAGCAATAGGTAGACCGGCTCGCGTGTATCCGGCCTGTAGCAGTATTCGACTTCGACCTGGTAGTAGCCCGTTCTGGGGCTAATCAGCTGCATGGACTCGATGCCCGTCTGCTCGCACTGCTCCTGCCCCGCAAGCGCCAGTGGCGCAAAAAACAGCAGTACAGCGCCCATGAGTCGTGACGAAACGCATCCCTGCAACATGATGTCTCTCCCTAATAGATGGTGCAGACACTCTAGCCGACGCCCGCCTGCGCATGGTGGGCAGCAGAGCACGAATCCATGCGCTCCAAGAGGTTATTGCTCAACCGCTAACAGGTGGTCCCTGTTCGTCGCCGGGCTTCTCCCCATAGAGCTCGGAGAGCTTGTAAAAATCATGCGCATGGCGCAGCAAAACCATGATCACCGCAGCCACCGGCAGGGCCAGCAGCACACCGGTGAAGCCGAACAGCTGGCCGCCGGCGAGGATGGCGAAGATCACCGCCACCGGGTGCAGGCCGATGCGGTCGCCGACCAGCATGGGCGTCAGCAGCATGCCTTCGAGCAGCTGACCAATGCCGAACACAACGGCAATGCCGATCAGCGGGTACAGCTCGAAGCCGCTGTACTGGAACAGCGCGGCCACCACGGCGGCACCGAAGCCGACGATGAAGCCCATGTAGGGCACGATGCTGGCCAGGCCGGCGAGCACGCCGATCAGCAGGCCCAGCTCCAGGCCCACCACCATCAGGCCAACCGAATAGATGCCGGCCAGCGCCAACATCACCAGCAACTGGCCGCGCATGAAGGCGCCGAGCACCTCGTGGCACTCGCCGACCAGCTTCACCACCAGGCTTTCGCGCGCCCGCGGCAGCAGGTTGCGCAGCTTGGCCAGCATCAGGTCCCAGTCGCGCAGCAGGTAGAAGGCCACCACCGGAATCAGCAGCAGGTTGCCCAGCCAGCCGAGCAGCGCCAGGCCGGAGGCGGTGGCCTGGGCCAGCAGGCCGCTGACGATGTCGGTGGTCTTGCCCAGATGCCCGGACAGCGCCTGCTTGAGCTGGTCGAAGCGCCAGAAGCCCTCCGCCAGCCCCAGCTGCGCCTGTAGCCAGGGCAGCGCCTGGTGCTGCGCCCAGTCCAGGCCCTGCGGCAGCAGCTCGTAGAGGCGCACCAGCTGGCGACCGAGCATGGGGATCAGCACCAGCAGCATGACCAGCAGCAGCAGGCTGAACAGGCTGAAGACGATGACCACGCCCCAGGTCCGCGAAAGCCCGCGCCGCTCCAGGCGATCCACCATCGGATCGCCCATGTAGGCCAGCAGCATGGCCACCAGGAAAGGCGAGAGGATGGGGGTCAGCAGGTAGATCAGCCAACCACACAGGAACAGGCCGGCCAGCCACAACCAGCGGCGCGAATCGGTCATCTCAGGCACTCCGTCGCTATGGATGGGGGGACGCCGCCGGTAGTCGAGATTACCAGCGGAAACGCATCAGGTTGGCCGCGGCTGGTGCGGGCGCCGCCTGCGGATTGGCGCTGGCGTCCAGCGGCGCGGCATCGGCCGGTACTTCCTGCAGGCCGGCCAGGCTCAGCTGGGCACGCAGCTGTTCGGCGCTGGCATTGACCTGCCACACCAGCAGATCGCCCTTGGCGCGCAGCAGGCGGGCGGCGAAGGGTTCGAGCAGGCGCTCCAGCTCGGCATAGCGCGCCAGGTTGGCGCCCTGGATTTCCAGGGTCAGAGCGCTGGCGGCACCGGGCTTGACCAGGAAGCGCGGCGCCAGGCGCTGGCTTACAGCGAGGAAAACTGCATCAGCAAGTTCCTGTGGGCTACTTCCTTTGACGGTGCCCTCCTCGCGGCTATCACCCAGCCATAGGCGCCACTCAGCTTGCATGCCCGCATACTCCTCACGAACCTGTACAGCCAGCAGCGCATCGGCGGCATAACGCTCCGATGCCTCGCGCAGCGCATCCGGCTGACTGGCGCCGAGGTTGTCCGGAGTGGCGACCAGCTGCTCCTGCAGGTCCGCCAGCGGCAGGCGCAGCGGCAGGCCGCGATGCTGGGCGGCCTGCTGCAAAGGTGCAGCGGCCTCCTGGCCATCGCCAACTAGACCGCCTTCCTCTCGCGAAGTCACGATCCACCAAGTCAAAATGGACGGCCGATTGGCGCCCCACAGCGGCAGGCCGGCCTGGCGCAGCTTGTTCTCGGTGGTCAGCGGGTCGAAGTCCACCACCAGGGTCTCGCCCTCGTAGACGTACTGGCTGACCAGTTGCTGCGGATCCTGGCGCACGCCTGCCAGGGCCGGGTTCTGCAGCGCCTGGGCGTCGCCGGTCAGGCGCAGCACCAGGGTCTCCAGGGCGCGATTGAGGGCAGCGCTGCGCTCTTCCGGTTGCTGGCTGGTGACTGCCTCGCGCACCTGATAGAGGCCGCTGACCGGCTCGGCCAAGGCCGGCAGGCTGAACAGCGGGAGGCAAAGTGCAAGCAGGCGGGCGGACAGGCGCATCGATAGGGTCTCGGCTCGGAGGGATGTGCCGGCGCGGCACGTGAAGGGCTATACCTTAAACAGCCGCCTGCCCCCGGGCAACCGTCGCGCCCGGTGGCCGCTGGCGGGCAAGCCTGATAAAATCGCGCGCCTTCGCGGACCGGCCCGCTGCCGCGCCGGTCGCCCACAGCATTCCCCCTTCTAAAGGCCTGAACCCATGAGCAAGCAACCCTCCATCAGCTACAAGGATGCAGGTGTCGACATCGACGCCGGCGAAGCCCTGGTCGAGCGCATCAAAGGCGTGGCCAAGCGCACCGCGCGTCCGGAAGTCATGGGTGGCCTGGGTGGTTTCGGCGCCCTCTGCGAAATCCCGGCCGGCTACAAGCAGCCGGTGCTGGTGTCCGGCACCGACGGCGTCGGCACCAAGCTGCGCCTGGCGCTGAACCTGAACAAGCACGACAGCATCGGCCAGGACCTGGTCGCCATGTGCGTCAACGACCTGGTGGTGTGCGGCGCCGAGCCGCTGTTCTTCCTCGACTACTACGCCACCGGCAAGCTGAATGTCGACGTGGCCGCAACCGTGGTCACCGGCATCGGCGCCGGTTGCGAACTGGCCGGCTGCTCCCTGGTGGGTGGCGAGACCGCCGAGATGCCCGGCATGTACGAAGGCGAAGACTACGACCTGGCCGGTTTCTGCGTCGGCGTGGTGGAGAAGAGCGAGATCATCGACGGCTCCAAGGTGGTTACCGGTGATGCCCTGATCGCCCTGCCCTCCTCCGGCCCGCACTCCAACGGCTACTCGCTGATCCGCAAGATTCTTGAAGTCAGTGGCACCGATATCGAAGCCACCGAGCTGAATGGCCAGAAGCTGGCCGACCTGCTGATGGCGCCGACCCGCATCTACGTCAAGCCGCTGCTCAAGCTGATCAAGGAAACCGGCGCGGTGAAGGCCATGGCCCACATCACCGGCGGCGGCCTGCTCGACAACATCCCGCGCGTGCTGCCGCAGGGCGCCCAGGCGGTGATCGACGTGGCCAGCTGGACCCGCCCGGCGGTGTTCGACTGGCTGCAGGAAAAGGGCAACGTCGACGAGCACGAGATGCACCGCGTCCTCAACTGCGGTGTCGGCATGGTCATCTGTGTGGCCCAGGACCAGGTCGAGGCCACCCTGGCCAGCCTGCGCGCCTCCGGCGAAGCCCCGTGGGTGATCGGCCAGATTGCCCAGGCCGCCGAAGGCGCCGAGCAGGTCGTGCTGAACAACCTGAAAGCCCACTGATGGCCGACTGCAATGTCGTGGTGCTGATCTCCGGGTCCGGCAGCAACCTGCAAGCCTTGATCGACAGCATCGCCAATGACGGCAACCCGGCGCGCATCGCCGCGGTGATCTCCAACCGCGCCGATGCCTACGGCCTGGTCCGCGCGCAGAACGCCGGCATCCCGACCCTGGTGCTGGACCACAAGCAGTTCGACGGCCGTGAGGCCTTCGATGCCGCGCTGATCGAGGCCATCGACGGCTTCGACCCGCAGCTGGTGGTGCTGGCCGGCTTCATGCGCATCCTCACTGGCGACTTCGTGCGCCACTACGAGGGCCGCCTGCTGAATATCCATCCCTCGCTGCTGCCCAAGTACAAGGGCCTGCACACCCACCAGCGCGCGCTGGAAGCCGGCGACCGCGAACATGGCTGCAGCGTGCACTTCGTCACCGAGGAACTCGATGGCGGCCCACTGGTCGTACAAGCCGTGGTGCCGGTAGAGTCCGGTGACACACCGGAGAGCCTGGCCCAGCGCGTGCACAGCCAGGAGCACCACATCTATCCCCTGGCCATGCGCTGGTTCGCCGAGGGCCGCCTGAAGCTGGGTAAGACCGGCGCACAACTGGACGGCAAGGACCTGCCGGCCACCGGACACCTGATCCGCACATAGGAGATTCCATGCCCCGCATTCTGCTGATGCTGCTCGCCCTCCTGGCCCTGCCGGTGCAGGCCCTGGAGCTCAAGCCCTTCTCCGCCAGCTACACCGCCGACTGGAAGCAGGTGCCGATCAGCGGCACCGCCGGGCGCAGCCTCAAGGCCCTGGACAACGGCCGCTGGGAACTCAACTTCGAGGCCTCCATGCTGGTCGCCAGCCTCAGCGAGACCAGCACCCTGCGCATGGAAAGCGACGCCTTCCTGCCGCTGACCTACCGCTTCGACCGCAGCGGCCTGGGCAAGGCCAAGCAGATCGAGCTGGACTTCGACTGGACCGAGAAGCAGGTGCTGGGCAACGACCGCGGCGAGCCGGTGCGCTTCCCGCTCAACCGCGGCCTGATGGACAAGTCGACCTACCAGCTGGTGCTGCAGCACGATGTCGCCGCCGGCAAGCAGAGCATGAGCTACCAGGTGATCGATGGCGACGAGATCGAGACCTACGACTTCCGCGTACTCGGCGAGGAGCGCGTGCGCACCAAGGCCGGGCTGATCGACGCGATCAAGGTCGAGCGCGTGCGCGACCCGACCCAGAGCAGCCGCAAGACCGTGCTCTGGTTCGCCAAGGACTGGAACTACCTGCTGGTACGCCTGCACCAGGTGGAAAAGGACGGCAAGGAGTACCAGATCATGCTCAAGGACGGCCAGGTCGACGGCCGCACCGTCGAGGGCCTGCGCGAATAGGGCGGATCCACTCGGGAAAGCCGGGCCATGCCCGGCTTTTTTATGCCCGCCAATCGGTCTAGGCTGAACCTTCGACATGGAGGAACACGCGATGAGCGATGCCTACCGCCCCCTGGCCTGCGACCTCTACGACTACCTGGAAATCGCCTGCATGCACCGCTACCGCCTGCGCATCGAGCTGGTCGATGGCGGCGAGCTGCAGGCCCGGGCCCTGACCACCCGCACCGAGCCGAGCAAGGAAGAATTCTTCGTGGTGCAGAGCGAGGCCGGCGAGCAGCGGCTGCGCCTGGACCAGCTGCTGGCCATCACCCCGCTCGACCCGGGCGCCAGCTTCGGCCGCGTACTGCTCGGCAACCGGCCCTGCTGATGGCGCCAGCCGGGAACCGGCCCGGCTGCGGCCTTACCACATCAGATCATCGGGGATCTGGTAGGCGGCGTACGGGTCGTCCTCGTCCGGCCCTTCGCTCTGCACGTTGAGCAGGACGATGCGCTGGACGTCGCGCTCCTGGATCTTCAGCGCCGCCTCGCGCGGGATCACCTCGTAGGCGCCGCCATGGCGGACGATGGCCAGCGAGCCGCGGCTGAGCTTGTCGCGCATCAGGTTGTTCACCGCGATACGCTTGACCTTCTTGTCGTCGACGAAGTTGTAGTAGTCCTCGCCATTGATCTTGGGCAGGCGACTGGTCTCGATCAGCTGCTTGATCTGCGCGGCGATGGCCTTCTGCTGGGCCTTCTCCTGCTGCTGGCGGTTCAGTTCCTGGTCGCGCGCGGCCTTCTCGGCCATGGCCTGCAGGGCGGCCTGCTTCTGCGAATCATCGACCTCGACCTGGTTCTTCTTCTCCAGGCGCTGCTGCTTCTGTTTCTGCTTGCCGGCCTGCTTGGCCTGCTTTTCATTGACCAGGCCGGCTTTCAGCAGCTGGTCGCGGAGGGAAAGGCTCATGAATACTCGCTCTTGATCGTCAGCAGCCGGGGGACTGCTTCTCCAGCTTCTTGGCTTCGCCCCACAGGGCATCCAGTTCATCCAGGCTGCAATTCTCGATGGGCCGACCGGCCTCGCGCAATGCCTGTTCGATGTAGCGGAAACGCCGCTCGAACTTGCCGTTGGCCGCGCGCAGGGCGCCCTCCGGGTCGACCTTGAGGTGCCGCGCCAGGTTGGTGACGACGAACAGCAGGTCGCCGATCTCCTCGGCGATCGCCTCGGCATCGTTCTCGCTCATGGCCTCCAGCACTTCGTCCAGCTCCTCGCGCAGCTTGTCTACCACCGGCAGCGCCTCGGGCCAGTCGAAGCCGACTTGGGCCGCGCGCTTCTGCAGCTTCACCGCGCGCGACAGCGCCGGCAGGGCACCCGGTACATCGTCGAGCAGCGACAGCTGTTCGGGCGCCGCGGCCTTCTCGGCGCGCTCCTCGGCCTTGAGTTCCTCCCAGCGCTGCTTGACCGCCGCCTCCTCCAGCTTCGCCGCATCAGGCGCGCCATACAGGTCGCCATCGGGGAACACGTGCGGGTGGCGGCGGATCAGCTTGCGGGTGATGCCGTCGACCACCTGGGCGAACTCGAAGCGCCCCTCTTCCCTGGCCAGCTGGCTGTAGTAGACGACCTGGAACAGCAGGTCGCCCAGTTCGCCGGGCAGGTGCTCGAAGTCGCCGCGCTCGATGGCATCGGCCACCTCGTAGGCTTCCTCCAGGGTGTAGGGGACTATGGTCGCGTAGCTCTGCTTGAGGTCCCAGGGGCAGCCATGCCGCGGGTCGCGCAGGCGGGCCATCAGGTGCAGCAGGTCGTCGAGCTGGTACATGGGGCTTCCGTGGGGTCGAGGGCACCCCGCCGCAGCGGGGAGAGCCCGTTAGGTGCCGGAGCGGTTGCGCCGCGCCTCGATAATGTTGGGCAGCTGGGAGATGCGCGCGAGCAGGCGCGACAAGGCATCCAGCCCGGGAATCTCGATGGTCAGCAGCATGGAGGCGGTGTTGTCCTCCTTGTTCGAGCGGGTGTTCACCGCCAGCACGTTGATGCGCTCGTTGAGCAGCACCTGGGTCACGTCGCGCAGCAGGCCGGAACGGTCGTAGGCCTTGATCACGATGTCCACCGGGTAGGTCTGCACCGGCACCGGCCCCCAGCTGACCTGGATGATCCGCTCCGGCTCGCGCCCGGCCAACTGCAGCACCGAGGCGCAGTCCTGGCGGTGGATCGAGACACCGCGGCCGACGGTGATATAGCCGACGATAGGGTCGCCCGGCAGCGGCTGGCAGCAGCCGGCCATCTGCGTCAGCAGGTTGCCGACGCCCTGAATCTGGATATCGCCGCGCTTGCCCGGGCGGGGCGCCGTGGCGCGCCGCGGGATCAGCTCCAGCTGCTCGTTGCCGCGCTCCGGCTCGACCTGCTGCTGCGCCAGGTTGACCGCATGGGCCAGGCGCAGGTCGCCGGCACCGAGGGCCGCGTACATGTCCTCGACGCTCTTCAGGTTGCACTTCTCCGCCAGCTTGGCGAAGTCCACCGCCGCCAGCGCCAGGCGCGCCAGGTCGCGCTCGAGCATGGCCTTGCCGGCGGCGACGTTCTGCTCGCGGTCCTGCAGCTTGAACCAGTGGACGATCTTCGCCCGCGCCCGGCTGGTGGTGATGTAGCCCAGGTTGGGGTTGAGCCAGTCGCGGCTCGGCGCACCGTTCTTGCTGGTGATGATCTCGACCTGCTCGCCGGTGTGCAGGCTGTAGGTCAGCGGCACGATGCGCCCGTTGATCTTGGCGCCGCGGCAGTTGTGGCCGATCTGGGTGTGCACGCGGTAGGCGAAGTCCAGCGGCGTGGCGCCCTTGGGCAGGTCGATGGCGTGGCCGTCCGGGGTGAACACGTAGACCCGGTCCGGCTCGATGTCGACCTTGAGCTGCTCGGCCAGGCCGCCGATGTCGCCCAGTTCCTCATGCCACTCGAGCACCTGACGCAGCCAGGCCATCTTCTCCTCATAGTGGTCGGAGCCGCCCTTGGCGTCGGTGCCCTTGTACTTCCAGTGGGCGCACACGCCCAGCTCGGCCTCCTCGTGCATGGCCTGGGTGCGGATCTGCACCTCCAGCACCTTGCCATCCGGGCCGATCACCGCCGTATGCAGGGAGCGGTAGCCGTTCTCCTTGGGGTTGGCGATGTAGTCGTCGAATTCCTTGGGAATGTGCCGCCACAGGCTGTGCACGATGCCGAGGGCGGTGTAGCAGTCGCGCACCTCCGGCACCAGCACACGTACCGCGCGCACGTCGTAGATCTGGCTGAACTGCAGGCCCTTGCGCTGCATCTTCCGCCAGATCGAATAGATGTGCTTGGCCCGGCCGCTGATGTCGGCCTTGATCCCGGTGGCGGTGAGCTCGGTGCGCAGCTGGTTCATCACGTCGGCGATGTACTGCTCGCGGTCGAGGCGGCGCTCGTGCAGCAGCTTGGCGATCTGCTTGTACTGCTCCGGCTCCAGGTAGCGGAAGGAGAGGTCCTCCAGCTCCCACTTGATATGGCCGATGCCCAGGCGATGGGCCAGCGGCGCGTAGATGTCGAAGACCTCGCGCGCCACGCGGTGGCGCTTCTCGTCGTCGGCATGCTTGACCGCGCGGATCGCACAGGTGCGCTCGGCCAGCTTGATCAGCGCCACGCGCACGTCGTCGACCATGGCCACCAGCATCTTGCGCAGGTTCTCCACCTGGGCCTGGGAACCGAGCACCAGGGAGTCGCGCGGATTCAGCGAGGCGCTGATCGCCGCCATGCGCAGCACACCCTCGATCAGCTTGGCCACCACCGAGCCGAACTTCTCCTGCACCGCCTTGAGCGTGGTCTTGCCCTCGCGCACGGCGCGGTAGATCACCGCGGCCACCAGGCTGTCCTGGTCGAGCTTGAGGTCGGCGAGGATCTCGGCGATCTCCAGGCCGGTCTGGAAGCTGGAGTTACCCTCCGCCCACAGGTTCTGTGCGGCATTGGCCTGCTGCTCGACCTCGCGGGCGAACTCGCAGGCCGCCTTGAGGGCCTCGCGGTCGAGCGCCGGGTCGACGCTCAGCGTATGGTCCAGCCAGGCCTCGAGGTTGATGCTGCCGTCGAGGTTGATCGGCTGGTGTGCTCTGACCTGTACCATCTTCTGCCTTCCCTACGGCGAGTCACGCCCCGCCGGATTAGCTCTGACCTTCTCTGGGCCAGTCGGATTACAAGGGCTTCCTAGCCCCTCTCGAATAACGCCATCGCCTCCACATGTGCCGTCTGCGGGAACATGTCGAGAATCCCGGCCCGCTTCAGCCGGTAGCCCTGCCGGACCAGCTCGGCGGCATCGCGCGCCAGGGTCGCCGGGTTGCAGGACACATAGACCAGGCGCCGCGCGCCCAGCCGGTGAATCTCCTTGACCACCTCGAACGCGCCGTCGCGCGGCGGGTCGAGCAGTATCGCGTCGAAGCCGCGGGCGGCCCAGGGGGCGCCGGCCAGCGGCTTCGACAGGTCGGCCTGGAAAAAGTGCAGATTGCCCAGGCCGTTGGCCGCGGCATTTTCCCGCGCCCGCGCCACCATGGCCTGCACGCCTTCCACCGCCACCACTTCGCCGACCCGCTGCGCCAGCGGCAGGGCGAAGTTGCCCAGGCCGCAGAACAGGTCCAGCACGCGCTCGCCAGTCTGCGGCGCCAACCAGTCTAGCGCCTGTTCGACCATGGCCTGATTGACCGCACCATTGACCTGCACGAAATCGCCCGGGCTGTACTGCAGCTCCAGGTTCCAGGGCTCCAGGCGATAGCCCAGGCGCTGCTCCGGCACATCGGGCTCGGGCTCGCCGGCGCCGTGCAGCCACAGCTGCGCCTGGTGCTCGGCACAGAAGGCGCGCAGGTGCTGCAGATCGGCCTCGCCCAGCGGCGCCGTATGGCGCAGCAGCAGGGCCGCCTGGGTGCCGTGGAACAGCTCGACGTGGCCGAGTGTCTGGGGCTTGTCCAGCGCCCGCAACAGCGCCGGCAGGGCGCGCAGGATCGGCTGCAAGGGCTGTACCAGCACCGGGCAGTCGTCGATGGCGACGATGTCCTGGCTGGCCGCGGCACGGAAGCCGACCTCCAGGCGCTTGCCCTTGACGTCCCAGCGCACGGCGATGCGCGCGCGGCGCCGGTAGCCCAGCTCGGGACCGGTCAGCGGCGCCGCCCACTCATCCGGTTCGACGCCGGCCTGGCGCTGCATCTGTTCGGCCAGGCTGCGCTGTTTCAGGGCAAGCTGCTCGGCATGCGGCAGGTGCTGCAGGGTGCAGCCACCGCAGCGGCCGGCATGCGCGCAGGCCGGCTCGCGGCGCAGCGAAGAAGGGGTCAGCACGCGCTCGCTGCGCGCCTCCACCACCTGGGCGCGGGCGGCCAGCACGCGTGCCTCGACCTCCTCGCCAGCCAGCGCACCGGCGACGAACCAGCTGCGCCCCTCGACGAAGGCGATGCCGCGACCGTCGTTGGCCAGACGCTCGATGGAGAGCTTCTGCTTCTTGCCGACCGGCACCTGGGTCTTGCGCTCACCACCAGCCGGCTGGAAGCGCAGGGATTTGTGCTTGGCCATGTCGGTTAATTGAACAGCCCGGAAGACAGGTAGCGGTCGCCGCGGTCGCAGATGATCGCCACCATCACCGCATTCTCGGTCTCGCGCGCCAGCTTGAGCATGGCCGCCACCGCACCGCCGGACGACACGCCACAGAAGATGCCTTCCTCGCGCGCCAGACGGCGCATCATGTCCTCGGCCTCGGCCTGGGAGATGTCCAGGACGCGGTCGACCCGGCTGGCGTCGAAGATGCTCGGCAGGTACGCCTGCGGCCAGCGGCGGATGCCGGGGATGGCCGAGCCGTCCTGCGGCTGCAGGCCGATGATCTCCACGGCCGGGTTCTGCTCCTTGAGGTAGCGCGAGGTGCCCATGATGGTGCCGGTGGTGCCCATCGAGCTGATGAAGTGGGTGATGGCGCCCTGGGTCTGGCGCCAGATCTCCGGACCGGTACTGCGGTAGTGCGCCTCGGGGTTGTCGCCGTTGGCGAACTGGTCGAGCACCTTGCCCTTGCCCTCGGCCTGCATGGCCAGGGCGAGATCGCGCGCCACCTCCATGTTGTCCACCAGGATCAGCTCGGCGCCATAGGCGCTCATCGCCGCCTTGCGCTCCTCAGTGGAGTTGCCGGGCATGATCAGGATCATCCTGTAACCCTTGATCGCCGCCGCCATCGCCAGGGCGATGCCGGTGTTGCCGCTGGTGGCCTCGATCAGCACATCGCCGGGCTGGATGTCGCCGCGCAGCTCGGCGCGGGTGATCATCGACATGGCCGGGCGATCCTTCACCGAGCCGGCCGGATTGTTGCCTTCCAGCTTCACCAGCAGGTGATTGCGCTCGCTGCCGGGCAGACGCTGCAGGCGAACCAGCGGGGTGTTGCCGATGCAGTCGGCGATGGTGGGGAACTGCAGGGTCATGCGAAGCGGCCATCCGTTCGTGAAACAGGTGCCCCATGATAGCGGCAAACCGCCGCCGGCCATATCGCCACGCTGTCCGCCCACCGGCCCAGCCGCTAAACTCGCGGAACATCGGATCGCTGGAGAACCCCGTGTTCAAGGACCTCGGCATCAAGGGCCGCGTGCTGCTGCTCACCCTGCTCCCCACCAGCCTGCTGGCGCTGCTGCTGGGCGGCTATTTCACCTGGATGCAGCTGGCCGACCTGCGCAGCCAGCTGCTGGTGCGCGGCGAGCTGGTGGTACAGCACCTGGCGCCGCTGGCCGCACCAGCCCTGGCCCGCGAGGACAGCGCCCAGCTCAAGCGCCTGGCCGAGGAGACCCTGAACCAGCAGGACGTGCGTGCCGTCGGCTTCCTCTCCACCGAGCGGCGCAGCCTGGCCCAGGCCGGGCCGAGCATGCTCAACGAGCCGCCGCAGCTCACCGTCGAGCCGCTGGCCACCCGCACCAGCCAGGATGCCACACGCTTCCTGCTGCCGGTGTTCGGCCGCCACCAGAGCCTGGCCGGCCCCAGCGAACCGGACAGCGCCGACCGCCTGCTGGGCTGGGTCGAGCTGGAGCTGTCGCACCATCGCACCCTGCTGCAGGGCTATCGCAGCCTGTTCGCCAGTCTGCTGCTGATCATCGCCGGCCTCTCCGTCACCGCCCTGCTCGCCCTGCGCATGAGCCGCACCATCAACGACCCCCTGCGCCACATCCAGCAGGGCGTCAACCAGCTCAAGGAAGGCCACCTGGAGACCCGCCTGCCGCCCCTGGGCAGCCACGAGATGGACGAGCTGGCGGCCGGCATCAACCGCATGGCCGAGTCGCTGCAGAACGCCCAGGAGGAGCTGCAGCACAGCATCGACCAGGCCACCGAGGACGTGCGGCAGAACCTGGAAACCATCGAGATCCAGAACATCGAGCTGGACCTGGCGCGCAAGGAGGCCCTGGAGGCCAGCCGCATCAAGTCCGAGTTCCTGGCCAACATGAGCCATGAGATCCGCACCCCGCTCAACGGCATCCTCGGCTTCACCGGCCTGCTGCAGAAGAGCGAGCTGACGCCGCGCCAGCAGGACTACCTGGGCACCATCGAGAAGTCCGCCGAGAGCCTGCTGGGGATCATCAACGAGGTCCTCGACTTCTCCAAGATCGAGGCCGGCAAGCTGGTGCTGGAAAGCATCCCGTTCAACCTGCGCGACCTGATCCAGGACTGCCTGACCATCCTCGCCCCCGCCGCCCACGACAAGCGCCTGGAGCTGGTCAGCCTGATCTACCGCGACACCCCGCTGGCCCTGCAGGGCGACCCGCTGCGCCTGAAGCAGGTGCTGACCAACCTGGTGAGCAACGCCATCAAGTTCACCCGCGAGGGCAGCATCGCCGTGCGCGCCATGGTCGAGGACGAGAACGACGAGCGTGCCCAGCTGCGCATCAGCGTGCAGGACACCGGCGTCGGCCTGTCCGACGACGACCTGCGCGCGCTGTTCCAGGCCTTCAGCCAGGCCGACAACTCGCTCTCCCGCCAGGCCGGCGGCACCGGCCTCGGCCTGGTCATCTCCAAGCGCCTGATCGAGCAGATGGGCGGCGAGATCGGCGTCGACAGCAACCCCGGCAGCGGCTCGGAATTCTGGATCAGCCTGACCCTGCCCAAGGCCCGCGACGACGGTGACGACCTGCCGCGCGTGCCGCTCGAGGGCCGTCGCGTGGCCCTGCTGGAGAGCCACGAACTGACCCGCCAGGCCCTGCAGCACCAGCTGGAGGACTGCGGACTGCAGGTGCAGGACTGCACCAGCCTGGACGCGCTGCTGGAACAGGTGGCGCGCCAGCGCCAGGACGGCCGGCCGATCGAGCTGGCAGTGCTCGGCGTGTGCCTACAGCAACTCCCGCCCGAGCAGCTCGGCCAGCGCATCTGGGACCTCGAGCGGCTCGGCTGCAAGGCCCTGGTGCTCTGCCCCACCACCGAGCAGGCGCGCTATCTGGAGGCGCAACCGGAAATCCAGGTACAGGCCAAGCCGGCCTGCACGCGCAAGCTGCTGCGCGCCCTGATCGACCTGATCCACCCGCGCCAGCCCAAGGCCGAGACGCCGGCCCCGCTGACCAGCCGCGCGCCGCGCCTGCTGTGCGTCGACGACAACCCGGCCAACCTGCTGCTGGTGCGCACCCTGCTCGGCGACATGGGCGCCGAGGTCACCGCCGTGGACAGCGGCTACGCCGCCATCGAGGCGGTGCAGCAACAGTCCTTCGACCTGGTGTTCATGGACGTACAGATGCCTGGGATGGACGGGCGCCAGGCCACCGAGGCGATCCGTCAGTGGGAGCAGGAGCGCGAGCGCAGCCCGTTGCCCATAGTCGCCCTCACCGCCCACGCCCTGGCCAACGAGAAGCGCGCCCTGCTGCAGGGCGGCATGGACGACTACCTGACCAAGCCGATCAACGAACGCCAGCTGGCCCAGGTGGTGCTCAAGTGGACCGGCCTGGCCCTGCGCAACCACGCCGCGCCGAGCGCCCCCGAGGCGCCGCCGTCGACGGCTGCGCTGCGCGTACTCGACCCCGAGGAGGGCCTGCGCCTGGCCGCCGGCAAGGCCGACCTGGCCGCCGACATGCTGAGCATGCTGCTGGCCGGCCTGCCCGCCGACCGCCAGGCCATCCGCCAGGCCCGCGAGGCCGGCGAGCGCGGCGCGCTGATCGAGCGGGTGCATCGCCTGCACGGCGCCACCCGCTACTGCGGGGTGCCGCAGCTGCGCGCCGCCTGCCAGCGCAGCGAGACCCTGCTCAAGCAGGACGACCCGGCGGCCCAGGCCGCCCTCGACGAACTGGACATGGCTATCACCCGCCTGGCCGAGCAGGCCGCCGTCGGCGCCTGAAGGAGCGACTCCATGCGCATCGTGCTGTTCAGCAGCAAGCCCTACGACCGCGAGAGCTTCCGCGCCCACACACTGCCCACCGACTGGCAGCTGGAATTCCAGGACTGCCTGCTGCGCGCCGACACCGCTGCCCTGGCCGAAGGCTGCGCGGTGGTCTGCGCCTTCATCAACGACGACCTGTCCGCGCCGGTGCTGGAGCGCCTGGCCGCCGGCGGCACGCGCCTGATCGCCCTGCGCTCGGCCGGCTACAACCATGTCGACCTGGTGGCCGCCGAGCGCCTGGGGCTGGCCGTGGCGCGGGTGCCGGCCTATTCGCCGCATGCGGTGGCCGAGCACGCGGTGGCGCTGATCCTGGCGCTGAACCGGCGCATCCACCGCGCCTTCAACCGCACCCGCGAGGGCGATTTCTCGCTGCACGGGCTGACCGGCTTCGACCTGCACGGCAAGACGGTGGGCGTGATAGGCGCCGGCAAGATCGGCCAGGCCTTCGCCGGCATCATGGCCGGCTTCGGCTGCCGGGTGCTGGTCTACGACCCCTATCCGGTGCCTGAGCTGGCGAGTTTCGGTGGCCACCAGGTCACCCTCAACCACCTGATCGCGGCAAGCGACATCATCAGCCTGCACTGCCCGTTGAACGAGGGCAGCCGCCACCTGATCGACAGCGCCCGGCTGGCACAGATGAAGCGCGGCGCCATGCTGATCAACACCGGGCGCGGCGCGCTGGTCGACACCCCGGCGCTGATCGGCGCGCTGAAGAGCGGCCAGCTCGGCTACCTGGGCATCGACGTGTATGAGGAAGAGGCCGAACTGTTCTTCGAGGACCGTTCCGACCAGCCGCTGCAGGACGACGTACTGGCGCGCCTGCTGACCTTCCCCAACGTCATCGTCACCGCCCACCAGGCCTTCCTCACCCGCGAGGCGCTGGCCGCCATCGCCACCACCACCCTGGACAACATCGCCGCCTGGGCCGCCGGCACGCCGCTCAACCGGGTGACCGCTGCCGCGTGATAGCATCCCGCGCAGCTCAGGAGGCTGCATGACCACCCACGATTTCCGCTACACCCTGCTCAACCCGCAACACACCCTGACCGAATGCCGCGCCCTGGCGCCGGGCCGCTACCAGGTCACCGGCAACGGTGGCGCCATACAGGCCGGCGACACCCTGCTGGTGACCCTCAAGGGCAGCCGCGAGCTGTCCATGAGCCTGGCCGTGGAGAAGGTCCGCCACCTGATCAACCCGCCCGGACAGTGGCTGGCGGTGGCCAGCGGCCCGGTCTTCCGCGAACTGGCCATTCATAATTGGCAGGTCGACTGCGACGGCTGCGGCAAGCGCATCGACCTGGAATTCGCCGTCGACGCCAGCCTCGGCGCCAAGGCCCAGGCCCCGGCGGCCGAAGCACGGCTGGCCGAACTGGGCTGGGCCAGCCGCGGCGGCAAGCACTTCTGCCCTGCCTGCAAGGAGCAAAGCCTATGAAGCACACCCTGGTTCCCGCGCTGCTCGCCGCCACCCTGGCCGGTTGCGCCAGCGACCCGGTACAGCTGGAAAGCGACAAGACCTATCGCGTGGAATGGATCGGCGAGCGCCCGCTGATCGACCGCAGCCACCTCACCATCACCCTCGGCGAGGATGGCCGCGCCTATGGCAGCGCCGGCTGCAACCACTGGTTCGCCAGCTACCAGCGTGATGGCGAGAAGCTGACCTTCGCCCAGGCTGGCGCCACCCGCAAGCTGTGCGCACCCGCCCTGATGGAACAGGAGCAGCGCTTCCTCGAAGCCCTGGGCCAGGTGCAGCGCTGGGACGTGTCCGGCATCGGCCAGCTGCGCCTGTGGCCGGCGGCGGGCAAGCCGATCCGGCTGTGGCCGGAAGAAGGCTGAACAGTCCTCCGCAGCCTCTTTCCGCGGTAGCCCGGATGCAATCCGGGGGCGAAGTTGCCTGCTTTCCCGGATTTCATCCGGGCTACTCGCCCCTCTCCCATCAATGAGCGAGAGGGGCCGTAGCACCCTGCCGACATGGACCTCTCCAGCCCCCCCATCCCCTCTCCCGTTTACGGGAGAGGGTTAGGGAGAGGGCCGGCCACATACCCTCTCCCCCGTCCCCTCTCCCACAAGTGGGAGAGGGGAGCCACAGCCAGGCTGTTCGATGCCCTACCCCTCGAACAACTCCAGCTGCTCATGCCGGCCGCGCAGATCCTGCAGACGCACCCCCACGCCGAGCAGGCGCACCGGCTTGTTGCCACGGGCGAAGGCGGCGCTCAGCAGCAGCTTGTAGCTGTCCAGGTCACGGCGCGCGCCGGCCTGCTCCAGGGTGGTCTGGCTGAAGTCGTGGAACTTGATCTTGACGAACGGCTTGTCCGGCCGGTAGCTGGCGTCCAGCCGTACCATGCGCGTGTCGAGCTGCGCCAGCAGCTCGGGCAGGTGCTCCAGGCAGGCGGCCAGATCCGGCAGGTCATGGTCGTAGGTGGTTTCCACACTCACCGACTGGCGCCGGCTGTCCACCTGCACGGGGCGCTCGTCGATACCGCGTGCCAGGCTCCACAGGCGCTCGCCGAAGCTGCCGAACTCGCGCGCCAGAGCCAGTTTGCTCCACTCGCGCAGGTCCGCGCAGGTGGCAATCCCCAGGCGCCCCAGCTTGTCCGCGGTGACCTTGCCCACGCCATGCAGCTTGCCCACCGGCAGCGCGGCGACGAACGCCTCGACCTGGTCCGGGGTGATCACGAACAGCCCATTGGGCTTGCGCCAGTCGCTGGCGATCTTGGCCAGGAACTTGTTCGGCGCCACCCCGGCCGACACCGTGATGTGCAACTCCTGGGATACCCGCCGGCGGATGTCCTGGGCGATGCGGGTAGCACTGCCGGCGAAATGCTGGGTGGCGGATACGTCCAGGTAGGCCTCGTCCAGCGACAGCGGCTCGATGATCTCGGTGTAGTCGCGGAAGATCGCGTGGATTTCCCGCGATACCGCCTTGTAGGCGTCCATCCGCGGCTTCACCACCAGCAGATCCGGACACAGCTTGAGCGCCTGCCCGGTCGGCATGGCCGAGCGCACGCCCCAGGCCCGCGCCTCGTAGTTGCAGGTGGCGATCACCCCGCGCCGATCCGCCGCGCCACCGACGGCCAGCGGCTTGCCGGCCAGGCGCGGATCGTCGCGCATCTCGATGGCGGCGTAGAAGCAGTCGCAGTCAATGTGGATGATCTTGCGCACGGAAGTCCCGAAAGCCCCGCCGGGCATGCCCTGAGAGCCTGCAGTCTACACCTCTGGCACGCTAAGCATCTGACGATAAAACAATTTTCCCAAAACAGAGGTTGACACAAGAGCGCTCCTGAGTAGAATGGCCGCCGCGGGATGGAGCAGTCTGGTAGCTCGTCGGGCTCATAACCCGAAGGTCGTCGGTTCAAATCCGGCTCCCGCAACCAGATTCAAGAAAAGGCCACTCAAACGAGTGGCCTTTTTCGTTCGTCTACGATTTATGTTTTCGATCAAAAGCAATAAATCGATTGACAGAGATGTATTCCTGAGTAGAATGGGCGCCGCGGGATGGAGCAGTCTGGTAGCTCGTCGGGCTCATAACCCGAAGGTCGTCGGTTCAAATCCGGCTCCCGCAACCAAATACCAGAGAGAAACCCCGCAGTGCGCAAGCGCTGCGGGGTTTTCTTTTTGCCCGCCGAAAATCCCCGCCCGCCACCCGCCTCGGCAATCTCTCCTATGCTGCAGCTGACATGCGCGTGTTTGCCGAACATAGGCGCAACTCGGCACACCCAACAAAGTGCAACTCGTCGGCATAGCCTGAACAATAAGGTTGCACCTAGTTGCACCCAGGTCGATCCTGCGCTTACTCTCTCGGCCACGCGTTATCCGCGCTCCACTGCAGATAGGATTTACCCATGGCGACCACCACCCTTGGCGTGAAACTCGACGACGCCACCCGCGAACGTCTCAAGAAAGCAGCCCAGCAGCTCGACCGTACGCCGCACTGGCTGATCAAGCAGGCGATCTTCAACTATCTGGAGCAGGTCGAGGGTGGCCTGACCCCGGCCGAGCACGCCGGCCTGGCCGCCGCAGCCGGCGAGGAGGCGGTGGAGCACCTGAACGAGGCGGGCCTGCAGGTATTCCTCGACTTCGCCGAAAGCATCCTGCCGCAGTCGGTGCTGCGCGCCGCCATCACCGCCGCCTACCGCCGCCCGGAAACCGAGGCGCTGCCGATGCTGCTGGAGCAGGCGCGCCTGCCCAAGGAGCTGGCCGAGGCCGCCAACGGCATGGCCCTGGGCATTGCCGAGAAGCTGCGCAACCAGAAGAGCGCCGGTGGCCGCCAGGGCCTGGTGCAGGGCCTGCTGCAGGAGTTCTCGCTGTCGTCCCAGGAAGGCGTGGCGCTGATGTGCCTGGCCGAGGCGCTGCTGCGCATCCCGGACAAGGCCACCCGCGACGCCCTGATCCGCGACAAGATCGCCAACGGCAACTGGAGCCAGCACCTCGGCCAGAGCCCGTCGATGTTCGTCAACGCCGCCAGCTGGGGCCTGCTGATCACCGGCAAGCTGGTGTCCACCCACAACGAGGCCGGCCTCACCTCCTCGCTCAACCGCCTGATCGGCAAGAGCGGCGAGCCGGTGATCCGCAAGGGCGTGGACATGGCCATGCGCCTGATGGGCGAGCAGTTCGTCACCGGCGAGACCATCGGCGAGGCCCTGGCCAACGCCAGCAACATGGAAGCCCGCGGCTTCCGCTACTCCTACGACATGCTCGGCGAGGCCGCGCTGACCGAGGAAGACGCCAAGCGCTACCTGGCCTCCTACGAGCAGGCCATCCACGCCATCGGCAAGGCCTCGCACGGCCGCGGCATCTACGAGGGCCCGGGCATCTCGATCAAGCTGTCGGCCCTGCACCCGCGCTACAGCCGCGCCCAGTACGACCGCGTGATGGACGAGCTGTACCCGATCCTGCTGAACCTGACCAAGCTGGCCAAGCAGTACGACATCGGCATCAACATCGACGCCGAGGAAGCCGACCGTCTGGAAATCTCCCTCGACCTGCTCGAGCGCCTGTGCTTCGCCCCGGAACTGGCCGGCTGGAACGGCATCGGCTTTGTCATCCAGGCCTATCAGAAGCGCTGCCCGTACGTGATCGACTACGTCATCGACCTGGCCAAGCGCAGCCGCCACCGCCTGATGATCCGCCTGGTAAAAGGCGCCTACTGGGACAGCGAGATCAAGCGCGCCCAGGTCGAGGGCCTGGAGGGCTACCCGGTCTACACCCGCAAGCCCTACACCGACGTCTCCTACATCGCCTGCGCGCGCAAGCTGCTGGCTGTGCCGGAAGCCATCTACCCGCAGTTCGCCACCCACAACGCCCACTCGCTGTCGGCCATCTACCAGCTGGCCGGGCAGAACTACTACCCGGGCCAGTACGAGTTCCAGTGCCTGCACGGCATGGGCGAGCCGCTCTACGAGCAGGTGGTCGGCTCGGTCAAGGACGGCAAGTACAATCGCCCGTGCCGCATCTACGCCCCGGTCGGCAGCCACGAGACGCTGCTGGCCTACCTGGTGCGTCGCCTGCTGGAAAACGGCGCCAACACCAGCTTCGTCAACCGCATCGCCGACCACAGCATCTCGCTCAAGGAGCTGGTGCTGGACCCGGTCGAGCAGGTCGAGCAGATGGCCGCCCAGGAAGGCGCCGTCGGCCTGCCGCACCCGCGCATCCCGCTGCCGCGTGACCTCTACGGCGCCGCCCGCGCCAACTCCAGCGGCATCGACCTGGCCAACGAGCACCGCCTCGGCTCGCTCAGCTCGGCGCTGCTGACCTCCACCAACACCAGCTACGTGGCCGGCCCCATGCTCGGCTGCGACACGCCCAACCCGGGCCCGGCCGAGCCGGTGCGCAACCCGGCCGACCACCGCGACCTGGTCGGCCATGTGCACGAGGCCAGCGAGGCCGACGTCAAGAGCGCCATCCTCTGCGCCCAGGCCAGCGGGCAGATCTGGCAGTCGACCCTGCCGGCCGAGCGCGCCGCCGTGCTGGAGCGCGCTGCCGACCTGATGGAGAGCGAGATCCAGCAGCTGATGGGCCTGCTGGTACGCGAGTCGGGCAAGACCTTCGCCAATGCCATCGCCGAGGTGCGCGAGGCGGTGGACTTCCTCCGCTATTACGCCGCCCAGGCGCGCAGCTTCGGCAACGACAGCCACCGCCCGCTGGGCCCGGTGGTGTGCATCAGCCCGTGGAACTTCCCGCTGGCGATCTTCACCGGCCAGGTCTGCGCCGCGCTGGCCGCCGGCAACACCGTGCTGGCCAAGCCGGCCGAGCAGACCCCGCTGATCGCCGCCCAGGCCGTGCGCATCCTGCTCGAGGCCGGCGTACCGGCCGGCGCCGTGCAGCTGCTGCCGGGCCGCGGCGAGACCGTCGGCGCCCGCCTGGTGGGCGACGAGCGCGTGCGCGGCGTGATGTTCACCGGCTCCACCGAAGTGGCCGGCATCCTCCAGCGCAACATCGCCGGGCGCCTGGACGCCCAGGGCCGCACCATCCCGCTGATCGCCGAGACCGGCGGCCTCAACGCCATGATCGTTGACTCCTCGGCCCTGGCCGAGCAGGTGGTGATCGACGTGGTCAGCTCCGCCTTCGACAGCGCCGGCCAGCGCTGCTCGGCCCTGCGCGTGCTGTGCGTGCAGGCCGACGTGGCCGACCGCGTGGTGGAAATGCTCAAGGGCGCCATGGCCGAGTACCGCATCGGCTCGCCGGAACGCCTGCACACCGACATCGGCCCGGTGATCGACGCCGAGGCCAAGGCCAATATCGAGCAGCACATCCAGAAGATGCGCGAGAAGGGCCGCAAGGTCTTCCAGGCCGCCCGCGCCGACGCCGAGGAGCTCAAGCGCGGCACCTTCGTGCTGCCGACCCTGATCGAGCTGGACAGCTTCGACGAGATGAAGCGCGAGATCTTTGGCCCGGTGCTGCACCTGGTGCGCTACCAGCGCGCCGACCTCGACAACCTGCTGCAGCAGATCAACGACAGCGGCTACGGCCTGACCCTCGGCGTGCACACGCGCATCGACGAGACCATCACCCAGGTGGTGGACAGCGCCAAGGTCGGCAACCTCTACGTCAACCGCAACATCGTCGGCGCCGTGGTCGGCGTGCAGCCGTTCGGCGGTGAAGGCCTGTCCGGCACCGGTCCCAAGGCCGGCGGGCCGCTGTACCTGTACCGCCTGCTGTCGACCCGTCCGCAGGAGGCCGTGGCCCAGTACCTCAAGGGCGACAACGTGCAGGCGCTGGCCCTGCCGACCGAGCTGGACAAGGCGCGCGCCGCCTTCGCCGCCTGGGCCGGCAAGCAGGAGCCGGGCATCGCGGCCCTGTTCGAGCAGTACCTCGCCCTGTCGCAGAGCTACACCAGCCACCTGCTGGCCGGCCCGACCGGCGAGCGCAACAGCTACACCCTGCTGCCGCGCGAGCGCGTGCTGAACCTGGCCGAGGAACGCGCCGACCTGCTCGCCGAGCTGGCCGCGACCCTGGCCGTGGGCAGCCACGCACTGTGGCCGGAAAGCCAGCGCAGCCTGTTCGCCGAGCTGCCCAAGGAGGTGCAGAAGCGCATCGCCCTGGTGGCCGACTGGACCGGTGGCGACGCCGAGTTCGACGCCATCCTGCACCACGGCGACTCCGACCAGCTGCGCGAGGTCAGCCGCCAGGCGGCCCAGCGCAAGGGCGCGATCGTCAGCGTGCACGGCCTGAACAAGGGCGAGACCGACATCCCGCTAGAGCGCCTGCTGATCGAGCACGCCCTGAGCGTCAACACCGCGGCGGCCGGCGGCAACGCCAGCCTGATGACCATCGGCTAAGACCCGAGCATGCCCTCGCCCATCCGCAACGGGTGGACGAGGGCATGAAAGCGGGGTGAAAGCCTGGCGCGGCATGCTTGCGCCACCAACGCACCCAGGAAAGCCAGATTCACACCCGGGAGCTCCGCCAGAGCGCCCAAACCGGCCATGCCGCGGCTCGGCCGCGTCGGACGCCACGCGTCGCACACCTGCACAGGGGGTTACCCACCCGGTGCGACGCGCCTTCCCTGCCGGCACCTCGGTGCCATGCGCCAGCCTACCCGGCCGGCGCCGGAACGGGGCCCACGGGCCCCGCGTCCACCCTCCCTTGACCTCCCTCAGCATTCCTTAAGCTTTACCGGGCTAAGCTTTGCCCGACGCTCCACCCCACGAGGAAACGAGATGAGCTGGAAAAATGACGAGCGGCGCTACGGCAGCCTGTCCATCGCCCTGCACTGGCTGATGCTGGTGATGATTGCCACCGTGTACTTCACCATGGAGTTTCGCGGTCTGTTCCCCAAGGGTTCGGATGGCCGCGAGTTGATGAAGCAGACCCACTTCATCCTCGGCCTGAGCATTTTTTTCCTGGTCTGGTTGCGCCTGCTGGCCAGGCTCATCGCGCCCACGCCGAAGATAGTCCCGGCCATTCCGGCCTGGCAGGCGATCCCGGCCAAACTGATGCACCTGGCACTCTATGGCCTGATGATCTGCACCCCGCTGCTCGGCTGGTTGATCCTCAGCGCCTTTGCCAAACCGATTCCCTTCTTCGGCCTGGAGCTGCCGCCGCTGATGGAACCGAACCACGACCTGGGTGAGCAGCTCGAGCACTGGCATGGACAAATCGCCGAGGCCGGCTACTGGCTGATCGGCCTGCACGCCGCCGCCGGCCTGTTCCATCACTACGTCAGCCGCGACAACACCCTGACGCGCATACTGCCGGGGCGCTGAACAGCGACCGACAGTGCTGGAAAAGCCTCGCGGGCATCGCTAGAATTGCGCACTTTTTGATCAGAGGCGCCCGCGAGCGCCCGCTCGAGGTTAGCCACCGATGTCCACCGCCACACCGAAAGTCGGATTCGTCTCCCTGGGTTGCCCGAAGGCCACCGTCGACTCCGAACGCATCCTCACCCAGCTGCGCATGGAAGGGTACGAGATCGTCCCGACCTACCAGGATGCCGACGTGGTGGTGGTCAACACCTGCGGCTTCATCGACAGCGCCAAGGCCGAGTCGCTGGACACCATCGGCGAAGCCATCGCCGAGAACGGCAAGGTGATCGTCACCGGCTGCATGGGCGTGTCCGAGAACGCCATCCGCGACGTGCACCCGAGCGTGCTGGCCGTCACCGGCCCGCAGCAGTACGAGCAGGTGGTCAACGCCGTACACGAGGTGATCCCGCCCAAGGCCGACCACAACCCCTACGTCGACCTGGTGCCGCCGCAGGGCATCAAGCTCACCCCGCGCCACTACGCCTACCTGAAGATTTCCGAGGGCTGCAACCACAGCTGCAGCTTCTGCATCATCCCCTCCATGCGCGGCAAGCTGGTCAGCCGCCCGGTCGGCGACGTGCTGTCCGAGGCCCAGCGCCTGGTCAAGGCCGGGGTCAAGGAGCTGCTGGTGATCAGCCAGGACACCAGCGCCTACGGCGTCGACCTCAAATACAAGACCGACTTCTGGGAAGGCCAGCCGGTCAAGACGCGCATGAAGGAGCTGTGCGAAGCACTCTCCAGCATGGGCGTGTGGGTGCGCCTGCACTACGTCTACCCCTACCCCAACGTCGATGACGTGATCCCGCTGATGGCCGCCGGCAAGCTGCTGCCCTACCTGGACATCCCCTTCCAGCACGCCAGCCCGAAAGTGCTCAAGGCCATGAAGCGCCCGGCCTTCGAGGACAAGACCCTGGCTCGCATCAAGAGCTGGCGCGAGATATGCCCGGAGCTGACCATCCGCTCCACCTTCATCGTCGGCTTCCCCGGCGAAACCGAAGAGGACTTCCAGTACCTGCTGGACTGGCTGACCGAAGCCCAGCTCGACCGCGTCGGCTGCTTCCAGTACAGCCCGGTGGACGGCGCCCCGGCCAACGACCTGGGCCTGGAGCCGGTACCGGACGACGTCAAGCAGGAGCGCTGGGAGCGCTTCATGGCCCACCAGCAAGCCATCAGCGCCGCCCGCCTGCAGCGTAAGATCGGTACCGAGATCGAAGTACTGATCGACGAAGTCGACCACGAAGGCGCCGTCGCCCGCTCCTGGGCCGATGCGCCGGAAATCGACGGCAGCGTGTTCATCGACTCCACCACGGTGCAACCCGGCGACAAGGTGCGCGTGCGCGTGGTGGATGCCGACGAGTACGACCTCTGGGCCGAGCTGGTCTGACCGTATAGCGCTGCGAAAACAGCCCCGCCAATGCGGGGCTTTTTCATGCCCGGTCGAGCGGGCTCAGCACGCCCAAGCCACCGCGATTGAGCACATGGGTATAGATCTGCGTGGTCTTCACATCGGCGTGGCCGAGCAGCTCCTGCACCGTACGGATGTCCTGCCCGCTCTCCAGCAGGTGGGTGGCGAAGGAATGGCGCAAGGTGTGCGGCGTGGCTGGCTTGTGCAGGCCGACCCGGCGCACCGCATTGCGAATCGCCCGCTGGATAGTCTTCTCGTGTAGGTGATGACGAAAGATGCCACCGGAGCGCGGGTCGGCCGAGCGATTGACCGAAGGAAACACGAACTGCCAGCCCCACTCGGCAGCCGCGTTGGGATACTTGCGCGCCAGGGCATGCGGCAGGTTGGCCCGGCCATAGCCCTCCTGCAGATCCTGCTCATGCAGGGCTCGTACCCGCTGCAGATGCAGCTCCAGGGGCGCTGCCAGCTTGCGTGGCAGCATGGTCACCCGATCCTTCTGTCCCTTGCCATCGCGGATCAGGATTTCCAGGCGAGCAAACTCTACATCCTTGACCCGCAAACGCAGCACTTCCATCAAGCGCATGCCGGAGCCATACAGCAGGCTGGCGATCAACCACAGCGTGCCGTCCAGTTGCGCCAGCACGCTCGCCACTTCCTCCCGAGTCAACACCACCGGCAGGCGCTGCGGACGGCGCGCCCTAATCACGCCATCCATCCACGGCAGCTCGATCTGCAAGACCTGCTTATAAAGGAAGAGAATCGCCGACAACGCCTGGTTCTGCGTCGAAGCCGAAACATCCCGACGCACCGCCAGATCACTCAGGAAAGCCTCGACTTCCGGGGCTCCCATCTCCTGCGGATGGCGATACTTGTGAAAACGGATAAAGCGCTTGACCCACTCCAGATAGACAGCTTCGGTGCGGATCGAATAGTGTCGAAGGCGAATTTGCTCGCGTACCTGATCGAGCAGTCTGGGCTTGTCATCCATGTCGCTGTTGCTCCCTGATTCATGTCGCATCTCCTGATGCCAACTGCAGGCTAGACAAGGACTTGCTGGACGACAAGGAACGATATGCGACACAAGTGGCGGAAAAAATTACGCCACTTGTGTCGTCTACTTATAGTTAGGTGCTCAGAGTGCTCATCAAAGCCACCATATGTGCATTACTCGATAATGAAGGTGAGGCTGAAATTGCCGAGACTTGGCTACAAGAGAATGCTAGCTCTTTAACATTTATATCGGAGATGAATGGCTGTGGTTGCTGCGTGCTCTCTTGGGATATTGAAGGTCCAGAAGCAGTTGTCGCAACACTCCCTAAGCATTTATCTGCCAGCAGCTCTTGGGCCTCTGGTGGCAACACCTAACAAACGGTTCAAGCCGTTCGCTGTGCTCACTCGGGACCGGCTAAAGCCGGCCCCTTAACCAAACGTTAGCCCTACACCGGAGTACAGCAGACCGTGTCTATATTGGACTTCAAAGAAATACCTGAAGCGCATATTGCGAGCGGACTACAAGATACTTTTGAGCTATTCGCAAGAGATTTTCTGAAATTTGTCGGATATAAAATTATTACTGATCCAGATCGAGGGGCCGATGGCGGCGTTGATCTAGTTGTCGAAGAAAGCAGAACTGGTGTTGGCGGAGAAACAATAATCCGCTGGCTGGTTAGTTGCAAACATAAAGCATTCAGCGGGAACTCTGTAAACCCAGGTGATGATGCAAACATCAGAGATCGCGTAGAAGCCAATGAATGCCAAGGCTTTATAGGTTTTTATTCAACAATCGCAAGCGCTGGTCTGGCCGGGAATCTGGAAGGGTTAAAAGGCAAGATTGAATATCAAATATTTGATCGTGAAAAAATAGAAGGTCATCTTTTACATTCAGCAAGGGGCCTTGAGATAGCTGAAAGATTTTTTCCCAAATCCTTATCCGCCTGGAAGACGGAGAACCCTCAGCCAGCAAAAATCTTTGCAGAAAAACCAAGCCTCCAATGTAAGGTCTGTCACAAAGAACTCTTTGAGCAAGATGATCATGGAATCATAACCATCTGGCAGAAAATGAGTCATCACAGAATCAATGGTGCCAAGCACTTCGAGCATGTTTTCTGGGTTTGCCGTGGGCGGTGCGATGATGTGCTTACCCAATACATGAGGCAAAAAGACAAGACATTGATTGATGGCTGGGAAGACATTTCCGACGTTTTAATGCCGACGATTTTCATCAAGTGGATCATGACCATTATGAATGAATTGCGCTCTGGCGATACATACTCAGATGAAGCCTATGAATCAATGAAAGAATTTCTTCTACAGGTATTCCCATATATCTGCAGGCATCTGACAGGGAAGGAAAAAGAGCGGATCAAATCGCTTACAGAAATTCCTGCCTACCTGGGAGGCCTCGGGTATTAAGGCTAACAAATGGTTCAAACCGTTCGCTTCGCTCTCTGGGACGGGCTAAAGCCCGCCCCTTAACCAAACGTTAGGAGCCATTGCCTGTGGACGGAGAGGACTTCAAGGAAGTATGTGCCTATTACGGAGCAGCGATGTACTTTGCTCAATGCCTAGAGCACGGCATTGCTAACGCAATGATCTTCTTAGACCTCATTCCTCGCACCAAAGGAAAATGGACTGACGAAGAATACGAGAATTACTACGCATCCAATTTTGATAAAACTCTTGGGAATTTAATAAAAGCACTAAAGTCAGTTTCTACTTTACCTGCAGACCTTGAAGAAAAACTCACCGAATCAAGAAACAAACGAGCATATCTAGCTCATCATTTCTTCAGAGAAGCCATGGACATGCTGGCAGCGGGAAAATATGAGGAAGTCATTGAGAGCCTAGAGAGCTATCGGAGCTTCTTCGAAGAAACAGACCAAAGTCTTGATAAATTCATAATGCCCGTAATGATCAAAAGCGGATTCACCGAAGAGCGCATGCAGCAAGCCCTTAAAGAATACAATGAGCTCATGAAAAATGGCTCCTAACTACTGGTTCAAGTCGTTCGCTTCGCTCACTCGGGACCGGCTAAAGCCGGCCCCTTAACCAAACGTTAGGCGGCAAAAGCACTGGAGGCATGTACGGGCATGGAAGTCTTTCATTATTGTGCTGTTAAGCCGTTAGCCGGCTCTAGCTCAAGCGCTGCTTTCCAAAAGCCACACTCGATGTTCGTACGGGCCGGACAGCTCGCATGAATGAGTTCCCAACAAAAACGAATCAGGTGCTTGCAGGGCCGTTGCGGGTTGGCCACAGTGCGGTAGTCATGTCCTATGTACGACTCGATGCCCGCTGCCTAACAACTGGTTCAAGCCACTCGCTTCGCTCGTTCGGGACTGCGTTCCGCGGCCCCTTAACCAAACGTTATGTGCCAAAGACAATGCGAAGAACCTACACAACAACATTCGCGCTGGGCTTCACAGCTTTTCTGGCTTACCAAAGTCTATGGTGGATTTTTCACATCAACGGCTGGCACTGGCACAAAGACCTGAACATCCCTGGATTCTTTTTATTATTGGCATCATCACCTTGGTCGCTAATGGTTCATTCCAACACACTAGAGATTCAGGCGACATTTGGCGAGCTAGGCTGGCACTTTCTTAGCGCAATACTTGTAGCTACTGGTCTCGGTACAAATTTCACAATCGCAGCATTCTTGCTAAAAAAAGCAAAAGAGCTTATTCAAAGTGTTCGCACATAACAATACGCTCAACTATGCTCACTTCGTTCGCTGGACAGTCAAAAGCTGCGCTTTTGCCTGCCCGTTAGCTTAATCGTTAGGCAGTCATGGAAAGACAGCAAGTAACCTTTGAAGAATCGTGCACGCGACCATGCACACTACAGCTTGGTCGCTGTAGCGGGCCGACAGTGCACGGTCTAAACGGCTATGTTTGCGAAAACTGCATTAGAACAGCACTAGACAAACTCCATGTAAACAGTGAAGCAGGCATGCAAAACTGCTCTTATTGCGGCAAGACTCCCTCATATCAAAGCCAACAAACCAACACATGCAAGGAGTGCTTTGAAAAAGCACTAAAGAGCGTAGAGCATTGGTACAGAACACAAGACCGGAGAAATGCCTAACAATGCGCTCAACTGTCGCTCACTCCGTTCGCTGGACAGTCAAAAGCTGCGCTTTTGCCTGCCCGTTAGCTTAATCGTTAGCCGTCATGCACGAGACGCTTCTGCCACGCGAGTTCGACGGAGGTCGACTCCGTCGAATGCACACACGCGATCACGCCGCGTTCCAGGCCTATCGCTCACTCCCAGAGCTCGGGCGCTATCAGGGTTGGTCGCCGATGTCTGACGCAGAAGCTCTTGAGTTCATCGAAGAAGTGCAACGAGCACCACTCTTCACGCCTGGCCAGTGGCTACAACTCGCAATCGCCGAGCCAGAATCGGACGCGCTGGTAGGAGACATTGGCATCTATCTGTCCGAAGACGGGACGTCTGGTGAAGTCGGTTTCACACTCCACCCGAGGGCGCAGGGTCGTGGCGTCGCCAGTCGCGCCGTCTGCGAGGCAGTTCGATTGCTCTTCGCGGCAACCAGCATCACTAGCGTATTGGGCATCACCGACGAGCGAAACTTGCCGAGCATCCGCCTACTTGAGCGCATAGGCTTCACGTTCGTAGAGTGCCGTCAAGTCGTGTTCCGAGGCGAGCCTTGCACAGAGAGGGTGTACGCCCTGGCTCGAAATGACGGCTAACCCTTCGCTAACTTTATTGACTACGACATGTTCATGGAAAACAAAGGCCCGAAGCCTTTATGGTCAGAGTTAGAGGAGCAATAAATATATGCCGCGTAAGCCTCTAACAGTGCCTTCAACTGCCGCTCACTTCGTTCGCTGGACAGTCAAAAGCTGCGCTTTTGCCTGCCCGTCAGCTTAATCGTAAGGCGCCAAGGCAATATTGGTTACTCGGCACCGAGTCAGTGGGGCCGCTCCATCAGCACACCGGCACGACCTGCGCTCCGCCGCTTCGGCTACCATGCGCAGGTTCCCCGAATAGCGTGTCGCCATGTCCCACTCCGTTACCCCCGTCGGCTACCTGCGCTCCTGCTTCAAGGAGAAGTTCGCCATTCCCCGCCAGCCACAGCTAGCCCCGGCCGCCCGTGGCGTGCTGGAGCTGGTGGCGCCGTTCGATCGTGCCGAGGCGGTGGCGGGGCTGGAGCAGGTCAGCCATGTGTGGCTGCTGTTTCTCTTCCACCAGGCGCTGGAGGACACGCCCCGACTCAAGGTGCGACCGCCGCGCCTGGGCGGCAACCAGTCGATCGGCGTGTTCGCCAGCCGGGCCACGCACCGGCCCAACGGCATCGGCCAGTCGGTGGTGAAGCTGGAGCGGGTCGAGCCGGGTCGGCTGTGGCTGTCCGGCATCGATCTGCTGGACGGCACGCCGGTGCTGGACATCAAACCCTACGTACCCTACGCCGACCAGGTACCCGAGGCGTTCAACCGCATCGCCGAGGCGCCGCCACCGCAGGTAGCCCTGGAGTGGCACGAAGCCGCGCTGGCCCAGGCCCACGAGCATGCGCTGCGCCTGGGCGAGCCGCTGGTGGCGTTGATCGAGCAATGCCTGCGCCAGGACCCGCGCCCGGCCTACCAGGTACCGGAGCCGGAACGCCGCTACGGCGTGCTGCTGTGGGACGTGCAGGTGCGCTGGCACTACCCCGAGCCCGGGCGCATCCGCGTACTGGAAGTGGTACCGGGCTGAGGGCAGCCCCGGATTGCATCCGGGCTACGCCAGCCGAGCCCTGGCCAGAAATGACAAACCCGCCAATTGGCGGGTTTGTGTATGCAGCGACTGACGCTTACTTCTCGACGAAGGCGCGCTCGATCAGGTAGTCGCCCGGCTCGCGCATGCGCGGGGAGATCTTCAGGCCGAAGCTGTCGAGCACCTGGCTGGTCTCGTCGAGCATGCTCGGGCTGCCGCAGATCATGGCGCGGTCGTCCTGCGGGTTGATCGGCGGCAGGCCGATGTCGGCGAACAGCTTGCCGCTGCGCATCAGGTCGGTCAGGCGGCCCTGGTTCTCGAAGGGCTCGCGGGTCACGGTCGGGTAGTAGATCAGCTTGTCTTTCAGGGCATCACCGAAGAATTCGTTCTTCGGCAGATGCTCGGTGATGAATTCGCGGTAGGCCACTTCGTTCACGTAGCGCACGCCGTGGACCAGGATGACCTTCTCGAAGCGCTCGTAGGTTTCCGGGTCCTGGATCACGCTCATGAAGGGCGCGAGGCCAGTGCCGGTGCTGAGCAGGTACAGGTGCTTGCCGGGGTTGAGGTCATCGAGCACCAGGGTGCCGGTGGGCTTCTTGCTGATGATGATCTCGTCGCCTTCCTTGAGGTGCTGCAGCTGCGAGGTCAGCGGGCCGTCCGGCACCTTGATGCTGAAGAACTCCAGGTGCTCTTCCCAGTTCGGGCTGGCAATGGAGTAGGCGCGCATCAGCGGGCGACCGTTGGGCTGCTGCAGGCCGATCATCACGAACTGGCCGTTCTCGAAGCGCAGGCCCGGATCGCGGGTGCACTTGAAGCTGAACAGGGTGTCGTTCCAGTGATGCACACTCAGTACGCGTTCCGAGTTCATGTTGCTCATGCTGTTTCCTTCGATAGCTTGCTGTGCCGGGGCCGGCAGGATTGCGCGCCATTCTAGGGAGGGCCACAATATCTGTTAAGTGGATTATCAAGATATGGTTTATTGGTTATATAGATATGAAATTCACGCTCAGACAGCTGGAAGTCTTCGTCGCCGTGGCCAAGCAGGAAAGCGTTTCCCGCGCGGCCGAATCCCTTGCCCTGTCGCAGTCCGCGGCCAGCACTTCGCTCAGTGAGCTGGAGCGGCAGTCCGACTGCCAGCTGTTCGACCGTGCCGGCAAGCGCCTGTCGCTCAATGCCCTGGGCCGGCAGCTGCTGCCGGAGGCCGTGGCCCTGCTCGACCAGGCCCGCGAGATCGAGCGCCTGCTCAGCGGCAAGACCGGCTTCGGCTCGCTGGAAGTCGGCGCCACCCTGACCGTAGGCAACTACCTGGCCACCCTGCTGATCGGCAGCTTCATGCAGCGCCACCCGGAATGCCGGGTGAAGCTGCATGTGCACAACACCGCCCATGTGGTGCAGCAGGTGGCGCACTATGACCTGGACCTGGGCCTGATCGAGGGCGACTGCCAGCATCCGGACATCGAAGTGCAGCCCTGGGTGGAGGACGAGCTGGTGGTGTTCTGCGCACCGCGCCATCCGCTGGCCGAACGCGGCAGCGCGAGCATGGCCGAGCTGACCCGGGAGGCCTGGATTCTGCGCGAGCAGGGCTCGGGTACGCGGCTGACCTTCGACCAGGCCATGCGTCATCACTCCTCGCAGCTGAATATCCGCCTGGAGCTGGAGCATACCGAGGCGATCAAGCGCGCCGTGGAATCGGGCCTGGGCATCGGCTGCATTTCGCGCCTGTCGCTGCGCGATGCCTTCCGCCGCGGCAGCCTGGTGCCGGTGGAAACGCCCGAGCTGGACCTCACCCGCCAGTTCTACTTCATCTGGCACAAGCAGAAATACCAGACCGCCGCCATGCGCGAGTTCCTCGACCTGTGCCGGCAGCTGACCGCGGGCATCCGCCGCAGCGACGAGATCATCCTGCCCTGGATTGCTTGAACCGGGTCAGTTCAGGCCGAAGCGGCCAAAGGGTGGAAGCTGAAGTACAGGCGCAGGGCATCGACCATTTCGACGTATTCGGCCGGCGGCGCCACCAGGGCGAAGCCGGAGTCGAAAGTACCGGGGGTGACGTCCTCGCGGCTCCACTGGCAGGTGGCGGCGAAGTCGATGGGATGGATGCGGCCGTCACGACCGGGGATCTTCAGGCGCATGTCGAAGCGCGCGTTGACCAGCATGGGCAGCTGGCTGATCAGCATCAGGCCGTCCAGCGAGACATTGCCGATGTAGCCCATGGGCTTGTCGGTGATGCGGTTGAACACCTTGAGGTAGTAAGGCAGCTGGTGGCGTTCGATGCGGCGCTGGGTATGCATGGTGGCCATTCGCTAGAGCTGGGTCTTGGAGTATGGTCGGCCTGCCGCCACCCGGCCAGGGTCAACCGCACCGCTCGGCGATGCGGGACGACAGACGGCTACGGGCACTGGCCATTTCGTCGTCGCTGTAGTAGCGGCGCTCGCCGTTGGCTTCCGAGCTGAAGTAGCGGCCATCCTCGCTGATTTGCGCCAACCGGCGGCGCAGTTCGCTGCACTCCTGGTGGCGCTCGGCACGTGCGGCGGCGGCACGCGTCTCGGCCTGGGCCTGCTCCTCGCGGCGAGCATCGTAGAACTGCTGGGTGCGGCGTTCGCGTTCGAGGGTGGCGGCATCACGCTCGACCACCTGCGGCTTGACCTCGACGGTCTCGGCATTGGCCCCGCCCGGGCGCTCGCCGAAATGCACGCGCCCCTGGGCATCCGTCCAGCGGTAGATTTCCGCGCTGGCCAGGGCCGGCGCAAACAGCACGATGAATAGCAGATGACGCATGTGGACTCCCTCCTCTGACGCAGCTTAGCGCCGCGCCCCTCTCCCTGACAGTTGGCCGACTGGCGGCCGCATCAGAGGGATGCGGGAGTCGCCTTGGCCGGTTCGCTCGCCTGATGATGCCCGAGCTGGCGCAGGGTCTCCAGCCTGGCACGCGCGCGGTAGGCGTATTCGCTGCCCGGGTAGCGGTTGATGATGAACTCGTAGGTCTGCGCCGCATCGACGAACAGGTTCTGCCGTTCCAGGCACTGGCCGCGCAGCAGGGAAATCTCCGGCTGCACGTAGCTGCGCGAGCGGCTGGTGCGCTCGGCGCGCGACAGGTCGAGCAGGGCCTGGTCGCAGTCGCCGACGTTGTAGTGCTTGTAGGCCTCGTCCAGGTGGCGGTCGAGGGAGATGCGGTTGCAGCCGGCCAGGCTGGCCAGGGCGAGAAGCAGGATCAGGGTACGCATGGTCGGTTTCCTCCACTGCGCAGAGTATCGGCCGTCGCGCGACTTTCTGCAGCCGGCCAGGTAGTGCAAGCGAACAATGACTACAGTGCAAGGCCGTAGTAGCCTCGCCGCACGCATTGAGAATGGAGTTACCGCATGACCCTGCGCCGCACCAAAATCGTCGCCACCCTCGGCCCCGCCAGCAGCTCCCCGGAAGTGCTGGAGCGCCTGATCGTCGCCGGCATCGACGTGGCCCGCCTGAACTTCTCCCACGGCAGCGCCGACGACCACAAGGCCCGCGCCGCCCTGGTGCGTACGCTTGCGGCCAAGCACGGGCGCCACGTGGCGCTGCTCGGCGACCTGCAGGGGCCGAAGATTCGCATCGCCAAGTTCGAGAACAAGCGCATCGAGCTGAAGGACGGCGACCTGTTCCGCCTGTCGGCGACCCACTCGCGCACCGCCGGTAACCAGGAGGTGGTGGGCATCGACTACCCGGCGCTGATCCAGGACTGCGACGTCGGCGACGAGCTGCTGCTGGACGACGGTCGCGTGGTCATGCGCGTCGAGCTCAAGGGCGCCGACGAGCTGCACTGCCGCGTCGAGATCGGCGGTCCGCTGTCCGACAACAAGGGCATCAACCGCCGTGGTGGCGGCCTCACCGCCCCGGCCCTGACCGACAAGGACAAAGTCGACATCAAGCTGGCCGCCGAGATGGAGCTGGACTACGTCGCCGTGTCCTTCCCGCGCGACGCCGCCGACATGGAATACGCCCGCCGCCTGCTCACCGAGGCCGGTGGCAACGCCTGGCTGGTGGCCAAGATCGAGCGCGCCGAGGCAGTGGCCGACGACGCCGCGCTGGACGGCCTGATTCGCGCCAGCGATGCGGTGATGGTGGCCCGCGGCGACCTCGCCGTGGAGATCGGCGACGCCGAACTGGTCGGCATCCAGAAGAAGATCATCGCCCACGCCCGCCGCCTGAACAAAGCGGTGATCACCGCCACGCAGATGATGGAGTCGATGATCCACAGCCCGATGCCGACCCGCGCGGAAGTCTCCGACGTGGCCAACGCCGCGCTGGACTACACCGACGCGGTGATGCTGTCGGCCGAGAGCGCCGCCGGCGAGTACCCGGTGGAGGCCGTGGAGGCCATGGCGCGCGTGTGCCTGGGCGCCGAGAAGCACCCGACCAGCCAGAAGTCCAGCCACCGCATCGGCCGCACCTTCGAGCGCTGCGACGAGAGCGTGGCCCTGGCCACCATGTACACCGCCAACCACTTCCCGGGTGTGAAGGCCATCATCAGCCTGACCGAGAGCGGCTACAGCCCGCTGATCATGTCGCGCATCCGCTCGTCGATCCCGATCTTCGCCTTCACCCCGCACCGCGAGGCGCAGGCCCGCGTGGCGCTGTTCCGCGGCGTGTACACCGTGCCCTTCGACCCGGCCGCCCTGCCGGCCAACAAGGTCAGCCAGGCGGCGGTGGACGAGCTGCTCAAGCGCGGCGTGGTGGAACCCGGCGACTGGGTGATCCTGACCAAGGGCGACAGCTACCACGGCACCGGCGGCACCAACACCATGAAGATCCTGCACGTCGGCGACCCGCTGGTGTGATGCCGTGCAGCATGAAAAAGGCCGCTCGATGAGCGGCCTTTTTGCTGGAGGGCGCCCGGCTACTTCTGGTTGTAGCTCTGGATCAGGTTGGCGTAGGCCGGCAGGTGGCCACCGAGGATGCCGCCGAAACCCTCGATGTCGTTGCGCCAGTCGCGGTGCAGCTCGCAGCCGACGCTGAACCAGTTGAGCAACTGTGCACCGGCATGCGCCATGCGGGTCAGCGCGGCGTCGCGCACCGAGGTGTTGAAGGTGCCGGAGGCGTCGGTGACCACGAACACCTCATAGCCCTCCGCCAGGGCCGACAGGGTCGGGAAGGCCACGCACACGTCGGTCACCACGCCGGCGATGATCAGCTGCTTGCGCCCGGTGGCCTTGATCGCGTTGACGAAGTCGGCATTGTCCCAGGCGTTGATCTGGCCAGGGCGGGCGATGTAGGGCGCATCCGGGAACATGGCCTTGAGCTCAGGCACTATGGGGCCGTTGGGGCCCTGCTCGAAGCTGGTGGTGAGGATGGTCGGCAGTTTGAAGAACTTGGCGATGTCGGCCAGCGCCAGCACGTTGTTCTTGAACTCGTCCGGGCTGTAGTCGCGCACCAGCGACAGCAGGCCAGCCTGGTGGTCGACCAGCAGCACGACGGCGTCGTCCTTGTTCAGGCGCTTGTAGGTAAAGGACATGGTGAACCTCCCGTGGGGTTGCGGCGAAGTGGGCATCGGAATCGATGAACTCTCAGCCTAGCCGCTGGCGGGGGCCCTGACGTCCCGGCAAATGGGCAAATAGCTTTTCGCTAGAACAGAACAATCCGCCGCCATACCAACGCTATCCTTGGCCAATCTCACACTCGGGAACGAACGCCATGAAACTGGACCTGCAGGAGATCGAGACCTTTCTGCGCGTGGTGGAGCTGGGCGGCGTGAGCCGCGCCGCGGAGGATCTGGCCCTGTCCAAATCGGTGGTGAGCAAGCGCCTGAGCGACCTGGAGCAGCGCCTGGGCGCCAAGCTGCTGCACCGCTCGACGCGCAAGGTGGGGCCGACGGAGAACGGCCTGGGCTTCTACCGCCAGGCCAAGGACGCCCTGCGCGAACTGCAGCAGGCGGCCGAGGCGGCGACCTACACCGACAGCGGCCTGCGCGGGCGCCTGCACATGCTCGCGCCGATGAGCTTCGGCACGCTCTGGCTGGCGCCGCTGCTCGCCGAGTTCATGGCCCTGCACCCGCAGCTGAAAATCACCCTGCACCTGGACGACCGCATCAGCGACTTCGAGCGCGAGGGCTACGACCTGTGCGTGCGCGTCGCGCACATCGGCGACAGCGCACTGATCGCACGCAAGCTGGCCAGCAGCGCACGCCTGCTCTGCTGCAGCCCCGCCTACGCCGCCCGGCACGGCGTGCCGCAGCGCATCGAGGAACTGCTGGAGCACGACTGCATCGGCTACAGCAACGTGGTCTCGGGGCAGTTCTGGTCGTTCGACAGCCGCGACTCGAGCGGCGACCTGCTCAGCCTGACGCCGCGCGGGCGCTTCGCCAGCAACAACGGCGAGGCGATGTGCGCCATGGCCCTGGCCGGCCAGGGCCTGGCGCTGCTGCCGAGCTTCATCGTGCAGCCGCACCTGCGTTCGGGCGCGCTGCTCGAGGTGCTGCCGCAGGCACGGCCGCCGGCCTATGCCATCTACGCCCTGTACCCGCGCTCCAGCCGCGCCTCGCACAAGGTCCTGGCGCTGTGCGACTTCCTCCAGCAGCGCCTGGCGGACGCGCCCTGGGAGCACCCCTGAGGCGCGCGGAACAGGCGGCAGTTCAGACGACTGGCCCCGGCGGCCTCAGGCGAAGCGGGAAAAGTCCGGCTGGCGCCGCTGCATGAAGGCGCTCAGTGCCTCGATGGCCTCCGGCGAGCGCAGGCGCTGGCCGAACAAAGCGCCCTCCTCCTCGATCACCTGGCGCAGCTGCTCGCGCCCCGGCGCACGCATCAGGCGCTTGCTGTCGGCCACCGCCGAAGGCGCCAGGTCGAGGAAACGCCGGGCCATCTCGCGGGCCTTGGCCATTGTGCTCGGGCCATCCTCCAGGGCGGCACCGGCGATGCCCCACTCGGCCGCCTGCTCGCCGGTGAAGGCCTCGCCCAGCAGCAGCACCTCGGCGGCCCTGGCCGGCCCCAGCAGTTGCGGCAACAGCAGGCTGGAGCCGAACTCCGGGCACAGGCCAAGGTTGACGAAGGGCGTGCGCAGCTTGGCATCGCGACTGACGTAAACAAGGTCGCAGTGCAGCAGCAACGTGGTGCCGATGCCTACCGCCGGGCCGGCCACGGCGGCCACCACCGGCTTCGCGAAGTCGAACAGCGCGCGCATGAACTGGAACACCGGGCTGTCCATGCCGGTGGGCGGCGCCTGCAGGAAGTCCGCCACGTCGTTGCCGCTGGTGAAGCACTCGGGACCACCGGTGATCAGCACGACACGCACCGTGCGGTCGGCATTGGCGGCGTCCAGCACTTCGGCCATGCGGCTGTACATGGCGCGGGTGAGGGCGTTCTTCTTGTCTACGCGGTTCAGGCGCAGGGTCAGCAGGCCGTCTTCGCGCTCGACCAGTATGTGTTCGCTCATGGCAGCTCCGGGGCAAGGCCCCGATCAGGCGTGGGGCAGGAAAAGATCGGCCAGCACCTGGTTGCGCGGCACGCCGAGGATGAACAGGCGGCGGGCGAAGGCTTCCACGCTGGCGGGGGAGCCGCAGAGTAAGGCGAGGGTCTGCCGCGAAACAAGCCGCAGTTGTGCCAAAACCTCCGCCTGCTCGGACGTCGCCACCAACTGCACTTGCAGCTGCGGATGGGCCGCGGCCAGTGCCTGCAGCGGCTCGGCCAGATAGTGCTCGGCGCCGTCATGGGCCAGGTGAATGAGCCTTATGGGGCCCTGGTGATGCTGACGCAACGCCTCGCGCAGCACCCCCCACAGCGGCGCCAGGCCGGTGCCGGCGGCCAGCAGCCAGAGCGGCCGCTGCCGCCAGTCCGGATCATAGTGCAGGGCGCCACCGCGCAGCTCGCCCAGGCGCAGCGCATCGCCCGGGCGCAGCTGACGGGCGATGTCACTGAAGGCGCCGCTGCGCCGGCAGTCCAGATGGAACTCCAGCCAGGGCTCCTCGCCCGGCAGGCTGGCCAGCGAGTAGGGCCGCGCCACCCCCTCTCCGGCCCACAGCAGCAGGTGCTGGCCGGCGGCGTAGCGCATCGGCCGCTCCGGCAGCAGGCGCAGGCGCAGCACCGTCGGGCTCAGCCAGTCGAGCGCCTGCACCCGCGCCGGCAGGCCATCGCGAGCCGGGTCGAACAGCTGCACTTCGAGGTCGCCGGCCACCCGGCACTGGCAGGCCAGGCGCCAGCCCTGCTCGCGGCGCTCCGCGCTCAGCGCCTGCGGCTGCTCGTCCAGCGGTTCGCCACGCACGCAGCGCACCAGGCAGGCATGGCAGCTGCCGGAGCGGCAGCTGTAGGGCACACGCAGTCCGGCGCCGTTGAGGGCATCGAGCAGGTTGCTGCCGGGAGTCACCGACCAGGCCTGGCCGGCGGCTTTCAATTCAGGCACCGGCACCCTCCCAGGCCGCGTCGCAGCGGTTGCGCCCGCCGCGCTTGGCCCGGTACAGCGCCTGGTCGGCCCGCTGCAGGGCCTCATCGAGCTCGTCGCCGGCGCTGAGCAGGGTCATGCCGGCGGACAGGCTCAGGTTGCTCACCTGCACGCCCACCGGCCGGGCATTGGCGAAGGCCTCGCGCAGGCGCTCGCAGCAGCTGGTGAACTGGTCGGCGTCGGTGTTGGGCAGCAGCAGGACGAACTCCTCGCCGCCGTAGCGGGCCAGCACGTCGCCATCGCGCAGGCAGGCGCGCGCCACGGCGGCGAAGGTCTGCAGCACGCGGTCACCGGCGGCGTGGCCGTGCACGTCGTTGATGCGCTTGAAGTGGTCCAGGTCGATCAGCGCCAGGCCGTGCTGGCGACCATGGTCGAGGTTGTCCAGCTCGCGCAGGGCCAGGCGCAGGAAGTGGCGGCGGTTGAACAGGCCGGTCAGCTCGTCGGTGGCCACCAGATCCTCGAGCTGGCGCATCATGCCGCGCAGGGTGTCCTGGTGCGCCTGCAACGCGTAGCGGCGCTGGCGCATGCGTTGGCGCAGCGCCTGGGCATAGCTGGCGAACAGGCTCAGCCAGGTCAGGCCGATGAACAGCGCGCAGGATTGCAGCAGAGCCTGGGCGGGGTCGGCCAGGCGCATCTGGTAGCCCTCCCACAGGTTGAGCCCGGCGAAGGCGAAGAAGGCGATGGCGGCGCAGCGCACGAACACCGCCGGGCGCAGCTGGAACGCGCCGAACATCAGGATGATCAGGTAGAACATCAGCAGGCTGCCCCGCGCGCCATCGAGCTGGGCCAGCAGGGCCGTGTGCAGGAGCAGGCCGACGAGGATCTGTGCCTCGGTCAGGCTGGGGTCGACGAAACGCAGGTTGCGCCCGCTGCGCAGCAGGGCATAGAAGACCAGCTGGCTGGCCACGACCAGGCCGGTGCAGAGCAGTGCCGCCTGCAGGCCGCCACTGAAGATGCCCGTCCACACGGCGACCCACAGCAGCAGCAACACCAGGGCATAGCTCGCCACCGCCATGCCGAAACGCTTCAGCAAGAGGCTTTGCAGACCACGCTTTGTCACGCCTGGAACGCTCGTGCTCATGGGCTCCGTCCCGTACTGGCACCTTGCCCAACTCTACCCCCGTGATCACAAAATTGATAGCGCGCACCTCGACCATCGGCCAGTGTGCGTGGCTGTGCCCGTGCAAGCCGCCGCGCTATACTGCGGCGCCTTTTCGTGGCCCGCCGCCCTGCCGGCCACCGCGGAACGACGTGAAGAGTCGTCCGCAGCTTTTCCGCAGTTGCGCCGGGTCGTGGTCCGGCGCTTCCTTATAGATGTTCCCTGATAGAGGAGCGCCCCAATGACCGTGATCAAGCAGGACGACCTGATCCAGAGCGTCGCCGACGCCCTGCAGTTCATCTCCTATTACCACCCCGTCGACTTCATCCAGGCCATGCACGAGGCCTACCTGAAGGAAGAGTCGCCGGCCGCCAAGGACTCCATGGCGCAGATCCTGATCAACTCGCGCATGTGTGCCACCGGCCACCGCCCGATCTGCCAGGACACCGGCATCGTCACCGTGTTCATCAAGGTCGGCATGGACGTGCGCTGGGACGGCGCCACCATGAGCGTCGACGACATGATCAACGAGGGCGTGCGCCGCGCCTACAACCTGCCGGAGAACGTGCTGCGCGCCTCGATCCTGGCCGACCCGGCCGGTGCCCGCAAGAACACCAAGGACAACACCCCGGCAGTGATCCACTACTCCATCGTCCCCGGCGACAAGGTGGAAGTGGATGTCGCGGCCAAGGGCGGCGGTTCCGAGAACAAGTCGAAGATGGCCATGCTCAACCCGTCCGACTCCATCGTCGACTGGGTGCTCAAGACCGTGCCGACCATGGGCGCCGGCTGGTGCCCGCCGGGCATGCTCGGCATCGGCATCGGCGGTACCGCCGAGAAGGCCGCGGTGATGGCCAAGGAAGTGCTGATGGAGCACATCGACATCCATGAGCTGAAGGCCCGCGGCCCGCAGAACCGCATCGAGGAGCTGCGCCTGGAGCTGTTCGACAAGGTCAACCAGCTGGGCATCGGTGCCCAGGGCCTGGGCGGCCTGACCACCGTGCTCGACGTCAAGATCATGGACTACCCGACCCACGCCGCCTCGCTGCCGGTGTGCATGATCCCCAACTGCGCCGCCACCCGCCACGCCCACTTCGTGCTCGACGGCTCCGGCCCGGCCGAACTGGAAGCGCCGGACCTGTCCGCCTACCCGGAGATCGTCTGGGAAGCCGGCCCGAGCGCGCGCCGCGTCAACCTCGACGAGATCACCCCGGAAGAGGTGCAGAGCTGGAAGCCGGGCGAGACCATCCTGCTCAACGGCAAGATGCTCACCGGCCGCGACGCCGCTCACAAGCGCATGGTCGACATGCTCAACAAGGGCGAAGCACTGCCGGTCGACCTCAAGGGTCGCTTCATCTACTACGTCGGCCCGGTCGATCCGGTGCGTGACGAAGTGGTAGGCCCGGCCGGCCCGACCACCGCCACGCGCATGGACAAGTTCACCCGGCAGATCCTCGAGCAGACCGGCCTGCTGGGCATGATCGGCAAGTCCGAGCGCGGCCCGATCGCCATCGACGCGATCCGCGACAACAAGGCCGTGTACCTGATGGCCGTCGGCGGCGCCGCCTATCTGGTGGCCCAGGCAATCAAGAAGTCCAAGGTGCTGGCCTTCCCGGAACTGGGCATGGAGGCGATCTACGAGTTCGAGGTCAAGGACATGCCGGTCACCGTGGCCGTCGACACCAAGGGCGAGTCGGTACACATCACCGGCCCGGCGATCTGGCAGAAGAAGATCGCCGAGAACCTGGCGGTGGAAGTCAAGTAAGCGCCCCGCCCTCGCGAAAAGCCCGGCCCGCGCCGGGCTTTTTCTTGGGCAAAAAAAGACCCGCCGGGAAGCGGGTCGCAATCGGCGGGCCGGGCAGGTGACCGTGCCGAGAAATAAAAAAACCGGCAGCCCAAAGGGACAGGGGGGGGAGAATGGCTGCCGGGTTGCGCAGTCGTCAGGCGGCGAACTCCTCCTCGGCAAAGGCCATGAGGGTCGCCTTGCCCGCCAGCACTTCGGCCAGCAGGCTGTCGGTCTCGGTCAGTACGCGGGCCATGTAGAAATCGGCCGACTTCAGCTTGGCGCCGTAGAAGACGGTTTCGCTGCTGCCCTGCTCCAGCTTGTGGCGGGCCACCAGGGCCATGCGCGACCACAGCCAGGCCAGGGTGGTCAGGGCAAACAGGCGCAGGTAGGGCACCGAGGCGGCGCCAGCCTGCTCCGGGTCCTTCATGCCTTCGCTGGCAATCCACAGGGTGGCCTGCTGCAGCTGCTTGAGCGCCTTGCCCACCGCAGCCGCATGCGGCGCCTCGGGGTTGGCCTTGAGCCAGCCTTCGACCTGGGCGAAGAAGCCGCGCACCGCACGCCCGCCACCCAGGGCCAGCTTGCGCCCGACCAGGTCCAACGCCTGAATGCCGTTGGTACCTTCGTAGATGCGGGTGATGCGGCAGTCGCGCACCAGCTGCTCGATGCCCCAGTCCTCGGTGAAGCCGGAGCCGCCCAACACCTGCAGGCCCTCGTTGGCGCAGGTGAAGCCCTCGTCGGTGAGGAAGGCCTTGACCACCGGGGTCAGCAGCTGCACCAGATCGTCGGCCTGCTGGCGCACTTCGGCATCCTCGTGGTCGTGGGCAATGTCCAGGTGCAGGCCGGTGAAGTAGGCCAGCGCACGGCAGCCTTCGATGATCACTTTCTGCCGCAGCAGCATGCGCCGCACGTCCGGGTGCACCAGGATCGGGTCGGCCGGCTTGTCGGCGGCCTTGGGACCGGACAGCGAGCGGCTCTGCAGGCGTTCCTTGGCGAAGCCCAGGCTGATCTGGTACGCGCTCTCGGCGATCCCCAGACCCTGCATACCGACCATCAGGCGCGCCGAGTTCATCATGGTGAACATGCACTTGAGGCCCTTGTTCGGCTCGCCGATCAGCCAGCCCTTGGCGCCTTCGAAGTTCATCACGCAGGTGGCCGAGCCCTTGATGCCCATCTTGTGTTCCAGGCCGCCGCAGAAGGCCGGGTTGCGCGTGCCGTCCTCGAGGAACTTGGGCACCAGGAACAGCGAGATGCCCTTCACGCTGTCCGGTGCATCGGGCAGCTTGGCCAGCACCAGGTGGATGATGTTATCGACCAGGTCCTGCTCGCCGCCGGTGATCCAGATCTTGGTACCGCTGATGGCGTAGCTGCCGTCGGCCTGCGGCACGGCGCGGGTGCGGATCAGGCCCAGGTCGGTGCCGCACTGCGGCTCGGTCAGGCACATGGTGCCGGTCCACTCGCCGCTGATCAGCCTGGGCAGGTACTGCTCCTGCTGCTCGCGGGTGCCGTGCTGGGTCAGCGCGTTGATCGCGCCGTGGGTCAGGCCCGGATACATGCCCAGCGACAGGTTGGACGAGCAGACCATCTCCTCAACCATCATGTTCAGCACATGCGGCAGGCCCTGGCCGCCGAATTCCGGGGTACAGGCCAGCGCAGTCCAGCCGCCCTCGGCGAACTGCTTGTAGGCGGCCTTGAAACCATCCGGGGTCTTCACCGTCTTGCTCGCCGGGTCGTACTGGCAGCCCTGCTTGTCACCGGGACCGTTGACCGGGGCCAGCACGTTCTCCGCCAGCTTGGCCGCCTCGTCGAGGATGGCGCTGCCGAGGTCGGCACCGAACTCGCGCTGGCTCGGCAGGGCCTGCAGGTGGCTGTAGGCATCGAGAACTTCATCGAAGACGAACTGCATGTCACGCAAGGGGGCACGGTACGAAGGCATGGCTTGCTCTCTACATGTACAAAAACAATCTGTGTACAATTTTTGTATAGCCAAACCCATCCCCAGTGCAAGCTTTTTTTTGCGCACGACGAAACGCTCCGCGGCCGGGCCGCGGAGTCACAGGTCAGGCGGGATCAGGTATCCAGGTGGCCGGCGAGGAACTGCTGCAGGCGGTGTTGCATTAGGCGACCCTCGTTGCCCAGGCAGGCGACGGGCGAACCGTCGAGCTCGTCTTCGGCCAGGTCGGCGGCGTCGCCGGCCAGCGCCAGCGGGCAATCCAGGGCCAGGGCCAGGCGGCGCAGCTGCTGCCCAAGGTCATCGGCCGGCGGCTGGTTGGAGAACAGCACCAGGGCCTGCGGGCGCACGCGGGTGCACACCAGGGGCAGCTCCTCCAGAGGCTGGCCGGGACCGAGCACCTGGATGCCGAGGTCCTCGTTGCCCAGCAGCAGGCCGGCCACCAGCAGCTCCAGCTCGCGGCAATGGCCGGGCAGCGCCGCCAGCAGCACCCGCGTCTGCCCGCCGCCCAGTTGCAGACGCTGCAGGGCGCGGGCGCGCAGGAAGGCATCGAGGAACAGCCATTCGCTGACCTGGCCGGGCTCGTCGCGGCGCAACAGGAGCTCCTGCCACAGCGGCATGAACACTTCCTGGAACACCACCAGCAGCGGATAGGTGGAGAACACCTGGCCATACAGGCGCTCCAGCAACGGCGCATCGAAGGCGGCGACGGCGCTGCGGATGCGCCCCTGCCATTCGCCCCACTCGCTGGAGGCGACCTCGACATAGACCGGCGCCGGGGTGCGGATGGCCTGGCTGCGCGCCAGGATCTTGCCGACCTTGCTCACCGACACACCGCGCTCGATCCAGGCCAGGATGCTGCGCACCGCCTCGATGTCGGCCGCCGAATAGAGCCGATGTCCGCTGTCGGTACGAGTCGGCTGGATCAGGCCGTAGCGCCGCTCCCAGGCCCGCAGGGTGACCGGGTTGACGCCGGTGACCCGCGACACTTCGCGGATGGGGAACAGCTCCTGCTCCCTGAAGGAGTCGGAGTGGGCGGGGGACGGGGCGAGTTCGGTCATGGCCAGGGGGGGTGCCGAGTGGTGTTGCGCCGAGTGTACCCCAGCCAGGGCCGCAGTCTGAAATCCGCACGACCCGACGAATAGCCGCCCGCCGCACACGGCAGCTCTGGCCGGCACGGAGCAAGAGGAATACTCTCTGCACGCCCGCCACCACCCCGGCGGCGCATACCGCGCAACGCCCTACCCGGGCCCGCGCCTGTCGCTCTGGAGATACACGATGTCTACCGAACCGGTCACCATGCTGGTGGCACGCCGTGTGCCACGCGCATGCCTGCAGGATTTCCGCACCTGGCTGCACGAGGGCCAGCAACTCGCCGCCGACTTTCCCGGCTACCTCGGCTCCGGCGTGCTGGCCCCGCCGCCCGACGACGACGAATTCCAGATCGTCTTCCGCTTCGCCGATCGCGCCACCCTCGCCGCCTGGGAACACTCCGCCTCGCGCCGTGCCTGGCTGCAACGCGGCAGCGGCCTGTTCGCCCAGCCGCACGAGCGTCGGGTCAGCGGCCTCGACGCCTGGTTCGGCAACGCCTTGCGCCGGCCGCCGCGCTGGAAGCAGAGCGTGGCCATCTGGCTGGCCTTCTTCCCGGTCTCGCTGGCCTTCAACCTGCTGTTCGGCACCTGGCTGGCCGAACTGCCGCTGGTCCTGCGGGTGCTGCTCAGCACCCTGGCCCTCACCCCGCTGATGACCTACTGGTTCATTCCGCTGTCCACCCGCCTGCTGGAGCCCTGGCTGCAGGGCCGCACCCGCAGCGGTGGCGAGCGGACCGTGGAAATCCGCTGAGCCGCGCCGGGCGGGTGGCGGCCGGCGCCAAGCGCGCAGCCGCCCCCGACTCTACAGAACTTGTACATGAACCCAGAGCATGTACAGATCGAGACAGGCGCGACAGAACCACGCAATCAGCATTTATCTATATTTTTCAAAATCTTAGACAAATCACCAATCGCCAGAGCTATCTCCACACGCAGCGCATGGTTGTACAAAGCATGCACCTGGTATAACTTTGCTCGCATGCGCACCCCCCGTTCGCCATCTGCGAGGCAGCCATGAGCGGTTCCACCGCCCCCATCCTGATCACCGGTGCCGGCCAGCGCCTCGGCCTGCATTGCGCCGAGCGCCTGCTCGATGACGGCCAGCCACTGATCTTCACCTACCGCAGCGAGCGCGAGGGCGTGCAGCGCCTGCGCCAGCGTGGCGCCTGCGCCATCCATGCGGACTTTTCCAGCGAGGCCGGTATCCTGGCCTTCGTCGAACAACTCAAGGGCCACACCGACAGCCTGCGCGCCATCGTGCACAACGCCTCCGACTGGGAAGCCGAGACCCCCGGCCACGAGGCCGAGGTATTCCAGCGCATGGTCAGCGTGCACATGCTGGCACCCTACCTGATCAACCTGCATTGCGAAGCGCTGCTGCGCCGCAGCAAGCCGGCCGACATCATCCACATCGGCGATGACGTGACCCGCAGCGGCAGCGCCAAACGCCCGGCCTACTGCGCCAGCAAGGCCGGCCTGGACAGCCTGACCCTGTCCTTCGCCGCGCGCTTCGCTCCGGCCATCAAGGTCAACGGCATCGCCCCGGCGCTGATCCAGTTCAATCCGGGAGACAGCGCCGAATACCGCGTCAAGCGCCTGGCCGAGTCGGCACTGGGCATCGAGCCCGGCGCCGAAGTCATCTACCAGAGCCTGCGCTACCTGCTGGACAACCCCTACGTCACCGGTACCACGCTGACCGTCAATGGCGGCCGCCATCTCGTCTGAGAGCCGCCGCGAGGAATAGTCGATGAATACTCAACTGCCCCATCACTACCGCGAGATCCTTCTAGGCCTCGGCGAGAACCCCGAGCGCGAAGGCCTGCTCGACACGCCCAAGCGCGCGGCCAAGGCCATGCAGTACCTCTGCCACGGCTACCAGCAGTCGCTGGAGGAAATCGTCAACGGCGCACTGTTCGCCTCGGACAACGACGAGATGGTGATCGTCAAGGACATCGAGTTGTACTCGCTGTGCGAGCACCACCTGCTGCCCTTCATCGGCAAGGCCCATGTCGCCTACATCCCCACCGGCAAGGTGCTGGGTCTGTCCAAGGTGGCGCGCATCGTCGACATGTATGCCCGCCGCCTGCAGATCCAGGAGAACCTGACCAAGCAGATCGCCGATGCCATCCAGCAGGTCACCAACGCCGCCGGCGTGGCCGTGGTCATCGAGGCCAAGCACATGTGCATGATGATGCGCGGCGTGGAGAAGCAGAATTCGGTGATGAGCAGCTCGGTGATGCTTGGCGCCTTCCGCGAGTCCTGCAACACTCGCCACGAATTCCTGCAACTGATCGGACGGAGCAAGTAATGCCGCGACTGGAACCCGGGATGGCGCGCATCCGCGTCAAGGACCTGCGCCTGCGCACCTACATCGGCATCAAGGAAGAGGAGATCAACAACAAGCAGGACGTGCTGATCAACCTGACCATCCTCTACCCGGCCGCCGAGGCGGTGCGCGACAACGACATCGACCACGCGCTGAACTACCGCACCATTACCAAGGCGGTGATCCGCCACGTCGAGGAAAACCGCTTCGCCCTGCTCGAACGCATGACCCAGGAGATCCTCGACCTGGTAATGGCCAACCCCGACGTGCGCTACGCCGAGGTGGAGGTGGACAAGCTGCACGCCCTGCGCTTCGCCGAGTCGGTCTCGATCACCCTGTCCGGCCACCGCTGAGACGCCGGCCCGCGCTCTGCCACGGGCATTGCCGCTGGGCCAGCGCGCTTCTATCATCTGCGCACCCTGAAGTCCGGGAGTCCGCCATGACCGATCAAGAACGCCTCGAACTGGAAGCCGCCGCCTTCCGCAGCCTGGTCCAGCACCTGCGCTCGCGCCCCGATGTGCAGAACATCGAGCTGATGAACCTGGCCGGCTTCTGCCGCAACTGCCTGGCCAAGTGGTACAAGGCCGCCGCCGACGACCTCGGCCTGGACGTCAGCCCGGACCAGGCGCGCGAAGAGATCTACGGCATGCCCTATGCCGAGTGGAAGGCCAAGCACCAGAAGGAAGCCAGCGCCGAGCAGCAGGCCGCCTTCGCCAAAGGAAAATCCTGATGACCCTGCAAGACTTCCGCGCCCGCCTGCATGGCGAGCAGTTCCAGTTCGCCGAGACCCTGGCCTTCGTCGCCGAGCACTACGACTACCGGCCCAGCGCCTTCTGCAACGGCAGCGTGACAAACGCCGCCGGACAGAACGAAGGCTCCTGCAAGACCCTCGGCCTGGCCCTGCTCGAAGGCTTCAGCCTGGAGGAAGCCCTGCGCGCCTTCGGCGAGCACTACCGCGCCGTGCTGGCCAGCCCCGACGGCAACGACCACGCCAATATCCGCGCCCTGCAGAACACCGGCCTGGCCGGCGTGCGCTTCGACCAGGCGCCGCTCACGCGCAAGGCCTGACTGCGCAAGAAGTTGCTCGACTGTCGGCTTTGGCTGACAGACAGGCGCGCGCCAGCCGCCTAGACTGGGCGCCATGGAAACGCCGGCACGGAGGCTGGCGTGTGGAGAGCGCAAGGATGCAACAGAATCTGGTGTGGAAGCCGTGGGACGGCCATGGCGTCGAGCATCTCGGCCTGGCCAGCGCCGGCGATGGCATCAGCGCCAGCAGCCACCTGATCCAGAGCACGCGCGGCAACAGCATCGCCGCCGCCTACCTGCTCAAGTACGACGAGCGCTGGCGCTTCCGCCGCCTCTGGCTGAAGGCCGACAACCACGGCCAGCGCAGCCTCGAACTGCGCCGCGACATCCGCGGCCGCTGGCATCTGGGTGACCAGCTGCGCGAAGACCTCGGCGAGTGCCAGCAGGTCATGCTCTCCGCCTCGCCCTTTCCCCATACCCCGCTGCTGCAGCGCAGCCCGCTCGCCGTCGGCGACAGCGAGCGCTTCTGCGTGGCCCATGTCGACCTGCTCAGCCTGCGCGTGGAGGCCCGCCAGCAGCGCTACCAGTGCCTGCACCGCCAGGCCAGCCATGCCGTCTACCTGTGCGAGGCGGAAGGCCATGCGCCCTGCGAGCTGACCCTGGATGCCAGCGGCCTGCTGGTGCAGGCCATCGGCCAGTTCGTGCGGGTCAGCCAGCGCACCCTGCGCGAGGCCGAGTGCGCCTGACGATTCAGGGACGCGCGTTGAGCTGCTGCTGCAGGTTCTGCACCTGAGCGGTGAGGGTGTTGATGTTGCGGGTCACCTGAGCGCGGAAGGCGTCGAACTCGGCGGTGCTGTTCTGCGCCGCGCGACTATCCAGCTCGCTGCGCAGCACCAGCAGGTCCTGCTCCAGGTTGCGGATGGCCTGGCTTGGATCGCCCTGCTTCTTCAGCGCCTCCAGGCTCGCGGCCTGGCCCTTGAGCTGCTCCTGCAGCTGGCCGACCCCAGCCAGACCGGCCTTCTGCTCGCTGGCCAACTTGTCCAGCCGGCCGTCGAACTGCGCGCTGCTGCTCTGCTGGCTCTTCAGCTCGGCGGCCAGCTGGTCGAGGCGCTTGCCCTGCCCGCTCTGCTGGCCGGCGACGTTCTGCTGCGCCTTGGCCAGTTCGGCCAGCCGGGTCTCCAGCTGCTTGATGCGCAGCTTGAGCGCCTCGCTGTCGCTGGTGACGCTGGACTCGGTGGCCACCACCTTGCCGGAAATGTCCTGGATGCGCCCGGCGGCATCCTCGCTGAGCCGGGCGAAGGTCTCCTGGGTCACCACCAGCTGCGCCTGCATCTGCGCGATCTGCTGGTAGCTCCACCAGCTCAGGCCGCCCAGGGCGATCAACAGGGCGCCGGTCAGGGCCCACAGCGGGCCGGTACCGAAGCCGCGGCGGCGTTCCACCTGCGGATAGGTGGGTGCGCTGCGCTGCGGCGCTGCAGCGTGGCCGACCTGGAAGTCGTCGCGATCGCGCGGATCGGTGGTCAGGCTGGGCACATGCTCCAGCTCGTCGTGAGCGTCGTTACGCATAGAAACCTTCGGGAAAATGCAGGAAAGATGAAGCCGGGCGCGCAGTATACCGTCATGCCGGCCGACCTTCAGCGGGGCGCCAGACGAGTGCGACCTGCACCAGCGCCGTGCGTCCCCGCCAGCATGGACCTGTGAAGAGCCGCACAGTTCGCCGCCCCGGCACAGTGGTACGCCACTTGCAGAGCCCTACCTGGGGAAGCCCGGCCACGCCGGGTGCCGGAGCATCGAAAGCCTGGGGAGTCGACATGGAACTGAACAAAGCCGTTCTCGATTGCATGCAAGCGCTGCGCCGCCGTCTGCGCGAAGAACTGTCCGTGGACATCCGTCTGAGCCAGCCGGACGCCGTCGAGGCCATGCTGCTGGCCTGCCTGCGCTCCGGCGACCAGGAAACCCGCAACCTCGGCATCCGCCTCGCCGAACTGAGCGACTTCCACAGCCCGGCGCGCCAGTCTGCCGCGACCCAGCCGACGCGCCAGTACCGGGGCCACGAGCTGCCGCAGGCGGCCGCCACCGCGCCGGCGCTCGACGAGGCGCCGCGGGGCCACTCGGTGCGCATGTACCGCGGCCAGCGCGTATACGCCTGAGACGGCTGGACGAACCGGGGGCGCCCGGTTAATAGTCGGGTGGACTGTGTCTCGTCACCGGAGAACCGCATGCCCGCCCGCCCCGCCTGGCTGCACTGCCTGGAGTCCGACCCGCCCGCCCTGCTGGAGGCGGCCCTGTGGATCGCCCGCGAACACGATCCGGCGCTGCAGCCGGAGCAGGTCCTGCGCGAGTTCGCCAACCTGCGCCAGCAGGTGTCCGCAGGCCTGCCCAACCTGGCCGCCAGCGACCTCGCCCAGCCGCTGCTGCGCCGCCTCGGCGAGCTGGATTTCCACGAGGACGACGACCTGCCCCTGCGCCCCCGCGCCGCCCTGCTACACCAGGTGCTGCAGCGCCGCCGGGGGCAGCCGCTGTCGCTGGCGCTGATCGCCCTGGAACTGGCCCGGCGCCTGGACATCCCGCTGCAGGCGGTGAATTTCCCCGGCCATCTGCTGCTGCGGGTTCCCGGCGCCGATCACCTGCTCGACCCGTGCAACGGCCGGCGCCTGTACACCCGCGACTGCCGCGACCTGCTCAGCCGCATCGCCGGCCCCGGTGCCGAGCTCAATGCCCAGCACTTCCAGACCTGCGACGGCCCTGCCCTGCTGCTGCGCCTGTCGCGCAACCTGTGCCACCTGCACGGCGCCGCCGGCGAGCATGTGGCCGCGCTGAAGGATGCCGAGCGCATCCTCCTGCTGGCCCCGCCGAACAGCGCCGACCACCAGCTGCGCGCCGCCATCTACCGCGAACTGGACTGCCCCCAGGCCGAGCGCTTCGACCTCGAACGCGCCCTGCTGCTGTGCGAGGACGAGCGTGAGCGCCTGCACCTCACCCAACGCCTCGACCAGCTGGCACGCCAGGAGCACAGCCCGGCACTGCATTGACAGCCGCGACGACTCGCTGCCTAATCGGACGCGCCCCACACAACAACAACATAAGGGACGTTCACCATGCGCAAGCTGCTCATGCTTTGCCTGCTGTGCTTTTCCTCGCTCGTCCACGCCGCCCCCGGCGTTTTCCCCGACTCCACCTTCAACAACCTCGACTACGGCCTGTACTGGTTCGGCTATGGCGACACCTGGCAGAAGGCCGTACCCGGCCAGAGCAACGCCTACTTCGGCGCCAGCAAGCCCACGGTGATCTACATCCATGGCTGGCAGAACACTTCGAGCATTCGCAAGGATCGCGAAACCTTCAACCGCGAAGGAGCCGGCGGTCCCAGCCTGGACCTGGCCGCCGCCTGGCTGAATGCCGGCTACAACGTCGGCGTGCTGTACTGGAACCAGTTCGCCGATGAGAACGAAGTCACCGACGCGGAAGCCAAGATCTGGACGGCCAATGGCCCACGCGGCATGCGCTGGCGCAACAGCAGCGGCAGCTACAGCGCCGGACCGAGCCAGTCGGCCGGCGACCTGCTGTTCAACAGCTACAAGGCCAACATGGCCGGCTACACCGGCAGCAACATCCGCATCCTCGGGCACTCGCTGGGCAACCAGATGGCCATCGTCCTGACCAAGAAGATCAGTGACGCCATCAGTGCCGGCACCATGAACAGCAAACTGCTGCCCAAGCGCGTCGCCCTGCTCGATCCCTTCTATTCGAACTATGCCAAGAGCTGGCTGGGCAACCAGTGGACCGGCGCGGTCAGCCGCAGCTACGTCAGCGAACTGAAAAGCAAGGGCGTGATTTTCGAGGCCTATCGCAGTTCGTCGGTCACCAGCACCCTTTTCGTCGGCGACGAGAACAAGGGACTGATGAACATGACCGCCTTCACCGAACTCAAGCCCTGGTATTTCCTCGCCACGCAACAGGTCGAGAAGCACAATGCCGCCGTCTGGCACTACCTCTGGTCGTTCAGCTTCAACCCGCCGCTGATTACCGGCACCACCAACCAGGCCGCATCCGCCAAGACCTCGGACAGCCGCATCACCACCCTGATGAATGGCACCCAGAAGTTGGTACAGGATCAAGGCGCCTATACCAAGGAGCCCTCGGACGACAACTTCAAGCTGCAGGCCCGCTAGAACGATGCGCAGGCCATCCCGGGGCAATCCGGCCTGCGCATCGTCACCCTGCTAGCAGGGCCTGGCGGTTCCCAACTGCCCGCAAACGCAAAGGCCGGCATCGCTGCCGGCCTTTGTGCCTCTGCTTCAAGGCTGGGGTCAGCCCGCGTATTTCTGCAGGTTGGCCATCATCTCGCGCAGCGCGGTGACGTTGTCGTCCGGGTGCACGGCGCCGGCGAAGTCGCCGATCTGCTTCCAGCTGGCCGCCACGTCTTCCGGGCTGAAGCCGGCCTTGGGGTCGAAGCCGGCGCCCAGGCTGCGCTCCCAGCGCACCTTGCCGACCCAGCCGCCGCCGACCTCGTAGAGACCGGAAGTGTCCTGGCAGGCACGGCTGCCCAGGTACACCACCAGCGGGCTGACCAGCTCCGGCTTGAGCTGCTCGAACACCTGCGGCGGGATCAGGCCCTCGGTCATGCGCGTGCCGCCGGTGGGGGCGATGGCATTGACCAGGATGTTGTTCTTGCGCCCCTCGATCGCCAGGGTGCGGGTCAGGCCGTAGAGGCCGAGCTTGGCCATGCCGTAGTTGGACTGGCCGAAGTTGCCGTAGATGCCCGAGGTGGAGGCGGTGAAGATGACGCGGCCGTACTGCTGCTCGCGCAGGTGCTCCCAGGCGGCGCGGGTCACCTTGTAGGCGCCCTCGACGTGGACCTTGTAAACCAGGTCCCAGTCGGTGTCTTCCATCTTGTGGAAGGACTTGTCGCGCAGGATGCCGGCGTTGTTCACCACCACATCGATGCGGCCGAAGCTGTCCAGCGCGCACTGCACGATCTGGCCGCCGTCGGTCACCGAATCATGGTTGGCCACCGCCTCGCCACCGAAGGCCTTGATCTCGGCCACCACCTTGTCCGCCGCCGAGGCGTTGGCGCCCTCGCCGTGGGTGCTGCCACCCAGGTCGTTGACCACCACCTTGGCGCCATGCTTGGCGAACAGCAGCGCGTGGGCGCGACCGAGGCCACCGCCGGCGCCGGTGACAATCACGACCTGGTTTTCGAAACGGATGGCGTCGCTCATAAAAGGCTCCTCTGGGCAGTCGGCGAAAGCCCGGAGTGTCCCGCAGCGAAGCGGCCCGGGCAATGAACCGCGAGCAGACTGAATATCGCCCGATAAGGCCGGGGGATGGCCGCCATGCGGGCGGCAACCGATCAGGCGGGGCGGATCAGGCTCAGGTGGTTGTACAGGTGCAACACATGAGCCGCGGCGTATTCCTCATGGCTGAGGGCGCCATAGGCGAAGTGCGGCTTGAGCTCGCCGGTATGCGCGGCGAAACGCGCGAAGGCGGCCTGCAGGCGCTGCAGCGCGGCTTCCTGGCCGGCCGGCTCGGCCAGCGGCGCGGCGCCGGGTATGGCCTCGGTCAGCGGGTGGCGCATGGCGCCGCGGGCGCTGAACACGGCAAAGGCGGCCGGGCCGACGCTGTGGCGGAACCAGGCCGGCTTCAGTTCGGGGTAGCCGTCCATGGAGTACTCGATGCTCTGCGCGCAGTGGTTGAACACCTCGACCGGGGTCCAGCCCTGGATGCTGGCCAGGGCCTTGCCCTGCAGGCCTGCCAGCACGCTGCGCGCGCCGTCCAGGCTGACGGCGGCCGGCGCGGCGCCGCTGGGCAGGGCCCAGAAGCCGGTGCCCAGAGCCGCCACGCCGCCCAGGGCGGCACCTTTCAACAGAGTGCGTCGCTGCATGTGTTGGCCTCCAGCCGGTCACGGAATTGCAGATAGTGGTCGAGCACCTCTGCGGGTGCCTCGGTCTGCGGATAGTGGCCTATGGCCGGCAGCAAAACCGTGTCCGGACTCTCGATCAGCTCACGATAGCGCTCGACCATGTGCGCCCCGGAGATCGGATCGACGGCGCCGTCGATGACCCTCATGGGCACGGCCGTCTCCTGCATGGCCGCCACCCAGCGCTCGCGGTTGGCCCGGCGATCGAGGATGTAGCGGATCAGCCGGTGCATCACCTTGGGCCCGTCGTTGTACGCGATCAGCTCCCAGAAGGCGTCCAGCTCGGCCTCGCTGGGCTGCGTCTGCGGGCCGAACACCTTGGCGAAGTTCTTCGCCAGGGTGGCGCGCGAGAACAGCCGGCCGAGCAGCGGGCCCAATGGACCGAGCAACAGCTTCTGCATCAGCACCGGGTAATGGGTTTCGGGAAACAGGCCGCCGTTGAGGAACACGCAGCTGGCCAGCTGGATGCGCCCCTCCTGGTGCCGCGCCAGCAGTTCCTGGGCCACGCTGTCACCGTAGTCGTGGGCCAGCACATGCACCGGCTCGCGCACGTCGAGATGGGCCAGCAGCGCCTGCTGCAGGTCGGCCTGCTCCAGCAGGCTGTAGGCATGGCAGCGCGGCTTGGCCGAATAGCCGAAGCCGAGCATGTCGCAGGCGATCACGCGGTAGCGCTGGGCCAGCGGCTGCCACAGGTAATGCCAGTCCCAGCTGGCGGTGGGGAAGCCGTGGATCAGCAGCAGCGGCTCGCCCTGCCCCGCCGTCCAGTAGCGGATGGCCTGGCCGTTGAAGCTGAAGCCGCGTCCCTGCGCCCGCCACTCGGCCAGGGCGATGCCCGGCAGGCCGCTCACTGGGCGTAGCCCGGCATCTGCGCGTCGAGCTTGCGCAGCAGTGCCGGCCAGGGCAGCGAGCCGCCCATGCCCTGCGGACTCTTCATCACCTCGGCGATCATCGCCCGGGCGCCGTCGAGGATCTGCTGCGGGATATGGATCAGCTCGCTGCCGCCGCTCTGCGCCATCACCTGGATTTCGCAGGCGCGCTGCAGGGTGAACATGCCGAGGAAGGCGTCGGCGATGCTGCCGAAGGCGGTGAGCAGGCCGTGGTTGGGCAGGATCATGAAGTTCTTGTCGCCCAGATCGGCCTGCAGGCGGGCCTTCTCGTCGTGGTTCAGGGCCACGCCCTCGTAGCCGTGGTAGGCCAGGCTGGCGAGGACGAACAGCGACTGCTGCGACAACGGCAGCAGACCCTGCTTCTGCGCCGACACGGCGATGCCGGCCGGGGTGTGGATGTGCAGCACGCAGCCGACGTCGTGGCGCACCTCGTGCACCGCGCTGTGGATGGTGTAGCCGGCCGGGTTGATGTCGAACGGGCCGTCCATCAGCTTGTTGCCGGCCAGGTCGACCTTCACCAGGCTGGAGGCGGTGATCTCGTGGAACATCAGGCCGTAGGGGTTGATCAGGAAGTCCTCGGTGCCCGGGACCTTGGCCGAGATGTGGGTGAAGATCAGGTCGTCCCAGCCGTACAGGGCGATCAGCCGGTAGCAGGCGGCCAGGTCGACGCGGGTCTGCCATTCGGCGGCGGACACCTGATTCTTGAGGCTGGGAAGATTGAGCGGAGCGTTCACGGCAGTCACCTCGGCACTTGTTGTTGTGCCGAGGAGTCTAGCGAGGCTCGCCGCCCTCACCAGTTGCCTTGCAGGCCAGCACACTGGCCCTGCGGGTCATAACAGCTCGGGATACCGCTCGAGCAGCAGCGGCCACCCGGCCTGGGCGGCCGGATCGTCGGCGAGCAGGCGGAAACCCTCGAAACGGAATTCCGGCGCCACGCTGCAACTGACCAGGGTGAAGTCACCGAGGCTGCGCGCGGCCTGCCAGGCCCCGGCCGGCACCGCACGCTGCGGCAACTGGCCGGGCGCCACCGGCCCCAGGCGCTCGACGTGCAGCACGCTGGGCGACTCACCGACCAGCAACTCCAGCGGCGCGCCTTCGTGAAAGAACCACAGCTCGTCGGCGTCCACCCGGTGCCAGCGGCTGGCGGCGCCACCCGGCAGGAGGAACAGGATGCTGCTGCAGGCACCGCGCCCCTCGGCATCCACCTGGGCCGAGGCGAACAGGCGGCGGTAGTAGCCGCCCTCGGGGTGGGCGGCCAGCTGCAGCTCGCGGACCAGCTCGACGGCGCGCGGAACCATCAGGCCTTGAGCGCCTTAGCCAGCTCGGCCAGCCAGGGCATGGCGTCGTCTTCCGGGGTCACCGTCTCGCTGGCGTCCAGGCGCAGCATCGGCAGCACCTCGCGCATGCCCAGTTCGAGCAGCAGCTCGCGCATCTGCTCGCCGCCACCGCAGAACACGTCGTAGCTGGAATCGCCCAGGGCGAGCACCGCGCAGGGCAGGCCGCTCCAGGCCGGGAAGCGGTCGCGCAGGGCGTAGTAGAGGTTCTGGATATTGCCCGGCAACTCGCCCATGCCGGTGGTCGAGGTCACCACCAGCACCGCCTCGGGGGCGAAGGCCAGCAGCTCGTCGAGGGCCACGCCCGGCTTGTGCCAGGCCTGCAGGCCGGCGCGTTCGAGCACGTCGACGGCACGGCGGGCAACGTCTTCGGCGGCGCCGTAGACCGAACCGGAGAGGATGGCAACTTTCATGAATCACTCCGCAACACACTGAAAACCGGTGCGCATTATGCCGCAAGTGGACAGCCCGCCGGGATGCCATAGAATGCAGCCCATACGGATGGGGAACCCGCACATGATCAATGCCAAGCTTCTGCAACTGGTGGTAGACGCGTCCAACGACGGCATAGTGGTGGCCGAACAGGAAGGTGACGACAACATCCTGATCTATGCCAACGCCGCCTTCGAGCGCCTGACCGGCTACGCCAGCGACGACATTCTCTACCAGGACTGCCGCTTCCTGCAGGGCAGCGAACGCGACCAGGCCGGGTTGAACGCCATCCGCCAGGCCATCCGCGAACAGCGCCCGTGCCGGCAGATCATCCGCAACTACCGCCGCGACGGCAGCGCCTTCTGGAACGAGCTGTCGATCACGCCCGTGTTCAACGAGGGTGACCAGCTGACCTACTACATCGGCATCCAGAAGGACGTCAGCGAGGAAGTCGAGGCCAAGCAGCGGGTGCGGGAACTCGAAGCCGAGGTGGCGCGTCTCAAGGACGAGATCACGGCGCTGAAGGCGCAGGCCACCCAGTAGGCCCGCGCCTTGCTCGTGATCATGCATGCCCTGCCCGTGGAGGGCCCATGTCCGAGCATTCCACCCTGTCCCGCGAAGAGCTGGACTACATCCGCCAGGTGTTCAACAGCCAGCTGATCGGCAAGGCCCTGCCGATCCCGGCCTTCAAGGTCGACGGCGGCCCCCAGGCCAACGCCCTGCTCGCCCGCCTCGGCCTGCACGCCCGGCTCAGCCTGGACGCGCAGCTGGGCAACTGCCGCGTGACCTTCCCCCTGCAACTGGTGGAGGACGAACTGCACGGCCTGCAGCTGGAGATGGGCGCGCCAAGCATTATCGAAGAAGGCCTGGTGCGCCGCCCCTGGCGCCTGGTGCTGACGGAGCCCTTGTCGCTGCGCGACGAGCGTGGCCAGGCCAGCGACCTGCGGGTATTGGAGCTGGCCCCCGCCAGCCTGCTGCTCGGCAGCGACAGCGGCGAGCCGCCGCAGCGGTTCAAGCTGTGGCTGCCGCTGCCGGGCCGCGACAGCCTGCCGATCGAGGGCCGGCGCATCCGCCTGGCCGGCCCGCGGCGGGCGGCCTATCGCCTGAGCCTGCAGCACCGCGAGCATGCCGAACGCATCCGCCAGTTCATCTTCGAGCAATACCGCCTGCGCCACCCGCAGCTGCAGATCGCCGGCTGACTGTCATAGATCGCTGCCACTATTTATAAGCATGCACATAGACCAAACCAATCGTGTCCATGCCTTCATTCAATTTAGCGATTACAGCCGATGCGGTTAGTATGCGCAGCATCAAGTTTCCAACCCCCAACAGGAGTTCTCTCATGTCCCTGATCAACACCCAGGTTCAGCCGTTCAAGGCCACCGCTTTCCACAACGGCGAGTTCATCGAAGTCACCGAGCAGAGCCTGAAGGGCAAGTGGTCCGTGCTGATCTTCATGCCGGCCGCCTTCACCTTCAACTGCCCGACCGAAATCGAAGACGCCGCCAACAACTACGCCGAGTTCCAGAAGGCCGGTGCCGAGGTGTACATCGTCACCACCGACACCCACTTCTCCCACAAGGTCTGGCACGAAACCTCCCCGGCCGTGGGCAAGGCCAAGTTCCCGCTGATCGGTGACCCGACCCACCAGCTGACCAACGCTTTCGGCGTGCACATCGCCGAAGAAGGCCTGGCCCTGCGCGGCACCTTCGTGATCAACCCGGAAGGCGTGATCAAGACCCTGGAAATCCATTCCAACGAAATCGCTCGCGACGTCTCCGAGACCCTGCGCAAGCTGAAGGCCGCCCAGTACACCGCCGCCAACCCGGGCCAGGTTTGCCCGGCCAAGTGGAAGGAAGGCGAGAAGACCCTGGCTCCTTCCCTGGACCTGGTCGGCAAGATCTAAAAATGGGCGTAGCGCTGCTGCGCTAGGCATTGCTGCGTTGAACTGAAGCTCGGGCTGCTCATTTACAGCTCGTAAACTGCGCGCCCTCGCCTCAGTTCGCCTTGCACTGCCGTCGCTCGCGACGCGCTCCATCCCATTTTCCGCCTCAAGAAGTCCCACAGGACTTCCTAAGGTGCCCGAACGCCCGGGCGCGATCCGCCCGGGCGTTTGTTTGTCCGAAATTCGCTGAAGGAAACCCGTCATGTTGGACGCCACTCTGAAAACCCAGTTGCAGGCTTACCTCGAGAAGGTCACCCAGCCGTTCGAGATCGTCGCTTCCCTCGATGACGGCGAGAAATCCCAGGAGCTGCTCGGACTGCTCAACGACATCGTCGGCCTGACCGACAAGATCACCCTGCGGACCGACGGCAACGACAGCCGCCGCCCGTCCTTCGCCCTGAACCGTCCGGGCGCGGATATCGGCATCACCTTCGCCGGCATCCCCATGGGCCACGAGTTCACCTCGCTGGTACTGGCCCTGCTGCAGGTCGGCGGCCACCCGTCCAAGCTGGACGCGGAAACCATCGAGCAGATCAAGGGCATCGAAGGCCGTTTCGAGTTCGAGACCTACTTCTCGCTGTCCTGCCAGAACTGCCCGGACGTGGTCCAGGCGCTGAACCTGATGGCCGTGCTCAACCCCAACATCCGCAACGTCTCCATCGACGGTGCGCTGTTCCAGGAAGAGGTCGAGCGCCGCCAGATCATGGCCGTGCCGAGTATCTACCTGAACGGAGAGGTATTCGCCTCCGGCCGCATGGACGTGAAGGAAATCCTCGCCAAGATCGACACCGGCGCCGCCAACCGCGACGCCGAGAAGATGAGCGCCAAGGAGGCCTTCGACGTGCTGGTCATCGGTGGTGGCCCGGCCGGCGCCGCGGCGGCCATCTACGCCGCGCGCAAGGGCATCCGTACCGGCGTCGCCGCCGAGCGCTTCGGCGGCCAGGTGCTGGACACCATGGCCATCGAGAACTTCATCTCGGTGCAGGAAACCGAAGGCCCGAAGCTGGTACGCGCCCTGGAAGAGCATGTGCGTCAGTACGAGGTCGACATCATGAACCTGCAGCGCGCCACCGCCCTGGTCCCGGCCAGCAGCGAAGGCGGCCTGCACGAGGTACGGTTCGAGAGCGGCGCCAGCCTCAAGGCCAAGGCCCTGATCCTTTCCACCGGCGCGCGCTGGCGCGAGATGGGCGTGCCCGGCGAGCAGGAATACAAGGCCAAGGGCGTGTGCTTCTGCCCGCACTGCGACGGCCCGCTGTTCAAGGGCAAGCGCGTGGCGGTGATCGGCGGCGGCAACTCCGGCGTCGAGGCGGCGATCGACCTGGCCGGCATCGTCAGCCACGTGACCCTGCTGGAATTCGCCGACAGCCTGCGGGCCGACGCCGTGCTGCAGAAGAAGCTCTACAGCCTGCCCAACGTCAGCGTGATCAAGAGCGCGCAGACCACCGAAGTGATCGGCGATGGCCAGAAGGTCACCGGCCTGACCTACAAGGACCGCACCACCGACGCGCTGCATACCGTCGAACTGGAAGGCATCTTCGTGCAGATCGGCCTGCTGCCCAACAGCGACTGGCTGAAAGGCACCGTCGAGCTGAGCCGCTTCGGCGAGATCATCGTCGACGCCAAGGGCCAGACCAGCGTGCCCGGCGTGTTCGCCGCCGGTGACGTGACCACCGTGCCCTACAAGCAGATCGTCATCGCCATCGGCGAAGGTGCCAAGGCCTCGCTCTCCGCCTTCGACCACCTGATCCGCAGCTGAGCGGACAGGCTCGGACCAAGGGCCCCGCGGGGCCCTTTTTCATACCGGCAGGAAACGCTCGCCGATGTATTCGAAGAAGCGCAGCAGGTAGCCGTCGGGGTCGCTGACGAAGAACTCGCGCTGGCCGTGCTCGATGTCGTCGGCGCGGTACCAGGCCTCGGTCACCGGCGCCGCCAGGGCCACCCCGGCCCGCTGCAGCGCCTGCAGCTGCGGGGCGATGCGCTCGACCTCGATCTGCAGGTGCAGCCCGCGGCCCTTCTCGGTGTCCGGGCGCAGGCCGTAGAGGTCACCGCCGGGCTGCTCGATCAGCATGATCTGCGCGCCATCCAGATCGAAGTAGCCGAAGCGATCCTCGGTGCGCTCGAAGAACAGGGTGAAACCCAGCACCTCGGTGTAGAAGCGCCGCGAAGCCCGGTAGTCGGCCACCACTAGCTCCGGGACCAGCTTGTTCCATTCCATGGAAACTCTCCTCGTGTCGAGCGGCGAGCATAGCCAGCGCGCCGGACGGGCGGTAGAGCTCGCGGCGAAAAAGCGGCAGACTGGGCGCATCCCGTTCGAATGCCCCGCCATGAAACCCGAAGACCTGTTACTTCTCGTCACCCGCAGCATGCCCTTCGGCAAGTACCAGGGCCGCCTGCTCGCCGACCTGCCCGGCCACTACCTGGCCTGGTTCGCCCGCCAGGGCTTCCCCAAGGGCGAACTGGGCCGCCTGCTGGCGCTGATGCACGAGATCGACCACAACGGCCTGAACGCCCTGCTGGAACCGCTGCGCCAGGGCCGGCGCTGATGCCCCGGCATTTGCGCCGGCTATAAGCGCCGCATCCGCCGGCCGCCTCGTTTAGGGTACGGGCTCGTATCCAGTCTCGAGGAATCGCCATGCATCCCTACTTCAGCCTGCAGGGCCGCACCGCCCTGGTCACCGGCGGCAGCCGCGGCATCGGTCGGATGATCGCCCAGGGCCTGCTCGAAGCCGGCGCGCGGGTATTTATCTGCGCCCGCGACGGCGCCGCCTGTGCCCAGGCCGCCGAGGAACTGTCGGCCCATGGCGAATGCATCGGTCTGGCCGCCGACCTCTCCGGCGAGCAAGGCGCCCGCGCCCTGGCCGAGGAACTGGGTGCGCGCTGCGAGCACCTCGACATCCTGGTCAACAACGCCGGCACCACCTGGGGCGCACCGCTGGAGAGCTACCCGGCCAAGGGCTGGGAGAAGGTCATGCAGCTCAACGTCACCGCCGTGTTCAGTTGCATCCAGCAGCTGCTGCCGCTACTGCGCAGGGCAGGCAGCGCGCAGAGCCCCGCGCGCATCATCAACATCGGCTCGGTGGCCGGCATCAGCTCGTTCGGCGAGCAGGCCTACGCCTACGGCCCGAGCAAGGCGGCGCTGCACCAGCTGTCGCGCCTGCTGGCCCGCGAGCTGGTCGGCGAGCACATCAACGTCAACGTGATCGCGCCCGGGCGCTTCCCGAGCAAGATGACCCGCCACATCGCCGGCGACGAGGCGGCCATGGCCGAGGACGTGGCGCAGATCCCCATGCGCCGCTGGGGCCGCGAGGAGGAGATGGCCGCCCTGGCCATCGCCCTGTGCAGCGCGGCCGGCGCCTACATGACCGGCGCCATCATCCCCATCGACGGTGGCTTCAGCCTGTGAACAGGCTGCCGCGCGACTACTCCTGCTCCAGCTCGGCCTTCAGCGCCTCGTAGGCCGGCGCGGCGTAGATGCCGACTTCCACCGCCAGCGCCAGCAAGCGCGGCAGGTCGCTGGTGTAGACGAGCACGCATTGCAGCTCGTCATCCAGCGGCTCGCTGAAGTCCAGCAGCACGTAGCCGCCCTTCTCCTTGTACAGCGCCGAGAGCTGCACCTGGATGCGGTTGAGCGCCTTCAGCGGCTCGACCTTCAGCAGTTGCTTGGGCTTGATGTTGAAGGTCACGCTCGGGCCGAAGGAGTCGATGATCTGCTGTAGCAGCTGGTCGTAGCTGTCGGCCTGGAACAGCACGGTGTCCGGCAGGCTGCCGACCACCACCCACTCGCCCAGCGGAATGGGGAAATCGTCGTCGTAGTTGATGTCCGGGTTGGCGGCGAGAAAGGCCTGCGGGTCGGCGTAGGCCTGGGCGGCCTCGTCGGCGATGCGGGCGATCTCCTCGTCGGTCATGCAGCCGGAGCTGATCAGGGTGATGAGTTCGAGGAGCTGGGCTTTCATGGGACGGGTTCCTGGTTCGGTCTAGGCTGCACAGGATAGCGCGAAGGACCGTCTAGAACTGCCGGCTAATTGACTGGGGGCAAGCGCTGCCCCTTCAATGTGCGGCATGCTGTCCAGCCAGACCGCCCTGCCACTAGGAAGCACCCTGTGACCGAGCTCCATCCGCCACCGCGCACGCCTGCTCGTCTGATCCTGCTGCTGCTCGCCGGCCTGTTCGGCGGCCTGCTGCTGATCGAGCTGGGTGGCGCGCGGGTGCCGCCCAGCCAGCACTTCCTGACCTGGCACCAGTTGCTGGAGACCCTGTCCATCGTGGTCTCCGCGCTGATCTTCGCGGTCGGCTGGAACACCTACCGCCTGCACCGCCAGCGCAACATCCTGGTGGTGTCCTGCGCCTTCCTCGGCGTGGCCATCGCCGACTTCTCGCACATGCTGTCGTACCGCGGCATGCCCGACTTCATCACCGCCAATGGGGTGGAAAAGGCCATCGACTTCTGGCTGCTGGCGCGCTACCTGGCGGCGCTGGCGCTGCTACTGGTGGCCTGGCTGCCCTGGCGCCCGGCAGACAAGGACAACAGCAGTGCCACCCATGGCTGGCGCCTGGCGAGCATGCTGGCCATGCTGGCGCTGCTGCTGCCGGCCCACCTGATCTTCCTCTGGCGCCCCGAGTGGGTGCCGCAGACCTTCATCGAGGGCCAGGGCCTGACGCCGTTCAAGGTGGTGGCCGAGTACGGCGTGATCGCCATCCACGCCCTCAGCATCGTCCTGCTGGCGCGCAACCTGCGGCATCCGGGCAACATCGACGCCAAGCTGCTGATCGCCGCTCTGCTGGCGATGATCATGAGCGAGCTGCTGTTCACCCGTTACTCCTCGGTCACCGACCTCTACAACCTCGGCGGCCACCTGTACAAGGTAGTGGCCTACCTGGTGCTGTACCGGGTGATGTTCGTCGAGACCATCTCCGCGCCCTACCACGCCCTCGACGAGGCGCGCGGCGAGGCTCAGGCCATAGTCGAGGCGATTCCCGACCAGCTGTTCGAGCTGGACGAACAGGGGCTCTGCCTGCGCGTGCACACCCCGCAGCAGGGTGCGCTGTTCGATGAACAGCATTCGCCGCTGGGACGGCGCCTGGTCGACCTGCTGCCCACCGAGGCCGCCACCAGTTGCCAGCGTGCGCTCGACGAGGCGCGCCACGAAGGCTTCAGCAACGGCCGCCAGCTGCTGCTGGGCAGCGCCGAGCAGGGACGCTGCTTCGAGCTGTCCATTGCCGTGCTGCGCAAGGGTGACAGCGATCGCTACGTGGTGCTGGTGCGCGACATCAGCCAGCGCCTGCGCGACCAGCGCCATATCGAGCACCTGGCGCACTTCGACGCCCTCACCGGCCTGCCCAACCGCACCCTGTTCGCCTCGCTGATCGAGCAGGCGCTGGGCCTGTGCCAGCACAACCAGCAGGCCCTGGCCGTGCTGTTCATGGACCTGGACCACTTCAAGAACATCAACGACCTGCTCGGCCACCCGGTCGGCGATGCGGTGCTGGTCGAGGCCGCCCGGCGCATCCGTGCGCTGCTGCGCGAGGAAGACACCCTGTCGCGCCAGGGCGGCGACGAATTCCTCCTGGTGCTGCCCTATGTCGACGCCCAGCAGGCCGCGCACCTGGCCGAGCGCATCCAGGCGGCGCTGGCCGCGCCCTGCCAGCTGCACGGCCACAACCTGCGCCTGAGCGCCTCGATCGGCATCGCCATGTTCCCCGAGGATGGCGGCACGGTGGACAGCCTCGCCCGCCACGCGGAAATCGCCATGTACCGGGCCAAGCAGGAGGGGCGCGACCAGTACGCCTTCTTCACCGCGGACATGCACAACCAGGCCGTGCGCACCCTGCAACTGGAGAATGCGCTGCGCGAGGCGCTGCCGCGCGGCGAGCTGCAGGTCTACTACCAGCCGCAGCTGTCCGCCGACGGCCGCCTGGTCGGCGCCGAGGCCCTGCTGCGCTGGCAGCACCCGCAACTGGGCTGGATCAGCCCGGCCGAGTTCATCCCCATCGCCGAACACAGCGGGCAGATCCTGGCCATCGGCGAGTGGGTGCTGCGCACGGCGGCGGCGCAGATGAAGCGCTGGCTGGACCAGGGCTATCCGGCCCACACCAGCGTGGCGGTGAACCTGTCCATGGCGCAGTTCCGCGCGCCCAGCCTGTTCGAACTGATCGACGACGTGCTGCGCGACAGCGGCCTGCCGGCCCACTGCCTGGAACTGGAGCTGACCGAAAGCGTGGCCATGCACAAGCCGGACAGCGTGGTGCAGGTGGTGCAGCGCCTGCGCGCGCTCGGCGTGCGCCTGGCCATCGACGACTTCGGTACCGGCTACTCCTCGCTCAGCTACCTCAAGCGGCTGGAGGTGCACAAGCTGAAGATCGACCAGTCCTTCGTCCGCGACATCAACCGCAGCGGCAGCGACCAGCGCATCGTCCAGGCCATCATCGGCATGGCCCACGGCCTGGGCATGCTGACCCTCGCCGAGGGCGTGGAAACCCGCGAGCAGCTGCAGCAGCTGCGCGCCATGGGTTGTCAGGAAGTGCAGGGCTACCTGTTCGGCCGCCCGCTGCCGGCGGCCGAGTTCGACACCCTGGTGCGCGACGAGGGCCTGCTCGGCCTACCCCAGCCCGGCTGACCCGGGATCTGCCCCAAGGTTCGCGAGCCAGGGCCAGGCGCGCGCGCCAACTGGCGCGGAGCGGTCGGAGTCGCGGGCGATTTTACGGCGGGCAAATCAGCATCCGAGGCGCCGCGTCCCGGCCTGCTGTCAACGTCGCAGGCCGGCGCGCAGCAGCCCTCTGTCAGGCTCTCAGCGCAGCTTTTCCAGCATCTGGTAGTACCACATGCCGGCGGCCAGCATCGGGTTGCCGAACACATCGCCCATCGGCACCTTGATGTGCTTGCAGGCGGCGAAGGTGTCGTAGTGGCCGAGGGTGCCGGTCATGGCGTTGGCCATGATCTCGCCCATGATGTGGGTGGTGGCGATGCCGTGGCCGGAGTAGCCCTGGCAGTACCAGACGTTCTGCGACAGCTTGCCCAGCTGCGGGATGCGGTTCATCACGATGCCCATGGCGCAGCTCCACTGGAAGTCGATCTGCACGCCCTTGAGCTGCGGGAAGGTGCGCTCGATGCACGGGCGCAGCTCGCCGGCGATGTCGCGCGAGTCGCGGCCGGAGTAGTTGGCGCCGCCGCCGAACAGCAGGCGGCCGTCGGCGGTCATGCGGTAGTAGTCGAGCACGAAGCGGCAGTCGTACACCGCCAGGCTCTGCGGGTTGAGCTCCTTGGCCAGCTCGCCCAGCGGCGCGGTGGTGACGATGCCGCCCATGGCCGGGAAGATCATGCCCTTGAGCTGCTTGCGCGCCAGCTTGTGGTAGACGTCGCCGGCCAGGAGGATCTGCTTGGCGTCGATACGGCCCTGGGCGGTGACCACCGCCGGCTTGGCGCCCTGGACGATGTCGAGCACCTCGGAATGCTCGAAGATCAGCGCGCCCAGGCTCTCGGCGGCCTTGGCCTCGCCGATGCACAGGTTCAGCGGGTGCAGGTGCATGTTGCGGGTGTTCTTGATCGCGCCCAGGTACAGGTCGCTGGCCAGGTGCTCGCGCACGCCGGCGGCGTCGAGCAGGGTCACCTCGTCGCCCATGCCGCGTTCCACGGCCTCGGCGTAGGAGGCGTGCAGCTCGTCCATGTGCGAGGGCTTCATCGCCGCGTGCAGGTGGCCGTGCTTCAGGTCGCACTGGATGCCGTACTTCTGCACCCGGTTCTTGATGATCTCGTGGCCGCGCCAGCGCAGGTGCCAGATGAAGTCGTCGACCTCCTCGCCCAGGCTGTTGCGCATCTGCTTGCGCATGGCCGCGTCGCCCGACAGGCTGCCGGTGACCTGCCCACCGTTGCGCCCGGTGGCGCCCCAGCCGATCTTGTGGGTCTCGACGATGGCCACCTTGAGCCCGCGCTCGGCCAGTTCCACGGCGGTAGCCACGCCGGTGAAGCCGCCGCCGATGATGGCGACGTCGACGCTGACCTGGCCCTGCAGGGTCGGGTAGTTGGTTTCCTCGTTGAGCGTGGCGCTGTAGTAGGACTTGGCCCGCTCGGCGGCGGGGATCACGGGCTGGATGGCGGCGTTCATGCGGTTTTCCTCTGCAGCCGGCGAGCTGTGCCGGCGGTTCTTGTTCTGTTCGGGGTTCGCCGCTGCCTGCTGCGGCGGCCGGGGTCAAGCGGCCAGGGCGTCCGGGGGCCGCGCATGGCGGCAGTGCCAGAGGGCCCAGAAGGCCAGCACGGGATAGGCGCACGCCGACCAGGCGTGCAGCGCGGAGAGGATCATGCTGCGATTCATGATTCCGCAGCCTCGCACGGCGGCGAAGTGGGGTTAAATCGGATTCTTTGCACTTTCAGTTAGGCCAGCACTAAACAATCGGACTCAGGGACGGTAACTGAACGGCTGCGCCAGTCCGCGCTCGACCTGCCCGGACAGTTCCAGCACCCCGGCCAGCACGCCGTGCTGCGGGCTGCGCAGCAGGGCCTGGGCCTCCTGCTCCAGCGTCGCCTGCAGGCTGAGGCGCAGCTGCGCCTCAGCCTGGGGCCGTTCTCTGGCGCGGGCCATGGCGGTGAACAACGTCACCCCCAGCGACAATGCCGAGCCGGCGGCCCGCCCGAGCATGGCCGAGAGCGCACTGGCGGCGCCGCTGGTGGTCATCTCCTCGACCAGGCGCTCGCTGGTGCGCTGGGCCACCAGGGAGATGCCGGGGTCGCTCGACCAGTCGCCACCGGGGCCGACACGCACCCGTTCGAGCAGCGCCGCATAGGCCGGCAGACGCTCCAGGGGATCGGCGCGCAGCAATTGCCGCAGCGAGGCCCCAGGCAGAACCGGCAGGGCCTCCAGGCGTGCGTCGAACTGCTCCTGGGGTATCTCGTGGCGGGCCGGCAGCGCCTGCAGGCGCATGTCCAGCTGGCGCACGTAGATGCGCATGGCGCCGCGCTGGATGCGCTCGGGCGAGATGTCCTCGGCCACCGGCTCCAGCACCTGCGCGCGATACTCCTCCTGCAGGTAGGCGGCCAGGCGCTGCACCTCGTCGCCGCCGAGCCGGTACCAGGACACCCGCAGGCCCAGCCACTGCTGGGTCCAGTAGCCGGAGAACCAGGGAATGAAGGTTTCGTCGGTCTGCCGCTGCACCAGCTGCAGCCAGCGCCCCATGGCCGTCACCGCATAGGCGCGGGACTGCTCCTCGGCCGCCCGCGAGGCGGCGGCTATGTCCTGGTCGAGCCGGCGCCAGGTTTCGCCAGACACCTGCACCGGCGCGCTGGCGCAGCCGGCCAGCAACACCAGCCCGGCCAGCACCAGGCCCCGCGCATAGACCACACTCCGGGCTCCGCACATGCTGCCCACCCGTCCCACGCCCCGCCAAGGCCGCCGTCCTGCCGCAGCACCCGCTGCTGGCCGGCCCCTGCCGGCGACATGCCCGGCCACCCTCTCGCCGGTAGCGAGAAGTATAGGTTCCGGTAGGTTCCGCTAGGCCCGGCCCTCAGCCGAGATAACCGAGGGTGGCCAGCAATAGGGCCAGGTAGCGTCCGGCCTTGGCCAGGGTGACGATGGCCAGGAAGCTCCACCAGGGCTCGCGCATCACCCCGGCCACCACCGTCAGCGGGTCGCCGATAACCGGCACCCAGCTCAGCAGCAACGACCAGCGGCCATAGCGCCGGTAGAACTGGCGGGCCTGCTCCAGGCGCCTGGCGCTGACCGGGAACCAGCGGCGCTGGCGGAAACGCTCGACACAGCCGCCCAGCCACCAGTTCAGCAGCGAGCCCAGCACGTTACCGGCGCTGGCCACCAGCAGCAGGAGCCAGGGCGAGTGCTGCCCGCCCAGCAGCAGCCCGACCAGCAGCGCCTCGGACTGCGCCGGCAGCAGGGTGGCCGCGGCGAAGGCGGCGAGAAACAGGGCGGGATAGGCGGACAGCTCCAGCACGCGCGGACACTCGGGAAGAGGGACGGAGCCCGGCGCCAGCCGCCGGGGCGCGCATCATGACCAATTCGCCGCGGCGGGGAAATCCCGCCCCGTCACTCGGCCTGGCGGCGCTGGCGCAGGCTGGCCAGCATGCGCTCGGCGTTCTCCGCGCACTGCATGCCCGCCGGCTTGTTCTCGATCTCGGCGATGGTCGCCAGCAGTTGCGCGCGGTTCTGCGCCAGGCGCGCCTGCATCGCCTCGATCTCGCCGACCTTGGCCCTGAGCGCGGCCAGCAGCTCGTCGTGCGGCCAGCTCTTGGCCACCGGGTCGGGCAGCAGGCGGCGGATTTCGTCCAGGCTGAAGCCCGACTGCTGGGCGCAGGCGATCACCGCCAGGGTCTGCTCGGCCTCCACTGGGTAGTCGCGATAGCCGTTGCTCTGGCGCTGCGCGGCGATCAGCCCGCTGGCCTCGTAGAAGCGGATGCGCGAGGGCGCGAGGCCGGTGCGCCTGGCCAGTTCGCCGATTTTCATGCCGATGCCTCCGGGCTATTGACCTTGAAGTTGACTTTAACCTTAGTCTTGCCGCACACGCCACCGCGGAGCCATCCATGAACGCCTTCCAGCCCCTGCTACTGCCCAACGGCACCCAGATTCCCAACCGCATCGCCAAGGCGGCGATGGAGGAAAACCTCGCCGCCCTCGACCAGGGCCCCTCGGCCGAACTGCTGCGCCTGTACCAGGCCTGGGCCGAGGGTGGCGCCGGCCTGCTGCTGACCGGCAACGTGATGATCGACCGCCGCGCCATGACCGGCCCCGGCGGCGTGGTGCTGGAGGACGACCGCCTGCTGCAGCGCTTCCGCGACTGGGCGCGCATCGGCCGCGCCCGGGGCGCGCAGTTCTGGATGCAGCTCAACCACCCCGGCCGGCAGATGCAGGCCAACCTCGGCCAGCCGACCGTGGCGCCCTCGGCCGTGGCCCTGGAACTGGGCAGCTTCTCCAAGATGTTCCCGCTGCCACGGCCGCTGAGCGACGAGGAAATAGGCGAGCTGATCCAGCGCTTCGCCCGCAGCGCCGCACTGGCCGAGCAGGCCGGCTTCACCGGCGTGCAGATCCACGCCGCGCACGGCTACCTGCTCAGCCAGTTCCTCTCGCCGCTGAGCAACCAGCGCACGGACAGCTGGGGCGGCCCCATCGAGAACCGCGCGCGCCTGTTGCTGGAGGTGGTCAAGGCGGTGCGCGCGCAGGTGGCGCCGGGCTTCTGCGTGGCGGTCAAGCTGAACTCGGCGGACTTTCAACGCGGCGGCTTCGATGCCAGCGATGCCAAGCGCGTGGTGCAGATGCTCAATGAACTGGACGTCGACCTGGTCGAGCTGTCCGGCGGCAGCTACGAGGCGCCGGCGATGCAGGGCGATGCCCGCGACGGCCGCACCCTGGCACGCGAGGCCTACTTCCTCGAATTCGCCCGTGAGATCGCCCAGGTGGCACGCATGCCGGTGATGGTCACTGGCGGCATCCGCCGCCTGCCGGTGGTGCAGCAGGTGCTGGACAGCGGCCTGGCCATGGCCGGCATCGCCACCGCGCTGGCCATCGAACCGGCCCTGCCGCGCCAGTGGCAGGCCGGGCAGGACAGCACGGCCGAACTGCCGCCGATCCGCTGGAAGCGCAAGGCGCTGGCCTCGCTGGCCTACATGGCGGCGGTGAAGTACCAGCTGCGCCGCCTCAGCCAGGGCCGGCGCCCCAACCCCGGCGTATCGCCGCTGCGCGCGCTGCTCGCCGAGCAGCTGAAGACCGCCCGCCGCGCCCGTCAGTACAGGCGCCTGATGGCCAGCGCCTAGGGCGCAAGGTGCCCGGTCTTGCACCACAGCAGGCAGCCCTCGGCGCTGCCCGGGCGGTGACTGAACTGCGCCGGGTAGCGCAGCCAGCTGCCGGCCGGATACTCCCCGCGCTCGTCCTGCAGGCTGCCTTCGAGCACGAGAAACTCGGCGCCACCGGGATAGCCCTGCGGCGCTTGCGCGGTGCCGGGCGCCCAGCGCAGCAGGCGCACCTGCTCGCCGGCGAACGCGTGCAGGGCCAGCTCGCGCTGCCCGGATAGCGCCCCCGGCGTCCACTCGGCACGATGGCTGTCGATTACCACCTCGGCGCGGTCGGCCGCATCGAACTGCATCAGCTTGACGAAAATCGTGCAGCCCTCGCGGCTGAACGGCGCGTGGCGGCTGCCGATGGGATTGCGCACGTAGGTGCCGGCCGGGTAGTCGCCGCGCTCGTCGGAGAACACTCCGTCCAGCACCAGAAACTCCTCACCGCCCGGATGCCCGTGCGCGCTGAAGTGCGAGCCCGGCGCGTAGCGCACGATGGAGGTGGCCCGCGCCAGCTCCTCGCCGATGCGGTCGAGCATCTGCCGTTCCACCCCGGCCAGCGGCGAGGCTACCCAGGGCACATCGCCCGGGCGGATCACCACGGGCAGGGCGAAGTCGGCGTTCAGGCGCACGGCGAGCTCACCAGCTGCCGACGTTGGGCATGGACACCCAGGGTTCGGCCGGCGCCAGCGGCTCACCCTTCTGCAGCAGCTCGATGGATATCTGGTCCGGCGAGCGCACGAAGGCCATGTGGCCGTCACGCGGCGGGCGGCTGATGGTCACGCCGTGTTCCTGCAGGCGCCGGCAGGCGGCGTAGATATCGTCAACCGCATAGGCCAGGTGGCCGAAGTTGCGCGCGCTGCCGTAGTCCTCGGGGTCCCAGTTGTAGGTCAGCTCGACTTGGGCATCCGCATCGCCCGGGGCGGCCAGGTAGACCAGGGTGAAGCGGCCCTGGGGGTAGTCGCGCTGCTTGAGCACTTCCAGGCCGAGGGCATCGCGGTAGAAGCGCAGGGAGGCGTCCAGATCGCGGACACGCACCATGGTGTGCAGGTATTTCATCGCTCAGTTCCGTTCCACAAGGGTCAGCAGGGCCTCGGCACTGGCGTCCGAGGAGGCGGGATTCTGCCCGGTGACCAGCAGGCCGTCGACCTCGACATGGCTGTGCCAGTCGGCCGCCCGGCCATAGACGCCGCCATGGTCCTTGAGCATGTCCTCGACCAGGAAGGGCACCACGTCGGTCAGTTCCACCGCGGCCTCTTCGCTGTTGCTGAAGCCGGTTACGCGCTTGCCGCGCACCAGCGGCGTGCCGTCCGCGGCCTTGACGTGGCGCAGCACGCCCGGCGCGTGACAGACCGCGCCCACCGGCTTGCCGAGGGCAATGAAACGCTCGATCAGGGCGATGGAAGTGGCGTCCTCAGCCAGGTCCCAGAGCGGGCCGTGGCCGCCGGGGTAGAACAGCGCATCGAAGTCTTCGGCGCGCACCTGCGCCAGCGGCAGGCTGGTGGCCAGCAGCTGCTGCGCCTCGGCGTCCTCGGCAAAGCGCCGGGTGGCGGCGGTCTGCGCGTCCGGGGCATCGCTCTTCGGGTCGATCGGCGGCTGGCCGCCCTTGGGCGAGGCCAGGGTGATCTGCGCCCCGGCATCCTTGAACACGTAATAGGGCGAGGCGAATTCCTCCAGCCAGAAGCCGGTCTTGTGGCCGGTGTTGCCGAGTTGGTCGTGGGAAGTGAGTACCAGCAGAATCTTCATGGTCAGCTCCTCGGGCCTGGGCCCGCTGCGGTGGCTATGGGTAGAGGGTAGGTCGGTCGCTACGGCCCGGTATATTTCTCGCATCCAGAGAGCGGATATCGCCCATCAGGCTGCCAACCTGCGGCGGGCAGCGCTCGCCGAGCCGCCGGGGGGCGCCCGGCGCATCCTTCAGGACAGGCGCCTGCCGGCTCAGCGCGCCTCCAGCTGGTCGATCAGGGCCTCGGCCAGAGCCTTGTCGGAGAAGGGGTTCTGCCCGGTGATCAGCTCGCGGTCGACCACCACGTGCGGCTGCCAGGCCTTGGCGTACTGCATGTCGCCACCGGCGGCGGCCATTGCCGGGGCCGGGTAGTAGCGGATGCGCGCACCATCCAGGGAGCCCTCGAACACCGCCTCCTCCGGGTCGGAGAAGATGGTCATGCGGTAGCCCTGGTAGATCCAGTCCTTGGCCGCCGGTCGTTCGCCGCGCACCAGCGTCGCCTCGTAGCCCTGCGGGTCGGCCTGCGCCGCCAGCAGCGCGATGGGGCCGTGGCAGATGGCGGCGGTGGGTTTGCCGGCCTGGTGGAAATGGCGCAGCAGCGCGCCGACCTGCGGATTGTTGGCCAGGTCGATCAGCGGCGCGTGGCCACCGGGGATGAACAGCCCCTCATACTGCCCCAGGTCACCGGCCAGCACCTCGTCGAGCGACAGGCTGTCGTCGATGCCCGACAGCCCGGCCACCACCTGCTGGATGCGCTGCATCTCGGCCGCGTCGCCGCCGAAGTACTGCGGGTCGACGGACTTCTGATCCACGCTCGGCGCATTGCCCCTGGGCGTCACCAGCACCAGTTCATAGCCGGCCTTGAGCAGGCGGTCGGCCGGCACGCCGAACTCGTTGAGGTAGTAGCCGGTGGCGTAGTGCTGGCCATCCTTGAGCGCCAGCTGGTTCTCGCTGGACAGCAGCACCAGCACCTGGCCCTTGGGCTCGGCGGCGAAGGCCGGGGTGGCGGCGAGGCCGGCGAGCACGGCCAGGGCCAGCGGATGGAAGGTCTTCATGGGCGGTCTCCGTTGAATGAGGCGAACGTGGGTCCGTTCGGATGAGGCGAATCTTAGGCGGGCGGTTATGATTCGATAATTCGAAAGCTTTTATTTCTGGTATCCAAAAAGTGAATATCGCCAACAAGGACCTCAACCTGCTGCTGGTCTTCCACGTGCTCTACCAGGAGCGCAGCGCCTCGTTGGCCGCCGCGCGCATGGCGCTGAGCCAGCCGGCGCTGAGCCACAAGCTGAACAAGCTGCGCCACGAGCTGGGCGATGCGCTGTTCGTGCGCGCCCCGCGCGGCCTCACGCCAACGCCGCGGGCCCATGAGCTGGCGCCGCTGGTGCAGGGCCTGGTGGCCGAACTGGAGGCCTTCTACGACCAGTGCGAGGGCCGCGACTTCCTGCAGCGCGCCGAGCGCATCCACCTCTACACCACCGACTACATCGAGCAGACCCTGCTGCCCGCCCTGCTGCCGCGCCTGCGCGAGCAGGCGCCCAACCTGCTGCTGATCACCCACAACACCCGCGGCCTGCTGCCGCGCGAGGAGCTGGAGAAAGGCACCTGCGACCTGGCCATCGCTGGCTTCTACGCCAACCTGCCGGACACCTTCCGCCAGCAGCGCCTGCTCTCCGAAGACTTCGTGGTGCTGGCCGCGCGCGACCATCCGCGCCTGGCCGGGGGGCTCGACCTGCCGGCCTACCTGGCCTGCGAACACCTGCTGACCACCCTCACCGGCGACCTCAACGGCCTGGTCGACCGCGCCCTGCAGGCCCAGGGGCAAACGCGCCGGGTGGCGGCCGGGCTGTCCAGCTTCATCGCGCCGAGCCGCCTGGTGCGCGGCAGCCAGCTGCTGCTGACCTGCCTGCGCTCGGTGGCCGAGGAAGCGGTGGCGCGCGACGCCTCGCTGGTGTTGCATCCGCTGCCGGAGGGCCTGGAGTTGCCGCAGGTGGAGGTGATGCAGATCTGGCACGAGCGCACCGACGCCGACCGCCTGCGCCGCTGGCTGCGCCAGCAGATCCAGCAGGTGGCCGGCGAGCTCAGGCGTTGAGGCCGTCCAGCGCCAGGCGGCTGCGCTCGAACCAGCCCAGCAGGTAGTCCACCAGCGCCTGGGTGCGGCGCGGCAGGGCGCCCTGCCAGGGGTGCACGAGGAACACCGGGGTGCTGCGCGTCTGGTAGTCGCGCAGAAGCCACAGCAGGCGGCCATCGGCCAGCTCGTCCTGGACCATGTAGGACGGCAGGCGGGCGATGCCGGCGCCGCTCAGCGCCGCCTTCTTCAGCAGGCTGTAGTGGTTGCTGGCCAGCTGCCCGGACACCGGCACCCGCTCCAGGCGATGCTGGCGGTGGTACAGCCACTGCTCGAAGCCGCTGTAGTGGGTGTTGAGCAGGCACTGGTGCCGGCTCAGCTCAGCCGGCGTCTGCGGCGCCGGGTGGCGTGCCAGGTAGGCCGGAGCGGCGCAGGTGATTTCCTGCAGGGCGAACAGCGGCCGCGCCACCAGGCGCTCGTCCTGCTCCACGCCGGAACGGATGGCCAGGTCGAAGCCGTCGGCCACGAGGTCGCGGTAGGCATTGGCCAGGTCCAGCTCGACGCGCACCCGCGGGTAGCGGCTGGCGAAATCCAGCAGCAGGGCATCGAAGAAGGTCTCGCCGAGCGACACCGGCACGGTCAGGCGCACCGTACCGGCCACCTCGTCCTGCAGGCTGCGCACCGCCTGCCGTGCGCGCTGGGCCTGGGCCTGCAGCGCCTGGGCCTCGGGCAGCAGGGCGGCGCCGGCGGCAGTCAGGTGCAGGCGCCGCGTGGTGCGGTGCAGCAGCTGGCTGCCGAGGCTGCGCTCCAGGCCGCTGATGCGCTTGGACAACTGGCCCTTGCTGCAGCCCAGGCGCTCGGCGGCGGCGGTGAAGCTGCCGGCCTCGACCAGCAGGGCGAAGGCGACCAAGTCTTCCAACTCGCTCATGGCGCGGCACCTATTGTTTCCATATGAGAACCAAAGGTTTCACATTGCCAGGATTATTGGCAACCCAATCCCGCCTAAGCTGGTTCCACACCCCCTCACTCAGGAGCCACAGCATGAAAATCATCCTCGTCGGTGCCAGCGGCACCATCGGCCAGGCCATCGACCGCGAGCTGCGCGAGCGCCACGACATCGTCCGCGTCGGCCGCAACAGCGGCGAGCTGCAGGTGGACATCACCGACCCGGCCTCGATCCGCCGCCTGTTCGAGCAGACCGGCCCGTTCGACGCACTGATCAGCGCCGCCGGCAACGCTCATTTCGGCGCGCTGGAGGAGCTCAGCGCCAAGGAGTTCGCCGTCGGCCTGGACGACAAGCTGATGGGCCAGATCAACCTGGTGCTGATCGGCCGCGAGTTCGCCAACGACGGCGCCTCCTTCACCCTCACCTCCGGCGTGCTCAGCGAAGACCCGATCCGCTACGGCGCGGCGGTCAGCACGGTGAACGCCGCGCTGGACGGCTTCGTCCGCGCCGCCGCCATCGAGCTGCCGCGCGGCCTGCGCATCAACGGCGTGAGCCCGACCATCCTCGAGGAGTCGCTGCCGGCCTACGGCCCCTACTTCCGCGGCTTCAAGGCGGTGCCGGCGGCCACGGTGGCGCTGGCCTACGCCAAGAGCGCGGAGGGCCGGCAGACCGGCCAGGTCTACCGCGTGCTCTGATCACGGCGGTTGCCTGACGGGGCAGACGGTGGCACGGTGAAGTCCTGTTTCAGACAAGGACGCCCACCATGAACCGAATCCTGCCCCTTTCCGCCCTGCTCGCCGGCGCCCTGCTCGCCGGCTGCGCCTCCAGCCCGCAGCAGGACAGCGCCGGCGCCGCCAAGGGCGACGGCCGCTGCAACGCCGAGCCGGTGCAGTACCTGCTGGAAGAACGCATCACCACCGACCTGGCCGAGCGCGCGCGCATCGAGTCCGGCGCCGCACACCTGCGGGTGACCCATCCCAACCAGCCGGTGACCCTGGACTACAACCCGCAGCGGCTGAACATCGATATCGACGATGACGACATCATCATCCGCCTGAGCTGCGGCTGATCGCCGGCGCTACGGGGGCGGCGCCAGGCTCAGTTGCAGGCGGCGCACCAGGCCGCCGCCAAGCAGCCGGCCGAGCACCTGCATGTGCGGCAGCTGCAGATGCGCCTCCAGCGCCTGCGGCGAGGCCCAGTGGCCACGCAGCAGCCAGCCCTCGCCCTGGCGCTCCAGTTCGCAGCCCAGACAGGCGGTATCGGCGCGCGCCCGCAGCAGCAGCTCGCACAGACGCAGCCCCAGCTCTTCACCATGACCTTGCGCAGCCTGGAAACGGGCCAGGCTGACTATCGTTGGCTTCATCGCATCGCTCCCGCAACGAAGGCCACCCGCACGCGGGCGGCGGGCTGGATCAATAGGCGCTGGCGGTGGGACGCACGACCAGTTCGCTGATGTCCACCGTATCCGGCTGGCCGATGGCGTAGGCGATGGCCTCGGCGATGGCGCCGGCGGGAATCGCCTCGCGACGGAACTCGTCGATCGCCACGCGGGTTTCGGCATCGGAGATGCTGTGCGCCAGGTCGGACTCGGTGACTCCGGGGGAAATCACGGTGACGCGGATGGCGCTGCCCACTTCCTGACGCAGCGCCTCGGACAGCGACACCACCGCGGCCTTGGTGGCGCAGTACACGGCGCCGGTGGCGATCGGCTTGTAGGCACCGATGGAGGCGACATTGATGATCTGCCCGCTGCGCTGCGCCTGCATCCCTGGCAGCACGGCGGCGATGCCATGCAGCACGCCACGCAGGTTGACGTCGATCATCTGGTTCCACTCGCCGATCTTCAGCGCCGCCAGCGGCGACAGCGGCATCACCCCGGCGTTGTTGACCAGCACGTCGACCCGGCCGTAGCGCTCCACGGCCAGCTCCACCAGGGCCTGCACCTGTTCCTGGCGGGTCACGTCGGTGACGCGGTACTCGGCGCTGCCGCCGAGGTTGCGGATCTCCGCGGCCAGCGCCTCGAGACGCTCGCCGCGCCGCGCGCCGAGCACCAGGCGGGCGCCCTTCAGGGCCAGCAGGCGGGCGGTGGCTTCGCCGATGCCGCTGCTGGCACCGGTAATGACTATGACTTTCTCTGCGATACGGGACATGGACGACTCCTCGACGGGGGCGCACTGGCAGTGGCGCCGGACAGGGCAGAGACTGCGCCCGGGAACGGGAAGGCCGTTAGCCGGATACTGCCCGACGCTTGCCTGATCCTGCCGATGACTCTCGGGACTGCGCAGTTGCGCTGACGGCCCGGACATTGCAATCTGCCGTCATGCCCCATCCGCCGAGATCGCCCTTGAGACCTTCGCTGCTCGCCCTGCTGCTCGCCGCGCTGCCGGCTTCCGCCGCCGACTGGCAGGTCTACACCCACAGCCTGGGCAACAAGGCCAGCAGCGTCGACGGCCAGCTGCGCGGCCACCCGCACGGCGGCAAGCGCGCCTTCTACGTCGAACTGGTGCGGGCCCTGCTCGGCGAGCTGGGCCAGCCGCAGACCATAGTCGAGGTGCCGCTGGCGCGCGGCCTGGTTCTGGTGCAGTCGCGCGCCCATGTGGTGCTGTTCAACCTCAGCCGCACCGCGGAGCGCGAGCACCTGGTGCACTGGGTCGGGCCGACCCTGCGCGAGACCGACTACCTGTACGAACTGAGCGTGCGCCCGACCGGCATCCGCAGCCTGGCCGACGCCGCCAGCCTGCCGGTCTGCGTGCTCAACGGCAGCTCCCACGACAGCCTGCTGGGCGAGCAAGGCTTCACCCGGCTGCAGCGCGCCAACTCCTATGCCGGCTGTTTCCGCATGCTCGCCGCCGGCCGCGTGCTGCTGGTGGCCTCGGCCGACAGCGACCTGCAGAGCAAGCTGGCGGAGGCCGACGTGGGCACCGCCGAGGTGGTGCCCAGCGCCGTGTCGCTGGGCCAGGACCAGGGCTACATCGCCCTCTCGCTGGACACCCCGGCGGCCGAGGTGGAACGCTGGCGCGCGGCCCTGGCGCAGCTGAACCGCGATGGCCGCTACCGGCAGCTCCACGCGCGCTTCGCCCACTGAGCCCCTGCGATCTGCACGATACTGCCGGCCACTTGCCCAATCCTGCCGAGCTTGCCCAGCCAGCGGGATTTCCCCGGGCCTGCGCGCTAAGCTGCGGGCAACCCGGGAGGACCGCCGCATGCCAGACGCCATCACCGAGCCCGACCTGCACAGCCAGCGCCTGCAGCTGGCCGAACTGATCGCCCGTTTCGCCGAGGCGGACGGCGCCCACGACACCGCCATCGCCAGCCTGGTGCTGTATCGCGCCAGCACGCCCTCGCCGATCACCCACACCCTGTACCGCCCGGCCCTGTGCATCATGGCCCAGGGCCAGAAGGTGGTGCGCCTGGAGAACGAGCGCTACTGCTACGACCCGCTGCACTACCTGGTGGCCTCGGTGACCCTGCCGGTCACCGGCGAAGTCACCCTGGCCACGGCCGACGAGCCCTACCTGAGCCTGCGCCTGGACATCGATCCGGCCGAACTGGGCGAGCTGATCGCCAGCGCCGGTCCCATCGGCGTACCCAGCCGCGGCAGTGGTCGCGGCCTGCATGTCGACCGGCTGGACGCGCCGTTGCTGGATGCCGTGCTGCGCCTGCTGCGCCTGCTGGAGGCGCCGCGCGACATCGCCATGCTCGCCCCGCTGATCCGCCGCGAGATTCTCTACCGCCTGCTGTGCAGCCCGCAGGGCCAGCTGCTGCGCGATATCGCCACGGCCGACAGCCAGGCGCACCGGGTCAACCGCGCCATCGAATGGCTCAACCGCCACTACCAGCAGCCCCTGCGCATCGAGGAGCTGGCCAGGGTGGCCAACCTCAGCAGTTCCACCCTGCACCACCGCTTCAAGGCGCTGACCGCCATGAGCCCGCTGCAGTACCAGAAGCAGCTGCGCCTGCAGGAGGCGCGGCGCCTGATGCTGTGCGAGAACCTGGATGTATCGAGCGCCGGCTACCGGGTCGGCTACGAGAGCCCGTCGCAGTTCAGCCGCGAATACAGCCGCCTGTTCGGCGCGCCGCCGGTGCGCGACCTGGCGCGCCTGCGCGCGGCCGGCTGACTACCAGTCCAGCGCCAGGCCGCTCTCGAAGTGGCGCACAGCGCCGCTCAGCGGGTCGCTGAAGGCCAGGCTCTGGGCCAGCAGCTTGAGCGGGCGGCTGAAGTCGTCCACGCCCTTCTCGTCGGTCAGCTGCGGGTAGAAGCTGTCGTTGAGGATGGGCGCGCCCAGTGCCGCCATGTGCACGCGCAGCTGGTGCTGCTTGCCGCTGATCGGCCAGAGCCGGTAGCGCCACAGCTCGCCGTGGCGCTCCAGCACTTCCAGCAAGGTCTCGCTGTTCGGCTCGCCCGCCACCTCGCGCATGCGGAAGAACGGCTCGCCCTTCTCCAGGCGGCTGTGCCGGCGCAGCGGGAACTCATGGTGCGGCAACGCCGGGGCGATGGCCTGGTAGGCCTTGTCGATGCGCCGCTCGCGGAACAGCGCCTGGTAGGCGCCGCGGCTGGCCGGCGTGGTGGAGAACAGCACCAGCCCGGCGGTGTGCCGGTCGATGCGGTGCAGCGGCGCCAGGTGCGGATTGCCGGTCTCGCGCACCAGGCGGGTGAGCAGGGTTTCCTCGGCGTAGTCGCCGGCCGGCATCACCGGCAGAAAGTGCGGCTTGTCGGCCACCAGCAGGTGCTCGTCCTGGAACAGGATGCGCGCCTGGAAGGGGATCTGCCGTTCGTTCTCGATCTCGCGGAAGTACTGCACCCGCAGCGCCTCGCGGTAGGGCGTGGCGGGGTCCAGCGGGCGATTCTCGGCGTCCAGCACCAGGCCGCGGGCCATGCGCTGCAGCCAGGTCTCGCGGGATATCTGCGGGAAGCGCGCGCACAGGCAGTCGAGCACCGTGGCCCAGTCGCCGGGCGGCAGGTGCAGGAAGCTGGGGCGAACGTGCAGGGCGCGCGAGGACATGGCGGAACCGTGGCAGGGAAAGCCCGGCATTATTCCTCAAGCGCCGCGCGCGCGCTGCCCCCGGCGACGGCCGTACAGCCGCACGCGCGATTCGCCGGCAACTGTAGCTGCCCGGCCGGACGCGCCTGCCGCAGCATGGGGCCAGAACAGCGGAGGAACGCGCATGAAGACCATAGGCCTGCTCGGCGGCATGAGCTGGGAGTCCACCCTGCCCTATTACCGGCAGATCAACGAGGCGGTGCGCGAGCGCCTGGGCGGTCTGCACTCGGCGCGGCTGGTGCTGTTCAGCGTCGACTTCGCACAGGTCGAACGGCTGCAGCGCAGCGGCGACTGGGACGCCGCCGGCGTCCTGCTGGCCGAGGCCGCCCGCGCGCTGCAACGGGCCGGGGCGGACTTCCTGGTGCTCTGTACCAACACCATGCACAAGGTGGACGAGGCCATCGAGGCGGCCGTGGACATTCCCCTGCTGCACATCGCCGACCCGACCGCGGCGGCCATCCGCAGTGCCGGTCTGCACCGGGTCGGCCTGCTCGGCACGCGGTTCACCATGGAGCAGCCGCTCTACCGCGAACGCCTGGAGCGCCGGCACGGCATCGAGGTGCTGGTACCGGTCGAGGCCGACCGCGCCATAGTGCACCGGGTGATCTACGAGGAGCTGTGCCTGGGCAGCGTGCATGAGGCGTCACGCCAGGCCTACCGGCAGGTGATAGCGCGGCTGGTGGAACGTGGCGCCGAGGCGGTGATCCTCGGCTGTACCGAGATCGGCCTGCTGCTGGGGCCGCATGACGCCAGCGTGCCGCTGTTCGACACCACGGCCCTGCACGCCCGCGCGGCGGCCGAGCACGCCCTGCTGGATTAACCGACCAGCTGCTCGACCTGTTCGCCGTACAGCAGCACGCGATCGCGGCCGGCGGCCTTGGCCGCGTAGAGCGCCTTGTCGGCGCCCTGGATCAAGGCCTGCGGCCCCTCGTCCGCCGCTCCCGGTTGCGGCAGGCAGACATGCACGCCGGCGCTCAGGCTCAGGCGCAGCCAGGGCGAGCCGGCATGCGGCAAGGCCAGCTTCTCCACCAGCGCGCGCACCTGCTCGGCCACCCGCACGGCGCCCTGGGCATCGGTCTCCGGCAGCAGCAGGCAGAACTCCTCGCCACCGTAGCGGGCGGCCAGGTCGGCCGGGCGTTTCTGCCCGGCACGAATCGCCTCGGCGACCAGGCGCAGGCATTCGTCGCCGGCCGAGTGGCCGTAGATGTCGTTGTACTGCTTGAAGTAGTCGACATCGAAAAGAATCAGCGCCAGCGGCCGCTGGCTACGCGCCGCGCGGGCGAACTCGTCATCGAGGGCACGGATGAAGCGCCGGCGGTTGGCCAGGCGCGTCAGCTCGTCCTCCAGGGCCTGCTTCTCCAGGCGCTGGTTGAAGGCCCGCAGCGCATCGCGGGTGGCCAGCAACTCGATTTCGGTGCGCTGGCCGCGCTGAATCAGGCGCACCAGGTAGTAGCCGAACAGCCCGAGCAACCCGGACAGCAGGCACACCACCACCAGCTGGCGCACGCTGTCGGCGCGCCAGTCGGCGAGTATGTCGTCCTTGGACATGGCGGCGACCACCACCAGCGGGTAGTCCTGGATCTGCCGGTAGCTGAACTGCCGCTCCACGCCGTCCAGCAGCGAGGGCAGCATGGCACTGCCGGCCGGGCTCTGCGGCAGCAGACGGGTGAAGATCTGCCCACGGGCGATGCTGGTGCCTATGGTGCTCTCGCTGAAGGGCACGCGCAGCACGATGGTGCCATCGTTCAGCACCAGGTTGATCGAGCCGTTCTCGCGGACATCGAAGGTGCCGTAGAACTGGCGCAGGTAGTCGATCGAGATGGTCGCCAGGACCACTCCGGCGAAACGCCCCTGGGCATCCTCCAGGCGGCGTGAAAGCGGAATGATCCAGTCGCCGGTGGTGCGGCTGCGGATCGGCCGGCCGACATGCGGACCGTGGTCGTCGGGGAAATCGCGGTGGTAGATGAAGTATTCGCGGTCGGCATTGTTGGCTCCCGGCGGAATCTCGCCGAAGGAGTTGACCAGCCAGTTGCCGTCGCGGTCGTAGGCGAACAGGCCGTGCAGCTCGGCCTGCTCGTAGACGTGCCGGCGCATCAGGCGCTGCAGGCGTTGCAGGTGCTCCGGCGAGGTGCCTTCCACCTGCAAGCGCTCGACCAGGCCGAACAGCACGGTATCGGCCTTCTTCAGGGTGTCGCTGGCCTGGCGGGCGAGGGCCGAGGCCAGGTTGGACGTCTCGATCTCGGCATCGCGCAGCTGCACCTGGCGAGCCTTCCAGATCAGCCAGCCATCGATGGCCACCAGCGACAGGCAGACCAATGCCACGAAGGCGCGCGTCAACGGCAGCAGGGCCAGCTGCTGCCAGCCACGCATGCTGCGTGCCTCGGCCTGCCTATCGTTGTCCATGGATGCCCCACATTCGGCTGACGCTCTGTATTCCCAATATAGAAAAGCCCCGGCATGGTCAACCGCAGCGGGTTATCCTCGCCGGCTTATGTCCGGCTTTGCATGAGTCATGCTGTCGGCCTGAAACGAGAATGTGTTAGGAAACTGCCCCAGCAACACACCGATGATAGAGGAAGCCGCAGCGATGAATGAGACGCCCCTGCCCCTGACGGAGCACAGCCCGGCACAGAAAACCGTCGGTTTTCTCGAAGCCCTGCTGTTCTGGCTCAAGCTCGGCTTCGTCAGCTTCGGCGGCCCGGCCGGGCAGATCGCGATCATGCACCAGGAGCTGGTGGAGCGGCGCCGCTGGATCTCCGAACGGCGCTTCCTGCATGCCCTCAACTACTGCATGCTGCTGCCCGGCCCGGAAGCCCAGCAACTGGCCACCTACATCGGCTGGCTGCTGCATCGCAGCTGGGGCGGGGTGATCGCCGGGGCGCTGTTCGTGCTGCCCTCGCTGTTCATCCTGATCGTCCTGTCCTGGCTGTACATCGCCTTCGGCGACGTGCCGCTGGTGGCCGGCATCTTCTACGGCATCAAGCCGGCGGTGACCGCCATCGTCCTGCAGGCAGCCCACCGCATCGGCTCGCGGGCGCTGAAGAACAACTGGCTGTGGGCCATTGCCGGCGCCTCCTTCGTCGCCATCTTCGCCCTCGAACTGCCCTTCCCGCTGATCGTGCTGGGAGCCGCGGTGATCGGCTACTTCGGTGGACGCCTCGCCCCGCAACGCTTCAGCCTGGGCGGCGGCCACGCCAGCAGCGACAAGTCCTACGGCCCGGCACTGATCGACGACCACACGCCGCCACCGCCACATGCGCGCTTCCGCTGGTCGCGCCTGGTCCTGCTGCTGGCCATAGGTGCCGCGCTGTGGCTGCTGCCCATGGGCCTGCTGACTGCGCTGTTCGGCTGGGACGGCACCCTGACGCAGATGGGCTGGTTCTTCACCAAGGCGGCCCTGCTGACCTTCGGCGGCGCCTACGCGGTACTGCCCTACGTCTACCAGGGCGCGGTCGGCCACTACGGCTGGCTGACGCCGACCCAGATGATCGACGGCCTGGCCCTGGGCGAGACCACGCCGGGACCGCTGATCATGGTGGTGGCCTTCGTCGGCTTCGTCGGCGCCTATGTACAGCCGGTGTTCGGCGTCGAGTCGGCCTTCGCCAGCGGCGCCCTGGCCGCCTGCCTGGTCACCTGGTTCACCTTCCTGCCGTCCTTCCTGTTCATCCTGGTCGGCGGGCCCCTGGTGGAGTCGACTCACAACGAACTGAAGTTCACCGCGCCGCTGACCGCCATCACCGCCGCCGTGGTGGGCGTGATCCTCAACCTGGCACTGTTCTTCGGCTACCACGTGCTCTGGCCACAGGGCTTTTCCGGCAGTTTCGACTGGCCTTCGGCGCTGATCGCCCTGGCCGCGGCCGTGGCCCTGTTCCGCTTCAAACGCGGGGTGATCGAGGTGCTGCTGGGCTGCGCCCTGATCGGCCTGGCGGTGCATCTGCTGCGCTGAACGCCCGCAGCATGGCGATTGGCATCTTCGGCCGGGACTTGGCCGGCGCGGATGCATACACTAGGCGGCATCTTCACCCGCCGAGAGCCTGCCATGACTGACGCTGCCGCCCCCTCCACTGCCATCATCATCGGCGCCGGCCATGCCGGCGGCGAACTGGCCATCGCCCTGCGCAACGAGGGCTGGGAGGGGCGCATCCTGCTGCTCGGCGAGGAAGCGCACCTGCCCTACCACCGCCCGCCACTGTCCAAGGCCTACCTGGCCGGCAGCGTGGAGAAGAGCAGCCTGGCGATCCGCCCGCTGGCCGCCTATGAGCGGGCCAAAGTGGAGTTCATGGCTGGCGTGCGGGTGCAGCGCATCGACCGCGCCAACCGGCGCCTGGAGTTGGCCGATGGCGCGCAGCTGAGCTACGACAGGCTGGCCATCGCCACCGGCGGCCGCCCGCGCCCGCTGGCCGTGCCGAATGCGGCAGCGGCCGAGCGCTGTGGCAACTTCCACTACCTGCGCACCCTCGACGATGTCGAGCTGATCCGCGTGCAGCTGGCGCCAGGCAAGCGCCTGGCCATAGTCGGCGGCGGCTACATCGGCCTGGAAGTGGCGGCCTCGGCCGTGCAACAGGGGCTGCAGGTCACCGTGCTGGAGGCGCTGCCGCGGGTGTTGCAGCGGGTCACCGCCGCCGAACTGTCGGCCTACTACGAACGCAAGCACCGCGAGGCCGGCGTGGATATCCGCACCAACGTGCAGGTGGCCGACCTGGAGGTGACGGGCGATGCGGTGACGGCGCTGCTCTGCGCCGATGGCAGCCGCCTGGAGACCGACCTGGTGGTGGTCGGCATCGGCCTGATTCCCAATACCGAGCTGGCCGCCGAGGCTGGCCTTGCGGTGGACAACGGCATCCTGGTCGACGAGCACGCGCAGACCAGCGACCCGCACATCTATGCCGCCGGCGACTGCACCAACCATCCCAACGCCCTGCTCGGCCGCCGCCTGCGCCTGGAGTCGGTGCCCAATGCCCTGGAGCAGTCGCGGGTGGCCGCCGCCAACATGGCCGGCAAGGCCAAGACCTATGCCTCGGTGCCCTGGTTCTGGTCCGACCAGTACGAGCTGAAGCTGAAGATGGTCGGCCTGTCCGAAGGCTTCGAACGCCTGGTGCTGCGCGGCGACCCGGCCAGCGACAGCTTCAGCGCCTTCTACCTCAAGGGCGACAGGGTGCTGGCCGCCGACACGGTGAACCGCCCGCAGGACTTCATCGCCGCCAAGCGCCTGGTAGCCGAGGGCATTGCCGTGACTGCCGAGCAACTGGCGGACGACGGCAGGCCGCTCAAGGAACTGCTGCCGGCTGCACAAGGCTGATGCACGCGGCGCGGTCTGCACGCTGCCTGCTTGGCGGACTCGTCCTCTGCCTGCATACCTATGCCGACACTACCGAGCGCAGCTCCCAGCACGCCATAGCAGCTGGCGGTGAGGAGCGCAGCTACAGGCTGTTCGTCCCGCCACACAGTGCAACGCAGCCCCTGCCACTCATGGTGGTGCTGCATGGTGGCCTGGGCAATGCTGACGAGGCCGAGCACACCACCGGCATGAACCGGGTCGCCAGCGCCAATGGCTTCATGGCGGCTTACCCCAACGGCACGAGGGCCCGTCTGCTGAAGAACCGCCGCACCTGGAATGCCGGTAACTGCTGCGGCCCTGCCAGCGATCGCGGGATCGACGATGTCGCGTTCATTCGCGCCATGCTGGCGGACATTGCCCGGAAAACGGCATTGGATAGACGCCGGGTCTATGTGACGGGCATGTCCAACGGAGCCATGCTGGCCTACCGACTAGCCTGCGAAATGCCCAGCCAGATCGCCGCCATAGTCCCGGTCGCCGGGACCATGGCCGTGAACCGTTGCCCCGGAATCGAGAACATCCCGGTGCTGCACATCCATGGAGAAAGAGATCGCAACGTCCCATTCCAGGGCGGCATGGGTGAGGATGCCATTGCCGGAGTAGCGCACCGCTCGGTGCCAGAGACCCTGCAGATGATCGCGGATATCCGCGGCTGCGCGAGCCCCAGGCAGGAACTGCGGGCTGACGGCTCGATATTGAGTCGCTGGCAGTGCGAGCAGGCCCCCCTGCAGCTACTGCTGATTCCCGGCGGCGAGCATGTCTGGCCAGGTGGCGACAGTCGGCGCAACCGCCGCCTGTTCGGCGGTCATTTCTCTGCCAGTCAGACCGCCTGGGAATTCGTCAAGCAGTTCGCCAAAGGTTCGTGATCACAGCTCGATCATCTCGAAGTCAGCCTTGGCGGCGCCGCAGTCGGGGCACAGCCAGTCGGCCGGCACATCCTCCCAGCGGGTGCCCGGCGCTATGCCTTCATCGGGCCAGCCGAGAGCCTCGTCATAGATGAAGCCACAGATCACGCACTGCCATTTCTTCATAGTCACATTCCGCCCCCGTCACTGAGCATAGAAAGTTGTACAAGCAACGGAAGCGAATAGCGAATCCAGCGAGCTGACGCCCCGATCAACTTCCCCAAAGTGCTCTGCGGCACGGTGCCTGCACTGCAGCGAATATGATGGAAACGATAGAACCTATCGCTATAATCGTTTGGCTTAAAACAGCTCTTAACAATCAGTATTAATACTGGGCGCAGGACAGACCGCAGTTCGCGGTCGATCAATCATTCTGGTGAACATGTGACGAAAGACGAACTGCGCGCCGAACTGGAGCGTCAGGCGCAACGTTACAAGGATGTTTACGGCGGCGAGGTAGTCACCTACGCGGCCCAGCCCGACCCCGAACGCAAACCCTGGCGCAAGCGCCCCAGCCTGCTGGACCAGGCGTTCCAGCAGGAGCTGCAAAAGATCGAACAGGCCCGCGAGGCCGAGTGATCCGGCGCCTCAACGGCGCCGGCTGCCGCCCAGCAGGGAGCCCATCAGACCACGCACCAGCTGCCGACCGATCTGGTTGGCGGCCTGGCGCACGGCCGTCTTCATCACCTGGCTGGCCAGGCTGCCAAGCAGTTCACCGGCCATGCCGCCCAGCCCGCCTTGCTCCGCCGGCGCCGCGCCCTTGCCGACCGGCGCCGTCTCCGCAGGCACCTCGGCCGCGCGCGCCATGAGCATCTCGTAGGCCGACTCGCGGTCCACCGCCTTGTCGTAGCGGCCGGCCTGGGGCGAGCCGCGCAACAGCGCCGCCCGCTCCGCCTCGTTCAGCGGCCCGATGCGCGACTGTGGTGGGGCGATGGCCACGCGCTGGACCATGGCCGGCGTGCCCTTCTCTTCCAGCGTGCCGACCAGCGCCTCGCCGATGCCCAGTTCGGTGAGCACGCTCAGGCTGTCGAACGCCGGATTGGGGCGGAAGCCATCGGCTACCGCGCGCAGGGACTTCTGCTCCTTGGCGGTGAATGCGCGCAGGCCATGCTGGATACGCAGGCCGAGCTGGGCCAGCACCTCATCCGGCAGATCGCTGGGTGACTGGGTGACGAAATAGACCCCCACGCCCTTGGAGCGGATCAGCCGCACCACCTGCTCCAGACGCTCCTGCAGGGCCTTGGGGGTGTCGGCAAAGAGCAGGTGGGCCTCGTCGAAGAACAGCGCCAGTACCGGTTTGTCGGCATCGCCACGCTCGGGCAGCTGCTCGAACAGCTCGGCCAGCAACCACAGCAGGAAGGTCGCATAGACCTTGGGCGCCTCGTGCACCAGGCGGCTGGAATCGAGCAGGTGAATACGCCCGCGGCCATCCGCATCGGGCCGCAGGATATCCTCCAGCTGCAGCGCCGGCTCGCCAAACAGCGCCTCGGCGCCCTGCTGCTCCAGGGTCGCCAGGCGACGCAGCAGGGCCTGGGAGGAGGCGCCGGCGAACAGCGCACGATCCTCGCCAAGCAGCTCGGGATTGTCCTTGAGGTGATTGAGCAGCGCCTTGAGATCCTTCAGGTCGAGCAGCAACAGGCCCTCGCGGTCGGCCACCTGGAAGGCGGCGTAGAGCGCGGCCTGCTGGCTGTCGGTCAACTCCAGCAGATTGCTCAGCAGCAACGGCCCCATCTCGCTCAGGGTGGTGCGCAGCGGATGGCCGCTCTTGCCGGCCACGTCCCACAGGGTCACCGGATAGGCCTGGGGTCTGTGATTCAGCCAGGGCATGCTGGCGATGCGCTCGGCCACCTTGCCCTGCGGATTGCCGGCGGCGCCCAGGCCACAAAGGTCGCCCTTGATGTCGGCGGCGAAGACGGCCACCCCGGCGTCGCTGAACAGCTCGGCGAGGCGCTGCAGGGTCACCGTCTTGCCCGTCCCGGTGGCACCGGCTACCAGGCCGTGGCGATTGGTCAGGCGCAGGGCCTGGCTCACGGGCTGCCCCTGCGGATCGGCCCCCAGTACAAAAGTATCGGTTACAGGCATCTTGCCATCCCTCGGGCTAAAGCTTTACTGCAATTATGTCGTTATAGATGGTGTTACCCATAAGGCCGGCGCAGCGTCGTACGGCCACCTACAAGACTGCTGCCAGACCTTACCGGACGCAAGCCACCATGACCCAGAACCTGAAGTTCAGCCACAAGATCCTGCTCGCCGCCTCGCTGGTGGTGATAGCAGCCTTCTCCCTGTTCACCCTGTACAACGATTACCTGCAACGCAATGCCATTCGCAGTGATCTGGAGCATGAGCTGGAGAGTCTGGGCCAGATCACCGCCAGCAACATCCAGAACTGGTTGTCCGGGCGCATCCTGCTGGTGGAGAACGTGGCCCAGTCGATCGACGAAACCAGCACTCCCGATTCGCTGGTCAAGACCCTGGAAAGCAAGGTGCTGACCTCGACCTTCGCCTTCACCTACCTGGGCTCGGCCGACGGCTCCTTCACCATGCGCCCGGACGAGCAGATGCCGGAAGGCTACGATCCGCGCACCCGCCCCTGGTACAAGGACGCCATGAGCGCCGGTGGCTCGACCCTGACCGAGCCCTACGTGGATGCCGCCACCAGCAAGCTGATCATCACCATCGCCACCCCGGCCGGCAGCAGCGGCGTGGTCGGCGGCGACCTCAGCCTGGACACCCTGGTGCAGATCATCAACTCGCTGGATTTCGACGGCATCGGCTACGCCTTCCTGCTCAGCGCAGACGGCAAGATCCTGGTCCATCCGGACAAGAATCTGGTGATGAAGAGCCTCAAGGAGGTCTACCCGCAGAACACGCCGACCGTCAGCGCCGGCGTGACCGAAGCGGAGCTCGATGGCGTCGAGCGCATCCTCACCTTCACCCCGGTCAAGGGCCTGCCCTCGGTCGACTGGTACGTCGGTCTGTCCATCGACAAGGACAAGGCCTACGCCACCCTCAGCGAGTTCCGCGCCTCGGCCATCATCGCCACCATCATCGCCGTGGTCATCATCATGTTCCTGCTGGGCATGCTGATCCGCGTGCTGATGCAGCCGCTGCTGCTGATGGGCAAGGCCATGCGCGACATCGCTCAGGGCGAGGGTGACCTGACCAAGCGCCTGAGCGTGCAGAGCCGCGACGAGTTCGGCGAGCTGGCGACCTCCTTCAACCAGTTCGTCGAACGCATCCACGGCTCGATCCGCGAGGTCTCCTCGGCCACCCAGCAGCTCAACGAGGTGGCCAAGCTGGTGGTCAACGCCTCCAACTCGTCGATGGCCAACTCCGACGAACAGGCCAGCCGCACCAACAGCGTGGCGGCCGCCATCAACGAACTGGGCGCCGCTGCCCAGGAGATCGCGCGCAACGCCGCCGACGCCTCGCACCAGGCCTCCGACGCTCGTCACCTGGCCGAGGACGGCAGCCAGGTGCTGCAGAAGACCATCGCCGCGATGAACGAACTATCGGAGAAGATCAGCGCCTCCTGCCGCAACATCGAGACGCTGAACAGCAAGACGGTGAACATCGGCCAGATCCTCGAGGTGATCAAGAGCATCTCCGAGCAGACCAACCTGCTGGCGCTGAACGCCGCCATCGAGGCCGCCCGGGCCGGCGAGGCAGGCCGTGGCTTCGCCGTGGTGGCCGACGAGGTACGCAACCTGGCGCACCGCACCCAGGAGTCGGCGCAGGAAATCCAGAAGATGATCGAGGAGCTGCAGGTGGATGCCCGCGAGTCGGTGTCCACCATGACCGAGAGCCAACGCTACAGCGAGCAGAGCGTGGAGATCGCCAACCAGGCCGGTGAACGCCTGGGCAGTGTGACCCAGCGCATTGGCGAGATCGACGGCATGAACCAGTCGGTCGCCACCGCCACCGAGGAGCAGACCGCGGTGGTCGACTCGCTGAACATGGATATCACCGAGATCAACACCCTCAACCAGGAAGGCGTGGAGAACCTGCAGGCCACCCTGCGCGCCTGTGGCGACCTGGAGCAGCAGGCCACCCGCCTCAAGCACCTGGTCGACAGCTTCCGTATCTGAAGCTCAGGCGGACTCGTCGTCCGCCGGCGGCTCCTGCGGCGCCTGCAACTGGCGCCACAGCTCGGCGGCACCGGGAAACTCGGTGCCGTCCTCCTCGCTCAACGCCTGCGGGTCATAGCGCCGCACACAACCCTCGCCCAGGGTGGGGGGCGGTGTCGCGGTTCCGGGCTGCTTCATTTCATCTCTCGCTCACCGGCTGACCGGCGTCATGCTGGGCGAATTCCTTGACCGCCAGCAGCACGTCGTGACAGCTGATCTGCCCGAGCAGCCGCCCCTCCTCCACCACCGGCAGGTGGCGGTGCCCGCCATGCAGGAATCGCTCGGCCACCTCGATCACGCTGCAGTCGGGAGAAACCGTTTCCACCCGCGGATTCATGCAGGAGCCGACCAGACCGCCGGTCTGCTCGAAGTAGGCCCCGGACAGGATGCCGCGCAGGCAGTCGGCCTCGGCCAGCAGGCCGATCAGCCGGCCCTGCTCATCGACCACCGGTGCGCTGGAAATACGATGTTCCAGCAGCACGCCGATGGCGCGGTAGAGATCGGTGTCGGCCTTGAACGTCAACAGGTGCGTGGCCATGTAGTCGCGCACCTTGATCGATCTGAGCATATCGTCCTCCCACCGCGCGCGACGGTCAGTCAAACACCACCGTCTTGTTGTCGTGCACCAGTACGCGGTCTTCCAAGTGATAGCGCAGGCCGCGGGCCAGCGCCATCTTCTCCACATCCTTGCCGAGGCGCACCATGTCCTCGACGCTGTCGCGGTGGCTGACGCGCACCACGTCCTGTTCGATGATGGGGCCGGCATCCAGCTCCTCGGTGACGTAGTGACAGGTCGCGCCGATCAGCTTGACGCCACGCAGGGAAGCCTGGTGATAGGGCTTGGCGCCGACGAAGGACGGCAGAAAGCTGTGGTGGATGTTGATCACCCGCCCCGCATACTCGCGGCACAGCTGCGGCGGCAGGATCTGCATGTAGCGCGCCAGCACCACCGCATCGGCCTGGCACTCCGCCACCAGCCTGGCCACCTCGGCGAAGGCCGACGCCTTGTCCTGCGGATCGACCGGGACATGGTGGAAGGGAATGCCATGCCATTCGACCATGCTGCGCAGGTCGTTGTGGTTGGAGATCACGCAGGGGATCTCGCAGTCCAGCTCGTCGCTGTGCCAGCGGTGCAGCAGGTCGGCCAGGCAATGGGACTCGCGGCTGGCCATCAGCACCACGCGCTTGCGCTGCGCCGAATCGGTGATGCGCCACTCCATGGCAAACTCGCGGGCGATGGGGGCGAAGGCCTGGCGGAAACCGTCCAGATCGAAGGGCAGGGAATCGGCGCGAATCTCGTGGCGCATGAAGAACCAGCCGCTCTGATCATCGGAGTGATGACTGGCTTCGGTGATCCAACCGTTATAGGTGGCCAGGAAACTGCTGACCTTGGCGACAATGCCGACGCGGTCCGGGCAGGCGATCACCAGACGAAAAGTGCGCATGAAGAAACTCCAGAAACTTCGCGAAGGGCGCCATTCTAGCCACAGCTGGGGAAAACTTCAGTAATCCCGGTGTGCCGGCGGCACCAGTGGATTGCGCCACAACTTGCGCAGAGCAAACTTGGCCGAACACATTCATTACACACAAGCGCAATGAAGGCCCATCTAACATGGTCGATGGAGTTATGACACGGCAATACAGTCTCGATATTCAGGCAAAAGTTTTCGATGTTATTTACTTGAGTGAAGCGCCTGCCTATTATTAGTCCACATTACAACTGCAACCGGTCCACTCAAGGTAGAACCCCATGTCCCTGATCAATGAATACCGCGCCACCGAAGAAGCCATCAAGGAACTGCAAGAGCGCCTGAAGAACCTGTCGCAGGACGACAAGCTGAAAAAAGAACTGGAGTTCGAAGGCAAACTGCGCACCCTGATGGGCGAATATCAGAAATCCCTGCGCGACATCATCGCCCTGCTCGATCCGGAAGGCGCCAAGAGCGGCAAGACCGCCCGCGCGGCCAAGCCGGCCAGCGGCAAGCGCGCACGCAAGGTCAAGCAATACAAGAACCCCAACACCGGCGAAGTGATTGAAACCAAGGGCGGCAATCACAAGACCCTGAAAGAGTGGAAAGCCAAGTGGGGCGCCGCCACCGTGGAAAGCTGGGCCACCCTGCTGGGTTAATCACCCGTAGTTTGAAAAAAGCCGGCGGATGCCGGCTTTTTTATTATCTTGCAGTTACCCGCAATAACTCGCCCGCAAACGCTCCATGTGCTCCTGCCAGGCCCGCAATACCGCCTGCTGCGCCTCATCCGCCTGCTGCCACTCCAGCGCCAGGGCGCTCATGAAGTTGTTCAGGGTATTGGGCGCGCCCATTTCCGCCTGTTCCAAGCGCATCCGACAGAATTCCTGCCAGCGCTGCTGCTCGGCGCCGTTCAACGAACCCGGGAAGTTGCGCGCGCGGTAGCGAAACAGTAATTCGGGCAGGCGCATATCGCTGAATGCCCAGTTATCCCGCGCCAATTGCTCGACCGAGGCCTGCCGCACCTGCTCGCACAGACGGCGGTCACGCTCGCCGAGAAATCCCGAGTACAGCTGCTGCTCGGGATCGTCCAGCCCGGCGTACTCCTCGGCGGCATAGATGTCCGCCAGCTTGGCCTGCCAGAGCGGCTGGTTGTCGCGCAGTAAGGAAGCCCTCCGCTCGCACAGGTCCAGGTCCAGCTGCAGCCGCTCGCGGTCTTGCTCCCGCAGCACCTTCAGCGGCGCCACCACCGGGCAGCGGTTGATATGCAGCAGCTTGAGCGGTACCGGCAGCTCGCCCTCGGCCAACTCGTCACGGCGGGTGTAGAGAAGGCGGCGCAGGGTTTCGCCGTCCAACTCCAGCAACGGCTGCGGCTCGGCCTGCAGGTCACAGACGATCAGGGCATTGCGGTTGCTCGGGTGCCAGGCCAGCGGCAGGACCACGGCCAGGTAATGACGATCACCGGCGAAGCGCCCGGACACATGCAGCAACGGCTGCAGCAGGCGGATCTGCTCGGCCACCCGCGCCTTGCTGCGCAGCTGGTAGAGAAAGTCGTACAGGCGCGGCTGGCGCGCGCGCAGCAGGCGCGCCAGGCTGATGGTGGCGCGCACGTCGGACAGCGCATCGTGGGCCTGGCCATGCTCGATGCCGTTGGCCAGGGTCAGCCCCTCTAGCTTGAGCGAAACCCGTCCATCCGCGTCCCGCGGCCATTCGATGCCCTCGGGACGCAGGGCATAGGCCGCACGAACCAGATCGATCAAATCCCAGCGACTGTTGCCGCCCTGCCACTCGCGGGCATAGGGGTCGTAGAAGTTGCGGTACAGGCTGTAGCGGGTCACCTCGTCATCGAAGCGCAGGCTGTTGTAGCCGGCGCCACAGGTGCCGGGCAGGGCCAGTTCGGCATGCACCCGGGCCATGAACTCGGCCTCCACCAGCCCCTTTTCCTCGAGCACCTGCGGCGTGATGCCGGTGATGCGACAGGCCGCCGGGTGCGGCAGGATGTCGTCGGACGGACGACAGTAGAGGTTGAGCGGCGCCCCGATCTCGTTCAGTTGCTCGTCGGTACGGATGCCGGCCACCTGCAATGGGCGATCGCAGCGTGGGTTGATGCCGGTGGTTTCGTAGTCGTACCAGAAGATACTCGCAGACAAGATGGTTCCTCATGGGTGGCAACGCAGCCAGTCTATCACTGCAAGCCGCACGGGCCGCGGCAAGCAAAGCATGATGTCTCTCACGCTGCCTGCCTTGTAGCCGGCATGCCTCAACCGATAGGATGGCCCGATCAGGAAAACCAACCACAAGGACAGTCACGCCATGCACGATTCCACCGCACCCAACCCCTACGCGGCACCGGTCAGCAACCTGCAGGAAGTCTCCAGCAGCCAGACCCCGACCATTGCCGAAGCCCTCAACCGTGGCTATGACTTCCGCATCGGCGACGTCATCGGCGAGTCCTGGCGCCTGGTCAAAGGCACCAAGGGCATCATCTTCGGTGGCCTGGTCATCTTCTATGTGGTCATGTTCGTCGCCACCAGCGTGCTGGGCGCCCTCTTTGGCGCCATCGGCCTGCTCAGCGAGGCCAGCCTCAGCGCCATCCTGGTCGGCCAGTTCGTGATCTCGGTACTGGCCTCGGCCCTGACCTACCCCTTCCTGGCAGGGGTCAACATGGTCGGTATCCGTCGCGCCGCCAACCAGCCTGTCAGTTTCAACGAGGTGTTCAGCGGCCTCGGCCTGTTCGTGCCACTGCTGATTACCGCCGTGGTGATGACCGTCCTGATCTACATCGGCTCGCTGCTCCTGCTGCTGCCCGGCATCTACCTAGGCGTGGCCTACATGCTGGCGATGCCGCTGGTGATCGAGCGCGGCCTGTCACCCTGGCAGGCCCTGGAAACCTCGCGCAAGGCCATCAGCCAGCACTGGTTCAAGGTCTTCGGCCTGTTCCTGGTGCTCGGCCTGATCATGGCGCTGAGCATGATTCCGCTGGGCATCGGCCTGATCTGGAGCATGCCGCTGTTCATCATCAGCATGGGCGTGCTGTACCGCACCATCTTCGGCGTACTGCCGCCGGCCAACTGATTTCACCCGGAAGTTCGGGCCGCCGCGCGGCGGCCCGATTGCCTTGGCACCCTGCTGCTGGCTAGCATCAGGCCTTTCTTCGATGCAGTACCCCGATGCCGTTCACGCCCGCCACCGCCCAGTCCGCTGCCCCAGGCCTGCCCCTGCTGGATACCCGCCTGCTGGTTGAGACGCCCGAGGGCATCGATCTGATCCTCCGTCCCGCCGGCCTGATGCCGCGCGCGCTGGCCTTCGGCATCGACCTGTTGATCCGTGGCGCCATCCTGCTGGCGGCCTTCGTGCTACTCGGCCTGCTCGGTCAGTTCGGCGCTGGCCTGGGCACCATCCTCTACTTCCTGGTCAACTGGTGGTACCCGGTGCTGTTCGAAGTGCTGTACCAGGGCCGCACCCCCGGCAAGAAGGCCATGGGCCTGCACGTGGTGCATGACGACGGCACCCCGGTGGGCTGGGCTGCCTCGCTGACCCGTAACCTGCTGCGCGCGGTGGACATGCTGCCGTTCGCCTACTGCCTGGGCGCGATAAGCTGCCTGAGCCACAGCCAGTTCAAACGCCTCGGCGACCTGGCCGCCGGCACCCTGGTGGTGTATCGCGACGAGGAACCGAAACAGCCGCAGCCGCCCGAGGCGGAGGCCGAGCGCGCGCCCTTCCCGCTCAGCCTGGCCGAGCAACGCGCCGTGCTGGACTTCGCCGAACGCCGCACCAGTCTCTCCACCGCGCGCCGCACCGAGCTGGCGGCGATCCTCGCCGAGCCACTGGACAGCCTGCCGGAACACGCCGAGGCGCGCCTCAACGGCATCGCCCGCAGCCTGTTGGGGTCGGCATGAAGCAGCATCTTTTCGAGCAACGCCACGCAGCCGACTGGCAGGCCTTCGAGCAACGCCTGCAGGCACTGGAACGCGGCAAGGCCGAGCGGCGCGACTGCGAGAGCTTCGCCATCGACTACCGCCACCTCTGCCAACACCTGGCCCTGGCCGAGGAGCGCGGCTACAGCAGCCACCTGATCGACCGCCTGCAGCAACTGGCCAAGCGCGGTCACCAGCAGTTCTATCGCCACCGCAGCCACCTGGGCGCACAGGTCATCGGCTTCGTCATCGCCGGCTTCCCGCAGCTGGTGCGCCGCGAATGGCGCGCCGTGCTGGCCGGCTGCCTGCTGTTCTTCGGCAGCCTGCTCGGCATGGGCCTGCTCACCTGGCAGTTCCCCGAAGTGATCTACAGCCTGATGCCGGCCGAGCAGGTCGGCCAGATGGAGGAGATGTACGACCCGGGCGCGCGGCGCATCGGCCGCTTCGCCGAACGCGACTCCGGCGACGACTGGATGATGTTCGGCTTCTACATCATGAACAACATCGGCATCGCCTTTCAGACCTTCGCCAGTGGCCTGCTGTTCGGCCTCGGCAGCCTGTTCTTCCTGCTCTACAACGGCCTGGTGATCGGCGCCATCGCCGGCCACCTGACGCGCATCGGCTACAGCGAGACCTTCTGGTCCTTCGTCATCGGCCACGGTGCCTTCGAGCTGACCGCCATCGCCCTGGCCGGCGCCGCCGGGCTCAAGCTCGGCTGGGCGCTGCTCGCCCCCGGCCGCCTGCGCCGTGGCGAAGCCCTGCGCCAGGCGGCCGGCCAGGCCATCCAACTGGTCGCCGGGGTCATCCTGTTCCTCCTGATCGCCGCCTTCGTCGAGGCCTACTGGTCGTCCATGACCTACGCCAGCCCGCTGACCAAGTACTGGGTCGGGGCCGGCCTGTGGCTGCTGGTGATCGCCTATTTCCTGCTCGCCGGACGCACCCGCCATGCGCCTGACTGACGCCAGCGTCGCCATCCGCCCGCGCAGCGCCTGGGAAGCCATCGACCTCGGCGTGCTGCTGGCGCGCCGCCACCTGGGCCTGCTGATGGCCAGCTGGGCGCTGCTCACCTTGCCGCTGTTCGTCCTGCTCAGCGCCCTGCTCTGGCAGTACCCGACCGTCGCCGTGCTGCTGTTCTGGTGGCTCAAGCCGGCCTGGGAGCGCCTGCCGCTGCACATCCTGTCGCGCGCCCTGTTCGGCGACACACCGACCCTCAAGGAGGCCTTCCGGGCCCTGCCGCGCCTGCTCAGACCGCAACTGATCGCCAGCCTGACCTGGCGCCGCCTGAGCCCGACACGCAGCTTCGACCTGCCGGTGCTGCAGCTGGAAGGCCTGGCCGGCGAGGCACGCAGCAAGCGCCTGGTGGTTCTGGGGCAACGCTACGCCGGTGGCGCCACCTGGCTGACCGTGCTCGGCGTTCATCTGGAGGCCCTGCTGTCGCTGGGCCTGATCACCCTGCTCTACCTGCTGATCCCGCAGCAGGTACAGATCGACTGGAGCTGGCAGATGCTGCTCGACGCCAGCAGCGGCGAGTGGCTATGGCTGGAGCACCTGTCCAACCTGCTCTACGCTCTGGTCCTGGTGTTCTGGGAACCGATCTACGTGGCCTGCGGCTTCACCCTCTACCTGAATCGCCGCACCGAGCTGGAAGCCTGGGACATCGAGCTGACTTTCCGCCGCCTGCGCCAGCGTCTCACCGGCAGCGCCTATGCCCTGCTGCTGGTCTGCTGCGCCAGCCTGGCCCTGCTGCCGAGCGGCGAGGCCCTGGCGGCCAAGCCGAGCGCCAGCTGCCCGGTACCCTTCGACGATCCCATGGGCCCGGATGCCGCTCGCCTGCTGCTGCAGCCGCTGACCAGCCAGGAAGCGCGCGACGGCATCACCCAGCTGCTCGATGCACCGCCCTTCGAAAACCGCGAGGTGGTGCGGGGTTGGCGTTTCGGCGACGACAGCGCCGAGGAGCCGAGCGAGGAGGAGATCGAGAACCTGATCGAGCTGATCGAGAAGCTGTTCGAGCTCGGCAAGTTCTGGGGCAGCCTCGACCTGCTGGCGCTGTTCTTTGAGGTGCTGCTGTGGGCCGCCCTGGCCCTGCTGGTCGCCCTGCTGCTGTGGCGCTACCGCGAATGGCTGAGCACCTTCGCCGCACGCCTGGGCCTGCCGCAGCGCCCCGCGCGCGAGATGCCGAGCCAGCTGTTCGGCCTGGAGCTGGCTCCGGAGAGCCTGCCCGCGGACGTCGCCGGCGAGGCCGAGCGGCTCTGGGCAGAGCAGCCGCGCGAAGCCCTCGGCCTGCTCTACCGCGCCCTGCTCAGCCGCCTGCTGCATGACTTCCGTCTGCCGCTGAAGGGCTCGCACACCGAGGGCGAGGTACTGCGCCTGGTCGAGACCCTGCAGCGCGAGGACCTGCAACGCTTCAGCCTGGTGCTGACCCGCCACTGGCAGAACCTCGCCTACGGCCACCGCCTGCCGCCGGCCAACCTCGGCCGCGCCCTCGCCGACGGCTGGCGGCGCCTGTTCGCCCCGGGGGCACGGGCATGAGCCGGCCGCTGAAACTCGCCCTCGGCGGCGTGCTGCTGATCGCCCTGGTCTGGCTCGGCCTGCATGCCCTGGCGCGCCTGCAGCCCTACGAGGAAACCATCAAGCACGGTCCCTCGCCCGAGGCGCGCGCCAACGACTACCTGGCCGCCGAGCTGTTCCTGCGCCAGCAGAAGATAGCCGCCACGCGTGCCGAGGGTCTGGAGGTGCTGCGCGACCTACCGCCCGCCGGACACACCCTCATGCTGCTGGCACCGCGCCGCAACATGACGCCGCGCCAGGCCGAGCAGGTGCTGGACTGGACCGCCCGGGGCGGCCATCTGGTGTTCGTCGCCGAGGAGCTGTGGGACGAGGAAGAGGAGCGCAGCGGCGACCTGCTGCTGGACGCCCTTGGCGTGCAGCAGTTCAGCACCTACGAGCTGGACGAGGAAGACGACCAGGAATCCGCTGCCGAGAATGAGGAAGCGGCCGAGCCCACACCTGAGTCCGGCGCCGAGGCGACGGCTGCGCAAGACACGGAAGAGGACCGCTATCCGGAGCTGACCAAGATCTATCTGGAGAACGAGGAAGCGCCGGCCTACGTCGAATTCGACACCGAGTACCACCTGTTCGATGCCGAGAACCGCGCCTACGCCTGGGCCAACAGCGGCGACGCCACCCACATGCTGCAGCTCGAGCACGGCAAGGGGCTGGTCACCGTGCTGACCGACGCCTGGCTGTGGCAGAACGACAGGATCGGCGACCACGACAATGCCTGGCTGCTCTGGTACCTGACCCAGGACAGCGTCGTGACCCTGATCTACAACGCCCAGCGCGACGACCTGTTCAGCCTGCTGCTCAAGCACTATCCCGCCGCGCTGGCGGCGCTGGCCCTGCTCATCGGCCTGCTGCTGTGGCATGTCGGCCTGCGCCACGGCCCGCTGCAGGGGCAACCCGCGCCGGCGCGCCGGCAGCTGGAGGAGCACCTGCGCGCCGGCGCCGACTTCCTCCTGCGGCGTGCCGGCCAGCAGCACCTGCTGGCCAACCTGCAACGCGACATCCAGCGCCGCGCCCGCCATCGCCACCCCGGCTTCGAACGCCTGCCGGTGGCCGAGCAGTGGCAGGTGCTCGGCCGCCTCACCCGCTTACCCACCGCCGCCATCAGCCAGGCCATGCGCCCGCTGCCGGCGCAGCGGCTGTCCGCCGCCGACTTCACCCGCCAGGTCGCCAACCTGCAAACCCTCAGGAATGCCCTATGAGCGAACACACGCCGGAACAACCCAGCACCACTAGCGCCGCCCCCGCCGCCGCGGCACCCGCGGCCAACCCGGCCGGCCAGCAGCGCCAGCGCGCCAGCCAGATGCTCCAGGCCCTGCGCCTGGAACTGCAGAAGGCCGTGGTCGGCCAGCGCGAGGTGGTCGACGACGTGCTCACCGCGCTGATCGCCGGCGGCCACGTGCTGGTCGAGGGCGTGCCGGGCCTGGGCAAGACCCTGCTGGTGCGCGCCCTGGCCAAGTGCTTCGGCGGCGAGTTCGCGCGCATCCAGTTCACCCCGGACCTGATGCCCAGCGACGTCACCGGCCACGCCGTGTACGACCTGCAGTCCGAGCAGTTCAAGCTGCGCAAGGGCCCGGCCTTCACCAACCTGCTGCTGGCCGACGAGATCAACCGCGCCCCGGCCAAGACTCAGGCGGCCCTGCTGGAGGTCATGCAGGAGCGCCAGATCACCCTGGAAGGCCGCGCCCTGCCGGTGCCGCAGCCGTTCCTGGTGCTGGCCACGCAGAACCCCATCGAGCAGGAAGGCACCTACCCGCTGCCGGAGGCCGAGCTGGACCGCTTCATGCTCAAGCTGCGCATGGACTACCCGCAGGCCGACGAGGAACTGAGCCTGGTACGCCAGGTGACCCGCTCGGCCAAGGCCGACATGCTCGAGGTGGCGCCGCTGCGCACCCTGCTGCAGGCCAAGGACGTGCTGGCCCTGCAGAAGATCGCCAGCGAACTGCCGATCGACGACCAGGTGCTCGACTACGCCGTGCGCCTGGCCCGTGCCACCCGCAGCTGGCCGGGCCTGGCCATGGGTGCCGGGCCGCGCGCCTCGATCGCCCTGGTGCGTGGCGGCCGCGCCCGCGCCCTGCTGCGCGGCGGCGACTTCGTGCTGCCGGACGACATCAAGGCCTGCGCCCTGGCCGTGCTGCGTCATCGCGTGCGCCTGGCGCCGGAGCTGGACATCGAGGGCCTGTCGGTGGACCAGGTGCTGCAGCAGCTGCTCGACCAGGTTCCGGCGCCGCGCCTGTGACGATCGCCCGCGCATGAAACCATCCCGCCTGCTCCTCGGCCTGCTCGGCGGCCTGCTGGTTCTGGCCATCGCTCTCGGCAGCCTGCCGCTGCTCGGCATCAGGCTGCCGCAGACCCTGCAGCCGCTGTGGTGGGGCCTGCTGCTGGCCCTGCTGCTGCTCGCTGGTCTGGACGCCCTGTGGCTGCGCCGGCAGCCCACCCCGCGCCTGCAGCGCCAGCTGCCCGGCAACCTGCCGCTAGGGCGCTGGAGCGAGGTGCGCCTGACCCTGCACCACGACTATCGCCAGCCGCTGGTCATACAGGCCTTCGACCATCTGCCGGAGCACATGGACTTCGAGTTCCTGCCCCAGTCGGTGGCGCTGCATCCGGGCGAGCAGACCGAGTTCGGCTACCGGGTGCGCCCGCTCAGGCGCGGCCACTTCCGATTCCCCCGCTGCGAACTGCTGCTGCCCAGCCCGCTGCGCCTGTGGCAGGCACGGCGCTTCGTCGAGCAGGCCAGCGAGACCCGTGTCTACCCCGACTTCGCCCGCCTCTACGGTGCCCAGCTGATGGCGGTGGACGACTGGCTCAGCCAGCTCGGCGTACGCCAGCGCCAGCGCCGCGGCCTGGGCCTGGAGTTCCACCAGCTGCGCGAGTTCCGCGACGGCGACACGCTGCGCCAGATCGACTGGAAGGCCACCGCGCGCAAGCGCACGCCGATCGCCCGCGAGTACCAGGACGAGCGCGACCAGCAGATCGTCTTCCTGCTCGACTGCGGCCGCCGCATGCGCAGCCAGGACGACGAGCTGGCGCACTTCGACCACGCCCTCAACGCCTGCCTGCTGCTCAGCTACGTGGCCCTGCGCCAGGGCGACGCGGTGGGCCTGGCGACCTTCGCCGGCAACCAGGACCAGTACGTGCCGCCGCTCAAGGGCCAGGCCCACATCGGCACCCTGCTCAACGCCGTGTATGCCCTCGACAGCACCCGCCGGCCGGCCGACTACGCGGCGGCGATCAACGCCCTGCTCGCCCGCCAGCGCCGTCGCGCCCTGGTGGTGCTGGTGACCAACCTGCGCGACGAGGACGACGAGGAGCTGCTCGGCGCGGTCAGGCGCCTGGGCCGCCAGCACCGGGTGCTGGTCGCCAGCCTGCGCGAGGAAGTGCTCGATCGCCTGCGTCACAGCCAGGTGCAGGACTACGAGCAGGCCCTGGCCTACTGCGGCACGGTCGATTACCTGAATGCGCGCGCCGGCCTGCACGAGCGCCTGCTGGCCCACGGCGTGCCGGTGCTGGATGCGCGGCCGAAGGAGCTGGGGCCGGAGCTGGTCAGCCGCTACCTGGCCTGGAAGAAGGCCGGGGTGCTGTAGGCGCGGGTCGCTCAGCCGAGCAGGATGATCGACCAGACCAGGGCGATCAGCACCAGTGAGGTCAGCTGGGCGGCACTGCCCATGTCCTTGGCGTTCTTCGACAGCGGGTGGCGCTCCAGGGAGATGCGGTCGATGGCCGCCTCCACCGCCGAGTTGAGCAACTCGACGATCAGCGACAGCAAGCCCGCCGCCACCATCAGCGCGCGCTCCACCGGACTGACGTCGAGCCAGAAGGCCAGCGGAATCAGCACCGCGTTGAGCAGCACCAGCTGGCGGAAGGCAGCTTCGCCGGTGAAGGCGGCGCGCAGGCCGTCCAGCGAATAGCCGGCGGCATTGAGGATACGTTTCAGGCCGGTCTGGCCCTTGAATGGCGACATGGGGAAGGCAATCCGTGAATGACTCGCCGCGCATTGTAGCGGCGAGCGGCCCACAAGGGGCCTACTGCTGGGCCGGCACCGACTCCATCTGCTGCAGCAGCAGCGCCGCCTGGGTGCGGGTGCGCACGCCGAGCTTGCGGAAGATGGCGGTGACATGGGCCTTGATGGTGGCCTCCGAGACACTCAGCTCGAAGGCGATCTGCTTGTTCAGCAGGCCCTCGCAGACCATGGTCAGGACGCGGAACTGCTGCGGCGTCAGGCTGGCCAGGCCGGCGCTGGCGGCCTTGGCCTCGGCCGACACGCTGACCGCTTCGAAGGCCTGCGGCGGCCACCAGACCTCGCCATCGAGCACCTGGCGCACGGCCTGCTGGAGGGTTTCCAGCGGGCTGGACTTGGGAATGAAGCCGCTGGCGCCGAACTCACGGGCACGCGCCACCACGGCGGCCTCCTCCTGGGCGGAAATCATCACCACGGGGATCTGCGGATACTGCCCGCGCAGCAGCACCAGGCCGGAAAAGCCATAGGCGCCAGGCATGTTGAGGTCGAGCAGGACCAGGTCCCAGTCGGCCTTCTCGGCCAGGCGGGCCTCCAGCTCGGCGATGCTGGCCGCTTCCACCAGGCGCACGTCCGGCCCCAGGCCCAGGGTCAGCGCCTGGTGCAGGGCGCTGCGGAACAACGGGTGGTCGTCGGCGATGAGAATCTCGTATGCGGCCATGGGCGTTCCCCGTTGTTGTTGTGGGCCGGATCAGCAAGCGGCGCCAAGCATGCCGAGCCATGACGGGGTGGTCAAGTTCCGCGCTTTGCGGCAAAGTCGCCAGTTTTTCCGAGCGAGATCCGCCATGCGAAGCCAAGCCCTGCGCGCCGACCTGTTGATGCTGCTGACCGCGATGATCTGGGGCTCCGCCTTCGTCGCCCAGCGCCTGGGCATGGACGCCATCGGCCCCTTCCTCTACACCGGCCTGCGCTTCACCCTGGCCTGCCTGGCCCTGTTGCCGCTGGTGCTCTGGCTGGGCCGTCGCGAGCAGGGACAGAAGCGCGAGCCAGTCAACCGCGGCCTGCTGCTCGGCGGTCTGACCATGGGCCTGGCGCTGGCGCTGGGGATCAACCTGCAACAGGTCGGCCTGCTGTTCACCAGCGTGACCAACTCCGGCTTCATCACCGGCCTGTATGTCATCGTAGTCCCGCTGCTCGGCCTGGTCATCGGCCAGCGCACCGGCATGGGCACCTGGCTGGGCGCCGGCCTGGCGGTGGTGGGCATGTTCCTGCTCAGTGTCGGCGAGGGCTTCCAGGTCGCCTCCGGCGACTGGCTGCAGCTGGCCGGTGCCTTCGTCTGGGGCGTGCACGTACTGCTGGTGAGCTTCTTCGCCAGCCGCCACGACCCGCTGCGCCTGGCCCTGCTGCAGTTCGCCACCTGCGCGCTGATCAGCCTGCTGCTGGCGCTGGTGCTGGAGGAAATCCGCCTGGAGGCCATCCTCGCCGCCGGCCCGGCCATCCTCTATGGCGGCCTGTTCGGCGTGGCCGTCGGCTTCACCCTGCAGGTGGTGGCGCAGAAGCATGCGATCGCCTCGCATGCCGCCATCATCCTGTCGCTGGAGGCGGTGTTCGCCGCCATCGCCGGCGCCCTGCTGCTGGGCGAGGCCCTGGCGCTCAAGGGCTACTTCGGCTGTGCGCTGATGTTCGCCGGCATGCTGCTCGCCCAACTCTGGCCGAAGAAGGCCTGAGCGCCTGCGCCGCCGAATAGAGCGCGGCGCAGAGGTCTCAGAGGAAAGGCTTGAGCGCCTGGTGCGCCGGGCTCTGCTCGTCCAGCACGCGACGGTGCTTGGCACCCAGATAGCGCTCGGTGAACAGGTCCAGCCAGGCATCCAGGGCTCCGGCGACACGGCGCTCGCCGGCCAGCTCCAGGCACAGCGCCGCCACTTCGGCGGTGCACAGGTGCTCGTCGCGCTTGGAGCGGCGCAGGCGATAGCGCGACAGCTGCTCGGGCTTCAGGCTGAGCACCGGGAAGCGGTTCAGGTAGGGACTCTTGCGGAACATCTTGCGCGCCTCGGTCCAGGTGGCGTCGAGCAGGATGAACAGCGGACGCTGGCCCGGCGCCAGGGGCGGTAGTTCCTCGATCACCCGTTCGGGCTCGGCGTATTCACCGGGGAACACCACGCAGGGGGCGTACTGCGGGTCGTCCAGCAATGCCAGCAGGTGTGGGTCGACCGCGGTGCGCTGCCAGCCGAAGGCGTGGGTGTCGGCCACCAGATCGGCGATCAGCCAGCCGGTATTGCTCGGCTTGAGCGCCTCCACGTCGTACATCAGCAGGCACATCGCCGCCCGCGCCTCGACCCGCGGACGCCAGGCACACAGGCAGTAGGCGGGGATCACCCGGCAGTCCGGGCAGCGCTCGGAGCGCGAGCCCCGCGACACGAAGGGCTTGAGGCTGCGCGCCAGGCGCTCGGCACGCAGGCGGGCGACGGCATGGCTCATGACGGACTCCGGGTAAAAGGCGCGCAGTCTACCCTTGCCTCCGCCACCGGGTAAGATGGAACACCGGCGAACCCGACCGACGCCAAGCGGTCGAAGGCCGCACCGCACCTTCTGGAGATCCTCATGCCGCGTCTCGTCACCCTGCTCGCTCTCGCCCTGTTCCTGCCCGCCACCCAGGCCGCCTCGCTGGGCGAGTACGAGCTGAACCTGATGCTCGAGGAAGTGGCCAAGCAGAGCAATGTCGGCACGCCACGGGCGATCAATGCCGACATCCTCGACCAGGGCTACACGGTGGAGGGCGGCATGCTGATCAACCAGCTCAGCGTGCGCGCGGCCCATGCCGCGCAGATGCGCGCCAACCCGGCCAGCGTGCGCGACCAGCTGGCCGCCAGCGTCTGCGGCAACCCCGGCTACCGCCAGCTGCTCAGCCGGGGCGCCGTGCTGCGCTACCAGTTCAGCGAATATCCGGGCAACCAGCCGGTGGCCGACGAGCGCTTCGCCAAGGCCGACTGCGGCCTGCAGTAGCGCTCAGCTCTCGCCGGTGCGGCGCTGTTCGTCGTCGGCACGCAACTCGGCGAGCAGCGCCTCCATGTAGCGCGAGCGACGCACGCCACCCTCGAGGCGCCGCAGGCATTCATCCTCCAGGCTCAGGCCGTTGCTCCGTGCGGCCTGCACCAGCAGGCGATACAGCTCCAGGTCCAGCTCCAGCGTCAACTTGGGCATACCTGCCCCTCCCGTCCATGACCCTCAGCGCAGGCAATGCGGGTCGCCCCTGCCCTCCACCGCGGCCAGCTCCTCGCCACGCAGCAGGGCTGACGGTGGCAGCCCCAGCAGGCGGCTCGCCGCACGCAACACGTGCGCCCAGCTACAGGCATTGGCGAACAGCATGCCCGCCTCGTCCAGGGTGCCGCCGCGGTTGCGATAGCCCAGCACGGCGCAGCGCTCGGCCTGGGCCAGGATCGGCCACAGGTGCCCCCGCGCCACCTCGCCACGCATGTGGGTCAGCAACAGACGCTTGCAGCCGGCCGGGAACAGCGTTTCCACCAGCGACTGCGGCGCCACCACCTGTGCTTCCCAGGTATCGCGCGGCGCACGGAAGCGCCCCGGTTCCTGCAAGTAAATCAGACGCCAGGCGCGCCCCGCCTCGCTCAGACGAACGGCGGCGCGGCGCAGCTCGGCCAGCTGGTAGCTGCCGGTGGCGATCAGCAGCAGCGGGTCCTCGCCCTCATGGCGGTCCAGCTCCAGGGCGCCGTCGCGCGCCAGCTGCTCGGCCTGCGCCGGGCTCATCTCACAGGGCCGCTCGCGCTTGGGCACGACCAGGCAGGCCAGCTGGCCGCGCGCCCGGTAGATGCCGGGCAGCAGGGCCAGCAGGGCATTGTGATCGGCGGGGAACAGCACCCGCACCATGTCGCTCATCTCGCCCAGCAGCGCCTCGCAGAAGCCGGTGTCCTGGTGCGACTGCTGGTTCTTGCCGTTCTCCCAGGTGTGCGAGGTGGCCACCAGCGGCCAACCGAGCCAGCCGGCCGGTCGCCCGGCCTCCTTCTGCAAGCGGGCGAAGATCAGGCTCTGGCGGACCGCACCGAGCATCTTCACGCAGAACGCCTCGTAGCTGGCCACCAGGTTCAGCCCCCCCTGGTTGGCCAGGCAGGCGGACACCACCGCCTCCTCGTTGAGCGCGGTGATCACCGCGCCATGCACCGATTCCAGCTCGCTCTCCGGCTGGCTGACCCGATGGCGCAGCGCCTTGAGCACACCGCCGAGGCGATTGCTGGCCAGCTCGTCGGGGTTGCCCACCCGCGGCCGCAGCTCGGGGTTGGCCGCCACCAGGTCGACGAAGAAACCATCCAAGGCGGCCATCGGCGAGGCCGGCGCCGCGCGGTAGGCGAGCGGCGGCAGACGCGGCAGCTCGGGGTGGCGGCAGGCCAGGGCGGTATCGCGCTCCAGCGGCCGCTCGCCCTGGCGCAGCAGGTCGGCGGCGGCGAACAGTTCGTCCGGCGCCACCCAGAGCGCGGCGGCGGCCTGGTTGAACTGGCCGCGGGCGTCTTCGTCGAGCCGCGGACAGGCCGCCAGCGGCAGGTTGTGCGCGGCGTTGCTGCCGGCGCCGGGAAAGCCGAAGCCCTTCACCGTCTCGGCGATGCCGTAGGGCATCGGCAGCGGATAGTCGAGCACCCCGTTGCGCAGCTCCTGCACCCGATGGCTCAGGCGCTGCTCCATTTCCCACAGGGCGCAGACGAAGGCGGCCGGGTCGCGACCGTCGAACAGCAGCGGATCGAAGCCGCACAGGCGCAGGTGCTGGCGAAAACCTTGCAACCCCTCCAGGGTGCCCAGCTCGGTGCGCTGTTCGATGCGCCGGCCGTTGGCGATCATCACCGGCAGGGCCGCACCGCAGTCCTCGGCACGCCACCAGCGGGGCATCCAGTCGCTGCCGCGCTGCTCCTCGGCGGCACCGTCGGAGAGGAAAGCCACCAGGGTTTCACCGGGCTGCGGCATGTGCGCATACATCAGCTCGGCGAAGCCGAGGTAGCCCCCCTCGGTGATGCCGCCGGCGGTGTGCGGGTTGACATGGCTGCCGAGCGGCACCGCGACGCTGCCGTCGGCGGCCTGGGCGTAGCCGTAGAAGTCGGCGACCAAGCGGCTCATGCCGGCCTCGTCGCGGCCGTAGCGCTGCGCCTGCTCGGCGTGCTGGTTGGCGCTCAGCAGGTTGAGCGCCTCGATGGCCGCCACGCAGTGGCCCTGCCCCATCAGCCAGGCGCGGGTACGCCCGCTCAGGGCGTTGAGCGCCAGGTATCCGGCATAGGCCGGCACCATGTTCAGGGCGCCGCCGGTATGCCCCTCGGGCACCGGCTTGAAGTCCTCTGCCGCCAGCGCCGCGCCATCCAGGCGCACCCGCTGCGCATAGGTCATGTGCACCACCAGCCAGAGGCCGGCGCAGGTCAGCAGGTCGAGCGCGCGCAGGCGTCGGTAGACCGCCTCCAGACTGGGCTGCAGGCCGGCCTGGACCAGCTGGTGGGCCAAGCGGAAGACCGCCGCGCGGGTTTCCGGACTATGCTGAACGGGTCCCCGCCCCTGCTGCCAGAGGGCGAAGGCGGGCTCGGCCTGGGCGTGAGCGTTGAGTTCCTGCAGGCTGGGCAATAGCTGGGACATGGCTCGGCTCCTCGTGTCTGCTGCCAGTCTAGGCAGGCCACCGTGCCCGAGTGCTGACCTGCATCAAGACGCGCTGACGCGCCAGGGTGCAACCTGCCAGCCATCATCGTGAAGAAGGACTCTCCATGGCTCTGCTCAGCTTTCTCGGCGCCATCCAGCAAGTCACCGGCTCCCGCTACCTGATCGAAAGCCGCGACGGCGCGCGGGTGCTGCTCGAATGCGGCCTGCGTCAGGGGCGCCGCGAGGATGAGGAAGGCAACCGCCAGCCCTTCCCCTTCGACCCGCTGACGCTGGACGCGGTGGTGGTTTCCCACGCCCACCTGGACCACACCGGCCTGCTACCCAAGCTGGTGAAGGACGGCTACCGCGGGCCGATCTTCGCCACCGAAGCCTCCTGCGCGCTGATGGAACTGATGCTGCTGGACGCCGCGCACCTGCAGGAGAAGGACGCCGAGTGGGAGAACAAATGGCGCGCACGCCTGGGCAAGGCGGCGATCGAGCCGCTCTACACCACCCGCGATACCGAGCGGGCCCTGCAGCTGCGCCGCCCTCTGCCCTATGGCCGGGCCACCGAAGTGGCCAAGGGCGTGCAGGTGACCTACCACGATGCCGGCCACATCCTCGGCTCGGCCATCGTCGAGGTGGAGGTGCAGGACCACCATCTGCAGCGCCGCCTGGTGTTCTCCGGCGACCTCGGCAACACCTGTTCGCCACTGATGCACGACCCGGCCATCCTCGACCGCGCCGACGTGGTGCTGCTCGAGTCCACCTACGGCGACCGCGACCACCGCCGCAGCGAGGACACCCTCGACGAGCTGGCCGGCATCCTGCAGCAGGCCCATCGCGACGGCGGTAATGTGCTGATTCCCTCCTTCGCCGTCGGTCGCACCCAGGACCTGATCTACTACCTGGGCCGTTTCTATCAGGAGGGACGCCTGCCACAGCAGGCGGTGTTCCTCGACAGCCCCATGGCGATCCGCGCCAACGCCATCTACTCGCGCTTCCACGAGCAGTTCAACCCGGTCGATCGCGCCGCCCTGCAGGCCAAGGGGGTCAGGCGCGTCGAGGACTGGCTGCCGGTGCTGCGCTGCACCGAGTCGCCGGAAGAGTCGATGGCGATCAACCGGGTCAAGAGCGGTGCCGTCATCATCGCCGGCAGCGGCATGTGCACCGGCGGACGCATCGTCCATCACTTCAAGCACAACCTCTGGCGCAGCGAATGCCACCTGGTGTTCCCCGGCTTCCAGGCCCGTGGCACCCTCGGCCGCGCCATCGTCGACGGCGCCAGCACGGTGAAGCTGCTGCACCAGCGCATCGCCGTGAGGGCCCAGGTTCACACCCTCGGCGGCTTCTCGGCGCATGCCGGGCAATCGCAGCTGCTGGACTGGGTCGCCCACTTCGAGCACCGCCCCGAGCTGTACCTGGTACATGGCGAGCTGGAGAAGATGCAGACCCTGCAACAGGCCCTGCGCCAGCGCCTGAACTGGATCGCCAACATCCCCGAACCGGGCGAGCAGATCGCCCTGTGACGCCGCACGGCGCCTGAGCCCCGAGTCATCCGGTTACAAAAGCCCCTGGGTTGCCCTGCAACCCGGGGCGTCTTTTGTCCGTCATAACGTCATGGTCCGGGCCATACTCTCAGACAGGGTCTGGCGCCACAGGACGTGGCCGCGACCGGACCTGCATCAGAAGAAGGAGAAGTCTATGCCTTACGAACCGGACGATTACCTGTCCCGGCACTTCCAGACCAGCGGAGTCGACCTCAGCAGCCACATCGAGCAACTCACCGCCCTGGTCGTCCCGCCTGCCAGCCCCAACCTGCCGCTGTACCGCGAAATGCTCACCACCGTGATCCGCATGGCCCAGGCCGACCGCAACCGCTGGGACGCCAAGATCATGTTGCAGACCCTGCGCGAGATGGAGCTGGCCTTCAGCACCCTCGAACAGTTCAAGCGCCGGCGCAAGGTCACGGTATTCGGCTCGGCGCGCACGCCCGCCGACCATCCGACCTACCGCCTGGCCCGCGAACTGGGCCAGACCCTGGCCCGCCTCGACCTGATGGTGATCACCGGCGCCGGCGGCGGCATCATGGCTGCCGCCCACGAAGGCGCCGGCCTGGAAAACAGCCTGGGCTTCAACATCACCCTGCCCTTTGAGCAGGGCGCCAACGACGTGGTCAACGGCAGTGCCCACCTGCTGTCGTTCCACTTCTTCTTCCTGCGCAAGCTGTTCTTCGTCAAGGAAGCCGATGCCCTGGTGCTCTGCCCCGGCGGTTTCGGCACCCTGGACGAGGCGCTGGAGGTGATGACCCTGATCCAGACCGGCAAGAGTCCACTGGTGCCCATCGTGCTGCTGGACGAACCGGGTAGCAGCTACTGGGAGCACTTCCAGGACTTCCTGCGCATGCAGCTGCAGGAACGCCGCTACATACTGCCCAGCGACCTGCAGCTGGTGCGTCTGGTGCACAGTGCCGAAGAGGCCGGCCAGGAGATCGCCCGCTTCTATCGCAACTTCCACTCCTCGCGCTGGCTCAAGGACAGCTTCGTGGTACGCATGAACCACCCGCTCAACCAGGCCGCGCTGGCAACCCTCAACAAGGAATTCGCCGACCTCTGCCTGGACGGCGGCTACCTGCAGCAACCCTACTGCGAGGCGGAGAGCGACGAGCCGGAGCTGTGCGAACTGACGCGCCTGGCCTTCCGCTTCAACGCCCGCGACCACGGTCGCCTGCGTGAGTTGGTGGACTTCATCAACCTGCCGCAGAACTGGGCGCAGAACGCCTAGCCGGCACGACCTGGCACAGACGCTGAAAAAACGGAGCCCGAAGAGGGGACGCTTCGGGCTCTAAGGGGAAATCAATCCAGGCTGGCGCCGCGCAGCAGACGACCTATCTGCTCCTGGGAAAAACCGCGGTAGCCGAGAAAACGCGCCTGCTTGGCCTTCTCGCGCATGTCCTGCGGCAACTGGCCGGCGAACTTGCGCTGCCACAGTTCGCGCAGCTGCTCGCCCCAATCCACCTCGGCCTCGCTCAGCGCCTGCTCGATGGCCGGTCTGGGCAGGCCGCGCTGGGCCAGTTCCTCGCGAATGCGCATGGGCCCGTAACCGGCCCGTGCACGGCTGGCCACGAAGGACTCCAGGTAGCGCGCCTCGGACAACAGGCCCTCCTCGGCCAGACGCTCGAGGGCGGCCGCGATCAGCTCATCCGGCGCGCCGCGCTGGCGCAGCTTGCGGGTCAGTTCGACCCGGCCATGCTCACGCCTGGCCAGCAGGTCCATGGCGGCGCGGCGCACGGCGACCGGCGTATCCAGCACAGCGCCCATGGCCGTCGACTCAGACGTCCAGATCGGCCATCTCGTCGGCGTCTTCCTCGACCGCACCGCGCGCCGCAGCGGAATCCACCAGCAGCTTGTCGCGGATGATCTTCTCGATGGCGCCACCCACTTCCGGGTTGTCTTCCAGGTACTTGGCGGCGTTGGCCTTGCCCTGGCCGATCTTGTTGCCCTGGTAGCTGTACCAGGCGCCGGACTTCTCGACCAGACCCAGCTGCACGCCCAGGTCGATGATCTCGCCGGTGCGGTAGATGCCCTTGCCGTACATGATCTGGAACTCGGCCTGGCGGAACGGCGGGGCCACCTTGTTCTTCACCACCTTGACGCGGGTTTCGCTGCCGACCACCTCGTCGCCTTCCTTCACCGCGCCGGTGCGACGGATGTCCAGGCGCACCGAGGCGTAGAACTTGAGGGCGTTGCCACCGGTGGTGGTTTCCGGGTTGCCGAACATCACGCCGATCTTCATGCGGATCTGGTTGATGAAGATGACCAGGCAGTTGGCGTTCTTGATGTTGCCGGTGATCTTGCGCAGCGCCTGGCTCATCAGGCGGGCCTGCAGGCCGACGTGGGAATCCCCCATCTCGCCCTCGATCTCGGCCTTGGGCACCAGCGCGGCCACGGAGTCGACGATGATCACATCCACCGCATTGGAGCGCACCAGCATGTCGGTGATCTCCAGGGCCTGCTCGCCGGTGTCCGGCTGCGACACCAGCAGGTCGTCGACGTTGACGCCCAGCTTGCCGGCGTAGTCCGGGTCCAGCGCGTGCTCGGCGTCGACGAAGGCGCAGGTGGCGCCCGCTTTCTGGGCTTCGGCGATGACCGACAGGGTCAGGGTGGTCTTGCCCGAGGATTCCGGACCGTAGATCTCGACGATCCGGCCCTTGGGCAGGCCGCCGATGCCGAGCGCGATGTCGAGGCCGAGGGAGCCGGTGGAGATGGCCGGGATGGCCTGGCGCTCGTGGTCGCCCATGCGCATCACGGCACCCTTGCCGAACTGCTTCTCGATCTGGCCCAGGGCGGCCGCCAACGCGCGCTTCTTGTTCTCGTCCATTTCCATCCTCACGTGATCAAAGGGAGCCGTACGCTCGCCAACAACTGTATAAGTAGACAGTAGTATTCCATAAGGCAAATCGCTCGCCTACCCCTGAACCGGATTTTCTCCTGCCGCCAGTCGGAGCAAGCCCTGCAGCGCCCGTTCGACCGTCTGCCGGCGCACCGCCTCGCGGTCCCCGGCGAACTGGCAGCGCTCGGCGAAGCTGCGCTCGCCGTCGGCCCAGGCCAGCCACACCGTGCCCACCGGCTTTTCCGCCGAGCCGCCGTCGGGGCCGGCGATGCCGCTGACCGCCACGGCGAAGCGCGCGCCGCTGTGGCGTCGGGCACCGGCGACCATGGCCTCCACCACTTCGCGACTGACCGCACCGACACGCGGGAACAGCTGCGCGGGCACGCCGAGCTGGGCAGTCTTCTGGGCATTGGAATAGGTGACGTAGCCGGCCTCGAACCAGGCCGAGCTACCCGCGATGCGGGTGATGGCCTCGGCGATGCCGCCGCCGGTACAGGACTCGGCGGTGCTGACCTGGGCGCTCAGGGCCTTGAGCCGAGCCCCCAGCTGCTCGGCCAACGACGTGATGGAGTCCATGTGCTCTCCGGGAGGTTCGGGCAGGCTGGCTACCCTACACCAGGCGGCCTGGCGATTGCAGCGGGGCAGATCGATATGAATGGCCTTTCAGGCCCAATGATGCAGCTCCACTCATGAAAGCGAGAATAAGAGACCGGACTTGATTCGTTAAACAGAAATCCATTCCAGGCCCCTCAATGAGACTTGGGGTGGAGTCCAGAGGCTACCGAAGCCAGGAGCAACGGCATGATAAGTTGCCAGCCTTGAAGCTGACGAAGCCTGAGTGTGTACGACAACGCTCGGAACCTGGGCAACATCAACCGACCCCAGGCAGTTTTCTCCCGCAAGGCTCTGTCACTTGTCGCCGGGGCATAGATCAATCAGCGCCCGCTACTTTCTCTGTGTCTACCCGAACCTCGCTATGGATGATCGAGCCGCCAGGCGCTATGGTCGCAGCAACTGACAGCAGCCCCGCACATAACCCGCCATGCCCCTGATCACCACCGATATTCAACAGTGCGCCACCCGCCTGCGCGGCGGCAGCCTCGTCGCCATGCCCACGGAAACCGTCTACGGCCTGGCCGCCGATGCCTGCCAGCCGGCGGCGGTGGAGCAGGTCTTCGCCCTGAAGGGGCGGCCGAGCAGCAACCCGCTGATCGTGCACCTGGCCAGCGCCGAGCAGGTCGGCCAGTGGGCCGCCGAGGTTCCACCGGCCGCGCGACGGCTGATGGACGCCTGCTGGCCGGGGCCGCTGACCCTGGTGCTGCCGGCCCGTGACGAAGTCTCGCGCAGCGTCACCGCCGGCCAGGACAGCGTGGCCCTGCGCGTGCCGGCGCACCCGAGCGCGCAGGCGCTGCTCGCGGCCTTCGGTGGAGGCCTGGTGGCGCCCTCGGCCAACCGCTACATGTCGATCAGCCCGACCAGCGCCGAGCATGTGGCGCAGCAGTTCGCCGGCAGCGACCTGTGGATTCTCGACGGCGGTCCCTGCCAGGTGGGCCTCGAGTCGAGCATCGTCAGCCTGTTGCCGGGCGACAGCCCGCGCCTGCTGCGCCGCGGCATGCTCGGCCAGGATCGGCTGGAGGCGTTGCTTGGCGAGCCGCTGGAAGGCAAGGCCGGCGCCGTGCGCGCGCCCGGCCAGCACCATCGCCACTACGCGCCCAGCACCACGACCCTGGCCTTCGTGAAGGCACCTGCCGAGGCCCTTGCCTCGCCGCGCTGCGGCTGGCTCTGGTGTGGGCGCGCGCAGCCCAGCCAGGGGCCGGCCCTGGACCTGGGCGATGAGCCGCAGGCCTATGCCGCACGCCTGTATGCCGCGCTCTACCAGCTCGATGCGTTGGGCCTGGAGCGCCTGTATATCCAGCTACCGCCGCTGCAGGACGCCTGGGCCGCGGTGCACGACCGTCTGAGTCGCGCCAGCCAGCGCCTGGACTGAGAGGCTCAAGCCGGCAGCGTCGGGGTCTCCAGCGGTATCTCGGCGAAACGGCTGAAGGCCAGCGCGGCCGGCGATGGATTCTTGGTGCGCCAGCGCACCAGGTACCAGCGGTTAGGAATGGGGAAGCCTTCCACATCCAGCTCCACCAGATTGCCCGGCGCGGTGTGGATCAGCGTGTGCCGCGACAGGATGGCGATGCCCAGGCCGGCGGCGACCGACTCCTTGATCGCCTCGTTGCTCTCGATGGTCATCTGCGGCCTGAGGCTCCAGCCAAAGCGGGCGAAGTGCTCCTCGATGGCCAGGCGCGTGCCGGAGCCCGGTTCGCGGCTGAGGAAGGGTTCCGCCGCCAGTTGCTCCCAGCGCAGGCACTGGCCGGCGAGGCGATGCCCGGCCGGGGCGATCACCACCAGCGGGTTGTCGGCCAAGGGCACCACGTCCAGGTCCAGGTGCCGCGGCGGCTGGCTGAATACATAGAGGTCGTCGCGGTTGTCCTCCAGGCGGCGGATCACTTCCGAGCGGTTGGCGATGTTCAGCTCCACCTCGACCTGCGGGTACTGCCGGCAGAACGGGCCGAGCAGGCGCGGCACCAGGTACTTGGCGGTGGTCACCGCGCCGAGGCGCAGCTGTCCGGCGGTCAGGCCATTGAGCTGGGCCAGGCGCATCTCCAGATGATCGAGGGCATCGAAGATCTCCCTTGCCCCGGCCTGCACCTCGCGTCCGGCATCGGTCAGGTGCAGGCGCTTGCCCAGCTGCTCGAACAGGTTCATGCCCAGGGCCTGCTCCAGCTTGGTGATCTGCGTCGACACCGAGGGCTGGGCCAGGTGCAGGGCGCGCGCCGCCTCCGTCACGCTGAGGCGCTCGGCCACGGCGAGGAAGGTTTCCAGTTGGCGAAAGGTGGTCTGGCGGGTGTGAAAGCGCGGTCTTTTCATAGTCAATAAGCGATGGTTTTGTAATTGATAATCTATTTTTGACTATAGCTTCGGCTGGTGAAAATGCCTGCGTCTCCCTCAGCAGGAATCATCGCCATGTCTGCCGCTCTTGCCCCCCATGGGCATCATGCCGCCCAGTCCCTGGCGCGGTGTGTCGCCTTCCTCACCTGCCATGACAAGACCCGCCTGGTGGTCGAGGCGCTGGCACCGCTGGGCTTCGCCATCGAAGCGGTCAGCAGCTACGACACCGACCACTTCGGCACCTTCAGCCGCGAGGTGCCGCGCAGCGGCAGCGCCCATGACACGGCGCTGGCCAAGGCCAGGCTGGCCTGCTCGCTGAGCGGAATGCGCTACGGCCTGGGCAGCGAGGGCAGCTTCGCCCGCGACCCGCACCTGGGCTGGATGCCCTGGGACTACGAGATCCTCTGCCTGTGGGATGCCCAGCTGCAGTACCCGGTGTTCGCCCTGGCCGGCTCGGGGGCGACCAACTACGCCCAGGCCGAGGTCGACAGCCTGCAGGCCGCCGAGGCCTTCATGCAGCGTGCGCGCTTTCCCGAGCATGCGCTGATCCTCGGGCGCCCCGGCGAGGCCTGGTTCCGCAAGGGCATTCGCCAGCGCGATTGGTTGCTCGGGCAGCTGGAATGGTTGCTGGCGCGCGAGCCGAGCGTCTGGCTGGAAACCGATATGCGTGCCCACCTCAACCCCCTGCGCCAGGCAGTGATCCGTGAGGCGGCTACGCAGTTGGCGCAACGTCTGGCCAGTCTCTGTCCGCATTGCGCGGCCCCTGGTTTTGCCGTGGTGCGCAGCGAGCCCGGCCTGCTCTGTGCCGACTGTGGCCTGGGCACGCCGCTGGCGGCGGCGCACATCTGGGCCTGCCCGGCCTGCCAGCACGAGGAACGCCGCCCCGTCAGCCAACTGGCCAGTGCCGGCCACTGCGAGCAATGCAATCCATGAATGCCTTCGCCCCCAGCGTTTCCCGTCTGACCCACCTGCGTGCCCTCGAGGCCGAGGCCATCCACATCCTGCGCGAGGTGGTGGCGGTGATGCGCAACCCCTGCCTGTTCTATTCGATCGGCAAGGACTCCACCGTGCTGCTGCACCTGGCGCGCAAGGCGTTCTTTCCCGGCCCGCTGCCGTTTCCGCTGCTGCATGTCGACACCGGCTGGGAATTCCACGAGATGGGCCGGTTCCGCGACCGCCTGGCCGCGCGCCTGGGCCTGGACATGCGCGTGCACATCAACCCCGACGGCGCGCGGCTGAACATCACGCCGTTCTCCGTGGGCTCGGCCAAGTACACCGACATCATGAAGACCGAGGCGCTCAAGCAGGCGCTGGCGCAGTACGGTTTCGACGCCTGCTTCGGTGGCGCCCGGCGCGACGAGGAAAAGTCGCGGGCCAAGGAGCGTGTGTGCTCCTTCCGCGATCCGCACCAGCGCTGGGACCCCAAGCAGCAGCGCCCCGAGCTGTGGCAGTTGTACAACACCCGGATCAACGCCGGCGAAAGCCTGCGGGTGTTCCCGCTGTCGAACTGGACCGAGCTGGATATCTGGCAGTACATCCACCTGGAGAACATCGAGATCGTCGACCTCTACCGCGCGGCGCCGCGCCCGGTGGTGGAGCTGCACGGCACATTGATCTGCGTGGACGACGAGCGGCTGCTGGAGCACCTCACGCCCGAGCAGCGCGCCGGCATCCAGACGCGCTGGGTACGTTTCCGCACCCTCGGCTGCTACCCGCTGACCGGTGCGGTGGAGTCGCAGGCGCAATCGCTGCCGGAGATCATCCAGGAGATGCTGCTGACCCGCACGTCCGAGCGCCAGGGGCGGGTCATCGACCATGACCAGGAAGGCTCGATGGAGAAGAAGAAAATCGAGGGTTACTTCTAGCCACTCCAGCGCCTGTTGCCACAGCCGAGGCCGCGTCATCCGAACGCGGCCTCGGCGTTTTCAGGCGTCCGGCAGGGCTTGCCAGCCGCTGGCGGTGCGCCGCTCCAGGCGCGCCGGCTGGCCGTCCAGGCGCAGCAGGTGCAGCCAGCCGTGCTGCACCAGGTCGCGGACCACCGTGTGGGCCTCGATCACCCGGTCGATCATCGCCTGCGGCGCTTCGATGACCACGTGCAGGCGCAGCGGCCGGTGTAGCCACTGCTGCCCGTCGTGCAGCGACTGGCGGGCCAGGCCGATGCGCAAATCGCCGCCGTTGCCCTCGAACACGCCGATATGGCCGCCCACCACGTTGTGCAGCAGCTTGTTGCCACTGCCGAAACGCAGGTTGTCGGTGGTGGAGGTGAAGTACTGCAGGTTGATCCAGTGCGCCACCACCATGGGCGCGGTCATGATCAGCTCCAGCACTCTGCCCTCGCGGTCCTGGCGCCAGTCGTAGTCGTGCAGGAAGGCGCGGCCCTGCAGGTCGACGTCACGGGTGCGCGCACGCGGCGCGGCGATGAACGCGGCGTTGCCGGCCAGGCCCCATTCGGGGCGGGTCTGCGCCCAGTCGCGGGCGCGCCGGCGCAGCAGGTCGAGCAGCTTGCCCGGCTGCTCGCGCGCCGCCGCCAGGCCCAGCGCATCGGCACGCTCCTGGCGCACCCGCACGGTGGCCTGGTCGAGGGCCTGGCGCAGGCGCTGCCAGGCGGGCTGCAGGGCGGCCGGCAGATTCTGCTGGCCGAAAATCCGCACCTCGTCGGTGCTGGTGTTGTGCAGGCCGGCCAGCACCTGGCAGTGCGCCGGCAGCTCATGCCCGCGGCTGCGCAGCTCGGCCCTCACTTCAGCGTCGTTGAGCAGGCTGGCCAGCAGGCGCGCATTGACCTCGCCGCTCTGCCCGCAGCAGGCGCCGCAATCGAGGCCAGCCGCCTGGGGGTTGTTGGCACTCTGGCTGCCATGGCCGATCAGCACCAGCAATTCCGGCACTTGGCCGCTGAGGCCCATGGCCTGGAGGATGCGCGTGGCCAGCTCGGCCTTCTGCGCCAGGCTCATGGTCGGCAATTGCGGGCTCAGGCGTTGCCACTCGGCATCGCGCCAGGCGCTGCGGTGGACCTCCGGCGTGCCGCCGAGCAAACCGCTGGTGCGCCCGACCAGGGTGCCGGCATAGCCCAGGCCGATGCTCTCGACCAGGCTGAAGGTGGAGGCCGGCAGGCGCTCGAACAGGCGCCAGCGACCCTGGCGCGCCAGTCGCTGCTGGCGCACCTGAGCGAGTTGCCGGTCCTGCGCGGCGTCGCCGCTGCTGTCGCTGACCTGCAGCTGCGGCGCCAGCAGGCCCGGCAGCTGCGGGCGGGTAGCGCAGGTGCCCAGCGGCGTGTAGGCGATGGGCAGGCCGAAGAAGCCGGCGAAGCCGCCGGTCTCGAGTTCCGGGCAGACCTGCTCCAGGGCCCGGCGCAGCGGCTCGGAACGCACATCGATGCAGAAGAACAGTTTGGCCAGCGGCACCTGCGCCGGGGTGGCCGCAGGCGCCTGGCCGAGCCGGCGCTGCAGTTGTTCCTGCCAGGCCAGCTCATCGGCCCGCTGCCACAGCTGCAGGGCCTGCCAGGTGGCCGAGGGTGATTGCTGCAGGCCGGCCTGCCAGGCCGTGCGCCAACGCTGCCAGCGGCTCTGCGCATCGCGCTGGCGGTCATCCACCAGCCATTCCCAGGCCGCGCGAATGGCCAGCAGTTCCACCAGGGTCTGGTCGTCGCCGCCCTGCAGGCGTGCCTGCCAGCGCCGGTAGGCGCACCAGGAGGCCCAGCCCAGGCTGCGCAGCAGCAGGCAGTCGAACCAGGGCTCCCAGTCATCACGGGCCAGGCCCAGGCGCTGCACCGCCGCTTCCAGCGCCGCCTGCGGCTGCAGCGGCAGTTCGCTGATGCGCCCGTGCAGGTCGGCACAGGCACTGAGCACGCTGAGCCCGCGATCCGCCAGCATGCTGCTGCGCCAGGCCTGGTACAGCCCGACGCCGGCATCCGGGCGCCAGTCGGCCTGCTCGTGGTCGAACCAGGCGGCGCAGCACTGGCCGATCTGCTGGGTGATCAGTGTCGGCCAGCCAGGCAGGGCGATGCCCGGGTCGGCCAGGTCTTCCAGCAGCGGCAGGCCGCTGGTGTGCTCCGGCTCGGCATCCAGGGCGGTCAGCAACTGCTCGACTGTCCAGGCCTGGTCCTGCTCGGCCAGGGCCTGCTGCAGGTGGCGCGCGCCGATGCGGCCGGCCTGCCAGGCTTGCCGGTAGTCCGCGGCGGCCAGGCTCAGGCGGCTGCCGGCGCGCTGCCAGAGCTGCGCGGCGACGGTCTGCCAGGGCAGGTCGCGACGCTCCCACAGGGGGCTGACGGCGATCATGCGATCCAGCGGCCAGGTCGGCGCGATGCGTTCACAGGCCTGCCGGGCAGCGCCGTGCAGGGCGTCCCGGTCGAGGCCGGGGAAGTGTTCGTGCGCGGTCATGGGCGATCTCCTGTGGCGCGGGGCGAAACCTGCGGCGCGCGGACCGGCCACAGGCGGAAGGTGAGGCGGGTGAAGTGCTCATCCAGGTAGAAGCCGGCGAAGGCCAGCGGATATAGGCGCCGCGCCAGGGCGCCCTGGGGGCGGGCGAGAATCAGCGCCTGCAGCAGGTAGAGGCCGAGGAACAGCAGCAGCGCCAGCGCGCTCAGCGGCCAGGATGCGGCGCTTCCCGGCTGCTGCAGTATCCAGGCCGCGGCCTGGTGCCAGAGCAGGTAGGCGCCGAGCAGCAGGACGAACATCGCCAGCCCGTAGAGCACCTGGCCACGGTGCAGGCACCAGGGCGCCAGGCCGACGGCGAGAATGGCCAGAGCCACCAGCGGTAGCGCCTGGGACGGCAGCAGCCAGACCCACAGCCCCTGCAGTAGTGCCAGAGTCATACCGGCCAGCAACAGGGCCAGCAGCAGGCCAGCAAGACCGGGCGCAGGCGCCTGGGGCTGCAGCGCGTGCTGCCGTGCCTGGGCCACGGTCTCGCCAGCGGCGAGGAAGGCGTGGGCCTTGTACAGCGAGTGGGCGAGCAGGTGCACCAGCGCCAGTTCATACAGGCCCAGGCCGCATTCCAGCAGCATCAGGCCCATCTGCGCGCAGGTCGACCAGGCCAGGCGCACCTTGATGCTGATGCGCGTCATCATCACCAGCGCGGCGATCACCGCGGTCAGCCCGCCGACCACCACCAGCAGGCTCTGCGCCGGCACGGCGGCGGAGAACAGCGGAGCGAAGCGCAGCAGCAGGAAGCCGCCGAGGTTGACCAGCCCGGCATGCAGCAGCGCCGACACCGGCGTCGGCGCCTCCATCACCTGGATCAGCCAGCCGTGCACCGGCAGCTGCGCCGACTTGAGGATCACCGCCAGGGCCAGCAGCAGCGCGGCCAGCTGCAGGTCCCAGCCCAGCTGGCCGCTGGCCTGCAGGCGGGTGTTCAGGCTCTCCAGAATGATCGCGATATTGCTGTCGCCACTCGCGCGGATCAGCAGCAGCGCGGCGAGAATCAGGCCGACATCGGCCAGGCGGCTGGCGAGGAATTTCTTGTGCGCCACCACCAGCGCCTGAGGGCGGTCGCGGTAGAAGGTCAGCAACTGGTGCAGGCTCAGGCTGGAGAGTATCCAGGCGCCCACCAGCAGGATCAGGTCGGTGCTGGTCACCACCGTGGCCACGGCGGCCAGGGTGACCAACAGGGCCAGCACGTAGCGGCGCTGGCCGGGCTCGCCCTCCAGGTAACGCCACGAGTACTCGATGATCACCCAGGCCAGCAGGCCGACCAGGCCGAGCATGGCCAGCCCCAGGCGGTCGTTGTCCTGGCCGTCCAGCGCCGCCTGCAGCCAGGCGCCCAGCACCAGGGCCAGGCCCAGGCCGCCAGCGATGCGCGCGGGCCACCAGAACCCGCGCAGCCATGCTGCCAGCAACAGCGCCAGGGCGAAGAGCCAGGGCATCCCCTGAGCCAGAGGGAAGGACAGGCTGAACATGAGGCGATCTCCATGGGGGCGCGATGGCGCTAGTCTCATGGAGCGCTTGAACTATTAAAAATAGATAGATAAGAATTGTTCGTTCACTTTAGAAGAACGAAATATGCGCCGGCTGAATTTCCATCACCTGCACTACTTCTGGGCCGTGGCCAAGGAAGGCAACCTGACCCGCGCCGCCGAGGCGCTGCACGTGTCGCAGTCGGCCCTGTCCACGCAGATCCGCGTGCTCGAAGAACAGCTCGGCCACCCGCTGTTCATCCGCGCCGGCCGCAGCCTGCAGCTGACCGAGGCGGGACGCCTGGTGCTGGACTACGCCGAGACCATCTTCGCCCTCGGCAACGAACTGCAAACCACCCTGCTGAGCACCCGCCAGGTCAGCCAGACGCTGCGCATCGGCGCGGTGGCCACGCTGTCGCGCAACTTCCAGGAAAACCTGCTGCGCCCCTTCCTCGGCCGCGACGACCTGCGCATCACCCTCGAATCCGGCAGCCTGGACGAGCTGCTGGAGCGCCTGGCCCTGCACAAGCTGGACGTGGTGCTGACCAACCGGGCGGTCAGCGCCGACAGCCTGCGCCCCTGGCAATGCCGCCTGCTCGACCGCCAGGCGGTGTGCCTGATCGGCCCGCCACGTGCCGACGCACAGCCCTTCGACCTGCGCCGCGACCTGCAGCAGGCCCGCCTGATCGTGCCGGGGCGCAGCAGCGATGTACGCAGCCAGTTCGAGGTCTACTGCCACAGCCATGGCCTGAACCCGATCATCTGTGCCGAGGTCGACGACATGGCCATGCTGCGCCTGCTGGCGCGCGACTCCGGCGACCTGGCCCTGCTGCCGGCCGTGGTGGTGCAGGACGAGCTGCGCAGCGGCGCCCTGCAGCTGTATGCCGAAGTGCCGGATATCGCCGAGCAGTTCTTCGCCGTGACCCTGCAGCGTCAGTTCAGACTGGGCATCCTGGATGAGCTGCTGAATCGTTTCGATCGCAAGGAGTGAGACGGCAGCGGCGCGGTTGGACACCGCCTGTAGCCCAACAGGCTGCCATGCCAGGCGCGTGAAAGACGCCTTCCCGTCGCTCTCAAGCGCTGCTGAGGCAACACCGCCACAAGGCATGCGAGCGCGCTGGCGTGAAAGACGCTACCCTGCACGACCTCCGCGCGCAGTCGATCAGCGATGCCCCAGCGCAGGCTCGCCATGGCAACTGGCCAGCCTCGCGGTAGATCGGCCTGCGCACTATCGACGGTGCACAGGGCCCGCCCTGGCCAGGATTGCGGCCAACAGTGCCGGCTCGGGGCAAAAGTCTTGGACAGCGATGCCCCGCCCAATTAGACAACTTAAGCTAAGTCATTGATTTATGGATGTTTCAGCACACACACCGATGATGCAGCAGTACTGGAAGCTGAAGAACCAGCATCCGGACATGCTGATGTTCTACCGCATGGGCGACTTCTACGAGCTGTTCTACGAGGATGCCAAGAAGGCCGCGGCCCTGCTCGACATCACCCTTACCGCCCGTGGCCAGTCGGCCGGCCAGGCCATTCCCATGGCCGGCATCCCCTTCCACTCGGCAGAGGGCTACCTGGCACGTCTGGTGAAGTTCGGCGAATCGGTGGCGATCTGCGAACAGATCGGTGACCCGGCCACCAGCAAGGGCCCGGTGGAACGCCAGGTGGTGCGCATCATCACCCCGGGCACCATCAGCGACGAGGCGCTGCTCGACGAGCGCCGCGACAACCTGGTCGGCGCCGTGCTGGGCGACGAGAAGCTGTTCGGCCTGGCCATGCTCGACATCACCAGCGGCCGCTTCAGCGTGCAGGAACTGAAAGGCTGGGAGAACCTGCTGGCCGAGCTGGAGCGCCTGGCCCCGGCCGAGCTGTTGATCCCCGACGACTGGCCCCAGGGCCTGCCGCTGGAGAAACGCCGCGGCGTGCGCCGCCGCGCGCCCTGGGACTTCGAGCTGGACAGCGCGCGCAAGAGCCTGTGCCAGCAGTTCGCCGTGCAGGACCTCAAGGGCTTCGGCTGCGAAGGCCTGACTCTGGCCATCGGCGCCGCCGGCTGCCTGCTGGCCTATGCCAAGGAGACCCAGCGCACTGCCCTGCCGCACCTGCGCAGCCTGCGCCACGAACGCCTGGACGACACCGTCATCCTCGACGGCGCCAGCCGCCGCAACCTGGAGCTGGACACCAACCTCGCTGGCGGCCGCGACAACACCCTGCAATCGGTGGTCGACCGCTGCCAGACCGCCATGGGCTCGCGCCTGCTGACCCGCTGGCTGAACCGTCCGCTGCGCGACCGCAGCGTGCTGGAGGCGCGCCAGGAGGCCATCGCCTGCCTGCTGGAGCGCTACCGCTTCGAGCTGCTGCAGCCGCAGCTCAAGGACATCGGCGACGTCGAGCGCATCCTTGCCCGCATCGGCCTGCGCAACGCCCGCCCACGTGACCTGGCGCGCCTGCGCGACGCCCTCGCCGCGCTGCCGCAGCTGCAAGGCGCGATGGCCGAGCTGGACGCCCCGCACCTGGCCGAGCTGGCAGTGAACATCCGCACCTACCCGGAGCTGGCCGACCTGCTGCAACGGGCGATCATCGACAACCCGCCGGCGGTGATCCGCGACGGCGGGGTGCTCAAGACCGGCTACGACGCCGAGCTGGACGAGCTGCAGTCGATCAGCGAGAACGCCGGCCAGTACCTGATGGACCTGGAGGCGCGCGAGAAGGAGCGCACCGGCCTGGCCAACCTCAAGGTCGGCTACAACCGGGTGCATGGCTACTTCATCGAACTGCCCAGCAAGCAGGCCGAGTCGGCGCCGGCCGACTACATCCGCCGGCAGACCCTGAAAGGCGCCGAGCGCTTCATCACCCCGGAACTGAAGGCCTTCGAGGACAAGGCGCTGTCGGCCAAGAGCCGCGCCCTGGCCCGTGAGAAGCAGCTGTACGAGGAGCTGCTGGAACTGCTCATCGCCCAGCTGGCACCGCTGCAGGACACCGCCGCCGCCCTGGCCGAGCTGGACGTGCTGGCCAACCTGGCCGAGCGCGCGCTGAACCTCGACCTCAATCGTCCACGCTTCGTCGAGGAGCCCTGCCTGCGTATCGACCAGGGCCGTCACCCGGTGGTCGAGCAGGTGCTCGACACGCCCTTCGTGGCCAACGACCTGAGCCTCGACGACAGCACCCGCATGCTGATCATCACCGGCCCGAACATGGGCGGTAAGTCCACCTACATGCGCCAGACCGCGCTGATCGTGCTGCTCGCCCACATCGGTAGCTACGTGCCGGCAACCCGCTGCGAGCTGTCGCTGGTGGACCGCATCTTCACCCGCATCGGCTCCAGCGATGACCTGGCCGGCGGCCGCTCGACCTTCATGGTGGAGATGAGCGAGACCGCCAACATCCTGCACAACGCCAGCGACCGCAGCCTGGTACTGATGGACGAGGTGGGCCGCGGCACCAGCACCTTCGATGGCCTGTCGCTGGCCTGGTCGGCCGCCGAACACCTGGCCAAGCTGCGCGCCTGGACCCTGTTCGCCACCCATTACTTCGAGCTGACCGTACTGCCGGAAAGCGAGCCGGTGGTGGCCAACGTGCACCTCAACGCCACCGAGCACAACGAGCGCATCGTCTTCCTGCATCACGTGCTGCCCGGCCCGGCCAGCCAGAGCTATGGCCTGGCGGTGGCGCAGCTGGCCGGCGTGCCCGCCCCGGTGATCACCCGCGCCCGCGAGCACCTGGCGCGCCTGGAGACCACCAGCCTGCCGCACGAGGTGCCGCGCAGCGAGCCTGGCCAGCCGGCCGCTCCGCTGCAGAACGACCTGTTCGCCAGCCTGCCGCACCCGGTGCTGGAGGAATTGGGCAAGATCAATCCCGATGATCTGACCCCGCGCCGCGCCCTGGAACTGTTATATACATGGAAGACGCGCATCTAACGCCGGCCCGATCAAACTGGTAGAATCGCGCGCATTTTTACGACTGCCCGGTTTACAGCCTGAGCCGCGGCCATTATCGAGCACCTGCAAGCCCCGCACAGATGGGGCTCAGGCTGCCGCCCGAGGAGACAATCAGCATGACCTTCGTCGTCACCGACAACTGCATCAAGTGCAAATACACCGACTGCGTGGAAGTCTGCCCGGTGGACTGCTTCTACGAAGGCCCGAACTTCCTGGTGATCCACCCGGACGAGTGCATCGACTGCGCCCTGTGCGAGCCGGAGTGCCCGGCCCAGGCAATCTTCTCCGAGGACGAGGTGCCCGAGGACATGCAGGAATTCATCGAACTGAACGCCGACCTGGCGGAAGTCTGGCCGAACATCACCGAGAAGAAGGAAGCGCTGCCGGACGCCGAGGAGTGGGACGGTGTGAAGGACAAGCTGCAGCACCTCGAGCGCTAAGCGCCCGCCACGCAAAAGGCCCGCATCTGCGGGCCTTTTCGTTTCTGCCTTTCCTGCGGGCAAAAAAAGGGGCGGTGATTAACCGCCCGCTCTTTCTTCCCTACTCCCTGAGAATCCTTTCATCTTCCTGATGAACTGCATCCTGCAGTGGTTCCTCGATCACCGTCCTGGCGACCGTGCCTTCTCCCTAGGCACAGCTTCATATTAGCGTCTCGCCGCGGCCGAACAAGGCCGCCACCCGGCCGCCGCGCCGCGCCCGCGGACCCAAGCCACAAGAATAAGTTATTAAATATCAGATACTTGCCATATTAAGACCGCAAAGAATGGATCACAGCCAGCGCAAATATCCTGAGATGTCCTACATGCCATGTAAGCGATCGCTTACATGGCCGGACAATAAAAAGCCCGGCCAGCGCCGGGCTTTCAGGTGAAGGGCTACGCCTACTGGAACAGGGCGTCGCTGGACAGTCCGTTCTTCTCCAGGATTTCCCGCAGCCGCTTGAGCGCCTCGACCTGGATCTGCCGCACCCGCTCGCGGGTCAGGCCGATCTCCTGGCCGACCTCCTCCAGGGTGCAGCTCTCGTGGCCACGCAGGCCGAAGCGGCGCACCACCACCTCGCGCTGCTTGTCGGTGAGTTCGGACAGCCACTGATCGATACTCTCCGACAGGTCATCGTCCTGCAGCAGGTCGCAGGGGTCGCTCGGACGATCATCGGTCAGGGTGTCGAGCAGGGTCTTGTCGGAGTCCGGCCCGAGGGAAACGTCCACCGAGGTGACCCGCTCGTTGAGACCGAGCATGCGCTTGACCTCGTCGACCGGCTTCTCCAGCAGGTTGGCGATCTCTTCGGCAGAGGGTTCGTGGTCGAGTTTCTGGGTCAGCTCGCGGGCCGCGCGCAGATAGACGTTGAGCTCCTTCACCACATGGATCGGCAGGCGGATCGTGCGGGTCTGGTTCATGATCGCCCGCTCGATGGTCTGGCGGATCCACCAGGTGGCGTAGGTGGAGAAACGGAAACCGCGCTCCGGATCGAACTTCTCCACCGCACGGATCAGGCCGAGGTTGCCCTCTTCGATCAGGTCCAGCAGGGACAGGCCACGATTGACGTAGCGGCGGGCGATCTTCACCACCAGGCGCAGGTTGCTCTCGATCATGCGCTTGCGCCCGGCAGGGTCGCCCTTCTGCGCCAGACGCGCGAAGTGCACCTCTTCCTGCGGGGTGAGCAGCGGGGAAAATCCGATTTCGTTGAGATACAGCTGGGTCGCGTCGAGCGCCCGCGTGTAGTCGATGTACTTGTGCTGCTTGAGATTGCTGGTCGCGGTCTTGGATTTGCTGCTGGAGAGCGACAGCTCGGCTTCCTCTGTCAGGTCTTCCAGAACGATGCCGGGCTCCATGAGAAGCACTTCGTCATCGAGGTCAAACTCCGGCGCTTCTTTGCTGAGTGCCATTGTTGTTGTCCTGTGCTGAGTTCGACAACAAGCCTTGGCGACACCCGTTCCAGTTCCACATCAGGGAGAGCCGGCCCCCCAGACCAGTCGAAACCCTGGCCTGCCGCCGATCATTGCGCACCTGATGAATCGCTGGATGACTCCCTGGCAACACCAAAGCCCGCTCCTGCCACGCATGGAACAGGCTGGCACAGAGTCAACGACGAGGCAGATATTGCAGGGGGTCTACAGGTTTGCCCTGGCGGCGAATCTCGAAGTGGAGTTTCACCCGGTCGGTTCCCGTGGAACCCATCTCGGCGATATGCTGTCCGACTTTGACCTGCTGTCCCTCCCGCACCAGCAGCCTGCGGTTATGTCCGTAGGCGCTTACGTAGGCATCGCTGTGCTTGATGATCACCAGTTCACCGTAGCCCCGTAAACCACTTCCGGCGTACACAACGGAACCATCAGCCGCAGCCAAAACAGGCTGGCCCAATTCTCCGGCGATATCAATTCCTTTATTCAAACTCCCGTTTGAGGAGAATTTGCCGATCAGTACGCCATTGGCAGGCCAGGCCCAGCCCTTGGCCGAGCGTGGCACCGACTGCACCTTGCCGGCCGCGGCGGGAGTGCCACTGGCCACCGGAGGCCGGCTCGCCGGCTGCGGCGGCGCATTCTGCAGCGGCGGCTGCGCCTGTACCGGGGGGCGGGCGGCGGGCGGCGGCACGCTGGTCACCGCAGGCCTGCTCGGCTGGGCGACCACCGGCGCACCGCCCTGCTGGGGCAGGTCGAAGCGGATGCGCTGCCCTGGGCGGATCACGTAGGGCGCGGGGATATTGTTGCGCGCAGCCAGGGCTTTCCAGTCCCAGCCGAAGCGAAAGGCGATGGAGTACAGGGTATCGCCGCGCTGCACCGTGTACTGGCCGCTGGTGGCCTGCGGGCGGGTGGCCTGCGCACTGCCCTGGGTGCGATCCACCACCTGTACGCTGTTCGACGACTTGCTGCTGCAGCCCGCCAGTAACGCGGCGAAAACCGCAACGGCCAGAGCCTGGCGCTTGCGCTGCTGTGTGAGACTCACCCCGTGCTCCTGTGTCGGTGCTGCATGAATTGGTGCGCGCATTGTGCCGGATTTATTCGCCGGCACCAGCCGCCCGTTGCTTGCGCCCGGCCAGCCACTCCAGGCCGAGCACCAGCACCACGCCGGCCACGGCGAGCAGGATGGCTGCCAGCAACTGGGCGTCCTGGCCACTCTGCTGGGCAAACTGCAGCGGCCAGAGGTTTTCCTGCAATACCGGCACCTGCTGGCCATGGCTGTCGGCACGCCAGGTCAGGGTCTGCTTCCAGGGCCAGACCTTGTTCAGCGAGCCCAGCATCAGGCCGGTGAGGAAGGCCAGGGTGAGGTCGCGAAAACGCGCCAGCAGCCAGCTGAGCAGACGGGCGAAACTGAGAATGCCGACCAGGCAGCCGGCGGCGAACACCGCCAGCACGGCGATATCGAGGCTCTTCACCGCGCCCAGCACCAGGCTGTACAGGCCCATCAGCACCAGCAGGAAGCTGCCGGAAATGCCCGGCAGGATCATCGCGCAGATGGCGATGGCTCCGGCCAGGAACAGGCTCAACGGGTCATGCCCCCACTGGATGGGCGAAGCCACGGTGATCCACCAGGCGAAGGCGCCGCCGAGCACGAAGCTGAGCACGCGGGTCCAGTTCCAGCGTCCGATCTCGCGCGCCACCAGGTGGCTGGAGACCAGGATCAGGCCGAAGAAGAACGACCATACCGGGATCGGGTGATGTTCCAGCAGCCAGGTGATCAGACGTGCCAGGCTGAACACGCTGGTCAGGATGCCGCTCAGCAGCACCAGCAGGAAGGTCGCGTTGGCCATCTGCCAGGCCTTGACCACACGCCCGCGCAGCAGCTGCAGGGCCGCCTCGGGAATGCTTGCGATGGAGCGCAGCAGCTCGTCGTAGATGCCGCTGATGAAGGCAACCGTGCCGCCGGACACGCCGGGCACGACATCGGCGGCGCCCATGGCGACGCCCTTGGCAAATAACAGGAAGGGATTCTGCATTGGGCTTTCCGTAGCGCGAAGGGTCAGGCCAGGGGCCCGTTGAGCAGTGGCACGAAGCGCACCAGGTCCAGCACATGACGGGAGTAGCCGTCCTCTTCGCGGACGATCAGCAGCAGTTCCTGCACATCGCCCGCCCCCACCGGAATCACCAGGCGACCGCCGATGGCCAGCTGGTCCAGCAGCGCCTGCGGCACCTCGGCAGCGGCGGCGGTGACCATGATGCCGTGGTACGGACCGAGGGCGTTCCAGCCTTCCCAGCCATCACCCCAGCGAAACACCACGTTGCGCAGCTTGAGCTCGGCCAGGCGCTCCTTGGCGCGGTCCTGCAGGCTCTGGATGCGCTCCACCGAGAACACTCGCTCCACCAGCTGTGCCAGCACGGCGGTCTGGTAGCCGGAACCGGTGCCGATCTCCAGCACCTTGTCCAGAGGGCCGCCGGCGAGCAGCAGCTCGGTCATGCGCCCGACAATATAGGGCTGGGAGATGGTCTGGTTGTGGCCGATGGGCAGCGCGGTGTCCTCGTAGGCGCGATGGGCCAGGGCCTCGTCGACGAACAGGTGGCGCGGCGTGCGGCGGATCACCTCGAGCACATGAGGGTTGGACAAGCCCTCCTCGTACAGGCGCTCGATCAGGCGCTCGCGGGTGCGCTGCGAGGTCATGCCGATGCCGTGGCGCTGCAGGTGATCGTTGCCGCGCATCACAGCAGCCCCTCCAGCCAGCCGCCAAGGCTATCGAAGGCCTCGTGGAAGGTCCGGTCCAGCTGCAGCGGGGTGATCGACACGTAGCCCTGCATCACTGCGTGGAAGTCGGTACCCGGCCCGCCGTCCTCGGCATCGCCGGATACCGAGATCCAGTAGCCCTCCTTGCCACGCGGATTGACCTGCTTGACCGGCGCGGCGGCGCGCGCGCGGTGGCCGAGGCGGGTCAGCTGCACGCCACGGATATGCTCCAGCGGCAGGTTAGGCACGTTGACGTTGAGCACGGTGCGTGGCGGCAGGGCGAGGCGCTCGTGGGCCTCGACCAGCTTGCGGGCGAAGTAGGCGGCGGTCGGCAGGTTGGTCGGCTGGCGCGACAGCAGCGAGAAGGCGAACGCCGGCTTGCTCAGGAAGCGCCCTTCCAGGGCCGCCGCGACGGTGCCGGAATAGAGCACGTCGTCGCCCAGGTTGGCGCCCAGGTTGATGCCCGACACCACCATGTCCGGCACCGGATCGAGCAGGGCGTTGAGGCCCAGGTGCACGCAGTCGGTCGGCGTGCCGTTGAGGCCGATGAAGCCGTTGGGCAGGGTCGCCGGATGCAGCGGACGGTCGAGGGTCAGCGCACTGCTGGCACCGCTCTTGTCCTCGCTCGGGGCGATCACCACGCACTCGGCGTAGTCGTGCAACGCGTCGTGCAGCGCGGCGATGCCGGGTGCCATCACCCCGTCGTCGTTGGAGATCAGAATTCGCATGGAGTATCCGTCTGTTCCGCCGGTAGCAGGTCGACCAGTTCGCGCACCACCACGGTGGCGAAGCAGCCGGCCGGCAGAACGAAAGCCAGTTGCAGTACGTCAGGCTCGGGATAATGCCACGACAGGTCGGCGATGGGGAGGCGCAGGATGCGCCGTTCGTGCGCCATGCCCGCCATGCCCAGCCAGCCGGCCAGCGCCGCCTGCTCGCCGGCCAGGCGCTGCTCCAGCAGGTGCGTGGCGCCGGCCGCCGGCGACGGACCTTCGCCCCACAGCGGACCGGTCGGATGCAGGTCCAGTGCGGCCAGGCGCGGGTCATGGGTTTCCGCCTCGCCGGCCATGAAGAAGCTGCGGCTGTCGGTGAAGGCCAGCAGGTCGCCGGCCTGCGCGTGATTCCAGCTGCCCTCGGCGACCCGCGCCGCCAGCACGCGGTTGAAGATCAGGCTGCGTGCCGCCGACAGCAGGCGCGAGCGGCGGTTGCGCTGCTCCGGCAGCACGCTCTCGGCGGCGAAGTGCAGGGCCTCGACGATATTGCCGCCGGCATGGCCGAAACGCTGCAGGCCGAAGTAGTTGGGTACGCCTTCGGCCCGGATTGCCTGCAGGCGCTGCTCCAGCGCGGCGCGGTCAGCCTCGAGCGCGGTCAGGCGCAAGGTGAAGCCGTTGGCCGCGTGGGCGCCGCGCTGCAGCTTGCGCGAGTGGCGCGCGCTCCTGAGGATGCTCAGTTCCGGGCCGGTGGCGGCGCCCAGATCGGGATCGGCCTTGCCCGGCAGGTGCAGACTGAACCACTGGCGGGTCAATGCCTGGCGATCCTTCAGCCCGGCGTAGCTGATATGGCGTTGCGACACGCCGGCGGCACGGGCCAGGCGGCGGGCCGCCTCCTCGGTGTTGAGGCCGCGCTTCTCCACCCATAGCCAGAGGTGCTCACCCTGGCCGGACAGCGGGATGTCGAGCACCTCGTCGACCTGGAAGTCCTCGGCCACCGCCTTCAGCACGGCCGTGCCGCAGGCCTCGCCATGGGCGCGCGGGCCCAGCAGTTCGGCTTCGTTCATGCCCTGAGCAGCAGGGCCACGGCATGCACCGCGATCCCTTCCTCGCGGCCGGTGAAACCCAGCTTCTCGGTGGTGGTGGCCTTGACGTTGACCGCGTCCAGCTCGACGCCGAGGTCCTCGGCGATGCGCGCGCGCATGCTCTCGATATGCGGCGCCATCTTCGGCGCCTGGGCCACTATGGTGGCGTCGACGTTGCCGACCACATAGCCCTTGGCACGGATCAGGCCGAGCACGTGGCGCAGCAGCGCACGGCTGTCGGCGCCCTTGAAGCTCGGGTCGGTATCGGGGAAGTGCTTGCCGATATCGCCCAAGGCCGCGGCGCCGAGCAGCGCATCGCTGAGCGCATGCAGCAGCACGTCGCCGTCGGAATGGGCGATCAGCCCGAACCTGTGGGGAATCCGCACGCCGCCGAGGGTGATGAAATCGCCCTCGCCAAAGCGATGAACGTCGTAGCCGTGACCGATACGCATGATGGAAATGCCTTGAAAAGTCCGGCCGCGATTCTACCCCAGGCGGGCGCCGTGCTCGCGCAATGGATCGCCAAAGAGTGCGCCACAGCAGCACTCATGCACGCAGCAAGCTGGCCCAGGCCAGCAGCAGACTGATGCTGACCACCAGGGTCAGGGGCCGGCGCAGCGCCGGATACCATTGCGGCGCCAGGCCCAGCGCGGTCGCACGCAGGTCGGCGAAGTAGAGCAGCACGAAGGCGAAAAGGAAGATCGGCAGAGCCAGTCCGAAGGGCATACCGCTGGCTACGGCAACCCAGCCCAGCAACGGCGGAATCACCGACAGGCCCAGCTGCAGCCTGGCACGCTCGTCGTTGGCCTGGGCACGCATCGCCAGGCCCCAGTGGATGGCCCCCATGAAGGCCAGGATCACGGCCGCATAATCCAGCAGCGCGCTCATCACGAAAGGCTGCCAGCTGCTCGGAGTGACCCAGATGCCCAGCGCGCCGCTGACGAAAGGAATCAGGCCGGCATAGCCTAGGTGCATGGCCAACTGCTGAGGCTGCTTGGCTTCGAAGGGATGCATGACAGGCTCCTCTGGCTGAGGGCACTCGGGTTAGTCAGACCGGCGCCCCGACTGCAAATGCCGACTACCCGCCGCTAGAGAGTAGCGCTGCCGCATGATGGCGCAGATGGTCGTCGATAAAGCTGGCGATGAAGTAGTAGCTGTGGTCGTAGCCCGGCTGCATCCGCAGGGTCAGCGGATGCCCGGCGGCCCTGGCGGCGGCCTGCAGGGCCTGGGGCTTGAGCTGGACGGCGAGGAAGTCGTCGCGGTCGCCCTGGTCGACCAGGATCGGCAGCTTCTCTGGCGCCTCGGCCAGCAGCGCGCAGGCGTCCCATTCGCGCCAGCGCGAACGATCCTCACCCAGATAGCGGGAGAAGGCCTTCTCGCCCCAGGGACAGTCCAGCGGGTTGGCGATGGGCGCGAAGGCGGAGACCGAGCGATAGCGTCCGGGATTCTTCAGCGCGCAGATCAGCGCGCCATGCCCGCCCATGGAATGGCCGGCGACGCCACGCCGGTCGCCGACCGGGAAGTTCGCCTCGATCAGCGCCGGCAACTCCTGCACCACGTAGTCGTACATACGGTAGTGCCGCGCCCAGGGCTCCTGGGTGGCATTGAGGTAGAAGCCGGCACCGAGGCCGAAGTCCCAGGCGCCCTCCGGGTCGTCCGGTACCCCTGCGCCGCGCGGACTGGTGTCCGGCGCCACCAGCACCAGCCCCAGCTCGGCGGCCAGGCGCTGGGCGCCGGCCTTCTGCATGAAATTCTCGTCGGTGCAGGTCAGGCCGCTCAGCCAGTACAGCACCGGCAGGCGGGCACCCTCCTGCTCCGCCTGTGGCGGCAGGTAGACGGCGAACTGCATGTCGCAGTTCAGCGCAGTCGAGCGGTGCCGGTAGCGCTTGTGCCAGCCACCGAAGCTCTTGTTGCCGGAGACGATTTCCAGGCTCATCGCGGCGCCCTCAGAAGTGGATGACGGTGCGGATGCTCTGGCCTTCGTGCATCAGGTCGAAGGCGCTGTTGATCTCGTCCAGGCCCATGGTGTGGGTGATGAAGGTGTCCAGCGGGATCTCGCCGCTCTGCGCCTTGGCCACATAGCCGGGCAGCTCGGTGCGGCCCTTCACGCCGCCGAAGGCGCTGCCGCGCCAGACGCGCCCGGTGACCAGCTGGAACGGCCGGGTGCTGATCTCGGCGCCGGCCGGCGCCACGCCGATGATGGTCGACTCGCCCCAGCCCTTGTGGCAGCACTCCAGCGCCGCGCGCATCAGCTGCACGTTGCCGACGCATTCGAAGGAATAGTCGACGCCGCCGTCGGTCATCTCGACTATCACTTCCTGGATCGGCTTGGCGTGCTCCTGCGGGTTGACGAAGTCGGTGGCACCCAGCTCGCGGGCCACCGCGAACTTGGCCGGGTTGATATCGATGGCGATGATGCGCGCGGCCTTGGCCATCTTGGCGCCTATGATCGCCGCCAGGCCGATGCCGCCCAGGCCGAAGATGGCCACGGTGGCGCCCTCCTCGACCTTGGCGGTGTTGAGTACGGCGCCGATACCGGTGGTGACGCCGCAGCCGAGCAGGCAGACCTTCTCCAGCGGCGCCTCCTTGGGGATCTTGGCCAGGGATATTTCCGGCAGCACGGTGTATTCGGAGAAGGTCGAGCAGCCCATGTAGTGGTAGACCGGCTGGCCCTGGTAGGAGAAGCGCGTGGTGCCGTCCGGCATCAGGCCCTTGCCCTGGGTGGCGCGCACCGCCTGGCACAGGTTGGTCTTGCCCGAGGTGCAGAACTTGCACTGGCGGCATTCGGCCGTGTACAGCGGGATCACGTGGTCGCCCACCGCCAGCGAGGTCACGCCCTCGCCCACCGCCTCGACGATGCCGCCGCCCTCGTGGCCGAGGATGCAGGGGAACACGCCCTCGCTGTCCTGGCCGGACAGGGTGTAGGCGTCGGTGTGGCACACACCGCTGGCGACGATGCGCACCAGCACCTCACCGGCCTTGGGCGGCGCCACGTCCACCTCGACGATCTGCAGCGGCTGGTTGGGGCCGAAGGCCACGGCGGCACGGGACTTGATCATGAATTCGCACTCCAGCGGTTGGGCACAGTGGCGAGAGTGTAGAACAGCCCCATTTCGGGAATAATCAGCACATTCGCAAAACATTATTGCCATGCAGGGATAATCCATGAATCGCTGGGAAGGGCTGGACGAGTTCGTCGCCGTGGCCGAGAGCGGCCAGTTCGCCGCCGCAGCCAGGCGCCTGGGGCTGTCCACCTCGCAGGTCAGCCGCCAGGTGGCGCGCCTGGAGGAACGCCTGCAGACCCGCCTGTTCTACCGCAGCACCCGGCGGGTGGCGCTGACCGAGGCCGGGCAGACCTTCCTGCAGCACTGCCGGCGCCTGCAGGACGCCCACGAGGAGGCGCTGCGCGCGGTCGGCGACCTCAACGACGAGCCCAAGGGTTTGCTGCGCATGACCTGCGCGGTGGCCTACGGCGAGCGCTTCATCGTGCCACTGGTCAACGACTTCATGGCGCGCCATCCGCAGCTGCGGGTGGAGATCGAGCTGAGCAACCAGACCCTCGACCTGCTGCACGGCGGCCTGGACCTGGCCATCCGCCTCGGCCGCCTGCAGGACTCGCGCCTGGTGGCCACGCGCCTGGCGCCACGGGTCATGCACCTGTGCGCGGCGCCCGCCTACCTGGAACGCTATGGCCGGCCGCACTCGCTGTCGGAGCTGGCGCGGCACAACTGCCTGATCGGCAGCAGCGACCACTGGAACTTTCAGCAGGACGGCCGCGAGCTGAGCCTGAGGGTGCAGGGCAACTGGCGCTGCAACAGCGGCGAGGCGGTGCTCGACGCCGCCCTGCGCGGCTTCGGCCTGTGCCAGCTGCCGGACTACTACGTGCAGCCGCACCTGCGCAGCGGCGCCCTGCTCGACCTGTTGCCGCAGCAGCGTCCGCCGCACACCGCGGTGTGGGCGCTGTACCCGCAGCAACGCCACCTGTCGCCCAAGGTGCGCCTGCTGGTGGAGCTGCTCAAGGAGGGCCTGGCGCAGCGCCCGGAATACCGCGAGGCGCTTACGCCGGGGTGAGGCACTCCGGCCCCTCGAAGGCCGGATCGTTGATCAGGGTCGCCAGCGCCCGTTCGCGCAGCGACGGCTGAGCCGCCGCCAGCAGCGCCTGCAGCTGCTCGGCCGAGGCTTGCGCATCGAGCCAGACACGGCTGGCGGCCTGGTCCAGCAGCAGCGGGCGGCGCAGGTAGGCCGCCTCGCGGGTCACCATGGCCACGCTGAGGTAGTTGGCGCCCCCCGCCGGGTAGATTTCCCATAGCCCGGCGAAATACAGCAGGCCCTCGCCGCTCAGCCAGTAGGGACGCTTGCGGTTGGCCTGGCCACGCCACTCGTAGAAGCCGTTGGCCGGCAACAGGCAGCGGCGCTGGGCGAAGGCCTCGCGGAACATCGCCTGCTCGGCCAGGGTCTCGGCGCGGGCATGCGCCGGCGCCTTGGCGAAATCGGTCAGCCAGGCTGGCGTCAGCCCCCAGCGGCCGCTGGCGGCGCGCAGCTCGGCGCCCTGCTGGTGGACGAACAGCACCTGGGCGCCGGGCGACAGGTTCCAGCGCTGCGGATGTTCGGCGGGAAAACCCGGCAGGTTGGCGATGGCCTGGGGCCAGCGGAACAGGGCGTAGCGTCCACTCATGAGGTATCGGGCATCCGGCGGCAGGGATCAGCAGAGCAGCACGCCGGGGCAGCCCTCGGGCTCCTCGCCGGACAGCGGCGCGGCGGCATTGTACGCGGCGATCAGGCGGCGCGCGCGCTCGGCATCATCGTCCTCCACCAGCAGGCCGAGCAGCCCGAGCGCCGGCAGCTCGCCCATCGCGCCGAGCAGATGGCGCCCGGCCAGGTGCGCCTCCACGCCCTCACTGGCCAGCATGCCGAGCAGCAACTCGGCCTCCAGCAGGTCCTGCGGCTCGTAGACGCGCTGCATCAGTCGTCCTCCCGGCGCACGTCCAGCGACCAGTCCTGGCCATCGGTGCGCAGGTCGAAGACGATCGGCCGGCAGCACACCGGGCAGTCCTCGACGTACTCCTGGTCACCGGCCGAGAGGTCGAGCACGGCCTCGGCCTGCTCCCAGCAATAGGGGCACTGGTACATCTGTGATTCCAGCATCGCGGCCTCCGTGTGACTTGTCGGTATAATCGCCGGTCTATTGCTGGCCCCATTGCATGCGGGCCATGCCGCCCCTGGCGGGCGTTCCGAGCAGCCGAACAACGAGAACATGATGGGCGAATTCGATTCCATCCGACCCTACGCCGACCACGAAGTCCCCGCCGTACTGGCGCGCCTGTTGAGCGACGATACCTTCCTCGGCACCCTCACCCGCTTCCGCTTCCCGCGCCTGGCCGGGCCAATGGGCTGGCTGCTCAAACCTCTTATAGCCCATCGGCTGCGACGCGAGACGGCCGGCATCGCTTCGGTGGACGCCCTGCAGGCGCGCATCGAGCCCTATATCGACCGCACCGTGGAGCGCGCCACCGACGGCGTCAGCTATTCCGGGCTGGAACAGCTCAAGGCCGGCACGCCCTACCTGTTCCTCGCCAACCACCGCGACATCGTGATGGACCCGGCCTTCGTCAACTACGCGGTGTTCCATGCCGGGCTGCCGACGCCGCGCATCGCCATCGGCGACAACCTGCTGCAGCGCCCCTTCGTCAGCGACCTGATGCGCCTGAACAAGAGCTTCATCGTGCACCGCAACATCGCCGGGCGGCGCGAGAAGCTGGCGGCCTTCCAGCTGCTGTCGGCCTACATCAACCACTCGATCCGCGAGGAAGGCCAGTCGATCTGGATCGCCCAGGCCGAGGGCCGGGCCAAGGACGGCGACGACCGCACCGACTCGGCGATCCTCAAGATGTTCCACATGGCGCGCAAGGACGAGCCGTTTGCCGAGGCCCTGGCGGCGCTCAACCTGATCCCGGTGTCGATCAGCTACGAGTACGATCCCTGTGACCAGGCCAAGGCCCGCGAGCTGCAGATCCGCGCCAGCACCGGCGACTACGAGAAGGCGCCGGGCGAGGATGACGCCAGCATCGCCCTCGGCATCACCGGCTACAAGGGCCGCGTCCACGTGCATTTCGGCGCGCCGGTGCGCGAGGGCTTCGAGGATGCCAAGCAGCTGGCCGCCCTGATGGACCGACACATCCTCGGCGGCTATCGCCTGTTCCCGGTGCACTACCTGGCCTATGCCCAGTGGGACGAGCGCGACGCCGAACTGCCGGTGCCGGACGCCGAGCAGCTGTTCGCCGCCGAGGAACTGGCCAAGGCCCGTGGCGAATGGCAGCGCCGCCTCGACGCCTGCCCCGCGCAGCAGCGCCCCTGGCTGATCCGCCAGTACGCCACGCCGGTGCGCAACCAGTACCGGATCAAGGCCGGCCTGGCCCTGTAAGGGCAGCGCGCTAACGAAAAAGGCAGCCCGAGGGCTGCCTTTTTGCTATCCGCGTCGCCCTACAGGCCGGTGCTGTAGAACGACAGCGCCAGGGCCGCGGCCAGGCTGACCCCGCCGAAGCGGAAGAAGAAACGGTTGATGCGCAGGGTCGGCTCGTCCAGCCAGCTGGCTGCGTCGTCGGCCAGGTCGCTGGCGGCGGCCAGGCGTGCCACCGCGCGCTGCTCGCGGATCCGGGTGGCCAGCAGCAGCCAGGCACCGGCCAGGGCCAGGAACAGGGCCAGGCCATTCACCACCTGGGCGGGGTGGTTGGAGAACAGGTTCCAGAGGTACTGCAGAGACACGAAAACACCTCGAATGCACCATGAACAGGAAAAGCCGGCACCAGAAGCTGGCGTGGCGGGCTGCAAGGCCCCACGCAGAGCGTTCGGCGGCGCCCACCAGCGCACCAAAAGCAGGCAGCCCGGACGGGCCGAGCAGGGTCGCGGCGGGCGGCAGTCTACTGGAAAGTGGCTGCTTATAAGTTCCGTTTCCGACGAGCGTGAATGGTCATCACCAATTCGTCTGAAAACCGTCATATACCTGGCCTAGAGTTTGATCCTCTCGCAGTGACCCATCAGTCATACGCCATGACCGATTTCGCACCATGACAGCGGAGGAACCGCCATGCTCAACCCGCAACCCGTAGACCACGACTACCTGATCGACTCGCTGGACGAAGTGGAGGCCGTGGTCGATGAACTGTCGATCAACGTGCAGGACCATCACTGGCTGATCTACTGCTCCCTCGGCGGCCACGAGCACTACGACCTGCCGGACATCGACGAGCACACCGGCCTGAGCCTGCCGGAGCTGTATGCCGAGGCGGCCTGAAGCCCAGACATGAAAAAGCCCGGCAGATGCCGGGCTTTTTCATGTCTGGGCCTGATTCAAGGCTGGCCGAGCAGCTGGCCGATGGTCGGATCCTTGAAGGTGCGGGTCAGGGCATCGCTGAGCACATCGGCCACCAGCTTGGTGTTGGTCTCCTGGTTCGGCGCCATGCCGAAGCGCTGGTTCAGCGAGGCACCATAGCGGCCGCTGTAGCGCCGGCTGCTGTTCTGCACGTCGGCGCGGAAGCTGGCACTGATGTTGGCCTCGGTCACGTAGGTGCTGTCCTTGGGCGACTGGTATTTCAGGTCGACCAGGGTCAGGGTCAGCTGCGGCGCGTTGTAGGCATTCTGGCTGGGAGTGAAGCCGAGCAGGCGCACGGCCGCCTCGGCCTCGGTCTGCAGGCGCGGCAGGATGTCCTGGCCCTGCACGCTGATGGCACTGGTCTCCGGGTAGAGGCCGCCGCGGGTGCCGAGCACCGGCGACTGGCGACCGTCGACCACCCGCACCACCACCGGCTGGCCCTGGCCGACCGGTGCCAGCTGCGCGGTCAGGCGCGGCTGCGGACGCAGTTGCTGCGGGCTGTGGGCACAGCCGACCAGGCTGACGCCAAGCGCGGCAAGCAGACCGAACAGCAGGTATTTCTTCATGGGCGATCTCCAGAAAGGTGGCTGCGGAAAATGGCCGGCAGTATACCCAGCACCCTGCCCTGCCGACAGCCGTGTATGACCCGTGCCAGGCCCCGGCGGTTCCTGTCATCGCCCTGTCACCGCCGCCTGGCATAAGGATCCGGCAACCAGGAGGATTGTCCCCATGCTGAGTCTGTGGTCCCTGCTTACCCCGCGCCCGAAGCGCCGCTACTTCGTCCTGCTGGACGCACAGGGCCAGTGCCGCGCCCTGCGCGAAGCGCATACCCCGCCGAGCGAGGCGGGCTGGGTGGAAGTCCGCGAGCTGCGGGCCAGCTGGCTGGGCCGGCCGCTGCCGCAGGACGCCCGGCTGGCAGCAGCCCCGCGTGACAGAGGCACGCGCCTGGCCCTGGCGGCCTGAGCCAGGCGAAAACGAAAAAGCCGCCCGTGGGCGGCTTTTTTCATGGCACGGCGGCTCAGGCGAGCTGCAGGGCCTTGGCGCTGGCGGCGGCCACTTCGCGGTACAGCGCGGCGTCCTCTTCCAGCACCTTCTCGCGCGCCGGGAAGATCTCCCGCAGCTTGCTGGCCCAGGCCTCGCTGCGGGCCTGCTCGGCGAAGCAGCGCTCGATCAGGTTGAGCATGATCGACACGGTCACCGAGGCGCCCGGCGAGGCACCCAGCAGGGCGGCGATGGTGCCGTCCTCGGCCGCCACCAGTTCGGTGCCGAACTGCAGGATGCCGCCCTTCTTGGCGTCCTTCTTGATGATCTGCACGCGCTGGCCGGCGATTTCCAGGCTCCAGTCCTCGGCCTTGGCCTGCGGGTAGAACTTGCGCAGGGACTCCAGGCGCTGTTCCTGGGACTGCAGCACTTCCTTGATCAGGTAGCGAGTCAGGTCCATGTTGTCGCGGGCCACCGCCAGCATCGGGCCGATGTTGCTCGGGCGCACCGACAGCGGCAGGTCGAGGAACGAGCCGTACTTGAGGAACTTGGTGGTGAAGCCGGCGTAGGGGCCGAACAGCAGCGAGGTCTTGCCGTCCACCACGCGGGTGTCCAGGTGCGGCACGGACATCGGCGGCGCGCCGACTTCGGCCTGGCTGTAGACCTTGGCCTGGTGCAGCTTGACCACTTCCGGGTTGTCGCAGCGCAGCCACTGGCCGCTCACCGGGAAGCCGCCGAAGCCCTTGCCTTCCGGGATGCCGGACATCTGCAGCAGCGGCAGGGCGCCGCCGCCGGCGCCAAGGAAGACGAACTTGGCCTGGATCTCGCGCTGCCCGCCGTTCTTGGTGTTCTTGGCCTGTACGCTCCAGCCCTGGCTGGTGCGCTTGAGGCCGACGACCTTCTGGTTGTAGCTGACGCTGATGCCGCCCTGGCTGGCCAGGTACTGCAGCAGCTGGTTGGTCAGCGCGCCGAAGTTGACGTCGGTGCCGTTCTGCGCGCGGGTGGCGGCGATGCGCTCGTTGGCATCGCGGCCCTGCATCATCAGCGGCATCCATTCGGCCATGGCGGCCTTGTCTTCGGTGTACTCCATGCTTTCGAAGGCATGGTGACGGCTGAGCAGCTCATGGCGCTTCTTGAGGAAGGCGATGTCCTTGTCGCCGCGCACGAAGCTCAGGTGCGGCACCGGATTGATGAAGTTCCTCGGCGAACCGAACGCGCTCTTGCCGGCCAGGTACGCCCAGAACTGCTTGGAGACCTCGAACTGGGTGTTGATCTGCACCGCCTTCTTGATGTCCACCGAGCCATCCGCCGCCTGCGGCGTGTAGTTCAGCTCGCACAGGCCGGCGTGGCCGGTACCCGCGTTGTTCCACGGGTTGGAGCTCTCGATGGCGCCGGAGGAGCGCAGCTCGGCGATCTCCAGCTTGAGGCTGGGGTCCAGCTCCTTGAGCAGCACCGCCAGGGTGGCGCTCATGATGCCGGCCCCGACCAGCAGCACATCCACGGTTTCGTGATTGACTTGCGTCATTTAACGCTTCTCCAAGATCTGCAGTACCAAGTCGCTGACATCGGCCTTTTGAGCCGCGCATCGACGTCTAATCACTGGCAGCCAGACGGGTGCCTGGAGCTTCGGAGGGCTCACATCGTGGCCGCTGACTTGGCCTGATCGACGCGGGCAACCTCGTCCGGCGCGCGCCGCCTGTTAGCAGCCCGCGCGTTCAATTCTTCACCCTCCCGGCAGGGCCTCGGCCGCTCTGCTGCGGCCCTCGCGGGGCGCACCACGGGGTACGCCAGGCCAGTCGGGGCGCCGGCTCGGGAGTTTTCGGCGCGCACAATACCACTAATGCCGCGAATTCAGTCGCAAAAAATGCACGAGCCCGGTCAGACGGTCATTTTTCCCACGACCAATCCGGCTTTCGCCGCTTTTACCGCCTCTATATAGGGCTCGGCCAGGCGCTGGTCGGCGATCAGGGCGATGAAGTCGTTGCCCCGGGCATCCTTGGCATCCAGGTCGTAGCCGGCCTCCTTGAAGAAGGTCAGGAAGCGCTCGAAGTCGTCGATGCGCAGGCCACGGTAGGCCTTGACCAGCTTGTGCAGGGACGGCGGCGTGGCGTCCGCCGGCTCGACAGAGAGGAACAGCTTGATGGAGTCCTCGCTGATCTCTTCGCCGATCACCTGTTTCTTGTCTTTACGCATCACGCACTCCAGCTAGCGGATATCACGGGGCCGGCAGTTTACCCTTGCCCCGTGCGCCACTCAACGCGACTAAAGCAGAGGCTGGGGCTCGCCAAGCGCGCAGCCGCTATCCCTATAATGTGCAGGGTCTTTGCTGGAGTCCGCGATGCGCTTACCTTCGCTGTTCGCCGCCTGGCGCCAGGTCCTGGCCGCCGGTTATTCCCTGCAGGCCCTGCGCGGCGATCTGGCCGCCGGCCTCACCGTCGGCATCATCGCCATCCCGCTGGCCATGGCCCTGGCCATCGCCGTCGGCGTGGCGCCGCAGCACGGCCTGTACACCGTGCTGGTGGCCGCGCCGCTGATCGCCCTGTGCGGCGGCTCGCGCTTCAACATCTCCGGGCCCACCGCCGCCTTCGTCGTCATCCTGCTGCCGATCACCCAGCAGTTCGGCCTCGGCGGCCTGTTGCTGTGCAGCATGCTGGCCGGGCTGATCCTGATCGCCCTGGGGCTGCTGCGCGCCGGCCGGCTGATCGAGTTCGTGCCCTACCCGGTGACGCTGGGCTTCACCGCCGGCATCGGCATCGTCATCGCCGTGCTGCAGATCAAGGACCTGCTCGGCCTGCGCCTGGACGGTGCGCCGCAGCACTTCCTCGACCAGCTCGCCCTGCTCGGCCAGGCCCTGCCGGATTTCCGCCCCGGCGACGCGCTGACCGCCGCCGTCAGCCTGGCCACCCTGCTGCTCTGGCCGCGCCTGGCGCCCAGGGTGCCGGGGCACCTGGTGGCGCTGGCGGTCGGCGTGCTGGCCGCGTTGCTGCTGGAGGCCGCCGGCCTGCCGGTGGCGACCCTCGGCGAGCGCTTCAGCTACAGCCTGGATGGCGTCAGCCAGCCGGGCATCCCGCCCTTCCTGCCGGCCTTCGCCTGGCCCTGGCAGCTGCCGGGCCCGGACGGCCAGCCGCTGGTGCTGTCCTTCGAGCTGATCCGCCAGCTGCTGGCGCCGGCCTTCGCCATCGCCATGCTCGGTGCCATCGAGTCGCTGCTGTGCGCGGTGGTGGCCGACGGCATGACCGGCAGCAAGCACGACCCCAACGGCGAGCTGCTCGGCCAGGGCCTGGGCAACCTGGTCGCCCCGCTGTTCGGCGGCATCACCGCCACCGCCGCCATCGCCCGCTCGGCGGCCAACGTGCGGGCCGGCGCCTATTCGCCATTGGCGGCCATCGTGCATGCCGGCGTGGTGCTGCTGGCCATGCTCCTGCTCGCGCCGCTGTTCAGCTACCTGCCGATGGCCTCGCTGGCCGCCCTGCTGCTGGTGGTGGCGTGGAACATGAGCGAGCCGCACCACGTGCTGCACACCCTGCGCATCGCCCCGCGCAGCGACGTGCTGGTACTGCTGACCTGCCTGGCGCTGACTGTGCTGTTCGACATGGTGCTGGCCGTCGGCGTCGGCCTGCTGCTGGCCGCCGGCCTGTTCATCAAGCGCATGAGCGAGCTGACCGATGCCCAGCCGTTGCCGCGCCAGCAGCTGGCGCTGCTCGGCGAGCTGCCGGACGGGGTGCTGGCCTACAGTATCCGCGGCCCGCTGTTCTTCGGCGCGGCGGAGAAGGCGCTGAGCGTGCTGCGCCGCTTCAACCCCGGGGTGAAGGTGGTGGTGGTGGAGATGAGCGCCGTGCCGCTGCTGGACATGACCGCCCTGGCGGCGCTGGAGAATGTGCTGCGCGACTACCGCCAGCAGGGGGTCGGCCTGGTGCTCAGCGGCGCCTCGGCCAACCTGCGCCTGAAGCTGCGCCGCGCCGGCATCCGCCGCGAGCCCGGGGTGCTGGCCTTCGCCCGTGACTTGGCGCAGGCGCGGGCCAAGGCGCTGGACTGGCTGGAGGCCAGTCCGTAGCCCGGATGCACTCCGGGCGCGGAGTCGCCTGCTTTTCCGGATTGCATCCGGGCTACCTGCGGCTTCAGCGCGCAGCAGTCTCTGAGCAGGCGTTTAGAACTGTGCGCGCATCCAGGCCAGGTACTCGGCTACGCCGGGCTCGCCTTCGCGCGGCGCCCAGGCCGCCTGCTCGGCCTCGACCAGCGGGCGGTAGGGCCCGGCCTTGCATTCGAAGAGGATGCTGTCCGCCTCCAGCACCACCAGGGCATGGAACTGGCCGGGCGCCAGGTCGACCCCGACGCATTCGCCGCCGGCTTCGAGCAGGCGGGTCTGCTGCAGCTCGCCCTGCTCGCCGAACAGCAGCAGGCCCAGGCACCCCTGAAGCACCAGCAGGGTCTCGGCCTTGTCGGCACTCAGGTGGCGATGGGGCGGGATATAGGTGTCCGGCTGCAGCCCCACCGCCAGGCGATGGCAGGGCTCGCTCATCTCGTGCAGGTTGTGGTGGGCGCGCCGGCGCGGGCTCTGGCCGGCCTGGCCCGCCAGCTTGGCGAACAGGGTACGGTCGAGAAAGGCCGGTGCGCGCACTTACAGGCCTTTCACCGCGTAGATGCCGGCGGCATTGCGCCAGTAGCCCTTGTAGTCCATGCCGTAGCCGAAGATGAAACGATCCTCGCAGGACAGCCCCACGTAGTCGGCCTTGAGGTCCGGGCGGGCCTTGCGGTCGTGATCCTTGTCGATCAGCACGGCGGTGTGCACGGCGCGGGCGCCGGCGTGCTTGCAGAACTCGATGATGGCCGCCAGGGTGTGCCCCTCGTCGAGGATGTCGTCGATGATCAGCACTTCGCGGTCGATGAAGGAGATTTCCGGCTTGGCCTTCCAGAACAGCTCGCCGCCGGTGGTCTCGCTGCGGTAGCGGGTGGCGTGCAGGTAGGACAGTTCCAGCGGGAAGTTCAGCTTGGGCAGCAGCTTGCCGGCGAAGATCAGGCCGCCGTTCATCACGCAGAACACCACCGGATTGCTCTCGGCCAGCTCAGCGCTGATGGTCGCGCCGACCTGCTCGATGGCGGCCTCGACCTGGGCCTCGGTGAACAGGCAATCGGCTTCGGCCATGACTTGGCGGATATGGGCGAGATCGGCTGACATGGCGTACTCCGGATAAGTAGAAAGAGGGCTGGTTAAAAAATTGCCGGGAGCAATTTTTAACGTCGCGCCAGCGACGGCCCGAAGGGTGACCGCCAAGGATGGTAGGTCATAAAAAATGGCCGGCAAAGTTACTCAGATGAGCGCTGGAGGGCAAGCCTGGCGGCGTATTTTCTGACCATTCGCTCAGGCGAATCGGTAAACTGCGCGGCTTCTATCTGGCATCAGCAGTGCTTTACTCTAGCCAGAATTTTTGCCCGCCCGGAGAACTCCGCATGCCCATCCGTGAGATCCGCCACCCGCTGATCCGCCACAAGCTCGGCCTGATGCGTCGCGCCGACATCAGTACCAAGAATTTTCGCGAACTGGCCCAGGAAGTGGGCGCCCTGCTGACCTACGAGGCGACCAACGACCTGCCGCTGGAAAGTTACGAGATCCAGGGCTGGGCCGGGCCGGTGCAGGTGGAGAAGATCGCCGGCAAGAAGATCACCGTGGTGCCGATCCTGCGTGCCGGCATCGGCATGCTCGACGGCGTGCTAAGCCTGGTGCCGGGAGCCAAGGTCAGCGCCGTGGGCATCGCCCGCAACGAGGAGACCCTGCAGGCGCACACCTACCTGGAGAAGCTGGCGCCGGAGATCGACGAGCGCCTGGCGCTGATCGTCGACCCCATGCTGGCCACCGGCGGCTCCCTGGTCGCCACCATCGACCTGCTGAAGAAGGCCGGCTGCAAGGAAATCCGCGCCATGGTCCTGGTCGCCGCGCCGGAAGGCATCCAGGCGGTCGAGGACGCCCACCCTGACGTGGTGATCTACACCGCCTCCATCGACCAGCGCCTCAACGAACACGGCTACATCATTCCCGGCCTGGGCGATGCCGGCGACAAGATCTTCGGCACCAAGCAGAAGGACGCCTGAGCATGACCCAGCAGTTCAACGACCCCCTCTGGCGCCAGGTGATCTCCGGCGCGCAGATGCTCTTCGTGGCCTTCGGTGCCCTGGTGCTGATGCCGCTGATCACCGGCATGGACCCTAACGTGGCGCTGTTCACCGCCGGCGTCGGCACCCTGCTGTTCCAGCTGGTCACCGGCCGCCAGGTGCCGGTGTTCCTGGCGTCGAGCTTCGCCTTCATCGCGCCGATCATCGCCGCCAAGGGCCAGTTCGGCCTGCCCGCGGTGCTCGGCGGCATAGTCGCCGCCGGCCTGGTCTACGTGGTGCTCAGCGCGCTGGTGCGGGTGCGTGGCGCCGGCTTCATCGACCGCCTGCTGCCGCCGGTGGTGATCGCGCCGGTGATCATCTCCATCGGCCTGGCCCTGTCGCCGGTGGCGGTGAACATGGCCATGGGCAAGAGCGGCGACGGCGCCATGGAGCTGGTGCCCTACCAGACCGCCATGCTGATCTCCATGCCGGCACTGGTCACCACCCTGCTGGTGGCCGTGCTCGGCAAGGGGCTGCTGCGCCTGGTGCCGATCCTCGCCGGCATCGCCGTGGGCTGCCTGCTGGCCGCCTTCTTCGGCGTGATCAAGACCGACGCCATCGCCGCCGCGCCCTGGCTGGCGCTGCCGGCCTTCGTCGCCCCCGAGCTGCACTGGGGCGCCATCCTCTACATAGTGCCGGTGGCCCTGGCTCCGGCCATCGAGCATATCGGCGGGGTGGTGGCCATCGGCAGCGTCACCGGCAACAACTTCATCAAGAAGCCCGGCCTGCACCGCACCCTGCTTGGCGACGGCCTGGCCACCTCGGCCGCCGGCCTGTTCGGCGGCCCGCCCAACACCACCTACGCCGAGGTGACCGGCGCGGTGATGCTGACCAAGAACTTCAACCCGAAGATCATGACCTGGGCCGCCGTGTTCGCCATCGCCCTGGCCTTCATCGGCAAGTTCGGCGCGGCGCTGCAGGCCATCCCGGTGCCGGTGATGGGCGGCATCCTCTGCCTGCTGTTCGGCTCCATCGCGGTGGTCGGCCTGAACACCCTGATCCGCCACCAGGTCGACCTGTCCGAGGCACGCAACCTGATCATCGTCTCGGTGACCCTGGTGTTCGGCATCGGCGGCATGGTCATCGGCGGCCAGGAATTCGCCCTTTCCGGCATCTCCCTGTGCGCCATCGCCGCCTTGGCGCTGAACCTGTTGCTGCCCGGCGGCAGCGCCTGGCACAAGCACCCGCAGATCGATCCGGAAATCTGAGGATGCGCCGCACGCTGCCTCAGGCGTCGTGCGGCGGCTGCACCCCGGCGTCGGTCAGGGTCCGCGGGCGATAGCCCGCATCCTGTCGCCAGCGCCGCCAGACCGACGGATCGACCGTCACCCCCAGCGCCCGGTTGCCCCTGTCGTCCCGATCGAACAGCCGGTAGTGACGACCGTCGCCACCGCGCCAGGCCCTGCGCCAGGCGGCATAAGCGCCCCCCATGAAGTCCTCGTAGGACGCTGCCGGGCGCCCCATCCAGGCGTCTTCGACCAGCGGCGGCAGCTTCAGCCTGAGCCCGGCGTCGGCGGCCTTGCGCAGCATCCAGGCCAGCGGCAGTTCGCACAGCGCGTCCTGCTCGTAACCACCGCCCACGTTGGCATGGGCGCCGATGAACCAGCGCTGCTCCACCTCCAGCTGCCCGGGCTTGTGCTGGCCGGCCCACGGCGCCACATCGTAGGCCGCGCGAAATTCGTCCAGAGCCATCGCGTGGTAGGCGCGGCGCACGATCTTCGACAGCTGGGTGTCGTGCCAGGCATACAGGCCGCGCTCCGAGACCCGGGTGCCCGGTACGCCGAGCGCGCCGACCGTGTCCCACACGCCGACCAGGGCCACTTCCACATCGCGGCTGTACTTCTGCCGGAAGCCACAGGCCAGGCTGTCGTCAGGCGCCACCGCCTTGTTGCGATAGAGCGCCTCGGCCTGCTTCAGCAGCACGGGCGTCGAAGTGTGCAGCAGGCCGCACTTGCGCAGCATGCCGACCAGGCTGCGCGCGGTGTAGGCGCCACGGCTGAAGCCGAAGACGAAGATCTCGCTGCCCTGCAGGTAGCGCCGCACCAGCCAGTCGTAGCCCTCCAGCAGGTTGCGGCTCAGGCCGCTGCCGAAGGCCCCGCCGGCCAAGCGGGTCAGCGGCGTGGTGCCCACGCCGGGGTCGTAGAAGAAACGCTGGCGCAGCTTGCCGTCGAAATCCTCGAGGCAGCGCGACAGGCGATAGACGTTGGTGCGGTCCTGCGGATCGTTCCAGGTGCCGTCGAACAGCAGGATCAGGCGCTCTTTCTGCTCTGCCATGGGCTGCCTCCTTGGCGCGCTGCGCCTGCCTGGCAATGGCTCTCGGGAAAGACGGCGTTCGATCCCACCGCGGATGTGGCCTCGCTCAGAAGGGCTCGGCGATGTACTTGAACGGGTAGTTGGCCGGCTGGTACTTGCCGATCTTGCGCTTGGGCAGCTTGACCTTGGGCTGCTCCACCGGCTGGTAGGGAATCTGCTGCAACAGGTGGCTGATCAGGTTCAGGCGCACCCGTTTCTTGTCCTCCGAGCGGGCGACGAACCAGGGCGCCCAGGGCGTGTCGGTGGACTCGAACATCTCGTCGCGGGCGCGGGTGTAGTCGTCCCAGCGGTCGAACGACTTGATGTCCATGGGCGACAGCTTCCACACCTTGCGCCCGTCGTCGATGCGCGCGTGCAGACGCCGCTCCTGCTCTTCCGGGCTGACCTCCAGCCAGTACTTGAGCAGGATGATCCCCGACTCAACCATGGTGCGCTCGAACAGCGGCGCCAGGGCGAGGAACTTCTTCACCTGCGCCTCGCTGCAGAAACCCATGACCCGCTCCACGCCGGCGCGGTTGTACCAGCTGCGGTCGAAGATCACGATCTCGCCGGCCGCCGGCATCTGCGTCAGGTAACGCTGCACATACATCTGGCTCTTCTCCCGCTCGGTCGGCGCCGGCAGCGCCACCACGCGGAACACCCTGGGACTGACCCGCTCGGTGAGCGCCTTGATGGTGCCGCCCTTGCCGGCGCCATCGCGCCCCTCGAAGACGATCACCACCTTGGCCCCACTGGCCACCACCCACTGCTGCAGCTTGACCAGCTCGACGTGCAGCTGCGCCAGGGCCTTCTCGTAGTCCTTGCGCCCGAGCTTCTGCGCAGCAACCTGCGGCTTGACGCTTTTGTCCTTGGCTTTGGCCATGGCGAACTCCTGTTGTGGGTGGACAGTCATGGCTATCAGCCTAGACCCTGGAGCCGAGGCTGCCTTGCGCCGGATCAACGGCGCGCTAGGCTGATCCGACGCCACGCCACGAGGAGCACGCATGTCCATCGAACACCTGGATGTCCTGATCGTCGGCGCCGGCCTTTCCGGCATCGGCGCCGCCTGCCACCTGCGCCGCGAGCTGCCGGGCCAGCGCCTGGCCATCCTCGAGGGGCGCGAGGCGCTGGGCGGCACCTGGGACCTGTTCCGCTACCCGGGCATCCGCTCCGACTCGGACATGTACACCCTGGGCTACGGCTTCCGCCCCTGGACCGATGCGCAGGCCATCGCCGACGGCCCGGCGATCCGCCGCTACCTCGCGGACACCGCCCGCGAACACGGCGTCGACACGCTGATCCGCTACCGCCACCGGGTGCTGCGCGCCGACTGGGACAGCGCCAGCGCCACCTGGACCCTGCAGGTACGCTGCGCCGACGAGGCCGAGCCGCGGCACCTGAGTTGCCGCTTCCTGCTGCTGTGCACCGGCTACTACCGCTACGAGGCCGGCTACACCCCGGACTTCCCGGGGCGCGCGGACTACCGGGGCACCTTCATCCACCCGCAGCACTGGCCGCAGGACTATGACCCGGCCGGCCGGCGCATCGTGGTGATCGGCAGCGGCGCCACCGCCGTGACCCTGGTGCCAGCGCTGGCGGCACGCGGCGCGCAGGTGACCCTGCTGCAGCGCTCGCCGAGCTACGTGATCAACCTGCCGCAGCACGACCGCCTGCTCGCCGGGCTGCGCAAGCTGCTGCCGGAAACCTGGGTGTACCGCATCGCGCGCACCCGCAACGTGGCCCTGCAGATGCTCTTCCACAAGCTGGCCAGGAGCTTCCCCGGCCTGGTGCGGCGCCTGCTGCTGGGCCTGGTGCGGCGGCAGCTGGATGCGGACTTCGACATGCGCCACTTCAGCCCGCGCTACCGGCCCTGGGACGAGCGGGTCTGCGCCGTGCCGGACGGCGACCTGTTCGCCGCGCTGCGCAGCGGCCAGGCGGACATGGTCACCGAGCCGATCGAGTGCCTCACCGCCGGCGGCGTCCGCCTGCAGTCCGGCCGCGAGCTGGCCGCCGACACCATCGTCAGCGCCACCGGCCTGCAGCTGCAGCTGTTCGGCGGCATGCAGCTGGCGGTCGACGGCCAGCCCTTCGACGCCGCGCAAAGCATGGGCTACCGCGGCATCATGCTGCGCGACCTGCCCAATGCCGCCGTGGTACTGGGCTACACCAACGCCAGCTGGACCCTCAAGGCCGACCTCTCCTGCCAGTACCTGTGCCGCCTGCTGCGCCACATGGAGGCCAGCGGCATGCGCCAGGTGACCCCGCGCGAGCCCAGCGGCCGGGTACGCCCGACGCCTTTCCTCGACCTGCAGTCCGGCTACATCCGCCGCGCCGCCCACCTGCTGCCAAGCCAGGGCGACCGCCTGCCCTGGAAGCTGTACCAGAACTACCTGCTGGACCTGCTCCTGCTGCGCTACGCCCGCCTCGAGGATGGCTGCCTGCAGTTCTCCTCGCCGGCGACAGCCGAACCGCTCGCAGCCCCGCTGTAAGTCGGGGCGAACGCCGGAGCCTAGAGACGCGGCAGGCCCCAGTGGGTCTGCGCCAGCCAGTCGGCAAAGGCCTGCGGCGCCAGCGGCTTGCTCAGCAGGTAGCCCTGGGCGATGTCGCAGCCGAGCTGGTCGAGGCGCTGCAGCACGGCGTCCGTCTCCACGCCCTCGGCCACCACCCTGAGCCCCATGTTGTGGCCCAGCTCGACGGTGGAGCGGACGATGATGTCGTCGTCCGGGTTGCTCAGCAGGTCCTGGACGAAGGACTTGTCGATCTTCAGCTCGTGCACCGGCAGGCGCTTGAGCTGGGCCATGCTGGAGTAGCCGGTACCGTAGTCGTCGATCGACAGGCGCACGCCGAGCTCGCACAGCTGCTGCAGCTGGCCCATGGCCAGTTCGGGGTCGGCCATCACCGCGCTCTCGGTGATTTCTACCACCAGGCCGGCCGGCGGCACGCCGTGCTCGGCCAGCTGGGTGGCGATATAGCCGGCGAAGCCGGGATCGGCCAGGTCCAGCGCGGAGACGTTGACCGCTACCTTCAGGTCCAGCCCCTGGTCATGCCAGGCGCGGCTCTGCGCCAGGGCGGTACGCACCACCCAGCGGGTCAGCGCGCAGACGTTGCCGGTCTGCTCGGCCAGGGGGATGAACTCGTCCGGGGGGACGAAGCCGTGCACCGGATGAATCCAGCGCACCAGGCACTCCACCCCGAGCAGGCGGCGCGCCCGAATCTCCAGCTTGGGTTGGAAGTACAGGCTCAGCTGGCCCTGCTCCACCGCGCCCTTTAGCTCGCTCATCAGCGCCAGGCGCACCAGGCTGTGACGATCCAGCTCCGGGCGGTACAGCGCATAGGGCGCGTGCTGCGCCTTGCCCCAGTACATGGCCACCTCGGCATGCTGCAGCAGGCTGCCGGCACTCTCGCCATGGTCCGGATGCAGGGCGATGCCGAGGGTGGCGTTGAGGGTCATGCCGATGCCGCGTACCACGAAGGGCTGCTGCAGGGCGCCGCGGTAGTGCTCTGCGGCCGGTATCAGGTCGCCCGGGTGGCAGCGCGGCAGCAGCAGAGCGAACTCGTCCCCGCCGAGGCGCGCCAGCTGCTCGCCCTCGCGCAGCAACTCCTGCAGGCGCCGCGCGAGCAGGCACAGCAACTGGTCGCCGGCCTCGTGGCCGAGGGTATCGTTGAGGTCCTTGAAGTTGTCCAGGTCCATCAGCAGCACCGCCACGCCCTCCCCCGCCGGGCATTGGGCCAGGGCCTGCTGCAGCTCGGCGGCGAAACGGTTGCGATTGGCCAGCTGGGTCAGCGGGTCGCGGTAGGCGAGGAAGCCGATGGTGGCCTCGCGCTCGGCGATGCCGCGCTGCATGGCGACGAACTCGCGGGCCAGCAGGCCGACCTCGCCACCGGCCTGGCTGGCCACGCTGGCCTGGTAGTCGCCGCCGGCGATACGCCGCACGTTCTCCACCATCTGCGCCAGTGGCCGGCTCACCGTGTTGGCGATCCACAGGGCGCCGAGCCCGGCCAGCAGCAGGGCGGCGGCGAAGATGCCCGCCAGCTGCCACTGCAATGGCCGGTAGTGGGCCAGTTCGGCGGACAGCGAGCGCATCAGCAGCACCTGCAGGTCGCCATCGGTACCGGCCAGCGGTGCACGCAGGGCCAGCTGTTCCAGGCCCTGCAGGGGAAAACGGAAGACCTCGGCGCTGTCCGGCAAATGGCTGCCGCCCAGCTCGGCGCGTGGCAGATCGGCCAGGTTGCTGGCTAGCACCCGGTAGGCGCCGGGCGCGCCGTCGAGCAGCGCCACGTCGGCACCGCTGAGCTCGGCCAGGTGGCTGACGGCCGCATCGTCCAGCTCGAAGGCCATCAGCAGCCAGCCCATCAGGTTGGGGCGCGGGGCGAAGATCGGCGTCAGGTTGATATGCAGCACGCGACCATCGAGCACCACCAGGCGCTCGGCGCTGTCCGGTTCGGCCGCGTTCAGCAGCCCGGCCCAGGGCAGGCGCATGCCGGGCTCCAGCTCGGTACTGGTGCCGGCCAGCACCAGGCCGTCCGGCGCCAGCACCAGGGCGAAGCCGGCCTGGCTGCGCGAGGCGAAGGACTCCAGCGCGGCGGACAGCGACTGCGCCTCCTGCTGCGGACTGGTCACCAGGTCGGCGATCTCGCCGAGCAGGGTGAAGTCCTTGGCGATCAGCTCGGCCATGGCGCTCTGCGCCTGGCGCCGGCTGTGCAGCTCGTTGGCCAGCACGCGGTGGGCGAAGCCCAGCTGCGCCTGCACCTGCTGCAGGCTGTGGCCGAAGGTGGAGCGGTAGACCAGTAGCGCCAGCAGCAGCATCAGCGCCACCAGCAGCAGCAGGAAGAAACCGAGGATCTTGCCGCGCAGGCTCATGGCGCGTAGCCGCCCTTGCCCTTGGGTCGCCCCTGGGGCTCCTTGGGCCGCGGGTCTGGCCTGAGCGGCGCGACCAGCTGCCAGTTCACCGGCCCTGCACCGTCCAGCGCGCGGACCAGCTGCGCCGGGGCATCGGCGATGCGCGGGTGCCACAGGTGCAGGCGCTGGCCGGCGGAGGGCGTGTAGTCGATGCGCGCCAGCCCCCGGGCATCGGTCTGGGCGAACCAGGGGCTGTCCAGCACCAGCACGAAGCCGAGCATCCAGTCGTGGATGTTGCAGCCCAGGGTGACCAGGCCGGGCTTGTCGAACAGCACCTCCTGCGGCGCCTCGCTGCTCTTCTGCAGGCGCAGCTCGAAGCGCTTGGCGGCGGAGAAGGAATAGACGTGGTGGTTGATCGGGTCGGCGTTGGGGAAACTCACCCGGGTGCCGGTCTGTACAGCGAGGATATAGGGCACGAACTGGCGCTTGCGCTGGTCGACATGGGCCGCGAGTGGCAACGCCTGCACGGGTCCCGGCTCGATCCACAGCACCGCCTCGCTCAGCGGCCGGCCCTGGTCATCGCGCAACTGCACCTCCAGAGTCGCCGCCGCCAGCGGCGAACACAGCCACGCCAGCGCCAGCGCCAGCGCCCAGTACCGCCTGCCCATAGCCATCCCTCCAGTTGCGATGGCTTGAGTATAGGAAGCCCTATTCCAGACCGATTTCGCGGATGCGCGCGACCAGCCACTGCAGCGCCTGGTCGCGGCGGCGCAGGTCGAGGCTGACGATCTCCAGGTGGAAGGGCCCCAGGGCGAACGGCAGGTCGAACAGCTGCAGCGGCAGCAGGCCAGCGAAGTAGCGCGCCAGGCGCGTCGGCAGCACCGCCACCAGGTTGCCGCCGGCGGCGATGTGCGCCGCCTGCAGGTAGTTGGGCGTGGTGTAGACGATCTCGCGGGTCAGGCCATGCTCGCCCAGCCACTGCTCGACCATGCCACGGGTCTGCCCGCCGTGCACCCACAGGTGGCGCAGGCGCAGGAAGGTCTCCAGGTCGAGCCCCGCGCGCAGCTGCGGGTGGTCACGGCGGGCCACCAGCTGCAGGGTCTCGCTCATCCAGCGCACCCCGGCGAAGCGCGGCGGCAACGCCTCGAAGCGGCCCAGGGCGAGGTCGATCTCACCCTTCTCCAGGGCCTCGGCCGGCAGGCGTGGCGACAGGTGCTGCACGTCGATGCGCACGCCCGGTGCCTGCTCGGCCAGGCGCGCCAGCAGGCGCGGCATCAGCAGCATCTCGGCGTAGTCGGTCAGGGCGATGCGAAAACGCTGGCGGCTGCGCGCTGGCTCGAAGCGGCTGCCCTCGCCCAGGCTCTCCTCGATCTGCCGCAGCGCCGCGCGGATCGGCGCCTCCAGCTCCAGGGCCCGCGGCGTCGGCTGCATGGCGCGGCCGACACGCACCAGCAGCGGGTCGTCGAGCAGGTCGCGCAGGCGGTTCAGCGCGTTGCTCACCGCCGGCTGGCTCAACGCCAGGCGCTCGGCGGCGCGCGACACGTTGCGCTCGCGCAACAGGGCATCGAGCACCCGCAGCAGGTTGAGGTCGAAGGTCAATATATTCACGAGGGGAATTCTGCTTATCACAAGTCAAAATTTCCCAAATAGTACAGCCGTACTTAAGGTGCGTCAGTTGTGTTTTACGTGACCGAGGTAGGGCTATGAGCAACAACTACAAAATCGAACAGGCCGCCGTGATCGGTGCCGGCACCATGGGCCGCGGCATCGTCATCAGCCTGGCCAACGCCGGCATCCCGGTGCTGTGGCTGGACAACAACCCGCAGATGGTCACGGCCGGCCTGCAGATGGCCGAGGACACCTGGGCCCAGCACGTCGCCAAGGGTCGCATCAGCACCGGCGAGGCCAGCCTGCGCCGCGCGCGCATCCAGGCGGTGGCCGACTACGCCGAGCTGGCCGGGGTCGATCTGGTGATCGAGGCGGTGTACGAGAACCTCGAACTCAAGCAGGAAATTTTCCGCACCCTGGACCGTACCGTGAAGCCGGGCGCGATCCTCGCCAGCAACACCTCGGCGCTGGATATCGACGCTATCGCCGCCGTCACCGCGCGCCCGCAGGAGGTGCTCGGCCTGCACTTCTTCAGCCCGGCGCACATCATGAAGCTGCTGGAGATCGTGCGCGGCGCCCACACCGCGCCGGCCGTGCTCGACGCCGCCCTGGCCCTGGGCCAGCGCATCGGCAAGGTCAGCGTGGTGGCCGGCAACTGCGACGGTTTCATCGGCAACCGCATGCTGCATACCTACGTGTTCGAGGCGCGCAGCCTGCTGCTCGAAGGCGCCTACCCGCACCAGGTGGACGCCGCCCTGCAGGGCTTCGGCTTCGCCATGGGCCCGTTCCGCATGTACGACGTGGTCGGCATCGACCTGGAATGGCGCGCCCGCGAACTGGCGGGCCAGGGCCAGGACGTGGCGCAGGTGCAGGTCGACAACCGCCTGTGCGAACTCGGCCGCTTCGGCCAGAAGTCCGGCAAGGGTTACTACCTCTACGCGCCGGGCAGCCGCCAAGCCGAGCACGACCCGCAAGTGGACGCCCTGGTGCAGCGCGAGAGCGAACGCCTCGGCTTCGCCCGTCGCCGCATCGGCCCGGAGGAGATCCTCGAGCGCTGCCTGCTGGCGCTGGTCAACGAGGGCGCGAAGATTCTCGAAGAGAAGATCGCCGCCAACGCCCACGACATCGACCTGGTGTACCTCAACGGCTACGGTTTCCCCGCCGACAAGGGCGGGCCGATGGCCTGGGCCGACGCCCAGGGCGTGGCCGCGATCCGCGAGCGCCTGCTGCAACTGAGCGAGCGCTTCGGCGCCCACTGGCAACCGGCCGGGCTGATCGACCACCTGGTGGCCGACGGCAAGAAATTCGCCGATGTACAGGAGGGCCGCGCATGAGCTATCAAGCCCCCCTGCGCGACATGCGCTTCGTCCTGCACGAACTGTTCGACGTCGCCGGCCACTGCGAGCACCTGGGCAACGGCCTCGACCGCGAGCTGATCGACGGCGTGCTGGAAGAGGCCGCGGCCTTCACCGCCAACGAGATCGCCCCGCTCAACCGCAACAGCGACGAAGAAGGCTGCCAGCTGGTCGATGGCAAGGTCAGCACGCCCAAGGGTTTCCGCGCCGCCTACAAGCAGTATGTCGACAACGGCTGGGCGAGCATGACCGGGCCGCTGGACTTCGGCGGCCAGGGCTTCCCGCAGCTGGTCAGCTTCGCCTTCCACGAGATGCTGATGGGCGCCTCGCTGTCGTTCCGCATCTACTCCGGCCTCACCGAGGGCGCGGTGCTGGCGCTGCACAAGCACGGCAGCAACGAGCTGAAGGACGCCTACCTGGCCAAGATGGTCGGCGGCCAGTGGACCGGCACCATGTGCCTGACCGAGCCGCAGGCCGGCACCGACCTCGCCCTGCTGCGCACCCGCGCCGAGCCCCAGGCCGATGGCAGCTACAAGGTCACCGGCAACAAGATATTTATCAGCGGCGGCGAGCAGGACCTGTCCGAGAACATCGTCCACCTGGTGCTGGCGCGCCTGCCGGACGCTCCGGCCGGGGTCAAGGGCATCAGTCTGCTGCTGGTGCCCAAGTTCATCGCCACCGCCGAGGGCGGGCTGGGCGCGCGCAACGCCCTGAGCTGCGGCGCCATTGAGCACAAGATGGGCATCAAGGGCGCCTCCACCTGCGTGATGAATTTCGACGGCGCCACCGGCTGGCTGGTCGGCGAGGCCAACCAGGGCCTCGCCTGCATGTTCACCATGATGAACGACGCGCGCTTCCAGGTCGGCTTGCAGGGCCTCGGCATCGGCGAGGCGGCCTTCCAGGGCGCCCTGAGGTATGCCAAAGAGCGCCTGCAGTCGCGCGGCCTGAAAGGCGCCGCGGCGCCGGACAAGGCGGCCGACCCGATCATCAATCACCCGGACGTGCGGCGCATGCTGCTGACCCAGAAGACCCTGGTCGAAGGCTGCCGCATGCTCGCCGCCTACACCGCGCGCCAGCTCGACCTGGAGCACAGCGCCGAGGAGCCAGCCGCACGCAAGGCCGCGGGCAGGCGCGCGGCGCTGCTGATCCCGATCGTCAAAGCCTTCTTCACCGACATGGGCCAGGAAGTCGCCAGCCACGCGGTGCAGGTCTACGGCGGCCACGGCTTCATCCGCGAGTGGGGCATGGAGCAGCTGATGCGCGACAGCCGCATCACCCAGCTCTATGAAGGCACCAACGGTATCCAGGCGCTCGACCTGATCCGCCGCAAGCTGCTCGGTGACGGCGGCGCCGAACTCAGCGCGCTGATCGCCGAATTCAGCGAGCTGTGCGACGCGCAGGCCAGCCAACCGGCGCTGGCAGAGATGGCGCACACGCTGCAGGCACGCCTGGGCGAGTGGCGCGAGCTGAGCGCCGAGGTGCTCGCCCGCAGCCAGCGCGACGCCGAGGAAATCGGCGCGGCCTCGGTGGATTTCCTGCAGTACTCGGCCTATGTGTTGCTGGCCGGTTTCTGGCTGCAGGCCGCCGCCACCGCCCAGCAGGCGCTCGACGCCGGCAGCGGCGAGGCAGCCTTCTACCAGGCCAAGCTGCACAGCGCCGAGTTCTACCTGCGCCGTGTGCTGCCACGCGCCAGCAGCCACCGCGAGGCCCTGCTGGGCGGCTCGGACTGCCTGATGGCGATGCCGGAGAACAGCTTCGCGTTCTGATTGGCGCTGCGTGCGGCGCTGCCCGATGATCGTTCTCTGGTAGCCCCGCACGCAGCCCCTTCCCCTCACCGAGAGGCACGGATGAAAACAACAAGAACTGTGCTGAAAATTCTGCTGGTGCTGGCCCTGATCCTGGCCGGCCTGTACGGCTATTTCCTGTATGCGCCGAAACCGGCGACGCCTGAGCTGAGCGCCACCCTGCAGCAGGGCAGCCTCGAAGTCGGCGGCCGCCAGCGCGACTACGCCTACTACCTCCCCGCCAAGCTGCAGGCCAAGGCACCGCTGCTCTTCGTGCTGCACGGTTCGCTGCAGACCCTCGACGACATGCGCACCTTCAGCGCCTACCAGTTCGAACGCCTGGCCGATGAGCACGGCTTTATCCTCGTCTACCCGCAGGGCGTCGAGCGCAACTGGAACGATTGCCGCGCCGCGGCCGACTACCCCGCACGCCAACAGAACGTCGACGACGTCGGCCTGATCGCCGCGCTGATCCAGCGCTTCGCCGCACAGCACGGCGCCGACCCGCAGCGCGCCTTCCTCGCCGGCTACTCCAACGGCGGCCACCTGGGCCTGCGCATTGCCCTGGAGCGCCCGAACCTGCTGGCCGGCGTCGCCGCCGTGGCGGCCAGCCTGCCGACGCCCGACAACCTGGCCTGCCGGGCAATGGCCGGCGCCACGCCGGTGCTGCTGATGAACGGCACCCGCGACCCGATCAACCCCTACAACGGCGGCCGCGTCACCCTGTTCGGCTTCGGTGATCGCGGTCACGTGCGCTCGTCCTATGCCTCGACGCTGTTCTTCGCCGAGCGCGCCGGTTACGCGGCAGCCGAGATGCAGCGCGAGAACCTGTGGCAGAACGGCGACAACCCGGCGCAGCGCGTCGAGCTCGACCGCTGGCAGGCCGCCGAGCGCGCCGAGGTCGCCCTGTTCGCCGTGATCGGCGGCGGTCATCTGCTACCCCAGGCCGGCTTCCGTGCGCCGCACCTGCTCGGCCCGACCCTTTCCGGTTTCGACGGCCCGCAGGCCATCTGGGACTTCTTCGCCCGCCAGCGCCCCGCGCCGGCGCAGCCCTGATCGTCAGGAGGATTCGCCATGCAACCCTTCAGCTTCGCCACCACCGCGCAGATCCTCTGCGAATCCGGCGCCGCCACGCGCCTCGCCGAACTGTGCCGCGAGCGCGGCGCTCGCCGCGTGATGCTGGTGACCGACCCCGGCATCACCCGCTTCGGCCTGCTCGACGGCGTGCTGCCGGGCTTCGCCAGCGCCGGCCTGGCCGTGGAAGTGTTCGACCAGGTGATCGCCGATCCGCCCGAGGCCATCGTGCTCAACGCCGTGGAGCGCGCCCGCGCGCTGGGCGCCGAACTGGTGGTCGGCTTCGGCGGCGGCAGTTCGATGGACGTGGCCAAGCTGGTCGCCCTGCTCGCCCATCCCAACTGCCAGCAGGCGCTGCAGGACATCTACGGTGTGGGCAACGCGCGTGGCCAGCGCCTGCCGCTGATCCAGGTGCCGACCACCGCCGGCACCGGCTCGGAGGTGACGCCGATCTCCATCGTCACCACCGGCGAAACCACCAAGATGGGCGTGGTTTCGCCACTGCTGCTACCGGATCTGGCGCTGCTCGACGCCGAGCTGACCCTCGGCCTGCCGCCGGCGGTGACCGCCGCCACCGGCATCGACGCCATGGTCCACGCCATCGAGGCCTACACCAGCAAGATCAAGAAGAACCCGCTGTCCGACCTGCTGGCCCGCGAGGCCCTGCGCCTGCTGGCTGCCAATCTGGATGAGGCGGTGCACAACGGGCACAACCGCGAGGCGCGCCAGGCCATGCTGCTGGGCGCCTGCCTGGCCGGCCAGGCCTTCGCCAACGCGCCGGTGGCGGCGGTGCACGCCCTGGCCTATCCGCTCGGCGGGCATTTTCATATTCCCCACGGCCTGTCCAACGCCCTGGTGCTACCGCAGGTGCTGCGCTTCAACGCGCCGGCAGCCACGCCGCTGTATGCCGAGCTGGCGCCGCTGCTGCTCGGGGAGCGCTTCAGGGAGGGCAGCGCCGAGCAGCGCTGCGCCGAATTCATCAACGAGCTGGCGGCGCTGAACGAGCGCTGCGGCCTGCCCAGCCGCCTGCGCGACGCCGGCGTCCCGGAAGCCATGCTGCCGACCCTGGCTCGCGACACCATGCTGCAGCAGCGCCTGCTGGTGAATAACCCGCGCGAGGTCAGCGAGGTCGACGCGCTGGCCATCTACCAGGCGGCGTATTGAATGGATGGGAAAGCCCTCTCCCTACGCGGGCCGCCCTCCCCTCTCCCGTAAACGGGAGAGGGGTGACTGGGGATCGAAAGCCCGCGCAGAACCGCCCCCTCTCCCATTTATGGGAGAGGGCTGGGGAGAGGGAAAGCAGGCAACTCGGAGCAGCACCGTAGCCCGGATGCAATCCGGGAAGCCCGCCACTCCGCCCCCGGATTGCATCCGGGCTATGACTGGCCAATAGACCGAAATACAGCCCACGAATCTAACTACCCCGCGCACCATCCAGGCCCTAGGCTGGTACGCAAGCACGACGAGAACCGCCCCATGAGCCAGCCCGAACACCTGCGTAGCGACTACGCCCACTTCCAGCCGATCACCACCCGCTGGCACGACAACGACCTCTACGGCCACGTCAACAACGTCGTCTACTACGGCTTCTTCGACAGCGCGGTGAACACCTACCTGATCGAGGTCGGCGGCCTGGATATCCACGAGGGCGAGGTGATCGGCTTCGTGGTCAGCTCGTCCTGCGACTACTTCGCCTCCATCGCCTTTCCCGAGCGCATCGAGGTCGGCCTGCGCGTCGGCAAGCTGGGCAACAGCTCGGTGCAGTACGAGCTGGCCATTTTCAAACAGGGCGAAGACGAAGCCTGCGCTGCCGGGCGCTTCGTCCATGTGTTCGTCAACCGCGCCAGTAACCGCCCGGTGCCGATTCCCGAAACCCTGCGTACGGCGCTCGCCCGCCTGCTGCGCGACTGATAACAGCCATAACAGAGGATTCCGCCATGCAAGACGCCGTCATCGTCTCCACCGCCCGCACGCCGATCGCCAAGGCCTTCCGCGGCGCCTTCAACGACCTCAAGTCGCCGTCCATGGCTGCCGTCGCCCTGCGCGCCGCGGTCGAGCGTGCCGGCATCGAGCCGGGCGAAATCGAGGACGTGGTGATGGGCACCGCCATGCAGGGCGGCACCGCCTCTACCAACCTCGGCCGCCTGTCGCTGCTGGCCGCCGGCCTGCCGCTGTCGGTCAGCGGCCAGACCATCGACCGCCAGTGCGCCTCCGGCCTGATGGCGATTTCCATTGCCGCCAAGCAGATCATGGTCGACGGCATGGCCGTCACCGTCGGCGCCGGCCAGGAGCAGATCAGCCTGGTGCAGAACACCCACATGAAGTGGACCGCCAGCGACTACGACCCGGCCGTGGTGAAAATGGCCGAGCACGCCTATATGCCCATGCTGCAGACCGCCGAGCTGGTGGCCAAGCGCTACGGTATCAGCCGCGAAGCGCAGGACGCCTACTCCCTGCAATCGCAGCAGCGCACCGCCGCCGCCCAGGCCGCCGGCCTGTTCGCCAATGAAATCATCCCGGTCACCGCTCGCAAGAAGCTGGTCGACAAGGAAACTGGCGCGGTCAGCTTCGAGGAAGTCACCTTGAGCCTGGACGAAGGCAACCGCCCGCAGACCGTGCTGGACGACCTGACCAGGCTCAAGCCGGTCATCGAAGGCGGCTGCATCACCGCCGGCAACGCCAGCCAGCTGTCCGACGGCGCCAGCGCCAGCGTACTGATGAGCGGCACCCTGGCCGCCCAGCGTGGCATCGCCCCGCTCGGCCTGTACCGTGGCATCGCCGTGGCCGGCCTGGCCCCGGAAGAGATGGGCATCGGCCCGGTGTTCGCCGTGCCCAAGCTGCTCAAGCAGCATGGCCTGAGCGTCGACGACATCGGCCTGTGGGAACTCAACGAAGCCTTTGCCTGCCAGGTGCTGTACAGCGCGCAGAAGCTCGGCATCGACCCGGCCAAACTCAACGTCAACGGCGGCGCCATCTCCATCGGCCACCCCTACGGCATGAGCGGCGCGCGCATGGTCGGCCACGCCCTGCTGGAAGGTAAGCGCCGTGGTGTGAAGTACGTGGTGATCACCATGTGCGTCGGCGGCGGCATGGGTGCGGCGGGGCTGTTCGAGGTGCTCTGAGCCCCGTGCGGCAAACGCGAAAACGCAGGCTTCGGCCTGCGTTTTCGTTTCTGCGGTACTCAGTTGCCGCGGTAGGTGGAGAAGCCGTACGGGCTCAGCAGCAGCGGGATGTGGTAGTGCGCCACGCTGCCGTCGACCTCGAAGATCACCGGCACTTCCGGGAAGAAGGTCGCGGTGGCGTGCTGCTTGAACCAGGCGCCGGTTTCGAAGGTGACGCGGTAGGTGCCGCTTTCCAGCTTCCTGCCCTCGGGATAGAGCGCGGTGATGCGGCCCTGCTCGTTGGTCGCACCCTCGTTCAGCTTGTTCCAGCCCTCGCCGTCGAGCTTCTCCAGGCTGACCTCGACCCCCGGCGAAGGCAGGCCGTCCTGCAGGTTGAGGACGTGCACGCTGAGCGGGTTGCCGGCGGCCAGGGCGAGGGTGGAAAGGCCGCTCAGGGCGCTACCGAGCAGCAGGTTTTTCAGCATCTTCATGGTGGATCTCCAGTTCAGGGTTGGGTGGGTAGAACCTGAGCGATGGCCTGCAGCGCGCAGCCTTCGTCGAATTGCGCGCCGCCGGCACCGGCCACGCCGATGGCGCCGATCACCTGGTCGGCCACCTTCAGCGGTACGCCGCCGCCGAGCAGCAGCAGTTCATCGAGGGTGTTGAGGTTTTCCGCGTCGGGGGTGCTGCGCGCACGCTCGGCCAGCAGGCCAGTGGCGGTCTTGGTCGACAGCGCGGTGAAGGCCTTGCGCTGGGCGGCCAGGGTGTTGTGCGGGCCGACGTTGTCGTCGCGCTGCACTGCCACCAGGTTGCCGCCACGGTCGACGACGGCGGCCACGGCAGTGCGGCCTTCGGCATGGCAGGAGGCCAGGGTGGCGTCGAGCAACTGGTTGGCCAGGGCCAGGCTGACATCGGCGCGCTGCGCCACCGCCGGGGTCTCGGCCCAGGCCGGGCTCGCCGCCAGGGCCAGGGCGAGCAGCGACAGTGCGGTAGGGGTTCGGATGGTCATGCGGTTCTCCCGGATAAGGCTCGGCTGAGCCAGTGGCAGGCATCTTGCCCAGCCCTTCCGCACAGACCGATTGCCGGCGGATTACCAATTTGTAATGGGAGAGAAGCGCGGATCGACCTAGGCTATGCGTCTGCAGTGGAGGTCGGCATGCGTATCCTGGTGGTTGAAGACGAAGCGAAGACGGCGGATTACCTGCGCAAGGGCCTGAGCGAAGACGGCTATGCGGTAGAGGTCGCCGGCAATGGCCTGGACGGCCTGCACCTGGCGCAGGAGGAGGTGTTCGACCTGATCATCCTCGACGTCATGCTGCCGGGCATCGATGGCTGGCAGCTGCTGCAGATCATCCGCCGCCAGCTGCAGACCCCGGTGCTGTTCCTCACCGCCCGTGATGCCGTCGAGGACCGTGTGCGCGGCCTGGAGCTGGGCGCCGACGACTACCTGGTCAAGCCCTTCTCCTACGCCGAGCTGCTGGCGCGCGTGCGCAGTCTGCTACGCCGGGGTCCGCCGCGGGAAACCGAGCACTTCGAGGTCGCCGACCTGCAGCTCGACCTGCTCAAGCGCAAGGTCACCCGCAGTGGCGAGCGGCTAAACCTGACCAACAAGGAATTCGCCCTGCTGCACCTGCTGCTGAGCCGCCAGGGCGAAGTGCTGTCGCGCTCGCTGATCGCCTCGCATGTCTGGCAGATGAACTTCGACAGCGACACCAACGTGGTCGACGTGGCCATCCGCCGCCTGCGCGCCAAGGTCGACGATCCCTACCCGCTCAAGCTGATCCACACCGTGCGCGGCATCGGCTACCTGCTGGACCTGCAGCCGTGAGGCTCTGGCCGCGCACCTTGAGCCTGCGCCTGGCGCTGATGTTCGCCCTGGTCGGCGTGCTGCTGCTCGGCGCCCTGGGCTTCTTCCTGTACCAGTCGCTGCAGCGCGAAATCGCCTGGCGCGACGACCAGGCCCTGCTCGGCCGCCTGCAGCGCATGCAGGCCCTGCTCGATGACGCCGCCAGCATCGAGGCGCTGCGCCGCCGTCCGCAGTTGTACGAGAACATGCTGGGCAACCGCGACAACCTGCTGTGGATAGTCGATGCCCAGGGCCAGCCACTGATCGAGGTGAACCCGCCGGCCCTGCCCCTGCCAAGCCTGCCTGCTGCGACCGAACCCCGGCTGACCGATGCACCGGGCAACCCGAGCTTGCGCCTGGCCTGGCTCGATGTGCCACGCCCGGGCGGCGCGCTGCGGCTGATCGCCGGCAAGCTGGCCAGCGAGCGCGAGCAGATGCTCGCCGCCTATCGCCTGAAGATCGGCCTGGCACTGGGCGTCGGTGCGCTGCTGGCCTTCGCCCTCGGCGCCCTGGTCAGCCAGCGCGGGCTGCGCCCGGTGCGCCAGCTGGCCCGGCAGGCCGCCGGCATCGATACGCAGCATCTGCACCTGCGCCTGCAGGGCTTTGCCGAGGTCGGCGAGCTGAGCGCCCTGAGCCAGGCCCTGAACCAGATGCTCGACCGCCTGGAGCAGGGCTTTGCCCAGCTCTCGCGCTTCTCCGAGGACCTGGCCCACGAGATGCGCACACCGCTGAGCAACCTGATGGGCCAGACCCAGCAGGCGCTGCGCCACTCGCGTTCGGTCGAGGACTACCAGAACCTGCTGGTGTCCAATCAGGAGGAATACGAACGCCTGGCGCGGATGATCGACAGCATGCTGTTCCTCGCCCGCACCGAGCAGCCGAAGGCGGCGATCCAGCGCGAGGCAGTCGACCTGCAGGCGTTGGGCGAGCAGCTGTGCGACTACTTCGAGGGCATGGCCCAGGAGCGCGACCTCACCCTGCTCAACCAGGCCAGCGGACAGCTCGCGGCCGAACCGCAACTGCTGCGCCGCGCCCTGGCCAACCTACTGGCCAATGCCCTGCGCCACGCCACACCACACAGCCGCGTGACCCTCGGCAGCACCCGCACGGCCACGGGCGTGACCCTCAGCGTGCACAACCTCGGCGAGCCGATCGGCGCACAGCACCTGCCGCATCTGTTCGAGCGCTTCTACCGCTGCGACCCTTCACGCCATCAGCCGGGCGACTCCGGCGGCCTGGGCCTGGCAATCGTGCGTTCGATCATGCAGGCACACGGCGGCCAGGTCAGCGTCAGCAGCGATGGCGACGGCACCCTCTTCCGCCTGCACTTCCCGAGCTGACGGCCGCGCAGCGGCGCCACTCATGCAAACCCGGCAGTTGCCTTCACAGCTGCTCGGGTGCCCGCTCGCACAGCACCTTGAGCGCCTGAACCCACTGCGGGTGGTCGTTCAGGCAGGGCACCAGCACCAGGTCCTCGCCGCCCGCCTCGCGGAACTGCTCGCGGCCGCGGTCGCCGATTTCCTCCAGGGTCTCGATGCAGTCGGCAACGAAGGCCGGGCACATCACCAGCAGCTTCTTCACCCCGGCCTTGGCCAGCTCGTCCAGACGCGCCTCGGTGTAGGGCTCGATCCACTTGGCACGGCCCAGGCGCGACTGGAAAGCCACCGACCACTTGCCGGCCGGCAGCCCGGCGCGATCGGCGAACAGTTCGGCGCTGCGCAGGCACTGGGCGCGATAGCAGTTGGCGAGCACCTGCGGCGAGGCGTTCTTGCAGCAATCGGCGCCTTTCAGGCAGTGGCCGGTGGGGTCCAGCTTGTGCAGGTGGCGCTCCGGCAGGCCGTGGAAGCTCAGCAGCAGGTGGTCGAAGTCCTGCTCGATATAAGGTTTGGCGCTCTCCACCAGGGCCTCGACGTACTCCGGCTGGGCGTAGAACGGCGCCAGCTCGGCGAATTGCAGGGCCAGGCCGCGCTCACGTACAACCCGCCGCACTTCCTGCAGCGCGGTGGTGGTGGTGCTGTCGGCGAACTGCGGATAGAGCGGTGCCAGGGTGACTTTCTTCACACCCCGGGCCGCCAGGCCAACCAGCACCTTCTCGATCGACGGCTCGCCATAGCGCATGGCCAGCTCCACCGGGCCATGCGGCCAGTGCGGGGCCATGGCCTGCTGCAGGCGGCGGCTGAGCACCACCAGCGGCGAGCCCTCCTCCCACCAGATCGAGGCGTAGGCGTGTGCCGACTGCGCCGGGCGCTTGAGCAGGATCAGCGATACCAGCAGGCGCCGCACCGGCCAAGGCAGGTCGATCACGTAGGGGTCCATGAGGAACTGGTTGAGGTAGCGACGCACGTCGGCCACCTCGGTGGAAGCCGGCGAACCCAGGTTGAGCAACAGCAGGGCATGATCGGTCATGCGGTGTCCTTGAGGATGTCGGCCAGGGCCGAGTCGATGTCGGTGAAGCGGAATGCGTAGCCGTCCTGCAGGGCGCGCTGCGGCAGGGTCTTCTGCCCGCCCAGGAGCAGCTCGGAGAGCTCGCCCAAGCCCAGCTTGAGCGCCAGGGCCGGCACCGGCAGGATGGCCGGGCGATGCAGCGCCCGGCCCAGGGCGCGGGCGAAGTCGCGGTTGCGCACCGGCTGCGGCGCGCAGGCATTATAGGGACCGCTGGCGCCCTCCCGCCGCAAGAGAAAATCGATCAGGCCGATTTCATCCTGCAAATGAATCCACGGCATCCACTGCCGGCCGTTGCCGATCGGCCCGCCCAGGCCCAGGCGGAAGGGCAGCAGCAGGCGCTTGAGGAAGCCACCATCGGGCGCCAGCACCAGTCCGGTGCGCAGCAGCACCACGCGGATGCCGAGGGCCTCGGCGCGCTGCGCGGTCTCCTCCCAGGCGCCGCACAGCTGGGCGGCGAAGTCCTCGCAGACCGGTGCATCGCTCTCGTGCAGCTCGCGCTCGCCGCCGTCGCCATACCAGCCCACGGCCGAGCCGGAGATCAGCACCCGCGGGCGCTGCGCGCGCGCCTCCAACCAGGCCAGCAGCTGTTCGGTGAGGCTGATCCGGCTGGCCCACAGCAGGGCCTTGCGCTTGTGCGTCCAGTGGCGGTCGGCGATCGGCGCGCCGGCCAGGTTGATCACGGCGTCCAGGGGGGCGTCGCCATATTCCTCCAGCCGCGCGATGCCACGCACCGCTGCGCCACAGAGTTGACTCACCTGCTCCGGCCTGCGGCTCCACACGGACAGGCTGTGGCCCGCGGCCAGCCAGTGCCGGCACAGCGCGCGGCCGATCAGACCCGTACCGCCGGTCAGCAATATGTGCATGGCATCCTCCTCGCATGGCGCTAACCACCAGTCTCGCCCTAGTCTGAAGTATGACGCAGGCACGTGCCTTGTCCGCCCGGACCTGACGTCGCAGTTTCAGCAGGTTCGCGATTGGAACCGAACATAGCTGTACAAGACAAGTGTTTGTACAGAATTCGTCGAGAGCGTAGCCTGTAGTAAAGGCAAACGAGGTAGACCATGAGCGCACCCATCGCCATCATCGGTACCGGCCTGGCGGGCCTCTCCGCCGCGCAGGCGCTGCACGCCGCCGGGCTGCAGGTTGAACTGTTCGACAAGAGCCGCGGCAGCGGCGGGCGCATGGCCAGCAAGCGCAGCGACGCCGGCTCGCTGGACCTCGGCGCCCAGTACTTCACCGCCCGCGACCGCCGCTTCGTCGAAGTGGTGCAGCAGTGGCAGGCGCGCGGCTGGGTCGCCGAGTGGGACCCGCAGCTCTACCACAGCAACCAGAACGGCCTGCAACCCTCGCCGGACGAGCAGGTGCGCTGGGTCGGCACGCCGCGCATGAGCGCCATCACCCGCGCCCTGCTCGGCGCCCTGCCGGTGCATTTCGCCTGCCGCATCACCGAGGTGTTCCGCGGCGAGCAGCACTGGGAGCTGCTGGATGGCGAGGGCAACAGCCACGGTCCCTACAGCGCGGTGATAGTCGCCACCCCGGCGCCGCAGGCCACCGGCCTGCTCAGCGCCGCGCCGAAACTCGCCAGCGCCGCCGCCAGCGTGATCATGGAGCCCACCTGGGCGGTCGCCCTGGCCTTCGCCACGCCGCTCGATACCCGCGTGGAGGGCTGCTTCGCCCAGGGCAGCGCGCTCGACTGGGTGGCGCGCAACCGCAGCAAGCCCGGCCGCGACGGCACCTTCGACACCTGGGTGCTGCACGCCAGCAGCACCTGGAGCAAGCAGCACCTGGACCTGCCCAAGGAGGCAGTGATCGAGCGCCTGCACGGCGCCTTCGCCGAGCTGATCGGTTGCGCCCTGCCGGCGCCGGCCGTCAGCCTGGCGCACCGCTGGCTCTACGCCCGCCCGGCCAGCGCCCACGAGTGGGGCGCGCTGGCCGACGCCGACCTGGGTCTGTACGCCTGCGGCGACTGGTGCCTGTCCGGCCGCGTGGAAGGCGCCTGGCTGAGCGGCCAGGAGGTGGCGCGGCGGCTGCTGGAACATCGCCAGTGACGCCGGGCCGGATCAACCCGCGCAAGCTGCTGCTGTCGAAGTGGACGGCGCGCCAGCCGCGCAACCGCGAGAAGCACTTCCTGGTCACCGAGCTGCACTGCGACGAGGAAGGCGAGGTGCTGGCCGTGGAGCTGCAGGCCGTGCTGACCCGGCGCAGCGAGCGCATCGACTGGCGCCTGCTGGAAGATGGCGAGCGCTGGCGGATGGGCTGGGCCTAGCGGACAATGCCGCCCCCTCGCCCGCCGAAGCAGTCACCATGCGTCAGAAGAACCCGCCGCCGCGCCAGCCCAAGGCAGTCGTCAAGGGCCAACTGCACCCGCGCAACCGCCACCAGGGTCGCTACGACTTCCCCAGGTTGATCGAGAGCAGCCCGGAGCTGGGCCGCTTCGTCATCCTCAACCCCTATGGCAAGCAGAGCATCGACTTCGCCGACCCCGAGGCGGTGCGGGTGTTCAACCGCGCCCTGCTGCGCCAGCTGTACGGCATCCGCCACTGGGACATCCCGCCGGGCTACCTGTGCCCGCCGATCCCCGGACGCGCCGACTACCTGCACGGCCTGGCCGACCTGCTGGCCGAGGGCAACGCCGGGGTCATCCCGCGTGGCGCCGGGGTGCGCGTGCTGGACGTGGGCTGCGGGGCCAACTGCATCTACCCGCTGCTCGGCCACAGCGACTACGGCTGGCGCTTCCTCGGCTCGGACATCGACGCGCGGGCACTCGATTCGGCGCGCCACATCGTCCAGGCCAACGGCCTGGGCGAGGCCATCGAACTGCGCCGGCAGGCCGATGACCGGCACATATTCCAGGGCCTGCTGGCAGCCGACGAGCGCTTCGCCCTGACCCTATGCAACCCGCCTTTCCATGCCTCGGCCGCCGAGGCGGCCAGCGGCAGCACGCGCAAGTGGAGGAACCTCGGCAAGCTCGACCCCAGGCGCAAGCTGCCGGTGCTCAACTTCGGCGGGCAGAGCAACGAGCTGTGGTGCGCAGGCGGCGAGGCGGCCTTCCTGCGCCGCATGGCGCGCGAGAGCGCGGCCGTGGCCGGCCAGGTGCTGTGGTTCAGCAGCCTGGTGTCCAAGGCCGCCAACCTGGCGCTGCTGAAGGCGGCGCTGCAGCAGGCCGGTGCGCTGGAAGTGCGCCAGGTGGACATGGCCCAGGGCAACAAGCAAAGCCGCTTCGTCGCCTGGACCTTCCACGAGGTCGCCGCCCGTCGCACCTGGCTGGGTGCTTGCGCCAGCGCGAATGCGGGATGACTATGCTAGGGCTGTAAGAGCGGAGACCGCCGGGAGCCGAGGAGTGCCCATGCGCTGGACAATGCTGCTGACCATCTGCTGCCTGTGCTGGGGGCTGAGCGCCCAGGCGCAGCCGCGCGAGCTGCAGATCAGCGTCGGCGACTGGCCGCCCTACCTGTCCACCGACCAGCGCCACAATGGCGTGATGGCCCACATCATCAGCGACCTGTTCGCCGCGGAAGGCTACAAGGTCAACTTCCGCTTCCTGCCCTGGCCGCGCGCCTATTCCGAGGCCGCCGCCGGCAAGTTCGACGCCACCGGCGTATGGATGCACAAGGGCGAGCGCGAGGCCGACTTCCTGTTCAGCGAGCCGCTGCTGAACGAGCAGTTCGTGTTCTTCCACCTCAAGTCCATGCCCTTCGACTGGCAGCGCTTCGACGACCTCACCGGCATGACCCTCGGCGGCGGCCTGGAATACAGCTACGGGCCGGCCTTCGATGCCTTCCTGGCACGCGGCAAGGTGCGCATGGAGCGGGTCTCCAGCGACCAGCAGAACTTCGAGAAGCTGCTCAAGGAGCGCATCGTGCTCTACCCGCAGGAGCTCAACGTCGGCTACGCCGCCCTGCGCAGCCAGTTCACCCCGGCCGAGCGGGCGCGCATCACCCATCATCCCAAACCGCTGCTGGTCAACCAGAGCTACCTGATGCTGCCCAGGCGCCTGGCCGGCAGCGAGGCACTGGTGCAGCGCTTCAACCAGCGCCTGCGCGAGTTCCGCAGCAGCGGCCGCTACGACCGCTACTTCCATGACCTGCAGGCGGGCAAGTACATGCTCACCGAGGACGGCGCCGAGCAGGCCGTGGTCCTGCCCTGAGCGCGTAAACGCAAGAGCCGCCCCGAAGGGCGGCTCCCGTGCAGGCCCGCTGCATTACTCGACCAGTTCGAACAGTGCCACGCTGCCGTTCTTCTCCAGGCCGGCAACCAGGAAGTGGCGGCCCTGGTGCTCGACATGGGCCAGCCCTTCCGGGGCCAGTTCACCCTTGCCGGCCCCTGCGGCCACCGGCACCACCTGCAGCACCTTGGGCTGCTGCGGCTGGCTCAGGTCGATCAGCGCCAGACCATCGGCACGCTCCAGCGCGGCCACCGCCAGCGACTTGCCGAATGCGGCGAAGGCCACCACGCCTTCCGGCTCGCTGCCCTTGTTGGGGCTGCGCGAGTCCGGGTAGATGCCGGCCTGGGCCGCCATGTCGTCCAGCTGGCTGCCGGTGTCGCCGACCAGCGCGCCGCTCTCGGCGTCGAACAGGCTGACGCTGCGGCCGCCGCCGGTGGGCAGGCCGGCCTTGGTCTTGGACGCCTTGGGATCGGTATCCCCCTCATCGGCGGTGACCAGGTAGCGGCCGTCGGCGCTGACGCTGATGCCATCCGGCTCGCGCAGCGCCAGCAGGCTGGCCTCGGGCTTGTACTGGCCGTCGTCCTCGATGTCGGCGGCATGCTCGATGGTGCCCAGGCCGAACACCTTGAGCAGCCTGGCGCCGGCCACGTCGACCACGGCGATGGCGTTGTTCTCCTGCAGGCTGACGTAGGCCTTGCTGCCGTCCCTGGAGAAGGTCACGTACTCCGGCTCGATGTGCTCGGGCGTGCTGCCGAACGGTACCTTCAGCTCCTCGCCGTCGATCATGCGCTCGACCAGGCGCTTGTGCGCGTCCTGCACGGTGCCCGGCACCTGGGCCAGGTCCGGCAGCTCGACCTTGTGATGCACGGCCTGGTCCAGCCCGGCGCGCAGGTCGATCACGCTGATCGAGCCCTCACCGCTGCGGTAACCGGCGCCGTCCTTGACATAGGCCTCGCCCTCGTTGGCCACCACCAGGAACTCGCCGTTCGGCGAGAAGGCCAGGCTGTCCGGCCAGATGCCCACCGGCACGCTGGCCAGCAGCTTGCCGTCGGCGGCCGAGCGCAGCTGCACCTCGCCGGCGGCCATGCCGTCGCTGCTGCGCAAGCACACGGCGTAGAGATCCTCGCTGGGGTGGAAGGCGGCCGCGGTGATCTCGCCGGCGCCCTTCTCCACTAGGTTCTGCCGCGCCGTGCGCTGCAGCTTGCCGGCTGGGTCGAGCTGGAGGATGTCGACCAGTCCCTCGGCGCTGTTGGTGAGGATCACCCGCATGCTGGAGGCCTGGACGTTGACGATCTCGGTGCCCTCGGCAAAGCCGCTCTGGTACAGGTCCAGCGGTTTCAGTTCGAGGGCGCAGGCCAGCGGGCTCAGGGCGAACAGTGCGCAGAGAGCGGGGAGACGCAGCATGTGGAGAGTTCCTTGTGCGGGTTGGACGGATGAACCGCCGCAGTCTCCACGGGCCGTGTGAAAGGTTGATGAAGACTCGGTTACAGCCTCACATCGGCCATTCGTTGACCACCATGTGGGTCTTCACCCGCTGCATGCCGGGGTAGTTCTCGATCTCGCCGCGGATCTCGGCCAGGCGCGCCATGCTCGCCGCCTCCACCTGCACCAGCATGTCGGTCTCGCCGCTGATGCCGCAACACTGGCGGATCTCCGGATGGGCGCGCATGCGTTCGACATAGTCCTGGCAGCGGCCATTGCTGTAGAAGAGTTCGAGGAAGGCCTTCACCGCCGTGCCTTGCGCCTCCACCACGCGGGCGTGGTAGCCGCGGATGATCCCGGCCTGCTCCAGCTGGCGGATGCGCTCGCCCACCGCCGAACGCGACAGGCTGACCTCGCGGGCGATCTGGCTGACGGAGGTGCGCGCGTCGCTGCGCAGCAGGGCGAGAATCTGGCGGTCGAACTTGTCCACGAAGGCTCCGGCGATCTGACGGGCGATTCCGCCAGTTTGCCGGCGATCGGCGGCAACCTGGCCGCGGCGGCGCGCTTAACATGGCGGGATCGAAAAGGATCGCACGAGCATACCTCATGAGCCGTCTGAACAAGGAACTGGGCCTGCTGCAGGGCATCGGCCTGCTCAGCACCTCACTGCTGGGCACCGGCATCTTCGTGGTGCCGGCGCTGGCCGCCACCGCCGCCGGCCAGGCCTCGCTGTGGGCCTGGCTGATCCTCATCGCCCTGGTGCTGCCGGTGGCCTTCACCTTCGCCCAGCTGGGCCGCCGCTTCCCCCACGCCGGCGGCGCGCCGCACCTGATCGGCCGCGCCTTCGGCGCGCGCAGCGAGCGACTGATCGCCTTCCTGTTCCTCGCCGTGCTGCCGGTCGGCCTGCCCGCCGCGCTGAACATCGCCACCGGCTTCTGGCAGGCCGTGCTGCCGGTGGGCCGCGGCGAAGCGCTGCTGATCCAGCTCGCCACCCTGGCTGCCATGCTCCTGCTCGGCCAGCGCCCGGCGCGCGCCAGCGGCCTGGTGCAGGGGCTGATCGCCCTGGCGATCATCGGCACCGTCGCCCTGGTCTGGTGGGTGGGCGAGCTGCCGCTGGCCAGCCAGCCGCTGCTGCCGCCGGTCGGCGACACCTGGCCGCTGATTCCCGCCGCGCTGGGCGTGATGTTCTGGTGCTTCGTTGGCATCGAGGCCTTCACCCACCTGGGCGAGGAATTCCGCCGCCCGCAGCGCGACTTCCCCCTGGCCCTGCTGCTCGGCGTGCTGCTGGCCGGCCTGGTCTACTGGGCTTTCTCGGTGGCGGTGCTGAGCTTCGGCGTGTACGGCGACGAGCACAGCGACGCCGCCTCGCTGCCGCGCCTGATGCACCTGCTGCTGGGCGACCGCGCCGGCTGGCTGGTGGCGCTGGTCGGCTACCTGGCCTGTTTCGCCTCGATGAATGTCTATGTGCAGGGCTTCGCCCGGCTGATCTGGAGCCTGGCCGACGAGGGCAAGCTGCCGGCGCCGCTGGCCGCGCGCAACCGCCACGGCGTACCCGGCCCGGCGCTGCTGCTGGTGGTGGCGATCTGTGCCCTGTGCGCAGGCCTGGCCGCCATGCTGCAGCTGTCGGTGGACGACCTGATCCGCTATGCCAACGGCAACTTCATCCTGGTCTACCTGCTCAGCATGGGCGCCGGCGTGGTGCTGCTGCGCGGCATCTGGCGCTGGCTCGCGGCGTTCAGCGCCCTGCTTTGCGCGCTGGTGCTGCTGGCGCTGGGCATCGACGCGCTGTACGCCCTCGGCCTGCTGGCCGTGATCGCCCTGCTGGATCACTGGCGCGGGCGCCGCGGCACACAGGCCAGCCTGCAGAGCTGAGGCGGTTCCGGCTATCCTGCCCACTGGGATAGCCTCAAGGACCGACCATGCGCCGCATTCTCCGCGACCTGAAAATCCTCATCCTCGCCAACCTGTGGCTGGTGCCGGTGCTGGCCGGCCTGGTCGGCGCGCTGTTCTACTTCGTCGCGCCGCCACCGCCGATGCACGCGCGCCTGGCCACCGGCGCCGAGGGCGGCGGCTACCACGCCTTCGCCGAGCGCCTGCGCGCCGAGCTGGCCGAGCAGGGCTTCGAGCTGGAGCTGGTGCCGAGCCAGGGCTCGCGTGACAACCTGGCCAAGCTGGGCGCCGGCGAAGTTGAGCTGGCCCTGGTGCAGAGCGGCCAGGAGCTGACCCTGGACGCCGAGGCACGCGCCCGGCTGCTCGGCCTCGGCGTGATGTACCGCGAGCCGCTGTGGCTGTTCACCGGCCGCAAGGTGAAGTTCGAACGCCTCTCCGACCTGCTGCGCCTGCGCCTGGCCATCGGCGCCGAGGACAGCGGCACCCAGGCGGTCACCGCCGCCCTGTTTGCCGCCAACCGCATCACCCCGGCCGACTACCCCAAGGGCTGGCAGAGCCTGGGCGGCAGCCGCGCCGCCGACGCGCTGGTCGAGGGCCGGCTGGACGCTGCCTTCTTCGTCGGCCCGGCGGAGAACCCGCTGGTCCAGCGCCTGGCCGCCGAACCCCGGGTGCGCCTGGTCAGCCTGCGCCGCACCGAGGCCTACCTGGCGCGCCTGCCATACCTGAGCCGCCTGCAGGTCGGCGAGGGCATGCTGGACATGGCCAACAACAGCCCGGACCGCGACATCGTTACCCTCGGCCCGGTGGCCACCCTGGTGGCCGGCGAGGACTTCCACCCCTCGCTCACCCCGCTGATCCTCGAGGCCGCGCGCGAGGTGCTCAAGGATGGCAGCCTGCTCGATCCGGCCGGCAGCTACCCGCAGCGCCCGCCGCGCTCGCTGGAGACCCTGGCCGAGGCCGAGTACTACTACGACAAGGGCCTGCCGATCCTGCAGCGCTACCTGCCGTTCCGCATCGCCTCGCTGGCCGACCGCTACATCATCCTCGCCATTCCCCTGGTGATCCTGCTGTTCCCGCTGTTCAAGGCCATCGGCCCGATCTACCAGTGGCGCATCCGCGCGCGCATCTACCGCTGGTACAAGCACCTGCGCGAGATCGACCAGCAGCTCTACAGCGGCAAGCTCAACGGCGATATCGACGCGGAGATCGCGCGCCTGGAGAAACTGGAAGACGAACTGGCCAAGGTCGAGGTGCCGCTGTCCTACTCCAGCGAGCTGTACGAGCTGCACATGCACCTGCGCTACATGATCGAGCGCCTGCGCGCCTACCAGCGGCGAGCGGGCGCAACCGCCGTCGAGTAAGATACGCGCTTTCCGCTTCCACCCCCCGAGACTGCCATGCCGATCCGCCATTGCATCGTCCACCTGATCGACAAGAAGCCCGACGGCTCGCCCGCCGTGCTGCACGCCCGCGACAGCGAACTGGCCGCCTCGCAGGCCATGGAGAACCTGCTGGCCGACCTCAACGAGAGCTACAACGCCAAGCAGGGCAAGGCCTGGGGCCTGTTCCACGAGGAGTCCGGCGCCTACCCCTTCAGCGGCTGGCTGAAGCAGTACCTGGACGGCGAGCAGGACTTCACCACCTTCAGCCGCCAGGCGGTGACGCAGCTGCAGAAGCTGATGGAGGAATCCAACCTGTCCACCGGTGGCCACGTGCTGTTCGCCCACTACCAGCAGGGCATGACCGACTACCTGGCCATCGCCCTGCTGCACCACAGCGAGGGCGTGGCGGTGACCGAGGCGCTGGACGTGGCGCCGGCCAAGCACCTGGACCTCGGCCAGCTGCACCTGGCCGCGCGCATCAACATCAGCGAGTGGCAGAACAACAAGCAGTCCAAGCAGTACATCTCCTTCATCCGCGGCAAGAACGGCAAGAAGGTCTCGGACTACTTCCGCGACTTCATCGGCTGCCAGGAAGGCGTCGATGCGCCGAGCGAGACGCGCACCCTGCTCAAGGCCTTCAGCGACTTCGTCGAGAGCGAGGACCTGGCCGAGGAGAAGGCCCGCGAGAAGACCGACGCGCTGGTCGACTACGCTACCAGCCAGGCCAGGCTGGGCGAGCCGATCACCCTGGAGGAGCTGTCCGGGCTGATCGACGAGGAGCGCCCGCGCGCCTTCTTCGAACATATCCGCAACAAGGACTACGGCATGGCCCCGGAGTTTCCGGCGGACAAGCGTACCCTCAGCCAGTTCCGCCGCTTCACCGGGCGCGCCGAGGGCCTGTCGATCAGTTTCGAGGCGCACCTGCTGGGCTCGAAGATCGAATACGACGAGGCGCGCGACATGCTGATCATCCGCCAGGTCCCGACCCAGCTGAAGGACCAGCTCAAGCGCCGCAAGGACTGAGCCCATGCGCCTGGCCGATGCCGTGCTCGACGCCTGCCTGTGCGACGTGGACGCGCCGCTGGCGGGCGATCCGGCGCGCGACTTCGGCCTGGACAAGCTCCAGGGGCAACAGGCCCTGGCCGCCTTGCGCCCTTGGCTCAACGAGCGCCAGCGCATGCTCTGGGCCAATCGTCGCGAGGCCCTGCTGCTGGTGTTGCAGGGCCCGGACTGCTCCGGCAAGGACAGCCTGATCCGCCGCGTGCTCAATGCCTTCGACCCGCAGGGCCTGAGCATCCACGACTTCCACCAGCCGAGCGCCGAGGAGCAGCGCCAGCACTTCCTGCTGCGTTATCGCCAGCGCCTGCCCGGCCCCGGCCTGCTCGGCGTGTTCAACCGCAGCCACTACGAGGCGCTGATCTGCGACCCGCTCGATGGCCTATGCAGCGCAGACGAACTGCCCGGCCGCCTGCACGAGCTGCGCGCCTTCGAGGCCGAGTGGCCGGCGCGTCACCTGCATCCGCTCAAATGCTACCTGCACATCTCCCGTGACGAGCAGCGACTGCGCCTTCTGAGCCGTTTGCAGCGCCCGGAGAAGCGCTGGAAGCTGCACCCCAGCGACCTGCAGGCGTACCGCGAATTCGACCTGCGCCAGGCGCGCTGGAGCGCGCTGCTGGCGGCCAGCCATACGGCGGCCGCGCCCTGGTATGTGATCCCCGCCGAACAGCGCTGGCTGCGCGACTGGCTGGTGGCCAGCCTGCTGGCCCGCGAGCTGGAACGCCTCGACCTCAGCTGGCCGGACAACCCGCCGCCCTTCTCCGCCGCCGACCTGCTGTAGCCCGGATGCAATCCGGGAGCGGAGTCGCCTGCTTCCCGGACTGCATCCGGGCTACGCCATCTGGCCACCCCAACGAAAACGCCCGGCGGTGCCGGGCGTTCGTGCAGCGCTCGCGCAGCCTCAGACCGCCGTCAGGCTGAAGCCCAGGCGCGGGAAGTGCACATGCACAGTACCGGCGCGCTCGTCCTGACGGCGCAGGATAATGCTCTCGTCCGACACGCAGAGCAGCTCGCCCTGCACCGGATCGACGCCGTAGTCGGTCGCCGCCACGCTGACCTGCTGGCCGACCTGGAAGCCCAGCGCCTGGCTGCAGTCTTCCTCCGGCAGCGCCGCAGGCGTCGCCGCGCGGGCGATGGCGATGGCCTCCTCGCTGCTCAGCGGGCTGTGCGCGCCATGCCCGAAGCCGAGCACGCGGCCGAGCCAGGCCGCCACTTCCGGGTAGTCGTCGACCAGCGGCGCGGTGACGTGGGTGCCCTTGAGGAACCACAGCGGATGGGCCATGGCGAAGTCGGCGATCGACGGCTCGCCGCACAGGAAGTCACCCTCCTCGCGCGCCAGCTGCTGTTGCAGGCGCGCCATCAGCACCGGCCACTGCAGCTTGGCCTGCGCGGCCGGCAGGCGGCTGGCGCTACCACCGGCGAACAGCGCGGCACGATCGGCGACGAAGGCCTGCTGCGCCGCCGGCGGCAGCTTGCCCATGCGCACGGCGATGGATTCCGGCTGGAACACCAGGGTCACCGCGTGTTGGAACACCACCGCGTCTGCCCACTGGGCGAAGCTCGCGGCGACGAACTCCTGGCCTTCGGGGAACAGGCTCGGCGTGGCCTTCTCGGCCTCCAGGCGACGGGCGATCAGCGCGGTGTCGCAGTAGATGTCGGCGCCGACCTGCAGCACCGGGGTCTTGCGGTAGCCGCCAGTGAGCGCGGTCAGATCCGGCTTGGGCATGATCCGCGGGATCTCCACCGAGCGCCACGACAGCTGCTTGAAGCCCAACATCAGGCGGGCCTTCTCGGCGAAGGGCGAGGCGTCGTAGTGGTGCAGGATGAGTTCGGACATGGCGGGACTCCGCGGCAGTTGAAAAGACGAGGCCGCAGCTTAGCCGCAGGCGGCGCCACGGCCTACCCCTTCAACCTGATGACGGCCCATCCAGCGCACCTATCAAGGCCTCCTTGGCCGCCTTCTTCAGGCGCTTAATGGCGATCTCGCGGCGCAGCGCGGCGCTCTTGTCGGCGCATTCCTCGACATACACCAGCGCCCGCGCCGGGCTGGAATGGAAAAAGCGCGCGCCTCTGCCGCTGCGATGCTGCTCGAAGCGCCGCTGCGGATCGTCGCTGATGCCACAGTAGAGCGCACCGCTTTCGGCGCGGACCAGGTAGACGAACCAGGGTTTGGCGGGCGGAGTATCGGTCATGGCTCGGCGGCACAATGGATGGCTGCCGAGCTTACCCAGTCAGCGCCCGGCCTGCCAGGCGCGCAGCCCGGCCATGGCCTGCTTGCCCACCGCCGCCTGCACCGGCGCCAGCCAGCCCAGCAGCAGGCCCTTGGCCCCCAGCGCCTGACGCATCCAGCGCCACAGGTCGAAGTGATCGTGGTGCTCGACGATCTTGCCGTCCGCGAAGCGGAAGCTCGCCTCGATATGGTTCTCCACCGTGCGCCCGGTGGCGCTGAACAGGTAGTTCGCCACCCAGCGCGCGCGGCCCTGCTGGTCGTCGGCCTCGAGCACCTCGTAGCTCAGCGAAAAGTCCTTGGCGCGCGCGCAGAGCATGCGCCACATGTCGCCGGCGTCGCGGCCACGCAAGTCGCGGAAGGCCGGGTCGGAGAAGCGCACGTCGGCGGCGTAGCAGGCGGCCATGGCCTCGGCATCGAGCCTCTGGAAGGCCTGGTAGAAACGGTCGATCAGTTCGGCATTGGGATGGGCCATGGGGCGCTGCTCCGGGTGGGAATGGGCAGAGTATGGCCGCGCGGGTGAGCGACAGCGATTGGCGATGAAGACAACTTTGTGGCAATAATCGCCACATGATTCGCATCGCCCTGTACGTCTGCCCGCTGACCGTGCTGTCCAGCCTGAGCCAGGCCCTGGATACCTTTCGCCTGGCCAACCAGCTGGCCGGCGCGACGCTGTTCGAACTGCTGCGCGTCAGCGCGGATGGCCGGCCGGTGGATCTGGGCCTGGCCGAAGTGCGGGTGGACGGCGGCCTGGAGCTGGCCGAGGGCGCCGCACTGCTGCTGATCCCCGCCACCGGCAGCGCGCTGCAGCGCACCCTGGAGGGCAACGCCGCCCTGCTCGCCTGGCTGGCCACGCGGCCGCCGGAACAGCAGCTGGCCAGCCTGTGCAGCAGCGCCTGCCTGCTGGCCGCCGCCGGCCAGCTGGACGGGCGCCTCGCCACCACCCACTGGGCCCTGGCGCAGCAGTTCCGCCAGCGCTACCCGCGGGTACGTTTGCAGATCGACGCGCTGTTCACCGCGGACGGCAACCGCTTCTGTTCCGGCGGCGCCCAGGCCGGGCTCGACCTGTGCCTGCAGCTGATCGCCCTGCACGCCGGCGACTGGCTGGCGCAACAGGTGGCCAATGCCCTGGTGGTAGAGCGCCAGCGCGGCAGCCAGCTGCGCTTCACCCCGCTACTGCCGGACAATGGCCAGGACGATGCCCAGCTGGCCCCGCTCTTGCGCTGGATGGCCCTGCACCACGCCGAGCCCATCGACCTGGCGAGCCTCGCCGCACGCGCCAACTGCTCCACCCGCACCCTGCTGCGGCGCTTCAAGGCGGCCACCGGGCTGACGCCCAACGACTACCTGCAGCGCCTGCGCATCGGCGCCGCGCAGCATGCCCTGCGCAACCCCGCGCACTCGCTGGAGCAGGTCGCCGCGCAGGTCGGCTACGCCGACCGCGCCACCTTCGCCAAGCTGTTCAAGCAGCTGTGCGGCGAGACACCGGGCGCCTTCCGCAAACGCCTGCGCCAGGCATGAAAAAGCCGGGCCCGGGCCCGGCTTTGGCGAACAGCACGCTTAGAAGCTGGTGCGGTAATGCAGGGTATAGGCCTCGACGCCGTCGTTGGGCTGCTTGATGCCGAGGTTGGAGTAGTGGATGGCGCGGATGCCGACTTCCTGCCCGGAGAAGCGCAGGCCAGCGCCGATGCGGTCCTCGAACTGGAAGGAGGAGCCGAGGTCGTTGTCCTCCAGTTCGGTGCTCTCGAAGAAGGCCACGCCGATACCGGCCTCGATGTAGGGGCGCACCGTCTCGCCGGCGAATTCGTAGACGAACACCGGGCTGAACGACAGGCTGTGGTTGCTGGCCGTCTCGTCGCCGTCCCAGTAGCTGTAGCCGGCGTCCCAGTAGCCGGTCAGGCGCCCGGTGTCGCTCTGCCACCAGCTGGTGTTCCAGTCCCATTGCGCACCGAGGCGATAGACCATGGTCGAGTCGCCGGTCTGGCCGATGGCGGCGGTGAAGTCGACGGCCTGGGCGGACAGGCTCCCCATTGCCAGGGCCGCAGCGGCGGCCAGAGAAAGGATCTTCTGCATTCTTCTACATCCTGTACTGGAAGGTAACGGCGTTATGACAGTACAGAGAGTATAGAACCCAGGGTTCTCAGGGAAAGCCGACCAAAAGCAAAATTCAGGGCAGCGGCTGCACCGCGCAGGCTTCGCCCCAAAGCAGCGGCAGGACGCCGGCCAGGCTCTGCGGCGTGCCACTGGACCAGAACCGCGCGCGGGCCCGCGTGCCCTCCTCGGCCAGCAAGCGGCGCTGCTCCAGCAGGCGCTGCAGGTGCCGCGCCACCGCCGCGCCGGTATCCACCAGGCTGACCGCATCCGGCACCAGCTCGCGCAGCAACGGCTTGATGAAGGGGTAGTGGGTGCAGCCAAGGATCAGCGTGTCGCAGCCCTCGGCCAGCAGCGGCTCGACCCAGCCCTGCAGCAGTGCGCGGGTGCGCGGGCTGTCCAGCTCACCAGCCTCGATCTGCTCGACCAGCCCCGGGCAGGGCTGGGTGATCACCCGCACGTCGCTGGCGAAGCGATCCAGCAGGGCGGCGAACTTGGCGCTCTTCAAGGTGCCGGTGGTGGCCAGCACGCCGACCACGCCGCTGCGGGTAGCCGCCGCCGCCGGCTTCACCGCCGGCTCCATGCCGACGATGGGCAGCTCGGGGTAGCGCGCGCGCAGCTCGGCCACCGCCGCCGCGGTGGCGGTGTTGCAGGCCAGCACCAGCGCCTTGGCGCCCTGCCCCAGGAGAAACTCGGCGATGTGCTGGCTGCGTTCGCGGATGAACTCCGCGCTCTTCTCGCCGTAGGGCACATGGCCGCTGTCGGCCACGTACAGCAGCGACTCGTGCGGCAGCCGCGCGCGGATCTCGCGCAGCACCGAGAGGCCACCGACGCCGGAGTCGAACACGCCGATCGGTGCCTGGCTCATGGCCGCGCTCCGCACACACTGCAGGCCGGATCGCGCTTGACCCGCAGCTCGCGAAAGCGTGAACCGAGGGCGTCGATCAGCAGCAGGCGGCCCACCAGCGGCTCGCCGAAACCGGCCAGCAGCTTGAGCGCCTCCAGCGCCTGCAGGCTGCCGACCAGGCCCACCAGCGGCCCGACCACGCCGGCCTCGCTGCAGGTCAGTTCGGCCTCGCTGCCGTGGCCATATAGGCAGTGATAGCAGGGGCTGGTCGCGTCGCGCGGGTCGAACACGGCGAGCTGGCCTTCCAGGCGGATCGCCGCGCCGGACACCAGCGGCTTGCCGGCGGCCACGCAGGCGGCGTTGACCGCCTCGCGGGTGGTGAAGTTGTCCGAGCAGTCCAGCACCAGGTCCACCGCGGCAACGGCGGCGGCCAGGGAATCCTCGTCCAGCGCCGTGCGGTGCGGCACCAGGGCGATCTGCGGATTGATGGCGGACAGACGGGCCATGGCCGAATCCACTTTGCTGGCACCGATCTGCGTGCTGTCGTGCAGCACCTGGCGCTGCAGGTTGGTCAGGTCGACGCTGTCGAAGTCCGCCAGGTGCAGCTCGCCGACCCCGGCGGCCGCCAGGTACAGGGCCACCGGCGAACCCAGGCCGCCGAGCCCGACTATCAGCACGCGGCTCTGTTTCAGCCTGAGCTGCCCGGCCACGTCGATCTGCGGCAGGAGGATCTGCCGGCTGTAGCGCAGCAGCTCGTCGTCGTTGAGTTCCATCGTCATGCCGGCCATTGCCCCAGGGAAATGCGCTCGTGACCGCCCAGGTCGCGACGGCTGTCCACGCGGGTGAAACCGGCGGCGGCGAGCAACCCGCGCACCGCCGCGGCCTGATCGTAGCCATGCTCCAGCAGCAGCCAGCTGCCGGCTTCCAGGTGCTGCGGCGCCTGGGTGACGATCTGGCGGATATCGTCCAGGCCGTCGGCGCCGGCCACCAGGGCACTGAGCGGCTCGAAGCGCACATCGCCCTCGCCCAGGTGGCGGTCGCTAGCGGCGATATAGGGCGGATTGCTCAGGATCAGGCCGAAGCGCTCGCCGGCCAGGCCGTCGAACCAGCTGCTCTGGCGGAACACGGCATTGGTCAGCCCCAGGCGCTGGCGATTGCGCTCGGCCAGCGCCACCGCCTCGGCGATGCGGTCCACCCCGGTCACCTGCCAGCCGCCGCGCTCGCTGGCCAGGGCCAGGGCGATGGCGCCGCTGCCGGTGCCCAGGTCGAGCACCCGCAACGGGGTGGCCGGCGCCAGCTGCAGGGCGGTCTCCACCAGCAGTTCGGTATCGGGACGGGGAATCAGGGTGTGCGGCGCGACTTCCAGGTCCAGGCTCCAGAAGCCCTGGTGGCCGAGGATGTAGGCCACCGGCTCGCCGGCGCGGCGGCGTTCGAGCAGGGCGGCGAAGGCGGCCAGCTGTTCGGCGCCCGGCTCGTGCTCGGGCCAGGTGCGCAGGTAGCTGCGCGGCTTGCCCAGGGCGGCGGCCAGCAGCAGCTCGGCATCCAGCCGCGCCGTCGGCGAGTCCGGCAGTTCGGCCTGGTCCAGCAGCGCGGCGAGGCTCGGCATGCGGTCAGTCGCCCAGGGCCGCCAGCTGGTCGGCCTGGTATTCCTGCAGCAGCGGTTCGATCACCTGCTCCACCGCCCCGCCCAACACTTCGTTCAGCGAATACAGGGTCAGGTTGATGCGGTGGTCGGTGACCCGGCCCTGCGGGAAGTTGTAGGTGCGGATGCGCTCGGAGCGGTCGCCGGAGCCCACCAGCAGGCGACGGGTCTCGCTGATTTCCTTGTGCGCGGCGGCGTCCTGCTGGTCCTGCAGCTTGGCCGCCAGCCAGGCCATGGCCTTGGCGCGGTTCTTGTGCTGCGAACGCTCCTCCTGGCACTCGACGACGATGCCGGTGGGCAGGTGGGTGATGCGGATCGCCGAGTCGGTCTTGTTCACATGCTGGCCGCCGGCACCGGAGGCGCGGTAGGTGTCCACGCGCAGGTCGGCCGGGTTGATCTCGATGGCCTGCTGCTCGTCCGGCTCCGGCAGCACGGCGACGGTGCAGGCCGAGGTGTGGATGCGCCCCTGCGACTCGGTCTCCGGCACGCGCTGCACGCGGTGGGCGCCGGACTCGAACTTGAGCTTGGCGTAGACGTTGTCGCCCTCCACCCGGCTGATGACTTCTTTATAGCCACCGTGCTCGCCGAGGTTTTCCGAGAGAATCTCGACCCGCCAGCCCTGGCGCTCGGCGTAGCGCGAGTACATGCGGAACAGGTCGCCGGAGAAGATCGCCGCCTCGTCGCCACCGGTGCCGGCGCGGATTTCCAGGAACACGTTGCGGCCGTCGTTGGGGTCCTTGGGCAGCAGCATGCGCTGCAGGCGGTCTTCCAGCGCGACCAGGGCCTCCTTGGCCTGGGCCACTTCCTCCTCGGCCATCTCGCGCATTTCCGGGTCGCCGTCCTTGAGCAGCGCCTGGGCGCCCTCGAGGTCGCCCTGGGTCTTGCGGAACTCGCGGTAGGCAACGATCACCGGCTCGACCTCGGCGTACTCCTTGGAATAGGCGCGGAAACGGTTCTGGTCGCTGATCACTTCGGCATCGCCGAGCAGCGCGGTGAGCTCCTCGAAACGGTCGTGGAGGATGTCGAGTTTCTTCAGCAGGGAGGCTTTCATGTCTTGCTCGGGCCCTCGTCGAGGGCAAAGAGTTCCTGGGCCACGGCCAGCGCTTCGAAGCGACCGTCGGCGGAGATTTTCTTCAGCTGCACGCTGGGCGCGTGCAGCAGCTTGTTGGTCAGGCCGCGGGCCAGCTGCGCCAGCACTTCCTCGGCACTGCTGCCGTTGGCCAGCAGGCGCTGGGCCTTGGCCAGCTCCTCGTCGCGCAGGCGCTCGGCCTGCTGGCGGTAGGCCTTGAGCACGTCCACCGCGGCCAGCTCGCGCAGGCGCTGCATGAACTCCTCGGCGCCGGCGGCCACCAGCTCCTCGGCGGCCTGGGCGGCGCCCTGGCGGCTCTTGAGGTTTTCCTCGATGACCTCGTGCAGATCGTCCACCGTATAGAGGTACACGTCGTCCAGCTCGCCCACCTCCGGCTCGATATCGCGCGGCACGGCGATGTCGACCATGAACATGGGCTTGTGCTTGCGCTGCTTGAGTGCGCGTTCCACCGCGCCCTTGCCGAGGATCGGCAACTGGCTGGCGGTTGAGCTGATGACGATATCGCTGTGCGCCAGCTCCTGCGGGATGTCGGCCAGCAACACGGCGTGGGCGCCGAACTGCTCGGCCAGCTGGCTGGCGCGCTCGAGGGTGCGGTTGGCCACCACGATGCGCTTCACGCCCTGGTCATGCAGGTGGCGGGCGACCAGGCTGATGGTCTCGCCGGCGCCGATCAGCAGCGCCTGGCTGCGGTGCAGGTCGGCGAAGATCTGCTTGGCCAGGCTGACGGCGGCGAAAGCCACCGACACCGGGTTTTCGCCGATGGCGGTATCGGTACGCACGGTCTTGGCAGTGCTGAACGTGGCCTGGAACAGACGACCGAGCAGCGGACCGACGGTGCCGGCCTCGCGCGCCACGGCGTAGGCGGACTTCATCTGGCCGAGGATCTGCGGCTCGCCGAGGATCATCGAATCCAGCCCGGCGGCCACGCGCATCATGTGGCGCACGGCGTCGTTGTCCTGGTGGATGTAGGCGCAGGCACGCAGCTCATCGAGATTGAGGCGGTGGTACTCGGCCAGCCAGCGCAGCACTTCGTCGGCGGACAGCTGGTCCTGCTCCAGGTACAGCTCGCTGCGGTTGCAGGTGGAGAGGATCGCCGCCTCGCGGCTGGGCGTGACGCGACAGAGCTGCTGCAGGGCCTCGACCAGCTGCTCGGGGGTGAAGGCCACGCGTTCGCGGACGTCCACCGAGGCGGTCTTGTGATTGATGCCGAGGGCGAGGAAGGCCATGCAGGGTCGCTAAGGGGGAATCGGAGATAGCGGGCGATTGTCCTACGTCACCCGAGGGAGAACAACTGTTGCGACAAATTGACCCGCCCGCCATCCCCGGCCAATCACCGGCGCCGCGGTGGGCTTGCGCCCGCCGCTTGTGTCATGATGCTGCCACGCCACGGACCGCAAGCTTGCCCTCATGAACAAATCCCTCGCGTTGCTGACCGCCTCCCTCCTGCTCGCTGGCTGCCAGAGCCTGGCGCCTGTCCCGGACGGCACCCCGCCGGTGGAAGACGCGGCGACCACCCCGACCCCGGCCAAGCCCAAGCAGTACGCCTCGTTCAGCGAGGAGACCCTGTACGCCCTGCTCGCCGCCGAGCTGGCCGGACAGCGCAACCGCTTCGACATCGCCCTCGGCAACTACGTGCAGCAGGCCAATGCCACCGGAGACCCCGGCGTGGCGGAGCGCGCCTTCCGCATCGCCGAGTACCTGGGCGCCGAGCAGGCGGCCCTGGACAGCGCGCTGATCTGGTCGAAGAGCGCCCCGGACAGCCTCGACGCCCAGCGCGCCGCCGCCGTGCAGCTGGCCCGTGCCGGCCGCTACGACGAAGCCATGGAATATATGGAGAAGGTCCTGCGGGGCCAGGGCGACACCCACTTCGACTTCCTCGCCCTGTCCGCCGCCGAGACCGACCCGGACACCCGCGCCGGCCTGCTGCAGAGCTTCGACCGCCTGCTGCGGAAGTACCCGGAAAACGGCCAGCTGCTGTTCGGCAAGGCCCTGCTGCTGCACCAGGACGGCCGCGCCGAGGAGGCCCTGGAGCTGCTCGAAGCGCACGCCGCCAGCGAGGAGGAGATTCCCCCGCTGCTGTTGCGCGCCCGCCTGCTGCAGGGCCTGGACCGCGGCAAGGAGGCCATCCCGCTGCTGGAGAACGGCATCGCGCAGCACCCCGAGGACAAGCGCCTGCGCCTGGCCTACGCCCGCCAGCTGGTCGAACTGCGTCGCCTGGACGAGGCCAAGAGCGAATTCGCCGGCCTGCTCCAGCGTTTCCCCGACGACGATGACCTGCGCTACTCCCTGGCCCTGGTGTGCCTGGAGGACCAGGCCTGGGACGAAGCCGCCGTCTACCTGGAGGAGCTGGTCGAGCGCGGCGCCCACAGCGATGCCGCGCACTTCAACCTGGGGCGCATCTACGAACAGCGCGGCGATGCCGAAAGCGCCCTGATCGAATACGGCATGGTCGGCCCCGGCGACGACTTCCTCGCCGCCCAGGTACGCCAGACCGAGATCCTCTTCGAGCAGGGCCGCGCCGCCGAGGCCAGCAGCCGCCTGGGCCGCAGCCGCGACAGCCAGCCCGACTACGCCATCCAGCTGTACCTACTGGAGTCCGAGGCCCTGGCCAACCGCCAGCGCCACGAGGAGGCCTGGCAGGTAATAGCCAGGGCGCTGGAACAGTTCCCCGGCGACACCAACCTGCTCTACACCCGCGCCATGCTGGCCGAAAAGCGCGGCGACCTGGCCGGACTGGAGCGCGACCTGCGCGACATCATCGCGCGCGAGCCGGACAACGCCACCGCGCTCAACGCCCTCGGCTACACCCTGGCCGACCGCACTACCCGCTATGACGAGGCCAAGGCGCTGATCGAGCAGGCCCACCGCCTCAATCCGGAGGACGCCGCCACCCTCGACAGCCTGGGCTGGGTCAACTACCGCCTGGGCAACCTGGAGGAAGCCGAGCGCTACCTGCGCGCCGCCCTGGCCAAGTTCCCCGACCACGAGGTCGCCGCCCACCTGGGCGAAGTGCTCTGGGCCCAGGGCCGCCAACGCGAAGCCCGCAAGGTTTGGGCCAGCGCCCTCGAGGCGCAGCCCGACAGCGCCATCCTGCGCTCCACCATTCAACGCCTGACCGGTTCCGAGAAACTCTGATCCATGCTTCGTCACCTCATCGTTTTCAGCCTGATCGCCCTCCTCGCCGGCTGCGCCGGCCTCACCAGCCGCGAATCCGTCGAGGGCCAGGGCGACGCCAAGCGCTGGCAGGCGCACAAGACCCGGGTCGCCGCCCTCGACGGCTGGCAGATCAGCGGCAAGGTCGGCATCCGCGCACCCAAGGACTCCGGCAGCGGCACGCTGTTCTGGCTGCAGCGCCAGGACTACTACGACATCCGCCTGTCCGGCCCGCTAGGCCGCGGCGCCGCCCGCCTCACCGGCCGCGAGGGCGCCGTGCTGCTGGAGGTGGCCAACCAGGGCCGCTACGAAGCCGCATCGCCCGAGGCCCTGCTAGAGGAACAGCTGGGCTGGCGCCTGCCGGTCTCCCACCTGTTCTGGTGGGTACGCGGCCTGCCCGCGCCGGACAGCCGCAGCCGCGTCACCCTCGACACGCAGAGCCAGCTGGCGCGCCTGGAGCAGGATGGCTGGCAGCTGCAGTACCTCAGCTATGTCGAGCAGAACGGCTACCGCCTGCCCGAGCGCATCAAGCTACATGGCAAGGATCTCGACATCACCCTAGTGATCAAGGACTGGCAGCCGCGCCAGCTGGGCCAGTAAGCGCCAGGCTCGCACCGATTATTCCCTCTGCCCTCGGGGAGAGGGCCAGGGAGAGGGGGCTGCGCCAAGAACCCTCTCCCCTACCCCTCTCCCGTAGACGGAAGAGGGGAAACACCCACTCGGCATTCCAGCTCTGCATATGACAAACCAAGCCATCCCCGCCCACGCCGAACTGATCCTGCCTGCCCCGGCCAAGCTCAACCTGATGCTGCATATCCTCGGCCGCCGCGCCGACGGCTATCACCTGCTGCAGACCCTGTTCCAGTTCCTCGACCACGGCGACGAGCTGGGCTTCGCCCTGCGCACCGACGGCGAGATCCGCCTGCACACCGAGATCCCCGGCGTGCCGCACGACGCCAACCTGATCGTGCGCGCCGCACGGCGCCTGCAGGAGGCTTCCGGCACCCGCCTGGGCGCCGATATCTGGCTGGACAAGCGCCTGCCCATGGGCGGCGGCATCGGCGGCGGCAGCTCGGATGCCGCCACCACCCTGGTCGGCCTCGATCACCTGTGGCGCACCGACCTGGGCGAGGAGCGCCTGGCCGAGCTGGGCCTTGCCCTGGGCGCCGACGTGCCGGTGTTCGTGCGCGGCCGCGCGGCCTTCGCCGAGGGCGTCGGCGAGCAGCTGCAGCCGGTGGAACTGCCCGAACCCTGGTTCCTGGTCGCCATGCCGCAGGTCAGCATCAGCACGGCGGAAGTTTTTGCCGACCCCGAGTTGACACGTGATACCCCCGCCATTACAGTTCGCAGCCTTCCCGAGGGGGGCGGTCGTAACGACTGTCAGCCGGTTGTCGAGAAGCGTTACCCAGAAGTACGTAACGCCCTGAAAACGCTCAACAAATTTGTTGCAGCCAAGATGACCGGAACCGGAGCTTGCGTGTTTGGGAGCTTCCCAAACCAGGCCGATGCTGATAAAGTCTCGCGCCAACTTCCGGCCACCCTACCGAGCTTCGTCGCTCGCGGCTGCAATCGGTCTCCGTTGCATCGCCAGCTCGAAACGGTAACTCGGAAGTGAATGCGGGACGCGATACAGGGGCGTCGCCAAGCGGTAAGGCAGCAGGTTTTGATCCTGCCATGCGTTGGTTCGAATCCAGCCGCCCCTGCCATTAACCTCCCAGCATTCGACTAATACTCTAGGGGCGTCGCCAAGCGGTAAGGCAGCAGGTTTTGATCCTGCCATGCGTTGGTTCGAATCCAGCCGCCCCTGCCATACACTCGAAAGCTGTTCAGAAAGCCGGCCTTTTTGAACAGCTTTTTAATTCATCGGGCCCACTCCCAGGCAGGTACTGCGCGTGTCCAAGATGATGGTCTTCACGGGGAACTCCAACCCCGATCTGGCCCGGCGCATCGTGCGCCAGCTGCATATCCCCCTGGGCGATGCTTCCGTAGGCAAGTTCTCCGACGGCGAAATCAGCGCCGAGATCAACGAGAACGTGCGCGGCAAGGATGTCTTCATCATCCAGCCGACCTGCGCACCGACCAACGACAACCTGATGGAGCTGGTGGTGATGGCCGACGCCTTCCGCCGCTCCTCGGCCACTCGTATCACCGCGGTCATCCCCTACTTCGGCTATGCCCGCCAGGATCGTCGTCCGCGCTCCGCCCGCGTGGCGATCAGCGCCAAGGTGGTGGCCGACATGCTCACCGTGGTCGGCATCGACCGCGTGCTCACCGTCGACCTGCACGCCGACCAGATCCAAGGCTTCTTCGACATCCCCGTGGACAACATCTACGGCTCGCCGGTGCTGACCGACGACATCCAGGATCAGCGCTTCGAGAACCTGATGATCGTCTCCCCGGACATCGGTGGCGTGGTTCGCGCCCGTGCCGTGGCCAAGAGCCTGGGCGTCGACCTGGCGATCATCGACAAGCGTCGCGAGAAGGCCAACCAGTCCGAAGTCATGCACATCATCGGCGATGTCGAAGGCCGCACCTGCGTGCTGGTCGACGACATGGTCGACACCGCCGGCACCCTCTGCCACGCCGCCAAGGCGCTGAAGGAGCACGGCGCCTCGAAGGTCTACGCCTACGCCACCCACCCGGTGCTGTCGGGCCGCGCCATCGAGAATCTGGAAAATTCCGTGCTGGACGCCCTGGTGGTGACCAACACCATCCCGCTGTCCGCCGCGGCGCAGGCCTGTCCGCGCATCCGCCAGCTGGACATGGCCCCGGTTATCGCCGAAGCGGTTCGCCGCATCAGCAACGAAGAATCGATCAGCGCGATGTTCCGCTAAGCGGAACAGGCCTGAGCGACAAGTGCCCCGCCGCGTGCGGGGCTTTTTGCCCAACCGTCCACACGCTGGTCGCAAGCGCTGAGGGCGGTTTGGTTATTTTGGAGAAATGCAATGACTGAGTTTGCCCTGAATGCCGAAGTGCGTTCCGACCTGGGGAAAGGTGCGAGCCGCCGCCTGCGTCGTAACGTCGCCATGGTGCCTGCCGTAGTTTACGGCGGCGACAAAGCCCCGCAATCCATCAGCCTGCTGGCCAAAGAAGTGGCCAAGCTGCTGGAAAACGAAGCCGCCTTCAGCCACGTGCTGGCCCTGAACATCGCCGGCGCCACCGAGAACGTGGTGATCAAGGCCCTGCAGCGCCACCCGGCCAAAGGCTACGTGATGCACGCCGACTTCGTCCGCGTCGTTGCCGGCCAGAAGCTGAGCGCTCACGTTCCGCTGCACTTCATCAACGAAGCCAGCTCCGTTGGTGTCAAGCAGCAGGGCGGTGAAGTGTCCCACACCATCTCCGAAGTCGAAGTTTCCTGCCAGCCGCAAGACCTGCCGGAATTCATCGAAGTCGACCTGGCCAAGGTTGAAGTCGGTCAGATCGTTCACCTGTCCGACCTCAAGCTGCCGAAGGGCGTCGAGCTGGTGGCCCTGGCCCACGGCAACGACCTGGCAGTCGCCAACATCCACGCTTCCCGCGTGAAGGAAGAAGGCGCCGAGTAATACTCGCCCGCCCCTTCCGGTAAAAGGGCTCCTGACGTGACTGCCATCCAACTGATCGTCGGCCTGGGTAATCCAGGCCCCGAATACGACCAGACCCGGCACAACGCAGGGGCCCTTTTCGTTGAGCGCCTGGCCGACAGCCAACGCATAAGCCTCGCCCTCGACAAGAAGTATTTCGGCCTGGTGGGCAAGTTCAGCCATCAGGGTCGCGACGTTCGTCTGCTCATCCCCACCACCTACATGAACCGCAGCGGCCAGGCCGTGGCGGCGCTGGCGAATTTCTTCCGCATCCCGGTCGACGCCATGCTGGTGGCCCACGACGAACTCGACATGCCTCCCGGCGTCGCCAAACTCAAGACCGGCGGCGGCCACGGCGGCCACAACGGCCTGCGCGACATCATCGCGCAGTGCGGCAACCAGAACGGCTTCCACCGCCTGCGCCTGGGCATCGGCCACCCCGGCCACGCCAGCCTGGTCTCCGGCTTCGTCCTCGGCCGCGCCCCGCGCAGCGAGCAGGAGCTGCTGGACAAGAGCATCGACAATGCCCTCGGCGTATTGCCCGAAATGCTCGCCGGCGACTGGACCAAGGCGATGCAGAAGCTGCACAGCCAGAAAGCCTGACCCCTTTTCACGACTTCATCTCCGCGAGGGATACACCATGGGATTCAACTGCGGCATCGTCGGCCTGCCCAACGTCGGCAAGTCCACCCTGTTCAACGCCCTGACCAAATCCGGCATCGCCGCGGAGAACTTCCCCTTCTGCACCATCGAGCCGAACAGCGGCATCGTGCCCATGCCTGACAGCCGCCTGGACGCCCTGGCCGCCATCGTCAAGCCCGAGCGCGTGATCCCCACCACCATGGAATTCGTCGACATCGCCGGCCTGGTGGCGGGCGCCTCCAAGGGTGAGGGCCTGGGTAACAAGTTCCTCGCCAATATCCGCGAGACCGATGCCATCGCCCACGTGGTGCGCTGCTTCGAGGACGAGAACGTCATCCACGTGGCCAACAGCGTCGACCCCAAGCGCGACATCGAGATCATCGACCTCGAGCTGATCTTCGCCGACCTCGACAGCTGCGAGAAGCAGCTGCAGAAGGTCGCCCGCAACGCCAAGGGCGGCGACAAGGAGGCCCTGGCGCAGAAGGCCATCCTGGAGAAACTCATCCCCCACTTCAGCGAAGGCAAGCCGGCGCGCAGCCTGATGAAGAACATGAGCCCCGAGGAAAAGCTGGTCATCCGCGGCTTCCACCTGCTCACCAGCAAGCCGGTGATGTACATCGCCAACGTCGCCGAGGACGGCTTCGACAACAACCCGCACCTGGACGTGGTCCGCGCCATCGCCGAGGAAGAAGGCGCCATCGTGGTGCCGGTGTGCAACAAGATCGAGGCCGAGATCGCCGAGCTGGACGAGGACGAGGAAAAGCAGATGTTCCTCGAATCCATGGGCATGGAAGAGCCGGGCCTGAACCGCGTGATCCGCGCCGGTTACTCGCTGCTCAACCTGCAGACCTACTTCACCGCCGGCGTCAAGGAAGTGCGCGCCTGGACCGTGCGCATCGGCGCCACCGCCCCGCAGGCCGCCGCCGTGATCCACACCGACTTCGAGAAGGGCTTCATCCGCGCCGAAGTAGTGGCCTACGACGACTTCATCCAGTACAAGGGCGAGGCCGGCGCCAAGGAAGCCGGCAAATGGCGCCTGGAAGGCAAGGACTACATCGTCAAGGACGGCGACGTGATGCACTTCCGCTTCAACGTCTAAGCCCCCTCGAAAGCCCCGCCAGCGCGGGGCTTTTCATTCTCCCGGGCATCACGCCTAAGCGCTTGATAAGGCATCAATTTATCCGCCAGACGGGGTTGACAGCCGGCATCGACAAGAGAATAATGCGCGCCACTCGGCTACATAGCTCAGTCGGTTAGAGCGCAGCATTCATAATGCTGATGTCCCAGGTTCAAGTCCCGGTGTAGCCACCATACAAAACAAAGGGTTAGCGAAAGCTAGCCCTTTGTCGTTTCTGGCCGGGCAATTCTACTATTGCCCGCGCCCTCTCCCTGCCAGCAACAACCCGCTGACAATCAGCGCGCCACCGACCCAGTGATAGCCCTGCAGGCTCTCGCCCAAAAGCAGCCAGCCGAGAATGGCGGTGAACACCGGCATCAGGTAGTTGCTCATGGCGGTGCGTGAAGGGCCCAGCTCGCGCAGGCCGATGTTCCACAGCTGATAGGCAACCACCGAAGCGAACAGAGCGGTGTAGCCGATGGCGGCGAGATTGGCCGGACTGAGTTCGAAGCGCGCCCCCTGCCAGAACTCCCAGGCGTAGAACGGTGCCAGCATGAGCAGGCCGAGCAACACCAGCGCGCCGAGCAGGGTGAAGGGTGGCAGCTGGAAGTAGGCGTTCCAGCGACGCAACAGCAGCGAATAGAGCGCCCAGTCCAGGGTGGCGAGCACCATCAGCAGATCGCCCTCGGCAAACGACAGGCTGGCCAGCACTCGCCAGTCGCCCTGGCAGATCAGCCACAGCAAGCCGAACAGGGCCAGCAGCAGGCCAACCCAGGCCCTGCGCACCGGCCACTCGCCGAGCAGCAAGCCGGCACCGATGAAGGTCGCCAGCGGCAGGCAGGTGCTGACCAGGCTCAGGTTGATCGCCGCCGTACTGAGCGCGGCGGTATAGAGCAGGCAGTTGTAGGCGGTGATGGCCAGCGCCGCCAGCAGCCACAGGCGCCAGCCGGCCCTGCGCAGCACCTGACGATGCTGCCAGAGCGAGGGACCGACCAGCGGCAGGAGGATGACCAGGGCTATGGCCCAGCGCCAGAAGGCCAACGAAAGCGGCGGAATCGCCCCGGTGAAGGCGCGCGCCACCAGCGAATTGCCAGCCCAGAACAGGCTGGCCAGCGCCAGGCCGGCCCAGGCCAGCAGCGCGGCACGACTCATGAACGATCACGCCATGCGGAAAAGCGCCGAAGCCATCTGGGCATGTGGCGGCCCGGGCCTAATCGAACAGCGTACAGGCCATCACCAGGGCATCCTCGCGCCCACCGGCGGCCGGATAGTAGTCACGCCGGCGACCGACTTCATTGAAGCCGTAACGCTCGTAGAGGCGGTAGGCACTCTGGTTGCTGGCACGCACTTCGAGGAAACACTCGCCCGCGCCGAGCTGGCGGGCGCGCTGCATCAAGTGCTCCAGCAACTGCAACCCCAGCCCACGGCCCTGGCTCTGTGGACGCACGGTGATGTTGAGCAGGTGCGCCTCGTCGAGAATGATCTGGATGATGCCGTGGCCGATCTGCTCATCCCCGTCGAACATCAGCCAGCAGTCATAGGACTTGAGGCCATCGGCGAACAGGTTGCGGCTCCAGGGATGACTGAAGGCCGCATTCTCGATCTGCACCACGCGGTCAAGGTCCGCCTCGGTCATCGGGCGGAAGTGGATGGCGGCACTCACGACGGCTGCTTCCAGCGCGGCATGATGCGGCGCATGGCACGCCAGACCTCGACCTTGCGCTCGGGCTCGTCCATCAGCAGTTCCAGGCTCGGCAGCGCCCAGGCAGCGCCCAGACCTTCGACCTGCAGCTCGCGGTTGTAGGCCTCGGCATCCGCCTCCCCGGCGAAGCGCACGGCGGGCAGGCCGATCAGCCACAGACAGCGGCAGGGCTCGGCCTCCAGCTGACCGGCCAGCACGCCCTGCACGTAGTCGCGGGCGGCGTCCGGACCCTGGTCGAGGTTGCCGCGGGTGAGCAACGGCCAGCGAATCGGCGAGCCATCGCCGACCTGCTGCGGGGCATCCGGCAGGCCGGCGGCACGCAACAGGTCCTTGAGCAGCAGGTAGGAGGGGTCGCGGCTCTGGAACGGTTCGCCGGTGGCCAACTCGACCAGCAACGCGCAATCACCAGCGCGCAGCAGCTGCAGGGCGAAGCGCGGCGGCGGCAGCACCGGCTTGGCCTCGGCCACCGGCGCTTGCTCCGGCTCAACCTTGGCCTCCGGCTTGGCAAACACCTTGGAAGCGGCCGACGGGCGCGGCACTTCGATGACCGGGCGCGACGGCTCCGCCGCAGCCTTGCCCTCGACCACCGGCGCGGCGACGGGCACAACCGGCGCGACTTCCGGCTCGGGTAACGGCTGCAGCAACTCTGCACGCGAGGGCGCGGCGAACGGCAGATCCACGCGCGGCAACCAGCTGGCCACCTGCATGGCGGTCAGATAGGCGCGGCGGCGGACTTCTTCGATCAAGAGTGGCTTCCAGGACGGACGGAATCAGGCGCGAATTGTGGACTGAATCGGCCCCCGGGAAAAGGCCGATGGAGTGACGGTCATGCATAGGCCCTTTCCAGTACAATCCGGGCTTTTGCGACGGACCGACCCCGCCCATGATCGACCCCAAGCGCGTGTTGCGCGCCCTCGCCGAGCACTGGACGCTGCTCGAACCGCTGTGCGAGCGCTTCGACACCGGCACCCTGAGCCTGGTGGAGCTGCGCAACCAGCTCGGCACGCAGCTGCCCGAGGGCAGCCCCGCCGACATCACCGCCCTGCTCGACCAGTGGATCCGCCTGGACATCCTGGTGCCGGTGGCCAAGAGCCCCAACCGCTTCGAGCTGAACGCACAGATCCACGACTTCCTCGCCTACCTGCGGCGTGAGCACCGCCTTGGCCTGTGCCTGGAGATCGAGGCCTACCTGCGCCACCTGGAGCGTCTGGCCGGCTATATCCAGGACGCCTTCGAAGTGCGCGACGGCAACGACCTGGCGCGCCAGCTGCGCCTGCTCGACATGCGCGTGCGCGACGTACTGAAGAAGCTGGCCAACGACGAGCAGGCCCTGGTCGGCGTGGCCGAGCGGGCCAAGACCTCTGACCGGCAGATTCCGCTGCGCCAGCGCTACGCCGAGGTGCTGGCGACCTGGGACGAATACGTCGAGCCGATGATCCAGCTGGTCTCCGCCGACGGCGCCTTCGAACAAGGCGTGCGCCGCGTCGAGCAGGTGCTGCTGCGCCTGCTCGGCGAACAGCAGCGCCTCGGCCAACTGGTCGACGACGACCTGCTGCTGCGCACCCACGCACGCATCCTGGAGATGCAGACCGTCGCCCAGCTGACCCTGCGCAAGGCCCGCGAGTTGCTGCTACCGCTGCGCGAGGAAGCACGCCGGCACAACGCCGTGACCCGCGGAGCCGCGCTGGCCCTGTCGGTGATCCGCAAGAAGGGCCTGGACGCCCTGCCGCAGGCCTCGATGCCGCTGTTCACCCGGCCGCAGAGCACCTTCCTCGGCACCGCCAGCCAGGTCGAGAGCTACGTCTACGCCCTGGCCCGCTTCCAGCCCAAGCCTAACCAGTTCCCGCGCGCCAGCGGCTCGCGCAAGGGTGTACCGCCCAAGGCGCCACGCACCGCGCGCGAGATGATCGAGCGCTGCGAGCAGGCCCTGCCGCTGCCGGACCTGATGGTCTGGCTGCTGGAGCAGGAGCCGGAAGGCGCCACCGACGAACTCCTCTACTGGTTCTCGCGGCTGTCGCGTGACGGCCGCTTCCAGCGCGAACGCCTCGAGCGCCGCGACTACCTCACCCGCGAGCATCAGGTCAGCCTGAGCTCCTATGCCCTGATCAAGCCGGCCGGGACCTCCGCATGAATATCGATCTGAAAGAACTCACCCAGCTCGCGCCGATCTTCCGCGAGCTGTTCAAGGGCTACCACATCAGCCGTGCCGCCCCCGAGCTGTACACCCAGCTGTCCAACCAGCAGGACGCCTACCGCGCGCTGTTCAAGTCACTCGGCTACGAGCTGGTGTGCGACAGCCGCGGCTTCTACTACTTCGTTCCCGAGCAGATGGGCGCGCAGGTCAACAAGACCGCCCAGCGCCTGGCGCTGTTCACCTTCATCCTGGTCGAGCACCTGGCCGACCAGGGCCGCGACCCGCTGGCCGTGCTCGACGGCGGCAGCCTTGGTCGTGACGAGCTGCCACCGCTGCTGGAAAAGTACAAGGACCTGTTCCTGCAGGCCGAGGTCACCACCCAGGAGGAGCTGGAAGAGAAGGTCATGCGCCGCCTGGCCCAGCTCGGCTTCGCCAGCGAGGACAACGGCGTGTACCGCTTCCTCGCACCGATGCACCGATTCCTCGATGTGTGCCTGTCGGTGCAGCAGGACCGCGACCTGGCCGCCAGCCTGCACAGCAACCTGCCGCTGCCGACGCCGGAGCTGGTGGTCGACGACGCCGAAGAAGACATCGTGCGCATCGAGCCGCTACCCGAGACCGCCGAAGAATCCGAGGAAGAGGCCCTGGCCCGCGCCATGGCCGAGGAACGTGACGCCCAGGAGATCGACGCATGAGCCAGGAACGCTACGGCATCCGCCGCTTCGCCCTGCTGAACACCGCCGGCTACAGCCTCGGCATCTTCCCGCTGGAGAACCCGCTGTCGGTCTACGGCGCCAACAACCTGGGCAAGTCGGCGTCGATCAACGCGCTGCAGTTCCCCATCCTCGCGCGCATGTCCGACATGAGCTTCGGCAAGTACAGCCTGGAGGCCTCGCGCAAGTTCTACTTCGCCAGCGACACCAGCTACATCCTGGTCGAGGTCGCCCTGCCCCACGGCCCGCACGTGATCGGCGTAGCCGGCCGCGGCCCGGGCGGCGGCTTTGGCCACCAATTCTTTGCCTACCAGGGCGAGCTGCACCTGGAGCACTACCAGCAGGACGGCGTCTGCCTGCGCCAGCGCGAGCTGTTCAAGAACCTCGGCCAGGCCGGCATCACGCCCTATGAACTGAAGCCCGAGGAACTGCGCCGCCTGCTGGTCGGCGGCCACACCAGCATCCCGCTGGACCTGACCCTGATCCCGCTGCGCTCCACCAGCGAGCAGAGCCTGAAGACCTTCCGCGCCCTGTTCATCAACCTGCTGCATATGCGCGAGATCACCGCGGCCAAGCTCAAGCAGCTGTTCCTCGACGCCTTCGAGCACAGCCTGCGCTCGGGCAGCGTCGACTATATCGCCGCGACCGAGGAAGCCTTCCGCGACGTGCGGCGCATGGAGCAGGACTACCAGGCCCTGGTCGCCGCCGGCCCGCTGGTCGAGGCACTGTCTGGAGGCGTGGCTCAGCGCGAAGTGCTGCGCGGCAAGCTGCACCGCCTCTCGCCGCTGCTGGATAACCTGCTCGGCGCCTGGCAGGACTACTCCGGCGCGCGCAAGGAAGAGCTGGTGATCCAGGCCGAGCACTACAAGCGCGAGCAGGACGGCCTGCAGAACGAGCAGCGCGGCGGTACCGCCGAGCTGATGCGCCTGGAGCGCGAAATCAGCGAGATCCAGCGCTGGCTCGGCGAGCTGTCGGTGCTGAAGAACCGCTTCGCCCTCGTCACCGACGCCAAGGTGCTGGAGGAGCAGCTGCTCGCCGCCAAGGATGCCCACGACGAGCTGGCCGGCGCCCTGGCGCAATCGCGCCAGTTCTCCGCCGAGGACCTGGACGAGCGCCTGCGCGACCTGGAGAAGCGCCTGAAGTCGGTCAAGCAGCAGCTCGACCATGCCGACAACAACAGCTACTCGCGACTGCGCGAGGAGTTCAGCCAGGCCGACGTCGACCGCCTGATGCGTCTGTTCAACGGCCAGCTGTTCAGCCTGCCGCTGGGCGAGAAAGGCATCCAGGCCGAGGGCGACGACTGGGTCAAGGCCGTCGAGGCCGTGCTGGACCGCTTCAAGGGCGACACCTTCGCCGTGCCGGGCCTGTCCATCGACCTCTCGCACATCGAACCGCCCGCCCTGCAGGCGCTGGCCGATCGCGCCGCCCTGCGCGACCAGAAGGACCGCCTGGAGCGCGAGCTGAAGCAACTGAAGACCCAGCAGGCGGTGGCCAACGACCGCGCCGCCAGCAAGGCCCAGGCCGAGCAGCTGTACCAGGCCGTGCTCGATGCCCAGAAAGCGCTGGAGGACTTCCGCAAGAGCCAGACCCTGGCCGCCGAGGAGCCGGCCAAGCTGGAGCAGTTGGCCGAGGCCGAAGCCGCCCAGGACGAACTCAAGCGCGCATCGGACGCCTTCACCGAGCGCGTGCAGCAGCTGTCCGCCAAGCTGCAGCTGGTCGGCCGCCAACTGGCCGATCTGGAAGCCAAGGAACGCACCCTGGAAGACGCCCTGCGCCGTCGCCAGCTGCTGCCAGCTGACCTGCCCTTCGGCACGCCGTTCATGGAGCCGGTCGACGACAGCCTGGACAACCTGCTGCCGCTGCTCAACGACTACCAGGACAGCTGGCAGGCGCTGCAGCGCATCGACGGCCAGATCGACGCGCTGTATGCGCAGGTACGCCTCAAGGGCGTGGCCAAGTTCGACAGCGAGGATGACCCGGAGCGCCGCCTGCAGCTGCTGGTCAACGCCTATGCGCACCGCCAGGACGAGGCGCTGACCCTGGCCAAGGCCCGTCGAGCCGCGGTCACCGATATCGCCCGGACCCTGCGCAACATCCGCAGCGACTACGACAACCTGGAACACCAGCTGGCGCTGTTCAACCGCGAGATCAACAAGCGTCAGGTCTCCAACCTGGAGAGCTTCCGCATCGTCCTGGCACCCAACCGCGACGCGCTCAAGCACATCGACCAGATCATCCACAGCGCCGGCCAGTACGAGGAAGGCGAGACCCTGTCGGTGTTCGACCTGAGCCAGAGCGCCGAGCAGGATGCGAAGAACGAAGAGGCCAAGGACTACCTGTCGCGCCTGGTGGCGGCCAACGGCAACCAGCTGGGCCTCAAGGACCTGTTCGAGCTGGCCTTCGAGATCACCAAGGTCGGCGGTCAGCCGGTGATGCACACCGACATCGATGGTGCCGCCTCCAACGGCACCACCATGACCATCAAGGCGCTGACCAACATGTACCTGCTGCTGCACCTGATGGACCGCGAGCAGGCCGGCAAGGTGCGCCTGCCCTACTACCTCGACGAGGCGGCGGACATCGACGAGCGCAACCAGCAGGCGCTGATCGAGACCAGCCTGCAGCTCGGCTTCGTGCCGATCCTGGCCTCGGTGAAACCGCAGGTCTCGGCCCACGTGGCCATCGACCTGGAAGGCGGCAGCGGGCCGAACGGCATCTACATCGACGAGGCGGACTGGAAGTTCATCAGGCGTCGCGAGACTACCAAGGTCACCGAGGAGCAGCAGGCCGAGCTGGCCTGATTCCTTCGCGCAAACGAAAAGGGCCGCTGATGCGGCCCTTTTTCTTGGGGATGGGATCAATCGTCCTGGTGATCCTGCAGCACCTGGCCATTGCTGGCGTCCAGCTCCAGATCCCACTTCACGCCTTGGGTGTCGCGTACTTCTACCTGGTAGATGTAGCGGCCGTACTCTTCTTCCAGCTCGGTCTCGCTGACCTGGCCGCCGGGGTGCTTGGCCAGGGCAGCGGCGTTGAGCTTGTCGAAGCTCTGAATGGTGCCGGCGTCGCGCAGCTTGAGGGCTTCGTCCGGACCGAGGTCACGGGCCTGGGCGATGCCGGCAGTGGCGGCGAGAGTGGTGATGGCGAAAAGGGCGGTCAGCTTATTCATCTTGATTCTCCGTCGGGAGTGATTGGTTTCGACGGGAGCCACGATAGCCAAGCCGACTTAACCCAAGCTGAATCACTCTACTGCTCCAGTACTATCTTCGGCGCCCACTTCAGCCATTCCTCGTTGACCTCGTCATTGAGGGCGAAAGTCTGGCCGGGCTGCGCCGGACCGCCCATCACGGCGTTGTCCGGCGTGGCGAAGGCGATCCCGCCCTCGAGCAGTGCCTCCAGGGATTCGGTGCGCACTTTGAGCCCCTTGAACAAGCCGGCGTCGACACCGATACCGCTGGCGTTCCAGAAGCGGCTGCCGCTGCGCACCAGAGGTGCATAGCGCGGCTCGATCAGCACATGGATCAGAACCCGATCGGAGGTTGGCCCCAGTTCGAAGTGGCTGACCTTGCCCACCGGCACCTCGCGATAGCTGACCACCACTCCAGGCTTGATCGAGCCGCGCCGCGCCGTGCTGAGGGTGATCCGCAACCCTTCTTCGCGCACCTCGGCAACCGGCGCCTGCGGGCGAATCTCAAAATAGTGCTGCGGCTTGCCGGCCTTGGACGCCGGCAATGCCTCCAGATACTGGCCACTGACCAGGGTCTCGAGATTGGCAGTGCGCACCAGTCCCAGTTCGGGTTTGACCACCCAGAACTCGGTCCCGACCGTTGCGATACGGCCGCTGGCCTTGGTGATACGCGCATTGAGCAGGACGGCCTGCAGGTCATCGGTCAGCTCGACGCTTTCCACCTTGCCGACATCGATGCCCTTGAAACGGATCGCCGTTCCCGGGCTGATACCATCGCCGCTCGGCACCTTGATCTGGATGGCAACGCCTTCCTGCATGGCCATCTCGCGGCTGTCGTGCAGAGTGAAGCGCTGAATCTTGCGATTGACCGGCGCCTGTAGATCCGGCGTCTCGAAAGTCACCCCACCTGCCAGCAGGGTCTGCAACGACTCACTCTTGACCTCGATACCAGAGGAGATCCCACCCTTCAGCGTGATACCGCTGGCGTTCCAGAAGCGTGTGGAGCTGTTTACCAGGCTGGCGTACTCCGGCTCGATATGGGCACCAAGAACTACGCGCTTGCGATCACGGGAAAACTGAAAACTCTGGATGGTGCCGACCTTGACCTGGCGATAGAGGATGGGGCTACCGACCTCCAGCGAGCCCAGGGTATCGGCGAACAGCACCAGGTGCAGGCCAGGAGCATCGATGTCCAGCGGTGGCGCCTTGGCCCGAGAGACGAACTCACGTAGCGGCGGCTTGCCCTTCTCACCCGGTTTGATGGCGATGTAGTTACCCTTGACCAGCGCCTCCAGGCCGGTGATCCCGGCCAGGGAAATGGATGGCTTGACCATCCAGAACTCGGCGCCCTCGGTCAGGTAGTCCTCGGTACGCGGATCGAGCATCAGGTCGACCGAGGCGCTGGACAGATCCTCGTTGATCTTGATGGTCTTCAGGGAGCCGACCTGAATGCCTTTGTACATCACCGGGGTGCGCCCAGGCTCGACGCCTTCGAAGTCCTGCAGCTTCAGCGCGACCTTGATGCCGGCCTGAGCGGCATCGAAGTCCTCGTAAAGACGGAAAGGAATACTCGGGTCGGTGGCAGGGCTATCCTTGCGGTGCTCCGGAGTGGCGAAGGCGATGCCGCCGGCGACTATGCTGGCCAGCGACTCGGTACGCAACTTGACTCCGGACAGGCCGGCATCGATGGTCACACCACTGGCATTCCAGAAGCGCGTGTGTTTACGCACCAGGCTGGCGAACTCGGGCTCGATATACACCCTGATCTCGACCGTGCTTTGATCCTCGGCGAGGCGGTAACTCTTCACCCGCCCGACCTGGAGTTGCTTGTAGAACACCGGACTATCGCGATTCAGCGAACCCAGGCGCTCGGCCTTAAGGGTCAGATGCAGCCCTGGCACTGTGTCGGCCAGCGGTGGCTGCTCCGTGAGGGCGACGAACTTGCGGGTTGGCGTGCCATCGCCGGGGCTGGCGGTGATGTAGTTGCCCGAAACCAGGGTCTCCAATCCGGTGATACCGGCCAAAGTCACGCTGGGCTTGACCAGCCAGAAGCGCGTGTTGCTGCGCAGGTGCTTCTCCACCTGCTTATCCATCTCAACCGTGACTTTGACGCCGCGCTCTTGCGCATGGTCATCCAGTACCATGTCGACGACCTTACCGATCGACATGCCCTTGTAGATGACCTCGGTCTTGCCGACTTGGATACCATCGCCGGACGGGAAGAATATCTCGATCTCGATACCGGCCTGGCTGTAAGCCCTCCAGCCCAGCCAGCCGCCGATCAGCAATGCGATCAGCGGCAATATCCAGATGGCAGACCAGTTGGTGGTGCGGCGGGTCTTGGCTGTGCTCAGCTCGGTCATGCAGGAAAGCTCCATTCCTCACAGCAGGGCGAGGCGTCCTTGCACGGCAGCAAGGTCAGCGCCCGCTATCAAGCTAGTTCATCGACAACGTGGCGAACAGCAGGCGCAAGCCTAACGCATGCACTTGTTGTTCGCATGCCTGCGTAACCAGAGCCTGTGATTTTTCTCTCGCCCAGAAAGGCCAAACCCCCACCCGCGTGAGCGGATGGGGGTTTGGGGATAGAAGCTTGACGATGACCTACTCTCACATGGGGAAACCCCACACTACCATCGGCGATGCGTCGTTTCACTACTG
>NZ_QJRX01000002.1 GCF_003205495.1 Aquipseudomonas alcaligenes | reverse complement strand
CGCCCATAGGCGCGCCCCCATCACCCCCTGCAAGGGAGACCCCATGCATACCTTCTTCATCGCCCCCACCGGTTTCGGCGTCGGCCTCACCTCCATCAGCCTCGGCCTGGTCCGTGCCCTGCAGCGCGCCGGGCTGAAGGTCGGCTTCTTCAAGCCGATCGCCCAGCCGCACCCCGGCGACGCCGGCCCGGAACGCTCCAGCGAGCTGATCGCGCGCACCCACGGCCTGCTGCCACCGCGCTCGCTGCCGCTGGCGAAGGTCGAGCGCATGCTCGGCGACGGCCAGCTGGACGAGCTGCTGGAGGAAATCGTCAGCCTGCACCAGCAGGCCGCCGCCGGCATGGACGTGCTGATCGTCGAGGGCATGGTGCCGACCCGCCATGCCAGCTACGCTGCGCGGGTCAACGTGCACCTGGCGCGCAGCCTGGACGCCGAGATCATCCTGGTCTCGGCCCCGGAAGGCGAGGAGCCGGAGAGCCTGACCGAGCTGTCCGACCGCATCGAGATCCAGGCCCAGCTGTTCGGCGGCCCGCAGGAGCCGAAGATGCTCGGCGTGATCCTCAACAAGGTGCGCCACCCGCAGGGCATCGAGGCCTTCACCGAGCAGCTCGGCCAGCTCTCGCCGCTGCTGCGCACCGAGAACTTCCGCCTGCTCGGCTGCATCCCCTGGCAGGACGAGCTGAATGCCCCGCGCACCCGTGATGTGGCCGAGCTGCTCGGCGCCCGGATTCTCAACGCCGGCGACTACGAGCAGCGCCGCGTACAGAAGATCGTGCTGTGCGCCCGCGCCGTGCCCAACACCGTGCAGCTGCTCAAGCCCGGCGTGCTGGTGGTGACCCCCGGCGACCGCGACGACATCATCCTCGCCGCCAGCCTGGCGGCCATGAACGGCGTGCCGCTGGCCGGCCTGCTGCTGTGCAGCGACTTCCCGCCGGCCCCGCGCATCCTCGAACTTTGCCAGGGCGCCCTGCAGGGCGGCCTGCCGGTACTGACGGTAAGCACCGGCTCCTACGACACGGCGACCAACCTCAACCGGATGAACAAGGAAATCCCGGTGGACGACCGCGAGCGCGCGGAGAAGGTCACCGAGTTCGTCGCCGGGCACATCGACCTGGACTGGCTCAAGCAGCGCTGCGGCACCCCGCGCGAGCTGCGCCTGTCGCCGCCGGCGTTCCGCTACCAGCTGGTGCGCCGCGCCCAGGAGGCGAACAAGCGCATCGTCCTGCCCGAGGGCAGCGAGCCACGCACCGTGCAGGCGGCGGCCATCTGCCAGGCCCGCGGCATCGCCCGCTGCGTGCTGCTGGCCAAGCCCGACGAGGTGTTCAAGGTGGCCAGGGCGCAAGGCATCGAACTGCCACCGGGCCTGGATATCCTCGACCCGGACCTGGTGCGCGAGCGCTACGTCGAGCCGATGGTCGAGCTGCGCAAGGGCAAGGGCCTCAACGCGCCGATGGCCCTGGCCCAGCTGGAGGACAGCGTGGTGCTGGGCACCATGATGCTGGCCCTGGACGAGGTCGACGGCCTGGTCTCCGGCGCCATCCACACCACCGCCAACACCATCCGCCCGGCCCTGCAGCTGATCAAGACGGCGCCGGGCTACAACCTGGTGTCCTCGGTGTTCTTCATGCTCCTGCCGGACCAGGTGCTGGTCTACGGCGACTGCGCGGTGAACCCCGACCCGAGCGCCGCCGAGCTGGCCGAAATCGCCCTGCAGAGCGCCGCCTCGGCCGAGGCCTTCGGCGTGCCGGCGCGGGTGGCGATGATCAGCTACTCCACCGGCGACTCCGGCAGCGGCGCCGAGGTGGAGAAGGTGCGCGAGGCCACACGCCTGGCCCGCGAGCAGAACCCGCAGCTGCTGATCGACGGCCCGCTGCAATACGACGCCGCCGCCATCGCCAGCGTCGGCCGGCAGAAGGCGCCGGACAGCCCGGTGGCCGGCCGCGCCACGGTGTTCGTGTTCCCCGACCTGAACACCGGCAACACCACCTACAAGGCGGTGCAGCGCAGCGCCGACTGCGTCAGCGTCGGCCCCATGCTGCAGGGCCTGCGCAAGCCGGTGAACGATCTGTCGCGCGGCGCGCTGGTGGACGACATAGTGTTCACCATCGCCCTCACCGCGATCCAGGCTGCGGCCAGGGGCTGAAGCCGCGCTAGCCGCCCGCGCAGGCCCGGCGGTATTCGCCGGGGCTGACGCCATAGCTCTGCTTGAACTGGCGGCTCAGGTGGCTCTGGTCGGCGAAGCCCAGCTGCATGGCCACCGCGAGCGGCGCACAGCCGGCGCGCAGCAGCGCGCGCGCCTGTTCCAGGCGGCGCTGCTTGAGCCAGGCGTGCGGCGGCAGGCCGGTGGCGCGGCGGAATACCCGGGCGAAATGGAACGGCGACAGGTTGACCGCCGCCGCCAGCTGCTCCAGCGACGGTGGCGCGGCCAGGCTGGCGGCCAGCAGCTCCTTGGCCCGCGCCACCGCCTGCGGCTCGCGCCCGGCCACGCGCGCCTCGGGAATCCGCGCGTGGCGCTGCAGCAGCGGCAGCATCACCTCGCGCCACAGGGTCTGACGCTGCAGTGCCGGGACCTGCGGGTCCTCCAGCTGGCGGTGCAGCAGCAGCAGGGCGCCGACCAGGTCGGCGTCACCATGCACGCTGCCATGGAACATCGGCGCGCTGGCATGCGGCAGCTCCAGTTCGGCGAGCAGGTCGCGGAACTGCTGCGGATGCGGATAGAACACCCGGTAGCGCCAGCCCTGCTCGCTGGCGCGGGAGCCGGTATGCACCTCGTCCGGGTTGAGCAGGGCGAAGCTGCCGGCCGCCGCCAGGTGCTCGGCGCCACGGTAGCGGTAGCGCTCGGCGCCCTCCTCCAGCACGGCGATGGCGTAGCTGTCGTGCACATGGGGGTCGAAGCAGTGCTCGATGAAGCGCGCAGACAGCAGCTCCAGGCCGCCCAGTTCGGCCACCGAGCTGAAGCGCGACTGCTCTGCCTCAGGCACCGAAGCGCGCCTCCAGGCCAGCCTTGACCTGCGGCCACTCGCTGTCGGTGATGCTGTACATCACCGTGTGGTCGAGGCGGCCGTCGGCCAGGCGCCGGTGGTTGCGCAGCAGGCCCTCGCGCACCGCGCCGAGCTTCTCGATGGCGCGCTGCGAGCGCAGGTTGCTGGCCGCGGTCTTCAGTTGCACGCGCACCAGCTGCCACTCCTCGAAGGCGTGGCGCAGCAGCAGGTACTTGATCATGCCGTTCAGGCCCGTGCCCTGCTGGCGGACGTCGAGCCAGGTGGAGCCGATCTCGGCGGCCGGCAGCACCGGGTTGAAGTCGAAGAAGCGGGTGGTGCCGACCAGCTCGCCGGCCAGGCGGATGGCGAACACCACCGCACGGCCCTCGCGGTGCTCGGCCAGGGCGCTGCGGTACCAGTCCGGGCGGCTGCTGCCGCTCATGTACTGCTGGGACTCGCGGTTGGCCTCGGCCAGGGCCAGCAGCCCCGGCAGGTCCGCCTCGCTCAGCGGTTCCAGGCGCAGGGCGCCCTGCTGCAGGGTGACGGGTTGGGGCTGGAACATCACGCGACTCCGGTAAAGCGACCACGGCCGGCCACGCTAGCAGGGGCCCGGCGGCGACTCAAGGGCGCTGCGACCATGGTCGGCCTGACGGCTGGCGGAACCCGTGCGAGACTACAGGCTCGCAGATGCCGCATCTGGAGCCCGCATGTCGCTGTCCGGCGGATTGATCGCCTTCGTCGCCCTGGCCTACATGGCCATCCTGTTCGCCATCGCCTTCTACGGCGACCGCCGCCGCACACCGCTGCCGCCGCGCCTGCGCGCCTGGGTCTACAGCCTGTCGCTGGCGGTGTACTGCACCAGCTGGACCTTCTTCGGCGCGGTCGGCCAGGCCGCCGGCGAGCTGTGGTCGTTCCTGCCGATCTACCTGGGGCCGATGATCGTCCTGCTCTTCGCCCCCTGGGTGGTGGAGAAGATGGTGGCGATCAGCAAGCAGGAGAACATCACCTCGATCGCCGACTTCATCGCCGCCCGCTACGGCAAGTCGCAGAGCCTGGCGGTGGTGGTGGCGCTGATCTGCCTGGTCGGCGTGCTGCCCTACATCGCCCTGCAGCTCAAGGGTATCGTCCTCGGCGTCAACCTGCTGGTGGGTGCCGAACCCAGCCCCAGCCGCGGCCAGGACACGGCGCTGATCGTGTCGCTGATCCTCGCCCTGTTCACCGTGCTGTTCGGCACCCGCAGCCTGGACGTCACCGAGCACCACCGCGGCATGGTGCTGGCCATCGCCTTCGAGTCGCTGGTCAAGCTGCTGGCCTTCCTCGCCGTCGGCCTGTTCGTCACCTGGGGCCTGTTCGATGGTTTCGACGAACTGCTCGCGCGCGCCAGCCAGGCGCCGGAGCTGGACGCGTTCTGGGCGCAGACCCTGAGCTGGCCGAGCATGCTGGTGCAGACCGGCCTGGCTATGCTGGCCATCATCTGCCTGCCGCGGCAGTTCCACGTCGGCGTGGTGGAGAACAACGAGGCCAGCGACCTGCGCCTGGCGCGCTGGGTGTTCCCCGCCTACCTGCTGCTGGCCGCACTGTTCGTCGTGCCCATCGCCCTGGCCGGCCAGCTGCTGCTGCCGGGCGACGTGGCGCCGGACTCCTTCGTCATCAGCCTGCCGCTGGCCGAGGCGCACCCGGCCCTGGCCCTGCTGGCCTTCATCGGTGGCGCCTCGGCGGCCACCGGCATGGTCATCGTCGAGGCGGTGGCGCTGTCGACCATGGTCTCCAACGACATGCTGCTGCCAGCCCTGCTGCGCCGGCAGAGCGCCGAACGGCCGTTCGAGGCCTTCCGCCACTGGATGCTCAGCGCGCGGCGCCTGAGCATCCTGATCATCCTGCTGCTGGCCTACGTGTGCTATCGCCTGCTCGGCTCCAACGCCAGCCTGGCCACCATCGGCCAGCTGTCGTTCGCCGCCATCGGCCAGCTGGCGCCGGCCATGTTCGGCGCCCTGGTGTGGAAGCAGGCCAACCGCCGCGGCGTGTTCGCCGGCCTGGCCGCCGGCTGCGCGCTGTGGTTCTACACTCTGCTGCTGCCGCTGGTGGCCGGCGGCCTGCGCTGGTCGCTGGACAGCTTCCCGCTGCTGCCTGAGCTGCTCTACTACCCGATCGGCTTCGAGGTCGACCCGCTGACCCGTGGTGTGGTGCTGTCGCTGGCCGGCAACTGGCTGCTGTTCGCCGGGGTCTCCTGGTTCTCCCGCACGCGGGTCTCCGAGCACTGGCAGGCCGGTCGCTTCATCGGCCTGGACACCGGCGCGCGGCCCGGCGCGCGCCACCTGCTGGCGGTGCAGGTGGCCGACCTGATGGCCCTGGCCGCGCGCTTCGTCGGCGAGGAACGGGCACGGCAGAGCTTCCTGCGCTTCTCCTACCAGCAGGACAAGCCGTTCAACCTCAGCCAGAACGCCGACAGCGAGTGGATCGCCCACACCGAGCGCCTGCTCGCCGGCGTGCTCGGCGCCTCCAGCACGCGCGCCGTGGTGCGCGCCGCCATCGAGGGGCGGGAGATGCAGGTGGAGGACGTGGTGCGCATCGTCGACGAGGCGTCCGAGGTCCTGCAGTTCAACCGCGCCCTGCTGCAAGGCGCCATCGAGAACATCACCCAGGGCATCAGCGTGGTCGACCAGAACCTGCAGCTGGTGGCCTGGAACCGTCGCTACCTGGAACTGTTCGAGTACCCCGAGGGGCTGATCGGCGTCGGCCGGCCGATCGCCGACATCATCCGCTACAACGCCGAGCGCGGCCTGTGCGGCCCCGGCGAGGTGGAAAGCCACGTGACCCGCCGCCTGCACTGGATGCGCCAGGGCAACGCGCACACCTCCGAACGGCTGTTCCCCAACGGCCGGGTCATCGAGCTGATCGGCAACCCCATGCCCGGCGGCGGCTTCGTCATGAGCTTCACCGACATCACCGCCTTCCGCGAGGCCGAGCGCGCCCTCAAGGAAGCCAACGAGGGCCTGGAGCAGCGGGTGGCCGAACGCACCCGCGAGCTGTCGCAGCTGAACCAGGCGCTTTCCGAGGCCAAGGCCGGGGCCGAGGCCGCCAACCAGTCGAAGACCCGCTTCCTCGCCGCCGTCAGCCACGACCTGATGCAGCCGCTGAACGCCGCCCGGCTGTTCTCCGCCGCCCTCGCCCACCAGCAGGACGCCCTGCCGCGCGAGGCCCGCGAGCTGGTGCGCCACCTCGACAGCTCGCTGCGCTCGGCCGAGGACCTGATCACCGACCTGCTGGACATCTCGCGCCTGGAGAGCGGGCGCATCACCCCCGAGCGCAGCCAGTTCCCCCTGGCCCAGCTGTTCGAGGCGCTCGGTGCCGAGTTCAAGGTGCTGGCCCAGGAGCAGGGCGTGGACTTCCGCATGGTGCCCTGCCGCCTGCGCATCGACAGCGACCCGCGCCTGCTGCGGCGGGTGCTGCAGAACTTCCTGACCAACGCCTTCCGCTACGCCAAGGGCCATGTACTGCTCGGCGCGCGGCGCGAGGGCGGGCAGCTGCGCCTGGAGGTGTGGGACCGCGGCCCGGGCATTCCCGAGGACAAGCGCAAGGTGATCTTCGAGGAGTTCAAGCGCCTGGACAGCCACCAGACCCGCGCCGAGAAGGGCCTGGGCCTGGGCCTGGCGATCGCCGACGGCCTCTGTCGCGTGCTCGGCCACCGCCTAGAGGTGCGCTCCTGGCCGGGCAAGGGCAGCGTGTTCAGCGTCAGCGTGCCGTTGGCCAGCAGCCAGAGCGCGGCGGGCACGGCGCTGCCGGTGAGCGAGTTGAACGGCCAGGCCCTCGGCGGCGCCCAGGTGCTGTGCATCGACAACGAGGACAGCATCCTCGCCGGCATGCACAGCCTGCTGTCGCGCTGGGGCTGCCAGGTGTGGACGGCGCGCAACCGCCTGGAGTGCGAGCACCTGCTGGACGAGGCGGTGCAACCGCAACTGGCGCTGGTCGACTACCACCTGGACGAGGGCGACACCGGCACCGAGCTGATGGCCTGGCTGCGCACCCGCCTCGGCCAGCCGCTGCCGGGTGTGGTGATCAGCGCCGATGGCCGCCCGGAGCTGGTGGCCGAGGTACACGCCGCCGGCCTCGACTACCTGGCCAAGCCGGTCAAGCCGGCCGCCCTGCGCGCCCTGATCAGCCGCCACCTGCCGTTGGAGTGAGGCCGAGCCGGGCGCGCGCCTCTGCGCTTGCGCTAGAATCCGCCGCGCCCGCCACTCGCGGCGAAGCTGACCAGGCGGTCCGCAACAGCACTTGCCGTTCAGTGCACAAGCGTTAACCTTGGCACCGGACCGACTTGCCGCAGGGAGTGCCGCAGGTATCTCGATCGCATCGGGGCACACCGCAGCCCCCAGACCCGGAGCCTCTCGCGCCCATGCTGCATTTTCTACCCCACGCGCTGCGCGGTATCGTCAGCGCCCTGCTGCTGGCCCTCAACACCCTGTTCTGGTGCTGGCCACTGTTCTTCGTCGCCCTGCTCAAGCTGCTGCTGCCGATTGCACTGGTGCAACGCGGCCTGCGTTTCGTCATGCACGGCATCGCCGAGGCCTGGATCGGCTTCAACAAGTTCTGGATGGACCTGGCCCGGCGCACCCGCTGGAATGTCGAGGGCATGCAGGGCCTGGACACGCGCCACTCCTACCTGGTGACCAGCAACCACCAGAGCTGGGTGGACATCCTGGTGCTGCAATACCTGCTCAACCGGCGCATGCCGCTGCTCAAGTTCTTCCTCAAGCAGGAGCTGATCTGGGTGCCAGTGATCGGCCTGTGCTGGTGGGCGCTGGAGTTCCCCTTCATGAAGCGCTACAGCAAGGAATACCTGGCCAGGCATCCGGAGAAGCGCGGCCAAGACCTGGCCACCACGCGCAAGGCCTGTGAGCGCTACAAGAGCAATCCGGTATCGGTGTTCAACTTCCTCGAAGGCACCCGCCTGACCCCGCAGAAGCACGCCCAGCAGCAGTCGCCCTTCCGCTACCTGCTCAAGCCCAAGGCCGGCGGCATCGCCTTCGTGCTGGATGCCATGGGCGAGCAGCTGGACGCCCTGGTCAACGTCACCATCCACTACCCGGGCGGCAACCCCGGCTTCTGGGACCTGCTGTGCGGGCGCCTGGGCGAGGTGGTGGTGCGCTTCGACAAGCTGGATATTCCGGCCGACTTCATCGGCCGCAACTACGACCAGGACGAGCAGTACCGCCTGCAGTTCCAGCAGTGGGTCAACCAGCTGTGGGAAGCCAAGGACGCCCAGCTGGCCGAACTGCACCGCCAGTTCCCGGGCTGATCGGGGCGCAGACCGACGCACTGGTCACCCGGATACACGCCGCCGGGCGACCAGCAACCCCACTCCCGGATTGCATCCGGGCTACGGGTCTGGTGTCTGCCAGTTCGCCCAGTCGAGGCGCGTCGGGAAGACCCCGGCCTGCTCGGCCTTGAGCCCGGGCGCCACCAGGAAACCCTGCATGGTGCTGCAGCGATGAGCGATCAACCAGTCGCGCTGCGCCACCGTCTCCACCCCCTCGGCGATCACTTCCAGTCCCAGGTGGTGGGCCAGGTCGATGATGGTGCTGACGATGGCCGCGTCCTTGGGCGACTCCAACATGCTGGCAATGAACAGGCGATCGATCTTCAGGGTGTCCAGCTCGAAGTGGCGCAGGTAGGCCAGCGACGAGTAGCCGGTGCCGAAGTCGTCGATGGCGATGCGCACTCCCAGCTCGCGCAGCTGGCGCAACTGCTCGCGGGTGGTGTCGAGGTCCTGCATCAGCGCGCTCTCGGTGACCTCCACCTCCAGCTGCGAGGGCTGCAGCTGGTGCCGCTCCAGCACCCGGCGCAGGTCCTCCACCAGCTGTGGCATGCCGAACTGCACCGGGCTGACGTTGAGACTGAGCAACAGCCGTTCGCCGAACTGCGCCTGCCAGGCGCGGCACTGGCGCACGCCCTGCTCGAAGATCCACTCGCCCAGGCGGTTGATCAGGCGGGTCTCCTCCAGCAGCGGGATGAACACCCCGGGGGAGATGGTCCCGGCCACCCGGTGTTCCCAGCGCAGCAGTGCCTCGAACCCGCGCAGGCGACCGCTGGCCAGGTCGATCTGCGGCTGGTAGACCAGCACGAAGTCGTCCTGTTCGATGGCCGTGCGCAGGCTCTCCTCCAGCATCAGCCGGGAACGGGCGCGACCATTCATCTCCGGGGAGAAGAAACGGTACTGCTGGCGTCCGGCGCGCTTGGCCTCGTACATGGCCATGTCCGCCGAACGCAGCAGGCCGTCCACCGTCTGCCCGCATTCCGGGTAGCAGGCGATGCCGACGCTGGCGCCCAGGGTGAACTCGACGCCATCGACCCTGTGCCGCACCGACACCAGCTCGATCAGCTTCTCCGCCACCCGCGCCGCGTCCTCCGGATGGTCGAGGGAATCCAGCAGTGCGGTGAATTCGTCGCCGCCCATGCGCGCCAGCACGTCGTAGGGGCGCAGGCAGGTCTTCAGCTGCTCGGCCACCCTGCGCAGCACCTGGTCGCCGGCGGCATGGCCGAGTGAATCATTGATCCGCTTGAAGCCGTCCAGGTCCAGGTAGAGCACGGCCATGCGCTTGCCGCTGCGGTCGATGCGCGACAGCGCGTTCTCCAGCGCCTGGTTGAAGCCGCGGCGGTTGTGCAGGCCGGTCAGCGCATCGGTGACCGCCTGCGACTCCAGCTGGGCGTGCAGGTTGCGCACCACCGACATGTCCAGGGCGATCAGCACCATGGAGTTCTGGTACTGCGGCAGCGGCGAGCAGGACAGCGCCACCGGCAGGTAGCCGCCGCTCAGGGTGGCCAGCACGGCATCGTGCATGCGGTAGGTCTGGCCGGCGCGCCAGTGGCGGTAGAACTCGGTGTCCTGCCAGTCCGCCGGTACTGCCGGGGCATGCAGGTAGGACAGCAGGCGGCTGCCCTGCAGGTCGGCCACCTCACCGTGGAGCATCTGCGCCATGGCCGGGTTGGCGAAGCGGATGATGCCGTCCTGGTCGATCACCAGGATGCCTTCGGAGGCGTTGTCCAGCACCGAGGCGTTGAAGGCGCGCTCGCTGTCCAGCTGCTGGGTCAGCAGCTGCAGTTCGTGGCGATGGCGCTCCTGCTCCAGCAGCACGCCGATCTTGTGCTTGAGCACCTTGGGGTCGAAGGGCTTGAGGATGAAATCCACCGCGCCGATGGCGTAGCCCTGCAGCACCGAGTCCTCGGTGTGGGCGATGGCAGAAAGGAAGATGATCGGCGTGTAGCGGGTGTGCGGGCTGCCGCGCATCAGGCGGGCCACCTCGAAACCGTCCATCTTCGGCATCTGCACGTCGAGCAGGACCAGGCCGACATCCTCGTCCATCATGCAGCGCAGCGCCGCCTCGCCGGAGTCGACGGTGCGCACGTTCCAGTCGCCATCACCGAGCAGCGCCTCCATCGCCACCAGGTTCTCCTCGCGGTCGTCCACCACCAGCAGCACCTGCTGGTCCATCTGTGCCTCAACCTGCAACCGAGCCATACCGACCTCCTTCGCCCGTGACCGCTCAACCCAGCGCCCGACGGGGCGCATCATTGGGTACGGCCAGCCAGCGATGCAGCATTTCCAGCAGTTCCTGGCGGCCCACCGGTTTGGCCAGGTAGTCGTCGGCGCCCGCGGTGATGCACTTCTCGCGGTCCCCCTTCATCGCATGGGCGGTCAGGGCGATCACCGGAATGCGACAATCACGCTCACCCTTGAGGATGCGCGTGGCGGTGTAGCCGTCCATGTTGGGCATGGCCATGTCCATCAGGATCAGGTCCAGCGGCTCGCGGGCGAAGACCTCCAGTGCCTCGACACCATCCTTGGCCGGCAGCACGGCCAGGCCGATCTCGTCGAGCAGCGCGGTCATGGCGTAGATGTTGCGGATGTCGTCGTCCACCAGCAGCACCCGCTTGCCGGCCAGCCCCGTGCTGTCGACCTGCGGCTCGCGCACATCGGCGAAGAAGCCCTGCAGGGCGGCGCTGAGGGGGCGCAGGTCGTCGCCGCTCTTGCGCACCACCACCGCCGAGTAGCGGCGCAGGCGCTGCAGATCCTGACGAGTGACGTCCACGCCGGTATTGATCACCACCTGGCAGCCCTGCAGTGGCCGCTCACGATGCAGCGCCTCGAGCAGGTCGAAGCCGTCCCGGTCGGGCAGGTCGAGATCGATGACCAGGGCACTGAAGTCGCGTCCGATGTAGGTCTGGATGGCCTCCTCGGCGCTGCTCACGGCGCTCACGGCGAAGCCGATCTGCAGCAGGTGCTCGCGGTAATGCTCGCGCTCGATCTCCACGTCTTCCACCAGCAGCAGCGCGCGGCTCGGCGCATCGGGCTCCACGGCGATGTGCTGGAAGACCTGCTCGAGGTCCTCGCGGGCGATCGGCTTGACCAGGTAGCGGGTGCCGTCGTCATGCCAGTCCTGCGGCTGCGGCACGCAGGACAGGATGTGCACCGGCACATCGCGGTACTGCAGCAGGCCGCGCAGGCGCCGGTAGATCTGCCAGCCGCTGATGTCCGGCAAGAGGATGTCGAGGATCACCGCGGCGAAGCGCTCGCTCTGCAGCAGGGCAATGGCCTGCTTGCCGTTGCGACAGTGCACGCTGGCGAAACCATGGGCCTGGGCCTCCTCGGCGATCACCGCAGCGAAGTTCAGGTCATCCTCGACTATCAGTATCGCCGGACCACTGCCGCTGCGCTGCGGCAGGCTGCTGGCCGACTCGTCCTCGCGGCTGTTCTGCTGCAGGGCTACCACCGGCAGCCGCACGATGAAGCGCGAGCCCTGCCCTGGCGTACTTTCCAGGCTGATCTGCCCGCCCAGCACCTCGACCAGCTGGCGGGTGATGGCCAGGCCCAGGCCGGTGCCACCGAAGCGCCGGCTGGTGGAGCCATCGATCTGCTGGAAGGCCTGGAAGATCCGCTCGTGCTGCGCCGGGTCGATGCCGATGCCACTGTCGCGGACGACGAACTGCAGGGTCTCGCGCTCTTCGTCGAGGGATACCGGCGAGCGGCCGATGGCCAGTTCCACCTCGCCGTGCTCGGTGAACTTCAGCGCGTTGGACAGCAGGTTGCGCAGGATCTGCTGCAACCGCCCGCGGTCGCTGTGGATCACCCGCGCCACACCGGGCTCGAGGTGGGTGAGCAGGCGCAGCCCCTTGATCTCGGCCATCGGCCGCAGGCTGGAATCCAGCTCCACCAGCAGGTCGTGGATGTTCACCGGTTCCAGCTTGAGCTGGACCCGGCCGGCCTCGATCTTGGCCAGGTCGAGCACGTCGTTGATCAGCTGCAGCAGGTCGTTGCCGGCCTTGTAGACGATGTCGGCGTGCTTGACCTGCTTCTCCGTGAGGTTACCGGCGACGTTGTGCTTGAGCTGCTCGCTGAGGATCAGGATGCTGTTCAGCGGCGTACGCAGCTCGTGCGACATGTTGGCGAGGAATTCGGACTTGTAGCGGTTGGCCAGGGCCAATTGCTCGGCCTGCTCGCGCAGGCGCTGCTCGGCGGCCTTGCGCTCGCTGATGTCGATGATCACTGCCTGCACCAGCAGGTCATCGCCACTGCGCAGTGGTGACAGGCCGACCTCCAGGGGAATCAGCCGGCCATCGCGGTGCTGGCCGAACAGCTCGCGGTTGCTGCCCATGCGCCGCGGCGTCGGGTCCTTGAGGAAGCCTTCGCGCAACTTCGGGTGCAGCGCACGCATGGATTCGGGCAGCAGCTTCTCCACCGGCTGGCCGAGCAGCTCGTCGCGGCTGTAACCGAACATCTGCTCGGTCTGCCGGTTGACCATGGCCACCCGCCCGGGGCCATCGACCAGCACGATGGCGTTGGGCGAGGCCTCCACCACCAGGCGGAAGCGCTCCTCGGCGGCACGCCGCTCACTGATGTCGATGATCACCGCCTGCACCAGGGTCTCCTGGCCGGAACGGATCGGCGACAGCCCGACTTCCACGGGAATCAGGCGGCCGTCGCGGTGTTGGCCGAACAGCTCGCGGTTACCGCCCATGCGCCGGTGCTCGGGAGCCTGGTGGTAGGCCTGGCGCAGTCCGACATGGCCGTGGCGCGAGCCCTCGGGAAGCAGCCGCTCCACCGGTTGGCCGAGTAACTCGGCACGCTCGTAGCCGAACATCTGCTCGGTCTGCCGATTGACCATGACCACCCGGCCCTGGCCGTCGACCAGCACGATCGCATTGGGCGAGGCCTCCACCACCAGACGGAAGCGCCCTTCGCTCTCGCGCAGGCGCTGGCTCTGGCCCTCGCTGGCCACCAGCGCACGCTCGCGCAGGTAGAGGAAGCCGCCGACCAGCAGGGACAGCAGCAGCGAGGCCAGCAGGCCGGTAACCAGGCTGATCGGCAGGCTCTGGTTGCTCACCGTGGCCTCGTAGGCCGGGGTGCTGCTGACCCGCAGTTGCCAGTCCCGCCCGTAGATGTTCAGGGTGCGCAGAGTCTCGAAGCTCGGCTGACGGGGCTGCGGGCTGCGCTCACTGAGCAGGGGTGTGTCGGCATCGGCTCGGTCGGTCAACTCGATCTCGAACAGCTCACTGCTGCTGCCGAGGATGCCGTGCATCAGATCAGCCATGCGAAATGACCCGGAAACCATGCCGAGTACCGCCTCACGCCGCTCCTCGACGCTGCTCAACGGGGCATTCAGGCGAAATACCGGCAGGTAAAGAAGCACGCCGGCCTGCACGTCCTTCTCGGTCTCCTGCTTGAGTCGTACCGGTCCGGTCAGCACCGCCTCGCCGCCATCGCGCGCGAGCTCGATGGCCTCGCGGCGCACCGGCTCGCTGTACATGTCGAAGCCGAGCACGCGGCGGTTGCGCCAATCCAGTGGATTGATGAAGTCAACGATCAGGTAGGTCTCGCGCTCGCCGGCCGGATAGACCTGGAAGTCCCCCCGGCCATCGGCGCGCGCCCGGGTCACGAAGGCCGACAGCTCGCCGGCGCGCAGGTAGCGTCCCCAGGCCAGGGCCTGGATGCCCGGGTAGTGCTCCTGCAACTGCAGCTGGTCGGTGGCGCGCTGCCATTCGCCATGGGAAACGTCGTCACTGCCGGCCAGCAGCCCGGACATGCCGCGCAGGACCATCTCGTAGGCACGCATGCGCTCCTGCACGCTGGATTCGACGCCATCCACCGCCAGGGCGAAACGACGCTCCTGCGCCTCGCGGCTACCGGCATCAAGTACCGACCACTGCCAGAACACCAGGAGGCTGAGACCGGCCAGCAACAAGAGGCTGACCAGCAGGGGAATCCAGGGCTTGCGGGGGGAGAAGTGGGGAGCACTGTCGTCCATGAGGTCTCCTGATCCGGTCCGGGCCAGCCCCGCTCACCTGAGGCACGCCCACGCTCGTGCGGTTTCGCACGCAATCTGCTGAGAGTGTAGTCAGGATTTTTTCCACTCAGACTGTGGCGACCAACGGCGCCTGGCCAGGCGCCGGAATGCACGAGGCCCCTTGCGGGGCCTCGTGGGGGTACGGTCTCAGTACTGGGCGCCAGGCAGGGGGCGCAGGGTGACTTCCACCCGGCGGTTCTGTGCCCGGCCATCGGCCGTGGCGTTGCTGGCGACCGGCTGATCGGGGCCGGCACCGCGGGTGCTGAGACGTGAAGCATCTACCCCCTGAGCCAGCAGGTAATTGGCCACGCTCTGCGCGCGGCGCTGCGACAAGTTCATGTTGTAGGCATGGCTGCCAGTGCTGTCGGTGTGGCCGACGATCTCGATGCTGTTCTGGTTGTACTGGCGGAAGGACGACGCCAGGTTGTTCAACGGCGTGTAGAAGCTGCTGGCGATGTCCGCCGAGTCGGTGGCGAAGGTGATGTTGCCGGGCATGATCAGCTGGATGGTGTCGCCCTGGCGCTGCACTTCCACGCCGGTGCCCTGCATGCTGCGGCGCAGCTCTTCTTCCTGCTTGTCGACGTAGTAGCCGTAACCGGCACCGGCAGCGCCGGCCACCGCGGCGCCGATCAGCGCGCCCTTGCCGCGGTTGTCGTGATTGATCGCGGCGCCCGCTACGGCACCGGCCAGGGCGCCCAGGCCACCGTACTTGGCGGTCTTGCTCATGCCGCCGGAGCTCTGCTGGCTCTGGCTGTCATAGGGATTCTGCGAGGCACAACCTGTCACCAGGGCGACCAGCAGGGCGGCAAGGGTCAGGCGTGTAGGGTTCAGCATGTTGTCGTGCTCCTGAAGCGAAGTAACTGGCCAGACGGACCAGCAAAGCTTAGATAGGGCTGGGGCCGAAAGATTCCCGCAGGCTCAGGCACGAATGAAGGGATTCTCGCGCATCTCGTCACCCAGGCGGGTATCCGGCCCATGACCGGTAACCACGGTGGCATCCTCGTCGAGGGTGTACAGGCGCCTGATCGAACGCTCGATAGTGGCGTAGTCGCCGCCCCACAGGTCGGTGCGACCGATACCGCGGCGGAACAGGGTGTCGCCGGCGATCAGCAGCTTGGCTGCGGGGAACCAGAAGCTGGTGGAGCCCGGCGTGTGCCCCGGCGTATGCAGCGCCACACCGCAGCCGCAGGCCAGTGCCTCGTCGTCGGCCAGCCACTGGTCCGGCGCCGGCACCGGCGTGTAAGGCACGCCGAACATGCGGCACTGCATTTCCAGGTTGTCCCAGAGGAACTGGTCGTCCTTGTGCAGGTGCAGGGTCGCGCCGGTCTTCTCCTTCATCTGCCCGGAGGCAAGGAAGTGATCGAGGTGGGCATGGGTGTGGATGATGCTGACCACCTGCAGCCCATGGGCCTCCAGGCGCGCCATGATCAACTCGGGATTGCCGCCCGGGTCCACGACTATGGCCTTCTTGGTCAGCGGGTCGCCGATGATGGTGCAATTGCACTGCAGCGGGCCGACCGGGAAGGTCTCGCGGATCAGGCTGGGTTGCGGGCTGTCGGTCATCTGGCATTCTCCTCGGTCAGGGGCCGCGCACGATAATCCTTGGGCGCCCTGCCCGTCCATTTGCGGAAGGCGCGACGGAAGTTGGAAGGGTCGCTGAAGCCCAGCAGCTGGGCGATCTCGAACAGCGGCAGGTGGGTGGTCTGCAGGTACTGCAGGGCCAGGCGCTTGCGCACCTCGTCGAGTACTTGCTGGTAGCTGGTGCCATGGGCGGCCAGGTGGCGGCGCAGGCTGCGCCCACTGGTGTGCAGGGCACGGGCGGCGCTGTCCAGGCTGGGGAAGTCCCCGGGGCGCGCCAGCAGCAGGCGGCGCAGACGGCTGAGCAGGCCCTCCTGCACGTCCAGACTGGCCAATAGCGCTTCGCACTGCTGCTCGCACATCTGCATGGTGGCCGGATTGGCCAACGCCATGGGGCGCGCCAGGTAGTGCCGCGGCAGGCGGAACCAGTGCCAGGGCTGCTCGAAAACGGCAGCGCGGCCAAAGACCTGGCGATAGAGCTGGGCATGCCCGGGGGCGGGATAGGCGAAACCGACCTCGACTCCCTGCGGCCGCTCGCCGAGCAGGAACTGGGCAATGCTGTAGAGGCTGCCGAACAGGCCCTCGGCGGCGAAGCGGCTGAGCGTGCCCAAGGGGATCGACTCACTGGCGCGCAGTTCCAGCCAGTCGCTGCTGTCCACCAGTTCCAGCTCGAAGGTCAGCCCCAGCACCCGGTAATAGCGCAGGGCGAACTGGATGGCACGCCCCAGGTCGGCGCTGGACAGCAGCGCGTAGCCGAGGATGCCGTGGGCCGAAGCGTTCAGACGCCGACCGAGGAGCAACCCAAGGGCGGGCTCATCGCAGAGCAACAGCGCGGCACTGGCCAGCAGGTGAAAGTCGGCCAGGCTAAGGCGCCCGGTGGGGTTGTTCAGCACTTGCTGGCGCACTCCCGCCTGCGTCAGCAGCCGCTCGCGCGGCACGCCGAGTTCCTCGCACAAGGCCAGCAGAGCCTCGGCATAAGCCTGCGGCACCAATTCGGCATTCAGGTTCAGCGGCTTGTTCATGACGGATGCACTGGCCAGATATGACCTGAATATTGGCTGAAGATAACCTTGCCCGGAAAAAGTCGGCAAGCCCATAGTCCACTCAGCCCATAACGATAAGAATGGAGGCCACGGCATGGCCAGCCCCCCCGATCTGCAGATCCGCCCCCGTCAGCCGGAATTTGCCCTGCCCTCGCCCTGGGCCCGGCACTGGCATGGCGGTGACGCCTTCAAGAGTCACTTCTTCGATGCCATGTCGCTGCTGTTCCCGGATGGTGAGCGTTTCTTCATCGACTCGGTGCGCGCCTATCGCGATCAGGTCAGCGACCCGCAGCAGCTTGCGCAGATCCGCGGCTTCATCGGCCAGGAAGCCCATCACAGCCGCGAGCACGAACACTACAACGAGGCCCTGCGCGGTTGCGGCTACGACCTGGACTATCTGGAGCGCCGCCTGAAAAAGCGCCTGGCCTTCGTGCGCAAGCATCTGCCACCCAAGGTGCACCTGGCCGCAACGGTAGCGGTGGAGCACCTGACCGCGATCATGGCCGACGCCATTCTGCAGAACCCGGACTGGCTGGATGGGGCTGATGCGCAGATGGCGCGCCTGTGGCGCTGGCATGCACTGGAGGAAAGCGAGCACAAGGCGGTTGCCTTCGACCTTTACCAGCAGGTCTGCGGCAAAGTATGGCTGCGTCGCCGCGCCATGCTGCAGAGTACCTTCTTCTTCACCCTGGACACCTTCAAGGGCCTGGTACACATGCTGCGGCGCGATGGCCAGCTATGGCACTGGCGACTGTGGCGCGACGGCCTGGCCTGGCTGTGGGGGCACCGTGGCATTTTGCGGCCTCTGGTACGCGCCTACTGCGACTTCTACCGGGCCGACTTCCACCCCTGGCAGCACGACAATCTGCAGCTGATCCTGGAGCGGCGCCGCGAATTCGATGCTGAGGGCGTGCTCAACTGAGCAGCCCCAGAGCCTTGGCACGGGCCACAGCCTGGGTGCGCCGCTCGACGCCGAGCTTGCTGTTGATGTGGCGGGCATGCGTCTTGACGGTGTGCAGGGAGATGAACAGGCGTTCGCTGATTTCCTGGTTTGAGCAGCCCAGGGCGATCAGGCGCAATACCGCCAGCTCGCGAGTGCTGAGCGCTTCCGCGGCCCCCGGCGCCAACGGCTGCACCTCGGCCTCTGCTGGCAGGCACTGGCGCAATGCTTCGGTCAGCGGCGTAAGCGGTGCCATCTGCAACTGCGTACGCAACCACGCCGGCTGGTGCATCAGCAACTCGTGAAAGGGCAGCAGAGTTCCGCCGCTGGCCGCTTCGAGGCTGGCCTGCAGCTGCAGTTGAGCCTCGCGCTCGCGACCACCGGCATACAGCAGCAGGCTCAGCTGGACCTGGGCGAACACCCCCAGCAGCTGCCCACCCTGTGCCTGGGCCCGCAGCACCAGAGCACGCAGCCGACGCTCGGCGGCCTCACCCTGCCCCTGCCGGCGCTCCAGCGCGGCACGCTGCAACTCAATGTGCAACGGCAGCTGCGGATGGAACTCCGGCGCCGCCGCGGCCTGCTCGCCGCTGTAGGTCTCGGCCAGGCGCAGCAACCAGGCATTGGCCAGGTCGATCTGCCCCTGGCTGAGCCAGAGCTCACACTTGGTCACCGTGATCATCGCCAGGTAATAGACCGGCGGCACATCCCAGATATGCATCAACCGCTCGGCCTCGGCCAACTCGGCAAAGGCCTCGTTGAACCGGCCCTGGCGCCCCTCCTGGCTGGCCAGGATGCAGTAGCCCACCAGCAGGCTGATGTCGCGGCAGCTGCGCGCCTCGGCAATCCCCGCCCTTAGTTTCTGCCGCGCTTCGTCGGGGCGCAGACGCAGGGCCAGCAGGAAACCTTCGTACAGGGTCAGGCGGGCACGCACCGCGTAGACCTTCTGCGCCGACAAGCCGCGCAGGCGCTCCTGGCCGGAGCGAACCTCTTCGAGTGCCCGCACGATCTCGCCACGCGCCAGCAGCACGCGGCCACGATCATAGAGGCAGAGCGCTTCGAACAGAGGGTTGCTCTGCCGCTGAGCCAGTTCCAGCGCCTCACGATTGAGGCCGCGAGCACGCCACAGGTCACCACGCACCACGGCCAGGTTGGCCAGGGTCGAAAGGCACAGCAGGCGCGAGCCATAGTGCTCCGTGGGCATCGCAGCCAGCGCTTCGCCACAGTAGGCCTCGGCCTGCTGACTGTCGCCGCGCCCACGAGCGATCACACCGCTGATGGCCAGCCACTGGGCCAGCAGCGACTGCTGTTCGGCCTGGCTCGGCGCCGGCAGGAAACGCACCAGCTGATTGGCCAGATCCTCGGCCGCATCCAGTTGGCAGGCCAGGGCCAGCGCCCAGCTGTACAGCAGGATCAGGCGCGGTGTACTGGTCAGCAAGCTGTCGGGCAGGTCCATCTTCCAGCGCAACAACATGGCGACATTCTGCTCGGCCAGCAGATGCTCCTCGGAAAAGTTCTGCACCAGACTGGCCGCCACGTCAGGCTGACCGGCACGCAGGGCCTGCTCCACCGCCTCGTCCAGCAAACCCTGGCTGCTGAACCAGCGACAGGCACGCAGGTGCATACTGGCTGGCGGCAAGGACAGCTGATGGCTGGGACTGGCCCGCAGCAGGTCGGAAAACAGGTGGTGATAGCGGAACCAGCGCCCCTGCTCGTCCAGCGGCACCAGAAATACCTGATGTGCCTGCAGATACTGGAGGATGGCCGCGCTGTCGCCACTGTCGCGCACCGCATCACACAACTCGGCGCAGAAGCGCTCCAGACAAGCCGTGTCGTAGAGAAAAGCCTGCAGCTCGGGCGGCTGGCGCTCGATCACTTCTTCCAGCAGGTAGTCACGCACCATGCCCTGAGCGCCGTGCAGGTCACTCCCACCCTCGCCGGCAGTGAGTAGCCAGAGGCGCAGCCCGGCGACCCAGCCCTCGCTGCGCTGCAGCAGGCTATCGACCTGCTCGGCTGGCAGATCGGCGCCCTGCGCCAGCAACAGGGCGCGGGTTTCTTCCGGGGTCAGGCGCAGGTCCTGTTCCTGCAGTTCCAGCAGCTGGCGCGACAGGCGCAGGCGTGCCAGGTGCCAGTCCGGACGCTGGCGGCTGGTCACCAGCACCAGCATGCCGGCCGGCAGGTGATTGAGGAAGAACTGCAGGCAACGATCCAGCACCGCGCCCTGGGCCAGGTGGTAGTCATCCAGCACCAGCAGCAGAGGTTGTTGCGGGTCCAGGCACTCGCCCAGTTCGTCGAGCAGGCCGTCCAGCCACTCCTCGAAGGCAAACGGCTGGTGGCGCTGGCGCATCTTGAGCATGCCCAGAGCCTCATCGCCTATCCGCGGGAAAAACTGACGCAGGCCCTCCAGCAGGCGTTCGAGAAAACGCCCGGGGTCGCCGTCACGTCGGCTCAGCCCTAGCCAGAGACTTTGCCAATGTGCAGGGAGACGCTCGCAGAACTCCACGGCCAGGGAACTCTTGCCGAATCCAGCGGGGGCACTGATCAGCAGCAGGCGACCCTCGCGCCCTTCCTCCAACCGCTCGCACAGTCGCGGGCGGCGAACATGGCCGGCAGGCAGAGGCGGACGAAAGAAGCGCCCCTCGCCCGAAGAGCTCGGGAGGCTGGCAAAGGCGGGAGAGCGGGACAGATCGGTCACGAGAGCATCGGGGTCATCGGCGACAGCGCAATGCCCGCAGCCTATCCCCTTGGCACGCGCATTTGAAGCCCGGCGCGTGTGGAGGAAAAGAAAAAGCCGGCACTAGGCCGGCTTTTTCGAGTGACGCGAGGATTAACGCACGCCAGCCTGACGCAGAGCAGCCGGGGTGTAATCGCTGGACGAAGCCTTGTAGTTGAAGTCGTAGGACTGCTTCTCCTCGTTCTTCATACCCAGGGCCAGGTAACGACCAGAGATGATGTCGTGCAGGGTTTCCACGGTGTACCACGGCACTTGCTTGTCGTAGTAGTACTGGGCATGAGCCTCGGCGACACGCCACAGGGCGCCACGACCGTCGTAATGGTCGATCACCGCGGCCTGCCAGGTGTCCTCGTCGATGAACACATCACGCTTGGCGTAGATGTGACGCTCGCCGGCCTTCAGGGTACCGGTCACGTGCCAGACGCGGTGCAGCTCGTAGCGAGTGTGCTCCGGGTTCAGGTGGCCGGCCTTGATGATGTCGGCATACTTCAGCTTCGGCGAGTCCAGCTTGTAGGAGTTGTACGGGATGTAGATCTCCTTCTTGCCGTTCAGCTTCCAGTCGTAACGATCCGGAGCGCCGTTGTACATGTCGAAGTTGTCGGAAGTACGCAGGCCGTCGGCGGCGGTACCCGGACCGTCGTAGGACACCTGCGGGGCACGACGCACGCGACGCTGACCGGCGTTGTACAGCCAGGCCAGACGCGGCTCCTTCACCTGGTTCAGGGTCTCGTGGACCAGCAGTACGTTACCAGCCAGACGCGCCGGCGCAGTCACGCGCTGCTTGAAGTAGAACAGGATGTTGCTCGGCTTGCTCGGGTCGTAGTCGGTCAGGCTGGTCGGGAAGGTGAACTCGTCCTGGAAATACACCAGACTGTAGGAACCGTTGGCCTGCGGAGTGGCCTGGGTCACCAGGCGACGCACGCTACCACCACGATAGCGGGTGATCTGGTTCCAGATCGCTTCCAGACCGTTCTGCGGGATCGGGAAGGGGTAAGCGGTCTTGAAGTTCTCCAGACCGTTACCGCCCTCGACCAGCTTGGTATTGGTCGCGTTGATCTTCACATCGTCCAGCACGCTCTGCGGAGCAGTGGCGGAGCGATGAGTCGGATACACCGGGATCTTGAAGCTGTCCGGGTAGCGCTTGAACATGGCGACCTGGCCGGGAGTCAGCTTGTCCTTGTACTGGTCGACATTCTGCGCGGTGATGGTGAACAGCGGCTGCTCACTGGAGAACGGATCGCTGAGGAAGCCGCGGTCATCGGCGGTACCGGCATTCTTGGGCAGACCGCCGGTCCACTCGGGAATGGAGCCATCGGCGTTACCGGCCCTCTCAGCGCCCAGCGGAGTCAGGGTGGAGCCCAGCTTGGCAGCTTCATCGGCGGAAACGGCAGCCATCACGCTGGTGGCGAGCATGGACAGCGCCAGCACACCCGACTGCAACAGTGCTTTTTTAGATTTCATCTGCATAGTCATCCTTATTCTTGTTCTGCGCTTAGAAGCTCACGCCCACGCTGAAGGCGAGGAAGTCACGATCAACAGCCGTGTTGTACTTACCACCAAAGAAATCGGTGTAAGACAGGCTGGCGGTGTAGGTGTTCTGGTACTCGGCATCCAGACCCAGGCTGACGGCCTTGGCACCCTCGGTGAACAAGCCATTGGGACCATAACCATTCACGTCATGCGACCAAGCAACGCTCGGACGCAGGTTCACACCGGCGAATACATCCGGGTAGTCCCAGATAGCTCGAGCGCGATAGCCCCATGCGGTGGTTGTCACAAAGCCATCGTCCTCACAGTACTTACTAACGTTTTCGGCGTTCGCACTACCAAGGGTCGAAACGTTCAGGCCAGTACATGCGGGGAAAACTCCACCCGGGGTTGCAGCGCCATTGACGTCATAGTTGCCAGGAAGCGGGCCCGGACCGTAGATGGGGTCGCGACCATAGCGAAGCTCATCGGAGTTCTCCAGGCCGCCGACATGCACCACACCGATCTCACCAACCAGAGTCAAGCGGCTAGCGCCCATGACCTGATCGAAGAAGTGAGTGAGGGTGGTCTGGAACTGCGTGATTTCCTTGCGGCGGTATCCATTGGCAGTAGACCCTGCCGTAGCATCCAGCAGCGAGACATTATTGATGCCACTGGCCACATAGCCCGGACCGACAGTCGCCAATTGCCCCAGAGGCTTGAGACCCGCATAGAGCACATCAGTGGTATTGAGCTGCACCGGAGCATTCGGACGATAGCTCAACTCGCCAGCCCAGGCAGTACCTGTCGGTAGAGTGGTCGAGAAACTCAAACCATACAGGCGGATATCCTCGGGATATTCCATGAAGTAGCTGCCAGAACCAGCTGCTGCCAAGGAAGCCAGACTGGCACGAGTGGCCGTCAAGCCACCGCCACCAGGACCCGCAAGAATGTAATTTCGGATTGCGGCATAATCGGCAACACTGCCGGACTGGCCGCTAAAGATCGGCGTACGACTGTGGTAGTTCATGAAATAGCCGCCAAACTCTGTATCCAGCGGCTCAAAGAAATAACGAAGAGCAACACCGAACTGCCCGCTGTCACGAGCGTCCTTGTCACCAGAGCGACGTACGATGACACCTTCGTCCGGAGAACCCCAGTCAGTACCCAGAGCATTCAAAGCAGCAATCTGTGCATTAGTCAGAGCCACACCAAGCGGGGCCAGAGTATTGCGCAAGGAAGTTTCGCTACGAAGCACGGCAAGGTTGCTATCACAACCGTCGGCAACAATGTCAGGCTGCGCGAAGAAGGTGCCGCAGTTATCTGTAACTGTCTGATCCCACTCAAGCTGATAAAACGCTTCGGCAGAGAGATTATCGGTCAGGCTCTGCGACACATAAAACATATTGACCGGGATCAGACCTTCCTTGATCTCGGCACCAGGGCGACGAAAGGCAGCTGCATCGACCGGGTTAATGGCGTTGATACTATTCTGGATGAAGGTACTTTCACCCCAGCTCACCACCTGCTTACCGAGACGCACGGAACCCGGCTGATCAGCAATCGCATAGTTGTGATAAACGAAGGCGTCAAGAATCTCGGCGCCGGAGGACTGGGCACCCTCTTTGCGATTGGAGTCGTCGATATCCTTGAACAGACGGCTCTCATCCTTCAGTTCGAAGTCATACCAGTATTTGCCACGAACAAATACACCGGTATCGCCGTACTTGAGCTCAAGATCGTGAATACCCTTGAAGATCTTGGAGAAGGTCTCACCCTTCTTGAAGTTCAAATGGCTGTCGTCGGAGGTCTGGGAAAGGCCGTCACCGCCGTTATTCACACCGATCAGGTCAGGGTCGGCACCGCGCATCGACCAGCTGGCACCCACAGACAGAGAAGAATCCAGCTGACCTTCGATCTCACCGATATTGAAAGACACGGCATAAGCCGGGGCAGCGAGGGTGGAGGCAAGGCTGACTGCCAGCGGCAGCTTGGCCAGACGCCAGAAGGGTTTGGTTTTTGTCATCGACGCTACTCCATGTGTTTTTTGTTATGGATGCTGCGGACTATAGCCACGCCCCCCCGAGGCTTGATCCCCCGAAAGTGTGATTTCCAGCCCCCAACCTCTCTAGACCGGCGGGTCACGAACGTCCCACCCACCGAACTTGACCCAACAAAGCAATTAACAAGCCAAACGCTCGTTTGAGACCAATATCCCCGCAGTCATCTGCAGGTGGGGCTCATCCACCATCACGCCCCCCCCAATGCCCCTGAAGTAAATCACAAGCCTTACGAGCATCACCCTAGCAACGACGGGGACTTGCAGACAGGCAAATCACTTTTCAGCACATCGCAGAAGCCGGCTAGAACGCTATCAGAGCGTGGACAGGAACGCGCTGCCCGCCGCCTGCCACTGGGCGATATCAAGACGAATTCGTTTCTTATCCAGCTTGCCCACACTGGTTTTGGGAATATCGGTAACAAGCGCGATCTGGCTGGGTATCGCCCACTTGTTGATGTGGCCCAGCTCGACGAAGGGGATGAGATGCTCCTTCAGCCCCTTGGCATCCAGCGCCTGCCCCTCGCGCAGCACCAGCAGGGCGAAGGGACGCTCGCCCCATTGCGGATCGGGGACCCCTACCACCGCCACCTCGCGCACGGCCGGATGGCGGCTGATCAGGTCTTCCAGTTCCAGCGACGACAGCCATTCGCCACCGGTCTTGATCACATCCTTGATGCGGTCGCGGATGTCGATGAAACCGAAATCATCCAGGGTTGCCACGTCACCGGTGTGCAGCCAGCCGTGCTCCCACAGTTCGGCGCTCTTCTGCGGCTCGTTGAAGTAGCCCATTGTCAGCCAGGGCGCGCGCAGCACCAGCTCGCCCTGGGTTTCGCCATCGGCGGGTAGCAGCTGACCGTCCGCCCCCATGAGCGCGGCCTCCACCAGCGGCACCGGCACACCGGCCTTGATCCGGTAGGTGACGCGCTCGTCCTCGCTGCCGGCCTTGAGTTCTTCATTGATATGCGCGCAGGAGATCAGCGGGCAGGTCTCGGACATGCCATAGGCCGCCGTCAGCTGGATGCCGCGGGCCTTGGCCGCCTCGTAGAGGGCGCGATTCAGCGCGCTGCCGCCGATGATCACCTTGAGCCCGGCGAAGTCATAGCCTTGAGCGCTGGGCGCGTTGAGCATCATCTGCAGGATGGTCGGCACGCAGTGCGAGAAGGTCACCTTCTCCTCGCGAATCAGCCGGCACAGCATGTCCGGCTCGTAGCGACCAGGATAGACCTGCTTGATGCCGAGCATGGTGGCCACGTAGGGGATGCCCCAGGCGTGCACGTGGAACATCGGCGTGATCGGCATGTATACGTCGTCGGTACCGAGCAGGCGCACGCTGTCCAGGCTACCCAGCACGCTGGCCTCGGCCAGGGTATGCAGCACCAGCTGGCGGTGGGTGAAGTACACGCCCTTGGGGTTGCCGGTGGTGCCGGTGGTGTAGAAGGTGGTGGCCACCGAGTTCTCGTCGAAGTCCTGGAAGTCATACTTCGTGCTGGCGGCGGCCAGCAGGCTCTCGTACTCGCCGACCAGATTGGGCAGCTCGGCGCTCTTCTCGGCGCCATCAGTGAGCAGGATGGTCTTCTCCACCGTGGTCAGCTGGGCTTCGATGCCCTTGTACAGCGGCACGAACTCGCTGTTGACCAGGACGAATTTGTCCACGGCGTGATTCATGGTGTAGAGGATCTGGTCGGCGGACAGGCGGATGTTGATGGTGTGCAGCACCGCGCCGATCATCGGAATGGCGAACATGCACTCCAGGTAGCGGTGGCTGTCCCAGTCCATCACCGCCACGGTATCGCCGGCCTTGACCCCGGCCGCGCTCAGCACGTTGGCCAGGCGCGCCACGCGCTCGTTGAAGGTGGCGTAGCTGTAGCGCAGCTGGTCGCGGTAGACGATCTCGCGGGTCTTCTCGTAACGGCTGCCGGAGAGCAGCAAGCGCTTGATCAGCAGCGGAGCCTGGTTGGCATTGGCGGCTGGCGGGATGACTCGGGTCTGCAGCATGTCGGTAACCTGTACTTGGAGTTATTCTTCGGCGCCAATCTAGAACCGCTCTGCCTCCGACTTAATCCACCCAAAGAATGATTTTTCCGGTGACTCTTTGGCCATTACCGGTCACGCAGTAGAATCGACTTGTCCCTGCCGTTCCGGCTTCACTCTTCAGAGGTAATACCGATGTCCGATATCGTCATCGTCAGCGGCGCCCGCACCCCCATGGGTGGCTTCCAGGGCAGCCTGTCCAGCGTGCCTGCCGTGGAGCTTGGCGCCATCGCCATCCGCGAGGCCGTGGCCCGTGCCGGTATCCAGCCCGCCGATGTGCAGGAAGTGATCATGGGCTGCGTACTGCCCGCCGGCCTCAAGCAGGGCCCGGCCCGCCAGGCCTCGCTGGGCGCCGGCCTGCCGGCGGCCACCGGCTGCACCACGATCAACAAGCTGTGCGGCTCCGGCATGAAGGCCGTGATGCAGGCCTTCGACGCGCTCAAGGCCGGCAGCAACGAGGTGATGGTCGCCGGCGGTATGGAAAGCATGTCCAACGCGCCCTACATCGTCGAGAAGGCCCGCACCGGCCTGCGCATGGGCCATGGCGAGATCAAGGACCACATGTTCTTCGACGGCCTGGAAGACGCCCGCACCGGCCGCCTGATGGGCTCCTTCGCCCAGGAGACCGCCGACAAGTACGGCATCACCCGCGAGGAGATGGACGCCTACGCCATCGAATCGCTGAAGCGCGCCCAGGCCGCCATCCAGAGCGGCGAGCTGGCCAGCGAGATCGTCCCGGTCACCGTCACCAGCCGCAAGGGCGAGGTGGTGGTGAAGGATGACGAACAACCGCTGACCGCCAACCTGGACAAGATTCCGACCCTCAAGCCGGCGTTCAAGAAGGACGGCACCATCACCGCCGCCAACGCCAGCTCGATCTCCGACGGCGCCAGCGCCCTGGTGCTGATGACCGCCGAGGAAGCCGACAAGCGTGGCCTCAAGCCGCTGGCGAAGATCGTCGCCCACGCCACCCAGAGCCAGGACCCGAGCGAGTTCACCATCGCGCCGATCGGCGCCATGAGCAACCTGTTCAAGAAGACCGGCTGGAGCAAGGACGACGTCGACCTGTACGAGATCAACGAGGCCTTCGCCATGGTCACCATGCTGGCCATGCGCGAGCACGGCCTGGATCACGCCAAGGTCAACGTCTATGGCGGCGCCTGCGCCCAGGGTCACCCGGTCGGCTCCACCGGCTCGCGCCTGATCGTCACCCTGATCAACGCCCTGCAGAAGAAGGGCGGCAAGCGCGGCGTGGCGTCGCTGTGCATCGGTGGCGGCGAAGCGACCGCCGTGGCCATCGAGCTGCTTTAAGCACTGCGCAACGAAAAAGCCCCGCCTAGGCGGGGCTTTTTCATGGGCGACTCTTTATCGAAGCTCGGTAAAGGCCAGCTTGACGCCCAGCCCCACCAGCACCGCGCCCATCAGCCGGTCGAACCAGTGGCCCAAGCGGGCGAAGCCGGCGCGCACCCGGCGCTGGCTGAACAGCAGTGCCACCAGGCAGAACCACAGCGCCGTGGCGAAGGCCAGGTAGACGCCGTAGCCGGCCTGCACCGCCAGCGGCGTGTGCGGGTTGATCACCACGGTGAACAGCGAGAGGAAGAACAGCGTGGCCTTGGGGTTCAAGCCGTTGGTGACGAAACCGGTCAAGAATGCCGCGCGCGGCGAACGCTCGATGCCATCGCCGGCCACTTCCAGGCTGCCCGGCGCCGCCGGCTTGGCGCGCAGGGCCTTGATGCCGATGTAGAACAGGTAGGCTGCGGCCAGCCACTTCAGCGCGTTGAACAGCACGATGGACTGCGACACGATCAGGCCGATGCCGAGCAGCGAGTAGGCCACATGCACGAAGATGCCGGTGCCGACCCCGACTGCCGTCCAGGTGCCGGCGCGCCGACCATGGGCCACGCTCTCGCGCACGACGATGGCAAAATCCGGCCCCGGGCTGGCCACGGCCAGCAGGTGGATCAGCGCCACGGTGAGAAATTCCGCCCAGTACATAGCACCTCCAGAGGATGGGAATCTGGCAACCTTACGCCAGTCCATTGACCCGAAACAGGTACAGCTGATGAGCAACTGCGCCCGCGCCGTCTTCCTCGACCACGCCTCCCTCGACCTCGGCGATCTCGACCTGGCGCCGCTGCGCCAGGTCTTCGGCGAGCTGGCCCTGCACCCCGCAACGACCGGCGAACAGGTCGTCGAACGCCTGCAGGGCGCCGAGGTGGCAATCAGCAACAAGGTGCGCCTGGACGCCGCCGCCCTAGACAACTGCCCCGAGCTCAAGCTGATCCTGGTCTCCGCCACCGGCACCAACAACATCGACCTGGCCGCCGCCCGCGAGCGTGGCATCACGGTAGCCAACTGCCAGGGCTACGGCACCGCCTCGGTGGCCCAGCACGCGCTGATGCTGCTGCTCGCCCTGGCCACCCGCCTGCCCGACTACCAGGCGGCGGTCCGCGCCGGCGCCTGGCAGCGCGCCAGCCAGTTCTGCCTGCTCGACTTCCCGATCATCGAGCTGGAGGGCAAGACCCTCGGCATCCTCGGCCATGGCGAGCTGGGCGGCGCCTTTGCCCGCCTCGCCGAGGCCCTGGGGATGCGCGTGCTGTATGGCGCCCTGCCCGGCCGACCTAGCCGCGCCGACCGCCTGCCGCTCGCTGAGTTGCTGCCGCAGGTCGATGCCCTCAGCCTGCACTGCCCGCTGACCGAGCAGACCCGCCACCTGATCGGCGCCGCCGAACTGGCGCTGATGAAGCCGCACGCCCTGCTGCTCAACACCGCCCGTGGCGGCCTGGTCGACGAGCAGGCGCTGGCCGACGCCCTGCGCACCGGCCACCTGGGCGGCGCAGCGTTCGACGTGCTCAGCGAGGAGCCACCACGCCACGGCAACCCGCTGCTGGCCACCGACATCCCGCGCCTGATCATCACCCCGCACAACGCTTGGGGCAGTCGTGAGGCGCGCCAGCGCATCGTCGGGCAACTGGCGGAGAACGCCACGGCCTTCTTCGCCGGCGCTCCCATGCGGGTGGTCAACGGGTAAACTACGCGCCCTTTTGCTAGCCCGGAGATCGCCATGGACCCACGAAGCGAGGTGCTGCTGCGCCAGGCAGAGCTGTTCCAGGGCGATCTCCTGCTGGCCGGCCTGCCGGCCGACGACCTGCTCGGCCAGCTGCCGCGCGCCCATGGCTGGAGCTGGCATGCCGGCGAGCAGAATGCGCTGGAGGCGCGCTTCAGCGGGCGCAGCCGGTTCGGCACTCGGGCTCCCGATGCGGCGTTCGATAGCGCCGTGCTGTTCCTGCCCAAGTCGCGCGAACTCACCGACTACCTGCTGCAGGCCCTGGCCGCGCGCCTGGCCGGCGGCGAGCTGTACCTGGTCGGCGAGAAGCGCGGCGGCATCGAGCGCGCCGCCAAGCAGCTGGCCGCCTATGGCAAGCCGCGCAAGCTGGACAGCGCCAGGCACTGCCAGCTGTGGCAGGTGATGGTGGACTACGCGCCGCCAGCACCCGACCTGCAGGCCCTGGCGCAGCGCTTCGAGCTGCCCCTGGCCGACGGCCCGCTGCAGGTCATCAGCCTGCCCGGGGTGTTCAGCCACGGCCGCCTGGATCGCGGCAGCGCCCTGCTGCTGGAGCAGCTGGACGGCCTGCCGCAGGGCCATCTGCTCGACTTCGGCTGCGGCGCCGGGGTGCTCGGCGCCGTGCTCAAGCGCCGCTATCCGCAGAGCCGGCTCACGCTGCTCGATGTCGACGCCTTCGCCGTCGAGAGCAGCCGCCTGACCCTGGCCGCCAACGGCCTGGAGGCCGAGGTGATCGCCGGCGACGGCATCGACGCAGCGCCCACGGGCCTGGCCGCCATCGTCAGCAATCCGCCCTTCCATACGGGCGTGCACACCGACTACCAGGCCAGCGAGCAGCTGCTGCGCCAGGCAAGCCGCCATCTGGACAAGGGCGGCGAGCTGCGCCTGGTGGCCAACAGCTTCCTCAAATACCCGCCGCTGATCGAGCAGCATCTGGGCCCCTGCCAGACCCTCAAGGATGCCGAGGGCTTTCGCATCTACCGCGCCATTCGGCGCTGAGGCTTGCCGCATGCTGTCGGTTTGGGCAGAATGCGCCCCGTCCTAGGGGAGTAGTCTCCCGTGAGCGCCAGCTCACCCGGCATGCGTCAACACACTTGCTCCGCAGAGCATGGCGCATGCGACCCAAGGCCCGCGCGGCCTGGGGTTTGACAAGACCTATGACACGCACACCTCAACCCGGGGCGGGGAGGTAGTACGTGTCATAGCACAGTCAAACCCGCCCCTTAGGAACGCCTGATGCTGGAATCCCTGCTGGTCCCCACCGGAATCGTCGCCCTCGCCGAAATCGGCGACAAGACGCAACTGCTCGCCCTGCTCCTCGCCGCCCGCTTCCGCCGCCCCTGGCCGATCATCTGGGGCATAGTGCTCGCCACCCTGGCCAACCACTTCGCCGCCGGTGCCGTGGGCAACTGGGTCGCCGGCTTCTTCTCGGCCACCACCCTGAGCTGGATACTCGCCGCCTGCTTCGCCGCCGTGGCGGTATGGACGCTGATTCCGGACAAGCTGGACGAAGACGAGGAGTCCCACCTCAAGCGTTTCGGCCCCTTCCTCACCACCCTGATCGCCTTCTTCCTGGCCGAGATGGGCGACAAGACCCAGGTCGCCACCGTGATGCTGGCCGCTCAGTACCCGCATTTCGTCATGGTGGTACTGGGCACGACCCTGGGCATGCTGATCGCCAACGTGCCGGTGGTACTGGCCAGCCACTTCGCCGCCGATCGTCTGCCACTGACGCTCATTCGTCGCCTCGCCGCCCTGGCCTTCGCCGCCCTGGCACTCTACGCAGCCGCTCAGGCGCTGGGGCTGGCCGGCGGGCTGTGACCGCAGGCCGCGCGGCAGTCGAAACGCGCGACTACAGCGGCAGCGGATTTGGCTGGTAATCTGTGCAAGGGATTGCGCAGTACCAACCGAAGGAGCAGTAGATGTCACAGGAAGAGATGAAGAAACGCGTGCGCCAGCACATCGATCTGACTTGGAACAAGGGCCGCCTGGCCCTGGCCGAGCAGATGCACAGCCCCGATTTCCTCTACAAGAGTTCGTTCATCGGCCGCCCGCTGAGCAGCTCGGCCTTCGTGCAGATGGTGCAGGACATCCGCAGCGCCATGCCGGACATGGAGGTGGTGGTCGAGGAGTGCATCGCCGAAGGCTACAAGGTGGTGACCTGGAGCACGCTGATCGGCACCATCGAGAAGCCGGCCCTGGGCTATCCGCCCAGCGACAAGGTGCTGAGCATCTCCGCCATGGCCTTCTGGACCCTGACACCCTCGGGCGACATCCGCGAGATCTGCACCATGTTCGACATGGAAAGCTTCCGCGCCCAGCTCGGCCTGGAAACCCGCCCCTTCGCCGAGAAGGCCCTGCCCTGACACGACAACGGCGCCCGAGGGCGCCGTTATTCGTTACTGCCTGGCCTGCTCGTAGAGCGGCATCACCCTGGGGATGGCCGCCCGCAACGCCTCGATGCGACTGCCCGATGACGGATGGGTGCTCATGAACTCCGGCGGGGCGCCGCCGCCGGCACGGCTCATCTTCTGCCACAGGCTGATCGCCGCATTCGGGTCATAGCCGGCACGCGCCGACAGCTCCAGGCCGATGATGTCCGCCTCGTTCTCGTTGGCACGGCTGTTGGGCAGCATCATGCCGTATTGCACCGCCGCGTCGGCCAGGGCGGTACCGCCCTCCCCCAGCCCCAGCAGGGCGCCAGCCCCCTGCTTGGCCAGCTCGATGCCATAGGCCTTGGACATCGCCTCGCGGCTGTGCTCGCGCAGGGCATGGGCGATCTCGTGGCCCATCACCGCGGCGATCTCGGCATCGGTCAGCTGCAGTTTCTCGATCAGGCCGCTGTAGACGATGATCTTGCCGCCCGGGCCGCAGTTGGCGTTGAGTTCGGGACTGTCGATCAGGTTGACTTGCCAGTCCCACTGCGCGGCGTCGGCCCGGAACACCGGGGCCTGGGCGATCAGGCGCCTGGCAATGGCATCGACCCGCCGCGCGTTCTTGCTGCTCTTGTCCAGCACGCCCTGGCTGGCGGCCTGGCTGAGGGTCTGCTGGTACGACTGGGCGTACATCTGGTTGACTTCCTGGGTGGACAACATGCTGAACATGTACTGCTTGCGCTCCACCCCCACCGCGCCGCCGCTGGTGGTATTCACGGCCTGACAGGCCGCCAGCAGGGAAAGGCTGGCCAGGGCGGTCAGGCGAAACAGGCTGTGCATAGCAATCCTCCGGATAAACAGGCGCCGTATGCTAGGGCGCCGCTGCTGGCGGGGCAATGCTCCCGCTTGCACTATGACCGGCGAGCATCTTTGCTAGTTGCAAGAGCACTCATGCTTTTGTGGTGGCCAGCCGATAAGCCAGGGACAGGTGTAACCCGATGATGTGGAGTCCCTATGCGATTCAAGTCCATCCAGTTCTCCGTGGCCTTCCTGGCCGGAGCCAGCATTCTGGCCGTGGTCGTGGCACTGGTGCTGTATGCCGTGTTCGCCGGGGCACGCACCCAGGATCTGGTGCAGGAGCGCACCCAGAGCCTGCTGCAGGGCACCATCAACCAGCGCCTAATGGCCCTGGCGGAAGCCCAGGTCGGTAGCCTGCAACGCCAGTTCGAGGCGCCCATGCTGCTGGCCAAGTCGATCGCCACGCTGAACAGCCGCCTCGGCCAGAGCCTGCCCGATGGCACGGTACTGGGCATGAGTCGCGAAGAGCTGTCGGCACTGCTCGGCGAATACCTCAAGGACAACCCCGACCTGATCGACCTGTACATCGGCTGGGAAGCCAACGCCTTTGACCAGGATGACGACCTCTACGCCGGGCAGAAGGACAACGGCTACGATGCGACCGGCCGCTTCATGCCCTGGTGGTACCGCGACGGCGGCCAACTCAAGCGCGAGCCGCTGACCATCGAGCAGATGGAGAGCCAGGAGCGCCAGCCGACCGGCGTGCGCACCGGCGAGTACTACCTGTGCCCCAAGGAAACCGGCAAGCCCTGCGTGATCGACCCGGCCGCCTATGACTTCGGTGGCAAGCAGGTGCTGGTCGCCTCCTTCAACGCGCCGATCATGGTCGACGGCCAGTTCAAGGGCATAGTCGGCAACGACCTGGCCCTGAACTTCATCCAGGACCTGCTCAACCAGGCCAAGCAGGGCCTCTATTCCGGCGCGGGCGAACTGGCGCTGATCTCCGCCAACGGCAACCTGATCGCCGCCACCAAGGACGCCAGCCTGATCACCCAGCCCGCCGAGAAGGCGCTGGATGCCGAGCTGCTGCAGCAGCTCAAGCAGAGCAGCAGCGACGCGCCCATCCTCAAGCTGAACGAGGAGCGCGAGCAGATCCAGCTGCTGCTGCCCTTCCGCGTGGCCGGTACCGAAACCCGCTGGACCCTGGCCATCGAACTGCCCACCGCGGCGGTGCTGGCCGAGCTGCGCCAGCTGCAGGGCGAGCTGGCAACCCAGGCCAACGAGGATACCTTCGGCATGGCCCTGGTCGGCCTGCTGGTAGCAGCACTGGGCCTGCTGGTGATCTGGTTCGTCGGCTACGGCATCGCCCGCCCACTGAAACAGATGGTCGGCATGCTCGACGACATCGCCAAGGGTGACGGCGACCTCACCGTACGCCTGCAGGTGGACCGCGCCGACGAGTTGGGACAGATCGCCGGCGGCTTCAACACCTTCCTCAACAAGCTGCAGAACATGATCCGCGACGTGGTCACCTCGGTACAGAAGGTCAGCGACTCCTCCGAACACACCGCCGACATCGCCATCCGCACCAACCAGGGCGTGCAACGGCAGATGGCGGAGATCGACCAGGTCGCTACCGCCGTGCACGAGATGACCGCCACCGCCCAGGACGTGGCGCGCAACGCCACCCAGGCGGCCGAGGCGGCCAGCCACGCCGACCGCTCGGCCAACGACGGCAAGCGCATCGTCGAGGGCACCGCCAAGGCCATTTCCGCCCTGGCCGGCGAGATCGGCCGCGCCGTGGGTGTGGTGCAGACCCTGGCCAAGGACAGCGAGAACATCAATGCCATCCTGGTGGCGATCCGCGGCATCGCCGAGCAGACCAACCTGCTCGCCCTCAACGCCGCCATCGAGGCCGCGCGGGCCGGCGAGCAGGGCCGCGGCTTCGCCGTGGTGGCCGACGAGGTGCGCAACCTGGCACAGAAGACCCAGCAGGCCACCGAGGAAATCCAGAGCATGATCCAGCAGCTGCAGCACGGCACCCGCGAAGTGGTGAACGTGATGGAGCAGAGCCAGGCACGCACCGACGACAGCGTGCAGCAGGCAGAGGCCGCGGCCAGTGCACTGGAGAACATCACCCAGGCGGTGTCGGTGATCAACGACATGAACACCCAGATTGCCAGCGCCGCCGAGGAACAGAGCGCGGTGGCCGAGGACATCAACCGCAACGTCACCAACATCGGCCAGGTGGCCGCCGAGGTGGCCGGTGGCGCCGACGAAGCCAGCCAGGCCAGTGCCGAGCTGACCAAGCTGGCTGAGCAGCAGCGGCGGCTGATCAATCAGTTCAGGGTGTAATCCGCCGGCGGGGCGCACTGCCCCGCCACCTTCAGTGCTTGTGCGCCCAGCGCTGGCGCAGCCATTCCAGGTCTTCCGGGCGGGTGATCTTCAAGTTGTCCGCCCGTCCCTCTACCAGCTTCGGCGCCTGACCGGCCCACTCCAGGGCCGAGGCCTCGTCGGTGATGGCCGCGCCGGCCACCAGGGCATCGGCCAGAGCATGGTGCAGGGCGGCGAAGCGGAACATCTGCGGCGTGTAGGCCTGCCAGATCAGACTGCGATCCACCGTCTCGGCGACCCGACCATCGGCGCCGACACGCTTGAGGGTATCGCGCGCCGGCACCGCGAGCAGGCCACCGACCGGGTCGTCGGCCAGCTCGGCCAGCAGCAGGTCGAGATCACTGCGCGCCAGGTTGGGCCGCGCCGCGTCGTGCACCAGCACCCAGTCATCCGGCTGCGCACCCAGCTCAAGCAGACACAGCAGGCCGGCCAGCACCGAATCGGCTCGCTCGGCGCCACCTTCGGCGCGCAGGATGCGCGGATCGCGGGCACAGGGCAGCGCCGCCCAGAAGGGGTCGTCCGCCGCCAGGCTGAGTACCAGGCCCTTGAGGCGCGGATGATCGAGAAAACAGTCGAGGGTGTGTTCAAGGATGGTCCGCCCGGCCAGCTGCAGGTACTGCTTGGGACGGTCGGCGCGCATGCGCGAGCCGATGCCGGCGGCGGGAATCACCACCCAGAAGGCGGGAAGTTCGTGCTGGTTCATTCGGCCAGCTGATAGAGGGTCTCGCCCTCTTTGACCATGCCCAACTCGTGGCGAGCACGCTCCTCCACGGTCTCCATGCCTTTCTTCAGCTCCAGCACCTCGGCTTCGAGGATGCGGTTGCGCTCGAGCAGGCGCTCGTTCTCACCCTTCTGCTCATCGATCTCGCGCTGCAGCTCGGCGACCTGAGCCAGGCTGCCCTCGCCCACCCACAGACGGTACTGCAGGCCGGCCAGGACCAGCACGAGCGCAACGAACAGCCAGTAAGGCGCTTTGTTAGACATGGGGACACGAGTATCCATACAAAAAGGGCAGCTTGCGCTGCCCTTTTACCATTCCCGGCTTAGCCGCGGAACTCAGAACGGCCGCGGTACGGCGCCTTTCCGCCCAGCTGCTCTTCGATACGCAGCAGCTGGTTGTACTTGGACACGCGATCGGAACGGCACAGGGAGCCGGTCTTGATCTGGCCAGCGGCGGTGCCGACGGCGAGGTCGGCGATGGTGCTGTCCTCGGTCTCGCCACTGCGGTGCGAGATCACTGCGGTGAAACCGGCGGCCTTGGCCATCTGGATGGCTTCCAGGGTCTCGGTCAGCGAGCCGATCTGGTTGAACTTGATCAGGATCGAGTTGCCGATCTTCTCTTCGATGCCGCGCTTGAGGATCTTGGTGTTGGTGACGAACAGGTCGTCGCCGACCAGTTGGACCTTCTCGCCGATCTTGTCGGTCAGGACTTTCCAGCCAGCCCAGTCGGACTCGTCCATGCCGTCTTCGATGGAGATGATCGGGTAGCGCTGGGTCAGGCCGGCCAGGTAGTCGGCGAAGCCTTCGGCGTTGAATACCTTGCCTTCGCCGGCCAGGTCGTACTGACCGTCCTTGAAGAACTCGGAGGAAGCGCAGTCCAGAGCCAGAGTGATGTCGGTGCCCAGCTTGTAGCCGGCGTTGGCCACGGCCTCGGCGATGGCGGCCAGGGCGTCTTCGTTGGAAGCCAGGTTCGGCGCGAAGCCGCCCTCGTCACCCACGGCGGTGTTCAGGCCACGGGCCTTCAGCACGGCCTTCAGGTGATGGAAGATCTCGGCGCCCATGCGCAGGGCGTCAGCAAAGTTCTTGGCGCCAACCGGCTGGACCATGAACTCCTGGATATCGACGTTGTTGTCGGCGTGCTCGCCGCCGTTGATGATGTTCATCATCGGCACCGGCATGGAGTAGACGCCCGGGGTGCCGTTGAGGTCGGCGATGTGCGCATACAGCGGCACGCCCTTGGCCTGGGCAGCGGCCTTAGCGGCGGCTAGGGACACGGCGAGGATGGCGTTGGCGCCCAGCTTGGCCTTGTTCTCGGTACCGTCCAGCTCGATCATAGCGCGGTCCAGAGCCTTCTGATCGGCCGCGTCCTTGCCCAGCAGCAGGTCGCGGATCGGGCCGTTGATGTTGGCCACGGCCTTCAGCACGCCCTTGCCCAGGTAGCGGCTCTTGTCGCCATCACGCAGTTCCAGCGCTTCGCGCGAACCGGTGGAGGCACCGGACGGCGCGCAGGCGCTGCCGATGATGCCGCCTTCGAGGATCACATCGGCTTCTACGGTGGGGTTGCCACGGGAGTCGAGAACCTCACGGCCTTTGATGTCGACAATTTTTGCCATCGCGTATAGCACTCCAAATGTTTACGTAAGGGTACGGCCAACGGGCGCGCACTTTACCGGAGAATTGCCGAATCAGGCAGTCTCGATCGGCGGGAAACTCTTCACCAGGTCATCCAGCTGCTTGAGCTGGGTGAGGAAGGGCTCCAGTTTGTTCAGGCGCAGCGCACAGGGGCCGTCGCACTTGGCGTTGTCCGGGTCCGGATGGGCCTCGAGGAACAGACCGGCCAGGCCCTGGCTCATGCCGGCCTTGGCCAGGTCGGTGACCTGGGCACGGCGACCGCCGGCGGAGTCGGCGCGCCCGCCCGGCATCTGCAGGGCGTGGGTGACGTCGAAGAACACCGGGTACTCGAAGGACTTCATGATGCCGAAGCCGAGCATGTCCACCACCAGATTGTTGTAACCGAAGGAGGAGCCGCGCTCGCAGAGGATCAGCTGGTCGTTGCCGGCCTCCTCGCACTTCTTGAGGATGTGCTTCATCTCCTGCGGGGCAAGGAACTGGGCCTTCTTGATATTGATCACGGCGCCGGTCTTGGCCATGGCCACCACCAGATCGGTCTGCCGCGAGAGGAAGGCCGGCAGCTGAATGATGTCGCAGACCTCGCCCACCGGGGCGGCCTGGTAGGGCTCGTGCACATCGGTGATCACCGGCACGCCGAAGGTCTTCTTCACTTCCTCGAAGATCTTCATGCCCTCTTCCAGGCCCGGGCCGCGGAAGGAGGTGATGGAGGAACGGTTGGCCTTGTCGAAGCTGGCCTTGAACACGTAGGGGATGCCGAGTTTCTCGGTCACCCGCACGTACTCCTCGCAGGCCTGCATGGCCAGGTCGCGCGATTCCAGCACGTTGATGCCGCCGAACAGGACGAACGGCTTGTCGTTGGCGATCTCGATGCCGCCGACCTTGATGATCTTCTGAGCCATGATCCTGTCCTTATGCCTTGCCGGCTTGTTTCAGCGCGGCCTTGACGAAGCCGCTGAACAGCGGGTGACCATCGCGCGGGGTGGAGGTGAATTCCGGGTGGAACTGGCAGGCGACGAACCACGGATGACCCGGGGCCTCGACCACCTCGACCAGGGCGCCGTCAGCGGAACGCCCGCTGACCTTGAGCCCGGCGGCTTCCAGCTGCGGCAGCAGGTTGTTGTTCACCTCGTAGCGATGGCGGTGGCGCTCGACGATCACATCCTTGCCATAGCACTCGCGCACGGTGGAGCCGGCCATCAGCTGGCAGTCCTGGGCGCCCAGGCGCATGGTGCCACCCAGGTCGGAGCTGTCGCTGCGCACCTCGACGCTACCGGCGGCGTCCTGCCATTCGGTGATCAGGCCGACCACCGGGTGGCTGCTGGTCTGGGTGAACTCGGTGGAGTTGGCGTCGCTCCAGCCCAGCACGTTGCGGGCGTATTCGATGACCGCCACCTGCATGCCCAGGCAGATGCCCAGGTAGGGAATCTTGTTCTCGCGGGCGTACTGCACGGCCTTGATCTTGCCTTCCACGCCACGCAGGCCGAAGCCGCCCGGCACCAGGATGGCGTCGACACCCTCCAGCTTGGCGGTGCCTTCGTTCTCGATCTCCTCGGAGTCGATGTAGCGCAGGTTGACCTTGGTGCGGTTCTGGATGCCGGCGTGCCCCATCGCCTCGATCAGCGACTTGTAGGCGTCCAGCAGCTCCATGTACTTGCCGACCATGGCGATGGTGACTTCCTTCTCCGGATGCAGCTTGGCGTCAACCACGCGATCCCACTCGGAGAGGTCGGCCGGCTGACACTGCAGGCCGAAGCGCTCGACGACGATGTCGTCCAGGCCCTGGGCATGCAGCACCGAGGGAATGCGATAGATGGTGTCGACGTCTTCCAGGGCGATGACCGCGCGCTCTTCGACGTTGGTAAACAGGGCGATCTTGCGCCGCGAAGCCAGGTCGATCTCGTGGTCGGAGCGGCAGATCAGCACGTCCGGCTGCACGCCGATGGAGCGCAGTTCCTTGACCGAGTGCTGGGTCGGCTTGGTCTTGGTCTCGCCGGCGGTAGCGATGTACGGCACCAGGGTCAGGTGCATGAACATGGCGCGCTTGGCGCCCAGTTCCACGCGCAGCTGGCGGGCCGCCTCGAGGAACGGCTGGGACTCGATGTCACCCACGGTGCCGCCGACCTCGACCATGGCCACGTCGGCGTCGCCGGCGCCCTTGATCACGCGACGCTTGATCTCGTCGGTGATGTGCGGGATCACCTGGATGGTGGCACCCAGGTAGTCGCCACGGCGCTCCTTGCGCAGCACGTGCTCGTAGACGCGGCCGGTGGTGAAGTTGTTGTCCTGGGTCATGGTGGTGCGGATGAACCGCTCGTAGTGGCCCAGGTCCAGGTCGGTCTCGGCGCCGTCGTGGGTGACGAACACCTCACCGTGCTGGAACGGGCTCATGGTGCCCGGGTCGACGTTGATGTAGGGGTCCAGCTTGAGCATGGTGACCTTCAGGCCACGCGCCTCCAGGATGGCCGCCAAGGAAGCCGAGGCGATGCCTTTCCCCAATGAAGAAACAACACCGCCCGTGACGAAGATGTAGCGCGTCATGAAAAATCCTAGAAGTCTGCGTTCAAGCGGTCAGCGCCGCCGGGGTAAGAGCGCAGGAAGGCCGTGGCCAACCTGAAATAAGCAATGCACTGCGGGTTCCGAGGGAGCCCACAGAAGCAGTAACAAGACGGGAGCGTAGTCTACCGGAAAGGGTCTATCAGCTCAAACCTTGTGCGCTGGTCGGCGGGCGCCAGTGCAACTGCCAGGCGCCATGCTGCGAACCGTCCAGCCCGGGCAGGTTCGCCACCGCCAGCAGCTCGTCGTCGCGATACAGCAGCGGCAGGCGGCCACGCACGAAAGCCGGTACTGCACGCTCATTGAGCAGGCGCTTGAGATCGCGATGTCCGCGCCCCGGCAGCGCCATCACCTCGCCCCCCGCACGATAAGCCAGGCGCAGCGGCCCGGCCGGTAGGGTTCCGGTCAATTGCACGACACCATTGCCCGGCAATTGCAGCGGCTGCGTCGGCTCACCCCAGGCGGCAAGCAGTGGTGGCTGTCGCAGCCATTCCCCGGACAACCACCATAACCGTCCGTCGGCGCGCCTCAACTCGCCACCGGCCAGGCGCCAGAGCGGGACGGCATCGACGCCGGCATCGCGCAGGGCATGCCAACCCGCCCAGTGCTCGGTATCCGGCAGCAGCGTCAGGGGTGCCAGCCAATGCCGCAGGGCATTGCGCTGGCGCTGCTCGGAGAGTGGCAGCAGGGGCGCCAGCGCTAATGAGGGCAGCCCCAGCCAGGCGAAAGGACCTTCACCGCGCGCCACCAGCAGGTCCAGCTCGGCCAGTTCTCCCAGCAGCTGTTCGGCCGCGCGCAGGTGCTCGGCACTGCGCGCCAGGTTAGCCGCCGCCTGCGGCCAGTGGCGTGCCAGCGCCGGCAGCACCTCGCGGCGCAGAAAGTTGCGCGCCAGCCGGGTGTCGGCGTTCGAAGGATCCTCGACCCAGCTCAAGCCCTGGTGCCGGGCGTAGCACTCCAGTTCCGCGCGGGCTACCTTGAGCAGTGGCCGCACCAGCCAGCCCGCACCCAGGCGGCGGCTCGGCGGCATGCCCCCCAGGCCCCGCACACCGGCGCCGCGCAGCAGGCGCAGCAGCAGGGTCTCGGCCTGGTCATCGCGGTGCTGGCCGGTCAGCAGCAGCTCGCCCTCCCCCAGCCGGCGAGCGAAGGCGGCGTAGCGCGCCTCGCGCGCCGCCCGCTCGAGGCTGGCAGCACCGTCAACCTGCACCCGCTCGATGTGCAGCGGTACGCCCAGCTGCTCGCACAGCGCCTGGCAATGGGCTGGCCAGCCATCGGCGACGTCCTGCAGGCCATGGTGCACATGGATGGCCGACAGCGGCGGCAGCGTCTCGCGCTCGCGCAGGCGCGCCAGCAGATACAGCAGCACGCTCGAATCCAGGCCACCGGACAAGGCGACATGCCAGGCCGGCGCAGCAAGCCAGGGCCGGAGGGATTCGAGCAGAGAGGATTCGAGCGCAGTCATGCCGCCAGCTTAAACAACAACGGGCCCGAAGGCCCGTTGCAGATGATGCACGCCACGCGTCAGGCGATGCCGTAGCTCATCAGGCGCTCGTAGCGGCGCTCCAGCAGCTTGGCATCGTCCAGCTTGCGAAGGCTCTTGAGCTGGGCGACCAGCTCCTGGCGGATCGACTCGGCGGCGGCCGCCGGATCACGATGGGCGCCGCCCAGCGGTTCGGCGATCACCTTGTCGACGATGCCCAGGCCCTTCAGACGCTCGGCGGTGATGCCCATGGCCTCGGCCGCGTCCGGCGCCTTCTCGGCGGTCTTCCACAGGATCGAGGCGCAGCCTTCCGGCGAGATCACCGAGTAGGTGGAGTACTGCAGCATGTTCAGCTGATCGCACACGCCGATGGCCAGCGCACCGCCGGAGCCACCCTCGCCGATCACGGTGGCGATGATCGGGGTCTTCAGGCGCGCCATCACGCGCAGGTTCCAGGCGATGGCCTCGCTCTGGTTGCGCTCCTCGGCGTCGATACCCGGATAGGCACCGGGGGTGTCGATGAAGGTGAGGATCGGCAGCTTGAAGCGCTCGGCCATTTCCATCAGACGGCAGGCCTTGCGGTAGCCCTCGGGGCGCGGCATACCGAAGTTGCGGCGCACCTTCTCGCGCACCTCGCGGCCCTTCTGGTGGCCGATGACCATCACCGGCTGGCCGTCCAGGCGGGCGGTACCGCCGACGATGGCGGCGTCGTCGGAGAAATGGCGGTCGCCATGCAGCTCGTCGAACTCGGTGAAGATGTGCTCGATGTAGTCGAGGGTGTAGGGACGGCGCGGGTGGCGCGACAGCTGCGAGATCTGCCAGCTGCTGAGGTTGCCGAAGATGGTCTCGGTCAGCGCGCTGCTCTTGTCCTGCAGCCGGGAAATCTCGTCGCTGATGTTCAGCGCATTGTCGTTGCCTACCAGGCGCAGCTCTTCGATCTTGGCTTGCAGGTCGGCGATCGGCTGTTCGAAGTCGAGGAAGTTCGGGTTCATAGGCATCCGTCTAGCATCGGCGGCCCCGTGGGCCGGGCGGTGTTCCATGTGGCGCCTACCTTAAGGGATAGCGCGCCCATGGTCGAGGCCGACGCGGCGGGCTGGTGCCCTGAATCGGAAGTTGGCTGTTCAATCCTGGCGGCGTCTTTTGCCGCCAGACAGCGTTGCCACTCCTCGCCATAGCTCTGCTATGACTCGTCGCGGCGCCTTGCCTGGCAACAAAATCCACTCGCCAACTCTTGAACGCAATTCCGATTCAGGGCACTGGGCCTGCCACTCAGCGGTATTGGAGAAAGACGTTGTCTTTGCCGAACTGGTCACGCAGCGCCTGGATCAGGTTGTCCGCCGGGTCGATGCGCCACTGCTCGCCGAACTGCAGCACGGCCTTGGCCTCGCTGCCGCTGTAGTCCAGGGTCAGCGGGCAGGCGCCGCGGTGCTTGGCGAACAGCTCGCCAAGCCAGCGCAGGCGGTCACCGGCCAGCGCCTCGCGCGGGGCGCGGATGCGCAGGCTCTCGGCCAGGCCGGTGCGCGCCTCCTCCAGGCTCATCACCCGTTTGGCGCGCAGGCGCAGGCCGCCGGAGAACTCGTCGTTGCTGACCTCGCCCTCGACCACCACCAGGGCATCGGTCTGCAGCAGCGCCTGGGCACTGGCGAAGGCGTCGGCGAACAGCGAGGCCTCGATCCGTCCGGAACGGTCGTCCAGGGTGATGAAGCCCATCTTGTCGCCCTTCTTGTTCTTCATCACCCGCAGGGCGACGATCAGGCCGGCGATGGTCTGGGTGTCGCGCGCGGCACGCAGCTCGACGATGCGCTGGCGGGCGAAGCGGCGCACCTCGCCCTCGTACTCGTCGATCGGGTGGCCGGTGAGGTACAGGCCGAGGGTGTCCTTCTCGCCTTTCAGGCGCTCCTTGATCGACAGCTCGCGCGCCTTGCGATGGTTGGCGTAGACGTCTGCCTCGGGCTCGGCGAAGACTCCGCCGAACAGGTCCATGTGGCCACTGTCATGGCTGCGCGCGGTCTGCTCGGCGGCCTGCACCGCCTCTTCCATGGCCGCCAGCAGCACGGCACGGTTGAGGTCGACGCTGGCCTGGTAGGCCTTGAGCTCGTCCTGGTAGTAGGGGCCGAGGCGGTCCAGCGCGCCGGAGCGGATCAGCGCCTCCAGGGTGCGCTTGTTGATGCGCTTGAGGTCGACGCGGTTGCAGAAGTCGAACAGATCCTTGAAGGGCCCGCCCTCCGCGCGGCACTCGACGATGGCCTCCACCGGCCCCTCGCCCACCCCCTTGACCGCCCCCAGGCCGTAGACGATGCGCCCGTCGTCGTTGACGGTGAACTTGAACTCCGAGGTGTTCACGTCCGGCGCGTCGATGCGCAGCTTCATGTGGCGGCATTCCTCGATGAGGATCACCACCTTGTCGGTGTTGTGCATATCCGCCGACAGCACGGCCGCCATGAACGGCGCCGGGTAGTGCGCCTTGAGCCAGGCGGTCTGGTAGGAGACCAGGCCATAGGCGGCCGAGTGCGACTTGTTGAAGCCGTAGCCGGCGAACTTTTCCACCAGGTCGAAGATGTTGCCCGCCAGCTCCGCATCGATGCCGTTCTTCGCGCAGCCCTCGATGAAGCCGCCGCGCTGCTTGGCCATCTCCTCGGGCTTCTTCTTGCCCATGGCGCGGCGCAGCATGTCCGCGCCGCCGAGGGTGTAGCCGGCCATCACCTGGGCGATCTGCATCACCTGTTCCTGGTACAGGATGATGCCGTAGGTGGGCTTGAGCACGGGCTCCAGGCCCGGGTACTGGTAGTCCGGGTGCGGGTAGGAAATCACCTCGCGGCCGTGCTTGCGGTTGATGAAGTCGTCCACCATGCCCGACTGCAGGGGGCCGGGGCGGAACAGCGCCACCAGTGCGATCATGTCTTCCAGGCAGTCCGGCTTGAGCTTCTTGATCAGCTCCTTCATGCCGCGCGATTCGAGCTGGAAGACCGCGGTGGTCTCCGCCTTCTGCAGCATGTCGTAGGTCTTCTTGTCATCCAGCGGGATGAAGTCGATGTTGACCAGCTCCTCGTCCGCGGCACCGTCGCGCTTCTGGATGCGATGGATGGTCTCCATCGCCCACTTGATGATGGTCAGGGTGCGCAGGCCGAGGAAGTCGAACTTCACCAGCCCCGCCTGCTCGACGTCGTCCTTGTCAAACTGAGTCACCAGGCCGCCACCCTCCTCGTCGCAGGAGGTCGGGGCGAAGTCGGTGAGCTTGGTCGGTGCGATCACCACACCACCGGCGTGCTTGCCGGTGCCGCGGACGATGCCTTCTAGCTTGAGCGCCATGTCCCAGATCTCCTGGGCCTCCTCGTCGCTCTTGAGGAAGTCGCGCAGCACTTCCTCCTGCTCGTAGGCGGCCTCCAGGGTCATGCCGACTTCGAAGGGGATCATCTTCGACAGGCGGTCGGCCAGGCCGTAGGACTTGCCCTGCACCCGCGCCACGTCGCGCACCACCGCCTTGGCCGCCATCGAGCCGAAGGTGATGATCTGGCTCACCGCGTTGCGCCCGTACTTGTCGGCCACGTAGTCGATCACCCGGTCGCGGCCGTCCATGCAGAAGTCGACGTCGAAGTCGGGCATGGAAATCCGCTCGGGGTTGAGGAAGCGCTCGAACAGCAGGTCATAGGCCAGCGGGTCGAGGTCGGTGATCTTCAGCACGTAGGCCACCAGCGAGCCGGCGCCCGAACCCCGGCCCGGGCCGACCGGCACGCCGTTGTTCTTCGCCCACTGGATGAAGTCCATCACAATGAGGAAGTAACCGGGGAAGCCCATCTGGATGATGATGTCGAGCTCGAAGTTCAGGCGGTCGACGTAGACCTGCTTCTTCGCCTCGTAGTCCGGCGTGTCCCTGGGCAGCAGGACCTTCAGGCGCTCCTCCAGGCCCTCGAAGGAGGCGTGGCGCAGGTAGTCGTCGATGCCCATGCCGTTGGGCGTTGGGAAGTCGGGGAGGAAGTACTTGCCCAGCTGCACCTCGATGTTGCAGCGCTTGGCGATCTCCACCGTGTTCTCCAGCGCCTCGGGCAGGTCGGCGAACAGCTCGGCCATCTCTTCCGGGGTCTTGAGGTACTGCTCCTCGGAATAGTTGCGCGGCCGCCGCGGGTCGTCGAGGGTGCGCCCCTCGCCGATGCACACGCGGGTCTCGTGGGCCTCGAAGTCGCCGCGCTTGAGGAAGCGCACGTCGTTGGTCGCCACCAGCGGCACACCGGTGCGCCCGGCCAGCTCGACGGCCGCGTGCAGGTGCTCCTCTTCATTGACGCGGTTGGTACGCTGCACTTCCAGATAGAAGCGCTCGGGGAATACCGCCAGCCACTCATTGAGGAAGGCCTCGGCGCGGGCGCCCTCGCCGGCCAGCAAGGCCATGCCGACCTCGCCCTCGCGCGCGCCGGACAGGGCGATCAGCCCCTCGGCGGACTCCTTGACCCAGTCGCGCTGGATGATCACCAGGCCGTTGTCCTGGCCCTCGGCCCAGCCACGGGAAATCAGCTCGGTAAGGTTGCGGTAGCCCTTGGCGTTCATCACCAGCAGGGTCAGGCGCGACAGCGGGCCATCCTCGTCCGGGCTGGCCAGCCAGATATCGGCGCCGCAGATCGGCTTGATGCCGGCGCCCATGGCAGTCTTGTAGAACTTCACCAGCGAGCACATGTTGCTCATGTCGGTGACGGCCACGGCCGGCATACCGGCAGCCGCCACGGCCTTGACCAGGGGTTTGACCCGCACCAGCCCGTCGACCAGGGAGAACTCGGTGTGCAGGCGCAGATGGACGAAGCTGGCGGTCATGGCAATCCCGTTGGTGACACAGAAACGATAAGGCCCGGATTGTACCGGGCCTCGACTTAAACATCAGCTTGCGAACCCGCCGTGTGGCGCTTATTCGATCCCTTCGAGCACATTGCGTACCGGCGCAAACGAACGCCGATGGATGGGTGTGGCGCCCAGGCGCTTGAGCGCCTCCAGATGCACCGGCGTGGGATAGCCCTTGTGCCCGCCGATGCCATAGCCGGGGTAGAGCTTCTCCATCTCGGCCATCTCGCGATCGCGACTGACCTTGGCCAGGATCGAAGCGGCGGCGATGGCCGGCACCTGGGCGTCGCCACCGACCACCGGGGCGCTGGGCACCGCCAGCTTCGGGCAGCGGTTGCCGTCGATCAGCGCCAGTTTCGGCGTGATGCTCAGGCCTTCGACGGCGCGCTGCATGGCCAGCATGGTGGCATGCAGGATATTCAGCTGGTCGATCTCCTCCACCTCGGCGCGGGCGATGCACCAGGCCAGGGCCTTTTCGCGGATCTCGTCGAACAGCTTCTCGCGGCGCGCCTCGGTCAGCTTCTTCGAATCGTTGAGACCGACGATGGGACGGGCCGGATCGAGAATCACCGCGGCAGTGACCACCGGGCCACAGAGCGGGCCGCGACCGACTTCGTCGACGCCGGCGACCAGCTCCTCGACCAGCGTGAAATCCAGACCCAGCTGCATCAGGCCTGCCCGACCAGCTTGAGCACGGCGTCGGCGGCCTGCTGCGAGGCATCCTGGCGCAACGCTCGGTGGATAACGTCGAAGCCTTCGGTCTGCACCGCGCCATCGTCCAGCAGCGGCGCCAGCGTCTGGGCTAGGGCGTCCGGTGTCGCGGCATCCTGGATCAGCTCGGGCACCAGCAAACGCTCGGCCAGCAGGTTGGGCAGCGAGATGTAGGGGCTCTTCACCAGGCGCTTGAGGATGCGGTAGGTCAGCGGCGCCACCTTATAGGCCACCACCATCGGCCGCTTGTGCAGCAGGGCTTCCAGGGTGGCGGTACCGGAGGCGATCAGTACCGCGTCGCAGGCGGCCAGCGCTTCATGGGAGCGGCCATCGAGCAACAGCAGCGGCAGGTTGCGCCCGGCCAGCATGGTCTCCAGCTGCGCACGGCGCTCGGCATTGGCACAGGGCAGCACGAAGCGGATACCGGGGCGCAGCGTGCGCAAGCGCTCGGCGGCATCGAGGAACAGCGCGCCCAGGCGTGCCACTTCGCCGCCCCGACTGCCCGGCAGCAGGGCCACCACCGGCTCATCCGGCGCCAGGCCGAGCGCCTCGCGGGCGCCGGCGCGGTCCGCCTGCAGCGGTATGGTGTTGGCCAGTGGATGGCCGACGAAGCGCACCGGCACCTGGTGCTCCAGGTAGAAACGCGCCTCGAAGGGGAACAGCGTCAGCATCAGGTCGCAGGCGTCGCGGATCTTAAGCACGCGCTTCTGCCGCCAGGCCCATACCGAAGGACTGACGTAGTGCACGGTCTTGATTCCAGCCTGGCGCAGCTTGAGCTCCAGCCCCAGGTTGAAATCCGGTGCATCGATGCCGATGAACAGGTCCGGCTGGGCCGCGATCAGCTCCCGGATCAGGCGCTTGCGCCGCGCCAGAAGCTCGCGCAGACGCCCCAGCACCTCGACCAGGCCCATCACCGCCAGGCGTTCCATGGGGAAGGCGGAGACAAGCCCCTCGGCCTCCATGCGCGGACCGCCGACGCCGATGAACTCTACCTGGGGATGTTGCTGCTTGAGCGCCTGCATCAGGCCGGCGCCGAGGATATCGCCGGAGGCCTCGCCGGCCACCAGCGCAACACGAAGGGGGCGACTCATATCAGCGGGTAATGCCGCGCGTCGAGGCCTGGACGGAGTCGCGGAACACCGCCACTTCCGGGAACTGGGAAGCGGACTCGGCCAGCTCGGCCAGCGCCTGCTCGACGGTCAGGCCCTGGCGGTAGACCACCTTGTAGGCTCGGCGCAGGGCGGCGATGGCCTCGGCACTGAAGCCGCGACGGCGCATGCCCTCGAAGTTCATGCTGCGCGCCTCGGCCGGGTTGCCGAACACGGTGACGTAGGCTGGCACGTCCTTGCCGATGGCCGTGCCCATGCCGGAGAAGCTGTGGGCGCCGATGCGGCAGAACTGGTGGACCAGGGTGAAGCCGGAAAGGATCGCCCAGTCGTCCATGTGCACATGGCCAGCCAGCGCAGTGTTGTTGACCAGGATGCAGTGGTTGCCGATCACGCTGTCGTGACCGACGTGCACATAGGCCATCAGCAGGTTGTGGTCGCCGATGGTGGTCTCGGAGCGGTCCTGCACGGTGCCACGGTGGATGGTGACACCTTCGCGGATCACGTTGTGATCGCCAATGACCAGCCGGGTCGGCTCACCCTTGTACTTGAGGTCGGGCGTGTCCTCGCCCACCGAGGAGAACTGGTAGATCTTGTTGTGCCGGCCGATCACGGTCGGGCCCTTGAGCACCACGTGCGGGCCAATCACGGTACCCTCGCCGATTTCCACATCGGGTCCGATGATCGACCAGGGGCCGACCTGGACATCCGCGGCCAACTTGGCCGAAGGGTCGATGATGGCGCGAGGGTCAATCAAACTCATAGCTTGCGTTCCGCACAGATGATTTCCGCCGAGCAGACTTCCTTGCCATCGACACTGGCCTGGCACTCGAACTTCCAGATACTGCGCTTGACGCTGAGGAACTTGGCTTGCAGTACCAGTTGGTCGCCAGGGAGCACTGGCTGGCGGAAGCGCAGCTTGTCGGAGCCGACGAAGTAATACAGGGTGCCGTCAGCCGGCTTCACATCGAGCATCTTGAAACCGAGGATGCCGGCGGCCTGAGCCATGGCCTCGATGATCAGCACGCCCGGCATGATCGGATGATCGGGGAAGTGGCCATTGAAGAAGGGCTCGTTGATGCTGACATTCTTGTAGGCACGAATGGTCTTGGCTTCCACGTCCAGCTCGGCTACGCGATCCACCAGCAGGAAAGGATAGCGGTGCGGTAGATATTCGCGAATCTCGTTGATGTCCATCATGTGCGGAGAGCCTGTTCTAAAAAATGGGGGTGCCGCGGGCACGGTCAGGCATCAGATGAGGCCTGACCGTCCGGGGTCACGGCGGCGAGGCGCTTTTCCAGCTCGCGCAGGCGCTTCGCCATGTCGTCCAGTTGACGAATACGCGCGGCACTCTTCTTCCAGTCGGCAGCGGTCTGCATGGCGGTACCGGAAGAATAGGCGCCGGGTTCGGTGATCGAGCGGGTGACCATGGTCATGCCGGTGACGAACACGTTGTCGCACACTTCGATGTGCCCGACCATGCCGACGCCACCAGCGATCATGCAGTGCTTGCCGATCTTGGTGCTGCCGGAGATGCCAACGCAGCCGGCCATGGCGGTGTGATCACCGATCTGCACGTTGTGCGCGATCATGATCTGATTATCCAGCTTCACACCGTTGCCGATAACGGTATCGGCCAGGGCACCGCGGTCGATGGTGGTGTTGGCGCCGACTTCCACGTCGTCACCCAGCACCACGCCGCCGATCTGCGCGATCTTCTGCCACACGCCCTTCTCGTTGGCGAAGCCGAAGCCCTCGCCGCCGAGTACGGCACCGGACTGGATGACCACGCGCTTGCCGATTTTCACATCGTGATAGAGGGTCACGTGCGGCGCCAGCCAGCCGTCCTCGCCGATCTCGCTGCGCGCGCCGACCACGCAGTGGGCACCGATAGTGACTCCAGCGGCGATGCGTGCGCCGCTCTCGATCACCGCGTAGGCACCGATGCTGGCAGTCGGATCGACCTGGGCGTCGGCGGCGACGATGGCAGTCGGGTGCACCCCGGCAGGGGCCACGGGCTTGGTGTCGAACAGGTGGGAAAGCTGGGCGAAGGCCAGGTAGGGGTTGGCTACCAGCAGTACATCGCCGGCATAGCCTTCGGCATCAGCGGCAGTCAGCAGCACCACGCCGGCACGGGTATCGGCGAGGTATTTGCGGTACTGGGCGTTGGACAGAAAGCTCAGCTGCTCGGGTCCGGCATCCTGCAGGGTCGCCAGGCCGCGGATCGGCTTGTCCGCGGCGCCACGCAGGGTAGCGCCGAGACGCTCGGCCAGTTCGCCGAGGGTGAAGGCGACTGCGCTCATGATCAGCGCTGCGAGTTCATGCGCTCGATGACCTGGCGGGTGATCTCGTACTGCGGCTTGACGTCGACCACGGCACCACGCTCCAGCACCAGGTCATAGTTGCCCTGCTTGATCACCTCCTCAACGGCCTTGTCCAGCTTAGGCTTGAGCTGCTTGAGCATGTCGCGGTCGGAGATGGCCTTGGCTTCGTTCAGCTCCTTGGACTGAAACTGAAAATCGCGGGCCTTCTGCTTGAACTCCAGCTCCAGGCGCTCACGCTCGGCCTGCTGCATTTTCTCGCCATCCTTGACCAGACGATCCTGGATGCGCTTGGCATCACTTTCCAGCTGCTTGAGCTTGCTCAGCTGCGGACCGAACTTCTTCTCGGCATCCACGGCGTACTTCTTGGCGGCATCCGACTCAAGCAGGGCCATCTGATAATTCATCACCGCGATCTTCATCTCGGCGAAGGCCGGGGTCGCCATCAGGGCTGCGGCGACCAGAACCAGTTGAGTCAACTTACGCACGATGCACTCCTGCAACAAACACTGTTGTCTAGCAAATTAGAAAGTTTGGCCCAGGGAGAACTGGAATACCTGGGTATCCGCCTCTTCCGGCTTTTTGATCGGCGCCGCCAGGCTGAAACTCAGCGGCCCCATGGCGGTGACCCAGGTCACCCCGACACCCACGGAACTTGCCAGGTCGCCGAAATCGATGTTGTTGCAGCTCGGCGAAGAAGAAGAGCAGGAGGTGTCGTACACGTTACCCACGTCCCAGAACAGCACGGTGCGCAGGGAGCGCTGGTCCTTGACGAACGGCAGCGGGAACAGCAGCTCCGCACCGCCCTGGATCAGCACATTGCCACCGAAGGGGAGCGGATCCTGGTCCGGGTCAAATTGAGTGCCCTCGTTCCCAGTGACGGCAACACCACGACTGGGCGTACTACGCGGGCCAAGGCTGCTGTCCTCGAAACCGCGCACCGAGTTGAAACCACCGGCGTAGTAGTGCTCGTAGAACGGCAGCTCCTCTGTGGAGCCATAGGCGTCGCCGAAGCCCAGTTCAGTGTGGAAGCGCAGCGTGTACTTGTCGTTGATCGGCTGGAAGATCTGACCACGATAATCGAGCTTGAAGAACGACAGATCGCTGCCCGGCACGGTGGTTTCCAGCACCAGACTCTGCGAATGGCCACGATTGGCCAGCACGCCGCGATTGAGGGTCGACTCGGACCAGCCGATCGAAGCTTTCAGGTTCAGGTAGCTGTCGCCTTCCTGCTCGATGAAATCGAAGATCTCGTCGACGGTGTAGACACCAGTATCGATGCTGTCCTGCTGGATGGTCAGACCATAGGTCAGGCGCGAAGTCTCGCTGATCGGGTAACCGATGCTCATACCGGCGCCATAACTGTCGACCGAGTAGCTGGAAACATCGACATCGAGATCATCGTAGTCGGTGGTGCGATAGAAGGCGTTGTAGCCCAGGCTGACGCCGTCGACGGTCCAGTAGGGGTCGACGAAGCCAAAGTTGTAGCGGGTCTGGTACTCGGAGCGGGTCAGACCGACGCTGACCTTGTTGCCGGTACCGAGGAAGTTGTTCTGGCTGATTGAGCCACCGAGGATCAGACCGGCGTTCTGGGCGAAGCCGACGCTGGCGGTGATGGAGCCGGACGGCTGCTCTTCGACGCTGTAGTTGACGTCGACCTGGTCGTCGGTGCCCGGCACCTGCGGGGTCTCGACGTTGACTTCCTTGAAGTAGCCGAGGCGCTCCAGGCGGGTCTTGGACTGGTCGATCAGATAGGTGGAGGCCCAGCCGCCCTCCATCTGGCGCATCTCGCGGCGCAGCACCTCGTCCTCGGTCTTGGTGTTGCCGCGGAAGTTGATGCGATTGACGTAGGCGCGCTTGCCCGGATCGACCACGAAGGTGATGGCGACGGTCTTATCTTCATCGTTGGGCTGCGGCACGCCGTTGACGTTGGCGAAGGTGTAGCCCTCGTTGCCCAGGCGGCGGGTGATCAGCTCGGAGGTGGTGGTCATCACCTTGCGCGAGAAGACCTGCCCCTGCTTGACCAGCAGCAGCTTCTCGATTTCTTCCTGCGGCACCTTGAGGTCACCGGAGAGTTTCACTTCGCTGACGCTGTACTTCTCGCCTTCATCGACGTTCACGGTGATGTAGACGTGCTTCTTGTCCGGGGTGATGGATACCTGGGTGGAGGAGATATCCATGTTGATGTAGCCGCGGTCCAGGTAGTAGGAGCGCAGACGCTCCAGGTCGCCGGACAGCTTCTCGCGAGCGTACTTGTCATCGTTCTTGAAGAAGGACAGCCAGTTGGTGGTCTTCAGCTCGAACAGGGCGGTCAGGTCCTCGTCCGGGAACACGCTGTTGCCGACCACGTTGATGTGCTGGATGGCGGCGACCGAGCCTTCATTGATGGTGATCTTCAGGGCTACGCGGTTGCGCGGCTGCGGAATCACTTCGGCTTCGATCTCGGCGGAGTAGCGGCCCTGGGCCACGTACTGGCGCAGCAGCTCGTTGCGCACGCCCTCGAGGGTGGCGCGCTGGAAGATTTCGCCCTCGGCCAGACCGGACTGCTGCAAGCCCTTCATCAGATCTTCGGTGGTGATCGCCTTGTTGCCTTCGATCTCGATGGTGGAGATGGAGGGGCGCTCGACCACATTGATCACCAGCACGTCACCTTCGCGACCGAGCTGGATGTCCTGGAAGAAACCGGTCTTGAACAGGGCACGGGTGGCATCCACCAGGCGACGGTCATCGACCGCATCGCCCACGTTCAGCGGCAGGGCGCCGAACAGGCTTCCCGCGGAAACCCGCTGCAGACCGTTGACCCGAATATCGGTGATGGTGAAGGACTCGGCGTGAACTTCGGCGATCATCAGTGCGGCGAAGACCGCAGGTAGCAGCAGACGTTTCATGAAGTCCTTTCTTATTCCAACTGATAATAAAGAAACTGCCGCGAGACGCGGCAGATTCGGAATTCAGCTATTCGTTACAGACGACTCAGATCGTTTACCAGGGCCAGCAACATCACCCCCAGCACCAGACTGATACCTATCTGAATGCCCCAACCCTGTACCCGCTCAGACAATGGGCGACCACGCACCCACTCGACCAGGTAGAACAGCAAATGCCCCCCATCCAGAACGGGAATGGGCAGCAAATTGAGAACCCCCAGGCTAATGCTCAGGTAGGCGAGGAAGTTGAGGAAATCCGCCACGCCGGACTGAGCCGAAGCGCCCGCCACTTTAGCAATGGTTATCGGCCCACTCAAGTTTTTTACCGAGAGCTCGCCGAACAGCATTTTCTTCAGCGAATCAAGGGTTAGCAGGGTCATATTCCAGGTGCGCCGAAGCCCTTCGGCAACCGCATCGAGCGGCCCGAAACTGACCTCGTGCAGCATGTGCGCAGGCCACTCGCCCCCCTTCACGCCAACCCCCAGATAACCGCTACGCGCCTCACCTTCACCACGCGCTGCCAGCACCAGAGGCAACTCGAGCTGCTCACCCGCACGCTCCAGGCGCAGAACTACCCGTTCGCCGGGGCGCGAACGCACCCAGTCGACGACCTGCTGCCATTCGTCCAGAGCCTGCTCATCGAGCGCCAGCAGCCGATCGCCCAGACGCACGCCCGCCGCCTGAGCCGGCCCCTGCGGATCGAGCTCGCTGACCACGGGCTCGCTCGCCGGCCGCCACGGCCGGATACCCAAAGACTCGAGAGGTTCCGGCTCGTCGACGCCACGCAGCCAGTCGCGCAGCACCAGTTGACGATCGGCAATCAGGGAAGAGCCGACCTCACGCACCTGCAGCTCGACGGTACCGGACTCCCCCAGACGCCGAATCAGCTGCAGGTTGACGGCCGACCAGCCGGGCGTCGCCTCGCCATCGACCGCCACTATTTCCTGGCCGGCACGCAGTCCAGCGGTAGCGGCAAGGCTGTCCGGCGCCACCGCGCCGATCACCGGACGCACCTGCTGGGTACCGAGCATGGCGATCGCCCAGAAGAACAGGATGGCCAGGAGGAAATTGGCGATAGGACCGGCAGCCACTATGGCAATGCGCTGCTTGACCGTCTTGCGATTGAAGGCCTGATCGATCTGCTCGGCGGGCACCTCGCCCTCGCGCTCGTCGAGCATCTTCACGTAGCCGCCCAGCGGGATGGCGGCCACCACGAACTCGGTGCCCTGGCGATCATGCCAGCGCAGCAGCGGACTGCCGAATCCGACGGAGAAGCGCAGCACCCTGACCCCGCAGCGGCGCGCCACCCAGAAGTGGCCGAACTCGTGGAAGGTGACCAGCACCCCGAGCGCAACCAGGGTGCCGAAAAGCATGTACAGCGCACTCATTCCATCTTCCTCCGGGCCTTGTCACCCGTGGCGATTCAACCAGTCAGCGGCCAGGGCGCGCGCGCGCGCGTCTGCCGCCAGCACCGCATCGAGATCGTCGACCGCGGACGACGCCTCGCGATTCAGGCCGTCCTCGATGATACGCGCGATATCGGAAAAGCGGATGCGCCGTTCGAGAAACGCCGCCACCGCCACCTCGTTGGCCGCATTCAATACCGCCGGCGCACTGCCCCCCGCCTCGGCGGCCTGCCGCGCCAGGCGCAAGCAGGGGAAGCGCAGCTCGTCGGGCGCCTGGAAATCGAGGCGCGCGACGGCAAACAGGTCCAGAGGCGCCACGCCGGAATCGATCCGCTCCGGCCAGGCCAGGGCATGGGCAATGGGCGTGCGCATGTCCGGATTGCCCAGCTGCGCCAGTACCGAGCCATCCACATAGTCGACCAGGGAGTGGATCACGCTCTGCGGGTGAATGACCACCTCGACCTGCTCGGGCCGCGCATCGAAAAGCCAGCAGGCCTCGATCAGCTCCAGCCCCTTGTTCATCATGCTGGCCGAATCCACCGAGATCTTGCGCCCCATGGACCAGTTCGGATGGGCGCACGCCTGCTCGGGCGAGACGCGCTCCAGTTCGGCCAGCGGTGTCTCGCGGAAGGGCCCGCCGGAGGCCGTCAGCAGGATACGCCGCACCCCTACCGCCCCCAGACCGCGGGCATAGTCGCCGGGCAGGCACTGGAAGATGGCGTTGTGCTCGCTGTCGATCGGCAACAGGGTGGCGCCATGCTCGCGCACCGCCTGCATGAACAGGGCGCCGGACATCACCAGCGCCTCCTTGTTGGCCAGCAACACCTTCTTGCCGGCCCGCACGGCGGCCAGGGTCGGCTTGAGGCCGGCGGCACCGACTATGGCCGCCATCACCGCATCCACATCCGGATGAGCGGCCACCTCGCACAGCCCGCCCTCGCCCACCAGCACGCGAGTCGCGAGGCCAGCGCCACGCAGTGCATCCTGCAACCTGCTGGCACTGGCCTGATCGGCGACCACGGCGAACTGCGGGCGATGCCTCAGGCAAAGCTGCTCGAGCTCGGCCAGCCGGGAGAAACCGCTGAGGGCGAAGGCCTGGTAGCGCTCGGGATGCCGGGCGATCACATCCAGCGTACTAAGACCGATGGAGCCGGTCGCCCCGAGCACGGTGATGCGCTGCGGACGACTCACTGAGCGCCCCATCCCGCCAGCCAGAGCAGCACGGCGAACAGCGGAATGGCCGCGGTCAAGCTGTCGATGCGATCCAGCACGCCACCGTGGCCGGGCAGCAGGTTACTGCTGTCCTTGATCCCGGACTGGCGCTTGAACATGCTCTCGGTCAGGTCACCGATCACCGAGGCGGCCACTACCAGTGCCGCGCCCCCCAGAGCCAGCAGCAGGCCAGCCGCTGACCAGCCCTGCTGCAGACCGACCGCCAAGGTAATCAGCAGGCTGGCGGCCAGGCCGCCATAGAAACCCTCCCAGCTCTTGCCGGGACTGACCCGCGGCGCCAGCTTGCGCCTACCGAAGGCCTTGCCGGCGAAGTAGGCACCAATATCGGCCCCCCACACCAGCACCATCACGGCGATGATCAGGCCATTGGCCTGCGGCCACTGCTTGAGCAGCACCAGGCCTTGCCAGGCCGGCAGCAGGATCACCAGGCCAATCAGCAGCTTGCCGGGCAGCCCGCCCCAGTAGCGACTGCTGCCCGGATAGCTCAGCACCAGCAGGGTCGCCGCCAGCCACCAGAGCAGCGCCGCCGCCAGCAACCAGGGCGCCAGCGCCGGCAGCAGCCAGGCACCGTAGAGAAGGGCCGCAACCGCCGCCCCGTAGGCCACCCGCTGCGACTGGGCGGACAGACCGGCCAGGCGCGCCCACTCCCAGGCAGCCAGGCTGACCACGGCGCCGATGAACAGGGCGAAGGCCCAGCCCTCGAGCAGAAAGAAGCCCCCCAGGGCGATGGGCAGCAGGATCAGGGCGGTGATGACGCGTTGTTTCAGCATTGACTGCGAGCCTCGGCTTCCACCTGTTCGCTGGTCTTGCCGAAGCGGCGCTGGCGGGTGGCGAAATCGGCCAGCGCCTTGCGCATGGCGTCATGTTTGAAGTCCGGCCAGTACAGGTCGGAAAAGTACAGCTCGGAATAGGCCAATTGCCAAAGCAGGAAATTGCTGATGCGGTGCTCACCGCCGGTGCGGATGCACAGGTCCGGCAGCGGCAGATCACCGGTAGCCAGGCAGCCCTGCAGCAGCTCGGGAGTGATCTCTTCCGGCCGCAGATGACCGCCCTGGACTTCCCGCGCCAGGCGCTGCGCGGCCTGGACTATATCCCACTGGCCACCGTAGTTGGCGGCGATCTGCAGGACGAAGCGGCTGTCGCCGGCGGTCAGCTGCTCGGCCTCACGCATGGCCGCCTGCAACTCCGGATGGAAGCGCGAGCGATCACCGATGATGCGCAGGCTGATGGCGTTTTCCTTGAGTTTCTTCACCTCGCGACGCAGGGCCGAGAGGAACAATTCCATCAGCGCCCCGACCTCCTCGGCCGGGCGCTGCCAGTTCTCGCTGGAGAAGGCAAACAGGGTCAGCACCTCGACCCCGGACTCGGCGCACACCTCGATGACCGCGCGCACCGAATCGACGCCGGCCTTGTGCCCGGCCACGCCGGGCAGCAGCCGCTTCTTCGCCCAGCGGTTATTGCCATCCATGATGATGGCGACATGCCGTGGCACCGCCGCCGGGGCGTCCTGCTTGCTCCTGCTCACATCACACCGCCATCAGGTCGGCTTCTTTGACTTCCAGGGCCTTGTCGATGTCGGCAACGAACTTGTCGGTGAGCTTCTGCACCTCGTCGGCGGCACGACGCTCCTCGTCCTCGCTGATCTCCTTGTCCTTGGACAGCTTCTTCAGCTCGGCCAGGGCGTCGCGACGCACGTTGCGCACCGCCACCTTGGCATCCTCGGCAACGCCACGGGCCTGCTTGGTGTAGCCGCGGCGCGTTTCTTCGGTCAGGGCCGGCATCGGCACGCGGATGGTGGCACCGGCACTGCTCGGATTGAGGCCGAGATCGGAGGTCATGATGGCCTTTTCGATCGCCGCGCTCAGGGTCTTGTCGTGAGCGACGATCTTCAGCGTACGGGCATCTTCCACGGTGATCGCGGCGACCTGGTTCAGCGGCATCTCGCTGCCATAGGCCGGGACCTTGACGCTGTCCAGAATGCTCGGGTGCGCGCGCCCGGTGCGAATGGAGGCCAGGTTGCGCCCCATGGACTCCAGGGACTTGCTCATGCGCTCCTGGGCGGCCTTCTTGATCTCGTTGATCATTGTGCTTCCTCCTCGATCAGGGTTCCTTCGGCGCCACCCACCACGATATTCAGCAGGGCGCCGGGCTTGTTCATGTTGAAGACCCGCAGCGGCATCTTGTGATCGCGCACCAGGCAGATGGCCGTCAGGTCCATCACGCCCAGCTTGCGGTCGAGCACCTCGTCATAGGTCAGGCGCTCGAACTTCTCCGCATTGGGGTCCTTGAAGGGGTCGGCAGTGTACACGCCATCGACCTTGGTGGCTTTCAGCACCAGGTCGGCATCGATCTCGATGGCACGCAGGCAGGCCGCCGAGTCGGTGGTGAAGAAGGGGTTGCCGGTGCCAGCGGCAAAGATCACCACTTCGCCGGTGGACAGATGACGCATGGCCTTGCGGCGATCGTAGTGGTCGGTCACGCCGACCATGGAGATGGCCGACATCACGATGGCGGGGATATTCGAGCGCTCCAGGGCGTCGCGCATGGCCAGGGCGTTCATCACGGTGGCCAGCATACCCATGTGGTCGCCGGTGACCCGATCCATGCCGGCGGCAGACAGCGCCGCGCCACGGAACAGGTTGCCACCGCCGATCACCAGGCCGACCTGCACGCCGATGCCGACCAGCTGGCCGACTTCCAGCGCCATGCGATCCAGCACCTTGGGATCGATGCCGAACTCTTCCGAGCCCATCAGGGCCTCGCCGCTTAACTTGAGCAGAATGCGTTTATAGCGAGGTTGACGACCACTCACCTGCTGAGCCATTGCGTATCTCTCCTGCGGCGTTGTTTGGCTGCTTATATTACCCGGCAGTCAGACCACTGCCCGGTCAAATCGTGCGGAGCATTGCCCGCTTTGCAAAAGAGGCTGCACGCGTAAGCGGGCAGCCTCTTCTGTTCGACAGTGCGAAACCGTCTTACTGCTTGGCAGCGGCCACCTGGGCAGCCACTTCGGCAGCGAAGTCAGCCTCGACCTTCTCGATGCCCTCGCCCACTTCGAAACGGGTGAAGGAAACGATCTCGGCACCGGCTTTCTTGACCAGCTCACCGACCTTGACTTCCGGATCCATGACGAAGGCCTGCTCGACCAGGCTGGCTTCGGCCAGGAACTTGGCGATACGACCCTTGACCATGTTCTCGACGATGTTTTCCGGCTTGCCGGCGATCTTCTCGGCGTTCAGCTGCAGGAAGATTTCCTTTTCCTTGGCGATCAGCTCTTCGGAAACGTCGGACGGGTTCAGCACGGCCGGGTTGGAAGCAGCGACGTGCATGGCAACGTGCTTGGCCAGCTCCTCGTTGCCGCCTTTCAGTACGACCAGGACGCCGATGCGGTGGCCGTGCAGGTAGGAACCCACGACGTCGCCTTCGACGGCAGCCAGACGACGGATGTTGACGTTCTCACCGCACTTGGCGACCAGGGCCTCACGGGCGGATTCGCGGGAAGCGATCAGCGGGGCGGCTTCGGTCAGCTTCTGGGCGAAGGCTTCGTCCAGGCTCTCCTTGACGAAGGCCTTGAAGTCGTCCTGCAGGGCCAGGAAGTCGGTCTGCGAGTTGACTTCGATCAGCAGGCCACGACCACCCTCGACGCGAGCGGCGATGGCGCCTTCGGCGGCGACGTTGCCGGCCTTCTTGGCGGCCTTGATGGCACCGGAAGCGCGCATGTCGTCGATGGCCTTCTCGATGTCGCCACCGGCGGCAACCAAGGCCTTCTTGCATTCCATCATGCCTTGGCCGGTGCGCTCGCGCAGTTCTTTAACCAGGGCTGCAGTGATTTCTGCCATGTTCACAATCCTCTTGAAGTGGTGTTCAACCATTCAACCCGGCCACGCCGGGCACAAAATTCGCAAGTGGCAAAAAGGGGGCCAAGCCCCCTTCTCGCACAACGGGAAAGGTGCTTCCCGTTATCAGCCTTCGCTGGCCTCGGAAGCAGCTTCCTCGACGAACTCGTCGGTGCCGCCGGCAGCGTTGCCACGACCACGGATCACGGCGTCGGCCATGGCACCCATGTACAGCTGGATGGCGCGGATGGCGTCGTCGTTACCCGGGATGATGTAATCAACGCCTTCCGGGCTGCTGTTGGTATCGACGATGCCGATGACCGGGATGCCCAGCTTGTTGGCTTCGGTGATGGCGATGCGCTCGTGGTCGACGTCGATCACGAACAGCGCGTCCGGCAGGCCGCCCATGTCCTTGATGCCGCCCAGGCTACGATCCAGCTTCTCCAGATCGCGGGTGCGCATCAGGGCTTCTTTCTTGGTCAGCTTGGCGAAGGTGCCGTCCTGGGACTGGGTTTCCAGCTCGCGCAGGCGCTTGATCGAAGCACGGATGGTCTTGTAGTTGGTCAGCATGCCGCCGAGCCAACGGTGATCAACGTAGGGGGAACCGCAGCGAGCAGCTTCTTCAGCCACGATCTTGCCGGCGGAACGCTTGGTGCCCACGAACAGGATCTTGTTCTTGCCGGCAGCCAGCTTCTCAACGAAGGACAGGGCCTCGTTGAACATCGGCAGGGTCTTTTCCAGGTTGATGATATGAATCTTGTTGCGCGCGCCGAAAATGTACTTGCCCATTTTCGGGTTCCAGTAACGGGTCTGGTGGCCGAAGTGCACACCGGCCTTCAGCATATCGCGCATATTGACTTGGGACATGATAGTTCCTTGATAAGTCGGGTTAGGCCTCCACGCATCCCAATCTCCAACCCTTGCGGGCACCCAGGAAATCGTGTCGATACGTGTGCGGAGTTAAGCCCTACGAGCAGCTCTGCCCGTAAAGCGGCGCGTTTTATACCACAGAAAGCAGCGACAGGCTAGCCGAACCAGGAACCGGCCGCATGCCGCCGCCCGGCGGCTTTCTGCTAGAATCGCCGTCTTTCCCGTTTTTGCCTTGCGCCACCGGCGCCGAGAGAGACCGCATGACCGTCACCATCAAGACGCCCGACGAAATCGAGAAGATGCGCGTGGCCGGCCGCCTGGCCGCCGAAGTGCTGGAGATGATCGGCGAGCACGTCAAGCCCGGCGTCACCACCGAGGAAATCGACCGCATCTGCCACGACTACATCGTCAACGTGCAGAAGGCCATCCCCGCCCCGCTCAACTACGGTGCCGCGCCGGGCCGCCCGGGCTTCCCCAAGTCGATCTGCACCTCGATCAACCACGTGGTCTGCCATGGCATCCCCAACGACAAGCCGCTGAAGGACGGTGACGTGCTGAACATCGACGTCACCGTGATCAAGGACGGCTACCACGGCGACACCAGCAAGATGTTCATGGTCGGCAAGGTGCCGGAGTGGGCCCAGCGCCTGGCCCAGATCACCCAGGAGTGCATGTACAAGGGCATCCAGCTGGTCAAGCCCGGCGCGCGCCTGGGCGATATCGGCGAAGTGATCCAGAAGCATGCCGAGAAGAACGGCTTCTCGGTGGTGCGCGAATACTGCGGCCACGGCATCGGCGCGGTGTTCCACGAGGAGCCGCAGGTACTGCACTACGGCCGTGCCGGCACCGGCATGGAGCTCAGGGCCGGCATGACCTTCACCATCGAGCCGATGATCAACCAGGGCCGCCCGGAAACCCGCCTGCTCGGCGACGGCTGGACCGCCATCACCAAGGACCGCAAGCTCTCCGCTCAGTGGGAGCATACGGTGCTGGTCACCGAGAGCGGCTACGAGATCCTCACCCTGCGCAGCGACGACACCCTGCCGCGCACTTCCCCCTGAGCATCCACATAGAGGAAGGCGCGCATGCCCCAGATGGACCCGGAGTTGTTTGACCGCGGCCAGTTCCAGGCGGAACTGGCGCTCAAGTCCAGCCCCATCGCCGCCTTCAAGAAGGCCCTCAAGCAGGCGCGCGAAGTGCTCGACGCGCGCTTTCGCGAGGGCCGCGACATCCGCCGCCTGGTCGAGGACCGCGCCTGGTTCGTCGACCAGATCCTGCAGGAGGCCTGGAAGCGCTTCGACTGGAGCGAGGACGCCGACATCGCCCTGCTGGCCGTCGGCGGCTACGGCCGTGGCGAGCTGCACCCCTACTCCGACATCGACCTGCTGATCCTCCTCGACAGCGCCGACCACGAGACCTTCCGCGAGCCCATCGAGGGCTTCCTCACCCTGCTCTGGGACATCGGCCTGGAAGTCGGGCAGAGCGTGCGCAGCGTGGCCGAATGCGCGGAAGAGGCGCGCGCCGACCTGACGGTGGTCACCAACCTGATGGAAAGCCGTACCATCGCCGGCCCCGAACACCTGCGCCAGCGCATGCAGGAGGTCACCGCCAGCGACCGCATGTGGCCGAGCAAGGAGTTCTTCCTGGCCAAGCGCAAGGAAGCCAAGGCGCGCCACGCCAAGTACAACGACACCGAGTACAACCTGGAACCCAACGTCAAGGGCTCGCCTGGCGGCCTGCGCGACATCCAGACCATCCTCTGGGTGGCCCGCCGCCAGTTCGGCAGCCTCAACCTGCACTCCCTGGTGCAGCAGGGCTTTCTGGTCGACAGCGAGTACGGCATGCTGGCCTCCAGCCAGGAGTTCCTGTGGAAGGTGCGCTACGCCCTGCACATGCTCGCCGGGCGCGCCGAGGACCGCCTGCTGTTCGACCACCAGCGCAAGATCGCCGCCCTGCTCGGCTTCGAGGATGGCGACGGCCGCCTGGCCGTCGAGCGCTTCATGCAGAAGTACTACCGGGTGGTGATGGGCGTCGCCGAGCTCTCCGAGCTGATCAACCAGCACTTCGAGGACGTCCTGCTGCGCGAGGGCGAGCGCGGCCCGGCGCAGCCGCTGAACAGCCGCTTCCAGGTGCGCGACGGCTATATCGAGGTGACCAGCCCTGGCGTGTTCAAGCGCACCCCCTTCGCCATCCTCGAAGTCTTCGTGCTGATGGCCCAGCACCCCGAGATCAAGGGCGTGCGTGCCGACACCATCCGCCTGCTGCGCGACAGCCGCCACCTGATCGACGACGACTTCCGCCGCGACATCCGCAACACCAGCCTGTTCATCGAGCTGTTCAAGTCGACCCAGGGCATCCACCGCAACCTGCGGCGGATGAACCGCTACGGCATCCTCGGCCGCTACCTGCCGGAGTTCGGCCACATCGTCGGGCAGATGCAGCACGACCTGTTCCACATCTACACGGTGGACGCCCACACCCTCAACCTGATCAAGCACCTGCGCAAGCTGAAATGGCCGGAGCTGGCGGAGAAGTTCCCGCTGGCCAGCAAGCTGATCGACAAGCTGCCCAAGCCCGAGCTGATCTACCTGGCCGGGCTCTACCACGACATCGGCAAGGGCCGCGGCGGCGACCACTCCGAGCTCGGCGCGGTGGATGCCGAGGCCTTCTGCGTGCGCCACCAGCTGCCCAGCTGGGACAGCCGGCTGATCGTCTGGCTGGTGCAGAACCACCTGGTGATGTCGACCACCGCCCAGCGCAAGGACCTCTCCGACCCGCAGGTGATCTTCGACTTCGCCCAGCTGGTCGGCGACCAGACCCGCCTGGACTACCTCTACGTGCTGACCGTAGCCGATATCAACGCCACCAACCCCAGCCTGTGGAACTCCTGGCGCGCCAGCCTGCTGCGCCAGCTCTACACCGAGACCAAGCGCGCCCTGCGCCGCGGCCTGGAGAACCCGCTGGACCGCGAGGAGCAGATCCGCCAGACGCAGAGCGCGGCGATCGACATCCTGGTGCGCGGTGGCATCGATCAGGACGACGCCGAGCAGCTGTGGAGCCAGCTCGGCGACGACTACTTCCTGCGCCACAGCGCCGCCGACGTGGCCTGGCACACCGAGGCCATCCTCCAGCACCCGGCCGGCAAGGACCCGCTGGTGCTGATCAAGGAGACCGCCCAGCGCGAGTTCGAGGGTGCCACGCAGATCTTCATCTACGCCCCGGACCAGCACGACTTCTTCGCCGTGACGGTGGCGGCCATGGACCAGCTCAACCTGAACATCCACGACGCCCGGGTGATCACCTCCACCAGCCAGTTCACCCTGGACACCTACATCGTGCTGGACGCCGATGGCGGCCGTATCGGCGACAACCCGGCGCGCATCAAGCAGATCCGCGACGGTCTGGTGGAAGCGCTGAAGAACCCCGACGAGTACCCGGCGATCATCCAGCGCCGCGTGCCGCGCCAGCTCAAGCACTTCGCCTTCGCCCCGCAGGTGACCATCCACAACGACGCCCAGCGCCCGGTCACCGTGCTGGAGATCACCGCCCCGGACCGCCCCGGCCTGCTGGCACGGATCGGCAAGATCTTCCTCGACTTCGACCTGTCGCTGCAGAACGCCAAGATCGCCACCCTCGGCGAACGGGTGGAAGACGTGTTCTTCATCACCGACGCCGCCAACCAGCCGCTGTCCGACCCGGAACTCTGCGCCCGCCTGCAGGAGGCCATAGTGCGCCAGCTGTCGCAGGCCAACGGCGAGTCCCTCGGCGTCGGCGCCATCAGCATCTGAACCACGCAAGAGCCCCCATGAACCACGCCCTGACCCAGCTGCAGCCCTACCCCTTCGAGAAACTGCGCGCCCTGCTCGCCGGCATCACCCCCCCGGCGGACAAGCGGCCGATCGCCCTGTCCATCGGCGAGCCCAAGCACAAGTCGCCGGACTTCGTGGCCCAGGCCCTGGCGGACAACCTCGACCAGCTGGCCGTCTACCCCACCACCCTGGGCCTGCCGGCCCTGCGCGAAGCCATCGCCGCCTGGTGCGAGCGCCGCTTCGGCGTGCCGGCCGGCTGGCTGGACGCCGCCCGCCACGTGTTGCCGGTCAACGGCACCCGCGAGGCGCTGTTCGCCTTCACCCAGACCGTGGTCAACCGCGAAGCCGCGGGCCTGGTGGTCAGCCCCAACCCCTTCTACCAGATCTACGAGGGCGCGGCCCTGCTCGCTGGCGCCGAGCCGCACTACCTGCCGTGCCGCGAGGAGAACGGCTTCAACCCGGACTTCGACGCGGTACCGGCCGCGGTCTGGCAGCGCTGCCAGATCCTCTTCATCTGCTCGCCGGGCAACCCCACCGGTGCGCTGGTACCCATGGAGCAGCTGAAGAAGCTGATCGCCCTGGCCGACGAGCACGACTTCGTGATCGCCGCCGACGAGTGCTACAGCGAACTGTATTTCGACGAGGACAACCCGCCGCCCGGCCTGCTGTCCGCCTGCGTCGAGCTGGGTCGCAGCGATTTCAAGCGCTGCGTGGTGTTCCACAGCCTGTCCAAGCGCTCCAACCTGCCGGGCCTGCGCTCCGGCTTCGTCGCCGGCGACGCCGACATCCTGAAACCTTTCCTGCTGTACCGTACCTACCACGGTTGCGCCATGCCGGTGCAGACCCAGCTGGCCAGCATCGCCGCCTGGAACGACGAGGCCCACGTGCGCGCCAACCGCGACCAGTACCGCGCCAAGTACGACGCGGTGCTGGACATCCTGCAGCCGGTGCTGGACGTGCAGCGCCCGGACGGCAGCTTCTACCTGTGGGCACGCACCCCGGGCGACGACGCCGAGTTCACCCGCCAGCTGTTCGCCCGCGAACACGTCACCGTGGTGCCGGGCTCCTACCTGTCGCGCGAGGTGCATGGCGAGAACCCCGGCGCCGGGCGCATCCGCATGGCCCTGGTGGCCCCGCTGGCCGAGTGCATCGAGGCCGCCGAGCGCATCCGCGCCTTCGTTCAAGGATTGTGAGAAAGACCATGAGCATCACCCTCTACGGCATCAAGGCCTGCGACACCATGAAGAAGGCCCGCAGCTGGCTCGACGAGCACGGCGTGAGCTACCACTTCCATGACTACAAGAGCGCCGCCATCGACCGCGACCGCCTGCACAAATGGTGCGCCGAGCATGGCTGGCAGACCGTGCTGAACCGCGCCGGCACCACCTTCCGCAAACTCGACGAGGCGCAGAAGGCCGACCTGGACGAGGCCCGCGCCATCGAGCTGATGCTGGCCCAGCCCTCGATGATCAAGCGCCCGGTGCTCGACCTGGGCGACCGCACCCTGGTCGGCTTCAAGCCCGAACTCTATTCCGCCGCGCTGGCCTGAGGCCGCGCCCCACCCCACTTGGTAAAAGGAACACGACATGAGCAGCAAACTCTTCAGCCTGGCCTTCGGCGTCGGCACCCAGAACCGCCAGGGCGCCTGGCTGGAAGTCTTCTACGCCCAGCCCCTGCTCGACCCGGCCGCCGAGCTGGTCGCCGCCGTGGCGGCCAAGCTGGGCTACAGCGGTGGCAACCAGGCCATCGCCATCAGCACCAACCAGGCCGGTGAACTGGCCAACGCCATCAAGGGCATCGATGCCACCCAGGCCGCCCTGCTCACCCGCCTGGCCGAGAGCCATCGGCCGCTGGTGGTCACCCTGCTGGCCGAAGACGCCGCGCTGACCTCCACCCCCGAGGCCTACCTCAAGCTGCACCTGCTGTCGCACCGCCTGGCCAAGCCGCACGGCCTGAACCTGACCGGTATCTTCCCGCTGCTGCCCAACGTGGCCTGGACCAGCCAGGGCGCCGTCGACCTCGGCGAGCTGGCCGAGCGCCAGCTGGAAGCCCGCCTGAAGGGCGAGCTGCTGGAAGTGTTCTCGGTGGACAAGTTCCCCAAGATGACCGACTACGTGGTGCCGGCCGGCGTGCGCATCGCCGACAGCGCCCGCGTGCGCCTGGGCGCCTACATCGGCGAAGGCACCACGGTGATGCACGAGGGCTTCGTCAACTTCAACGCCGGCACCGCCGGCCCGGGCATGATCGAGGGCCGCGTCTCCGCCGGCGTGTTCGTCGGCAAGGGCTCGGACCTGGGCGGCGGCTGCTCGACCATGGGCACCCTGTCCGGCGGCGGCAACATCGTCATCAGCGTCGGCGAAGGCTGCCTGATCGGCGCCAACGCCGGCATCGGCATCCCGCTGGGCGACCGCAACACCGTGGAGTCCGGCCTGTACGTCACTGCCGGCACCAAGGTGGCCCTGCTCGACGAGGCCAACAACCTGGTCAAGGTGGTCAAGGCACGCGAACTGGCCGGCCAGCCCGACCTGCTGTTCCGCCGCAACTCGCAGACCGGCGCGGTGGAGTGCAAGACCAACAAGACCGCCATCGAGCTCAACGAGGCGCTGCACGCGCACAACTGATCGCATGAGACGACAGACAGGCCGGGCCCATGCCCGGCCTGTCTATTTATACTCAGCACATTTCCCAGCAGTGCCGCAGACCATGCCTACCACCTCTCCCTGGCGCGCCGACTTCCCCGGCATCCTGGCCCTCGCCGCCGAGGGCCAGACCTACCTGGACAGCGCCGCCACCGCGCAGAAGCCGCAGGCCATGCTGGACAGCCTGCTCGGCTACTACGCCGGCGGCGCGGCCAACGTGCACCGCGCCCAGCACCTGCCCGGCGAACGCGCCACCCGCGCCTTCGAGGCGACCCGGGCCAAGGCCGCGCGCTGGCTGAATGCCGCCAGCGTCGATGAGATCGTCTTCACCCGCGGCACCACGGAGTCGCTCAACCTGCTGGCCTACGGCCTGGAGCACCTGTTCCAGGCCGGCGACCGGATAGTCGTCAGCGCCCTGGAGCACCATGCCAACCTGCTGCCCTGGCAGCAGCTGGCCGAGCGGCGCGGCCTGGAGCTGAGGGTGCTGCCCCTGGATGACCATGGCCAGGTCGACCTCGACCAGGCTGCCAGCCTGATCGACCCGCGCACCCGCCTGCTCGCCGTGTCGCAGCTGTCCAACGTGCTGGGGCGCTGGCAGCCGCTGGCCGAACTGCTCACCCTGGCCCGCGCCCGGGGCGCCCTGAGCGTGGTGGATGGCGCCCAGGGCGTCGTGCACGGTCGCCAGGATGTGCAGGCGCTGGGCTGCGACTTCTATGTCTGTTCCGCGCACAAGCTCTACGGCCCGGAGGGCGTCGGCCTGCTCCATGGCCGCCAACAGGCGCTGCAGAGGCTGCGCCACTGGCAGTTCGGCGGCGAGATGGTGCTGCAGGCGGACTACCAGCATGCCCACTTCCGCCCCGCGCCCCTGGGTTTCGAGGCCGGCACTCCGCCGATCGCTGCCGTCATCGCCCTGGGCGCCACGCTGGACTACCTGGCCGGGCTGGATGCCGAGGCCGTCGCCGCCCATGAGGCGGCCCTGCATGCCGAGCTGCTGGCAGGCCTGAGCAGGCGCGATGGCTTGCGTCTGCTGGGGGCGCCGCAGGTGGCGCTGGCCAGCTTCGTGGTGGCCGGCGTGCACAGCGCCGACCTGGCCCACCTGCTCACCGAGCAGGGCATCGCCGTGCGCAGCGGCCATCACTGCGCCATGCCGCTGCTGAAAAGCCTCGGCCTGCCCGGGGCGATTCGCGTATCGCTGGGTCTGTACAACGATGGCGAGGACCTCGCGCGCTTCTTCGCCGCCCTCGACAAGGCCCTGGAGCTGCTGCGATGAGCCTGCCGGCCGCCGCCCACGAGGCCCTCGACGCCTTCGCCGCCTGCCCTGGCTGGGAACAGCGTGCGCGCCTGCTGATGCAGTGGGGCGAGCGCCTGCAGGCGCTGAGCGAGAGCGAACGCAGCGAAGCCAACCGGGTGCACGGCTGCGAGAGCCAGGTCTGGCTGGTGGCAGAACGGCAGGATGGACACTGGCGTTTCCGCGCCAGCAGCGATGCGCGGCTGATCCGCGGCCTGCTGGCCGTGCTGCTGGCGCGCATCGACGGCCTGGACGCCCAGGCACTGGCCGAGCTGGATCTGCCGGCCTGGTTCGACCAGCTGGGCCTGGCCCGCCAGCTCTCGCCCTCGCGCAGCAACGGCCTCAACGCCGTGCTGCAACGCATGCGCGAGCTGGCCGGCTAGGGCGCGCCCGGGCGCCAGCGGTCCGGGTCGCCGGTGTACAGCGCACGCTGCAGGCTGCGCAGGTCGCCGCGCTCGGCAAACCGGGCCAGCTCGCGGTTGAAGCGCAGCAACAGTGCCTCGGCCTGCGGGTCGCCCTTACGGAACAGCAGGCGCAGCGGCTCGGTGTTGAGGAAGCGCGGATGGTGAGTGATGGCCCTGCGCTCACGCTCGGAGAACAGCCGCCTGAGCATGGCGTAGCCGACCGCGCGGTCCTGCGGGTGCAGGTCGACGCGGCCCAGCGCCAGCAGGCGAAAGGCGGTGTCCTCCTTGCTGTTCTGCTCGACCTGCAGCTGCCCGGCCTGCTGCGCCTGGTCGAACTGCGGCCCGTAGGAATAGCCGAGGGTGGTGGCGACCCGGTAGGGGCCGAGGTCCTCGATGCGCTGCCAGTCGAACGGCAGGTCCTTGCGGTGGAACAGGACGATCTCACCGCGCACCAGCGGTTCGCTGCACACGCCATAGTCCAGGCGCATCGGGCTGCAGCTGTAGGGCATGATGGCGTCCAGCGCGCCCTGCTGCAGCATCAGCACGTTGCGGTCCCAGGGGTAGAAGGAATACTCGACCCGGTAGCCGGCCGCGGCGAATACCGCACTGACCAGCCGAGCCAGGGCACCGCCATCGGCACGCTGCTGGTCGACGTAGGGCACCCAGTCGCCGGTGCCGATGCGCACCACCGGCTCGGCCGCGACCAGGCCAGCCAGCGCCAGAGCTGCCAGCAGCAGCCAGCGCAGTGGCGAACGACGGAGCGGAACGGACATGGGCACCTCACGACTGGGGCCGTCAGCCCCTACAGCTTAGCCCGCCGACCTCAACCGCGCTGACGCTGGGTCAGGCCGCGCAGGAAGTTGCGCAGCAGCTGGTCGCCGCAGGCGCGGTAGTTCTTGTGCTCGGGGCTGCGGAACAGCGCACCGAGCTCGGCCTTGGTCATCGGCAGGTCGGCGGCGTGGAGGATCTCGTGCAGGTCGTCGTCGCGCAGCTCGAAAGCCACCCGCAGCTTCTTCAGGATGATGTTGTTGGTCAGGCGCTTCTCCACCGGCAGCCGCGGACGGCTGTCGTCGCGGCCACGCCGGTGGAACACCAGGCCATCGAGGAAGTGCGCCAGCACCTCGTCGCTGCAGGGCTGGAAGCCGTCCTCGTCCTCCTTGCGGAGCAGGGCCGCCACCGTCTCGGGCGCCAGCTCGTAGTCGGCCAGCCGGCAGATCGCGGCCAGCTGGGCATCGCTGATATCCAGCAGGTAGCGCAGGCTGCGCAGCACGTCGTTGTTGTTCATCAAAAGGCACTCGAATGCGCCGGGCGGCGCGGGAAGGAAAATACGTTCAGGCGGGTTGGCCCGCCCGTTCGGACGGCCGCCGCGCACCGGCCACCAGCTTGTCGACGATGCGCGCGGCGGCAGCCATGCCGAAGCTGGCGGTGACCATCGTCACCGCGCCGAAGCCACCGGCGCAGTCGAGCTTGACCCCCTCGCCGACGAAGCCCTTGGCCTGGCACACGCTGCCGTCCGGCTTGGGGTAGCGCAACTGCTCGGTGGAGAACACGCAGGGCACGCTGTAGCTGCGCCCCGGCGTGCGCGAGAAACCGTAGTCGCGGCGCAGGGTGCTGCGCACCTTGGCCGCCAGCGGGTCGTTGAAGGTCTTGTTGAGGTCGGCGACCTGGATCTGCGTCGGGTCGATCTGCCCGCCGGCGCCGCCGGTGGTGACGATCTGGATCTTGCGCCGCTTGCACCAGGCGATCAGCGCGGCCTTGGCCGCCACGCTGTCGATGCAGTCGAGAACGCCGTCGAGCTGCTCGGTGATGTACTCGGCCATGGTCTCGCGGGTGACGAAGTCGGCCACCGGATGAACCTTGCACGCCGGATTGATGGCACGGATGCGCGCGGCCATCTCGTCGACCTTGGCCTTGCCCACGGCGCCCTCGACGGCATGCACCTGGCGGTTGGTGTTGGTGATGCATACGTCGTCCAGGTCGAACAGCGAGATCTCGCCCACGCCGCAGCGCGCCAGGGCCTCGGCCGCCCAGGAGCCGACGCCGCCGATGCCGACCACCGCCACATGGGCCGCGGCCAGGCGTTGCAGGCCCTCGCGCCCGTAGAGCCGGGCTATGCCACCGAAGCGCTGTTCGTCTGCCATCTCGTCGCACCTTCAGAATTCGGCCGGCATTATACGACCCTGGCCCGGCGCACGCTTCTATAGTGCAAGGACGCTCCGCGTGGAGTTCGCCATGCGCAACTTCAGCTACTACAACCCGACCCGCATCCTGTTCGGCGCCGGGCAGATCGCCAGCCTTGGCCAGTTGATTCCCGCCGACAGCCGGCTGCTGGTCACTCACGGTGGCGGCAGCATCCTGCAGAACGGCGTGTGGCAGCAGGTCGAGCAGGCCCTGGCCGGGCACTGGCTCAGCCGCTTCGCCGGCATCGAGGCCAACCCGCAGTACGCCACCCTGCTGCGCGCCGTGGCCCAGGCCCGCCGCGAGCACTGCGACTTCATCCTCGCCGTCGGCGGCGGCTCGGTGATCGACGGCAGCAAGTTCATCGCCGCCGCCCTGGCCTACCCCGGCGAGCCCTTCGACCTGCTCTGTGGCACGCCGATCCGCCGCGCCGTGCCGCTGGGCTGTGTAGCGACCCTGGCCAGCGGGTCGGCCAGCACGCCCCACGGCGAACTGTGCCACGCCGGGCTGCAGGCGCGCCTGGGCTTTTCCAGCCCCTGCCTGCAGCCACGCTTCGCCATTCTCGACCCCTGCGCCACCTTCAGCCTGCCGCCCCGGCAGATCGGCAACGGCGTGGTGGCCGGCTTCGGTCATGTCCTGCAGCAGTATCTCGCCCAGTCCGACGGCTGCCCGCTGCAGGAGCGCCAGGCCGAGGCCCTGCTGCTGACCCTGCTGGAGCTCGGCCCGCGGGCCCTGGCCGAACCCGGCGACTATGCCGTGCGGGCCAACCTGCTGTGGTGCGCCAGCCAGGCGCTGCAGGGCCTGGCCGGCATGGTCGCGGCGCCGGACGATGGCCTGCGCCAGCTCGGCCAGGCGCTCAGCCTGCTCTACCACCTGGAGCCGGCGCAGGCCCTGGCGGTGCTGCTGCCGGCCTGGCTCGACGCACAGCGGGCGCAGCGCCAGGCCAGGCTGCTGCAGTATGCCGAGCGGGTCTGGAGCCTGCGCCTGGGCAGTGCGCAGCAGCGCATCGAGGCTGCCATTGCCGCCAGCGCCGGCTTCTTCAAGCACATGGGCATGCTCACCCGCCTGTCCGAGCACGGCCTGGACGCCGAGGCGATCTTCCAGATGCTGGACTACCTGCGCGGCCAGGGGGCGCAGGAGGCCGCACTGGAGCAGCATGAACGCCTGCTCCTGCAGGCCCTGTGAGCCGCCCCGGGCGGCGGGCCCGGCGGCGCTATACAGGCCGGCGGCCGCGGAGTAGCATGCGCGCCGACCGGCGTCCGCCGGCATCTTCTCCAGCCCATTCGAAACAGCCATGCCAACGCGCAAACTCGGACTCAATCTGGTGGTCATCGTGGCGGTCGCCGCCCTGTTCACCGGCCTCTGGGCGCTCTACAACCGCCCGGTCAGCGCCCCGGACTGGCCGGAGCAGATCTCCGGCTTCTCCTACTCGCCCTTCCGTGCCGGGCAAAGCCCGATGGCCGGCACCTACCCCAGCGACGCGCAGATCCGCGCCGACCTGGAGCTGCTGAGCCGGCACACCGACAACATCCGCACCTATTCGGTGGACGGCAAGCTGGCCGACATCCCGCACCTGGCCGAGGAATTCGGCCTGCGCGTAACCCTCGGCGTGTGGATCAGCAACGATCTGGAGCGCAACGAGCGCGAAATCGCCAAGGCCATCGAACTGGCCAACGAGTCGCGCAGCGTGGTGCGGGTCACCGTGGGCAACGAATCGCTGTTCCGCGAGGAAGTCGAGGTCGAGGAGCTGATCGGCTACATCGATCGCGTACGTGCGGCGGTCAAGGTACCGGTGAGTACCTCCGAGCAGTGGCACATCTGGCAGGAAAACCCCGAGCTGGCCAAGCACGTCGACCTGATCGCCGCGCACGTGCTGCCCTACTGGGAGTTCGTGCCGATGGAAGACTCCGGCGACTTCGTCCTGGAGCGCGCCAAGGACCTGAAGAAGCTGTTCCCGAAGAAGCCGCTGCTGCTCTCCGAAGTCGGCTGGCCGAGCAACGGCCGCACCCGCGGCGGCGCCGAGGCGGACCAGGCCGAGCAGGCCATCTACCTGCGCACCCTGGTCAACTCGCTGAACGCCAAGGGCTACAACTACTTCGTCATCGAGGCCTTCGACCAGCCGTGGAAGGCCAGCGAGGAAGGCTCGGTAGGCGCCTACTGGGGCGTGTACAACCTCGACCGCCAGCCCAAGTTCGCCTTCGAGGGGCCGGTGGTGGCCATCCCGCAATGGCGCCTGCTGGCCGTGGCCTCGGTGGTCATGGGCCTGCTGGCACTGGCGCTGATGCTGATCGACGGCTCGGCCCTGCGCCAGCGCGGGCGTACCTTCCTGACCTTCGTCGCCTTCGTCGGCGGCTCCGCCCTCGTGTGGATCGCCTACGACTACAGCCAGCAGTACAGCACCTGGTTCAGCCTGACCGTCGGCGGCCTGCTCGGCATCGGCGCGCTGGGGGTGTTCATCGTCCTGCTCACCGAGGCCCACGAGCTGGCCGAGACGGCCTGGACCCGCACCCGCCGCCGGCACTTCCTGCCGGTGCTGACCGACACCGCCTACCGGCCCAAGGTGTCGATCCACGTGCCCTGCTACAACGAGCCGCCGGAGATGGTGAAGCAGACCCTGGACGCCCTGGCGGCCCTGGACTACCCGGACTACGAAGTCATCATCATCGACAACAACACCAAGGACCCGAAGGTGTGGGAGCCGGTGCAGGCCTACTGCGAGCAGCTCGGCCCGCGCTTCCGCTTCTTCCATGTGGCGCCCATCGAGGGCTTCAAGGGCGGCGCGCTGAACTACATCCTGCCGCATACCGCGCCGGATGCCGAAGTGATCGCAGTGATCGACTCCGACTACTGCGTCGACCGCAACTGGCTCAAGCACATGGTGCCGCACTTCAGCGACCCGAAGATCGCCGTGGTGCAGTCGCCGCAGGACTACCGCGACGGCGACGAGAGCAGCTTCAAGAAGCTCTGCTACGCCGAGTACAAGGGCTTCTTCCATATCGGCATGGTCACCCGCAACGATCGCGACGCGATCATCCAGCACGGCACCATGACCATGATCCGCCGCAGCGTGATGGACGAGCTGAAGTGGGCCGACTGGACCATCTGCGAGGACGCCGAGCTGGGCCTGCGCGTGTTCGAGAAGGGCTATTCGGCCGCCTATGCCCACCAGAGCTTCGGCCGCGGCCTGATGCCCGACACCTTCATCGACTACAAGAAGCAGCGCTTCCGCTGGGCCTATGGCGCCATCCAGATCATGAAGGGCCACGCGCGCAGCCTGTTCCGCGGCGAAGGCTCGCAGCTGACCCGCGGCCAGCGCTACCACTTCATCGCCGGCTGGCTGCCGTGGATCGCCGACGGCCTGAACATCTTCTTCACCATCGGCGCCCTGCTCTGGTCGGCCGGCATGATCATCGTGCCGCAGCGGGTCGACCCGCCGCTGCTGATCTTCGCCATCCCGCCGCTGGCGCTGTTCTTCTTCAAGTTCGGCAAGATCATGTTCCTCTACCGCAAGGCGGTGGGCGTCGACCTGGTGCGCTCGTTCCAGGCCGCCATCGCCGGCCTGGCGCTGTCCCACACCATCGCCAAGGCGGTGCTGTACGGCACCTTCACCAAGACCATCCCGTTCTTCCGCACGCCGAAGATGGCCAGCAACCACGGCATCCTGGTGGCCCTGGCGGAGGCCCGCGAGGAAGTCTTCGTGATGCTCCTGCTGTGGGGCGCGGCCATCGGCATCAGCTGCGTGCAGGACATCGGCAACGCCGACGTGAAGTTCTGGGTCGCCACCCTGCTGGTACAGTCCCTGCCCTACCTGGCCGCCCTGATGATGGCCCTGCTGTCGTCGCTGCCCAAGCCGCCGCCGCAGAACGCCGAGGAAGCGGCCGGCGCGGCCTGAGCGTCACGGCCCGAGCGCAACGGCGGCGCAGCGTCCACGGACCCTGCGCCGCCGTTTTGCTTTAGAATGGCGGCCTTTTCGCCCACCGCCGTACCGGAGCCGCAATGACCACCCTCTCCCCCACCCTCGAACTGGCCTGCGACCTGATCCGCCGCCCCTCCGTGACCCCGGTCGACGAAGGCTGCCAGGAGCTGATGATGCGCCGCCTGGCGGCAGTCGGTTTCGAGGTGGAGCGCATGCGCATCGAGGAAGTGGAGAACTTCTGGGCCCGGCGCGGCGGCGAGGGCCCGGTGCTGTGCTTCGCCGGCCACACCGACGTGGTGCCGACCGGCCCGCTGGAGGCCTGGCAGTACCAGCCGTTCGACGTGCGCGTGGACGAGCAGGGCATGCTCTGCGGCCGCGGCGCGGCGGACATGAAGGGCAGCCTGGCGTCGATGGTCATCGCCGTCGAGCGCTTCGTCGCCGACCACCCCAACCACAAGGGCGCCATCGCCTTCCTCATCACCAGCGACGAGGAAGGCCCGGCCCAGCACGGCACCAAGGCCGTGGTCGAGCGCCTGCGCGAGCGCGGCGAGCGCCTGGACTGGTGCATCGTCGGCGAACCCTCGAGCACCAGCCTGCTCGGCGACGTGGTGAAGAACGGTCGCCGCGGCTCCCTCGGCTGCACCCTCACCGTGCGCGGCAAACAGGGCCATGTGGCCTACCCGCACCTGGCGCGCAACCCCATCCACCTGGCCGCGCCGGCCCTGGCCGAACTGGCCGCCGAGCACTGGGACGACGGCAACGCCTACTTCCCGCCGACCAGCTTCCAGGTGTCCAACCTCAATGCCGGCACCGGCGCCACCAACGTCATCCCGGGCGAACTCAAGGCGGTGTTCAACTTCCGCTTCTCCACCGAGTCGACGGTCGAGGGCCTGCAGCAGCGCGTCCGCGCCATCCTCGACAAGCACGGCCTGGACTACGACCTTGACTGGGCCCTGTCCGGCCTGCCCTTCCTCACCCAGCCGGGCGAGCTGCTCGACGCCGTGGCCGCCAGCATCAAGAGCGTCACCGGCCGCGAAACCACGCCCTCCACCTCGGGCGGTACCTCGGATGGGCGCTTTATCGCTACTTTGGGCACCCAGGTAGTCGAGCTGGGCCCGGTCAACGCCACCATCCACCAGATCAACGAGCGCGTGCTGGCCAGCGACCTGGATCTGCTCACCGAGGTCTACTACCAGACCCTGGTGAAATTGCTGGCATGAGCCTGACCTGCCCCATCTGCCAGGAGCCGCTGAGCCCGACGGGCAGCGGCCTGGCCTGCAGCAACCGGCACAGCTTCGACCGGGCCCGCCAGGGCTACTACAACCTGCTGCCTGTGCAGCACAAGAACAGCCGCGACCCCGGCGACAACCAGGCCATGGTCGAGGCGCGCCGGCGCTTCCTCGATGGCGGCCACTACGCCCCACTGGCCCGCCGCCTGGCCGAACTGGCCGCCGAGCGCGGCCCGCGCAGCTGGCTGGATATCGGCTGCGGCGAGGGCTACTACACCGCGCAGCTCGCCGAACGGCTGCCGGATGCCGACGGCTACGCCCTGGATATCTCCCGCGAGGCGGTGAAACGTGCTTGCAAGCGCGCCCCGCAGCTCAGCTGGCTGGTGGCGAGCATGGCCCGCGTGCCGTTGAGCGATGCCAGCTGCGACCTGCTGGCCAGCGTGTTCAGCCCGTTGGACTGGCAGGAAGCGCTGCGCCTGCTCAGTCCTGGCGGCGGCCTGCTGCGCATGGGCCCGACCCGCGCGCACCTGATGGAACTGCGCCAGAAACTGTATGACGAAGTACGCGACTACGACGACCAGAAGCACCTGGAGCTGATTCCGCCGGGCATGCACCTGGCCCACAGCGAGACCCTCAGCTTCCCGCTGCTGCTGGCCGGCGCCCAGGCCCGCGCCGACCTGCTGGCGATGACTCCGCACGGCTGGCGCGCCAGCGCCGAACGCCGCGCCGCGGTGATCGCCGAACCCTTCGAGGTGACGGTCGCCATCCGCTACGATTGGATCGAAAAGAACAAGGACTGAGCCATGCGCCAACCCGATATCGAGATCTACCTGAAGGACGCCGATCAGCAGGCGGTTGCCACCTGGCTGAGCGAGGCCATCGGTCCGTGCAGCGAATGGCGCCAGCAGGGCCAGACCTTCAAGTGCCATGCCGGCGATGTACCGGTGACCTGGCTGCCGAAAGCCGTGGGCAAGTGGCATAGCCTCTATCTGGAAAGCGACGCCACGCCCTGGGAAGATGACCTGGCCTGCGCCCGCGCCGCCTTCGCCGCGCTCGGCGTGCAGGTGCGCTGCGCCCCCGGCGGCTGGAGCGAGGAAGAAGCGGAAGAAGAGGCGGATCGCTGGATCAAGATCGACGCCGAGGGCGAGCAGGAGATCATCTGGCGCACCGATTGATCTCCCCTCTGCCACTTGTGGGAGAGGGACGGGGGAAAGGGAATTAACCTCCCGAAAAAGCAAAAGGCCCGTCGCTGACGGGCCTTTTGTTGTGTGTCGCGCTGGCCTCAGACCTTGGACACGTCTTCCGCCTGCAGGCCCTTCTGGCCCTGGATCACGGAGAACTCCACCTGCTGGCCTTCGACCAGGGTGCGATGACCTTCGCCACGGATGGCGCGGTAGTGGACGAACACGTCCGGACCGCTTTCGCGTTGAATGAAGCCATACCCCTTGGAATCATTGAACCACTTGACGGTTCCGACCTCACGATCAGCCATTACCACTTCCCTCGATTCTCGGTTTTGTTGTTGCCCTGGTGGGCTTCGACGGTTCGGCGCAAACGTTCTTCTTCTTCTTTCCGACCCCGGCCAAAACGAGCGTGGAGCGGTGTTCCGAATGGCGTCCTGATGCGACCGCATCGGGAGTATAAAACAAGCGTTCGGCTTGCCAAGGGATTTTTTCGGCCGTCTGCAGGCCCCGTGCTACAGGGCCTGCAGCGGTTTTACCTCAGTCCGCGGCGAGCACATCGGTCAACTTCTTGGCCAGGCTCTGGTACTGGTACGGCTCGATCCGATAGGCCCAGTCGCTGCGCCCCGGCAGCTCGCTGGCGGGCAGGTCGCTGCCCTGCTCCAGCAGCAGCCAGTGCTGGTCGCCCTGGCCATGCAGACTGCCCTTGAGCGTCTTGCCGGCGAAGGTGGACAGGCTGAACTGCAGCGCCGGCTTGTCCTCGAAGCTCAGCTGGGCCAGCGGTGCGGCGTCGGCGAAACGCAGGTCGGCGAAGAAGCGCGCCATGCCATCGGCGGCGCCGTCGAAGGCCAGACGCTTGCCCTCGGGCAGCTGGCGCACGCGCAGGTTGGCCTCCTCGGCCTTGTCGCGATAGAGGGTCAGGCGCTCGCCACCGGCGTGCCGCAGGTCCAGCTCGCGCACCGTGGCGAAGGGCACGGCGGCGACGCGGCGGTCCAGCCACTCCAGCTCGCTGGCCGGCAGCTCGATGCGCTGGCTGACCAGCCAGCTCTGCGCCTCGCCGGCCTGGCGCACCAGGTGCCCGTCACGCTGCCCGGGCTTGCCGATCAGCAGTTGCAGCGGCGGCTGCTCGCCGCGCTGCAGGGTCACCCGCACGGCCTGCTCCTCGGGGCTGCCCTGCTCGGCCAGGCCGAGGCGAGCGTAGAGTTCGGCATTGGCGGTACGCGGCTCGACCTTGCGCGCATCGCCCAGGGCCTTGAGCAGGGCAGCGACGGCGGCACGGTCGGCCGGGTAGTCGGCCTTGGCCGGCACCACCCAGGCCTGCTCACGGCGCTCCAGGCGCACCAGCGGCTGGCCGGCACGCTGGACCTCGATGGCCTGCACCTGCTCGGCCTGCAGCCCCGGCAGCCAGGCCTCGGCCTGCGCGGGCGCCGGCCGCTTGCTGACCTGGCTGGTGAAGTACCAGCTGGCCACCAGGGCCAGCGCCAGCACCGCCAGAACGAATAGGGTTTTGCGAGTCATGGTCTTGCTCTCCTCGCGGCAAGAGTCGGTATCGGAAACAGGCAGGCAGGGGAAAGGGCCAGGCCCTCTCCCCCGGGGGGCATCACGCGGCCTTGCGCCGGCGCCACAGCCACAGGGCCAGCACGCCGAGGGTCAGCAGCAGCGGTACCAGCAGGATGTTGGCCAGCTTGAGGGTGCGGCCCAGGGCCTCGATATCGGCATTCAGCTGGTAGCGCACCTCGCGCAGTTCCTTGCGGATGCGCACCTTCTCGGCGAGGAACTGCTGCACCGTGGCCTGCTGCTCGGGGGTCAGCTCCAGCGCCTTGCTCGGGTCCTGCTGCTGCAGGGCGGCGAGCTTCTGCTCGGTCTCGGCCAGGCGCTGCTGCAGGTCCTCCTCCTTGACCCGGAACTGCGCCTCGGCCTCGCGCTGCAGCGCCTCGACCACCTCGAACGGGCGGCTGAAGCGGCCGCGCGAACGCACGCTGATCAGCGCATCGCTGCCGGACAGGTTGTCCAGCGCGTTGATGGCGAAGCCGGCGTTGTCGGCGAACGGCTGCGGCACGCGCTGGCCGAAGAAGTCCTGCACCTGCACCCACATGCGGTCGCTGAGCAGGTCGGTATCGGCCACGGCGATCACGTTGATGTTCTCCGCCGACTTCAGGCCGTCCTTCTGCCCTTCGATGCCGTTCGGGTAGGCCGATTGCACCGGGCCGCTGATGCGCGCGGCGATGGCGTAGCGCTCGCCGGTCGGCTCCAAGTCGCGGATCAGCTCCTCCGGGTTGGCCAGCATGGACAGGCGCGTGGCGTCGAACGGCATGGCGTACTCGGAGCTCTGCAGCAGCGGCACGAACTGGGTCTTGGCGCCCTCGATCGGCTCGAGGATGCCACTGGTGGCGATATTGATGGTCTCCAGGCCGGCGGTGGCCACGTCGTCCTGGTTCAGCGCGCGCTGCGGCAGCGCCAGCCAGGCGGCATGCCGCGCCGGACGCTGGCCCTGGCCCATGCTCACCGACAGCGCGTAGGAACCGTCGCCGAGCACCTTGTCCGGCACCAGGCGCAGGCCCCAGGCCTTGAACAGCGGCTCCAGGTCACTGGCCTTGTCCAGCTGATCGCCCGGCATCACCGGCGCGGCGTTGTCCGCCTCGCTGAGCGGGTCGACGAACACCAGCAGCTTGCCGCCGCGCAGGACGAACTGGTCGATGGCGTACAGGGTCGCTTCCGGCAGGTTCTTCGGGTGCACCAGCAGCAGCACCGAGACCTCGTCCGGAATCTTGTCGATGCCGGCCTTGAGGCTGTCGATCTTGAACAGCTGGCGCACTTCCTCCATCACCATCCAGGGCGCCATCGGCTGGCGCGCCATCATGTCGAAGCCACCGTTGAGCTGCAGCCCGGAGAGCAGGCCGATCACCGGCCGCTGCGGCTTGGCCAGGCCCTGCACCAGCTGGCTGATCTGGTACTCGAGGAACTCCTCCTGGTCCAGCGGGAAGAACGGGATGATCTGCTTGTCGTCCACCGCGTTGGTGCCGGCCAGACCGAAGTAGATCTGCTCGCCGCCCTGGTTCGCCGGCACCGCCTGCAGGCCGAAGCCGGCGGCCTTGTCCTCGTCCTCGGAGAAGGGCTCGGGGTCGATGATGTGCAGCTTGATCTTGCCGCCCGCCGCGCGCTCGTAGGCCTTGAGCATCTCCGTCACGCGGGTGGCGTAGTTGCGCAGCACGGCGAGGTCGCGGGCGGCCTTGTCGGAGTAGAAGAAGTACAGGTTGATCGGCTCGTCCAGCTCGGCGAGGATGCGCTCGGTGCCCTCGGAGATGGTGTAGAGCTTCTGCTCGGTCAGGTCCAGGCGGGCATTGCCCAGGCCCAGCGCGGCCAGCATGTTGAAGGCCAGGAAGGCCACGGCGATCAGCAGCAGGCCGGCGCCGGAATACATCAGTTTCTTCATGGTCAGTCAGCCTTCTTCAGATCGACCACCACGGCGGTGGCGGCCAGCCAGGCGGCCATCAGGGTGATGAAATAGAGCAGGTCGCGCAGGTCGATCACGCCCTTGCTGATCGCGTCGAAGCGGGTCAGGAAGCTCAGCGAGGCGACCGCGTCGAGCAGCCACTGCGGCGCCCAGGCGAAGGCGTCGAGCACCATGGGGAAGCCGCTGACGATGAACAGGAAGCAGGCGCTGACGGCGAGGATGAAGGCGATCACCTGGTTCTTCGCCAGGGCCGACATGCACGAGCCGATGGCCAGGTAGGAACCCGCCAGCAGCCAGCTGCCGAAGTAGCCGGTGAAGATCGCGCCGTTGTCCGGTTCACCCAGGTAGTTGACCGTGATGATCATCGGGAAGGTCAGCAGCAAGGCGATGCCGGCGAACACCCAGGCCGCGAGGAACTTGCCCAGCACCGCCTCGGCGCGGGTGATCGGCAGGGTCATCAGCAGCTCGATGGAGCCGGACTTGCGCTCCTCGGCCCACAGGCGCATGGCGATGGCCGGCACCAGGAACAGGTACAGCCAGGGGTGGAAGTTGAAGAACGGCGCCAGGTCCGCCTGGCCGCTCTCGTAGAAGCCGCCGAGGTAGAAGGTGAAGACCCCGGACAGCACCAGGAAGATCAGGATGAACACGTAGGCGAGCGGCGTAGCGAAATAGCTGGCCAGCTCGCGCTTGAAGATCACGGGCAACTGCTTCATGCCGCTTCCCCCCGGGTCAGGCTGCGGAATACTTCATCGAGGCGGCCGCGCTCCACGTCCAGCTCCTTCACCTGCCAGCCGCGCTGGCGAATCAGTTCGTTGACCTGCGGGAAGATCACCTGGCCCGGCTGGGCCAGCAGGGTCAGGCTGCCCTCGGCGTTGTCCTCGATGCCGACCACGCCCGGCAGGGTCGCCAGGGCGGCGCGGTCCAGTTCGCCCTCGGCCACCAGGGTCACGGCCTGGTGGTAGCGCGAGCGGCTCTCCAGCTCCAGCGGGGTGCCGTCGGCCACCAGCTTGCCGGCGGCGATCACCACCGCGCGGGTGCACACCGCCGACACCTCCTCGAGGATGTGGGTGGAGATGATCACGATCTTGTCCTTGGCCAGGCTCTGGATCAGCTTGCGCACCTGGTGCTTCTGGTTCGGATCGAGGCCGTCGGTGGGCTCGTCGAGGATCAGCACCTTGGGATCGTGGAGGATCGCCTGGGCAAGGCCGACACGGCGCTTGAAGCCCTTGGACAGGGTCTCGATGCTCTGCTCCAGCACCTTGCCCAGCTCGACCTGCTCGACTGCGCGCTGCACCCGCTGCTTTTTCTCCGCGCCGCGATAGCCGCGCACTTCGGCGATGAATTCGAGGAAGCCGCGCACCGTCATGTCGCCATAGCAGGGCGCGCCTTCCGGCAGGTAGCCGATCTGCTGCTGGGCCTTGAGGGTATCGCTCTGGATATCGAAACCGAGGATGCTGGCGGTGCCGGAGGTCGGCGCCAGGAAGCCGGTGAGCATCTTCATGGTGGTGGATTTACCGGCCCCGTTGGGGCCGAGGAAGCCCAGCACTTCCCCCTGCTGGACCTTGAAGCTGAGGCCATCGACGGCCGTGTGCTGAGCAAAACGCTTGGTTAGATTTTTTATTTCGATCATGGCTCTCGTCCCGACGGGAGAAACCCCGGGCCATGCTGACCACGGGGGTCCTGCAAACGCTGGCGGACTATAAAAGTCGACCCGCGGCATGGCAAGACAGCCGCTTTTAGGAAAAGTTGCAGAGCCCTGGCCCGCATCGGCGCCAGCAGCCTGCAAGCCAGGAACGGCGCGCCATCCGGTGAACACTTGTACCTGCAGCGCTTTTGCCGCCACGGGGCGAATACGGCACACTAGCCGCCCCGAGCGCTTGCTCGTTTTTTCACAGCCGTACTCTATGACCCGCTCCCCGCTCCGCCGCCTCGCCTTCGGTACCCTGCGCCGCCTGCTGCTGCTCTGGGTACGCTCGGAAACCATCAACCAGTCGTCCTTCAACCTGCGCCTGGATCGCAGCAAGCCGGTGTTCTACGTGCTGCAGCAGCCTTCGGCGGCGGACCTGGCGGTGGTCGACAGCGAGTGCAGCAAGGCCGGCCTGCCACGCCCGGTGCTGCCGGTGACGGTCGGCGCGCAGGAAGAGCCGGCCGCCTTCTTCTACCTGACCCGCGAGCCCAGCTGGTTCGGCGGCCATGACAAGCGCGGCGCGCCGCCCACCCTGCAGCGCCTGCTCGCCAGCCTCGACGGCAATGCCCTGGACGACGCGCAGATAGTCCCGGTCAGCGTGTTCTGGGGCCAGTCGCCGGACCGCGAGACCAGCCCCTGGAAGCTGCTGTTCGCCGACACCTGGGCGGTCACCGGGCGCCTGCGCAAGCTGGTCAGCATCCTCATCCTCGGGCGCAAGACCCGCGTGCAGTTCTCCGCGCCCATCCACCTGCGCGAGCTGCTCGACCAGGGCAAGGGCCGCGAGCGCACCCTGCGCATGGTGCAGCGCATCCTGCGCGTGCACTTCCGCAGCCTCAAGGCCGCGGTGATCGGCCCGGACGTATCGCACCGGCGCAACCTGGTGAAAGGCCTGATCCACGGCCCGCAGGTGCGCCAGGCCATCGTCGAGGAGGCCGAGCGCGACAAGATCAGCATCGCGAAGGCCGAGGCCAAGGCCCTGCACTACGGCAACGAGATCGCCTCGGACTACACCTACACCGCCATCCGCTTCCTGGAGACGGTGCTCAGCTGGTTCTGGAACAAGCTGTACGAAGGCATCCAGGTCAACCACCTGGAGGCGGTGCGCGACCTGGCCCATGATCACGAGATCATCTACGTGCCCTGCCACCGCAGCCATATCGACTACCTGCTGCTGTCCTACCTGCTGTTCAGAAACGGACTTACTCCGCCGCATATCGCCGCCGGCATCAACCTCAACATGCCGGTCGTGGGTGGCATATTGCGCCGTGGCGGCGCCTTCTTCATGCGCCGCACCTTCAAGGGCAACCCGCTGTACACCGCGGTGTTCAACGAATACCTGCACACCCTGTTCAGCAAGGGCTTCCCGGTCGAGTACTTCGTCGAGGGCGGGCGCTCGCGCACCGGTCGCACCCTGCAGCCGAAGACCGGCATGCTGGCCATCACCCTGCGCAGCTTCCTGCGCTCCTCGCGCCTGCCGATCGCCTTCGTGCCGGTCTACATCGGCTACGAGCGCGTGCTCGAAGGCCGCACCTACCTGGGCGAGCTGCGCGGCGCGGCGAAGAAGAAGGAATCGATCTTCGACATCTTCAAGGTCATCGGCGCGATCCGCCGCCAACGCTTCGGCAGCGTCGGGGTGAACTTCGGCGAGCCGATCAAGCTGGCCGAGTTCCTCGATGCCGAGCAGCCGGGCTGGCGCAGCCAGGACTACGGCGACCAGTACCGCCCCGAATGGCTCAACCGCACCACCAACCGCCTCGGCGAGCGGGTGGCGCAGCACCTCAACGAGGCGGCGGCGATCAACCCGGTCAACCTGGTCGGCCTGGCCCTGCTCTCCACCAGCAAGCTGGCGCTGGACGAGCAGGCCCTGGCGCGCGTGCTCGACCTGTACCTGGCGCTGCTACGCAAGGTGCCCTACTCGCCCCACGCCACCCTGCCGCAGGGTGATGGCCAGGACCTGATCCGCTACGTGCAGAGCATGGACCTGCTGGCCGAGCAGAAGGACGCCCTGGGCAGGATCCTCTACCTGGACGAGCAGAACGCCGTCCTGATGACCTACTACCGCAACAACGTGCTGCACGTGTTCGCCCTGCCCGCCCTGCTGGCCAGCTTCTTCCTCAGCAGCTCGCGCATGAGCCGCGAGCAGATCCTGCGCTACGTCGGCGCGCTCTATCCCTACCTGCAGTCGGAGCTGTTCATCCGCTTCAAGCAGGGGGAGCTGGAAGGCGTGGTCGACCAGTGGCTGGAGGCCTTCGTCGAGCAGGGCCTGCTGCGCCGCGAGGACGACATGTTCATCCGCCCGGCACCCAGCTCGCGCCAGTTCGTCCTGCTCAGCCTGCTGGCCCGCGCCATCGTGCAGACCCTGCAGCGCTTCTACATGGCCACCGCCCTGCTGCTCAACGCCGGCCAGTACGCCCTCTCCGCCGAGGAGCTGGAGAACCTCTGCGTGGTCATGGCCCAGCGCCTGTCGATCCTGCACGGCCTCAACGCCCCGGAGTTCTTCGACAAGAGCCTGTTCCGCCACTTCATCCAGACCCTGCTGGACCAGGGCGTGCTGCGCCAGAACGGCGAAGGCAAGCTCAGCCACCACCCGCAGCTGGCCGAACTGGTGGAAGGCGCGGCCAAGCGCGTGCTGCCGGCGGAAATCCGCCTGTCGATCCGCCAGGTGGCGCTGGAACGCGGCGAGCACGCCACGCAGAGCGCCTGACCCCGGCCGCGGGGCCGCCCACGGCGGCCCCGGCGGTTTGTGCCGCGCCCCCGGTCCTGGCTATGATCGAGTGCCATGTCCCAGACCGCCCCGATCCGCCACCCCTGCCCGCCCGGCGCCTGCACCTGCGAGCGTGACCGCCTGCTGCAGGAGACGGGCACCGACCTGCGCATCCTGCAGCTGACCCGCCAGGAGGAAAAGCGCCTGCTCGAACGTCTGGAGCAGCTGCAGAGCCTGGAAGACCTGCAGCACATGCAAAAGCGCATGTTCGAGCTGCTCGGCCTGCGCGTGCACGTCGCCCCGGGCAGCAACGAGGTGCGCAGCATGCGCGGCATCGCCATCCACATCGACGAGCTGCCCGGCCTGTGCCGCAAGACCCGCCAGGCCATCCCCGCCGCCATCCGCCGTGGCCTGGAACGCAACCCCGAGATCGCCTTCCGGCTGCTGGACGCCCACGACCTGTTGCGCGACGCCTGAAATGATGCAGATATCACCCATGGTCCAGGCGTACAGAATGGAAAATCCATTCATCTCTGTCTGTCCGCTCCGCTAAGCTCGTTCAACTCCCACTGCACGAAGGAATTCGCTCATGCTCCGACTCACCACCCTGGCCGCCGGCCTGCTGCTCTCCGCCAACGCCCTGGCCCTGTCGCTGGCCGATCTGAGCCAGAGCGACGCCAGCGGCGGGCTCAAGGATGCGCTGACCCAGGGCGCGCAGATCGCCGTCAAGCAGCTGGGCCGACCGGGCGGTTTCAGCAACAACGACGAAGTGCGCATCGAGCTGCCCGGCAAGCTGGGCAAGGCCGCGCAGACCATGAAGATGATGGGCATGGGCGAGCAGGTGGAGGAACTGGAGGCCAGCATGAACCAGGCCGCCGAGGCTGCCGTGCCGCAGGCCCAGGCGATCCTGGTGGATGCGGTGAAGAAGATGACGGTGAGCGACGCCAAGGCCATCCTCGCCGGGGGCGACGATTCGGCCACCCAATACCTGAACCAGAGCAGCCGCGAGCAGATCCGCGCGCGCTTCCTGCCGATCGTCAAGCAGGCCACCGACAAGGTCGGCCTGGCCCAGCAGTACAACGCCTTCGCCGGCCAGGCCGCGGCCTTCGGCGTGGTCGACGCCAAGAGCGCCAACGTCGAGAGCTACGTCACCGAGCAGGCCCTGGATGGCCTGTTCAAGATGATCGCCGAGCAGGAGGCGAGTATCCGCCAGAACCCCGCCGGCGCCGCCACCAGCCTGGCAAAGAAGGTATTCGGCGCGCTCTGAAGCGGCCGCACCGCCCATGAAAAAGCCCGGCACTTGCCGGGCTTTTTCATGGCAGCAGCGCTTAGCGCTCCACTTCCTTGACCCTGAACCAGGCCGCGTAGAGCGCCGGCAGGAACAGCAGGGTCAGCGCCGTGGCGACGATCAGGCCACCCATGATGGCCACCGCCATCGGCCCGAAGAACACGCTGCGCGACAGCGGAATCATCGCCAGCACCGCCGCCAGGGCGGTCAGTACGATGGGCCGGAAGCGCCGTACCGTGGCCTCGATGATGGCGTGCCAGCGATCCATGCCGGCAGCGATGTCCTGCTCGATCTGATCGACCAGGATCACCGAGTTGCGCATGATCATGCCGGCCAGGGCGATGGTGCCGAGCATGGCGACGAAGCCGAAGGGCTGCTGGAACACCAGCAGGAACAGGGTCACGCCGATCAGCCCGAGCGGCGCGGTGAGGAACACCATGGCCGTGCGCGACATGCTCTTGAGCTGCAGCATCAGCAGGGTCAGCACCACCAGAATGAACAGCGGGACGCCGGCGTTGACCGACTTCTGCCCGCGCGCCGAGTCCTCCACCGTACCGCCTACTTCCAGCAGGTAGCCGCTGGGCAGCGCGGCGCGGATCGGCTCCAGGGTCGGCATGATCTGCTTGACCAGGCTGGCCGGCTGCTCGCTGCCGTAGATATCGCCGAGGATGGTCACGGTCGGCAGGCGGTCGCGACGCCAGATCACGCCCTCCTCGAAACCGTATTCCAGGGTGGCGATCTGCGACAGGGCCACGCTCTTGCCGCTGGCAGTCGGCACCGCCAGGCTCGGCAGCAACTCCAGCGCCTGGCGCTCGCGCACGGTACCGCGCAGGAGGATCTCGATCAGCTCGTTGTCCTCGCGATACAGGCTGACGCTGGAGCCGGTCAGCGAGCTCTGCAGGAAGCTCGACAGGTCGGCGCTGGTCACGCCCAGGGCGCGGGCGCGCTCCTGGTCGATGTTCAGGTACACCACCTTGCTCGGCTCTTCCCAGTTCAGGTGGACGTTGGCCACGTAGGGGTTCTCGCGCACCTTGGCCGCCACCTGGCGAGCGATCGCGCGCACCTCGTCGATGTGCTCGCCACTGACCCGCAGCTGGATCGGGAAGCCCACGGGCGGGCCGTTCTCCAGGCGCGAGACACGGGTACGGGCGAAGGCGAAGTCCTCGTTCATCACCTCAATCAGCCAGCTGCGCAGCTGCTCGCGGTCCTCGATGCTCTTGGCCAGGATGACGAACTGGGCGAAGCGGGTCGCCGGCAGCTGCTGGTCCAGCGGCAGGTAGAAGCGCGGCGAACCGGTGCCGACGTAGGCCACGTAGTTGTCGATGCCCTCGTGCTCCTTGAGCTTGGCCTCCAGGCGCTTGACCTGCTCCTCGGTGGCCTTCAGCGACGAGCCTTCGGTGAGCTTGATGTCGACCATCAGCTCCAGGCGCCCGGAGGCCGGGAAGAACTGCTGCGGCACGAAGCGGAACAGCAGCAGCGAGGCGACGAACAGGCCGATGGTCACCAGGATCACCGTCTTGCGCCGGCGCACGCACCACTCCACCACCTCGCGCACGGTCTGATAGAAGGTGGTCGAGTAGGGATCGTGCCCCGCCGCGCTGCCACCATGCTTCTTCGCATGCAGCTTGGCCAGGTCCGGTAGCAGGCGGTCGCCCAGGTAGGGCACGAAGACCACGGCGGCGATCCAGGACACGATCAGGGCAATGGCCACCACCTGGAAGATCGAGCGGGTGTACTCGCCGGTGCCGGATTGCGCGGTGGCGATCGGCAGGAAGCCGGCGGCGGTGATCAGGGTGCCGGTGAGCATCGGGAAGGCCGTGCTGGTCCAGGCGAAGCTGGCCGCGCGCAGGCGGTCGTAGCCCTGCTCCATCTTGATCGCCATCATCTCCACCGCAATGATCGCGTCGTCCACCAGCAATCCGAGCGCCAGCACCAGCGCGCCCAGGGAAATCTTGTGCAGACCGATGCCGAAGTAGTGCATCAGGGCGAAGGTCATCGCCAGCACCAGCGGGATGGACAGCGCCACCACCAGGCCGGTGCGCAGGCCGAGGGAGAAGAAGCTGACCAACAGCACGATGATCAACGCCTCCACCAGCACGCGGACGAACTCGCCCACGCCGGTCTTCACCGCCGCCGGCTGGTCGGACACCTTGTGCAGCTCCATGCCCAGCGGCAGGGTCTGCTGCAGGCGGGCGAACTCCTGCTCCAGGGCCTCGCCGAGCACCAGGATGTCGCCGCCGGCCTTCATCGACACGGCGATGCCGATGGCATCCTCGCCCATGAAGCGCATGCGCGGTGCGGGCGGGTCGTTGAAGCCGCGATGCACCTCGGCCACGTCACCGATGCGGAAGGTGCGATCACCCACGCGGATGGGGAAATCGCGGATCTCGTCAACCGTCTTGAAGCGCCCGGACACGCGCATCTGGATGCGCTCGGCGGGGGTCTCGAAGAAGCCCGAGTAGGTCACTGCGTTCTGCTCGTCCAGCGCCTGCTGCACGGCTGCCAGCGGCAGGCCGAGGGTGGCCAGCTTGACGTTGGACAGCTCGATCCAGATCTTCTCGTCCTGCAGGCCGATCAGCTCGACCTTGCCCACGTCCTTGACCCGCTGCAGCTGCAGCTGCAGGCGGTCGGCATAGTCCTTCATCACCGCGTAGTCGAAGCCTTCGCCGGTCAGCGCGTAGATGTTGCCGAAGGTGGTGCCGAACTCGTCGTTGAAGAAGGGGCCACGGATGCCGGGCGGCAGGGTGTGGCGGATGTCGTTGACCTTCTTGCGGATCTGGTACCAGAGCTCGGGAATGTCCTTGGAGTGGATATTGTCGCGGGCCATGAAGGTGACCACCGACTCACCCGGGCGCGAATAGGAGTTGATGTACTGGTAGTCACCAGTCTCCATCAGCTTCTTCTCGATGCGCTCGGTGATCTGCCGCGAAACTTCCTCGGCGGTCGCACCCGGCCAGTCGGTGCGCACCACCATGGCCTTGAAGGTGAAGGGCGGGTCCTCGCTCTGGCCGAGCTTGGTGTAGGACAGCGCGCCGATCACTGCCAGCACGATCATGAAGTAGCGCACCACGCTGCGGTTGCGCAGCGCCCATTCGGAGAGGTTGAAGGACATGGCTTACTCCTTGCCGACCAGCGCAACCACGCGGTTGTCGCGGTCCACCGGGCGCACCTTCTGTCCATCGAGCAGCACATGCACGCCGGCGGCCACCACCCAGTCGCTCTCCTTCAGGCCTTCCAGGATCGACACCCGCTCCTGGCCGTAGGCGCCGACCCGCACCGGCGTGCGCACCACCTTGGACTCCCTGGGGTCGATGACCCAGACGAAGGGGGTGCCCTTCTCCGCGCTGAGTGCGGACAGCGGTACCGACAGCGGCACCTCGCCATCGGCGGTGATCGACACCCGCGCGCTCTGCCCCACTTCGGCCTTGACCTTGGGATCGCTGAAGGTCACCCGCGCGGCGAAGGTGCGCGACTGCGCGTCGGCGGCCGGCGACAGCTCGCGGATGCGCCCGGGGAACTGCTTGTCCGGCTGCGACCACAGTTCGATGCTGACTTCCTGGCCGATGCGGAAGCGCTCCAGGGCATGCTCCGGCACGCTGATCAGCACTTCGCGCTCGCCATCGGCGGCCAGGGTGAACACGGTCTGCCCGGCGGCCACCACCTGGCCCACCTCGCCCAGACGACGGGCGATCAGGCCATCCTGGGAGGCGCGCAGCACGGCGTAGCCGGCCTGGTTGCTGGCCACGTCGAACTCGGCCTTGATCTGCTTCACCCGCGCCTCGCCGGCACGGTACTGGTTCTCCACCGTGTCGTACTGCGACTGGCTGATCAGCTGGCGGGCCAGCAGGGTCTTGTAACGATCGCGCTCGGAACGCACCAGCTTGAGGTTGGCCTCGGCGGCATTGAGCTGGGCGCGGGCGGCCTCCAGCTGCAGCTTGACGTCCTGCGGGTCCAGTTCCGCCAGCGGCTGGTCCTTGCGAACCCGGTCGCCGGCATCCACCAGGCGCTTGGCGATCTTGCCGCCAATGCGGAAGGCCAGCTCCGGCTCGAAGCGCGCGCGCACCTCGCCAGGGTAGGTATCCACCGCGTCCGCCGCCGGCAGCGGCTGCACCACCATGGCCGGACGCACCGGCGCCTCGGCGGTTTCGCCGTTGCCGCAGGCAACCAGCAGGGAAATCAGCGACAGGGGTACGGCGAGGGACAAGGCATGACGGAGCATGATGGAGGACCTTTCGCAAAAGGAGCTTGGAATACTTATACTGCCCGGTATAGTAAAAATAGCAAACTCACCAGTCCAGTATTAAAAGGCCAAATGTCCGACAAACTGTTACAGCCATCCAGCGGCCCCGGACGGCCCAAGGACCCCGCCAAGCGCCAGGCCATCCTGGAGGCGGCCAAGCGCCTGTTCATGCACAACGGCTACGACGGTAGCAGCATGGACGCCATCGCCGCCGAGGCCGGGGTGTCCAAGCTCACGGTGTACAGCCACTTCACCGACAAGGAGACGCTGTTCGCCTGCGCGGTGGAATCCAAGTGCGAGGAGCAGCTGCCCTCGCTGTTCTTCGAACTGCGCCCGGACAGCAGCGTCGAGCAGGCCCTGCTGGCCATCGGCCGCGGCTTCAATGCCCTGATCAACAGCGCGGAATCCCTGGCCATGCACCGCCTGATGGTGGCTCAGGGCGCGCAGAACCCGCAGCTGGCGCAACTGTTCTTCAATGCCGGTCCGCAGCGGGTGATCGATGCCATGCAGCACCTGCTGGAGCAGGCGGATGCACGCGGCCAGCTGCGCATCGACAACCCGCAGCACGCCGCCGAGCACTTTTTCTGCCTGATCAAGGGCGGCTGCCACTTCCGCCTGCTGATGGGCATCGCCCAGCCACTGAGCGGCAGCGCTGCCGAAGAGCATGTGCAGGAAGTGGTGCGGCTGTTCGTGCGCGCTTACAGACCCTAGGGCTTCAGGGCCTTCTTCGGGTAGATGTCGTAGCGGCTGGACTTGCCCTCCAGCGCATAGCTCGGCTTGGCGCCCTCAATGATCGGCGCCTTGCGCGGGCGCTTGACCACCACCCGGTGGCTGGCCAGAGCCAGGGCCGCCTGCAGCAGGGCGGGGGCGTCCGGGTCGTCGCCCACCAGGGGACGGAACAGGCGCATTTCCTTCTTCACCAGGGCGCTCTTGTCGCGGTGCGGAAACATAGGGTCGAGGTAGATCACCTGGGGCGGCTCGCCCTGCCAGTCGCGCATCAGTTCGATGGCATTGCCCTGCAGCAAGGTCATCTGCGTGGCGATGGGGGCCACCTCGGCGTCACCCTGCGCGCGGGCCAGACCATCCTCGAGCAGCGCCGCGATGATCGGCTGGCGCTCGCTGAGGGTCACGGCACAGCCCAGGCTGGCCAGGACGAAGGCGTCGCGCCCCAGGCCGGCAGTGGCGTCCAGCACGCGCGGGCGCACGCCCGGCTGCACGCCGACCGCCTTGGCGATCATCTGCCCGCTGCCGCCGCCATAGAGCCGGCGATGGGCCACGGCCCCCTCGACGAAATCCACCCGGATCGGTCCCGGCGCCTGCGGGCCCAGCTCGGCCAGCTGCAGGCCCTGCTCGCCCAGCTGCAGGGCGAACTCGGCCTCACCGGCCAGCGGCAGCCCCAGGCGCGCGGCCCACTGCGCAGCCTCGGCGGCCAGGGCCGGATGCAGGGCCTCGACCCGGATTCTGGTTATAGGCCGTTCGTCGCTCATCAGGAAATATGCTCAAAAAACGCTCAAAAGACGCGGCACCAGGCCGATACATGACTGTGCCCTATTCTGCCAGACGCGGCCCACGGCGACCGCACCGAGTTCCCGCATGTTCGATGCCCTTTCCGCCCCACGCCCGTCCGCGCTGGACAAGCAGCTCGACGCCGGCCTGCGCGACTCCCTCGACTACCAGATCCTGCGCCGCACCCTGATGCCCAAGGGCGAGCAGCCCGCGCCCGAGACGGCCGCCGCCGAGATCGAGGAAGCGCGCAGCGCACCACCCACAGCACAGGTCCCGGCGGATGCCGCCGCCCAGGCCGCCAGTTTCCAGCAGGTGCTGCAGCAGCGCGAGCTGGAGCTGAACGTGACCGCCAACCCGCAGCCACAGAAGACCGACCCGCTGGTGCTCGACCTGGCCGGCAACGGCTTCGCCACCCGCGGCCTGGACGATGCCGTGCGCTTCGACCTGGACGCCGACGGCCGCCGCGACCGCATCAGCGCACCCAGCGGCGACGACGCCCTGCTGGCCCTGGATCGCAACGGCAACGGCCGCATCGATGACGGCCGCGAGCTGTTCGGCGACCAGAACGGCGCCGCCAACGGCTTCGCCGAACTGGCCTGGTATGACGACAACGACGATGGCCGCATCGACGCCCAGGACGCGGTGTTCGAACGCCTGCGCCTGCTGCGCTTCGACGCCGAGGGCCGCCAGCACAGCCAGAGCCTGGGCCAGGCCGGGGTCGCCGCCATCGAACTGGGCGCGCGCGACGTCAAGATCGCCCTGGGCGCCTACGACGAGATCGCCCAGCTGGGCCGCTTCGAGTTCGCCGACGGCCGCAGCGGCCAGGCCGCCGACCTGCTACTGGCGCGGCGCTAGATCAGCCCCAACTGCTCCACTTCAGGCTCGGACCGCGCCAGCGCCGGCAAGCCGGGCAGGCGCTGCATCAGCGCACGATGGAAACGCAGCGCCTGTGCTGCGGCCAGCTGATTGTCCGGGGTATGCAGGAACACATGGGGCGTCAGGCCCTGCCCTATCCAGTCCGCCACCTTGTCCAGCCAGGGCTCGAGAAAGGCCTGATTGGCCTCGAGGTCCGGGCCGCCGACGAAACGCAGCTGCGGGCTGGCGCTGAAAGCAGTCGGACGCAGCGGCAGGCGCGGCTTCTTCGCCTGGGCATGCAGCACCGCCGGATCACGCGAGGTGCAGGCAAACAACGCTCGTGAGTCCAGGCAGATACGCTCCACGGCGCGAGCCTGCAGCTCGCGATTGAGCAGGCGCTCCTCCTCGCCACGGGCAAAGAAGAGCGGATGGCGCAGCTCCACGGCCACGCTACGGTCGGCGAATTCGTCCAGCCAGGCCAGCAGCTCGTCCAGACGCGAGGGACCGAAGCTGGCCGGCAGCTGCAGCCAGAGCGGCGCCACCCGCTCGCCCAGCGGTGCCAGCAGCCGCAGGAAATCCACCGTGGCGGCAAAATGCTCGCGCAGATCGCCGGCATGGCTGATATCGCGCGGCACCTTGGCGCAGAAACGGAAGGCAGCGGGCATCTGCTCAGCCCAGCGCAGCACGGTCTGCGCCGTAGGACGGGCATAGAAAGTGGTATTGCCCTCGACCGCGTTGAAGGTGGCACAGTAGTAGGCCAGGGTCTCAGCGGGACGCAGAGCGGCGGGATAGAAGCTGCCGCGCCAGGCCGGCTCGTTCCACGACGGGCAGCCGATGAAGTAGGGCAGCATCAGGCGTAGAGGTCTAGGCCCAAGACTTCGCTGGCGTCGCGCTCTTCGGTGAATCCGGCGGTATTGCCGTAGGCGGCCAGGGCCTGATTGGCCTTGGCGCTGAGACCACGCTGCTGGGCGAAGCCATCCTGGTAGCGCGCCGGCAGGCTGTCGCTGCTGGCATTGCCGGCCTGCACCCGGCGCGGCTGGGCCAGTTGCTCGTAGCCCTGGGTAGCGGACGGCGATGCCGGCTGCTCGCGACGTTCCTCGACCTCGCGCTGGCTTTCGCGCAAGGGCGTGACCGCACTGCCCGGGCGGGGGCTGCGATCCAGCGGGTAGGAGGATGAGAAACCGTCGATACGCATCTGTTACTGCTCGCAATACGTGCGGTGGACTGTAGCGGCCACGGCCGCAAATGGCAATTTGCCGGCGTCAAATGGCGGACGGATGGCCCGCCGCTCAGCCCGTCTGCTTGGGTGTCGCCACATTGTCGCGCAGGTACACCGGCTGGGCCTGGTCGGCCGGCAGCGCCTCGTCGCGCTGCCAGGCGAAATGGGCCAGGCTCAGCAGGTCCTGGGCATGCGGCAGCATGGCCGGATCACTGCCGCTGGGTTGCAGCCCGATACGCGCGCCGTAGGTGCCCCAGCCGGTGCCGGCGGCGAACCAGTCGCCTGTGGCGCCGCGCGGCAGCTGCGCCAGCTCCGGAGCCAGCACCGCCTCCACGCCCTGCAGGCGCATCTCGCCCTGTTCGGCGACGTAGCAGCCCCAGTAGACCTCGTCCATGCGCGCGTCGATGGCCGCTGCCACCTGCTGCGCGCCATGCTCGCGCAGTGCGCGCTGGGCCAGCACGGCCAGGTTGGAGACCGGTAGCACCGGCCTGTCGAGGGCGAAGGCCAGGCCCTGGACCACGCCGATGGCGATACGCACGCCGGTGAAGGCACCGGGACCGCGACCGAAAGCGATGGCGTCCACCGCCGACAGCGCCACCCCGGCCTCGCCGAGAATCTGCTGAACCATGGGCAGCAGGCGCTGGGCGTGCAGGCGCGGGATCACCTCGTAGTGGCTGAGCACCCTACCCTCGTGCAGCAGGGCGACGGAACAGGCTTCGGTGGCGGTATCCAGGGCCAGCAGAGTGGTCATCGAGGCATCCGGTGGGCAGAAAAAGGCGGGCATTATAAACGCCAACGGCCCGCGAATGGCGGGCCGTTGGACAGAGCGATCAGCCGATCAGCTGAGGGCTTCGAGCACCTTGGCGGTGATCTCTTCCACCGAGCCGACGCCGGCGATGGCGCTGTACTTGGGGGTGCCCTCGGCGGCGGACAGCTTCTGGTAGAAGTCCACCAGCGGCTTGGTCTGCGAATGGTAGACGGCCAGGCGGTGACGCACGGTCTCCTCGGTGTCGTCCTTGCGCTGGACCAGGTCCTCGCCGGTCAGGTCATCCTTGCCGGCGACCTTCGGCGGGTTGTAGACCACGTGGTAGACGCGGCCGCTGGACTCGTGCACACGGCGACCGGCGATGCGCTGGACGATCTCTTCGTCGTCGACGGCGATCTCGACCACGTTGTCGATGGTCACGCCGGCTTCCTTCATGGCCTCGGCCTGGGGGATGGTGCGCGGGAAACCGTCGAACAGGAAGCCGTTGGCGCAATCCGGCTGGGCGATGCGCTCCTTGACCAGGTTGATGATCAGGTCGTCAGATACCAGGCCGCCGGCGTCCATCACACTCTTGGCCTGCAGGCCCAGCTCGGTGCCGGCCTTGACGGCGGCGCGCAGCATGTCACCGGTGGAGATCTGCGGAATACCGAACTTCTTGGTAATGAAACCAGCCTGGGTACCTTTGCCGGCACCGGGCGCCCCCAGCAGAATCACGCGCATCGAAGTGCTCCTCAAAAAAATAAGACCGAAATGTCGTCGGACTCGCCTCGTGGGGCCAATCTCGTTAATTGGGTTTCCGCGTCACTGAGCGGCGAAAGGATGGCCACGATACACAGCGCATCAAGGCTGCACAAGCCACCGAAAGTCGGAGGCGGCGGGGCCTCAGCCGGTGTTGCGCAGGCCCGCCGCGATGCCCGCCACGGTGACCAGCAGAGCCTGCTCCAAGGGGCTGTCCGCCGCACTCTGGCGCTGCCTGGAACGGGCCAGAAGCTCGGCCTGCAGCAGGTGCAACGGGTCCAGGTAGATATTGCGCACGGTGATCGCCTCGCGGGTCTCCGGACTGTGGGTGAGCAGCTCCGACTGATGGGTCAGGCCCAGTACCAGAGCGCGGCACTGCGACAATAGGTCGCGCAACTGCGCACCCAGGGGTCGCAGTGCTGTATCGACAAGGCGCTCGTCATACAGGGCGGCGATCGACAGGTCGGTCTTGGCCAGCACCATCTCCAGCATGTCGATGCGCGTGCGGAAGAACGGCCAGCGCTCGCGCATGTCCTCCAGCAGGGCCTGCTCGCCACGCTGCAACGCGTTGCCCAGGGCCGTCTCCCAGCCCAGCCAGGCCGGCAGCATCAGGCGCGTCTGGGTCCAGGCGAAGATCCAGGGAATCGCCCGCAGGCTCTCCACCCCGCCGGCGCGGCGCTTGGCCGGGCGGCTGCCCAGCGGCAGGCGACCGAGCTCCTGTTCCGGGGTGGCCTGGGCGAAGTACTCGACGAACTGCGGATGCTCGCGCACCACCGCGCGATAGGCCGCCACGCCCTCCCCGGCCAGCCGGTCCATGGCGGCGCGCCAGGCCGGCTCGGGGGCCGGCGGCGGCTGCAGGGTGGCCTCCAGCACGGCGGCCAGGTACAGGTTGAGGTTCTGCTCGGCCAGCGCCGGCAGGCCGAACTTGAAGCGGATCATCTCGCCCTGCTCGGTGGTACGGAAGCGCCCGCTCACCGAGCCCGGCGGCTGCGACAGGATGGCCGCGTGGGCCGGGCCGCCACCGCGGCCGACGGTGCCACCGCGGCCATGGAACAGCAGCAGCTCGACCTCGTGCTTGCGGCACACCTCCACCAGGGTCTCCTGGGCGCGGTACTGGGCCCAGGCGGCGGCCACCGTGCCGGCATCCTTGGCCGAGTCGGAGTAGCCGATCATCACTTCCTGCGGCCCGTGCAGGCGCGCGCGGTAGCCGTGCAGGCCGAGCAGGCGGTCGATGGCCGGACCGGCGTTGTCCAGGTCGGCCAGGGTCTCGAACAGCGGTGCAACCCGCATCGGCCGCTGCAGGCCGGCTTCCTTCAATAGCAGTTGCACCGCCAGCACGTCGGATGGCGCGCCCGCCATGGAGATGACATAGGTGCCGAGCGAGGCGGCCGGCGCGGCGGCGATGACGCGGCAGGTGGCCAGCACCTCGGCGGTCTCGGCCGAGGGCCGGTGCTGCGCCGGCAGCAGCGGGCGGCGATTGTCCAGTTCGCGCAGGAGGAACTCCAGGCGCCGCTCCTCGTCCCATTCGGCGTAGTTGCCCAGGCCCAGGTAGTCGGTGATCTCGGCCATGGCGGCGGCATGCCGGGCAGCGTCCTGGCGCACGTCCAGGCGCGCCAGGAACAGGCCGAAGCAGGCCGCGCGGCGCAGGCAGTCGAGCAGCTCGCCCTCGGCGATCACGCCCATGCCGCAGGCATGCAGCGAGTGGTAGCAAAGCTCCAGCGGCTCGAGCAGCTCGCGGTTGTCGTGCAGCACCTCGGGGCCCGGGGCGACGTCCGCGGCCAGCGCCGCCTCGGCCCAGGCGCGGGTGGCGCGCAGGCGCTCGCGCAGTTGCTTGAGCACGGCGCGATAGGGCTCGGGATGGACGCCGACGCGCAGGCGCAGCTCGTCGCTGGCCTGCTGCATGGACAGCTCGGCGGCCAGCCGGTCGACGTCGCGCAGATAGAGGTCGGCGGCCATCCAGCGCGCCAGCAGCAGCACCTCGCGGGTGACGCTGGCGGTGACATTGGGATTGCCGTCGCGGTCGCCGCCCATCCAGGAGGCGAAACGCACCGGTGCCGCCTCCAGCGGCAGGCGCAGGCCGCAGGCGTCCTGCAGGGCCTGGTCGGCCTTGCGCAGGAAGCTCGGCACGGCCTGCCACAGGGAATGCTCGATCACCGCGAAGCCCCACTTGGCCTCGTCCACCGGGCTGGGCCGACTGCGGCGGATTTCCTCGGTGTGCCAGGCCTCGGCGATCAGTCGGCGCAACCGCATTTGCACCTCGCCGCGCTCGGCCGCCAGCAGGTCGCTGTGGTCGAGGGCGGCCAGCTGGGCGGCGATGGCGTCGTATTTCTGGATCAGGGTACGCCGCGCCACCTCGGTGGGGTGCGCGGTGAGGACCAGCTCGATATCGACCCGCCCGAGCTGGCGGGCCAGCTGTTCCGGGGCATGCCCACCCGCCACCAGGCGCTGGAGCAACTCGGCCAACACCCGGTCATCGAAGGGTTGCGCCTCGTCCGGCCGACGCCGGCGGATGCGGTGGTACTGCTCGGCGATATTGGCCAGGTTGAGAAACTGGTTGAAGGCCCGCGCCACCGGCAGCAGCTCGTCGTCGCTGAGCGCGGCGAGGGTCTCGCGCAGTTGCTGTTCACCGGCCGAGGAGCCCTGGCGACCGGCCTTGGAACCCTGGCGGATCAGCTCGATCTTGGCCAGGAAGGCCTCGCCGCGCTGGTTGCGGATGCAGTCGCCGAGCAACTCGCCGAACAGGTGAACCTCTTCGCGCAGGCGCGCATCGATTTCCGCCATGGCCGTCCTCTCCGCCTCGGGATAGAGCCTTCAGCTTGCACAGGGCGACCGCTTCTTACAAGCACGCGACGAATGGCCATGGGCCCGGCGCAGGCGAGCTAGGCTGAACAGAGCGGGGGCAAAAGCCCCGCGGGTTGGGCCCGGCAGTCCCCGACCAGACCACCGCCCACCACGAATGGGCATACCGAGGTGTGTATGAAGATCCGTGAACTCACCCGCCATTGGGAGCAGAACGCCAAGGGTCGCCTGACCCGCAGTCAGTACCACATCCATCTCGACCTGGAAGCCGCTGCGCGCCTGGCGGCGCTGTGCGAGATGTATCCCAAGCGCAGCGCCGAGGAACTGCTCGGCGAACTGATCGGCGCGGCCCTGGAGGAACTGGAGGCCAGCCTGCCCTACGTCAAGGGCAGCAAGGTGGTGGCCACCGACGAGCAGGGCGACCCGCTGTACGAGGACATCGGCCCCACGCCGCGCTTCCTCGCCCTGTCGCGCCGCTACCTGCGGGAAATGACCGCGCAGCAGGATGGCGCCAAGCACTAGGGCGCCAGCAGACGCCGGTAGAGCTCGGCCATCTCGGCGGAGAAGGCCACCAGCAGCGCGCGGCGCAGGCTGCTATCGACCTGGCGCCCACGCCTCAGCTCGGCGATGGCGATCCGCGCCGCCGCTTCCAGCGGATAGCCGTAGACCCCGCAACTGATGGCGGGAAAGGCAATCTCGGCCAACCCGTATGCCTCGGCCAGAGCCAGGCTGTTGCGGTAGCAGGCGGCCAGCAGATCGGCCTCGCCCTGCCCGCCACCGCGCCAGAACGGGCCTACCGTGTGGATCACGTGCCGGGCCGGCAGAGCAAAGCCCGGTGTGATGCGCGCTTCGCCGGTGGGGCAGCCGCCCAGCGCGCGACAGCAGGCCAGCAGCTCGGGGCCGGCGGCGCGGTGGATGGCGCCATCGACCCCGCCACCGCCGAGCAGCGAGCTGTTGGCGGCGTTGACTATGGCGTCCAGCGCCAGGGCGGTGATGTCGCCGTGCAGGACCTCGATCCGCATCGCCCGGCGCTCGGGTTAAGGCTGCGGCGCCTGCGGGGTTTCCTGGCCCATGCAGCGCACCGCCTGCTTCTTGCTGTCCACCAGCACGCCGGTCAGGCCCTTCTGCTGGGTATCGAACAGCACCAGCACGCCATCGAAGCACTGCGCCACCTGGCTGGCCGGCTTGAGCGAGACCTTGTAGTCCTCGCCGGGCACCGTCTTGAGCATCGTGAAGTCGGCCAGCAGCAGGGCGTCCTCCTCCTTGGCGAAATGCAGATAGCCGTAGTACCAGAGCACGCCGACGGTGGCGATGACGCTGGCGATGCCGGTGAGAATCAGGGGAATGGCGTTGCGTTCTTCACTCATGGGACAAGCTCGCGATTCGAAAGGCCGCTAGTTTACCCGCAGCCCGGCCGCACGGCATGGCCGGGATGTCGCAGGTCATTTGCCGCCGGCGCGCACTTCCTCGCGGGCCCTGAAGGTGGCGTCGTAGATGCGCTCGGCCAGGCGCGAGAACGGCAGGCTCTGCACCCACACGGTACCTGTGCCCTTGAGGGTGGCCAAAAGGATGCCCTCGCCACCGAACAGCATGCTCTTGAGGCCGCCGGCCAGGCCGATGTCGTAGTCGATGCCGCTGGTGAAGGCCACCAGGCAGCCGGTGTCCAGGCGCAGGGTCTCGTTGTTCAGCTCCTTGCGGATCACCGTGCCGCCGGCATGCACGAAAGCCAGGCCGTCGCCTTCCAGCTTCTGCAGGATGAAGCCCTCGCCGCCGAAGAAGCCGGCGCCGATGCGCTTGTTGAAGCTGATGCCGATCTCGGTACCGTAGGCGGCGCAGAGGAAGGCGTCCTTCTGGCAGATCAGCCGGCCGCCGACCTGGCCCAGGTCGATGGGCACCACGGTGCCCGGGTAGGGAGCGGCGAAGCCGACCCGCTGCTGGCCTTGGCCCTGGTTGCTGAAGTGGGTCATGAACAGCGACTCGCCGGTGAGCAGGCGCTTGCCGGCGCCCCACAGTTTGCCCAGCACGCCGCTGGCCGAGCCGTCGCCCATGCGCGTCTCGAAGCGGATGCCTTCGGTCATGTAGTTCATCACCCCGGCTTCGGCGATTACCGTCTCGCCCGGGTCGAGGATGATTTCCACGGTCTGCGCCGAGGCGCCGAGGATTTCGTAGTCGAGTTTGTGGCTGGGCATAGGAAGGATTCCTTGATCGGTAGCCCGGATGCAATCCGGGATGGGCGCTCCCCGGATTGCATCCGGGCTACGAAGCCATGGCCCTGCGATAGCAGCGATACGTCGGGCCTAGAGAATATTGGCGTAGTCCGCTTCGATGCGATCCAGGCTCAGATGGTTGAGGAAGTTGGAGAAACACATCCAGGCCGCCAGTGCATTGAGGTCGCGGAACTGCGGCGGCAGGTACTTGGGTGGCGCCACCAGCCCCTCATCGACCAACTGGCGCAGGGTGCGCATGTCTTCCAGGGTGGTCTTGCCGCAGAACAGCAGCGGGATCTGCTCCAGCTTGCCCTTGCGCACGGCCAGCTGGATGTAGTTGTAGATCAGGATGAAGCCCTTGAGGTAGGACAGGTCCTTGGTGAACGGCAGGCCGTCCGGGGTGGAGCCGCGGAACACCCGGCTGGCGTTGCCGTAGCTCTCTTCCAGGCCGTAGCCCTGCTCCTGGTAGAACTCGAACACCTGCAGGAAGTCGGCACCCTCCTCCGCCATGTGGATGGCGCGGGTACGGTTGGTCAGCTTGCGCAGGCGGTACGGGTAAGAGGCGAAGGCGATCACCTCCATGAGGATGGCCAGGCCCTCCTGGGTCACGGTCGACGAGGGCGGCCCCTTGGCCAGGAAGGTGCAGACCGGCTGGTTGAGGCCGTTGAGGGTGGTGCCGACATGCACCATGCCCTCGTGCACTTCCAGCGCGCGCACGTCGCGCTCGTTGAACAGAGCATCGCTGCGGATCTTGATGTAGTCGGCGCCGGCGGCGGCGTCGGCGACTATGCCGTCGGACTCCAGCACGCGGATGGTGTCGTCGCCGAACACCTTGGCCAGGCGCTCCTGGAGGATGGCCACGGCGTCCTTGGCGGTGAGGTTCTTCGGCTCGTCCTGCAGGTCGCCACGGGCGGCGATATTGTTCAGGTAGTCGGAGAGCATCAGGCCGAGGTCGGCCAGGGTCGGGTCGCCGGCGTGGAAGGCGTCCGAGGCGGCGCCGTAGAGCTCCTGGGAGATCAGACCGAAATCGGCGGTGCCGCGCGCCTCGAGCATGCGGATGACCATGCGGTATTCCTTGCACATGCGTCGCATGATCTGCCCGACCGGGTTGAACTGGCCGAGCTGGCGGGTGATGTCGCGCTCGATGTTCTGGAATTCCAGCTTCTTCGCCACCGGGTCGAAGGCCAGCGGGCGATTGTCGTAGTAGGTGCGATCGACCCCCGGCAGCGCGCGCCCCTTGGCCTTGAGGAAGCCCTGGCGCACGCCATCGTCCCACTTGATGGCATCGAGCACGCGGATCGGCGTCTGCGCCTCGACCAGGCGCCCGGACAGGGCACGGATCGTGTCGTGGTAGTCGTCCTGGGACTTGCGCCGGCTCATGTGCACCCTTACTCGACGCTGCGCTGGTAGCGCGCCACTTCGACGAAGACGTCGGCGTTGGCCTGATCGTCGAGGTAGCCGAACACCTGCTCCAGCGGGCTGGTCACCAGCACCGCCTCGCCTTCCGGGGTTTCCACCGGCTGGCCCTGCAGCACGCCGCCTTCCATCTCCTGGAGGATGCGCTCGACATCCAGGTTGTAGATCACCAGTTCGTTGCCGGCGGTCAGCTCGAAGCCGGCGATGGCGAAGTTGGCGCCCAGGCGCTTGGGCAGGCCGGCGGAGATATACCAGCGGCGGCCGTGGTGGGCCACGGTGAAGCCGTATTCCTCGGCCACGCCATCCTCGGCATTATCGCTCCAGGCCTTGGCGCGATAGAGGTTGGAGCCGGCGCGGGCGATGGACAGGTACTGCCGCTCGCCCCACTCGTCCTTGCGCTCCCAGTCGCCGAGCAGCGGCATGGGCGCCGCCTCGTTGGCCGGGATGGGGTCCTTGAAGGTCACCAGGCAACCGCTCAACAGCAGGCAACTCAGGGCGGCTAGGGCCACGCGCCAGGCTTTCATCATGCACTCCTTGTGAGGTTCGGTCGGCTGCCAGAAACGAAAAGCCCCGCCGGGGCGGGGCTGGGACTCAAAGCCCGATCAGCAGGTCCAGGAAGCGCTGCAATACGGCGCGCTGAGCCTCTAGATCGAAGTCTTCCACCCCATCGACGATGGCATGATATTCCATCCGCAAAATAAGCGTAGTCAACACCTGTGCATCCTCGAAGGGTGCGGTGGAGCCCATGGCCCTCACCGCGCGCTCGGCGAAACGCATGCGCAGGCTCTGGTGGGCGAGGAACAGCGGGCGCAGTTCGGCATTGGTCAGCGCCTCCTGGCGAAAGGCCAGCTCCACCAGCAGCTCGTCGTCGTGGGCACGCATCTTGGCCTGCACATGGGCGACGGCCAGGTCGATGACATGGGCGACCATCTCGCGGCGGGCATTGGGATCATCCGCAATGGCCGCGGCGATGCGCCGGAAGTCCTCGTCCACCCCGGCCCAGAGCGCCGCCAGGCTGGCCGAGCTGCGCTGCACGAACAGCGCGAAGCTGTCGGCGATCAGGTCCTGGATGTCCTTGAAATAGTAGGTGGTGGCCGACAGCGGCACCCCGGCCTCGGCGGCCACCGCGCGGTGGCGCACCCCGCGCAGGCCCTCGCGCACGATGATGCGCAATGCCGCCTCGAGGATGCTCAGGCGGCGCTGTTCGCTGCCCTGGCGACTGGCCTTGCGGCCACGATACTGCACGGAATCGGCTAACTCGCCGGCCAAGCGGACCGGACACTTCGCGGCGGAGCTGGAGTTCACTGCTGGACCTTCCTCGCACTGGCTGAAGACAAAAAACAGGGGCCTGCCATGACGGCAGACCCCTGACTTTCAAACAGCGGGATGGCCAATTGCCACCCTGAACCCAACGGTGCCCTTTCCGAGCCCCGCGATCAAGCCTGCGGGCGCATATGCGGGAACAGGATCACATCGCGGATGGATGGCGAATTGGTCAGAAGCATTACCAGGCGGTCAATCCCGATACCCTCGCCGGCGGTCGGCGGCATGCCGTACTCCAGGGCGCGGACGAAATCGGCGTCGAAGTGCATGGCCTCGTCGTCGCCGGCGTCCTTGTCGGCCACCTGCTGCATAAAGCGCGCGGCCTGGTCTTCGGCGTCGTTGAGCTCGGAGTAGGCGTTGGCGATCTCGCGGCCACCGATGAACAGCTCGAAGCGGTCGGTGACGCTCGGATCGTCGTCGCTACGCCGGGCCAGCGGCGAGACCTCGAAGGGGTAGCGGGTGATGAAGTGCGGCTGCTCCAGCTTGTGCTCGACCAGCTCCTCGAAAATCATCACCTGCAGCTTGCCCAGGCCCTCGTGGCCGAGCAGCTTGGCGCCGGCCTTCTTGGCGATCTCGCGGGCACGGTCGATGTCGTTGAGGTCGGCCGCGCTGATCTCCGGGTTGTACTTGAGGATGGCGTCGAACACCGACAGGCGGGCGAACGGCTCGCCGAAGTGGAACACCTTGTCGCCGTAGGGCACGTCGGTGGTACCCAGCACCGCCATGGCCAGCTCGCGGAACAGCTCCTCGGTCAGGTCCATGTTGTCTTCATAGTCGGCGTAGGCCTGGTAGAACTCGAGCATGGTGAACTCGGGGTTGTGCCGGGTGGAGACGCCTTCGTTACGGAAGTTGCGGTTGATCTCGAAGACCTTCTCGAAGCCGCCGACCACCAGGCGCTTGAGGTACAGCTCCGGCGCGATGCGCAGGAACATCTGCATGTCCAGGGCATTGTGGTGGGTCTCGAAGGGCTTGGCCGCGGCGCCGCCGGGGATGGTCTGCAGCATCGGGGTTTCCACTTCGAGGAAACCACGCTCGTTGAGGAAGCGGCGGATGTGCGCGATCACCTGGGAACGCACGCGGAAGGTGTCGCGCACCTCCTCGTTGACGATCAGGTCGACGTAGCGCTGGCGGTAGCGCTGCTCGGTGTCGGTCAGGCCGTGGTGCTTGTCCGGCAGCGGGCGCAGCGACTTGGTCAGCAGGCGCACATTGAGCATGTCGACGTACAGGTCGCCCTTGCCGGAGCGGGCCAGGGTGCCCTCGGCGGCGATGATGTCGCCCAGGTCGAAGTGCTTGACCGCTTCCAGCTGCTCGGCCGGCAGGGTCTTGCGGTTGACGTAGACCTGCAGGCGCCCGGAGGTGTCCTGGATGACCATGAAGGCGCCACGGTTGAGCATGATGCGCCCGGCGACCTTGACCGGGATGGCGGCCGCTTCCAGCTCTTCCTTGGTCTTCTCCGCGTACTGTTTCTGCAGGTCGGCGCACAGGCTGTCGCGGCGGAAGTCGTTGGGGAAGGCATTGCCCTGCTCACGGACGGCGGCAAGCTTTTCCTTGCGCTGGGCAATCAGCTTGTTTTCTTCGTGCTGCCGCTCTTCGTGGGAGAGGGTTTGCGGGTCGAGTTGTTGGTCGCTCATGGTCGTTCTATCTGCCTGGCGTCTATGTCGATTGGGTTCGTGGGCGTGAGGATCAGAGACCCTGTTTGAGGCTGGCCTCGAGGTACTGGTCGAGGTCGCCATCGAGGACCTTCTGGCAGTCGCTACGCTCGACGCCGGTCCGCAGATCCTTGATGCGCGAGTCATCGAGCACGTAGGAGCGGATCTGGTGGCCCCAGCCGATGTCGGACTTGGAGTCTTCCAGGGCCTGGGACGCGGCGTTGCGCTTCATCATTTCCAGCTCGTACAACTTGGCCCGCAGCATCTTCATCGCGGTGTCCTTGTTGGCGTGCTGGGAACGTTCGTTCTGGCAGGCCACCACGGTGTTGGTCGGCACGTGGGTGATACGCACCGCCGAGTCGGTGGTGTTGACGTGCTGACCACCGGCGCCGGAGGAGCGGTAGGTGTCGATACGCAGGTCGGCCGGGTTGATCTCGATCTCGACCTTGTCGTCGATCTCGGGGGACACGAACACCGCCGAGAACGAGGTGTGGCGACGGGCGCCGGAGTCGAACGGGCTCTTGCGCACCAGGCGGTGCACGCCGATCTCGGTGCGCAGCCAGCCGAAGGCGTACTCGCCCTTGATGTGCACGGTGGCGCCCTTGATGCCGGCGACTTCGCCTTCGGACAGTTCGATGATGGTGGCGTCGAAACCGCGCTTGTCGGCCCAGCGCAGGTACATGCGCAGCAGGATGTTGGCCCAGTCCTGCGCTTCGGTACCGCCGGAGCCGGCCTGGATGTCCAGGTAGCAGTTGTTCGGGTCCATCTCGCCGCTGAACATGCGGCGGAACTCCAGCTTCTCGAGGATTGCGCGCAGGCGCTCGACTTCGGCGACGATGTCGTTGACCGCGCCCTCGTCGTTCTCTTCGGCGGCCATTTCCAGCAAGTCTTTGGAGTCGGCCAGGCTGCCGGTGAGGTCGTCGATGGTTTCGACGATCTGCGCCAGCATGGCGCGCTCGCGACCCAGGCCCTGGGCGTACTCGGGCTTGTTCCAGACGCTGGCGTCTTCCAGCTCGCGGTTTACTTCGATCAGGCGGTCATGCTTCTGATCGTAGTCAAAGATACCCCCGAATCGACAGGGTCCGCTCGGACAGGTCCTTGATGCTGTTGAGGATCGGATTGATTTCCATGATGGGCAGCACTCTCGGGCAAAGGCGCAGGGCAACCGGCCAGGCCCCGTCGCAGCGGCATGACGCCAGGCTGGACCGGACAGGCAACGGATCGCGACCGCAAAGTTTCGGAAAAGCCGACGAGTATACCCGACTCGATGCGCCCTGGCAGCCCGCAGCCTGACCGGCGGAGCGCCCTCAGAACTTGGCGCTCAGGCGCAGCGCCAGGGCATTGTCGCGGGCGTCCTCGGCATAGTGGCCGGAGTAGGTCAGGCCGAGATAGAGGCTGCGGCTGAGCTCGTGGTCCAGGCCCAGGTCGAGGCGCAGGCTGCTGCGCTCGAACTCGCGGCTCTGCAGGCGCAGGCTCTGCCCATCTGCGGTCATCGCCTCGGCATTCAGACGATCGCTGCCCAGATCCTGGCGCAGGGCCAGGCTGGCGCGCCCCACCCATTTGCGCTGCTGCCAGTACCAGGGCGCGGCCAGGCGCCAGCCGAGGGTCAGGTAGCCGCCCTCCTCGTCCGCCCCGCGCAGGCGCAGATCGCCCCGGCGCTGAGCCTCGGCATCGAGATGGACCAGGGCCAGGCCGGCGAAGGGCTCCAGGGTGAAGTCACGAAAATCCAGGGCCAAGCTGCTCTCGCCGAACAGCTGCGCGCTGCGCGCCCGGCCGCCGTGCTGCAGGTCGTGCCACCCGTGCAGGGCGCCCAGGCGAAAGCCCAGCTGGTTGTACACGCGGGTGGCGGCATACAGGCCTATATGGCTGCTGTCGCTGCTGGCATGGCCCTGCTGGTGATCGAGCCGGCTGCGCGCCACGCCGGCCAGCACGCCGCCGACCCACTGCCCTCCGAGCGGCCGATCCAGGCCCAGCAGCAGGCCTTCGCCGTGGCGCTCCAGGCCGTCGCCGTCCCAGCTGCCCTGGATGCCATAGCCACGCGCCCACAGCGGCCATTCACCGGCCTCGGGCGCCGCCTCGCGGAAGGCGAAGCGCACCCGCTGCAGGCGATCCAGCGCCGCCTCGCGCGGCAGGCGGCTGTCCTCCAGCAACAGCGCACGCTGATCCAGCAACAGTGCGCCGGCCTGCGCCGCGCCGCAGCACCAGGCCAACACCAGTCCGATGGTCGTCAGACGCCAGTTCATACCCACCTCCCGAGCCTGCCGAGCAGTCTAACCGACTCTCGCCAGCGGCGAGCTATGCAGCCCGGGTTTGCAGATTGCCCGGAGTTTGTGTGCAATGCCGGCACGGACAGCGCTGGGCTAGACTCAAACCGTGCCCCACCACCGCAGCCCACGGCAACCCGGGCGAACTCTTACCGTCACGCATTCGGAGTCGCCGCACCATGCGCACACCCCAGAGCCTGCGCAGCCGTTTCGCCCTTCTCATCGCTCTGCTGGTCGGCGCCCTCAGCTGGCTGCTCGGCAGCCTGATCGGCCATGACGCCAGCATGCGCATCCGCGAGGAGGTCGGCCGCGACCTCACCGAGGTCTCGGCACAGATGATCGACCGCTTGGACCGCGACATGGCCAGCCGCGCCGCCTACCTGCAGGTGCTCGGCGGGCTGCGGGCGCTGCGCGAACCGGATGACATCGGCGAGATCCGCCTGCTGCTCGACCGCCTGCAGCAGCAGATTCCCAGCATCGCCTGGATCGGCTTCACCGATGCCGCAGGCCAGGTGCAGGCCTCCAGCGATGGCGTGCTGGAAGGCACCAGCATCGCCCAGCGCCCGGTCTACCTCGAGGGCCGCCAGGGCCTGTTCATCGGCGACGTGCACGAAGCGGTGCTGCTGGCCAAACTGCTGCCCAACCCCAGCGGCGAGGCGATGAAGTTCGTCGATATCAGCCTGCCGGTACGCAACGACCTGGGCCAGCTCAGCGGCGTGCTGGCCTCGCACCTGTCCTGGGGCTGGGCCGAAGAGGTGCGCCTGGCCCTGCTCGAACCGATCCAGGAACGGCGCCAGGTGGAGTTTCTCGTGCTGGGCAAGGACCACAGCGTGCTGCTGGGCCCCAAGGCCATGATCGGCCAGGTGCTCGCCCTGCCGGCCCTGCGCGAGCAGCAGGGCCGGGACAGCTACTGGGCGGTGCAGGACTGGCCGGACGGCCAGGCCTACCTCACCGGCTTCGCCCACAGCCAGGGCTACCAGGACTACGCCGGCCTGGGCTGGGTAGTGGTGGCGCGCCAGGCCCTCGACCAGGCCTACGCTCCGGCCCGCGAGACCAGGCGCAACATCCTGCTCTGGGGCAGCGGCCTGGCCCTGCTGTTCGCCATCCTGGGCTGGGCGCTGACCGGTTACTTCACCCGCCCGCTGCGGCAGATCGCCCGTGCCGCCGACCGCCTCAGCGCCGGCGAGATCACCGCCATCCCCGAGCTGCGCAGCCCCAGCGAGATCGCCGTGCTGAGCCAGTCGATCCGCCACCTGGTGGAGAGCCTCACCCACCAGCAGACGGCCCTCAACCTGATGGAGGATCGCGCCCACAGCGACCCGCTGACCGGCCTGCCCAACCGCGCGGCCCTGGAGCGCTTCCTGCCCATGGCACAGCAGCGCAGCCAGGCCGGGCAAGGCTGCCTGGCCCTGCTCTACCTCGACCTGGACGGTTTCAAACCGGTCAACGACCGCTTCGGCCATGCCGCCGGCGACCTGCTGCTCAAGGAAGTGGCCGCCCGCCTGCGCGCCTGCCTGCGCGACGGCGACCTGGTGGCGCGTCTGGGTGGAGACGAATTCCTCATGGTGCTGCAGGTGCCTGCGGCCCAGGCCCTGACTCAGGCCCGGCAGATCGCCGAGCGGGCGCTGCAGTCGCTGGCCCAGCCGGTGCGCCTGGGCGAGCAGGAAACCACCATCGGCTGCAGCATCGGCGGCGCACTGTGGCCGCTGGACCATGCCGACCTCGGCGAGGCGCTGGAGCTGGCCGACCAGGCGCTGTACCGCGCCAAGCACGGCGGCAAGAACCGCGCGGAATTCCAGGCCGGCCGGGCGCCGGCAGCCTGACTCAGCCGGCCGCCAGCTCCTGACGCACCTGGGCCTCCAGCTCGGCCTTGAGCGAGGGCTCCAGCTTGAGCTGGCGCGCCAGCTCCTCGAGGTAGGCGCGCTCCATGAAGTGCTCCTCGTCGACCATCAGCACGCTGGCGATGTACATCTCCGCGGCCATCTCCGGGGTGCTGGCGGCGCGCGCCACCTCGGCCGGGTCGAGCGGCTTGTTCAGCTCGGCGTCGAGCCAGCGCACCAGTTCGGGATCATTGGCCAGCGCGCCGATCTGCTCCTCGATCAGTTGGCGTTCCCTGGCGTCCACATGGCCGTCGGCCTTGGCCGCCGCCACCAGCGCCTTGAGGATCGCCTGGCTGTGCAGCTCGGCCTGCGGCGCCGGCAGGCGATCCACCGTCTGCGGCTCGGTCACCGGTCGCGCATTGGCCACGCGCTGCTGCTCCTGCCAGTTGCCGTAGGCCTTGTAGGCGATCACCCCGAGGGCGGCCAGGCCGCCGTAGGTGATGACCTTGCTGCCGACCTTGCGCGCGCTCTTGTTACCCAGCAGCAGGCCCAGCGCGCCGGCCGCCAGGGCACCACCGCCGGCGCCCTTGAGCAGGGTGCCGAGGTCGCCGCCAGCGCCCTTGCCGCCACCGGCCACGCTGCCGAGCAGGCCACCCAGGCCGCCGGACGATGAGCCACCGGACTTCTGCTGCAGCAGGTCCTGGCCGGATTTGAGCAACTGGTCGAGCAGTCCACGAGTGTTCATCTGAGCCCTCCTTCAGGGTAAACCGATCCATGGAAGTGACCCGATTCTAGCCCCGCCGTTTGCCGGGCGAGGCGCGGGCTGTGCTTCCGGATATTGCAGGCGCCGGGAAAAAGCCCTTTTCTTTCGATTAAAAAGAACGGCTTTATCTTTATTCGATAAACCATAATCCCGACAGCCCGCCACCCCGGATTGCCCGTCATGATGACCCTGCGCCAGATCCGCCACTTCATCGCCGTCGCCGAGACCGGCTCGATCTCCGCCGCCGCCCAGGCGGTGTTCATCTCCCAGTCGACCCTGACCCTGGCCATCCAGCAGCTGGAGGAGGAGATCGGCGTCAGCCTGTTCAACCGCCACGCCAAGGGCATGAGCCTGACCCACCAGGGCCACCAGTTCCTGCGTCAGGCACACCTGATACTGGCCACCGTGGACAACGCCAAGCGCAGCCTGCAGCAGAGCACCGATCAGGTCGCCGGCAGCCTGACCATCGGCGTGACCAGCCTGGTCGCCGGCTACTACCTGGCCGACCTGATCACCCGCTTCCAGCGCGCCTACCCCAACGTACAGACCCGCGTGGTGGAGGACGAACGCCCCTACATCGAACACCTGCTGGTGAGCGGCGAGATCGACGTCGGCGTGCTGATCCTCTCCAACCTGGAAGACCGCCACGCCCTGCAGACCGAGGTGCTGACCCACTCGCCGCACCGCCTGTGGTTGCCGGCCCGGCATCCGCTGCTGGAGCGCGACAGCATTGGCCTGGCCGACGTGGCCAAGGAGCCGCTGATCCAGCTCAATGCCGACGAAATGGGCCTGCACACCCAGCGCATCTGGAGCCGCGCCGGCCTGACCCCACACGTGACCCTGCGCACCGCCTCGGTGGAGGCCGTGCGCAGCCTGGTGGCAGCCGGCCTCGGCCTGTCGATCCAGCCGGACATGACCTACCGGCCCTGGTCGCTGGAGGGCGACATCATCGAGGCGCGCCCGCTGGTCGACCTCGGCGAGCCGCTCGACGTCGGCCTGGCCTGGCGCCGCGGTACGGCGCGACCGGCGCTGGTCGACCCGTTCCTGACCCTGGCCCGCGAGCAGCCGCACGGGCGCAAGGTTTCGATTTAATCGAACGCCACTTTCAATATTTAGAATTTGTCGACCTCAAGCCCGGACTCTAGTCTCGCTTCCTCATGGACGCGGGCGTTCCGGGCCAACCGGAGCCGCCATGCCAGCCGCAACCAATAACAGAAGAAATGCGAAGATGAACACGCCCACCCTGCACAGCGCATTGCTGATCGACGGCCAGCTGGTCGGCGGGGAAGGTGTCGCCGAAGCCATCCTCAACCCGGCCAGCGGCGAGGTGCTGTGCAGCATCGCCGAGGCCTCGCTGGAGCAGCTGGAGGCCGCCGTGCAGGCCGCCCACCGCGCCTTCCCCGCCTGGTCGCGGACCACCCCGGCGCAACGCGCCGGCGCCCTGCTCGCCATCGCCGATGCCGTCGACGCCCAGGCCGAGCAGCTGGCGGCGCTGGAGGCGCTGAACTGCGGCAAGCCGCTGCACCTGGCGCGCCAGGACGACCTGCCGGCCACGGCCGATGTGTTCCGCTTCTTCGCCGGTGCCGTGCGCTGCCAGCAGGGCCAGCTGGCCGGCGAATACGTGGCCGGCCACACCAGCCTGGTGCGCCGCGACCCGGTCGGCGTGGTCGCCTCCATCGCGCCGTGGAACTACCCGCTGATGATGGCCGCGTGGAAGATCGCCCCGGCCCTGGCTGCCGGCAACTGCCTGGTGTTCAAGCCCTCGGAGCACACGCCGCTGTCGATCCTGGCGCTGGCCCCGGCACTGCGCGAGATCCTCCCGGCCGGCGTGCTGAACATCGTCTGCGGCGGTGGCGAAGGCATCGGCAGCAGCCTGGTCGGCCACCCGAAAGTGCGCATGGTGTCGCTGACCGGCGACATCGTCACCGGGCAGAAGATCCTGCAGAGCGCCGCGCGCACCCTCAAGCGCACGCACCTGGAGCTGGGCGGCAAGGCGCCGGTGATCGTCTGCGACGACGCCGACCTCGAGGCGGTGGTCCAGGGCATCCGCACCCATGGCTACTACAACGCCGGCCAGGACTGCACCGCCGCCTGCCGCATCTACGCCCAGGCCGGCATCCACGACCGCCTGGTGGCCGAGCTGGGCGATGCCGTGGCGAGCATCCGCTTCGCCCGCAAGAAGGACGCCGACAACGAGATCGGCCCGCTGATCAGCGCACGCCAGCGCGACCGCGTGGCCAGCTTCGTCGAACGCGCCCTGGGCCAGCCGCACATCGAGCGGGTCACCGGCGCCGCCGTGCACTCCGGCCCCGGCTTCCACTACCAGCCGACCCTGCTGGCCGGCTGCCGGCAGAACGACGAGATCGTCCAGCGCGAGGTGTTCGGCCCGGTGGTCACCGTCACCCGCTTCGACCAGCTGAGCCAGGCGCTGGACTGGGCCAACGACTCCGAGTACGGCCTGGCCAGCTCGGTGTGGACGCAGAACCTGGACAAGGCCCTGCAGCTGGCCAACCGCCTGCAGTACGGCTGCACCTGGATCAACACCCACTTCATGCTGGCCAGCGAGATGCCCCACGGCGGGCTCAAGCGTTCCGGCTACGGCAAGGACCTGTCCAGCGACTCGTTGCAGGACTACAGCGTGGTGCGCCACATCATGGCGCGCCACGGACAACAACTAGACTGAAACCAACCGCCGGCTCGGCAGCGGTCTTGCCGAACGACATTCAACTGCCCCGACAACAGGTCACAACAAGAGGGAATCACGATGTCCGCGCCAAGAACCGCTCTGCTCAGCGCTCTCGCCACCGCCCTGCTCGCCGCAGGCGCCGTGCAGGCCGCCGAACCGCTCAAGACCCTGGGCCAGGCCGAAGGCCAGCTCAACATCATCGCCTGGCCCGGCTACATCGAGCGCGGCGAGACCGACAAGAACTACGACTGGGTGACCCAGTTCGAGAAGGCCAGTGGCTGCAAGGTCAACGTCAAGACCGCCGCCACCTCCGACGAGATGGTCAGCCTGATGGCCAAGGGCGGCTACGACCTGGTCACCGCCTCGGGCGACGCCTCCCTGCGCCTGATCGCCGGCAAGCGCGTGCAGCCGGTGAACATCGACCTGATCCCCAACTGGAAGAATGTCGACGAGCGCCTGAAGAACGCCCCCTGGCACGTGGTGGACGGGCAGCACTACGGCACCCCCTACCAGTGGGGCCCGAACGTGCTGATGTACAGCACCCAGGCGTTCAAGGAGGCGCCGACCAGCTGGAAGGTGGTGTTCGAGGAAATGACCCTGGCCGACGGCAAATCCAACAAGGGCCGCGTGCAGGCCTACGACGGCCCCATCTACATCGCCGACGCCGCCCTCTACCTGAAGGCGCACAAGCCGGAGCTGGGCATCAGCGACCCCTACCTGCTCAACGAGGAGCAGTACGCCGCCGCGCTGCAGCTGCTGCGCCAGCAGCACGCCCTGACGCACCGCTACTGGCACGACGTCACCGTGCAGATGAACGACTTCAAGAACGAGGGCGTGGTCGCCTCCAGCGCCTGGGGCTATCAGGTCAACGCCCTGCAGATGGAAAAGCAGCCGATTGCCTCGACCGTGCCGGCCGAGGGTGCCACCGGCTGGGCCGACACCACCATGCTGCATGCCGAGGCCAAGAACCCCAACTGCGCCTATGCCTGGATGAACTGGTCACTGGAACCCAAGCTGCAGGGCGACCTGGCCGCCTGGTTCGGCTCCAACCCGGCAGTGCCGGCAGCCTGCAAGGGCAACGCCCTGCTGACCGACGAAGGCTGCAAGACCAACGGCTTCGACAACTTCGACAAGATCGCCTTCTGGAAGACCCCGCAGGCCGAGGGCGGCAAGTACGTGCCCTACAGCCGCTGGACCCAGGACTACATCGCCATCATGGGCGGTAGATAAGGGTTCCGCGCTGGCTGCGCGATCCGTGGGCGGCGTTGTGTCCTCGCACGAAGCTCGCCTACCCGGCGGTATGTCTCGCTTCGTGCTGCGGGACGCCTTGCCCACGAACCGCTCGCTCAGCGCTGCCTCGACGTTGCCCAGGAAGAAGCCTCTCCCTGGGCCGATCTGAACGGCGGCTGGATAACAGCTTCTCCAGCCATCCATTCCAAGCCATTGGTTTCACCGCTGTACACCCACCACCGACTCTCCCGTCTCGTGTCGGCAAACCGAACGGGGCGGAGGTGGGTGGCTTTCCTCCTGGAGTGTTCGAGATGACCCTTGCAGTGCAATTCACCGATGTGTCCCGCGTGTTCGGCGAGGTCAAGGCCGTCGACCGGGTGTCCATCGACATCCGGGACGGCGAATTCTTTTCCATGCTCGGCCCCTCCGGCTCGGGCAAGACCACCTGCCTGCGCCTGATCGCCGGCTTCGAGCAGCCCAGCGCCGGCTCCATCCGCATCCACGGCGCCGAGGCCGCCGGGCTGCCGCCCTACCAGCGCGACGTCAACACGGTGTTCCAGGACTACGCCCTGTTCCCGCACATGAACGTGCTGGAGAACGTCGCCTACGGCCTCAAGGTCAAGGGCGTGGCCAAGGCCGAACGCCTGGCGCGCGCCGAGGAGGCCCTGGCACTGGTCGCCCTCGGTGGCTACGGTGGGCGCAAGCCGGCGCAGCTGTCCGGCGGCCAGCGCCAGCGCGTGGCCCTGGCCCGCGCGCTGGTCAATCGCCCGCGCGTGCTGCTGCTCGACGAGCCGCTGGGCGCGCTGGACCTCAAGCTGCGCGAGCAGATGCAGAGCGAGCTGAAGAAGCTGCAGCGCCAGCTCGGCATCACCTTCATCTTCGTCACCCACGACCAGGGCGAGGCGCTGTCCATGTCCGACCGCGTGGCAGTGTTCAACAGGGGCCGCATCGAGCAGGTCGACACCCCGCGCAACCTGTACATGAACCCGGCCAGCGCCTTTGTCGCCGAGTTCGTCGGCACCAGCAACGTGCTCAAGGGCGAGCTGGCCGCGCGCATCGGCGGCTCGGCGCGCCCCCTGTCGATCCGCCCGGAGCATGTGCGCCTGGTGGCCACTGGCAGCAGCCTGCCGGCCAGCGACGAGGTGGAGATCAGCGGCCTGCTGCACGACATCCAGTACCTGGGCGCCGCCACCCGCTACGAGCTGCAACTGGACAACGGCCAGAACTTCGCCGTCAGCCAGGCCAACAACCAGTGGGGCGTCGGTGACGCGCCCTGCCAGCCGGGCCAGCGCGTCACCGCGCGCTGGGCCCGCGCGGCCATGGTCGCCCTGCGTGAGGAGGCCTGAGATGAACCAGGCCCTCGCCCTGCAGGCGGACGGCGGCGGACCGCTGCGCCGCCTGTCCAGCCTGCTCTACCGCAAGCCGACGCTGTACCTGGCGCTACTGCTGATCCCGCCACTGCTGTGGTTCGGCGCGATCTACCTGGGCTCGCTGCTGACCCTGCTGTGGCAGGGTTTCTACACCTTCGACGACTTCAGCATGACGGTCACCCCCGACCTCACGCTGGCCAACTTCAAGGCGCTGTTCCAGGCCGCCAACTTCGACATCATCCTGCGCACCCTGACCATGGCCGTGGCGGTGTCGCTGGCCGCCGGCCTGCTGGCCTTCCCCATCGCCTACTACATGGCGCGCTACACCGACGGCAAGACCAAGGCCTTCTTCTACATCGCGGTGATGCTGCCGATGTGGGCCAGCTACATCGTCAAGGCCTACGCCTGGACCCTGCTGCTGGCCAAGGGCGGCGTGGCCATGTGGTTCGTCCAGGCGCTGCACCTGCAGCCCGTGCTGGAGTTCATCCTCGGCATCCCCGGTGTCGGCGGTAACACCCTGTCCACCTCGCACCTGGGGCGCTTCCTGGTGTTCGTCTACATCTGGCTGCCGTTCATGATCCTGCCCATTCAAGCGTCACTGGAGCGCCTGCCGCCGTCGCTGCTGCAGGCCTCGGCAGACCTCGGCGCCAGGCCGCGGCAGACCTTCCTGCAGGTGATCCTGCCGCTGTCGATCCCGGGCATCGCCGCCGGCTCGATCTTCACCTTCAGCCTGACCCTCGGCGACTACATAGTGCCGCAACTGGTGGGGCCACCCGGCTACTTCATCGGCAGCATGGTCTACGCCCAGCAGGGCGCGATCGGCAACATGCCGATGGCCGCCGCCTTCACCCTGGTGCCGATCGTGCTGATCGCCGTCTACCTGTCCATCGTCAAGCGTCTGGGGGCCTTCGATGCACTCTGAGCAAGCTTCCCTCGGCCTGAAGCTGGCCGCCTGGGGCGGGCTGGTGTTCCTGCACTTCCCGATCCTGATCATCTTCCTCTACGCCTTCAACACCGAGAGCGCCGGCTTCAGCTTCCCGCCCAAGGGCCTGACCCTGGACTGGTTCAGCGTGGCCTTCGCCCGCGCCGACGTGCTCGAAGCCATAGTGCTGTCGCTCAAGGTGGCGGCCATCGCCACGCTGATCGCCATGCTCCTCGGCACCCTGGCCGCGGCGGCGCTGTGGCGGCGCGACTTCTTCGGCAAGGAGAGCGTATCGCTGCTGCTGATCCTGCCGATCGCCCTGCCCGGCATCGTCACCGGCATCGCCCTGCTCTCGGCGTTCAAGACCTTCGGCATCGAGCCGGGCCTGCTGACCATCGTCATCGGCCACGCCACCTTCTGCGTGGTGATCGTCTACAACAACGTCATCGCCCGCTTCCGCCGCACCAGCTACAGCCTGATCGAGGCCAGCATGGACCTCGGCGCCGACGGCTGGCAGACCTTCCGCTACATCGTCCTGCCCAACCTCGGCTCGGCCCTGCTGGCCGGCGGCATGCTGGCCTTCGCCCTGTCCTTCGACGAGATCATCGTCACCACCTTCACCGCCGGCCACGAGAAGACCCTGCCGATCTGGCTGCTCAACCAGCTGTCGCGCCCGCGCGACGTACCGGTGACCAACGTGGTCGCCATGCTGGTGATGCTGGTGACCATGCTGCCGATCCTTGCCGCCTACTACCTGACCAAGGGTGGCGAGGGCGTGGCCGGCAGCGGCAAGTAAGACGTTCCTCCCCTCGCCCGCTTGCGGGAGAGGGGCCGGGGGAGAGGGCCAGACGCCCTCCCCGCTCATTCATGCAAACCCGATAGCGAGGTTCTAGCGATGCAAACCAAACTGCTGATCAACGGCGAACTGGTCGCCGGCATGGGCGCCGCCCAACCCGTGCTCAACCCCTCGCTGGGCAGCACCCTGGTGGACATCCCCGAGGCCACCGCCGAACAGATCGACGCCGCCGTGCGCGCCGCCGACGCCGCCTTCGACGCCTGGTCGCAGACCACCCCCGGCCAGCGCTCCGCCCTGCTCCTGGCCCTGGCCGATGCCATCGACGCCAACGCCGACGAACTGGCCCGCCTGGAGTCGCAGAACTGCGGCAAGCCCTACGCCGCCGCGCGCAACGACGAGCTGCCGGCCATCGCCGACGTGTTCCGCTTCTTCGCCGGGGCCGCGCGCTGCCTGCAGGGTTCCGCCGCCGGCGAATACCTACCCGGCCACACCTCGATGATCCGCCGCGACCCGATCGGCGTGGTCGCCTCCATCGCGCCGTGGAACTACCCGCTGATGATGGCCGCCTGGAAGCTGGCCCCGGCCTTGGCCGCCGGCAACTGTGTGGTGCTCAAGCCTTCCGAGCAGACGCCGCTGACCGCCCTGCGCCTGGGCCAGCTGATCGCCGCCATCTTCCCCGCCGGGGTGGTCAACATCGTGTTCGGCCGCGGCGCCGCCGTCGGCGAGCCACTGGTCAACCACGAGAAGGTGCGCATGGTGTCGCTGACCGGCTCGATCCCCACCGGTTCGAAGATCATCGCCGGCACCGCAGCTTCGGTTAAGCGCATGCACATGGAGCTGGGCGGCAAGGCACCGGTGATCATCTTCGACGACGCCGACATCGACGCCGCCGTCGAGGGCATCCGCACCTTCGGCTTCTACAACGCCGGGCAGGACTGCACCGCCGCCTGCCGCATCTACGCGCAGAAGGGCATCTACGAGAAGTTCGTGGCCAAGCTCGGCGAAGCGGTCGGCTCGATCAAGCATGGCCTGCAGGACGACGCCGGCACCGAGCTCGGTCCGCTGATCACCGAGGTGCACCGCCAGCGCGTGGCCGGCTTCGTCGAGCGCGCCACGGCGCAGTCACACATCGAGGTGGTCACCGGCGGCAAGGCTCCGGCCGGCAACGGCTTCTTCTTCCTGCCCACGGTGCTGGCCGGCGCCCGGCAGAGCGACGAAATCGTCTGCCGCGAGGTGTTCGGCCCGGTGGTCTCGGTCACCCCGTTCGACGACGAGGCGCAGGCCCTGGCCTGGGCCAACGCCTCCGACTACGGCCTGGCCAGTTCGGTGTGGACCCGCGACGTCGGCCGCGCCCATCGCCTGTCGGCGCGCCTGCAGTACGGCTGCACCTGGGTCAACACCCACTTCATGCTGGTCAGCGAGATGCCCCACGGCGGCCTCAAGCTCTCCGGCTACGGCAAGGACATGTCCATGTACGGGCTGGAGGACTACACCGCCATCCGCCACGTGATGATCAAGCACTGAGCTGAGCGCCGCGCGCTGGTCCGGGCGTTGTTGGCCAGAACCTCGAAATGCTCATGTACTCCAGTACATTGCGCTTTCTCGGCTCTGGCCGCCTAGCCCGCCCGGCGCGCGCGACGCCCAGATCGCTCCGATGTTTCTCAACCGGTTTCGTTACAACAACACAGCTGGAGCGACAACAATGAAAACCGCACTGCGCAGCATCGCTTTCCTCGCCCTCGGCACCCTCGCCGGCCTGGCCCAGGCGGCCGACGACGCCAAGGCCCTGGTCGACGGCTACATGGCCGCCTGGAACGCCCACGACGCCGATAAGGCCGCAACCTTCCTGGCCGAAGACGCGGTGTACTTCGACGCCACCGTCGGCACCCCGCAGAACGGCAAGACCGCTGCTCGCGACAACGTGATCAAGGTGTTCATCGGCGCCGTGCCGGACCTCAAATGGGAAATGACCAGCGCGCCCATCGTCAGCGCCGACGGCATCGCCTTCCAGTGGAAGTTCAGCGGCACCAACAGCGGCGCCTGGAGCGCCGAGACCCCGGCCACCGGCAAGCCGCTGTCGTTCGAGGGCGTCAGTTTCATCCGCATCAAGGACGGCAAGATTGTCTATCAGGGCGACTACTACGATGCCCTGGGTTTCAACAAGCAATTGGGTTGGTAACACCGCTGCGGCGCCCGGCCGGCGGGCGCCGTCTCACCCACTACTCGCCGATATCCTCGTGCCACAGCTCGGGACGGGTGGCGATGAAGTCCTCCATCAGCCGGATGCACTCGGCATCCTGCAGCACGTCCAGCTGCACGCCGCGCTCGCGCAGCAGCGCCTCTTCGCCAAGGAAGGTGCGGTTCTCGCCGATCACCACCCGCGGTATGCCGTACAGCAGGATGGCGCCGCTGCACATCGCGCAGGGCGACAGGGTGGTGTAGAGCACCGCCTCGCGGTAGACGCGGGCCGGCTGCCGGCCGGCATTCTCGAAGGCATCCATCTCGCCGTGGCGGATGGCGCTGCCCTGCTGCACCCGGCGATTGTGGCCACGGCCGATGATGCGGCCGTCATGCACTATCACCGAGCCGATGGGAATGCCGCCCTCGGCGAGGCCCAGGCGGGCCTCGCCGAGGGCAGCTTGCATGAAGGGGTCCATTGGGGTTCCTCGTGGCGTCGAAGTCCCCCTAACCCTAGGCGGCGCCTCAGCGTGGCGCCAGGTGCGCGACCAGCAGCTGCACGCTCTCGCGGCCCTGATACTCGTTGACGTCCAGCTTGTAGGCCAGCTCCACCCAGCGCACGTTGGGGTTGGGCCAGGTGTCGCGGTCGACGTTGAAGGCGATGCCATCCAGGGTCTGGCTGCCGCACTCGGTCTTGACCACCAGCTTGAGGTGCTTCTCGCCCACCACCCGCTGGGTGACGATCTGGAACAGGCCGTGGAACAATGGCTCGGGGAAGTGCTGGCCCCAGGGCCCGGCATGACGCAGGGCCTTGGCCAGCTCCAGATGGAACTCCTCGGCTCCCAGCTGGCCGTCGGACAGCAGGCGGCCGGTGAGATCGTCCGCGCTCAGCTGGCGACGCACCTCGGCATCGAAGGCGGCGGCGAAGGCCGCATAGTTCTCCTGCGGCAGGGACAGGCCGGCGGCCATGGCATGCCCGCCGAACTTGCTGATCAGCCCCGGGTGACGCGCCGCCACGGCATCCAGCGCATCGCGGATATGCAGGCCCGGCACCGAGCGCGCCGAGCCCTTGAGCAGGCCGTCGCCGGCATCGGCGAAGGCGATGGCCGGGCGGTGGTAGCGCTCCTTGAGGCGCGAGGCGAGGATGCCGATCACCCCCTGGTGCCAGTCCGGCTCGAACAGGCACAGGCCGAAAGGCAGGTCCTCGACGTTCAGCTCGCGCAGCTGGGCCAGGGCCTCGCGCTGCATGCCCTGCTCGATGGCCTTGCGGTCCTTGTTCAGCTCGTCGAGCTGCTGGGCCATGTCGCGGACCAGCGCCTCGTCGTCGCACAGCAGGCACTCGATGCCCAGGCTCATGTCGTCCAGCCTGCCGGCGGCGTTCAGGCGCGGGCCGAGGATGAAGCCGAGGTCGGTGGAGCTGATGCGCGCCGCCTGCCGCCCGGCCACCTCGAGGATCGCCTTGAGCCCCGGTCGCGCGCGGCCGGCGCGGATGCGCGCCAGGCCCTGGTGGACCAGGATGCGGTTGTTGGCATCCAGCGGCACGACGTCGGCGACGCTGCCGAGGGCCACCAGGTCGAGCAGCTCGCCCAGGTTCGGTTCCGGCTGCCCGGCCCGGGCGAACCAGTCCAGCTCGCGCAGCCTGGCGCGCAGCGCCAGCAGCACATAGAAGATCACCCCGACCCCGGCCAGCGCCTTGCTGGGGAAGTCGCAACCCGGCTGGTTGGGATTGACGATGGCGTCCGCCGCCGGCAGCTCCGGGCCCGGCAGGTGATGGTCGGTGACCAGCACCCTGAGGCCGGCGGCCTTCGCCGCCGCCACGCCCTCGACGCTGGAGATGCCGTTGTCCACCGTCACCAGCAGATCGGGCCGGCGCTGCAGGGCCACGGCAACGATCTCCGGCGTCAGGCCGTAGCCGTACTCGAAGCGGTTGGGCACCAGGTAGTCGACGTGGGCGGCGCCAAGCATGCGCAGGCCGAGCACGCCGACCGCGCTGGCGGTGGCGCCATCGGCGTCGAAGTCGCCGACGAAGAGGATGCGCTGGCGCTGCTCCAGGGCCTCGACCAGCAGCTGCACCGCACCGTCGATGCCCTTCAGCCGCTGGTAAGGCAGCAGGCGCGCCAGGCCCTTGTCCAGCTCGGCGGCGGACTGCACGCCACGGGCGGCGTACAGGCGGGTCAGCAGCGGCGGCAGCTGGCCCAGATCGGGCAGGGTTGCGGGCAGGGGGCGAAGATCGATGCGCATGGGGTATTCCGAAGCAGGCATGGGTAACCCGGATGCAATCCGGGAACATCGCGGCGCAGCGGCCCCGGATGACCTCCGGAGCCGCGCGCCAGGATTGCGGTCAGCGTTCGCCGGCCAGCCACTCCAGGGGAATCTCGTGCTGGCCGCGCTCGTCGGTGACGTACAGGTGGCCGTCGCTGATCATCACGCTCCAGCTCACCGAGCGCGGCAGGTCGCGAGCCAGCTCTTCCAGGGCGGCCTGATCGACACCGACCACGTTGAGGTTCTTCAGCCCGCGCACGCCGTCGAGCACCTTGCTCTGCCACACCCGCAGGTTGCCGTAGGCCAGCACGCTGAAGCGCTCGGTGCGCCGCGAGCACCAGGTCATGCGTTCAGCGTCCGGCTGGCCGACCTCGATCCAGTGCAGCACACGGTCGTCCAGGCTCTTCTCCCACAAGGCGGGTTCGTCGACATCGGACAGGCCGCGGCCGAAGGCCAGCTGCTCGCCGTACCACAGGGCATAGGCGATCAGCCGTACGCACAGGCGCTCCTCGGTCTCCGAGGGGTGCCTGGCCACGGTGAAGCGCAGGTTTTCGTAGACGTTGCGGTCGATATCGGTGAGGTTCAGTTCGACTTTGTAGGGCGTGGCTTGCAGGGCCATGGGCGGGCTTCTTGGCTGGCGGAAAGGCGGCAAGTCTACCGCGAATAGGCCGCCAGGGGTTCGCCGTCCGCCCCGAACGCCAGCACCTGGTTGCGCCCGGAACGCTTGGCCGCATAGAGCGCCTGGTCGGCGAGGGACAACAGACGCGGCAGGTCATAGCCACCCACGGTGCTGCTGGCAACGCCGATGCTGACACTCTGCGCGCAACTGCCGGAGGCCTCGGCAAACTCCCTGCGAATGCGCTCGGCCAGCGCCAACGCCTCGGCCTGCGACCCCGCTACCAGGCAGGCGAACTCCTCGCCACCGATGCGCCCGAACACGTCGGTCTTGCGCAGGCGATCGACCACCCCGGCACTGAAGGCCTGCAGCACGCGGTCCCCCTCGGCATGGCCGAGTCGGTCGTTGATTGCCTTGAAATGATCGAGGTCGCAAAGCAGCAGCGCCACCGGCTGGCGCTGCTCGGCGCACAGCCGCAACAGGTGCTCGCCGGCACTGAGGAAGGCGCGGCGGTTACCGATGCCGGTCAGCGGGTCGGAGTATGCCGCCACTCGATACTGCTGCTCGGCCCGTTCCTTGACCATGGACAGCACCAGAAAGGCCATGCCCACGGCGTAGAGCACACTCTCGATCAGCAGCGCGACGAACATCGGACTGTAAGGTGCGCTGCCATTGTTGCCCCACGTGCCAAACAGCATACGCAGGATATGGAACAGCACGTGCCCGCCCATCAGCAGCTGGGCGGCAAGGATGGATACCTGCTGTCCGCGCGCGCGCCAGAGCTCATGCATGGCGGCCAGCATGTAGGCGACCAGCAGCAGGGTGAAGGCCGTGACCCGCCAGCGGATATCACCATAAAAGGCCGGCCACAGGCACAGCAACAGCCAGCCCCAGGCCCCCAGGGTGACCAGCCACCAGCGCGGCTCGCGCCCGCAGAAGGTCCGCATGGCAGCCCAGGTCATGCCGATGCAGAGCAGCAGGACCACATTGCCGACGACTATCGGCACCCAGTCGAAGCCCAGGCCGCGCAGGGCGTTGAGTATCAGCCCCGCCCCTTCGAGGAACAGCATCACGCTGGCCCACAACAGAGTGCGTTCGTGGCGACCGCGCCACCAACTGTAGAGCATCAGTGCGGCGCAGAAAAACACGACGCTGACATTGGCCAGCAGCAGAGACGGGATATGCAGTTGCGACATCGGGTAGGGCTCGGTTCCCTGAGCACGAACGGACGGCTCTTTGCCCGCACTCTAGCAAAAGGCCACTGCCGGCGGGTGAAGTGCCTGTGGCTGGCATCGCCCGCCGGCCGAGGATAGGCTGGCCGGCATTCGTGAACTCGCAGGGACAACCCATGATCGCCAACAAACCCCTCGCCGGCCTGAAAGTGGTCGAACTCGGCACCCTGATCGCCGGGCCCTTCGCCTCGCGCATCTGCGCCGAGTTCGGCGCCGAGGTGATCAAGGTGGAGTCGCCCGACGGCGGCGACCCGCTGCGCAAGTGGCGCAAGCTGTACCAGGGCACCTCGCTGTGGTGGTTCGTGCAGGCGCGCAACAAGCGCTGCATCACCCTCAACCTGAAGCACGAGGACGGTCGCGAGGTCCTCAGGAAGCTCCTGGCCGAGGCGGACATCCTGATCGAGAACTTCCGCCCCGGCGTGCTGGAGAAGCTCGGCCTGGGCTGGGACGTGCTGCACGCGCTGAACCCCAGGCTGGTGATGGTGCGCCTGTCCGGCTTCGGCCAGAGCGGCCCCATGAAGGACCAGCCGGGCTTCGGCGCGGTGGGCGAGTCGATGGGCGGGCTGCGCTACATCACCGGCTTCGAGGACCGCCCGCCGGTGCGCACCGGCATCAGCATCGGCGATTCCATCGCCGCCCTCTGGGGCGTGATCGGCGCCTTGATGGCGCTGCGCCAGCGCGAAGTCAACGGCGGCAGCGGCCAGGTGGTGGACGTGGCGCTCTACGAGGCGGTATTCGCCATGATGGAGTCGATGGTGCCGGAGTTCGACGTGTTCGGATTCGTGCGGGAGAGGACCGGCAACATCATGCCCGGCATCACCCCCTCCTCCATCCATACCTGCGCCGACGGCAAGCACATCCAGATCGGCGCCAACGGCGACGCCATCTTCCAGCGCTTCATGCGCGCCATCGGCCGCGAGGATCTGGCCGATGCGCCGGACCTGGCCGACAACGCCGGCCGCGATGCGCGGCGCGACGAGCTGTACGGGGTGATCGACCGCTGGGCCGCCAGCCTGCCGCTCGCCGAAGTCGAGGCCGTGCTGGTGCGCGCGGAAGTGCCGGCCAGCCGCATCTATTCCGCCGAGGACATGTTCGCCGACACGCAATTCCTCGCCCGCGAGATGTTCCTCTCGGCCAGGCTGCCCGACGGCAAGCCGTTCAGGATGCCGGGCATAGTGCCCAAGCTGTCCGCCACCCCCGGCGACGTGCAGTGGACCGGGCCCGCGCTGGGCGAGCACAACGCCCAGGTACTCGGTGAGCTGGGCTATGGCGCCGAGCAGATCGCCGCGCTGAAGGCGGCGGGAACCATCTGAAGCGACAGCAAGATTCATCCAGGCGCCAGAGCGCGGCGTCATGGTTGCCGGAATAAACTTTAAAATCCATTATGGACAAATTAGTTTACTTCCCGGAGCCAACCATGACCCGCGTGATCGACCAGACCGAAGCCGAACGCCTGCTCGCCCGTATCGACGTGCACCAGGCCATGCGCACCATGTTCGCCAGCCTAGCCAGGGGCCGCGCGCTGCAACCGGCGCAGCAACTGGTGGAGTTCCCCGACGGCGGCGACTTCATCAACTACCTGGGCGTGCTGGCCGATGAAGGGGTCTACGGGATCAAGACCTCGCCCTACATCCCCGGTCCGCAGGGCGCCACCGTCACCGCCTGGACCCTGCTGATGTCCATGCGCAGCGGCCAGCCGCTGCTGCTGTGCGATGCCAAGAGCCTGACCACCGCGCGCACCGCCGCCACCACCGCGGTGGCCGTGGAGGAGCTGGCGCCGGCCGGTGCCACGCGCCTGGCCATCATCGGCAGCGGTCCGGTGGCCCGCGCCCACCTGCGCTATGTGCAGAACCTGCGCGACTGGCAGAGCATCCGCCTGCACTCCCCCGGTCTGGCCGCCGAGGGCGCCGCGAAACACGCCGAGCTGCGCGCCCTGGACCCGCGCCTGCAGCTGTGCGCCAGCCAGGAGGAGGCCGTGGCCGACGCCGAGGTCATCCTGCTGTGCACCTCCGCCGCCGGGCCGGTGCTCGATCCGCTGAGCCTCGGCCGCAACGTGCTGGTCACCTCGATCAGCACCAATGCGCCGCGCGCCCACGAGGTGCCGCCACAGAGCCTGGCCGGCATGGACGTGTATTGCGACTACCGCGCCACCACTCCCGGCGCCGCCGGCGAGATGGTGCTGGCGGCGGAAGGCGGCTGGAGCAGCAACCTGATCCGCGGCGACCTGGCCGAACTGGTCGTCGGCCTGGCCCCCAGGCCGGACTATGCCCGTCCGGTGCTCTTCCGTTCCATCGGCCTGGGCCTCGAAGACATGGCCCTGGCCCATGCCCTGCATCAGCTGCTGGAGCAAGGCCAATGAGCGACGTGATCGACAGCGAATTCCTCATCGTCGGTGCCGGCATCGCCGGCGCCAGCACCGGCTACTTCCTCGCCGCGCACGGCAGGACCCTGCTGCTGGAGCGCGAAAGCCAACCCGGCTACCACAGCACCGGGCGCTCCGCCGCGCTCTATACCCTGGCCTATGGCACGCCGCAGGTGCGCGCCCTGACCGCCGCCAGCCGCGCCTTCTTCGACGCGCCGCCGGCCGGTTTCAGCGAGCACCCGCTGCTCAGCCCGCGCGGCGAGATGGTGGTGGACTTCTCCGGCGACGCCGAGGAACTGCAGCGCCAGTACGCAAGCGGCAAGGCCAGCGTGCCGCAGATGCGCCTGCTCAGCGCCGACGAGGCCTGCGCCCTGGTGCCGGTGCTGCGCCGCGACAAGGTGCATGGCGCCATGCTCGACCCCAGCGCCGCCGACATCGACACCGATGCCCTGCACCAGGGCTTCCTGCGCGGCATCCGCCAGCAGGGCGGGGAAATCCACTGCAACCGCGAGGTCAGCGCGATCGAGCGGCTCGCGGACGGCTGGCAGGTGCGCTGCGGCGAGCAGCTGTACCGCTGCCGGGTGCTGGTCAACGCCGCCGGGGGCTGGTGCGACGAGATCGCCAAGCTGGCCGGGGTCGCCCCCATCGGTCTCACGCCCAAGCGCCGCGCCGCCTTCACCTTCCTGCCCCCGGAAGGACTGGACTGCCATGCCTGGCCCTGCCTGGTGGACCTGCACGAAGCCTTCTACTTCAAGCCGGATGCCGGCCAGCTGCTCGGCTCGCCAGCCAACGCCGACCCGGTGGCGCCGCACGACGTGCAGCCGGAAGAGCTGGATATCGCCATGGGCCTGTACCAGATCGAGGAGCACACCAGCCTGACGATCCGCCGCCCGCAGCACACCTGGGCCGGCCTGCGCAGCTTCGTCGCCGACGGCGACCTGGTCGGCGGCTATGCCGAGGATGCCGAAGGCTTCTTCTGGGTGGCCGCCCAGGGCGGCTACGGCATCCAGACCAGCGCGGCGATGGGCGAGGCCTGCGCCGCGCTGATCCGCCAGCAGCCGCTGCCGGCGCATATCGCCGCCTTCGGCCTCAGCGCGGCGATGCTCTCGCCGGCCCGCCTGGGTCGATAAGCGCAGCGGGGGCGCCTGATGACGCCCCCGACGCTTTGCGGCACACTCGCCGTGCCGCCCCAGGAGCCCACTGCATGACGCCCCGCCCCGCCGCCGACCTCGATAATTTCCGCGCCATCGCCGACGCCATCGCCACCCTGTTCTTCCCCCATGTCGAGGTGGTGTTGCACGACCTGCGCACGCAGAAGATCGACCACATCGCCAACAACCTGTCCAAACGCGCGGTGGGCGACGATGCGGCGCTGGAGGACCTGCTGGAGCACACCCCGGACGAGCGCAACATCGGCCCCTACGAGAAGCTCAACTGGGACGGCCGGAAGATCCGCTCGGTCAGCACCGTGCTGCGCGATGCCCGGGGCACGCCGGTGGCCGTCCTGTGCCTGAACTTCAACATCTCCATGCTGGAGAGCGCCAAGCAGGCGCTGGACCTGTTCCTCTCCGCCAGCCGGGTGATACCGCAGCCCGATGCGCTGTTCCGCGACGACTGGCAGGAGCGCATCAACAGTTTCCTGCACGCCTGGCTGCAGCAGCGCCAGCTCGGCCTCAACCTGCTCACCCGCGAGCACAAGCGCGAGCTGGTCGAGGCCCTGCATGCCGAAGGTGCATTCAAGGGCAAGAGTGCCGCCAACTACATCGCCAACGTGCTCAACATGGGCCGCGCCACGGTGTACAAGCACCTCAAGGAGATCAAGGGCGAGGCCTGACTCAGCCCACCTGCTCGCTGGCTTGCCGCCGCAGCGCCAGCTCTTCCAGGCGCCGGCGGGTATTGGCGTTGGCGCCGGGACCAGGCAGCAATCCCAGGTTGCGCATGCCCACCGGCTGCCCCTCGGCATCGAGCAGCTCCAAGGGCGCCACCGGAGCGCCGCTGTTGCGGTTGACCGGCACCACGGGTGCCCCCTCCGGCAGGGGATTCCAGCGGTCGCCCCACTGCAGGATGGCTACCACTATTACATGCAGTGAGCGCCCCTTCTCGGTCAGCTTGTACTCGGTGCCGCCCTGTACCGCGCGCTTGCTGAGGATGCCGTGCTCCTGCAGCAGCTTCAGGCGCTTGGACAGGATGCCCTTGGAAATCCCCTGGTTGCGCTGAAATTCGTCGAACTTGCTGGAGCCCCACATGCACTCCAGCACGATCAGCACGTTCCACCAGTCCCCCAGCACATCCAGCGAGCGCGCGATGGAGCAATTCCGATCCTCGAACGTGAGCCTTTCCACTCTGTAGACCTCCAGATCGCCACGAAAGAAACCCGGCGCGAAAGCGCTTGACAGGTTTCATTATAGAACCTAATTTCAACTCCGCACGGTTCTATTATAGAACCAAGCCTCAACCCCCTGATCCGAGGTCTCCCATCATGCTCAAGCAGCTCCTCACAGCCGGCCTGCTCCTCGCCAGCGGCGCGGTCCTGGCCCAGCCGGAAAGCCCGTGCATCACCAACGAACTGGAGCGGGACAGCGTCACCGCGCCCCTGGCGCTGGAGATCGGCAAGTGCCATCTCGCCGCGGCCACCAGCGGCCCCGACGGCCTGCCTGCCCTCGAGTACGCCCACAGCTGGTTCCTCCAGGCCAAGGTGCTGGGCGCCGAAGACGCGCAACGCCAGCTGGAAACCACCCATGCCCGCCTGCAACTGGCCGCCGAGGCGCAATGACCATGACCAGACTGCCTCTGTTCCTCGTCCTCGGCCTCGCCCTGCAAGCCACCGCCCAGGCGACGCCCACCACACCGCTGGGCGCCGAACTGGCCGGCAACGCCGACGGTTCCATCCCCGCCTGGCAGGGCGGCTACCGCAAGCCCCTGGCGGCGGCCGACATCACCAGCGGCTTCGTCGACCCCTTTGCCGATGATCCCATCGAATTCACCATCGATCACAGCAACTACACGCAGTATCAGCAGTACCTCAGCCCCGGGCAGATCGAGCAGCTACGCCGCAACCAGGACGGCTACGGCCTCAACGTCTATCCGACGCGCCGTACCGCCGCCGTACCCGAGGCCGTATACCAGGCCGCCGGCCGCAACCGCGAAAGCGCGCGCCTGACGCCCGATGGCAACGGCGTGACCAACTACCAGGGCTACTACCCCTTCCCGGCACCGAAGAACGGTCTCGAGGCGCTGTGGAACCACTTCATGCGCTACCGCGGTGGCAGCCTGTTCCGCTCGCAGACCCAAGTCATCACCCAGGCCAGCGGCTCGTTCAACGAAGTGCAGATCGAAGAGCGCGCAGTATGGCCGGAAAACCTCAACGGTTTCGACCCGGCAACCGACGCCAACGTGATGATCTACGCCAAGCAGGAAGTCGTGGCCCCGGCGCGCCTGGCCGGCAACATGCTGCTGGTCCACGAGACCGTCGACCAGTACCAGCAGCCGCGCCTGGCCTGGCTCTACAACGCCGGCCAGCGCCGCGTGCGCCGCGCCCCCCAGGTCGCCTACGACGGCCCCGGCACGGCGGCGGACGGGCTGCGCACCTCGGACAACGTCGACATGTACTCGGGCTCGCCCGACCGCTACGAGTGGAAGCTGGAGGGCAAGCAGGAACTCTACATCCCCTACAACAACCATCGCCTGACCGACCAGAATCTCGACTCCGAGCGCCTGATCCAGAAGGGCCATCTCAACCCGGAGCTGCTGCGCTACGAGAAACACAGGGTGTGGAAGGTGGTCGGCACCCTGCGCGAGGGCCAGCGCCATGTCTATGCCAAGCGGGTCTTCTACATCGACGAGGACACCTGGCAGATCGCCCTGGCCGAGCACTACGACAGCCGCGGCTCGCTGTGGCGCTTCGCCGAGGGCTTCCACGTGCAGTACTACTATGCCGACACGCCCTGGTACGCCGCCGAGGCCATCTATGATTTCAACAGCTCCCGCTACCTGGTGATGGGCCTGCTGTACAACTCCGGCAACCCCGTGTCCTTCGGCTTCAAGGCGGCCAAGGCCGAGTTCCTGCCGGCGGCCCTGAGAAGCGCCGGCATCAAGTGAGGGGATACCCGCCATGCACAAGGTCAACCTGCTGGACGAACTGGCACGCATCGACGAGCACTGGTCGCAGCGCATCGTCGGCGAGGCCAACGGGCAACTGCTCAAGCTGGCCAAGGGGGTCGGCGAGACCCGCTGGCACAAGCACGACGACCAGGACGAGCTGTTCATCGTCTGCTACGGCCGCCTGACCATCCAGCTGCGCGACAGGACGGTCGAGCTGCTGCCCGGCGAGCTGTTCGTGGTCCCCAAGGGGGTCGAGCACTGCCCGCGGGCCGACGAGGAGACCGGCTTTCTCATCGCCGGCCTGAACGTCACCTCGACCGCCGCCGGCGGTAAACCCAACCTGTGACGCCAGGTGCCATGCCCTCCCCGGGCATGGCGCCTTCAGGGCAGCGCGTAGGCCTTGAACAGCAGGCGCACCTGCTCGCCGGGCTCGCCGAAGTACTGGCGATACAGGGGCTCGATCTCGCCGCTGCGGTAGATCAGGCTCAGCTCGCTGTCGACCAGCAGGCGCAGGTCCTCGTCGCCACGCGGCAGGGCCAGGGCCACCGGCTCCAGCTCGAAGATCCGCTCCAGCACCCGCGGCGGCTGTGCCGCAGCACTGGCCGCGATCTGGCGCTGCAGCACCACGCGGTCGCCGAAGAATGCGTCGGCCTTGCCGGCCTCCAGCAGGGCGATGCCCTCGGCGAAACCCTGCACCGCAACCACATCCGAGACCACGCCGAACAGGCGCAGCTGCTGGCGTACCCACTGCTCGGTGGTACTGCCGGCGATCACCGCGAAGGTACCGCGCGCCAGGCCACGGTTGATGGTGGCGCGCCATTGCGGCGCGGTGCGTTCCACCTTGCCCTCCAGCGCCCGCAACAGGGCCGGCGGTGCATCGGCGCGCACCGCGGCGCTGCGCCCGGAGGGATAGATCGGCAGCGAGAAGCTGACCCTGCGCCGGCGCTCCAGGCTCGCCACCAGTGGGCTGCACAGCAGGTCCACGCGGCCGTCCTGCAGTGCCGCCAGGGCCTCCTCGCGGGCGAGCTGGCGGTAGACCAGGCGCAGCTGCGGCAGGTCCTGCTCGCGGCGGATGCGTTCGGCGATGCGCTGGCACAGCTCGATGACATAACCGGACGGCTGCGTGGCCGGGCCGGACGAGAAGGGCTGCAACTGGTCGATGTAGCCCAGGGTCAGGAGATTGGCGGAGCGAACCCGTTCCAGGGTCTGCGCCGCCAGTGGCAATGCCAGGCCGCAGGCCAGGCCCAGCAGCGCGATTGTGCGTAAGATCATCAGCGCCCCCTCCCTGCGGCAGCCTGGCCGGCTCGCTCATCGAGGAAACGGTCGGCGATGTAGCCGAACAGCAGGTAGCCCACCGCCGTGACCAGCATGCCGCCGAACACCGCCTCGGTGCCCGAGGCATACAACGCATAGAAGCTGTAGGCCATGGCCACCGCCAGCGCCGCGCCGTTGCGGTACTGCACGCCGCGCGCCACCCCGGCCTTCTGCATGATGATCAGCAACGCCGACAGCGCGGTGATGTAGGGAATGATGTTGGTCACCGCCGCCAGGTTGACCAGCTTGCCGAACTGCTCGGAGGCGTTGGGTGAGATGGTCGACACCGCCATGCCGGTCTGCAGCGCGGCGTTGGCGAGCAGCCCGGCGATCGGCGCGCCGAGCAGGGTCACCCTGGCGAACAGGCGCGGGAACATCTGCTGCTCGGCGGTGACCTTGGCCGTCTGCGCCAGGGTGAACTGCCAGCCCAGCAGGGACCCTACGCAGGCCATCACCGCCAGGGCCATGATGATGTCGCCGACCCAGCCATTGAACATCTGCGCATAGACGAAGGCGAAGGGCGCGCTGGAGCTGGCCAGTTCGGCGTTCGGCACTATGCCCATGATCACCGTGGTGGAGGCCACATAGATCACCGCCGCACCCAGGGTGCCGAGCAGGCAGGCCAGCGGCACGTTGCGCTGCGGGTTCTCCACCGCGTCGGAATTCTGCGCCGCCGACTCCATGCCGAGGAAGGCCCAGAGGGTCAGCGGGATGCTCTGCGCGATGGCCTCACTGGTGGCGATGCCGTTGGGATTCCAGGCCTGGCGCAGCACCTCGGCATCGAACCAGAACCAGCCGATCAGCGACAGTCCAGCCACCGGGATGATCACCCCCCAGACGGTGATGGAACCAATCTGGCCGGTGACTTTCGGCCCACCGAAGTTAGCCAGGGTAGTCAGCCAGATCAGCCCGACCGTACCGACGAACAACGGGATAGCGCCACTACCCAGCCAGGGCAGGAAGGGCGTCATGTAGCCCACCGCGGAGATGGCGATGGCCACGTTGCCGATGGCCAGCGAAAGGAAGTACAGGTAGGAACAGAGGAAGAACGCCGACTTGCCGTGCGCCTCCTCGGTGTAGGCCGACATGCCGCCCGGCCGCGTGCAGTAGATGCCACACTGGGCGAAGCAGTAGGCGATGGCCATCGAACCGATGGCCGTGATTACCCAGGACAGCAGCGACACCGCCCCCAGCTGGGCCATGCTCGACGGCAGCATGATGATGCCCGAGCCCATCATGTTCACCGCCACCAGGGTGGTCAGCCCGGTGAGCCCCATTTTCTTGCCGGCCGTGGCCATGGCTGCCCCCTCCCCTTGTCAGCCTCCACTCATACTAGGCAGAGCACAGCGAAGGCGCTCGGGCAGCCGAGATATATTTTTCAGCCCCCATGAGCCGTCTGCGAGTCCGCCGGTGCCTGCTCGCGTGCCTGCAGGCCGTAGTCGCGCAACACCTCGGCCACGCGCAGGCGGTAGTCGGCGAACACCCCGTCACGCCCGGCCTGTTGCGCCTGGCGATGCTCCTCGGTGTTGCGCCACTGGCGCACCGCCGCCTCGTCGCGCCAGAACGACAGCGACAGCAGCTTGCCTGGCTGGCTGGCTGGCTGAGGCTCTCGAAGCGCTCGATGGAGAGGAAGCCGTCGATGCCCTGCAGCTGCTCGCGCAGCTCGGCGGCCAGGCCCAGGTAGGTGTCGCGCCGGCCCGCTGCCGGTTGCACTTCGAAGATCACCGCGAGCATGGCTGCGTGCCCTCCACCAGTTCGAGGAAGCTGCGCTCCTCGCGCAGGATGAAGCGTTTCTCCTGGGCCAGGGCGAAGTTGGCGCGCCCCCCCGGCATCGCCCTTCAGGCGGGTGCGGTAGGCCTCGTAGGCGGCCAGGCTGGGAAAGGCGATCAGCCCCCAGGCGATATCGTTGCTGCCCTCGTGGGGCAGGAAGTAGCCGAGCAGCTGGCCGCCGCAGCGCGGGATGATGCGCCCCCAGTTCTCCGCGTACTCACGGAAGGCCTCGCGCTGGAACGGGTCGATCTGGTAACGGATGAAGCAGGTGATGGTCATGCCGGTGTTCTCCCTGGATGCACGGCTTCACCCTAGCGCTTTGTCGCCGGTCGATGGTTCGACTAGGATCGAACTATAAAAGACGGACCCAACATCGCCCGCATCGCCTCACTGATCGGCGACCACGCCCGCGCCGAAGTGCTCACTGCGCTGATGGCCGACCGCGCGCTGACCGCCACCGAGCTGGCGCAGATCGCCGGGGTGAGCAAGCCGACCATGAGCGCGCACCTGGCCAAGCTACTCGAGGCCGGCCTAGTCAGCGCCGTGGCTCAGGGCCGCCATCGCTATTTCCGCCTGGCCGACGCCGACGTGGCCCGCCTGCTTGAGGCGCTGATGGGCGTGGCCTTCCGCGCCGGCGCCGTGCGCGTGCGCTCCAGCCCGCGCGAGCCGGCGCTGCGCAGGGCGCGGGTGTGCTACGACCACCTGGCCGGAGAGCTGGGCGTGAAGGCCTATGAGAGTCTGCTGCAGCGCGGCTGCATCGAGGAAAACGGCGAACAGCTGCGCCTGACCGAGACCGGTAAGAGCTGGTTCGCCGCGCTGCAGATCGACGTGGAGGCCGCCGCCGGGCGACGTCAGCTGTGCCGTCCCTGCCTGGACTGGAGCGAGCGGCGCCACCACCTGGGCGGCGCGCTCGGCGCGCAATTGCTGCAGCGCCTACTGGAACTGGGCTGGGCCAGGCGCGATCCGGCCTCGCGGGTGATCGCCTTCAGCCCGCGGGGTGAGCGCGAGCTGGAGCGCCTGTTGCAGGGCTGAATCAGTCGCCGTAGATATCGAAGCTGAAGTACTTGCTCTGGATCTTCTGGTACTCGCCGCTGGCGCGAATGCCGGCGATGGCGGCGTTGAGCTTGTCCAGCAGGGCCTTGTCGCCCTTGCGCACGGCGATGCCGGCACCCTCGCCGAAGTAGGCCGGATCGGTGAAGGCCGGGCCGACGAAGGCGAAGCCCTTGCCCTGCTCGGTCTTGAGGAAGCCCTCGTCCACCGGGATGGCGTCGGCCAGGGTGCCGTCGACGCGACCGGAGACCATGTCCAGGTAGATCTCGTTCTGCGAGCTGTAGCGCACCACTTCCACGCCCTTGGGCGCCAGCACCTCGGTGGCGAAGCGGTCGGTGGTGGTGGCGCGCTGCACGGCGATGCGCTTGCCGGACAGGCTGGAGAAATCGTCGCTGACCACGGTGCCTTCCTTCATGGTCAGGCGTGCCGGGCTGTAGTAGTACTTGCCGGTGAAATCCACCGACTTGCGGCGCTCGTCGGTGATGGTCATGGACGACAGCACGGCGTCGACCTTCTTCACCTTGAGCGAGGGGATCAAGCCGTCGAATTCCTGCTCCACCCACTGGCACTCGACCTTCATCTCGGCGCACAGGGCCACGCCGATGTCGACGTCGAAACCGGCGATGGAGCCGTCGGCCTGCTTGAAGGCGAAGGGCGGATAGGCGGCTTCGATGCCCAGGCGCAGGGGCTTGTCGGCGGCGAACAGGCTGGAGGCCAGCAGGCCCAGGGCGAGGCCGCCCAGCAATGCGAGTTTCTTCATGGTGTGACTCCCGGATGCGCCCACCGTGAGGCGGGCAGGTTGGCAAGCTGAGGCTGGGCAGGAGAAGGCGCGACCGACGGATGTCGGCGCACAGGCTGGAGCGGATATAGCTGGCACTGGAGCATGATCGACGAGCCGCTAATTTGTACTTATGAGTCCATACTGGACTTTAATGTACAAATCGTCAACAACCTGTCACAACGCCGCAGACAGGCATCCGCGCCGCTCATGCAAAAGGGCTTTCAGGGCTTGGACCAGCGCGCCGCGGCAGCCTGATCGCTGTCACGGCCCTCGACCCAGCGTGCGCCTTCCGGGGTGTCTTCCTTTTTCCAGAAGGGTGCGCGGGTCTTCAGGTAGTCCATGATGAAGTTGCAGGCGTCGAACGCCGCCTGGCGGTGGGCGCTGGCGGTACCGACGAAGACGATGGGCTCGCCCGGCTGCAGGCGGCCGACCCGATGCAGCACCTCGACCCGCAGCAGCGGCCAGCGCTGTTCGGCCTGACTGACGATGCCGGCGAGGGCCTTCTCGGTCATGCCCGGATAGTGTTCGAGGAACAGGCCGCGCACGTCCTGGCCGTCGTTGTAGTCGCGCACGTAGCCGACGAAGGTGGCCACCGCGCCTATGCCCAGGTTGGCGGCGTGCAGCGCATTGAGTTCGTGGCCCGGATCGAAGGCCTCGACCTGTACCCGGACGCTCATCTCAGCCGCCTGTAACTGTGGGGAAGAAGGCGATCTCGTCGCCGTCGGCGATCTCGGTGTCCAGGCTGCACAGCTCCTGGTTGCGCGCGCACATCAGGTTCTGCTCGGCCAGCACCTGCCACACGCCACCGCGGCTCAGCAGGTGCTCGCGCAGCTGCTCCAGGTTGCCCAGCGCAGCGCGCTGCAGCTGCTCGCCGTCGATGCCCAGCACCTCTCGGTAGCGGGCGAAGTACTGTACGCGGATCATGTCAGGCTCCCTGCCTCGTGATAGTCCAAGTGGTAGTCACCGCTCTTGCCGCCAGACTTCTCCAGCAGGCGCACGGTCTCGATGCAGATGCCGCGATCCACGGCCTTGCACATGTCGTAGAGGGTCAGTGCGGCGACGCTGGCGGCGGTCAGCGCCTCCATCTCCACGCCGGTCTGCCCGGCCAGCTTGCAGCGCGCGACGATGCGCACGCAGTCGAGGCCCTCCGCTGCCAGCTCGACCTTGACGCTGGTGAGCATGAGCGGGTGGCACAGCGGGATGAGGTCGGAGGTCTTCTTCGCCGCCTGGATGCCGGCGATGCGCGCCACGGCGAACACGTCGCCCTTGGGATGACTACCATCGGCGATCATCGCCAGGGTGGCGGGCAGCATGCGTACGCGGGCTTCGGCCACGGCCTCGCGGGACGTCACCGCCTTGTCGGTGACGTCCACCATGTTGGCGCGGCCTTGGGAATCGAGATGGGTCAGCACGATATTGCTCCGGTGTGGATGCGGCCATTGTAACGCCGCCGCCACGCGAAGCGTGCGCCCACGTGCTCCTCCGGTCGGAGGAGCACGCACCCGGGGCGATTACATGTGCGCCTCGGCGTACTCGGCCAGCACCGAGCGCGGCACCCCTTGCAGGGTGATGTGCACGCCGTGTTCGAAGTCCTTGAAGCGCTCGGTGAGGTAGGTCAGGCCCGAACTGGTGGCAGACAGGTAGGGGGTGTCGATCTGCGCCAGGTTGCCCAGGCAGACCACCTTGGAACCGTTGCCGGCACGGGTGATGATGGTTTTCATCTGGTGCGGGGTGAGGTTCTGGCACTCGTCGATCAGGATCAGACTGTGCTGGAAGCTGCGCCCGCGAATGTAGTTGAGCGATTTGAACTGCAGCGGCACCTTCTGCAGGATGTAGTCGACGCTGCCATGGGTGCTCTCGTCGTCCGAGTGCAGCGCCTCCAGGTTGTCGGTGATGGCGCCCAGCCAGGGCTCCATCTTCTCCGCCTCGGTGCCGGGCAGGAAGCCGATGTCCTCGTCCAGGCCCTGCACGCTGCGGGTGGCGATGATGCGCCGGTAGCGCTTGCTGACCATGGTCTGCTCGATGGCCGCGGCCAGCGCCAGGATGGTCTTGCCCGAACCGGCGGCGCCGGACAGGTTGACCAGATGGATGTCCGGGTCCAGCAGCGCATACAGCGCCAGTGCCTGATACACGTCGCGCGGGCGCAGGCCCCAGGCCTCCTGGTGCAGCAGCGGCTCCTGGTGCAGGTCGAGGATGGTCAGGCTGCTGCCCTGGATGCCCTTGACCCAGCCGACGAAGCCCTGCTCGTCGACGATGAACTCGTTGATGTGCACGGCCGGCAGATTGTCGGTGAGCTGCACCTGGTGCCAGGTACGGCCATGGCCCTGACGGGTCTCGACCTTGCTCACGCGGTCCCAGAAGGAGCCGGCCAGGTTGTGGTAACCGCGCGACAGCAGGGACACGTCGTCGACCAGCTGGTCGGTGTGGTAGTCCTCCGCGGAGATGCCACAGGCACGCGCCTTCAGGCGCATGTTGATGTCCTTGGTCACCAGCACCACGGGCGAGCCACTGCGCCGGCTCTGCAGCTCCACCAGCTGGTTGATGATCTTGTTGTCGTTGAGGTGCTCGGGCAGCCAGGTGATCGGCTCCGCGCGCTTGCTCATGAGGATCGACAGGGTGCCCTTGGGCTCGTTCTTGCCGCGGCGGATCGGCACCCCCTGCTCCACCTCCTCGGGGCTGGCCTCGCCCAGCGTCTGGTCGATCAGGCGGATGGCCTGGCGGCATTCGGCGGCGACCGTGTGCTTGCCGGTCTTGAGCTTGTCCAGCTCCTCCAGCACGGTCATGGGGATGGCGACGTGGTGTTCCTGGAAATTCAGCAGCGCGTTGGGATCGTGGATCAGGACGTTGGTGTCGAGGACATAGAGGGTGGGCTGGGTGGAGCGGGTGCGTCCGTGATCATCCATACTCGGTCACCTTATCGAGGGGCCTGGACGACGGAGCCGCAGGGACTCCGCCGGGAGGACCGCCCACCTCCCGAACGGAGCGGGATCGCGCGAGCAAAGGTGATGGCCGAGGGCCGCCACCTGTGCTGCAGGGTTCGGCGGTCTGCTTTCTAAATACCCCAATCCGGATGACAGGAAAAAGAACTTTTTCTGTGCCGCCAGGCTTTTTTATCGGTGCGACGAATAACGCTTGGCGAGGCCGGGCAGCACCGTTAAAGTCGGAAGTCCTGCCCCCGGCGCCCTATCCCCCGGCGCCACAGCGATTGACCTCCACCGTCACGTGAACCAGCTGCGGAAAGCCCGCCAGCTGCGCCTTGTAGTGATCCGCGCTGGCCCCGCCATGGGTCACCAGGTGGATGATGCAGGCGTACTGCGCGCTGCCCACGCGCCACAGGTGCAGGTCGAGCACCTCGGTATCGTCGAGGCCCTCCAGGTGACCACGTACCCGTTGCACCAGCGGGCTGTCCATTTCCCGGTCGAGCAGCACCTTTCCGGTCTGCAGCAGCAGGCCCTTGACCCACAGGCCGATCACCAGCGCGCCGAGTACGCCCATCAGCGGGTCCAGCCAGTGCCAGCCCAGCCACTTGCCGCCGAGCAACGCGAGGATGGCCGCCACCGAGGTCAGCGCATCGGTCAGCACGTGCAGGAAGGCCGCCTTGCGGTTGAGATCCTCGCCATGGCCATGGCCATGGCCATGATCGTGATCGTGATCGTGATCGTGATCGTGATCATGATCATGATCATGATCATGATGAGCATGCCCCTGGCCATCGTGCAGCAGCCAGGCCGACAGCAGGTTCACCAGCAACCCCAGCACGGCCACCGCCAGCGCCTGGTCGAAGGCGATGGCCTGCGGCGACCACAGCCGCCACAGCGACTCGAACAGCATGCTTGCCACCACCGCGACCAGCAGCACCGCGCTGGCGAAGCCGGCCAGCACCTCGATCTTCCAGGTGCCGAAGGCGAAGCGCGGATCGTCGGCATAGCGCCGCGCCAGCAGGTAGGCCAGCGCGCTGAGGCCGATGGCCAGGGTATGCGAGGCCATGTGCCAGCCATCGGCGAGCAGCGCCATGGAGTTGAACCAGTAGCCGGCGACCACCTCCACCAGCATGGTCGCGCCGGTCAGCGCGGTGACCAGCCAGGCCTGGCGCTCGGCGCCGCTGGCCAGCGGCCGGTAACGATGCTCGCTGCGCCAGCGCTGGTGATTGCATTCGCTCATGGCAGTTTCTCCCGGAAGCAGGCCTGACAGCTTGCACCTTGCCACGAGGAGAAGGTCAAGCCCGGCTCAGCGATAGCTCCGGCAATCCTGCCATTGCAGTGGTACGCCGGCGGTAGCGCGCAGCAGCCAGGGCAGACCGCCCTCGGCCTTGCGCTGGATGTCGTGGAACAGCAGCACGCCGCGTCGCCACAGCAGCATCAGGGTCAGCACCCGTTGCCCGGCGGCCTCGGCGCCGACCTGGCCGCTCCAGTCCTGCGAGTCGATCTGCCACAGCGCTACCTGCAGCCCCTGGCCGGCGAAGAAGGCCTGGCTGTCCGCGCGACGCTGGCCGTAGGGCGGGCGGAACAGCGGCACATAAAGCTCCGGTACGCTCTGTTGCAGCAGTTCACGGGTGCGGATCACCGAGTCCTGCCAGTCGCTCCAGCTGGCGTGGGAATTGTGCGCCCAGCCATGCGAGGCCACGCACTGCCCGGCATAGAGCTGGCGCACAGCCTCGGCGGAAGTCTTCTGCAGGCGCTGCTGCAGGTTGCCGCCGAGCACGTAGAAGGTGGCACTGAGTCCCTGCTGGCGCAGCCAGTCCGCCAGCCTGTCACTGCTGCCGCCCTGCACACTGGGACCGTCGTCGAAGGTCAGCAGGAACTGCATGTCGGCCAGCTCGTCGCCGTTGCGCTCCTGGGCGGAAAACAGCTCGATCTCGCTGCTGATGCGCGGGAACAGCGCGGCCAGGCGCATCTGCTCGTTCAGGTAGTTGCGGTGGAAATGGCGGCTGGCCTCGGCCCAGGCGAAGTAGCGCGACTCGCGCGCCACCACCAGCTGCCGAGACTGTTCCTGCAGCCCGGCTAGGTCGACCACCGGCGGGCAGAAGTCGACGGCCGGCGCGCAGGCGCGACTGGCCAGCCGATAGTTCTCCAGCAGGCGCTGCCAGAAGCGCTCGCGTACCCGAACCACGGACTGCAGGTTGACCGACTTGAGCCCAAGGCGCCGAGACCAGCCGCCCTCGTCCAGTCCCTCGCTGGCTTGCAGGACTTGGGCGAAAGTCAGTATCTCCGCGCGCGAGGCGGTGTCGAAGGCGGCCTGGCTGTGCAATGGCTCCGGCCAGGTAGCGCGGTCCAGGGTGGCAAAACGGGCGGGACCGGCCGCCTGCACGGCACCCGCGAACAGGGCCAGAACCAGCGGCAGATAACGGATCAGCATCTTTTCCTTCCTTGAATGAAAACGCGCCCCCGAAGGAGCGCGTCGACCACGGCAGATGCGTTTACAGCGCCTGCACGCGCTGGATGGCCTTGTCGTATACCGGGTTGGCCTTCTGTTCCCTGGCCAGTTGGTAGTGACGCAGGGCGTCGTCGTACTGGCGGGCGCTCTCGTAGATGCGCGCGATGTTGTAGTAGGAGCTGGCGCGCACGGTGGCGGCACTGCCGCCGTGGGCCAGGGCGATGGCCTTGCGGTTGGCCCAGATGGCCTCCGCGGTGCGCCCGGCCTTCTGGTAGGCCAGGCCCAGGTTGCTGTAGGCCTGGCCGTAGTTGCCATCGATCTCGATGGCCTGGCGGTAGAGGTCGATGGCCTGGTCCAGCTGGCCGGCGTGGTAGGCCGCCTCGCCCTGCTGGTTGAGCGCCTTGGCATCGCCCTGGGCCTGGGGCACGACCGGCAGGCTGGCAACGCTCTGCGCATCGTCCTGCAGGGGACGCAGCAGGCCGCCGATGGTGCCACTTTCCGCCACGGTGCTTTCCAGGCGATTGATGTCCTGGATCTCGCCACTGCCGGTGATGCGGAACACCGTCCACAGGTTGCCCACCTGATCCCTCGGCACGTAGTAGGTACGCACCAGCGACTGGCCGATGTAGACGAACACCTTGGCCTGGCTATGGCTCAGGGCCGAGGATGCCGGGGCGGAATTGTTGCTGAAGTCGCGTACGGCATAGACGTAGGTCTCGCCGAAGCGCTTCTTGCGCAGGGTGATGGTCTCCGGGCCGTAGCTGTCGGTGTCGTCGACGTCGAGATGGGCCTCGTCACCCTGCTTGGCGTCGAAGTAGATGTGGTTGTCGGGATAGGCGATATGGGAATCCAGGTCGCTCGGCGTGGCGCTCCAGCTCAGCACCACGCGCAGGCCGTCGAGACTCTCCATGACCGGGCTGATGGCATAGGTCATGCCCTGGCACGGGCACTTGGCTACCAGGTTGGAGTAACCGGGCTTCTTGATGATCAGCAGGCTGGCGCCGTCGTCGGCGAAGCCGGTGCCGAGATTGACCCGGCCATTGCCGTCGGTGCGGCCCACGGCGGTCTGGGCGCCATTCTTCTGCACCAGCACTTCGGCGTCGGCGATGCGCTGGTCCTTGACCACGGCACTCAGCACATCGATGGAGAGTTGTTCGGCCTGGGCCGAGAGCATGGTGCAAGCGAACAGCAGAGGGGCAACGGCGCGCGCGAGGATTCTCACTGCGACCTCCTTGTCAGAGTGATGTTTGGGTGACGCGCCGGTGGCGCGCGCGGCGAACTATAGCCGCACCGATCGTCGCCGTCTGTGATCAATCGCTCCGATAGCTGGAGCCGGGTTCGCCATCCGGCCTAGAATCGCGCCACGCTTTCTGGAGACCATTCGATGCTGTTGGTGATTTCCCCCGCCAAGACCCTGGACTACGACACCCCGCCGGCCACCGCGCGCTTTACCCAACCGCAGCACCTGGATCACGCCCAGGAGCTGATCGGCCAGCTGCGCCAGATGAGCCCGCAGCAGGTCGGCGAACTGATGCACCTGTCGGACAAGCTCGCTGCCCTCAACGTGGCGCGCTACGGCAGCTGGCACCCGGACTTCACCCCGGCCAACGCCAAGCAGGCACTGCTGGCATTCAAGGGTGACGTCTACACCGGCCTGGCCGCCGAGGATTTTTCCGAGGACGACTTCGACTTCGCCCAGGCACACCTGCGCATGCTCTCCGGCCTGTATGGCGTGCTGCGCCCGCTGGACCTGATGCAGCCCTATCGCCTGGAGATGGGCACCAAGCTGGCCAACGCCCGCGGCAACAACCTCTACGAGTTCTGGGGCGAACGCATCAGCGCCTGGCTGAACGAGGCGCTGGCCGCCCAGGGCGACGACATCCTGCTCAACCTGGCCTCCAACGAATACTTCGGCGCGGTCAAGCGCAAGGCCCTGAACGCCCGGGTCATCGACACCGAGTTCAAGGACCTGAAGAACGGCCAGTACAAGATCATCAGCTTCTACGCCAAGAAGGCCCGCGGCCTGATGGCGCGCTACGTGATCAAGCAGCGCATCCGCGACCCGGAGCAGCTCAAGGCCTTCGACTACCAGGGCTACCGCTACAGTGCCGAACAGTCGAAGCCGGACAGCCTGGTGTTCCTGCGCGATCATTCAGAAGACTGATCAGCCGGCACGCCGGCGCCGCGACTGGTTATGATCGGCACTCTCCTTCACGCGCCAGACAAGGAACGCCCATGACCCAACCCGTCGTCCTGATCACCGGTTGCTCCAGCGGCATCGGCCGCGCCCTGGCCGATGCCTTCAAGGGCGCCGGCTACCGGGTGTTCGCCGCCGCGCGCAAGGGCGCCGACCTCGAGGCGCTGAATGCCGCCGGCTTCACCGCGGTTAAGCTCGACGTCAACGACGCCGAAGACATCGCCCGCGCCCAGGCCCGGATCAAGGCCGAGGCCGGGCGCCTCGACGTACTGGTCAACAACGCCGGCTACGGTGCCATGGGCCCGCTGCTGGACGGCGGCGCCGCAGCCATGCGCCAGCAATTCGAGACCAACGTGTTCAGCCTGGTCGAGCTGACCCGCGCCTGCTTCCCGCTGCTGCGCGCCAGCCGCGGCCTGGTGGTCAATATCGGCAGCGTCTCCGGCGTGCTGGTCACCCCCTTCGCCGGCGCCTATTGCGCCTCCAAGGCGGCGGTACATGCCCTGTCCGACGCCCTGCGCCTGGAACTGGCGCCCTTCGCCGTGCAGGTGATGGAAGTACAGCCGGGGGCGATCGCCTCCAGCTTCGGCGCCAATGCCAGCGCCCAGGCCGAACAACTGATCCGCGAGGACTCGCCCTGGTGGCCGCTGCGCGAGGGCATCCGCGACCGCGCCCGCGCCTCGCAGGACCATCCCACCTCGGCACAGGCATTCGCCGCCACCCTCCTGGCCGCAGTCGCCAGGCCGCGGCGCCCGGCCCTGCTGCGCATCGGCAACGGCTGCCGCAGCATGCCGCTGCTGGCCCGCTGGATTCCCACTCGGCTGCTGGATCTGGTGCTGATGAAGCGTTTCGGCCTCGACCGCCAGCTGGACTGAGCGGCCATGACTGCACGCTTCGCGCTCCATTACTACGTGCTCGGCGCGGTGGCCGCGGTCTTCGTCTGCAACCTGCTGCTGCGCGTGCCGCTGAAGATCGGTGGCCTGCCCGCCACCCTGATCGCCGCCAGCCTGGTCGCCTTCAGCCTGCGCTGGTGCTTCACCCGCCTGGAAGGTCACCCACCCGCCACGGGCCAGCGCTGGGCACTGGTCGCCCTGTACGGCCTGGCGCTCGGCCTGCTGTACCTGCTGATCTGGGGCCTGATGTGGCTGAAGGACGAGCCGGGCCACATGGGCCAGCTGCTGTTCGTCCTGCACTACCTGAGCTACCCGCTGATCCTGGCGCTGGTGCTGCATCTCGGTCGACACGACTAAGCATGCGCCTGCTGGACCGACAAGACGCCCCGGCGGCCACCCTGCCCTGCGTCCTGCGTGACCACCCCGAATGGCACCTGGGGCGCGAGCGCTACTGGCTATGGTCGATTGCGGTGGACTGCCCGGCCGTGCTGCAGCGCCTGCAGGCGGTGCGAGCACTGCTGGGCGATTGGCTGCATCCACCGGGCGCACGCCAGGCGCATGTCACGCTGTTCGTCTGTGGTTTCGCCACCGCCACAGCGCAGCTGGACGACGACATCACCCCGGCCGTGCTGGAGACCCAACGCCGCGCCCTCGAAAAGCTGAGCATGGCGCCATTCGCACTGCACATCGGCGGACTCGACAGCTTCGCCAGTGCGGCCTTCCTGGCGGTACACGACAGCGGCCGGCTCGAGCATCTGCGCGGCGAGCTGGCCAAGCACTCGAAAGAGGTCCGTCAGGCGCCCTATGTGCCGCACCTGACTGCCGGCCTTTACCGCCAGGCTATCGCACGCCAGACCTGGCTCGAGCACACCCGCCCGCTGCATGACTGCCCGCCGCTGGCGCTGCCGGTGCGCGAGCTGCAGCTGCTCAGCTACGCCGCCGCCGAGACGCAGGGGGCACTGCGCCTGGAAGCGCGGGTACGCCTGGCGGGCTAGGCCCGCTGCGCCTGCACCGGTGCGGTCGGGCGGGGCTGGCGGAACACCAGCACGTTGCCGAGCATCACCAGGCCCAGGCCGAGCAGCGCCGGCAGCGTCCACTGGTAGCCCTCGACGAACACCGAGATGTTCAGCGCCACCACCGGGAACAGCACGGTACAGTAGGCCGCGCGCTCCGGCCCCATACGCCCGACCAGGGTCAAGTAGGCGGTGAAGCCGATCACCGAGCCGGGAATCGCCAGGTACAGCAGCGAGCCGATGTAGCGCGTATTGGCCTCGAACGTGAACGGCACACCGCTGACCAGGCAGTACGCCAGCAGCAGCAAGGCGCCGTAGAACATGCCCCAGGCGTTGGTGGTCAGTGGCTTGAGCCCGGCCTGCTGCTGCAGGCTGGAGAGCAGGTTGCCGGCGGAGAAGCACAGGGTGCCCAGTACCGCCAGGCCGATGCCCAGCAAGGTCTCGCGACTGGCCTCGTGGTGCGAAAGCTCAGGCCAGAACAGCAGTCCAAGGCCCATCAGTCCCAGCGCGCCGCCGGCCAGCACGTTGGCGGCGATCCGCCGCCCCATGAAGACGCGGGCATTGAGCGCGTTCCACAGCGTGGCGGTGGAGAAGATCACCGCCACCAGGCCGCTGGGGATCCACTGGCTGGCCGTGTAGAAGCACATGAAGTTGAGGCAGAACAGGCACAGGCCCTGCGCCAGGCACAGCAGCTGGCCGCGCCGGTCGAGCGGCTGCAGACGGCGGCTGAGCAGGAGGATGGCGAACAGCACGGCGGCGGCCAGGCTGAAGCGGTAGGCGATCGACAACGGGATGGCCACCTCGCCCAGTTGCAGCTTGAGGGCGATCCAGGTGGTGCCCCAGATCAGGACAGTGAGCAGGTAAAGCGACAGGTTCATGGCAGGGCTCCTTGACCCGCCCAGTCTCCGCCCCGGCCACGCCCGCGCGCTTGCACAAACTTGCGCTTATCTGCGGCCACCCCCTGGCAGGCCACTACCGCAGGAGTAGGATGGCAGCCATCCCCTTCAGTCGATGTCCGCTCCATGGCCGCACTCGAACACAACCTGGTATTCCAGTCGCTCAGCAGCTCGCCCAATGCGCGCCTGCTGCGCGGTGCCGAGCTGGGCGACGAGCTGGCCGCGGCACTGTGGAGCAACCACCACGACGCCCGCGACTACCAGGGCCCCAGCCACCACACCCTGTCCTGCTACCTGGCCGGCGGCACCGGCACCTTCCGCCGCGAGCGCCCCGGCGCCAAGGGCGCACCGGACAAGCTGTGCGTGCTGCCGGCCGGACACGAGTCATCCTGGGTGATCAACGGCGACATCCGCCTGGCGCACCTGTATGTCAGCCCCGAGCGCTTCGCCGCCAGCGCCGTCGCCCTGCTCGACCGCGAGCCGCGCGAGCTGCAGCTGCGCGAAAGCACCTTCCTCGAAGACCCGCAGCTGGCCGCGCAGTTTCGCCAGCTGGTGACGCTGGACTGGAACGAGCCGGGCGAGCGCCTGCTGACCAGCAGCCTGGCCCACGCGATGATCGACCATGTGCTGCTGACCCAGGTCGGCCAGCGCCAGGGCCTGAAACTCAAGGGTGGCCTGGCGCCACACTTGCGCCGGCGCCTGGTGGACTACATCGAGCAACACCTGGACCAGCCGCTGGCACTCGGCGAGCTGGCACAGCTGGCGGCGCTGTCGGAGTACCACTTCGCGCGCATGTTCAGCACCAGCTTCGGCCTGCCGCCGCATCGCTACGTGCTGCAGCGGCGCCTGCTGCGGGCGCGTGAGCTGCTGCTGCACAGTGCCCTGCCGCTCGGTGAGATCGCCCTGGCCTGCGGCTTCGCCAGCGCCAGCCACTTCAGCAACCGCTTCCGCCAGGCCTTCGGCGCGGCGCCCGGGCTGCTGCGCGCGGCCCGTTAGCACGCCGCACACCGGTAACAGCACTGGACTGGCGCAACTCCACCGACTATTCAGGTTGAGGTCCTGCCTCATGGCGAGCTTCGCGGACTTGCCAGGCCGGGGACAGATCATTACTGTATATACATACAGATCAACCAGATATGGGAATGAGGTGATGAATGGCCGTCGAAGTGGTGTACCGCAGCAGTCGCGATCCGGAGCGCCTGTTCATGGATAAGGCCGAAGCCGATCGTTACGACAAGATGCTGGAGCTGGCCGAAGCGCTGTCCGCCGCCCTGCACAAGGCGGTGCCCTCGCTCAGCGAGGAGCAGGTGGAAGAGCTGGGCATCTTCATGGCCAGGAACCGCGACACCTTCGCCCGCGCCTTCAAGAACCAGCCCGAGGCCCTGGCCGAGCTGGGCCAGGGCGAGGCGGACTGACGGAGTTGACCGAATGGCCAGCCGGGTTTAGTGTCGGCAGGCCATTGAGGAAATCCCCCATGCACCACCACGCGCACCTCGACCTCCCCGCCCTCGCCGCCGCCCGCGGCGAGCGCCCGTGCGCGCCACCACCTGTCGCCCTGCGCGCCGGCACGCCACCGCCGCCGCCGCGCGCCTGATCGTCTGCCGCCGCGCGGTTCACCGCCCACGGCCGATCACTCCAGCCTTCACGGTTCCGTCCTCTCTGCGCCTGCTCGGGCGACGGAGCCTGTTGCCATCTTCGACAGGTGATTCTTCATGCGTTTCGACAAGACCTTCTGGGGCGCCTGCGCCTCCACCACGCTGTTCGTCCTGCTCTGGAGCAGCGGCGCGATCTTCTCCCGCCTGGGCCTGGACCACGCCTCGGCCTTCGCCTTCCTGACCCTGCGCTTCATCCTCGCCCTCGGCGTCCTGCTGCTGGTCGGCGCCCTCGCCCGCAGCTGGCTGCCGGCACGCGGCCAGCGCCTGCGCACGGCCGGCACCGGCCTGCTGATGGTCGGCGGCTACTCGATCTGCTACCTGCTGGCGCTGGACCAGGGCATTACCCCCGGGGTGCTGGCGACCCTGCTCGGCGTGCAGCCGATTCTCACCCTGATGCTGCTGGAACGGCGCTTCGCCGCCCTGCGCCTGGCCGGCCTGGCGCTGGCCCTGCTCGGCCTGGTGCTGGTGGTGTGGCAGAGCATCGGCCTGGCGCGCTTCTCCGTGGCCGGCACCGGCTACGCCCTCGGCGCGCTGCTGTGCATGACCCTCGGCGCCATCGCCCAGAAGGGCCTGAGCCAGTCGCCGCTGCAGGCACTGCCGCTGCAGTACGGGGTCAGCCTGCTGCTGTGCGGGCTGTTCCTGCCGTTCCAACGCTTCACGGTGGACTGGTCGCTGGACTTCCTGGTGCCGCTGCTGTGGCTGGGCCTCGTCATCTCGGTGGTGGCGCAGCTGCTGCTGTACCGGCTGATCCGCGCCGGCAACCTGGTCAACGTCACCAGCCTGTTCTACCTGGTGCCAGGGGTGACGGCGGCGATGGACTACCTGTTCCTCGGCAACGCCATGAGCGGCCTGAGCCTGGTGGGCATGGCGGCCATTGTGCTGGGCCTGCTGCTGGTGTTTCGCCCGCAGCGCAGCGCGCTGGCCAGCACGCAGCCCGCAGGCCAGGCGCGCCCGTCCTAGGCCTCGAAGCGGCTGCCGCCGTCGCGGTCTCGCTCGTAGTGCCGCGCCAGCGCGAAGGCCGGCAGCCAGGCCTCGCGGCGCAGGGTCCACAGCTCGTAGGTCGGGCGCAGCTGGTCGATTTCGTCCAGTGCGCCCAGGCCGACTTCCACCTCATCCGCGCTGCGGGCGAACACCGATGAACCGCAGCGCGGGCAGAAATGCCGGCCGGCGTAGTCGCGGGTTTCGCCGGTGATGGCCAGTGCGCTTTGCGGAAAGATCGCGCTGGCATGGAACAGCGTGCCGTGATGCTTGCGACAGTCGAGGCAGTGGCACAGGCCGACCCGATAGGGCCGGCCCTGCGCCACGAACCGCACGCTGCCGCACAGGCAGCCACCCTTGAATCGCTCCATCTGCATCTCTCCTATGGGGTCTCCAGGGCCTGCACCAGCGCCTTGAGGAAGCGTGCGGCCTCGCCGCCGGTCACCGCGCGATGATCGAAGGTCAGCGACAGCGGCAGGATCGGGTGTACCGCCGGCTGGCCCTGCCAGGCCACCACCTCGTCGCGGATGCCACCGGCGCCGATGATCGCCACCTGCGGCGGCACCACCACCGGGTTGGCGTAGCGGCCGAACAGGGTGCCGAAGTTGGACAGGGTGAGGGTCGCGCCCATCATCTCCTGCGGCGGGATGGAGCGCGCCTGCACGTCCGCGCGCAGGCGCGCCATGCCCTGCTTGAGGTCCTCGGCCGAGCGCTCGCCGACATTGCGCAGTACCGGCACGAACAGGCCGTCCGGGGTGTCCACGGCTATCCCTAAGTCGAGCCGGTCATGCCGGCGGATGGAGGGGCCGCGGCCGTCGAACCAACTGTTGAGCACCGGCTCCACCGTGCAGGCGTGGGCGATGGCCTTGGCCAGGCGGATCAGCGGGTCGCGCGCGGCCTTCCAGCGGTGCAGGTCGGCATCGCCGTAGAGGGTCACCGGCACCACCTCGGCATGCGCCCTGGCCATGTTGATCGCCATGCTGCGCCGCACCCCGCGCAGGCGCTCGCCGCCGAAACGCTCGCGCTCGCCCTGCGCCGCCGCTTCCACGTCGGCGGCGCTGATCAGGCCGTCGGCGCCGCTGCCGGCGAGGCCGGCCAGGTCGACGCCGAGCCGGCGCGCCAGCTGGCGCACCGCCGGGGTGGCGCGCGGCGCCAGGTGCTCGCGGGTGGAGGGCGCGGCGCCGATGAAGAAGCTGTCCTCCTGGGCGCCACCCTGGCCGCCCTCCAGGCGGCCGACCACGGTGCCGGCGTCCTCCTCGCCCTCGTAGGCCAGCAGCGGCTCGCCGACATGCAGGATGTCGCCGGCGCCGCCGAAGGTCTTGCACACCACGCCGTCGTAGGGCGCGGGGATGTCGACTATGGCCTTAGCGGTTTCCACCGAGACCAGCAGCTGGTCGGCCTTCACCGCATCGCCCGCCTTGACGTGCCACTCGACGATCTCGGCCTCCTGCAGGCCCTCGCCCAGGTCGGGCAGCTTGAAGTATTTCATAGCGCGCTCCTCGTCTCAGGCGTAGTTCAGGGTGGCCTCGCAGGCGCCGAGGATGTCCTCGACGCCGGGCAGGTAGAGCTGCTCCAGGCGGTACAGCGGCGGCGGAATGTCCGGCGCGGTGACCCGCTGGATCGGCGCCTGCAGGTCGAGCAGGGCCCGCTCGTACAGGCTGGCGGCGATCTCCGCGCCGACCCCGCAGGAGCGCGGCGCCTCGTGGACGATCACGCAGCGCCCGGTCTTGCGCACCGAGGCCTCCAGGGTGTCGAGGTCGAGCGGCTTGAGGCAGGCGACGTCGATCACCTCGGCCGACACGCCCTGCCCGGCCAGGCGCTCGGCGGCCTGCAGCGTCTCGTGCACGCTGGCGCCCCAGCTGACCAGGGTGATGTCGCCGCCCTCGCGCAGGGTGAAGCAGCTGTCCAGCGGCAGGCGCCGACCATCGTCGACCAGCGGCTGCGGATTCATGCGGTACAGCCGGGTCGGTTCGAGGAACACCACCGGGTCGGGGTCGTCGATGGCCGCCAGCAGTAGGCCGTAGGCCCGCGCCGGCGACGAGGGGATCAGCACGCGCAGGCCGGGGATATGGGCGAATAGCGCCTCGGTGCTCTCGCTGTGATGCTCCGGCGCGCGGATGCCGGCACCCATAGGGCTGCGCAGCACCAGCGGGCAGCTGAGCCGGCCGCGGGTGCGGCAGCGCAGGCGCGCGGCGTGGGCCAGCAGCTGCTCCAGGGCGGCGAAGACGAAGCCGAGGAACTGGATCTCCAGCACCGGTTTCAGGCCCTGGGCGGCCATGCCGACTGACAGGCCGGCGATCATGGTCTCGGCCAGCGGCGTGTCGATCACCCGCTTGAAGCCGAACGCCTCGCGCAGGCCGAGGGTGGCGCGGAACACCCCGCCGTTGACGCCGACGTCCTCGCCCAGCACCAGCACATCCTCGCTCTCGCGCATGGCCCGGTGCAGGGCCAGGTTGACCGCTTCGAGCAGCGTGTACTTCTTCACCTCAGTCATGCTCCGGCCCTCCCTCGGCAACGGCCGCAGGCCGCATCTGCTGCCCCTCTCCCGCTTGGGAGAGGCAGCTTCCGCTCCCGGCGGAAGTCCCGCATTCACCACATCCCTGTGGCTCAGGGTGGCGCCCCGCGCCGGGAGAGGGGGAAGCGCTGGCCGCTTCCCGGCGTGCCGCGCGCTCCAGCAGCGCCTCGCGCTGATCCATCAGGGCCGCCGGCCAGCGCGCGTAGACATAGTCCAGGGCGGCCTCGGGCGGCTGGTTGCCGGCCGCCTCGAAGTTGTCCACGGCGCGCTGCACCCGCGCCTGGCAGTCGGCCACCAGGGCCTGCTCGCGGCCCTCGTCCCACTGGCCCCGGGCGGCCAGGAAGGCCTGCAGGCGCTTGATCGGCTCCTCCTCCCAGGCCCGCTTCACCTCCTCCGCGCTGCGGTAGCGGGTGGCGTCGTCGGCCGTGGTGTGGTCGCCCAGGCGGTAGCTGAGGCACTCCAGCAGTACCGGCCCCTTGCCCTGGCGCGCGCGCTCCAGTGCCGCCTGCATGCGCTCGTAGACCGCCAGCACGTCGTTGCCGTCCACCTGCTCGCCGGCGAAACCGGCGCCGATGGCCTTCTGCGCCAGGCTCGGCGCGCCGCTCTGGATGCGCCTGGGGGTGGAGATGGCCCACTGGTTGTTGTTGATCACGAAGACCACCGGCAGCTGCCAGGCGCCGGCGACGTTGAGCGCCTCGAGGAAGTCGCCCTTGCTGGTGGCGCCGTCGCCGCAGGTGGTGACGGCGACGCGGTGCTGGCCGCGGATCTTGAACGCCGTGGCCACGCCGCAGGCGTGCAGGGCCTGGGTGGCGATCGGCACGCAGAGCGGAAAGTCCTGGGCCACCGCCGGGTCCTGGAAGTCGCTGCCGCGCTCGTCGCCGCCCCAGTACAGCAGGATCTCCTCCATGCGCACGCCGCGCATCAGCTGCACGGCGGTGTCACGGTAGTAGGGCACCAGCACGTCCTCGGGGCGCATCAGGCTGCCGATGGCCACGCCTATGGCCTCCTGGCCGAGGGTCGGGGCGTAGGTGCCGATGCGCCCGGTGCGCTGCAGGGCCACGGCCTTGAGGTCGAACAGGCGGGTCAGCACCATCTGCCGGTACAGGCGGGTGAGCAGGTCGACGTCGGCGGCCCAGGGCGGCAGCGTGGCGCAGGGGCGGCCGTCGGGCGCCAGGTAGCGGGTCAGGGGGATCTCGGGCTGGTTCATCGCATGCCTCCGGGTAGGTGCAGGCGTCATTCCGCCGCTTGTGGCAGCGGGTCTTGCGGCGCCGGGTCAGGCGCCGTAGAGAATGCGTTCGGCCAGCGCGTCGGCGACCCGCGCCGGCGAGCGCTTGTCGGCCTGGGCGTGGGCGAAGATCTCGGTCAGGCGCTGGCCGATGCGGGTCAGGTGGGCGGTGATCGCCGGCAGTTCCTCGCCGCGGTGCTGCAGCGCGACGTAGATCAGGCCGCCGGAATTGATCACGTAGTCCGGCGCGTAGAGGATGCCGCGCGCCTCCATCTCGTCGGCGATCTCGGCGCTGGCCAGCTGGTTGTTGGCCGCCCCGGCCACCGCCGCGCAGTGCAGCTCGCCCACCGTCTGCGCGTTGAGCACGCCGCCCAGGCCGCAGGGGGCAAGGATGTCGCAGGGGGTGCAGAGCAGTTCCTCGCTGCTCACCGCCCGTGCGCCGAGCTGCTCCACCGCCAGCTGCACGCGGCCGGGGTCGAGGTCGCTGACGTACAGCACAGCGCCGGCGGCGGCCAGCTGTTCGGCCAGGGCGTAGCCGACGTTGCCCAGACCCTGCACGGCCACGCGCAGGCCGTCCAGGTCGTCGCTGCCGAGGCGCGCCAGGGCGGTGGCGCGGATGCCGGCGTAGACACCCATGGCGGTGTGCGGCGAGGGGTCGCCGGCGGCCGTGGTGCTGGTCACATGCTGGGTGTGCTGGGCGATGCAGTCCATGTCGGCACTGGAGGTGCCGCTGTCGACGGCGGTGATGTAGCGCCCGTTCAGCGACTCGATCATGCGGCCGAAGGCCTCGAACAGCGCGCCGCGGTTGTCCAAGTGCGGCGGGCGGATGATCACCGCCTTGCCGCCGCCCTGCGCCAGGCCGGCCAAGGCGGCCTTGTAGCTCATGCCCTGGGCCAGGCGGATGGCATCGCGGATGGCGCTGTCGTCGTCGGGGTAGGCCAGGTAGCGGCAGCCGCCCAGGGCCGGGCCGAGCCGGGTGCTGTGGATGGCGATGATGGCCTTGAGGCCGCTGGCAGGATCCTGGGCAAGATGCAGCGCTTCGAGCCTGGCGCTTTCCATCATGGTGAACATGGCGGACTTCCTCGCTGGCTTTACAGGCCAGTATAGGTCGGCCGCCGGGGTCGGACCGGGCAGGCGGGAATAAGCCCGGAGTGGCTTATCGCCCCTGCACCTTCCACCAGGTGCAGAACTCCTCCAGCGCCGTCCAGATCGGCACCTGCGGGTCGTAGTCCAGGTACTGGCGGGCACGCGAGATGTCCAGGCTGAAGTCGCGCGCCATCACCGCCACGCCGAGGCGGAACAGCGCCGGCTCGGGCCGCCCCGGCAGCAGCTTGCAGAGGCTCTCGTTGAGGGTCGCGGCGGCATAGGCCAGGCCGAACGGCAGGTGTTTGCTCACCGGCGGCAGGCCGAACTGGCGCAGCACGAAGTTGACCACGTCCCACAGCGGCACCGGCGCGCCATTGCTGATGTTGTACACCTTGCCGAGCGCCGAGCCGGCCGCCAGCAGGCTGCTGAACAGGGCGTCGTTGAGGTTCTGCATACTGGTGAAGTCGACCTTGTTGAGGCCGTCGCCGATGACGAACAGGCGGCCCTTGCGCTGCATCTCGATCAGCCGCGGGAAGATGCTGGTGTCGCCAGCGCCGGTGACGAAGCGCGGGCGCAGGGCGATCACCTCGAGGCCGAACTCCTGGGCCTCGAACACCTTCTGCTCGGCCAGGTACTTGGTGGCGCCATAGTGGTCGACGAACCTCTTCGGCACCTGCTCTTCCTTCAGGCCGACATGCGCCTTGCCGTCGAAGTACACCGAAGGCGAGGACAGGTGCACCAGGCGCCGCACCTTCTGCCCCAGGCAGGCCTCGATGACGTTCTGGGTCAGCACCACGTTGCCCTGGTGGAAGTGCTGGTAGGTGCCCCAGGTACCGACCGAGCCGGCGCAGTGCACCACCATCTCCACGTCGCGGCACAGCTTGTGCGCCAGGTCCGGGTCGGCCAGGTCACCCTGGACGAACTCGGCGCCGCGCTTGGTCAGGTGCTGCACCGCCTCGGGGCGGCGCCCGTTGATGCGCACCGCCAGGCCCTGTTCCAGGGCAAAACGGGCGAAACGCCCACCGATGAAGCCGCTCGCCCCCGTTACCAGAATCTTCATTGCGCCACTCCCCCATGGTTCTTGTTGTGCTGCGACTTTAGCAGCCGGCGCGGGTTGCGCCGCTTGCCGAGGCGGCCAGAACAGCGGCCTTGCGGACCACTGCTCGATTTTTTTGACGCTTGTTAAGCAATTTGCACGCTTCTTGCAAAATTCTTGACGCTTGCAACCCTCTGTCACCCATCTACACGCGGAGTCCCGGGACATGCCGTTGCGTCTCAAGCTTGCCGTCAGTTTCCTGCTGATCGGTCTAATTCCAGTGTTGGCGATGGCCTTCACGGTCTATCGCCAGGCCAGCCAGGCCCTCCAGGAGCAGGCGCTGAACGCCCTGGAGGCCGTAGCGAATATCAAACAGCAGCAGCTGCAGGACAGCTGGCAGGCGCGCCACAACCAGCTCGGCACCCTGGCCAGCAACCTCGGCACCAGCTATGCCGGGCTGCAGGGCGCCGCCCTGGTCAGCACTGCCAACTACGACCGGCCGATCTTCGACAACTTCGCCAAGACCTACGGCTACCGCGAGCTCAAGCTGGTATCGCGCGACGGCCAGGTGCTGTTCAGCCTGCTGCGCGGCGCCGACTACCAGCAGAACCTCGGCGACCCGGCCTGGCGCGACACCCCGCTCGGCCGTGTGGTGCGCACCGGCCTGGACAGTGGCCAGGCGCATATCGGCGACCTGACGGTGAGCGCCCCCGGCGCCGAGCCCAGCCAGTTCCTCGTCGCGCCCATCCTCGACGAGGGCGAGCTGCAGCTGCTGCTGGTGCTGGAGCTGCCGCTGGCCGAGCTGAACCGGGTGATGCAGGCCCGCCAGGGCCTGGGCGAGGCCGGCGAGACCTACCTGGTCGGCGCCGACGGCCAGCTGCGCTCGGACTCCGTGCGCTTCGCCGCGCACCGGGTGGCGCGCGACGCCCAGCCCGGCACGGCCCTGCCCGGCGCCGCCATCGGCCGCGCACTGAACGGCGAGCAGGGCCGCCTGGCCGAGCCCGGCATCGACGGCCAGGCGGTGCTCAAGGCCTTCGTGCCGCTGCAACTGGACGGCCAGCGCTGGGCGCTGATCGCCGAGATGGACCAGGAGCAGGCCTTCGCCCCGGTGCGAGCACTGATGTGGCAGGTGCTCCTGCTGGTCGCCCTGACCATCGCCGGCGTGGCCGTCGCCACCTGGCTGGTCAGCCGCAGCGTGATGCGCCCGCTGGGCGGCGAGCCGCGCAGCATGGCCGAACTGGCGCGGCGCCTGGCCGCCGGCGAGCTGCGCCTGCACGGCGACGCCGCGCAGGGCGGCCTGATGCAGGCCCTGCACGAGATGGCACGGGCCTGGCGCGAGGTGGTCGAGCGCCTGCGCCAGGCCAGCCAGGCAGTGGACGCCGCCAGCGGCGACATCCTCGGCGCCGCCGGCCGCACCAGCAATAGCCTGGACCAGCAGCAGGAAGCGCTGGAGCTGGTGGTCAGCGCCGTCGACCAGATGGCCGCCACCGTGCAGGAGATCGCCAGCAGCGCCAGTCACAGCGCCGACGGCAGCGCCGCCGCGCGCGCGGCCTTCGCCACCGTGCAGGGCAGCCTGCAGCGCATGATCGGCCAACAGAACCAGCTGCTTGCCGGCCTGCGCGGCGCCGACCAGGTGGTGCAGACCCTGGCCGCCGACAGCCAGCAGATCGGCTCGGTGCTGGCGGTGATCCGCGCCATCGCCGAACAGACCAACCTGCTCGCCCTCAACGCCGCCATCGAGGCGGCGCGCGCCGGCGAGCAGGGGCGCGGCTTCGCCGTGGTCGCCGACGAGGTGCGCAACCTGGCGCAGAAGACCCGCCAGGCCACCGAGGAAATCGTCGCCATAGTCGAGGCCATCGGCCAGTCCTCCGGCGAGGCGCAGGCGCGCATGCAGGGCTCCAGCGAACAGGCGCGCGCCCTGGAGCTGGAGACCCAGGCCGTGCTCGGCAGCCTCGGCCAGCTCGACGACTCGCTGCAGGGCGTGCACGCCCTGGCCTTCCAGATCGCCGCGGCGGCCGAGCAGCAGGCGGCCACCACCCAGGAGGTCAACCAGCACATGCACCGCCTCAACGACATGACCGGCGAGAACCGCCGCACCGCCGCCCACACCCGCGACTGCGGCGAGCACCTGCGCAAGGTGGCCGGCAGCCAGGAGCAGCTGGTGGCGCAGTTCCAGCTGTAGGGCGGCAGCATGCCCTCCCCCACGTAGCCCGGATGCAATCCGGGGAATGCAGGAAGCTCCGCCCCCGGATTGCATCCGGGCTACGACCTGACCTCCCCTCTCCCCCTGGGAGAGGGGGCACCTACACCAGCCACTCGCCCACGCCACGCTCCAGATGGCGGGTCAGGCTGGCCAGCAGCTCGCCACCGTTGCGCCAGTGGTGCCAGTACAGCGGCACGTCCAGCGGCCGCTCCGGCAGCAGCTCGACCAGCTCGCCGCTGGCCAGCTGCTGGCGCACCTGCAGCTCCGGCACCATGCCCCAGCCGAGGCCGGCACAGGCCAGGCGTACGAAACCTTCCGAGGAGGGGCACAGGTGGTGGGCGAAGCCGCCGCCAACCCCGAGGCCGGCGAGGAAGCGGTGCTGCAGCTGGTCGTCGGCGCCGAACACGATGGACGGCACCCGCGCCAGCGCCGCGCCGTCGACACCCATGGCGAAATGCCGGGCAACGAAGGCCGGGCTGGCCAGCGCGCGATAGCGCATTGCCCCCAAAGGCAGGGCACGGGCACCGGCCACCGGGCGCTCGGCGGCGCACACGCAACCGGCCACCTCGCCGGCGCGCATGCGCTTGAGGCCAACGTCCTGGTCATCCACCACATGGTCCAGCAGCAGACGGTGTTCGGCGACGAATTCGCCCATCAGCGGCGCCCACCAGGTGGCCAGGCTGTCGGCATTCAGGGCGATGCGCAGGCGCTCGGCCGGCTGGTCCTCGGCCAGCGCCGGCACCTGGCCCTGCAGGTCGCGCTCCAGCAGGCGCACCTGCTGCACGTGGTTGAGCAGGCGCCGGCCGATCTCGGTGGGCGCCGGCGGCGCGGCGCGCAACAACACCGGCTGACCGACCCGCGCCTCGAGCAGCTTGATCCGCTGCGACACCGCCGACTGCGACAAACCAAGCAGCTGCGCCGCACGCTCGAAGCCACCCTGCTCCACCACCGCGGCCAGGGCGGCCAGCAACTTGTAGTCGAACATAAGATTTCCTAATGGGAGATCAGCATGATTTGTTTTTCTTATACACACGCAATCCCCAGACTGGCCAGCATCGCAACCCCAACAAGGACTCCGCCATGACCGGCGAAACCAATCTGAGCCGCCTGCTCGCCAGTCTCTCGCCACGCCTCAACCCGGGCCGCTTCGTCTTCTGCAGCGTGCCGCAGCCCACCGTGGTGCAGGTCGCCGCCGCCCTCGGCAGCTTCCGCGAGGCCGAGGGCACCACCCTGATCCTGGCCCGCGAGGAGGCCGAGCGCCTGGGCCTGACCTACGACTACCTGGCCGCCTGGATCACCCTCGAGGTGCATTCGTCGCTGGCCGCCGTCGGCCTCACCGCCGCCTTCGCCAAGGCCCTGGCCGACGAAGGCATCAGCTGCAACGTGATCGCCGGATTCCATCACGACCACCTGTTCGTCGCCGAGGCCGACGCCGAGCGCGCCCTGGCCAGGCTGCAGCGCCTGGCCGCGGAGGGCTGCTGAGATGTGGCAGAGCTACCTCAACGGCCTGCTGGTGGCCGCCGGCCTGATCATCGCCATCGGTGCGCAGAACGCCTTCGTCCTGGCCCAGAGCCTGCGCCGCGAGCATCACCTGCCGGTGGCCGCACTGTGCGTACTATGCGACGCGCTGCTGGTCGCCGCCGGCGTGTTCGGTCTGGCCGCCGTGCTGGCGCAGAGCCCGACGCTGCTGGCGGTAGCGCGCTGGGGTGGCGCCGCCTTCCTGCTCTGGCTGGGCGTGCAGGCGCTGCGCCGGGCCATCCGTCCGCAGGCGCTGCAGCAGCAGGACAGCGGCCCGCGCTCGCGCCGTGCGGTGCTGCTGGCGGCGCTGGCGGTGACCCTGCTCAACCCGCACGTCTATCTGGATACCGTGCTGCTGATCGGCTCCCTCGGCGCCCAGCAGCCGGTGCCCGGCGCCTACGCCCTGGGCGCGGCCAGCGCCTCGCTGATCTGGTTCTTCACCCTGGCCCTGGGCGCCGCCTGGCTCGCCCCCTGGCTGGCGCGCCCGGCGACCTGGCGCCTGCTCGACCTGGCGGTGGCGGCGATGATGTTCGCGGTGGCGGCGCAACTGCTGCTGCACGCACCCGGCGCATGACCGCGCCGGTGCGGCGGCGCTATGCTGCGGCGCTCTGGACGGGGAGAAGGAGCGGCGCGTGGATTCGACGGTATTTGTCCTGGTACTGGCCGCCGCCGCGCTGCATGCGGGCTGGAACGCCCTGCTGAAGATCGGCCTGGACCGCTACCTGACCGCCTCGCTGATCCAGATCGGCGCCGCCTGCGTGGCCTTGCCCGCCCTGCCTTTCTTCAACCTGCCACAGCCCGTCGCCTGGCCTTTCATCGCTTTCTCCGCGCTGCTCCACGTCGGCTACAACCTGTTCCTCGCGCGTGCCTACCAGCACGGCGACCTGTCGCAGGTCTATCCCATCGCCCGCGGCAGCTCGCCGCTGCTGGTCGCCCTGCTGGCGCTGCTGGCCGGCGACCTGCTGCAACCAGCGCAGTGGGCGGCGCTGCTGGTGCTGGTCGCCGGCATCTGGCTGATGGCCTGGCGCGGCGGCCACGCCCATGCCTCGCTCAACGGCCCGCTGCTGCTGAATGCCCTCGCCACCGCCGCCTGCATCGCCGGCTACACCCTGGCCGATGCCCTCGGCGCGCGCAGCAATGGCGATGCGATCGGCTATGCGCTGTGGCTGTTCGTGGTCAACGGCCTGGTGGCGACGCTGCTGATCACCCTGCGCAGCGGCCCGCGCATCTTCCTCCGGCTTGGCCCGCACTGGCGCGGCGGCCTGGGCGGCGGCGCCATGTCGATGCTGGCCTACAGCCTGGTGATCTGGGCCACCACCCAGGCGCCGGTGGCCATGGTCTCGGCGCTCCGCGAGAGCAGCGTGCTGTTCGCCCTGCTGATCGGCTGGCTGCTGCTCAAGGAACCGATGCCGCCCATGCGCCTGCTCGCCTGTGCCGTGATCGCCCTCGGCGTGGTCCTCCTCAAGCTCGCCTGAGGCCTGCTGGCATCGGCTTTCCCACACAGTTGCTGCGTGGATAAGGCCGGGGTCGGGTGCTATGATCCCGGCCTCGCGGCAGACTTAAAGAGTACAAACTCGTCGCCGCCCGTATTCCGGCCGCCCCGTGAACGGCCTGCGCTAGTCGCACATATCCCGACCTGATGAGGAGATAGACCATGGCTTTCGAATTGCCGCCGCTGCCGTACGAGAAGAACGCCCTCGAGCCGCACCTGTCCGCCGAGACCCTGGAGTTCCACCACGGCAAGCACCACAACGCCTACGTGGTGAACCTGAACAACCTGGTGCCGGGCACCGAGTTCGAAGGCAAGAGCCTGGAAGAGATCATCAAGACTTCCTCCGGTGGCGTGTTCAACAACGCCGCGCAGATCTGGAACCACACCTTCTACTGGAACTGCCTGTCGCCGAACGGCGGTGGCCAGCCGACCGGCGCCCTGGCTGACGCCATCAACGCCACCTGGGGTTCCTTCGACAAGTTCAAGGAAGAGTTCAGCAAGGTTTCCATCGGCACCTTCGGTTCCGGCTGGGGCTGGCTGGTGAAGAAGGCCGACGGTTCCCTGGCCCTGGCCAGCACCATCGGCGCCGGCTGCCCGCTGACCAGCGGCGACACCCCGCTGCTGACCTGCGACGTGTGGGAACACGCCTACTACATCGACTACCGCAACCTGCGTCCGAAGTACGTCGAGGCGTTCTGGAACCTGGTCAACTGGGACTTCGTGGCGAAGAACTTCGCCGCCTGAGTCGCAACCAGCGTCCACAAAAAACCCGGCCTTGCCGGGTTTTTTGCTTTCAGCGGGTGCCCCTCACAGCAGCTTCTGCGGCGGCAACGGCAGCTGCAGCAGCTCGACCCGCTGCACGGCGCGGGTCAGCGCCTGGTCGGCGGCCACCGGGCCGAGGTACTCGCACAGCCCGACATACAGCAGGTTGAGCAGCACCCGCAGGTGCTCCAGGCCCAGCGCCGTCAGCCCCAGCGAGCCGCCCTGCTCCAGCCAGCCGCGCAGGCGCAGGCGCAGCTCGGTGTCCAGCTGCATGGCGTTGAGATTGCCGGCGGCGAAGCGGCGCAGGCGCGGCACCAGCGCGGCGTCGAGCTGGGCGAACAGCGCCTGGCTCAGCGCATCGAAGGTCTGCCGCGCCAGCGCATCGGGACCGGAGACTTCCTCGGCGCCCTGCCCCGCCCCCCGGCGCCAGGCCTGCAGGCGTGGCGCCGGGTCCGGCAGCAGGTCGCCCACCGGTCCGGTCAGTGCGCCGACCAGCTCGCGGTACAGGCGCGCACGCTCCAGCTTGCGCCCGCTGCGCTGCACCACCTCGGCGAGGAACTCGTTGAGGGCGAAGGGCGGCTTGTCGGCGTACTTGGCTTCCCACAGCGACAGCAGCGGCAGCAGCTCTTCCTCGGACAGATGGCCGGCCAGCCCGGTGTAGATCGCGCGACGGCGGGTGCTCAGGCTCATCTCAGCTCCTCCGGTTCAGTTCGCTGGCATCGAAGGTCACCTGCTGGTTGAACTCCGGATAGCCCACCTCGGCGTGCTCGGAGTAATCCAGGCCGCGCTGCTCGTCCTGGGTCGGGGTGCGCAGGCCGATGGTCCTGGCGAGCACCAGATAGAGCGCCAGCGCCATCGGGAAGGCCCACAGGAAGGCCGCGCCGGCGCCGAGCAGCTGCACGCCGACGCGCTCCCAGTTGAACAGGTCGCCCTCGAAGAACAGCCCTGCCGCCACCGTGCCCCAGACCCCGCAGAAGCCGTGCACCGGCACGGCGCCGACCACGTCGTCCAGGCGCAGGCTGTCGAGCAGGCGCATGCCCAGCACCACCACCGCGCCGGCAACCAGCCCGGTGAGGATGGCGAAGCCCGGCAGCATGGTGGCGCAGCCGGCGGTGACGCCGACCAGGCCACCGAGCGAGCCGTTGATGGTGGTGGTCAGCAGGATCGGGCTGGACGTGCCGCGCAGCATCAGCAGGGCGCCGATCGCGCCGCCGGCGGCGGCCAGGTGGGTATTGAGGGCGATCAGGCCGAGGCTGTGGTTCATCGCCAGGGTGCTGCCGGCATTGAAGCCGAACCAGCCGACCCAGAGGATGAAGCCACCGAGGGTCACCAGGCCCAGGTTGTGGCCGGGAATGGCGCGCGGCGTGCCGTCGGCAGCGAAGCGCCCCAGGCGCGGGCCAAGCACCAGGATCCCGGCCAGGGCGCACCAGGCGCCGACGCTGTGAACCACGGTGGAGCCGGCGAAGTCGATGAAGCCGAGCTTGGCCAGCCAGCCCTGGCCGCCGTAGATGCCGCTCCACACCCAGCTGCCGAACACCGGGTAGATGAAGCCGCTGATCACCACCGCGCCAACCAGGTAGCCGGCGTAGCGGGTGCGCTCGGCCATGGCGCCGCTGGCGATGGTCGCCGCGGTGGCGGCGAACATCATCTGGAACAGCAGGAAGGTGAAGTCCCAAGCCTCGCCGCGATGCGGGGCGAAGTGGCTCATGCCGTACCAGCCGGTGGCGTTGGCGCCGAACATCAGGCCGAAGCCGACCAGCCAGAAGACGATGCCGCCGACGCAGCCGTCCATGTAGTTCTTCATCATCACGTTGACCGCGTTCTTGGCCCGCGACATGCCGCTCTCCAGCAGGGCGAAGCCGGCCTGCATGAAGAACACCAGGGCACTGGCCAGCACCACCCAGGCGGTATTGCGGGCCAGCTCGTCGGCAGCGCCGGCGTGCGCATGCAGCGGGAAGAACAGAACACACAGCGACAGCAGGTAGACCTTCATGGCAAATCCCCCGACACGGTGATGAACGGAGGCATCGCAACTCTCATGCCAGGCCGGATTCGGCCGAAAACCCTATTGCGGGCCGCGCCACGCACCAGCAGGGCGCCAACGGCAGGTTCCGCGCGCCAACACGGATCAGTGGCAGAAAAAAGCGCTCCGCGACGTAATGGCCCTTTGACGGCTAACGCGCATTTGCCAATACTCAGACCGGTCACAAACATCCGGCGGCGAACAAGGACAATCCATTTGAAGCTGGAACTGAAAAACAGCCTGTCGCTGAAACTGTTGCGAGTGGTCCTGCTGTCGGCGCTGGTGGTGGGCGTGGTGCTGAGCTGCGGGCAGATCGTCTTCGACATCTACAAGACCCGCCAGGCCGTGGCCAACGACGCCCAGCGCATCCTCGGCATGTTCCGCGACCCCTCGACCCAGGCCGTCTACAGCCTCGACCGCGAGATGGGCATGCAGGTCATCGAGGGCCTGTTCCAGCACGAGGCGGTGCGCTACGCCGCCATCGGCCACCCCAACGAGCCCATGCTCGCCGAGCGTTCGCGCGAGCTGACCCCCTCCACCAGCCGCTGGATCACCGACCCCATCCTCGGCCAGGAGCAGACCTTCACCACCCAGCTGGTCGGCAAGGGCCCGTACAGCGAGTACTACGGCGACCTGACCATCACCCTGGACACCGCCAGCTACGGGGCGAACTTCATCACCACCTCGGTGATCATCTTCGTCTCCGGCGTGCTGCGCGCCCTGGCCATGGCCCTGGTGCTGTACATGGTCTACCACTGGCTGCTGACCAAGCCGCTGTCGAAGATCATCGAGCACCTCACCAACATCAACCCGGACCGCCCCAGCGAGCACAAGCTGCCGATGCTGCAGGGCAACGAGAAGAACGAACTGGGGCTGTGGATCGACACCGCCAACCAGCTGCTGGAATCCATCGAGCGCAACACCCACCTGCGCCGCGAGGCGGAGAACAGCCTGCTGCGCATGTCGCAGTACGACTTCCTCACCGGCCTGCCCAACCGCCAGCAGCTGCAGCAGCAGCTCGACCAGATCCTCGACGACGCCGGCCGCCTGCAGCGCCGCGTGGCGGTGCTGTGCGTCGGCCTGGACGACTTCAAGGGCATCAACGAGCAGTTCAGCTACCAGACCGGCGACCAGCTGCTGCTGGCCCTGTCCGACCGCCTGCGCAGCCACAGCGGCCGCCTCGGCGCCCTGGCCCGCCTCGGTGGCGACCAGTTCGCCCTGGTCCAGGCCGACATCGAGCAGCCCTACGAGGCCGCCGAGCTGGCGCAGAGCATCCTCGACAGCCTGGAGGCGCCCTTCGCCCTGGAGCAGCAGGAGGTGCGCCTGCGCGCCACCATCGGCATCACCCTGTTCCCGGAAGACGGCGACAGCACCGAGAAGCTGCTGCAGAAAGCCGAACAGACCATGACCCTGGCCAAGAGCCGCTCGCGCAACCGCTACCAGTTCTACATCGCCAGCGTCGACAGCGAGATGCGGCGCCGCCGCGAGCTGGAGAAGGAACTGCGCGAGGCGCTCGGGCGCAACGAGATGCACCTGGTGTTCCAGCCGCAGGTCGACTACCGCGACCACCGCGTGGTCGGCGTCGAGGCGCTGATCCGCTGGCAGCACCCGCAGCACGGCTTCGTGCCGCCAGACCTGTTCATCCCGCTGGCCGAGCAGAACGGCACCATCATCGCCATCGGCGAATGGGTGCTCGACCAAGCCTGCCGCCAGCTGCGCGAATGGCACGACCAGGGCTTCAGCGAGCTGCGCATGGCGGTCAACCTGTCCACCGTGCAGCTGCACCACAACGAGCTGCCGCGCATGGTCAGCAACCTGCTGCAGGTCTACCGCCTGCCGCCGCGCAGCCTGGAACTGGAAGTCACCGAGACCGGCCTGATGGAAGACATCAGCACCGCCGCGCAGAACCTGCTGAGCCTGCGCCGCGCCGGCGCCCTGATCGCCATCGACGACTTCGGTACCGGCTACTCCTCGCTGAGTTACCTGAAGAGCCTGCCGCTGGACAAGATCAAGATCGACAAGAGCTTCGTCCAGGACCTGCTCGACGACGAGGACGACGCCACCATCGTTCGCGCCATCATCCAGCTCGGCAAGAGCCTGGGCATGCAGGTCATCGCCGAGGGCGTGGAGACCACCGAGCAGGAGGCCTACATCATTGCCCAGGGCTGCCACGAGGGTCAGGGCTACCTGTACAGCAAGCCGCTGCCGGCCCGCGAGCTGACCCTCTACCTCAAGCAGGCCCGCCGCCTGAGCAACGCCGGCAACCCCGCCACCCTCTGAGCCCCGCGGGTTGCCCCTGCGGGCACCGCGGCGCGTCTAGACTGCCTGCACGACCACCACTGCGAGCCCCCGCCCATGCGCGCCACCCGCCTGCTCACCTGTGTGCTGCTCGGCCTGCTCGGCGGCTGCGCCGCGCTGGCCCCGCGCGACCCGCTGCACATCGACCTGGTCGACCTGCAGCCCGAACCGGCGCAGGGCCTGGAGATGCGCTTCGCCGTGCTGCTGCGGGTGCAGAACCCCAATGACGGCGCCATCGACTTCGACGGCGTGGCCCTGCAGCTGGACGTCAACGGCCAGCCCCTGGCCAGCGGCGTCAGCGCCCAGCGCGGCCAGGTGCCACGCTATGGCGAGGTGCTGCTGCGGGTGCCGCTGAGCGTCTCGGCCTTCTCCGTTTTTCGCCAGGCCTGGGCCGCGGCCGGCTACCCGCAGGGCCGCGGCCTGCCCTACGAGCTGCGCGGCAAGCTCGGCGGCGGCCTGTTCGGCGCGGCGCGCTTCAGCGACAGCGGCACGCTGGACTGGCCGCAACCCGGAGCGGTGGGCCAAGGACGCTAAAACCCTATACAATGCGCGGCTTTTCCAGCCAACCGAGGCCCCGCCATGAGCACCCTGCCGCCCTGCCCCCAGTGCCACTCCGCATACACCTACGAGGATGGCGGCCAGCTGGTCTGCCCGGAGTGCGCCCACGAATGGTCGGCCCAGGCCGCCAGCGAGGCCGGCGATGACGCCCGGGTGATCAAGGACTCGGTGGGCAACCTGTTGCAGGACGGCGACAGCGTCACCGTGATCAAGGACCTCAAGGTCAAGGGCTCGTCGCTGGTGGTCAAGGTCGGCACCAAGGTGAAGAACATCCGCCTGTGCGACGGCGATCACGACATCGACTGCAAGATCGACGGCATCGGCGCGATGAAGCTGAAATCCGAGTTCGTGCGCAAGGTCTGAAGCGCTCGCGCTGGGCTAGGCTAAGGAGAAAGCGCCCGCTGCGGAGGCTCCATGCGCATCCTCTCGCTCGTCCTGCTGTTGCTGTGTAGCCCGCTCTGCGCCGGGGAAACCTGGCGCGTGGTCGGCGACGAACAGTTCGCTCCCTACAGCTTCGTCGCCCTGGATGACGACACCCCGCGCGGCGTGGACGTCGAGCTGGTCGAGGCGGTGATGAAGGACGCCGGCATCGCCTACCAGTTGCGCCTCTACCCCTGGGAAAGGGTCAAGCGCATGCTCGAACGCGGCGAGGCGGAAATGGCCTTCCAGTTCGCCGGCACCCCCGAGCGCATGGCCCAGTACGAACTGGTCGGCCCCCTGCGCACCGGCGCCACGGTGTTCATGACCACCGCCAAGATCGCCCTGCAGGACTGGCGCAGCCTGGACGACTTCTCGCCCTTCGTGATCGGCCAGGTGCGCGGCTACGCCTACCAGTCGGACTTCGACCAGGCCGACCTGGCCCGCGACACCAGCGCGCAGAACCCGCGCCAGCTGGTGTCCATGCTGCTGGCCGGGCGCATCGACATCATCGTCGGCGACCGCACCCAGCTGCTCTACTTCGTGCAGGAGCAGCGCGCCCAGCACAGCGTGCGCATCCTGCCCAGGCCGCTGGTGCAGATGCCACGCTACGTGGCCTTCGCCAAGGGCGACCAGGCACGCGCCGAGCGCTTCGCCAGCGCCCTGGAGCGCGTGCGGGCCAGCGGCGAGCTGGAGCGCATCCTGCACAAGTGGGAGCAGTAGCGCGCCTCACTGCACCGGCAGGAAGTTGAGGAACAGCAGGCTCTGCGCGTAGTTCACCCCCAGGCGCCGGTAGCGCTCCTCCAGCACATGGGTGAGCAGGTCCAGGCGCGCGGTCATCTTGCCGAACTCCACCGCGTAGCTGAGGTTGCTGCCCTCGTTCGACAGCAGCAGCGGGCGGCCCTGCGCGTCGCGGCGCTGGGCCAGCATCCAGGCGGCGCGCTCGATGTTGCGCGCGGCGTTGTGGATGAACTCGGCGTTGAAGGCATCGGTCAGGTAGAACTCGGTACGCCCGCCGTGGGCGGTGATCAGCATGCTGCCCAGGGCATAGACGAAGGCGCCGACCCGGTCGCCCTGGAACTCCGGGCTCAGCGCATAGCCGAGCGCCTCGATGTCGCGGCGCCCGCCGAGCTGCGGCAGCGGGCGGTTCTCCTCGATGGCCAGGTGGATCGCCCGCTCCGCCGCCGCGCGGTCGGCCAGGCCGGTCTTGCGCCACTCCTGCGGGTTGCGCTGGTACAGCTTGCTCAGCAGCCGGTAGAGGCTGTTGAGGTTGTCGCGCATGGCCAGGGTGGCCATGCGGTCGACGTCGCTCTGCAGCAGCTCGCCGGGCTTGAGCGCGTTGCTCTGGTTGACGATGCTGTCGTGGGCCAGGCGCCCGCTGCAGCCGGCCAGGCCAAGGACCAGGCAGAGCAACGCCACGCCGCCATGAACCGCCCGCTTCATCGGAACGCCCCCATTCCTTTTGCCTTGCAGTAAAGCGCAAAACCCCGGATCCGCACTGTGCGCCAGGCCGCAGCGGACAGGCTGGGCTAGAGTGAAAGAGGCCACCGGTGCGGAGGACCGCCCCATGAAGACGCCCATCCTGCAACGCCTCGTCCTCGTCTGCGCGCTGCTGGCGCCGCCGGCCCAGGCCGCCGAGGACCTGCCCGGCGCCAGGGACCACCCGCTGCTCAGCCGCTATCCCGCCTCCCACATCACCGAATACCAGCAGAACTACAACACCGTGGACTTCACCATCGACAGCCAGGACGGCGTGCCGCAACGCCGCAGCATCGAGGGCGACGCCACCCAGATCTTCTACTTCCACTACAGCGTCGACACCCAGCCCAGCCCCCTGCAGCTGCTGCGCAACTACCAGAACGCGATCAAGGCCATCGGCGGCGAGGTGATCTACGAGCGCCTGCCCGGCGAGGGCGACGGCGGCGAAACCACCCTCAAGGTGCTCACCGGCGGCAAGGAGGTCTGGGTGCGGGTCGAGCCGGGCATCTTCAGCGCGCCGACCCAGAGCTACCGGCTGGCCATAGTCGAGGTGGCCGCCATGCAGCAGCGGGTCACCGCCAGCCAGCTGCTGGACGAGCTCAACCGCAACGGCTTCGTCGCCCTGTACATCAACTTCGACAGCGGCAAGGCCGAACTCAAAGCCGACGGCCAGGCCACGGTGGCGGAAATCGCCAGCATGCTCAAAGGCGCGACGGAACTGAAACTGGCCATCGAGGGCCATACCGACGACGTCGGCCAGGCGGCGGCCAACAAGGCCCTGTCCGAGCGCCGCGCCCGGGCCGTGCTGGAAGCCCTGGTGGCCGCCGGCATCGCGCCGCAGCGCCTCTCCGCCGCCGGCTTCGGCCAGGAGCGCCCGGTCGCCGACAACCGCAGCGAGGAAGGCCGGGCGAAGAACCGCCGGGTGGAACTGGTGAAGCAGTAGGCCCAGGGGTTTACACAGGATTTACATTCCCCCGGGGAGACTATCGCCACACGCAGAGTCGAAAGCTGTAACCGGAATAGACCGGCCTAACAGGAGTTTCGACCATGCGTTCACGCATCCCCCTCATCACCGGCCTGATCGCCAGCCTGCTCTTTGCTGGCGCCCAGCAAGCCCAGGCAGCCGACAGCGGCGATGTGGCCATCGGCGTGGCGGCTGGCGCAATTCTCGGCAGCGTGCTGACGCCGCGCCAGGTCGTGGTCTATGAACAGCCGCGGGTGCACTACGCACCGCCGCCGCCCGTCTACTACCCGGCACCGGTCTACGTCGAGCGGCCGGTCTACTACAGCCCCGGCCCGGTGATCTACGTCGACGGCCCGCGTTACCACCACAAGCACTGGAAACGCCATCACCGCCACCACCACCGCCATCATGGCCACGGCCATCGCTGGTAAACCCAGGCCCCGCACATGCGGGGCCTGTCGTTTCTGCTCCCGACTGCCGAATCTGCCGCCCTCTGCTGCGGCCCCGGCAGGCGCACCAGCGACAACCCGCGCTGGCCATTTGCGATCATCGTGCCCAGCCTGTAGCCTGCAGCGCGCCCAGGGAGCGGGCGGCAGATTCGGCCGACCCTCGCGGGCCCTCCTGGCAGTCACGACAAGGAACTTCCCATGCAACGTTTCGCTTACCTGCTGGTGCTGGCGCTCGGCGCCCTGCTCACCGGCTGCAGCTTCAACCACCCGGTGGCCGAGGACTACGGCACCTACCTGGCCAACAACCAGGGCCAGAGCAACCTGCCGCGCGCCAGCGCCCCCGCCGAATACCAGACGGCGGCCAGCACCCAGGCCCACCGCTACGAATTCCGCTCCGCCACCGTGGGCTACGCCCACCTGTGGATCGTCGAGTTCGGCCAGATGCTGGACGCCACCCTGCAATCCAGCGACGTGCAGCAGGCCTTCGGCAACCTGCAGGAGGGCAGCGCGCCAAGCGCGCCGCTGCTGACCTTCGAGCTGCAGGACTACCGCTTCGAGGACTTCCGCGCCTACGTCACCCTCAAGATCAGCGTCGCCTCCGGCGGCCAGGCGCTGTTCAGCAAGGCCTACCAGGTCGAGGGGCAGAGCCAGGGCGGCAAGATGTTCTGGGGCGGCCCCTTCGCCATGAAGAACGCCATCCAGCAGTCGACCAAGCTGGCGCTGGACGACATCCTTCGCGACTTCATCGCCGACTACAACCGCCTCGACCTCGCGCAGCGCTGAGCCCGGCGCTACGCAGCCAAAAGCCCCGCACGCGCGGGGCTTTTTTCATGGCCGCCTCACAGCCCGTGCAGCAGGCCGATGGCGAGGAACAGCAGCAGGCCCAGCGGGCCGAACATCATCGCCAGCAGGTAGCAGGGCACCAGCCACAAGTGGCCGATGCCCTGCGCCGCACCCTGCTGCTGGATGTACAGGCCGGCCAGCAAGTCGAACGCCAGGATGTGAATCCACGCCGCCAGCACCGCCTTGGGGTTGCTGAACAGCGCCAGCACCCCGCGCAGGCTGAAGAAGCCGGGCTTGCCCATACTGCGCTCGCCACGGCTGGTCAGCGCCTGGAACAGGCTGACGCCGTACAGCACGCAGAGCAGCACCACGGCGACGCCGAGCACCAGGCGTGGACCGTGGCTCCAGGTGGGCAGCAGGATCAGCACGCTCCAGCCGCCCAGGGCGGCGAGACTGGCGAGCTGGAACAGGCGTTTCTGGCTGAGGGCGGGCATGGGGGATTCCTCACGGGGGTGTGGGTTCGGTTGTAGCCGAAAAGCGGCAGCGGCGGCTGCCATCAGTGAGGGGGTGAATGTCAGGGGATCAGCTATGGCGCCCGGCCAGTATTTGGCGGTATGGTCAGGACATCCACCTGCAAGGACGCATCAATGGCCAGCAAAGCGCAGACTCCCCGCCAGCAGAAGCACCTCGCCGTATTGATCGACGCGGACAACGCCTCGGCGGCCATCGTCGAGGGCCTGTTCGAGGAAATCGCCAAGTACGGGCTGGCCAGCGTCAAGCGCATCTACGGTGACTGGACCCAGCCCAACCTGGGCGGCTGGAAGCAGGTGCTGCTGGATTACTCGATCCAGCCGATGCAGCAGTTCGCCTACACCAAGGGCAAGAACGCCACCGACAGCTCGCTGATCATCGACGCCATGGACCTGCTCTACACCCGGCGTTTCGACGGCTTCTGCCTGGTCTCCAGCGACAGCGACTTCACGCGCCTGGCCGCGCGTCTGCGCGAGGAGGGGCTGGAGGTGATCGGCTTCGGCGAGCAGAAGACGCCCAAGCCGTTCGTGACCGCCTGCGACAAGTTCATCTACACCGAGTTGCTGCGTGACGATGCCGAGGTGGCGGAGGTGGAGCCTGCGGCGGCCAAGGCGGCCGGCAGCGCCACACCGGTGGCCACGAGCGAGGCCAAGCCCGCCGCAGCGGCGGCACCGGCCAAGGTGAAGCCACAGAAGGTGCCGGTGGATTTCATTGCCAAGGTGATAGACGACAACTCGGATGAGGATGGCTGGTGTGCTCTGGGCGTGCTCGGGACCAGCATCAGCAAGCTGCGTTCGGACTTCGATTCGCGCTTGTATGGCCACAAGAAGCTGAGCGATCTGATCAAGGCGCAGAGTACGCGCTTTGATCTGCAGGAGCGGGGGGCTACGGCGGCGGGTGGCAAATCGCTGTATGCGCGTAATCGCAAGCCGGGTAAGTGAGCCTTTTCATGTTGCATGTTGGCGCAGGCAGCGCATCGCTCTCGCAACGCTTTCCTCGGCTCTTGGCTACAGGTTGCGCCCTGTACGGCGCGTCACTTTCTCTTGTTTGCCCAAGAGAAAGTAACCAAAGAGAAGGGCACCCCGGCATCCGGGTCTCGCTGCGCTCGACTCCCCTCCTTCCGGTGCCGCTCCGGGGGCCGGCGTACAAGGGGCGTCCATGCCCCTTTACGCCTCTCGCCGCATCCATGCGGCTCGTCCCCCTGCGCAACACCTCCACTCGGCCTACTGACGGGGAGTTTGCGCGCATGAGGGTTTCGCGTTTCAGGCAGCTCGGAGTCGTCGGTTTGCCCACGGCCACCGGACGACCTCGCCGTAGGGTGGATAACGCTGCTTGCGGCTTATCCACCAGCAGCGCCCATGGTGGGCAACGCTTCGCGGTTGCCCACCCTACGGTTCACTCCGTGGTCGTGCCCATGCTCCGCGTGGACATGCAGCCACAGGCGCAGAGCATCCCCGGAGGGGTTCCCACACGGAGCGGGGGAACCATCAAGACAGAATCAAACGCCCCCGCCACAACATCACCACCACACCAAAAGCTCGGGCCGGGATCAGGTCCCGTCAGGAGGCTGAGTGGAATCGTTGCGTAAGGGGTTGAGCGGCATGGATGCCGCGAGAGGCGCGATGGGCCAGGGATGGCCCTTCGCGACGTGCCCCTGGAGCAACGATGGAACGAAGGGAGTCTCGCGCAGCGAGACCCGTATGTCGGGTGTGCTTTCTCTTTGGTTACTTTCTCTTTGCACAAGCAAAGAGAAAGTAACTCGCCGGGAAGGCGAAAAACGTGGTCATGTCCTCTTCCACAACCAAGAAAAAACAATCACCTTATAAAAATTCAGGTCAGATCATGAGACCAGCTAGCAAATTAGAGATGCACTTTTATCTGAAAGATGGCGCCCACTCCATGGACGCACATACCAGAAACAGATGCGAGCGAGAACTTCTAGCTATATTTCAAGAGCTGTCCAACGAATTAAGAATACCAGTAAAAATAGAGTCACAAGCGCATACCGAAGGCGGACTACGAGATTGCTGGAAATTTATTGGAGACAACGATAGGCAAATCACCCTATTAACATCAGTAGCCGCCATAGTAATCGCAACGCTTGACCTACCAGACGAAAAAGACGACCAGTTAAAAGCTCTATCCATCGAAGAAAAACAACTGATAATTCAGAAACTCAAGATCGAGGTAGAAGAAAAAGAACTTACCTTAGAACGAGCAAGGGAGGCTGCGCGCCTCTCAGGAAACACACACAAGACCAGAGTTAGAAAGTCAAACCTCTACCGAGAAATACGCGAACAAGAGAAAATACAGAAAATCGGAATCTCCACCCTGAGCGAAACAAACACCTACATTGGCGAGGAAAGAATTGTTGAACGGAGCGACTTCCATAAAGCAATATTAAATTCTTTAAACTTGCCACCCATAATCGTAGACAACGCCATAATAGAAATAATCTCTCCCGTACTGCGAGATGGACAACATAAGTGGAAGGGCATCTACGACAAAAAGACTATCAGCTTCGAGATGGCAGACAGGGAATTTAGAAGCGACGTTCTTGGAGAAAAAATAAGCTTCAAACACGGCACATTCATTGAGGCCGAACTTATCATCAGCAAAGAGCTGGATGAAGCAGGCGACATTAAGATAACCAACCACGCGGTGAAGACGGTCATTAGGAAATTTGACGGAAGCAGTACTATCGAGACATCTCAAGGGAAGCGCTATCTGGCCAACAAGAGGGCCGCCGAGAGCCAAACTGACATGTTCGATTAGCCATCCATCTCAACCAGAAATGAAAATGCCCACCTTACGAGCGGGTATTGGCTAATGACTATCTGCGTTGAGGCTTAAGCAAAAGCCTCCACCTCTCTCTTATTAGCAAGCTTCGTCACCTGATACTCCCTCGCCACCTCATGAGAAGCCCCAATCAGCGCGTTGTAATCGGCCTTCTCCCAATAGCGATACTCCGGGAACCGCTGCCCCCCACGACAAATGCTTTAGCGCCTTTCGCTGACCGTTTCAATCCGCCCGACGTCGCGCCCATCCTCGGACACCATTCCCACCTGTAGCGTTTTACCCAGGCAGCCGATGCCCGCCCCGTACAACGGGTTACCCACCCAACGCTACAACCCCCTCGCCATCAAACACTGCCTCTCCCCCCAAGCCTCAAACTCTTCCAACAACGTCCACCCCCGCCGCGCGTAATACTCGGCGCGGTCACGGGTATGCAGATACAACCGCGTATACCCCTGCTCGCGGGCGGTCTGGCAGATGTCCTCGATCAGCCGTTCGGCCAGGCCCTGACCACAGGCCTGGGGCAATACGAATACGCAGGCCAGCCAGGGACCGAGTTCCGGGCGCTGGGGCAGGTCGTCGCGGGCCAGGCCGGCGCAGCCGATGGGTTGTCCGTTCTGCAGGGCGATGCGCATCAGCCAGTCGCCGTTGTGCTGGCCGGCGGCGAACTCGGCCTGCCAGTCGGCCAGGGGCTGCTCGCTGAACTCGTAGGGAAACTGCTGGTACAGCCACTGCGCCACCAGGGCGCAGTGCTGGGGATGGTGGCGGAGCCAGTCGAAGCTGAGCATGGGGGTTCCTTGCAGGGCCGTGCCGTCGAGAGGCTGACTGTAAAGGGCCGAGGCGGGCCGTGCGAGCGCTTGGCCCAGATGCAAAAAGGCCCGTCTGCTGACGGGCCTTTTCGGTTCAGCCGAACGATGCGGTTCAGGCCTCTGCCGTCTCGCGACGCTTGGCCAGCTTGCGCGCCTGGTACTCGCGCGCGGCCTCGTGGAAGGCGCCGATCAGCGCGTTGTAATCGGCCTTCTCCCAATAGCGATACTCCGGGTGCCACTGCACGCCGACAGCAAACGCCTTGGCGCCTTTCACGCTGACGGCCTCGATCTGCCCGTCCTCGCATACCGCTTCCACCTGCAGCCCCTCGCCCAGGCGGTCAATGCCCTGGCCGTGCAGCGAATTGACGCTGATCTCGCGCTCACCGAGCAACTGGTGCAACACCCCGCCTTCGGTCAGCGCGACCTTGTGCATCGGGCCATAGGCCACGTCGTCCGGCACGCCCTTGCGCTCGCGGTGGTCGAGGCGGCCTTCCACCTCGTGCACTTCGCGGTGCAGGGTGCCGCCGTACAGCACGTTGAGTTCCTGCACGCCACGGCAGATGCCGAGGAAGGGAATGCCACGCTCGATGCAGGCACGCATCAGGCGCAGCACGGTGGCGTCGCGGGGTTTGTCGGCCAGGCCGAGGCCGGGGTGGTCGTCGCCGTAGAAGCTGGGGTGCACGTTGGACAGCGAGCCGCCGAACATGATGCCGGAGACGCTGTCGAGCACGGTGTCCATGTCCAGGTCGTCGGCGAAGGCCGGGATCATCAGCGGGAAGGCGCCGAAGCCGGTGACGGACTGGATGTATTTCTCGCCCACCAGGTGGAACCAGCCGATGTCACGGTCAGTCAGCTGCCAGCGGCACAGGGGGAGACCGATCATGGGTTTGCTCATTGCAGGGTAGTCCTCTTCCGTTAATTGAAGTGGGCTGCCCTTGGGAGAGCGGGCTTGCGGTTCACCTGAAACGTGAGTCCGCTCACCCAAGGGGTGCCGCGCCCCGATCTTTGCCGGTTCACTGCACCAGTGCCGCGCCCGCGCGGCAGGGTTTTCCCCGCTCCCACTGGTGGGAGAGGGGCTGGGGGAGAGGGCGTGGTTCGACGGCCCCTCTCCCCAACCCTCTCCCGTGAACGGGAGAGGGAGCAAAGCATGCTGCCCGGCCAAAACATCCAGCCGGACGGCACAAAAAAGGGCCGGTCCGCAGACCAGCCCTGGATGGTGCTTAACCGTTGCTCGGGAAGGCGAACTGCGCCGCCTCGTGGGAGGCGCGCTGCGGCCAGCGCTGGGTGATGGTCTTGCGCTTGGTGTAGAAGCGCACGCCGTCCGGGCCGTAGGCGTGCAGGTCGCCGAACAGCGAGCGCTTCCAGCCGCCGAAGCTGTGGTAGCTGACCGGCACCGGCAGCGGCACGTTGACGCCGACCATGCCCACTTCGATCTCGTCGCAGAACAGGCGCGCGGCCTCGCCGTCGCGGGTGAACAGGCAGGTGCCGTTGCCGTACTCGTGGTCGTTGATCAGCTGCATGGCCTGTTCCAGGCTGCCGACGCGGACGATGCACAGCACCGGGCCGAAGATTTCTTCCTGGTAGATGCTCATCTCCGGGGTGACGCGGTCGAACAGGGTGCCGCCGACGAAGAAGCCGGCTTCGCAGCCCGGTACGCTCAGGCTGCGGCCGTCGACCACCAGCTGGGCGCCCTGGGCCACGCCGGCGTCGATGTAGCCCTTGACCTTGTCGCGCGCGGCGCCGGTGACCAGCGGGCCCATGTCGAGGCCGCAGGAGGTGCCGGCACCGATCTTCAGCGCCTGGATCTTCGGCACCAGTTTTTCCACCAGGGCGTCGGCCACGTGGTCGCCCACCGCCACCACCACGGAGATGGCCATGCAGCGCTCGCCGCAGGAGCCGTAGGCCGCGCCCATCAGGGCGTTGACGGTGTTGTCGAGGTCGGCGTCCGGCAGCACCACGGCGTGGTTCTTGGCGCCGCCCAGGGCCTGTACGCGCTTACCGCGACGGTTGGCCTCGGTGTAGATGTACTCGGCGATCGGCGTCGAGCCGACGAAGCTGATGGCCTTGACCTCGGGGGCCTCGATCAGCGCGTCCACCGCTTCCTTGTCGCCGTTGATCACGTTGAGCACGCCGCGCGGCAGGCCGGCTTCGTGCAGCAGCTGGGCGATGAACAGGGTGGAGCTGGGGTCGCGCTCGGACGGCTTGAGGATGAAGCAGTTGCCGCAGACGATGGCCAGCGGGTACATCCACAGCGGCACCATGGCCGGGAAGTTGAACGGGGTAATGCCGGCGACCACGCCCAGCGGCTGGAAGTCGCTCCAGCTGTCGATGTTCGGGCCGACGTTGCGGTTGTATTCGCCCTTGAGCAGCTCCGGGGCGCCACAGGCGTACTCGACGTTCTCGATGCCGCGCTGCAGTTCGCCAACGGCGTCTTCCAGGGTCTTACCGTGCTCTTCGCTGATCAGCGCGGCAATCTTGTCCTTGTTGGCTTCCAGCAGCTGCTTGAAGCGGAACATGACCTGGGCACGCTTGGCCGGCGGGGTGTTGCGCCAGGCCGGGAAGGCGGCCTTGGCGGAGTCGATGGCAGCCTGGATGGTGCCACGGTCGGCCAGTTCGACCTGGCGCACGGGCTCGCCGATGGACGGGTTGAAGACCGGCGCGGTGCGCTGGCCGCTCAGAACGATGTCGCCGTTGATCAGGTGGGCGATGGTGCTCATGGGGTTATCTCTCGTGTCTTAACTTGTCTGGGACGGTGGTAGTCGCTGTACGGACTGCCACCCTACTGAGTTCTGGTCCCCTCTCCCGTTTACGGGAGAGGGTTAGGGAGAGGGGCTTTGGCTTTTATGCTGCCAACCACCCTCTCCCCCGGCCCCTCTCCCATGAATGGGAGAGGGGAGGTAAAGCGTCAATCCAGCTTGTTCAGCACATCGCCGACGGCGTTGAACAGGGCGTCCAGCTGCTCGGGCTGGGTATTGAAGGTCGGGCCGAACTGCAGGGTGTCGCCACCAAAGCGCACGTAGAAGCCGGCGTTCCACAGCTTGATGCCGGCCTCGAACGGGCGGATCACCGCGTCGCCGTCGCGCGGGGCCAGCTGGATGGCGCCGGCCAGGCCGCAGTTGCGGATGTCGATCACGTGCTTGCTGCCCTTGAGACTGTGCAGCTTCTCCTCGAACACCGGCGCCAGGGCGGCGGACTGTTCGATCAGGTGGTCACGCTTGAGCAGCTCCAGGGTGGCCAGGCCGGCGGCGCAGGCGACCGGGTGGCCGGAGTAGGTGTAGCCGTGGCCGAACTCGACCATGTGCTCCGGGGTGGCCTGCTGCATGAAGGTGTCGTAGATCTCCTTGCTGGCGATCACCGCGCCCAGCGGGATGGCACCGTTGGTGACCTGCTTGGCGGTATTCATGATGTCCGGGGTGACGCCGAAGTACTCGGCACCGGTCCATTTGCCCATACGGCCGTAGGCGGTGATCACTTCGTCGAAGATCAGCAGAATGTTGTGCTGGGTGCAGATTTCGCGCAGGCGCTGCAGGTAGCCCTGCGGCGGCACGATGACGCCGGCCGAGCCGGACATCGGCTCGACGATCACGGCAGCGATGTTGGAAGCGTCGTGCAGTTCGATCAGCTTGAGCAGCTCGTTGGCCAGCTCCACGCCGCCGGTCTCGGCCATGCCCTTGGTGTAGGCCAGGTGCGGCTGCAGGGTGTGCGGCAGGTGGTCGGCGTCCATCATCTGGCCGAACATCTTGCGGTTGCCGCCGATGCCGCCGAGGCTGGTGCCGGCGATGTTGACGCCGTGGTAGCCACGGGCGCGGCCGATGAACTTGGTCTTGCTCGGCTGGCCCTTCAGGCGCCAGTAGGCGCGCGCCATCTTCACCGAGGTGTCGGCGCACTCGGAGCCGGAGTCGGTGTAGAACACGTGGTCGAGGCCGGCCGGGGTCAGCTCGGCGATCTGCTCGGCCAGGCGGAAGGACAGCGGATGGCCGTACTGGAAGCCCGGCGCGTAGTCGAGGGTGCCGAGCTGCTTGGCCACGACCTCCTGGATTTCCTTGCGGTTGTGGCCGGCGCCACAGGTCCACAGGCCGGACAGGCTGTCGAACACGCGGCGGCCCTTGTCGTCGATGAAGTGGTTGCCGTCGGCACCGACGATCAGGCGCGGGTCGCGCTTGAAGTTGCGGTTGGCGGAGAACGGCATCCAGTGGGCATCCAGCTTGAGCTGGCTGGCCAGGGACGGGGTGGCAGTCTGCGGCATGTTCATCGTGGCTCTCCAGAGCGGCACTGTGGTCTTGTTGCCAGAGAAGGTGCCACGGGCATAAAGTCACGAAAATCCAAATATTCGCACTTTAAGTTCAGCCCGGACTAAACATATGAGCAGCCGCCGTTCCGACCCCCTGGCCCAGGTCAGCGACTTCGATATCCGCCTGCTGCGCCTGTTCCGCAGCGTGGTCGAGTGCGGCGGTTTCTCCGCCGCCGAGAGCGTGCTGGGCATCGGCCGCTCGGCGATCAGCCAGCAGATGAGCGACCTCGAGCAGCGCCTGGGCCTGCGCCTGTGCCAGCGCGGCCGCGCCGGCTTCGCCCTGACCGAGGAGGGCCGCGAGGTGTACCAGTCGTCGCTGCAGCTGTTCGGCGCACTGGAGAGCTTCCGCAACAACGTCAACGGCCTGCACCGCGAGCTGCGCGGCGAGCTGCACATCGGCCTGACCGACAACCTGGTCACCGTGCCGCACATGCGCATCACCCACGCGTTGGCGCGGCTCAAGGAGCTGGGCCCGGACGTGCGCATCCAGATCCGCATGACGCCGCCCTCGGAGGTGGAACAGGGCGTGCTGGACGGCAGCCTGCACGTCGGCGTGGTGCCGCAGAGCCACAGCCTGTCCGGCCTGGAGTACCAGCCGCTGTATGGCGAGCGCTCGCTGCTGTACTGCGCGGTGGGCCATCCCCTCTTCTATGTGGACGACGGCCAGCTGTCCGACACCCGCCTCAACGCCCAGGACGCCATCGCCCCGACCTTCCGCCTGCCGCCGGACGTGCAGGCGCGCTACCAGGTGCTCAACTGCACGGCCAGCGCCTCGGACCGCGAGGGCATGGCCTTCCTCATCCTCACCGGGCGCTACATCGGCTACCTGCCGGACCACTATGCCCAGCAGTGGGTGCAGCAGGGCCGCCTGCGCGTGCTCAAGCCGGCCAGCCGCTTCTACGACCTGACCCTGGCCTCGGTGACGCGCAAGGGGCGGCGCCCGCAGCTGGTGCTGGAGACCTTCCTGGAGGCACTGGCGAAGACCGGCTGAGCAAGCTGGAACGCCCGTGCCATCAGGCTTTTCGCCATTTTTCCAGCGAGCCAGACTGCGCCTTTTCGACGTTTTTCTGACACCCAATAGGGGGTTTTACCGAGCTGACGGGCAGCTTCGTCTGAACAACACACGTTTTTGACGCCCGAGGGTTGTTTCGTGACCCGCGCTGGGGTATCAGTTCGCACACAAAACCGATCATCAGTACGGACCCCTCAGATGTCAGCTGTTTCCTCCCCTGCTCCCAGCGCCGGCAAACCCGCCGGACGCATCCGCCAGAAGAACGAAAAAGCCATCATCGCCGCCGCCGAGGTGGAGTTCGCCCGCCACGGCTACAAGGGCACCAGCATGAACAGCATCGCCCAGGCGGTGGGGCTGCCCAAGGCCAACCTGCACTACTACTTCAGCAGCAAGCTGGGCCTGTACATCGCCGTACTGAACAACATCCTCGACCAGTGGGACGCCACCTTCAGCAGCCTGAGCGCAGACGACGACCCGGCCCAGGCGCTGTCGCGCTACATCCGCGCCAAGATCGAGTACTCGCGCACCCAGCCGCTGGCCTCGCGCATCTTCGCCATGGAAGTGATCAGCGGCGGCCAGTACCTGACCGCCCACTACAACCAGGACTACCGCGAGTGGTTCCGCCAGCGCGCCGGGGTGTTCCAGGCCTGGATCGACGCCGGCAAGATGGACCCGATCGACCCGGTGCACCTGATCTTCCTGCTCTGGGGCAGCACCCAGCACTACGCCGACTTCGCCAGCCAGATCTGCCTGTTCACCGGCAAGAACAGCCTGAAGAAGGCTGACTTCGAGGAAGCCGCCGACAACCTCGAGCGCATCATCCTCAAGGGCTGCGGCCTCACCCCGCCGGCCCGCGGCTGACCTCGCCGGCCCGGCGCGCGACGGCGCGCCGGGCGGCCGCCCTCCCCCACGCCCGCCATCCGCGCTACCCTGAGGAGACTTCGCCATGCTCCCGGACCCGCGCATGAAAGCCCTGCTCCCGCCGGCCCTGGCCCTGCTGCTCGCCGCCTGCCAGAGCCCCAACCCCTACCGCGCCGAAGGCCAGCCGCTGCCGCCGGCACCGCCCGAGGCGGCCAGCCATATCGACCGCAGCGCCTACCCGGCCGCGCCGCGCGACTACGCGCGCTACCGCAACTGGACCTGGCGCGAGCCGCCGGCCGGCAGCGCCTGGGCCGATGGCGCGCTGCTGGCCGAGGTGGTGGGCGCCGGCCTCGACCAGCGCGGCCTGCGCCCGGCCCGTGCCGGTAAGGCCGCCGACCTGCAGGTCGGTGCCAGCCTGCACCTGGAGCGGCGCCAGTACCAGGTGCGCGACGACTACGGCAGCTACTACGGCCACGGCCCCTACGGCGACCACTACGGCCTGTACGGCAGCGTGCCGCTGGTACGCACCTACGAGGTGGAGGTGGCGGTAGTGCGCATCGACCTGTACGACGGCGCCAGTGGCCAGCCGCTGTGGAGCGGCGGCGCCGAGGCACGCAGCGAAGGCAGCCAGGGCGAGCGCGCCGAGGCCCTGCGCCGCGCGGTGGAAGATGCCCTCGGCGCCTACCCGCCGAACTGAAACGGCGCTTGCCGAACGCCGCCGCCTGGGGTTCGATAGGGGTTCTGCCCCGGAGGTTGCACCATGTTCGCCCGCCTGCTCCTGCTGCCCGCCCTGCTGCTCCTGGCCGCCTGCCAGACGGCCCGGGTCGAGCGCGACTACGACCAGCACCGTGATTTCGCCGCCTACCGCAGCTGGACCTGGCAGGAGCCGGCCCTGCAGTACCGCCCGGACGACCCACGCATCCGCAGCGACCTCACCGAGCAGCGCCTGCGCCAGGCCATCGCCGAGCAGCTCGAGCAGCGCGGCCTGCGCCCGGCCCAGGCCGGCGCTATGGCGGACCTCAAGGTACAGGCCTGGCTGATCGTCGAGCAGCGCCAGGACCAGGTCAGCACCCATTACGGCGGCCACTGGGGCGATCCCTGGGGCGGCCCGGTGCACACCGAGACGCGCACCCTGGACTACCGCGTGAGCACCCTGCAGATCGACCTGCTCGACGGCCGCGATGGCAAGCTGGTCTGGCGTGGCAGCGCCGAACAGGTGCTGCGTCCGGCGCCGGAGAGCCCAGCCGAGCGCGAGGCGGCCCTGCGTGCCAGGGTGGCCGAGATCATCGGCCAGTATCCGCCGCAATGAACGACCGCCTGCTCGGCCATCGCCCGGCCACCGACGCCGACCTCGATCAGGTGGTGCAGTTCGTGCGCAACGCCGACGAGCTGTTCTTCGCCTTCCCCCGCGCCCACTGGCCGCTGACCCGCGAACAGCTGGCCGCTGCCTGCGCCGAACGCCAGGCCAGCACCCTGGCCCTGCTCGACGGCCGCCCGGCCGGCTTCGCCAACTTCTACCAGAGCGTCGCCGGCGACTACTGCGCCCTGGGCAACCTGATGATCGCGCCCTGGGCGCGCGGCCAGGGCGTGGCCCAGTACCTGGTCGGAGTGATGGAGCAGCTGGCCCGGCGCGACTTTGCCGCCCGCGAACTGCGGGTTTCCTGCTTCAACGACAACAGCGCCGGCCTGCTGCTCTATGCCGGCCTGGGCTATCGCCTGACGGGCCTGGTCGAGCGTCAGCGCGGCCAGCGCCGGGTGGCCCTGGCGCAGTTCGCCAAGCCCCTGCAAAGCTGACCGAAGGGACAGCAAAAAGGCATAATGCCGCCCCCACGATTTGCCCGGAGACCTCCATGCCCAACTGGTGGCTACTCGCCCTGCCCCTGCTCGCCGGCGCCATCATGCCGCTGCAGGCCGGCATCAACGGCCAACTGGCCAAGCATCTGTCCAGCGTCATGGCCGCCGCCCTGGTGTCCTTCCTGGTCGGCACCGCCGCGCTGCTGATCATCGTCCTGGCGCAGCGCGAGGTCTCCGGCCTGGCCGCGTTCAAGGGGCTGAACTGGTGGCACTGGAGCGGCGGCCTGCTCGGCGCCTTCTTCATCGTCACCGCGGCCTTCGCCGGGCCGCGCATCGGCGCCCTGCTGTTCACCGTGCTGGTGCTGGCCGGCCAGCTGGGCATGGCCCTGCTGCTCGACCACAACGGCTGGGCGGGCTTTCGCGAGGCGCCCATCACCCTGGGCAAGATCGCCGGCCTGGCGCTGATCATCGGCGGGGTCTGGATGATCCGCCGCGGCTGAACAGGAGGCCAGGCGACGGAGTGCTGGCACTTTGCCGCGAGTCGACGTTATGCTGACGATCAGCCGATTTTGTGATCACAGCGCATGGCTCCCGACGCACGCCCTCATCTCTCCGCCCACTTCGCCCTCTGGCGCGAAAGCCAGGACATGCGCGTGCGCACCCGCCTCGGCGGCATCTTCTACCTGCTGGCCTGGCTGCTGACCTGGGGCTTCAGCAGCACCCCGGCGGACATGACCCTGTTCGGCTCGCTCGGCGCCGCCCTGTTCGCCCTGCTGCTGGCCCTGCGCTGGCTGCACCGGCTGCCCAGCCAGGACAACGCGACCAGCCTCGGCCAGTGGATCGACCGTCACTGGCTGCTGATCCATGCCACCTGCCTGAGCTGGGGCCTGGCCCACGCCTGGGCCCTGTGGCACCCGCAGTTCGAGCCGTCGCGGCTGATCGCCACCCTCAGCACCGTGGCCTTCAGCACCGCCATGGCCTTCAACTTCCCCATGCGCAAGCAGCGCTGCGTGGCCGCCATCTTCCTGATCTACCTGCCCGGCCTGGTCGTGCTGGCGCTGCACTGGGCGACCCAGGAGGCCCTGCTGGTGACCCTGGCCTTCTACCTGGCCTACCTGCTGCTGGCCCTCAACCGCAGCCACCGCGAGTACCACGCGACCCTCGACCTGGAACAGCAGCTGCTCGACCAGCGCGAGCGCTACGAGCAGCTCAGCCGTACCGACAGCCTGACCCAGCTGGGCAACCGCCTGCAGTTCAACAGCCTGTTCCCGGCCATGGTCGCCGGCGCCCGGCGCCAGGGCACTCCGCTGTCGCTGGTGCTGCTGGACATCGACTTCTTCAAGCGCATCAACGACCAGTACGGCCACAGCAGCGGCGACGCCTGCCTGAGCGCCTTCGCCGAGCGCATGCGCCAGGTGTTCCGCCGCGACAGCGACGCCCTGCTGCGCCTGGGTGGCGAGGAATTCGGCGTGCTGATGCCGGGCACCGCACTGGAGCAGGCCCGCGAGCTGGCCGAACAGTTCCGCCGCGAACTCGCCGCCGACGGCTTCGAGCTGCAGGGCCAGAGCCTGCCGCTGACCACCAGCCTCGGCGTCGGCTGCCTGGAGCCCGGCGACGACAGCGCCGAATCCTTCTTCAAGCGGGTCGATGATGCGCTGTACCGGGCCAAGGCCGAGGGACGTGACAGGTTGGTTCTAGCGGCCCCCTGATTCTTGTACAAAAGTTATACAAACACGCTAGCAATACTCTGCGACAACTGTACAATCCTCTGACGCCATTAATTTGCCATCATCCGGCTCAGTTGGTTTCAGAGGAATACATCGTGCTCAAGACCCTCCTGCTCGACCTCAGCGTCCGCAAGAAGCTCCTATGCGGGTTCGGCCTGGTGCTGCTGATCACCCTGGGCGTAGCCCTGACCAGCCAGAGGGCGCTGGAAAGCACCCTGTGGCGCTTCGACGTGTTGCTGCGGGTCAACCAGATCGACAGCACCCTGGCCCATGCCCGCCAGGACGAGAAGAACTTCATCCTGCGCGGCGATGACAAGTACCTGCGCGAGGCGCTCAAGGCCATCGACGAGATCGACCGTCTGGTGGACGAGAGCCTGGCGGTGATGAGCCGCCCGGAAACCATCGCGCTGATGCAGGCGATCCGCACCGAGGCGACCGCCTACCGCCAGCAGCTGCAGGCCCTGGAACGCGCCAGTTCCGGTAATCGTGAAGCACAGGCCGCCATGGAGAAGGCCGCCCGTGAGGCCCTGGTGCAGTTCGACGAGCTGGAGCAGCGCCTGAACCAGGTCGCCGTCGAGCAGATCCGCCAGAGCGGCGACGAGAACAGCATCCGCACCCTGGAATTCGCCAACCAGGCCAGCACCCTGGCCCGGCAGATGCTCGACGCCCGGCGCCACGAGAAGAACTTCATCATCAGCGGCGCGGCCGAACATGCCCAGCGCCTGCAGAGCCAGTTCGACGGCCTGCAGCAGCTCGGCCAGGAACTGCGCGCCCAGCTGGACGACCCGGCCGCGCGTGCCGACATCGATGCCGCCCTGCAGCAGCTCGACGCCTACCGCGGCGACTTCGAGCGCCTGCGTCAGGCCGTGGCGCAGCGCGATAGCAGCGAAAGCGACATGACCGAGCGCGCCCGCCTGGTCGCCAAGGCCTCGGCCGACTCCCTGGCCCTGCAGATGAAGACACTCGAGGAGGAAGCCAGCCAGGCCGAAGCCCTGCTGCTGAGCGCCAGCGTGATCGCCTTCATCATCGGCCTGGCCTGTGCCCTGCTGATCACCCAGCTGATCGTGCGCCCCCTGCAGCAGGTGGTCGGCCTGGCGCGCAAGGTGGCCGAGGGCGACCTGTCGGAGAACATCGAGACGAGCCGGGGCGACGAGCTGGGCCAGCTGATGCAGGCCATGCAGGCCATGACCGAGAGCCTGCGCAACCTGCTGACCCGCCTGAGCAGCGGCATCGAGCAGCTGGCCACGGCGGCGGAGGAAATGTCCGCGGTGACCGAGCAGACCAGCGCCGGGGTCGCGCAGCAGCGCATGGAGACCGAACAGGTGGCCACGGCGATGAACGAGATGACCGCCACCGTGCAGGATGTCGCGCGCAACGCCGAGGCCGCCGCCGGTTCCGCCGAGCAGGCCGACTACCAGGCGGCCCAGGGCAGCCACACCGTGCAGCAGGCCATCGCCCGCATCGAGAACCTGGCGCAGAGCATCGAGCAGTCGGCCGGCTCCATCGAGCGCCTGAAGCAGGACAGCAACAACATCGGCACCGTGCTCGACGTGATCAAGAGCATTGCCGAGCAGACCAACCTGCTGGCGCTCAATGCGGCCATCGAGGCGGCCCGCGCCGGCGAGGCCGGACGCGGCTTCGCCGTGGTGGCCGACGAGGTACGCGCGCTGGCACGTCGCACCCAGGAATCGACCGCCGAGATCGAGGGCCTGATCAGCACCCTGCAGAGCGGTGCCGAAGGCGCGGTGCAGACCATGGGCCAGAGCCGCGAGCAGGCCGGCGACACCGTGACCGCCGCCCGCCAGGCCGGCGAGGCGCTGCAGGCGATCAACCTGGCGGTGTCGAATATCCAGCAGATGAACCAGCAGATCGCCACCGCCGCAGAACAGCAGAGCTCGGTGGCCGAGGAGATCAACCGCAGCGTGTCCAGCATCCGCGACGTGGCCGAGCAGTCGGCCGCGGCCACCGAGGAAACCTCGGCCGCCAGCGTCGACCTGGCGCGCCTGGGTGGCGAGCTGCAGACCCTGGTCAACCGTTTCAAGCTGGCCTGAGGCGAGCTCAGTCGTCGACGCGGAACTCCACCCGCGCCGTCGCCCCGCTCTGGTCGAGCAGGCTGAGCTGGTAGAGCCCGGTCGCCTCGAGCTTCTGCTCGAGGCTCTCGCCCGGCTGGCTCTCGCCCAGCGGCGCGCCATTGAGGAACCACCAGCGCGTGCCGCTGCCGCCCAGGGCCGAGAGGCTCAGGCGCAGCGGCCCGGCATTGCCGGCCGGGCGGCGCAGGCGGTCACCCTCGCGCACCCCGACGATGGACAGCGGCGCCGCCGGTGGCGGCAGTGCGGGCGGACAGCTGGGGGAGATCGCCGGCAGGCGCGCGGCGCGCCGCTCGCGGCGCGGCAGCCAGGGCTCCAGCGGCGCCGGCCACAGGGCCACCTGCACCTCCCACGCGCCGGCGCAACCGGCCGCCACCTGCCGGCCCTGTGCATCCAGCCAGAGCCGCTGGCTTAGGCCGAGGCCCAGTGGCTGGTCGAGCGCCTGCAGGGTCGGCGGCACGGTGCCGTCTAGGGTCCAGGCGAAGCGCTGGCGCCGGCAGTTGGGGTCGTCGCGCGGCAACTCCTGGCCCAGCGGCCAGCAGATGGCGGCCACGCCGATGCTCGCTGGCACCTCCTGCGGCGGCGGCACCAGGCCACGCTGGCGGTCGCGGTTGACCAGCAGATCGTGCACCTGCAACAGCAGCGGCGCCGCCGAGGCCAGGCCGAACTGGCCGGGCACCGGGGTGCCGTCCGGGCGGCCGATCCACACCCCGATCAGCTGGCGCGGGCCGACACCGATGGCCCAGGCGTCGCGAAAGCCGTAGCTGGTACCGGTCTTCCAGGCCAATACGGGGCGCTGCACCAGCTCGGCGCGCGGGTCGCGGTCCGGCCGCGCCTGCCCGGCGAGGATGCGCCGCACCACCCAGGCCGCGCCGGGCGAGAGCAGGCGCCGCTCGTGCAGGAGGTCCTGCGGCTGCAGGCGTGGCCGGGCGGCCACCCCGCCACGGGCGAAGGCGCTGTAGCCGGCCAGCAGTTCCTCCAGGCGGCTGCCGGCGCCGCCGAGGATCAGCGCGAGGTTCGGCTCGGCGCCGGCCGGCAGCGCCAGCGGCACGCCGGCGCCGCGCAGCTCGCCGGCGAAGCGCTTGGGCCCGTAGGCCTCCAGCAGCTGCACGGCGGGCAGGTTGAGCGAGGTGGCCAGCGCCTCGCTGGCCGACACCGGGCCGATGAAGCCGGCGGCGAAGTTGCCCGGCCGGTAGTCACCGTAGCGCCGCGGCACGTCCTGCAGCAGCGACTCGGAGTGGATCAGCCCGGCGTCCATGGCCAGGCCGTAGAGGAAGGGCTTGAGGGTGGAGCCGGGCGAGCGCTGGGCGCGGATCATGTCGACATGGCCGTAGCGCTTGTCGTCGCCGACATCCAGCGAGCCGAGGTAGGCGCGCACCGCCATGCTCTCGCTGTCGACCACCAGGATGGCCGCCGAGGTGCGTTCCGGCAGGCGCGCGCGCCAGCCCAGCAGCAGGTCTTCCAGGCGCCGCTGCAGGTTGGCGTCGATGGTGGTGCGGATCAGCGGCGGGCTGCCCGCTCCGTTCAGCCGCCGCGCCAGCAGCGGCGCCAGGTTGGGCTCCTGGCGCGGCGCCAGCAGCACCGGTTCCTGCAGCGCCTCGTGCACCGCCGCCTGCGGCCATACACCGAAGGCATCCAGGCGGCGCAGCACCTTGTCGCGCGCGGCTTGGGCCCGCTCGGGGTGGCGGTCCGGGCGCAGCCGGCTGGGTGCCTGCGGCAGCACGGCGAGCAGCGCCGCCTCGGCGCGGGTCAGCTGGCTCGGCGGCTTGCCCAGATAGGCCCAGCTGGCCGCCGCCACCCCCTGCAGGGTGCCGCCGAAGGGCGCGCGGTTGAGGTAGAGGGCGAGGATCTCGTCCTTGGACAGGTGCCACTCCAGCTGCAGGGTGCGCCACAGCTGCTTGAACTTGCCGCCGAGGCTGCGCTGATGCGGGTCGAGCAGGCGCGCCACCTGCATCGACAGGGTGCTGCCGCCGGACACCACGCGCCCGCCGCTGAGGTTCTGCCAGGCAGCACGGGCCAGGGCCAGCGGGTTGACCCCGGGATGGGCATGGAACCAGCGGTCCTCGTAGGTCAGCAGCGCCTCGAGGTAGTAAGGCGAGACTTCGTCCGTGGCCACCGGGTAGCGCCATACGCCTTCGGCATCGGCGAAGCGCCACAGCGGCGTGCCGTCCTCGGCCAGCACCACGCGGGCCAGGCCGTCCTCCGGCAAGGGCAGCGGGAACAGGCGGTCGGCCAGCCACAGCAGGGCCAGCGGCAGGATCAGCAGCACCAGCCTGCGCCGCCAGCGCTTCATCGCCGGCCCTCGCTGCGCGAGGGGCATCGGCTATGGCATGCTGCGCGGCAACCCTTACCGGCCCTGCGGATATTCATACCTTGATCCAAGACTTCTTCGAATGGCTGGGCCATGCCCTCGGCACCCTGATCCGTTTCATCGTCGACGCCCTCAGCGGCTTCTTCGGCCTGTTCGCCGACATCGGCCGCAGCTTCCTCGACGGCCTGGCCAGCGCACTGGGCACCGACGTCGACCTGCTCAGCATCGTCGCCATGGTCTGCGGCCTGTTGCTGCTCTACGCCGCCGTCCGCGCCGGCCTGCGCAAGGCCTTCGTGCGCATGGTGGTCTATGGGTTGCTGGGGTTGTGGTTGTTGAGTTTGATCGTGAGTTGAATTGCGCTCAAGGCACCCGTAGCCCGGATGAAATCCGGGGAAGCAGGCAACTCCGCTCCCGGATTGCATCCGGGCTACGGCCTCGGTAATCCGTGCAGGAACTCACTCTCCGGCGCGGGCTATCAGTCCGTCACCGTTCCCACACCAATCAACCGGCAATAATCCCCGCGCCACATAGCGATGAAAACTGGAGAACGGCCAGTCGCATACCCGACTGACCAAGCCATGCTTGAGCGGATTGGAATGGATGTAATCCACATGCACGGCGAAATCCACCTCATCACGTATCAAGTGCTCCCAAAAACGGCGCTGCCAGACATTTGCCTCGCCTTGCTCGTTAAGCGCCACCGGAAAACCCTTGTCGCGTAGAGCTCGAACGAATAACGATTTGAGTCGGCGAACTCTGCAGGAAAAATCGGCATCACCCTTAGGCAACTGCATCATCAGATGCAAGTGATCGGGCAATACCACCGTTGCAGGTATCTGAAACGGCCGCTCGCAAATGGTCTGCCTTATTGCATCGCGAAGTTCATCGCTATGCCGTACCAAACAGTCCTGGGTTCGATCCTGCAGAGCCAGCGTCAGAAAATAACAAGCACCCTCGATCCGGGCACGCCGGTAATTGACCATCGACCAGACCTCCTTGTCCGGTGTTCTTCAGAGTTCATCCTCGGCCGTAGCCCGGATGCAATCCGGGAACCAGGCGGCTCCGTCCCCGGATTACATCCGGGCTACGCAGACCCATTCAGCGCTCCCTCACCACCAGTTGCGCCGGCGCCGCCCCCACCGCGTTCCACGCCGGGCGGTACATCGACTCGACCTGAGGCGGCGGTACCCGGTAGCTGCCGGGGGTGACGGCGCGGGCCAGGTACAGCATATGGGTGGTGTCGTAGCCATTGACGTCGACGGCGGCGACGAAGCGGTCGTCGCGGAACTCCTGGTGCTTGATCGCAGCGTTCTGCATCGCCTTCTGCCACTCCTTCACCGCGCTGCTGGCGTCGTCCAGGCTGGCAGCGCTCTGCGCCAGGTTCTGGTTTTCCAACTCCAGGCCGGCCGGCAGCAGGTCCACCACCAGGGCGTCGGGCACCCGCTCCTCGGCGCGCACCGCCAGGTGCACCAGCACCAGCTGGCCGCTGGCCAGGTTGCCGAGGTCCAGCGGGCGGCCGTCGAGGCCGTAGAAGCCGCGCTCGATGCTGAGGTTGTTGCCGCGCGCCGCCGGCGCCTGGGTCGGGTAGCCGGAGATGGTCAGCTGCTGGTAGAGCTTGTCGGCGAAGCCGGTGCTCAGGCTCAGCGGCTCGCTCAGGCTGGCGCCGTCCAGTTTGACCGCCGGCTGCGCGTTGCTCAGCTCGCGCACCTGGCCGCCGGCTTCGAGCACGGCGTTCCAGCTCTTTTCCGGGGTCTTGATCAGGCCGCGGCCGGCGAGGAACAGGGCATTGCGCTCCTGGGTCGACAGGTAGTCCTGCACGGCGCGCTCTTCGGCCAGGGCGAACAGCAGCTGGTCGCGGCTGCCGCCGGCCAGGTCGTGCTCCTCCAGCAGGGCGTAGATCAGCGCCTGGTCGCGCAGCGGGCTGCCGTAGTCGGCCAGCCACTCCTGACGCTGGCGACCGAGGCCCAGGCCGAGCGCCAGGGCCTCGTCGGCGCGCGGCTTGTCGCCCATCTTCTGCAGGGCCACGGCCAGCTGCACCAGTGGCAGGCCGGACTTGGCGTCGCCGCGGCGGTCGTACAGCGCACGCAGGCTGCCCAGCGGCGCCTGCTGACTGCGCGCCAGCACCAGGCCGGCGTAGGCCTGCACGGCGAAGCGGGTGTGGTCGAGGTTGTCGCTGTAGCCGGCGTCGACCAGCTGGCGATCCTGCAGGTAGCGCAGCAGGCGCTGGCTGGCCTTCTCCAGGGCCTCCGGCGGCACGGCGAAGCCCTGCTCGCGGGCGCGCAGGAGGAAGTCGGTGACGTAGGCGGTCAGCCAGTACTCTTCCTCGCTATCCGAGCCCCACAGGCCGAAGCTGCCGTTGTAGCGCTGCATGCCGAGCAGGCGCTCGATGCCGATCTCGATGGAGCGGCGCCGCTGCTCGTCCGGCTCACCCTCCAGGCCGAGCTTCTGCAGCGTCGCCGCGTCGGCGTAGAGCGAGGGGTACAGGCCGCTGGTGGTCTGCTCCAGGCAGCCATAGGGGTAGGCCCTGAGCGCCTGGATCTGCTCGGCCAGGTTCAGCGGCGGGCGACTGGAGACGCTGAGCAGCGCCTCGCGCCCGGCCGGCTCGAAGGCCGCCAGGGTGCCGGCCGGCAGCTGCCAGCTGTCGCCCTGCAGCACGCTGCGCAGGTGCCGCTGCTGCGCCGGCCAGGCCGAACGCACGCCGATGCGCCACTCGCGGGCGAAGGCCGGCAGGTTCTCGCCCGGCAGGCTCAGGCCGTTGACCCTGACCCGCACGATGCCGGCGCCATAGCCGCCGGCGGCGCGCACCGGGATGCGCAGGGTGGTGCGCTGGGCCTGCTCGAGCTGCAGCGGCGCGCTGTAGCCGGCGGGGGTCTCGACCAGGCTCAGCTGGCCCTCGGCCTCGACTTGCACGTCGAGCTGCTGCGTGGCGCCGGACAGGTTGGTCAGGTCCAGGGCCAGGCTGGTCTGGTCGCCACCGGCGAGGAAGCGCGGTGCCGACAGCTCGGCCACCAGCGGCGCGGCCACCACCGTCTTGCCCTCGCCCATGCCGTAGCGCTCGTCGGTCCAGGCCTGGGCCATCAGGCGCAGTTCGCCGTTGAAGTCGGGGATGTCCAGGCTGACGTCGCCTTCGCCCTGGGCGTTCAGTTCGATCGGCACGCTCTGCAGCGCGACTATGGTGACGCTGGTGTCCGGACGCTTGCCGCCCTTGGCCAGCGCCGCGTCGCCACCGAAGGCCAGCTTGGCCAGGCGACCCTGGCCGGCCTCGATCAGCTGGCCGTAGACGTCGAGCTGGTCGACGCCGTAGGCCTTGCGGCCGAACAGCTCGGCGAAGGGATCGGGGGTCTGGTATTCGGTGATGTTGAGGATGCCGACATCCACCGCCGCCACCAGCACGTTGACCTTCTGCGCCGGGCTGCCGTCAGCATTCTTGGCCTGCACCCTGACCTTCAGCGGCTGCTGCGGGCGCATCTTTTCCGGCGCCGTCAGGTTGACCTGCAGCTGACGCGGCGCGCGGTCGAACGGCAGGTGCAGCAGGCCCACGGCACGCTTGGGCGTGGCGCCGGCCTGGCGCTCGCCGGGGCGGATGACCAGGGCGCTGACGTACAGGTCATGGCGCGCCCACTCCTCGGCCAGCGGGATGTCGAAGCTCTTGCCCTCGGCCGGCACCTCGATCTCCTGCCACCACAGCGGACCGTCGCTGGACTCGACCATCAGGTAGCCGCTGCCGGCGGCCGGCGGGGTGACGGTGACCGTGGCGGTGTCGCCGGCGCCGTAGGCCGGTTTGTCCAGCGCCAGCTTGACCTGGTCCGGGCGCACCGCACCGCCCTCGGTGTTGTCCTGCCAGGAGTAGCCGGCCCAGAAGCGCAGGCTGCTGGTGAGGCCGGTCTGGGGGTCGGTCACCTCGACGCGATAGGGGCCCCACTCCACCGGGAAGCTGACCTTGGCGGTGCCGCCGGCGGCGACCTGGATGCTCTCCTCGCCGAGGTTGAGGAACTTCTCGTTGTAGTGGTAGTTCCAGCCCTCGCTCTCCGAGAAGCTCCAGTAGTAGTCGCGGCGCTCGCGGATCAGGCGCACCTGCAGGTTGTCGCTGGCCAGCTTGTTGCCGGCCGGGTCGGCCAGCAGGATCTCGAACTCGGCCAGGCCGTCGCCGTCCACGCTGTCGCCGTCGTACAGGCCGCGCAGGCCCGGCAGGCGCTCGGCCGGCCACACCGGCTGCACCAGGCGGCGGGTGATCGGGCGGCCGCCGGATTCCTGCAGGCTGGCCTGGAGGATCAGTTGCAGCGGCGACTTGGCCTCGGCCCAGCGGTTCTCCACGCCGACCGTGGCCTTGCCCTGGGCGTCCAGGGTGGTCTCCTCCAGCTCCAGGTCCTGGCTCAGCTCCTCCTCGGTGACCGAGCCGAACTGGTAGCCCGGCAGCGCCGCCACCGCCTCGCGCAGCGGACGCACGTAGACCTGGCCGGTGAGGCGGTTGCCGGCGGCCGGCGCACCGTAGAGGTAGCGCCCCTCGACCTGAAAGCGCGCCTCGTCGCTCGGCGCGATGGGCGTCTCGCTGCCCTTCAGCTCCAGGGCCAGGCGCTCGGGGAGGAAGTCCTCGACCAGGAATTCGTAGACCTGGCGACGACCGCCGCCGAAGTCGAACAGCAGCTGCCAGCGTCCGGTCGGCGCCTCGCCGGCCAGTTGCAGTTTGTATTGGTAGAGGCCGCCCGCGCCGGGCTCCCAGACGAACTTGCGGCTGACCTGCTCGTCCGGCCGGCGCACTTCCACGTTGACCGGCTGCGGCTGCACCGCGCGGCCGTCGGCATCGCGCAGCAGGGCGTTGAGCAGCACCAGCTCGCCGGGGCGATACAGGTCGCGCGGGCCGAACACGAAGAACTGCAGCGGGTTGGCCAGCGGGCCGGTGATGTCGAACTCGGCCAGGTCAAGGGCCGGGCTGCCGAGGTTGAGCAGGCTGGTCTGCTCGCCCTGGCGGGCCAGCACCAGGGTGGCCTTGTCCGGCAATGGCAGCTCGGCATGGCCGCTGTCGTCGGTCTCGGCGCTGGCCAGCACCTGGCCCTTGTCGCCGAGCAGTTCGACTTGCACGCCCTCCAGCGCCTTGCCGCCTTCCAGGGCCTGGGCGAAGGCGTCCAGGCGGCCGTGGTAGCGGTGCACCGACAGGCCGATGTCGCTCAAGGTGAACAGGGTCGCCGGCTGCGAATAGTTGTAGGTACCGGCCTGGCGCATCACCGCCAGGTACACGCCGGGCTGCTTGAACGGCTCCAGGCCGGCGATCGGCAACAGCAGGGTCTCGCGGGTGTTGCGCGCCGGATTGAGGTCGAAGCGCCCGCCATAGACCAGCTCGGCCATCGGCAGCAGCTCGCGCGACTGCCAGGTGTCGAGGTTGGCGTTGCGCCCCCACTGGGCGAGGAAGCTGGGCAGGGCCTCCTGCTTGATGCGGAAGAACTCGACGTTGACCTTGTCGACGTTCAGCGCGATCACCGGCAGGCCCTCGGCCAGGCGGGTCGGCAGCAGCGAGCCACGGCTGGCGAAGCCGACCGTGGGCTGCAGGTCGCGGGTGTCGAGGGTGGCACTGTACTCGGCGGCCAGTTCGCTGCCGTTGATCGCACGCAGGCCGGGGTCGACCGACAGCACCAGGCTGCGCCGCGGTTCCAGGTGGCGCAGGCGCAGCTCCATCAGGTTGTCCGACAGCTCCCAGGCGCCGTCGACCTTGCCGCTCTTCTTGTCGACCAGGTGCAGCTTGCTGGCGAAGTCCTGGTCCGGGTCCAGCGGCACGCTGAAGCTCACCGACAGGGTGCTGGCGCCGTCCAGCTGTATTTCCGAGGCATCGGCCACGCTCAGCTCGCGGCCGGCGTAGCGCTTGGCCAGTGCCGCCTGGTCCACCGCCGGCCGCGCCGCATCCTGCGTGGCGGCGGGGCTGGTGGCGGGCGCCGGGGTATCGGGGGTGGAGGAATCGCAGGCGCTCAGCAGCGCGAGCGCGACGGCCAGAAACAATCCTTTGCAATGCATGGCAGACTCTCGGAAGAGTGAGGTGGGAAGCTCAGCACTATAGCCGAGCCGACCACCACCTTCGAGGAACCGCCACGCAGTTCGCTACTGGCTCAGCTCACAGAGCTGGGCATTCGGCGCCAGGCGGAAGAAGTCCTCGATCGGCAGACGCACCAGGCTCTCGTGGTCACCGGCCTCCAGATAGATGTCGGCCTGTCGCGCCAGCGCCGGGTCGATCAGCATGCCCATACCGTAGGCTTCGCCGATGGCCGGGATGGCGCCGCGTTCGCAGTCCTTGAACAGGCTGCCGAGGTTCTGCTCGCGGGTCAGCTGCCAGCGCCAGGGGCCCTTGTGCACCTTGTTCAGGTCGAGCAGGCGGTTGGCCGGCAGCACGGCCATCAGGTAGTGGCCACGGCGGTCGTCGAGTACCACCGACTTGGCCATGCGCTCGGCCGGGATGCGCGCCTTGCGCGCCGACTCCAGGCTGGTGGCGGAATGATCGTGTTCGACCAGATCGTAATGACAGTCGGCCCGCTTCAGGCTGCGGGCCAGGGTTTCGGCCATGCGCATGCTGCACCTCCTCGGCCGCGACCTGCTGCGGCCCTCCGTTGCTTGCAGTCTAGCCGGCGCGGCGCGGGCCCGGCCTTGCACTTGCGACTATCCGAGGCAGTGCGTTAGATGGCTTTGCGCTATGCCTACGCGCCTATAATCGGCCTTTTGCCGGAATCGCCCATGCCCGCACTGCTCGCCGCCTGGCGCCATGCCCCGACCCACAGGCGGGTCTGGGCGCTGGCCGCGCCGATGATCCTGTCCAACCTCTCGGTGCCCCTGGTGGCGCTGGTGGATACGGCGGTGATCGGCCATTTGCCGCACGCCCACCAGCTCGGTGCGGTGGCCGTGGGCGGCAGCCTGTACGCCATGCTGGTGGGGGTGTTCGGCATCCTGCGCATGAGCGCCACCGGGTTCGCCGCCCAGGCGGTGGGCCGCGGCGACGGCGCCGCGCTGCGCCAGGTGCTGCTGCAGAGCCTGGCCCTGGCCGGGCTGATCGCCCTGCTGGTCGGCCTGCTGGCCATCCCCCTGAGCGACCTGGCGCTGCAGCTGATGCGCCCCTCGGCGCAGCTCGACGCGCTGACCCGCGCCTTTTTCCACGAGCGCCTGCTGGGCCTGCCGGCGACTCTGGCGGTGGCCGCGCTGATCGGCTGGCTGCTCGGTACGCAGAGCGCGCGCGGGGCACTGGCGGTGATGCTGACCACCAACCTGCTCAACGTCGCCCTCAACCTGTGGTTCGTCCTCGGCCTGGACTGGGGCGTGCTCGGCTCGGCGCGCGCCTCGGTGCTGGCCGAATGGTGCGGTGCCCTGCTCGGCCTGTTCCTCGCCTGGCGCACCCTCGAGCGCCACCCCGGGCGGATCGACCGTGCGGCGCTGCGCCAGTGGCACAGCTGGCGCGCGCTGCTGGCGGTGAACCGCGACATCCTGATCCGCACCCTGGCCCTGCACCTGGTGTTCTTCCTCATCACCGTGCAGGGCACCCGCCTGGGCGACGCCACGGTGGCGGCCAACGCCCTGCTGCTCAACGGCCTGCTGCTCGCCGCCTTTGCCCTCGACGGCCTGGCCCACGCGGTGGAGGCGCTGTGCGGCCATGCCATCGGCGCGCGCGACCGCCTGGCGCTGCGCCGCGCCCTGGTGGTGGCCGGCGGCTGGTCGCTGCTCGGCAGCCTGCTGTTCGCCCTGCTGTTCCTGCTCGGCGGCCGGCTGTTCGTCGAGCTGCAGAGCGACATCGCCGCCGTGCGCGCGGTGGCCTACCAGTACCTGCCCTACCTGGCCGCCCTGCCGCTGGTGGCGGTGTGGAGCTACCTGCTCGACGGCCTGTTCATCGGCGCCACCCGAGCCCGCGAGATGCGCAATGCCATGCTGGTCAGCGTGGCCCTGGGCCTGGCCCTCGGCTGGCTGCTGCGCGACCTGGGCAACCACGGCCTGTGGCTGGCGCTCCTATGCTTTATGCTGATGCGTGGGCTCAGCCTGGCCGTTCTCGGCTGGCGCCTGCACCGGCAAGATGCCTGGCTGGCCCCCCTACACTGAGCGGAGATGGATATGCTGCCTGCCCCCTGCCCTGCCGATGAACACCTGCGCCAGCGCGCCCTGGACGACCTGGAGCTGGTCGATACACCTGCCGAGATATACCTCGACACCCTGGTACGCCTGACCCGCGAGCTGTTCGGGGTAGAGACCGTGCTGGTCAGCCTGATCGACCACGACCGCCAGTGGTTCAAGGCACGTATCGGCCTGGAGCTGACCGAGACCCCGCGCGACATCTCCTTCTGCGGCCACGCCGTGGCCCAGCGCAGTCCGCTGGTGGTGGAGGATGCGCGGCAGGACCCGCGCTTCGCCGACAATCCGGTGGTCACCGGACCGCCCTTCATCCGCTTCTACGCCGGCCAGCCGCTGTTCCACGATAACCAGCCGATCGGCACCCTGTGCATGCTGAATCCCCAGCCGCGCGGGCTGAGCCAGCAGGAGCGCTTGCGCCTGCGCGACCTGGCCACCCTGGCCGAGGGCTACCTGCAGCTGCGCAGCATGGGCCAGCAGGCCCAGCAGCTGCGCCAGGCGGTCAACCGCGAGCAGCGCAAAGCATTGATCGACGCCCTGACCCAACTGTGGAACCGTGCCGCCCTCGACCAGTTCTTCGCCCGCGAACAGGCCAGTGCCCTGGCCGCCGGCCTGAGCCTGGGCGCCATCTACATCGACCTCGACCATTTCAAGCAGGTCAACGACCAGTTCGGCCATGCCGGTGGCGACCAGGTGCTGTGGCAGAGCGCCCGGCGCATGGCCGCGGCGCTACGCCCGAACGATCTGCTGGTGCGCCTGGGCGGCGAGGAGTTCGTCGCCCTGGTGGCGGTACATGACGAGCACGAGCTGAGTCTGATCGCCGAGCGCGTGCGCCATACCATCGCCGACCAGCCGATGAGCATCGGCGCGCTCCAGCACCCGATGACCACCAGCCTGGGCACCGCCCTGGCCTGCCCGGGCGAGCTGCAGGCCGAACTGCTGGAGCGCGCCGACCGCGCCCTCTACCAGGCCAAGCAACAGGGCCGCAACCGTACGGTCCATGCCGATCCCACCACCTGAGGAGCCCCCATGGCCGACGCCATCGCCGCCAGCCTGCACTACCTGTCGATCTTCGTGCTGTTCGCCCTGCTCACCAGCGAGCACGTGCTGTTCAAGGCCGAACTGGACGCCGCCACCGCCCGCCGCCTGCAACGCATCGACATCGCCTACGGCATCAGCGCCGGCCTGGTGCTGGCCACCGGCCTGGTGCGGGTGCTGTGGTACGGCAAGGGTCTGGACTACTACCTGCACAACGGGCTGTTCCACGCCAAGGTCGGCCTGTTCCTGCTGATCGGCCTGCTGTCGATCGTGCCGACCCTGACCTTCTTCGGCTGGCGCAACGAGCTGCTGGCCGGCAAGGCGCCGAGCATCAGCCCGGCCACGGCCCGGCGCACCCTGTGGGTGATCCGCATCGAGCTGCTCCTGCTGCTCTGCCTGCCCTTCCTGGCCAGCCTGATGGCGCGTGGGGTCGGTTACTCCGGCGGCTAGCACTTACCCCATGTAGCCCGGATGCAATCCGGGGGCGCCTGTCCCGGATTGCATCCGGGCTACCGTGCAGAGAAAAGCCCGGCGAATGCCGGGCTTTTTCGTTCACGCGCAGGAGCTGCCGCTGGCTCAGGTCGCCAGGTAGGACGAACGGGTGAGGCCCAGGCGCAGTGCATCCAGGTACTGGGCCCGCTCGTTGGCGGTGAGCTTGGCGCCGGCCACCTTGTCGCGGTAGTAGGTCATCAGTTCCTCGGGCGACAGGTGCACGTAGCGCAGCATGTCCTCGATGGTGTCGTGGGTCTCGATACCGGTGTGGAACACGCTGCCGTCCGGGCGCTGGTAGATATTCACCGAGTCGGTGTCGCCGAACAGGTTGTGCATGTCGCCGAGGATCTCCTGGTAGGCGCCGACCAGGAACACGCCGAGCACGTAGTCCTCGCCCTCGCGCACCTCGTGCACCGGCAGGCTGGTCTCGATCGACTGCTCGTCGACGTACTGCTTGATCTTGCCGTCCGAGTCGCAGGTCAGGTCCTGCAGCACGGCGCGGCGCAGCGGCTCCTCGTCCAGGCGGGTCAGCGGCAGGATCGGCAGGATCTGGCCGATGGCCCAGGTGTCCGGCAGGCTCTGGAACACCGAGAAGTTGCAGATGTACTTGTCCGCCAGCTTGTCGTTGAGCTCGTCGAGCACCGCGCGGTGCGAACGCTGGCGCGCCTTGAGCTGGTTGTGCAGGCGCCGGCAGATGGCGAAGTAGCACTGCTCGGCCAGGGCCTTCTGCGCCAGGTTGAGCTTGCCGGCGGAATACTGCGCGGCCACTTCCTCGATGTAGTGGGTGGCGCGCCAGTAGGTCTCGGCGACCATCTCCGGATCGCTGTCCTCGAGCAGCTCGATCAGCACCTGCAGCACTTCCGGCTGCTCGACGCTGGCGTCGATGCGCGGCACCTCGTCGTTGTGCCGCTCCACGTCGGTGACCTGCACCACCAGCACGGCGTGGTGCGCGGTCATCGCCCGGCCGCTCTCGGAGAAGATGTGCGGATGGGGAATGTCCTGGCGGTCGCAGAACTCCTTGAGCATGTCGACCACGGTGGCGGCGTAGTCCTCCATGTCGTAGTTGATCGAGCTGGCGTTGCGCGAGTGGGTGCCGTCGTAGTCCACGCCGAGGCCGCCGCCGACGTCGATGTGGTCCACCGGCAGGCCGAGGGCACGCAGCTCGCCGTAGTAGCGGATGGCCTCGCGGAAGCCCTTGCGGTAGTCGGCGATGTTGGCGATCTGCGAGCCCATGTGGAAGTGCAGCAGGCGGATACCCTGATCCAGCTTGGCCTGCTTGAGACGCTCGACCACGGCGAGGATCTGCGCGGCGGACAGGCCGAACTTGGACTTCTCGCCGCCGGTGTCGGCCCACTTCGAGGAGGCCAGCGAGGACAGGCGCACGCGCAGGCCGACCTGCGGGGTGACCTTGATCCTGGCCGCCTCCTCGATGACGAACTGCACCTCGGATTCCTTCTCGATCACGATGAACACGTTGTGGCCGAGCTTCTGCCCCATCAGCGCCAGGCGGATGAACTCGCGGTCCTTGTAGCCGTTGCAGACGATGGTGCCGCCCTTCGGCGCCAGCGCCAGCACGGCCATCAGCTCGGGCTTGGAGCCGGCCTCCAGGCCGATGGAGACGTCCTGGGTGGCGATGATGTTCTCCACCACCGCTTCCTGCTGGTTGACCTTGATCGGGTACAGGGCGGTGTAGCGGCTGCCGTACTCGAGGCGCTCGATGGCGGCGTCGAAGGCGCTGGTCAGCTGGCGCACGCGCGACTGCAGGATGTCCGGGAAACGCACCAGCAGCGGCAGCGACAGGCCGCTCTCACGCAGGCCGTCGAGCTGGGCGTAGAGGTCGATCGGCGCGCTGTCCGGGCCGTTGGGACGCACCTCGACACGGCCGGCGTCGTTGATCGAGAAGAAGCCGGCGCCCCAGTGGCGAATGCCATACACGCTGCGGCTGTCCGCGACTGTCCATTGGCTGCCATCGTCTTTGCGGGTGCGTCTTGCGGCCATCGAGGTCTCCTGTTGGCGAGGGAAAAGTGCCGCCCATGGGCAGCCTGGTATAGAGCATGGATGTGACGATTGCCGGTGCCTGCAGCGCACCGCTCTCGGGGAAGTTTAGGAAACCCCGGCTCAGCCGCCGGATTTCTTGGCCTTGAAGCCGCGCTTGGCCAGCTCTTCGAGGAGCAGCTCGACCATGTCGCCCTGGATCTCGATGACGCCGTCCTTGAGCCCGCCGCCGCAGCCGCAACGCTTCTTCAGGGCGCTGGCCAGCTCCTTCAGCTCGGCTTCGGCCAGCGGCACGCCGGTAACGGTGGTAACGGTCTTGCCGCCACGGCCCTTGGTCTCGCGGCGCACGCGGGCGATGCCGTCGCCTTCGGGAATCCGGCTCTGCTTGCAGATGCAGGCGGCCACGGGCTGGCCACAGTCGGGGCAGTGCCGACCGGCATCGGTGGAATAGACGAGACCGCCCAGGGCGGAGAACGACGAAGCTTTCTTGACCACCGGCTTTTCCTCGTAGGGGTCAGGATAGCGACTGGCCGGCAGGCAACCGACCGCGAAGCCCCACTCAGGCAGGGGCAGCGCAACCAGGCATGGCGCCTGGCTTGGAAAGGTGGCGCAGTGTAAGGGCAAAAGGCCGGGATGCTAAGTGCGAAATTGCGCCATTGATCGACGGATTGGCGACCTCGTGCGGCATCGCGCACGCCGCGCACGGAAATACTGCACAAAACCAGGCCCGGCGCGGGCCGCGGCGGCTCAGGCCCGGGCGGCCAGGTACAGCCGCAAGGCCTGCAGCGAGTCCGGGCAGTAGGGCTTGCCCAGCGCCTCCTCCAGCGCCTGCTGCGGGGCGATGAAGCGTGCCTCCAGCACCTCCTCCGGCTGCAGGCGCAGCGGCGCGTCGGAGACGGCCGCATACACCGCGCACCACAGGCGATTGCCCGGCACATCGAAGAAGAAGCGCCCGTGCTCGTGCAGGGCCACGCCGGCGATACCCAGCTCCTCGTGCAGCTCGCGGGCGGCGGACTCGGCATAGCTCTCGCCTTCACCGACCATGCCGCCGGCCGCCACATCCCAGTAGCCGGGGTAGATCGCCTTGCTCAGGGTACGCCGGTGCACACACAGCAGGCCCGCGGAATTGAACAGCAGGATGAAGGTGCCGCGCCCGATCAGCCCGCGTTCGCGCAGCTCGGCACGTGGCAGGCCGCCGAGCAGGTTGTCCTGCTCGTCGACCCAGGCGATGCGCTCGGCGTCGGAGGCGGCCCGGTGCGCCGCCTCGCGCGCGCTGATGGCCATCAGCCCTGGCTCAGCAGGGTGCGCAGGTCGATGATCGCGGCGTTGGCGCGGGAGATGTAGTTGGCCATCACCAGCGAATGGTTGGCCAGCACCCCGTAGCCGCTGCCGTTGAGCACCATCGGGCTCCACAGCGGCTCCTGGGCCGCCTCCAGCTCGCGGATGATCTGCCGCACGCTGACGGTGGCGTTCTTCTTCGCCAGCACGTCGGCGAAGTCCACCTCGATGGCGCGCAGGATGTGCGACAGCGCCCAGGCCTGGCCACGGGCCTCGTAGAACACGTTGTCGATCTGCAGCCAGGGGGTCTTCACCTCCTCCTCGCGCACCGGCAGGCTCTCGCCCACGGGCGCGGCCTGGCCCTCGCCCACGTCGGTGTTCAGGCGTACCCGGCCGACGCTGGCGGACAGGCGCTGGGACAGCGAACCGAGGCGGGTGGCGACGTCGCCCAGCCAGTTGTTGAGGTTGTCGGCACGGGTATAGAACTGCGCCTTGGGCTGGCCCGGGTCAGCCAGGGCGGCCAGGTAGCGGTCCAGCGACTTGATGCCCTCGGCGTACTCGGCCTCGGAGGCCGGCAGGGCCCAGGACTTGTTGTCGAAGTTGAAGCGCGGCTCGGCCTTGGCCAGGTTGGGGTCCTCGGTGGACTGCGACTGCGAGCGGGCGAAGTCCTTGCGCAGCGCTCGCGACAGGTCGCGCACCTGCACCAGCACGCCGTATTCCCAGGCCGGCATGTTGTCCAGCCACAGGCCGGGCGGGGCGATGTCGTTGGACAGGTAGCCGCCGGGCTTGCTCAGCAGGGTCTCGGACACCTGCTTGAGGGTCTCCACCGTGGTGTAGCCGCTGACCAGCTTGCGCTGGGCCTGCTCGGCCGCGGCCTGGGCATGCTGCTGCACCGGGAACAGCTCAGGCTCCTGGCTCCAGTACCAGCCGACCAGCAGGGCGGCGAGCAGGTAGAGGCCGAGCAGGCTGCCCAGCGTCTTGCCCAGCCAGCCACCGCGTGCGTAGCTGCGCACGCCATCAACCGAGTCTCCGAGGTTGTCACGCAGCTCGCCCGCGCGATTCTTCCAGTCCAGCATGATCTTGGTCCTTAGCTTGCACCCGTCGTCCGCTCTTGCTGCGGCCGATTCCTCGACAGCACTATAAGTGAAGCTCGGATCGGAAGCAGTGTCGGAATGGTCTCATAGGTTGTACATGCGGCTGATTCGGCCAAATGCTGGAAAACCGGCGCCAGATGATCGATGGTTGTCGTACAGATAATAACCAGTGGTAGCATGACGCCATCACGCCGCACTCGAGGCCTGCACCAGCCAGATGCCCTTATGACCGAGCACGAAGACCCCAGTCGCGACCGCCTCAAGCAGCACTTCGCCAAGCGCGTGATCCATCAGGCCCGCCAGGTGCTGGAAGTATGGCAGCGCCTGCAGCAGCAGGAGTGGGATGCCGGCGTGATGGCCGAGATGGTCGAGGCCAACCTGGGCCTGCTGCGCTACGCCGAGCGCTTCGAGCAGGACGTGCATATCCAGCTGGCCAGCGCCATCGGCCACTGTCTGGATGCCGTGGAAGCGAATCGCGGCCGCCTCACCAGCCCGCTGATCACCGAGATCAACCAGCTGATGCAGCGCCTGTCGCGTACCGGCCTGCGCCATGGCGACCAATACGAGCAGACCTTTCTGCCGCCGCTGCGCAAGCCGGTGTACCTGGCCCTGCAGGACCGCGAGCGCGCCGAGCGCCTGGCCCAGCAGCTGGAATTCTTCGGCCTCAGTGCCCAGGCCCTGGACAGCGCCCCGGCCTTCCGCGCGGCCATGGCCGAGCGCCATCCGGCCGCCATCCTGATGGAAGTGGACTTCGCCGGCCCCGGTCTCGGCCTGACCCTGGCCGACGAGGCCCAGCAGGGCCTGGAGCAGAAACTGCCACTGCTGTTCTTCAGCCATCAGGACGTCGACACCCCGACCCGCCTGGCCGCAGTACGCGCCGGCGGCCAGGAGTTCTTCACCGGTACCCTGGACGCCTCCAGCCTGATCGAGCGCATCGAGATCCTCACCAACGTGGTCCACTACGACCCCTACAAGGTGCTGATCGTCGACGACTCGCGGGCCCAGGCCACCCACACCGAGCGCGTGCTGAACAGCGCCGGCATCGTCACCCGCACCCTCACCGAGCCGATCCAGGCCATGGCCGAGCTGGCCGAGTTCCAGCCCGACCTGATCATCCTCGACATGTACATGCCCGAGTGCAACGGCACCGAACTGGCCAAGGTGATCCGCCACAACGACCGCTATGTCAGCGTGCCGATCATCTACCTGTCCGCCGAGGACGACCTGGACAAGCAGCTCGATGCCATGAGCGAGGGCGGCGACGACTTCCTGACCAAGCCGATCAAGCCGCGCCACCTGATCGCCACCGTGCGCAACCGCGCGGCCCGCGCACGCAATCTCAAGGCACGCATGGTGCGTGACAGCCTCACCGGGCTGTACAACCACACCCACACCCTGCAGCTGCTGGAGGATGCGCGCTTCCGCGCCCGCCGCGACGGCCAGCCGCTGACCTTCGCCATGCTCGACATCGACCATTTCAAGAAGGTCAACGACACCTACGGCCACCCCATGGGCGACCGGGTGATCAAGAGCCTGGCGCTGTTCCTCAAGCAGCGCCTGCGCAAGACCGACTACATCGGCCGCTACGGCGGCGAGGAGTTCGCCGTGGTGCTGCCGGACACCGACGCCGTCACCGCGGCCAAGGTGCTCGACGAGATCCGCCGGCGCTTCGCCGAGATCCACTACCCGGCACAGCCCCGGGACCTGTCCTGCACCTTCAGCTGCGGCATCGCCGAACTGGCCGAGGGCATGGACTGCAACACCCTGTCCAAGCAGGCCGACGAGGCGCTCTACGTGGCCAAGCGCGGCGGGCGCAACCGGGTGGAGATCCACCGGGTGGCGCTCCACCGCGACGAAGCGTGATCCGCGTCACGCCGTCATAAAGCCGTAACCAAACCGCAATAACCTGCGGGGCATCGCCTAGGTCGTTTTCCGGTGCCCCATGCGTCTCAAGCAGCTCACCAATCTCTCCACCGCCCTCCTCGTCACCGCCTGCGTCGCCCTCGGCGCCACTCTGTGGTGGTCGGAGCGGGCGCTGGAGCAGCCCTACCTGCTGATGCAGCGCTACCTCAACCTGTCCCAGCAGTTCCAGCACCAGGTCGCCGGCAACGTGCAGGCCTACCTGGGCAGCGGCGATGCCCTGCGCCACAGCCAGGCCAGCCAGGCCATCGCCGAACTGGAGGCCCAGCTGGAGGTCCTGCCCGGCGCATTGGCCGACGACCTGCGCCCCAGCCTGGCCGAGCTGAGCACCTTCATCGCCGGCGACCTGCTGGCCGCCGGCAAGCTGGCCGGCGACCCGCAGGGCCTGCTGCTACAGGCCGAGCGCGAGATCGGCGGGGCCCTCGATCAGCTGCAGAAATACGCCGCGGACAGCGCCAGCCCGACGGCTGCGACCTACCAGCCGCCGCTGTTTCGCGCCGCCCAGCACCTGGCGCGCCTGGCCCATGCGCGTGGCAAGCTGGTAAGCAGCGGGCGCAGCGAGCTGGCGGCGGATGTCGAGCGCGAGCTGCAGGCCCTGGCCCAGCTGGCCAGCGCCCTGGATGCCCTGCCGCTGCTGGGCGTGACCGCCAGCGCCGACTCGGCCGCCAGCAGCTTCGCCGACCTGCTCGGCCTCGACAGCGGCGCCGAACAGCAGCAGGCCGAAGACCAGGGCATCGCCCTCAAGCGCGACCTGGCCAGCCTGATCAAGCGCTACCCGGCCGAGCTGGCTCGCACCCGCGCCCTGATCGAGCAGCGCAGCGCGCTGGCTACCGCCAGTGCGGCCAAGGTGGCGCAGCTGCAGCAGGCATTGGCCGCGCTGGAGCCGGCGGTGCGCGCCGAGCACGGACGCATTCAGGGCGAGGTGCGCCTGATCCAGGGCCTGGCGATCGGCCTGATCCTGCTCATCGCCCTGCTCCTGGACCAGATCCAGCGGCGCATGAGCCATGTCCTGACGCGCCTGGCCCCGGCCCTGTCGACCTGGGCGGCCGGCGATTTCGCCGCCGACATCCAGCTGCAGGCGCGTACCCGCGAGATGCGCGATATCGAGGACTCGCTCAACCGCCTGCGCCGCTACCTGGTCGAGCTGGTCGGCACCATCCACCAGCACGCCGGCGAGGTGGCCGGCAGCAGCCGCACCCTGGCCGAGCTGAGCCAGGGCCTGCACGGCGGCGCCGAGCGCCAGCTGGCCGATACCGCACAGATCCGCGACGCCCTGGGCGAGCTGGAGCACACCATCGCCAGCGTCGCCGCCGACGCCAGCCAGGCCGCCGAGGCCAGTCGCGCCGCCAGCCGTGCCGTGGAACAGGGCCAGCGGGTGATCGAGCAGAGCCTCACCGGCCTGCATGCGCTGGTCGGCGAGGTACAGGGCAACGCCCAGTCCATCGAACAGCTGGCCGCCGAGACCGCCACCATCGGCTCGGTACTGACGGTGATCCGTGGCGTGGCCGAGCAGACCAACCTGCTCGCCCTCAACGCCGCCATCGAGGCGGCGCGCGCCGGCGAGATGGGCCGCGGCTTCGCCGTGGTGGCCGAGGAAGTGCGCTCGCTGGCCCAGCGCACCAGCGGCGCCACCGAGGAAATCCAGCAGCTGATCGCCCGCCTGCAGCAGGCCGCCCAGCAGTCGGTGGCGGCCATGCGCGCCCAGGTCGAGCACGCCGAGGCCACCGCCGGCCAGGCCGAGCAGGCCGATGGCGCGCTGGACGAGGTGGTCGGCGCCATCCGCACCATCGCCAGCATGGCCGAGCGCATCGCCGAGGCCACCGCCCAGCAGGGCGGCGCGGCCAGCGAGATCCGCGACCGCAGCGAGCGCATCCACAGCCTCGGCGGCGACAACCTCAGCCGCATCGGCGAGGGCCGCGCCCAGGGCGAGCAGCTGCTGCAGCTGGGTGGCCAGCTGCACACGGCGGTGCAGGCCTTCCGCGTCTAGCCGCACGTCGGCCGGCAATATCCGCTGACACCCTGCGCCCACGGGTCGCCTGTGGCCGGGCGGACGACTTGGGTATGATGCCGGCACCTCTTTCGTGCGAGTCCGTCATGCGCCGTCTGTTGCCCCTGTTCCTGCTGCTGTTCACCCTGCCCGCGCTGGCCGGCCTGTTCGAGGACCCGGCGCCACGCGGCATCATCGACGACGCCCCGCTGAACAACAGCGGCGATTTCCTGCCGGTGCGCGAGGCCTTCCGCCTGAGCCTGGTGGAAAGCGGCGAGCAGTCGGTCAAGCTGCGTTTCGTCAATGCCGAGGGCTACTACCTCTACAAGCACCGTTTCAGCTTCCGCATCGAGCCCAGCGACCTGGCCAGGGGCGAGGCCGTGCTGCCGGCCGGCGAGCCCAAGCATGACGAGTACTTCGGCGACGTCGAGGTGTACTACGGCATCACCGACATCACGCTGCCGATCGACAACCCCATCGGCCTGCCCTTCACCATCCATGTCGGCTACCAGGGCTGCGCCGACAAGGGCCTGTGCTACCCGCCGGAGAGCGAGCGCATCGAGGTCGATGGCCAGGGTGCGGCACAACCCGCCGCCCCCGGCGCCACCCCGGCGCCGGCCAACGCGCCGAGCGGCTGGACCTGGAAGGAACTGGCGCTGTTCTTCCTCGGCGGCCTGGCCCTGACCTTCACCCCCTGCGTGCTGCCGATGCTGCCGATCCTCACCGGCGTGGTCCTGCGTGGCCAGCCCGGCGGCGCGCGCAGCCTGGTGCTGGCGCTGGCCTATGTGCTGCCGATGGCACTGAGCTTCGCCATTCTCGGCGCGCTGATGGGCCTGTTCGGCGCCGAGCTCAACCTGCAGGCGCGCCTGCAGTCGCCCTGGGTGCTGGTGCCCTTCGCCATCTTCTTCGCCCTGTTCGGCGCCGCCAGCCTGGGCTTCCTCGAACTGCGCCTGCCGGCCGCCATCGACGCCCCGCTGCAGCGCCTGAGTCAGCGCCTGCACGGCGGCACCATCTTCAGCGCCGCCGCCCTCGGCGTGCTCTCCAGCCTGCTGGTATCGCCCTGCGTCTCGGCGCCGCTGGCCGGCGCCCTGCTGTATATCAGCAGCAGCGGCGACGCCCTCGGCGGCGGCCTCAAGCTGCTCGCCCTGGGCCTGGGCATGGGCGCGCCACTGGTGCTGTTCGCCGTCGGCGGCGGCGCCCTGCTGCCGAAGTCCGGCCCCTGGATGGTCACCGTGCGCAACGCCTTCGGCGCCCTACTGATGGCGGTGGCCGTGTGGCTGCTGGAACGCGTGGTGCCCGCACCGGTCGCCCTGGCCCTGTGGGGCCTGCTGGCTGCCGGCATCGCCCTATGGCTGGGCGTGCTGGAGCTGACGCCCAAGACCCATCACCAGAAACTCGCCCAGCTACTCGGCCTGCCGCTGCTGGTCTACGCGGTGGTCGCCTGGGTCGGTGCCCTGCAGGGCGAGGGCGACCCGCTGCGCCCGCTGGGTCGCGCCGAGGCCGCCGTCGTCGCCACGGCGGGTGCGCCCGCGCACGGCGAGTGGCAGACCGTCACCACCCCGGCCGAGCTGGACGCCGCCCTGGCCGCGGCCAAGGCCGCCGGCCAGCCGCTGCTGCTGGACTGGTACGCCGACTGGTGCATCAGCTGCAAGGTGATCGAGCGCGAAGTGCTCACCGCCCCGGCGGTCACCGCGCAGCTGGGCGGCTACCGGCTGATCCGTTTCGACATCACCGAGAGCCGCGAGGACCAGCGCGCCCTGCTCGACCGTTACCAGCTGTTCGGCCCGCCGGCGATCCTGTTCTTCGGCGAAAAGGGTGACGAATGGGCCGATCTGCGTGTCGTAGGTGAAATCAGTGCCGCCGACTTCGCCGAACGCCTGACCCGCGCCGCCGCTCGCCAGAACTGACGACGTCATATTTCTGCCGCAAATTTCGGCCATCGTGCCGACTACTCCCGGCAACTGGACAGCCTGCGGCGCTTTCGGCATAGTCCCGGCCAATCCACGGTCAGAACAACAAGGAAGCGCCCATGGCCACCCTCCTGGTGCTGCACGGCCCCAACCTCAACCTGCTGGGCACCCGCGAGCCCGACAAGTACGGCTCCACCACCCTGGCGCAGATCAACCAGGACCTGGAGCAGCGCGCCCGCGCCGGCGGCCATCACCTGCTGTACCTGCAGAGCAACGCCGAGTACGAGCTGATCGAGCGCATTCATGCGGCGAAAGGTGAAGGAGTCGACTTCATCCTCATCAATCCGGCGGCTTTCACCCATACCAGCGTCGCATTACGTGACGCGTTGCTGGCGGTGAGCATCCCATTCATCGAAGTGCACCTGTCCAACGTGCACAAGCGCGAACCCTTCCGCCATCACTCCTACTTTTCCGACGTAGCGGTGGGAGTGATCTGCGGCCTTGGCGCCAGCGGTTATCGACTGGCCCTGGAGGCCGCCCTGGAACAATTAGAACGCCCCTGACCTCACCCTTGGGAGTTGAAAAGCTATGGATATCCGTAAAGTCAAGAAACTGATCGAGCTGCTGGAAGAGTCCGGTATCGACGAGCTGGAAATCCGCGAAGGCGAAGAGTCCGTGCGCATCAGCCGGCACAGCAACAAGGCCATGGCCGCCCAGCCGGTGTATGCCGCCGCGCCGGCCCCGGTCGCCGCACCGGCCGCACCGGTCGCCGCCGCCCCCGTCGCCGAAGCCGCGCCGGCTGCTGCCAAGCTGAACGGCCACGTGGTGCGCTCGCCGATGGTCGGCACCTTCTACCGCGCCGCCTCGCCGACCTCCGCCAACTTCGCCGAAGTCGGCCAGACCGTGAAGAAGGGCGACATCCTCTGCATCGTCGAAGCCATGAAGATGATGAACCACATCGAGGCCGAGGCCAGCGGCGTGATCGAGTCGATCCTCGTCGAGAACGGCCAGCCGGTTGAGTACGACCAGCCCCTGTTCACCATCGTTTGATGCGCGGGGAACCTGCGATGCAGAAGCTGGAGAAAGTCCTGATCGCCAACCGTGGCGAAATCGCCCTGCGCATCCTGCGCGCTTGCAAGGAGCTGGGCATCAAGACGGTGGCCGTGCACTCCACCGCCGACCGCGAACTGATGCACCTGGGCCTGGCCGACGAGTCGGTATGCATCGGCCCGGCGCCGGGCGCGCAGTCCTACCTGAACATCCCGGCGATCATCAGTGCCGCCGAAGTCACCGGCGCCACCGCCATCCACCCGGGCTACGGCTTCCTCGCCGAGAACGCCGATTTCGCCGAGCGCGTGGAGAAGTCCGGCTTCGCCTTCATCGGCCCGACCGCCGACGTGATCCGCCTGATGGGCGACAAGGTCTCGGCCAAGGAAGCCATGATCAAGTCCGGCGTGCCGGTGGTACCGGGCTCCGACGGCCCGCTGCCGGAAGACGAGGAAGAAGCCCTGCGCATCGCCCGCGAAGTGGGCTACCCGGTGATCATCAAGGCCGCTGGCGGCGGGGGTGGTCGCGGCATGCGCGTGGTGCACAAGGAAGAAGACCTGATCAAGTCGGCCAAGCTGACCCGCACCGAGGCCGGCGCCGCCTTCGGCAACCCGATGGTCTACCTGGAGAAGTTCCTCGGCAACCCGCGCCACGTGGAAGTCCAGGTACTGTCCGACGGCCAGGGCAACGCCATCCACCTGTACGACCGCGACTGCTCGCTGCAGCGCCGTCACCAGAAGGTGCTGGAAGAGGCCCCAGCCCCGCTGATCGACGAGAAGGCCCGCGCCGAAGTGCTCAAGCGCTGCGTCGATGCCTGCATCGAGATCGGCTACCGCGGCGCCGGCACCTTCGAGTTCCTCTATGAAGACGGTCGTTTCTACTTCATCGAGATGAACACCCGCGTGCAGGTCGAACACCCGGTCACCGAGATGGTCACCGGCATCGACATCGTCAAGGAAATGCTCAGCATCGCCGCCGGCAACAAGCTGTCGATCAAGCAGGAAGACGTGAAGATCCTCGGCCACGCCCTGGAATGCCGGATCAACGCCGAAGACCCGGACAACTTCATGCCCTGCCCCGGCAAGGTCAAGCACTTCCACGCCCCGGGCGGCAACGGCATCCGCGTCGACTCGCACCTGTACAGCGGCTACTCGGTACCGCCGAACTACGACTCGCTGATCGGCAAGCTGATCAGCTACGGTCGCACCCGCGACGAAGCCATGGCGCGCATGCGCAACGCCCTGGACGAGATCGTGGTCGACGGCATCAAGACCAACATCCCGCTGCACCGCGACCTGACCCGCGACAAGGGCTTCCTCAAGGGGGGCGTGAACATTCACTACCTCGAGAAGAAGCTGGGCATGGATAAGCACTGATTATCCTGCCGTGAGCAAGGGCCGCCCTCGGGCGGCCCTTGTCGTTTCAGCGCCTGAACTGGCGGGGCGCCGCCCCCTCAAGTAAGCTGCGCGCCCACGCAACACCGCCCATGAGGTTCGCCATGCCCTGGTTACAAGTCCGTCTCGCCATCACCCCGCAGCAGGCGGAGACCTACGAGGACGCCCTGCTCGGCGTCGGCGCCGTGTCGGTAACCTTCATGGACGCAGAGGACCAGCCGATCTTCGAGCCGGACCTGGGCACCACCCCGCTGTGGTCCAACACCCATCTGCTGGCCCTGTTCGAGGCCGACACCGACCCGGCCAATCTGATCGCGCACCTCGAACTGCTTACCGGCGCCCCGCTGCCCGAACACCAGATCGAGCACATCGAGGACCAGGACTGGGAGCGCAGCTGGATGGACAACTTCCAGCCGATGCGTTTCGGCCAGCGTCTGTGGATAGTGCCGAGCTGGCACGCCGCACCGCAGCCGGAGGCGGTCAACCTGCTGCTCGACCCGGGCCTGGCCTTCGGCACCGGCACCCACCCGACCACCGCGCTGTGCCTGGAATGGCTGGACGGCCAGGACCTCACCGGCTGCACCGTGCTCGACTTCGGCTGCGGCTCCGGCATCCTGGCCATCGCCGCCCTGCTGCTCGGCGCGTCCCAGGCACTCGGCACCGACATCGACCCGCAGGCCCTGGAGGCCTCGCGCGACAATGCCTCGCGCAACGGCATCGACCCGGCGCGCTTCCCGGTCTACCTGCCCGCCGACCTGCCGCAGCAGCCGGCCGAGGTGGTGGTGGCCAATATCCTCGCCGGCCCGCTGGTATCCCTGGCCCCGCAGATCACCGCCCTGGTCAAGGCCGGCGGCCGCCTGGCGCTGTCCGGCATCCTCGCCGAGCAGGCCGAGGAAGTGCGCGCCGCCTACGCGGGCGCCTTCGACCTGGATCCGACCGCGATCAAGGACGGCTGGGTCCGCATCAGCGGCGTCAAACGCGCCTAGAGCTTGTCTACCCAGGCCCCGGCTTGGGTAAACTAGCGCCCTGTTTCGCACGGACCGCCGCATGACCGACAGTTTCGTCACCCAGTGCCCCCATTGCCGTACCAGTTTCCGCATCAGTCGCGCCCAGTTGGGCGCGGCCCATGGTGCGGTGCGCTGCGGGGCCTGCATGCGCGTGTTCAATGCCGCCCAGCAGCTGCTGGTGGACCAGAATCGGGCCAGCAAACCAGCTACGTCATCGCCCGCAGCGACTCCCGCACCGGCAGCGACGAAACCGGCCGCCCCCGCACCCACCGCCGCGACGCCACACCCTGCGCCCGCCCCGGCGCCTGTAGCACCACCGCCCGCCGCACCCGCGCCGGCCGTCGCCACGCCAGCGGTGCCGGTCAAGCCCAGCCAGCCAGCGGCGCCCGAGAAGAAGTCCATCGACACCCTGTGGATTCACGACGACCTGGATCTGGACAACCTCGACCTGGACGAGGAGCTGGCCAAGCTGGAAGAGCAGGAGATGCAGCTGTCCCGCGAGTTCCTGGCCGTGGACAGCGCGCCCAAGCCGGCCGAAAGCCTGCTGCGCGGCGAGGACGAGGACAAGCGCCACGACGAGAGCTGGGCCGAATCGCTGATCAAGGACGAGCCGCCGCGCACACCGGCGCCTGCGAGTCCCGTGCGCCCGCGGGCCGAGCCCGAGACGCCGCGCGCGACCGAGCCACAGCCGGCGGCCCGCAGCAAACCGCTCGAGGAAGCGCCGCCGGAGCGTGAGGAGCCGGAGCTGGGCAACCTGTCCGCCGCCGACGAGGACGAGCCCGAGGAAATCGCCGACGGCGACTATGGCATCGCCGCCGAACCGGTGGTCTCGGCGCCATCCAAACCGGCTCGCAGCGAGCCGGCGCTGCGCGATGACAGCCTGCTGGCACTCAGCGACGATCCGCTGCAACTGGACTGGCGACAGCCCAGAAAGCCCTGGGGCCGCTGGATCGGCTGGAGCCTGCTGAACCTCATCGCCGCCGGCGCCCTGGCCACCCAGTACGTGGTCTACCACTTCGAGGAACTGGCCCGCCAGGACCAGTACCGCCCCTGGTTCGAGACGCTCTGCCCGGAGATCGGCTGCAGCCTGCCGTCCAAGGTCGACATCACGCAGATCCGCAGCACCAACCTGGTGGTGCGCAGCCACCCGCAGTACATGGACGCACTGATGGTCGATGCCATCCTCTACAACCGCGCCCAGTTCGCCCAGCCCTTCCCGCTGCTGGAGCTGCGCTTCGCCGACCTCAACGGCCAGCTGATCGCCAGCAGCCGCTTCCGCCCCAGCGAGTACCTCAGCGGCGAGCTGGCCGGCCAGGACGAGATGCCGCCGCAGACGCCGATCCACATCTCCCTGGAGATCAAGGATCCGGGCGCCAAGGCGGTCAATTACAGCCTCAGCTTCCACTCTCCCGAATAGGCCGCAAGCGCCGGATTCCCGGCGCTTGCGGCACTTCTCCTAGCCAAAGGCGATAACCCGATGGCTGCTCATAATTTGTTCAAAACAGCCTTTATCCGGTCATCGAGAGCGGGTATCATGCCCTCCCTTTTTCGCACTCCCCCGATCGCCGTTTCGCTCCCTGGCAGGCTACGCCATTGCCCGAAACGACCTTCGAGACAACAGGGATGACCATGTCGGTGGTACGCATCGGCCCTTACACACTGCCCAACCAGCTGATCCTCGCCCCCATGGCGGGCGTCACCGATCAGCCGTTCCGGCAGCTGTGCCGGCGCCTCGGCGCCGGGATGGTGGTCTCCGAGATGGTCACCAGCGACGTGCGCCTGTGGAACAGCCGCAAGTCCAGCCTGCGCATGATCCATGCCGGTGATCCCGAGCCGCGCTCGGTACAGATTGCCGGCGGCGATCCCGAGATGCTGGCCGAAGCCGCCCGCCGCAACGTCGAGCTGGGCGCGCAGATCATCGACATCAACATGGGTTGCCCGGCCAAGAAGGTCTGCAACAAGGCCGCCGGCTCGGCGCTGATGAAAGATGAGGAACTGGTGACGGCGATCCTCAATGCAGTGGTCAGCGCCGTCGAGGTGCCGGTCACCCTGAAGATCCGCACCGGCTGGGACCGCGCCAACAAGAACGGCGTCACCGTGGCCAAGATCGCCGAACAGGCCGGCATCGCCGCCCTGGCCGTGCACGGCCGCACCCGCGCCGACCTGTACACCGGCGAGGCCGAGTACGACACCATTGCCGCCATCAAGCAGGCGGTATCCATTCCGGTGTTCGCCAATGGCGACATCGATTCGCCGCACAAGGCCCGCACCGTGCTCGACGCCACCGGCGCCGATGCTCTGCTGATCGGCCGTGCGGCGCAGGGACGACCGTGGATCTTCCGCGAAATCGCCCACTTCCTGGCAACCGGCAAGGAGCTGCCGGCGCCGACCCTCTACGAAGTAGAACGCATCCTGCTGGAGCACCTGGCCGCGCTGCACGCCTTCTATGGCGAAGTGATGGGCGTGCGCATCGCCCGCAAGCATGTCGGCTGGTACCTGGCAACCCTGCCCGGCGCTCGCGAGTTCCGCGCCGGGTTCAATCGTCTGGAAAGTACGGACGCGCAGTGCACCGCCGTTCGGCAGTTCTTCGCCGAGCAGAACAACAAAGGAGAAGGGGTGGCCGCATGACGAGGATGACCGAGCCTTTTTTTGAGCAATCAGTTTTTGATGGGGCAGTACCCGTGAGCGACAACGCCAACCTGAAGCAGCACCTGAACACGCCGTTCGAGCAGGGCCAGACCCTGCGCGACAGCGTCGAGAAGGCCCTGCGCAACTACTTCGCCCACCTCGAGGGGGCCGAAGTGACCGACGTCTACAACCTGGTACTGACCGAGGTCGAGGCACCGCTGCTGGAGACCGTGATGAACCATGTCAAGGGCAACCAGACCAAGGCCTCCGAGCTGCTCGGTCTGAACCGCGGCACCCTGCGCAAGAAGCTCAAGCAATACGATCTGCTGTAAGCAGCGAATCCTGGAAAAGGGCGGCCCGCAAGCTGAAAGGGTCGCCCTTTTTTACTGAACCCCAAGCTCCGATGGACTTTGCAATGACCGACCAGACCACCCGCCTCCCCGTTCGCCGTGCCCTGATCAGCGTCTCCGACAAGACCGGCATCCTCGAGTTCGCCCGCGAGCTCGTCGCCCTGGGCGTCGAAATCCTCTCCACCGGCGGCACCTACAAGCTGCTCAAGGACAACGGCGTCGCGGCCGTGGAAGTGGCCGACTACACCGGCTTCCCGGAGATGATGGACGGTCGCGTCAAGACCCTGCACCCGAAGATCCACGGCGGCATCCTCGGCCGTCGCGCCCTCGACGGCGCGGTGATGGAAGAGCACGGCATCCAGCCGATCGACCTGGTCGCGGTCAACCTCTACCCCTTCGCCGCCACCGTGGCCAAGCCGGGCTGTGACCTGGCCGATGCCATCGAGAACATCGATATCGGCGGCCCGACCATGGTCCGCTCGGCCGCGAAGAACCACAAAGATGTGGCCATCGTGGTCAATGCCAGCGATTACGCCGGCATCGTGGAAAGCCTGAAAGCCGGCGGCCTGAGCTACGCCCAGCGCTTCGATCTGGCACTGAAGGCCTTCGAGCACACCGCTGCCTACGACGGCATGATTGCCAACTACCTGGGCACCATCGATCAGAGCCGCGACACTCTCTCCACCGAAGGCCGCGGCGCTTTCCCGCGCACCTTCAACAGCCAGTTCATCAAGGCCCAGGAGATGCGCTACGGCGAGAACCCGCACCAGAGCGCGGCCTTCTATGTCGAGGCCACCCCGGGCGAAGCCAGCGTGTCCACCGCCAAGCAGCTGCAGGGCAAGGAACTGTCGTTCAACAACGTGGCCGACACCGACGCCGCGCTGGAATGCGTGAAGAGCTTCGTCAAGCCGGCCTGCGTCATCGTCAAGCACGCCAACCCCTGCGGCGTTTCCGTGGTCCCGGAAGACGAAGGCGGCATCCGCAAGGCCTATGACTTGGCCTACGCCACCGACAGCGAATCCGCCTTCGGCGGCATCATCGCCTTCAACCGCGAGCTGGATGGCGAGACCGCCAAGGCCATCGTCGAGCGCCAGTTCGTCGAAGTGATCATCGCCCCGAAAGTCTCCGCCGAGGCCCGCGCTGTGGTCGCCGCCAAGGCCAACGTGCGCTTGCTGGAGTGCGGCGAGTGGTCGGCCGAACGTGCCGCCGGCTGGGACTTCAAGCGCGTCAACGGCGGCCTGCTGGTACAGAGCCGTGACATCGGCATGATCGCCGCCAGCGACCTGAAAGTCGTGACCAAGCGCGCGCCGAGCGAGCAGGAAGTACACGACCTGATCTTCGCCTGGAAAGTGGCCAAGTTCGTCAAATCCAACGCCATCGTCTATGCCAAGAACCGCCAGACCGTCGGCGTCGGCGCCGGCCAGATGAGCCGCGTCAACTCCGCGCGTATCGCCGCCATCAAGGCCGAGCATGCCGGCCTGGAAGTCAAAGGCGCAGTGATGGCCTCGGACGCCTTTTTCCCCTTCCGCGACGGCATCGACAACGCCGCCAAGGCCGGCATCACCGCGGTGATCCAGCCGGGTGGTTCGATGCGCGACCAGGAAGTGATCGATGCCGCCGACGAAGCCGGGATCGCCATGGTGTTCACCGGCATGCGCCACTTCCGCCACTAACCCTGGCACGGCCGCGCTGAAGCGCCCGTCTGCGTTGTTGGAGGCCGATTCGCCGATGCTCATTGCCACTAGGCAACTGCGCTCGTCGAACCGACCTCCGCCTAGCAGCCAGACGCTCCATCACGGCCCGATAGAGCGCTAGAAGCAAGATTTTCGTAGGGTGGACAGCCGAAGCTGTCCACCGAACGGGCAACCGGCCCGCCTCCACAAGGAGAGAGACATGAACGTACTGATCATCGGCAGCGGCGGCCGCGAGCACGCCCTGGCCTGGAAAGTGGCGCAGGACAAGCGCGTCGAGAAGGTCTTCGTCGCCCCAGGCAACGCTGGCACCGCCACCGAGGCCAAGTGCGAGAACGTGGCCATCGACGTGCTGGCCATCGAGCAGTTGGCCGATTTCGCCGAGAAGAACGTGCAGCTGACCATAGTCGGCCCGGAAGCGCCGCTGGTGAAGGGCGTGGTCGACCTGTTCCGTTCGCGCGGCCTGGACATCTTCGGCCCCACCGCCGCCGCTGCCCAGCTGGAAGGCTCCAAGGCCTTCACCAAGGACTTCCTGGCCCGCCACCAGATTCCCACCGCCGACTACCAGAACTTCACCGAAGTCGAGCCGGCCCTGGCCTACCTGCGTGAGAAAGGCGCACCGATCGTGGTCAAGGCCGACGGCCTGGCTGCCGGTAAAGGCGTGATCGTCGCCATGACCCTGGCCGAAGCCGAGGAAGCCGTGCGCGACATGCTCAGCGGCAACGCCTTCGGCGACGCCGGCGCCCGCGTGGTGATCGAGGAATTCCTCGACGGCGAAGAAGCCTCCTTCATCGTCATGGTCGACGGCGAGCACGTGCTGCCGATGGCCACCAGCCAGGACCACAAGCGCGTCGGCGACGGCGACATCGGCCCGAACACCGGCGGCATGGGCGCCTACTCGCCGGCTCCGGTGGTCACTCCGGACGTGCACCAGCGCGTGATGGACGAAGTGATCTACCCGACCGTGCGCGGCATGGCCAGCGAAGGCAACGTCTACACCGGCTTCCTCTACGCCGGCCTGATGATCGACAAGAGCGGCGCGCCCAAGGTCATCGAGTTCAACTGCCGCTTCGGCGACCCGGAGACCCAGCCGGTCATGCTGCGCCTGGAATCTTCCCTCGTGCTGCTGGTCGAGGCCGCCCTGGCCAAGGCGCTGGACAAGGTCGAGGCGACCTGGGACCCGCGTCCGACCGTGGGCGTGGTGATCGCCGCCGGTGGCTATCCGGGCGACTACGCCAAGGGTGACGTGATCGAGGGCCTGGACGCCGCCGCCAAGATCGACGGCAAGGTGTTCCACGCCGGTACCGCGCTGAAGGACGGCCAGGTCGTCACCGCCGGCGGCCGCGTGCTGTGCGCCACCGCCATCGGCCCGAGCGTGTCGTCCGCCCAGCAGCAGGCCTACCGCCTGGCCGAGCAGATCCGCTGGAACGGCAGTTTCTACCGCAAGGACATCGGTTACCGCGCCATCGCCCGCGAGCAGGGCGAGAAGTGACAGCCGGCAGCCGGTCCGCACTATTGCGACCGGCCGCAAGGTAAAGATGCGGTAAAACCCTCATTAAGGCAGCCTAGATGGCTGCCTTTTGTCCATAAGCCCTAGCTATAATCCGGAGATCACTCACCGAAGGGACTCTGCCGTGCGCCGGCTCTGGATCGCCACAGGACTTCTCGTCAGCCTGCTCCTGGGGCTGTCGGCCTCGGCTGCGCCCAATACCACCGGAGACAGCTGGTCGATCCTGCTGGACAAGTCGGCCGAGCTGACGTTCACCGAGGTCCAGGCCCAGCGCTCGCGCTTCCAGCCGCTGGACCGCCTGGCCTTCACCCTCCCCGCCTCGCCCCAGGCCATCTGGCTGAAAGTCGATACCCGCGCCCTGTCCAGCCCGCACTGGCTGTGGCTGTTCGCCCCGCGCGTGCAGCATCTGGACTTCTACCTGGTCAAGGACGGTGAGCTGGAACAGCAGCTGCGCACCGGCGAGGCCCTGACCCTGAGCTCGCGGCCACTGCCCTCACGGGCCTACCTGTTCAGCCTGCCCAACGACGACCAGCCGCGCACCGCCTACCTGCGCATGACCTCCAACCATGCCCTGATGATGTGGTTCAAGGTCATCGACGAACCCGAGCTGGTGGCCCAGGAAAAACCTGCCTATCTGTTCGGCGCGCTGCTCGGCGGCCTGCTGCTGCTGGCGCTGTTCAACCTGCTGCGCATGGCCTATTCGCCCACCGCCAGCAACCTGTGGCTGGCCGGCATGCACGTCGCCCTGGCCGTCTGCGCCACCGCCAACATCGGCCTGCTGGCCGTGCTGCTGCCGGAGCAGAGCTACAACCAGTCGCTGATCGCCGACCTGGCGGCCCTGGCCGCCGCCCTGTGCATCCTCGGCTACACCCGTTTCTTCTTCAGTAACAGCCAGGCCGTGCGCAGCCCGCTGCGCCATGTCCTGCACGGTGAATTCGCCCTGATCGCCGTCGCCGCGGCCATGATCGGTTTCACCGGTCTGTTCTGGCACAGCTGGCTGGTCTACGGCCTGGTGGTGCTGGTGGCCCTGACCGTACCGGCCATCGCCCTGGTGCACTGGCGTGGCGGCTACCGTCCGGCACGCCTGGTGTTCGCCGGCGTGGCGATCTTCGACCTGGGCTTCGCCGTGCTCGGCCCGGTGCTGTTCGGCTTCGACCAGCTCAACCCCGGCTGGCTGGTGCTCAGCCTGTTCAGCGTGGCCATGGTCGCCGGCCTGGTGCTGAGCATCGCGCTGTCCGAGCGGCAGCGGCAGATCCAGCGCGAGACCCTGTTCCAGAGCACCCGCGAGGCCGCCAGCAGCGCCGAGCTGAAGGCCAAGGCCGAGTTCCTGGCGAAGATAAGCCACGAGATCCGCACCCCCATGAACGGCGTGCTGGGCATGACCGAGCTGCTGCTCGGCACCCCGCTGTCGGCCAAGCAGCGCGACTATGTGCAGACCATCCACAGCTCCGGCAACGAGCTGCTCACCCTGATCAACGAGATCCTCGACATCTCCAAGCTGGAATCCGGGCAGATCGAGCTGGACGACGTGCAGTTCGACCTCAATGCGCTGATCGACGACTGCCTGGACATCTTCCGCGCCAAGGCTGAGCAGCAGAAGGTCGAGCTGATCAGCTTCACCCAGCCGCAGGTACCCAGGGTGATCAGCGGCGACCCCACACGCCTGCGCCAGACCCTGCTGAGCCTGCTGGACAACGCCTTCCGCCAGACCGACGAGGGCGAAGTCCTGCTGGTGGTGGCCCTGGATACCGAAGGCAAGACCCCGCGCCTGCGCATCGCCGTGCAGGACAGCGGCCGCCCGCTGGAGGCCGAGGAGCGCGACGCCCTGCTCAACAGCCAGCTGCACAGCAGCGACTTCCTCTCCAGCAGCAAGCTCGGCGGCCGCCTCGGCCTGATCATCGCCCGCCAGCTGGTGCGCCTGATGGACGGCGAGTTCGGCGTGCAGAGCGGCGGCAGCGCCGGCAGTACCCTGTGGCTGACCCTGCCGCTCGACCCGCAGCGCCTGGAGCAGCCCACCGCCGACCTCGACGGCCCGCTGCAGGGCGCGCGCCTGCTGGTGGTGGACGACAACGAGACCTGTCGCAAGGTGCTGGTGCAGCAGTGCACGGCCTGGGGCCTGCAGGTCAGCGCGGTGGCTTCCGGCAAGGAGGCCCTGGCCCTGCTGCGCACCAAGGCGCACCTGCGCGAGTTCTTCGACGCCGTGCTGCTGGACCAGGAAATGCCCGGCATGACCGGCATGCAGCTGGCCGCCAAGATCAAGGAAGACCCCAACCTCAACCACGACATCCTGCTGATCATGCTCACCGGCATCAGCAACGCGCCGAGCAAGATCATCGCGCGCAACGCCGGGATCAAGCGCATCCTGGCCAAGCCGGTGGCCGGCTATACGCTGAAGACCACCCTGGCCGACGAACTGGCCCAGCGCCAGGCCGGTATTCCCCGGCTGCAGCCGGCCGAGAGTGGCCCGCTGCAGGTGCCGGAGGATTTCCGCATCCTGGTGGCCGAGGACAACAGCATCTCCACCAAGGTCATCCGCGGCATGCTGAGCAAGCTCAACCTGCAGCCGGACACCGCCAGCAACGGCGAGGAGGCCCTGCGCGCCATGCAGGAACGCCAGTACGACCTGGTGCTGATGGACTGCGAGATGCCGGTGCTCGATGGCTTCTCCGCCACCGAGCGCCTGCGCGAATGGGAGCAGCGCGAGCAGCGCGGCCGCACTCCGGTGGTGGCACTGACCGCGCACATCCTCGCCGAACACAAGGAGCGCGCGCGCCAGGTCGGCATGGACGGGCACATGTCCAAGCCGGTGGAAATGTCGCAGCTGCGCGAGCTGATCGCCCACTGGGTCGGCGAGCGCGAACGCCGCCAGCGTGACGCCCTGCCCTCCTGAACCCGGGTAGCGGCCTCCGGCCGTCGCCCTCTATGCTGTGCTGCACTTCCACTGGCGAGCCGTCCCCATGCTGTCCTTGCTGTTCACCATTTACCTGAAGATGCTGGTTCTCTACAGCCCGTTCTTCGTGCTGTCCTGCTTCATCGGCCTGACGCCGGGCTACAGCACCAGGGAGCGCAAGCGGCTGGCCTGGAAGGTGGCGCTGGGCACCCTGATCTCCAGCGTGCTGCTGTACCTGTTCGGCCAGACCATCTTCGAGATCTTCGGCATCACCGCCGATGCCTTCCGCATCGGCGCCGGCTCGGTGCTGTTCATCTCGGCGCTGGGCATGGCCCAGGGCAAGTCGGCAGTGCAGGCCGACAACGTCAACCAGGACGTCACCATAGTGCCGCTGACCATCCCGCTCACCGTGGGCCCCGGCACCATCGGTGCGCTGCTGGTGATGGGCATCAGCCAGCCGGAATGGGACGACAAGCTGATCGCCATCGCCGCCATCGCCATTGCCAGCGTCACGGTAGGCCTGGTGCTCTATCTGTCCGACAAGGTCGAGCGCCTGCTCGGCCAGCAGGGCCTGCAGATCCTCAGCCGGCTGATGGGCCTGTTCGTCTGCGCCCTGGCCGCGCAGATCATCTTCACCGGGGTCAAGGGCTACCTGGCCCCCTGAGCGCCCGCACGCACCAGCGCCGGGCGCGCGGCCCCCAAAGAGGGCAACCGCGACTCCCATGCGCGCCATCAACCACGATAAAAATCATATAAATCAGTCAGTTAACAGACTGGCATAGCTTCTGCTTTGCGGATACCAACTTGGATACAAGAAGGAATCCGCAGCAATGTCGCACAGCACCCGCGGCTGGACCCTGACCGACTGGCAACAGGCCTATCGCAACCAGCACCTGCAACCGGCCGTGCTGGCCGAGCTGCTGGCCGAACTGAGCGACAGCGATCCCGCCTGGATCAGCCTGGCCTCTGCGCAGCAGCTGCAGGCCCAGCTCGAGCAGCTGGCCGAGCGTCTGGCCGCCGCCGGCGACCTGGCCAAGCTGCCGCTGTACGGCGTGCCCTTCGCCATCAAGGACAATATCGACGTCGCCGGCTGGCCAACCACCGCCGCCTGCCCCGAGTTCGCCTACACCGCCGCGGCCGACGCCTGCGTAGTCGCCCGCCTGCGCGCCGCCGGCGCCATCGTCATCGGCAAGACCAACCTCGACCAGTTCGCCACCGGCCTGGTCGGCACCCGCTCGCCCTATGGCGCGGTGCCCAACAGCTTCGATCCGGATTACGTCAGCGGCGGCTCCAGCTCCGGCTCGGCCAGTGTGGTGGCGCGCGGCCTGGTGCCCTTCGCCCTGGGTACCGACACCGCCGGCTCCGGCCGCGTGCCGGCCGGCTTCAACAATATCGTCGGGCTCAAGCCGACTAAGGGCTGGCTGTCGACCCGCGGTCTGGTACCGGCCTGCCGTACCCTGGACTGCATCTCGGTGTTCGCCCTGACCGTGGCCGATGCCCAGGCCGTGGCCAACATCGCCGGCGGCTTCGATACCGCCGATCCCTACAGTAGGGAAAACCCCAACAGCGCCAAGGTCGGCATGCCGGCCCGGCCGCGTCTGGCCGTACCGACCGCCCCTGAGTTCTTCGGCGACGTGCAAAACCAGGCCGTGTTCGAGCAGGCCCTGGGCCAGCTGCGTGAGCTGGGCGCCGAGCTGGTGGCGATCGACTTCGCGCCCTTCCGCGAACTGGCCGAACAGCTTTATTACGGGTCCTGGGTCGCCGAACGCACGGTGGCGGTCGAGGGCGTCGACCCCGCGCATATCAACCCGGTGGTACGCGGCATAGTGGCGGGCGGCGAGAAATACAGCGCCTGCGACGCCTACAAGGCCGAGTACATCCGCGCCGAGCTGAGCCGCAGGATCAACGAGGCCCTGGCCGACTTCGACGCCCTGGTGGTGCCGACCTCGCCGACCATTCGCACCCTGGCCGAGATGCAGGCCGAACCGGTGCTGTTCAACAGCCAGTTCGGCACCTACACCAACTTCACCAACCTCGCCGACCTCTGCGCCCTGGCCGTGCCCGCGGGCTTGCGCGCCGACGGCTTGCCGGCCGGCATCACCCTGCTCGCCCCGGCCTGGCACGACCAGGCGCTGGCCGCCCTCGGCCGGCGCTGGCAAGACTTCCTCGCCCTGCCGTTGGGCGCCACCGGCCGCGCACTTTCCCCCCAGGGCACGCCAGCCCAGGCACCGGGCAGCGTGCGGGTAGCCGTGGTCGGCGCGCACCTCACTGGCATGCCGCTGAACTTCCAGCTCACCAGCCGCGACGCGGTGCTGGTCGAGCAGACCACCAGTTCTGCCCATTACCGCCTCTACGCCCTGCCCGGCACCGTGCCGCCCAAGCCGGGCCTGGCGCGGGTTGCCGAGGATGGCGCGCAGATCATCGTCGAGCTGTGGGACGTGCCGCAGGCGCGCTTCGGCGAATTCGTCGCCGAGATCCCGCCGCCGCTGGGCATCGGCAACCTGCAGCTGGCCGACGGGCGCTGGGTCAAGGGCTTCATCTGCGAACCCTATGCGCTGGAGGGCGCGCGTGACATCACCGGCTTCGGCGGCTGGCGCGCCTTCATCGCCAGCCAGCAGGGCTGAGTCCATGCCCCGACGCGGCGCACCGCCGAGCCTGGCCGATGCCATCTACCGGCAGCTGAAGGAGGACATCTTCGAGTTCCGCCTGCTGCCGGGCGATCGCTTCAGCGAGGGCGAGGTGGCCGCGCGCATGGCCGCCAGCCGCACGCCGGTGCGCCAGGCGCTGTACCGCCTGCAGCGCGAGGGCCAGGTACAGGTGCAGTTTCGCAGCGGCTGGCAGGTCAGCCCGCTGGACTTCGCGCGCTTCGAGGAACTCTATGACCTGCGCATCGTGCTGGAACTGGAGGCGGTGCGCCGCCTGTGCCAGCGCCCCGAAGTCGAGCCGGGTCCCGCCCTGCAGCAGCTCGGTCGCACCTGGCTGGTGCAACCCGAGCAGCGCCTGCACGACGGCAAGGCGGTTTCCCTGCTCGACGAGCAGTTCCACTGCCTGCTGGTCCAGGCCGGCGGCAATCGCGAGATGGCCCGCGTGCACCAGGAAGTCACCGAGCAGATCCGCATTCTAAGGCGCCTGGACTTCACCCAGCGGCCACGGATTACCGCCACCTACGACGAACACGGACGAATTCTTGGCGCGATCCTCGCGCGCCGTTGCGAAGAGGCACAGCTATTGCTCAGGACCCATATCGAAGAGAGCAAGGCGGAAGTGCGCAAGATCACCCTGCACATGCTGCACAGCGCCCGACAGAAGGCGCCGGCGGCGCGGGGGGGACGCGATGACCTTGGTTCCACTGCCACAACAGATAACAACAACCCAGCAGTTCAACACTCAAGTTCGTGAATGGAGATCGCACTATGCAACGTCGCAGCCTGATCAAGGCCTTCACCCTTTCCGCTTCCATCGCCGCCATGGGCATGACCTGGACCGTGCAGGCCGCCGAGACCATCAAGGTCGGCATCCTCCACTCGCTGTCCGGCACCATGGCCATCTCCGAAACTTCGCTGAAAGACATGGCGTTGATGACCATCGACGAGATCAACGCGAAGGGCGGTGTGAACGGCAAGCAACTCGAACCGGTGGTGGTCGACCCGGCCTCCAACTGGCCGCTGTTCGCCGAGAAGGCGCGCCAGCTGCTGACCCAGGACAAGGTCGACGTGGTCTTCGGCTGCTGGACCTCGGTATCGCGCAAGTCCGTGCTGCCGGTGTTCGAGGAACTCAACGGCCTACTGTTCTATCCGGTGCAGTACGAGGGCGAGGAGATGTCGCCGAACGTGTTCTACACCGGCGCGGCGCCAAACCAGCAGGCCATCCCGGCGGTTGAATACCTGATGAGCGAGGACGGCGGCGAGGCCAAGCGCTTCTTCCTGCTGGGTACCGACTACGTCTACCCGCGCACCACCAACAAGATCCTGCGCGCCTTCCTGCACAGCAAGGGCGTGGCCGACAAGGACATCGAAGAGGTCTACACCCCCTTCGGTCATAGCGACTATCAAACCATCGTCGCCAACATCAAGAAGTTCTCCGCCGGCGGCAAGACCGCGGTGATCTCCACCGTCAACGGCGACTCCAACGTGCCGTTCTACAAGGAACTGGCCAATCAGGGCATCGAAGCCACCGACATCCCGGTGGTGGCCTTCTCGGTCGGCGAGGAAGAACTGCGCGGCATCGACACCAAGCCGCTGGTCGGCCAGCTGGCCGCCTGGAACTACTTCCAGTCCGTGGATAACCCGGTCAACACCGAGTTCGTCGACAAGTGGAAGGCCTACGCCAAGGCCAAGAACCTGCCGAACTATCAGACCGCGGTGACCAACGACCCCATGGAAGCCACCTACGTCGGCATCAACATGTGGGCCCAGGCCGTGGAAAAAGCCGGCACCACCGAGGTGGACAAGGTGCGCGAAGCCCTGGCCGGCCAGACCTTCGCCGCGCCGAGCGGCTACACCCTGACCATGGACAAGACCAACCACCACCTGCACAAGCCGGTGATGATCGGCGAAGTCCAGGAAGACGGTCAGTTCTCCATCGTCTGGCAGACCGAGGGCCCGCTGCGCGCGCAGCCGTGGAGCCCCTTCATCCCCGGCAACGACAAGAAGCCGGACTACGCGGTGAAGTCCAACTGAGCCCTAAGTAGTCCGCTAGGCCGTTCCCGGATTGCCCCTGGGCTGCGGCCTGCCTCCCCTCTCCTGCTTGCGGGAGAGGGGCCGGGGGAGAGGGCTCGCCAGACACCCCCCTTCTCCCTAACCCTCCCCAATCAATGGGAGAGGGAATATTCCGGCGTACCCCAAGGATCCTTCGTATGCCCACTGCCCTTTACCGAATCCTGCTGTCACTGGCGCTGCTGCTGCCGTTGACCAGCCATGCCGGCGACGCCAATGATTTTGTCGCCGCCAACCCGGCCAAGCAAGCCAAGCTCCTCGAGAGCTGGGCCGCACAGCCCGATCCCGCCCGCCAGCCGCTGCTCGATGCCCTGCAGCAGGGCCGCGTCGGCGTCGATGCCAGCAAGACCGCCTTCTATGAGGTCGATGGCAGCTGGCAAGCCGCCGAAACGGCGGTAGCTGCCGACGGCACGCCGAAGAAGCTGCGCCTGAACAACCGTCTGCGCGGCCTGCTGGCCAACGCCCAGGCCAGCCAGCAACTGCTCGCCACGGAGCCGGCCACGCGCCTGGCCGCCGCCCAGCAGCTGCAGAAGAGCGCCAAGCCGGCGCAGCTGGAACTGCTCAACGCCCGTGTCGCCGGCGAACAGGACGACGGCGTGCGCGCCGCCCTGGCCCTGGCCCTGGCCAACCTGCAACTGGTCGACCCCGACCCAGCCGTGCGCCTGAGCGCCGTGCGCCTGCTCGGCGAGAGCGGCGATCCGCTGGCCCGCACCCGCCTGGAAGGCCTGCTGGCCGAGGGCGTGGAAACCGACGCAGCGGTACGCACCGCCGCCGAAACCAGCCTGGCCCAGGTCAAGCGCCGCCTGCTGGTTGGCGAGCTGCTTGGCCAGGCCTTCAGTGGCCTGAGCCTCGGCTCGATCCTGCTGCTCGCCGCCCTGGGTCTGGCCATCACCTTCGGCCTGCTCGGCGTGATCAATATGGCCCACGGCGAGATGCTGATGCTCGGCGCCTACACCACCTATATGGTGCAGCTGGGCTTCCAGCGCCTGGCCCCGGAATACCTCGCCCTCTACCCGCTGGCCGCCCTGCCGGTGGCCTTCTTCGTCACCGCAGCCATCGGCATGGCCCTGGAACGCACGGTGATCCGTCACCTCTACGGCCGCCCGCTGGAAACCCTGCTGGCCACCTGGGGCATCAGCCTGATCCTGATCCAGGCGGTGCGAGTGATCTTCGGCGCGCAGAACGTCGAGGTCGCCAACCCCGGCTGGCTGTCCGGCGGCGTGCAGGTGCTGCCCAACCTGGTACTGCCCTACAGCCGCCTGGTGATCATCGGCTTCGCCCTGTTCGTGGTGGCGCTGACCTGGCTGCTGCTGAACAAGACCCGCCTCGGCCTCAACGTCCGCGCCGTGACGCAGAACCGCAATATGGCGGCCTGCTGCGGCGTGCCGACCGGGCGAGTGGACATGCTGGCCTTCGGCTTGGGCTCGGGGATTGCCGGCCTTGGTGGCGTGGCCCTGTCGCAGATCGGCAACGTCGGCCCGGACCTGGGCCAGAGCTACATCATCGACTCCTTCCTGGTGGTGGTGCTCGGCGGCGTCGGCCAGCTGGCCGGCAGCGTCATGGCCGCCTTCGGCTTAGGCATCGCCAACAAGCTGCTGGAGCCGCAGATCGGCGCCGTGCTCGGCAAGATCCTGATCCTCGCGCTGATCATTCTGTTCATCCAGAAACGTCCGCAGGGGTTGTTCGCATTGAAAGGACGGGTGATCGACTGATGAATCAAGCACTCAATCCCACGCCTGTTAACAAGAGCCTGCTGGCCCGCGCCACGGCGCAACTGGGACCGCAGGCGTCCCTCGCCGTCGGCCTGCTGGTACTGGCTGTGCTGCTGGCCATGCCGCTGCTGCATCTGCTACCGGCGGACCATGCCCTGCACGTCTCGGCCTACGGCCTGACCCTGGTAGGCAAGATCCTCTGCTACGCCATAGTGGCGTTGGCGCTGGACCTGGTCTGGGGCTACGCCGGCCTGCTGTCGCTGGGCCACGGCCTGTTCTTCGCCCTCGGCGGCTATGCCATGGGCATGTACCTGATGCGTCAAAGCGCGGGGGATGGCTTGCCCGCCTTTATGAGCTTCCTCGCCTGGAGCGAGCTGCCCTGGTACTGGTACGGCACCAGCAACTTCCTCTGGGCCCTGTGCCTGGTGGTGCTGGCGCCCGGCCTGCTGGCCCTGGTGTTCGGCTTCTTCGCCTTCCGCTCGCGGATCAAGGGCGTGTATTTCTCGATCATGACCCAGGCACTGACCTTCGCCGGCATGCTGCTGTTCTTCCGTAATGAAACGGGGTTTGGCGGCAATAACGGCTTCACCAATTTCAGGACGATTCTGGGCTTCGATATCACCGCGCCGGGCACCCGCGCCTTCCTGTTCTTCTGCACCGTGCTGCTGCTGGTCGGCAGCCTGGCGCTGGGCTTCGCCCTGGCGCGCAGCAAGTTCGGCCGGGTGCTCACCGCCCTACGCGACGCGGAGAACCGCCTGATGTTCTGCGGCTATGACCCGCGCGGCTACAAGCTTTTTATCTGGGTGCTCTCCGCCGTGCTGTGCGGCCTGGCCGGCGCGCTGTACGTGCCGCAGGTGGGCATCATCAACCCCAGCGAGATGTCGCCGACCAACTCCATCGAGGCCGCCATCTGGGTCGCCCTCGGCGGCCGCGGCACCCTTATCGGCCCGCTGCTCGGCGCCGGCCTGGTCAACGGCATGAAGAGCTGGTTCACCGTGGCCTTCCCCGAGTACTGGCTGTTCGCCCTGGGCGCGCTGTTTATCGTCATCACCCTGTTCCTGCCCAAAGGGGTCATAGGACTGCTGCGCAAGGAGAAGGACCAATGAGAGCCGCTCCGGTACCCGAATTCATGCTCGAACCCGCCTTCGACCCGGCCGGCAGTGGCCGCGATGCGGTCGGCCTCGGCAGCGCCGCGGCCAAGGGCCTGGATGTGCGCCACGGCACCATCCTCACCCTGGAAGGCATCAACGTCAGCTTCGACGGCTTCCGCGCCATCACCGACCTCAACCTGTACATCGGCGTCGGCGAACTGCGCTGCATCATCGGCCCCAACGGCGCCGGCAAGACCACCATGATGGACGTGATCACCGGCAAGACCCGCCCGGACAACGGCCACGCCTACTTCGGCGAGACGCTGGACCTGACCCAGATGAGCGAGGTCGAGATCGCCCAGGCCGGCATCGGCCGCAAGTTCCAGAAACCCACGGTGTTCGAGGCGCTCAGCGTGTTCGAGAATCTGGAACTGGCGCTGAAGACCGACAAGTCGGTATGGGCCAGCCTGCGCGCCCGCCTCTCCGGCGCGCAGAAAGACCGTATCGAGGAAGTGCTCAGCACCATCCGCCTTGAGGGCTCGCGGCATCACCCGGCCGGGCTGCTGTCGCACGGCCAGAAGCAGTTCCTGGAAATCGGCATGCTGCTGGTCCAGGACCCGCAACTGCTGCTGCTCGATGAGCCGGTGGCCGGCATGACCGACGCCGAAACCGAGTTCACCGCCGAGCTGTTCAAGTCACTGGCACGCAAGCACTCGCTGATGGTGGTCGAGCACGATATGGGCTTCGTCGGCACCATCGCCGACCACGTCACCGTGCTGCACCAGGGCAGCGTGCTGGCCGAGGGCTCACTGGAAGAAGTGCAGGCCAATGAACGGGTGATCGAGGTCTACCTCGGTCGCTGAACAACCACCCTCTCCCTAACCCTCTCCCATAAATGGGAGAGGGAACTTGCGCGGAGCCAAGGTCCGGCACTGCGCGCTTGCTCCCCTCTCCCGCCGGCGGGAGAGGGGCGGGGGAGAGGGAAGCAGACAAGTAGGACTCAAGAGGCGAGCACATGCTAGAAGTCCAACAACTCCACCAGTACTACGGCGGCAGCCATATCCTGCGCGGCCTGAGCTTCGAGGCGAAGATCGGCGAAGTCACCTGCCTGCTCGGGCGTAACGGCGTAGGCAAGACCACCCTGCTGAAATGCCTGATGGGCCTGATCCCGGCCAAGGAAGGCAGCATCAACTGGGAAGGCCAGACCATCAACGGCCACAAGCCGCACCAACGCGTACACGCCGGCATCGCCTATGTGCCGCAGGGCAGGGAAATCTTCCCCAGGCTTACGGTCGAGGAAAACCTGCTGATGGGCCTGTCGCGTTTCGGCGCCAGCGAGGCCAAGACCGTCCCCGAGTTCATCTACGAGCTGTTCCCGGTGCTGCGCGAGATGAAGCAGCGCCGTGGCGGCGACCTCTCCGGCGGCCAGCAGCAACAGCTGGCCATCGGCCGCGCGCTGGCCAGCCAGCCGCGCCTGCTGATCCTCGACGAACCCACCGAAGGTATCCAGCCCTCGGTGATCAAGGAGATCGGCGTGGTCATCAGAAAACTCGCCGAGCGCGGCGATATGGCCATCCTGCTGGTCGAGCAGTTCTACGACTTCGCCGCCGAGCTGGCCGACCAGTACCTGGTGATGAGCCGCGGCGAGATCGTCCAGCAGGGCCGTGGCGAGACCATGGAGGCCGATGGCGTGCGCGGGTTGGTGGCGATCTGAAGGAAACGCCCGACTCGTCCTCTGAGCATAATCAGCGCCTCTTCCCGCTGGATGCTGGCATCGATGATCACACTGCGCCACCTGCTGCTGCCCCTCTGCGCCCTGTTGGGTTGCGCAATGGTCATCTATGGCGGCAGCCTGCCGGACTATTGGGCACGTCGCTCCATGCCCGAGGACATGGAACCGGCCTACCCGGTGCAGTGGGTGCTGCTGTTCTGCGTCATCGTGCTGGCCGAGTGCGGCTTGCTGCTGGCCGTGCTGCGGCCCCGGTCGTATCGCCGCTCCTGGGGCCGAGCCTGGTGCGCCACCCTGCTGGCAATACCACTGGCGCTGTTCTGGCTAACCGGCGTGCTGCATTCGCCGCCGCACTATGGCCTGCACCTGCAGTGGTGGCTGCTGGTGTGCGCCGCCCTGCTGGTATTGAGCCTGTACTCCAGCATCGCCGCCTGGCTGCACAAGCGCGCCGAGCGGGCCGCCGGGTAGAAACCTCGTACTGCGTTTCCCCCGCGCGCTACTGCAACGAATCCACCAGAAAATTCAGCCGCGCCGGCTGCTCACCTTCCAGGCCTGGCAGCTCGGCCTCGTCTTTGAGGCTTACCCCGGACAGCTTGCGCCGGCAGGCCTCGCGCATCAGGTACAGCAGCTTGTGTGCGGCCACACCGTAGCTCATGCCCTCCAGGCGCACGTTGGAGATGCAGTTGCGGAAGGCGTCGGTCAGGCCGACCCTGGGCGCGTAGGTGAAATACAGGCCGAGACTGTCCGGCGAGCTCAGCCCCGGACGCTCGCCGATCAGGATCACCACCATCTTCGCGCCGAGCAGCTCGGCCACCTCGTCGGCCACCGCCACCCGCCCCTGGCGCACCATGCAAAGTGGCGCCAGCGACCAGCCATCGCCGCTCATCTGCTCGCGCAGGCGGGCGAGGAAAGGCGCGGCATGTCGCTCGATGGCCAAAGCCGACAGGCCATCGGCGATGACAATGGCCAGGTCGTAGCCCTGCGGGTGCTCGGCGCGGTGGTCGCGCAGGCGCTGCGCCGAAGCAGCGTCCAGGCGTCGCCCCAGGTCCGGGCGCTGCAGGTAGGTATGCCGGTCGCTGGCCGCGCTATGCAGCTGCAGCACCGGCAGCCCCTGGCTGACCAGGCCCTCGGCCAGCGCCTCGGCATGCAACGGCAGGTGCACGGCGTCGCGCGCCTGGGCATGGGCGAACTGGAAATCCAGCTGCGCCGCCGTGGGCAGGCTGGTACCGGCACGTCCCAAAGCAATGCGCGCCGGAGTCAGGCGGCGCAGTTCCTGCCAGGGGTTGTCGATGGCACCGCTCAGTGGCTTGTCGTCTTTCACCGCTTGTTTCCTTGTGTCGCTCCCGCAGGTTGCACCCGCCCTATGACGTGTAGGGCGGGTGCAACCCGCGAGCTGTTCTAGCCCAGTTGCGCCAGTGCCTGGCGGAAGGCCGGCGGCAAGCCGCCGCCGAGGCGTACCTGGCCGTCGCGCTGGGAGAGGATTTCCATGCGTTCCAGCCACGCCTCGAACTCCGGCGCGGGCTTGAGGCCAAGCACCTGGCGCGCGTAGAGCGCGTCGTGGAACGAGGTGGTCTGGTAGTTGAGCATCACGTCGTCGGAGCCGGGGATGCCCATGATGAAGTTGATGCCGGCCGTGCCGAGCAGGGTCAGCAGGGTGTCCATGTCGTCCTGGTCCGCCTCGGCGTGGTTGGTGTAGCAGATGTCGCAACCCATCGGCACGCCCAGCAGCTTGCCGCAGAAGTGGTCTTCCAGCCCGGCGCGGATGATCTGCTTGCCGTTGTACAGGTACTCCGGACCGATAAAGCCGACCACGGTATTGACCAGGAACGGCTTGTAGTGGCGTGCCACCGCATAGGCGCGCACCTCGCAGGTCTGCTGGTCGACGCCGTGGTGGGCGTTGGCCGACAGCGCGCTACCCTGGCCGGTCTCGAAATACATCAGGTTGTCGCCCAGGGTGCCGCGCTGCTGCGACAGCCCGGCCTCGTAACCCTCCTGCAGCACCTGCAGGGTGATGCCGAAGCCGGCGTTGGCCGCCTCGGTGCCGGCGATGGACTGGAACACCAAGTCCACCGGCGCGCCGCGCTCGATGGCGGCGATGGAGCTGGTGACGTGGGTCAGCACGCAGGCCTGGGTAGGAATCTCGTAACGCTGGATGATCGCATCGAGCATCTTCAGCAGGTCGGTCAGCGCGCCCAGGCTATCGGTGGCCGGGTTGATGCCGAACATGGCGTCGCCGTTGCCGTAGAGCAGGCCGTCGAGAATGCTGGCGGCGATGCCGGACGGATCGTCGGTCGGATGGTTGGGCTGCAGGCGCGTCGACATGCGTCCGCGCAGGCCCATGGTGTTGCGAAAACGGGTGACCACGCGAATCTTCTGCGCCACCAGGATCAGGTCCTGCACGCGCATGATCTTCGACACCGCCGCCGCCATTTCCGGCGTCAGCCCCGGCGCCAGGGCGCGCAGGCTGGCCTCGTCGGCGTGCTCGCCGAGCAACCAGTCGCGGAAACCGCCGACGGTGAGGTGGGCGACCGGGGCGAAGGCCGCCGCGTCGTGGCTGTCGATGATCAACCGGGTGATCTCGTCGTCTTCGTAGGGAATCAGTGCCTCGTCGAGGAAGTGCCGCAACGGGATATTGGCCAACGCCATCTGCGCGGCGACGCGCTCGGCATCGCTGCTGGCGGCCACGCCGGCCAGGTAGTCACCGGAGCGCGCCGGCCCGGCCTTGGCCATGACCTCGCGCAGGCTGTCGAAGCGCCAGGTCTGGTGGCCGACGGTATGGCTGAAACTGGCCATCGTTCTCTCCTGAAACAAAAGCCCGCCGTTGCCGGCGGGCGCATCGCGCTTAGGGTTGCAGCAGGGCGTCGGCCGGCACGGCGTCGCGCTGGGCGCCGGTCAGCAGGAAGTAGACCATGCCGATGCTCATCAGACCGAGGAACAGCAGCGCGATGGTGCCGTTGAACCAGATCATCGCCGCCAGGCACACCAGCGCCAGGCCCAGGGCAATGCCCGGCACCAGCGGATAACCCGGGGCCTTGAAGGTGCGCTCCAGGTTCGGCTCGGTCTTACGCAGCCGGAACAGGCTGAGCATGCTCATGATGTACATGACGATGGCGCCGAACACGCTCATGGTGATCATCGCCGCGGTCAGGCTCATGCCCTGCAGGTTGATCAGGCCGTCGCTGAAGATCGCGCCGATGCCCACCAGGCCGCCGGCGATGATGGCGCGGTGCGGGGTGTGGAAGCGCGACAGCTTGGCCAGGGCCGGCGGCAGGTAGCCGGCGCGAGCCAGGGCGAAGAACTGCCGGGAGTAGCCGAGGATGATGCCGTGGAAGCTGGCGACCAGGCCGAACAGGCCGATCCACACCAGCATGTGCAGCCAGCCGGAGTTCTCACCGACCACCGCCTTCATCGCCTGCGGCAGCGGATCGTTGATGCCGGACAGGGCTTTCCAGTCGCCCACGCCACCGGCCATCACCATCACGCCCAGGGCCAGGAAAACCAGGGTCAGGATGCCGCCGACATAGGCACGCGGGATGGTGCGTTTCGGGTCCTTGGCTTCCTCGGCGGCCATGGCCGCGCCCTCGATGGCGAGGAAGAACCAGATGGCGAACGGGATGGCGGCGAAGATCCCGGCAATTGCCGGCAAGCCGAACACGTTGCTGCCGGCCCAGCCATCGATCACGAAGTTGCTGAAGCTGAAGCCCGGCGCCACCACGCCCATGAACACCAGCAGCTCGACCACCGCCAGCACGGTGACCACCAGCTCGAAGGTGGCGGCGATGCTGACACCGAGGATATTGAGGGTCATGAAAATGATGTACGCCCCTACCGCCGCCAGCTTCGGATCGAGCCCGGGGAACTGCACGTTGAGGTAGGCGCCAATGGCCATGGCGATGGCCGGCGGGGCGAAGACGAATTCGATCAGGGTGGCCATGCCGGCGATCATTCCGCCGGCGGGGCCGAAGGCGCGGCGGCTGTAGGCGAAGGGCCCACCGGCGTGCGGGATGGCGGTGGTCAGTTCGGTGAAACTGAAGATGAAGCAGCTGTACATCGCCGCCACCATCAGCGTGGTGACCAGAAAGCCGAGCGTGCCTGCCACGCCCCAGCCATAGCTCCAGCCGAAATACTCCCCGGAAATCACCAGACCCACGGCGATGCCCCAGAGGTGCAGGGTGCCGAGCGTCGGTTTGAGTGTCGTTGTTGTCATTGCCAGTTCCTCGATGTGGGCGTCGAACGCCAGGCGAGGATATCCAGCCTGCCCCGGCCGAGACTTGACCTTGCAAAGTCCGCGCACAGCTGCAGAGTCAAGTCGCTCAGGAGGGCGCAAAGCCTTCTGCCACGGGCCTTTGCGCCATGTCGGTGCATAGCAGTGCAGCGCCGCCCCAAGGCGATGCAAACATCGCCTGAGCGAGCACGCCGAGACTTATGCCCGCGTGCCCCGGGGACGGGGCACGACTATTGCTAAATATCTGGCAACACTGTCGTGGCAGGTCGCCCATGTCCCTGAACTTCGCCCACCCACTGGCCAGCGCCGACTCGCCGAGCAACCTCGGCGTGCTGTCGGCGGCTGCCTGCGGCCTGGACGCGTTCATCGCCCAGCAGGGCGGCGATGTGGACCGGGTGTTCGGCATCGCCGGCATCGACCCGGACCTGCTGCTGCACCCGACCCTCAGCCTCAGCCTGAACAACTACTGCAAGGTGCTGGAGGAGGCGGCCAGCCAGTCCGGCTGCGACAACTTCGGTCTGCGCTACGGCCAGCAGTTCCTGCCGCGCGCCCTCGGCCTGCTCGGCTATGTCGGGCTCTGTTCGCACAGCCTGGAGCAGGCCCTGCAGAATTTCGCCCGCGCCTTTCCCTACCACCAGCACGACACCCTGATCCGCCTGGTGGACATCGGCGAGTGCTACCGCTTCGACTACCAGGTGCATCACCCGGCCATCCTCGATCGCCGCCAGGATGCCGAGCTGACCATGGGCATGGCCCTGAACCTGGTGCGTCATGCGCTGGGGCCGGACTGGGCACCGCGCGCCGTGCTGTTCGAACATGCCAGGCCGGAGGGCTGGCGCGAGCACCAGACGGTATTCGACGCCCCCGTGCTGTTCGACCAGCCGTGCAATGCCCTGCTGATTCCCAAGCGCGACATTGCCGGCAAGCTGATGCCCGAGCGCGACCCGGTGCTGCTGATGCTGGTGCAGGACGCCATCGTCCGCCTTGGCGGCCAGCAATCGCCCCAGTGCCTGGTCGACCAGGCCCGCGGCCTGGTACGCGACGCCCTGCCGCTGGGCGAACCCTCGCTGGAACGGGTCGCCGCCGGCCTCGGCCTGACCCCGGCCGCCCTGCAACGGCGCCTGCGCGAACAGAACCTGAGTTTTTCCGCGCTGATCGACCAGGTGCGCCGCGAGCTGGCCCTGCACTACCTGCGCCGGCGACTGCCGGTCAGCGAGCTGGCGCCGCTGCTCGGCTACTCCGAGACCAGCGCCTTCTCCCGCGCCTTCCGCCGCTGGTTCGACGCCAGCCCGCGGCAATGGCTGCAGATGAGCACGGCCTGAGCCCATGCCGCCACGCTACACTGCCGCCTCACCCAATTCGGCTGGATGCCCCTGAATGACGGTTGCCCAACCTGCCCTGTTCACCCCCGCCTGGCACGCCGAACTGGAATTGGCCTACGCCCGCCAGCAGGACTGGACGCGCCCGGTGCTGCGCCGCCATCTGGGCCCGCTGCGGGTGCAGAAACACCTGCACGCCGAAGGCCCCGAGGTGTGCCAGCACATCATCGTGCACCCGCCCGGCGGCATTGCCGGCGGCGACAGCCTGGATATCGCCGTGGACGTCGGCGAGCGGGCCTGGACCCAGCTCACCAGCCCCGGCGCGGCCAAGTGGTACCGCGCCGCTGGCAGCGCGCGCCAGTGCGTGACGCTGCGCGTGCGATCCGGAGCCACCCTGGAATGGCTGCCGCAGGAAACCATCGTCTACGCCGGCGCCCAGGCCGAGCTGAGCACCCGCATCGAGCTGGAAGGCGACGCCCGCCTGTTCTACTGGGACATGGTCGCCCTCGGCCGCCCCGCCGCCGGCGAGCGCTTCGAAGCCGGGCATTTTCAGGCCGCGCTGGATATCCGTCGCGATGGCCAGCGGCTGTGGCATGAGCGCCAGCGCGTGGTCGGTGGCGACGGCCTGCTCGACTCACCCATCGGCCTGGACGGCCACCCGGTGTTCGCCACCCTGCTGGCCAGCGGCGAGATCGATGCCGAGCTGCTGGAGCGCTGCCGCGAACTGGGCGGTCCGGTACGCGGCGACCTGACCCAATTGCCGGGCCTGCTGGTGGCCCGCTGCCTGGCCGGCGAGGCGCTGCACGCGCGCGCCTGGCTGATCGAACTCTGGCGCCTGTTGCGCCCTGCCCTGCTCGGCCGCGCGGCCGTGCCCCCGCGAATCTGGAGTACCTGATGGATCTTTCGCCCCGCGAGAAGGACAAGCTGCTGATCTTCACCGCCGGCCTGGTGGCCGAGCGGCGCCTGGCCCGCGGCCTCAAGCTCAACTACCCGGAGGCCATGGCGCTGATCTCCGCCGCCCTGCTGGAAGGCGCCCGCGACGGCCGCACGGTGGCCGAGCTGATGCACTACGGCACCACCCTGCTGAGCCGCGAGCAGGTGATGGAAGGCGTGCCGGAGATGATTCCGGAGATCCAGATCGAAGCCACCTTCCCCGACGGCACCAAGCTTGTAACCGTCCACCAGCCGATTGCGTAGATACCGTAGGGCGGGTGCAACCCGCGCGCCCCGTTCGCGGGTTTCACCCGCCCTACACGAGGAACCAAGATGATTATTCGCGACGCCACCGAAACCGACCTGCCGGCCCTGCGCGACATCTTCAACGACGCGGTGCTAAACACCACCGCGATCTGGATGGACAACGTGGTCGACCTGGCCAACCGCCAGGCCTGGTTCGCCGCCCGCGCCCAGCAGGGCTACCCGATCCTGGTAGCCGAGAGCCCGACAGGCGAGGTGGTCGGCTACGCCTCGTTCGGCGATTGGCGCCCGTTCGACGGCTTCTGCCACACGGTCGAGCATTCGGTATACATCCGCGCCGACCAGCGCGGCAAAGGCCTCGGCCCGCTGCTGCTGGCCGCGTTGATCGAGCGCGCCAAGGCCTGCGACAAGCACGTGATGGTTGCCGCCATCGAGAGTGGAAACGCCGCCTCGATCGGCCTGCACCAGCGCCTCGGCTTCGCCATCACCGGGCAGATGCCCCAGGTGGGTCGCAAGTTCGGGCGTTGGCTGGACCTGACCTTCATGCAACTGATCCTTACCCCGGAGCGCAGCGCACCATGATCCCCGGCGAATACCAAATCCAGGACGGCGAGATCGAACTCAACGCCGGCCGTCGCACCCTCAGGCTAAGCGTGGCCAACAGCGGCGACCGGCCGATCCAGGTCGGCTCGCACTACCACTTCTTCGAGACCAACGACGCCCTCGCCTTCGACCGCGCCAGCGCGCGGGGCATGCGCCTGAATATTCCGGCCGGCACCGCGGTGCGCTTCGAGCCGGGGCAGAGCCGCGAGGTCGAGCTGGTGGAACTGGCCGGCGCACGCCGGGTGTTCGGCTTCGCCGGCCGCGTGATGGGCGACCTGTAATACCTCCCCTCTCCTGCTTGCGGGAGAGGGGCCGGGGGAGAGGGCGAGCAGACCAAGCCCCTCTCCCTGGCCCTCTCCCATCAATGGGAGAGGGAACTGTTCGAGCACCTGTGCTGCACGAGAGCGGACAACCGACAAGGAACATGTGATGAAGATCAGCCGCCAAGCCTACGCCGACATGTTCGGCCCCACCGTCGGCGACAAGGTGCGCCTGGCCGACACCAACCTGTGGATCGAAGTGGAGAAGGACTTCACCAGCTACGGCGAGGAAGTGAAGTTCGGCGGCGGCAAGGTGATCCGCGATGGCATGGGCCAGGGCCAGCTGTGCGCCGCCGACGTGGTCGATACGCTGATCACCAACGCGCTGATCATCGACCACTGGGGCATCGTCAAGGCCGACGTCGGCCTCAAGGACGGGCGCATCCACGCCATCGGCAAGGCCGGCAACCCGGATATCCAGCCCGACGTGACCATCGCCATTGGCGCCGGTACCGAGGTAATCGCCGGCGAGGGCATGATCCTCACCGCCGGCGGCATCGACACCCATATCCACTTCATCTGCCCGCAGCAGATCGAAGAGGCGCTGATGAGCGGCGTCACCACCATGATCGGTGGCGGCACCGGGCCGGCCACCGGCACCAACGCCACCACCTGCACCTCCGGGCCCTGGCACATGGCGCGAATGCTGCAGGCCGCCGACGCCTTCCCGATGAACCTGGGCTTCACCGGCAAGGGCAATGCCTCGCTGCCAGAGCCCTTGATCGAGCAGGTGAAAGCAGGCGCCATCGGCCTCAAGCTGCACGAGGACTGGGGCACCACCCCAGCGGCCATCGACAACTGCCTATCGGTCGCCGATGAATACGACGTGCAGGTGGCGATACACACCGACACACTGAACGAGTCCGGCTTCGTCGAGACCACACTGGGCGCGTTCAAGGGCCGCACCATCCACACCTACCACACCGAAGGCGCCGGCGGCGGCCATGCGCCGGACATCATCAAGGCCTGTGGATTCCCGAATGTGCTGCCCAGCTCGACCAACCCGACCCGGCCGTTCACCCGCAACACCATCGACGAACACCTGGACATGCTGATGGTCTGCCACCACCTCGACCCGAGCATCGCCGAGGACGTGGCCTTTGCCGAAAGCCGCATCCGCCGCGAGACCATCGCCGCCGAGGATATCCTGCATGACCTCGGCGCCTTCTCCATGATCAGCTCCGACAGCCAGGCCATGGGCCGCGTCGGCGAGGTGATCACCCGCACCTGGCAGACCGCCGACAAGATGAAGCAGCAGCGCGGCCCGCTGGCCGAGGACGCGCCGGGCAACGACAACTTCCGCGCCAAGCGCTACATCGCCAAATACACCATCAACCCGGCGATCACCCACGGTATCAGCCACGAGGTGGGCTCGGTGGAAGTGGGCAAGTGGGCCGACCTGGTGCTCTGGCGCCCGGCCTTCTTCGGCGTGAAGCCGACGCTGATCCTCAAGGGCGGGGCGATCGCCGCCAGCCTGATGGGCGACGCCAACGCCTCCATCCCCACGCCGCAGCCAGTGCACTACCGGCCGATGTTCGCCAGCTACGCCGGCAGCCGCCATGCCACCAGCATTACCTTTATCAGCCAGGCGGCCTTCGACGCCGGCGTGCCCGAGCAGCTGGGGCTGAAGAAGAAGATTGGTGTGGTCAGGGGCTGCCGCGAGGTGCAGAAGACCGACCTGATCCACAACGGCTACCTGCCGAGCATCGAGGTCGATCCGCAGAACTACCAGGTCAAGGCCGACGGCCAGCTGCTCTGGTGCGAACCGGCCGAGGTACTGCCAATGGCGCAGCGCTACTTCCTGTTCTGACTCCAGACCAGCGCGGCGCCGCTGAGCATGATCACCGCCATGCCGAGCACGGCCCAGGCATCCGGCAGGTGGTCGAACACCAGGGCGCCGATCAGGGTGGCGATCAGGATCTGTCCATAGGTGAAAGGGGCCAGGCTGGCGGCGCTGCCGTAGCGGTAGGCATGCGTGAGCAGCATGTGGCCACTCATCGCCAGCGCCCCGAGCGCGGCCATCAGCAGCAGGTCGTGCCACTGCGGCAGCTGCCAGGTCCAGGGCAACAACAGGCCGGCTCCCAGGGTGCCGACCAGCGCAGTGATGAAATTGCTGGTGGCCGGGTGATCGCTCGCGCTGAGCCGGCGGGTCAGCAGCTGGTACAGGCCGAAGCAGAACGCCGCTCCCAGCGGCAACAGGCTGGCCGGCGTGAACAGCTCGCCGCCGGGACGCACGATCAGCAGCACGCCGAGCAGGCCGCCGCCCACCGCCAGCCACACGCCGCGGCTGACCCGCTCCTTCAGCCACAGCACCGAGAGCGCCACCACCACCAGCGGCGCCAGGAAGATCACCGCCGTCGCTTCGCCCAGCGGGATATAGCGCAGGCCACCGTAGAACAGCAGGGTTACGCCCACCAGGCTCAGCCCCCGCGCCAGCTGCAGCAGCGGGCGGCGGGTACGCACCAGGTCCAGGCCCATACGCGGGGCGAACACCAGCAGCATGAGCAGGCTCTGCGCCAAGTAGCGCAGGCACACCACCAGCAACAGCGGATAGGAAAGGGTCAGGGTCTTGGCCAGGGCATCCTGGCTGGACAGCAGCAGGCCGGCCGCGAGGATCAGCGCGATACCCAGGCCGGGGCGGGAATGCTCGTGCAAGTTGAGAACAGCCTAATAATAAGGTGGCTAACAATTCTGCCAAAGCACGTCAATCGCGACCAGCACCAGCCGTCCGCTGCGCCGCCGATGCCCGCATCCGCAACTAGAGTGATTGAACCGTTGCGCTCAAGGAGATCGCCATGTCCAGGTCACCCCACCTCACCCTGCTCGCCTGCTCCTTGCTGGCAACCACCATGGCCGGCGCCGAGACGCTGATCCCGCTCAACGGCCAGACCCAGCAGCAGATCCAGAACGATATCGCCGCCTGCCAGAGCCAGGCCGCCGGCAGCACCTCCTCGTCGTCGGACTCGTCCCGCGGTGGCGAGCGCCTGCGCGGCGCCGCGGTGGGTGCAGCGGCGGGGGCGGCCGCCGCCGAGGTGCGCGGCCAGCGCCACGACGAGGTCTACGACCGCATCGACGACGATGTGAAGCAGCAATACCGGCAGAACCAGGCGCGCGAGGCAGCCGCCGCCGGCGTGGTGGTCGGCGGTTCGCGCCAGCGCCGCGAGCGGCGCGCGGACAGGCGCAGCGAGCAGGCCGCGCAGAGCGGCTCCAGCCAGGTCTATATCAACTGCATGAGCGCCCGCGGCTACTCGCTCAGCCCCTGATCAGCGCAGCTGGCTGTCCTTGCTGCCACGCCGGTTGTAGCCGCTGAACGCCGCCTGCTCCTGGTCGTGGGCCGTCTGGCAGTTCACGCACAGGCGCACGCCAGGCACCGCCTGGCGGCGCGCCTCGGGGATGGGGGCATCGCATTCCGCGCAGTGGCTCAGGCTCTCGCCACGCGGCAGCTGGCTGCGCGCGCGAGCGATGGCGTCCTCGATGCTGCTGTCGATCTGTTCCTGCACCGCGCCGTCGTTGGTCCAGCCTCCGGCCATGGGTACCTCCGGCAATGAGCTCTCGCTTCCAGATATGCGCCCAGCCTGTCGGCAATGCAAGCACCGCTGGCTATGCTTGCGGCAACAGCCGCGGAAGCCCATCGATGCCTTGCCTACGCCTGCTGGCGATTCTCCTGCTCAGTTGCAGCGTCCTGTCCGCCAGGGCGCAGACGCTGATCGCCATCGACAACGCCAATCCCCCCTTCATGTACCAGCAGGATGGCCAGCCCCGGGGGCTCTACCCGCTCCTGCTGCAGGCGGTGTTCGCCCGCCTCGGCGAACCGCTGGCGATCCAGGCCATGCCCTGGAAGCGCGCCCTGCTCAGGGGCGCCGCCGGTGAACTGGGCATTGGCGGCATCTACAAGAACGCCGAGCGGCTCAGGGTGTTCGACTACTCCGCGCCGATCTTCGAGGAGCGCCTGCTGCTCTACGTGCAACGCGAGCGAGCCTTCGACTTCCGCGGCATCGCGGACCTGCACGGTAAGCGCGTCGGGGTGATTCGCGGCTGGAGCTACACGGAGGAGTTCGATCAGGCCGCACGCACCGGGCAGATCGAGACCCAGGAAGGCAGCGCGGACGAAGCCAACCTGCGCAAGCTGGCCTCCGGCCGGCTGGACGCGGTGATCGCCATCGAGCTGGCCGGCCAGCGCCTGCTGGCCCTGCCGGGGCTGGAGCAACTGGTCGCCCTGCCGCGGCCGCTGAGCATCAACCCCACCTACCTGGTATTCGCCAAGCAGGCCGGCCAGGGCGCGCTGCTGCAGCGCTTCGACCAGGCCCTGAAGGACATGCGCCGGGACGGCTCGCTGCAGCGCCTGATCGAGCAGGAGATCGCTACTCCTTGACGTTCATGTACTCGCGGGCCCAGACGATGTAGTCCTCGGGCTGGGTGTACTTGTGCGTCAGCTCGGTGGCGTTGTGATCGCTGGCGGGGATGCCGCGCTGCTCGCGCAGGCAGTCGTAGGTGGCCTTGATCGCGGCGAAGTAGGCGGCGTGGCCGTCCACCACGATGCGCACGCCGAGGCTGGCCAGGCGTGCGTCGTCGCGCAGCGAGGGGTTGCCATAGCTGACCAGCATCAGCGGCACGCTGAGGTGCTGCGCGATCGCCTCCAGGTGCTCGAAGTCGCCCACCCCGACCATGCAGATCGCGTCAGCGCCGGCCTCCTGATAGGCGACGGTACGGCGGATCACCTCGTCGACCTCGAGTACCCCGGCGTGGGTACGGGCGATGATCGCCAGGTCCGGGTCGACCCGCGCTTCCAGTGCCGCGCGGATCTTGCCGACGCCTTCGTCGATGCCGATCAGGTCGGTGGACTTGCGACCGAACTGGGCCGGCAGCAAGGTGTCCTCGAGGGTCAGCGCGGCGATGCCGGCGCGCTCCAGCTCGACCACCGTGCGCATCACGTTGAGCGCGTTGCCGTAGCCGTGGTCGGCGTCGGCGATCACCGGCAGGCGTGCCACCCGGCCGATGCGGGTGGCCTGCTCGACGAACTCGCTGAGGCTGATCAGGGCGAAGTCCGGCGCGGCCAGAACTTGTAGTGAAGCTACAGAACCGCCCAGGATACCGACCTCGAATCCGAGGTCGGCGGCAATCCGGGCGGACATCGGGTCGAACACCGATGCCGTGTGGTAGCAGGCATCCGAGGCCAGAAGCGCACGGAACTGGGCGCGGAGATCATGGTGTGAGGCTATTGGCATGGAAGGCATTCTGCAGGTCGTTCTCGGTTATCCCGGCGAATTATGTAGCAAAACTACAAAACTCGTCATGTAGTAAAACTACATATACACCCATCCGCCTTGCACTCCGCTTTCAGCGACGGATGGCGCCGCAACATTTTCACCCGCGCACCTCGCTGTCCCTGCCGCTCAATGCAACCTGGCCGAGGGTAACCAGCGGCGCAGGATGGCCTCCAGGCTGCCGTCGCGGCGCATGCCATCGAGCTCGCGCCGCCAGCGCTCGACCAACGCTGGCGCGGTCTGCGGCGAGAAGGCGATGTAGTAGTCGGATTGCATGAAGGCCAGGTGCCCCTGCACCTCTTCCGGGGTCAGCCCGCCAGTGGCCAGCTCCTCGCGCAGGGTCAGGTCCTAGGTGGCGATCAGCTTGACCCGGCCGTGCTTGAGCATGGTCACCATCTGCCGGGAGCTGGGCACGCCGTACAGGTTGGTGAAGCCCATGCGCTGCAGGGTCTCGTAGCTGTACCACTGTTTGGGCAGGGCCAGGGTGCCGGCGCGGGCCGCGTCCTCCAGGCTGTCGATGCGCAAGTTGCTGCTCTTCAGCGAGTAGAAGCGCGTCGCCCCCTGCAGGATCGGCCCGACCCACTGGAACAGCGCCTCGCGCTCGGTGGTGCGCACCACCGCGAACAGGCCGGTATCGGCCTCGCTCTTGGCCAGGGAGTAGGCGCGGGTCCAGGGCAGCAGCTCGATACTGGCCTGGCTGCCGGTGCGCCGGAGCAGTTCGCGCACCACTTCCACCGAGTAGCCGTCGGGCTGGCCATCGCGCAGGAAGCTGGTGGGCGGGGCCTGCTCGGTCAGCAGGCGCAGCTCGGCCACCGCCAGCAGCGGCCACAGAACGCAGCAGAATATCCAGACCCGCACCGATGCACGCATCCGCACCGCCCTCCCATGGCTTCAGCCTAGTCCAGCAGCGCTCGCGCGCCGCCAGCGGGAGCGCTGTTCGTCGGCTTGGCCGGCTAGTCCGCCAGGGGCAGCAGGTGGCGAATGGCGGGGTCGTCCAGACGCTGAGCATCCACGTAGAGCGCCGCCAGCGGCTCGTGGCGCGGGCCGGGCCTGGCGCCACGCAAATACTGGTGGGCCGCCCACACGCTGCGATAGCCCATTTCCCAGGGCTGCTGCAGCAGCAGGGCGGCCAGCTCACCACGGCGCAGGGCCTCGACCAGCAGAGGGTCGGCATCGAAACCTATATGCACCAACTGCCCGCTGCGCCCGGCGCGGCGCAGTACCGCCAGGGCACTCTGGGTGGTGCGCTCGTTGACCGTGAAGAGGCCGTCCAGGGTCTCCAGCACTTGCAGATCGGCCGCGCTGGGCATGTAGTCGTGCACCGGCAGGCGTGCCTCCAGCGCCACGTCCAGGCCGGCCTCGCGCGCCCCCTGAATGAAACCGGCGCTGCGCTCGGCCACCGAACTGGCCTGGGAGTCGGGACGCAGCACGCCGACCCGACTGCGCCCCCGCAGCAGCCGCGCCATCTGCCGAGCGGCCAGCAGACCGGCCTGGTGGTTGTCGGTCACCACGGCGCCTATCACCTCGTCACCGCCCAGGTCACGATCGATATAAAGCACGGCGATGCCCTGGTCCTTCAGCTGGCGCATGCGTTCGGCGACAGCCGCGCCGCTGGGCGCGACTATCAGCGCGCGACAGCCGTGCGCGAGCATGCGTTCGACGATGCGCAATTGCGCCTGGGGATCGGTTTCCTTGCTCGGCCCGCGAAAATACAGCTGCAGCCCGGTCTCCTGGGCTGCCTGCCGGGCGCCCTGCTCGACACCGTGCCAGAAGGCCGCGCCACCGGCGCCGGACACCAGGCTGACGCAATCGGCACGGGCCGCGACGCCCAGCGAGCAGAGCAAGGCAAAGCCCAGACAGGACGAAAGGGGCAAACGCATCAGATGACTCCCGGTCGACATGGCAGGCCCGTCTGACTACCACTTAGGCCGCCCATTCTGAGCCTAGCACTTGGCCATCACTCCAGCCGACGATTGCCCGCGCACGCGCCCGGGTACTCGCATAGAATGCGCGGCCGTTTTTTCCGGAACCGCCGCGCCATGAACCATCCGCTCCCCGCCAACGCCCTGGGCATCGACTTCGGCACCTCCAACTCCACCGTCGGCTGGTGGCGGCCGGACCTGGAGCCGCTGCTGGAGCTGGAGGACGGCAAGATCACCCTGCCCTCGGTGATCTTCTTCAACACCGAGGAGCGCCGCCCGGTCTACGGCCGCCGGGCCCTGGCCGAATACCTCGATGGCTACGAGGGGCGCCTGATGCGCTCGCTGAAGAGCCTGCTCGGCTCCAAGCTGCTGAAGAGCGAGACCACCGTGCTGGGCAGCGCCCTGCCGTTTCGCGACCTGCTCGGCTTCTTCATCGGCGAACTGAAGAAGCGCGCCGAGGCCCAGGCCGGCCGCGAGTTCGAGCAGGTGGTGCTGGGCCGCCCGGTGTTCTTCGTCGACGACGACCCGCTCGCCGACGCCGAGGCCGCCAACACCCTGCAGGCGGTGGCGCACAAGCTCGGCTTCAAGGAGGTGTCCTTCCAGTTCGAGCCGATCGCCGCGGCCTTCGACTACGAACGCAGCATCACCCGCGAGGAACTGGTGCTGATCGTCGACATCGGCGGTGGTACCTCGGACTTCTCCCTGGTGCGCCTGGCGCCGCAGCGCCGCGAGCTGAGCGAGCGCCAGGACGACATCCTGGCCACCGGCGGCGTGCATATCGGCGGCACCGACTTCGACAAGCAGCTGAGCCTGGACGGGGTGATGCCGCTGTTCGGCTATGGCAGCCGGATGAAGAGCGACGCGCTGATGCCGACCAGCCACCACCTCAACCTGGCCACCTGGCACACCATCAATGCGGTGTATGCGCAGAAGGCCCAGCTGGCGCTGAAGAACATGCGCTACGACATCGTCGACCCGACCGGTGTCGATCGCCTGCTGCGCCTCACCGAACAGCGCGCCGGCCACTGGCTGGCCATGCAGGTGGAGGACGCGAAGATCAGCCTGACCGAGCGGGACGAGCACCTGATCGACCTGGCACGTGTCGAGGATGGCCTGGTCGCCATGCTCGACCGGCCGCTGTTCGACCAGGCCATCGACGGCCTGCTGCAACGCATCCGCACCGGGGTCGACGAGCTGCTCAGAAGCGCCGGCGTGGATCATGCCGCAGTCGATACCATCTTCTTCACCGGCGGCTCCAGCGCCGTGCCGGCCCTGCGCCAGAGCGTCGCCGCCCTGCTGCCCAACGCCCGCGCCACCGAGGGCAACAGCTTCGGCAGCATCGGCAGCGGCCTGGCCATCGAGGCGCGCCGGCGCTACGGCTGAGGCGCAAACAAAAAGGCCGGGCAATGCCCGGCCTTTTCCTGCCTGCGGGGGTCAGGCCGCGCGCCTGAGCAGCACCACCCCGGCCAGGGCGCAGATCGCCGCCGGCACCGCCACCGCCAGCAGCGGCGCGAAGCCGAACACCAGACTGGACGGCCCCAGCAGGTCCTGGGCGATGCGGAACACGAAGCCCACCAGCACGCCGGTGAACACACGCTGGCCGAGGGTCACCGAACGCAGCGGGCCGAAGATGAAGGAAATCGCCATCAGCACCAGCGCCGCGGTCACCAGCGGCTGCAGCACCTTGGTCCAGAACGCCAGCCAGTAGTTGCCGTTGTTCAGGCCCTGCTCGCCGAGATAGTGGATGTAGCGCCACAGCCCGCTGATCGACAGGGCATCGGGCTCCAGCACCACGGTGCCGAGCAGCTCGGGCTTGAGCTCGACGTCCCAGCGTTCGCTGGCAGCCTTGAGCACTTCGGTGCTGCGCTCGCGGAAGTGGGTGGTCTGCACCTCTTCCAGCAGCCAGTGGTCGCCCTGGTACTGGGCACGGCGGGCGAAGCTGGCGGACAGCAGCTTGCGCTCGCCATCGAACTGGTAGCGGGTCACGCCGAGCAGCTTGCCACCCGGCTGCACGGCGTTGATGTGCACGTACTCCTGGCCCTGGCGATGCCACAGGCCGCGCTTGGAGCTCTGCGCCTCGCCGCCACCCTGGGCCAGCGAGCGATGGGCCTGGGCCTGGCTCTCGCTCCAGGGCGCCAGGTATTCACCGACCAGCAGGCCGACCAGCATCAGCACCAGCATGGGCTTCATCACCGCCCAGACGATGCGCCCGACCGACACGCCGGCGGCGCGCATGATGGTCAGCTCGCTGCTGCTGGCCAGGCTGCCGAGGCCGATCAGGCAGCCGATCAGCGCCGCCATCGGCAGCATCTCGTAGGCACGCCGCGGCAGGGTCAGCAGTACGTAGACCAGTGCTTCCAGGGTGCCGTAGTTGTCGCCGACGTCGCCCAGTTCGTCGATGAAGGCGAACAGCAGGGCCAGCCCGACGATGATGCCGAGCACCGCCAGGATGGCGAAGAACACACTGCTGCCGATGTAACGATCAAGCCTGCCCATGGGCCATCTCCTTGGCTGCGCGGCGACTGGCCAGCTTGAGTTGCAGGGGCTGCCAGCCAACCAGGCCGAGGCCGATCAGCAGGAACAGCGCGTGGACCCACCACAGGCCCAGCTCCAGGGGAATCTTGCCCTTGTCCAGCTGGCCACGGGCACCGATCAGCAGCGCCAGGTAGGCCATGTACAGGAGGATCGCCGGCAGCAGCTTGAGGAAGCGGCCCTGGCGCGGATTGACGCGGGCCAGCGGCACCGCCAGCAGGGTGACGACGAACACCAGCAGCGGGATGGACAGGCGCCACTGCAGCTCGGCCTGGTGGCGCGGCTCGTCGCTGCCGAGCAGCTCGCGGGTCGGAATCGCCTCGCGCTCGCCGATCTCGCCACTGACTTCCGGCTTGGGCAGAAGCACGCCATAGGTGTCGTACTTGATCGCCCGGTAGTCGGCGCGGCCGGGGTTGCCGTCGTAGCGGTAGCCGTTCTCCAGGATCAGGTAGCGGCTGCCATCTTCCTGGATCACCTGACGGCCCTGCTCAGCCACCAGCAGGGTGATGCCGCCGGCGCGGCTCTTGCCCTGGTCGGCGCGACCTTGGTCGGCACGCTTCTCGGTGATGAACACCCCGGCCAGCTGGGCGCGGTCGTCGGACAGGCCCTCGGTGTAGGTCACCCGCGAGCCATCCTTCATGGCCTGGAAGCGGCCGGGAACCAGGGTGTCGAATTCGGTCAGGGCATCCTGCTGCTGGAGGATGCGCGCCACCTCGGCCACGCCCTGCGGCGCCAGGCCCAGGCTCAGCCAGGCCACCAGAGCGGCGACCACGGCGGCCGGCGCCATGCTGTAGCCGAGCAGGCGGCGGTTGCTCATGCCGGTGGCGGACAGCACGGTCATCTCGCTGTCCAGATAGAGCCGGCCGTAGGCCAGCAGGATGCCAAGGAACAGGCCCAGCGGCAGGATCAGCTGGAGGAAACCGGGAATCCGGTAGCCCATGATCAGGAACAGCACGCCCGGGTCCAGCACTCCCTGTGCGGCCTGGGCAAGGTACTTGATGAAACGCCCGCTCATGATGATCACCAGCAGCACGGCACTCACCGCGCCGAGGGTGACCAGCACCTCACGGGAAAGGTAACGGAAGACGATCAAACCGGACGCTCCAGGGTTGTCAGGCTCAGGCGGCAACGCTCACACTAGCCGCACTCGGTTGCACGGCCCGCCACGGCGGACCTCGAAAAAATAGCCGGCATTATCCTGCAAACCCGACTCTTTGTCTTGGGGACAGCTCACCATGGAATTCCTCGTCAAAAGCACCCGTCCGGAAACCCTGAAGACCGCCACCCTAGTCGTCGCCCTCGGCGAAGGCCGCAAGCTCGGCGTCGCCGCCAAGGCCGTGGACGACGCCAGCGGTGGCGCCATCTCGACCCTGCTCAAACGCGGCGACATCGCCGGCAAGCAGGGCCAGACCCTGCTGCTGCACAGCCTGCCGGGCCTCAAGGCCGAGCGCGTGCTGCTACTCGGCAGCGGCAAGGGCGAACTCTCCGACCGCCAGTTCCGCAAATTGGTTGCAGCCGCCCATGGCGTGCTGAAGAACCTCGGTGGCAGCGACGCGGTGCTGGCCCTCGGCGAGCTCAAGGTCAAGGGCCGCGATGCCTACGGCAAGGCCCGTCTGCTGGTGGAAACCCTGGCCGATGGCGGCTACGTGTTCGACCAGTTCAAGAGCAAGAAGGCCGAGCCGAAGGCACTGAAGAAGATCACCCTGATCGCCGACAAGGCCGAGCTGGCCGACGTCGAGCGCGGCAGCCTGCACGCCCGCGCCATCGCCACCGGCATGGCCTTCACCAAGGACCTCGGCAACCTGCCGCCGAACCTCTGCCACCCCAGCCACCTGGCCGAGGAGGCCAAGGCCCTGGCCAAGGCGCACAAGAACCTCAAGGTCGACATCCTCGACGAGAAGAAGCTCAAGGAACTGGGCGCCGGCGCCTTCCTCGCCGTGGCCCAAGGCAGCGAGCAACCGCCGCGGATGATCGTGCTCCACTACCAGGGCGGCAAGAAGGACGACAAACCCTTCGCCCTGGTCGGCAAGGGCATCACCTTCGACACCGGCGGCATCAGCATCAAGCCGGCCGCCGGCATGGACGAGATGAAATACGACATGTGCGGCGCCGCCAGCGTGCTCGGCACCCTGCGCGCCGTGCTGGAGCTGCAACTGCCGATCAACCTGGTATGCCTGCTGGCCTGCGCCGAGAACATGCCCAGCGGCCGCGCCACCCGCCCGGGTGACATCGTCACCACCATGAGCGGGCAGACCGTGGAGATCCTCAACACCGACGCCGAAGGCCGCCTGGTGCTGTGCGACACCCTGACCTACGCCGAGCGCTTCAAGCCGCAGGCGGTGATCGACATCGCCACCCTCACCGGCGCCTGCGTGGTCGCCCTGGGCGCCAACGTCTCCGGCCTGATGGGCAACAACGAGGCGCTGGTCAAGCAGATCCTCAAGGCCGGCGAGCACGCCGACGACCGCGCCTGGCAGCTGCCGCTGTACGACGAGTACCAGGAGCAGCTGGACAGCCCGTTCGCCGACATCGCCAACATCGGCGGGCCGAAGGCCGGCACCATCACTGCCGGCTGCTTCCTGTCGCGCTTCGCCAAGAGCTACCACTGGGCGCACCTGGACATCGCCGGCACCGCCTGGGTCAGCGGCGGCAAGGACAAGGGCGCCACCGGCCGCCCGGTGCCCCTGCTGACCCAGTACCTGCTCGACCGCGCCAAGGCCTGACCCGGCCCATGCGCGTCGAGTTCTACGTGCTCTCCTCCGCCACGCCGGAAGGCCGCCTGCGCGCGGCCTGCCAGCTGGCCGCCAAGGCCTGGAAGGCCGGCCTGCCGGTGTTCCTGCGCGGCGCCGACCAGGCGCAGTGCGAGGAACTGGACCGCCTGCTGTGGAGCTTCCGCCCGGAATCCTTCATCCCCCACAACCTGCACGAGCAAGACGCGCAGGCGCCGGTGGTGATCGGCCTGGACCAGGAGCCGGCACAGGCAGGCGGCGTGCTGCTCAACCTGCACCCGCAGCTGTCGCCGCACCTGGCCCGTTTCACCCGGGTGATCGAGATCGTCAACCAGGAGCCGGCGCTGCTGGCCCAGTGCCGCGAGAACTTCCGCCAGTACCGCCAGCTCGGCCACGAGCCGCAGCGGGTCGAGCTGTGAAATGCAGCGCATTCTCGAAATAGCCCGCCGCACAGCGTAGAATCGGCCTCCTCGGCCACCTCCCCCTCCCGCGACGCCCATGGACAGCTCCCAACCGCCCAAACCCGCCCATCTGCTGGACGACCTCGAGGCCATCCGCCAGCTGCTGGAGAAGGAGCAGCTGGAGCCGCCCCTGCTGACCGAAACCCTCGACGACGACCTGCAGATCCCCCTGCTCTCGGAAATCATCGAGCCCGGCCCCGGGCCGACCACCGCTCCCGCCACCGCCGCGCCGGTAACCAGCGTGCCGCTGTCCTACCCGGTGCAGCCGGCCGTGGCGGCACCCGCCGCGCCCCAGGCCGCCAGCGTGGCGCCGCAGGTGACCGCTCGCGTGGTGCAGAGCCAGCTGCTGCAGAACCGCCTGGACGCCGAGCTGCGTGCCGCCGCCCAGCTGATCCTGCAGGACGTGATCGACGACTTCGTGCCGCAGATCGAGGCCGAGCTCAAGCGCCGCCTGGATGCCCGCCTGGACCGCCTGCTCAAGCAGCCCAAGCCCTGAGTTGCCCACACTCGCCAGCCCGGCAGGCGAACTGAGGCCCCGCGGCTAGCGCCGGGCCACGCCAACCGGCGGCCAGTGGCCCGCGGGTGGCGCCAGCCGTTATACTCGGCGGCTTTCCCGCTCAGTTGCCAATACGGTCCCGCCGACTCATGGACAAGACCTACCAGCCCCACGCCATCGAAACTTCCTGGTACCAGACCTGGGAGCAGAACAACTATTTCGCCCCGCAAGGTTCCGGCGAGCCCTACACCATCATGATCCCGCCGCCGAACGTCACCGGCAGCCTGCACATGGGCCACGGCTTCAACAACTCGATCATGGACTGCCTGATCCGCTTCCGCCGCATGCAGGGCCGCAACACCCTGTGGCAGCCGGGCACCGACCACGCGGGCATCGCCACCCAGATGGTGGTCGAGCGCCAGCTGGCCGCCGATGGCATCGGTCGCCACGACCTGGGCCGCGAGAAGTTCCTGGAGAAGGTCTGGGAGTGGAAGGAACAGTCCGGCGGCACCATCACCCGGCAGATCCGTCGCCTGGGCAGCTCGGTGGACTGGTCGCGCGAGCGCTTCACCATGGACGAGGGCCTCTCCGAAGCGGTGAAGGAAGCCTTCGTGCGCCTGCACCAGGACGGCCTGATCTACCGCGGCAAGCGCCTGGTCAACTGGGACACCAAGTTCCACACCGCCATCTCCGACCTCGAAGTGGAAAACCACGACGAGAAGGGCCACCTGTGGAACCTGCGCTACCCGCTGGCCGACGGCAAGAAAACCGCCGAGGGCCTGGACTACCTGATCGTCGCCACCACCCGCCCGGAAACCATGCTCGGCGACTCCGCCGTGGCCGTGCACCCGGAAGACGAGCGCTACAAGGCGCTGATCGGCAGCTACATCGAACTGCCGCTGGTGGGCCGGCGCATCCCGATCATCGCCGACGACTACTGCGACCCCGAGTTCGGCACCGGCTGCGTGAAGATCACCCCGGCCCACGACTTCAACGACTATGAAGTCGGCAAGCGCCACAACCTGCCGCTGATCAACATCTTCGACAAGGACGCCCAGGTGCTCGCCAAGGCCCAGGTGTTCAACATCGACGGCAGCGTCAATGCCGAGATCGACGGCAGCCTGCCGGCCGAATACGCCGGCCTCGACCGCTTCGTCGCGCGCAAGCAGATCGTTGCTGCCTTCGAAGCCGCCGGCCTGCTGGAGAAGATCGAAGACCACGCCCTGAAAGTGCCGAAGGGCGACCGTTCCGGCACCGTGATCGAGCCGTGGCTGACCGACCAGTGGTACGTCTCCACCAAGCCGCTGGCGGAAAAAGCCATCGCCGTGGTCGAGAGCGGCGAGATCCAGTTCGTGCCCAAGCAGTACGAGAACATGTACTTCAGCTGGATGCGCGACATCCAGGACTGGTGCATCAGCCGCCAGCTCTGGTGGGGCCACCGCATCCCGGCCTGGTACGACGAGGCCGGCAACGTCTATGTCGGCCGCGACGAGGCGGAAGTGCGCGCCAAGCACAACCTCGGTGACATCGCCCTGCGCCAGGACGAAGACGTGCTGGACACCTGGTTCAGCTCCGGCCTGTGGACCTTCTCCACCCTCGGCTGGCCACAGCAGACCGATTTCCTCAAGACCTTCCACCCGACCGACGTACTGGTCACCGGCTTCGACATCATCTTCTTCTGGGTCGCCCGGATGATCATGCTGTCCACCCACCTGACCGGGCAGATCCCGTTCAAGACCGTGTACGTGCACGGCCTGGTGCGTGACGGCCAGGGCCAAAAGATGTCCAAGTCCAAGGGCAACGTGCTCGACCCGCTGGACATCGTCGACGGCATCGACCTCGAAGCCCTGGTGGCCAAGCGCACCAGCGGCATGATGCAGCCCAAGCTGGCCGAGAAGATCGCCAAGCAGACCCGCGCCGAGTTCCCCGAGGGCATCGCCGCTTACGGCACCGACGCCCTGCGCTTCACCAACCTGGCGCTGGCCTCCACCGGCCGCGACATCAAGTTCGACATGGGCCGCGTCGAGGGCTACCGCAACTTCTGCAACAAGCTGTGGAATGCCGCCAACTTCGTTATCGAGAACACCGATGGCCAGGACACCGGTGTCAACGACGAGCCGGTCGACCTGTCGCCGGTGGACCGCTGGATCATCTCCGCCCTGCAGCGCTGCGAGCAGGACGTGACCCGCCACCTCGATGCCTTCCGTTTCGACATGGCGGCACAAGCCTTGTACGAGCTCATCTGGGACGAGTACTGCGCCTGGTACCTGGAGCTGGTCAAGCCGGTGCTGTGGGACGAGAACGCGCCGATCGAGCGCCAGCGCGGCACCCGCCGCACCCTGGTGCGTGTGCTGGAAGTGATCCTGCGCCTGGCCCACCCCTTCATGCCCTTCATCACCGAAGAAATCTGGCAGCGGATCAAGGCCCAGGCCGGCAAGGACGGCGCCACCATCATGCTGCAGGCCTGGCCGGTGGCCAACGAGAGCCGCATCGACGCGGCCGCCGAAGGCGACATCGAGTGGGTCAAGCAGCTGATGCTCGGCGTGCGGCAGATCCGTGGCGAGATGAAGATCTCCATGGCCAAGCGCATCGACATCATCGTGCAGAACGCGGGCGCCGAAGACCTGCGCCGCCTGGCCGACTTCGAGCCGCTGCTGAGCAAGCTGGCCAAGCTGGAGTCGGTGCGCGTGCTGGAAGCCTCCGAGGAAGCGCCGATGTCCGCCACCGCCCTGGTCGGCGAGATGCAGGTGCTGGTGCCGATGGCCGGCCTGATCGACAAGGACGCCGAACTGGCGCGCCTGGACAAGGAAATCCAGCGCCTGCAGGGCGAAGTCCAGCGGGTCGGCGGCAAGCTGGCCAACGAGGGCTTCGTCGCCAAGGCCCCAGCCGAGGTGCTCGACAAGGAGCGCGCCAAGCTGGCAGAGGCCGAACAGGCACTGGCCAAGCTGGTCGAGCAGCGCGAGAAGATCGCCAAGCTGTAACCCCCGACAAGGCCCGCCATCGCGGGCCTTGTGCTGTCTGCAGGAGCCCGCATGGAAGTCAGCAAGACCCGCACCAGCTTCTACCGCCGCCTCTACGTCGCCTGGCTGATCGACAGCGGCACGGCCACCAGCGTGCCGGCGCTGATGGCCGCCACCGGCATGCCACGGCGCACCGCCCAGGACACCCTGGCGGCGCTGGCCGAGCTGGATATCCGCTGCGACTTCGTGCAGCACGACGGCGAGCGCAACAACGCCGGCCATTACCGCATCGCCGACTGGGGACCGATCGACCGCGCCTGGGTCGCCGCCCATCTGCCGCAGATCCGCCTGCTGCTCGACTACCCCTGACCCCCGCCGTCCAGGCACCGCCAGCAGGGCGGCGGCCCCTGCACGCCTGGCGAAACACCTCGATACGAAAACTGTACAAATAATTTGACTTGTACAAGTTAATTCCTAAGATAGGAATATCTGTACAAACAGCAAAACCTGTACAAGTTTACGAACGGGAGGAGCCATGACGAGCAAGCTCAAGCTGGGCATCAGCGCCTGCCTGCTGGGGGCCGAGGTACGCTACAACGGCGGCCACAAGGAATCGCGCCTGTGCAGCCGGGTGCTGGCCGAGCATTTCGACTTCGTCCCGCTGTGCCCGGAAGTAGCCATCGGCCTGGGCACCCCGCGCGAGCCCATCCGCCTGGTCGGCGACCCGCAGGCGCCGCGCGCCCTCGGCACGGTCAACCGCGAGCGCGACGTGACCCAGGCCCTGCACGACTACGGAACGCGCATGGCCGGCGAGCTGGACGACATCAGCGGCTACATCTTCATGCACAAGTCGCCTTCCTGCGGCATGGAGCGGGTCAAGGTCTACCAGGACAACGGCTACCCGGCCGACGGCGGCGCCAGCGGCATCTTCGCCGCCGCCTTCACCCGCCTGCGCCCGGACCTGCCGGTGGAAGAAGACGGTCGGCTCAACGACCCGGTGCTGCGCGAGAACTTCCTCACCCGCGTGTTCGCCTACGCCGAGTGGCAGCGCCTGCTGCACGCCGGCCTGACGCGCAAGGCGATCCTCGACTTCCACGCCCGCTACAAGTACCAGCTGATGGCCAATAATCCGCTGCAGTACAAGGCCCTCGGCCGCCTGCTCGCCGACCTGGGCAGGCACGACCCGCAGGAGTTCGGCCCGCGCTACTTCAGCCAGCTGATGGCGGCGCTGAAGAAGTGCGCCACTCGCGGCACCCACAGCAACGTGCTGCAGCACCTCTCCGGCTACCTCAAGCAGGCCCTGAGCAGCGAGGAGAAGGAAGAGATGCAGCAGCTGATCACCCAGTACCGCAGCGGCATCATTCCCCTAGTGGTACCGCTGACCCTGCTCAAGCACCATTTCCGCCGTCATCCGGACCGCTACGTGGCGCGCCAGGCCTACCTGCAGCCGCACCCAGAAAACCTCAGCCTGCGCAACGCCCTATGAGCACGGCCGGCGACGACTACCAGGCCGCCCTCGCCCAGGGCTACCTGCCGATCCGCGAAGTGGCGCGCAGCACCGGGGTCAACCCGGTCACCCTGCGCGCCTGGGAGCGCCGCTACGGGCTGATCGTGCCGCACCGCACACCCAAGGGCCACCGCCTGTACTCGCAGGATCACGTGGTGCGCATCCAGGCCATCCTCACCTGGCTGGCGCGCGGCGTCGCGGTCGGCCAGGTCAAGGAGCTGCTGGAACAGCGCCCGCTGGCGCCACACAGCGGCGCCAGCCCCTGGGACGCCCTGCGCCAGGAGCTGCTGCAGAGCATCGAGCAGCAGGCCGAGCGCGCGCTGGACGAACAGTTCAACCGCGCCCTGGCCCTCTACCCGCCGCGCACCCTGTGCCAGCAACTGCTGCTGCCGCTGCTGGCCGACCTGCAGCAGCGCTGGCAGGGCGCACCGTTCGGCGCCCAGCTGGAGCGGGTGTTCTTCCATTCCTGGCTGCGCAGCAAGCTCGGCGCCCGCCTCTACCACAGCAATCGCCAGCAGGGCGGTGCGCCGCTGCTGCTGGTCAACCTCTCCAGCCTGCCGCTGGAGCCCGAGCTGTGGCTGTGCGCCTGGCTGGCCAGCAGCGCCGGCTGCCCGGTGGAGGTGTTCGACTGGCCCATGCCGCTGGGCGAGCTGGCCCTGGCCTGCGAACGCATCGCCCCGCGTGCCCTGCTGCTGTACTCCAGCCACAGCCTCGACGCGCAGCTGCTGCAACGCGAGCTGCCGCGCCTCAACAGTCATTTCCCGGCGCCGCTGCTGCTGGCCGGCCCGGCGGCGCGCATCCATGCCGACGAGGTGCGCACACTGCCCGGCCTGCACCTGGCCGACGACCCGCTGAGCGCGGAACAGCTGCTGAAGCAGCAGGAGTTGTTGTGAAACATCAATTGATCTGGCTGCGCAGCGACCTGCGCGTACAGGACAACAGCGCGCTCGCCGCCGCCATGGCCGCCGGCCCGACCCTGGCCGTCTACCTGATCAGCCCCGAACAGTGGCGCGAGCATGATGATGCACCGGCCAAGGTGGACTTCTGGCTGCGCAACCTGGCCGAGCTGCAGCAGCAACTGGCCCGCCTCAACGTGCCGCTGCTGGTGCGCCAGGCACCACACTGGCGCGACGCCCCCGAGGTGCTCGCCGCCCTGTGCCGCAACCACGATGTCGGCACCGTCTGGGTCAACGAGGAATACGGCATCCACGAGAGCCGCCGCGACCAGGCCGTGGCCAGGGCGCTGCAGCCCCTGGGCGTGGCCTTCCGGGCGTGCCTCGACCAGCTGTTCTTCCGCCCCGGCAGCGTGCTGACCCAGGCCGGCAACTATTTCCAGGTCTACAGCCAGTTCCGCAAGGCCTGTTACCGCCTGCTGCACAGCGCCCTGCCGGCCCTGGTGGCGGTGCCGCAGGCGCAGGCGCCCCTGGCGATTGCCGGTGATCCGCTGCCGCCGGCAGTGGACGGCTTCGCCACGCCTACGCCGGCCCTGCGCGAGTTCTGGCCAGCCGGCGAAGATGCTGCGCTGCGGCGCCTGGCCGACTTCGCCGAGCAGCGCATGGCCTGGTACCAGGAGCAGCGCGACTTCCCCGCCATCGACGGCACCAGCCAGCTGTCACCCTACCTCGCCGCCGGCGTGATCTCGCCGCGCCAGTGCCTGCATGCCGCCCTGCGCAGCAACCAGGGCGAGTTCGACAGCGGCAACCCGGGCGTCGTCAGCTGGATCAACGAACTGCTCTGGCGCGAGTTCTACAAGCACATCCTGGTCGGCTACCCACGGGTATCGCGGCACCGCGCCTTCCGCCCGGAGACCGAGGCCGTGCCATGGCGCGATGCGCCCGGGGACCTGGAAGCCTGGCAGCAGGGCCGCACCGGCATTCCCATCGTCGATGCCGCCATGCGCCAGCTGCTGGCCACCGGCTGGATGCACAACCGCCTGCGCATGGTGGTGGCGATGTTCTTCACCAAGAACCTGCTGCTCGACTGGCGCCTGGGCGAACGCTTCTTCATGCAGCATCTGATCGACGGCGACCTGGCCGCCAACAACGGCGGCTGGCAGTGGAGCGCCTCCACCGGCACCGACGCGGCGCCCTACTTCCGCATCTTCAACCCAATCAGCCAGTCGCAGAAATTCGACCCGGATGGCCGTTTCATCCGCACCTGGGTGCCGGAGCTGGCCGGGCTGAACAAGCGCGACATCCATGATCCGTCGGCAATGGGCGGCTTGTTCGGCGTCGCCGACTACCCGCGCCCGATCGTCGACCTGGCGCGCTCGCGCGAGCGCGCCCTGCAGGCCTTCAAGAACCTGCCGGCGCTGGAGGTGGCCGATGTCTGAGTTCCTGCGCCGCTTCGCCACCGAGTTCGCCGCGCTCGACGCCAGCAACCTGCAGCGCCTGGGCCAGCTGTACAGCGACGACGTGCTGTTCCGCGACCCGCTGCACGAGGTGCGCGGACTGCCGGCGCTGCAGCGCTACTTCGCCGAGCTGTATGCCAATGTCGGCCGCCTCGAGTTCGACTTCCACGGCTTCGACCAGGTCGTCGACGGCGAAGGCTACCTGCGCTGGACCATGCACTTCCGCCACCCGCGCCTGCGTGGCGGCGCGCGCATCAGCGTGGACGGCTGCTCGCACCTGCTGTGGTGGGACAAGGTCTACCAGCACCGCGACTATTTCGACGCCGGTGCCATGCTCTACGAACACCTGCCGCTGATGGGCGGCGTCATCGCCTGGCTGAAAAGGAGGTTGGCATGAGCAGACGCATCTGGTTGACCGGCGCCAGCAGTGGCATCGGCGCCGCCCTGGCCGAAGTCCTGCTGCAACAGGGGCATCGCCTGGCCCTCAGCGCGCGCAATGCCAGTGCCCTGCAGGTCCTGGCCGAGCGCTATCCCGGCCAGGTGCTGCAGGCGCCCGGCGACCTGACCGACCCCGAGCAGGTGCGTGCCATTGGCCGGCGCATCAGCGAGCACTGGGGCGCGCTGGACCAGGCCATCCTCAACGCCGGCACCTGCGAGTACGTGGAGGTCAGCGCCTTCGAGGCGGCCATGGTCGAGCGGGTGATGCGCGCCAACCTGTTCTCCGCCGCCCTTTGCGTGGAAGCCGCCCTGCCGCTGCTGCGCCGCGGCGAGCACCCGCACCTGGTGGCGGTGTCCAGCTCGGTGACCTTCCTGCCGCTGCCGCGCGCCGAAGCCTATGGCGCGTCCAAGGCCGCCATGCGCTACCTGTTCGAGGCGCTGCGCGTCGACCTGGCCGCCGAAGGCATCGCCGTCACCCTGGTCAGCCCCGGCTTCGTCGACACCCCGCTGACACAGAAGAACGACTTCCCCATGCCCATGCGCTGGCCAGTGGAGAAGGCCGCGCGGCACATCGCCACGAAACTGCAGCGGCGGCCTTACGAAATCGCCTTCCCCGGCCCCTTCATCGCCATCCTGCTGCTGCTCGCGCACCTGCCCAAGGGCCTGCAGCTGGCCATCGGCAAACGACTCTCCCGCACGGAATCGCACTCATGAAAATCGCCATCGTCGGCAGCGGCATCGCCGGCCTGACCAGCGCCTACCTGCTCAACCGCAAGCACGAGATCAGCCTGTTCGAGGCCGGCGACTGGATCGGCGGTCACACCCACACGGTGGATGTCGAGGTGCAAGGCCAGCGTTTTGCCATCGACACCGGCTTCATCGTGTTCAACGACTGGACCTACCCCAACTTCATCCGCCTGCTGGACCAGCTCGGCGTGGCCTCGCAGCCCACCGAGATGAGCTTCTCGGTGCACGACCCGATCAGCGGCAGCGAGTACAACGGCAACAACCTCAACAGCCTCTTCGCCCAGCGCAGCAACCTGCTGCGCCCGGCCTTCTGGGGCATGCTGCGCGACATCCTGCGCTTCAACCGCGAGGCGCTGTTCGACCTCGCCGAACAGCACATCCCGGCCGACATGACCCTCGGCGCCTACCTGGACTCGCGCGGCTACGGCCAGCGCTTCATCGATCACTACATAGTGCCGATGGGCGCGGCGATCTGGTCCATGTCGCTGGCCGACATGCTGGCCTTTCCCCTGCAGTTCTTCGTGCGCTTCTTCAAGAACCACGGCCTGCTGTCGGTCAGCGATCGCCCGCAATGGCGGGTGATCTGCGGCGGTTCGCGCAGCTACGTGGCGCCGCTGACCGCCAGCTTCGCCGAACGCATCCGCCTGAACTGCCCGGTGCAGCGCGTGGAGCGCGACGACGCCGGCGTGCTGCTGCACAGCCCGGCCGGCGTCGAGCGCTTCGACAAGGTGATCTTCGCCTGCCACAGCGACCAGGCCCTGGCCCTGCTGGCGCAGCCCAGCGAGGCCGAGCAGCAGATCCTCGGCGCCCTGCGCTATGCCGACAACGACGTGGTGCTGCACACCGACACACGCCTGCTGCCGCAGCGCCGCCTGGCCTGGGCCAGCTGGAACTACCGCCTCGGCGGTCCGGTCGACCAGCCGGCGGCGGTGACCTACAACATGAACATCCTGCAGGGCATCCGCAGCGACACCACCTTCTGCGTCAGCCTCAACCAGACCGCGGCCATCGACCCGTCCAAGATTCTCGGCCGCTACCGCTACGCCCACCCGCAGTACAGCCTGGCCGGCATCGCCGCGCAGGCGCGCTGGGAAGAGCTGTGCGGCGTGCAGCACACCTACTACTGCGGCGCCTACTGGGCCAACGGCTTCCACGAGGACGGCGTGACCAGCGCGCTGCGCGTGGCCCGCGCCTTCGGGGAAGAACTGTGAACAGCGCCCTGTACCAGGGCTGGGTCGGGCACCGCCGGCATCTGCCGCGCGGCCATGCCTTCCGCTACCGCATGGGCATGCTCTACCTCGACCTGGCCGAGCAGGATGCCGTACTCGCCCTGTCGCCGCTGGCCGGGCGCTCGCGCTGGGCGCCCTTCGCCTTCCGCGAGAGCGATTTCCTGCCGCAGCTCACCGGCCGCGGCATGCGCCTGGCCGACGCCGTGCGCCAGCGCGTCGGCGAGGCCCTGGGCCAGGCGCCGCGCGGGCGCATCTGCCTGCTGAGCCAGCCGCGCAGCTGGGGCCTGGCCTTCAACCCGGCCAGCTTCTTCTACTGCTTCGACGAGCAGGAGCGCCTGCAGGCGATCCTCTGCGAGGTCAGCAACACGCCCTGGCGCGAGCGCTACCACTACGTGCTGCCGGCCAACGCCGAGGGCGAGTCGCGCCACCGTGTGGCCAAGAGCTTCCATGTCTCGCCCTTCCTGCCGCGCGAACTGGAATACCGCATGCGCTACTCGCCCCCCGGCGAACGCCTGCACATCCACATGGAGGACTGGCAGGGCGCGGACAAGCTGTTCGAAGCCGGCCTCGGCCTGAGCCGCACCCCGCTCAGCCGCGCCAGCCTGCACCGCCACCTGCTGGCCTTCCCCTGGATGACCGCCAAGACCCTGCTCGGCATCTACTGGCAGGCCCTGCGCCTGCTGCTCAAACGCACCCCGATCTTTTCCCATCGTGCCGCGGACGGTGAATACCGCACCGCCCATCTGGAGCCCCGCCATGAAGAGTCCTGACCTTACTTCCGCGAAAACCAGCGTGCGCGCCGGCAATGGCGTCGGCGCCGGCCTGCTCAAGCGCGCCGTGCTGCGCCAACTCGGCCAGCTGCGCCACGGCCAGCTGGCAATCGTCGAGGACGGCGAACGGCAGACCTTCGGCCAGGCCGGCGCACCGCTGCACGCGGAAATCCACGTGCAGGACGCCGCCGTCTGGGCCATGGTCGCCGGCAACGGCTCGATCGGCGCCGGCGAGGCCTACATCCACGGTTACTGGACCACCCCGGACCTGACCGCGGTGATCCGCGTGTTCGTCAGCAACCTCGACGTGCTGGACGGCATGGAGCGCGGCCTGGCCAGGCTCGGCCGGCCGCTGCTGCAGGGCCTGCACTGGCTCAACCGCAACACCCGCAAGGGCTCGCGCAAGAACATCGCCGCCCACTACGACCTCGGCAACGCGCTGTTCGAGCAGTTCCTCGACCCCACCATGATGTACTCGGCGGCCATGTTCGGCAGCGAGCAGGACAGCCTGGAACAGGCCCAGCTGAACAAGCTAGAACGCATCTGCCAGAAGCTCGACCTCCAGGCCGACGACCACCTGCTGGAGATCGGCACCGGCTGGGGCAGTATGGCCATCTATGCGGCCAGCCACTACGGCTGCCGGGTGACCACCACCACCCTGTCGCGCGAACAGTACGACTACACCCGCCAGCGCATCGAGCAGCTGGGCCTGCAGGAGCGCATCACCCTGCTGCTGGAGGATTACCGCGACCTGCAGGGCCAGTACGACAAGCTGGTGTCGATCGAGATGATCGAGGCGGTCGGCCATCGCTTCCTGCCCACCTACTTCAAGCAGTGCGCGCGCCTGCTCAAGGACGACGGGCTGATGCTGCTGCAGGCCATCACCATCCGCGACCAGCGCTACGAGCAGGCGCGCAAGTCGGTGGACTTCATCCAGCGCTACATCTTCCCCGGCGGCGCCCTGCCCTCGGTGAACAAGATGCTGGAGATCGTCAGCCGCGACACCGACCTCAACCTGCACCACATGGAGGACTTTGGCCTGCACTACGCGCGCACCCTGCGCCTGTGGCACGACAACCTGCGCCGCGCCCGCCACCGCCTGGAGCAGCTCGGCTACGACGACTACTTCTATCGGCTGTGGGAGTTCTACCTGTGCTACTGCGAGGGCGGCTTCCTCGAACGCACCATCGGCACCGCCCAGTTGCTGCTGGCCAAGGAAGGCTCGCGCCCGGCGCCGCTGCTGGGAAATTTCGGCGCCTGAGGCCCGCCCCTGGCGGGGATCGGGCTATCCTCGCCGTCTCCAACCATTCGAGAACGCCATGCAGCTGACCGCGCCCCGCTCGCTGATCCTCAATGCCCTGCTGTTCCAGGCCGGCTGGTTCGCCTGTGTGTTCGGCGCCACCCACCCCTGGCTGCTGGCCCTGGCCCTGGCCTGCCTGGCCGCACACTTCGTCTGGGTCGCCAGCTGGCGCGCCGAAGGCCGCCTGGTGGCCAGCGTAGCGCTGTTCGGCAGTGCGCTGGATACCTTCCTGCTCAACCTCGGCGTGTTCGACTTCGCCGGCGACAGCCGCCTGCTGCCGCCCTGGCTGGCCCTGCTGTGGGCGCTGTTCGCCACCAGCCTCAACCACAGCCTGGCCTGGAGCGCCCGCCCCTGGTGGCTGGGCAGCCTGCTCGGGGCCATCGCCGGGCCGCTGTCCTACCTGGGCGGCGCCAAGCTGGCCGGCGTCGGCCTGCCGCTGGGGCTGTGGCCGACCCTGCTGCTGCTCGCGGCGATCTGGGCCGGGGTGATGGTGGTGGTACATGGCTTTGCCGGGATGTACCGGGCGCGCGCCGCGCAGTTCGGCTGAACAGCGGCAGCACACTCGTTCAGCTCTCGTTCAGCCAGGGTTCAGCCGGCGTTCAGCGACCTCCTCGTAACCTGTAGCCATCTTGAAGATGTCCACGAGGACCTAGCCATGCAACGCTTCCCGACCCTGCTGCTGACTGCCACCCTGAGCGCCGCCCTGCTGCTGGGCGGCTGTGCCTCCAACCTCAATGGCTCCAGCTACTCGCGGGACGATGCCCGCGCCGTGCAGACGGTGCGCCTGGGCACCGTCGAGTCCCTGCGCCCGGTGCAGATCGAGGGCACCCGCACGCCGATCGGCGCGCTGGCCGGTGCCGCGGTCGGCGGTATCGCCGGCAGCGGCATCGGTGGCGGACGCGGCAGCACCATCGCCACCGTGCTCGGCGGCGTCGCCGGCGGCATGGCCGGGGCCGCGGCGGAGGAAGGCCTGACCCGCCGCCAGGGCGTGGAGATCACCGTGCGCGAGGACGACGGCAGCCTGCGCGCCTATGTGCAGGAGGTCGACCCGGCCCAGCCGTTGCGCCTCGGCGACCGGGTGCGTATCACCACGGTCAACGGCGCCAGCCGGGTGGTGCTGTGACAGGGCAGCGGTCGGCCGGGCAAGCGCGCGGGGACGCCCTGCCGTAGACTGCGCGGCCATGAACAGCATTCCCCATCTGCAACTTCCCGCCAGCGACCTCAGCTGCAGCAACTGCGCGGCCTGCTGCTGCCAACTGGAAGTCATGCTGATCAGCGACACCGGCGTGCCAGAGCGCTTCATCGCCACCGACGCCTGGGGCGGCGAGGTGATGCGCCGCCTGGACGACGGCTGGTGCGCGGCGCTGGATCGCGACAACATGCGCTGCACCATCTACGAGGTGCGCCCGCTGATCTGCCGCGAGTTCGAGATGGGCTCGGCCGAGTGCCAGGACGAGCGCCGGGGGATGTCCACCATCTACCGCTGAAGTCGTCCACCGACAAAAAAGGGAGCCCTGCGGCTCCCTTGTTCGTTGCGGCTGCGCCTCAGTGCAGGATCTGCCCGAGGAACAGCTTGGTGCGCTCGTTCTGCGGGTTGTCGAAGAAGGCGTTGGGCTCGTTCTGCTCGACGATCTCGCCACGGTCCATGAAGATCACCCGGTTCGCCACGGTGCGGGCGAAGCCCATCTCGTGGGTCACGCAGAGCATGGTCATGCCGTCCTCGGCCAGGCCGATCATGGTGTCCAGCACCTCCTTGACCATTTCCGGGTCGAGCGCCGAGGTTGGCTCGTCGAACAGCATGATCTTCGGCTTCATGCACAGCGCGCGGGCGATGGCCACGCGCTGCTGCTGACCGCCGGAGAGCTGGCCCGGGTACTTGTGCGCCTGCTCGGGGATACGCACGCGCTCAAGGAAGTGCATGGCGACCTCCTCGGCCTTGCGCTTGGGCATCTTGCGCACCCACATCGGTGCCAGGGTGCAGTTCTGCAGCACGGTCAGGTGCGGGAACAGGTTGAAGTGCTGGAACACCATGCCCACCTCGCTGCGCACCGCCTCGATGTGCTTGAGGTCGTGGGTCAGCTCGGTGCCGTCGACCACGATGCGGCCCTGCTGGTGTTCCTCCAGGCGGTTGATGCAGCGGATGGTGGTGGACTTGCCCGAGCCGGACGGTCCGCACAGCACGATGCGCTCGCCCTGCTGCACGTCGAGGTTGATGTCCTTGAGCACATGGAACTGGCCGTACCACTTGTTCACGCCCTGCAGCTGAATGATCGGCTCGGCCGCGGCTTGTTTCTTCACTTCGGTCATGGTCTGACTCCTAACGCTTGTGGCCGGTGTCCAGCTTGCGCTCCAGGCGCATGGAGTAGCGGGACATGCCGAAACAGAAAATCCAGAACACCAGGGCAGCGAACACGTAGCCCTCGGTGGCCATGCCCAGCCAGGCCGGATCGGTGGTCGCCTGCTTGATGCTGTTGAGCAGGTCGAACAGGCCGATGATGATCACCAGGCTGGTGTCCTTGAACAGGGCGATGAAGGTGTTGACGATGCCCGGGATCACCAGCTTGAGCGCCTGCGGCAGGATCACCAGGCCCATCATCCGCCAGTAGCCCAGGCCCATGGCCGCGGCCGCCTCGTACTGGCCCTTGGGGATGGCCTGCAGGCCGCCGCGCACCACCTCGGCGATGTAGGCGGACTGGAACAGGATCACCCCGATCAGCGCACGCAGCAGCTTGTCGAAGGACAGCCCCTCGGGCAGGAACAGCGGCAGCATCACCGAGGACATGAACAGCACGGTGATCAGCGGCACGCCGCGCCAGAACTCGATGAAGGTGACGCAGATCACCCGGATCGCCGGCATGTTCGAGCGGCGTCCAAGGGCCAGCAGGATGCCCAGCGGCAGCGCACCGGCAATGCCGACGGCGGCGATCACCAGAGTCAGCATCAGGCCGCCCCACTGGCTGGTCTCCACCTCGGTCAGGCCGAAGAAGCCGCCGTGCAGCAGCCAGAAGGCCAGCGGCGGGTAGATGACCAGGAACGCCAAGCCATACAGGGCCTTGCGCGGCATCATGGGGACGAACAGCGGCGCCGAGCCGATCACCACCAGCCACACGGTCAGGTCCACGCGCCAGCGCAGTTCTTCCGGGTAGAAGCCGTACATGAACTGGTCGAAGCGCTCGCGGATGAACACCCAGCAGGCGCCCTCGCCGCTACAGTCGGCGCGGCTGGTGCCGCTCCAGTCGGCCTGGAACAGCGCCCACTGCAACAGCGGCGGCACTATGAGCCAGACCAGGTAGATGGCCAGCAGGGTCAGCAGGGTGTTGAACCAGTTGGAAAACAGGTTGGCCCGCAGCCAGCCGATCACGCCCACGCTCATGCGCGGCGGCGGCAGACTGGGACGGAATTGATGGACTTCCATGCGCTTCTCCTTACCGCTCGATCAGCGCGATGCGCTTGTTGTACCAGTTCATCAGGATGGAAATGCTGATGCTGATGGCCAGGTACACGCTCATGGTGATGGCGATGACCTCGATGGCCTGACCGGTCTGGTTGAGGGTGGTACCGGCGAACAGCGAGACCATGTCCGGGTAGCCGATACCGGCCGCCAGCGACGAGTTCTTGGTGATGTTCAGGTACTGGCTGGTCAGCGGCGGGATGATCACCCGCAGGGCCTGCGGAATGATCACCAGACGCAGGGTCTTGCCGGCCGGCAGGCCCAGCGAGCGCGCCGCCTCGGTCTGGCCATGACTGACCGCCTGGATGCCGGAGCGTACGTTCTCGGCGATGAAGGCGGCGGTGTAGATGGTCAGCGCCAGGGTCAACGCCATCAACTCGGGGATCAGCACCCAGCCGCCGGTGAAGTTGAAGCCCTTGAGTTCGGGCAGCGTCCAGTGGAAGGGATCGCCGAACACCAGCATGGCCAGCGCCGGCAGGCCGAACAGCAGCACCAGGCTGCTGATCAGGGTCGGGAAGGTCTGCCCGGATGCCTCGAAACGCTGCCGCGCCCAGCGGGCGAGGAAGAAGATCGCCACCAGCGCCACGACCAGGGCGATAAGGAAGGGCCAGAAGCCCTCGGCGATGGCCGGCGACGGCATGTTCAGGCCGCGGTTGCTGAGGAAGAAGGTGTCGTTGATGCTCAGGCTCTGCCGCGGACCGGGCAGCGGCAGGAACACCGCGAAGTACCAGAAGAAGATCTGCAGCAGCGGCGGGATGTTGCGGAAGGTCTCGATATAGACGGTGGCCAGCTTGCTGATCAACCAGTTGGGCGACAGCCGCGCCACGCCGAGGATGAAACCGAGGATGGTCGCCAGCACGATGCCGATCGCCGACACCAGCAGGGTGTTGAGCAGACCGATGACGAAGACGCGCCCGTAGGTGTCGCTCTCGGTGTAGTCGATCAGGTGCTGGGAGATGCCGAAGCCGGCGCTGTTGTCGAGGAAGCCGAAGCCGGACAGGATGCCGCGCTGGGCCAGGTTGCTCTGGGTGTTGTGGAACAGGTACCAGCCGACGGCCACCACGGCGACCACGGCGATGATCTGGAACAGCCAGGCGCGCACCTGCGGATCGGTCCAGACCGATGAGCGCGGGCGCGAGGGAATGGGGGGATTTTGCATAACGGCCCTCATGGAAGCTCCGCGCCCCGAATCGGCGGCGCGGAGTTCATGGAATCAGGAACACCATCGCCCCGCGACTGGGGGCGACGGCATGGCGGTCAACGCACCGGCGGCGCGTACTGCAGACCACCCTTGTTCCACAGGGCATTGAGACCACGTTCGATCTTCAGCTCGCTGCCGGCACCGACGTTGCGATCGAAGATTTCACCGTAGTTGCCGACTTGCTTGATGATCTGCACGGCCCAGTCCTTCGGCAGTTTCAGATCCTTGCCGAAGTCACCCTCGGCGCCCAGCAGGCGGGCGATGTCGGGGTTCTTGGTGGACTTGGCCATTTCTTCCACGTTGGCGGAAGTCACGCCCAGTTCCTCGGCGTTGAGCTGGGCGTACAGGCTCCAGCGCACGATGTCGAACCACTCCTCGTCACCCTGGCGCACGGCCGGGCCGAGCGGCTCCTTGGAGATCACTTCCGGCAGCACCACATAGTCGTCCGGCGCAGCCAGCTTGATGCGCTGGGCATACAGTTGCGACTGGTCGGAGGTCAGCACGTCGCAACGGCCGGACTCCAGCGACTTGGCGCTCTCGTCGGAGGTGTCGTAGGTGATGGGGGTGTACTTCAGGCCATTGGCGCGGAAGTAGTCGGCCAGGTTCAGCTCGGTGGTGGTACCGGCCTGGATGCACACGGTAGCGCCGTCCAGCTCCTTGGCGCTGGAAACGCCGAGCTTCTTGTTCACCAGGAAGCCCTGACCGTCGTAGTAGGTCACGCCGGTGAAGTTCAGGCCCATGGCCGCGTCGCGCGAGCTGGTCCAGGTGGTGTTGCGCGACAGCATGTCGACTTCGCCGGATTGCAGCGCGGTGAAGCGCTCCTTGGCGGTCAGCGGGCTGTACTTGACCTTGGAGGCGTCGCCGAACACGGCAGCGGCCACGGCACGGCAGACATCCACGTCGATGCCCATGTAGTTGCCCTTGGCATCGGCGTAGGAGAAACCGGGCAAGCCGTCGCTGATACCGCACTGCACGAAGCCTTTCTTCTGCACCGCATCCAGGGTCGCGCCGGCCTGAGCGAAGCCGCTCACGCCGAGCACCGCAGCCGTGGTCAATACCGCCAGGGTGGATTTCACCATCTTCATCAAAACCTCCAAGTGTTCTTGTTTGGTCGAGTCTCGGTCCTGCCGCCGTACCCTTGTGAGGCACGTTCGATCCCGCCACCATGGCGGGATCAACCGGGGTGCGAACCTGAAGTGAGTCTAGATGCCGATCCGCGGACCGGCGAATCACCCACTCCGCCCCGCAGGTCATACGGGATTGAGACGCAGCAGATCGTCCGGCTTTCCGCTCCAGAGGCGGCCCCCGCCGGACCCGTTCGCTACAGCAAGGGCCGTACCAGTTTCCTGACCGAACGGTTTTTAACGAGGGTCAATAGGCAAAGTTTTACCGACGCGACATCTTCTTAACTGATTCAACCGACAACAATTTCACGCCGCCCCCGGGGGAGGCGTCAGCGCACCAACCTGGAGCAAGCATGCACGAAGCCCTGATACTCGAACCCACCCTCGCCGCCGACTCCTGCGTCATCTGGTTACACGGCCTGGGCGCCGACCGTTACGACTTCGAGCCGGTGGCGCAGATGCTCCAGCAGACGCTGCCGGGCACCCGCTTCGTGCTGCCGCAGGCGCCGACCCGGCCGGTGACCATCAATGGCGGCTGGTCCATGCCCAGCTGGTACGACATCCTCGCCATGAGCCCGGCGCGGGCCATCGACAGGCCGCAGATGGAAGCCTCGGCACAGATGGTGATCGATCTCATCGAGGCGCAGCGCGACGGCGGCATCGACCCGGCGCGGATCATCCTGGCCGGTTTTTCCCAGGGCGGCGCGGTGGTCTTCCATACCGCCTTCCTGCGCTGGCAGGGACCGTTGGGCGGGCTGCTGGCGCTCTCCACCTACGCCCCGACCTTCGCCGAGAACCTGCAGCTGGACGCCGCCCGCCTGACCCTGCCGGTGCTCTGCCTGCACGGCAGCCAGGACGAGGTGGTGCCGCCCTTCATGGGCCGCGCCGCCCATGACGCACTGGCCGCCCATGGCGTGCCGGTGGCCTGGAATGAATACCCCATGGGCCACGAGGTGGTGCTGGAGGAAATCCAGGACATCGCCGCCTGGCTGCACCAGTGCCTGGCCGGCTGAGCCTGCGTCAAGGCATCGTCACCCTGCGCAACGGGCGCGCCAAGTGAAGCCTGCCCAGTCAGGCGAATGACGCTTCGGGCGGCGTCATTCGCCACCTTTGACCGCTGGTCGGGCAGGCCGGGGTCAAGGATTGCCTAGGCCTTATTCCTGGGAATAAGGTCAGAAATGGTGCTCGCCCCACGACAGGGAGTGTTAGCGATGCCAGCAAACAGACGCAGCCGGACAGGTTATTCATTGCACCGATGAAAAACGCCCACTGGCCGCAGGATCTGCAGCAGATCCGTCAATCGCGACTGTTCCAGAACGTCGCCGCCAGCAGCCTGCAAAAGCTGCTCGGGGAATTTCGTGCTTGCGAACTGGAAGCCGGCGAGATTCTCCTGTCACCGTTCAACCGCAACCAGCACCTCTACGTCCTGTTGGAAGGCGAGCTTAAGGTCTACCTCGGCTCCCTCGACAACCAGGCGGTGAGCACCCTGTCACCGGGCGACTGCGCCGGCGAGATCAGCTTCATCGACAACGACCGCCCCTCCGCCTATGTGGTGGCCACCCGCCCCTCGCTGATACTGCGTCTGCACCGCGAGTCGCTGGTCAAGCTGTTCGAGCAGTCGCCGGAGCTGATGCAGAACCTGCTGGAGCTGCTCTGCGACCGGGTACGCCAGGGCAATCGGATCATCCTCGACAGCGAGCAGAGCGCCAACCTCGACACCCTCACCGGCTGTTTCAATCGGCGCTGGCTGGAGCACGTGTACGAGCGCGAAAGCACTCGCTGCGCCTTCAATGGCCAGCCGCTGTGCATGCTCATGCTCGACGTCGATCACTTCAAGGCCTACAACGACCAGCACGGCCATCTGGCCGGCGACTATGCCCTGTGCCTGGTGGCGCACACCCTGCGCAACCAGCTGCGGCCCAAGGACAGCATGGTGCGCTATGGCGGCGAGGAATTCGTCATCCTCCTGCCGGAACTCAACGCCGAGGAGGCCCGCACCATCGGCGAGCGCCTGCGCCTGAGCCTGGAGCAGGTCACCTCGTTCTACTCGCCGGTGGGCGTCCTGCCCGGCCTCACCGTGTCCATCGGCATGGCCCAGATGCAGCCCAAGGATGGTCTGGAAGGCCTGATCGCGCGGGCCGATGCGGCGCTGTACAAGGCCAAGCAGCAGGGGCGCAACTGCCTGTTCGGCTGACCCGGCCAAATCCCCCGGCGAATCGGCCGCCTCATCGCCCTGCACTGCATCGGCTTGTTAGAGTCGCGGCATAACAACAATGAATGGATGCCCCTCATGCGCAAGCTGCTGCTCGCCCTGCTGCTCCTCGCCCCCGTCGGCGCCGGCGTCTTCTTCGCCCTGCCCGGCCTGCTCGACCGCCAGATGAACAGCGTGGCCAACCCCGCCCCCTACCCCTCCAGCGACAAGGCCGAGGAACTGCATCGGCGCCTGTTCGTCGCCGACCTGCACGACGACGCCCTGCTCTGGCAACGCGACCTGCTGCAGCGCCACGACTACGGCCACTCCGACCTGCCGCGCCTGCTCGAGGGCCACGTCGGCCTGCAGGTGTTCTCCACCGTGACCAAGACCCCGCGCGGCATCAACTACCAGAGCAACCCCAGCGATACCGACAACATCACCCTGTTGGCCATGGCCCAGCGCTGGCCGCGGGCGACCTGGGACAGCCTGCTGCAACGCGCCCTGTACCAGGCCGGCAAGCTGGAGCAGGCCGCCGCCGGCAGCGCGGGGCAACTGGTGCTGGTACGCAGCCGTGGCGACCTGCAGGCCTTCCTGCAGGCCTGGCAGCAGGACCCGCAGCGGGTCGCCGCCCTGCTCGCCACCGAGGGCCTGCACCCCATCGAGGGCCAACTGGAAAACCTCGACCGCCTGTACGACGCCGGTTTTCGCATCGCCGGCCTGACCCACTTCTTCGACAACGAGGTCGGCGGCTCGGCCCATGGCCTGGAGAAAGGCGGGCTGACCCCGCTGGGCCGCCAGGTCGTCGCGCGCCTGGAGGAGAAGCGCATGCTGATCGACCTGGCCCACGCATCCAAGGCGCTGATCGATGAAGTCCTGGCCGTCGCCAGGCGCCCGCTGCTGGTCTCCCACACCGGCGTGGCCGGCACCTGCCCGGGGCCGCGCAACCTCAGCGACGAACACCTCAAGCGCATCGCCGCCAGCGGCGGGGTGATCGGCATCGGCTACTGGGACGCCGCGGTCTGCGCGACCTCGGTCGACGCCATCGTCCGCGCCATCCGCTACACGGCGGACAAGGTCGGCGTGGCCCACGTGGCGCTGGGCTCGGACTTCAATGGCACGGTGCACACGCCCTTCGACAGCACCGGCCTGGCGCAGATCACCGAGGGCCTGCAGAAGGCCGGCTTCAGCGAGGCCGAGATCGCCGCCATCATGGGCGGCAACGTGCGCGACCTGCTGCTGGCCAGCCTGCCCGACTGAGCCCCGCGCGCAGCCCGCCCGGCTCTTCGCCGCGCGGGCTTCTTGCATTACACTGGCCGGCGTTCATTCCTTAACCAATACGAGACCGGCCCGTGCTCAAAGCACTCAAGAAAATCTTCAGCAAGGGCGATGCCGAGCAGCCCACCCCAACCAGCTCCACCCCCGCCAGCCAGCCGGCTGCCGCCCGCGAACCCCGCGCCGAACAGCCCAAGCCGGCGACCAAGCCGCGCGAGAAGAAGGCACGCAACGACAAGCCGCGCCAGGAGCGCCCGGCCAAACCGGTGGATACCTGGAAGCTGGAAGACTTCGTGGTCGAACCCGCCGAAGGCAAGACCCGCTTCCACGACTTCAAGCTGGCCCCCGAGCTGATGCACGCCATCCACGACCTGGGCTTTCCCTACTGCACCCCGATCCAGGCCCAGGTCCTCGGCCACACCCTCAAGGGCAAGGACGCCATCGGCCGCGCCCAGACCGGCACCGGCAAGACCGCCGCCTTCCTCATCTCGACCATCACCCAGCTGCTGCAGACCCCGCCGCCCAAGGAACGCTACATGGGCGAGCCGCGCGCACTGATCATCGCGCCAACCCGCGAGCTGGTGGTGCAGATCGCCAAGGACGCCCAGGCCCTGACCAAGTACACCGGCCTCAACGTGATGAGCTTCGTCGGCGGCATGGACTTCGACAAGCAGCTCAAGCAGCTGGAGTCGCGCTACTGCGACATCCTGGTGGCCACCCCGGGCCGCCTGCTGGACTTCAACCAGCGCGGCGAAGTGCACCTGGACATGGTCGAGGTGATGGTGCTGGACGAGGCCGACCGCATGCTCGACATGGGCTTCATCCCGCAGGTACGCCAGATCATCCGCCAGACCCCGATGAAGGGCGAGCGCCAGACCCTGCTGTTCTCCGCCACCTTCACCGAAGATGTGATGAACCTGGCCCGCCAGTGGACGGTCAACCCGGCGATCGTCGAGATCGAGCCGGAGAACGTCGCCAGCGACACCGTCGAGCAGCACGTCTACGCCGTATCCAGCAAGGACAAGTACAAGCTGCTGTACAACCTGGTGACGCAGAACGACTGGCAGCGGGTGATGGTGTTCGCCAACCGCCGCGACGAGGTACGGCGCATCGAGGAGAAGCTGGTGCGCGATGGTGTCAGCGCCGCACAGATGTCCGGCGACGTGCCGCAGCACAAGCGGATCAAGACCCTGGAAGGCTTCCGCGAGGGCAAGATCCGCGTGCTGGTGGCCACCGACGTGGCCGGCCGCGGCATCCACGTCGATGCCATCAGCCACGTGATCAACTTCACCCTGCCGGAAGTGCCGGACGACTACGTGCACCGCATCGGCCGCACCGGTCGCGCCGGTGCCAGCGGTACCTCGATCAGCTTCGCCGGCGAGGACGACGCCTTCGCCCTGCCACCGATCGAGGAACTGCTCGGGCGCAAGATCACCTGCGAGATGCCGCCGGAAGAACTGCTCAAGCCGGTGCCGCGCAAGCACTGATCGGCAGCCCAAGAAAAAGCCCGCTCGATGCGGGCTTTTTTGTGCGCGCCAGCCTAGCGCGACTGCACCAGACTGAGCACCTCGGCGCTGCGCTGCGGGCGCTGCGCCAGGAAGCGCGTGCAGCTGACGCGCAGGAAGGAAGCGAAGTTGACCACTTCGCCGCGGTAGTCCATGACCTCCTCATACAGCTTGGTGATCAGCTGGTTGGTGGTCATGCCGTCGACCTCGGCGATCTCGCGCAGGATGTCCCAGAACTGGTTCTCCAGGCGCAGGGTGGTGACCACCCCGCGGATGCGTAGGGAGCGCGAGCGCGACTCGTAGAGGATAGGATCGGCCTTCACATAGAGTTCGCACATCGCACCGCCCTCCTCGCTCAGCCCAGTACTTTCAGGAACGCCGCCAGCCAGGCCGGATGCGCCGGCCAGGCCGGAGCGGTGACCAGGTTGCCGTCGACGTGCACGCCATCCATCGGCACTTCCACATACTCGCCACCGGCCAGGCGTACTTCCGGCGCGCAGGCCGGGTAGGCGCTGCAGCCGCGGCCCTTGAGCACGTCGGCGGCGGCCAGCAGCTGGGCGCCGTGACAGACCGCGGCGATCGGCTTGGCGGCCTTGGCGAAGGCCTGCACCAGGGCGATCACCTCGGCGTTCAGGCGCAGGTACTCGGGGGCGCGGCCACCGGGGATCAGCAGGCCGTCGTAGTCCTCGGCGCGCACCTTGGCGAAGTCGAAGTTCAGCGCGAAGTTGTGCCCCGGCTTCTCGCTGTAGGTCTGGTCGCCCTCGAAGTCGTGAATCGCGGTACGCACGGTCTGCCCGGCGCTCTTGCCGGGGCACACCGCGTGCACGCTGTGGCCGACCATCTGCAGGGCCTGGAACGGCACCATGGTCTCGTAGTCTTCGGCGTAGTCGCCGACCAGCATCAGGATCTTCTTCGCCGCCATGGCAATGGCCTCCTCTGGGTGAATGTGGCGCCAGTCTGCGCCGCCTCGCCTCATTCAGGGTAACAGCTGGCTACTACAGCGCCCGCCAGAAACGAAAAGCCCCGCACTGGGCGGGGCTTTTCTGCACAGCCGGGCCGCTTAGAGCGGCTTGCCGCGATTGCCGTGGGCGGCGACGAACTGCTGCACGGTCTTCAGGTCGTTGGCCAGCACGGTGCAACGCTCCTCGCGCTGGAACAGGTCGGCCAGGTGCGGCGGCAGCGCCGGCACCGCGTCGATGCCGGCCTTCTCCACCGCTTCCGGGAACTTGACCGGATGCGCGGTGCCCAGGGTCACCATGGGGATGGACAGGCTGCGGCGGCATTCGCGCGCGGCGCGCACTCCGATGGCGGTGTGCGGGTCGAGCAGCTCGCCGCACTCGGCATACACCTCGGCGATGGTCTCGCAGGTCTGCTCGTCATTCACCGCCAGCGAGTCGAACAGCTTGCGCGCCTCGGTCCAGCGATCCTGCTCGACGCTGAAGCCGCCGCCCTGCTTGAAGGTGTCCATCAGGCTGGCGATGGCGGCGCCATTGCGGCCGTGCAGGTCGAACAGCAGGCGCTCGAAGTTGGAGGACACCATGATGTCCATCGACGGCGACAGGGTCGGATGCAGGGTGTCCTTGACGTACTGGTTGCCGCTCATGAAGCGGTGCAGGATGTCGTTGCGGTTGGTGGCGACGATCAGCTGACTGATCGGCAGGCCCATGTTGCGCGCCAGGTAGCCGGCGAAGATGTCGCCGAAGTTGCCGGTCGGCACCGAGAAGGCCACCGAGCGCAGCGGACCGCCCAGCTGCAGGGCCGCGTGGAAGTAGTAGACGATCTGGGCCATGATCCGCGCCCAGTTGATCGAGTTGACCGCCACCAGGCGGGTGCCCTTGAGGAAGCCCTGGTCGGCGAAGCTGGCCTTGACCATCTCCTGGCAGTCGTCGAAGTTGCCTTCGATGGCGATGTTGTGGATGTTCTCGCCGAGGATGGTGGTCATCTGCCGGCGCTGCACCTCGGACACGCGGTTGTGCGGGTGCATGATGAAGATGTCGACGTGCTCGCAGGCCTTGCAGCCCTCGATGGCGGCCGAGCCGGTATCACCGGAGGTAGCGCCCATGATCACCACGCGCTCGCCGCGCTTGCTCAGCACGTGGTCGAGCAGGCGGCCGAGCAGCTGCAGGGCGAAGTCCTTGAAGGCCAGGGTCGGGCCGTGGAACAGCTCCAGCACCCATTCGTTGCCGTTGAGCTGGCGCAGCGGCGCCACGGCGTTGTGGGCGAACACGCCGTAGGTCTCTTCGAGGATCTTCTTGAAGTCGGCGTCGGCGATGCTGCCGGCGACGAACGGGCGCATCACGCGGAAGGCCAGCTCGTGGTACGGCAGGCCAGCCCAGGAAGCGATCTCCTCCTGGGTGAAGCGCGGCAGGTTTTCCGGCACATAGAGGCCGCCGTCGCTGGCCAGGCCGGCGAGCAGGACGTCTTCGAAATTGAGGGCCGGGGCCTGGCCGCGGGTGCTGATATAACGCATGACTCTTCTACCTCAGACCAGTTGCTCGACGCGGATGCGCACCACTTTGCCGACCACATCGGCCAGCCCTTCGAGGGCGGCGATGGCGTCGTCGATGCGGGCTTCCTTGACGCGGTGGGTGACCAGGATCATCGGCACCAGACCGTCGTGCTCTTCGGCCTCTTTCTGCATGATCGATTCGATGTTGATGCCGCGCTCGGACAGGATGCTCGCCACCTGGGCCAGCACGCCCGGGTGGTCCTTGGCCTGGATGCGCAGGTAGTAGGCGCTCTCGCACTCGCCGATCGGCAGGATCGGGTGGTCGGACAGCGAATCCGGCTGGAAGGCCAGGTGCGGCACGCGGTTGGTCGGGTCGGCGGTCATCGCCCGCACCACGTCGACCAGGTCGGCGACCACGGAGGAAGCGGTCGGCTCCATGCCGGCACCGGCGCCATAGAACAGGGTGCTGCCGGCGGCATCGCCATTGACCATCACCGCGTTCATCACACCGTTGACGTTGGCGATCAGGCGATCGGCCGGGATCAGGGTCGGATGCACGCGCAGCTCGATACCGGCCTCGGTGCGACGGGCCACGCCGAGATGCTTGATGCGGTAGCCCAGAGCCTCGGCGTAGTTGACGTCGGCGCTGGTCAGCTGGCTGATGCCCTCGGTGTAGGCCTTGTCGAATTGCAGCGGGATACCGAAGGCAATGGAGGCGAGGATGGTCAGCTTGTGCGCGGCGTCGATGCCCTCGACGTCGAAGGTCGGGTCGGCCTCGGCATAGCCCAGGGCCTGGGCTTCCTTGAGTACATCGGCAAAGGCACGGCCTTTTTCGCGCATCTCGGTGAGGATGAAGTTGCCGGTGCCATTGATGATGCCGGCCAGCCAGTTGATGCGGTTGCCGGCCAGCCCCTCGCGGATCGCCTTGATCACCGGGATGCCGCCGGCCACGGCGGCTTCGAAGGCGACGATGACGCCCTTCTCGCGCGCCTTGGCGAAGATCTCGTTGCCATGCACGGCGATCAGCGCCTTGTTGGCGGTGACCACGTGCTTGCCGTTCTCGATGGCCTTGAGCACCAGCTCGTGTGCCAGGGTGTAGCCGCCGATCAGCTCGATGACCACGTCGATTTCCGGGTTGTTCGCCACGTCGAAGATGTCGGCGGTGATGGGGGTAGCGCCGGTTTCACACTTCGGGTTGGGGCGACGGGCGGCAATCTGTGCGACTTCGATTCCACGCCCGGCACGGCGGGCAATCTCCTCGGCGTTGCGTTTGAGTACGTTGAAGGTACCGCCACCGACGGTGCCCAGCCCACAGATGCCCACTTTCACCGGTTTCACGTTGTTTTCCCCATCTGCACTGCACGAAACGGCCGGGGCATGCCCCGGCCGCACAAAAGAGCCGCACTTTACGAAGCGCCAGCCCTCCAGGTCAATCGGCGCGACGGCCGGATCACTTGGCCTTGAGGGCGATCTCGGCCAGTTGCGGCGCCGGCTGGTAGCCCGGAATCAGCTCGCCGTTGCCGAGCACGATGGCCGGGGTGCCATTGACACCGATCATCTGGCCCAGCTCGTACTGTTTGGTCACCGGATTGGCGCAGCTGGCCGCCGGCAGTTCCTGACGGGCCTTGGCCTTGTTCATGGCGTCCTGGCGATCCTTGGCGCACCAGACGCTGACCAGGGTGTTGTAGCCATGGCTGCCGACGCCCTGGCGCGGGAAGGCCACGTAGCGCACCTCGATACCCCGACGATTGAGCTCGGGCACTTCGCTGTGCAGCTTCTGGCAGTAGCCGCAGTCGGTGTCGGTGAACACCGTGATGTGTGCCTTGGCCGGTTCCTTGGGCGAGAACACCACCATCTCGCTGGCGGGAATGGAGTTGATGGCCTTGGCCACACCCTTGCTTTCGGATTGACGGGTCAGGTTGACGGCTTCGGCGCCCTTGACCTGGTAGAGGTTGCCCTGCAGTACGAACTGGCCATCGGCGCTGGTGTAAAGCAGGCGGCCGCCCTTCAGGTGCACCTGATACAGGCCGCTCATCGGGCTCTCGGCGATGGCCTCGATGGGCATGTCGGGCTGCAGCTTGGTCAGGCTGGCGCGAATGGCCTGGTCGGGATCGGCGGCCAGGGCGACGGCAACCGAGAGACTGAGAACGGTACCGCTCAGAACACGAAAAACGGACATGAGGCACTCCTATGAACAGTGGCCCAAGCCTACCACAGCGGGTCCGCGCCGCCGACCGCAGACGCCGGGTGGGCGCCACGGGCGGATGGACTGCAGACGTAACGGTTAGCCGCGGGGGTGGTGGCGCGCATGCAGCTCCTGCAGGCGGGCGCGCGCGATATGGGTGTAGATCTGCGTGGTGGAAAGATCGCTGTGCCCCAGCAGCATCTGCACCACGCGCAGGTCGGCGCCGTGGTTGAGCAGGTGGGTGGCGAAGGCGTGACGCAGGGTATGCGGCGACAGCGGCTTGGCGATGCTGGCCATCCGGGCCTGGTGCTTGATGCGATGCCAGAAGGTCTGGCGGGTCATCTGCTCGCCGCGCAGACTGGGAAACAGCACGTCGCTGGGCTTGCCGTCGAGCAGGAAGGGCCGCGCCTCGCGCAGGTAGCGCTCGACCCAGGCGATGGCCTCCTCGCCCAGCGGCACCAGGCGCTCCTTGCTGCCCTTGCCGAACACCCGCAGCACACCCTGGCGCAGGTTGATCTGCTCCAGGGTCAGCGACACCAGCTCGGTCACCCGCAGGCCGCAGGCGTAGAGCACCTCGAGCATGGCGCGGTCGCGCAGGCCGATGGGATCGTCCAGCTCCGGCGCGGCCAGCAGCGCCTCCACGTCCGCCTCGGACAGCGACTTGGGCAGCGGCCGGCCGATCTGCGGCAACTCGACCTGCAGGGTCGGGTCCTCGACGATCAGGCCGTCGCGCAGCAGGTGCCGATAGAAACCACGCAACCCGGACAGCAGGCGCGCGGTGGAGCGGGCCTGGTAGCCCTGCTCGAGGCGCCAGGCCAGGTGATCGAGAATGGCCTCACGCCCGGCGCTGGCAAGCTCGATGCCGCGTTCCTGCAACCAGGCATGGAAATGCCCGAGGTCGCTGCGATAGGCCGCCCGCGTATGAGGCGACAGCCCCTTCTCCAGCCACAGGGCATCGAGGAAACGGTCGATCAGCGGGTGATCCAGCACGGGCATGGGCGTTCTCGCAAAAAAGGCGACCCAGTTTTCCACAAGCGGGGCTGCCCCGGAAGCGCCACCGCGGAGCTCAGGCGAAGCCCGGCAACACCGCCACCGGCTTCTTGTCCTCGCCAATGGCGACGAAGCTGAACACCCCGCTGATGGCCTTCTCGCGACCACCGCAGTACATCCCCTCGACATACACCTCCACCTCGACCTTGAGGCTGGTGTTGCCGACCTTGATCACCCGGCCGACCAGCTCGACGATAGAGCCGGCGGGGATCGCATGCTTGAAGTCGATGCGGTCGCTGGACACGGTCACCAGCGGCAGGCGGCAGAAGCGCGTGGCGGCGATGAAGGACACTTCGTCCATCCAGGCCAGCGCAGTGCCGCCGAACAGGGTGTTGTGGTGGTTGGTCGAGGGTGGAAAAACCGCCTTGGTCACACGGGTTTCCGACAGCTCGATACGGCGCTGGATTTCTTGCTCTCTCGGGGTCATGCCACTACTGCTCTGCTGAAAATGTGGCTGCCTGTGCTGCGCTGTTGTACTTGTCATGGCTCGGCAGAACTGCGGACCCACCGGTCGACGGGCCCAGAAACGAAAAAAGCAGCCCGGAGGCTGCTTTTTTCAGGTCGGAAGACCGTCCGATCAGGACAGTTTTTCCTTGATGCGCGCTGCCTTGCCGGACAGGTCGCGGAGGTAGTACAGCTTGGCCTTGCGCACGTCGCCGCGGCGCTTGACGCTGACGCTGTCGATCAGCGGGGAGTAGGTCTGGAAGGTACGCTCCACGCCCACGCCGTTGGAGATCTTGCGCACGGTGAAGGCGCTGTTCAGGCCACGGTTGCGCTTGCCGATCACCACGCCTTCGAAGGCCTGCAGACGGGAACGGTCGCCTTCCTTCACCTTCACCTGAACGATGATGGTGTCACCCGGGGCGAAAGCCGGGATTTCTTTGTTCATCTGCTCGGCTTCGAGCATCTGGATAATCTTGTTGGTCATGCTGTGCTCCTAAGACAGACGCGGTCTGCCATCGATACCTTAACTATCGTCCCGCTGGCGGATGTATTCCTCCAGCAGCTTCTTCTCTTCTCCAGAAAGCGAGCGGCTATCCAGAAGATCGGCTCGACGTTCCCAGGTCCGCCCGAGGGCTTGCTGCAGACGCCAGCGCCGGATGTGTTCGTGGTTGCCACTGAGCAACACATCAGGAACACGCTTGCCTTCGTACACCTCGGGTCGGGTGTAGTGCGGGCAATCGAGGAGGCCGTCGCTGAACGAGTCCTCCTCGGCGGAATCTGCATGCCCGAGCGCACCCGGGAGCAGCCGCGTAACAGCATCGATCAGCACCATCGCCGGAAGCTCACCGCCGGAGAGGACGTAATCGCCGATCGACCATTCCTCATCGACGTGCGTCTCGATGAAACGCTCGTCGATGCCTTCGTAGCGGCCGGCGATAAGAATCAGCGCCTGCTCGCTAGCCAGTTCACGCACGCCCTGCTGGTTCAGCTGGCGGCCTTGCGGCGACAGGTAGATGACCTTCGCCGCTCCACCGGCATCCACCTTGGCCGCGGCCAGGGCTTTCTCCAGGGGCTCGATCTTCATCACCATCCCCGGACCGCCGCCGAAGGGGCGGTCGTCCACCGTCTGGTGACGGTCGTCGGTGTAGTCACGCAGCTGCCGGCAGTTCAACTGCAGCAGCCCCTGCTTCACCGCACGACTGGTAATGCCGTACTGACTGATGGCGGCGAACATCTCCGGGAAGATGCTGATGACTTCAACGCGCATGGGCCGAGGCTCAGAAATCCGCGTCCCAGTCCACCCGCATCTCGCCGGCGGCCAGGTCGACCTGCTGCACGCACTGCTCGGTATAGGGGAGCAGACGCTCGCGGTCATCCAGACTGCCCGCACAGGGCTTGACCACCATCACATCATTGGCGCCGGTTTCCAGCAGGTGGTCGATGCGCCCGAGCAGTTGCCCTTGCAGGTCGATCACCTTCAGTCCTTCCAGCTGATGCCAGTAGAACTCGCCGTCCTCGAGGTCGGGTAGCTGCTCGCGGGGCACACAAATGTCGAAGCCCGCGTAGGTGCGTGCCACCTCGCGGTCATCGAGCCCCTTGAACTTGGCCACCAGGACTTTACCCTGGAGGCGGCCGCTGACCAGCTCCACCTGCTTGACTTCACCATCACGCTTGAGCGTCCAGGTGGGATAGTCGAGCAGGTTGTCAATCGGATCGGTGAAGGAATAGATCTTCACCTCACCACGCACGCCGTGCACCGAAGTAATCTTGCCGAGAACGACCAGGTCCTCGTCGGCGGTCGGCGTTGCGTTCATATCGCTTAGGCTGCGGCCTTGGCAGCTTCCTTCAGCAGCTGAGCAACGCGCTCAGACGGCTGGGCGCCCTGGCTCAGCCAGTAGGCAGCGCGCTCCTGGTCGACGGACAGCTTCACTTCGGCACCGGTAGCGACCGGATTGAAGAAGCCGATACGCTCGACGAAGCGACCATCGCGCGCATTGCGGCTGTTGGTCACGGTCAGGTGGTAGAAGGGGCGCTTCTTGGAGCCGCCACGAGCAAGACGGATGGTTACCATTGAACTTCGTTCCTGTAATCGGTGCTAACTTGAGGCACACACTTTGAGGGGCCAAGGCCCGAAAGGCCGCATATTCTAAGGATTATCCGGCCGTTTGCAAATCTCTTTTTCCGCCGCCCATCGGCGGCGGACATCACAGCTTGGGCAGGCCGCCCGGCATCATGCCGCCCAAGCCACGCATCATCTTGGCCATGCCGCCCTTGCTGGTGAATTTCTTCATCATCTTCTGCATCTGCTTGTGCTGCTTGATCAGCCGGCCGACGTCCTGCACCTGGGTGCCGGAGCCAAGGGCGATGCGGCGCTTGCGCGAACCGCTGATCAGCTCGGGGTCGCGGCGCTCGGCCGGGGTCATGGAGTTGATGATCGCCTCCATCTGCTTGAACTGCTTCTCCGCCGCGCCCTGCGCGCCGCTCATCTGCGACAGGTTGACCCCACCGATGGAAGGCAGCTTGTCCATCAGGCCGCCGAGGCCGCCCATGTTCTTCATCTGCTGCAGCTGGTCGCGGAAGTCTTCGAGGTCAAAGCCCTTGCCCTTCTTCAGCTTCTTGCTGAGCTTCTCGGCCTTCTCGCGATCGAGGGTCTGCTCGGCCTGCTCGATCAGGCTGAGCACGTCGCCCATGCCGAGGATGCGCGAGGCGATGCGGTCCGGGTGGAAGGGCTCCAGCGCCTCGCTCTTCTCGCCCATGCCGATGAACTTGATCGGCTTGCCGGTGATCTGGCGCACCGACAGCGCGGCACCGCCACGGGCGTCGCCATCGACCTTGGTCAGCACCACGCCGGTCAGCGGCAGCGCCTCGCCGAAGGCCTTGGCGGTGTTGGCGGCGTCCTGGCCGGTCATGGCGTCGACCACGAACAGGGTCTCGGCCGGTTTGATCGCCGCGTGCACGGCCTGGATCTCGGCCATCATCTCGGCATCGATGGCCAGGCGACCGGCGGTGTCGACGATCACCACGTCGATGAATTTCAGCCTGGCCTCGGCAATCGCCGCCTGGGCGATGGCCACCGGCTTCTGGCTGATGTCGGAGGGGAAGAAGGTCACGCCGATGTCGCCGGCCAGGGTCTCCAGCTGCTTGATCGCCGCCGGGCGGTAGACGTCCGCGGACACCACCATCACCGACTTCTTCTTACGTTCCTTGAGGAAGCGCGCCAGCTTGCCGGCGGTGGTGGTCTTACCGGCACCCTGCAGGCCGGCCATCAGCACCACGGCGGGCGGCGCGACGCTCAGGGCGAGGTCCTCGTTGGCCGCGCCCATCAGCTCTTCCAGCTCGGCACGGACGATCTTCACGAAGGCTTGGCCCGGGGTCAGGCTCTTCGACACCTCGGTGCCGACCGCACGCTCCTTGACCTTGTTGACGAAGTCCTTGACCACCGGCAGGGCCACGTCGGCCTCGAGCAGGGCCATGCGCACCTCGCGCAGGGTGTCCTTGATGTTGTCCTCGGTCAGCTTGGCCTTGCCGGTGACATGGCGCAGCGTCTGTGACAGGCGGTCGGTTAGGTTCTCGAACATGCGCGATCCTTTGAACGGGGGCTTGCAGCAGGCCGCGGAGTATAACCAAGAGCAGGTGCCGCCGACACCGCCGGCGGTCTTTCGTGGAACGCTTCTTGTGTGCCACACTCACGGCCTTTCGGGCCCTGCGTTACAAGGATTTATGCACCCTCTGCTGCCCAGCCTCGCCGCCGCCGGCCTGTACGCCGGCGCCACCCTCTACCAGGGATTGCGTCTCGCCCATCGCCAGGTGCCGGACAAGCGCCTGCTGGGCCTGCTCGGCGCGCTCGCCCTGATCGCCCACGCCCTGGCCCTGCACCTGCAGCTGCTGCCGGGCAGCGGCCTCAACCTGGACTTCTTCAACGCCGCCAGCCTGATCGCCTGCGCGGTGATCGCCCTGATCCTGCTGGGCACCACGCGCATCCCGGTGGAGAACCTGTTGCTCCTGCTGTTCCCGCTGGGCGCCCTGACCGCCCTGCTGGCCCAGTTCGCCCCGGTTGGCACCAGCCAGCCGATCGACGAGGAGGCCGGCATCCTTGCCCATATACTGCTGTCGATCCTGGCCTACGGCCTGCTGACCATCGCCATGTTCCAGGCCCTGCTGCTGTCGCTGCAGGACTATCAGCTCAAGCACAAGCACCCGTCGGGGCTGATCCGCAACTTCCCGCCGCTGCAGACCATGGAGAGCCTGCTGTTCGGCTTCCTCTGGGCCGGCTGGGTGACACTGTCGCTGTCGCTGCTGTCCGGCTGGCTGTTCTTCGAGGACCTGTTCGCCCAGCACCTGGTGCACAAGACCGTGCTGTCGTGCGTGGCCTGGGTGGTGTTCGCCGTGCTGCTGTGGGGCCGCCACCAGCTGGGCTGGCGCGGGCACAAGGCGATTCGCTGGACCCTGGCCGGCTTCTGCCTGCTGATGCTGGCCTACTTCGGCAGCAAGCTGGTCCGCGAATTCATCCTGCACATCTGAGGCGATCACCGTGGCCGAACTCCACCCTGGCTTCCTGCTGGGCCTGCTCGCCTTCCTGATCGTCTGCTCGGCGTTCTTCTCCAGCTCCGAGACCGGCATCATCAGCCTCAACCGCTACCGCCTGCGGCACAAGGCACGCGAGGGGCACCGCGGCGCCAAACGCGCCAGCGCCCTGCTGAGCCGCCCGGACCGCCTGCTCGGTACCATTCTGATCGGCAACAACTTCGTCAACATCCTCGCCTCGGCCATCGCCACCGTGCTGGCCATGCAGATCTGGGGCGAGGCCGGCATCGCCATCGCCACCGTGGCGCTGACCATCATCCTGCTGATCTTCGGCGAGATCACGCCCAAGACCCTGGCCGCGCTGCGCCCGGAAGCCATCGCCTACCCCGCCAGCCTGCCACTGCAGGTGCTGCTCAAGCTGTTCTATCCGCTGGTGGTGGCGCTCAACGCCATCAGCAACCTGCTGCTGCGCCTGTTCGGCATCGACCCCAGCAGCCGCAGCAGCGACAGCCTGACCACCGAGGAACTGCGCAGTGTGGTGCGCGAGTCCGCCCATGCCCTGCCGGAGAGCCGGCAGAACATGCTGCTCGGCGTGCTCGACCTGGAAACCGTGTCGGTCAACGACATCATGATCCCGCGCAACGAGATCATCGGCATCGACCTGGAACAACCGATCGAGCGCATCGTCGAGCTGCTGCAGAACACCCGCCACACCCGCCTGCCGGTGTACCGCCAGGACATCAACCAGATCGAGGGCATGGTGCACATGCGCCAGCTGGCGCGCCGCCTGGCCCATGACCAGATGACCCACGAGCTGCTGCTGCAGGTCTGTCAGCCGGCCTATTTCGTGCCGGAAAACACCCCGCTGGCCACTCAGCTGCTGAATTTCCAGAAGGAAAAGCGCCGCCTCGGCCTGGTGGTGGACGAGTACGGCGACATCCAGGGGCTGATCACCCTGGAGGACGTGCTGGAAGAAATCGTCGGCGACCTCAGCGGCCAGGATCAGCAGCAGCACGCCGATATCCAGCCTCAGGACGATGGCAGCCAGATCATCGACGGCAGCGCCAGCATCCGTGAGCTGAACAAGCTGCTCGGCTGGCACCTGCCCAGCGAGGGCCCGAAGACCCTCAACGGCCTGGTCACCGAGGCCCTGGAGAGCATTCCGGACAGCCCGGTGTGCCTGAAGATCGGCCCCTACCGCCTGGAAATCCTCGAATCCGGCGACAACCGGGTGAAGAGCGTGCGCATCTGGCAGGGCCGGCTCAATCGAGCGACGGCCTGAGCCGCTCGGCCAGGCCCTCGCCCCACACCCGGTAGCCCAGCGCCGACGGGTGATAGCCGTCGCGCGCCAGGTACTCCTCGGCGAACTCCAGCTCCAGCCGCGCATACTGCGCGCCTTCCTGCGCACTGATGCGGCGCAACTCGGCATCCAGCAAGGCCGCACGCAGCCCCAGCAGACGCCGCAGCAGCCAGGGCAAGGCGCTGAAGTGCTGGATCGGCGGCACGCCGGTGAACACCACCCGCTCCCCCTGCGCACTCAAAGCCCGACTGAGCGCACGCAGCGAGTCTTCCCAACGCGCCAGCGAACTCAGGTGGGTGGTGTCGTTGACGCCGAACACCAGCAGCACCAGGTCCGCCGGCTCGCGCAACGCCAGCGGCAGCAGACGCGTGCAGGCTTCACCGGCGGTGATGCCGTTCTCGCCGCAGGCGCGCCAGGCCACAGGGCGCTGCAGGCGCGTCGCCAGGGCCTGGGCCAGCTGGCCGGCCAGCGCCGCCTCCTGGGCCTCGACGCCGACGCCGGCGACCGTGGATTCGCCGATCAGCAGCAGGCGCAGCGGCGCACCGCCCAGCCCCGTGCCCGCCAGGCCGCTCTGCGCCCCGGCGGCGGGCGGCAGGCGCAACGCGGTGCGCCGGGTGTGCAGCGCCAGCGGCAAGGCCAGCGGCAATGAGGCGAGCGCCAGGCCCCACCACAGTCCGGCGCGCAGGCGGCTCACAGCTCGACCTTGACCGCCTCGGACGCGCGCACCGCCTTGGCCCGCGCCGCCTCGATGCTTTCGTCGCGGGCCAGGGTCACGCCCATGCGCCGCTGGCCGTCCACCTCCGGCTTGCCGAACAGACGCAGCGCGGTGTCCGGCTCGGCCAGGGCGGTACCGAGGTTAGCGAAGGCCACCTGCTGCGAGGTGCCTTCCACCAGGATCACCGAGGAGGCCGAGGGGCCGAACTGGCGGATCGCCGGGATCGGCAGGCCGAGAATGGCTCGCGCGTGCAGGGCGAACTCGGAGAGGTCCTGGGAGATCAGGGTGACCAAACCGGTGTCGTGCGGACGTGGCGAGACCTCGCTGAACCACACCTGGTCGCCCTTGATGAACAGCTCCACGCCGAACAGGCCACGGCCACCGAGGGCCTCGGTGACGGCGAGGGCCACCCGCTCGGACTCGGCCAAGGCCTTGGCGCTCATCGCCTGCGGCTGCCAGGACTCGTGGTAGTCGCCCCTGACCTGGCGATGGCCGACCGGCGCGCAGAACGAGGTGCCGCCGACGTGGCGCACGGTGAGCAGGGTGATCTCGTAGTCGAAATCGATAAAGCCTTCCACTATCACTCTACCCTTGCCGGCTCGCCCGCCTTCCTGGGCGTAGTCCCAGGCAGAACGCAGATCGGCGTCACTCTTCAGCACGCTCTGGCCCTTGCCGGAGGAGCTCATGATCGGCTTGACCACACAGGGGTAGCCGACCGCTTTCACCGCCTCGACATAGGCCTCGAAGGTGTCGGCGAAGTGGTAAGGCGAAGTCGGCAGGCCCAGCTCCTCGGCGGCCAGGCGGCGGATGCCCTCGCGGTTCATGGTCAGCTTGGCGGCGCGTGCGGTAGGCACCACGGTGAAGCCCTCGGCTTCCAGCTCGACCAGGGTGTCGGTGGCGATGGCCTCGATCTCCGGGACGATGTAGTGCGGCTGCTCGGCCTCGATCACCGCGCGCAGGGCCGCACCGTCGAGCATGCTGAGCACATGACTGCGGTGCGCCACCTGCATGGCCGGGGCATTGGCGTAGCGGTCGACGGCGATCACTTCGCAGCCCAGGCGCTGCAGCTCGATCACCACTTCCTTGCCCAGCTCGCCGGAGCCACAGAGCAGGACGCGGGTCGCGGTGGGCGACAAGGGGGTGCCGATACGGGGCATGCGGATGTCCTCGGAAAAGGGAGAAAGGGAACTCAGGGGCGCGCGGGCTGTTGCAGGAACTGCCCGGCGGCGCGGGTGCGCTCGACGCAGCGTTGCAGCACGTCGCGCCGCTCGTCGTTGCTCATGCGCCCCCACAGGGTGATCTCGGCCGCCGTGCGCTGGCAGCCGATGCAGATGTCCTGCTCGTCCAGCGCGCAGACGCTGACGCAGGGCGACTTGACCGGGCGTTCGTCGCTCACGCTTCGTCCTCGGCCAGGTCGCGCGCATAGCGCTGGGCATTGTGCACGTAATGGGCGGCGCTGCCTTCGAGCATCTTGCGCTGCTGCTCGGTGAGCTCGCGCACCACCTTGCCCGGGCTACCCATCACCAGGCTGCCGTCGGGGATCACCTTGCCTTCAGGGATCAGGCTGTTGGCGCCGATGATGCAGTATTTGCCGATCTTGGCGCCGTTGAGGATCACCGCGTTGATGCCGATCAGGCTGTAATCGTCCACCGTGCAGCCGTGCATCATCACGTTGTGGCCGACGGTGACGCCCTTGCCGAGGGTCAGCGGGAAACCCATGTCGGTGTGCATCACCGTGCCGTCCTGCACGTTGCTGTTCTCGCCGATATGGATCAGCTCGTTGTCGCCGCGCAACACGGCGCCGAACCAGACGCTGGCGCCCTTGTCCAGGCGCACCTTGCCGATCACCGCCGCAGTCGGCGCGATCCAGCTCTCGGAATGGGCCTCGACGCGTGCGTCACCCAGGCGGTACTTCATGGTGAATCCTCTCAGACCTTGATGACCCGGACCGACGGTTGCGGCGGCTGCGCCAGGTCGATGCCGGCGCCGAAGGCGACATTGACCAGTTCGACGATCATCACCGCCGTCAGGCCCCAGATCTTGTAGTTGTCGTAGTGATAACAGGGCACGTACCAGCTGCGCCCCTCGTAGTCGATGCGATGGGTGACCTCGCGCGGGGTCTCCAGGAAAAAGCGCAGCGGCACCGAGAACACCGAGGCGATCTCGTCGTCGTTGGCGCGGTACTCGACGTAGTCCGGCACCACGCCGACATAGGGCGTGACATGGATGCCGAAGCGCGACACCAGCGGGCTGAGCGGACCGACGATCTCCACCAGGCCGGGCGGCAGGCCCACCTCCTCCTCCGCCTCGCGCAGGGCGGTGAAGGCCAGGTCGGGGTCGGTGGCATCACGGCGGCCGCCGGGGAAGGCCACTTCGCCACCGTGGGTGGACAGGCCGCTGGCGCGCAGGGTCAGCACCAGCTCCGGGTCGTCACTGCGGGTCAGCGGCACCAGCACGGCCGCCTGCGGGTGCTGCCGGTCGGTCTCCAGGATGCGTGGACTGTGGCCACGCACGCGCTGCAGGAGCTCGTCGAGCATGATGATTCTCGGTTCTTCAGGGTTCTTTTCTTCTGCCCGGCATCATGGCACGAAGGCGCGGCCCGCCCAATACCCACCCTGCATCGACCGGCTTGCCGAGCTCGCCCTGCGGCGCCAACATGGGCAACGAATCAGGAGAGAGCGGCATGAAATTCTGCAGTCAGTGCGGTGGTCCGGTGGAGCAGCGCATTCCCCAGGGCGACACTCGCCTGCGCTTCGTCTGCCCGCAGTGCCAGACCGTCCACTACCAGAACCCGCGCATCGTCGCCGGCTGCCTGCCGGTGTGGGGCGAACAGGTGCTGCTGTGCCGCCGCGCCATCGAGCCACGGCGTGGCTTCTGGACGCTGCCGGCCGGCTTCATGGAGAACGGCGAGACCATGGCCGAGGCGGCCATGCGCGAGACCGACGAGGAAGCCTGCGCACGGGTGCGCGACCTGCACCTCTACACCCTGTTCGACCTGCCGCACATCAGCCAGCTGTACGTGTTCTTCCGCGCCGAACTGATCGACCTGGACTTCCGCGCCGGCGAGGAGAGCCTGGAGGTACAGCTGTTCCACGAGCACGAGGTGCCGTGGCAGGAACTGGCCTTCCCCACCGTCGGGCGTACCCTCAGGTGCTACTTCGCCGACCGCCGCGAGCAGCGCTATCCGATCCGCAACGAGGGCATCGCGCCACTGCGCCCGCACAGCCGATGAGGTCTATAGTCTTCCTGCACCCTTGACCGGCCAGCAGGAGGAACCATGGATACCAGCGAACACAGTCTCAGCGGCCTGTTCAAGCAGCTCGGCCTGCCGGCCGGCAAGGCCGAGATCGAAGCCTTCCTGCGCGAGCACCGTCTGGCCGAAGGCCAGGCCCTGGCCAGGGCCCCCTTCTGGAACAGGGCCCAGGCACAGTTTCTCAGCGAAGCGCTGGAGGAGGATTCGGACTGGGCGGAGCTGGCCGACGAACTGGCTCTGCTGCTGTCGCCGTGAGGCGCAGTTCGAGCAGGCTGGCGGCCAGCGCCGGATCGTCGGCATCGGTGACCATCAGCAGGCTGCCATCGGCCGCCAGGGCGATCCCCTCGACCTTCCAGCGCCCCTCCAGCTCGGCCAGACGCTGCAGCCGACCATCGGCCTCCACCAGGCCGATCAGCGAACCCAGGCAGGCACCGTCGTTGTAACTGTCGGAGGTGTTCTCCGCCGCCGCACTGAACAGCCAGCGCCCCTCGCCCAGCGCCGCACCGTCGGTGAATCCCAGCGCCACGCCGCCCAGCTCGCCGAGGTCGAGCACCTGGATGCCCGGCGGCTGTGGCAGCGGCCCCATGCCCAGCAGCCAGTCGCGCAGCGGCGCCCAGGCGTAGCGCAGCGCCGCATTCGGCGAGCCGCCCTGGTTGCCGCGCTGCAGCAGGAGGAATTCCTCGCCGAGGAGGAAGCCGCCCTCGATGTTCAGATCGGTGAAATGCCTGCGCAGCGGCAGGTACAGGGGGGCCAGGTCGATCTGTCGTGGCCGCGCGCCCTCCTCCAGGCCCAGCAGCACGCCACGCTGGCGCCGCGGGGTCGAACCCGAGCCCAGCGCCAGCAGCGCGCCCTGCGCATGGCCGGGAATGGCCGGCAGCAGGGCCAGGGTCTCCAGGTCCGGCTTGACCACCTTGCGCGCAGCCTGGTCCAGTGGCAGCTCGCCATCGAACAGAGGCTGCAGGCGGCCGTGCCCGCTGTCGACGCCGAACACCCCCAGCTGCAGCTCGTCGTCGGCCACCACGTAGAGGTGCTCGGCGACCCGCACCAGGGCACTGGCGGCACTGAGGTGGGTGCGACCGTGCGGATGCTCGGCGGGCGCCAGGGTCAGCTCACGCAGCAGCTTGGGTTGCGACATACAGGCCTCCTGGGGAGTCGAAATAAGCCCGAGCGGCGCTCCGTCCGGCTGGCGAGGATTGAACATACCCCTCGGCATAGGCAGACTCTCGCGCTATAACAACCTGAAGTATCAGGGCCAACACAGAAACACCTCGGAACATCGCAATGCGCTGGCTGCTCGCCCTATTCTGCTGCACCCTCATCGGCCTCGCCCAGGCCTCGACCGCGCCGACGCTCCGCGGCAAGGCCGTGGACAAGGTGCTGGTGGTCAAATCCGAGCGCAAGCTGCACCTGATGGGGCGCGGCGAGGTCCTCAAGTCCTACCGCATCTCCCTCGGCAAGCAGCCCACCGGCGCCAAGGTGCGTGAAGGCGACCTGCGCACTCCGGAAGGTTTCTACTGGATCGACTGGCGCAAGACCAGCGAGAAATTCAACCTGTCCATGCACATCTCCTACCCCAACGCCCGCGATGCCGCCAATGCGCGCAAGCAGGGCGTGCCCGCCGGCGGCATGATCATGATCCACGGCACCCCGCTGGACGATGAGTACCCCGAGTGGTTCTTCAGCACCCTGGACTGGACCGAAGGCTGTATCGCCATGCGCAACGCCGACATGCGCGAGGTGTGGGACCTGGTGCAAGACGGCACGCTGATCGAGATCCGCCCCTGACGTTTTGCTGCACGGTAATCAGGCGTGATTGGGAAAAGGCCCGGAAAGTGCCTGCCACTGAACGCCCGCAGGGCCAAGCGCAGCGGGTCCGCTCATCTACTCTGTGTAAACTCCGCGCCTTCGGCCCTTAACGCCTGGCCTGGCTCTAGCTCGCAAGATCCTGCCCCTGAATCCGGCTTGAACGAGGCGCCGCAAGGTGCCTTAATCATTTCCGCTGCGCAAAATTTGCTCAACGTTAATTTGCGCGATAAATTGTTGTGCAGATATCGAGCAGAGGTCCCCATCATGAAACAGCCGCAATCCTGTGCTGCCCTGCAGCTGGACAACCAGCTGTGCTTCGCCCTGCACTCCACCTCCCTGCTGATGACCAAGGCCTACAAGCCCATGCTGCAGGGCATCGGCCTGACCTACCCGCAGTACCTGGCCATGCTGGTGCTGTGGGAAGGCGACGGCATCACCGTGGGCGAGATCAGCGCGCGCCTGCTCACCGATCCCGGCTCCCTCACCCCCCTGCTCAAGCGCCTGGAAGCCGAAGGTCTGATCACCCGCACCCGCAGCAGCGCCGACGAGCGCGTGGTGGAGCTGCGCCTGACCGACAAGGGCCGCAACCTGCAGCAGGAGGCCGAGCGCTTCCCCGCCTGCATACTCGAAGCCAGCGGCATGACCCTGGAGCAGATCGGCGCCCTCAAGGAGCAGATAGTCGCCCTGCGCGACCAGCTGCAGAAGTCGGTCTGACCCCCGCTGCCGCCCACCGCGGGCGGCATGCCGCCTCGCTTATACCCAAATCGCCGCAGTTCTAGGCTGAATTCATCTAAAAATTATCTTGCACGCAAAATTAAATCGCACTAGATTCTGTATCACGCACTTACTTAGCGCGCAAAACTTTAGACAGCAAACAAACGGAGACATCGCCATGCAAACCATCAAAGCCCTCTACACCGCCACTGCCACCGCCACCGGCGGCCGCGACGGCCGCGCCGTTTCTTCCGACGGCTTCCTCGACGTCAAGCTGACCACTCCGCGCGAACTGGGCGGCGCCGGCGGCGAAGCCACCAACCCCGAGCAGCTGTTCGCCGCCGGCTACTCGGCCTGCTTCATCGGTGCCCTGAAGTTCGTCGCCAGCCAGAAGAAGCAGGCCTTCCCGGCCGACGCCTCGATCACCGGCAAGGTCGGCATCGGCCAGATCCCCGGCGGCTTCGGCCTTGAAGTGGAGCTGAACATCAGCCTGCCGGGCATCGACCGCGCCGTCGCCGAAGAGCTGGTCGCCGCCGCTCACCAGGTCTGCCCTTACTCCAACGCCACCCGCGGCAACATCGACGTGCGCCTGAACGTCGCCGTCTGAACCGAACCGGGCGGGCCTGCACGGCAGTGCCCGCCGCGATAACCCAAGCTACGAGGAACAGAATCATGAAAAACGTCAGCAAACTGCTTTCCGGCGCTGTTCTCGCAGCCGCCATCGGTAACGCCTTCGCCGCCGGCAGCCCCGGCGTGGAACACAACACCCAGGCCTTCCTCCAGGCCCTGGAAGCCGGCGGCGGCCAGCCGCTGGAAACCCTCAGCCCGCAGGATGCCCGCGCCGTGCTGGTCGGCGCCCAGGCCTCGGTCAAGGTCGATCTGTCCGGCGTGACCGTCAGCGAGAAGACCATCGAAGCTTCCGGCCAGTCGATCCCGCTGACCATCGTCCGCCCCGAAGGTGCGAAGGGCGAGCTGCCGGTGTTCATGTTCTTCCACGGCGGCGGCTGGGTGCTCGGCGACTACCCGACCCACGCCCGCCTGATCCGCGACCTGGTGGTGAACTCCGGCGCCGTGGCCGTCTACGTCGGCTACACGCCGTCGCCGGAAGCCAAGTATCCGACCGCCATCGACCAGGCCTTCGCCGCCACCCAGTGGGTCGGCGATCACGGCAAGGACATCGATGTGGACAGCTCGCGCCTGGCCGTGGCTGGCAACAGTGTCGGCGGCAATATGGCCGCAGTGGTCGCGCTCAAGGCGAAAGAAGCCGGCACGCCGAAACTGCGCTTCCAGCTGCTGCTGTGGCCGGTGACCGACGCCAGCTTCGATAACGCCTCGTACAACCAGTTCGCCGAGGGACACTTCCTCACCCGCAATATGATGAAGTGGTTCTGGGACAGCTACACCACCGATCCCAAGCAACGCGCCGAACGCTTCGCCTCGCCGCTGCGGGCCACCAGCGAGCAGCTCAAGGGCCTGCCGCCGACCCTGATCCAGACCGCCGAGTTCGACGTGCTGCGGGACGAGGGCGAGGCCTACGCACGCAAGCTGGATGCCGCCGGCGTCACCGTCACTGCGGTGCGCTACAACGGCATGATCCACGACTACGGCCTGCTCAACCCGCTGGCGCACATCCCGGCCGTGCAGGCCGCCCTGCGCCAGGCCGGCGCCGAGCTCAAGCAGCACCTGCAGTAAGCGTCAGGCGCAAACGAAGAAGCCCCGGCATGCCGGGGCTTCTTTTATTGAGGACTATCAGAATTGCAGGTCGGACAGCCGCCACACATCGAAGGCCGGCGTCTGGTAGGGATGGGCTTTCTTCATCGCCTTGACCACGTCGTGGATCAGCTCGTCGGCCACCACCAGCTCGACCTTCCACTCCGCCACCTCTTCCACCCGCCCAGGCTGGCCGATGAAGGGTTCGCTGCCCTGCAAGGGTCGGAACTGGCCCTTGCCCAGTACCTGCCAGCAGCAGCTGTCGTACTGACCGATGCGCCCGGCCCCGGCGGCGAAGACCGCGGTCTTCACCTCCTCGAGATGGCCTTCCGGCACGTAGAAACAGAACTTGTACATCCAGCCCCTCCCAGCATCGACGAATACAGCGACCCAAGGGCCGCACTGTCACAGCGATAATGGCATTCTGCCTCAGCGGTGGCACGTGGCCTAGTTCGCAACTCTGCATTGGAGTGCGTCGCCGGCAAATCGTCCATTGGCTCAATAGAGCCTTTGTGCATAAGCCGAAGCGAGTTAATCACCCTTGGCGAAACGTCGCCAGCGCGCCGCCAGCCCCTCGGTTGGCGGGCTGTGACTGCCGTCGCAATAGGGCAGGCGCCGCGACAGCCCGCAGCGGCACAGCAGGAGCAACTGTTGGCGCACGGGTTCGAGGCACAGGGCCTGGTCGCAACCGAGAGGGCAGTCGGGAAGCACGGGCGAGCGCCCGCAGCGGCACAGCAGATGGGTCTCGCCAGGGTTGACCTGGCGGACTTCGGGAAGCTTGGGATCTTGCGGGTCTGGCACACCCTCTCCCGCCCTGTCGGGCACCCTCCCCCATGGCTGGGAGAGGGGCAACGGCCGGTGTTAGTCGACCCAGACGCGCGCGTTGCGGAACATGCGCATCCAGCCGCCGTCCTCCTGCCACTCGTCCGGGCGCCAGGAGTTCTGCACGGCGCGGAATACCCGCTCAGGGTGCGGCATCATGATGGTCACACGGCCGTCGCGGCTGCACAGACCGGTGATGCCACGCGGCGAGCCGTTCGGGTTGGCCGGGTAGCTCTCGGTGACCTTGCCGTGGTTGTCGATGAAGCGCAGCGCCACGGTGCCGGACAGGTCGGCCTCCAGCAGCGCTTCCTCGCTCTCGAACTCGGCATGGCCTTCGCCATGGGCGATGGCGATCGGCATGCGCGAACCGGCCATGCCCTGTAGGAAGATCGACGCCGACTCCTGCACCTGGACCATGGCCACGCGCGCCTCGAACTGCTCCGAGCGGTTGCGCACGAAGTGCGGCCAGAACTCGGTACCGGGAATCAGCTCGTGCAGGTTGCTCATCATCTGGCAACCGTTGCACACGCCGAGGGCGAAGCTGTCCTTGCGCTCGAAGAAGGCCTGGAAGCCGTCACGGGCGCGGGCGTTGAACAGGATCGACTTGGCCCAGCCCTCGCCGGCGCCGAGCACGTCGCCGTAGGAGAAGCCGCCGCAGGCCACCAGGCCCTTGAACTCGTCCAGGCTGACGCGGCCGGCGAGGATGTCGCTCATGTGCACGTCAATTGCGGAGAACCCTGCGCGGTCGAAGGCCGCGGCCATCTCCACCTGGCCGTTGACGCCCTGCTCGCGGAGGATCGCCACCTGCGGACGCAGGCCCTTCTTGATGTAGGGCGCGGCGATGTCCTGGTTGACATCGAAGCTCAGCTTGGTCGACAGGCCCGGGTTGTCCTCGTCGAGGATCAGGTCGAATTCCTGGTCGGCGCACTCGGCGTTGTCGCGAAGGCGCTGGATCTGGTAGCTGGTCTCGGCCCACTGGCGCTGCAGCAGGCTGCGCTGGGCACCGAACACCGGCTCGCCGTTGAAACTGATGGCCACGTCGCTACCGTTGACCGGCTGGCCGATCACCGCCACGCAGTCACCGAGGCCGGCGGCACTGAACTGGGCGAGGATTTCCGGGGTGGCGTCCTGGCGCACCTGGATCACCGCGCCCAGCTCCTCGTTGAACAGCACGGCCGGCAGCTCGCTGGCGGAATCGGCCAGGGCATCGAGGAACAGGTTGAGGCCGCAGTGGCCGGCGAAGGCCATTTCCAGGGTGGTGGTCAGCAGGCCGCCATCGGAGCGGTCGTGGTAGGCCAGGATGTGGCCATCGGCGTTGAGGCCCTGGATCACCGCGAAGAAAGCCTTGAGGTCCTCGGCGTCGTCGACGTCCGGCACGGCCTGGCCGAGCTGGGCGAAGGTCTGCGCCAGGATCGAGCCGCCCATGCGGTTCTGCCCGCGGCCGAGGTCGATCAGGATCAGGTCGGTCTCGCCCTTGTCCAGGCGCAGCTGCGGGGTCAGGCTCTGACGCACGTCCTGTACCGGGGCGAAGCCGGAGATCACCAGCGACAGCGGCGAAGTGACGCTCTTGTCCTGGCCGTTGTCCTGCCAGCGGGTCTTCATGGACATGGAGTCCTTGCCCACCGGGATGGTGATGCCCAGCGCCGGGCACAGCTCCATGCCCACCGCCTTGACAGTGTCGTACAGGCGGGCATCCTCGCCCGGGTGGCCGGCGGCGGCCATCCAGTTGGCGGACAGTTTGATATCGGAAATCTTCTCGATGCGCGCAGCGGCCAGGTTGGTGATGGTCTCGCCGACCGCCATGCGGCCCGACGCAGGCGCATCCAGCAGGGCCAGCGGGGTGCGCTCGCCCATGGCCATGGCCTCGCCGGTATAGACGTCGAAGCTGGTGGCGGTCACCGCGCAGTCGGCCACCGGAACCTGCCAGGGGCCGACCATCTGGTCGCGGGCCACCAGGCCGGTGATGGTGCGGTCGCCGATGGTGATCAGGAAGCTCTTGCTGGCCACGGCCGGGTGGCGCAGCACGCGGCTCACCGCCTCGTCGATGCTCACGGCGGCGGCATCGAAGTCATCGCCCTGCTCCGCCTCGCGCTGCACACTGCGGTGCATGCGCGGCGGCTTGCCGAGCAGCACGTTGAGCGGCATGTCCACCGGCTTGTTGCCGAAGTGGCTGTCGGTGACGGTCAGGTGCGGCTCGGCGATGGCCTCGCCGACCACGGCGAAGGGGCAGCGCTCGCGCTCGCAGATGGCCTTGAAGCGCTCGAAGTCGGCGGCGTCCACGCTCATCACGTAGCGCTCCTGCGACTCGTTGCACCAGATTTCCAGCGGCGCCATGCCAGGCTCGTCGTTGGGCACCGCGCGCAGCTCGAAGCGACCGCCACGGCCGCCGTCGTTGATCAGCTCCGGCAGGGCGTTGGAGATACCGCCGGCGCCGACGTCGTGGATGAACTTGATCGGGTTGTCGGCACCCAGCTGCCAGCAGCGGTCGATGACTTCCTGGCAGCGCCGCTCCATTTCCGGGTTGTCGCGCTGCACCGAGGCGAAGTCCAGGTCGGCGGAGCTGGCGCCGGTGGCCATGGAGGAGGCGGCGCCGCCGCCCAGGCCGATCAGCATGGCCGGGCCACCGAGCACGATCAGCTTGGCGCCGACCGAGATCTCGCCCTTCTGCACATGCTCTTCGCGGATGTTGCCGAGGCCGCCGGCCAGCATGATCGGCTTGTGGTAGCCGCGTACTTCCTCGCCACGCGGGCTCTGCACGGCCTGCTCGAAGGTGCGGAAGTAGCCGTTCAGCGCCGGACGGCCGAATTCGTTGTTGAACGCGGCACCGCCGAGCGGGCCCTCGATCATGATGTCCAGCGCGGTGACGATGCGCTCGGGCTTGCCGTAGGGCTTCTCCCAGGGCTGCTCGAAACCGGGGATGTTCAGGTTGGACACGGTGAAGCCGGTCAGGCCGGCCTTGGGCTTGGCGCCGCGACCGGTGGCGCCTTCGTCGCGGATCTCGCCGCCGGAGCCGGTGGAAGCGCCGGGGAAGGGAGCGATGGCGGTCGGGTGGTTGTGGGTTTCCACCTTCATCAGGATGTGCACCGGCTCCTGGGTCGCGCCGTACTCGCGGGTGGCCGGGTTGGGGAAGAAGCGCCCGGCGGTGAAGCCCTCGATCACCGAGGCATTGTCCTTGTAGGCGGACAGCACGCCCTCGCGGTGCATCTCGTAGGTGTTCTTGATCATGCCGAACAGCGACTTGTCCTGGCTCTGGCCATCGATGTCCCAGCTGGCATTGAAGATCTTGTGACGGCAGTGCTCGGAGTTGGCCTGGGCGAACATCATCAGCTCGACGTCGTGCGGGTTGCGGCCCAGCTCGACGAAGCTCTTCACCAGATAATCGATCTCGTCCTCGGCCAGGGCCAGGCCCAGCTCGACGTTGGCCTGCTCCAGGGCGGCGCGGCCGCCGCCGAGCACGTCCACCGCGGTCAGCGGCTTGGGCTCGGCATGGCTGAACAGGCCGGCGGCCTCTTCCAGGGCGCCCAGCACAAGCTGGGTCATGCGGTCGTGCAGCACGGCGGCGACGGTCTGGCGGTCGGCGTCGCTCAGCTCGCCGCTGACGTAGTAGGCGATGCCGCGCTCCAGGCGCTCGATCTTGGCCAGGCCGCAGTTGCGGGCGATGTCGGTGGCCTTGCTCGACCAGGGCGAGATGGTGCCAAAACGCGGAATGACCAGGAACAGCTGGCCGGCGGGCTCCTGCACCGGCACGCTCGGACCGTACTTCAGCAGCCGGGCCAGCACCTGCTCTTCGGAGGCATCGAGCACGCCGGTCACTTCGGCGAAGTGCGCGAACTCGGCGTACAGCCCGGTCACGGCGGGGACCTTGGCGGTCAGTTGCGAAAGCAGTTTGCCGTGGCGGAAGGCGGAAAGAGCGGGCGCGCCGCGCAGGATCAACATCGTGAACAGCCTCTGGGAAGGGGTGTGCTTAGAGGCCGTGCATTCTAGCCTAAAGCGCCGCGCGACGGCACCCGTGGCGTGCGCTAGCAAAGCGGCGGAAATCTGTCGAGATATGGCGCCCTCCGGGCTTTGCGTATACTGCGCCGATGTTTGCACACACCGCGTTGCGCATCCGCTCGGCCGCCTGCTGTCTGGCGGCCTGCATCCTCCTGCTGCTCGCTGGCTGCGACGGGGCTTCCGAGACCCGCCAACCCAGCACCCTCGAGCGCGTACAGGAGGAGGGTGTGCTTCGCGTGGTCACCCGCAACAGCCCGACCACCTACTTCCAGGACCGCAGCGGCGAAACCGGCTTCGAGTACGAGCTGGCCAAGCGCTTCGCCGATAGCCTGGGCGTCGAGCTGAAGATCGAGACCGCCGACAACCTCGACGACCTGTTCGCCCGCCTCAACCAGCCGAACGGCCCGGTGCTGGCCGCGGCCGGCCTGGTGGCCAGCGACGGGCGCAAGGCCCAGGCCAACTTCACCCGCGCCTACCTGGACGTCACTCCGCAGATCATCTACCGCAACGGTCAGCGCCGCCCCAGCCGCCCCGAGGACCTGATCGGCCGGCGCATCCTGGTGCTCAAGGGCAGCAGCCATGCCGAGCAGCTGGCCGAGCTGAAGAAGACCCTGCCGGACCTGCAGTACGAGGAGTCCACCGACGTCGAGGTGGTCGACCTGCTGCGCATGGTCGACGAGGGCCAGGTCGACCTGACCCTGGTCGACTCCAACGAGCTGGCGATGAACCAGGTGTACTTCCCCAACGTACGGGTCGCCTTCGACCTGGGCGAAGCGCGCAGCCTGGGCTGGGCGGTAGCCGCCGGCACGGACGACAGTCTGCTGCGCGAGGCCGACCACTTCCTCGCCCTGGTCGAGGAGAACGGCAGCCTGCAGCGCCTCAAGGAGCGCTACTACGGCCACGTCGACGTGCTCGGCTACGTCGGCGCCTACACCTTCGCCAAGCACCTGCAGCAGCGCCTTCCACGCTATGAGCAACATTTCAGGCAGGCCGCCGAGAAGTACAAAGTGGACTGGCGCCTGCTGGCCGCCATCGGCTACCAGGAGTCACTGTGGACCCCGGACGCCACCTCCAAGACCGGCGTGCGCGGCCTGATGATGCTGACCCAGAACACCGCACAGGCCATGGGCGTGGTCAACCGCCTGGACCCGCGGCAGAGCATCGCCGGTGGTGCCAAGTACTTCGCCCTGGTGCACAGCGGCCTGACCGAGGACATGAGCGAGCCGGACCGCACCTGGTTCGCCCTGGCCGCCTACAACATCGGCATCGCCCACCTGGCGGACGCGCGCAAGCTGGCACAGGCCGAGGGCCTCAACCCGAACAAGTGGCTGGACGTGCAGAAGATGCTGCCGCGCCTGGCGCAGAAGCGCTGGTACAGCAAGACCCGCTATGGCTACGCGCGCGGCGGCGAGACCGTGCACTTCGTGCGCAACGTGCGGCGCTACTACGACATCCTCAACTGGGTGACCCAGCCGCAGCTGGAAGGCACCCGCGTGGCCGAGAGCGGCCTGCATGTGCCGGGGGTGAACAAGACCATTCCCAAGGAAGAGCCGACCCAGCTGTAGCCCGGATGCAATCCGGGAAAGGCTGTGACCTGCTTCGGTCCCGGGATAGGCAACGCCAGCCCCGAAGACTACCTGTCGCCGCTGCGCCGCGCCTTGAAGAAGGCGCTGAGCATCTCGCCGCATTCCTGCGCCAGCAGCCCGCCCTCGATCAGCACCCGATGGTTGAGAAAATCCTGGGTGAAGAACTGGCCCCGACTGACCGCCACCCCGGCCTTGGGCTCGGTGGTGCCGTAGACCACCCGACTGACGCGCGAATGCACGATCAGCCCGGCGCACATGCTGCAGGGCTCCAGGGTCACGTACAGGGTGCTGCCGGGCAGGCGGTAGTTCTGCACGGCGCTGGCGGCGGCGCGGATCGCCACCATCTCGGCGTGGGCACTGGGGTCACTGGTGGAGATCGGGCAGTTGAAGCCGCGGCCGATCACCTCGCCGTCCTGTACCAGCACGGCGCCCACCGGCACCTCGCCCCTTTGTGCCCCCTCGGCGGCCAGCGCCAGCGCCTCGCGCATGAAACGCTCATCCTGGCTGCGGTCGATGATCTTCGGTTGGCGCATCAGACCACCTCGATGGCGGCCATCAGGCCGGTTTCCATATGGTCGATCACATGGCAGTGGAACATCCACACCCCCGGATTATCGGCGACGAAGGCGATGCGCGCCGTCTCGTTCTTGCCCAGCAGGTAGGTATCGGTGAAGTACGGCACTAGGTCCTTGCGATCGGAATCCAGCACCTTGAAGCTCATGCCGTGCAGGTGGATGGGGTGCTGGTACTGGGCCATGTTGCGCAGCACGAAGACGTAGTGGCCACCGCGCTTGAGGCTGGCGATGGGCCGCTCGGCGCAGGTCTTGTCGTTGATGTCCCAGGCCTGGCCGTTGATCTGCCAGTACCTGTAGCTGCCGCCTTTGGCCACGTCGCCAGACAGCGCCGCCGCCCACTCGAAGTTGAAACGCAGGGTCTCGGCCCGGGACAGGTCCGGCTCGGCCAGCGGGTTGGCCGGCAAGGCCGGCGGCCAGTCGCCCGACGCCTCGGCGCTGGTCACACTCCTGATGGTCGCCAGGCGCAGCGGGCCGTTGCGCAGCGGCAGCTCGATGCCGGCGGCCGGCACCCTGAGCGCCAGGTCGAGGCGCATGCCCGGGCCCAGCCAGTAATCCTTGCCCAGCGGGCGCGGCGCCACGGGGTTGCCATCCAGCGCGTAGATGCGCGCCTCACCGCCCGGCAGGTTGAGGCGGTAGGTGATGGTGTTGTCGACGTTGATCAGGCGCAGGCGCACCACCTGGCCTGCCGGCAGCTCCAGGGTCGGGTTGGGCACGCCATTGACGGTCGACAGGCGCCCGCGGGTACCCTCGCGGGCGGCCTGGCGCGGCACCAGGAAGTCGCTGAAGGCGCCCTGCTCGTCCACGTGCCAGGTTTTCAGGCACAGCGTGCGCTCGTGGCGAAAGCCGCTCGGCTCGCGCTCCTCGACGATCAACGGCCCGACCAGACCACGACCCAGCTGCTCGGCGCTGGCGGTGTGCGGGTGGTACCAGTAGCTGCCGGCGTCCGGGCAGACGAAGTCGTAGTCGAAGTACTCGCCGGGCTTGACCGGCAGTTGCGAGACGTAGGGCACGCCGTCCATCTCCAGCGGCAGGCGGATGCCGTGCCAGTGGATGGTGGTCTCCACTTCCAGCCGGTTGACGAAGCGCACGCGCAGACGCTCGCCCTGGCGGCAGCGCAGCTCCAGGCCCGGGGCCTGGCCGCCGTAGGCCCAGGCCGGGGTCTGGTGCCCCGGCACCAGCTCCAGGTCCAGCGGCGCGGCGATCAGCTCGTAGTCATGGGTCGCCAGGTTCTGCGGGCGGCCCAGCCAGTAGCGCACGCCAGCGGCGCCGAGACCGGCCACGCCGAGGCCGACCAGGCCGGCGAGGACCTGTCTGCGGGTCAATTTCATCGATCACCTACGCGAGCGGCACAGGCGCCGATCCCGGCTCGGCGCCTGGAGCAAATGGGAAGCAGCCTCATTTTATTCGGCAGCCTCCGACAAAGTCGAACGCCGCGATGTCGCAGCTACCAGAACCACAGCGCCAGGGCGGCGGCAATCAGCAGCGCGGCGCTGCCGCGGCGCCAGCCGCCGCCCAGCGGCAGCAGCTTCTCCACCAGCACCAGCAGGCTGAGCAGTGCCATCCCCCACAGGCTCATAGCGCCGACCGCCAGCAGGATCAGCATCAGCGCCCAGCAGCAGCCCAGGCAGTACAGACCGTGGTGCAGGCCGGTCCGCCAGGCCCCAGCCAGGCCTGGGCGGGCATGGTGCTGGAGGAATTGCAGCGGACTCTGGCAATGCTGGAGGCAGGCCGCCTTGGCCTGGCTCAGCTGGTAGAGCCCGGCCAGCGCCAGGGCCGCGGCGCCCAACGCCGGCGGCAGGCGCAGGCTCATCGGGTCGAGTATTCCAGCACGCTCGCCGAGCGCCTGCACGACGCTCATGAGCAGGGCGAAGCCCGCCCAGATCGCTGCGTAGGCCAGGCAGAACAACCACAGCTTGGCCACCCGCTGGCGGTCGCGCAGCAGGCAACGGCGATAGAGCAGGATCATCGGCAGGGCCGCCGGCAGCATCATCGCCAGCATCATCGCCAGCCACATGGCGAAGGCCAGCAGGCCCTGCAGCGACAGCCAGTCGGTCGGCGGCATGTGCATCTCGCCCATGGCCGCCATGCGCGCCGCCTCGCGGGCCGTCCAGTACCAGCCGAGCGCGCCGAGCGACAGCACGCCGGCGGCCGCGACAGCGGCGCCCCAGTCGATGCGACTAGGCGCGAATGATGCCACTGGGCCCCATGTGCAGGTCGTAGAGCATGGCGTTGCTGCCGGCATAGTCCAGGGCGATAGCCCCAGTGGTGCGGAAGGTGGCACTGGCACAGTCGGCCTCAGCGAACTCGAAACCCTCCGGCAGCACCACCTTGGCCCGATGCATGGAGCCATCCATGGGGTTGCGGATCGGCTCGACCCGCCCGTCGATGGCGCCGGGCACACGGATGCTGGCGGTAAGCGCGGTGCGATCGGTGCGCACCTCGACCGGCACGAACTGCGGCGCATGCATGGTCACCACCGTGCTGGCGAAGATGGCGAAGAAGGCCGTCGGCTCCTGCTCCTGGCCACTGAGGATGGTCAGCAGGGCCTGGCGCTGCGCCTCGCTGGCCCGCTCGTCGATAAAGGCCTGGCACTGCCCCTGCCCCTCGTGGATCGGCCCAGGCCAGGCAAAGGTGCAGGCCACGTTCAAGTCATCCAGGGGAGTGTCGGCGAAGTGCCCCTCGACGATGTGAAAGCCCACCGCCGCCTCGCACTTGCCGTGGGTGGGCAAGGCATTGAACTGGCAGGGGCAACCAAAATCGCAGTTGCACAGGTCCACTCCGGGGCCGCGCAGACGCCAATCGACATAAGTGGCCATGAGCATTCCTCAGCAGCAGGGAATCCTAGTTTCAGCTTATGGCGCACCAGGTCCGGCATTAGACGGAATCGGCATCTGGCCCAAGCTGCTCAGCCACGCAGCGAATAATTGCGGGCAACAAAAAGGGCAGCTCGCGCTGCCCTTTTCGCCCCTGGCGGATCACTCCCACTCGATGGTCGCCGGCGGCTTGCTCGACACGTCGTAGGTGACCCGGGAGATGCCTTCGATCTCGTTGATGATGCGGTTGGAGACCTTCTCCAGCAGCTCGTAGGGCAGGTGCGCCCAACGCGCGGTCATGAAGTCGATGGTCTCCACGGCGCGCAGGGCCACGACCCAGGCGTAGCGCCGGCCGTCGCCGACCACGCCGACCGATTTCACCGGCTGGAACACCACGAAGGCCTGGCTGGTCTTGTGGTACCAGTCGAAGTTGCGCAGCTCCTCGATGAAGATGTGGTCGGCCAGACGCAGCAGGTCGGCGTACTCCTTCTTCACCTCGCCGAGGATGCGCACGCCCAGGCCCGGGCCCGGGAAGGGGTGGCGGTAGACCATGTCGTAGGGCAGGCCCAGCTCCAGGCCGATCTTGCGCACTTCGTCCTTGAACAGCTCGCGCAGCGGCTCGACCAGGGAGAACTGCATGTCCTCCGGCAGGCCGCCGACGTTATGGTGGCTCTTGATCACGTGGGCCTTGCCGGTCTTGGCGCCGGCCGACTCGATCACGTCCGGGTAGATGGTGCCCTGGGCGAGGAACTTCACGTCCTTGAGCTTGGTGGCTTCCTGGTCGAACACCTCGATGAAGGTGCGGCCGATGATCTTGCGCTTCTCTTCCGGGTCGCTGACGCCGGCCAGGCGGCCGAGGAACAGCTCTTCGGCGTTGGCGCGGATCACCTTGACGCCCATGTTCTCGGCGAACATGGCCATCACCTGGTCGCCTTCCTGGTGGCGCAGCAGACCGTTGTCGACGAACACGCAGGTCAGCTGGTCGCCGATGGCCTTGTGCAGCAGGGCCGCGACCACCGAGGAGTCGACGCCGCCGGACAGGCCCAGCAGCACCTTGGAAGAGCCGACCTGGGCACGCACGGTGGCGATGGCGTCTTCGACGATGTTGGCCGGGGTCCACAGGGCCGCGCAGCCGCAGATGTCGAGGATGAAGCGCGAGAGGATACGCCCGCCCTGCTTGGTGTGGGTCACTTCCGGGTGGAACTGCACGCCGTAGTAGGCGCGGCTGTCGTCAGCCATGGCGGCGATCGGGCAGCTCGGGGTGCTGGCGAGGATGTGGAAGCCGGCGGGCATGGCGGTGACCTTGTCGCCGTGGCTCATCCACACGTCGAGGCCGAGCACGCCGTCGGCGTCCACGTGGTCCTCGATGCCGTCGAGCAGGCGCGCCTTGCCGACCACGTCGACGCGGGCGTAGCCGAACTCGCGCAGGTCGGAGCCTTCCACCTTGCCGCCGAGCTGCTCGGCCATGGTCTGCATGCCGTAGCAGATGCCGAACAGCGGCACGCCCAGATCGAATACCGCCTGCGGCGCGCGCGGGCTGCCCGCCTCATGCACCGACTCCGGACCGCCGGCGAGGATGATGCCGCGCGGGGCGAAGGCGCGGATGGCGGCGTCGTCCATGTCGAACGGGTGGATCTCGCAGTACACGCCGATCTCGCGCACGCGGCGGGCGATCAGCTGGGTGTACTGGGAACCGAAATCCAGGATCAGGATGCGGTGGGCGTGAATGTCATGATGGGCCATGGCCGTCTCTCGTAGCGGAATTCACAAATGACACGGGGCTGATTAGTCAGCCCCGTGTCGATTCAATGCCGTGGATTAACCCACGCGGTAGTTCGGGGCTTCCTTGGTGATCTGCACATCGTGCACGTGCGACTCGGCCATGCCGGCGCCGGTGATGCGCACGAACTCCGGCTTGGTGCGCATCTCGTCGATGGTGGCGCAGCCGGTGTAGCCCATGGAGGCGCGCAGGCCACCCATCAGCTGGTGCACGATGGCGCTCATCGCGCCCTTGTACGGCACGCGGCCTTCGATGCCTTCCGGCACCAGCTTCTCGGCGCCGGCCGAGGAGTCCTGGAAGTAGCGGTCGGAGGAACCCTGGGCCTGGGCCATGGCGCCCAGCGAGCCCATGCCGCGGTAGGCCTTGTAGGAACGGCCCTGGAACAGCTCGACCTCGCCCGGGGCCTCTTCGGTACCGGCCAGCATGGAGCCGATCATCACGGCGGAGGCGCCGGCGACTATGGCCTTGGACAGGTCACCGGAGAAGCGGATGCCACCGTCGGCGATCAGCGGCACGCCGGTGCCGGCCAGGGCCGCAGCGACGTTGGCCACGGCGGAAATCTGCGGTACGCCGACGCCGGCGACGATGCGGGTGGTGCAGATCGAGCCCGGGCCGATGCCGACCTTGACGCCGTCGGCGCCGGCCTCGACCAGGGCCTTGGCGGCGTCACCGGTGGCGATATTGCCGCCGATCACCTGGACTTCCGGGAAGTTCTCCTTGACCCAGCGTACGCGGTCGATCACACCCTTGGAGTGGCCGTGGGCGGTGTCGACGATGATCACGTCGACGCCGGCGGCGACCAGCGCGCCGACGCGGTCGGCGGTATCGGCACCGGTGCCGACGGCGGCGCCGACGCGCAGGCGACCCTGGTCGTCCTTGCTGGCCAGCGGGTAGGCCTTGGCCTTCTCGATGTCCTTGACGGTCATCATGCCCTTGAGGGCGAAGGCGTCGTCGACGATCAGCACCTTCTCGATGCGGTGCTTGTGCAGCAGCTCGCGCACGGCTTCCTTGGTGGCGCCTTCCTTGACCGTGACCAGGCGCTCCTTCGGCGTCATCACGTCGCGCACCAGGGCGTCCAGGCGGTTCTCGAAGCGTACGTCGCGGGAGGTGACGATGCCGACCAGGTCGCCGTTGGAGAGCACCGGCACGCCGGAGATGTTGTGCTGGCGGGTCAGCTCGAACAGGTCGCGCACGGTGGCGTCGGCCTCGATGGTGATCGGGTCCTTGACCACGCCGGCCTCGAATTTCTTGACCTTGCGCACCTCGGCAGCCTGCTGCTCGATGGTCATGTTCTTGTGGATGATGCCGATGCCGCCTTCCTGGGCCATGGCGATGGCCAGGCGCGCTTCGGTGACGGTATCCATGGCTGCGGACAGCAGCGGGATATTCAGCTCGATGCCACGGGTCAGGCGGGTCTTCAGGCTGACGTCCTTGGGCAGGACTTCGGAATAACCGGGGATGAGCAGAACGTCGTCGAAGGTCAGTGCTTCTTGGCTGATGCGCAGCATGGCGGGGCTCCCGGGAGGGAAAAATAAGAAGCGCGGCATTATACCCAGCCACCGCCCTTCGCTCAATGGCGACTCGCCGCTCAGCCGTCCACCCGCACCAGGCGTACGGGAAAGCCCAGGCGCTCGGCAAACTGCTCCAGCAAGGCCGGCGAAAAGCACTCGGGCGGCCAGCCATTGAAGACGAAGGCCAGGTTGGAGAAGGCGCAGGGTTGCAGGAACAGGAAACCGTTGATGTCGTCTTCATGGCCGCACTCGGGGCAGGTGAAGTTGTCGCTCACCCCGGCCGACCACTCGTCCAGGCCCTCGAACAGCGCCACGCCGACTTCCTGGCGGCACTCCGGGCAGCCGGCCTCCTCGAGGAAGTCACGGGTCGGTGTGTAGATGCAGCGTTTGGTCACCACCTGCAGGCCGTTGCAGGGCTGGCCGAACGGCAGGCGCTCGGCATGCAGCAGGCGCCGCGCGCCTTCGTCGATGGCATGCCCCATGCCGTTGCCGAGGCGCCCGCAGGTGCTCTGCTGCGCTGCCACCAGGCGCTGGCCCGCAAGCCAGCGCAGCATCAGGCGCGCCCTGGCCTCGGCCTCGGGCAGGCTGGAAATCTTCGGTACCAGGATGCTCTGTATCGCACTCATGACTGCAAGGATGGCCGAAACGGCCGCGCAGTCTAATGCCCCGCGCGACTTTGGGCACGCCGGCCAACCCGCTATGATGCCGGCCATGATTACCGACCCGTTCCAGCGCCTGGGCCTCGATCGCGAGGCCCTCAGCGTCAGCCAGCTGAACAACCGCGCCCGCCTGCTGCTGGAGGACGTGTTCGCCCAGGTGTGGGTCGAAGGCGAGATTTCCAACCTGGCCAGGCCGGCCTCCGGCCACATCTATTTCACCCTCAAGGACAGCCAGGCCCAGGTGCGCTGCGCGCTGTTCCGGCAGAACGCCGCCCGCGTGCGCCAGGCCCTGCGCGAAGGCCTGGCGGTGAAGGTGCGCGGCAAGGTCTCGCTGTTCGAGGGGCGTGGCGACTACCAGCTGATCCTCGACAGCGTCGAGCCGGCCGGCGACGGCGCCCTGCGCCTGGCCTTCGAGGCGCTCAAGGAGAAACTGACCGCCGAAGGTCTGTTCGCCAGCGAGCGCAAGCGCGCCCTGCCCGCCCACCCGCAGCGTATCGGCATCGTCAGCTCGCCGACCGGCGCGGTGATTCGCGACATCATCAGCGTGTTCCGCCGCCGCGCACCGCAGGTGACGCTGACCCTGGTGCCCACCGCCGTGCAGGGCCGCGAGGCCACCGCGCAGATCGTCCGCGCCCTGCAGCTGGCCGACCGCGCCGGCTTCGACGCGATCATCCTGGCCCGTGGCGGCGGCTCGCTGGAGGACCTCTGGTGCTTCAACGAGGAGGCCGTGGCACGCGCCGTGGCGGCCTGCGCCACCCCCATCGTCAGCGCCGTCGGCCACGAGACCGACGTGTCGATCAGCGACTTCGTCGCCGACGTGCGCGCGCCGACGCCCTCGGCCGCCGCCGAGCTGCTGGCCCCGGACAGTTCCGACCTGCAGCGCCGCCTGGACAGCCTCAGCCGCCGCCTGGCCCTGACCCTGCAGACCCGCCTGAGCCGAGAGCAGCTGCGCCTGGACAGCCTGAGCCGACGCCTGCGCCACCCCGGCGAGCGCCTGCGCCAGCAGGCCCAGCGCCTGGACGACCTGGACATGCGCCTGCGCAGGGCATTTCAACAGCAGCTGCACAGCCGCCACGAACGCCTGGCGCGCCTGGATACCCGCCTGGCCGCGCAGCACCCGGGCCGCGCCCTGGCCCTGCTGCGCCAGCGCCTGGACAGCCTGGCCACCCGCCTGCCGCGCGCCATCGAGCTGCAACTGCGCCAGCAGCGCCAGCAGCTGGAAAATCTCGCGCAAACGCTGCATATCGTCAGCCCGCTGGCCACCCTCGGCCGCGGCTACAGCATCCTCCTCGACGAGCGCGGCCAGGCCGTGCGCGCCGCCAGCCAGACCCGCCCCGGGCAGCGCCTCAAGGCGCGCCTGGGAGAAGGCGAACTGGAAGTGCGGGTCGAGGACAACCACCTCACCCCGGTGACCCTGTCGCTGCTCGATTAACCCTCATGCGGGTGGATAGGCCTAACGCCATCCCCCCTACGGACACCCCATGCGCCTGCTCAGCCTGACCCTCCTCTGCTGCCTCGCCCTGCCCGTGCATGCCGAAGGCTTCCTCACCCGCCTGCTGCACAAGCCGGTGCCCGGCGGCGTGGCCGTGCTCGACCTGGGCGACGCCCCCAGCGCACCGCAGGCGCGCTACCAGGGCAAGCCGGTGCTGGTGGTGAAGGAAGAAGGCCGGCGCTGGATCGCCATCGTCGGCATCCCGTTGACGGTCAAGCCGGGCACGCAGCAGATCGAGGCGAACGGCCAGGCGCTGAGTTTCACAGTCGGCACCAAGTACTACCGCGAGCAGCGCATCACCCTGAAGAACCAGGAACAGGTCAACCCGAGCGCGAAGAATCTGGCGCGCATCGAGCGCGAGCTGGCCGAGCAGACCCGCGCCTACCAGCAGTTCAGCCCGCGCCAGCCGAGCAACCTGCTGTTCGACAAGCCGGTCGACGGCCCGCTGTCCTCGCCCTTCGGCCTGCGCCGCTTCTTCAACGGCGAGGAGCGCAACCCGCACTCCGGCCTGGACTTCGCCGTCGGTGCCGGCACGCCGATCAAGGCACCGGCGGCCGGCCGGGTGATCCTGGTCGGCGACTACTTCTTCAACGGCAAGACCGTATTCGTCGACCACGGCCAGGGCCTGATCAGCATGTTCTGCCACCTGTCCAAGGTCGATGTGCAACTGGGCCAGGAACTGCCGCGCGGTGGCCTGGTCGGCCGCGTCGGCGCCACCGGCCGCGCCACCGGCCCGCACCTGCACTGGAACGTCAGCCTCAACGACGCGCGGGTCGATCCGGCGATCTTCATCGGCGCATTCAAGCCCTGAGCAAGACACCGTTCGTCAGTTTTCCTCGCCATCCATTCAAGCTCCTCGGCAAACCGCCGACTTCACCGATGAGGCCGGAAACTCGCCCGGCCGACCTGCGTGTGAGCCGACTGGATGCTGACGGTCAATACCAACATCGCCTCGTCGTTCACGCGTCGCCAATTGGAAAGCAACACCAAGGGGCTCGACACCTCGCTGCAGCGCCTGTCCACGGGACAGCGCATCAATAGCGCGAAGGATGACGCCGCCGGATTGCAGATTTCCAACCGCCTCACCTCCCAGGTGCGCGGACTTAATGTGGCAACGCGTAACGCGAATGACGCCATTTCGCTGCTACAGGTAGCGGAAGGCGCCCTGCAGACTGTTTCCGACTCACTGCAGCGGGTTCGCTCGCTCGGCTTACAGGCAATGAACGGCTCCAACGGAGCAAGCGAGCGCAAGGCACTCAACCAGGAAGCCCAGCAGCTCCTTCAGGAAATCAACAGGCTCAACGAGACCACGACTTTCGCCGGCCGCAAGGTATTTGACCAAGGCGACTTCTCGGCCCTGGGCGATTTGGACAGACGGGCCATTCTCAACGGCCTGAAAGGTTATTGGCTGAACGAGGCCGAGCAACTGGTCCTCAATAGCTTCGGCATCCAGGGCGATGGCTCAACCCTCACCGTCAACCTGGATTTCACCGATGGTGCAGGCAATGTGCTGGCTTCTGTCTCGGGAACCGGCGGAGCCGGTGGCAAGGTCGACAACCAGTCCCTCAACATCGACCTGGCGGACTTTCTACCTGCCAACCTGCCCAATGGCGGCAGCGCCCCTTACTACAACGACCGCATCATCGCCCATGAAATGGTTCACGCCATCATGGGCCGCAGCATGAACTTCACGGCACTGCCGAACTGGTTCAAGGAGGGCGCTGCCGAAGCCATCCATGGTGCCGATGAGCGGCTGTCCGGCGATACCGCCGGCGGCACCAGCACTGCCGCAATCGTTGCCGCCTTCAACGCAGACGATGTCAGCGCCTCCGCCGGCTATTCCGGGGGCTATGCCGCGGTTCGCTACATGCATGATCGGATCAAGGCGGCAGGCGGGGAAGGCATCAAGGACATCATGCAGTACCTCAACCGGAACCCCGGCTCCACTCTCAATGCGGCGCTGGCCAATGCGAGTAACGGCGCCTTCACCGGAGAAGCCGACTTCGACACAAAATTCAACGCAGACGCGGCAACCTATGTCGCCTCACTGGACCTGACGAACGAAGACACTGGCGCCATAGGCGGCTTCGACGCTGATCGCCGCGAGGTGCGAACCGCCCAGAATGTACTCCCCAACCAAGGCGCTGGCAGCAAGCTGACCCGGGGGTTCAATGTCGATCTGCCAGAACTCTTCAACGCCGAGGGAGTGGGTGGCAACACACTGGTGAAATTCCAAATTGGCGCCAATGCCTACGAGACACTGGAGATTGGTTTCGGCTCGTTCAATGTGGACAGCATGGCGCTCAGCAATCTGGATTTGATCGACAATCCGGGCATCGCCGTACTCGATATAGACGACGCACTGGCCTATATCGACCGCCAGCGAGCCAACATGGGTGCAGTGCAAAATCGCCTGGAGTCGACCATCGCCAATCTGCAGAATATTGCGGAAAATGCAGCGGCCAGCCGCTCCCGCATCCTGGATACCGACTACGCTGCCGAGACCGCCAACCTCACCTCCAAGCAAATCATCCAGCAAGCCGCTCAGAGTGTCCTGGCCCAGGCCAACCAGCGCCCCCAGGCTGTACTGAACCTGCTGAGCTGATCGCCGGACAAGCAAAACGCAAAAAACCACGTCACACCGCAATAAGAAACCAGCATAAAGCATAGCGCGCGATTTTTATGCGTTTTCCTACCAAGCCTTGCCAGCTTTAACCTCTGGCAGTAGGGTTGTCAGCATGAAAACGGCCCATACCCTCATTCTTCTGCGTCAACACGCCTGCCAGCGCCTGGTCAGTCCGCGACTGCGTGGCTGAACCGCCTCCCCCGCCATTCGCCCTCTTTCGATTGACCCGGCCTGCTGCTGCCCAAGGATTTCCGCCATGACCATGCTCAAAGACCCGTCGAAGAAGTACCGCGCCTTCACCCCGATCCAGTTGCCGGACCGCACCTGGCCGGACAAGACCATCGACAAGGCGCCGATCTGGCTGTCCACCGACCTGCGCGACGGCAACCAGTCGCTGATCGAGCCGATGGATGCCGAGAAGAAGATGCGCTTCTTCAAGTGCCTGGTCGCCGTGGGCCTGAAGGAGATCGAAGTGGGCTTCCCGTCCGCCTCGCAGACCGACTTCGACTTCGTCCGCGAGCTGATCGAGGGCGGCCATATCCCCGATGACGTGACCATCCAGGTGCTGACCCAGGCCCGCGAGGACCTCATCACCCGCACCTTCGAGTCGCTCAGGGGCGCCAAGCGCGCCATCGTCCACTACTACAACGCCACCGCGCCGAGCTTCCGCCGCATCGTCTTCAACCAGGACAAGGCCGGCGTGATCGAGATCGCCACCCACGCCGCGCAGATCATCAAGCGCCTGGCCGCGGCGCAGCCGGAAACCCAGTGGGGCTTCGAGTACTCGCCGGAAGTGTTCAGCTCCACCGAGACCGACTTCGCCGTCGAGGTGTGCAACGCGGTGATCGGCGTGTTCCAGCCGACCCCGGCCAAGCGCCTGATCCTCAACCTGCCGGCCACCGTCGAGTGCGCCACGCCGAACCACTACGCCGACCAGATCGAGTGGTTCTGCCGCCATGTCGATAAGCGCGACAGCCTGATCATCAGCCTGCACACCCACAACGACCGCGGCACCGGCGTGGCCGCCTCGGAGCTGGCGCTGATGGCCGGCGCCGACCGCGTGGAAGGCTGCCTGTTCGGCAACGGCGAGCGCACCGGCAACCTCTGCCTGGTGACCATGGCGCTGAACATGTACACCCAGGGCATAGACCCGCAGCTGGACTTCTCCGACATCGATGCCGTGCGCAAGGTGGTCGAGGAGTGCAACCAGCTGCCGGTGCACCCGCGCCATCCGTACGTCGGCGACCTGGTCCACACCGCCTTCTCCGGCTCGCACCAGGACGCCATCCGCAAGGGCTTCGCCCAGCAGGACCCGCAAGGCATCTGGGAAGTGCCCTACCTGCCGATCGACCCGGCCGACATCGGCCGCGACTACGAGGCGGTGATCCGGGTGAACAGCCAGTCCGGCAAGGGCGGCATCACCTTCCTGCTCGAGCAGGAATACGGCATCAGCCTGCCGCGCCGCCTGCAGATCGAGTTCAGCCAGGTAGTGCAACGCGAGACCGACCGCCTCGGCCTGGAAATGACCGCCCAGCAGATCTACGGACTGCTGCAGAGCGAATACCTGCAAGCCGATGCGCCCTACGCGCTCAAGGGCCATCGCCTGCAGGAAGAGAACGGCATCTGCACCGTCGACGTCGACGTCACTTTCGACGGCGAGGCGCGACGCAAGCACGGCAGCGGCAAGGGCCCGCTGGAGGCGCTGGTCGCCGCCCTGCCGCAGAACATCGAGATCATGGACTACCACGAGCACGCCATCAGCGCCGGCACCAACGCCCAGGCCGTGGCCTACATCGAGGTCCGCCTCAACGGTGGCCGCCCGCTGCACGGCATCGGCATCGACGAGAACCTCACCACCGCGACCTTCCGCGCCCTGTTCAGTGCGCTCAACCGCGCCCTGGCCCAGGAGGCCGACAAGGCCGCCGCGGCCTGATCGGCCAGCAGCAGCGAGCAAGGGGGGGCTAGGCCCCCTTTTTGCTGTCCGCATCTTTGGGCATGCAGTCGGCAGGATTGGGCAAGCGCCTGACTCACCATTGGCCTAGCCTCTCCCTCGGCTCATCGCATCGCCCAGGAGGCCACCATGCACAAGACCCTCGCCTACGCCGCCCAGGCCCCACACACCCCGCTGGCTCCCTTCGAGATCCAGCGCCGAGCCGTCGGCCCGGATGACGTGGCCATCGACATCCTCTACTGCGGCGTCTGCCATTCGGACCTGCACACCGCGCGCAACGAATGGCACAACACCCGCTACCCCTCGGTGCCGGGCCACGAGATCGTCGGCAGGGTCACGGCCGTCGGCAGCCAGGTCTCCAGGTTCAAGGTCGGCGACGTCGCCGGCGTCGGCTGCATGGTCGACAGCTGCCGGCACTGCGCCTCCTGCCACGACAGCCTCGAGCAGTATTGCGAGAGCGGTTTCACCGGCACCTACAACGGCCCGGTGTTCGGCGGCGAGAACACCTTCGGCGGCTACTCCCAGCACATAGTGGTCGACCAGCGCTTCGTCCTGCGCATCAGCCATACCGACAACCTGGCGGCCGTCGCCCCGCTGCTGTGCGCCGGCATCACCACCTACTCGCCGCTGCGCCAGTGGCAGGTCGGCCCGGGTCAGAAGGTCGGCATCGTCGGCCTTGGCGGCCTCGGCCACATGGGGGTGAAGATTGCCGCGGCCATGGGCGCCCGCGTGGTGCTGTTCACCACCTCGCCGAACAAGCGCGAAGACGCCCTGCGCCTGGGCGCCAGCGAAGTGGTGGTGTCGAAGAATGCCGAGGAGATGGCGGCCCACGCCAATAGCTTCGACTTCATCCTCAACACCGTGGCCGCGCCACACGACCTCAACCCCTTCCTCAACCTGCTCAAGCGCGACGCCACCCTGTGCCTGGTCGGCGCCCCGGACTCACCGCACCCGCCGGCGGACGTGTTCGGCCTGATCTTCAAGCGCCGCCGCATCGCCGGCTCGCTGATCGGTGGCATCGCCGAGACCCAGGAGATGCTCGACTTCTGCGCCGCGCACAAGATCGTCGCGGACATCGAGATGATCCCCATGCAGGCGATCAACCAGGCCTACGAGCGCATGCTGAAAAGCGATGTGAAGTATCGCTTCGTCATCGATATGGCTTCACTCTGAGTGAACGCACGACCGCCCTGCCCGGCGGTCGTGCTGCCACGGCGAGACGCTCTAGACTGGAAAAGAACCCGTCAAGGAGCGATGCCATGTTCTCGCCGCTGCGCAGTCTGCTGTTTGTCCTGACGCTGGCCTGCACGGGGCCCGTTCTGGCGGAAGACGTAGTGATGGCCTTCGGCGAGAAGATTCCGCCCTACTGCTTTCCGGAAAGCGACAGCGGCATCGAACTGGACGTCATCGGCGAGGCCCTTGCCTATCGCGGCCACCGCCTGAAACCACGCTACTACCCGCTGGCTCGCGTGCCCCTGGCCTTTCGCCAGGGTGAAGTGCAGGCGGCGATGACCGACCTCGGCCAGGATCTGAGCGCCCAGGGCGCCCACTATGGCGAGCCGGCCGTGCTCTATCGCAATGTGCTGATCACCCTGCAGGGACGCCGCCTGCAGGTAGAAAAGCCCGAAGACCTGCAGGGACTGAGCATCGTCGCCTTCCAGGGCGCCGCCAGGCGCTATCCAGAGTGGCTGAGCGCCAGCCAGGCCGTCGGGCTGTACTTCGAGCAGAACAATCAGGAGCTGCAGGTGCTGGGCCTGAACAAGGGCCGCTACGACGTGGTGCTGAGCGACCAGCGCATCTACCAGTATTTCGAGCAACTGCTCGAACGCACCACCCTGTTCAAGGCCAAGGCGGTGGAGTTTCACCCCTTCGTCAAGGAAGACCCGCAGGACTACCGTCCGCTGTTTCGCTCAGCGAAGATCCGCGACGACTTCAACGCCGGCCTGCGCCACCTCAAGGCCAGCGGCCGCTATCAGGCCATCTACGACAGCTACCTGAAGCAGCCCTGACTTACCGCAGCTCGAAGGCATCCGCATCCAGGTAGGCCGGAAAGCGCTCGCGATAGGCCGCCAGCTCGGCGGCCGACAGGCGCACGCGGAACACGCCGGCGGCAGCGCCCGGCGCCAGCAGGGTCTCGCCCTGGAAATCCAGCACCTGGGAATCGCCTGAGTAGGCATGGCCCTTGCCATCCGTGCCGATGCGATTGACCGCCGCCACGTAGCACAGGTTCTCGATGGCCCGCGCCGGCAGCAGGCGGTTCCAGTGGTGGCGGCGGGCGCCCGGCCAGTTGGCGGTATAGAGCAGCAGGTCGGTGTCCTGCGGATCGCGGCTCCACACCGGGAAACGCAGGTCGTAGCAGATCAGCGGGCGCACCTGCCAACCCTTCACGTCCAGCAGCACCTGCTCGCCACCGGCGGCGTAATGCTTGTGCTCGCCAGCCATGCGGAACAGGTGGCGCTTGTCGTAGTGCGCCAGCGACCCATCCGGGCGTGCCCACAGCAGGCGGTTGCGGTAGCTGCCGTCGGCGGCCTGGATGATCAGGCTGCCGGTCACTACCGCGCCGATACGCGCGGCCTGCTCGCGCAGCCACTGCGTGGTCGGGCCGTCTTCTGGCTCGGCCAGCTCGGCCGAGTGCATGGAGAAGCCGGTGCTGAACATCTCCGGCAACACCACCAGGTCGGCGCCACGGGCCTGGTCGAGCAGCGGCTCGAAGCGCGCGCGGTTGGCGGCGGGGTCGTGCCAGTCCAGTTCGCTCTGGATCAGCGCCAGTTCGAGGTCGGGCAACAGGCTCAGATCGCGCATAGTTTTTCCGCTGCCAGGCGCAGCGTCTCCTCGCGTTTGGCGAAACAGAAGCGCACCAGGCGCATGTCGGCCGGGGCCTGCTGGTAGAACACCGACACCGGGATGGCCGCCACGCCGTGCTCGCGGGTCAGCCACTCGGCCATGGCCACGTCGTCCAGGTCCGGGCGGATCGCCGAGTAGTCGGCCAGCTGGAAATAGGTGCCGGGCGCGCGGGTGAAGCGAAAACGCGAGCCGGCCAGCAGGTCGCAGAACAGGTCGCGCTTGGCCTGGTAGAAGGCCGGCAGCTCCTCCACATGTTGCGGGCATGCAGCCATGAAGTCGGCCAGGCCGTGCTGCAGCGGGGTCACGCCGCAGAAGTTGACGTACTGGTGGATCTTGCGCAGTTCGGCGGTCAACACCGGCGGCGCCACCACGTAGCCGGTCTTCCAGCCGGTGACGTGGTAGGTCTTGCCGAACGAGCTGACCACGAAGGCACGGGCGTACAGCTCCTCGTGGGCCAGCACGCTGGCGTGGCGGGCGCCGTCGAAGATCAGGTGCTCGTAGACCTCGTCGCTGATCACATGGATATCGCGGCCACGGATCAGCGCGGCCAGCCGATCGAGGTCGTCACGGCTGAGCAGCGCGCCGCTGGGGTTGTGCGGCGAGTTGAGGAAGATCAGGCGGGTACGCGGGGTGATGGCATCGGCCAGGCGCTGCCAGTCCACGGCGAAGTCCGGCAGGGCCAGCGGCACGTGCACGCAGCGACCGCCGGCCAGTTCCACCGAGGGCTCGTAGCTGTCGTAACAGGGATCGAGAACGATGGCCTCGTCGCCCGGATGGATCAGCGCCTGCACGGCACAGAAGATCGCCTCGGTGGCGCCGGGGGTGATGGTGATCTCGCTGTCGGCATCGCGCTGCACGCCGTAGCTGCGCGCGATCTTGGCCGCCACCTGCTGGCGCAGGGCCGGCAGGCCGGTCATCGGGCTGTACTGGTTGCGCCCCTCCAGCACATGGCGGGCCACGGCCTCGCGCAGGGCCTGTGGACCATCGAAATCGGGAAAACCCTGCGACAGGTTGATGGCGCCGACTTCCGCGGCGAGCTGGGACATGCGGGTGAAGATGGTGGTGCCGACATTGGGCAGCTTGCTGGCGAGCATCGGGACTTCCTGCTGGCATGGTGCGAGCCGCGAGGATAGCCGATGGCCGCCCCGGGATGCAGCAGCAGCACCAACGAAAAAGGCGCAGAAACTGCGCCTTTCAAGTAACCCGCCGGGAGAGTCAGCGCTTCTTGTCCTTGCGCTTCTTCTCGGCCTTCTTGTGGTGGCTCATCAGGCGCTTCTTGCGGTTCACCTGGCGCTCGGTGAGCTTGTTCTTCTTGCCCTCGTAGGGGTTCTCGCCGCCCTTGTACTCGATGCGGATCGGCGTGCCGACCAGCTTGAGCACACGGCGGTAGGTGTTTTCCAGGTAGCGGGTGTAGGTCTTGGGTACCGAGTCGACCTGGTTGCCGTGGATCACGATCAGCGGCGGGTTGGCGCCGCCCAGGTGGGCGTAACGCAGCTTGATGCGACGGCCGTTGACGGTCGGTGGCTGGTGCTCCTGCACGCAGTCTTCGAGGATCTGCGTCAGGCGGTTGGTCGGCCAGCGGGTGACGGCAGCCTTGAAGGCGGTCTGCACCGACTTGTACAGGTGGCCGACGCCGGTGCCGTGCTTGGCGGAGATGAAGTGGATATCCGCCCAGTCGACGAACATCAGCCGGCGCTCCAGCTCGGTCTTCACGTAATCCTTCTCGCCCTGCTCCATGCCGTCCCACTTGTTCAGGGCGATGACCAGCGCGCGGCCGGTCTCCAGCACGAAGCCGAGCAGGTTGAGGTCGTGTTCGACCACGCCCTCGCGGGCGTCCATCACGAAGATCACCACGTTGGCGTCCTGGATGGCCTGCAGGGTCTTGACCACCGAGAACTTCTCGACGGCCTCGAAGATCTTGCCGCGGCGACGCACACCGGCGGTGTCGATCAGGGTGTACTTCTCGTCGTCGCGCTCGAAGGGGATATAGATGCTGTCGCGGGTGGTGCCGGCCTGGTCATAGACGATCACCCGCTCCTCGCCGAGCATGCGGTTGACCAGGGTCGACTTGCCCACGTTGGGGCGGCCGATGATGGCGATCTTGATGCCGTCCTTCTCGCTCGGACCGGGGATGCGCTTGGCCTCCTGGCCCTCGGCGACCACTTCCTCGGCGTCGCCCTCCTCGCCTTCGAGCGCCTCTTCACCAGCGTTGTCCTTGGGGAAGATGCCCAGCGCAGCTTCCAGCATTTGGCTGATGCCACGGCCATGGGCGGCGGCGATCGGCAGGGCGTCGCCCAGGCCCAGCGGGCTGAACTCGGCGCGGGCGATGTCCGGGTCGACGGTGTCGACCTTGTTGGCAATCAGGAAGCTGCGCTTGTTCCGCTTGCGCAGGTGCTCGGCGATCATCTGGTCGGCGGCGGTCATGCCGGCGCGCGAGTCGACCATGAACAGCACGGCATCGGCTTCCTCGATGGCCTGCAGCGACTGCTCGGCCATCTTCGCATCGATGCCTTCCTCGTCGCCGGAGATGCCGCCGGTATCGATGACGATATAGGTGCGCCCCTGCCACTTGGCCTCGCCGTACTGGCGATCGCGGGTCAGCCCCGCGTACTCGGCGACGATGGCGTCGCGGGTCTTGGTCAGGCGGTTGAACAGCGTCGACTTGCCGACATTGGGGCGGCCCACCAGGGCGATTACCGGAACCATCGGCTCCTCCTCAGAAAACACAAAGGCCGCTGCCGTCGAACGGCAGCGGCCGGGCTTTGCAACTCAGCTTAGCGGATGGTCAGGCCGACCAGCTTGCCGCTGTTGCCGTAGGCGTAGATCCAGTCGCCGATCACCAGCGGACGGGCACGCAGGCCGTCGCCGTCGATCTTCTTGCGGCCGACGAAGTGGCCGTCCACCTGGCTCAGCAGATGCAGGTAGCCTTCCAGGTCGCCGACCGCCACATAGCTGGAGAACACCTCCGGCGACGACAGCTGGCGACGCTGCAGGGCATCGTTGTTCCACAGGGCGGAATTGGAGCGCTCGTCGACTCCTTCCACGGCGCCGTTGGCCAGGCTCACGTAGACGGTACCGAAGCCCTGGGCCAGGCCCACGTAGCTGGAGGCATCGCGGTTCCACAGCGGGCGACCGCTCTCCACGTCGATGGCCGCCACCTTGCCCTGGTAGGTCACCACGTACAGGGTGCCGCCGGAGAGCAGCAGGTTGCCGTCGATGTCGACCACGCGCTCCAGTTCGGAACGGCCCTGCGGCACGGCCACGCGCTGCTCCCACACCGGGATGCCGCGGCTGGCGTCGAGAGCCAAGACCTTGCCGCTGGACAGGCCGGCGACCACCAGGCGGTTGGTCAGCACCGGGCTGCTGGTGCCACGCAGGGTCAGCACGGCCGGGCTGTTCTCGTAGATCCAGCGCTGCTCGCCGGTGCTGGCGTCGAGGGCGATCAGGCGGTCGTCCTGGGTCTGCACCGCGACGATGTCGCCATTGGTGGCCGGCGCCGACAGCACTTCGCTGGTGACGCGGGCACGCCACTTCTCCTCGCCATTGCTGGCGTCGAGAGCGACCACTTCACCTTTCAGGGTGCCGACCAGCACCAGGCCGTAGCCGGCGCCGACGCCGCCGGAGATCGGCAGGTCCAGGTCGACTTCCCAGAACTTGTCGCCGGTCAGGCGATCCAGGGCCACCACCTCGCCGTCCGCGGCGGCGGCGAACAGGCGCTCGCCGTCGGCGGCCGGGGTCAGCTGGTTGTACAGTTCGCCCTGGCCGTTACCGATGGAGCGGCTCCACTGGGCATCCAGGCGCACTTCTTCCTGGATGTCGGGCAGCTCGGCCGGCGGCAGTTCCTTCTTGCTGTTGCTGCTGCAACCCACGGCCATCACGGCCAGGGCCAGCACTGCGGCATTCTTCCAGCGCATCACGTCAGGCATCCCCTTTCGCCAGGTCGTCGAGTTTCATCTGCAGGCCGCCGACGGCGGCATCCTCGGCCAGGGCACCCTTGGCCTTCTGGTAGGCCGCGTGGGCCTCGTCGTGGCGACCGAGCTGCACCAGCAGGTCGCCCTTGAGTTCTTCGCGGCTGGCCAGCCAGGCCTTGCCGGCCTCGCCTTCGAGCAGCTTGAGGCCTTCCTCGGCCTTGCCCTGAGCGGCCAGCACGCGGGCCAGGCGCTGACGGGCCAGTTCGCCGAGGGTGGCGTCGGCAGGCTTGTCCACCAGCGGCTTGAGCTCGGCCACGGCATCGTCGAACTTGCCGCTGTCCACCGCCACCTTGGCGACGAACAGGCTGCCGTACTGGGCATAGCTGGAACCGGCGTAGTCCTGCTTGAGCTTGCCGGCCAGCTCGGCGACCTTGGCGACATCCGGCTCGCCGGAGGGCGTCAGGCTGCTCTCCAGCAGCTGCTGATAGAGCATGCCGGCGCCGTGCGCCTGGTTGGTCTGGTACTGCTGCCAGGCCTGCCAGCCGAATACCAGGGCCAGGGCCAGGGCACCACCGGTCAGCAGGGGCTTACCGTTGCGCTGCCACCAGTCCTTGATCTGCGCAATCTGTTCTTCTTCGGTCATGCTCACCCCGATAACTCCTTATTCGCTCTGTTCTCAGGCCTGCAGGCAGGCAGCGAGATGCTGCGCCAGCGCATCCCAGGCAATGTTCTGTTGTTCGGTATCGTCGCGCAGGGGTTTGCAACCTACCACGCGGGCGGCCAGTTCGTCCTCACCCAGGATCAGGGCGAAGCGCGCGCCGCTCTTGTCGGCCTTCTTGAACTGGCTCTTGAAGCTGCCACCACCGGCGTTGACCAGCAGGCGCAGGCCCGGGATGGCATCGCGCAGGCGTTCGGCCAGGCCCAGGCCGGCCAGCTCGGCTGCCTCGCCGAAGGCACACAGGTAGACGTCCGCCGGGCTGTGCAGCTCGGCCGGCAGCAGTTCCAGGGTCTCCAGCAGCAGCACCAGGCGCTCGACGCCCATGGCGAAGCCCACGCCCGGGGTCGGCTTGCCGCCCAGCTGGCTGACCAGGCCGTCGTAGCGGCCGCCGGCGCACACCGTACCTTGGGCGCCGAGCTTGTCGGTGACCCACTCGAACACGGTGCGGTTGTAGTAGTCGAGGCCGCGCACCAGCTTGTGGTTGATCTCGTAGCGGATGCCCACGGCATCCAGGCGCGCCTTGACACCTTCGAAGTGCAGGCGCGACTCCTCGTCGAGGTAGTCGGCCAGGGTCGGCGCATCGGCCAGCAGGGCCTGGGTCTGGGCGTTCTTGCTGTCGAGGATGCGCAGCGGGTTGGTGGTCAGACGGCGCTGGCTGTCCTCATCGAGCTGCGCGAAGCGCTCGTTGAGATAGGCCACCAGGGCGTCGCGATAGGCCGCGCGGGCCTCGCTGGAACCCAGGCTGTTGAGCTGCAGGGTCACCGCATCGGCCAGGCCGAGGCGCTGCCACAGGCGCCAGGTCAGCACGATCAGCTCGGCGTCGACGTCCGGGCCGGGCAGGTTGAAGGCTTCCACGCCGATCTGGTGGAACTGGCGGTAACGCCCCTTCTGCGGCTTCTCGTAGCGGAACATCGGGCCGGCGTACCACAGCTTCTGCACCTGACCACCGCCGGACAGGCCATGCTCGAGTACGGCGCGCACGCAGCCGGCGGTACCTTCCGGACGCAGGGTCAGCGACTCCTCGTTGCGATCGAGGAAGGTGTACATCTCCTTGTCCACCACGTCGGTGCCTTCGCCGATACCACGGGCGAACAGCTCGGTGAACTCGAGGATGGGCAGGCGGATTTCCTTGTAGCCGTAGCCGTCGAGCAGGCTGGCCAGGGTGCCTTCCAGATAGCGCCAGGCCGGGGTCTGCTCCGGCAGGATGTCGTTCATGCCACGGATGGCTTGCAGGGACTTGCTCACGAATATTCCTTGTCAGCCGCGGGCGATCACGGCCGCGTCGGCCTCGGCCTTCTCGGCCGCCTTGCGGCGGATCAGCTTCTCCAGCTCATCCACCAGATTGTCGTTGGTCAGCTTCGAGGCCGGGGCGCCGTCGATGTACACCAGGTTGTTCGGCGTGCCGCCGGTGAGGCCGATATGCGCCTCCTTGGCCTCGCCCGGGCCGTTGACCACGCAGCCGATCACGGCGACGTCGAGCGGCACCAGAAGGTCCTCGACCCGCTGCTCCAGCTCGTTCATGGTCTTGACCACGTCGAAGTTCTGCCGCGAGCAGCTCGGGCAGGCGATGAAGTTGATGCCGCGCGAGCGCAGGCGCAGGGACTTGAGGATGTCGTAACCGACCTTGATCTCCTCCACCGGATCGGCGGCCAGGGAGATGCGGATGGTGTCGCCGATGCCCTCGGCCAACAGCATGCCCAGGCCCACCGCCGACTTCACGGTGCCGGAACGCAGGCCACCGGCCTCGGTGATGCCCAGGTGCAGCGGCTGCTCGATCTGCTTGGCCAGCAGGCGATAGGCCGCGACGGCCATGAACACGTCGGAAGCCTTCACGCTGACCTTGAAGTCCGGGAAGTTCAGGCGGTCCAGATGCTCGACATGGCGCAGCGCGGATTCCACCAGCGCCTCGGGCGTCGGCTCGCCGTACTTCTTCTGCAGGTCCTTCTCCAGGGAGCCGGCGTTGACCCCGATGCGGATCGGGATGCCCTTGTCACGGGCGGCCTCGACCACCGCCCTGACCCGGTCCTCGCGGCCGATATTGCCCGGGTTGATGCGCAGGCAGTCGACGCCCAGCTCGGCCACGCGCAGGGCGATCTGGTAGTCGAAATGGATGTCGGCAACCAGCGGCACGCGCACCTGCTGCTTGATCCTGCCGAAGGCCTCGGCCGCCTCCATGGAGGGCACCGAGACGCGCACGATGTCGGCGCCGGCATCTTCCAGGCGACGGATCTGGCCGACGGTGGCCTCGACGTCACAGGTCTCGGTGTTGGTCATGCTCTGCACCGCGATCGGCGCATCGCCACCGACCGGTACCGAGCCGACCCAGATCTTGCGGGACGGGCGACGCTTGATGGGGGATTCGCAATGCATGGTCTGGCTCACTGCCCAAGCTTGAGGCGGGCGGTCTCGCCGTGGATGTGGGGGGCGACGTCGACCGCCTGGCCATTGACCAGTACCACGGCGCCACGGGCATAACCCAGGCGCAGCTCCAGCGGCGCCTTGCCGGCCAGCTCGACGCTGTCGCCGCGGCGCTTGAGGGCGCTGAGCAGGACCTTGCCATCGGCGTCGGTCAGCTGGGTCCAGCAATCGGCGGTGAACTGCAGGTTGACCAGGGCCTGGCCGGCTGCGGCAGTCACGGGGGCGGCAGGTGCCGGTGTGCTCGGCGCCTCGGCCGACGGAACAGGCTCGCTGACCGGGGCGGGCTCGACGGCTACCGGCGCGCTGGCCTGCGGGGCGCTCGGCGGCACCTCGGCGACCACTGGCGGTTGCACCTCACCCGGGGCGACCGGGGACGATTGGGTCGCTGCAGCGGCCGGCGTCTCGCCGGCCGGGGGCTGGTCGGCGGGGACCGGCGCTACCACCGGCGGCAGCTCGGCCAGCGGCACCTGGGCCTGCGCTTCGACCACGGCCTGGTCTTCCGGCTCGTCCAGCGGATGGATCTCGGTGGTACCGTCGGCGGCCTCGACCTCCACATGCTCGATGCTGCCGTTGGCGACTTCGCCACCCAGGCGGGCCGTCTCGCCCTGCCACCAGAAGAAGCCGACACCGGCCAGCGCGACCAAGGCTACCACGCTGAAGAACTTGACCAGGCTCTGCGACACCCGGGCCGGCTCCTCGATGCGCGCCAGGCTGGCGACACTGCTGCCACTGGCATCGGTGCCGGTGTACTGGTCGAACTCGCTGACCAGGCGGCTGGGATCCAGGCCCATCAGCTTGGCATAGGCACGCACGTAGCCACGGGCGAAGGTATGCCCGGGCAGCAGCTCGAAAGCACCGGCCTCGAGGTTGCGCAGCGCCTGCGCGGTCAGGTTCAGTTGCACGGCAACGTCGCCGAGCGCCAGGTTCTTGCTTTCGCGCACCTTGCGCAGCGTCTCGCCAGGGTTGACCCGGTGCGCGGCAACAACTTCAGGATGCGAGGCTTTCATCACTGCTCCGACAGGTATTGCTGATATTCCGGGGTACCCGGATAGAAACGCTTCAGCTGCAGGCCGAGGCTGGCCGCCTGGTCGCGGTCATCGAACACCTTGGCCAGGCGAATGCCCAGCAGCAGGCTCTGCGGCGTCTGCCGAGCCTGATCGCTAAAGTTCTTGTAATAGCCGCGCGCCGGTACGTACTGGCCATCCTCGAAAGACAGCTGGGCCATGTTCAGCAGGGCGATCGGGCGATTGCTGTTCATCCGCAGGGCCCGCTCGAAATACTGCTTGGCCTGCTCGCGCTGGCCCATCTGCAGGGAAGTCAGGCCGAGGTTCTCGAACACCCGCGAACGCTCCGGATAGAGGGTGTCCTGGGACGCGATGGTGAACTGCTCCAGGGCTTCCGGATAGCGCTTCTGCTCGTAGAGGAAGCCACCATAGTTGTTGTGCAGGCGTGCCTCGCCCTTGCTCAGGGAGATCGACTTGCGGAAATGCTGGTCGGCCAGCTTGGGCTCCATTTCCTGCTGGAACACCAGCCCCAGGATACCGTGCGCGTCGGCGCTGGAAGAGTCCAGTTCCAGGGCCTTCTTCAGCGGTTCCTTGGCCTTCTCGGTAGAGCCCTGCTGCAGGTGCCCGAGACCGAGCTGGATATAGGCATCGCGTGCCGCGTCCCGCCCCTGGTCGGACTTCAGCGGGTCCGTCTGCCCACCGATCCTGACACACCCTGCCAACAGGCAGACAAGAGACAGATAGAGCGCAGTGCGCAAGGTCATGGAGTTCCTCCCCTTCAATTTCGGTTGGCGGTGCGGGGCTCTTCGGCCTCGCTACCCAGCTGACGTACGGCAATATAACGCTCGCTGCGACGGGTGCGGTCCTGCACCTGGCCGACCAGCTGCCCGCAGGCGGCGTCGATGTCGTCACCACGGGTGGTGCGCACGGTGACGTTGAAGCCGGCCTTGTGCAACAGGTCCTGGAAGCGACGGATGGCGTTGTTGCTCGGCCGTTCGTAACCGGAGAAGGGGAAGGGATTAAACGGAATCAGATTGATCTTGCAAGGAAAATCCTTGAGAAGTGCGATCATCTGCGCAGCGTGTTCCGGCTGGTCGTTGACGTCCTTGAGCAAGGTGTACTCGACGGTCAGGTAGCGCTTCTCGCCCAGGCCGTCGATGTAGCGGCGGCAGGCCGGCAGCAGCACGTCCAACGGATATTTCTTGTTGAGCGGCACCAGCTGGTTGCGCAGCTCGTCGTTCGGTGCGTGCAGCGACAGGGCCAGGGACACGTCGGTGACGGTCGCCAGCTTGTCGATCATCGGCACCACGCCGGAGGTGGACAGGGTCACCTTGCGCTTGGAGATGCCGTAGCCGAGGTCGTCCATCATGATCTGCATGGCCGGCACGACATTGTCGAAATTCAGCAGGGGCTCGCCCATGCCCATCATCACCACGTTGGTGATGGCTCGGTCGATCTTGGCCGGTACGGTGCCGAAGGATTTGTTGGCGATCCACACCTGACCGATGATTTCCGCGGCAGTCAGGTCGCTGTTGAAGCCCTGCTTGCCGGTGGAACAGAAACTGCAATCCAGCGCACAGCCGGCCTGCGAGGACACACAGAGGGTGCCGCGGCCGCCTTGCGGGATGTACACGGTCTCGACGCAGCTGCCGGACGCCACGCGCACCACCCACTTGCGGGTGCCGTCGGCGGAGATGTCCTGGCTGACGATCTCGGGACCGCGAATCTCGGCGCAGGCCTTGAGCTTTTCGCGCAGGGCCTTGCCGAGATTGCTCATGGCGTCGAAATCTTCGACGCCGAAGTGGTGAATCCATTTCATGACCTGACCGGCGCGGAAGCGCTTTTCCCCGATGCTCTCGAAGAAGCTTTCCAGCTCGGGCTGGGTCAGCCCCAGCAGGTTGGTCTTGGCTACATCAGTCATGGATTCACCCTCGCTGGTTCGCGCTTAGCGAATGCGAGCGCACACCTCGGTGGCGGAGAAGAAGTAAGCGATCTCGCGAGCGGCGGAAGCCTCGGAGTCGGAACCGTGCACGGCGTTTTCGTCGATGGAAACGGCGAAATCAGCGCGGATGGTGCCCGGAGCGGCTTCTTTCGGGTTGGTGGCGCCCATCAGCTCACGGTTCTTGGCAACGGCGTTCTCGCCTTCCAGAACCTGGACGATGACCGGACCGGAGGTCATGAAGGCGACCAGATCCTTGAAGAAGCCACGCTCGCTGTGCTCGGCGTAGAAACCGGCAGCTTCGCGCTCGGACAGCTGGACCATCTTGGAAGCGACGACGCGCAGGCCGGCCTTCTCGAAACGGGTGGTGATTTCACCGATGACGTTCTTGGCAACGGCATCCGGCTTGATGATGGAGAAAGTACGTTGAACAGCCATTTGAAGCTCCAGAGTTAAAGCGAAAAATTAAACCCGCGAATTATACGCGGGTTAGGGGGAAATGCGTAGGGCCGCGCCCTGAGGCGATGCTGCGGCGCTCAGTCGAGCTCTTCGATCCAGGCCGCCTGAATGGCCTCCAGCACCTTCTCGCCGCCACGCTGCGGATCGTCGACGAAGTCCGGCAGGGCCAGCACCCAGCGATGCAGGTCGACGAAGTTGACGTAGCGCGGATCGACCTCCGGTTTACTCTCGGCCAGCTCGATGGCGATATCCAGCACATCGGTCCATTTCAGGCTCATGACGGCTCCTCGAATCAGTGCGGCACTTCGGCGGCGTGGTTGAGCGAGTATTTCGGGATCTCGACGGTCAGGTCCTCGGTCCCGACCTTGGCCTGGCAGGCCAGGCGCGATTGCGCCTCCAGGCCCCAGGCGCGATCGAGGAAGTCCTCTTCCAGCTCGTCCGCCTCTTCCAGCGAATCGAAGCCCTCGCGGATGATGCAGTGGCAGGTGGTGCAGGCGCAGACGCCGCCACAGGCACTTTCCATCTCGATGTGATTGGCATGCGCCAGCTCGAGAATGGACGTCCCCGGCTCGGCCTCGACGACCATGCCTTCGGGGCAGAATTTCTCGTGTGGCAGAAAAATGACCTGCGGCATCAGTTGTCCTCGATTTCGTTGAGCTTGCGCCCGGACAGCGCCGCCTTGACGGTGGCGTCCATGCGCCGGGCGGCAAAGGCATCGGTGATCTGCGCCAGGCGCTTGGCCTGCTGCTCGATAGCGTGGGTGTCGTTGCCGGCCGCCTGTTCGCGCAGCTCGTCCATGGCGGCGAGGATGGCGATGCGCTCTTCCTCGCTGAGCAGCCGCTCGCCATCGGCATCCAGCGCCGACTGCACGGCCTCGAGCAGGCGCTCGGCCTCGACCTGCTGCTCGCGCAGGGCGCGGGCGACCTTGTCCCCCCCGGCGTTCTGGAAGGAGTCCTGCAGCATGCGGGCGATCTCGCCGTCGGTCAGGCCATAGGACGGCTTGACCTGGATGCTCGCCTCCACGCCGGAGCCCAGCTCGCGGGCAGCGACGCTGAGCAGGCCATCGGCATCGACCTGGAAGGTCACGCGGATCTTCGCCGCACCGGCGACCATCGGCGGAATCCCGCGCAACTCGAAGCGCGCCAGCGAGCGGCAGTCCTTGACCAGCTCGCGCTCGCCCTGCAGGACGTGGATGACCATGGCGGTCTGGCCATCCTTGTAGGTGGTGAAGTCCTGGGCTCGCGCCACCGGGATGGTGGTGTTGCGCGGCACCACCTTCTCCATCAGCCCCCCCATGGTCTCCAGCCCCAGGGACAGCGGGATCACGTCGAGCAGCAGCAACTCGTCGCCGGCGCCACGCTGGTTGCCAGCCAGGGTATCGGCCTGGATGGCGGCGCCGATGGCAACCACTTGATCCGGGTCGATGTCGGTCAGCGGTGCGCGACCGAACAGCTCGCCCACCGCCGCGCGCACACGCGGCACCCGGGTGGAGCCGCCGACCATGACCACCGCCTCGACCTCTTCGAGCTCGATGCCAACATCGCGCACCGCGCGGCGACAGGCCTTGAGACTGCGTGCGATCAGCGGCTCGACCAGCGCCTCGAAACGGGCGCGACTCAGCTCGCCGGACCAGCCGCCATGACGCACCTTGACCGCAGCACTGCTCGTCAGGGCTTCCTTGGCGGCACAGGCGGCCTGCAACAGGCTGCGCTGCATGGAGGGATCGAGGTCACTGGACAGGCCGGCCTGCTCGATGATCCAGCCGGCGATGGCGTGGTCGAAGTCGTCGCCACCCAGGGCGCTGTCGCCGCCGGTGGCCAGAACCTCGAACACGCCACGGGTCAGGCGCAGGATGGAGATGTCGAAGGTACCGCCACCCAGGTCATAGATGGCCACCACCCCCTCGGCGCCCTTGTCCAGGCCATAGGCTACGGCGGCAGCGGTCGGCTCGTTGAGCAGGCGCAGCACATTGAGGCCGGCCAGGCGCGCAGCATCCTTGGTGGCCTGGCGCTGGGCATCGTCGAAATAGGCCGGCACCGTGATCACCGCACCAACCAGCTCGCCACCGAGGCTGGCCTCGGCACGCTGGCGCAGCACCTTGAGGATATCGGCGGAGACCTCCACCGGACTCTTGGCGCCCTGCACGGTGTCGATGAACGGCATGTGCGACTCGCCCTCGACGAAACGATAGGGCAGCTGGTCGCCAAGCTGCTTGATGTCCGCCACGCCACGCCCCATCAGGCGCTTGACCGACATCACGGTATTGAAGGGGTCCTGCGCGGCGGCGGCCTTGGCCGACTGGCCGACCTCGACCCGCTCGGCGTGGTAACGCACCGCCGACGGCAGAATCACCTGCCCCTCGGCGTCGGCCAATGGCGCGGCGAGACCGCTGCGCACGGCAGCGACCAGCGAGTTGGTGGTACCCAGGTCGATACCCACCGCCAGGCGGCGCTGGTGGGGTTGCGGGCTCTGCCCGGGCTCGGCGATCTGCAGTAGGGCCATGGTGTTCCGATCATCAGGCGTGCAGCACGGGCTGCAGCGCGGTTAGTCGTCGAGGCGCTCTTCGAGGTCGCGCACTTCGTGGGCCAGCTTGTCGAGGAACTGCATGCGCCGCACCAGGCGTTCCGCCTCGTCGCGGCGCGCGGCATCGTCCCAGCAGGCGGCGAAGCCCGCATCCAGCTCGTCCTGAGCCAGTTTCAGGCGCTTCTTGAACGCCGCCACGCCGGCCAGGTCGGCGCTGTCCTGCAGGTCCTCCAGCTCCTCGCGCCAGCGCATCTGCTGCAGGAGGAACTCGGGGTCCTGCACCGTCACTTCCAGCGGCAGCTCGCGGCCGCGCAGGGCCAGCAGATAGAGGGCGCGCCGCGGCGCACTCTTCAGGGTCTGGTAGGCCTCGTTGAGGCGCGCCGACTGCTCCAGCGCCAGGCGCTGCTCGCGCTCGCCGGCATCGGCGAAGCGATCCGGGTGCACGGCCTTGGCCAACTCGCGATAGCGCGCCGACAGCTGCGCCTGATCCAGGCGGAACGTCGGCTGCAGCTCGAATAGCGCGAAATGACAGGGACTGCCCACAACAACCCGCCTTAGACGTTGAAGCTCTCGCCGCAGCCGCATTCGCCGCGCACGTTGGGGTTGTTGAACTTGAAGCCTTCGTTGAGGCCCTCGCGGACGAAGTCCAGCTCGGTACCGTCGAGGTAGGTGAGGCTCTTCGGATCGATGATCACCTTGACGCCGAAGCTCTCGAACACCTGATCCTCGTTCGCCACCTCGTCGACGAACTCCAGCACATAGGCCAGGCCCGAACAGCCGGTGGTACGCACGCCGAGGCGGATACCCTCACCCTTGCCGCGCCCGTCGAGGGAACGCTGCACGTGGCGGGCGGCGGCTTCAGTCATGGTGATGGCCATAGCGACTCCTCGAAATCAGAGCAGACCTTTCTTCTGCTTGTAGTCACGCACGGCCGCCTTGATGGCGTCCTCGGCGAGCACGGAGCAGTGAATCTTCACCGGCGGCAGGGCCAGCTCCTCGGCCAGCTGGGTGTTCTTGATGGTTTCGGCTTCGTCCAGGGTCTTGCCCTTCATCCACTCGGTGGCGAGGGAGCTGGAGGCGATGGCCGAGCCGCAGCCGTAGGTCTTGAACTTGGCGTCTTCGATCACGCCCTGCTCGTTGACCTTGATCTGCAGGCGCATCACGTCGCCGCAGGCCGGGGCGCCGACCATGCCGGTACCGACATTGGGGTCCTCGGCGTCGAGCTTGCCGACGTTGCGCGGGTTCTCGTAGTGGTCGATGACCTTTTCACTGTATGCCATGCTGCAATTCCTCTCTCATCAGGTGCCGCTCTACAGGCGACTCGAAAATCAGTGTGCCTGCCATTCGACCTTGGAAAGGTCGACACCTTCTTTGAACATGTCCCACAGCGGCGACAGCTCGCGCAGCTTGTCGACGGCTTCGCGAATCTTCGACGCGGCATAGTCGACTTCTTCCTCGGTGGTGAAGCGGCCGAAGGTGAAGCGGATCGAGCTGTGTGCCAGTTCGTCGTTGCGACCCAGGGCGCGCAGCACGTAGGAGGGCTCCAGCGAAGCGGAGGTACAGGCGGAACCGGAGGAGACCGCCAGGTCCTTGAGCGCCATGATCAGCGACTCGCCTTCCACGTAGTTGAAGCTCAGATTCAGGTTGTGCGGCACGCGCTGGGTCAGGCTGCCGTTCACGTACAGCTCCTCCATGCCCTCGACCTGCTTGTAGAAGCGGTCGCGCAGGGCGAGGATGCGCTGGTTCTCCTGCGCCATCTCCTGCTTGGCGATATGGAAAGCCTCGCCCATGCCGACGATCTGGTGGGTGGCCAGGGTGCCGGAGCGCATGCCGCGCTCGTGGCCGCCGCCATGGATCATGGCTTCCAGACGCACGCGCGGCTTGCGACGCACATAAAGGGCGCCGATGCCCTTGGGGCCATAGGTCTTGTGCGCGGAGAAGGACATCAGGTCGACCTTCATCTTCTCCAGGTCGATCTCCACCTTGCCGGTGGACTGGGCGGCATCGACATGCAACAGCACGCCGCGCGAACGGGTCAGCTCGCCGATGGCGGCGATGTCGTTGATGGTGCCGATCTCGTTGTTGACGTGCATGACCGACACCAGGATGGTGTCCTCGCGCAGCGCCGCCTCGACCATGGCCGGGGTGATCAGGCCGTCTTCGCCCGGCTCGATGTAGGTCACCTCGAAGCCTTCGCGCTCCAATTGGCGGCAGGTGTCCAGCACCGCCTTGTGCTCGATCTTCGAGGTGATGATGTGCTTGCCCTTGCTGCCATAGAAGTGCGCGACACCCTTGATGCCCAGGTTGTCGGACTCGGTGGCGCCGGAGGTCCAGACGATCTCGCGCGGGTCGGCATTGACCAGCTCGGCGACCTGGCGACGGGCATTCTCCACCGCTTCCTCGGCCTTCCAGCCGAACACGTGGGAGCGCGATGCCGGGTTGCCAAAGTTGCCATCCACCAGCAGGCACTCGCTCATCTTCTGCGCCACGCGCGGGTCGACCGGAGTGGTGGCGGAGTAGTCGAGGTAAATCGGCAATCTCATCAGGTATCTCCTATATCAGGCAGGCGCCCTGCTCACTCGATGGCGGACGCTTCGATCTTGTCCAGCTGCGGCATCCTGCCGTTGCAGCGGCGCAGGTCCTGGCGCTGGGCGACTTCCTGCACTTCGCGCCGGGTCACCAGGTCAGCCAGGCTGATGCCGCTGAGGAATTCGTGAATCTGCTGACTGAGGTCGCACCACAGGTGGTGGGTCAGACAGGTATCGCCGGAGTGGCAATCGCCCATGCCCTGGCAGCGGGTCGCATCGACCGACTCGTTGACCGCATCGATGACCTGGGCCACCTGGATCACCCGCATGTCGCGCGACAACTGGTAACCACCACCCGGACCGCGCACGCTGCTGACCAGGTTGCCACGGCGCAGCTTGGCGAACAGCTGCTCCAGGTAAGACAGGGAAATGCCCTGCCGCTCGGAGATGTCGGCAAGCGACACAGGCCCGTTCTGCGCATGCAGCGCCAGATCGAGCATGGCTGTGACGGCGTAACGGCCTTTGGTGGTCAGACGCATGGCACTCGCACCACGGTTTAGCTGAGTTGCGGCAAGTATCGCCTTTTCCGACTATTTAGGTCAACTATAAGACCAATTAAAACAGTCGGGTATAGCGACAACTCGGGGCGCGAATGATAGCAGACTACGCGTTCTCAGGCAGCCGGCTTGTCGCCCTGCTCCTTGCACACGTCGGCGAAGTCCTCGTCGCGCAGTGCTGGCAGCTCCTTGGCACAGTAGTCGCTACCTAGCGCCTTGAGCGCCGAGCACATGCCCTCCAGGCGACCATCCACCGCATGCAGATGATCGAGCAGCTGACCGATGGCGCGCGCCACCGGGTCCGGCATGTCCTGGCTGACACCGTAGGCATCGAAGCCCAGCTTCTCGGCCATGGCCTGGCGCTTGGCCTCCTGCTCATCGTCGCTCTTGACGATGATCCGCCCCGGAATGCCGACCACGGTGGCCCCCGGCGGCACCGCCTTGGTCACCACCGCATTGGAGCCGACCTTGGCACCGGCACCGACGGTGAAGGGGCCGAGCACCTTGGCACCGGCACCGACCACCACGCCGTCTTCCAGGGTCGGATGGCGCTTGCCCTTGTTCCAGCTGGTGCCGCCCAGGGTCACGCCCTGGTAGAGGGTGACGTCGTCGCCGATCTCGGCGGTCTCGCCGATGACGATGCCCATGCCGTGATCGATGAAGAAGCGCCGACCGATCTTCGCCCCCGGATGGATCTCGATGCCGGTCAGCCAGCGCCCGAAGTTGGAGACCAGGCGCGCCAGCCACTTCCAGCCACGCACCCACAGGCCATGGGCGACCCGGTGCAGCCAGACGGCATGCAGGCCCGGGTAGCAGGTCACCACCTCGAAGGCGTTGCGCGCCGCCGGATCACGATGGAAAACACTCTGGATATCTTCGCGCACACGCTCAAACATCGTCTTTGCTCCGCTTGTGGGACTCGCCACGCACCGCCTTCTGGGTTTCCGTGAGGACGCCGCGCAGGATGTTCATTTCCAGCTTGCTGATACCGGCGCGCCCGTACAGGCGGCGCAGGCGGGACATCAGGTGGCGCGGATTGGCCGGATCGAGGAAGCCGATCTCCACCAGCGTACTCTCCAGATGGCCGTAGAACAGCTCCAGCTCATCGGTGGTGACCGGCTGAGTATTGAGCATCGCCGTGGTTTCCAGCTTGTTCATCTTGGTCGGCTGCCCCTGGGCGGCCAGCCAGGCCATGCGCACCTCGTAGGCCAGCACCTGCACCGCGGCCGCCAGATTCAGCGAGCTGAACTCCGGGTTGGACGGGATGTGCACATGGAACTGGCAGCGCTGCAGCTCCTCGTTGGTCAGGCCGGCGTACTCGCGACCGAACACCAGGGCCACCTCGCCCCCCATCTCGACATGCTGCAGCGAAGTGGTCGCGCATTCGCGCGGATCGAGCAGCGGCCAGGGAATGCGCCGATCGCGCGCACTGGTACCGAGTGCCACGCTGCAGCCCGCCAGGGCCTCCTCGAGGGTCTCGACCACCACGGCATTGTCGAGGATGTCGGTGGCACCGGAGGCACGCGCCACCGCCTCGCTGCTGGGGAAATCCTCGGGATCGACCAGCACCAGGCGCGACAGGCCCATATTCTTCATGGCCCGCGCGGCCCCACCGATGTTGCCGGGATGGCTGGTATTGACCAGCACCACGCGAATGTTCTGCAGCACCTGACAGCTCCAAGGAGAACGCAAAGGGCCATGAATGTTACAGAAGCCCCCGAGCCAATGCCATGCACCGCAACGAGCCGGCTGCACAGGAAAAGCTAGTCTGCTAGAATGGCCGGCTTTCTTCTTTAACGACCCAGGTGAACCTTCCATGCAGCCCATGCTGAATATCGCGCTGCGCGCTGCGCGCAGTGCCGGCGAACTGATCATCCGCTCCATCGAACGCCTGGACGTCATCTCGGTCAACGAGAAGGATGCCCACGACTACGTCAGCGAAGTCGACCGCGCCGCCGAGCAGACCATCATCCAGGCGCTGCAGAAGGCCTACCCGAACCACGGCTTCCTCGGCGAGGAAAGCGGTAGCATCGCCGGCAGCGGCGAAGGTGCCGACTACCAGTGGATCATCGATCCGCTGGACGGCACCACCAACTTCCTGCGCGGCGTCCCGCACTTCGCCGTCAGCATCGCCTGCAAGTACCGTGGCCGCCTGGAGCACGCCGTGGTCCTCGACCCGGTACGCCAGGAGGAATTCACCGCCAGCCGCGGCCGCGGCGCCGCGATCAACGGTCGCCGCCTGCGCGTGAGCAACCGCAAGAGTCTGGACGGCGCCCTGCTGGGCACCGGCTTCCCGTTCCGCGCCGAACAGGTGGACAACCTGGACAACTACCTGGGCATGTTCCGCAGCCTGGTCGGGCAGACCGCCGGCATCCGCCGTGCCGGCGCCGCCAGCCTGGACCTGGCCTACGTCGCCGCCGGTCGCTACGACGCCTTCTGGGAGTTCGGCCTGTCCGAGTGGGATATGGCCGCCGGCGCCCTGCTGATCCAGGAAGCGGGCGGCCTGGTCAGCGATTTCAGCGGCGGCCACGATTTCCTCGAGAAGGGTCAGATCGTCGCCGGCAACACCAAATGCTTCAAGGCCGTGCTCACCGCCATCCAGCCGCACCTGGCGCCCTCGATGAAACGCTGATCGCCAGCCAATAAAAAAACCGCCCCGAGGGGCGGTTTTTTTATTCTCGAACCGTTACTGCACGGCTTGGGATTGCTGCACCAGCACCAGCTGCCCTTCCTTGTTAACCGGAATCTGCGCACCCGGATCGCGATCCATGCGCACCTGGCCGATCTTGCCATCCAGCTGGTACTTCACGTCGTAGCCGACTACCTTCTCGCTGGTATCGACCACCGTGCTGCAGCGGGTTTCCGTGGCAGTGTAGGTATCGCGCTCCTGCATGCCCTCCTGCACCTTGTTGCCGGCATAGCCACCACCGACGGCGCCTGCCACGGTGGCGATCTTCTTGCCGCTACCGCCACCGATCTGGTTGCCCAGCAGGCCACCGGCCACGGCGCCGATCACGGTACCGGCGATCTGGTGCTGGTCCTTGACCGGTGCCTGGCGGGTCACGGCCACATCCTTGCACACCTCGCGCGGTGTCTTGATGGTTTCCTTGACCGGCTGAACGGCCAGCACTTCGGCATACTGCGGGCCGCTGACCAGGCTATAGGTCGCCACGGCACCACCGGCAGTAACACCCACCGCGCCCAGCACCGCACCCACGATCATCGACTTGTTCATCTGGCCCTCCTCAGGCTCTGACCGAGCGTTATTTTCGCCCTCTTCCATGCCTTGGATGGGCGCCCGACAGATGAGTTCCTCAGGCGCCCCGCCAACACCGACAAATGGGAGCCCCTTCACACCCCGGAAACGACAAGGCCCGGCATATGCCGGGCCTTGCGGGGTGACAACAGGATCAGGGGCGATCATCCACCTCTTCCGCCTCCACCGGCGGAATCAGATCGTCACGCGTCAGCTTCAACCAGACCAGCAGAGTACTGGCGATGTACACCGAGGAGTAGGTACCGGCGGTGACGCCGATGAACAACGCCAGGGAGAAGCCCCACAGGTTCTCGCCACCGAACACCATCAGCGCGATGATCGCCAGCAGGGTGGAAATCGAGGTCGCCAGGGTACGCAGCAGGGTCTGGGTGGTGGAAATGTTGATGTTCTCGATCAGATCGGCCTTGCGCAGCACACGGAAGTTCTCGCGGATACGGTCGAACACCACGATGGTGTCGTTCAGCGAGTAACCGATCAGCGCCAGCACCGCGGCCAGCACAGTCAGGTCGAAGGGGATCTGGAAGAAGGAGAACACGCCGAGGGTGACGATCACGTCGTGGATCAACGAGACGATGGCACCGAAGCCGAACTTCCACTGGAAGCGGAAGGCCACGTAGAGCAGGATGCCGCCGAGAGCCAGCAGCATGCCCAGGCCGCCCTGGTCGCGCAGCTCCTCGCCTACCGCGGGGCCGACGAACTCGACCCGCTTGACGCTGAACTGCTCGGCACTGACCTTGTCCAGGTCCGCCGCCAGCCTGTTGCCCAGCTGCGGATCGTCGCCCTGCAGGCGCACCACCACATCGGTGGTGGCACCGAAGTGCTGCACCACGGCATCGCCGTAGCCGGCTTCGGCCAGCTGCCCGCGCACCTTGGCCAGATCGGCTGGCTGCTCGTAGGTCAGCTCGATCAGCGCACCGCCGGTGAAGTCCAGGCCGAAGTTGAGGCCCTTGATCGCCAGGCTGCCGAGCGACACCAGGGTCAGCAGTACGGTCACGGCAAACGCCAGGTGGCGAATGCCCATGAAGTTGATTACACGTTTCATCGCAGGCCGCCCCTTAGATCCACAGCTTCTTGAAATCACGGCCACCGAAGATCAGGTTGACCATGGCACGGGTCACGAAGATGGCCGTGAACATCGAGGTGATGATGCCGAGCGACATGGTCACGGCGAAGCCCTTGACCGGCCCGGTGCCCATGGCGAACAGGATGCCACCGACCAGCAGGGTGGTCAGGTTGCCGTCGAGAATCGCCGAGAAGGCGCGATCGAAGCCCTCGTGAATGGCACGCTGCACCGACAGGCCGTTGGCGATCTCTTCGCGGATACGCGAGAAGATCAGCACGTTGGCGTCCACCGCCATGCCCATGGTCAGCACGATACCGGCGATGCCCGGCAGAGTCAGGGTCGCCCCCAGCACCGACATCAGCGCCAGCAGCAGGACCATGTTGAAGCCCAGGGCCACAGTCGCCAGCACGCCGAAGAAGCGGTAGATGGCGATGATGAACAGCGATACGAAGATCATGCCCCAGATCGACGCATCGATACCCTTGGCGATGTTGTCGGCACCCAGGCTCGGGCCGATGGTGCGTTCCTCGGCGAAGTACATCGGCGCCGCCAGGCCACCGGCGCGCAGCAGCAGGGCCAGCTCGGAAGACTCGCCCTGGCCGTCCAGGCCAGTGATGCGGAAGCTGCTGCCCAGCGCCGACTGGATGGTCGCCAGGCTGATGATCTTCTTCTCTTCCTTGAAGGCCTGAACCGCGACTTCCTTCTCGACGCCGTCGACCACCTGCTTGACGTAGCGGGTCAGCGGCTTCTGCTCGATGAAGATCACCGCCATGCTGCGCCCGACGTTGTTGCGGGTGGCACGGTTCATCAGGTCGCCACCGTGGCCATCCAGACGGATGTTCACCTGCGGACGGCCGTTCTCGTCGTAGCTGGCCTGGGCATCGGTGACCTGGTCACCGGTGATGATCAGGCTGCGCTCCAGATCCACCGGCGGGCGGCCGGCTTCGCGGAACTCGAAGGACTCGGTGGAGGCGCGCGCCGCGTCCGGTTCGGCCTGCAGGCGGAACTCCAGGTTGGCGGTCTTGCCGAGGATACGCTTGGCCTCGGCGGTGTCCTGCACGCCCGGCAGCTCGACCACGATGCGGTTGGCGCCCTGGCGCTGGACCAGCGGCTCGGCCACGCCCAGCTCGTTGACCCGGTTGCGCACGGTGGTCAGGTTCTGCTTGATCGAGTATTCGCGGATTTCCGCGCGCTTGGCCTCGGTCAGCGCCAGACGCAGCACCTGCAACTCGTTGCGCGAGGCAGTGGTCAGATCGAAATCGCTGAAACTCTTGCGCACCAGCTCCTGGGCCTTGTCCAGCGCCTCGCCATCGGCGAAGCCCAGCTGGATGGCGCCGTCCTGCTGCGGCAGGCTGCGATAGCGCACGCGCTCCTTGCGCAGCAGGCTCTTGATCTCGCTCTCGTAGACCTTCAGGCGAGCGTCCATGGCCTTGTCCATGTCCACTTCCAGCAGGAAGTGCACCCCACCGGACAGGTCCAGGCCCAGCTTCATCGGGCCAGCACCCAGGCTGCGCAGCCATTCGGGCGTGGTCGGCGCCAGGTTGAGGGCCACCACGTAGTCGTCACCGAGCAGCTTGCGCACCAGCTCCTTGGCCGGCAGCTGGTCTTCCTGCTTGCTCAGGCGCAGCAGTGCACCCTTGCCCTGCTTGCTCAGAGTTGCCGACTTGACCGCGATACCGGCATCGCTCAGCGCTTTGCCGATGCGATCGAGGTCGGCCTGGCCGACCTCCAGCGCCGTACTGGCACCGCTGATCTGGATCGCCGGATCGTCCGGATATAGATTGGGTGCGGAGTAGATGAAACCGACCACCAGCACAGCCAGGATCAGCAGGTACTTCCACAGGGGGAACTTATTGAGCATGACGCCGCCCGTTATGACACGGGGCGCCTGATGCGCCCCGTAGTGGTGAACGAAGAATCGTTAGATGGCTTTCAGGGTGCCCTTCGGCAGGGTCGCCGCGATGGCCTGCTTCTGGAACTTCAGTTCGACGTTGTCGGAAACCTCGATCACCACGAAATCGTCGGTCACCTTGGTGACCTTGCCGGCGATACCGCCGCTGGTGACCACTTCATCGCCTTTCTGCAGGCTGCCGAGCAGGTTCTTGTGCTCCTTGGCGCGCTTGGCCTGGGGACGCCAGATCATCAGATAGAAGATGACCAGGAAGCCGATCAGGAACACCCACTCGAAGCCACTGCCGGCGGGGCCGGCGGCGGCGGCCGGAGCGGCGGCATCGGCATAGGCGGCGGGAATCAGAAAGCTCATGGCAAACTCCTATTGCAAGGTCTGGAAACTGTTGTGGTCGGCGCCCGCACGATGCGCGGGCGCTGGCAGGAACTGGAGCACCTCCGAGATGGGGTGCGTCCCGGCCTATTTCAATCCCGTCAGGGCTCCAGCGGCGGCGTCGGCAGGCCGCGCCGGGCGTAGAAGGCATCGACAAAGGCGGCCAATGTACCCTGTTGAATTGCCTCGCGCAAACTAGCCATCAGGCGCTGGTAATGGCGCAAGTTGTGGATGGTATTGAGCATGCTGCCCAGCATTTCGCCGCACTTGTCCAGGTGATGCAGGTAGGCGCGGGAGAAGTGTTTGCAGGTGTAACAGTCGCAGCTCGGGTCCAGCGGCGAGTCGTCGTGCTTGTGCACGGCATTGCGGATCTTGATCACCCCGGTATCGATGAACAGGTGGCCGTTGCGCGCGTTGCGGGTCGGCATCACGCAGTCGAACATGTCCACGCCGCGGCGCACGCCCTCGACCAGGTCCTCCGGCTTGCCCACGCCCATCAGGTAGCGCGGCTTGTCGGTGGGCAGATGCGGCGGCAGGAAGTCCAGCACACGGATCATCTCTTCCTTCGGCTCGCCGACCGACAGGCCGCCGATGGCCAGGCCGTCGAAACCGATCTCCAGCAGCCCCTCCAGCGAGCGCAGGCGCAGTTCCTCGTGCATGCCGCCCTGAACGATGCCGAACAGCGCCGAGGGGTTGCCCTCGTGGGCGTTCTTCGAGCGTTTGGCCCAGCGCAGCGACAGCTCCATGGAGCGCTTGGCGGTGTCGAAGTCGGCCGGATAGGGAGTGCACTCGTCGAAGATCATCACGATGTCCGAGCCCAGCTCGCGCTGCACCTGCATGGACTCCTCGGGACCCATGAACACCTTGGCGCCGTCCACCGGCGAGGAGAAATACACGCCCTCCTCCTTGATCTTGCGCATGGCGCCCAGGCTGAACACCTGGAAGCCGCCGGAGTCGGTGAGGATCGGCCCCTGCCACTGCATGAAGTCGTGCAGGTCGCCGTGCCTTTTGATCACCTCGGTGCCCGGACGCAGCCACAGGTGGAAGGTGTTGCCGAGGATGATCTGCGCACCGATGCCCTCGATGTCGCGCGGCAGCATGCCCTTGACCGTGCCATAGGTGCCGACCGGCATGAAGGCCGGGGTCTCCACCACGCCGCGCGGGAAGGTCAGGCGGCCGCGGCGGGCACGGCCGTCAGTGGCCAGCAGCTCGAAGGACATATGGCTCATGGGGTCTCCTCGGGACCGCGCGGGTCGGGATTGCGGGTGATGAACATGGCATCGCCGTAGCTGAAGAAGCGGTAGCGCTGCTCCACGGCCGCCGCATAGGCGGCCATGGTCTCCGGGTAGCCGGCGAAGGCCGAGACCAGCATCAGCAGGGTCGACTCCGGCAGGTGGAAGTTGGTGACCAGGGCATCGACCACATGGAAGCGCTTGCCCGGGTAGAGAAAGATATCCGTATCGCCGCTGAAGGCCCTCAGCTCGCCATCGCGCGCGGCGCTTTCCAGCGAGCGCACGCTGGTGGTGCCGACGGCGATCACCCGGCCACCACGGGCGCGGCAGGCGACCACCGCATCGACCACGGCCTGGCTGACCTGCAGCCATTCCTGATGCATGTGATGGTCCTCGATACGCTCCACCCGTACCGGCTGGAAGGTACCGGCGCCGACATGCAGGGTGACGAAGGCGGTGTCGATGCCCTTGGCGCGGATCGCCGCCAGCAGCGCCTCGTCGAAATGCAGGCCGGCCGTCGGCGCGGCCACGGCGCCGGCCTTGGCCTTGTCGGAATAGACGGTCTGGTAGCGCTCGCGGTCGGCGGCCTCGTCGGGGCGATCGATATAGGGTGGCAGCGGCATGTGGCCGACGCGATCCAGCAGCGGCAGCACCGGCTCGCCGAAGCGCAGCTCGAACAGCGCGTCGTGACGGGCCAGCATCTCGGCCTCGCCACCACCTTCTATATGGATCAGCGAACCCGGCTTGGGCGACTTGCTCGAACGCACATGGGCCAGCACGCGATGCTCGTCGAGCAGGCGCTCGATGAGGATCTCCAGCTTGCCGCCGGAGGCCTTCTGGCCGAACAGGCGCGCGGGGATCACCCGGGTGTCGTTGAACACCATCAGGTCGCCGGGACGCAGGTATTCCAGCAGGTCGGCGAACTGCCGATGGGCGAGCGCCCCCGTCGGGCCATCGAGCACCAGCAGGCGGCTGGCACGCCGTTCGGCCAGAGGGTGGCGGGCGATCAGGGAATCGGGAAGGTCGAAATGGAAGTCGGCAACACGCATGGCTGGTACATCTCCGGGGGGCGCCAAGCTTACCGGAAAGCCCCTCGCACGGCCACGCGCCGGCCGTCGCGACTAAGGCTGCGGGGGGGAGTAAGTGGCCATGATGCGCTGCAGGCTGCCATCCCGGCGCATGGCCGCAATGGCGGCATTCAGCGCCGGCAGCAGCTCGGCACGCGAACGATGCAGGCGAATGCGCAGCTCGGAACTGTTGATCACCGGCCCCTCCTCCAACCGCTCCTTGCCCGCCTGCAACTCGGGATGCGCATGGCGCAGATAGGCCAGCTCCAACCGGTCGATGATGCCGGCCTGGCTGCGCCCCTGCGCCACCTTGTGCAGCAAAGCGATGGCATCGGGACTGTCGTGACGGCGAAAATACTCGCTGCCGGCGTAGCCATAGCCGCGCACGGTCGCAATGGTCTTGCCGCGCAGGTCCTCGAGCCGGGCAAACCCGAAAGCCCGGCCCGGGGCGAAGACCAGCACCTCCTCGACCTCAAGCACCGGCTCCGTCCACAGCGTTACCGCGACCTGTTCGGGTGCCGAGCGCCAGCCCTTGCTGACGCAGCATTCGAGTTGCACCCGGCCCTCGCGGAACATCTTCTGGGCGCGCAGCGGCGGGGCCGGACGCGCGGCCTGCAGATCGACCGCCAGCCGCTCATCCAGCGCCTCCATGAAGTCGCTGAACACGCCGCTGACCTGCCCCTCACGCACTATCCAGTAAGGCGCCCAGCTTTCGTTGGTCACGGCATAGGTCAAGGTATCAGCCGACACAGCCCACGGCAGCGCGCAGATCAGACCGACCAGCCCACGGCGAACGACTCCACGCACCCGAATTTCCCCCATCGATACCCCGCCTGCCCGAGCATAGCCGACAACCCTCGTGAAAGGGCTACCGCAGCCCCCTCAGCCCCCTGAATCAAAGCCACCGCATGCGGAAACCCGGAGAGCCCGGATGGCTCTCGGAGCGCCTGTCTCGCTGCCTCGGCGCGATTGACCACCCCAGGACGCCTCCCTATACTGCGCGCCCATCGTGCCTCGGTGGCGGAATCGGTAGACGCGGCGGATTCAAAATCCGTTTTCGAAAGAAGTGAGAGTTCGAGTCTCTCCCGGGGCACCACGTTTTTCTCCCTCCCAAATTGCCTGCAAAGCCTCTGGAATCGCCTGTTCCGGGGGGGTTGGCAAATCAGATTGAGTTAGCGTAGAGTGGGTCAACTGTGTTTGCATGGGTCGCCTTGAATCGTGACCTGGTGCAGTAGATCCTAGATCCGCTACATCCCGCTCGACTTCTCTTACTCTCTGCAACCAGTTCCAGCCCTCTCGCGCACAACGCAAGAGGCTGTCATCAACTCTAGTTTCAAGGAAATAAGACAATGTCGAATCGTCAAACCGGCACCGTCAAATGGTTCAACGACGAGAAGGGCTTCGGCTTCATCACCCCCGAGAGCGGTCCGGATCTGTTCGTGCACTTCCGCGCTATCGAAGGTTCGGGCTTCCGTAGCCTGAAAGAAGGCCAGAAGGTCACCTTCGAAGCCGTGCAAGGCCAGAAAGGCATGCAAGCCGACAAGGTCCAGGTTCTGGGCTAATCGCTGCTGCTAAGAAAGAGCCCCTGATGGCAACATCAGGGGCTTTTTTGTGCCCGTCGCACGCACCCCGTACAATCGCGCGCAGTCTCTATCCGCCGCGAGCCATCCATGCCCAAGCACCTGCTGCGCCCCCAGGGCGACTTTCCTTCCGCCGGCCCGATCCGTCGCTTCGCCGCGATCTTCTATGACTTCCTGCTGTGCATCGCCCTGCTGATGGTGGTCACCCTGCTGTACAAAGGGGTGCAGATGGCCATCTATGGCGAGGAGCGGCTGCGCCAGATGTCCGATGCCGGTGCCCTGGACGGCGACCCCCTGCTGTCCACCCTGCTGGTGATGAGCCTGTTCGGCTTCTTCGCCAAGTTCTGGACCCACAATGGCCAGACCCTCGGCATGCAGGTCTGGGGCCTGCGCATCCAGAATGCCGACGGCACGGCCATCAGCCTGTGGCAGGCGCTGCTGCGCTTCGTGGTGGCGATCGGCTCCTGGCTGTTCTGCGGCCTGGGCTTCCTCTGGGTACTGTGGGACAAGGACAAGCGCAGCTGGCACGACATCTACTCGGAGAGTCGCGTCGTGCAGCTGCCGAAGAACATCCACAAAAAGTAACCGGCCTCAGCCGGCGGCCAGCCCCGGCAGCAGCACGTTGCCGACCAGCCAGGCAGTAGCCAGCGCGCCGGCCAGGCAGAGCAGCGCGCCGCCGGCGGCCTGCCAGTAGAAGCCGCGCGCCAGCACGTCCTCGCCATGGCTGGAGAGGATGAAGGGATAGGATTCGCCCGGCTTGCGCAGCTGGTGGTGCACCGGCACCTCGCCACGCCCCAGTTGCCGACGCTGCGCCTCGGCGCGCGCCGACTCGCGCATGCGCTCCCACTCACGCTGATCGAGCTGACCGTCGCCATTGCTGTCGAAGCGCTGCAGCAGGCCGGCGAAATCACTCTTCCACTCGCGCACCACGGCCCCCTGGGCCAGGGTCAGGTCGAACGCCTCGGCACCGCCCTGGGTACGGAAGTCGCCGATGGCGTAGAGCGGCTGGCCGGCGTGCAGACGCTCCTCGGTGTAGCGGTACTGGCCATCGCCCATCAGCAGCATGCCGAGCAGGCCCAGCCCGGAACCCTCGCTGCCGCCCAGCGGGCGACGCTCGCTGCCATGCCAGACCTGGCGCGTGGCAGGCCGCACCTCGGCGCCCCGCGGATTGACCAGGCACTCGCCGGTGGCATCCCTGAGCCGCAGCCAGGCCTCGCTGGAGCCGCTCTCCACCACCCGCCAGCGGCGCTGCTTGCCGCTGCGCTCGTACTCCTCGATCTTGAAGCGCCACCACAGGCACGGCGTGCCGGTCAGCGGCGCACGTACCTCGCCTTCGTCCAACGCATGCAGCACGCCATACAGCTCGACATAGCCCTGGGCCGCGGAGCGGATCTTCGAGGTCGGCGTGTTGAGCAGGAAGCGCGCCTCGGACAGGCGCTTGATGCACCACCAGCCGCCGCCGACGCAGGCGCCGACGCTGAAGGCCATGCTGATGGCCAGGCCGCCGACATCCATCTCAGTTGAACAGCGACTTGAGGTCGACGTCGGCCTTCTCTTCCTCGCTGAACTGCAGCAGCTCGGCCGCCTGGAAGGCGAACAGCCGCGCCAGGATCACATCGGGGAACTGCTCGATGCGCACGTTGTTCAGGTTGACCGCCTCGTTGTACAGCTCGCGGCGATCGGCGATGGCGTTCTCCAGGCCGGAGATGCGCTGCTGCAGATGCTGGAAACTCTCGTTGGCCTTCAGCTCCGGGTAGTTCTCGGCCAGGGCGAACAACTGGCCGAGGCCGGCGCGCAAGGTGCTCTCGGCCTTGCCCAGGGCGCCCACGTCATGCTGCTCGCGGGCGCTGGCCACGGCGCTGCGCGCCGCGATCACCCGTTCCAGGGTGGTGCGCTCGTGCTGCATGTACTGCTTGCAGGTCTCCACCAGCTTGGGCAATTCGTCGTGGCGCTGCTTGAGCAGCACGTCGATGTTCGACCAGGCCTTGCTCACCCCGTGCTTGAGGCGCACCAGGCCGTTGTAGAGGACCACCGCCCAGGCGGCGAGAAGAAACAGCACGACGAGTACAGCGACGGCGGTGAGACTCATGGGCAACGCTCCTTGTGAACTGCCGGCATTCTAGCGACAGCGAGGCGGGCGTCCATAGAAGTCGCGATCACGAAAGTGCTTTACACAAAATGCAAATCTTTCGCATTATTGTGCGGTTTTCCAGTGCATTCGCACGGCCTTCCCAACACCAAGAAGCTAAGGACTCCGCCATGACTCGCATGCCCCTGGCCACCGCCAGCCTGCTGGCCCTCGCCATTTCCCTCGCCGGCTGCGGCGACGACAAGCAGGAAGCCGCCGCTCCCCAGGCCAGCGCCCCGGCCGCCGCCAGCAGCGCTCCGGCCAAGGTCGAGGAAGCCGCCGCCAAGGCCGTGGTCAGCCACTATGCCGACCTCGCCCTCGCCGTGTTCAGCGACGCCGCCAGCACCGGCAAGCAGCTGCAGAGCGCCATCGACGCCCTGTTGGCCAACCCCGGCGAAGACACCCTGAAGGCCGCCAGGCAGGCCTGGCTGGCCGCCCGCGTGCCCTACATGCAGACCGAAGTGTTCCGTTTCGGCAACGCCGTGGTCGATGACTGGGAAGGCCAGCTCAATGCCTGGCCGCTGGACGAGGGCCTAATCGACTACGTGGCCAAGGACTACCAGCACGCCCTGGGCAACCCCGGTGCCAGCGCCAACATCATCGCCAACACCAGCATCCAGGTCGGCGAAGACCAGATCGACGTCAGCGAAATCACTGGCGAGAAGCTGGCCGAGCTGAACGAACTGGGCGGCTCCGAAGCCAACGTCGCCACCGGCTACCACGCCATCGAGTTCCTCCTCTGGGGCCAGGACCTCAACGGTACCAACCCGGGCGCCGGCGCGCGTCCGGCCAGCGACTTCCTGGTCGGCGAAGGTGCCACCGGCGGCAACAACGAGCGCCGTCGTGCCTACCTGAAAGGCGCCACCGACCTGCTGGTCGCCGACCTCGACAGCATGGTCGTGCAGTGGCAGGCCGGCAACGCCGACAACTACCGCGCCAAGCTGGAGGCCGAGCCGGCCGAGAGCGGCCTGCGCAAGATGCTGTTCGGCATGGGCAGCCTGTCCCTCGGCGAGCTGGCCGGCGAGCGCATGAAGGTCGCCCTGGAAGCCGGCTCCACCGAGGACGAGCACGACTGCTTCAGCGACAACACCCACAACTCGCACTTCTATAACGGCAAGGGTATCCGCAACGTCTACCTCGGCGAGTACAAGAAGGTCGACGGCACCGTGCTGAGCGGCCCGAGCCTGTCCGCCCTAGTGGCCAAGCTGGACGCCCAGGCCGACGCCACCCTGAAGGCCGACCTGGAAGCCAGCGAAGCCAGGCTGCAGGCCCTGGTCGACAGCGCCGAGAAGAACAACGTGCACTTCGACCAGCTGATCGCCGCCGACAACGCCGCCGGCCAGCAGCTGGTGCGCGACGCCATCGCCGCCCTGGTCAAGCAGACCGCCGCCATCGAGAAGGCCTCCGCCGCTCTGGGCATCAGCGATCTGAACCCGGACACCGCCGATCACCAGTTCTGATACCCGCAGAGCTGTCCAGGACGGATGCGCCCACAAGGCGCATCCGTTTTTTATTGGTGTCGGCGCCAGGCACGCGCGGGAAATGCTCCCGACGGCTTGGCGTGGCCGCGACAATCCGCCCCTTTCGCAAATGCTAATTCCTCTTATTCGAACTCCATTAGCCTGCTAAGATTGCCCGCCTGATCGACTGCCGGGTGAGTTCCGATGTCCTCCACGCTGCGCCTCTGCCTATTGCCGCTGGCCTTCGCCCTGGCGGCCTGCGAGCGCACGCCGGCGCCGGCCGAGCCCGGCGAAGCCCTGTCGGGCGGCGCCACCACGGTGCGCCAGAGCGACCACAACGCCTTCTCCCTGCCCTCGGCCAACCTGGCCCCTTCGCGCCGCCTCGACTTCGCCGTGGGCAACAGCTTCTTCCGCAATCCCTGGGTGATCGCGCCCTCCACCACCACCGCGCGAGACGGCCTGGGCCCGCTGTTCAACACCAACGCCTGCCAGAACTGCCATATCAAGGACGGCCGTGGCCATCCGCCGGCGGCCGACGCCGTCAGCGCCGTGTCCATGCTGGTGCGCCTGTCGATCCCCGGTGACGACTCGCCGGCCCACACCGAGCTGCGCCGGCGTCTGGGCGTGGTGCCCGAGCCGGTCTACGGCGGGCAGCTGCAGGACATGGGCAATCCCGGCCATGCTCCCGAAGGCCGGGTACGGGTGAGCTACGAGAGCGTGCCGGTGCGCTTCGCCGATGGCACGCGGGTCGAGCTGCGCAAGCCGCGCCTGCAGATCGACCGCCTGGGCTATGGCGAGCTGCGCCCGGATACCCTGTTCTCCGCGCGGGTGGCGCCGCCGATGATCGGCCTGGGCCTGCTCGAGGCGATTCCCGAAGCAGCGATCCTGGCCAATGCCGACCCCGATGACCGCGACGGCGACGGTATCCGCGGCGTGCCCAACCGGGTCTGGGACGATGCCCGCGGCGCCACGGTGCTCGGCCGCTTCGGCTGGAAGGCCGGCCAGCCCAACCTCAACCAGCAGAACGCCCACGCCTTCTCCGGCGACCTCGGCCTGACCACCACCCTGCTGCCGCGCGACGACTGCAGTCCGGCGCAGGTCGACTGCCGCGCCACGGCGCCTGGCGGCAGCCCGGAGGTGAGCGACAACATTCTCGCCAGCGTGCTGTTCTACAGCCGCAACCTGGCTGTGCCGGCCCGCCGCGGCGTGGACCGGCTGGACGTGCGTCGCGGCAAGCAGCTGTTCATGGATGCCGGCTGCGCCCAGTGCCACACCCCGAGCTTCGTCACCGCCGCCGACGCCGCCGAGCCGGAGCTGGCCCGGCAGACCATCCGCCCCTACACCGACCTGCTGTTGCACGACATGGGCGAGGGCCTGGCCGACGACCGCCCCGAGTTCCTCGCCAGCGGCCGCCAGTGGCGCACCGCGCCGCTGTGGGGCATCGGCCTGACCGAGGCGGTCAACGGCCACACCCAGTTCCTCCACGACGGCCGCGCGCGCAACCTACTGGAAGCCATCCTCTGGCACGGCGGCGAAGCGCAGCGCGCCAGACAGGCCGTACTCGAATTCGATGCCGGCGAGCGCGACGCGCTGCTGGCCTTCCTCAATTCCCTGTAAGGAGTCCGGCATGATCCGTTCGCCCCTCGCCATCGCCCTGCTCGCCCTCGGCCTCACCGCCTGCGGCCCGCAGGACCCGCAACAGCAGGCCAGCGCCGCCCTGGTCGACGGCGTGCTGCTACCGGCCTACAGCGCCTGGCACCAGTCCAACCGGCAACTGGCCGAGAGCGCCGCGGCCTTCTGCGCCGGCAGCCAGGACCTCGGTGCCACCCAGCAGGCCTTCCTCGCCGATGTCGCCAGCTGGGCCGCCCTGCAGCCGCTGCTGGTCGGCCCGCTGACCGAAGGCAACCGCGCCTGGCAGGTACAGTTCTGGCCGGACAAGAAGAACCTGGTGCAGCGCCAGGTCGAGGCCCTGCTCAACAGCAAGCCACAGCTGACCCGGGCCGACCTGGACCAGGCCAGCGTGGTGGTACAGGGCCTGAGCGCCTACGAGTACGTGCTCTTCGATGCCGCCATCGACCTTGCCGACGCCGCCCAGAAAGCGCGCTACTGCCCGCTGCTGGTGAGCATCGGCGCGCACCAGCAGCAGCTGTCCGGCGACATACTCGCCCAGTGGCAGGGCGATGCCGGCATGGCCAGCCAGCTGCGCGAATTCCCCAACCCCCGTTATGCCGAATCGCAGGAGGCGCTGGCGGAACTGCTGCGCGCCCAGGTCAACGCCCTCGACGGCATGAAGAAGAAGCTCGGCGCCGCCCTCGGCCGGCAGAGCAAGGGCCTGCCGCAGCCCTACCAGGCTGAGTTCTGGCGCAGCAACGCCAGCCTGGCCAGCCTCGCCGCCAGCCTGGCCAGTGCCGAGCGCGTCTGGCTGGGGGCCAACAACGACGGCATGCGCACGCTGCTCGGCGGCGAACAGGCCGAGCTGGCCACCCGCCTCGACCAGCAGTACGCCGCCACCCGCCAGCAGCTGGCCACCCTGCAGCGCCCGCTCGGCGAGCTGCTGAGCGAGGAGGCCGGCCGCGCCGAGCTGAACGCCTTCTACGACAGCCTCAACGCCCTGCACCGCCTGCACGAGAGCGAGCTGGCCAAGCTGCTCGGCATCCAGCTGGGCTTCAATGCCCACGATGGTGACTGAATGCAGCGCAGAACCTTTCTCGGTCTCGGCGGCCTGGGCCTGGCCGCCGCCGCCTTCGGCGGCTGGAAGCTGATCGGCCACGGCCCGCAGCCGCTGCTGCTGTCGGCCCGCGACGATGGCGACGGCCAGCACTATGCGGTCGGCTACCGGCTGGACGGCAGCAAGGCCTTCGTCACCCGCGTGGCCGAGCGCTGCCACGACGTGGTGCCGCACCCCACCCTGCCGCTGGCGGTGTTCGTCGGCCGCCGCCCGAGCCGCGAAAGCTACCTGATCGACACCCGCGACGGCCGCCTGCTGCAGACCCTGGCCTCGCCCGCCGACCGCCACTTCTACGGCCACGGCCTGTTCCACCACAGCGGTGAGTGGTTCTACAGCACCGAGAACGACACCACCGAGCCCGGCCGTGGCGTGCTCGGCGTGTATCGCCTGCAGGACAACCAGCTGCAGCGCGTTGGCGAACACTCGAGCCACGGCGTCGGACCGCACCAGCTGCTCTGGCTGCCCGGCGGCGAAAGCCTGGTGGTGGCCAACGGCGGCATCCGCACCGAGGCCGACAGCCGAGCCATGATGAACCTCGACGCCATGGAGCCGAGCCTGGTGCTGATGCACCGCGACGGCAGCCTGATCAGCAAGGAGCAGTTGCCGCAGCGGATGAACAGCGTGCGCCACCTGGCGGTGGCCGCTGACGGCACCATCGTCTCCGGCCAGCAGTACGAGGGCGACCCGCAGGACAGCGTGCCGCTGCTGGCGATCAAGCGCCCCGGCCAGGCCTTCCAGGCCTTCCCCCTGGGCGAAGCGCAGCGCGCGGCAATGAACCAGTACACCGCCAGCCTGGCCATCCACGACGAGCTGCGCCTGCTGGCGCTGACCGCGCCGCGCGGCAACCGCTTCTTCATCTGGCACCTGGACAGCAGCGAGCTGCTGCTCGACACCCCGCTGCCGGACTGCGCAGGGGTCGGTGCGGTGGCCGACGGATTCGTGGTCACCTCCGGGCAGGGCCGCTGCCGCCTGTACCGCTGCCGCGGCGAGCGCATCACCGCCGAGCCGCTGCAGCTACCAGCCGGACTCTGGGACAACCACCTGCGCCTGGCCTGAAAGCACCGCTGCAGAGAGGAAAATACCGGCCAATGGCTTAAGGCCAGTAGTCCGCTGCCGACCTATACTGCAACAGGCAGCATCAGCCGCTGTCACCGGCCTGTCATTGCCGGCAGATAGGGATATCCGCAATTCCGCCGCCCACTCGTGTGGCGGAGGGTTACTACCCGCCAAGAGGTCCTCCCCATGTTTCTGCAAAAATCCCTGCGTGCGCAGATCCTCGTCCTGCTCGGCGGCAGCCTGGCCCTGATCCTGATCACCGCCCTGGCCTGCTTCAGCTTCCTTTCCGGCGGCCTGCAGGCCTATCGCGGCCTGCTCGAGGGACCGCTGGAAGCCTCCCGGCTGATCGACTCGGCCAACGTCGAATTCAAGATCCAGGTGCAGGAGTGGAAGAACGTCCTGCTGCGCGGCCAGGACAGCGACAACCTGAACAAGTACTGGAGCCAGTTCGAGGCCCAGGAACGCAAGGTGCAGGACATCCTCGGCCAGCTGGCACAGGTGGCCGGGGCCGATACCGCACTGAAGAGCCAGGTCGAGCGCCTGCGCAGCGAGCACCAGACCCTCGGCACCAACTACCGCAAGGGCCGCGATGCCTTCGTCGCCGCCGGCGGCGATGCCAAGGCCGGCGATGCCGCGGTAAAGGGCATCGACCGCGCCGCCAGCGAACAGATGAGTGTGCTGGTCGACCAGCTGCATGCGCTGAGCCTGGAGCAGGCCAAACAGATCAACGCCGGCGCCGAACGCACCATTCTGCTCGGCACCCTGGTCATGCTGGCCGCCAGCGTGGTGATCGCCCTGTTCAGCCTGTGGCTGGTCAACCGCCACCTGATCATCCCGATCCGCCATCTGATCAACCATGTCGACCAGCTCAGCCACGGCCGCTTCGGCCAGCGCGTCGAGGTTGCCCGCAAGGACGAGCTGGGCATGCTGGCCCGTGCCGCCAATACCCTGCGCGACTTCCTCGCCAGTACCACCGAGAGCCTGCGCCTGAGCAGCGGCAACCTGGACAGTGCCAGCGGCGAGCTGAACCAGATCGCCTCGCGCATGACCCTGGGCATCAACGAGCAGTTCGAGCGTACCGATCAGGTCGCCACCGCCATGCACGAGATGTCCGCCACCGCCCAGGAAGTGGCGCGCCACGCCGCCGAGGCCGCGCATGCCGCCGACGACGCCGACAGCTCGGCGCGCCAGGGCGGCAAGGTGATGGCGTCGACCATCCAGACCATCACCGGCATGCGCGGCGAGATCGCCAACACCGCCGAGGTGATCCGTCGCCTGGAGGCCGACAGCGGGCGCATCGGCAAGGTGCTGGAGGTGATCCGCGGCATCGCCGAGCAGACCAACCTGCTCGCCCTCAACGCCGCCATCGAGGCCGCCCGTGCCGGCGAGCAGGGCCGCGGCTTCGCCGTGGTGGCCGACGAGGTGCGCCACCTGGCCCAGCGCACCGCCGAGTCCACCGCCGAGATCAACCAGATCATCGATACCGTGCAGACCGGCGCACTGAACGCCGTGCGCGCCATCGAGAGCGGGCAGAGCCGCAGCGAGGAAGGCGTGACCCAGGTGACCGAAGCGGGTGCCATGCTCGAGCGCATCACCGGCGCGGTGGAGGCGATCCGCGACATGAACCGGCAGATCGCCACCGCCGCCGAGGAGCAGACCTCGGTGGCCGAGGACATCTCGCGCAACCTTACCGAGATCACCGCCATCGCCAGCGCCAACCAGGAAAACGTCGAGCGCACCCAGGCCGCCAGCCACACCCTGCGCAGCCTGTCCGGCGAACTGAATGAAGTGACCCAGCGCCTGGGCGCATGAGGCAAGACGCCCAGGCGCAAGTCCGGGGCATCGGCGACACAGAATGGTCGCGAAAATGCGGCCATCTGTGCGGTTTGCGCGACAAACCGTTGCGCGATAATGCGCCGGCAACCTTTTGCAAATGGGTTTTTTTGACTTGACCGTCAAGCGGCACTAACGTGCCCGCTTCGCCTATTCCCAGGCCACTCCCTGACCTGCCAAGGAACCGGAATATGTTGCTCCGCCGCATGCTCATCATGCTGGGCGTCGTACTCGTCGTGGTGCTCGCCCTCGCCGCCTACAAAGGCTTCTCCATCTATCAGCAGATCCAGATGTTCTCGGCGCCGCAGCCGGCTATCAGCGTGTCCGCCGCCCGCGCCGAGACCCTGAACTGGCAGAGCCGCCTGCCGGCGATCGGCACGCTCAAGGCCTTTCAGGGCGTGGACCTGACCGCCGAGGTGCAAGGCACGGTCAAGGAAGTGCTGTTCCAGTCCGGCGAGAAGGTTGCCCTCGGCCAGCCGCTGCTGCAGCTGGACAGCGAAGTCGAGCGCGCCATCCTCGCCACCGCCGAGGCGGTGCGCGCCCTGGCCCGCGTCGAATACCAGCGCGGGCAGGACCTGATCAAGCGTCAGGCCATCTCCAAGAGCGAGTTCGACCGTCTCAATGCCGAGCTGCTCAAGGCCGAGGCCAGCGTCACCCAGCTCAAGGCCGAGCTGGACAAGAAACGCATCCTCGCGCCCTTCGCCGGCACCATCGGCATCCGCCAGGTGGACGTCGGTGACTACCTGAGCCCCGGCACCTCTTTCGCCACCCTGCAGGATCTGTCCAGGCTGTACGTCGACTTCTTCCTGCCGGAGCAGGCCTACCCGCAGCTGGCCATCGGCCAGCGCGTGAGCCTGTCCGTGGCGGCCTACCCCGGCGAGGTGTTCGAGGGCGAGATCAGCGCGCTCAACCCCAAGGTCGAGGAAACCACCCGCAACGTGCAGGTCCGCGCCATGCTGGCCAATCCGGACAGCAAACTGCTGCCGGGCATGTTCGCCAACCTGGACGTGCTGCTACCCGGCGACAAGCCGCAGGTGGTGGTGCCGGAAACCGCGATCACCTACACCCTGTACGGCAATTCGGTGTACGTGATCGGCGAGAAGAAGGACGACCAGGGCCAGGTGGTGAAAGACGACCAGGGCCAGCCCCAGCTGGTGGTGGAACGCCGCTTCGTAGAGACCGGCGAGCGCCGCGATGGCCAGGTTCTGATCCGCAAGGGCCTGCAGGCCGGCGAGCAGGTGGTCACCGCCGGCCAGCTCAAGCTGGACAACGGCGCCCACGTCAAGGTGATCGACGACCAGGCCCTGGAGCGCCAGAGCGCCCCGGCACCAGCCGCCCCGTAAGAGTCCCGGCGCCGGCCGGCTCCCCCGGGGCAGGCCAGGCGCGTGACCCGCAGTTTCACCGGCCGCCCCGCGGCAGCCAAGGAATTCGTTATGGCTTTTACAGATCCTTTCATCCGTCGCCCGGTGCTGGCCACCGTGGTCAGCCTGCTGATCATCCTGCTGGGCATGCAGGCCTTCGGCAAGCTGGTGATCCGCCAGTACCCGCAGATGGAGAACGCCCTGATCACGGTGACCACCGCCTACCCCGGGGCCAACGCCGAGACCATCCAGGGCTACATCACCCAGCCGCTGCAGCAGAGCCTGGCCAGTGCCGAGGGCATCGACTACATGACCTCGTCGAGCCAGCAGAACCTCTCGGTAATCTCCATCTATGCGCGTATCGGCGCCGACACCGACCGCCTGTTCACCGAGCTGCTGGCCAAGGCCAACGAGGTGAAGAACCAGCTGCCGCAGGACGCCGAGGACCCGGTGCTGTCCAAGGAGGCAGCCGATGCCTCGGCGCTGATGTACGTCAGCTTCTACAGCGACGAGCTGAGCAATCCGCAGATCACCGACTACCTCTCGCGGGTGATCCAGCCCAAGCTGGCCACCCTGCCCGGCATGGCCGAGGCCGAGATCCTCGGCAACCAGGTGTTCGCCATGCGCCTGTGGCTGGACCCGGTGAAGATGGCTGCCTATGGCATCACCGCCGGCGACGTCACCGATGCCGTGCGCCGCTACAACTTCCTCGCCGCCGCCGGCGAGGTGAAGGGCCAGTACGTGGTCACCAGCATCAATGCCACCACCGACCTCAAGTCGGCCGAGGCCTTCGCCGCCATTCCGGTGAAGACCGACGGCGACAGCCGCGTGCTGGTGCGCGACATCGCCCGGGTGGAGATGGGCGCGGCCAACTACGACTCGATCAGCTCCTTCGACGGCATCCCGTCGGTGTACATCGCCATCAAGGGCACGCCCAGCGCCAACCCGCTGGACGTGATCCAGCATGTGCGCGCGATCCTGCCTGAACTGGAGGCGCAACTGCCGCCGAATCTGAAAGTCTCGATCGCCTATGACGCCACCGAGTTCATCCGCGCTTCCATCGAGGAAGTAGTGAAGACCCTGGGCGAGGCGGTGCTGATCGTCATCGTCGTGGTCTTCCTGTTCCTCGGCGCGCTCCGCTCGGTGCTGATCCCGGTGATCACCATCCCGCTGTCGATGATCGGCGTGCTGTTCTTCATGCAGCTGATGGGCTACTCGATCAACCTGCTGACCCTGCTGGCCATGGTGCTGGCCATCGGCCTGGTGGTGGACGACGCCATCGTGGTGGTGGAAAACATCCATCGCCATATCGAGGAGGGCAAGACGCCCTTCGACGCCGCCATCGAAGGGGCCCGCGAGATCGCCGTGCCGGTGATCTCGATGACCATCACCCTGGCCGCGGTGTACGCGCCCATCGGCTTCCTCGAGGGCCTGACCGGCGCCCTGTTCAAGGAGTTCGCCCTGACCCTGGCCGGCGCGGTGATCATCTCCGGCGTGGTGGCGCTGACCCTGTCGCCGATGATGTGCTCCAAGCTGCTGCGCCACGAGGAAAACCCCTCGGGCCTGGCGCACAAGCTGGACCTGATCTTCGACAGGCTCAAGCGCCGCTACCAGGCGGCCCTGCACGGCACCCTCAACACCCGCCCGGTGGTGCTGGTGTTCGCCGTGATCGTGCTGTGCCTGATCCCGGTGCTGCTGATGTTCAGCAAGAACGAGCTGGCGCCGGAGGAGGACCAGGGCATCGTGTTCCTGTTCGCCAACGCGCCGCAGCCGACCAACCTGAACTACGTGAACGCCTACACCGACCAGTTCGTGAAGATCTTCAAGGAGTTCCCCGAGTACTACTCGTCCTTCCAGATCAACGGCTTCGATGGCGTGCAGTCGGGCATCGGCGGCTTCCTGCTCCAGCCCTGGGACGAGCGCGAGCGCACCCAGATGGAGCTGTTGCCGATCGTCCAGGGGCGCCTCAACGACATCCCCGGCCTGCAGATCTTCGGCTTCAACCTGCCGTCGCTGCCGGGCACCGGCCAGGGCCTGCCGTTCCAGTTCGTGGTCAACACGCCGAACGACTACGAGTCGCTGCTGCAGGTGGCCGACCGCATCAAGGCGCGGGCCATGGAGTCGGGGCAGTTCGCTTTCCTCAACGTCGACCTGGCCTTCGACAAGCCCGAGGTGGTGGTCGACATCGACCGCGAGAAGGCGGCGCAGATGGGCGTGTCCATGCAGGACCTGGGCGCCACCCTGGCCACCCTGCTTGGCGAAGGCGAGATCAACCGCTTCACCATCGACGGGCGCAGCTACAAGGTGATCGCCCAGGTCGAACGCGCCTATCGCGACAACCCGGGCTGGCTGGGCAGTTATTACGTGAAGAGCGAGAGCGGGCAGATGGTGCCGCTGGCCACCCTGATCAAGGTCAGCGACCGTGCGCGGCCAACCAAGCTCAAGCAGTTCCAGCAGCTCAACTCGGCGATCATCGAGGGCGTGCCGATCGTCAGCATGGGCGAGGCGGTGGAGACCATCACCCGCATCGCCCGCGAGGAGGCGCCACGCGGCTACTCCTTCGACTACGCCGGCGCCTCGCGCCAGTACATCCAGGAAGGCAGCGCGCTGTATGTCACCTTCGCCCTGGCCCTGGCGATCATCTTCCTGGTGCTGGCCGCGCAGTTCGAGAGCTTCCGCGACCCGCTGGTGATCCTGGTCACCGTGCCGCTGTCGATCTGCGGTGCGCTGATCCCGATCTTCCTCGGCTTCTCCAGCATGAACATCTACACCCAGGTGGGCCTGGTGACGCTGATCGGCCTGATCAGCAAGCACGGCATCCTGATCGTCGAGTTCGCCAACCAGCTGCGCCACGACAAGGGCCTGTCGATCCGCGCGGCCATCGAGGAGGCCGCGGCGATCCGCCTGCGCCCGGTGCTGATGACCACAGCCGCCATGGTGTTCGGCATGGTGCCGCTGATCCTGGCCAGCGGCGCCGGCGCGGTGAGCCGCTTCGACATCGGCCTGGTGATCGCCACTGGCATGTCAATCGGCACCCTGTTCACCCTGTTCGTGTTGCCCTGCGTCTATACCCTGCTGGCCAGCCCGGACAAGGCGCCGGCGCCGGCAAGCGCGGCGGCCCACTGAGGGCGGACAACAAAAAGCCCCGCCTAGGCGGGGCTTTTTTATTGGCGCCTGTTACTGCGCGCCTTTCATCGCGTGGCTCAGGCCGAAGATCAACAGCACCAGGTTGTCGCTGTCCGCGCTGACGGGCCGATCGACCGCATGGCGGGAGGAAACGGCCGGACACCGCTGGTCGGCACAGCTGACCAGGTCCACGACCTGCGGCGCCGGTTCCTGCCAGGCGGCAGCGGCCAGGGCCGTGACACTCAGGGCACCGACGAGGAACAATCCTCGGGCAATTTCTAACTTCATCTCGATAACCCCTTGAAAGTGCTGCCAAACGCCTAAATGAACACTAGCCTAGCCAGGACACCATGGCCGCTCCGGCTGACCAACGGCAATGGGCACGGCCGAACTTAGTCTGACAAAGGCCCATGACAGTTCCGCGACTAGCCCAATCCCGGCAGGGAATATCCGTACTGTTGCCGGTAACCCTGCAGCAACTGCTGCCACTCCTGGTCATTCCACGGCGAATGGCGGCGTAGCTGACGCAGATCGTGCCGCACCAGGCGGCGGCGATTGAGACGGCGCCGACTCTTCTCCAGATCGAGCAGGGCCACCTCGACCTCCATGCCGACCACCCGTACGAACACATGCTTGGCATACAGGCAGCCATGCTGCCAGCGTCCCTGGTGCATACGCGCCAGCGTCGCGCCAACGGCCTGTAGCAGGCGCTGCTGCAGGGCCTGGTCATAGCGCTCGCGAGCGCCATTGGCATAGAAGCTGTCGATATCCTCGAAGCCCTCCAGCGCCTCGGTCACCAGCAGGCCGCGCCAGCCCTCCTGCGGACAATGCGTGGCGCCACAGTAGACCAGGCGCGGTACGCGCACCCCCAGACGGCCGAGGGCCAGCAATGCATCGCGCTCGCGCAGCACGGTCGGCCGGCCGAACGGGTGGAGAGGGCTACGGTAGAGATGGCCGGTCTGCCGCTTGGCATACCACAACCCCTGCTCGGCGCTGACCCGCTGTACGCCACTGGCACCACCACGGCGCTGATTGGGCGTCTCTACCCATTCGCCCTGCAGCTGCCACCAGCGATCGAAAGCGCTGCCATCGGGCAGCGAAGACTGACTCGGATTCATTTCTTGTTATTAGGCCCCTGTGAAACAAGGCGTAACAAAAACATCATTTGCCCCGCATCGCAAGCAACGGCGACGCCCGGTTGGCCGCCCCCATGAAAAAGCCCCGCACAAGGCGGGGCTCTTTCGTTACAGCCAGGGCTGACGGTCGGCTTACATCATGCCGCCCATGCCACCCATGCCGCCCATGTCCGGCATGGCCGGAGCGGCTTTGTCTTCGACGATGTCGGCGACCATGGCTTCGGTGGTGATCATCAGACCGCCGATGGAGGCCGCAGCCTGCAGGGCGGAACGGGTGACCTTGGCCGGGTCCAGGATGCCCATCTCGATCATGTCGCCGTAGGTGTCGGTAGCGGCGTTGAAGCCGAAGTTGCCGGAACCGTTCTTCACCTTGTCGACCACCACGCTCGGCTCGCCGCCGGCGTTGGAAACGATCTGGCGCAGCGGAGCCTCGACGGCGCGACGCAGCAGGGCGATACCGACGTTCTGGTCTTCGTTGTCGCCTTTCAGGCCTTCGATGGCCTGCAGGGCACGCACCAGAGCCACGCCGCCGCCAGGTACCACGCCTTCTTCGACGGCAGCACGGGTGGCGTGCAGGGCGTCTTCGACACGGGCCTTCTTCTCTTTCATCTCGACTTCGGTGGCCGCGCCGACCTTGATCACGGCAACACCGCCGGCCAGCTTGGCCAGACGCTCTTGCAGCTTCTCCTTGTCGTAGTCGGAGGTGGTTTCCTCGACCTGCTTGCGGATCTGCGCCACGCGGGCTTCGATGTCGGCCTGAGCGCCGGCACCGTCGATGATGGTGGTGTTTTCCTTGTTCAGCACGACGCGCTTGGCGTTACCCAGGTGCTCCAGGGTGGCGCCTTCCAGCGACAGGCCGACTTCCTCGGAAATCACGGTACCGCCGGTCAGGATGGCGATGTCCTGCAGCATGGCCTTACGGCGGTCGCCGAAGCCCGGAGCCTTGACGGCAGCCACTTTGACGATGCCGCGCATGTTGTTGACCACCAGGGTGGCCAGGGCTTCGCCTTCCACGTCCTCGGCCACGATCAGCAGCGGACGGCCGGACTTGGCCACGGCTTCCAGCACCGGCAGCAGTTCGCGGATGTTGGAGATCTTCTTGTCGACCAGCAGCAGCAGCGGGCCTTCCAGCTCGGCCACCATGGTGTCCGGCTTGTTGATGAAGTACGGCGACAGGTAGCCACGGTCGAACTGCATGCCTTCTACGACGGACAGTTCGTTTTCCAGGCCGGAGCCCTCTTCAACGGTGATCACGCCTTCCTTGCCAACCTTCTCCATGGCTTCGGCGATGATGTCGCCGATGGAGTTGTCGGAGTTGGCGGAGATGGTGCCGACCTGGGCGATGGCCTTGGTGTCGGTGCACGGCTTGGCCAGGTCCTTCAGCTGGGCAACGATGGCCGCGGTGGCCTTGTCGATGCCGCGCTTCAGGTCCATCGGGTTCATGCCGGCGGCAACCGACTTCAGGCCTTCGTTGACGATGGCCTGGGCGAGTACGGTGGCGGTGGTGGTGCCGTCACCGGCAGCGTCGTTGGCCTTGGACGCAACGTCCTTGACCAGCTGGGCGCCCATGTTCTCGAACTTGTCTTTCAGCTCGATTTCCTTGGCCACGGACACGCCGTCCTTGGTGATCAGCGGAGCACCGAAGCTGCGGTCCAGCACCACGTTGCGGCCTTTCGGGCCGAGGGTGGCTTTCACGGCGTCGGCCAGGACGTTGACGCCAACCAGCATTTTCTTGCGAGCGGAATCGCCGAATTTGACTTCTTTAGCAGCCATTTTGCTTGTTCCTCAATTCTGTACGTTAGGACGGAGATGCGTCGGATCAGGCTTCGATGACGGCGAGGATTTCGTGCTCGCCCATCACCAGCAGGTCTTCGCCGTCGACCTTGACGGTGTTGCTGCCGCTGTACGGACCGAACACCACCTTGTCACCGACCTTGACGGCCAGCGGGCGAACTTCGCCGTTGTCCAGGACTTTGCCGGTACCGACGGCGACGACTTCACCCTGGTTCGGCTTCTCGGCGGCCGAGCCCGGCAGCACGATGCCGCCAGCGGTTTTGGTCTCTTCTTCGCTGCGACGGATGACGACGCGGTCATGCAGAGGACGAAGCTTCATTGTCGATCTCTCCTGATAGTGGTTTCACTGGCCGACGAATGCGCCGGCGGGTTAGGCAAAACCGGCTTGGGGCCGGACGCGGCACGCCAGGGGCGCACCGCGAAAGACTGTTCTGCCGCCGCAATGCGACAGAAACCTTGCGGTGATCGCTAGATAGGGGCGCTCAAGGGCATTTCAAGGGCGGCGGGTGAAATTTTTTATGCCTCACCGCCGCCCGGCATGCAGTACCACTCAATCGCGGCGCTGGTATTCGCCTTCGATGACCTGCGGGCGGGTCTGGCCGCTGCGCGCGGCCGGGTCATCGAAGAACGCACGCTGGCGCAGCGCCTGCTCCTGGGCGCGGCGCTGCAACTTGCCGATCAGCAGGCGACGGGTGAAGGGAATCAGGCAGAGCAGGCCGAACACATCGCTGATGAAGCCCGGCAGCAGGAGCAGACCGCCACCGACGGCGATCAGCAACCCTTCGAACATCTCCTGTTCGGGCATCTCGCCGCGCGCCAGCTTCTCGCGGGCCCGCCAGGCGGTGGCCACGCCGGCCACGCGCAGCAGCACACTGCCGAGGATGGCGGTACCGATCACCAGCAACAGGGTGGGCAGCACGCCGATGGCGCTGCCGACCTGAATCAGCACGGCCAGTTCGAGGATGGGGAGCAGCAGGAACAGAAACAGAAAAGCGCGCATCGCGAGGGGTCCTTGGCGGAAGAACGGCTTCCGATGGGAGAGAAGTATGGGGCCGGCGGCTTAATTCAAGCTGACACCTGCCCGGCGGTCGGCCAGGCATCGGCGCGGGCCAGCAATACCAAGGCCTGGCGCACGGCGCCGGGGTTGTTACAGGATGTTGGGAAGGCCAGCCAGTACAGGCCCTTGCCGATGCGCAGGTGGAAACCTTCGCTGTCGATGCCAACCAGCTGCGCCGCCTCGTGCGTGGGCAACCCGGCCAATTGCACGTAGTGGGCGATGGCGTCGGCGTGATCGGCGTTCATGTGCTCGAGCATGCCGCGCTCGGCCTCGCCGGCATGCGGGTTGGCCAGCTCGACGTCCTGCAGCCAGTGGATCGCGCCGAAGCCGCCGATGAAGCGCCAGCGCACCGGCTGCAGCACCCAGAAGTCGAAGTCGTGGGTGCTGTGGTAGTCCTGCGCATCGGGGAAGTAACGGTAATAACGCTCGGCGGCGGCCGCGATGGCGGCCGGTTCGTCGAGCTGCCGCGCCTCGGCCAGCAGGGTCAGGCGCCCGGCGGCCTGCACGTCCTCGGCGCCGCGCTCGCCGACCAGCAGCGAACACCTGGCATCCTGCTGCAGATTGTGGGTGTGCTGGGCGATGCGGCTGATCAGGATCAGCGGCCGGCCCTGGGCATCCAGGCAATAGGGCACCACCGATCCGAAAGGGAAGCCCGGCATGCTCTTGGAATGGGTGGAAAGCACCCCGCGGTATTCCTTGAGCAGCATTTCTCGGGCATGCTTGCCGGCTGTCACGCTCAATTTATGACTCCTCGCAGAGAATCCGTCGGAAACGAAACGGACAAGCGCCCGGCATAGCCCGCTACCGCGCCAGCGAGGCCACCTGTAAGACCTTAGAGGGGTAGTGTTATGGAACTCAAAGACAAAGTCATCATCATCACCGGCGGCTGCCAGGGCCTGGGCCGCGCCATGGGCGAATACCTGGCCGCCAAGGGCGCCAAGCTGGCCCTGGTCGACCTCAACCAGGAGAAGCTGGATGACGCCGTGGCCGCCTGCAAGGCCGCCGGTGGCGACGCCCGCGCCTACCTGTGCAACGTGGCCAACGAAGAGCAGGTGACCCACATGGTCGCCCAGGTGGCCGAGGACTTCGGCGCCATCAACGGCCTGGTCAACAACGCCGGCATCCTGCGCGACGGCCTGACCATCAAGGTCAAGGACGGCGAACTGAGCAAGATGAGCCTGGCCCAGTGGCAGTCGGTGATCGACGTCAACCTGACCGGCGTGTTCCTCTGCACCCGCGAAGTGGCGGCCAAGATGATCGAGCTGAAGAACACCGGCGCCATCGTCAACATCTCCTCCATCTCCCGCGCCGGCAACATCGGCCAGGCCAACTACTCCGCGGCCAAGGCCGGCGTCGCCGCCGACACCGTGGTCTGGGCCAAGGAACTGGCACGTTACGGCATCCGCGTGGCGGGCGTCGCTCCGGGTTTCATCGAGACCGAGATGACCGCCAGCATGAAGCCGGAAGCCCTGGAGAAGATGACCTCCGGCATCCCGCTGCGGCGCATGGGCAAGCCGGCCGAGATCGCCCACTCGGTGGCCTACATCATGGAGAACGACTACTACACCGGTCGGATCCTGGAGCTCGACGGCGGCCTGCGCCTGTAACACCGTTTCGACTTGCTGCGCGTCGGCCGGGCTGCGTTGAAACGGTCGGGGCGAGCAGTCTCGGGCTGCTCATTTACAGCTCGTAAACTCCGCGCCCTCACCCAGTTTCGCCTTGCCCGGCTCTAGCTCGCAGAGTCGAGCCTTAGCATCGCAAACAAAAAGCCCCGCAATGCGGGGCTTTTTGTTGTGTGCTGGCCCTGCATGGATGAGCGGCCCTACTTCTTGCGCAACTTGGCGCAGTGATCCTCCGGCGCATTGGCGGCGGTGTACCAGGCGTAATCGGCGCTGTCGGCAGCCGGCTGCTTGCCGACTTCGGCGAGGATCAGCACCAGGTTGCCTTCGCCGGCACCGAGATCGGCCAGGTGCAGCGGCACGCCGAGGTCCTTGCGCACATGGAAGGCACCGGCCAGCAGCATGGCCGGCTGCGGCGCGGCGAGCAGGCGCTCGGCCATGCGCCGGTCGCGCTGCTGCTGCACGGCAAGCATGGCCGGGATCTGGCTGTCCGGCAGCAGGCCGCAATGCGACTCGCGAATGTCTGCCTGCAGCTGTTCCTGCACGGCCGGCGCGGTGGAGGCCGTGCCCTGCAAGGTCGGACGCGCCCGATAGATCTGCATGATCTCGGCCCGGTCCATGTTGGCCGCCAGCAGCGGATAGGGCTGGCGCAACTGGTACTGCACCAGCGCGCCGTACAGCCCCCAGTCCCAGCCGGGCTGCCAGGCCAGCGCGGTGAAGGTATCCCGCGGAGCACGGCCGGCGCGCACGTCGGCCTGCACCTGCTCGACCCTGGCCTGCTGGTCGGGGTTGAGCATCTCCAGCAGCAGGCTACCCTGCGGCCGCTGGGCGGCCAACTCGCGCGACAGCCACAGCTGCAGGGCGTGGTGATCGGGGTTGTCGTGCTGTTCGCCGACCAGCACCCGCGGCGCCTTGGCCAGGCGCTCGACCAGTTGCTGCGGGGTGATGACCTGGCCGCTGGCCAGCTCGACGATCTGCCCCAGCTGGGCATGGTCTCGCCCCTCGGGCGCGATGGGCGCTGGCGGCGGCAGCACACCACGCGATTGGCAGGCAGCCATCAGGGGAATGAGGCAGAGCAGCAGGATGCGCATGGTGAGTCCTCGTTGGTTCGGTTACTGATATCAGCCGTAGCCCGGATGCAATCCGGGGCAGCCCATCCCGCATTGCATCCGGGCCACCTCAGCGCGCGATGATCAGCGGATGCCCCCGCTCCGGGTGGCGCTGGATCAGCACATCGAGGCCGAACACCTGGCGCAGCGGCTCGGCCTGCAGCACCTCGTCCGGCGTGCCGTAACCGTGTGGCCGCCCGCGCTGCAGCAGGAGGATACGGTCACAGTAGCGCGCCGCCAGGTTGAGGTCGTGGAGGATGACCAGCACCGCCGCGCCCTGGCTGGCGAAATCGCGCACGGCCTGCAGGGTGGTGTGCTGGTGCAGCGGGTCGAGCGCCGAGGTCGGCTCGTCGAGCAGCAACACCTGCCCTTCCCCGCCCGGCCACAGCTGTGCCAGCACCCGCGCCAGGTGCACGCGCTGGCGCTCGCCGCCAGACAGCGCCAGGTAGCTGCGCCCACGCAGGTGCTCGGCGTCTGCGGCACGCAGCGCCGCCTCGACGATTTCGCCATCGCGTACGCGGCCGCTGGCATGCGGCAGGCGCCCCATGCCGACCACGTCGAGCACCGGGAAGGCGAAATTCAGGGTCGAACTCTGCGGCAGTACCGCCAGGCGCCGCGAGCGCTCCTGGCCGGACCAGGCATCCAGCGCGCGCCCGTCCAGGGTCACGCTGCCGGCGGCGGCCTCCAGCTCGCCACTCAGGGCACCGAGCAGCGTGCTCTTGCCTGCCCCGTTGGGGCCGAGCACGCCGAGCACCTGGCCCGGCTGCAGGTGCAGGTCGATATCGGCCAGCACGGTGCAGGGCCCGCGCCGGACGCTGAGATTATCGGCACGCAGCATCAGGCTCGCCCCCGCACCAGCAGATAAAGGAAGAAGGGCCCGCCGAGCAGCGCCGTGATGATGCCGATCGGCAGCTCGGCCGGCGCCAGCACCAGGCGTGCGGCGAGGTCAGCCAGCAGCAGCAGGCTGGCCCCGGCCAGCAGGGAGGCCGGCAGCAGCACGCGGTGATCCGGCCCGACCAGCAGGCGCATCAGGTGCGGCACCACCAGGCCGATGAAACCGATCAGGCCGGCAGCCGCCACGGCAGCACCGACGCCGAGTGCAGTGCACAGCACCAGCTCCAGCTTGATCCGTTCGACGTTGAAGCCCAGGTGGCGCGCCTCCGATTCCCCCAGCAGCAGGGCATTGAGCGCGTCGGCGCGGCGTGGCAGCCACAACGCCACGCCGAGGGTCACCAGCAACAACGGCCACAGCCTTGGGTAGCTGGCACCGTTGAGGCTGCCGAGGTTCCAGAACGTCAGGCTGCGCAGGGTGGCATCGTCGGCCAGGTAGGTGAACAGGCCGACGCCGGCACCAGACATGGCGGTCATCGCCACGCCGGCCAGCAGCATGGTGGCGACATGGGTCTGCCCGTCGCGGCGACCAAAACGATAGACGATCGCCGTGACCAGCAGGCCGCCAGCGAAGGCGCAGATCGACAGCAGGTAGGGCGACCAGGCTGCTGGCAGGCCGCCAATCAGGCTACCGCCGACGATGGCGATGGCCGCCCCCAGCGCCGCGCCGCCGGCCACGCCGACCAGGCCGGGGTCGGCCAGCGGGTTGCGGAACAGGCCCTGCATGGCCACGCCGGACAAGGCCAGCACCGCGCCCACGCAGAGGCCGAGCAGGCTGCGCGGCAGGCGGATCTGACCAAGGATCAGCTCGGCCTGCTGCAGCTCGGCGCTGCCGACCGGCAGACCGAGCAGGCGCAGTGCGGCCAGCAGGGTATCGCCCAGCGGCAGGCTCACCGGCCCCAGGGCCAGCGACAGCCAGAACGCGAGTAGGAGCAGCGCGCCCAGCGCCAGCAGCAAGGGGCGGGGTCGGAAAACAGGATTCATCGGTCGAGTTCGGCCGTCAGTGCTTGCGCGGAAGGATAAAAGGCCGCCGACAGCTCGGCCAGCCCCTCGGGCAGACGCGGGCCCAGGCCACCGACCAGCAGGGTCGGGTCGAGGGCCTGCAGACGGCCGTCGCGCACCGCGCTGGTCTGCTGCAGCAGCGGATTATGCTTGAGCAGCGCCTGGCGCGCCTCCTCGCCGTGCAGACTGCGGTCGGCGAAGATCAGCACCTGCGGGTCCAGCGCCAGCAGCGCCTCGTTGGAGAGCGCCTTGTAGCCCTGGTGCGCCACCGGGCTCTCGCCACCGGCCTGCTCGATCAGCCACACCGCCAGGCTGCCCTGGCCGGCCGCCATGAGGTTGCTGCCGGCGTGCCCGAGCAGCATCACCACCCGCGGTGGCGCCTGCCTACGCCGGGCCTCTGCCACCCACTGCGCCTGGTCTTGCAGCTGTTGGCGGTAGGCGGCCATCTGCTCGCGCGCCTGCGCGGGCACGCCGAGCAACTCGCCCAGGCGCAGGACGTTGCGCTCCAGGTTCGCGAGGTCAGGCTTGGCCGACAGGCTCTCCACCCGCACCCCGGCCGCCGCGATCTGCGCCACCACCGGCGGCGGGCCCATTTCCTCGCTGCCGATCAGGATATCCGGGCGCAGCGACAGCACGCCTTCGGCGGACAGCGCACGCTGGTAGCCGACACTCGGCAACTGACGCAACGACTGCGGGTGCAGGCTGGTGGTGTCGACACCGACCAGCCTGCCCTCACCCCCGAGGCGCACCACCCACTCGCTGAGCGAGCCACCCGAGCTGACCCAGCGCTGCGGCAACTCGGCGGCCGCGGCGGCATGGCTGAACAGCAGGCTGCTGCACAGCAGAACGCAGTTGGCGAGGCGCATCTCAGGCCTCCAGGGCAACGGCGGTTTCGGCCAGGTCACGCCATTCGGCCAGCTCCGGGATACCCGGCTTGCGCGCGCCGAACAGCTGTACCACCAGCTCGCCGGCGGCATCGAACGCCTCGTAGCTGGTAATGATGCCGTCGTAGCTGGGCTTGCGTACGCGCCACAGCTCGACCACGCCCGGGGTCTTCAGGTGCAGGTTGAACTCCGGGTCGAGCACGTTGAACCAGTCGCCCATCCAGCGCAGGTTGCTCACGGTGCCGGAGTGGATCTGGATGCAGTGCGGGTTGCCGACGAACACCATGATCGGCACTTCACGCGCCCCGGCTTCTTCCAGCAGCTTGGGCAGCTCGGCGGTGGCCAGCGGCTCGGCCCAGTCGCGACCGGCCAGGCGCAGGGCCTGGGTGCGCGCCACGTCATGGCGCTTGAGCATGGCGAAGAAGTGATGGGTGTCCTTCAGCTGCGCCCAGTCGGCGCGCAGGGCGTCGGCATCCACTTCGGCATCGGCACGCGGGGCCTTGGCCTCCGGCAGCGGCTGCAGGTCCAGCTCGGCGCTCTGCACCTCGGCACGGAAACGCTCGACCAGCGGCGCCCAGGCCGCCTCTTCGCTTCGCTCGGTCAGGTAGACCTTGTGCACGGCCGTGCCCTGCCGGTCGAACACCTGGATGCTGCGCTGCAGGCCGCGCTCGGTCTGCTCGGCGATGGCGAACACACTGGCCCACTGGCTCATGAACAGGCGCAGGTCGATATCGGCGGACACCACCAGGCCCATGGCGCCGTTGGCGCTGACCGAGACCTCGCGGTAATGGCCCTTGCGCTCGTGCACACAGTGCTCGTTACGCGTCAGCGCCATGATGTAGCCCAGCTCGCCCAGGGCCGGCAGCAACGTGGCCCAGTCGGTGCGCAGGCGCACGGCATCCACGCCGAGGCGGCTGGCGGTCAGCTCGGCCTCGCTGACGCCGAGCCTGGCGGCAGCCTCGCGGGCACGCAGCCCGGGTTGTGCGGCACGCAGGCGCTGCCAGTCCTGGTAAAGATGGCTGGCATTGGAAAGGGTGATCGGCATGGTCATGGTGCTACCTCTTGGCGCTGTTTGGCGAGCACGCCCCCTACCCCCATGGATACGGCGGCTCGTTCGAGTCGACGCAGGCTACACCAACAACAATCATTTTCCAATGCTTGTGAGAATTGTTTGCATTTGAAGAAAGCAATCCAGTAACGTGCTGCCCGCCAAATCCACCGGCCACCAAGAGCCACTTGCGGGAGTCATGCCATGCCCACCCCACCCTTTGCCCTGCGCCCCTGGCTGGCGCTGTTGCTGCTCAGCCCGTCGCTGGCGTTCGCACAGACCAGCACCGACAGCGCCACGCTCGACACCACCCTGGTCACCGGCAATGCCGTGCAGGAAGAGCTGCCCACCACCACCCGCACCGACGCCAAGACCCTAGACGAGCGCCAGATCCGCAGCTTCGATGATCTCGGCAAGCGCGCAGAGCCCGGCGTGAACTACAGCCGCACCAGCGAGAGCATCAACATCCGCGGCCTGGACCGCGACCGCGTGCTGACCACGCTCGACGGCATCCGCGTGCCGTGGCTGACCGACGGCGCGCGCAGCCAGGGCCCGACCGGCGGTGCCCAGGGCGGCCTGGATTCGATCGACTTCAACGGCCTGTCCGCAGTGGATATCGTCCGCGGCGCCAACTCCAGCCTGGTCGGCTCCGGCGCCCTGGGCGGCGCCGTGCAGCTGTTCACCCTCAACCCGGAAGACCTGCTGTCCGAGGGCAAGGACTTCGGCAGTCTGGTCAAGAGCGACTACGACAGCGCCGACCACAGCTGGGGCCTCAACGGCGCCCTGGCCGGCCGCTACCAGGACACCGCGTGGCTGCTGCAGGCCGGCCAGCGCCAGGGCCATGAGCTGGAAAGCGGCGGCGATGCCAACAGCTACGGCACCAGTCGCAGCGAAGCCAACCCGGCCGATACCGAACAGCAGAGCCTGCTGGTCAAGCTGCAGCAGCGCTTCGACGGCGGCCACAAGGTCGGCTTCACCGCCGAGCTGTTCGAGCGGCAGAACGACATCGACAGCCGCACCAACCAGGGCAGCACCTACCTGATCGGTGAAAACAGCACCGAGGAACACAACAAGCGCCAGCGCCTTTCGGTCGACTACGCCTTCCAGGCCGAGGACGACCAGGGCCTGATCGACAGCGCCAACGTCATCGCCTACTGGCAGAAGCTGCGCCGCCACGACGACCAGAACGGCGTGCGCGCCGCCGACAGCCGCGCCGCCGTGCCGGACTTCCTGTTCTTCGGCCTGCCGGGCAACCCCTACAAGTACCCGAGCGGCAACTTCGGCCGCGACAACCAGATCGAGAAGGAGCTATACGGCGTCTCCGGCAATCTCGGCAAGACCTTCGATATCGCCGGGCTGCCGAACAGGCTGACCCTGGGCGGCGAGCTCTACCAGATCAACACCGAGCAGGTCTCCGAGGGCTACGACAACTGCCCAGGCTTCAGTATCTCGCCCAGCCATCCGATGTACATGGGCCCGGCCGCCTGTGACTTCCTGCACACCAACCAGGCCGACATGCCCAAGGCCGAAGGCACCCAGTGGGCGCTCTACGCCACCGACGAAATCAGCTTCGCCGATGGCCGTGTGAAGCTGACCCCGGGCCTGCGCTACGACCACTACCGGCAGGACCCGAAAGCCACCGGCGACTTCGCCAACAACGTGAACCCGGCCAACGACCAGACCCTGCAGGCCAGCAGCGACCACAAGCTGTCCGCCAGCCTGCTGGCGACCTGGCAGGTGGCCGACGAAGCCATGCTGTATGCCCAGTGGGCCCAGGGCTTCAAGGCGCCGGACGCCACCCAGCTGTACATGAACTACGGCGCCGAAGGCAGCTACCTGCGCCTGGGCAACGCCGACCTCAAGCCGGAGGAAAGCAACGGCTACGAGATCGGCGCGCAGCTGGGCAACGACAAGCTCGGCGGCTCGCTCAGCCTGTTCGACAACCACTACAAGAACTTCATCGACGATGACGTGGCGATGAGCGCCGCCGAACTGGCAGCCATTGGCCTCAGCGCCGCCGACTACCCGATGGGCGTGACCCGCACCGAAAACCGCGCCCGCGTGCAGATCTACGGCGCTGAGGTGGCCGCGCACTGGGAGTTCGTGCCGCACTGGAAGCTCTGGGGTTCCGTGGCCTGGGCCAACGGCGAAGACCTGGAAACCAATCAGCGCCTGAGTTCGGTGGCGCCGATCACCAGTCTGCTCGGCCTGAGCTATGCCCGTGACCAGTACGGCGCTGACCTGATGCTGCGCGCCGCCGCGGCCCGCGACAAGGTGGAGAACGCAGGCGACTTCGAGGCCCCGGGCTACGGCGTGGTCGACATGACCGGCTGGTGGCAGCCCGCCGAGCTGAAAGGCGTGAAATTCCAGGCTGGTCTGTTCAACGCCCTCGACAAGCAGTACTGGAATGCGCTGAACGTGCCCACCGGCACCCTGGCGCAGCCGGACGACTACTACAGCGAGGTCGGCCGCAACTTCCGCGTTTCCGCCTCCTGGCAGTACTGAGTGCCACTTCGCGCAGGGATGCGCGCCCCCACGCCCATGCGGGATAATCCCCGCTCCGGCGTGGAGATGCTCATGATTCATCTATGCGCCCCGGATGAGCTGGTCGAAGGCCAGAGCCGGGGCTTTGTCGTTGCAGGGCGCAAGGTGCTGGCGGTACGCCGCGACGGCCGCGCCTATGCCTACCTGAACCGCTGCCCGCATCGCGGCCTGACATTGGAATGGCGCGCCGACGACTTCCTCGACGCCAGCGGCAGCCTGCTGCAATGCGCCCATCACGGCGCGCTGTTCCTGATCGAAAGCGGCGAGTGCGTCACCGGCCCCTGCGCCGGCCAGGCGCTGGAAAAGATCGCCTGCCACGAGGATGCGGCGGGGCTGTGGCTGACGCTCTAGGCGCGCGTGTCGAACCAGTACCAGTAAAGCGCCACCTCATGGGCCAGCGCGGGGTCGGCACGATAGACCAGGCGGTCGGCACCACCGAGGACGAAGCCATGGCGCTGGTACAGGCGACAGGCCGGCACATTGGTGCTCTGCGTCTCCAGGCGCACACCGGCCAAACCGCTCTGCCGCGCCCAGGCTTTCGCGAAGTCGAGCAGCGCGGTGGCCACCCCCCGCCCACGCCAGGCCCGCGCGACCAGTAGCTGATCGAGCGAGGCCAGGTCGTTCCAGGCATCGCTCAGCGCCAGCATGCCGACCAGCTCATCACCCTCGCGCGCGGCAAAATACTGGGCCCCGTCCATGTCTTCCAGGTCGCCGATATAGCGCTTGAGATAAGGCTCGACCGCGCGCACACGGAGCAACCAGTCGCCCTGTTCGAAGCCCAGGTCGTACACCTCACGCACCTCGAACTCGTTCTCGGCCGCGTCGAATGCCTGCGCCTGCCTGGCGTCCAACGGCAGAATGCGCATCAGTCCTCCAGCGCCAGGCGCCGGGCCAGACGCAGTTCGTCGGGAGCGAGCTGCACGCCGTAAGCCAGCATCTCCACCCCCGCCGCCCGCGCTTCCTGCCAGGCAGCCGCATAGATCGGATCGATCTCCCGCGCCACCCGCACCGCCTCGATGCCGGACAGGTTCACGCAGTACAGCAGCACCGCGCGCACGCCCTGCCGCGCCAGTGTCGCCAGCTCGCGCAGGTGCTTGCTGCCACGCTCGGTCACTGCATCGGGGAAGGCCGCCACGGCCGAGTCGGCATAGCCCAGCGTTACGCTCTTGACCTCGACATAGGCCGGCCCGCCGGCGAACTCCAGGCGGAAATCGGCCCGGCTGTTCTCCGCGCCATAGCGCACCTCGCGGCGCAGCTCGGAGAAGCCGGCCAGCTCGGCGATCACCCCGGCATACAGCGCCTCCTCCACCAGCGCATTGGCGCGTCCGGTGTTGAAGCAGGCCAGGCGCCCGTGTGGCGTCTCGCCCAGCTCCCAGGTGCCGCGCAGCTTGCGTTTCGGGTCGTCGTTGCGGCTGAACCAGACCCGCCCGCCCGGATTCAGGCAGTTGAGCATGGAGCCGGTGTTGGGACAGTGGATGGTCAGCGGCCCGCTCACCGTCTCGATATCGGCGAAGAAGCGCTTGTAGCGCCGCACCAGCCGCCCCTCCTCCAGCGCCGGCTCAAAGCGCATCGGGATTCCAGGTCTTGAGGCCGCGGGCGATGCGCTCGACCGCCTGCTGCAGGCGCTCGACGCTCTGCGTGTAGGCGAAGCGCACATGGTGCCCGGCCAGGTGGCGACCGAAATCCAGGCCCGGGGTGAAGGCCACGTGCTCGGTCTCGATGAAGTGCCGGCAGAAGGCAAAGGCGTCGCCGCCGAAGGCGGAGATGTCGGCATATAAATAGAAGGCGCCTTCGGGCTCCACGGCGATGCGGAAGCCCAGCTCGCGCAGGGCCGGCAACAGATAGTCGCGGCGACGCTGGAACTCGTGGCGACGCTCCTCGAAGATCGCCAGGCTCTCAGGCGTGAAGCAGGCCAGCGCGGCGTACTGGGCCATGCTCGGCGCACTGATGTAGAGGTTCTGCGCCAGTTTTTCCAGCTCCGGCACCGCGTTCTCCGGCGCCACCAGCCAGCCCAGGCGCCAGCCGGTCATGCCGAAGTACTTGGAGAAGCTGTTGAGCACGAAGGCCTCGTCGTCCACCTCCAGCACGCTGGCCGCGTCGCAGCCATAGGTCAGGCCGTGGTAGATCTCGTCGACCACCAGATGGCCACCGTGCTGTTTCAGGCTGCTCGCCAGCGCCGCCAGCTCGTCGCGGTGCAGCAGGGTCCCGGTGGGGTTGGCCGGTGAGGCGACCAGGGCGCCGACGCTGTCGCCATCCCAGTGCCGTTCGACCAGCTGCGGAGTCAGCTGGTAGCGGCTCTCCGGGCCGACCGGCACCAGCTGCGCGGCGCCCTCGACCAGGCGCAGGAAGTGGCGGTTGCAGGGGTAGCCGGGGTCGGCCAGCAGCCAGTGCTTGCCGGGGTCGACCAGCAGGCTGGCGGCGAGCAACAGGGCGCCGGAGCCGCCGGGGGTGATCAGGATGCGCTCGGGGTCGAGCGACACGCCGTAGCGCTGGGCATAGAAGCCGGCCAACGCCTCGCGCAGCTGCGGAATGCCGCGCGCCGCGGTGTAGCGGGTGTACCCGGCGGCCAGCGCGGCCTGCCCGGCGGCGACGATCGGCGCGGCGGTGCTGAAGTCCGGCTCGCCGATCTCCAGGTGGATCACGTCATGGCCGGCGGCCTGCAGCTCGTTGGCACGGGCCAGCAGGGCCATGACGTGGAAGGGTTCGATGGCGCGGCTGCGCGCACTGAAGGACTGGGCCATTGGCCTTCCTTTATTGGGGAAAAGGAGGGATTCTAACCAACTGTCCCGTAACCCTGTAACAGGCGGGACAACCGGGAGTAGCATCGCCGGAATCGATCTGGTAAGTTCGCCCGCTTGCAGCCGCAGGCCCGGAGTACGTGCCGGCAAAGGAACAGATCCTGCGCAATGGATCAGAGAGAGTGAGAGGCGGTCATCCATGCCCACCAAAGCAAAACAGAACAACAGCCAGCTGATTCGCGGCTTCGAGCCCTATAAAGAGAAGAAGGGCGAGGAGTACATGAGCGATGCGATGCGCGCTCACTTCACCGATATCCTCAACAAGTGGAAGCTGGAGCTGATGCAGGAAGTGGATCGCACCGTGCACCACATGCAGGACGAAGCCGCCAACTTCCCCGATCCGGCCGACCGCGCCAGCCAGGAAGAGGAATTCAGCCTGGAACTGCGCGCCCGCGACCGCGAGCGCAAGCTGATCAAGAAGATCGACGAGACCCTGCAGCTGATCGAGGACAACGAGTACGGCTGGTGCGATTCCTGCGGCGTGGAAATCGGCATTCGCCGCCTGGAAGCCCGCCCCACCGCGACCCTGTGCATCGACTGCAAGACCCTCGCGGAAATCAAGGAAAAGCAGCTCGGCTCCTGATCGGGAAGCAGAGCCAGACAACGGGGCGCCTTGGCGCCCCGTTTGCTTTTGCGGGACTGGCATTCGCCGACACCAGCCGATAGCCTCCCCCTCATGAACGACTCCCCCTACATCGGGCGTTTCGCCCCCACCCCCAGCGGCTACCTGCACTTCGGCTCGCTGGTGGCCGCCCTCGCCTCCTACCTCGATGCCCGCAGTGTCGGCGGCCGCTGGCTGCTGCGCATGGAGGACCTCGACCCGCCGCGCGAGATGCCCGGCGCCCAGGATGCCATCCTGCGCAGCCTGGAAACCTACGGCTTCGAATGGGACGGCGCACTGGTACGCCAGAGCGAGCGCCACGCCGAGTACGCCGCACTGATCCGTCGCCTGTTCGACCAGGGCCTGGCCTACGCCTGCACCTGCTCGCGCAAGCAGCTGGAAGGCTCGGGCGGCATCTATCCCGGCACCTGCCGCAACGCCGGCCATCCCGATCACGATGCCGCCATCCGCCTGCGCGTGCCCGAATTGGAATACCGTTTCACCGACCGGGTGCAGGGCGAGTTCCGCCAGCACCTGGGCCGCGAGGTCGGCGACTTCGTCATCCGCCGCCGCGACGGCCTGTATGCCTACCAGCTGGCCGTGGTGCTGGACGACGCCTGGCAGGGCGTCAGCGACGTGGTGCGCGGTGCCGACCTGCTCGACTCCACGCCGCGCCAGCTGTACCTGCAGGAGCTGCTCGGCCTGCCCCAGCCGCGCTACCTGCATGTGCCGCTGATCATCCAGCCGGACGGCCACAAGCTGGGCAAGAGCTACCGCTCGCCGCCGCTGCCGGCCGATCAGGCGCCGCCGCTGCTGGTGCGCGCCCTGCGCGCCCTCGGCCAGCAGCCACCGGCCGAACTGGCCGGCGCCACGCCGCGCGCAGTGCTGGCCTGGGGCATCGCCCACTGGGACGCCGCGCGCATCCCGTGCAGCCGCACCCTGGCCGAAGCGCAGTTGCGCTGACGCTTTCGCGGCGCGACCGGCTCCCGTACCATCCGGCCATCGCGCTTGGACCCGACCTATGTATATCTACCGACTGGTACTGATCCTGGTGGTGGGCATCTACCTGTTCTCCCCCGCCATCATGGACTGGTGGATCGACCCCCAGGGTGCCTGGTACAGGCCCTACCTGCTGTGGCTGATCCTCATCGTCGTCACCCTGATCCTGCAGAGCCAGCGCGATGCCGACGAGCTTTGACCTCAGCCAGCTGATCCTGATCAGCGCCGCCTACCTGCTGTTGCTGTTCGGCGTGGCCTGGACCAGCGAGAAGGGCCTGATCCCACGCTGGGTGATCCGCCACCCGCTGACCTACACCCTGTCGCTGGGCGTCTACGCCAGTGCCTGGGCCTTCTACGGCACGGTGGGCCTGGCCTACCAGTACGGCTTCGGCTTCCTCGCCAGCTACCTGGGGGTGACCGGCGCCTTCCTCCTGGCGCCGGTGCTGCTCTACCCTATCCTGCGCGTCACCCGCACCTATCAGCTGTCGTCGCTGGCCGACCTGTTCGCCTTCCGCTTTCGCAGCACCTGGGCCGGCGTGCTCACCACCCTGTTCATGCTGGTCGGCCTGCTGCCGCTGCTGGCCCTGCAGATCCAGGCGGTGGCCGACTCCATCGGCATCCTCACCCGCGAGCCGCTGCAGGACCGCTTCGCCCTCGGCTTCTGCGCCCTGATCACCCTGTTCACCATCCTCTTCGGCGCCCGCCATATCGCCACCCGCGAGAAGCACGAGGGCCTGGTGTTCGCCATCGCCTTCGAATCGGTGGTCAAGCTGATCGCCTTGGGCGGCATCGGCCTCTACGCCTTGTATGGCGTGTTCGGCGGCCCGGCCGAGCTGGAGCAGTGGCTGCTGCAGAACCAGCAGGCCCTGGCCACCCTGCACACGCCGCTGCAGGAAGGCCCCTGGCGCACCCTGCTGCTGGTGTTCTTCGCCTCGGCCATCGTCATGCCGCACATGTACCACATGACCTTCACCGAGAACCTCAACCCCCGCGCCATCGTCAGCGCCAGCTGGGGCCTGCCGCTGCTCCTGCTGCTGATGAGCCTGTCGGTGCCGCTGATCCTCTGGGCCAGCCTGAAGATCGGCGCCACCACCAACCCGGAATACTTCACCCTGGGCCTGGGCCTGGCCGTCGGCGACCGCAGCCTGGCCCTGCTCGCCTATGTCGGCGGCCTGTCCGCCTCCAGCGGCCTGATCATCGTCAGCACCCTGGCGCTGTCGGGCATGGCGCTCAACCACCTGGTGCTGCCGGTCTACCAGCCGCCGGCCGAAGGCAACATCTACCGCTGGCTGAAGTGGACGCGCCGCGGCCTGATCCTCGCCATCATCGCCGCCGCCTATGGCTTCTACCTGTTGCTGGGCGCCGAGCAGGACCTGGCCAACCTCGGCATCGTCGCCTTCGTCGCTACCCTGCAGTTCCTCCCCGGCGTGCTCTCGGTGCTGTACTGGCCGACCGCCAACCGCCGCGGCTTCATCGCCGGCCTGCTCACCGGCATCGCCGCCTGGACGGTGAGCATGCTGCTGCCGCTGGTGAGCAACCTGCAGGGCGTGCACCTGCCGCTGCTGGACATCGTCTACGTGCTCGACGAGAACAGCTGGCACCTGGCCGCCGTCGGCTCGCTGGCGGCCAACGTGCTGGTGTTCACCCTGGTGTCGCTGTTCACAGAAGCCAGCGATGAAGAAAAAAGCGCCGCCGAGGCCTGCACCGTGGACAACGTGCGCCGCCCGCAGCGCCGCGAGCTGGTGGCCGGCTCGCCGCAGGAATTCGCCGCCGAGCTGGCCAAGCCGCTGGGCGCGGTGACCGCACAGAAGGAAGTGGAGCGCGCCCTGCGCGACCTGCACCTGCCCTTCGACGAGCGCCGCCCCTACGCCCTGCGCCGTCTGCGCGACCGCATCGAGGCCAATCTGTCCGGCCTGATGGGCCCCAGCGTGGCCCAGGACATGGTGGAAACCTTCCTGCCCTACAAGGCCGGCAGCGAGGCCTATGTCAGCGAAGACATCCACTTCATCGAGAGTCGCCTGGAGGATTACCAGTCGCGCCTCACCGGCCTGGCCGCCGAACTGGATGCCCTGCGCCGCTTCCACCGCCAGACCCTGCAGGAACTGCCGATGGGCGTATGTTCGCTGGCCAAGGACCAGGAAGTGCTGATGTGGAACCGCGCCATGGAGGAACTCACCGGCATCAGCGCGCAGCAGGTGGTCGGCTCGCGCCTGCTCAGCCTGGAGCACCCCTGGCGCGAGCTGCTGCAGGACTTCATCGCCCAGGACGAGGAGCACCTGCACAAGCAGCACCTGCAACTGGACGGCGAGGTGCGCTGGCTCAACCTGCACAAGGCGGCCATCGACGAGCCGCTGGCGCCGGGCAACAGCGGCCTGGTGCTGCTGGTCGAGGACGTCACCGAGACCCGCGTGCTGGAGGACCAGCTGGTGCACTCCGAGCGCCTGGCCAGCATCGGCCGCCTGGCCGCAGGGGTGGCCCACGAGATCGGCAATCCGGTCACCGGCATCGCCTGCCTGGCGCAGAACCTGCGCGAGGAGCGCGAGGGCGACGAGGAACTCGGCGAGATCAGCAGCCAGATCCTCGACCAGACCAAGCGCATCTCGCGCATCGTCCAGTCGCTGATGAACTTCGCCCACGCCGGCCAGCAGCAGCGCGCCGAATACCCGGTGAGCCTGGCCGAAGTGGCACAGGACGCCATCGGCCTGCTGTCGCTGAACCGCCATGGCACCGAAGTGCAGTTCTACAACCTGTGCGATCCCGAGCACCTGGCCAAGGGCGACCCGCAGCGCCTGGCCCAGGTGCTGATCAACCTGCTGTCCAACGCCCGCGATGCCTCGCCCGCCGGCGGCGCCATCCGCGTGCGCAGCGAGGCCGAGGAGCAGAGCGTGGTGTTGATCGTCGAGGACGAGGGCACGGGCATTCCGCAGGCGATCATGGACCGCCTGTTCGAACCCTTCTTCACCACCAAGGACCCCGGCAAGGGCACCGGTTTGGGGCTCGCGCTGGTCTATTCGATCGTGGAAGAGCATTATGGGCAGATCACCATCGACAGCCCGGCCGATCCCGAGCGCCAGCGCGGAACCCGTTTCCGCGTAACCCTGCCGCGCTATGTCGAAGCGACGTCCACAGCGACCTGAGTAGTGACCTAGAACCGCCGAGGGGCCACGAGCCCGGCGGATTCGGAGACCGTCGAGAGAACACAATGCCGCATATCCTCATCGTCGAAGACGAAACCATCATCCGCTCCGCCCTGCGCCGCCTGCTGGAACGCAACCAGTACCAGGTCAGCGAGGCCGGCTCGGTTCAGGAGGCCCAGGAGCGCTACAGCATTCCGACCTTCGACCTGGTGGTCAGCGACCTGCGCCTGCCCGGCGCCCCCGGCACCGAGCTGATCAAGCTGGCCGACGGCACCCCGGTACTGATCATGACCAGCTATGCCAGCCTGCGCTCGGCGGTGGACTCGATGAAGATGGGTGCGGTGGACTACATCGCCAAGCCCTTCGATCACGACGAGATGCTCCAGGCCGTGGCGCGTATCCTGCGCGATCACCAGGAGGCCAAGCGCAACCCGCCAAGCGAGGCGCCCAGCAAGTCCGCCGGCAAGGGCAACGGCGCCGCCGCCGAGGGCGAGATCGGCATCATCGGCTCCTGCGCCGCCATGCAGGACCTCTACGGCAAGATCCGCAAGGTCGCTCCCACCGATTCCAACGTACTGATCCAGGGCGAGTCCGGCACCGGCAAGGAGCTGGTCGCGCGTGCGCTGCACAACCTCTCGCGTCGCGCCAAGGCACCGCTGATCTCGGTGAACTGCGCTGCCATCCCCGAGACGCTGATCGAATCCGAACTGTTCGGCCACGAGAAAGGTGCCTTCACCGGCGCCAGCGCCGGCCGCGCCGGCCTGGTCGAAGCGGCCGACGGCGGCACCCTGTTCCTCGACGAGATCGGCGAGCTGCCGCTGGAGGCGCAGGCCCGCCTGCTGCGCGTGCTGCAGGAAGGCGAGATCCGTCGGGTCGGCTCGGTGCAGTCACAGAAGGTCGATGTGCGCCTGATCGCCGCTACCCACCGCGACCTCAAGACGCTGGCCAAGACCGGCCAGTTCCGCGAGGACCTCTACTACCGCCTGCATGTCATCGCCCTCAAGCTGCCGCCACTGCGCGAGCGCGGCGCCGACGTCAACGAGATCGCCCGCGCCTTCCTCGTCCGCCAGTGCCAGCGCATGGGCCGCGAGGACCTGCGCTTCGCCAACGACGCCGAGCAGGCGATCCGCCACTACCCCTGGCCGGGCAACGTGCGCGAGCTGGAGAATGCCATCGAGCGCGCGGTGATCCTCTGCGAGGGCGCGGAAATTTCCGCCGAGCTGCTGGGCATCGACATCGAGCTGGACGACCTGGAGGACGGCGACTTCAGCGAACAGCCACAGCAGACCGCGGCCAACCACGAACCGACCGAGGACCTGTCGCTGGAGGACTACTTCCAGCACTTCGTACTGGAGCACCAGGATCACATGACCGAGACCGAACTGGCGCGCAAGCTCGGCATCAGCCGCAAGTGCCTGTGGGAGCGCCGTCAGCGCCTGGGCATTCCGCGGCGCAAGTCGGGCGCGGCGACCGGCTCCTGAGCGGGACAACGGTGACAGGCCTCGCCGCAAAAGGTTCCGCGCCTGTTACCCCGCACAAATATCGCGTAACAAAAGCCGGGTTCATCGGTAACGGGAACCCGGCTTTTTTCTGCCCGCCGCCTGCACCATAAAATCATAAACCATTGAAATACAAGTGATTTTAAAAACTGGCACGGCTTCTGCTTTATCTCTGGCACAACAACAATAACAACGCTTGAAACCTCAACAATAAAAACAATACAGAACGACTCCAGCACAACAAAAACAACAACGCGGAGGCGCAGCTAACTGATTCTTTTGGAGAGGATTTGCCCTTGGGGTTCGCCCCACAACCAGGCCGAGAACAACAAAAACTGCACTAAAGCAGCGCCTGCACTGGTTGGGTCACGGAATGATCAAGGCAGCATCAGCATCCAAAGCAATCCGTTTGCTCCTGGTACCCGATTTGGGCTACCCGAAACGGGCCTACAACAAAAACAACAGGCCCGCACAATAATAAAAACAAAGCACGCACCTATTTGGGGGGGAGCTTCGGCTCCCCCAGTAGCTTCACCCCACCTCGCTTTCCCCAGCCTGCCTTTTCCACCACTCCCCTTCCCGATGCTAGAATCCGCGCCAATCCTGCGGCGATCTGCAATTGTGGCCGCCTATCCCTGCAAACAGTGCATCCCATGCTGAAAAAGCTGTTCAAGTCGTTCCGCTCACCTCTCAAGCGCCAAGCCCGCCCCCGCAGCACGCCGGAAATTCTCGGCCCGCGCCAGCATTCCCTGCAACGCAGCCAGTTCAGCCGCAATGCGGTAAACGTGGTGGAGCGCCTGCAGAACGCCGGCTACCAGGCCTATCTGGTCGGCGGCTGCGTACGCGACCTGCTGATCGGCGTGCAGCCCAAGGACTTCGACGTGGCCACCAGCGCCACCCCCGAGCAGGTGCGGGCCGAGTTCCGCAACGCCCGGGTGATCGGCCGCCGCTTCAAGCTGGCGCATGTGCATTTCGGCCGCGAGATCATCGAGGTGGCGACCTTCCGCAGCAACCACCCGCAGGGCGACGACGAGGAAGACAGCCATCAGTCCGCCCGTAACGAGAGCGGGCGCATCCTGCGCGACAACGTCTACGGCAGTCAGGAGAGCGATGCCCAGCGCCGCGACTTCACGATCAACGCCCTGTACTTCGACGTCAGCAGCGAGCGCGTGCTGGACTACGCCCACGGCGTGCACGACATCCGCAACCGCCTGATCCGCCTGATCGGCGACCCCGAGCAGCGCTACCTGGAAGACCCGGTACGCATGCTGCGCGCCGTGCGCTTCGCCGCCAAGCTGGACTTCGACATCGAGAAACACAGCGCCGCGCCGATCCGTCGCCTGGCGCCGATGCTGCGCGACATCCCTGCCGCACGCCTGTTCGACGAGGTGCTCAAGCTGTTCCTCGCCGGCTACGCCGAGCGCACCTTCGAGCTGCTGCTCGAGTACGACCTGTTCGCCCCGCTGTTCCCGGCCAGCGCCCGCGCCCTGGAGCGCGATCCCGACTATGCCGGCGAGCTGATCCGCCAGGCCCTGGCCAACACCGACGAGCGCATCGCCCAGGGCAAGCCGGTGACCCCCGCCTTCCTCTTCGCCGCCCTGCTCTGGCCGGCACTGCCGGCGCGCGCCGCGCAGCTGCAGGAGCGCGGCATGCCGCCGATCCCGGCGATGCAGGAAGCGGCCCACGACCTGATCGTCGAGCAGTGCAAGCGCATCGCCGTGCCCAAGCGCTTCACCATCCCGATCCGCGAGATCTGGGACATGCAGGAGCGCCTGCCACGGCGCCAGGGCAAGCGTGCCGACCTGCTGCTGGAGAACCCGCGCTTCCGCGCCGGCTACGACTTCCTCCTGCTGCGCGAAGAGGCCGGCGAGCAGACCGGCGGCCTGGGCGACTGGTGGACCGACTACCAGGACGCCAGCGACAGCGAACGCCGCGCCATGATCCGCGACCTCAGCAGCCGCGCGGATGACGGCGACGACAGCGCACCGGCACGCAAGCGCCGCCGCGGCGGGCGCAACCGCCGCCGCGGCCCGCGCAGCGACGCGCCGGCCGGGGACTGATGGAAAGGGTCTACATCGGCCTCGGCAGCAACCTGGCCGAGCCGCTCCAGCAGCTGCGGGCGGCGCTGGCCGCGCTTGCCGAACTGCCGGCCAGCCGCCTGGCGGCCACCTCCTCCTTCTATGCCAGCGACCCGCTGGGCCCGCCCGACCAGCCGCGCTACGTTAATGCCGTGGCCGCGCTGGACACCGAGCTGGCACCGCTGCAGCTGCTCGACGCCCTGCAACGCATCGAGCTGGAACAGGGCCGCGAGCGCAAGGTCGAGCGCTGGGGCCCGCGTACCCTGGACCTGGACATCCTGTTGTTCGGCTCACGCCTGCTCGCCGAGGAGCGCCTGACCGTGCCGCACTACCACATTCACGCCCGCGCCTTCGTCCTCTACCCGCTGGCCGAGATCGCCCCAGCCGACCTGCAGCTGCCGGACGGCCGCCGCCTGCCGGAACTGCTCGCCGCCTGTCCCTATGCGGGCCTGGAGCGCCTGGTAACGCCGTAACAGCGCGGTAACACCCGCGATTGACTTCACGCCTCCCCATCGGGACTATAGGCGTCCCGTTGCCCCGAGGCAGCACAGACAGCGCTGCCCAAGAGGCCGAGCAGAGGCGCCACAAGCGCCGCGAAACGGCCCGCTGATGAGGACTCTCCGATGCCTGATGTAACCGTAAGCACCCTGCTGGGCATGAAGCAGAAGGGCGAAAAGATCGCCATGCTGACCGCCTACGACGCCACCTTCGCCCAGGCAGCCTGCCAGGCCGGGGTGGAAGTGCTGCTGGTGGGCGACTCCCTCGGCATGGTCCTGCAGGGCCACGACAGCACCCTGCCGGTGTCGCTGGCCGACATGGCCTACCACACCGCCGCGGTGAAGCGTGGCAACCAGGGCGCGCTGATCCTCACCGACCTACCGTTCATGGCCTACGCCACCCTGGAGCAGACCTTCGCCAGCTGCGCCACGGTGATGCAGGCCGGCGCCCACATGGTCAAGCTGGAAGGCGCCGGCTGGCTGGCCGAGCCGATCCGCCAGTTGGCCGAGCGCGGCGTACCGGTGTGCGCCCACCTGGGCCTGACCCCGCAGGCGGTCAACGTGTTCGGCGGCTTCAAGGTGCAGGGCCGTGGCGACGCCGCCGCACGCCAGCTGCGCGCCGACGCCATGGCCCTGGAACAGGCTGGCGCGGCCATGCTGCTGCTCGAGTGCGTGCCCAGCGAGCTGGCCGCCGAGATCAGCCAGGCGGTGAAGATCCCGGTGATCGGCATCGGCGCGGGCAATGCCACCGACGGCCAGGTGCTGGTGATGCACGACCTGCTGGGCCTGTCGCTGACCGGACGTACGCCGAAGTTCGTGAAGAACTTCATGGCAGGCCAGCCCAACGTGCAGGCCGCCTTCGCCGCCTATGTACGCGCCGTGAAGGACACCAGCTTCCCCGCCGAGGAACACGGATTCTCCGCATGAACACCGTCAAGACCGTACTCGAACTGCGCGCCGCCGTGGCGCGCGCGCGTGGCGAAGGCAAGCGCATCGCCTTCGTGCCGACCATGGGCAACCTGCACGAGGGCCACGTCGCCCTGGTGGAGAAGGCCGGCCAGCGCGCCGATTTCGTGGTCGCCAGCATCTTCGTCAACCCGCTGCAGTTCGGCCCCAGCGAAGACCTGGCCAAGTACCCGCGCACCCTCGTGGCCGACCAGGAAAAGCTGGTCGCCGCCGGCTGCCACCTGCTGTTCCACCCAGACGTGGAGGAGATGTATCCCCACGGCCAGGACGGCCAGACCCGGGTCAGCGTGCCCGGCGTTTCCGAGGGTCTGTGCGGCGCCAGCCGCCCCGGTCACTTCGAGGGCGTCGCCACCGTGGTGACCAAGCTGTTCAACATGGTCCAGCCGGACCTCGCCGTGTTCGGCGAGAAGGACTTCCAGCAGCTGGCGGTGATCCGCACCCTGGTGCGCGACCTGAACATGCCGATCCAGATCATCGGCGAGCCGACCGTGCGCGCCGAGGACGGCCTGGCCCTGTCCTCGCGCAACGGCTACCTGAGCGCCGAGCAACGCGCGCAGGCGCCGGCCCTGTATGCCACCCTGCAGCAGCTGGCCACCTCCATCCACAGTGGCGAGCGCGACTTCGCCCGGCTGATCGACAGCGGCAAGGCCCGCCTGGCGGACGCCGGCCTGCGCCCCGACTACCTGGAGATCCGCGAGGCCAACAGCCTGCGCCCGGCGACCGCCGGGGACCGCCAGCTGGTGATCCTGGCCGCCGCCTTCCTCGGCACCACGCGCCTGATCGACAACCTGGCCTTCGAGCTGTAACCCGCGCGACCACCGGCCTTGAAGCCCCTCGGGGCTTCGGGCACACTCTGCCGCCGCCGATTTCCCTACAGGAGCCTCCGCCATGCACGCCATCATGCTCAAGGCCAAGCTGCACCGCGCCATCGTCACCCACGCGGTGCTCGACTACGAAGGCTCCTGCGCCATCGACGGCGAGTGGCTGGACCTGGCCGGCATTCGCGAGTACGAGCAGATCCAGATCTATAACGTGGACAACGGCGAGCGCTTCACCACCTACGCCATCCGCGGCGAGGAAGGCTCGCGGATCATCTCGGTCAACGGCGCCGCCGCGCACAAGGCCGGCGTCGGCCAGCGCGTGATCATCTGCGCCTATGCCCATTACAGCGAGGCCGAGCTGGCCAACTTCCAGCCGCGCGTGCTGTACATGGGCGAAGGTGGCGAGCTGAGCCACACCAGCAATGCGATTCCGGTACAGGTCGCCTGACGCCGCCACGTACCGCTAAACTCCAAGCCCGGAACCTGCCGGGCTTTTTAATGCCCGAAACGCCGCACAACAAGGAATTTGCCGCCCATGGCGTACCATCAGCAGCCGCTCGACGTCACCACCCTGCCCGCCTGGCAGGCCCTGCTCCAGCACCGTCAGGCCATGCAGGGCTTCAGCATGCGCGAGGCCTTCGCCAGCGATGCGCAGCGCTTCGAGCGCTTCTCCATGAGTACCAGCGGCATCTTCCTCGACTACTCGAAGAACCTGCTCAGCGAGCAGACCCGCGCCCTGCTGGTCGACCTGGCCCGCGAGGCCGGACTGCAGGAGGCCATCGAGGCGCTGTTCAATGGCGAGCGGGTCAACGTCTCGGAAGGCCGCCCGGCGCTGCACACCGCCCTGCGCCGACCGATCGGCGACTGCGTGAAGGTAGACGGCGTCAACGTGATGCCGGAAGTGCACCGCGTGCTCAACCAGATGACCGACCTGGTCGGGCGCATCCACAGCAACATGTGGCGCGGCTACAGCGACAAGGCCATCACCGACGTGGTCAACATCGGCATCGGCGGCTCCTTCCTCGGCCCGCAGCTGGTCTCCGAGGCGCTGCTGCCCTTCACCCAGCACGGCGTGCGCTGCCACTACCTGGCCAACATCGATGGCAGCGAGTTCCACGAACTGGCCGCCAAACTGAATGCCGAGACCACCCTGTTCATCGTCTCGTCGAAATCCTTCGGAACCCTGGAAACCCTGAAGAACGCCCAGGCCGCGCGCACCTGGTACCTGGCCCGCGGCGGTACCGAGGAGCGCCTGTACCGCCACTTCATCGCGGTGACCAGCAACAAGGAAGCGGCCATCGCCTTCGGCATCCGCGAGAAGAACGTCTTCCCCATGTGGGACTGGGTCGGCGGGCGCTACTCGCTGTGGTCGGCCATCGGCCTGCCGATCGCCCTGGCCATCGGCATGTCCAACTTCAAGGAGCTGCTCTCCGGCGCCTACAGCATGGACACGCACTTCCGCAGCACCGCGTTCGAGAAGAACATGCCGGTGCTGCTGGCCCTGCTCGGCGTCTGGTACGGCAACTTCTGGGGCGCGCAGAGCCACGCCATCCTTCCGTACGATCACTACCTGCGCAACATCACCAAGCACCTGCAGCAGCTGGACATGGAATCCAACGGCAAGAGCGTGCGCCAGGACGGCAACCCGGTCAGCACCGAGACCGGCCCGGTGATCTGGGGCGGCGTCGGCTGCAACGGCCAGCACGCCTATCACCAGCTGCTGCACCAGGGCACCGCGCTGATTCCGGCGGACTTCATCGTGCCGGTGGTCAGCTACAACCCGGTCGCCGACCATCACCAGTGGCTGTACGCCAACTGCCTGTCGCAGAGCCAGGCGCTGATGCTCGGCAAGACCCGCGCCGAGGCCGAGGCCGAGCTGCGTGCCCGCGGCCTGGGCGAGGACGAAGTGCAGCGCCTGGCGCCGCACAAGGTGATTCCGGGCAACCGGCCGAGCAATACCCTGGTGCTGGAGCGCATCAGCCCGCGGCGCCTGGGTGCGCTGGTGGCCATGTACGAGCACAAGGTGTTCGTGCAGAGCGTGATCTGGGGCATCAACGCCTTCGACCAGTGGGGCGTGGAACTGGGCAAGGAACTCGGCAAGGGCGTCTACCAGCGCCTCACCGGCTGGGACCAGCCACCGGCCGAGGACGCCTCGACCCAGGGTCTGATCGACTTCTTCCGCGGCCGTCACCGCGGCTGATCGCCCCGTAGAGCCCGGCCCAGCGCCGGGCTCTGCGCTTTCGGGCGGCCGGGGCTTGAACCAAGCAACTGCTTGGATGCACCCTAGCGGGCATCGCGGCACGATAACAACAAGGACCCGCCATGTTCGAAATCAGCCTTCACCCGGTCAAGGACGAGGTGCGCCGGCGCGCCCACCTGAACAACGAGCAGTACCAGCAGCTCTACCGCCAGTCCATCGAGCAGCCGGACGGCTTCTGGGCCGAGCAGGCGCGGAAGTTCCTGCACTGGTTCAAGCCCTGGGACCGCGTGCAGCACAGCGACCTGGCCAAGGGCGAGGCCCGGTGGTTCGCCGGCGGCCAGCTCAACGTCGCCCACAACTGCATCGACCGCCACCTGCCGCAGCGCGGCGAACAGATCGCCATCATCTGGGAAGGCGACAACCCGGCCGAGTCGGCGCACATCACCTACAACAAGTTGCACCACAACGTCAGCCGTCTGGCCAACGTGCTGAAGAGCCGCGGCGTGCAGAAGGGCGACCGGGTGTGCATCTACATGCCGATGATCCCCGAAGCGGCCTACGCCATGCTGGCCTGCGCACGCATCGGCGCCATCCACTCGGTGGTGTTCGGCGGCTTCTCCCCGGACGCCCTGCGCGACCGCATCCTCGATGCCGACTGCCGCACGGTGATCACCGCCGACGAGGGCGTGCGCGGCGGCAAGTACATTCCGCTCAAGGCCAACGTCGACCAGGCCCTGCAGAGCTGCCCGAACGTCTCCACCGTGGTGGTGGTCGAGCGTACCCAGGGCGAGATCGCCTGGGTGGAGGGCCGCGACCTCTGGTACCACCTGGCCCTCAAGGAGGCCAGCGGCGACTGCCCGGCCGAGCCGATGGACGCCGAGGACCCGCTGTTCATCCTCTACACCTCGGGCTCCACGGGTAAGCCCAAGGGCGTGCTGCATACCACCGGCGGCTACCTGCTGGGCGCGGCGATGACCCACAAATACGTGTTCGACTACCACGAGGGCGACATCTACTGGTGCACCGCCGACGTCGGCTGGGTCACCGGGCACAGCTACATCGTCTACGGGCCGCTGGCCAACGGCGCCACCACCCTGATGTTCGAGGGCGTGCCCAACTACCCGGACGCCTCGCGCTTCTGGCAGGTGATCGACAAGCACCAGGTGAACATCTTCTACACCGCCCCAACCGCCCTGCGCGCGCTGATGCGCGAGGGTGAAGGCCCGGTCAAGGCTACCTCGCGCTCGAGCCTGCGCCTGCTCGGCTCGGTGGGCGAGCCGATCAACCCGGAAGCCTGGGAGTGGTACTACCACGTGGTCGGCGAGACCCGTTGCCCGATCGTCGACACCTGGTGGCAGACCGAGACCGGCTCGATCCTGATCACCCCGCTGCCCGGCGCCACCGACCTCAAGCCCGGCTCGGCGACCCGGCCGTTCTTCGGTGTGCAGCCGGTGCTGCTCGACGAACAGGGCAAGGAAATCGAGGGCCCCGGCGCCGGCGTGCTGGCGATCAAGGCCAGCTGGCCGAGCCAGATCCGCAGCGTCTACGGCGACCACCAGCGGATGATCGATACCTACTTCAAGCCCTACCCCGGCTACTACTTCACCGGCGACGGCGCGCGCCGCGACGAGGACGGCTACTGGTGGATCACCGGCCGCGTCGACGATGTGATCAATGTCTCCGGCCATCGCATCGGTACCGCCGAGGTAGAGAGCGCCCTGGTCCTGCATGACGAGGTGGCCGAGGCGGCGGTGGTCGGCTACCCGCACGACGTGAAGGGCCAGGGCATCTACGCCTATGTCACCCTGATGAAGGGCAGCGAGCCCAGCGAGGCGCTGACCAAGGAGCTGCTGGCCCTGGTCGGCAAGGAGATCGGCAGCTTCGCCAAGCCGGAGCTGATCCAGTGGGCGCCGGGCCTGCCCAAGACCCGCTCGGGCAAGATCATGCGGCGCATCCTGCGCAAGATCGCCTGCAACGAGCTGGAGAACATGGGCGATACCTCGACCCTGGCCGACCCCTCGGTGGTCGACAGCCTGATCGAACGGCGCCTCAATCGCTGATGCCCGTGGCGGGCCCTACCCCGCTTGATCCGGCGCGATCCAGCACCGACACTGGCGGCCATGGAACCGCTACGCCGCCAGATCGCCGCCCAGGTCCACAGCCTCACCGGCGCCTCGCTCAACCAGCTCGACCTCGACCAGCCGCGGGGCGACCCCGGCCTGTTCGGGCCCGCCTCGATGGTCTGGGAAGTGCACGCCGACTTCACCTCGATGATGGTCGGCGGCATCGCCGCCCTGCTCCTGCAGATGCTCCATCCGCTGGCCCTGGCCGGGGTGTGGGACCACTCCAACTTCCGTCAGGACCTGATCGGCCGCCTGCGCCGCACCAGTCTGTTCATCGCCGGCACCAGCTACGGCGGCGTCGCGGACGCCGAGCGTCTGATCGCCAAGGTGCGCAGCATCCACCAGCAGGTGGTGGGCCAGGCCCCCGACGGGCGCCCCTATGCGGCCAGCGACCCGGCCCTGCTGACCTGGGTGCACGTGGCCGAGGTGCACTGCTTCCTCAACGGCTACCTGCGCTACTGCAATCCTGACCTGCCGGAAGCCGAGCAGGACCGCTACTACGCCGAGGTGGCGCTGATCGCCCGGCGCCTCGGCGCGCAGGAGGTCCCCGATTCGCGCCAGGCGGTCAGCACCTACCTCGAGGCGATGCGCCCCCAGCTGCGCTGCGACGAGCGCACCCGCGAAGTGGTGCGCCTGCTGCACGCTGCGCCCATGCCCAGCCTGCTGGCCCGCCCCTTCGGCGGGCTGATGATGCAGGCCAGCTTCGACCTGCTGCCCACCTGGGCCAGCGCCCTGCTCGGCGAGAGCGTCCCGGCCTGGCGCCGCCCGCTGCTGCGCGCCAGCGTGCAGCGCACTGCCCAACTGCTGCGCTGGGCCGTGGCCGACAACACCGCGGCGCAGCGCGCCCGGCGCCGCCTGCTGGTGGCTGGCCGGTCAGAATCCGCTATGCGACCATAAGCGCCTTTCCGGTCACAGCCTGAACCGCATCGAGGACATGAACATGCAAGACGTTGTCATAGTTGCCGCCACCCGCACCGCCATCGGCAGCTTCCAGGGCTCCCTGGCCGGCGTTCCCGCCGTGGACCTGGGCGCCGCCGTGATCAAGCGCCTGCTGGAGCAGGCCGGCCTCGACGGCAGCCAGGTCGACGAAGTGATCCTCGGCCACGTGCTGACCGCCGGTGCCGGGCAGAACACCGCCCGCCAGGCCGCGATCAAGGCCGGCCTGCCGAATGCCGTACCGGCCATGACCCTGAACAAGGTCTGCGGCTCCGGCCTCAAGGCCCTGCACCTGGGTGCGCAGGCGATCTGTTGCGGCGACGCCGACGTCATCATCGCCGGCGGCATGGAGAACATGAGCCAGGCCCCCTACGTGATGCCTGCGGCCCGTACCGGCCAGCGCATGGGCCACGGCAAGCTGATCGACAGCATGATCCAGGACGGCCTGTGGGATGCCTTCAACGACTACCACATGGGCATCACCGCCGAGAACCTGGTGGACAAGTACGCCATCAGCCGTGAGGAGCAGGATGCCTTCGCCGCCGCCTCGCAGCAGAAGGCCGTGGCCGCCATCGAGGCCGGGCGCTTCGCCGACGAAATCACGCCGATCCTGATCCCCTCGCGCAAGGGTGACCCGGTCAGCTTCGCCCAGGACGAGCAGCCGCGCGCCGGCACCACGGCGGAGTCCCTGGGCAAGCTCAAGCCGGCGTTCAAGAAGGACGGCAGCGTCACCGCCGGCAACGCCTCCAGCCTCAACGACGGCGCCGCCGCCGTGCTGCTGATGAGCGCCGACAAGGCCAAGGCCCTCGGCCTGCCGGTACTGGCGCGGATCGCCGCCTATGCCAACGCCGGCGTCGACCCGGCGATCATGGGCATCGGCCCTGTCTCCGCCACCCGCCGCTGCCTGGACAAGGCCGGCTGGCAGGTGGCCGACCTCGACCTGATCGAGGCCAACGAGGCCTTCGCCGCCCAGGCCCTGTCGGTGGGCAAGGAGCTGGGCTGGGATGCCGCCAAGGTCAACGTCAACGGCGGCGCCATCGCCCTCGGCCACCCGATCGGCGCCTCCGGCTGCCGCGTGCTGGTGACCCTGCTGCACGAGATGATCAAGCGTGACGCCAAGAAAGGCCTGGCCACCCTGTGCATCGGCGGCGGGCAAGGCGTGGCCCTGGCCATCGAACGCTGATAGCAGGTCAATCGCTGCTGCGCTTGATCAGACGTTGTTGAAAGCAGGCTCGGGCTGCTCATTTACACACAAGTAAACTCCGCGCCCTCGCCAACTTTCGCCTAGCCTGACCTGCGCTCGCGACGCGATTGCTCCTGCTATCCCGATTAGCGCCGGCCGAGAGCCGGCGTTTTTCTTGGTAAACTGCGCGCCCTTCCCGTTCCGAGACGCCGCGCATGTCCTCTCTCGACCAGGCGCTGCGCGCCGCCCTCGACGCTCGCCAGCCGCTGCTGGCCGAGCTGCACCAGCAGCAGACCGACTGCTACCGCCTGTTCCATGGCAGCCAGGAAGGCGCTCCGGGCCTGACCATCGACCGCTACGGTGCGCAGCTGATGGTGCAGAGCTTCCACCAGCCGCTCGCGCACGATGAACTGCTCGACCTGCACGCCGCCGTCAACGAACACCTCGGCCTCGACCTGCAGCTGGTCTACAACGACCGTTCCGGCGGCAACTCGCGCATCGACCGGCGCGATCCGGTGTACCAGGCCACGCCCGAGGCGCTGGAAGACCTGGTCGGCCGGGAATGGGGCCTCAACTACCGGGTGCGCGGCCGCCATCCGGGGCAGGACCCGCTGCTGTTCCTCGACCTGCGCGAGGCGCGCGGCTGGGTCAAGCGCCACAGCGCCGGCAAGCACGTGCTCAACCTGTTCGCCTACACCTGCGGCGTCGGCCTGTGCGCGGCGGCCGGCGGCGCGCGCGCGGTGCTCAACCTGGACTTCGCCGAGGGCAATCTGGCGGTGGGCCGGGAGAACCTGGCACTCAACCCGGGCCTGGCCATGGACTTCGTGCAGTCCGACTACTTCCCGGCCATCCGCCAGCTGGCCGGCCTGCCCATCGCCACTCGCCGCGGGCACAAGCTGCCGAGCTACCCGCGCCTGCAACAGCAGCAGTTCGATCTGGTGTTGCTCGACCCACCCGCCTGGGCCAAGAGCGCCTTTGGCACCGTCGACCTGCTGCGCGACTACCAGAGCCTGCTCAAGCCGGCGATCCTCACCACCGCCGACGACGGCGTGCTGATCTGCTGTAACAACCTGGCGAAAGTCGAGCTGGAGGAGTGGCGCAACCAGGTGCTGCGCTGCGCCGAGAAACTCGGCCGGCCGGTGCGCGACTGCGCGCAGCTGCTGCCGGCCGCCGACTTCCCCTCGCGCGATGGCCGGCCACCGCTGAAGACCCTGATCCTGCGCTTCTGAGGCACCTGCCAGCGGCACTCTGATGGCCCACAAAGCGGCAACGGCCATGCCATACTCCAGGCTCCACAGACTGGAAGATGACGCCGTACCATGCTCAAAGGATTGCAACGTACCGCCTACGCCCTGGCCATCACCCTCGGCCTGTACAGCCTGCTCGGCTTCCTGATCCTGCCCGGCATCGGGCAACGGGTCGCCAACCAGCAGCTGGCGCAGCTGGCCACCGTTCCGGCGCACCTCGCGCGCGTCGAGCTCAACCCCTTCAGCCTGGAGCTGCAGCTCTGGGGCCTGCATATCGGCGAGGCGGAACAGCCGCAGATCGCCTTCCAGCGCCTGTATGCCAACCTGCAGCTGGACAGCCTGTGGAGCGGCGCCCTGCACCTGGCCGATATCGAGCTGGAAAAGGCCCACACCGAAGTGCTGTTCGCCAAGGACGGCACGTTCAACCTGACCGGCCTGTTCAAGCTGCCACCGTCCGAGGAGAAGCCCGCTACGGAAGAGCCGAGCGAGCCTTTCCCACTGCGCATCGGCCGCATCGCCCTGATCGAGAACGGCCTGCACTTCGAGGACCTGCGCCCCAGCGAGCCGGTGGAGTTCGTCTATGACTCGCTGAACCTGGAGCTGACCAACCTCAGCACCCTGCCCGACGACAACGCCGACATGCAGATGGTCGCCATCGGCCCGCGCGGCGGACGCATCGACTGGCAGGGCCAGGTCAGCCTTTCCCCCATCGCCTCCAAAGGCCAGCTGAAGATCAGCGACGGCCAGCTCAAGGGTGTGTGGCCCTATGTGCGCGACGCCGTGCCGCTGGTGCTGGAAGACGGCGTGCTCGACCTCAGCACAGAGTATTCGCTGAACCTGGCCAAGGGCACCGAGCTGCAGCTGAGCCGGGTCAGCGCCACTCTTGCCCGGTTCGCCATCAAGAGCCCGGAGGACAAACCTCTGCTGCGCCTGGAGCGCCTGGAAGTCGGCGACACCAGCCTGGACCTGGCCAAGCAGCAGGTGGTGATCGGCACCATCCGCAGCCAGAAGCTGGAGACCTGGGCGGCCCGCGAGAAGGACGGCCAGCTGGACTGGCAGAAACTGTTCGCCAGCCATAGCAAACCGACGCCATCGACCACGCCCGTCGCCGCACAACCTCCCGCGCCCAAGGCTCCGGCTCCGGCTCCGGCTCCGGCTCCGGCTCCGGCTCCGAGCGAAAGTGGCACCGGTTCCGTGCCCGCACCAGCTAGTGCGGAACAAGCCGAGACCGTCGCCCAGCAACAGAGTGGCAACGCGGAACCGCCACAGGAGCCGGCCAAGCCCTGGCAGGTGCTGCTGCGCGACGTGCAGCTGCGCGACTACCAGATCCACCTGGCCGACCGTGCCGCCGGCAGCCAGGAAGTGAAGCTCGACCTGGCCCCGCTCAACCTCGACCTCAAGGACTTCGACAGCCTGGGTACCTCGCCCTTCGGCCTCAAGCTGGACACCGGGGTCAACAAGAACGGGCAGATCCAGGTCGCCGGCCAGGTGCAGATCAGCCCGACCTGGGCCAAGCTGCAGGTCGCCACCCGCGACATCGACCTGCGCCTGGCGCAGGCCTACATCAGCCCCTTCGTGCGCCTGGAGCTGCGTAGCGGCTTGCTCGGCAGCGACCTGGCCGTCGACCTGAAGAGCGTCGAGCCGCTGGCCTTCAGCATCGGCGGCAAGGCCGAGGTCAACCAGCTGCATACCCTGGACACCCTCAAGGAGCGCGACTTCCTCAAGTGGCAGCAGCTGGTCGTCGAGGGCCTCGACTATCGCCATGGCGAGGGCCTGGCCATTGACAAGGTCAGTCTGCAGCAGCCCTACGTGCGCTTCATCATCAACGAAGACCTGACCACCAACGTCAACGACCTGATGATCCCGCAGCCGGAGCAGCCCAATGCCAAGGCCGCGCCGGCCGGCAAGCCGCTGCCGATCCGTATCGGCGGCATCGCCATCAAGGACGGCTCGGCCAACTTCGCCGACTTCAGCCTGACCCCCAACTTCGCCACCGCCATCCAGCAACTCAACGGCCAGATCGGCACCCTCGACAACCAGAGCCCGAAAACCGCCGGCGTCGATATCAAGGGCAAGGTCGACAAGTACGCGCCGGTCAGCATCAAGGGCCAGCTGACACCGTTCGACCCGATGAACAGCCTGGATATCGCCACCAGCTTCAAGAACGTCGAGCTGACCACCCTCACCCCCTATTCCGGCAAGTTCGCCGGCTACCGCATCCGCAAGGGCCGGCTCAACCTCGACCTGCACTACCGCATCGAGAAGGGCCAGCTGAACGCCGAAAACAAGCTGCTGCTGGAAGACCTGCAACTGGGCGAGCAGGTGGACAGCAAGGACGCCGTGGATCTGCCGATCCGCCTGGCCGTGGCGCTGCTCAAGGACACCCAGGGCAACATCGACATCCAGCTGCCAGTGCAGGGCGACCTCAACAATCCCGAGTTCAGCGTCATGCCCATCGTCTGGCAGACCCTGCGCAACCTGGTGCTGCGCGCGGCCCAGGCGCCGTTCAAGTTCATCGCCGGGCTGGTCGGCGGCAGCGATACCGACCTCAGCCAGATCCGCTTCGCCGCCGGCAGCGACGAGCTCGACGGCAGTGCGCAGAAGGCCCTGGACACCCTGGCCGCGGCCCTCAAGGAGCGCCCGGTGCTGCGCCTGGAGGTCGAAGGCATGAGCGCCCAGGCCAGCGACGGCCCGCCGTTGGCCCTCGCCCGCCTCGAGCGCGAGTACCAGAACACCCAGTACAAGATGCTCCAGCGCAGCGGCGAGCAGGTCCCCGCCGAGCCCGCGGAGCTGGTGGTGGACGAGGACGACAAGTCGGTGCTGCTGGAAGGCATCTACCGCAGCCGTCTCAAGCAGCAGCCGCCGGCGGAGTGGAAGGAGCTGCCGGACGAGGAGCGCACGGCGAAGATGCGCGACGCCGTGCTGCAGTCCTGGGGCCAGAGTGAACTGCTGCTGCGCCAGCTCGCCCAGGCCCGCGCCGCCAGCATCAAGGACTACCTGGTAGAGCGTGGCGGCCTGGAAGACCAGCGCATCTACCTGCTCGATGTCGCCCTCGCCGAGGCCCAGGCCGATGGCCAGGTCGCCACGGCCCTGCATCTGGGCAGCCAGTGATGCGCGGCCTGGCCCTGCTGCTCGGCGCACTGCTGGCCGGTGCCGCCCAGGCCGAGACGCTGCGCTGCGGCACCCAGCTGGTCAGCGTCGGCGACCGCGCCTTCGAGGTGGAGCGCAAGTGCGGCGTTCCGGCCTACCGTGACCTGGTGGGCTACACCCTCGGCGGCTACGATCGCCGCGAGCTGAAGATCGAGGAGTGGGTCTACGGCCCTGACAACGGCATGCTCAGCATCCTCACCTTCGAGGGCAACCGCCTGACCCGCATCGAGCGCAAACGCAACCGCTGACAGCCGCGAGGCGCCGGTGTAGGCTGGCGCCGTCGCCTCCCGGAGCCCCCGATGTACCGCGCGCTCATCCTCAGCCTCGCCCTGCTGCCCGTCGCCGCCCACGCCGGTTCCACCCTGCGTTGCGGCAGCGCCCTGATCAGCACAGGCGATCTCGCCAGCGAAATCCGCGACAAGTGCGGCGAGCCGGTCAGCGCGGACCTGCTCGGCTATCGCGAGGTGCGCGACTACTACGGCTACCTCAGCGAAGTCGCCATCGAGGAGTGGGTCTACGGGCCCCGCAGCGGCATGTACTACTTCCTGCGCCTGGAGGGTAACCGCCTGGTCAGGATCGAAAGCAAACGGGGCAATTGAAGCCCGCTCGTCACTCAAGGATGACCCTCATGAAACTGCATACCCCCCTTATCGCCGGCCTGCTGGCCATCGCCAGCCTGGATGCCCGTGCCGACTCGCTGCGCTGCGCCAAGGGCATCGCCAGCACCGGCGACCGCAGCGCCGAAGTGCTGAGCAAGTGCGGCCAGCCGGTCAGCAAGAGCGTGGTCGGCTACGTCGTCAGCGACCGGCAGAACATCGAGGTGCCGCAAGAGGAATGGGTCTACACCCCCGAAGGCGGCATGCAGTATTTCCTGCTGATCGAAGGCGGCGTGCTCAAGCGCATCGACAGCCGGCGCGGCTAAGCGCAAGCACATCCGCGCATGCTGATCATTCCCGCCGAGCACCCGCTGGACTGGAAGCGGCCACCGCTGATCACCCTCCTGCTGATCCTGCTCAATACCCTGATCTATTTCGCCTACCAGGGTGGCGACGAGGAACGCCGCACGCTGGCCGTGCAGGCCTACCTGGACGGCGGCCTGCTCGGGCGCGAGCGGGCGCTGTTCCTCGAGGACGTCGCCCGCCGCGAGCAGCTGGACGGTGACCAGCGTGCCTATGTCGACGGCCTGCGCCGCCAGGAGCTGGCTGCCTGGATTCTCCACGACCTGGAGTTCGAGCAGCGACTGCACCAGCGTGCCGACTTCCGTGCCGACCGGGCCTGGCAGGCAGCCCGCGACAAGGCCGAACGGGCCCGTGACCGCATCAGTGCCTACCGCTTCGGTTTCGTTCCGGCGCGCTTCAGCCTCGAAGGCCTGTTCGGTGCCATGTTCCTGCATGGCGACTTCATGCACCTGCTGGGCAACATGCTGTTCCTGTTCATCTTCGGCTTCGCCCTGGAGATCGCCCTGGGCCGCTGGGCCTACCTAGGCCTCTACCTGCTCAGCGGGGTCGCCGCGCACCTGCTGTGGTGGGCCGTGGATCCGGCCTGGGTCACCGGCGTGGGCGCCTCGGGTGCCATTTCCGGGCTAATGGGCATGTACGTCGGCGTCTTCGGCCTGCGGCGGATCAACTTCTTCTACTGGCTGGGTCCGCTGATCGGCTACTTCAAGGCGCCGGCCCTGTGGATACTGCCGGTGTGGATCGGCAAGGAGCTGTTCGGCCTGCTGCAGGCCGGGGACAACGTCAACTACCTGGCCCACCTGGGCGGCCTGCTGGCCGGCTTCCTGGCCGTCTGGCTGCCGCGCCAGGGCGGGCGCCTGAAGGTGGACGAAGCCTACCTGCACAAGCAAGACCCGGACGCACCGTTCAAGCGCGAGCTGGCGGCGCTGGACCGGCAGCTCGGCCAGTTCGCCCTGGCCGAGGCCGCGGCCCGCGGGCCCGAGCTGCTGAATCGCTATCCAGGCCGTGCGGAGCTGCTGGAGCGGCTCTATGCCGTGGCCCGCGGACGCCAGGACAAGGCGCTGCTCGGCAGCGTGCTGAAGCAGCTGTTCGCCCTGGCGGACGGCCAGCAGGCCCTGCCACTGCTCAGGCGCATCGCCGACGACAGCGACGAGGCCGGGCAGCGCCTGCTGCTGCACCCGGCCGTGCAGCTGCACCTGCTTACCCCCCTGATCCGCGCCGGCGAAGGCCAGCGTGCCCTGGGCGCCTGGCGGCGCCTGAGCCAGGGCGCGCAACGCCCGGCCCAGCTCCCCGGGCTGACCCTGCAGCTGGCGCGCCTGCTGGGCCAGGGCCGGGACCTGCGCGGCGTCACCGAGCTCAGCCGTTTCCTGCGTGACAGTTACCCGGAAGCCGAGCAGACGCGCCAGCTGGCCCTGCTCCAGCAGCACCTGGCGCGCTGATTCAGGCCTGCGCTGCCAGCCGGCGCAGGGTTTCCTCCAGGCGTTCCACCTCGCCGAGCAGCGGCGACTGCGGATAGCGCGCACGAATGTAGCCCAGCAGCTGCTGCGCCGGCTCCACCTGGCCGAGCCCCTCGGCGAAGCCGCGCGCGGCCAGCAGGTAGGCCCGCGGGATATGCGGATAGTCGGGGAAGCGCCGATGCAGGTTGCGCAACAGGCTCAGGCCCTCGCGGGTCTTGTGCCGCTCCAGCAGCGCCTGGGCGACCCGCTCGCAGACCTGGGCATCCTCCGGCAGGTAGTCGGCCTTGAACTGGCGGGCATTGAGCAGGGCCGTGGCCGCCTGCACCGGGTTGAGTCGCGCGGCCAGCGGCAGGTAGTGCTGCAGGTGGCGCAGGCAGCGCTCGCGGGCATTCAGGCCGAACAGCAGGCGATGGAAGCGCTCGTTGAGGGCGAAGTCATCGGGCATGCCGTTCAGCGCCTGGGCCAGCACCTCCAGGGCCCGCTCGCTCTGCCCCTCCTTGAGGCGAATCTCGGCCTCGGCCAGCGCCCGGCGCCGCCGATACTCCTCGGCGGGCAGGCCGCGCGGCGCGCCCTCCTCCACCGCCACATAGCCCAGGGCGCCCTGATACTGGAACACCGCATAGCCCATCATGGCGCACATCACCACGCTGAAGTAGCCGAACAGCAGGGTCGCCAGCGGCACCAGCACCACCTGCGGCAGGCCGCCGGTCAGCATGTAGGCGACCCAGCCCGGCGACTGCCAGAGAATGAACAGGAAGGCCCAGAGGATCAGGTAGCGCCAGCCCATGGCCTTGATCACCAGTCCCACCTGGTCGGGACTCAGCGCCGCACCCAGGGTCTTGTCCAGGGCCAGGCGGATGATGCTGGCCGGCAGCACCAGCTGCACGCCGAGGGTGGCCGCCCAGAACAGCGCCTCGCTGTCGAAGTCGGCCGCCAGCCAGACAACGGCGAAGCCAACGAAGAAGATCACCAGGAGCCGCCAGAACAGGCTGAAGCCCTCGCCATCCAGAGCCCCGCGCAGGCTGGGAGCCTCACGGGCGCCCAGGCTGGCGCTTTCGATCACGCTCTGCAGGTACTTGGTGGCGACGCAGAACAATGCCAGCCACAGCAGCTTCCAGGGCGGCATGAACAGGCTGGCCAGGCCCAGCAGGGCGGCAAAAGCCAGTGGAGCCGGCTGCAGGCCATAGCGGAAGAAGGCCGGGATGCGCTGCCAGAAGGGCTGCGCGGTGTTGGCCGCGCCGAGGAACTGCAGCTGGCCATGGCACAGCGGGCAGCTCGGATCCTGCTCGGGGGCCTCGGCATTCAGCGGGATGCAGCAATCGCCGTAGTCGCGCTGGCAGGGCGGGCAATGCCAGGTGGCGGGTTGCGCGGGGTGATAGCGGCAGTGGCTGATTTCCATCGCCTGACGTCCTTGTGGGTACTGCACCAGGCGCCATTGTCGGGGCAAACCGCAGGCAAAAAAAGAGGGCCCCGCAGGGCCCTCCTTTGCAGCATGGTCTCGGCTTAGACGCCCGAGGCTTCCGCTGCGGCGACGTCCTTGATCGACAGCTTGATGCGGCCGCGGTTGTCCACGTCCAGCACCAGGACCTTCACTTCCTGGCCTTCCTTGAGCACGTCGGTGACCTTGTCGATGCGCTGATCGCTGATCTGCGAGATGTGCACCAGACCGTCCTTGCCCGGCAGGATGTTGACGAAGGCGCCGAAGTCGACGATGCGTTCGACCTTGCCGACGTAGATCTTGCCGATCTCGGCCTCGGCGGTGATGCCGAGCACGCGCTGCTTGGCCGCCTCGGCCGCTTCCTTGGTCTCGCCGAAGATCTTGATCGAACCGTCGTCCTCGATGTCGATCGAGGCCTTGGTCTCTTCGCAGATGGCGCGGATGGTGGCGCCGCCCTTGCCGATCACGTCGCGGATCTTGTCCTGGTCGATCTTCATCGCCAGCATGGTCGGGGCGTTGGCCGACAGCTCGCTGCGCGACTGGGAGATGACCTGGTTCATCTGGCCGAGGATGTTCAGACGGGCTTCCAGGGCCTGGCCCAGGGCGATCTCCATGATCTCCTCGGTGATGCCCTGGATCTTGATGTCCATCTGCAGGGCGGTGACGCCCTTGGCGGTACCGGCGACCTTGAAGTCCATGTCGCCCAGGTGGTCTTCGTCACCCAGGATGTCGGTCAGTACGGCGAACTTCTCGCCTTCCAGCACCAGGCCCATGGCGATACCGGCCACCGGCGCCTTCATCGGCACGCCGGCGTCCATCAGCGCCAGGGAGGCGCCGCACACGGAGGCCATGGAGGAGGAACCGTTGGACTCGGTGATCTCCGACACCACGCGGATGGTGTAGGGGAACTCGTCGCCCTTCGGCAGCATGGCGGCGACACCGCGGCGGGCCAGACGGCCGTGGCCGATCTCGCGGCGACCGGCGCTGCCCATGCGACCACACTCGCCCACCGAGAACGGAGGGAAGTTGTAGTGCAGCATGAAGGGGTCTTTCTTCTCGCCTTCCAGGGTGTCCAGCAGCTGGGCATCGCGGGCGGTGCCGAGGGTGGCGACCACCAGGGCCTGGGTCTCGCCACGGGTGAACAGGGCGGAGCCGTGGGTCTTGTCCAGCACGCCGACTTCGATCTTCAGCGGGCGTACGGTACGGGTGTCACGACCGTCGATACGCGGCTTGCCGTTGACGATGTTCTCGCGCACGGTGCGGTATTCGATCAGGCCGAAGGCATCCTTGACCTCGCCGGCGGACGGCTGACCTTCCTCGCCGGAGAACTTGGCCACGACCTGGTCGCGCAGCTCGTCCAGACGGTTGTAGCGGTCCTGCTTGATGGTGATGGTGTAGGCCTGGGAAATGGCCTCGCCGAACTCGGCCTTGATGGCGCTGAGCAGCGCGGTGTTCTCGGCCGGGGCGGTCCAGTTCCAGGTCGGCTTGCCGGCTTCGGCGGCGAATTCCTTGACGGCCTGGATCACGGCCTGGAATTCCTGGTGGGCGAACAGCACGGCGCCCAGCATCTGGTCTTCGGTCAGCTCGTCGGCTTCGGACTCGACCATCAGCACGGCGGTCTCGGTACCGGCCACCACCATGTCCAGGCTGGAGGCTTTCAGCTGCTCGTAGTTCGGGTTCAGCAGGTAACCGGTGTCCTCGTGGAAGGCCACGCGGGCGGCGCCGATCGGGCCGTTGAACGGGATGCCGGAGATGGCCAGGGCAGCCGAGGTACCGATCATCGAGGCGATGTCCGGATCGGTCTTCTTGCTGGTGGAGACGACGGTGCAGACGACCTGCACTTCGTTCATGAAGCCTTCCGGGAACAGCGGGCGGATCGGGCGGTCGATCAGGCGCGAGGTCAGGGTTTCCTTCTCGCTCGGACGGCCTTCACGCTTGAAGTAGCCACCCGGGATCTTGCCGGCGGCATAGGTCTTTTCCTGGTAGTGCACGGACAGCGGGAAGAAGCCCTTGCTCGGATCGGCCTGCTTGGCGCCAACCACGGTGACCAGCACGCTGACGTCGTTGTCGATGCTGACCAGCACGGCGCCAGAGGCCTGGCGGGCGATGCGGCCGGTTTCCAGGGTGACGGTCGACTGACCGAACTTGAATTGCTTGATAACCGGATTCACGGTGTTTTCCTTCTCTTTGTTGCCTTGGGGAAATCGGGGGGAATGCCGGGAGTCGGACCCGTTGTCATACCCCTGAAAAGCCAGAAGCTGGAAGCCCGAAGCCGCCGGCCGGTATCAACCGTCCTGCAACCCCGTGCTCCCAGCTTCTCACTTCAGGTGCACGTCTTAGCGACGCAGACCCAGGCGACCGATGAGGGCGCTGTAACGAGTGGTGTCCTTACCCTTCAGGTAGTCCAGCAGCTTGCGACGCTGGTTGACCATGCGGATCAGGCCACGACGGGAGTGGTGGTCTTTGCCGTTGGCTTTGAAGTGATCCTGCAGCTTGTTGATGTTGGCGGTCAGCAGGGCAACCTGCACTTCCGGAGAACCGGTATCGCCTTCAGCTTGCTTGTACTCGTTAACGATCTGGGCTTTTTCTTCAACGCTCAGTGCCATGATGGGCTCCTTGAGTGAACAGGCCGGGAACCAGTCCCGTGTTTTAAAAAGAGGAATGACCGTGCCTGCTGACAGCCACCCTCGCTCCGGTCGCACCGACCGAATCCATCGCCCCGAGCCGCAACCCGGGGCGCCTGCCGACGCTAGGCGCCGGTCGAAATCAGACGCTTGGGCGCGATGCGCCCGTCCTCGCTCACCTCACCGATGCCGATGAAGCGGCCGGTATGATCCTGCACCCGCAGCATGCCGAACTTGGGCGCTTCCGGCGCCCGCACCGGCTGACCGTGCAGCCAGTAGTAGGCGCTGTGCTCGGACAGCTGCAGCAGCGGCCAGTGCTCCAGGCCGCTGTCCACCGGCAGGAGGAACTGGTCGAGGGCCTCGCTGCCGCCTTCGGCATGGACCTTCTCCAGCGTCTCCAGGCTGATGGCCTGGGCCAGGCCGAAAGGCCCGGCCTGGGTACGCCGCAGCTCGGCCACATGGGCACCGCAGCCCAGCTGCTGGCCGATGTCCTCGACCAGGGTACGGATATAGGTACCCTTGCTGCAGGCCACGGCCAGGCGCAGCTGCGCCTGCTCCAGGGCCAGTAAATCCAGGCGCGCGATAGTAACAGATCGCGGCTCGCGCTCCACTACCTCGCCGGCGCGGGCCAGCTTGTAGAGCGGCTGACCGTCCTTCTTCAGGGCCGAGTACATCGGCGGTATCTGCTTGATTTCACCACGAAAACGCGGCAGGACGGCCTCCACGGCCTCCCGACCGACGGTCACTTCGCGGCGCTCGAGGACTTCGCCCTCGGCATCGCCGGTGGTGGTGGTGACGCCGAGCTGGGCCAGGGTCTCGTAGCCCTTGTCGGCGTCCAGCAGGTACTGGGAGAACTTGGTCGCCTCGCCGAAGCACAGCGGCAGCACGCCGGTGGCCAGCGGATCGAGGCTACCGGTGTGCCCGGCCTTCTCGGCGTTGAGCAGCCAGCGCACCTTCTGCAGGGCCTGGTTGGAGCTCATGCCGCGCGGCTTGTCGAGCACCAGAATGCCGCTGACCTGGCGGCGGATACGTTTGACCTGGGCCACGCTCAATCGTCCTGATGCTTGCTGTCTTCGGCCACGGCGCGCTCGATCAGCGCCGACAGGTGCACGCCACGCGAGATGCTCTCGTCGAAGTGGAAGTGCAGCTGCGGCACGCTGCGCACCTTCATCGACTTGCCCAGCAGCATGCGCAGGTAGCCGGCGGCCTCGTTGAGGATTTCCAGGTTGAGCTTGATCTTCTCGGCAGCGTTCTCGCCCATCAGGGTGATGAACACCTTGGCGTGACCGAGGTCGCGGCTGACATCCACGGCAGTGACGGTGACGAAGCCCAGGCGCGGATCGCGCACCTCGCGCGGGATCATCTGCGCCAGCTCGCGCTGCATCTGGTCACCGATGCGCTGGGTACGGCTGTATTCTTTGGCCATTTTTCCTACCTCTCCCGCCGCCTTCGCGTGCGGGCTCAAAAGCGGCAAACGCCCGGCCGCGCACATGCGGGGCCGGGCGTCGCGTGTTGCAACTCGCGCTTAGAGCGTACGAGCCACCTGGACCTTCTCGAACACCTCGATCTTGTCCCCGACCTTGACGTCGTTGTAGCTCTTCACGCCGATACCGCACTCCATGCCGTTACGCACTTCGGCGACGTCGTCCTTGAAGCGACGCAGGGATTCCAGCTCGCCTTCGAAGATCACCACGTCGTCGCGCAGCACGCGGATCGGACGGTTGCGGTAGACGGTGCCCTCGATGACCATGCAGCCGGCGATGGCGCCGAACTTCGGCGAACGGAACACGTCGCGCACCTCGGCGGTGCCCAGGATGTTCTCGCGCACGTCGCTGCCGAGCATACCGGTGAGCGCCTTCTTGACGTCCTCGATGATGTCGTAGATGACGTTGTAGTAGCGCAGGTCGATGCCCTCCTGCTCGACGATCTTGCGCGCACCGGCATCGGCACGCACGTTGAAGCCGAACAGCACGGCATTGGAGGCCAGCGCCAGGTTGGCATCGGACTCGGTGATACCACCGACGCCGCCACCGATCACGCGCACCTGGACTTCCTCGTTGCCGAGGTCGGCCAGAGCACCCTGCAGGGCCTCGAGGGAGCCACGCACATCGGACTTGAGCACGATGTTGAGGGTCTTCTTCTCGTCCTGGCCCATGGTCTCGAAGATGTTCTCCAGCTTCGAGCTGTGCTGGCGGGCGAGCTTGACCTCGCGGAACTTGCCCTGGCGGAACAGGGCGACTTCGCGGGCCTTCTTCTCGTCAGCCACCACCATCATTTCGTCACCGGCATCCGGGGTGCCGTCCAGGCCGAGGATCTCGACCGGGATGGACGGACCGGCTTCCTTGATGGTCTTGCCGTTCTCGTCGAGCATGGCGCGCACGCGGCCGTAGTTGACGCCGACCAGTACCATGTCGCCCTGGCGCAGGGTACCGTCCTGCACCAGCACGGTCGCCACCGGGCCGCGGCCCTTGTCCAGGCGCGATTCGACCACCACGCCGCGGCCCGGGGCCGCCGGAGTGGCTTTCAGCTCGAGCATCTCGGCCTGCAGCAGCACGGCTTCCAGCAGCTCGTCGACGCCGGTACCGGCCTTGGCCGAAACGGGTACGAACGGGGTATCGCCGCCCCACTCTTCCGGGATCACATCCAGCGCGGCCAGGCCGTTCTTGATGTTGTCCGGGTTGGCTTCCGGCTTGTCCATCTTGTTCACCGCAACCACGATCGGCACGCCAGCCGCTTTCGCGTGCTGCACCGCTTCCTGGGTCTGCGGCATCACGCCGTCGTCGGCCGCCACTACCAGGATGACGATGTCGGTGGCCTTGGCACCACGAGCACGCATGGCGGTGAACGCGGCGTGGCCGGGGGTGTCGAGGAAGGTGACCATGCCGCGGTCGGTTTCCACGTGATAGGCACCGATGTGCTGGGTGATACCGCCGGCTTCGCCCGCGGCCACCTTGGCGCGACGGATGTAGTCGAGCAGGGAAGTCTTGCCGTGGTCGACGTGACCCATCACGGTCACCACCGGCGCGCGGGAGAAAGCCTCGCCTTCGAACTTCAGCGACTCGGCCAGCTGCTCTTCGAGGGCGTTCTCGCTGACCAGCTTGACCTTGTGGCCCATTTCCTCGGCGACCAGCTGCGCGGTCTCCTGGTCCAGGACCTGGTTGATGGTCACCGGGGAGCCCATCTTGAACATGAACTTGACCACTTCGGCGCCCTTGACCGACATCTGGGCGGCCAGCTCGGCAACGGTAATGGTCTCGCCGATCGCTACTTCGCGCACTATAGGTCCTGTCGGGCTCTGGAACCCGTGCTGATTACGCTTCTTCGGCTTCATCCGGCCGCCACGGCCACGACGGAAGTCATCGACTTCCTCGTCGGTGCTACGCGGAGCGACACGCGGAGCCGGTGCCTTGTCTTTCAGGGTCGGACGGTGCTGAGCATGCTTGCGGTCGCGGCGCTCGTCATCGTCGCTGCGCACAGGCTTGTCCTTCTCGGCGCGACGCGCCTCTTCCTTCTTGCGCTCCACGGCCGCAGCAGCGGTTTCGTTGACCACCACGGCGGGGGCCGGCGCATCAACGCCCGCAGCAGGCGCAACAGCGGCCAGGGCAGCTGCATCCTGCTGCTTGCGGGCTTCCGCCTCGGCCTGTTTGCGTGCCTCTTCCTCGGCCTTCAGGCGCGCGGCCTCTTCGGCGGCACGCTGCTCTTCCAGCTCGCGCTGCTTCTCGGCCTCGATTTCGGCCGGGCTGCGTTTGACGTAGGTCTTCTTCTTGCGCACTTCCACGCTGATGGTCTTGCTACCGGCAACCTTCAGGGTGGTGGTGGTCTTGCGCTGCAGGGTGATCTTGCGCGGCTCTTCCAGCTTCTCGCCGTGGCTGCTCTTCAGATGGGCCAGCAGGGCCTGCTTCTCGTTATCGGTCACCACTTGCTCGGCACTGGTGTGCGGCAGTCCCGCCTCACGCATCTGCTGCAGCAGGCGCTCCACCGGTGTGTCGACCACTTGGGCCAGTTCTTTCACCGTGACTTGCGTCATGCATTTCTCTCCTCAGGCCGCAACCGCTTACTCGAACCAATGGGCTCGGGCGGCCATGATCAGCTTGCCGGCACGCTCTTCGTCGATGCCGTCGATGTCGAGCAGGTCGTCGATCGACTGCTCGGCCAGGTCTTCGCGGGTAACTACACCACGCACCGCCAGTTCCTGGGCCAGGGTCTTGTCCATGCCGTCCAGGGACAGCAGGTCTTCGGCCGGTTGCGCATCGGCCAGTTTTTCTTCGTTGGCGATGGCCTTGGTCAGCAGACGATCCTTGGCACGAGCACGCAGTTCGTTGACGATGTCCTCGTCGAAGCCGTCGATGCTGAGCATCTCCTCCATCGGCACGTAGGCGATCTCTTCCAGGCTGGTGAAGCCTTCCTCGACCAGTACCTGGGCCAGCTCCTCGTCGACATCCAGCTCTTCGACGAAGCGCTGCAGGATGTCTCCAGTCTCGGCCTGCTGCTTGGCCTGGATGTCGGCCTCGGTCATCACGTTCAGGGTCCAGCCGGTCAGCTGGCTGGCCAGGCGCACGTTCTGGCCACCGCGACCGATAGCCTGGGCCAGGTTGTCCTCGGCCACGGCGATGTCCATGGCATGGGCATCTTCGTCGACGATGATCGCCGCCACTTCGGCCGGAGCCATGGCGTTGATCACGAACTGGGCGACGTTCTCGTCCCACAGCACGATGTCAACGCGCTCGCCACCGATCTCGCCGGAAACGGCCTGTACGCGCGAGCCACGCATACCGATGCAGGCGCCCTGCGGATCGATACGCTTGTCCTTGGAGCGCACGGCGATCTTGGCGCGCGAGCCCGGATCGCGAGCGGCGGCCATCACTTCGATCAGGCCTTCGGCGATTTCCGGAACCTCGATGGTGAACAGCTCGATCAGCATCTGCGGCGCAGTGCGCGACAGGATCAGCTGCGGACCACGGTTCTCGGTGCGGATCTCCTTGAGCAGGGCGCGCACGCGGGCGCCGACACGGAAGGTTTCGCGCGGGATGATGTCCTCGCGGGCCAGCAGAGCCTCGGCGTTATTGCCCAGGTCGACGATCACGCTGTCGCGGGTGACCTTCTTCACGGTGCCGGAGATGATCTCGCCGACGCGCTCGCGGTAGGCATCGACCACCTGGGCACGCTCGGCCTCGCGCACTTTCTGCACGATCACCTGCTTGGCGGTTTGCGCGGCGATGCGGCCGAACTCGATGGACTCGACAGGCTCCTCGATGACATCGCCGACCTTGGCGCCGGGCTGACGCTCCTGGGCCTGCTCCACGGTCAGCTGGGCCGCCGGGTTCTCCAGATCGTCTTCCTCGACCACGGTCCAGCAGCGGAAAGTCTCATAGCTGCCGTTATGACGATTGATCGCCACGCGCAGCTCGACCTCGTCGTCGAAACGTTTCTTGGTCGCTGTCGCCAGCGCCAGTTCCAGTGCCTCGAAAATCACACCGGCCGGTACACCTTTCTCGTTGGATACCGACTCTACAACCAGCAGTACTTCTTTACTCATCGTACGCCTCGCCTTTCGCAATCCATTGGACCCGCGGGATCCGCGTCTCAGTCAAAACGGGGGATAATATTGGCCTTGTCGATCAGATCGATCGGCAACAGGAATTCGTGGTCATCCACCAGCACCACCACGTCCTGCTCCTCCACTCCGCGGAGGAGGCCCTGGAAATTGCGCCGCCCGTCGAAGGGCGAACGCAGCTTGATCTTCACCTGCTCTCCGGCATGCTGGGCGAACTGCTCGAGAGTGAACAGCGGCCGATCCATGCCCGGCGACGACACCTCCAGGGTGTACTCACTGCTGATCGGATCCTCGACATCCAGCACAGCACTGACCTGGCGACTAACCACCTCGCAGTCGTCTACCAGAATGCCGCCTTCGCGATCGATATACACACGCAGCAACGAATGCCGCCCCTGGGAAATGAACTCAATCCCCCAGCACTGGTAGCCGAGAGACTCGACCACCGGGGCCAGCATGGCCTGCAACTGTTCCAGCTTGCTCGACACCCGAAGCCCTCCGCGCATGTCGTAGAAATAAAAAATGGGCGAAACGCCCATCCATCGTGCCGCCCGACCAGGGTCGGCGGCGGACTGTCCAGCTAGCAAAAAGCCCCTGAAAAGGGGCTTCACTACTACTGGTTGCGGGGGCTGGATGAACCAACGACCTTCGGATAGTGAATCCGACGAGCTACCAGACTGCTCCACCCCGCGCCAAAGCTGGGCCAGAAGTATACGGATCATGACCCACAGGGTCAACCAACGCCCTGGAAACGAAAGAGCCCGCGAAAGCGGGCTCTGTCTTGTATGGTACCGAGGAGGGGACTCGAACCCCTACAGCCTATGGCCACTACCACCTCAAGGTAGCGTGTCTACCAATTCCACCACCTCGGCAAAGAGGGTATTACTTCTGCTCCGGAGCCTGCGGAACGTCAGCCTGTTCGACTGCCGTCTTCTGCTCTTCGAGCACCGGAACGTCTTCGACGGCCGGCTTCTGCTGCACTTCGAGAACCGCCGGATCCGGCAGACCTTCTTGCGTCAGCATATCAGCTTTTTCTTTAGCAAAATACGCTAAGCCCAAGCTGGTAATGAAAAAAACCGTAGCGAGTATAGCAGTAAAGCGACTCAGAAAGGTAGCGGAACCTTGGCTACCGAACACGGTGGCCGAAGCGCCTGCACCGAAGGATGCGCCCGCATCGGCACCCTTGCCCTGCTGGATCAGCACGAAACCGACGACCCCGAGAGCCACCAACAGATGCAACACAACAACGATGGTTTCCAGCATTTTCTCAGTTTCCTGCAGCGCGACAGATCGCACCGAACTCATCCGCATTCAAGGAGGCTCCACCAATGAGCCCCCCATCGATATCCGGCATGCCGAACAGCTCGGCAGCATTGGCGGCCTTCACACTGCCGCCATACAGAATCCTCAAACCGCGCGCCACTTCAGCACTTTCGGCAGCTAGCTGTGCGCGAATCGCCGCATGCACTTCCTGCGCCTGCTGCGGGGAGGCAGTCAGTCCGGTACCTATGGCCCAGACCGGCTCGTAAGCCACTACAGCACTGGCAAACGCCCCAACGCCCAACTCATCGATGACACTGCCCAACTGGGCAGATACCACCGCCAGAGTCTGGCCGGACTGCCGCTGCTCCAGCGTCTCCCCCACACACAGCACGGGTACCAACCCACAGGATTGGGCCGCCGCAAACTTACGCGCCACCTGATCATCGCGCTCGCCAAGAACCAGACGACGCTCGGAGTGACCAACCAGCACCATGCTGCAGCCCGCATCGGCCAGCTGACTCGGCGCAATCTCTCCAGTCAGGGCACCCTGCATGGGCTCGACCGCAGAATTCTGCGCACCAACCGCGATTGCCTTACCTTCGAGACCGGCCAGCACTTGACCGATATACAGACAGGGGGGCATCACCGCGACCTCAACACCTGTCGGCAGCGCCAGCTGGCGCAAACCCTTGATCAGCTCTGCGACGCTGGCGCGGGTACCGTGCATTTTCCAGTTACCAGCTACCAGGGGGCGACGCATGCCGAACCTCGTCGTTCAAAGTGGGCGCAGATGTTACCCAAGAGCCTCCACCCTCGCAAGCCGATTCAGGCACAAACCTCGGCGACCACCTTGGCCAGCTCCTCGGCATAGGCACGCACCTGTCGCTCGTCGTCACCCTCGACCATTACTCGCACCAGCGGTTCGGTTCCGGACTTGCGCAGCAACACACGACCACGCCCAGCCATACGCTCGGTCACGCGCGCGCAGGCTTCCTGCACCGCCGGATGCTCGACCGGGTCGACCGAGCCATTCAGGCGAACATTGATCAATACCTGAGGACACTTGCGCAGTGCCTGCCGGGCCTGCGCCAGATTCACATCGGCACGCTTGAGCGCCATCAGCACCTGCAGCGCAGCGATGATCGCATCCCCCGTGGTGGTGTGCTGGCAGCACACCAGATGCCCCGAGTTCTCGCCACCCAGCTGCCAGTCGCGCCCCTGCAACTCGGCCATCACATAACGATCGCCAACCTTGGCGCGCACAAAGGGGATGCCTAGCTCGACCAGGGCCAGCTCCAGGCCAAGGTTGCTCATCAACGTTCCGACCACCCCACCCTGCAGCTTGCCGCGTTCCAGCAGATCGCGCGCGATGATGTAGAGCAGCTCATCGCCATCCACGGCAGCACCGGTATGGTCGACCATCAGCACGCGATCGCCATCGCCATCAAAGGCGATACCCAGATCCGCCTGCTGCGCCAGCACTTCAGCCTGCAGTGCCTCGACGTGCGTCGAACCGCAGTTATCGTTGATGTTTAGCCCATTGGGCTGCGCAGAGAGCACGGAAACCTGGGCACCAAGCTCACGAAACACGCTGGGCGCAACCTTGTAGGTGGCACCATGGGCGCAGTCGATGACCAGCTTGAGCCCGGAGAAGCTGGTACTGCTCGGCACGCTGCTCTTGCAGAACTCGATGTAGCGACCCGCTGCATCGTTGATGCGCGAGACCTTGCCGAGCTGCTCGGACTCCACCACCGTCATCGGCTGGTCGAGCAACTCCTCGATCATCAGCTCGATTTCGTCCGGCAGCTTGGTACCCTTGCCGGAAAAGAACTTGAAGCCGTTGTCATGATGCGGATTGTGCGAGGCACTGATGACGATCCCCGCATCGGCCTGAAAGGTACGGGTCAGGTAGGCGATGGCCGGTGTCGGCATCGGCCCCAGGAGCATCACATCCGCACCGGCAGCGACCAAGCCGGCCTCCAGGGCCGACTCGAACATATATCCGGAAATCCGCGTGTCCTTGCCGATCAGGATGCGGCACTTGCCCTGCTTGCGAAAAGCCATGCCGGCCGCCCAGCCCAGCTTGAGGATGAACTCGGGCGTGATAGGGAACTGCCCCACCAGACCGCGGATACCATCGGTACCGAAATACTTTCTACCCATTTCCTAAACTCCAGTTCTTATTCTGCTGCCTGCACGGCCGCGACCATACGCACCGCATCGACCGTTTCGGCGACATCGTGAACCCGCAGGATGCAGGCTCCCTTGGCCACCGCCAAGGCAGCCAGAGCGAGGCCGCCAGCCAGGCGCTCGTGCACCTCGCGCCCAAGCGCCTGGCCGATCATACTCTTGCGCGAAACGCCCACCAGCAGCGGCCGCCCCAGTTCGTGCAGCATTTCCAGATGCTTGAACAGGCTCAGATTGTGTCCGAGCGTCTTGGCAAAACCGAAGCCCGGATCGAGAACCAATCGTTCCGCAGGGATGCCGGCAGCGGCGCACTCGGCCATGCGCCGAGCCAGGAAATCGCGCACCTCGCCCACCACATCCTGATACTGCGGATTCTGCTGCATGTTGCCCGGCTCACCCAGCATGTGCATCAGGCAGACCGGCAACCCGGTGTCGGCCGCGGCTTCCAAGGCGCCATCACGACGCAGTGAACGCACGTCGTTGATGAGGCCCGCACCAAGACGAGCCCCCTCACGCATGACAGCAGGAGTCGAAGTATCGAGGGAGATGATCACATCCAGCTCGGCAGCGATGGCCTCGACCATCGGTGCCACCCGCTCGAGCTCCTCGACAGGGGAGACCGGCCGCGCACCGGGACGGGTTGACTCGCCCCCCACATCGATCAGGGTGGCACCAGCCGCCACCATCGCGGCGGCATGGCGCAAGGCAGCGTCACGCGCAGCGAAACGGCCACCATCGGAAAAGGAGTCGGGAGTGACGTTGAGGATGCCCATCACCTGCGGCTGGGCCAGATCGAGCATCCGGCTGCCACAGGGCAGCCGGAGCGGGTACTGCGGAAGAATCATGTGCGGGCCTTAGTGCTCACCCGCCGGGCCGCCGATCGGGGTCTCCGGGCGCTCGGCCTGCTCCTTGGATGCCGGAGTACCGGAACCACCCTGCCAGTCACGCGGCTCGCGCGGAGTACGACCAGCCATGATGTCGTCGATCTGGTCGGCGTCGATGGTTTCGTACTTCATCAGCGCGTCGGCCATCATATCGAGCTTGTCGCGATTCTCTTCCAGCAGGCGCTTAGCAGTACCGTAGCAGCCGTCGATGATGCTGCGCACTTCCTCGTCGATGGCCTTGGCGGTCTCCCCGGAGACGTTAGCGTGCTGACTGCCGGCGCTGCGACCGAGGAATACCTCACCCTCTTCCTCCGCGTACATCAGCGGACCGAGCTTCTCCGACAGGCCCCACTTGGTCACCATGTTCCGCGCCAGGCGGGTGGCGCGCATGATGTCGTTGGAGGCGCCGGTGGTGACGCCATCGAAGCCCAGGGTCATCTCCTCGGCGATACGACCGCCGAACAGCGAGCATATCTGGCTGGTCAGGGCGCGCTTGGACAGGCTGTAGCGATCCTCTTCCGGCAGGAACATGGTCACGCCCAGAGCGCGGCCGCGCGGAATGATCGACACCTTGTAGACCGGATCATGCTCGGGCACCAGGCGCCCGACGATGGCATGGCCGGCCTCGTGGTAGGCGGTGTTGAGCTTCTCCTTCTCGGACATGACCATGGATTTGCGCTCGGCGCCCATCATGATCTTGTCCTTGGCCAGCTCGAACTCCTTCATCTCCACCAGGCGCTTGCTGGCACGGGCGGCGAACAGCGAAGCCTCGTTGACCAGGTTGGCCAGGTCGGCGCCGGAGAAGCCCGGGGTGCCGCGGGCAATCACGGCCGGCTCGACGTTGTCGCCCACCGGCACCTTGCGCATGTGCACTTTCAGGATCTGCTCGCGACCACGGATGTCCGGCAGGCCTACCACCACCTGGCGGTCGAAGCGGCCCGGACGCAGCAGCGCGGGGTCCAGCACGTCTGGACGGTTGGTGGCGGCGATGACGATGATGCCATCGTTCATCTCGAAGCCGTCCATCTCCACCAGCAGCTGGTTGAGGGTCTGCTCGCGCTCGTCGTGACCACCGCCCAGACCGGCGCCACGATGGCGACCGACGGCATCGATCTCGTCGATGAAGATAATGCAGGGCGCATGCTTCTTGGCCTGCTCGAACATGTCGCGCACGCGGGAGGCGCCGACACCGACGAACATCTCGACGAAGTCGGAACCGGAAATGGTGAAGAACGGCACCTTGGCCTCACCGGCGATGGCCTTGGCCAGCAGAGTCTTGCCGGTACCCGGCGGGCCGACCATCAGCACACCGCGCGGGATACGCCCGCCGAGGCGCTGGAACTTGCCGGGATCACGCAGGAACTCGACCAGCTCACCGACTTCTTCCTTGGCCTCGTCACAACCGGCGACGTCGGCCAGGGTGGTCTTGACCTGATCTTCGGAGAGCAGGCGCGCCTTGGACTTGCCGAAGCTCATCGGGCCACCACGACCGCCGCCGCCGCCCTGCATCTGGCGCATGAAGAACATGAACACGGCGATGATCACCAGGATCGGGAAGCTGGCGACCAGCAGCTGGGTCCAGATGCTCTGGCGCTCCGGCTGCTTGCCGACGATCTCGACGTTGTTGTCGATCAGGTCCTTGATCAGGCCACGGTCCTCGATAGCCGGACGCACGGTCTCGAAGGTGGTGCCATCGAGATTCTTGCCGCTGATGATGTAGCCATCGACAGTGACCTGCCGGACCTTGCCTTCCTGGACCTGCTGGATGAACTCGGAATAGTTCAGCTTGCCGGCTTCGCTCGGGCTGGAGAAGTTGTTCATCACCGTGACCAGGACGGCTGCGATGATCAGCCACAGGATCAGGTTCTTTGCCATGTCGTTCAATTCGCTACCCTCGGAAACGAGCCCCGTCCTGAAACACGCTTCACATGACGGCTGGTGGATTACCAACCTAACTTACTACACAACCCGCCGCGGCAGGCAGGGACCGTCTGTAACCCTTTATGAGACCTCGACCATCGGCCCCGTCCGGCAAGCCAGCGGTTCCAGTCTAGGCGCCCTGGAAAACCCAGGCCAACCGAGTACCGCGGCAGCTCGCCCCCGCATCCCGCAGAACAGCCAAGCGACGAGCGGAAACCCTCACCGCACTCATATTGGGGCCATGCTGCAAATCACAAGGCCCGCAGGCTCCGCATAGCGACGCAATGCACCCTCACCAATGCCACATTCCCGCCCCGAATAGAAACGGGCGTAGCCGTGCCGGCTCGGGTAAACTATGGGGTTTTCGGCCGGCGCACCGGCAACAGGATGGTCAATGGCTAGGGCCAACCCGTCCAGCAGGGCCGACTTCCATAGCAACAGGGTCAGATTATGGCGCTTACCAACGAACAGAAGAAACACTTCAAATCTATCGGTCACCACCTGAAACCGGTATTGATCGTGGCCGAGAACGGCCTGACCGAAGGCGTGCTGGCCGAACTGGAGCGCGCACTCAATGATCACGAGCTGATCAAGGTGCAGTTCCGCCTGACCGAGCGCGATGATCGCCGCGCCCTGATCGACGAACTGGCCGCCGTCAGCCGCTGCGAGCTGGTCCAGGTGATCGGCAAGATGGCCCTGATCTACCGCAAGAACCCCAAGCCGAACAAGAACCTGTCGAACATCCATCGCTATCAGGCCTGATAGCGGCCCGCCCTACTCGCTCCGCTGCCCCGGCAGCGGTTGCAGCACCAGCACCAGGCCACACAGGGCCAGCACCAGATAGTTGAACTGCAGCCAGCGCTGGGCATCCGGCAGCCAGTGGCGCACGACGAAGAAGGCCGCAGCCATGCCCAGCACCACCAGCAACAGCTGACCGCGCATGTCGCGCCACAGGCTGGGCAGCCCCTCGGCCTGAGCCAGCACCATGCCCTGCAACAGCGCGCAGAAGGCGGCGAAGCCGATCAACAGCGGCGCCAGCACGGCGCTGATCTCGGCGATCAGCAGCGGCGCCAGCCCCAGCTTTTCCAGCGCCGGCAGCATGACGAAATGTAGCAGCCAGAGGCCGCCGACCCAGAAGGTCTGGGCCAGCTGCCAACTGATGCTGCCGGCACGCAGCGGTCGCTGACGCTTAAATATGGCGGACTTCGACAATCTCGTACTCGACCAAGCCGCTGGGGGTCTGCACCGCCACCACGTCACCCTCCTCCTTGCCCACCAGGGCGCGGGCGATGGGCGAACTGACCGACAGCTTGCCGACCTTGATGTCGGCCTCGTCCTCACCGACGATCTGGTAGGTCACGGTCTCGTCGGTATCGCAGTTGGCGATGTCGACGGTGGTACCGAAGATCACCTTGCCGCTGTGCGGGATGGTGGTGACGTCGATCACCACCGCATGCTGCAGACGCCCCTCGATATCGCGGATACGCGCCTCGACCATGCCCTGCTCCTCGCGGGCGGCGTGGTATTCGGCGTTTTCCTTGAGGTCACCCAGCTCACGAGCCTCGGCGATCGCCTGGCTGAGCGCGGGGCGGCGCACCTTGGTCAGATGCGCCAGTTCCTCTTCCAGGGCGCGAGCGCCCTGGACGGTCATGGGGTACTTGTTCATGCCTTGATTCCTGCATGCAGATCCTGCAGCCGGCGCACGGTCTTCTCGGGACCGAACTTGAGCGCCTCGCAGACCGCCTGCCCCGCCGCGATGGTGGTGGTGCAGTAGATCTTGTGCTGCAGAGCGTTACGACGGATCGAGTAGGAGTCAGCGATGGACTGACGCCCCTCGGTGGTGTTGATGATCAGGGTGACTTCGTCGTTCTTGATCATATCGACGACATGCGGACGACCTTCGGTCACCTTGTTCACCCGGCGCACCGGCAGACCGGCCGCCTCGATCACTTTGGCGGTGCCCGCAGTGGCCACCACCTCGAAGCCCAGCGCCACCAGGTCACGTGCTACCTGCACCGCCTGCTCCTTGTCGTCCTCGCGCACACTGATGAAGGCGCAGCCGGAGTTCGGCAGGATCTCGCTGGCACCGACCTGAGCCTTGGCGAAGGCTTCGCCGAAGCTGTCGCCGACGCCCATCACCTCGCCGGTGGACTTCATTTCCGGGCCGAGGATCGGGTCGACGCCCGGGAATTTGGCGAAGGGGAACACCGCTTCCTTGACGCTGAAGAACGGCGGGATGATTTCCTTGGTGTAGCCGACCTCGGCCAGGCTCTTGCCGGCCATGACCCGGGCGGCCACCTTGGCCAGCGACTCGCCGACGCACTTGGAGACGAACGGCACGGTACGCGAGGCGCGCGGGTTCACTTCGATGACGTAGATGTCCTCGCCCTGCACGGCCATCTGCACGTTCATCAGGCCGACCACGCCGAGCTCCAGGGCCATCTTCTTGACCTGCTCGCGGATCTCGTCCTGGATGTGCGCCGGCAGAGAGTAAGGCGGCAGCGAGCAGGCGGAGTCGCCGGAGTGCACGCCGGCCTGTTCGATGTGCTGCATGATGGCGCCGATCACCACGGTCTCGCCGTCGCACACCGCATCCACGTCCACTTCGATGGCGCAGTTGAGGAAGCGATCCAGCAGCACCGGGCTGTCGTTGGACACTTTCACCGCTTCGCGCATATAGCGCTTGAGCTCTTCTTCCTGGTAGACGATTTCCATCGCCCGGCCGCCCAGCACGTAGGACGGACGCACGACCATCGGGTAGCCGATGCCCTTGGACAGGGCCAGGGCCTCGTCTTCGCTGCGCGCGGTGGCGTTGGCCGGCTGGCGCAGGCCGAGGCGCTGGACCATCTGCTGGAAGCGCTCGCGGTCTTCGGCGCGATCGATGGCCTCGGGGCTGGTGCCGATGATCGGCACGCCGGCCTCTTCCAGGGCGCGACAGATCTTCAGCGGAGTCTGGCCACCGTACTGCACGATCACGCCTTTCGGCTGCTCGACGTGGACGATTTCCAGCACGTCTTCCAGGGTCACCGGCTCGAAGTACAGGCGGTCGGAGGTGTCGTAGTCGGTGGAGACGGTTTCCGGGTTGCAGTTGACCATGATGGTCTCGTAGCCGTCTTCACGCATGGCCAGCGCCGCGTGCACGCAGCAGTAATCGAACTCGATGCCCTGGCCGATGCGGTTGGGGCCGCCACCGAGGATCATGATCTTGTCGCGGGTCGACGGCGCGGCCTCGCACTCTTCCTCGTAGGTCGAGTACATGTAGGCGGTGTCGGTGGCGAATTCGGCGGCGCAGGTGTCCACGCGCTTGTACACCGGCAGCACTTTCAGCTTGTGGCGATGGGCGCGCAGGCTCTTCTCGGAAACGCCGAGCAGCTTGGCCAGGCGCGCATCGGAGAAGCCCTTGCGCTTGAGCTTGAACATCAGGTCGTAGTCGATGGCGGACAGGCCGAGGGTCTTGACCTTCTCCTCGTCCTTGACCAGGTCCTCGATCTGCACCAGGAACCACTCGTCGATGCGGGTCAGCTCGAACACTTCGGCGACGCTCTTGCCGGCGCGGAAGGCATCGGCCACATACCAGATGCGGTCGGCACTGGGCACGGTCAGTTCGCGACGCAGGGTGCTCTCGGCTTCCGGGTCGTTGAGGTCGAGCTTCGGATCGAAACCGGCGACGCCCACTTCCAGGCCGCGCAGGGCTTTCTGCACGGACTCCTGGAAGGTGCGGCCGATGGCCATGACTTCACCCACGGACTTCATCTGGGTGGTCAGGCGGGCGTCGGCCTTGGGGAACTTCTCGAAGGCGAAGCGCGGGATCTTGGTCACGACGTAGTCGATGGCCGGCTCGAACGAGGCCGGGGTACGACCGCCAGTGATGTCGTTGGAGAGCTCATCGAGGGTGTAGCCGACGGCCAGCTTGGCGGCGATCTTGGCGATCGGGAAGCCGGTGGCCTTGGAAGCCAGGGCCGAGGAGCGCGACACGCGCGGGTTCATCTCGATCACCACCATGCGCCCGGTGTTCGGGCAGATGCCGAACTGCACGTTGGAGCCGCCGGTTTCCACGCCGATCTCGCGCAGCACCGCCAGGGAGGCGTTGCGCATGATCTGGTATTCCTTGTCGGTCAGGGTCTGGGCCGGGGCCACGGTGATCGAGTCGCCGGTGTGCACGCCCATCGGGTCGAAGTTCTCGATGGAGCAGACGATGATGCAGTTGTCCTTCTTGTCGCGGACCACCTCCATCTCGTACTCCTTCCAGCCGATCAGCGATTCGTCGATCAGCAGCTCGCTGGTCGGCGACAGATCCAGGCCGCGAGCGCAGATTTCCTCGAATTCTTCACGGTTGTAGGCGATGCCGCCGCCGGTGCCGCCCATGGTGAAGGACGGCCGGATGATGCAGGGGAAGCCCACCTGCTCCAGCACGCCGTAGGCCTCTTCCATGTTGTGCGCGATGCCGGAGCGCGGGCAGGCCAGGCCGATGCTCTTCATGGCCTTGTCGAAGCGCGAACGGTCTTCGGCCTTGTCGATGGTGTCGGCGTTGGCACCGATCATCTCGACGCCGAACTTCTCCAGGATGCCGTGCTTTTCCAGGTCCAGGGCGCAGTTCAGCGCGGTCTGGCCACCCATGGTCGGCAGCAGGGCGTCCGGGCGCTCCTTCTCGATGATCTTGGCCACGGTGGCCCACTTGATCGGCTCGATGTAGGTGGCGTCGGCCATGGCCGGGTCGGTCATGATGGTGGCCGGGTTGGAGTTCACCAGGATGACGCGGAAGCCTTCTTCCTTCAGGGCCTTGCAGGCCTGGGCGCCTGAGTAGTCGAACTCGCAGGCCTGGCCGATGACGATGGGGCCGGCGCCGAGGATCAGGATGCTTTTGATGTCTGTACGTTTTGGCATGTTTCTTACTCGAATCCTTGGGTCAGTCGGCGGGGCTTAGCGGCGCTTGGCCATGGCTTCGATGAAGCGATCGAACAGCGGGGCCACGTCGTGCGGGCCGGGACTCGCCTCCGGGTGGCCCTGGAAGCTGAAGGCCACCTTGTCGGTGCGCTCAATGCCCTGCAGGGTGCCGTCGAACAGCGACTTGTGGGTGGCGCGCAGGTTGCCCGGCAGGCTGGCTTCATCCACGGCGAAACCGTGGTTCTGGCTGGTGATCATCACCACGCCGGAATCCAGGTCCTGCACCGGGTGGTTGGCACCGTGGTGGCCGTGGCCCATCTTCAGGGTCTTGGCACCGGAGGCCAGGGCCAGCAGCTGGTGGCCTAGACAGATGCCGAATACCGGGATATCGGTGGTGAGCACTTCCTTGATCGCAGCGATGGCGTAGTCGCACGGCTCGGGGTCGCCGGGGCCGTTGGAGAGGAACACGCCGTCCGGGTTCAGTGCCAGCACATCCTTGGCCGGGGTCTGCGCCGGCACCACGGTCAGGCGGCAGCCGCGCTCGACCAGCATGCGCAGGATGTTGACCTTGACCCCGTAGTCATAGGCGACCACGTGGTAGGGCAGCTCGCTGGCGGCGATTTCCGGGTGGCTGTCGGTCTGCAGGTTCCACACGCTGGAACGCCACTCGTAGCGCTCGGTGCAGCTGACCACCTTGGCCAGGTCCATGCCCTTGAGGCCGGGGAAGCTGCGCGCCAGTTCCAGGGCCTTTTCCTCGGTCGCGCCTTCGCCAGCCAGGATGCAGCCGTTCTGCGAACCCTTCTCACGCAGGATGCGGGTCAGGCGACGGGTGTCGATGCCGGCGATGGCGACGGTGCCGTTTTCCTTCAGGTACTCATCCAGCGGCTGCTTGTCACGCCAGTTACTGGAGATCAGCGGCAGGTCGCGGATGATCAGGCCGGCGGCCCACACGCGGTTGGATTCGGCGTCTTCCGGCGTGGTGCCGGTGTTGCCGATGTGCGGGTAGGTCAGGGTGACGATCTGCTGGGCATAGGAAGGATCGGTGAGGATTTCCTGATAGCCGGTCATGGCGGTGTTGAACACCACCTCACCAATGGTATGGCCATCGGCACCAATGGCTTCGCCGCGGAAAATGCTGCCGTCAGCGAGTGCGAGTATGGCTGGCTTAGTCAAGAAGACCTCCCTTAGATCTGCTGCTTGTTCAAACGCAGGTTGTAAAAAAGCGGGATGACGTATTGACCGTCACCCCGCTTCTTTATCTGATTCATTCTGCGTAACTTTTAGTGGACACACTAAAGCGGGCAGCTTACAGGAAAAGCCCTTTTCGGTCCAGCAATTGCATGGACCGAAAAGGTATTTCAGTTCAGGCCCAGCACGTCCTGCATGTCATAAAGACCGGCCGGCTGCGCCTGCAGCCACAGCGCCGCGCGCACCGCGCCCTTGGCGAAGGTCATCCGGCTGGAGGCCTTGTGGGTGATCTCCACGCGCTCACCCTCGGCGGCGAACAGCACGGTGTGATCACCCACCACGTCGCCAGCCCGCACGGTGGCGAAGCCGATGGTCTCGCGCTCGCGCGCGCCGGTCTGGCCTTCGCGACCATAGACCGCGACCTTCTGCAGGTCGCGCCCCAGAGCGGCGGCCACCACCTCGCCCATGCGCAGCGCGGTACCGGACGGTGCATCAACCTTGTGCCGGTGGTGCGCCTCGATGATCTCGATGTCCACCTCGTCGCCCAACACGCGCGCGGCGGTATCCAGCAGTTTCAGGCAGAGGTTGACGCCGACGCTGTAGTTGGCGGCGAAGACGATCGGGATCTCCTGCGCGGCCGCCTCCAGCTGCTGCCGCTCCTCCGGCGAGAAGCCGGTGGTGCCGATGACCATGGCCTTGCCGGCGCGCCGACAGATTTCCAGATTCTTCAGGGTCACCGAAGGGTGGGTGAAGTCGATCAGCACGTCGAACTGATCCAGCACGGCATTCAGGTCGCCCACCAGCTGCACGCCCAGCTTGCCCTGGGCCACCAGCTCGCCAGCATCGGCGCCAATCAGACTGCTGTCGGGACGGTCGATGGCGGCGCTCAGCTGCGCGCCTTCGGCCTGGCCGACCGCCTCGATCAGGTTCTTGCCCATGCGCCCGGCGGCGCCCATCACTGCAATACGTCGCATAGCCGAATCCTTAGATGTCACCGAAGAAACGCTTCATGCCATCGAACCAGCCGCTGGCCTTGGGCGAGTGGGAACTGTCGCCCTCCAGCGACTTGCGGAACTCCTCCAGCAGCTCGCGCTGACGCTTGTCCAGGTTGACCGGGGTTTCCACCGCCACCTTGCACAGCAGGTCGCCGGCCCCGCCGCCACGCACCGGGGCCACGCCCTTGCCACGCAGGCGGAACAGCTTGCCGGTCTGGGTGCCTTCCGGGATCTTCAGCTTGACCCGGCCGTCCAGGGTCGGCACTTCCAGCTCGCCGCCCAGCGCTGCGTCGGCGAAGCTGATCGGCACCTCGCAGTAAAGGTGCTTGCCGTCGCGCTGGAAGATCGGGTGCTCGCGCACGTTGACCACCACGTAGAGGTCACCGGCCGGCCCACCATGGGAGCCCGCCTCGCCCTCGCCGGACAGGCGGATGCGATCGCCGGTATCGACGCCCGCCGGCACCTTGACCGACAGGGTCTTGCTCTCTTCCACCCGGCCCTGGCCGTGGCAGCTGCCGCAGGGGTCGGTGATCATCTTGCCGCTGCCGTGGCAGCGCGGGCAGGTCTGCTGCACCGAGAAGAAGCCCTGCTGCATGCGCACCTGGCCGATGCCGCCGCAGGTGGTACAGGTCACCGGACTGGTGCCCTTCTTGGCACCGGTACCATCGCAGGTCTTGCAGCCGACCAGGGTCGGCACGCGGATGGTCACGGTGGTGCCGCGCACCGCTTCTTCCAGGTCCAGCTCCAGGGTGTAGCGCAGGTCGGAGCCGCGCTGGGCACCACCGCGCGAGCCGCCGCGGCCACCGCCGAAGAAGTCGCTGAACACGTCACCGAAGATGTCGGAGAAGTTGGCGCCGCCGAAACCGCCGGCACCGCCGCCCATCTGCGGATCGACCCCGGCATGGCCGTACTGGTCGTAGGCCGAACGCTTGGCGGCGTCGGAGAGCACCTCGTAGGCCTCGTTGGCCTCCTTGAATTTCTCTTCCGCAGCCTTGTCATCCGGGTTGCGGTCCGGGTGGTACTTCATCGCCAGGCGGCGGTAGGCCTTCTTCAGGTCCGCCTCGCTGGCGCCGCGCTCGACTCCGAGCACTTCGTAATAGTCACGTTTGGCCATAAATCCTCAACACCTCTGATTCACAGGCTCCAGACACGCCAACGCGGGAGCAAGCCCCCGCGCGGAGAATCGCCGACCGCAACGCGGCCGGCTGGCACCTTAGTAAGCGGGGCTTACTTGTTGTCCTTGACCTCTTCGAACTCGGCGTCGACCACGTCGTCGGCCGCATCCTTGGCACCCTCGGCGCCCTGGGCGGCTGCGCCCGGCTGCGGCTGCTCGGCATACATCTTCTGCGCCAGCGGAGTGGTGGCCTCGGACAGGGCGTTGATCTTGGCCTCGATCTCGGCCTTGTCGTCACCCTTGAGGGCCACTTCCAGGTCGCCGATGGCCTTCTCGATAGCCGCCTTCTCGTCGGCAGTGGCCTTGTCGCCGGCCTCGGTGATCATCTTGCGGGTGGCGTGGACCAGACCGTCGCCCTGGTTGCGGGCCGCGGCCAGCTCCTCGAACTTGCGGTCTTCCTCGGCGTTGGCCTCGGCGTCACGCACCATGCGCTCGATTTCCTCGTCGGACAGGCCGGAGTTGGCCTTGATCACGATGGACTGCTGCTTGCCGGTGGCCTTGTCCTTGGCGGACACGTGCAGGATGCCGTTGGCGTCGATGTCGAAGGTCACTTCGATCTGCGGCACGCCACGCGGCGCCGGCGGGATCTCGGCCAGGTCGAACTTGCCCAGCGACTTGTTCTGCGTGGCCTGCTTGCGCTCACCCTGCAGCACATGGATGGTCACCGCGCTCTGGTTGTCGTCGGCGGTGGAGAACACCTGCGACTTCTTGGTCGGGATGGTGGTGTTCTTCTCGATCAGCGGAGTCATCACGCCGCCCATGGTCTCGATGCCCAGGGTCAGCGGGGAGACGTCGAGCAGCAGCACGTCCTTGACGTCACCGGCCAGAACGGCGCCCTGGATGGCGGCACCGATGGCCACGGCTTCGTCCGGGTTGACGTCCTTGCGCGCTTCCTTGCCGAAGAACTCGGCGACCTTCTGCTGCACCAGCGGCATGCGGGTCTGGCCACCGACCAGGATCACGTCGTCGATCTTGCTGGCGTCGATGCCGGCGTCCTTCAGGGCGATGCGGCACGGCTCGATGGTACGGGCGACCAGATCCTCGACCAGGGCTTCCAGCTTGGCGCGGGAAATCTTCACGTTGAGGTGCTTCGGACCACTGGCATCGGCGGTGATGTACGGCAGGTTGACGTCGGTCTGCTGGCTCGAGGACAGCTCGATCTTGGCTTTCTCGGCGGCTTCCTTCAGGCGCTGCAGGGCCAGCGGATCGTTCTTCAGATCCATGCCGGACTCTTTCTTGAACTCGTCGACCAGGTAGTCGATCAGGCGCATGTCGAAGTCCTCGCCACCGAGGAAGGTATCGCCGTTGGTGGCCAGCACTTCGAACTGGTGCTCGCCGTCGACTTCGGCGATCTCGATCACCGACACGTCGAAGGTACCGCCACCCAGGTCATAGACGATCACGGTGTGGTCGCCCTTGGCCTTGTCCATGCCGTAAGCCAGGGCCGCGGCGGTCGGCTCGTTGATGATGCGCTTGACGTCCAGGCCGGCGATGCGACCGGCATCCTTGGTGGCCTGGCGCTGGCTGTCGTTGAAGTAGGCCGGAACCGTGATCACCGCCTCGGTGACCGGCTCGCCCAGGTAGTCCTCGGCGGTCTTCTTCATCTTCTTCAGCACTTCGGCGCTGATCTGCGGCGGCGCCATGTCCTTGCCGCCGGCCTGCACCCAGGCGTCGCCATTGTTGGCCTTGACGATCTTGTAGGGCACCAGCTTGATGTCTTTCTGCACCACGTCCTCTTCGAAGCGGCGGCCGATCAGGCGCTTCACCGCGAACAGGGTGTTGTGCGGGTTGGTCACCGCCTGGCGCTTGGCGCTCTGGCCGACCAGGGTCTCGCCATCGTTGGTGTAGGCGATGATGGAGGGGGTGGTGCGCGCCCCCTCGGCGTTCTCGATGACCTTGACGTTGCCGTTTTCCAAGATGGCCACGCAGGAGTTGGTGGTGCCCAGGTCGATACCGATGATCTTGCCCATGAATAGTCTCCGAAACTCTGTCTTTAACCTTGAGTACGTCGCGGCCTGCGGCACACGGCGTCAGCTACTGAATCGCTTGCCCTGTAGATGGGGCCGTTACCGGGTATTTCAAGCCTGCTCGTCGATCGACGGCGGCGGCGTCAACGGCGCCTTGCTCACCACCACCATGGCCGGGCGCAGCAGGCGACCGTTGAGCAGGTAGCCCTTCTGGAACACCTTGAGCACGGTGTTCGGCTCGGCATGGATGCTCTCCTCCATGGCCATGGCCTGGTGATGCTCGGGGTTGAACGGCGCGCCATGCGGATCGAGCGCTTCCAGCTGATGGCGCTTGAGGGTGTCGTGGAACAGCTTGAGGGTCAGCTGCATGCCCTCGCGCATGGCCTTGCTCGCCTCATCGGCGGCGCTGGTCAGCTCCAGACCGCGCTCCAGGCTGTCGACCACCGGCAGCAGGTCGTTGGCGAACTTCTCCAGGGCGAACTTGTGCGCCTTCTCCACGTCCTGCTCGGCACGACGGCGCACGTTCTGCAGGTCGGCGGCCATGCGCAGGGACTGATCCTGGGCCGCGGCCAGCTGCTCTTCGAGGGTCTGCACGCGAGTGGCCAGGTCGTCGCCGGCGGTCGCCTCGGGCGCCAGTTGCTCTTCCGGGGTTGCCGTGTCCAGGGTCTGTTCGTCTGCCATTGGGTCCTCCTGTGAATGCGACAGCGGGTCATGGCCCGCGCTTCTGGTCGCCTATATGGGGGCCCGCCACAGGGTTTCAAGGGTTATTGCCGAGGCAAAACAAAACACTGTACAAATAGACAGCACAACTTTTGGGAGCGCTCCTCATGCTGGTGCACCTGTCCGTCCACAACTACGCCATCGTCGAACACCTGGACCTCGAACTGCAGCGCGGCATGTCGGTGATCACCGGCGAGACCGGTGCCGGCAAGTCGATCATGCTCGACGCCCTCGGCCTGGCCCTCGGTGACCGCGCCGACAGCGGCGTGGTGCGCCCCGGCGCGGACAAGGCGGACATCCTCGCCAGCTTCGACCTGGAAGACATCGCCGAAGCCCGCGCCTGGCTGGCCGAGCGCGACCTGGACAGCGACGGCCCGTGCATCCTGCGCCGGGTCATCACCAGCGAGGGCCGCTCGCGCGGCTACATCAATGGCAGCCCCTGCCCGCTGGGCGACCTCAAGGCCCTGGGCGAGCTGCTGATCGACATCCACAGCCAGCACGAGCACCAGTCGCTGCTCAAGCCGGACACCCACCGCCGCCTGCTCGACGAGTATGCTGGCAGCCAGGAACTGGCCCGCCAGGTGCAGCTGGCCGCCCAGCGCTGGCGCCAGACCCGCCAGGAACTGCAGCGGCTATCCTCGACCGGCGACGAGCAGCGCGCCCGCCACCAGCTGCTCAGCTATCAGCTGGAAGAGCTGGAAAACCTGGCCCTGGGCGATAACGAGCTGGAACAGCTGGAACAGGAACACAAGACCCTGAGCAATGCCGAGCAACTGCTCGGCGCCTGCCGCCAGGTGCTCGACCTGTGCAGCGAGAGCGATGCCGGCAACGTACTGTCGGCGCTGACCGCCAGCCTCAACCGCCTCGGCGGCTTTGCCAACCAGCCCGGCGCCCTGAGCGAGGCGACCAACCTGCTGGCCAGCGCGCAGATCCAGGTCGAGGAGGCGGTGGGCGAACTGAACCGCTTCATCGACCACTTCGACGCCGACCCGCAGCGCCAGCAACTCCTCGAAGAACGCCTGGACGCCATCTACAGCCTGGCGCGCAAGCACCGCGTGCAGCCCACTGAGCTCGCCGAACTGCAGCAGCGCCTGCTCGAGGAACTGGAGAGCCTCAACGCCGACGACGAGGCGGTCGAACGCCTCGGCGAAGAGCTGGCCGCCTACGCACGCCACTACCAGGACAAGGCCGCCGAACTCAGCGCCCTGCGCCAGCAGGCCGCCAGCCGCCTGGCCGAAGCGGTGCAGGTGGAGATGCAGACCCTGGGCATGCCCGGCGGGCGCTTCAGCATCGGGCTGCAACCCGGCAGCCACGACGAGCCGCAACCGCAGGGCCTGGAGCAGGTGGAGTTCCTGGTCAGCGCCAACCCCGGCCAGCCGCTGAAGTCGCTGGCCAAGGTCGCCTCTGGCGGCGAGCTGTCGCGTATCAGCCTGGCCATCCAGGTGATCACCGCACAGACCTCGCGGGTGCCGACCCTGGTATTCGACGAGGTCGACGTCGGCATCGGCGGCCCCACCGCCGAAGTGGTCGGCCAGCTGCTGCGCCGCCTCGGCGAGCGCGGCCAGGTGCTGACCGTGACTCACCTGCCGCAGGTCGCCGCCCAGGGCCACCACCACCTGTTCGTGCACAAGCAGCGCGACAGCGCAGAGACCCGCACCGCCGTGGCCAACCTGGATACCGCACAGCGGGTCGAGGAAGTGGCGCGCATGCTCGGCGGCGTCGACCTCACAGAGGAGTCCCTGCAGCACGCCCGCAAGATGGTGACCCGCGCCCAGGCATGAAAACGAAAAAGGCGCCCCGCGGGGCGCCTTTTTCATTGGTTCGCTGTGCGCTTAGCTCTTCTTGCGCACGTAGAGCACCAGGTTGTGGTCGACCAGCTCGAAGCCGTGCTGCTTGACGATGTCCTTCTGCAGCTTCTCGATCTCCGGGTCGAAGAACTCGATCACCTCACCGGTGTCCACGCAGACCATGTGGTCGTGGTGGCCACCGTCGGCCAGCTCGAACACGGCATGGCCGCCGTCGAAGTTGTGGCGCTCGACCAGGCCGGCAGCCTCGAACTGAGTCAGTACGCGATAGACGGTGGCCAGGCCCACGTCTTCGCCGGCCTCCATCAGGGCCTTGTACACGTCCTCGGCGCTCATGTGACGCTGACCGGAAGTGGCCGAGTCGAGCATCTGCAGAATCTTCACACGCGGCAGGGTGACCTTGAGGCCAGCTTTGCGCAGTTCGTTGTTTTCAACCATGGTCTGCTTTCTCGTGGTTGCTGCTTCGCAGCTCCCGTTAATGCGGGTATGATCGGGGTTTAATTTGCCCAGCCAAGATAGTGGAAGTCACCCACCGATGCAAAACACCAAGCTCTTGCTGCCCAGCCTCACCCTCGTGGGTCTGCTCGCACTCGCCGGCTGTTCGTTTCCCGGGGTCTACAAGATCGACATCCAGCAGGGCAATGTCGTTACACAGGACATGATAGACCAGTTGAAGCCTGGAATGACCCAGCGCCAAGTGCGGTTTATCATGGGCAACCCGCTGATCACCGATACCTTCCACGCCAAGCGCTGGGACTACCTGTACAGCATCCAGCCGGGCGGCCGTCAGCGTTATCAGGAGCGCATCAGCCTGATGTTCGACGGCAACGACCAGCTGATCGGCCTGGCCGGCGACTTCATGCCGGGCGTCAGCCGCGACCAGGAAATCCTCGGCGAAGGCAGCGACACCCGCGTGCAACAGCCGCAGACCGAGGTCCGGGAAGAACCGGCCAAGCCGGGCTCGCTGCTGGAGCAGATCCAGGACGAAGTGGATGCCGCCGAGCCGATCCCGGTTCCCGTGCCGGAACCGCTCGATCCGATGCCGCAGTAATAGCCGGATACGAAAAGCCCCGCCAAGTGCGGGGCTTTTTCATTGCGCCAATAACCTCAGTCGTCGCCCGCCTTGGCCGCCGCAGCCTTGGCCGCGCGCTGCTTGCGCACTTCCTTGGGGTCGGCGATCAGCGGCCGGTAGATCTCCACCCGCTCGCCCTCTTCCAACACCCGCTCCTCGGGCCTGGCCACCGCCTTGCCGAAGATCCCCAGCGGGGCGCTGGCCAGATCCAGCCCGGGGAAATGCTCGTCCAGGCGCGAGCGCAGCGCCGCCTCGCGCACCGTGGTGCCAACGGGCACGCTCAGGCGCAGCAGCTTCTGCCGCTCGGCCAGGGCATAGACCACCTCGACGCTGATGTTCGGCTTATCCATGGAGTTGCTTGGCCCTCTGACAGAACGCATCGACCAGGGTGTTGGCCGCCTGGTTGAACAGCGGCCCCAGGGTGGCCTTGACCAGCGGACCGGCGTAATCGAAGGTCATGTCCAGGCTGATCTTGCAGGCCTTGTCACCCAGCGCCTTGAATTCCCAGGTGCCCTGCAACTGGGTGAAGGGGCCTTCCTCCAGTTGCATCTCGATCGATTTGCCCGGCACCAGGCGATTGCGCGTCATGAAGCGCTGGCTGACCCCACCCTTGGCCACGGTCAGGCTGGCGCGCATTGCCTCGGCACTCTCTTCCAGCACCTCGGAGGCCGAGCACCAGGGCAGGAACTGCGGGTAGCTGGCCACATCGTTGACCAGGTCGTAGAGAACCTGTGCCGGATAGGGCAACAGGGCCGAGCGTTGGATACGGGTGCTCATCAGCCTTGGATTCCTGAACTGCTACGCCGGCTCGCCGACGCCACGGAGCACGCATTGTGCGGAATTCGACCAGCCCCCTCAAGCGCGCCTGTCGCCAGGGCAGCGCCGACTCCCTATAATGCGCGCCCTATGGCCAAGCAGAAGAAACACCCCACCGGAACCATCGCGCTGAACAAGAAGGCGCTGCACGACTATTCCATCGAAAACAAGTTCGAGGCCGGCATCGCCCTGTCCGGTTGGGAAGTGAAGAGCCTGCGCGCGGGCAAGGCCCAGCTGGTCGACAGCTACGTGCTGCTCAAGGACGGCGAGGCCTACCTGTTCGGCGCCCACATCACGCCGCTGAAGACCGCCAGCACCCACGTCATCGCCGACCCCACCCGTACGCGCAAGTTGCTGCTGCACAAGCGCGAGCTGGGCAAGCTGTTCGGCGCCGTGCAGCAGAAGGGTTACGCCTGCGTGGCCCTGGCGCTGTACTGGAAGAAGCACCTGATCAAGTGCGAGATCGCCCTGGCCAAGGGCAAGAAGGAATTCGACAAGCGCGCCACCGAGAAGGAGCGCGATTCCGACCGGGAGATCTCCCGCGCCATGCGCAGCAAGGGCAAGGAAGAATAAGAAAAGGGCGGATATCCGCCCTTTTTCATGCCCTCCGCACTACAGCCCCTGGCGCCGCTGCGCCCGCTCAAGCCGGCGCGCCTCCTGCTGCGCCTCGGCCAGCACCTCCTGCACATAGTGGATATGCCGGTTGGACAGCTCGCGCGCCTCCTCGGCACGGCGCGCGATGATTGCCTCGAACAACGCCTGGTGCTGCGCGCGCAGCTGATCGCGAGTCTCGCTGCGCTGCAGGTACATGCCGCCGATATTGGTCACCACGTTGTGCTTGAGCAGGTCGAACAGCCCACGAATGGTGTGCAGCAGCACGGCGTTATGACTGGCCTCGGCGATGGCCAGGTGGAAGCGCGCATCGGCGGCACCCTCCTCCGCCCGGCTGGCCTTGCTGTTCGGCGCATAGCAGCGCTGCAGCTCGTCGAAGGCCGCCCGCAGGCGCTCGTGATCGAGGGCAGTAGCACGCTGCGCCGCATAGAAGGCACAGGAACCCTCCAGGGTGTGGCGAAACTCCAGCAGGTCGCGCTGGGCATCAGGATTGCTCTCCAGCAGGTGCAGCAGCGGATCGCTGAAGGTCGAGCCCAGTTCCGCCGCCACATAGTTGCCGCCGCCCTGGCGGCTGACCAACAAGCCCTTGGCCACCAGCTTCTGGATCGCCTCGCGCAGCGACGGCCGCGACACGCCAAAGCGCTCGGCCAGCACCCGCTCCGCCGGCAACCGCTCGCCGGCCTTCAGCGTGCCCTCGAGGATCATGGTCTCCAGCTGCTCGACGATGTCATCCGACAGACGGCGCTGACGTACCGGCCCCACTTCCATATCCCGCTCCCACTGGTTTGACCACCTGCATGGCTCTGCAGCCTTGCGTTCCAGCAAGCCTAAAGGTGCAGCCACGGGCAGGCAACCAGAGGCACTTCGACCAAAGTCGCAAGCCATGAAATTGACAGAAGCGCGGCCGGACTTTTACTCTGGCCCAGCCACTTTGTAAATTGGTATTACCAATTATGCAGAGCGCGCCCAACAACTCCAAGAATGCGCCGAGGTAACAAGATGCCCTTCACCCCCCGACTGCCGCGCCTGGCGCGTCACTGAACGGAGAACTCGCCATGTCCTCCGGATTGCTCGCCCTTCTCGCCTTCTCACCCATCCTGCTGGCCGCCGTGCTGCTGATCGGCCTGCGCTGGCCGGCCAAGCGCGCCATGCCGCTGGTCTACCTGCTCACCGCCGGCATCGGCCTGACCGTGTGGGACATGAGCTTCAACCGCATCCTCGCCTCCACCGTCCAGGGCCTGGTGATCACCGGCGGGGTGCTGTGGATCATCTTCGGCGCCATCCTGCTGCTCAACACCCTCAAGCACTCCGGCGGCATCACCGCGATCCGCGCCGGCTTCGCCACCATCAGCCCGGACCGGCGCATCCAGGCGCTGATCATCGGCTGGCTGTTCGGCTGCTTCATCGAGGGCGCCTCCGGCTTCGGCACCCCGGCCGCCATCGCCGCGCCGCTGCTGGTGGCCATCGGCTTCCCGGCGCTGGCCGCGGTGATCCTCGGCATGCTGGTGCAGAGCACGCCAGTGTCCTTCGGCGCGGTCGGCACGCCGATCCTGGTCGGTCTCAATACCGGCCTGGATAGCGCTGGCATCGGTGCGCAGCTGGCCGCCCAGGGTTCCAGCTGGGAGGCCTACCTGCAGCTGATCACCAGCGAAGTGGCGATCATCCATGCCACGGTCGGCACCCTGATGCCGCTGATCATGGTGCTGATGCTGACCCGCTTCTTCGGCCGCGAGAAAAGCTGGAAGGCCGGCTTCGAGGTGCTGCCCTTCGCCATTTTCGCCGGCCTGGCCTTCACCCTGCCCTATGCCGCCACCGGCGTGTTCCTCGGCCCGGAATTCCCCTCCCTGCTGGGCGGACTGATCGGCCTGGCCATCGTCTGTAGCGCCGCCCGCCTCGGCTTCCTGGTACCGAAGAAGACCTGGGACTTCGCCCCGGCCAACGAATGGCCGAACGAGTGGCTGGGCAGCGTCGAGATGAAACTGGACAGCCTCACCGTCAAGCCCATGGGCACCCTGCGCGCCTGGCTGCCCTATGTGCTGGTCGGCGCCCTGCTGGTGGTCAGCCGGGTGTTCCCGGAAGTCGGCGCCGCGCTGAAATCCGTGGTGCTGGTGTTCCCGGACATCCTCGGCGAGGCCGGCATCAAGGCCGACTTCATGCCGCTGTACCTGCCCGGCGGCATCCTGGTCGCCGTGGTGCTGGCCACCTTCTTCCTGCATGGCATGAAGCTGCGCGAGCTGGGCGCGGCGGTGAAGGAATCGACCGGTGTGCTGCTCGGCGCCGGCTTCGTCCTGCTGTTCACCGTGCCCATGGTGCGCATCCTGATCAACTCCGGGGTCAACGGCGCGGAACTGGCCAGCATGCCGATCACCATGGCGCGCTACGTGGCCGACAGCGTCGGCGGCATCTACCCGCTGCTGGCGCCGAGCGTCGGCGCCCTGGGCGCCTTCATCGCCGGCTCCAACACGGTGAGCAACATGATGCTGGCGCAGTTCCAGTTCGGCGTGGCGCAGAACCTGGGCATCTCCACCGCTCTAGTCGTTGCCGTGCAGGCCATAGGCGCGGCCGCCGGCAACATGGTCGCCATCCACAATGTGGTGGCCGCCTCGGCCACGGTCGGCCTGCTCGGGCGCGAAGGCACCACCCTGCGCAAGACCGTCTGGCCCACCCTGTACTACGTGCTGTTCACCGGCCTGATCGCCCTGCTGGCGATCTACGCTCTGGGTATCAGCGATCCGCTGCTCGCCCGCTGACCGCAAACCCGGCAGCGCCCCGCACAGTCGGGGCGCTGCCGCTCCAGCCCCATAGGACTAGAGCCATGATCATCTCCGCCTCCACCGACTACCGCGAAGCCGCCCGGCGCAAGCTGCCGCCCTTCCTGTTCCACTACATCGACGGCGGCGCCTATGCCGAGCACACGCTGGGGCGCAACGTCGCCGACCTGGCCGAAGTCGCCCTGCGCCAGCGCGTGCTGAGGAACATGGCCGAGCTGGACCTGTCCACCGAGCTGTTCGGCGAGAAGCTGGCCATGCCGGTGGCCCTGGCCCCGGTCGGCCTGACCGGCATGTATGCCCGTCGCGGCGAGGTGCAGGCGGCCAAGGCGGCGGCGGCCAAGGGCATTCCCTTCACCCTGTCCACCGTCTCGGTCTGCCCGATCGAGGAAGTCGCCCCGGCCATCGACCGGCCCATGTGGTTCCAGCTCTATGTGCTCAAGGATCGCGGCTTCATGCGCAACGCCCTGGAGCGGGCCAAGGCCGCCGGCGTCACCACCCTGGTGTTCACCGTCGACATGCCGGTGCCCGGCGCGCGCTACCGCGATGCCCACTCCGGCATGAGCGGCCCCAACGCGCCACTGCGCCGTGTGCTGCAGGCCATGACTCATCCGGCCTGGGCCTGGGACGTGGGCCTTTGGGGCAAGCCCCATGACCTGGGCAATATCTCCGCCTACCGCGGCAATCCGACAGGGCTGGCCGACTATATCGGCTGGCTGGGTGCCAATTTCGACCCGTCGATCTCCTGGAAGGACCTGGAGTGGATTCGTGACTTCTGGGACGGCCCGATGGTGATCAAGGGCATCCTCGACCCCGAGGACGCCCGCGACGCGGTGAAGTTCGGCGCCGACGGCATCGTCGTATCCAACCACGGCGGTCGCCAGCTCGACGGCGTGCTGTCCAGCGCCCGTGCCCTGCCGGCGATTGCCGACGCGGTAAAGGGCGAGATCAAGATCCTCGCCGACTCCGGCATCCGCACCGGCCTCGACGTGGTGCGCATGCTCGCCCTCGGTGCCGACGCGGTGATGCTCGGCCGCGCCTTCGTCTACGCCCTGGCCGCCGCCGGCGGCGCCGGGGTGAGCAACCTGCTGGAGCTGTTCGACAAGGAGATGCGTGTGGCCATGACCCTCACCGGCGCCCGCTCGATCGGCGAGATCGGCGCCGACTCTCTGGTGCGCGAGCTGCGCCACGCCGCGTCCTGATCCCGGAGCCGCCATGAGCCTGCCCGCCGCCTTTCTCGCTGAAGTCCAATGCTTGATCCCGCGCGAGCGTCTGTTTGACGATCCGCTGTCGACCCTGGCCTTCGGTACCGACGCCAGCTTCTACCGGCTGATTCCCCAACTGGTGATCCGCGTGGAAAGCGAGCGGGAGGTGGTCGAGCTGCTCAAGCTGGCCGGCGCCCAGCGCGTGCCGGTGACCTTCCGCGCCGCCGGCACCAGCCTCTCCGGGCAGGCGATTTCCGACTCGGTGCTGATCGTGCTGGGCGACAACTGGAACGGCCGGGAGGTACGCGACAACGGTGCGCAGATCCGCCTGCAGCCGGGCGTGATCGGCGCCAGCGCCAACGCCGTACTGGCACCGCTGCAGCGCAAGATCGGCCCCGACCCGGCCTCGATCAACGCGGCCAAGATCGGCGGCATAGTCGCCAACAACTCCAGCGGCATGTGCTGCGGCACCGCGCAGAACAGCTACCACACCCTGGCCGGCCTGCGCCTGGTGCTAGCCGACGGCACGCTCGTGGATACCGAGGACGAGGCCAGCGTCGCGGCCTTCCGCGCCAGCCATGCCGGGCTGCTGGCGCAGCTGGCCGAACTGGGCCGGCAGACCCGCGCCAACAGCGAGCTGGCGGCGAGGATTCGGCACAAGTACCGGCTGAAGAACACCACCGGCCTGTCGCTCAACGCGCTGGTCGATTTCGACGAGCCGCTGGATATCCTCAGCCACCTGATGGTCGGCTCGGAAGGAACATTGGGCTTTATCAGCGCGGTGACCTACCACACGGTGCCGGAGCACCCGCACAAGGCCAGCGCCCTGCTGGTGTTCCCCGATGTGGAAAGCTGCTGCCGCGCCGTGCCGGTGCTCAAGCAGCAGCCGGTGTCGGCCGTGGAGCTGCTGGACCGGCGCAGCCTGCGCTCGGTGCAGGACAAGCCCGGCATGCCGGAGTGGGTCAAGAGCCTGTCGGGTGGCGCCTGCGCCCTGCTGATCGAGTCGCGCGCCGCCACGGCCTCCGTGCTGGCCGAGCAGATCGAACGGATCATGGCCGCCATCGCCGAATTCCCGCTGGAGAAGCGGGTCGACTTCAGCAGCGACCCGGCCGTGTACAACCAGTTGTGGAAGATGCGCAAGGACACCTTCCCCGCCGTCGGCGCGGTGCGCGCCACCGGCACCACAGTGATCATCGAGGACGTCACCTTCCCGGTGGAGCGCCTGGCCGAGGGCGTCAACCGTCTGCTCGAACTGTTCGACCGTCACGGCTACGACGAGGCGATCATTTTCGGCCACGCCCTGGAAGGCAACCTGCACTTCGTCTTCACCCAGGGCTTCGACGACCCGGCCCAGGTCGCCCGCTACGACGCCTTCATGGGCGAGGTGGCGCAGCTGGTGGCGGTGGAGTTCGGCGGCGCGCTCAAGGCCGAGCACGGCACCGGGCGCAACATGGCGCCCTTCGTCGAGCTGGAGTGGGGCAGCGAGGCCTACCAGCTGATGTGGACCATCAAGCGCCTGCTCGATCCGCAGGGCATCCTCAACCCGGACGTGATCCTCTCCGAGGACCGCGAGCTGCACTTGAAAAACCTCAAGCCGCTGCCGGCCGCCGACGCGATCGTCGACAAGTGCATCGAGTGCGGCTTCTGCGAACCGGTGTGCCCCTCGCGCGGCCTGACCCTGACGCCGCGCCAGCGCATCGTCATCTGGCGCGATATCCAGGCGCGCAAGCGGGCCGGTATCGACACCACCGAGCTGGAAGCCGCCTACCAGCACCACGGCCTCGACACCTGCGCAGCCACCGGTCTGTGCGCCCAACGCTGCCCGGTGGGCATCAACACCGGCGAGCTGGTGCGCCAGCTGCGCGGCCACAAGGCGCGGCACGGCGGCACGGCCGACTGGCTGGCCGGGCATTTCGCCACCGCCCTCAAGGGCGCCCGCCTCGGCCTGCTGGCCGCCGACAGCGCCCGCCGCCTGCTCGGCGCACCGCGCCTGGCGCGCTGGGCCGCCGGCCTGCATCAGCAATTCGGCACGCCACTGTGGACAGCGGCCATGCCTCAAGTGGCGCAGCCACTGAAATGGGTGCCGCCGGCGCCCAGCGAAAAGCCACGGGTGGTCTACCTGCCCGCCTGCGTGTCGCGCGCCATGGGCCCGGCCTTCGCCGATGCCGAACAGACCAGCCTGCTGGACAAGACCCGCGCCCTGCTGGAGAAGGCCGGCTTCGAGGTGATCTTCCCGGCGGGGCTGGACAACCTCTGCTGCGGCCAGCCCTTCACCTCCAAGGGCTATGCCAAGCAGGGCGATGCCAAGCGCGACGAGCTGCTCGCCGCCCTGCTCAGCGCCAGCCGCAATGGTGAAGACCCCATCTACTGCGACACCAGCCCCTGCACCCTGCGCCTGGTGCAAGGCAACTCAGGCAGCCGGCTGCGCCTCTACGACCCGGTGAAATTCATCCGCGAAGAGTTGCTGGACAGGCTAGAGATCACCCCGCAGGAGGCGCCGGTGGCGGTCCATGTGACCTGCTCCACCCAGCACCTGGGCGAGGCCGAGCACCTGATCGAGATCGCCCGACGCTGCGCGAAGACGGTGGTGATCCCGGAGGGCATCCACTGCTGCGGCTTCGCCGGCGACAAGGGCTTTACCACGCCCGAGCTGAACGCCCATGCGCTGCGTTCGCTGAAGGATGCGGTGCAGATTTGCGAGGAGGGCATCTCGACCAGCCGGACCTGCGAGATCGGCCTGTCGACCCACAGCGGCATCGACTACCACTCGCTGGTCTACCTGCTGGACCGGGTCAGCCGGCCGCTCGCCCGCTGACGACGCGGCGCGCCACGGCTTGCCTATACTGGCTGCAGCACCGCCACTGGAGAGTCGCCATGCGCCGCCTGACCCTGCTTCTTGCCGCCGCCCTGCTCAGCACCCCGCTGATGGCCATGCACTGCCCGCAGGACATGGCCAAGATCGACGCCATGCTCAAGACCGACCCACCCGCCGATCCGGAGGTGCTCGCCGAGGTGCAGCGCCTGCGCGCCGAAGGCGAAGCCCTGCACAAGGCCGGCAACCATGGCGAGTCGGTCAAGGTGCTGGAAGAGGCGCTGAACCTGCTGCAGGCCAGCGAGTAATCGCCCGCCCCTAGGCCTCTTCGCCCAACAGAACCCGCGCCACCTGGCGCAGCTGCTGCAGGTCCACCGGCTTCAGCAGGCTGGCCTGGGCGCCCTTGGCACGCGCCTCGGCCAGCAGCCCCTCGTCGGCCGCTGCGCTGACCACCAGCACCGGCACCTCGGCCAGGCGCGCCTCCTCGCGCATCCGCTCGAGTACCTCCAGGCCACTGCCGTCGGGGAGGTCCAGGTCCAATAGCACCAGCGCCGGCGTCTGCTCGGCCAGGTGCAGCAGGGCGCGGCGCACCGAGGTCGCCCCCTCCACCCGAGCCAGGTCGCGCAGCCCCTCCTGCAGAACCTTGAGGCAGGCCGGGTGATCCTCCACGCACAGCACCGGCGCCAGCATCCGCGTCGCGGCCGGCGTATCCGTCTCGGCCGCCTCGGCCTGGGCCGCGGGCTCGGCCGCGCCGGGCAGCTCGATCCAGAAGCGACTGCCCAGGCCGACGTTGCTGGCGAAACCCATTTCCCCGCCCATCAGCTCGGCCAGCTCGCGGCACAACACCAGGCCGATGCCGGTGCCGGGGATGTTGGAATTCTCCCGCCCCAGGCGCTGGAACGGCTGAAAGAGCTGCTCCTGCTGCTCGGGGCTGAGCCCCGGACCGCTGTCCTCCACCCACAGTCGTACGCCGCCGGCACGCACCTCGTAGCCGAGCCGGATCATGCCTCGCGGGCTGTTGTACTTGATCGCATTGGACAGCAGGTTGAGCAGCACCTGGCGCAGGCGGCGCGGGTCGGCCAGCACGTAGAGCGGCGGATGGGCCTCGGCCTGCACCTGCAACTGCAGCTGGCGCTGCTGTACCTCCGGCTGCACCAGCTCGGCGCAGCCGCGCAGCAACGGGCCGATGTCCACCGGCTGCAGTTGCAGCTGCTGCTGGCGGCTCTCGATGCTGGACAGGTCGAGGATATCGTCCACCAGAGCCGTCAGGTGCCGGCTGGCCAGGACGATTTCCCGCGCGTATTCGGCCTCCTGGCGGCGCGCCTCGTCCGGCGCCGCCTCCAGTTCGATCAGCTGGGCAAAGCCGTGGATGGCGTTGAGCGGCGTGCGCAGCTCGTGGCTCATGCTGGACAGGAAGCGGCTCTTGGCCTGGCTGGCGGCCTGCGCCTCCAGGCTGGCGCGGCGCAGCTCGTCCTGGGTCTGCTTGAGGCTGCTGATGTCGACATGGGTACCGGCGGCGCGCACCGCACGCCCCTGGGCATCGCGCTCGATCACCTTGCCGCGGCTGAGCAGCCAGACGTAATGCCCCAGGGCATCGGCGTAGCGATACTCGGCCTCGAAGAAGTCCTCGCTGCTATCGTCGGCCAGGCTCAGACGCAGGTGGCGCACCCGCGGCAGGTCGTCCGGGTGCACGCGCTGGTTGAATTCGGCGAAGGGCATGCAGTCGGCATGTAGCCCGAAGCGCCGCACGAAACGCTCGCTGACGCGAATGCTGAGGCTGGCGGCCTCCACCTCCCAGAGGCTTTCCGTGGTGCTTTCCAGGACCAGCTCGAGGGTGCGCTGCACCTGCAGGCGGCTCGCCTCGCTGGCCTGCAGCTGCTGCCCGGCATGCTGAACTTCCTCGGCCATCTCGGCCATTTCCTGGATCGCCGTGGGCGGCGCCACCGGCCGCCGCTCGCCGACCGCGAGGCTGCGCATCATCCCGACTATGCCGGTGATCGGCTGCGCCAGCTCGTTGCTCAGGCGCCGTGAACGCAACCACATCCAGCTGCCGAACAGCAGATAGAAGAACACCAGGCCGGCGATCAGCAGGTAGCCGATCTTCAGGTACTGCTCGGCCAGGCGGTTGGTCTCGCGGAAGATGTTGGCCTCGTCCACCACCAGGAGCAGGCGCCAGCCGGTTTGCGGAATCTCGCTCCAGGCCATCAACTGGGCCCGGCCGCCCAGCTGCACCTCCTGCACGCCATGTGGCCGCTCGGCCATGGCGGCCAGCAGCGGGCGCAGCCCCTCCTGGCGATCCAGCTTGAAGTCGGCCGGCTTGAGCACCTCGCGACTGACCGCCTCGGCATAGGAATAGTTGGTCAATTCGCGCAGACCGAAATCCTTCTCGCCCGCCGCCGGCAGGGCCATGATGCCGTTGTCGCGCCCCACCAGCAGCGCATAGCCCTGCCAGGGCACCTGCAGGTTACCGATTTCGGCGAGCATCTGGCCGACCGTCACGTCCAGCCCCACCACGCCTTCGAGGAACTCATCGCGATACACCGGAGCGATGGCGGACATCATCCAGCCCTGACCGGCCGGATCCAGGTACACCTCGGTCCACACCGGCCGGCGCTGCGGGTTGTGCTTGGCGTCGGCCAGGTAATAGAAGTTGTACTGCGGGATGTCCATGTCGTGCGGGTACTGCTGCAGCACGTCGAAGTAGGGGTAGATGCGGTTGTAGCTGTCCCAGCTGTTGAAGTAGACGGCCGCCACCAGCGGGTCGGCCTGTTTGATCGAGCGCATCAGCGGATCGATACGCGACAGGCGCAGTGCCTTGTCGCGATCCTGGCGCGCCGGCGGCGTGCTGGCGGAATAGAAGGAGGCGGCGCGACCGTCGTCGCTGCGGCTGTAGAACACCCCCTGCGGGTTACTGGCATGGCGCATGCGCTCCAGCTCGTCCGGCTCGAAGCGGCGATCGGCCAGGGCCTCGCCCACCGCGTCGCGGAAGATACCGGCCTGCGCCTCGATGGCCTTGAGCCGGCTGTCGATCACCTGGCCCTCGCGACGCACCGCACTGTCCAGGTCCTGCAGCGCGCTGCTCTGCAGGTAGCCGACCTGGGCCTCGCGAATCGACTCGTTGGTGTACAGGTACACGCCAATCAGTACCGACTCCACCAGAACCAGGGGAATCAGCGCGCTATGCAGGAAGGCGCGCCAGATCCAGCGGCGCAGGGGCTTGAGCGGTGCGGGCGGCATGCCGGCATTCCTTGAATTCGGGACAGACAGAGAATGGCACAAGGCCGCACAACGGCCAGCCGAGAGCGGTGATGAAGCCATTGTAAGGGCAGATCGGCGGTCGACGCTGGGGAACCTTTGCCGTACACTGCGCTCCAACCTCGCAAGAGAGTTATGGGGCCGATTAGGATTCGACGCCGGTAACAAAACTTGAGGGGCATGCCGAGTAGGTGACAGTTCTCGTAAATCCGCTGCCACAACTTCATAGTTGCCAACGACGACAACTACGCTCTGGCCGCCTAAGGGCGCCAGCAGACCCTAGGGGATGCCTGTAAACCCGAAGATTTGGTCTGTCAGATAGAACAGGATCGCCGCCAAGCACGCTGCAGGCGTAACGGCTAAAACTCATGCAGCTCGCTCCAAGCACCCTGCCACTCGGGCGGCGCGGAGTTAACTCAGTAGAGATGGCTAAGCATGTAGAACCGATAGCGGAGAGCTGGCGGACGGGGGTTCAAATCCCCCCGGCTCCACCAAACAAGCCCTTGAAAATCAAAGAGTTTTCAGGGGCTTTTCTTTGAGCGCAGGAAAAGTGCCGATATCCGGCGTTGCCCATGCGATAACGTGGTAGACTTCCGCACCCGCAAGGTGATAGGCGCAGATGGCAGCAGCCATCCTGAGCCATGCGGCTATGCAGTCCGACCTGGACACGGCATGTATCCGGAACACCATTCCACTTGAGCCTAGGTTCTGCTTCCCTGAGATCAGAAGCAGTGCCGATGCGCAGCATTGATACAAGCCGACCCTCACTCCTGCAGCTCCTTGACCGACAAGGCTCATGCGGCAGTTCTGCTTGATCTCAATCGTCCCTACTGGCGTCACCTCCTGTCGAGACAAATACCAACCGGTTAACCGGCCTGCCTATGCATGCCTGGATTTCCGGCCATACAAGACGCGAGCCCGAGCAAGAAGCCGGTCCGCCCGACATGAGAGTTCATCATGAGTACCCCCATCATCTGCCGTACCTATCGGCAACCCGCTAATCAATGCAAATGCTTCCGCTGCCGTCCGCTGGGAACTGAGGCTTCAAGTCAAATCAATGAATTGCCGCGGGCCTCGTGAATGCTCCGATACCCGCGCCACCTCCGTCAGAAGAGGGTGGGCACCCGCACCTACCACAGTGCTCGCTGCCGCGCCGGCAGGTAGCCGCCCTCCAGCTCCAGTAGAGCCTGCTTGCGCACCAGTCCGCCGGCGTAGCCGGTGAGGCTACCGTCGGCACCGATGATGCGGTGGCAGGGCACGATGATGGCGATCGGATTGACCGCATTGGCCCGGCCGATGGCGCGAGCCGAGGTCCTGCGCTCCAGGCGCTGGGCCAACGCACCGTAGGTCAGGGTAGTGCCGTAGGGCACCTCGCGCAGATGGCGCCAGGCTTCCTGTAGAAAGTCATTGCCCCTGGGTGCCAGCGATAGATCAAAAACTCGGCGCCGGCCGGCGAAATACTCCTGCAACTGACTGGCAATCGGCGCCACGGCCTGCGAGTCATGCAACAACTCAACACCGCGCCAGCTGCTCAAAGGCACCTGCTGCCATGGCTCGTCGAGGAACTCCAGGCACTGCAGGGCGCCCTGCTCGTTCAGCAGGGCAATCATGTTGCCGAGTGGGGTTTCGATCAGGCCTCCATATGCCGGAATCGGGTCTTTGCCTGGCCGCATGTCCACTCCGTCTCCCCCGTGCCCCGATGCACCCTCGATAGGAACTTGTACCCGTGCGACGTTACGACTGTCGAGGGAGGCCGGGCATGCCTCCACCGTCGATCTCGACTGGCCGAATGCGGCCCCCAGCTTCAGCTCTAACCATCTTGTCTCTGCAATGTCGACTGCCCCACAGAACGGCTGCCAGCCAGTATACGAATTGAACAGTGTGGCGAATCGACCATCCAACCTTCAGGTAGCCTGCACCCGAGGAATATAAGGAGTATCCCATGAAGAAGTACCTGTCCCCCCTTGCCCTCGCGGCACTGCTCACGCTCGGCGGCTGCAGCCTGCATTTACCGGGCATCGGCATCGATATCGGCGGCCATGGCGGCAGCTTCTGTCCGCCGGGGCAGGCGAAGAAAGGCAACTGCTAGTCGCTTCCCTGACCGACCGACAAGGCCATCCGGTGTAAGCTGCTGACTAATCAGTCACAGGAGCAGCGCATGGCCCTCAGCGTTTTCGACCTCTTCAAAATCGGCATCGGCCCCTCCAGTTCGCACACCGTGGGGCCGATGCGCGCCGCCGCGCGTTTCGTCGACGGGCTGCGGCGCGAGGGGCTGTTCGCGGCCACCGCCAGCCTCAAGGTCGAGCTGTATGGGTCGTTGGGCGCCACCGGCAAGGGCCACGGCAGCGACAAGGCGGTGCTGCTGGGCCTGGAGGGCGAGCAGCCGGACACGGTCGATACCTCGACCATCGACAGCCGCCTGGCCGCCATGCGCGCCAGCGGCGAGCTGCGGCTGGGCGGCGAAAAGGTCATCCGCTTCGTCGAGAAGGAACACCTGGCACTGATCAGGAAGCCCCTGGACTACCACCCCAACGGCATGATCTTCCGCGCCTTCGACGCCGCCGGCCTGCAGATCCGCGCCCGCGAGTACTACTCGGTGGGCGGCGGCTTCGTGGTGGACGAGGAAGCGGCCGGCGCCGACCGTATCGTCGAGGACCGCACCGAGCTGGCCTACCCCTTCAAGACCGCCAAGCAGCTGCTGGCGCTGTGCGCCGAGCACAACCTGTCGATCAGCCAGCTGATGCTGGCCAACGAGGCGGCCTGGCGCCCCGAGGCCGAGACCCGTGCCGGCCTGCTGAACATCTGGCAAGTGATGCAGGACTGCGTCACAGCCGGCTGCCGCAACGAGGGCACCATGCCCGGCGGCCTCAAGGTGCGCCGCCGCGCCGCCGCCCTGCACCGTCAGCTCAGCCAGAACCCCGAGGCCAGCCTGCGCGACCCGCTGACGGTGATCGACTGGGTCAACCTCTATGCTCTGGCGGTCAACGAGGAGAATGCCAGCGGCGGCCGCGTGGTCACCGCCCCCACCAACGGCGCGGCAGGCATAGTACCGGCGGTGCTGCACTACTACCGGCGCTTCGTCCCCGGCGCCAGCGACGATGGCGTGGTGCGCTTCCTGCTCACCGCCGCGGCCATCGGCATCCTGTACAAGGAGAACGCCTCGATCTCCGGCGCCGAGGTCGGCTGCCAGGGGGAAGTCGGGGTGGCCTGTTCGATGGCCGCCGGGGCCCTGTGCGAGGTACTGGGCGGGACCATCGCGCAGGTGGAGAACGCCGCCGAGATCGGCATGGAGCACAACCTGGGGCTGACCTGCGACCCGGTCGGCGGACTGGTCCAGGTACCCTGCATCGAGCGCAACGCCATGGGCTCGGTGAAGGCGATCAACGCTGCGCGCATGGCCCTGCGCGGCGATGGCCAGCACTTCATCTCGCTGGACCGGGTGATCCGTACCATGCGTGACACCGGCGCGGACATGAAGAGCAAGTACAAGGAAACCGCCAGGGGGGGCCTGGCGGTCAACATCATCGAATGCTGAGCCCGCCTCAGTCGGGGCGGAAGTCGGTCAGCAGGCGCAGGTAGGAGGTCAGGCTCTTGCCGCCGACCGTGCCCTGGTAGCCGTGGCTGTCGAACTGAGTGCTCTTGATCAGGTCGACGCGGTAGCGCGGGTTGCGCTCGTAGGTGCGGCCCAGGGTGCTGGTGACGCGGCTGTTGAACAGGTCGGCGCTGACGATGACGAACTCGCGCGGCTTGCGCCGGCCGTTGGCACCGCTGTTGTTGGGGCTGCTGAAGATGTCGCCGGTGGCGGTCATCGCGCTGCTGTACTGCTCGCGGCCGCGCAGGCTGGTCTTGCCGGCGCCGATGACGAACTGGCCGCTCTGCGGGCGGAACTTGTCACCGCTGGTCAGGTAGCTGGCCAACACGTCGTACAGCGCCCAGCTGCTGCCGGTGCCGCGCTCGGCATTGCGCAGGTCGAAGACGAACACGCCGCCGGTGCCGATCACTTCCATTTCCACCTGGCCCAGGCTGGGGTTGTCCTGCACCAGCAGGCCGGTGTTCTCGTCGACGCCATAGGCGAAGGGCACGCCGGTGTAGTCGGCCAGGCGCACGATGCGGCCCTGGCGCCCGCGCTCGCTGAAGTGGGTGTCGAGCAGGCCGTGGTTGAAGAAGCCGAAGCCGCCGTCCGGGTCGTAGGACAGGTCGTCACCGGAGGGCGTGGTGTAGGGGCCGTAGCGCAGGGCCTCGTAGCTCTCGCCGCCGGTGATCATCGGCCCGTCGACCATGATCGCGGTGCCGGCGCTGGTACCGGCCAGCACGGCGCCGGCGTTGTACTTGGCGCGGATCGCTGCCAGCGCCGGAGTGTCGGCGCGGCTGCTGGTCAGCAGGGTCTGCACCAGGCGCGACTGGTCGCCGCCACCGAAGAAGAACCCGGTCATGCCGTTGATCTGGTTGACCACGGTCGGGTTGCTGCTGTTGGCGATGTTGTCCAGGTCGATGGGGATCCACTGCGCGTCCGCCGCGCCGTAGGTCTTCAGCAGATTGGCGTAGTACAGGCCATTGGCCTTGGAGTTGGCCGCGTTGGCGGTGCCGGCATCGGGGTCCTGGCTCTCGGGAATCGAGGCGGCGGTGATCACGCCGATCTTGGCCTGGCCGCTACCGCCGGCCAGTTGAATGAAGCGTTGGTACAGCGCGGTGTTGTCGTCCTTGAGCCCGCCTCCCACCAGCAGCAGCGCTCCGGCCGCATGCCCCAGACCGGGGATCAGAGCCATGACCAGAACGGCATGGCGACACAGCTTGCTCAGTTTCATCTTCAGTTCTCCGTGGCTGCAGGTGCTGCAGCGTTGTTGTGGATGTAGTGCAACGGGTACTGCGAAAACGGGTGGATCAATAAACGCTGAAACGCTGGAAGTAGCGGCGCTCGATGCGGCGGTAGATGCCGTTGTCGAGAATCGCCACCAGGGCCTGGTCCAGGCTGCTGCGCAGGGCATCGTCACCCTTGCGCACGGCGATGCCCTGGCCCTTGCCGAAAAACTTTGGGGCCCGCACGGCGTTGCCGACCCGCTCGAAGCCCTGCCCTCGCTCCGACTGGAGGAAGCCGAAATAGCCGGACACCGCGTCGTCCAGCACCAGGTCGACCTCGCCACGCTGCAGGGCCTGGTAGGTGTCGGCGGCACTGGCGTAGCGCAGGATGGGCACGTGCTCCTGGTAGCGCGCCGTGAGGAAGCGGTCGTAAGTGGTCTCGCGCTGCACGCCGACGCGTTTTCCGCGCAGCCGGCGCGGGGTGATGATGACTTCGTTGATCGTCCCTGCACGGGCGAAGAAGAAGGCCGGGGTCTGGGCGTACTTGCGGGTGAAGTCGACCTGCTGCTGGCGCTCTTCGGTGATCGACATGGAGGCCAGGATCAGGTCGGTGCGCCCTTCCTGCAGGGCGGGAATCAGGTCGTCCCAGGCGAAGCGCTGCAGTTCGCAATGGCGTTTCATCTGCGTGCACAGGGCGTGGGCGATATCGACGTTGAAGCCCTTGAGGCGACCCTGCGAGTCGACTTCCTCGAAAGGCGGGAACTGTCCCTCCATGGCGATGCGCAGGGTTTCGGCCTGGGCCGCCAGCGGTAGCGACAGAAGCAACAACAACCAGCAGACTCGCATATTCCATACTCGCGCATGGCTCGGACTGCACAGGCGAAAAAAAGGCGCCGGGCAGGCGCCTCAAGGCCAAAGGAGCAATCAGAGCAGACCTTGACTCAATGTTGCCGGCGCCCGCGCATGAGGTACGGGAGCCGACGCCCTAGCGACGACCCAAGCCTTGCGGAACGAGGCTCGTTCCGCAGGGCGTGGGCCGGCCATTACAGGATGCTCAGCGGGTAGTCGACGATCACACGGAATTCGTTGATATCGCCTTCACCCTGATCAGCATTGGCACGGTGGAAGGCCTGGCGCAGACGGATCGACAGATCCTTGGCCGGGCCTTCCTGGACCACGTACTTGATGTCGATGTCGGTCTCGCGATGCTCACCATCGGCGCCGTAGTACTCGAAGTAGCCACCGTTGACGTCGGCGTCGGTGCCGTCGATGTCGCTGCCCGTGACGTAGGTGACCTTGGTGGTCAGGCCAGGGATGCCCAGGCCGGCCCAGTCATAGCCGTAGCCGATGCGCCAGGACTTCTCGTTGGGGGCGTTGAAGTCGGAGTACTGCATGGAGTTGGCGAGGAAGATCGAGTCGCCACCGACGTAGTCGAACGGGGTGTCGCCGTCGACGCGCTGATAGGCCAGCAGGATCGAGTGCGAGCCCAGGCCGTAGGTGGCCGCCAGGCTATAGGTGGTGTTGTCGATGTCGCCCTGCAGGGACTTGCCGGTATCGGTGGTGCGGTACAGGTTGAAGTCGAAGTTCAGGCTCTGCCCTTCGCTGATGCCCAGGGTGTAGTTGAGGTTGCCGTAGTGCTGGTTCCAGGTGTCCTCGAAGCGCGAGGTATAGAGTCCCAGACTGAGGTCATCGTTGACGCTGTACCAGCCGCCGGCGAAATCGATGGTTTTGCCGATCTCGCCACTGCCGTAGTTGAGGTACAGATCCTCATCGCTGTTGGTCGAGTTGCGCTCGTTGTAGGCGGTGAAGTGACCGGCCTCCAGGGACAGACCGTCGATCTCGCCGCTGGCGACGTGGAAGCCGGTGGCGGTTTCCGGCAGCAGACGGCTATGCGAGGTGGCGAACACCGGCGCCTCGGTGCGCATCTCGCCGTACTTCAGCACGGTTTCGGAGACGCGCAGTTTCACCGCACCGCCAGCTTCTGCGTATTCATCACCGACTTCGGCATCCGCAGTCCTGTTGTTGCTGATCGGCAGCAGGCCGGTGCCGGTGCGGCCACGACCGCTGTCCAGCTTGAGGCCCAGATAGCCATAGGCGTCGACACCGAAGCCGACGGTGCCCTGGGTGAAGCCGGAAGCGAACTCGGCCATCACGCCGTGCGCCCACTCCTCGCGATAGCCTTTGCGCTCACTGGCCGGCTTCGAGTTGTTCACCCCGTCCCTGTTGGCGGAGTCGCGAAAGTCGCGGTTGAAGTAATAGTTGCGGTTCAGCAGGTTCAGCTCGCTGTCCTCGACAAAGCCCTTGGCGTCGGCCTGTCCGGCCATGGCCAGCTGGGTGCTGGCGGCCGCGACCGCCAGTGCGAGACAGCTCAGTTTCACAAGGTTCATGCCTTACTCCGTTTTTGGGTGTGTTGGCGGGCCTTTGCGGCCCTTTCTGGTTTTTGCCCGGTCAGACAAAGAGTTCCGGCGTCAGCACCGGTGGGCGCGCGCCCCTGTTGATCACCGCCTCCAGGCACAGGCGCGAGTCGCCGTCCGGCCAGCAGACGAAGTAGCCCGCACTCTTCTGCCGCTTCAGGCGAAAGCGCCATTCGCGCTCGGCGAGCCCGCCGACATCGCGCAGGTCGCGCTGCAGATCGATCACTGCGTAGAAGCCGGCCGGCGTCTCGACCCGCTCCAGCACGCGGGCGGTCTCGCCGAACAGGGCCTCGGCCACCGGCGGGCGGTCCTGCAGCAGCTTGTCCAGGGCGAAGATCTCCAGGTGATTCAGTTGCATGGGCACACTCTCGTTTGGCATTGCACGGGCATGGAGGTCCCGTTTCACCCCGCCGTGACGGGGCGATTTCCGCGTAATCAGGTAAGACTCAGGTGGACTGGGCGAGGCCGATCAGGCGCGCCAGGCTGTGGGCCGCTTCCTCGCGGGTCAGCGGGCGCTCGGGCTCGAAGCGCCCACCGGCGGCCTCGATCCAGCCCTCGCCGACCAGCAGGGCGGCCGCCTCGGCCAGCGGCGCCGGCAGCCCAGCGGTATCGCTGAGGCTGGCCTGGCGCTGCAGCGGCGCGCGGCGGAAGCGCTCGACCAGCGCCTTGCAGGCCAGCGCCCACTCGCCCCGGCTGACCGCGCGTTCGCCATCGAAGCGCCCCTCGGCCTGCAGCCAGCCGTTGGACACCGCCACCTCGATCTGCTCGCGCAGCGGGTGCGCGGCCGGCACGTCGGCCAGCTTCGGCAGCTGGTCCAGCACCGGCTCGGCGGCCAGGGTCATCTGCAGCGCGTTGGCCAGTTCGAAACGGGTCAGCGCGCGCTTGGGCTCGAAGCGGTTAGCCGCGTCGCTGGTCATCAGGCCGCGGAAGGCCACCGCGCGCACGGCGTCCGGCCAGCGGCTGGCGGCGGCATCGCTCGGGCTGCTGCGCGCCGGGTCGCCGAGGAAGGCGTCCACCGGGGCGATGTCCAGGCGCACGTTCTGCACCGTGTAGTTGGTCAGCGAATCGTGGAAGCGGCTGTGGGCCTGGAAGCCCGGCGCCTCGCTGAACACGAAGCGGTAGCCGTAGTGGTAGCCGTTGGCCGGGTTGTAGCGAGTCATCAGGCCAACCTGGCGGGTGGCGGTGTTGTCGGCCAGGCCGTAGAGCACCGCGCGCGAGACGGCGGAGACCGCCGACAGGTCGGTGAGCAGCTGGTTGCCCACCAGGTATTCGTTACCGGCTTCGATTGCCGCCTTGCCTTCCGCCGGCTGGATGCGCCCGCTGCCCAGATCGTAGCGGTCGCCCTGGCCGAGCATGGCCAGGCGCACGTTCTCCAGGCGCGTGCCATACAGGCCGAATTCTTTGCGCGCCTCGGCGGCGTCCATCACCGTCAGGTAGCCCTCGCCGAGCACCTGCAGCTGGCCGCCGGGCTGCACCCAGAGCGCGGTGTTGGTGTCCAGGCCGAAGCCACGGGCCGGCTGCTGGCCGACCAGGTAGCTGGCCATGCGCGCGGCGCGACCGGTGCTGGTTTCCTCGATCTGGTCGAAGTGCTGGTCGATGATGCCGGCCTTGAACAGGCCTGCGCCCTTGAGCAGCGCCGTGCCGCGCTGGTCGGCCTTGGCCGCCACGCCGAAGTCCAGAGTATCCATCACCACGCCATAGGCGGTGGGCATGGTGGCGCCGAGAATGCTCGCCCCGGCGCTGGTGCCGGCGACCACACCGCCGCGGTCGAACACGCCACGCACCGCCTTGAGGGTCATCGACTCGCTGCCGTCGGCGTTGTACAGGGCCCGGGCGATGCGCGCCTGGTCGCCACCGACGAACCACACGGCGCTGGCCTCGGCGAGCGGCTTGAGCACGGCCGCATCGTTCATGGTGCTCTGGTAGTTCTGCTTGTCGATGCCGACGATGCTGATGCGCTCGGCAGGCACGCCGAGGGCCTGCAGCTCGGCCTGGAAGCGCTTGCTCGAACCCAGGCTGCCGCTGGCCGTGGGCATGATGGCGATGCGCGCCTGCTGGCGACCGCCGGCCAGTTCGATGAGCTTCTCGTAGACCTCGCTGTTGCTGGCCCGCAGCATGCCGCCGACGGCCAGCAGGTGGCCTTCGGCCAGGACCGGCGCGGCATGGCCGGCCAGGATCAGGGCGGCGAGCAAGGCGCCGGATTTCGCGTGCATTCTCATGTTCTTGTTGCTCTTGTTCTGATGAATACGGGCTTTCGTTGGCCGCCAGGGCAGCACTCGAAATGAATTATTTTTTTCAAGAAATCATATTTTTGAAATCTTGTATATCAACCCATTTCGCTCGACAAGCCCTGAATCACCAGCCTTTCATAACCGTTCGATCAGATTTAGAGGCGCTTATCCGTCTAGCCAGCGCCTTGCACGCCAGCCAACCGCTGTGAAATATTTTTTTCACCAAACAACACTGTTGACACAATTTTTTCTTGATCTTAGCTTTGCCGACACACAGCGCGTCACCCCTTTCCTCATTTCGTAGCTGGGCCGCCCTACCGGGGTGGCCGCGACGGGGCCAGGGCCCACAAGGCCCTCGCCGCAACACCCGATCCAAGCGCCCGCCACGCGGCGGGCACCACCGCCCACCACAGGAGTTACAAGATGAACAAGATCGCTCTGCTCGGCGCCCTGGCCCTGTCCGCCTGCGCCACCCTGGCCCAGGCCCAGGACACCCTGCGCATCGGCATCGAGGCGGCCTACCCGCCCTTCGCCTTCAAGACCCCGGAAGGCCAGATCAGCGGCTTCGACTACGACATCGGCAATGCCCTGTGCGCCGAGATGCAGGTCAAGTGCGAATGGGTCGAGCAGGCCTTCGACGGCCTGATTCCCTCGCTCAAGGTGCGCAAGGTCGACGCGGTGCTGTCGTCCATGTCGATCACCCCGGACCGCCTGAAGTCGGTCGACTTCACCAAGAAGTACTACCACACCCCGGGCAAGCTGGTGATGAAGGCCGGCAGCGAGGTCAAGGACCCGCTGGTCGACCTGAAAGGCAAGAAGGTCGGCGTGCAGCGCGCCTCCACCTATGACCGCTACGCCAGCGACCGCTTCGCCGATGCCGGTATCGAAGTGGTGCGCTACGGCTCGCAGAACGAGGCCTTCCTCGACCTCGCTTCCGGCCGCATCGACGCCACCCTGGCCGACGTGGTGAACATCAGCGAGGGCTTCCTCAAGACCGATTCCGGCAAGGGCTTCGCCCTGGTCGGCCCGGACTTCAACGATCCCAAGTACTTCGGCAACGGCGCCGGCATCGCCGTGCGCAAGGGCGATAGCGCCACCGCCGACAAGTTCAGCGCAGCCATCGCCGCCCTGCGCGCCAACGGCAAGTACCAGGAAGTGCAAGGCAAGTACTTCGCCTACGACATCTACGGTCAGTAAGCGCCTGCCGCCGAAGGGGGTATCCGCCAGCGTGCGGATACCCCCTTTTTCATTGGGCCGCGCGCGGGGACTCGCGCCGCGCCCATCGGATACACTGCAGCTCTTCTCCAGCAGGACGCACCCACCATGACGCCCGCCCCGAGCAATATCACGGTCTACGCCTCCCCGGTGATGCGCAAGCTCGCCGCTGTCGCCCCCGACCTGCAGCCCTCGCTGCGCAAGGTGGCCGACTTCATCCTGCGCCACCCGCTGAAGGCCGCGACCCTGACCATCGAGGAACTGGCCCAGGCCACCGGCACCTCGCCGGCGGCGGTCAACCGCCTGGCGCGCGCCATGCAGCTCGGCGGCTTCAGCGCGCTGAAGACGGCGCTGGTGGCGACCCTGCAGGACCTGGTCTCGCCGGTGGACAAGCTGCGCAACGAACTGGCCCAGCGCAGCGACGGCAGCTTCGGTCTGCACGAGCAGATGCGCATCGCCGGCAGCAACCTGGGCAGCACCGCCAACGGCAACAGCCAGGACACCTTCGCCGCTGTCGTCGAGGCCCTGGCCACGGCGCGCCGGGTGTACATCCTCGGCTTCGGCAACAGCGCCTACCTGGCCGGCCTGGCCGCCGCCAACCTGGTGCCCTACTGCGCCGACGCGGTGGCGGTGAGCATGGAGGGCGGCAACGAGAACGCCGCCTACCGCCTGGCCAGCATCACCGCCGAAGATGCCCTGCTGGCCATCTCCCTGCCGCGCTACTCGCTGGATACCCTGCAGCTGGCGCGCTACGCCCTAGAGCGCGGCGCCAGGGTGCTGGCCATCACCGACTCGCCGGCCTCGCCGCTGGCACCGATCGCCGACCACAGCCTGTTCGCCACCGCCGAGCATCCGGTGCTGATCAGCTCCAACATCGCCGTGCTGGCGCTGATCGAGAGCCTGGTGGCGGCGGTGATGACGCGCAACAAGGAAGCCGTGCGCCTGGCCGCCGAGCTGACCGAGAGCGTGCTGTCCTACCTGCATGTGCCGAACCAGGAGCCGCCACGGCGCAAGCGGCCGCGCAAGCGCGGCGACTGACTCCCCCAATGAAAACGGAGGCCTCGGCCTCCGTTCTTGTCTGCACCTGACGCTTAGTGACGCAGGCGATAACCGGTCCTGAAGATCCAGCTGACCACCAGCACGCAGGCCAGCAGGAAGCCGCCGATCATGCCCAGGCTCAGCCCCAGGCTGACGTCGGCGACGCCGAAGAAGGCCCAGCGGAAGGCGCTGATCAGGTACACCACCGGGTTGAACAGGGTGATCTTCTGCCACAGTTCGGGGAGCATGCTGATCGAGTAGAAGCTGCCGCCGAGGAAGGCCAGCGGCGTGACGATCAGCGCCGGCACGATCTGCAGCTTCTCCCAGCCATCGGCCCACACGCCGATGATGAAGCCGAACAGGCAGAAGGTGATGGCCGTCAGGATCAACAGGGCCAGGGCCCAGAACGGGTGGGCCAGTTCGAAATCGACGAACAGCATCGAGGTGGCGAAGATGATCAGGCCGAGGATCACCGACTTGGTCGCCGCCGCGCCGACGTAGCCGACCAGGATCTCGAAGTAGGACACCGGCGCCGAGAGGATCTCGTAGATGGTCCCCGAGTACTTGGGCATGTAGATGCCGAACGAGGCGTTGCCGATGCTCTCGGTGAGCAGCGCCAGCATGATCAGGCCGGGCACGATGAAGGCGCCATAGCTGACGCCGTGCACCTCGGTCATGCTGCTGCCGATGGCCGAGCCGAACACCACGAAGTACAGCGACGTGGAAATCACCGGGGTGGCGATGCTCTGCAGCAGGGTGCGCCAGGTGCGGGCCAGTTCGAACAGGTAGATGGCCTTGATGGCATAGAGGTTCATGCGCGCTCCTTGTCGTGCACCAGGCTGACGAAGATGTCCTCCAGCGAGCTCTCGCTGGACTGCAGGTCCTTGAAGTCGATGCCGTGCTGGGCCAGGTCCTTGAGCAGCTCGGCGATGCCGGTGTGCTCGCGCTGGGCGTCGAAGGTGAACAGCAGGGCGTGGCCTTCGTCGACCAGCTCCAGGCCGTAGCTGGCCAGCTCCGCCGGCACGCTGGCCAGCGGGTGCTTGAGCTGCAGGGTCAGCTGCTTCTTGCCGAGCTTGTGCATCAGCACCTGCTTGTCCTCCACCAGGATGATCTCGCCCTTGCGGATCACTCCGATGCGGTCGGCCATCTCCTCGGCCTCCTCGATGTAGTGGGTGGTGAGGATGATGGTCACGCCGCGCTCGCGCAGGCGCCGCACCATGTTCCACATGTCGCGGCGCAGCTCCACGTCGACCCCGGCGGTGGGCTCGTCGAGGAACAGGATCGACGGCTCGTGGCTCAATGCCTTGGCGATCATCACCCGGCGCTTCATGCCGCCGGACAGCTCGAAGATCTTGGCGTCGCGCTTGTCCCACAGCGACAGGTCCTTGAGCAGCTGCTCCAGGTACTGCGGGTCGGGCTTCTTGCCGAACAGGCCGCGGCTGAACCTGACCGTGGCCCAGACGGTTTCGAACACGTCGTTGACCAGCTCCTGCGGCACCAGGCCGATGGCCGAGCGCGCGGCGCGGTAGTCGGCCCTGATGTCGTGGCCGGCGACCCGCACCCGGCCCTCGCCCGGGTTGACGATGCCGCAGATGATACTGATCAGGGTGGTCTTGCCGGCCCCATTGGGCCCCAGCAGGGCGAATATCTCGCCCTGGCGGATGTCCAGGTTGATCTGTTTCAGGGCCGGGTGGCCGGACTTGTAGGTCTTGCTCAGGTTCTCGACGGAAATCACCGATTCCACGGTTACTCCTTAGCCAGGCAGCAAAAGCGCGATTGTACTCCCTCAGCTCTCCTCCACACGCATGCGCAGCTGCTGCAGGCCCTGCTCGAAGTCGCCGCCGACCATCTTGTCCATGTTGAACACCAGGCCCATGGCCTTGCCGATGAAGCCGTTGTGGCCGGTCATGCTCCAGCTCACGCGGGTGCCGCCGCCCTCGGGCTGGAAGCGGAACTCGGCCAGGTTGCTGGCGCGGAAGGGTTCGAGGAATTCCAGCTGGATCAGCACCCGCTGGCCCGGCTCACTCTCGAGGATGGTCGCGCTACCCTTGCCCACCTCCTTGTTGCCAACCCAGCGCTGGGTGGCGCCGACGCCACGCTCGGCGCCCTCGTAGTCCACTTTCATGGCCGGGTCGCGGCGCGCCCAAGGCGACCAGTGCGGCCACTGGTGGAAGTCCTCGATCTGCGCCTGCAGCGCGGCGGGCGGCGCCTGGATCAGCGCGCTGCGCTCGACGCGGAACTGGTCCGGGCGGCTGGCGACAAACACCGCCAGGCCGGCGACCAACAGTACGACGACGATCAGAATGCTCATGCTCATGCTCTTCCTTTCTTGCATTGGGATTGTCTCCAAGGTGGCATCCAGCCTGGGCCTGCCCCCTCTCCCGTTCACGGGAGAGGGCTGGGGAGAGGGTACGCACCCCATGCCCTCTCCCCCAGCCCCTCTCCCACCTGTGGGAGAGGGGTGCACCCGGCTCACGGCTGCAGTTCGAACAGCGCCTGGCCATTCTCCGGATTGAACGGCGCCGAGAAGTGGTCGTGGACGATGCGCCACTGCCCACCAGTGCGCCGGTAGCCCTGGGTCACGCGCATCCAGCAGCTATGGGCGTTGCCCTCGGCATCGGTACCGCCGCAATGGCAGAGGAAGTGGCCGAAGCCGACGTCGCCCTCGCCCCACTGCTGCAGCTGGTGCACCGCGAAGGTCATGGGGCCGCCACACATCTCCAGGCAGGCCTTCCAGTGCGCCTTGTAGGCCTCGCGGCCCTTGAACTGCAGCTGCAGGATGGCATCGAAGGCGACCAGCTCGTCGGCATAGTGGCCGAGGATGGCCTCGACGTCGCCGGCGCGGTTGGCGACTTCCCAGCTGTCGACCAGGGCGTTCAGTTCACTCGATACAGTGCTCATGGATTTGTTTCCTCGCGTTCAGGCGCAGCAGTCGTGCTGGGCGGCCGGCGCACCGTCGTACTGGTCGTGCAGGCGGGTCCAGTTGAGGCCCTTGCCGTCCAGGTTGGCCATGCCGCCCCAGCCCTCGCCACGGCCGAAGGGCGTGAGATCGAGGTAGTGGTAGGCGTTCATCAGCATGTCCAGGCCACGGGCGTAGGTGGAGTAGGTGTGGAATACCCGCGCGCCGTCGCGCAGGAACACGCTGGCGCCGGGCAGCTCGCCCTTGATCATGTCCAGCTGGCCCATGCGCTTGAGCTCGGCCTCGCCCTGGTAGTTGTATTCCACCGGAGCCTGGCTGGCGTCGATGGTCACGTGGAAGTCATAGTTGAAGCGGCTGCCGAACGAGGAGTACCAGGGCAGGTCCCAGCCCATGCGCCGCTTGAATGCCTCCAGCTCCGCCAACGGCGCGTTGGAGACCAGCACCAGGCTGGTGTCGCGGGCGTGCAGGTGGGCCAGGTGGCCGATATTGTCGGCGAGGAAGGAGCAGCCGGGGCAGCCTTCGCCTTTGTCGCGGTGGTACATGAAGTGGTAGACGATCAGCTGGCGCCGGCCGGCGAACAACTCGGCCAGGCCGACCTCGCCCTCGGGGCCGTTGAAGCGGTAGTCCGCCTCGATCTCCACCATCGGCAGGGCACGGCGCCGGGCGTTGAGCGCGTCGCGCTGGCGGGTCAGGGCCTTCTCCTCGGCCAGCAGCTGCAGGCGGGCGGCCAGCCACTCTTCGCGGCTGGCGACTTGCGGATACTCAGGATGCATCGTGGTTCCTCCTCGTGGCGGCGCGGCGGCAGCCGAGCCACAGGCCGATGCTGCCGGCACCGGCGACGCTGGCGCCGCCCACAGCCAGGGCGGCCAGACAGAACGGGCACACGGCCTCAGCCCTCGAGCTGCAGCTGGCGTACCGGCCGCACTTCAACGCTGCCGACCCGCGCGGCGGGAATGCCGCCGGCGATCTGCAATGCCTCGTTGAGGTCACGCGCCTCGATCAGGTAGAAGCCGGCCAGCTGCTCCTTGGTCTCAGCGAAGGGGCCGTCGGTGATGCTCAGCTTGCCGCCGCGCACGCGCACCGTGGTGGCGGTGGCCACCGGCTCCAGCGGCTCGGCGGCGAGCATGCGGCCGCTCTGCTGCACACTCTGGAAGTAGTCGTAGCACTCGCCGTCGCGTGGGCTGTCCGGCGAGTTGTGCAGGACACTTTCGTCGCTGTAGATCAGGCACAGGTATTTCATCGCTCTCCTCCCTGGCAGCGGAAATCGCTGCTGTCATCCTCTGGTCGAACGGCGCATCGACATTTCGACAGGGCCGCGAAAAAAGTTTTCAGGCGCCCGGCAGCTCGGCCAGGCGGCGCTCGAGGAACTGCCGGTCCATGCCCTGCTGGCTCAGCTGCAGGGCGCGCCGGTAGGCGGCGCGGGCCTCGTCCCAGCGGCCCAGGCGGCGGTTGAGGTCGGCGCGCGCGGCATGGGCCAGGTGATAGTCGGCCAGCTCGCCACGGCCGAGAATCGCCTCCACCTGGCGCAGCCCGGCCTCGGCACCGTCGCGCATGGCCAGGGCCACGGCGCGGTTGAGCTCGATCACCGGCGACGGGTTGGCGGCCAGCAGCACCTCGTACAGCCCGACGATCTGCGCCCAGTCGGTGGACTCGATGTCCGCCGCCTCGGCATGCAGGGCGGAGATGGCCGCCTGCAGGCAGTAGGGGCCGACCTCGCCGGAAGCGAAGGCCGCCTGCACCTGCTGCTGGCCCTCGGCGATCAGCGCGCGGTCCCACAGACCGCGGTCCTGCTCCTCGAGCAGCACCGGCAGGCCCTCGGCGTCGCTGCGCGCGGCGCGCCGCGACTCGTGCAGCAGCATCAGCGCCAGCAGGCCGCGCACCTCGGACTCCGGCAGCAGCTCGCACAGCAGGCGGCCGAGACGGATGGCCTCGGCACTCAGGTGCTGGCGGGTCAGCGCATCGCCGGAACTGGCGAAGTAACCTTCGTTGAACACCAGGTAGACCACCCGCAGCACCGCCTCCAGGCGCTCGGGCAGCTCGCGCCGGCCCGGCACCTCATAAGGAATGTGCGCATCGCGGATCTTGTTCTTGGCCCGCACGATGCGCTGGGCGATGGTCGGCGGCGAAGCCAGGAAGGCGCTGGCGATCTCCTCGGTGGTGAGGTCGCAAACTTCGCGCAGGGTCAGCGCCACCTGGGCGTCGGGCGCCAGGGCCGGGTGACAGCAGGTGAAGATCAGGCGCAGGCGGTCGTCTTCCAGGTGCTCGCCATCCCAGGCCTCGCCGCCGACCGGCTCCTCGACCTCGTCCAGGGCCTGGAAGCGCCTACTGCGGCGCAGCTGGTCGATGGCCTTGAAGCGCCCGGCGGACACCAGCCAGGCCCGCGGGTTGTCCGGCACACCCTGCTCCGGCCACTGCTCCAGGGCGGCGCGGAAAGCCTCGTGCAGGGCCTCCTCGGCCAGGTCGAAGTCGCCCAGCAGGCGGATCAGGGTGGCCAGCACCCGGCGCGACTCCTCGCGGTACAGGCGCTCCAGCGCCAGCTCGAATTGCTTCGCTTGTCGATCCATCGTCTAGTCCGTTCGTGCGCTAGACCCAAGAGCCTAACCACTGAACGGGCGCGGGGGAACCGGATCGACGGGCGGTCAGCGGCGCTTGGTATGGGAGCGCAGCTTGTAGCGGTCGCCGGGGTGGATCAGGCGGGCGTAGCTGACCAGGTGCTCGTCCGACCAGGTGCGGCGGATCATCGACAGGCAGGGCGTGGCTGGATCGATGTCCAGCCAGGCGGCGGTCTGCGCATCCACCAGCACGGCCTCGACCACATGCTCGACATCGGAGATCGGGCAGCTGGCCACCAGCACCTCGTTGGGCGTCTGCTGGCTGAAATCGCTGTCCAGATAGTGCGGCACCCAGCGCGGGTTGACGAAGCGGTCCTCCAGCTGGATCGGCACGCCGTCCTCGCGGTGCACCAGGATGCTGTGGAACACCTGGGCGCCCAGGCGCAGGCCGAGGCGCAGGGCCACCTCGTCGTCGGCCGCCAGCGCCTCGCAGCGCAGCACGTCGTTGCTGTAGGCATGGCCACGGCCGCGCACCTCGGCGGCGATGTTCATCACCTCGTGCAGCGAGGATTCGGCCTTGCGATCGGTGACGAAGGTGCCGAGGCCGGCCTGGCGCACCAGGTAGCCCTGCTGCACCAGGTTGTTGATGGCCTTGTTGGCGGTCATGCGGCTCACGGCGAAGTCGCGCGCCAGCTGCTCTTCCGGGGGAATCTGGTGGTGAACCGGGTAGGCGCCGCCGCGAATGCGTTCGAGCAGGAAGTCCTCGATGGCCTTGTAGCGCGGGGTGCTGCTGGTCACGGTGGCTCCTTGGAAATGCCCGGTTGCGGCGGATGATAGCGGAGCTTGCCTCCCCTCTCCCACTGGTGGGAGAGGGGTCTTTCCGTAGCCCGCTCCTTTACTACATCAGCCCACCGACGGCAGCAGCCCGGCCGGCAACAGCGGCGTCAGCACCCGCTCGGCCAGCAGAGCATCGGCGGCGGCGATGTCCGGGGCGAAGAAGCGGTCCTCGACGTAATAGGGCACCCTGGCGCGCAGGATCGCACGGGCCTGTTCCAGCGCCGGCGAGCTGTGCAGGCCCTCGCGGAAGTCCAGGCCCTGGCAGGCGCCCAGCCATTCCACCGCGAGTACGCCGCGGGTGTTGGCGGCCATGTCCCAGAGGCGCTTGCCGGCGTTCGGCGCCATCGACACGTGGTCTTCCTGGTTGGCCGAAGTCGGCAGGCTGTCGACGCTGTGCGGGTGGGCCAGGGCCTTGTTGTCGCTGGCCAGGGCCGCGGCCGTGACCTGGGCGATCATGAAGCCGGAGTTCACCCCGCCATTGGCCACCAGGAAGGGCGGTAGCTGCGACATGTGCTTGTCCATCATCAGCGAGATGCGTCGCTCGGACAACGAGCCCATTTCCGCGATGGCCAGGGCGATATTGTCGGCGGCCATGGCCACCGGTTCGGCGTGGAAGTTGCCGCCGGAGATCACCTCGCCCTCGGCGGCGAACACCAGCGGGTTGTCCGACACCGCGTTGGCCTCCACCGCCAGCACCTCGGCGGCCTGGCGCAGCTGGGTCAGGCAGGCGCCCATCACCTGCGGCTGGCAGCGCAGCGAATAGGGATCCTGCACCTTGTCGCAGGCGGCGTGGGAGCGGCCGACTTCGCTGCTGGCGCCGAGCAGGTGGCGGTAGGCGGCGGCCGCGTCGATCTGGCCTTTCTGCCCACGGGCGGCATGGATGCGCGCATCGAAGGGCGCGCGCGAGCCCAGCGCCGCTTCCACGGTGAGGGCACCGCAGACGCTGGCGGCGGCGTACAGGTCTTCGGCCTCGAACAGCCCGCGCAGGGCGTAGGCGGTGGACACCTGGGTGCCGTTGAGCAGGGCCAGGCCCTCCTTGGCGGCCAGGGTCATCGGCTCAAGGCCGGCGATAGCCAGCGCTTCGGTCGCCGGCAGCCACTGGCCTTTATGCCGCGCCTGGCTTTCGCCGAGCAGCACCAGCGACATATGCGCCAGCGGCGCCAGGTCGCCGGACGCGCCCACCGAGCCCTTCAGCGGGATATGCGGGTAGACCTCGGCGTTGACCAGGGCGATCAGCGCCTCGATCACCTTGCGCCGGATGCCGGAGAAGCCGCGTGCCAGGCTGTTGATCTTGAGCAGCATGATCAGCCGCACCATGGCATCACTCAGCGGCTCGCCGATGCCGGCGGCATGCGACAGCACCAGCGAGCGCTGCAGCTTCTCCAGGTCGGCGTTGGCGATGCGGGTCGAGGCCAGCAGGCCGAAGCCGGTGTTGATGCCGTAGGCGGTGCGGCCCTCGGCGATGATCTGGTTGACGCAGGCGACACTGGCGTCGATGGCCTGATGGGCCGCGGCGTCCAGGGTCAGGTGCACGGGGGCCTGGTAGGCGGCCCGCAGGTCGGCCAGGGTCAGCTGGCCGGGTTTCAGGTTCAGCGTATTCATGGAATCTCTTTCCTCAACCAATCATCGGCAGGTTCAGGCCCTGCTCGCGGGCGCAATCGATGGCGATCTGGTAGCCGGCGTCGGCGTGGCGCATCACCCCGGTGCCCGGGTCATTGGTCAGCACGCGAGCGATGCGCGCGGCGGCTTCATCGGTGCCGTCACAGACGATGACCATACCCGAGTGCTGGGAGAAACCCATGCCCACGCCGCCGCCATGATGCAAGGACACCCAGGTGGCGCCGCTGGCGGTGTTGAGCAGGGCGTTGAGCAGCGGCCAGTCGGACACGGCGTCGGAGCCATCCTGCATGGCCTCGGTCTCGCGGTTGGGGCTGGACACCGAGCCCGAGTCGAGGTGGTCGCGGCCGATCACGATAGGCGCGCTCAGCTCGCCGCTACGAACCATCTCGTTGAAGGCCAGGCCGAGCTTGGCGCGCAGGCCCAGGCCGACCCAGCAGATGCGCGCCGGCAGGCCCTGGAAGCTGATGCGCTCGCGGGCCATGTCCAGCCAGCGGTGCAGGTGGGCGTCGTCCGGGATCAGTTCCTTGACCTTGGCGTCGGTCTTGTAGATGTCCTGCGGGTCACCGGACAGCGCAGCCCAGCGGAACGGACCGATGCCGCGACAGAACAGCGGGCGGATATAGGCCGGGACGAAGCCGGGGAAGTCGAAGGCGTTGGCCACGCCCTCCTCTTTCGCCATCTGGCGGATGTTGTTGCCGTAGTCGAAGGTCGGCACGCCCTGCTTCTGGAAGTCGAGCATGGCCTGCACGTGTACGGCCATGGACTGCTTGGCGGCCTTGACCACACCAGCCGGATCGGTGGCTGCACGATCCTTGTATTCAGCCCAACTCCAGCCGATCGGCAGGTAGCCGTTGAGCGGGTCGTGGGCGCTGGTCTGGTCGGTGACCATATCCGGACGCACGCCGCGCTTGACCAGCTCCGGCAGTATCTCGGCGGCGTTGCCCAGCAGGGCGATGGAGATGGCCTTGCCCTCGGCGCAGTACCTGGCGATACGCGCCAGGGCGTCGTCGAGGTCCTTGGCCTGCTCGTCGACGTAGCGGCTGCGCAGGCGGAAGTCGATGCGCGACTGCTGGCACTCGATGTTCAGCGAGCAGGCGCCAGCCAGGGTCGCGGCCAGCGGCTGGGCGCCGCCCATGCCACCGAGGCCTGCGGTCAGCACCCAGCGGCCGGTGAGGTTGCCGCCGTAATGCTGGCGGCCAGCCTCGACGAAGGTCTCGTAGGTGCCCTGGACGATGCCCTGGCTGCCGATGTAGATCCACGAACCGGCGGTCATCTGGCCGTACATGGCCAGGCCCTTGGCGTCCAGCTCGTTGAAGTGCTCCCAGCTGGCCCAGTGCGGCACCAGGTTGGAGTTGGCAATCAGCACGCGCGGCGCGTTGCTGTGGGTCTTGAACACGCCGACCGGCTTGCCGGACTGCACCAGCAGGGTCTCGTCGTCGTTCAGCGCTTTCAGGGTCTCGACGATCTTGTCGTAGCACTCCCAGTTGCGCGCGGCGCGGCCGATGCCGCCGTACACCACCAGCTCCTTGGGGTTCTCGGCCACCTCGGGGTCGAGGTTGTTCATCAGCATGCGCAGCGGCGCTTCGGTCAGCCAGCTCTTGGCATTCAGCGTGGTGCCGCGCGGGGCGCGGATTTCAACGTCACGGTACTTGGTGGTCACAGCGGTTTCCTCTTGTTGTTCGGCGCTCAGAGGCTGAGCAGGTGGATGAGGCGCGCCGCCGCCTTGGCGGTGCGGCTATCAATGTCGTGTTCGGGGTTGAGCTCGGCGAAGTCGACCAGGCGCAGCTTGCCGCTGGCCTTGAGCCGTTCGACCAAGGGCTCCAGCAGCTCCAGGCGCACCCCGCGGGCGGCCGGGGCGCTGACCCCGGGGGCCTCGCAGGCCGGCAGCACGTCGATGTCGAAAGTCAGGTAGAGCGCGTCGCAGCCGGCGGCGAAGGCATCCAGCTCGGCGCCGATGGCGTCCAGGGTCGACTCGCGGATCTCGCGGTCCTCGCGCACCAGCACGCCCAGCTCGGCGGCGCGGGCAAACAGCGCGCGGGTATTGCTGGCGCGGCTGACGCCCAGGCAGGCGTAGCGGAACGGCCAGCCGCGCGCGGCGCTGGCCTCGGCGATCTGGGCGAAGGGGGTGCCGGAGGAATGCACATGGGCCGGGTCGCGCAGATCGAAGTGGGCGTCGAAATTGACGATGCCAATACGCGGGGCATGGTTGCCGGAGAGGTGTTCGGCCAGGCCCGACCAGCTGCCGAAGGCCACCTCATGGCCGCCGCCGAGGACGATAGGCAGGTGGCCGGCATCCAGCAGCGCGCAGACATTGCGCCCCAGGCGCGCCTGCGCGCCTTCCAGGTCGCCGTCTTCGCAGGCCACGTCGCCGGCATCGTAGGCCGGCGCCTGGCGATGCCAGGCCAGGTTGGCCAGGGCCTTGCGCAGCGCCTGCGGCCCGCCGGCGGCACCGACGCGACCGTGATTGCGGCGCACGCCTTCGTCGCAGGCGAAGCCGAGCAGGGCCAGGCCCGGCGGGCTGTCTTCGCTCAGCGCGCGAATGCGCTGGTGCCAGCGCGGGCTGTCCGGCTCGGGGTCGATGCGGCCGGTCCAGCAGGCCATGGAATGGCGGTCAGCGTGCATGGGTAATCTCTCCACAGAAGATGCGCTGGCGCAGGCGCCCGGGCTGCACCGCGTAGGCCAGCTCGGCGGGCTGGCGGATATCCCACAAGCACAGGTCGGCGGGCGCGCCGACGGCGATGCGGCCCAGCTCCGGCAGGCCGAGGGCACGGGCAGCGTGGGCGGTCATGCCGGCCAGGGCCTCGCGTGGGGTGAGGCGGAACAGGGTGCAGGCCAGATGGGCCATCAGGGTGGGCAGGCAGATCGGCGAGGTGCCGGGGTTGGCGTCGCTGGCCACGGCCATCGGCACCTGGTACTGGCGCAGCAGCTCGATGGGCGGCAGCTGGGTTTCGCGCAGCACCTGGAAGGCGCCGGGCAACAGCACGGCCACCGTGCCGGCTTCGGCCATGGCGCGCACACCGGCCTCGTCGAGGTATTCGACATGGTCGGCCGACAGTGCGCCGTAGCGCGCGGCCAGGGCGCTGCCACCGAGATTGGACAGCTGCTCGGCATGCGCCTTGAGCGCCAGGCCATGCTCGCGCGCGACCTGGAAGATGCGCTCGCAATGCGCCGGGGAGAAGCCGATGCCCTCGCAGAACACGTCCACCGCGTCGGCCAAGCCTTCACGGGCGGCCGCCGGGATCATCTGCTCGCAGACCAGGCTCACATAGTCGTCAGCGCGCCCGGCGTACTCCGGCGGCAGCGCATGGGCGCCGAGCAGCGTGGTGGTGACGCGCACCGGGCGCAGCTCGCCGAGGCGGCGGGCCACGCGCAGCATCTTCAGCTCGTCGGCGACGGTCAGGCCGTAGCCGGACTTGATCTCCACCGTGGTCACGCCATCGGCCAGCAGCGCATCGAGGCGCGGCAGGCTGGCGGCGACCAGCTGGTCCTCGCTGGCCGCGCGGGTGGCGCGCACGCTGCTGAGAATGCCGCCGCCGGCGCGGGCGATTTCCTCGTAGCTGACGCCTTCCAGGCGCTGCTCGAACTCGCCGGCGCGGTCGCCGGCGTACACCAGATGGGTGTGGCAGTCGACCAGCCCCGGCGTCATCACCCCGCCGCGCCCGACCTTGTCGGCACCGATGGCCAGGGCCGGGTCGAACTCGCGCTCGGGCCACAGGCCGGCGATGTGGTCGCCCTCCACCAGCACGGCCATGGGCTCGGGCAGCACCTGCAGGCCATCGAAGAGGGTCAGGTCGCGCCAGAGCAGGCGCTTGCGGGAAGACTGGGACATTGCGGAGCTATCCTCGGCGTTAATGTATATACATTTAAACCGTGACCAGCGAGTCGTCAACCCCCACACTGCAATCCAGGCGGCCAAAACCTCCATAGAGGCACATATAAAACGCACCGCGGGATGGACGGGGAGCCGTCTTCTGCCTAAATATGTATATACATTAAGGGGAGAAAAACATGCCCACCCAGCTCATCGACCTCGACTGTCTGCCCGCCAGCCCCTGGAAGAACGGCGGTGGCAGCACCCGCCAGCTGGCCATCGCCCCGGCCGCGGCCGGGCTGGATGACTTCGCCTGGCGCATCAGCTGCGCGCGGGTGAGCAGCGCCGGCCCCTTCTCCGCCTTCCCCGGCATCCAGCGCAGCCTGGCGCTGCTGGAGGGCGAACTGCTGCTGCAACGGCAGAGCGGTACCACGACCTTGCGCGCCGGCGGCGAAGTGCTGGACTTTCCCGGCGAAGAGGCGATCAGCGCCACGCCGCTGGCCGGCGAGGTGTTCGATCTGAACCTGATGAGTCGGCGCGACGAGTGGCAGCAGGTGCTGCGCTCTCTGCAGCTGCATGGGGAAATGCCACTGGCCAAGCTCGCCGAGGTGCGTCTGCTGCTGTGCAGTGCCGGCATGCTAAGGGTGCGCCTGCAAGACGGCCGCGAGTTCGCCCTGCGCCCCCGTCAGGCCTTGCTGCTGAACGACGAGCAAGGCGAGCTGCACCTGCACGGCCAGCACGCACACTGCTATCTGGGCCTGCTGCGCCGGCTGAGCTGAGGGCAGGTAGCCCGGATGCAATCCGGGGAGGCAGGCGGCCCGTTCCCGGATTGCATCCGGGCTACTTCAAGCCGGGCCTGTTCATGCCCTCTCCCCCTATGCCGAATTGCCAGCCGCAACGAAAAGACCCCGCCGAGGCGGGGTCTTGTCTGTCAGCACCTGACGTTTACTGCGGCTGGGCCGCCAGCAGGTCGTTGTCGTTGCGCTTGAACTGCGGCAGCAGGGAACCGATGACCATGCCGGCCATGCTGAACAGCAGGCCGGCCAGTTGCGGCGGCCAGAAGGCCTCCTCGGTCCAGGTGAACTCCAGGTAGATCCAGGACACCAGGCCGAAGGCGATGGAAACCAGGGCGCCCTGAGTGGTGGCGCGCTTCCAGAACAGGCCGGCGAACAGCGGCACCACGGCGGCGACCAGCGTCACGCAGTAGGCGCTGCCGACCATCTCGTAGATGCTGGCATCGGAGTTCAGGGCGAAGGTCAGGGTGGCGGCGGCGCAGGCCAGGATGGTGCAACGCATCAGCAGCAGGAACTGCTTGTCGTTGAGTTCCGGCAGGAAGCGCTTGAACACGTTCTCGGCCAGGGTCACCGAGGGTGCCAGCAGGGTGCCGGAGGCGGTCGACATGATGGCCGACAGCAGCGCGCCGAAGAACATGATCTGGGCGAACAGCGGAGTCTTCTCCAGGATCATCAGCGGCAGGATCATCTGCGAGTCCTCGGCCAGCCACTTCTGCACCAGCGCCGGGTCGATCATTGAGGCGGCGTACACCAGGAAGATCGGCAGCATGCAGAAGCCCAGGTAGAACACGGCACCGGCCATGGAAGCGCGGGCGGCGACGTTTTCGTTCTTCGCCGACATCACCCGTTGGTACACGTCCTGCTGCGGAATGGAGCCGAGCATCATGGTCACCGCCGCGCCGATGAAGGCGACTATGTCCTTCGGCTCGAAGCTGTGCATGAAGGTGAACTTGCCCTCGCTGGCCGCCTGGCTGATCACCACATCGGCGCCGCCGGCCATGTCGCTGAACAGCCAGACCAGGTAGACCAGGCCGACCACGATGATGATCATCTGGAAGAAGTCGGTCAGGGCGATCGACCACATGCCGCCGAACAGGGTGTACAGCAGCACTATGAAGGTGCCGAGCAGCATGCCCTGGGTGGTGCTGATGGAACCGTCGGAGATGACGTTGAACACCACGCCGAGGGCGATCAGCTGCGCGGCGATCCAGCCCAGGTAGGACATGACGATGACCAGGCTGACGATCAGCTCGACCTGCGAGCCATAGCGCTTCTTGAAGTAGTCACCGATGGTCAGCAGGTTCAGGCGGTAAAGCGGGCGAGCGATGATCGCGCCGACGATGAACAGGCACCAGAAGGAACCGAAGGGGTCCTCGACGATGCCGGCGAAGCCTTCCTCGAGGAAGGTGGCGGGAATGCCGAGCACCGCCTCGGAACCGAACCAGGTGGCGAACACCATGGCCGCGACGATGGGGAAGCCCATGCTGCGACCGCCGGCGGCGAAGTCACGGGTGTTGTGCACCCGAGTGGAGGCATAGAAACCGATGGCGACTGTGGCCAGCAGGTACAGCGCGACGAACCAGATCAGCATGTTTTCCCGTTCCAGTGACATCGGTCCGCCGCATGCTGCCCCGCAAGGCGGAGGGGCTGGGACGGCGGACAACAGGTTTTTGTTATGGCCGTCCTGGCCTGTACCGAGCCCGAGGCTCGACCAGCCCGACAGGCTCGGCCGCGCAGTCTGGCAAAACCGTAAAATATGTCAAACAAAAATGACGAAATGCCTGCACATTTTCCCCGACACTTATCGGGCAAGCCAGATAAGCCGATGACCAGCCGGTCTTTTTCCCGAGAGCGGCAAGCCAGCCAGTTTTAAATTTTTGACACTCCGACGAATGGACAACCCGGCCAGCGGCTCACCTCGCCACCAGTTCCGCCGCGCCTGACGGCGCCCGCCCGCCTGTAACAGCCGGTTACGCCCACCCGCGCCGTGCAACTTGAGCCCGGCGCCCGGCTCCGGGATACTGCACGGCGATTTGCGCGCCGCATTGCCTGCCAAGCCCGTTGTACTCCGCGGTCAGCGCCCTCCCCGAAGGCCAAGGGATTTGCCGGCGCCGGGAGCGTGACGGGTTCAAGGAGTCATCCCCGATGATGAAAAGAAGCGACTGGATCTGGACCCTCATCGGTTTGGCCGCAGTCGTGTTTTCCTGCTTCCTGCTCTACAAGGAGATCCGCACCATCTCCCTCGACGAGCTGCAGGACAGCCTCCACGCCATTTCCCTGCACAACTGGCTGCTGGCCGCCGGCGCGACCCTCGGCGCCTATTTCGCCCTGGCCTGGTACGACCGCATCGCCATCGCCCACCTGGGCAAGAAGATTCCCTGGCGCTTCATCACCCTCTGCTCCTTCACCACCTACGCCCTGGCCCACAATATCGGCGCCTCGGTGTTCTCCGGCGCCGTGGTGCGTTTTCGCGCCTACAGCAGCAAGGGCCTGACGCCGTCGGAGATCGGCATCCTGATCTTCTTCTGCTCCTTCACCTTCGCCCTTGGCACCCTGCTGTCCGGCGGCGCCGTGCTGGTCTGCCAGCCGGACCTGATCAAGCGCGTGGCCGACGTCAGCCCCTGGCTGTCGGTGGCCATCGGCCTGCTCATGCTCGGCCTGGTGGCGCTCTACGTGCTCGGCTCCTGGCGCCACTTCAAGCCCTGGAAGTGGGGCAAGCTGCACGTCGAGTACCCGCGCCTGGGCATAGTCGCCCGCCAGCTGCTGGCCGGCCCGCTGGAACTGCTGTGCGCGGCGGCGATCATCTATTTCGCCCTGCCGGCCGAGGGCAACCCCGGCTATCTGGTGGTGCTCGGCGTGTTCCTCGCCTCCTTCTCCCTGGCCCTGCTGTCCCACGCCCCGGGCGGCCTCGGCGTGCTGGAGGTGACCTTCCTCGCCGCCCTGCCCGAACTGGCCACCGCCGATGTGCTGGCGGCGCTGATCGTGTTCCGCGTCTTCTACCTGCTGCTACCCTTCGCCCTGTCGCTGCTGGTGGTGCTCGGCTTCGAGTGGAGCCAGTGGCGACAGAAGCGCCAACGCCTGGGCTGAGCGCATGGCGCCGCCCGGCGCCCGAGCATCCGGGCCACTGCACAGGATGGGCAGCATGCACAGCATCGAACGGATCTACCCGAAGGACCTGGACCCGCACAGCGCGGCCGACAGCGAGACGCTGCGCATCCACCTGGAGCGCTACGCCTTCGCCGCCGAGCACCTGAGCGGCGAGCGGGTGCTGGACATGGCCTGCGGCTGTGGCTACGGCACCGCCCTGCTGGCCGAGCGCCACCCGGACAAGCAGGTCACCGGGGTGGACATCGACCCGGCGGCGATCGCCTATGCCCGCCAGCACTATCGCCTGCCCAACCTGCGCTATGTCTGCGCCGACGCCGAATGCTTCGAGGCCGAGAACGGCTTCGACAGCATCGTCAGCCTGGAAACCATCGAGCACCTGCCGCATCCGTCGCGCCTGATCGCCAACTACGCGCGCCTGCTGACCGAGCGCGGCCGGGTGATCGCCTCGGTGCCGATCACCCCGACCCTGGATGGCAACCCCCACCACCTGCACGACTTCAGCCGGCGCAGTTTCCTCGCCCTGTTCCGCGGCCAGCGCCTGTGTGCCGTGCAGCAGCTCGAACAGGTGCAGCCCTGGCAGTTCAAGGGGCTGTTCTCGCGGCGCCGCGACCACGCCAAGCGCCACCGCAGCGAAGGCGTCGGCAATGCCGTGCTGAGCTACTACCGCGCACACCCCTGGTACCTGTTCGCGCGCCTTGCGGCGATGCTGCGCTACGGCTTCAGCAACCGCTACCTGACCTGCCTGTTCGCCCGCGAGCAGGCCCGCTAGAGCCCATTCCAGAGCGCCTCGCCACCTCCATCGAGGGCACTGATGGTTACTATCAGGAGGGTCAACTTTTGTCTTGGCGCGGCGCCGGTAGTATGGCCCCCGTACTCACTGACGCCCCCACGAGGAGCCCAAGATGAAAAAGCACATTCTCGCCAGCCTGATCCTGGCCACCCTGACCACCAGCGCCTTCGCCCTGCCGGGTGACGAACAACCGCCGCTGACCGAACTGCAGCACATCAGCACCCCGGCTACCGTCGCCGAAGGTGGTTCCGACCGTCTCATCGAAGGCCGCAACGTGGCCGAAAACGGCAGCGAGCGCACCAGGGCCTTCCGCATCGCCGAAGGTGGCTCCGACCGCCTGATCGAAGGCCGCGACCTGGCCGAAAACGGCAGTGAGCGCACCAAGGCCTTCCGCATCGCCGAAGGTGGCTCCGACCGCCTGATCGAGGGCCGCGACCTGGCCGAGAACGGCAGCGAGCGCACCAAGGTCTTCCGCATTGCCGAAGGCGGCTCCGACCGCCTGATCGAAGGCCGCGACCTGACCGAAAACGGCAGCGAGCGTACCAAGGCCTTCCGCATTGCCGAAGGCGGCTCCGACCGCCTGATCGAAGGCCACGACCTGGCCGAAAATGGCAGCGAGCGCACCAAGGTCTTCCGCATCGCCGAAGGTGGCTCCGACCGCCTGATCGAGGGCCGCGACGTAGCCGAGAACGGCAGCGAACGCACCAAGGCCTTCCGCATTGCCGAGGGCGGTTCCGACCGCCTGATCGAAGGCCGCGACCTGGCCGAGAACGGCAGCGAGCGCGTCGGCCGCCATACCGCCTGAGATCGGCAACACCCACCCAGCCCGGCATCCGCCGGGCTTTTTTATGGCGTCGCCGCGGGCGCCGGCAGGCGATGGGTCCAGATTCGCCGCAGCACGCTGGCGAACTGTGCAGAGAGCCGGCCGCTGTTGTAGACCTGGCCGTAGCGCGCGGCGATCTCGCGCACGCGCGGCGCCAGCTCGGCGTAACGCCGTGCCGGCAGGTCGGGGAACAGGTGGTGCTCGATCTGGTGGCTGAGATTGCCGGTGAGGATGTGGAACAGGCGGCCACCCTCCAGGTTGCTGGAGCCACGCAGCTGGCGCAGGTACCAGTGACCACGGCTCTCGCCGGCCACCGACTCCTTGGCGAACACCGCGGCGCGCTCGGTGAAGTGGCCGCAGAAGATCACCAGGAAGGTCCACAGGTTGCGCAGTAGGTTGGCCAGCGCGTTGCCGGCCAGCACCGCCAGGGCGTTGGCACCGAGCAGCAGCGCCAGCAGCGGGAACAGCAGGTAGTCCTTGCCCCACTGGCGCAGCAGCTTGGCGCCCAGCTGGCGCAGCAGCGGGCGCACCTCGGCCGCGCCGATGCGGCCCTTGTACCACTGGTCCAGGCGCAGGTGCTGGATGGCCACGGCGTACTGGAACAGCAGCGCCTGCAGCGTCACCCACAGCGGCTGCCAGCGGTAGAAGGGCTTCCAGCGCTGCTCGGGGAACAACCGCACCAGGCCGTAGCCGACGTCGTCGTCCATGCCGATGACATTGGTCCAGGTGTGATGCAGGTGGTTGTGGGTGTGCCGCCAGAAATCGGCCGGCCCGGCGATATCCCACTCGTAGCGGGTGCCGGCCAGCTCGGGATCGTTCATCCAGTCGTACTGGCCGTGCATCACGTTGTGTCCCAGCTCCATGTTCTCGAGGATCTTGCCCAGGCCCAGCAACAGGCTGCCGAGCAGCCAGGTGGGCGGGAACCAGCCGCACATCAGCAACGCCCGGCCGCTCCAGCAGCACAGGCGCACGGCGCCGCGCACGCGGCGGATGTAGCGCGCGTCGGCGGCACCGAGATCGGCCAGGGTGTGCCGGCGCAACTCGTCCAGTTCACTGGCGAAGGACTGCAGTTCGGCGGTATTCAGTTCACGATCCACGCGCATGACGGTTTCCTCACAGATCGATTTGCACATCGCCCAGCGGCACGCTGACGCACAGGCGGATCGCCTGGCCAGGCTCGGCGAACGGCGTGCCGCTGCGCAGGTCGCGCACCGCCCCCGCCAGCAGGGTGCAGGTGCAGCTGGCACAGATGCCCTGGCGGCAACCGTGGGCCGGACGCAGGCCAGCGACCTCGGCCAGCTCCAGCAGGCTGCGGTTGCTGTCACCCAGCGCCTCGACGCGGCTGCGCACGAAGCCCAGGCGCACCGCTCGCCCCGGATCGGCGTCGCGCACCGGGGCACTGAAGGCCTCGGCCTGCAGCGCCTCGCCGTAGCGCGCGCGCAGGTCCGCGACGAACCCCGCCGGCCCGCAGGCCAGCAGCGCCAGGCCGTGCATGTCGGCCAGGTGCTGAGGCTGCAGGCGCCCGTCCTGCCCGCTGAGCAGCCAGCGCACCTCAAGGTTGGGGTGGCTTCGCATCAGTTGCTGCAGCTCTTCCACATAGGCGCGCTGGCCGGCCCGGCGCACACAGTGCAGCAGCCGGATCGGCGCCGCGTACCCGCGGGCCAGGGCCTCGCGCAGCAGGCCGAGCAGCGCGGTGATGCCACTGCCGGCGGCCAGCAGCCCGACACCGGCACTGCCCTGTGGCCAGTGCAGCTCGCCCTGGGCCTGGCCCAGCTCCACCAGCGCCCCCACCGGCAGGTGATCGAGGATGCGGTTGGACAGGCGCCCGCCGGGCTGACGACGGACCCCTAGCTCGACCCGCCCGCCAGCGCGGACCCGGGTCAAGCTGTAGCTGCGCCCGTGGCGCACCCCGTCGATCTCCAGGTACAGCTGCACATGCTGGCCGGCGCGCCAGCCGCGGGCATTGCCGTTGCAGCGCAGGCGCAGGGCGAGCAGGTCGTCGCTGACCCACTCGCGCCCCTCGACCCGGGCGAATACCCGGTTCAAGCGCCAGGCCGGATGCAGCCAGGCGAGCACGGCGTCCACCTCCGCTTCGCGCAGCCAGCCCCCTGCCACCAGGGCCCGCAGCGGCCGCAGCAGGAACGTCAGGCGACGAACGAGAAACAGCGGCAACAGGGACATGGCGACACTCCAGTGAACACTTGTACACAGAATGGCAAACCACCCCCCACTCAGTCAACACTTGTTCACTGAGTCCGGTTCGACGCCGCCGGAGGGCTTTTGCTAGAGTGCGGCGCAATTTCCGCTGCCAACCTAACGCCATGTCGCCACGCGCCGAACAGAAACAGCAGACCCGCCAGGCCCTGATGGATGCCGCGCGCGGCCTGATGGACAGCGGGCGCGGCTTCGGCAGCCTGAGCCTGCGCGAGGTCAGCCGCACCGCCGGTATCGTGCCGACCGGCTTCTACCGGCACTTCCAGGACATGGACGAGCTAGGCCTGGCGCTGGTCGCCGAGGTCGACGCCACCTTCCGCAGCACCCTGCGCGAAGTGCGCCGCAGCCAGTTCGAGATGGGCAGCATCATCGAGGCCAGCGCACGCATCTTCCTCGATGCGGTGAGCGCCAACCGCAACCAGTTCCTCTTCCTCGCCCGCGAGCAGTACGGCGGCTCGCAGCCGGTGCGCCAGGCCATCGGCCGCCTGCGCCAGCAGATCACCGATGACCTGGCCGCCGACCTCAAGCTGATGAACCGCACCCCGCACCTGAACGACGCCGCGCTGGACGTGGTCTCCGACCTGGTGGTGAAGACCGTGTTCGCCACCCTGCCGGAGCTGATCGACCCGCCCAGCGCCAGCCTGCCGGCGCATCTGACCCCGGAAGCCAAGATGATCCAGCAGCTGCGCTTCATCTTCATCGGCGCCAAGCACTGGCACGGCCTGGGCCAGGGCCGCGACTAGGCGCACCAGAACAGCCCGCGCGCAGCGCGCACGCACCACAACGAGGCACGCCCCATCCCCAACTTCAGGCACGACACCGCCAACCACGGGCCGCGCCGGGCTTGGCAAGGCCCTTGCTCTGCCGACAGGTAACTTCCTGGCCGGACTAGCCCAGCATGCTGGTGATTCACCACCGCCTCGCCCCCCAACCCTACTGGGACGAAGAACTGCACCTCAGCCACGAGGCGCGCAGCAAGAGCCGCCTGCGCTGCTTCAGCGCCGCCGGCGAGGACGTCGGCCTGTTCCTCGAGCGCGGCCAGCCGCCGCTGCGCGACGGCGACTACCTGCGCGCCGAGGATGGCCGCATCGTGCGCGTCTGCGCGCGCCCGGAACCGCTGCTGCACGTCACCTGCGCCAGCCCCTTCGAGCTGATGCGCGCCGCCTATCACCTGGGTAACCGCCACGTCGCCCTGCAACTGGGCGACGGCTGGCTGCGCCTGCTCGACGACCACGTGCTCAGGGCCATGCTCGACCAGCTCGGCGCCAGCACCTGCACGGTCGAGGCGCCCTTCCATCCCGAACATGGCGCCTACGGCGGCGGCCACCATCATTCGCACCACGGCGACGCCGAGTTCAACTACGGCCCGCGCCTGCACCAGTTCGGCGTGCGCCTGTGAAGCCGGCCTGGCAACTGCTGCGCCTGGCCAGCCCGCAGCTGCCGATCGGCGGCTACAGCTACTCCCAGGGTCTTGAAATGGCGGTGGATAGCGGCCTGGTGCGCGACCCGGAGAGCGCCCGGCGCTGGATCGCCGACCAGTTGCTGCTCAATCTGGCGCGCTTCGAGGCGCCGTTGCTGCTGGCCCACTGCAGCGCCGCCGCGGCAGGCGACTGGGCCAGCCTGGCCGACCTCGCCGAGCGCCAGCGCGCCAGCCGCGAGACCCGCGAACTGGCCCTGGAGAGCCGACAGATGGGCTACTCGCTGAAGCAGCTGCTGGAGGGCCTGCCGGAACTGGATGCGCCGGCCCGTGCCTTCCTCGCCACACAGCCGGAGCTCGGCCTGGCGCCGGCCTGGGCCCTGGCCGCGCGCGCCTGGGCCATCGACGCCGAGGATGCCCTGGCCGCCTGGCTGTGGGGCTGGCTGGAGAACCAGCTGGCGGTGCTGATGAAGACCCTGCCGCTGGGCCAGCAGGCCGCCCAGCGCCTGACCTCGGCGCTGCTGCCGCTGCTGGAGCAGGCGCAACGCGAGGCCCGCGACCGGCCCACCGAACACTGGGGCAGCGCCGCCTTCGGCCTGGCCTTGACCAGCATGGCGCACGAGCGCCAGTACAGCCGTCTCTTCCGCTCATGAAAAAAGGAAACACCCCATGAACAGCCAACCCCTGCGCGTCGGCATCGGCGGCCCGGTCGGTTCCGGCAAGACCGCCCTGACCCTGGCCCTGTGCCGTGCCCTGCGCGAGCGCTACAACATCGCCGTGGTGACCAACGACATCTACACCCAGGAAGACGCCCAGTTCCTGGTACGCAACGAGGCCCTGGCGCCCGAACGGATCATCGGCGTGGAAACCGGCGGCTGCCCGCACACGGCGATCCGCGAGGACGCCTCGATCAACCTGGAGGCGGTCGAGCAGCTCAACCGGCGCTTCCCCGGCCTCGACCTGATACTCGTCGAGTCGGGCGGCGACAACCTCTCGGCCACCTTCAGCCCCGAGCTGTCGGACCTGACCCTGTACGTGATCGACGTGTCGGCCGGCGACAAGCTGCCGCGCAAGGGCGGCCCGGGCATCTGCAAGTCCGACCTGCTGGTGATCAACAAGATCGACCTGGCGCCCATGGTCGGAGCCTCGCTGGAGGTGATGGAGCGCGACACCCTGAAGATGCGCGGCGACAAGCCCTTCGTCTTCAGCAACCAGAAGATCGGCCAAGGCCTGGAGCAGATCATCGCCTTCATCGAACGCCAGGGCATGCTCGGCGCCGCCTGAGCCCCACCACCCGAGTCAAGGAGACCTCCATGAAGCTGCGCCAAAGCCTCTACGCCCTCGCCCTGTTCTGCACCCCGGGCCTGGCCTTCGCCCACGCCGGCCACGACCACGCCGGCTTGCTGGCCGGCCTGGCCCACCCGCTGCTGGGCCTCGATCACCTGCTGGCGATGCTCGCCGTCGGCCTGTGGGCCGCGCAGCAGTCCGGCGCGGCGCGCTGGGCGCTGCCGCTGACCTTCGTCGCCAGCATGCTGCTCGGCGGCCTGCTCGGCTTCGCCGGGCTGACACTGCCGCTGCTGGAGACCGGCATCGCCGGCTCGGTGCTGGCCCTCGGCCTGCTGGTGGCAGTAGCCGCGCGCCTGCCGCTGGCCGCAGCGCTGGGCCTGACCGCGCTGTTCGCCCTTGGCCACGGCCTGGCCCACGGCCTGGAGCTGCCGGCACTGGCCAGCCCCTGGGGCTACGCCGCCGGCTTCCTCGCCGCCACCGCCGCCCTGCACGCGGCCGGCTACGCCCTGGTGCGCAGCCTGCCGCGCACCGCCGCGCCGCTGGTGCGCCTGGCCGGCGCCTCGGCGGCGGGCACCGGCGCCTGGCTGCTGGCCGGCTGAAGCCGGGGACCGCGCAGCCGGGCGGCAGCCGACTAGACTGCACAGAACCCTGCTGCTGCGGTCCCCTCCATGCGCCCTCGCCTGCCCGCCGTGCTGTTCGGCCTGTCACTGCTCTGTGCATGGCCGGCCGCCCACGCCCAGGATCGCCCCACCGTGACCTGGGGCATGAGCCCCTGGCCGGGCCTGGTCGATGCCCGCGACGGCCAGCCGCAGGGCGGCATCATCGTCGAGCTGCTGCAGCAGATCACCACGCGCCTGCCCGCCTACGAGCATCGCTACAGCCTGATCAACCTCAGCCGCGGCCTGGAGCACCTGCAGCGCGGCGAGCTGAACTGCCTGCTGCCGACCTTCCGTACCGCCGAGCGCGATCGCCTCGGCCACTATGTCGGCCTGTTCGTCGGCATGCCGCACCAGCTGGTGGTGCGTCGCAGCGACCGCGCCGCCTTCCTCGCCGGTCACGACGAGGTGTCGCTGCGCCAGCTGCTCGGCGACACGGCCTGGCGCGGCGGCCTGCTCAAGGACCGCAGCTACGGCCCGATGCTCGACCCGCTGCTGCGCGCCCCGGCGGCGCAGGCGCGGCTGCTGCAGATCCAGAGCAGCGACGCCGGGCACAACCTGCTGCGCATGCTCGAACACGGGCGCATCGACTACCTGCTGGAGTACGCCGAGGTGCTGCAGCACGTGCAGGGTCGCGGCGAAGCGCAGCAACTCGTCCTGCTGCCGCTGCACGAGGCTGGCCAGCCGGCCCTCAGCGGCATCTACTGCACGCGCAGCGCCGCCGGTGCCGAGCTGGTCCGCGCGGTGGATCGCGTGGCGCGCCAGGCGGACGTCCTGCAGGCCTTCCGCAACGCCCAGCGCAGCTACCTGCCACCTGCCACCCGCGCCCACTACCGGGCCTGGCTGGAGCGCTTCTTCGCCGAGCGCGCTACCCAGGACCTGACCTCGTTAAGCGAATAGCTATGACGGCCATCGAAACTATCAACCGGCTCGACCAGGCCGGCCGGTCTAGGCTCAGCAGCATCACCCGCGAGGACCGCCCCATGCCCATCCACGACTTTCTCCGCTGCCTGCTGGCCGCCTATGCCGCCGGCGCCAGCGGCAGCTGCCCGCAAGAACTCGCCTGACCGATCGGACAGGGTTACCCTGTGCGCCCTGCAGCCAAGGGAGCACCGTGCATGAGCCTGAAGTCCGTCTGCGTATTCTGTGGCGCCAGCCCCGGCGCCCGTCCCATCTATCGAGAAGCGGCCGAGCAGCTCGGCCGCAGCCTGGCCGAGCAGGGCCTGACCCTGGTCTACGGTGGCGGCGCGGTCGGCCTCATGGGCCTGGTGGCCGATGCCGCCCTGGCCGCCGGCGGCGAGGTGATCGGTATCATCCCGCAGAGCCTGGAGCGCGCCGAGATCGGCCACCGCGGCCTGACCCGCCTGGAGGTGGTCGACGGCATGCACGCGCGCAAGGCGCGCATGGCCGAGCTGGCCGACGCCTTCATCGCCCTGCCCGGCGGCCTGGGCACCCTGGAGGAACTGTTCGAGGTGTGGACCTGGGGCCAGCTCGGCTATCACGCCAAGCCGCTCGGCCTGCTCGAAGTGGAGGGTTTCTATGCGCGCCTGACCGCCTTCCTCGACCATCTGGTGGCCGAGCGCTTCGTCCGCGAGCAGCACCGCGCCATCCTGCAGATCAGCGAATCGCCGGCCGAGCTGCTGCAGCGGCTCGACGCCTGGCAGCCCACGGCCGCGCCCAAGTGGGTCGACCGCGAGCCGCAGTGACCGGCGGCTTCAGCCGGCCTGTTGGACGATCACCGTCTGCGCCGGCATCGGCGCCGGGAAGCCGGCCTCGCCGAGGGCGTCCTTGATCACCTTGTTGGTGTCGAAATACACCTGCCAGTAATGGTCGGTGTGGCAGTAGGGGCGCACCGCCAATACCGGGCCGACCAGGTTGAACTCGAGGATTTCCACCTCCACCGCCGGGCTCGCCAGCACGTTGTCGATGGCCGCGATGCGCTGCCTGAGCAGGGCAGCGGCGGCCTTCCAGTCGGTCGCGCCGGCCAGCTGCGCCTTCAGATCGACGCGGCGGAAGGCGTTGTGCGAGAAGTTCTGGATGTTGTCGGCGAAGATCTTGTTGTTGCCCACCAGGGTCAGCACGTTGTCCGGCGTGTTGATCGCGGTGACGAACAGGCCGATCTCGGTGACCGTACCGGTGACCCCGCCGGCGCAGATGAAGTCGCCGACCTTGAACGGCCGCAGGACGATGATGAAGCCGCCCGCCGCCAGGTTGGCCAGCAGCCCCGACCAGGCCATGCCGATGGCCAGGCCGACCGCGGCGATCAAGGCGGCGAAGGTGGTGGTCTGCACCCCGAAGTAGCCGAGGATGCCGATCACCAGCAGGATGTTGAGGGTGACGGTGATGAAGTTGCCGAGGTAGCGCAGCACGGTCGGGTCGACCTTCTGCTGGCCCAGGCCTCTCTGCACCAGGCCGACGGCGAAGCCGATCAGCCAGCGCCCGACTACCCAGAAGGCGATGGCGGCGAGGATTTTCACGGCGAAGGCGGCACCGTAGTCGGTCACCAGCTGCAGCAGCTGGTTGGCCTTGGCGGTGCCGACGGTGATCAGGGTGTTCTCTTCCATGACGGCGGACCTGCACGAAGTGGGGGATGACCCGAAAAACCCTAGCACGCAGCGCCTAACCTGCCCGTTCTTGCCCTGGATCAAGCACCCGGCAAGGCGATTTGCCATCGTATACACTACATGAGCGCCTTCGCTAACGGCCTGGTCCATGACGTTCCCACGCCTGCTCCCACTGTTTTCCGCCGCCCTGCTCAGCGTCCTGGCCCCCGTTGCCGGTGGCGCGGAACGGGTACTGCGCGTGCTCGCCTGGCCCGGCTACGCCGACGCCGACCTGGTGGAGCAGTTCGAGCAGCGCCACGACGTGCGGGTGGAAGTCACACTGGTCGGCAGCGACGACGTGCTGCGGCGGCGCCTGACCCGCAACAAGGGTGCCGACTTCGACCTGATCGCCGCCAACACTGCGGAGATCGAACACTATGTCGCCGAACAGCTGCTGCAGCCGCTACAGCCGACTCAGATCGCCAATACCACGCGCCAGCTCTGGCGCTTCCGCGACTACCCGAAGATCCCCGGCATCACCCGGGACGGCAAGGTCTACGCCATCCCCTACACCTACTCGGAAATGGGCCTGATCTACGACCGCCGCCAGTTCGCCACCCCGCCCAACTCCATCACCAGTCTGTGGGACCCGCGCCTGCAGGGCCGGGTGCTGGCCTTCAACGGCAGCAGCCACAACTTCGCCCTGGCCAGCCAGGCGCGCGGCCGCGACCCCTTCCGCATAGCCGCCGAGGACTTCCCGCAGATCGGTGAACAGCTGATCGCCCTGCGCCGCAACGTGCTGACCTTCTATTCGCTGCCCGAGGAGGCCGCCAGCCTGTTCCGCGAACACCAGGTGGCGCTGCTGTTCGCCAACTACGGGCGCCAGCAGCTCAAGCAACTGCGCGATGCCGGCGCCGACGTGGGCTACGTGATTCCCCGCGAGGGGGCGCTGGCCTGGCTCGACTGCTGGGCCATCAGCCGCGGTGCCCGCGACCTGCAGCTGGCCGAGGCGTGGATCGACTTCACCCTGGAGGCGCCGATGAGCCAGGCCCTGGTGGAGCGTCAGGGCCTGTCCAACACCCTGGAGGAGCCGGCCGGTGCCGACGTGCCGGGCCGGCTGGTCTGGCTGCGCCCGGTGGAGGACGCCGAACGCCGCGCGCGCCTGTGGGAGCGCATCCTTTCCGGCGAGCGCCCGCCGCTGGCGGAGGCGCCATGAGATTCGGCATCGCCTTCAAGCTGGCCTGCCTGCTCGGCCTGTTCGGCGTCCTGGCCTGCGGCCTGACCGGCTACTATTCCTACTCCAGCAGCCGCAGCCTGGTGCTCAAGGCCGCCGAGCGCGACCTGCTGACCGCCACCCAGGTGCTCGGCCGCAACCTGCTCGGCAGCATCGACGGCGCCGCCCGCGACGCCCGTCTGCTGGCCGCGGTGACCAGCGAGCGCGACCTGCCGCAGGCCGCCGGCGAGCCGGCGCGCAGCGACATCGAACGCGACCTGGCCGAAGTGTTCCGCGCGCTGATGCTGGTCCATCCCGAGTACCTGCAGGTGCGCCTGATCAGCGCCGCCGGGCACGGCCTGGAGCAGGTCCGGGTGGACCGCGACGGCGAGCGCCTGGTCCAGGTGCAGGGCGCGGACCTGCAGGAGAAAGGCCACTACGCCTACGTCTTCGACACCCTGAAGCTGAAGCCGGGCAACGTGCGCCTGTCATCCATCGTCATCAACCACGAGCTGGGCGCACATTCCGGCCTGGGCAAGCCGACCCTGCACGTGTCCACCCCGGTGGCCGGCAGCGACGGCCGGGTGTTCGGCCTGATCGTGGTGAACATCGACCTGGAACGCCTGTTCGGCCAGCTCAGGAGTGACCTGCCCGAGCATTATCGGGTGTACCTGAGCAACCGTTGGGGCGACCTGCTGATCCACCCGGATGCAAGCCGCACCTTCGGCTTCGATCAGGGCCGCCGGCTGTTCATCCAGGAAGAGTTCGCCGAGGTCGCCAGCCTGCTCGACATCAGCAAACCGGCCAGCCTGGTCAGCCGTGGCGGCCTGCAACGCGAGGAGCTGATCGCCGCCTTCGTGCGCCTGGGCATCAACACCGGCAGCCCCGAGAGCTTCGTCGTCCTCGGCCTGGCCCAGCCGGAGCGCCAGGTGCTGGCAGAGACCTCGCGCCTCGGCCAGCGCATCGCCCAGGTGGTGCTGCTGGCCAGCCTGCTGGCCCTGCTGGTCGCGGCCATCGCCTCGCGGGCCATGACCCGCTCGCTGAAGAGCATCAACCTGGCCGTGCAGCAATTCGCCAGCGAGCGCAAGAGCAGCCCCCTGCCGCTGGGGCGCCAGGACGAGCTGGGCCAACTGGCGCGCAGCTTCGCACAGATGCAGGAGGACATTCTCGACCAGCTGGAGGCGCTCAACCAGAGCCGCAGTGCCCTGGAGCACCTGGCCCGGCACGATCCACTGACCGGCCTGCCGAACCGGCGCATGTTCTTCGAGCGCCTGGAGCACGCCCTGGCCAGCGCACGACGCAATGCCCACCCGCTGGCGGTGCTGTTCGTCGACCTGGACCATTTCAAGGAGCTCAACGACAGCCTCGGCCACAGCATCGGCGACCGCGTGCTACAGGCAGTGGCCAATCTGCTGCGCTCGGCCACCCGCGAGAGCGACACGGTGGCGCGCCTGGGCGGCGACGAGTTCGTCGTGCTGATCGAGCAGCTGGACGACCCGCACCAGGTGATCGCGGTGCTGCACAAACTGCACGAGCGCTTCCAGCTGCCCATGCTGCTCGACGGCCATGAGGTGCAGGTCCAGGCCAGCATGGGCGTCAGCCTGTTCCCGCGCGACGGCGACGACATCGAGTCGCTGCTGCAGCAGGCCGACCGCGCCATGTATGCAGCCAAGAACGCCGGGCGCAACACTTACAACTTCGAGGCCAGCGAACCGCGCTGAGCCGACTCAGCGATTGCCTGATCGCGACCCGGCCACAGCGCCGTCTATGCTTGGCCTATGGCCCTCAACCTCAGGTGAACCCGGTGCTCCCACTGCTGGTCTGCGACGACTCCGCGATGGCGCGCAAGCAGCTGATCCGCGCCCTGCCCCCCGAGTGGCCGGTGAACATCACCCAGGCCAGCCACGGCGAGGAGGCCCTGGCCGCGATCCGCCAGGGTCTGGGCGAAGTGGTGCTGCTGGACCTGACCATGCCGGTGATGGATGGCTACCAGGTGCTCGCGCGGGTGCGCGAAGAGGGCCTGAACTGCCGCATCCTGGTGGTCTCCGGCGACGTCCAGGACGAGGCCCAGCGCCGGGTCGCCGAGCTCGGCGCCCTGGGCTTCCTGCGCAAGCCGGCGCCGGCCGAGGAGCTGCGCGCCACCCTGCTGCGCCTGGGCCTGTTCCAGCCGGCGGCGAGCGCGGCGGCGCCACCGGCACGCCAGGAGCCGGCCTTCCGGGTCGGCTTCCGCGACGCCCTGCGCGAGGTCAGCAACGTCGCCATGGGCCGCGCCGCCGCCCTGCTGGCGGAGGAGCTCGGGGTCTTCGTGCAGCTGCCGATCCCGGCGGTGGAGCTGTTCGAGGCCAGCGAGCTGCACATGGCCTTGCAGGACGCCAACCGTGGCGAGCGCCTCAGCGCGGTGTGCCAGGGCTTCGTCGGCGAGGCCATCGCCGGCGAGGCACTGCTGCTGTTCCATGACTCCGAAGTGGCCGACATCGCCCACCTGCTCGGCCTGCGCCCGGGTGGCGACGCGGCTACCTCGGAGATGCTCCTGGACCTGGCCAGCATCCTCATCGGCGCCTGCCTGGCCGGCATCGCCGAGCAGCTCGACATCCGCTTCTCCCAGGGCCACCCGCAACTGCTCGGCCAGCATGCACGCAGCATCGACGAGCTGATCCAGTTCAACCGGGCGCGCTGGCGCCAGACCCTGGCGGTGGAGATCAGCTACGGCCTGGAGGAGCACGCGGTGCACTTCGACCTGCTGCTGCTGTTCACCGAGGCCTCGGTGCCGCGCCTGACCGCCAAGATCCAGTACCTGATGGAGTAGAACATGGCCGGTCAAGCACAGATCGACCTGCGCGAACTGCACTGGCTGCTCGACATCGTGCAGTGCCTGGATGTCGGCGTGCTAGTGATGGATCGCAACTTCCGCATCGAGGTGTGGAACAGCTTCATGGAGAACCACTCGGGCCTGGGCGCCGACCAGGTGCAGGGGCAGAGCCTGTTCCAGCTGTTCCCGGACATCGACCGCGTCTGGCTGGAGCGCAAGGTCGGCAGCGTGCTGCGCCTCGGCACCCGCGCCTTCAGCCTGTGGCAGCAGCGCCCCTACCTGCTGCGTTTCGAGACCTACCGGCCGATCACCGGGCAGTCCGACTTCATGTACCAGAACCTCACCATCCTGCCGCTGGCCGCCACTGCCGGCCAGGTCGAGCACGTCTGCCTGGTGATCTACGACGCCACCGAGGCCGCCGAGGCTCAGCTGCGCCAGACGCCCTAGGCCCGCTACTTCTTCTTCGGCCGCGGCTTCTCGCCGAACTTGGGCACCGCGCGCACGGCCTTGACCTTGGGCTTGGCCGGCTCCTCCTCGAACCAGTTGCCGAGGTGGATCTTGCCCTTGCCGGCGCCGGGCACCGCCTTGACCTTGGGTTTCTTCGGCTTCTTCAGCACCGCGCCGCCGGGCGCGGTCTGCGGCACCCGGTGGTCCGGCTCGAAGCCCGGCTCGTCCTGGCGCCGGATGACCTGACCGATCAGCGTCTCGATGGCCGCCAGCAACTCCACCTCGTCGGCACACACCAGCGACACCGCCTCGCCGCTGGCGCCTGCGCGGCCGGTGCGGCCGATGCGGTGCACGTAGTCCTCGGCGACGATCGGCAGGTCGAGGTTGACCACCCTCGGCAGCTCGCTGATGTCCAGGCCGCGCGCGGCCACGTCGGTAGCCGCCAGCACGCGCACCTCGCCAGCCTTGAAGCGTTGCAGGGCACGCAGGCGCGCCGGCTGCGGCTTGTCGCCGTGGATCGAGTCGGCGGCGATGCCCTCGGCCAGCAGCAGCTGCTCCAGCTCGTCGACGCCCTTGCGGGTCTTGGCGAACACCAGCAGCTGGTCCCAGCCGCGCTCACGATACAGGTGCAGCAGCAGCTCGCTCTTGCGCTTCTTGTCCACCGTCACCAGCCACTGCTTGACCCCCTTGGCCGTGGTGTTGCGCGGGCTGACCTCGATGGACAGCGGATCGCGCAGCAGCTCCTTGGCCATCAGGCGAATGGCGTCGGAGAAGGTGGCGGAGAACAGCAGGGTCTGGCGCTTGCGCGGCAGCGCACTGAACAGTTCGTCCAGCTCCCTGGCGAAGCCCAGATCGAGCATGCGATCGGCCTCGTCCAGCACCAGCGCCTGCAGCTGGTCGAAGCGCACCGCGTTCTGCCGGTACAGGTCGAGCAGGCGCCCGGGGGTGGCCACCAGCAGGTCGATGCCCTTGCGCAGCTTCATCATCTGCGGGTTGATGCTGACCCCGCCGTACACCGAGTAGGTGCGCAGCGGCAGGTTCTGCGCGTACTGCTGCACCGCCTGCTGCACCTGCTCGGCCAGTTCGCGGGTGGGTACCAGCACCAGCGCGCGCACCGAGTTGGCCGCCACCTGGCCGCCCTCCATGACCAGCTTCTGCAGCAGCGGCAGGGCGAAACCGGCGGTCTTGCCGGTGCCGGTCTGCGCTGCGGCGAGCACGTCGCGGCCCTTGAGCACGGCGGGGATGGCCTGCTTCTGCACCGGCGTGGGCTCGCGGTAGTCGAGCGCCTCGAGGGTACGCAGGATGGGGTCGATCAGGCCGAGGGTGGCGAAGGTCATGATGCGGCAACCGGATGAAGACGAGTCGCACAGTTTACCTGCCCCGGGCTTATGATGCGTCCATGCAGCTGATCGATACCCACACCCACCTGGACTTCCCCGACTTCGATGCCGACCGCAGCGAGCTGCTGGCGCGCAGCCGCGCCGCTGGCGTGGAGCGCCTGGTGGTGCTCGGCGTGTACCAGGGCAACTGGCAACGGCTGTGGGACCTGGCCCTGGCGGAGGACGGCATCCATGCCGCCTTCGGCCTGCACCCGGTCTATCTGGAGCAGCACCGTACCGAGGACCTGGACGCGCTGCGCGACTGGCTGCAGCGCCTGGCGGGCCACCCGAAGCTGTGCGCGGTGGGCGAGTTCGGCCTGGACTACTTCATCGAGAGTCTCGACCGCCAGCACCAGCAGGCGCTGTTCGAGGCCCAGCTGGCGCTGGCCGCCGAATTCGGCTTGCCCGCCCTGCTGCATGTGCGCCGCGCCCATGCGGCCACCATCGCCACCCTCAAGCGTTTCCGGCTGCCGCGCGGCGGCATCGTCCACGCCTTCGCCGGCAGCTACGAGGAGGCCCGCGAGTACATCCGCCTCGGCTTCAGGCTGGGCCTGGGCGGGGCGCCGACCTGGCCGCAGGCCCTGCGCCTGCGCAAGGTGGCGGCGCAGCTGCCGGCCGAAGCCATAGTGCTGGAGACCGACGCCCCGGACATGGCCCCGGCCATGTATGCGGGCCTGCGCAACAGCCCGGAGCACCTGCCGGCCATCTGCACGGCATTGGCCGAACTGCGCGGCGAGACGCCCGAGGCACTGGCCGCGGCCAGCAGCCGCAACGCCGCCGAACTGTTCGGCTGGAGCACTTAAACGACAAGGCCCGCCGGATGGCGGGCCTTGTGCACTACGCAGGACGAATCAGACGCGGAAGGCGCTGATCAGCTCCTTGAGCCGCGCCACCTGATCGGACAGCTCGCGGCTGGCCTGTTCGGTCTGCACCGCGCCTTCGGCGGTACGCTCGCCGGCCTGGTTGATCTCGACGATGTTCATGTCGATGTCGTGGGCCACGGCGGTCTGCTGCTCGGCGGCGGCGGCGATCTGCTGGTTCTGGTCGACGATCATGCCGACCGCGCCGAGGATGTTTTCCAGCGCCTGCTGCACCTGCGCCGACTGGCTGACGGTGCTCTCGACCATCTGGTGGCTGCCGTTCATGGCGGTCACGGTGGCGCCCACACCGCCCTGCAGGCGACCGATCATCTGCTCGATCTCCTCGGTGGACTGGTGGGTGCGCTTGGCCAGGTTGCGCACCTCGTCGGCCACCACGGCGAAGCCACGCCCCTGTTCGCCGGCGCGTGCCGCCTCAATGGCGGCGTTGAGGGCGAGCAGGTTGGTCTGCCCGGCGATGCCCTTGATCACGTCCAGCACCTGGCTGATCGAAGCGCTGTCGGCGGCCAGCTGGTTGATCACGTTCACCGACTGCTCGATCTCGCTGGCCAGGCGCTGGATGCTGCCGACCTGCGCCTCGACCATGGCACGGCCGCTGACCGTCTCGTCGTTGACGCTCTGCGCGCTGCCCACCGCAGCGGCGGCGCTGCGCGCCACTTCCTGGGCGGTGGCGGACATCTGGTTCATCGCCGTGGCCACCTGCTCGATCTGCCCGCGCTGGGCGCTGACCGCCTGGCTGCTCTCGCCGGACACCAGCTCGACGCGATCGGCCTGGCGCTCGACCTCGGTGACGGTCTGGCCGACCAGCTCGATCAGGTCGCGAATCTTCGCCACGGTGCCGTTGAACACCTCGCCCAGCTCGCCCAGCTCGTCGCGGCTGCGCACATTGACGCGCACGGTCATGTCGCCGGCGGCGACCTGGCCGAGGGTCTGGCCGAAGCCCTTGAGGGTGGCGCGGGTCGAGACGTAGAAGCCGCCGTAGAGATAGCCGATGGCGAGGAAGATGCCGACCAGGGCGACCACCAGCAGGATCATCTGCACGCGCTTCTGCTCCAGGCGCACGCTCAGTTCCTCGCCGAGAAAGCCGAGCACCGCCTCGTTGAGGGCGTAGGTCTTGTCGATGGCCGCCGTGGTCTGGTCATAGAAGCCCTGCCAGGGCGCATCCAGGGTGTCGGCCATGAGCAGCTGCTCTTCCAGCACCACGCTGCTCTCGTTCAGGGTGTTGCGGCTGGCCTCGGCCAGCTGGCCCAGGCTGCGCTGTGCCTGGGCATTGCCCTGCAACGCGCTCTGCAGCTTGAAACCGTATTCCGCGTGCAGCTTTTCCAGCTCCAACAGGAGTTCGTCGAGCTTGGTGCTGTCGGAGGAACCGAGGATGCCCTGACCCAGGGAATAGGAACCCAGCGCCCGGCCCTGGCTGAGGGCCTTGGTCACCGGCAGGCTGGCGCTGGTTAGCAGTTCGGTCATCTGACGCACGGTCAGCTCGCTGTCCTGGCTCAAGCCGGACTGGCTGGCGACGAACTTGATGAACACCTCGGCATTGTCCAGCGCCTTAGTCACCAGACCAGCCTTGCTGCGCAGCGAACTCTCGGCCGCCACCGCATCGAGGGCGGTCTTGATGGCGTCGCGCTGGGCGTTGAATTCCTCGACCTTCTGCGCGTCGCTGCTGCTCGGCGCCAGGCCGCCGAGAATCGCGGCAACACTGGTTTCCAGCTCGCCTATCATCCCGGCCAGCTTCTCCGACTCGCCGGACTGCCCGAGTACGGCATTGATCTCGTAGAGGTCATTGAGCCGTTCCAGCTGCTGGCGCATCGTCAGGCTCTGCTTGAGCAGCTCCAGGCTCTGCAGCTCGGTACGGGTGTCGACGAAGGCATCATAGGACTCGCGCACCAGGAAATAGTTGGTGACGAGCATGGGCAGGAAGAACAGTACGCTGATGAGGCTGAACTTCATGCCGAAGCTCAGGCGGTTCATCAGGGCGATGGCAGGGTACAACACGCTATTCACTAGACGTCTCCTGTTGCCATTATTGTTTTATGCCAGCCGGGAGCGGGCTGATCTATTGAACGGCAAGGTAGCGGTATCACTGGGATTCTAGCGGGAGTGGCCACTGGCCAGACGCACTCCCCCGACGGCTTGTATACCGGATATCGGCCCTGGCCTCTGTAACTTAAGGTTAAGAATGCGCACATCCCTCCGCTTCGGCATTGATCTGGGTGGCACCAAGACTGAAATCATCGCACTGGAGGGTTCCGACGAACGGTTACGCCGGCGCCTGCCGACCCCGCAGGGCGATTACCCCGCCACCGTGCAGACCATAGTCCGCCTGGTGCAGGAAGCCGAGCAGCAGTTGGGCGCGCGCGGCAGCGTCGGCATCGGCATCCCCGGCACCCGCTCGCCGGACCACGGGCGAATCAAGAACGCTAACTCCACCTGCCTGATCGGCCAGGACCTGCAGGGCGATCTGCAGCACCTGTTGCAGCGCCCGGTGCGCCTGGCCAACGATGCCGACTGCTTCGCCCTGTCCGAGGCCAGCGATGGTGCCGGCGCCGGCGCCGACAGCGTATTCGGGGTGATACTCGGCACCGGCGTCGGCGGCGGCATCGTCATCCACGGCAGACTGCTGGCGGGGCCGAATGCCATCGCCGGCGAGTGGGGGCACAACGCCCTGCCCTGGCGCACTCCCGCCGACGGGCCGGCGCGGCGCTGCTACTGCGGCCTGGACGACTGCATCGAGACCTTCCTCAGCGGCCCCGGCTGGGCCGCCCGCAGCGGCCTCGGCCTGAACGCCGCGGGCCTGGCCAGGCTGGCGCAAGACGGCGAGCCGGCCGCCGCACAGGCGCTGGACACCTATTGCGAGCAGCTGGCCAGGGCGCTGGCCTCGGTAATCAACGTCATCGACCCGCAGGTGATAGTGCTCGGCGGCGGCCTGTCGAACATCCCCGCACTCTACCAGCGGGTGCCACCGCTGCTGGTCCGCCACGTGTTCTCGGACCAGGTGAACACCCGCCTGGTACAGGCCCGCCACGGCGACTCCAGCGGCGTGCGCGGAGCCGCCTGGCTGTGGCCTTGAGGCCGGCTAGAGCAGCAGAATCCACACGGCGAAGGCCGCATACCAGAGTACCGCGGCGCGGATCAGCAGCTGCCACAGCTCGTCCAGGCTGTCGACGCCGGCCTCGCCCGCCTGCGGCTCGGGCAGCTCGCCGGCGGCGCGTCCGGCACTGGCCACCAGCTGCGCGGCGGCGACGTCCCAGGCCAGCAGGTCGTGCAGGACGGCGCGGCTGACGGCGGCGAAGTTGCCGACCAGGGCGAAGCTGGCCGCCAGCACCCGCACCGGCAGCCAGTCCAGGGCATGGCGCAGCTGCGCCGCGCGCTCGGCCACCGCCGGCTGGGCGGAGTGCTCGGCGGCCAGGGCCAGCAAGCGATAGGCCAGCGCCGGTAGCGGCCCGAGCAGGGCGTACCAGAAGATCACCGCGAAGAAGCCCTGATAGGCCTGCCACAGCTCGTAATCCTGCACCCGCTGCAACAGCTCGGCCTCGCCGTCCGCCGCCACGCCCAGGTCACGCTCGGCCACGTGCAGCGCGGCCTGGTCGTCGCCACGTCGCCAGGCATCGCGGAACGGCCCGAGCGCCGCCAGCACATCGCCACGCCCCAGGCTGTAGACCAGCACCAGCAGGTGCACCGGCAACGCCAGCCAGCCATAGGCCAGCGGTTCCAGGGCCAACAGCAGCAGGCCGAGCAGCAGCACCGGCAGCAGCACCACGAGCAGCAGGGCGCGCCAGGGCGCACCGCCCTCCACACTGGCCAGCCAGCGCAGCCAGGGTCCGTCCTGCTGAATGCGTGCGCGCCCGGCGGAGAGCTTCTCCACCCAGAGCACCAACAGAAGCACGAGGAAATTCATCTACTGCTCTCCTTGCAGGGCCGCGCGCAGGCGTGCCCAGTCGAAACAGGGGCCCGGATCGGTCTTGCGTCCGGGGGCGATATCGCTGTGACCGCAGATGCGTTCGACGCTCAGCTGAGGATAGGCGTCCAACAGCTGGCGGGTCAGCCCGATCAGGGCCTGGTACTGGGCATCGCTGAACGGCAGCTCGTCGGTGCCTTCCAGCTCGATGCCCACGGAAAAGTCATTGCAGTTCTCGCGACCGGCGAAACTCGACACGCCGGCATGCCAGGCGCGCGCGTTGCAGGAAACGAACTGGGTGACGGCGCCGTCACGCTCGATGAGGAAATGCGCGGAGACCGTCAGCTGGGCGATGCCGGCGAAGTAGGGATGCTCGTCGGCCGGCAGGCGGTTCTGGAAGAACTGCTGCACCTTGCCAGTGCCGAACTGTCCCGGCGGCAGGCTGATGTTGTGGATGACCAGCAGGGAAACCTCTCCCTGCGGGCGTGCATTGAAATTCGGCGAGGGGCAGTGACGAATGCCGTCACACCAGCCGCTGGTTGGGTCCAGCTGCATAGGGGCTCCTTGATGACTGGCGCCACTCTAGCAGAACTGCACCCGCGCGAATGCCCGCGGCGGATCGCCCCCGGGAAATCAGGCGCCCTTGAGCCGGCGCAGGTTGCCGATCACCGACTCCAGCGCCCGATCGAACAGCAGGGCATCGTCGAGCAGGCGCACGGCACCGCGGCGGAACTCCACGGCCAGGCCCATGCGGGTCTTCTCCATGACCTTCATGCCGGTGCGGTTGACGAAGATGAACTTGCCGGTGGGCTTGATGATGGCCGCCAACTTGCAGCGCAGCTTGTGCTCGTCGTCTTCCAGTATCTCCACCCAGCTGCCGACGCGCAGGCTGTCGACCTGCTGCAGCGCCTCGTCGTCGTCCGGCAGGCTGAGCTCGGGCTCCTGCGGCCGACTCTCGCCCGGCGCCAGCAGGATGATCTCCTCGACCACCTCGACCATCGCCGGCGCTTCGACTTCCGGCTCAGCCGGTGGCAGCTCCAGCAGCGGGGCCTCGCCGAGCTCAGGCAGGAGGTCAGCGGCAGGGGCCGACAGCGGTTCGCCGGCAGCGGCCGACTCTTCCGGCATGACCCGCTTGAAACGCTGGAAGGCCTGCACGTGCACGGCCTCCAGCTTGCTGAAGAACTCGCTGGTGACGAACGGGTCGATGGCCGCGCCCGCCAGGCCGTCACGCAGGGCCTTGAGCAGGCTGGGTACCAGCTCCAGCAGATGCAGGCGATCCTCGGCCGACTCGTGGGGCTCGACGCTCCACACCAGATCGTCCATCACCGCCAGTGCTGCACGCCACTCCTCGGACTCGGCACCATGCTTGAGGCAGGTCAGCTGCAGCACCTTGCTCCAGCCTTCCTGCAGCAGGCGCACCACCACTTCAGGCAGAGTCTTGCCGAGCAGGCGGGCATTGAGCGCCTGCTCGACCTGCTGGCGTGCCAGCTCGGCCTTGGCCCGGCCCTCCTCGGCATCACGGGTGCGCTGCTCGAGCAGCTCGCTGCGCCGCTTCTCGTCGCCGGTGAAGGCAATGAACTCGGCGAGCACGTCGGAGAAGATCGCCGGATCATCGGTGAAGTCATTGAGCAGGCGCTGCACCACCTGCTCGATGCGCTGGTACAGGGCATCACGCTGTGCATCGCCCTGGGCGTTCCAACCCAGGGCAGCGGAGGCGATCTCGTTGAGCAGGCGCCGCGCCGGGTGGCTGCCACGACTGAAGAAGGTCTTGTCCAGTACCGCGACCTTGAGCATGGGAATCTGCAGACGACCGATCAGGGCCTTGAGCGAATCCGGCAGGCTGCGGTCGTCGAGGATGAACTCGAACAGCATGGCCACCAGATTGATCACATCCTCGTCGACTTCACCCACTACCCGGGCCTTGCCGCTCTTGGCACTGGCGCGGACCAGCAGATTCTCCAGCTGGTTGCGCAGATCGAAGTCGTCCCCCGCCCCCTGCTCGCCAGCCGGCAGGCGCTGCTGCAGGTGCGACAGCAGGCGCATCAGGTCGCCGCTGGAGATGGGCACGGCATCGGCAGGCACCTCGCGACGCGGCAGCAGTGGACTGCCACGCACCTGCGACAGCAGCTCCTGCAATGCCCCGAATACTTCCTGTGCGCCTTCGTCGGCGTACCCCTGCGCGCTCCCGGATTGCCCGTCGCCCGTCTCGCGAGCGCTCCTCGCGACCTGCGGCGAGTGCCCAGGCTGGCGGCGCAACGGCGGCGTGGATTTAAGTTCCGGCAACACACCGGCCTCGACCAGCTGCTGGTTAGCCGTGGCATACAGCTGGTCGAGTTCAGCCAGCACGTATTTCTCGAACAACTTGAGGATGATCAGCTTGACGCGGATCTCAACGCCCAGCACCTCGCAGGCCCCCAGAAACTGCTCGCACAGTACCCGCGGCCCCAGCGGATTGGTCTTGTCCTCCAGCTTCTGGCTGATCATCGCGTTGAGGCGGGTGGTCAGGTGTCCCAGCGCCACCCCGGCGCGGGTCATGACCCGCGACACCATGGCCTCCACGGCCACCGACTCTTCCAGCACGTCGTCCTGGACCAGCGACAGGCTCTCGAAGGACACGCCGGGCTGCAGGGCCGGCGGTTTGCCTATCTCATACTGATTGAGGGTGTTGAAGCCCTCGAAGACCTTCTGCAGGAAGCCGCGCTCGATGCTCTTGCGCTTCAGGCGCAGGTCGCGCATGGCCTCGAAGAAGGCATTCTGCTCGGCATTGCTGGACGCACGATCGGCCATCTCGAACAGCGTGTCATCCGCATTGTCGAACAACCCCTGCAATGCCTGCTTGAGCTGCTGGGCAGCCTTGTCGCGCACTTGGATGAGGGCCACGGGAAGCCTTCCTGCCGGAGAAGTTGGCGAGTGATCGGGGGCGACCTTGCTCAGGCGCACCACATTCGCGTCGGTCTTCATTGAGTGTCTCCCGCCGGCCGCCTGATCAGGGCGGCCCGCATGCGATTCGGCTGAAGGCCATTCTAACGTCAAGCAGACGGCGTCAAAATAACCACATGCCGCCAGTATAGGGGGATGCGAAGCATGACCAAATCCTCCCTGATACAGACATGATCCAGATCACATAGCTGCAGGTCCAACTTACAGACGGTCGCAGAAAACAGACGCACGTATGGGTCTAGCAGAAAGGCCGGACATTCTCCTGCCCCGCTGCACCAGCCGTCGGCTGCCCCTATAATCGCGCCACCTGACTGCGGAGGCCACCATGCCTAACCTGACCCTCGCCGACCTCGGCGCCGAAATAGATGCCAATGTGCGCTGCGCGCTGCGTGAGGACATCGGCAGTGGCGACATCACGGCGCAACTGATTCCCGCCGAGCGCCTGGCCCATGCCACGGTGATTACCCGCGAGCCGGCGGTGGTCTGCGGCACCGCCTGGGTCGACGCCGTGTTCCGCCAACTCGACCCGCGCGTTGCCGTGCACTGGCAGGTGGCCGATGGCGAGCGGGCCGACGCCAACCAGGCACTCTTCCACTTGGAAGGCCCAGCCCGTGCCCTGCTCAGCGGCGAGCGCAGCGCCCTGAACTTCCTGCAGACTTTGTCTGCCGTCGCCACGCGCTGCCGCCACTTCGCCGACCTGGTCGCGGGCACCCGGGTCAAGCTGCTGGACACCCGCAAGACCCTGCCCGGCCTGCGCCTGGCGCAGAAATACGCCGTCACCCAGGGCGGCTGCCACAACCACCGCATCGGCCTGTACGACGCCTTCCTGATCAAGGAAAACCATATCGCCGCCTGCGGCGGTATCGCCCAGGCCGTCACCGCCGCCCATCGCATCGCCCCCGGCAAGCTGGTGGAAGTGGAAGTGGAAAACCTGGACGAATTGCGCGAGGCCCTGGAGGCCGGTGCCGATATCGTCATGCTCGACGAACTGAGCCTCGACGACATGCGCACCGCCGTCGCCCTCACCGCCGGCCGCGCCAAGCTGGAAGCCTCCGGCGGCATCAACGAAAGCACCCTTCGCAGCATCGCCGAGACCGGCGTGGACTATATCTCCATCGGCAGCCTGACCAAGGACGTCAAAGCCATCGACCTGTCGATGCGACTGAGTCTGTAAATGAAAAGGCCCACCTAAGTTGGGCCTTTCTGAATGGTGCCGGAGACAGGAGTCGAACCTGCGACCTTCGCATTACGAATGCGCTGCTCTACCAGCTGAGCTACACCGGCGCGGAGCCCTTATAGCAACCCGCAATGGACTACTCAACAACCTGTTACAGAGGCTTTCGACCAACGCCGCTCTCGACACCTCCGCGCCCACGCCTCGACGCTATGGAAGCTCAACAAGGCCAAGCCATATGCCAGCAGACCACCAGTAGATATCGCCACAAGCCAGTGCTGGCGGCTCTCCACCATATACAGCATGATCGGGTAGTGAAAGAGATAGAGACCGTAAGACATTCGACCGATGTGCACCAGCAGCTTGTCGGAAAAACCTGCCTGCCGGCCCGACAGAATAGCCATGATCAAAAAGGTCGTTCCGACTTCGGCCAAAGGGACGTAAAGCAAAAGGTGCATGGACTCGGTCTGCTCCGCAACGAGAGCGACCAGAATCGCTAGCCAGCCCAGCCATCCAAGAGAGGCCCGCACAGGCCTAGCGCCACGCTCCTGCCACCAAGCACCAAGGGCCGCCCCCAACACCAAACCACCTGCATGAAGATCAGGACGGTAGTAGGCCAAGCTCACAACAATCTCGGGACGATGAAGGCACCACACACGCCAGGCATACAGCCCTAGATAGAGCAGCAAGAGGAAAATCCATAAAGGCGGCCTACGCAAAAACCTTAAATACGCAAGTAAAGCAAGCGGCCAGAGCAGATAAAACTGCTCTTCCAGGCCAAGAGACCACGTATGCAGCAGTTTCTCCGGCAAAGTCCCAACGGAGGCAGCCAGATTGCTTATGTATAGCAGAGCGATCAGTAGATCACGTAGATGAAAAAAGTAGTCGGGCCAGAACAGGGGTGCCAGGACTACATAGAGCAACAACATCAGCAGCAATGCCGGCATGAGGCGCCAAGCGCGGCGCATATAAAAACGCCACAGCTCGATACCACCACAAGTGCGCCACTCCTCCAACAGCAGAGAAGTGATCAGAAAACCACTGAGGACAAGAAAAAGATCTACGCCGATATTGCCGCCAGGCAGCCCGGGGGCCTTGGCATGAAATAGCAGCACCAGCACAATGGCCAGTGCGCGCAAGCCATCAAGCCCCGCCACATAGCCGATAGGCGTCACCCCAGCACAGCCTCACCCACAACGCTATCGAACAACTCCTCCAGGGAGTTCTGCGGATGTATGTTGAGGAGAACGCCCTGCATAATCTCGATCTGCATCAGTACCTCCGCCAGCGCACGCCGTGGCAACAACCCCTTCCAGACCTGCCCGGCATCGCGCTCGAACCCCGGCAGAGCCTCTGTCCCGAGATAACGCACGACCATGTTGCCTTGACTGGCCAGCAGCTCGGCTACGCCTTGCTGAGCGCGCACCCTCCCGCGGTCAATCATGACAAAGCGGTCGGCGAGACGCTCCACGTCATGCAAAATGTGTGTGCAGAAGAACAGCGTACCTCCCGCTAGACGATACTCCTGCATCAGATCCGCCACCTGGCGACGACCAACAGGATCGAGCCCCGACATGGGCTCATCCAGCACCAACACCTTGGGCTGAATAGCAAACGCGTGAGCCAGCGCCGTACGCTGCGTCATGCCCTTGGACAGATTGCGAATGCGTTTGTCGGCCGCATAGGCGATACCCAGCTTCTCCAACCAGAGCTCCGTGCGCCGCCCACACTCGGCGCCACGCACACCGTGAAGGCGCAGACCACTGCTCACCACCTCGCGCGGGGTGAGCTGCTCATACAGATAGGGATTCTCCGGCACATAGCCCACACCCAGCCGCGACAGAGCATCCTCAGCCGGACGCCCCATCAGACGAGCCTCACCAGCATCGGCGCGCAGGGCGCCAAAGAGGATTTTGATAGTCGTGCTCTTCCCAGCCCCGTTCTGCCCGATAAAGCCAACGGACTGCCCCATATCAACGGAAAAGCCCACATCATCCAGAGCCTTGATGGACTTGCCCTTGAGCTTGAAGGCCTTATGCAGGCCATTGACCTCGATTACCTTCATTGAGAATCCTGTCCACGGGTTAGGTGATCCGCCAGCTGCGGCTGCCCCTGTTGGTCGAGGCTGTAGCCTATTGCCAGCGGGTCTTGCGGCAGCGCCTCCAGCCCGGCATAGCCCAGCAACTGTTCCAGGCTGGTCGGTGGGCGAGCATGCTGCTGGCGATAGGCAACGGCCGCCTGGCGCAACGCCGACAACCCCGCCAGGCGCTGCATGCGCGCCTGCAACAGGGCGCGGAAATTTTCATCCGTACTCTGATCATGCATGGCCTGCAGAATGCCCATGGCATCACGCGGGTCATCCCCGCGCTCATACCAGGCCGCCGCCATGCTGCGCAGCGCCGGCGCATTGCGCGGATGGCGCTGCGCCGCCACTTCCGCCCAGTGCCCGGCACGCGCCATGTCGCGCTCGAAGTACATGGCATTGAAGGCATAGTAGAACGCCGGCCACATGTCCCAGTCGCGCAACCTGGCGGCGCTCAGCAGCACGAACTGCCCGGCCTCGACCTGGCCGTTCCACGGCAGAATCGCCGCCCCCACATAATAGTTGTCCTCGTGCCGGGGATTGAAACGCGCGGCATCCACCTGCAACTGCCCCTGAATGCGGTAGGTTTCGCCCTCAGTGATCTTGGCGTCCACCATCAGGCTGCGAAAAACATTGGTATTGGCTGCCAGAAAGGGGTCTCCGCCGGAATAGGCCAACTGCACCAGTAACGGCAGACGAACGCGCAGATGCTCGCTCTGCACCTCAAGGCGCGGCTGCTCACGCAGACTGTAGCCCGCGCCGGCGAAGACCACCCAGGCCAAGCCGGCAGCAAGGAAGCCGGTCCACAGCCTCATACGAAATTGCGCCGCTGGAAGATCAGGCCGGCCAGAGCCAGCATCAGGCCCAGGAAACCCAGCGCACTGAGCACAGCTAACCCCAACCCAGCCCAAGGCACTGGCAGGTCATACAGCGCCAGCGGCCGCCAGTCGAGGCGGGACAGATCCGGTAGCCAAACATAGGAATATTCCAGAACAGGCCCGAATATAGATACGTGCACCGGGTCCGAGCGTGCACTGCGCAGAAAATCCAAGGCCGGCCCCAAGCCTCGCGCTGCAATGCCAAAGGCGAAACCCAGCAGTAGCGGCAGAAAAGGGGTGGTCGAAAGACTGGCCAACAAGAGTGCAAAGGCGGCGATTACCAGAGCATCCAACCATATCGCCAAAATCACTAGCAGGTACTTGTAGCCCAACCCAACTGGCTGAGCCTGGACATAGCTCATGTCGCGCTGAAGAGACAGCCACAACACCACCCCAATCAGACACAGCGCCAGCAGCGCCAGCAGCGCCACAGTCAAAAAGCGCGACAACAAATACTGCCAGCGCGTAATGGGGTAGGCCAGCATGAAGTAGACCGTCTTGCGCTCAATATCCCGAGCGAACAGATCCTGTACCCAGAGCAGCACCAGGATCAGCATCACGAAACGCAGGCCGCTCAATCCCACATCCAGGGCAACAGTGACTGGTTGGCGCCCGGAAAAGCCTGACGCCAGGAGACTGACAGCCAGCACCAAGGCAGCCACCATCAGCAACACTCGCAGCCCCACACCACGAATGCCGGCTTTAACACCTAGCAGCACTAGCTCAGCCATTCCACCCCCATAAAATCCGGACAAAAAAAGACAGGCCACCAGGGCCTGTCTTTCAACCTACGAAACGCTTATTAGCGACCGCAACCATTGGCTTCATCGAGATCGATGCTACCTTCGACGACTGCACTGGCGGCGAGATTCTCAACAGTCTTTTCCAACTGATCGCCGCACTGGGAAATGCTGCCACCAACGGAAGAGCCAGTGAACACATTGTAACCTTTGTTGGAACCGGCGATGGCACCGAAACGGCTGTTGTCACCATCATCGATCACACCGAGCACCACGTTTGCGGAGATGGTGAAGTCAAAATTGTTCTTCACAAAACCTGCGCGGCTGGCAATTGCAGTCATAGTGCCGGCTTGAGCCAAATTGATCTCACGATCAAGCCCTGCAATTTCGTTGTAACCATCGGCCAGGGTCACATCCAGTCTTGGAGTACCGGCAGAGGCGGCAAACGCGGTGGAGCTCATCAGACCTGCGACGGCCAGGGAGGCAACGATAATCTTTTTCATCTTGTTAGCCCTTCTCTAAATCAGTTCGAGTTGGCGATGGCGCCGGTCAGGATGTTACGAGCATCGGACTGAGCCGACTTGTCGTAGCCTTTAGCCTGATAATCCTGGAACTGCGGAATGGCAACGGCCGCGAGAATACCGATGATCGCAACCACGATCATCAGTTCGATGAGGGTAAAGCCCTTCTGAACTTTCTTCGACATTTGAGATGGTCTCCTGGTGACATGGGGAGCGAGGCTTAACACCTCGTCTGACGTAACACATACAAAGCGCGTGCCAATCTCGCGAGCGCCTCACTAGAGGAGCTGTTGTAGCCGCCAGCACCAGCAAGCCAACCCCATTCAGCCCAAAAGTGACAATAAGCGTCACACGCACTCCTTCAAGTAGCAGCCCCAAAGCTTCTCGGTTATAAGTCTATTCATTTGCATCCGAGCCACGCGGCATGACCATGAGCAACTCTCCCGTCCTGACCGGCCTTGCCAGGCAACTGGTGCTGGCCGAACTGATCGATGAAACGACCGCCGGCCGGGCGGTTCAACAAGCCCAGCGCAACCAGATCCCACTGGTCACCTATTTGGTACAAAACAAACTGGTCAACAGCACCGCATTGGCCAGCCAGGCTGCCGAGCAGTTCGGCGTCCCCTACTTTGACCTGAGCGCACTGGATAAAGATCAACAACCAAAAGACCTGATCAGCGAGAAGCTGGCGCGCCAGCATCGCGCCTTGCCACTGTGGAAGCGTGGCAACAAGCTGTATATAGGCATGTCAGACCCGACCCTGCAGCAGGCGGTAACAGACATCCAGTTCAGCACCGGGCTCAACACCGAATTGGTACTGGTGCAGGATGACCGCCTGGATGCCGCCATTGATCGCTACTTCGAAAGCGACAACAAGACCATGGAGGGTCTGGGCGACATCGATCTGGAAGACGGCCTGGAAATCGAGAGCGGGGATCAAGAACGGGAGGACAACTCTACCGGCGGCGATGCCGACGATGCCCCAGTGGTCAAATTCGTCAATAAGATGCTGCTGGATGCCATTAAGGGCGGGTCCTCGGATCTGCACTTCGAACCCTATGAAAAAGTGTATCGCGTACGTTTCCGTACCGACGGCGTCCTGCACGAGGTGGCCAAGCCCCCCATTCAACTGGCCTCCCGCATTTCGGCGCGCCTGAAGGTCATGGCCAGCATGGACATATCCGAACGGCGCAAGCCGCAAGACGGCCGAATCAAGATGAAAATCTCGAAGACCAAGGCCATCGACTTCCGCGTCAACACCTGCCCGACCCTCTGGGGTGAGAAAATCGTCATGCGTATTCTCGACCCCTCCAGCGCGCAGATGGGGATTGACGCACTGGGCTATGAGGAAGACCAGAAGCAACTCTACATGGATGCCCTGGCCAAACCCCAGGGGATGATTCTGGTCACCGGCCCCACCGGTTCGGGGAAAACGGTATCGCTCTATACCGGCCTGAACATTCTCAACACGGTGGACGTGAACATCTCCACCGCCGAAGACCCAGTGGAGATCAACCTGGAAGGCATCAACCAGGTCAACGTCAACCCCAAGCAGGGTATGGACTTCGCCCAGGCGCTACGAGCCTTCCTGCGCCAGGACCCGGATGTGATCATGGTCGGCGAGATCCGCGACCTGGAAACCGCATCAATCGCCATCAAGGCAGCCCAGACTGGTCACATGGTAATGTCTACCCTTCACACCAACAGCGCAGCAGAAACCCTCACCCGCCTGCGCAATATGGGCGTCCCCTCCTTCAACATCGCCACCTCGGTCAACCTGATCATCGCCCAACGACTGGCCCGCAAGCTGTGTAGCAACTGCAAGAAGGAAGTGAGCATTCCACCCGAGGTACAGATCGCAGAGGGATTTCCTGCTGAACGGGTTGGCACATTCAAGCTCTATGGCCCAGCTGGCTGCGATCACTGCAAAGGCGGCTACAAAGGGCGCGTAGGGATTTATGAAGTGGTTAAAAACACGCCAGCGCTTCAGCGGATTATCATGGAAGAAGGCAACTCCATAGATATCGCCGACCAGATGCGCAAAGACGGCTTCAACGACCTGCGCACCTCGGGCCTACTCAAGGCCATACAAGGCCTGACCAGCCTCGAGGAAATCAACCGCGTGACCAAGGATTAAAACAAAATGGCGGATAAAGCGCTCAAGACCAGCACCTTCCAATGGGAGGGCAAGGACAAGAGAGGCAACAAGCTGAAGGGCGAGACCAACAGCACATCGATCGCGCTGGTGCGAGCGCAACTTCGCTCACAGGGCATCGCCGCCGAAAAGGTCAAGAAAAAACCCAAACCACTCTTTGGCGGCGCCGGCAAGAAAATCAAACCTATGGACATTTGCCTGTTCACCAGGCAGATGGCAACCATGATGGGAGCAGGCGTTCCCTTGCTCCAATCCTTCGACATCATCGCCGATGGAGTCGAAAACGCCAACATGCGCACCCTGATCGAGAACATTAAACAGGAGGTAGCCGCTGGTAACAGCCTTGCCAATTCCCTGCGCAAGTTCCCGCTTTACTTCGACGATCTATATTGCAACCTAGTTGACTCAGGCGAGCAGTCAGGCTCTCTGGAACAGTTGCTGGACCGTATCGCCACCTATAAAGAAAAGACCGAAGCACTCAAGGCAAAGATAAAAAAGGCAATGACCTACCCGATCGCCGTGATAGTGGTTGCGGTGATTGTTACCGCAATTCTGCTGATCAAGGTTGTGCCGACATTCCAGGGTGTCTTTGCCGGCTTTGGTGCCGAGTTACCGGCCTTCACCATGATGGTCATTCATATGTCCGAATTCCTACAGGCATGGTGGTTTGCATTCCTGATCGGCATTTTCGCCTTCGGCTTCGGCTTTAAGAAGCTTCACCAGAGCAGCGAAAAATTCCGCGACGGTATGGACAGGACACTTCTTAAACTTCCTATCTTCGGCGACATTCTCTACAAGTCTGTAGTGGCGCGCTTCGGTCGAACACTCGCAACCACCTTTTCTGCAGGCGTGCCGCTAGTCGACGCACTGGACTCTGTATCAGGCGCCACCGGCAACGTGGTATTCCGAAATGCGGTGAACAAGATCAAGCAGGATGTTTCCACAGGCATGCAGCTGAACTTTTCTATGCGCACTACAGGTGTATTCCCGGCAATGGCAACCCAGATGACTGCCATCGGCGAAGAGTCTGGTGCGCTCGATGAAATGCTAGATAAAGTCGCTTCTTACTATGAAGCAGAAGTCGACAATGCTGTGGACAACCTGACAACCCTACTAGAGCCCCTGATCATGGCCGTGTTGGGCGTGCTGGTCGGCGGCCTGATCATCGCCATGTACCTGCCGATCTTCAGCCTGGGCGGTGTAATCGGCTGATGTCGCTACCTTCCTTCCTGGCCGGCAATCTGCCGGCCTTTGTCTTATCCGTCACCCTGCTCGGCCTGATCATCGGCAGCTTCCTCAATGTGGTGATCTATCGCCTGCCGGTGATGATGCAGCGCGACTGGCGCCAGCAGGCGCGCGAGATCCTGGAACTGCCTGAGGAGCCGGCGCAGGGCACCTTCAACCTGCTCCTGCCGAACTCCTGCTGCCCTCATTGCGGCCACCAGATCCGCGCCTGGGAGAACATCCCGCTGCTCAGTTACCTGGCACTGCGCGGCAAGTGCGCAGGCTGCAATGCGCCGATCAGCCCGCGCTACCCGCTGGTCGAGCTGGCCTGCGGGCTGCTGTCCGGCTATGTCGCCTTCCACTACGGTTTCGGCTGGCAGGCGGCCGGGGTGCTGGTGCTGACCTGGGGCCTGCTGGCGATGAGCCTGATCGACTGCGATCACCAGCTGCTGCCGGACTCCCTGGTGCTGCCGCTGCTCTGGCTGGGACTGATCGCCAACCACTTCGGCCTGTTCACCAGCCTGGAAGACGCTCTGTGGGGCGCCATCGGCGGCTATCTGAGCCTGTGGTCGGTGTACTGGCTGTTCAAGCTGGTGACCGGCAAGGAGGGCATGGGCTATGGCGACTTTAAGCTGCTGGCCATGCTCGGCGCCTGGGGGGGCTGGCAGATACTGCCGCTGACCATCCTGCTGTCGTCGCTGGTCGGCGCCGTGCTCGGGGTGATCCTGCTGCGCCTGCGCAACCAGGAGACCAGCACGCCCATCCCCTTCGGCCCCTACCTGGCCATCGCCGGCTGGATCGCATTGCTCTGGGGTGATCAAATAACCGGGACCTATCTGCAGTTCGCCGGTTTCAAATGAACAAACCCTGGATTCTCGGCCTCACGGGCGGCATCGGCAGCGGCAAGAGCGCCGTTGCCCAGCATTTCATCGACCTCGGCGTGCACCTGGTGGATGCCGACCAGGCCGCCCGCTGGGTGGTGGAGCCGGGGCGTCCGGCCCTGGCGCGTATCGTCGAGCGTTTCGGCCCGCAGGTTCTGCAGGCCGACGGCACGCTCGACCGCGCCGCCCTGCGCCAGCGGGTGTTCCAGGACGAGGCGCAGCGACGCTGGCTGGAGAGCCTGCTGCATCCGCTGATCTTCCAGGAAATCGACCAGTACCTGAGCCGCGCCGAATCGCCCTACGCCATCCTGGTGTCGCCGCTGCTGGTGGAGTCCGGCCAGCACCGCATGACCCAGCGGGTGCTGGTGGTGGACGCCCCGGAGGAACTGCAGCTGCAGCGCAGCATGGCCCGCGACGCCAGCTCCGAGGAGCAGATCCGCGCCATCCTCAAGGCCCAGGCCAGCCGCGAAGAGCGCCTGCGCCACGCCCACGACGTGCTGCTCAACGACCGCGACCTGGCCTGGCTGAAACGCGAGGTCGAGCGCCTGCATGACTTCTACCTGACCCTGCGCGGAGGCCAGCCATGAGCACTACCGTGGAATGCCCGACCTGCGGCGCGCCGGTGGAATGGGGGCCGCAGAGCCCCTTCCGGCCCTTCTGCAGCGAGCGCTGCAAGCTGATCGACCTGGGCGCCTGGGCCTCCGAGGCCCACGCCATCCCCGGCGATTCGCTGGAGGACTCGCCCTTCTCGGACGACCTGCCACCACGCGAACACTGAACCTCAGGGGCGCATGAAGGCGTAGTCGCGCTCCGGGTCGAGATTGTCGGCAAGGAACTGCAGCTCCTGCGCCAGGTCGCCAGGCTCGCGCTCCAGGCGGTTCAGCTCCACCACCTCGCTGAGCAGCGCGCGCAGGCTCAGCAGCGGATCGAAGCCCCGCTCCTGCGCCCGCCGCAAGCTGGCCTCCAGCTCTTCCCGCGCCCATCGGTGCACCGTCATGCTGTTGTCCTCCGTCCGTTTTCCCCCAGCGTGCCGGGTAGCAGCAGCCGACGCTTGATCCAGGTCAGCCCGGGCGGCGACATCAGCGCCAGCGATGATCCGCCATCACGGCGGATCGCTGTCTTTCCAGGGCGCGGACAGGTAGCGCGTGCGATTGAAGGTCTCCAGCCAGTCCGGGTAGAACACCACCAGGCCGGTGACCAGCATGCCGTTGATGAAGGCCTCGGGAAACATCACCAGCCACAGGTAGCCGACGAAGTCCTCCAGCCAGGGCGGCATCGCATAGAGTCCGTCGTGCCAGAGCAGCGCCAGCCCGCCGAGCAGGCAGGCCAGCGCCGTCAGCGCCGCGGGGAAGAAGCCGCAGCAGAAGATGTAGACGAACAGGTTGCGCGGTTGCCGACGCTCCACCTGCAAGGCACAGAATTCGGTGATCAGCACCGGCACGGCCACCAGCAGCAGGCCATTGACCCCCAGCGCGGCGAAATCCAGCCGGCCCAGGGCCAGCAGGCCGAGCTGCGCAGCCAGGCCGCAGAGCACGGCCAGTGGCCAGTCGAGCAGCAGGGTCACCGCCGTCATGCCGATGAAATGGAAGGACAGGCCGGAGGCGAAGTCGCGCCGTACCAGCCACAGCAGGAACAGCGCCAGCATGGTGCCGAACAGGAGGTGCTGGCGGCGCTGGTCGCTGAGCAGCTCGACCCAGGGCGTGCGCCAGCACGCCCACAGCAGCACGCCCAGGTAGACCAGCCAGCCCAGCCACAGCGTGGTGGGCAGCAGCAGCTCGGCCGCGATCATCCGGCGCCACCCTGCGTAGAGAAGACCTGGATATCCCTGCGCTCGCCCCAGCCCCGCTGCGCCTGCCAGAAGGCCAGGGCCACGGGCGCATCGCGCAGGACGAAGACGTGGGACTTGCCCACGCCGAGCGCCGCCAGCCTGCTCAGCGCCTCGTCGAGCAGCGCCCGCGCCAGGCCGCGCCCGCGCCAGGGCATGTCGACCACCAGGTGCTGCAGGTAGCCGCGCCGACCGTCGTGGCCGACCAGCAGGCAGCCGGCCAGCTGCCCGTCGACCTCCGCCAGCAGGCTCAGCTCCGGGTTGCGCGCCAGGTAGCGGCAGAAAGGCTCGTAGGCATCCTCGGCGCGCACGCACAGCCCGGGCGTGCGACGCCACAGGTCGAGCAACGCGGCATGATCGGCGGGGCTGATGGCACGGATCTGCATGGAAACTCCCGGGGCTGGCCGCTGCAGTTTACACCGCCGGGATGCGCACGGCTTTTGCGCTATGCTGCGCCCATGGACGACGCCGACTACCTGCGCCTGCTCACTCGCCAGGCCGAACAGGCCAACGCCTTTCTCTCCAACGCGCGCAAGTGGGAACGCGAGCGCTGGGTCTGCCAGCGCCTGTTGCTGGCGCTCAACCAGCGCCACCGGCAGGACGAATTCGCCGCCGGCCAGGAGCCACCGGACGTGCTGTTCCGCGATGCCAACTTCGAGGTGTTCTTCGTCCTCGACCACGGCCGCCGACTCAACGACGAGTGGCGCGAAGAACTGCAGCGCCGCCGCAGCGCCCTCTCCCTCAGCCAGCTGCTGCGCCGCGAGGCGCGCCCGCGGCGCATCCCGGCCGCCGAACTGCAGGCACGCCTGGCGCCGACCCTGCGCAAGAAGGCGCACAACTACCGCGAACGCGGCCTCGACCTGAGCGAGCTGGACCTGCTGGCCTACGTCAACCTCAAGCGCGACATACCCGACTTCAACAGCCCCTTCCCGCCTCCCGGGGAATACCTGCGCCAGGGCTGGCGCTCGCTCTCGCTGGTCGGCCCCAACTACGCCCGGGTGCTGTTCGCCCACCGCGATGCCCCGGACTTCCTGCGCCACAACCTGGGCCGCACCGTGCTGTTCGACGTGGGCATCAGCCTGTGAGCCCGCTGCAGGAGCTGCTCGCCGCGGTGCCGCAGCAGGGCCGGGTGCGCTGGCTCGGCGTACGCCCGCAGGCGCGCGGCGCCATGCTCGAGCTCGACGCCGTGGAGGCCAGGCGCGAGGCCGGGCTGACCGGCGACCATGCCCGCCCGGGCCCGCGCAACGCCAGACAGGTGACGCTGATCCAGTGGGAGCACCTGGCGGTGGTCAGCGCCCTGCTCGGACGCGAGATCGCCCCGGCCGACCTGCGCCGCAACATCGCCGTCAGCGGCATCAACCTGTTCAGCCTCAAGGGCCGGCGCTTTCACATCGGCCAGGCGCTGCTGGAAACCACCGGCTGGTGCCAGCCCTGTGCCCGCTTGGAGGAGCGACTGGGCCCCGGTACCTTCCAGGCCATGCGCGGTCACGGCGGCATCACCGCCCGGGTCATCGCCGGCGGCGTCATTCGCCTGGACGACCACGTCCGCATTGAGCCCCTGTGAGCCGCCCGTCTAGAATGGCCGCATCCTCGGAGAGAAAACCGCCATGTCCAGCCGCCTCAGCCCGGAAGACCAGCAGCGCGTCGAGCAGTACCTCAGCGCTCCGCAGCATCAGGTGCAACGCAAGCCGTTCCGCCCCTGGTTTCTCCTGCTGCTGGTAATCGCCGTGACGATCGGCCTCGGCCTGCTCTCCCGCCTGCTCGCCGGACTGGTGCTATGAGCTGCCTCGCGCTCGCCCAGCCGGGCCTACCGCTTTCCTCAAGCCTTGTGAGATATCCCCATGACCCATCGCATCGTGATCGTCGGCGGCGGCGCCGGCGGCTTGGAGCTTGCTACCCGCCTGGGTAGGACCCTGGGCAAACGCAAACGAGCCAGCATCGTGCTGGTCGACGCCAACCTCACCCACATCTGGAAGCCGCTGCTGCACGAAGTCGCCGCCGGCTCGCTGAACTCCTCCGAGGACGAGCTGAACTACGTGGCCCAGGGCAAATGGAACCACTTCGAGTTCCAGCTCGGGCGCATGAGCGGCCTGGATCGCGCGCGCCAGGTGATCCGCCTGGCCGCCACCCTCGACGAGGACGGCGGCGAGCTGCTGCCCGAACGCGAACTGGCCTACGACAGCCTGGTGATCGCCGTCGGCAGCACCACCAACGACTTCGGCACCCCCGGTGCCGCCGAGCACTGCATCTTCCTCGATACCCGCGAGCAGGCCGAGCGCTTCCACCGGCAGATGCTCAGCCACTACCTGCGCGCCCATGCCGGCAAGAGCGACGACAGCCGCATCAGCATCGCCATCGTCGGCGCCGGCGCCACCGGCGTGGAGCTGGCCGCCGAGCTGCACCACGCCGCCCACGAGCTGGCCGCCTACGGCCTGGACCGCATCCAGCCGCAGAACATGCGCATCACCCTGATCGAGGCCGGCCCGCGCGTGCTGCCGGCGCTGCCGGAGCGCATCAGCGGGCCGGTGCACAGGACCCTGGAGAAGCTCGGCGTGACCGTGCTGACCGGCACGGCGGTGAGCCAGGTCAACGCCGAGGCGCTGATCACCGCTCAGGGCATGGAGATTCCCGCCAGTCTCAAGGTGTGGGCCGCCGGCATTCGCGCACCGGCCTTCCTCGGCAGCCTGGATGGCCTGGAAAGCAATCGCATCAACCAGCTGCTGGTGCGCCCAACCCTGCAAACCACCCTGGACGACAACATCTTCGCCTTTGGCGACTGCGCCGCCTGCCCGCTCGGCGAAGGCGAACGCAACGTGCCGCCGCGCGCCCAGGCCGCGCACCAGCAGGCCTCGCTGCTGGCCAAGGCGCTAAGGCTGCGCCTGGACGGCCAGGCGCTGCCGGAATTCCGCTACCGCGACTACGGCTCGCTGATCTCGCTGTCGCGCTTCTCGGCGGTGGGCAACCTGATGGGCAATCTGATGGGCAGCGTGAAGCTGGAGGGCTGGCTGGCGCGGATGTTCTACGTGTCGCTGTACCGCATGCACCAGATGGCGCTTTACGGCACGCTGCGTACCGCCCTGCTGATGCTCGGCGACCGCATCGGCCGCAGCACCGAGCCACGCCTGAAGCTGCACTGAAACGAAAGGGGCGGTGCGCCGCCCCATTCTCCGCCAGGCAACCAATATGGCCCGCAGGGGTCGCCCTGGATGGCAGACAACAAAAAGCCCGCGCTAGGCGGGCTCTTTGTCTTGAATCATGGTGGGTCGTGTAGGATTCGAACCTACGACCAATTGGTTAAAAGCCAACTGCTCTACCGACTGAGCTAACGACCCATGATGGTCGGGGTAGAGAGATTCGAACTCCCGACATCCTGCTCCCAAAGCAGGCGCGCTACCGGACTGCGCTATACCCCGCCTGGAAGTTGGCTCCGCGACCTGGACTCGAACCAGGGACCCAGTGATTAACAGTCACTTGCTCTACCGACTGAGCTATCGCGGAACGACGAGCTTCCAATCTCTTCCTCGGAAGGCTTTCGCCTATTCCCGCATCAGAGGCGCGCCATTTTACGTAGCCACATGCTTATGTCAACCCTGACAACGACTTATTTGATTCGCACCGGCGTACCAATAACCGGCTAGGATATTCCTGACAGCATGAACGGCTTTACACGGCGCCCAATCGACGCCTCCAGGACAATCCATGCCTCCCAAGGACACCCCACCGACTCCCCCCAGCATCCCCGGCGTCGCCAGCCGCGCCATCCAGCCGCGTTTCGGCGAGCTGGTGCAAGACTGCCGCAAGCTGGTGATGAACAACCTGGCCGAACACCTCGGCGGGCTGTTCGCCCAGCTCGACGACACCCTCTTCGAAGGTGCGGAAAAGGCCGAGAACAACAAGGTGCAGAGCCTGTTCTTCGATGCCATGCGCGACCTGCGCAAGCTGCGCCCGCAGATCGAGCGCAGCTATCACCAGCGCGTCGCACAGAACTTCGCCGACTTCCTCGACGGCAAGCTCAAGACCAGGCCGCAGAACGCCGAACTGGATACCGACAGCCTCAGCCTGGTGCAGAACGAGGACTACGAGGAAAGCCTGCAGGTGACCAACATGGTCAGCCGGGTCAAGGCGCGCAGCACGCGCACCCTGTTCGCCCTGGAGCAGCGCCTGGCCCTGCTCAACAACGGTCAGAAACTGCTCGAGGACGCCAACCCCTTCGGCCCGCAGGCCCTGGCCGAGGCCTTCCGCCTGGCCCTGGCGCCACATCCGCTGCCGCTGCGCATCAAGCTGATCCTCTACACGCTGTTCGACCGCCACGTGATGCAGGGTCTGGACACCCTCTACGAGATGCTCAACCAGCGCCTGATCAACGCCGGCATCCTGCCCAACCTCAAGTTCACTGCCCAGCGCACACCGTCCGCCACACCACCGGCGAAGCCCGAGGGCTCGGCGGCCAGCGCACCGCAGGCCAGCGCTACCGGCCCGGGCACCGCCCCCGTGAGCGGCGGCACGGCCGGCTCACCATCGATGCCCCAGCCGGCACCGATCATCCAGGCACCGGCCGATCTCAGCGCGCCACCACCGCAGGATCCCGGCCAGCTGCTCGGCGGCCTCACCGCCCTGCTCGGCGAACGCCGCCAGCAGGACCTCGATGCCCCCCTGCCCGGCGGCACCCGCAGCATCGCCAGCTTCGCCCCGCGCACGGCCACCAGCACCTACAGCGCCGGCGAGCTGCTGGAGGCGCTGACCCGCCTGCAGCAACAGTCCGCCAGCACCCTGGCCGAGCGCCTGCAGGGCCCGCAGCCGGTAGAAGAACTCAAGGTCAACCTGCAGCAGCAACTGGAAGCCCACAGCCGCCTGCCCGGCCAGCAGAAGCTGGCGGACCAGGAAGCCGACGTGATCGACCTGGTCGGCATGTTGTTCGACTTCATCCTCGATGACGACAATCTACCCAACGCCTGCAAGACCGCCCTGTCTCACCTGCACACCCCCTATCTGAAGGTGGCCCTGCAGGACAAGGCGCTGTTCACCCAGCATCATCACCCGGCCCGCCGCCTGCTCAACGCCATGGCCCAGGCTGGCGTGCTGTATGGCAGCGAAGGCGATGAGCGCGGGCTGCTAGCAAAGATCCACTGGGTGGTGGAACGGGTGATCCACGGTTTCGCCGGCGATCTGCTGCTGTTCGAGAGCCTGCTCGACGAGTTCAACGAGTTCGTCGCCACTCTCAAGCACAGGGTCGAGCTGCGCGAGCGCCGCGCGGTGGAGGCAGCCAAGGGCCGCGACAAGCTGCTCGGCGCCCGCCAGCTGGCGGTCGGAGTGATCCAGGGCGTACTCAAGGGGCGCCAGCTACCCAGCATCATCCACAACTTTCTCGAGCTGACCTGGGCCGACGTACTGGTCTTCGTCCTGCTGCGTCATGGCGAACGCAGCGCCGAGTGGCAGCGCGCCGGTGAGGTGGCCGAGCAACTGGCCTGGAGCGGCACCCCCCTGGACGAGGCCGGCCGCGCCCGCCTGCAGGGCCTGCGTGTGGCCCTGCTGGACGAGCTGCGCAAAGGCCTGGAGCTGCTCGGCGGCTACCACGAGGACGGCATCCGCCGGCTGCTGCAGGATATAGTCGCCTGCCAGCACGCGGTGCAGGCCCAGCAGCCGCAGCTGGCCGCGCAGATCAAGTCGCAGCTGCCGGAAAGCCCGCTGGGCGCCATGCTCGGCGAGGATGCCGCCCTGGCCGAGCCGGTCCGGCGCGAGACAGCGCCATCACCACGCGCGCAGGCGCTGATCAAGGAACTGCAGCAGCTGGAGTTCGGTACCTGGTTTGAGTTCGTCCAGGGCAAGGAGAGCGTGACCCTCAAGCTATCCTGGTTCAGCCCGACCACGCACAACTACATGTTCGTCGATCACAGCGGCCAGCGCGTGGCGGTCAAACCGATCCGCCAGCTGGCCGGCGAAATGGAACAGGGCCTGGCCCGCATCGTCACCCCGGAGCGCAGCGCGCCTCTGGTCGATCGCGCCCTCGGCGCCATCTATCGCGTCCTCCAGCGCTTCACCGGACGCGCCCAAGAAGTCGGACAAGGAGCCTGAATGGACGACCGTCGCCAGCACAGCCGGCATAGCGCGCAACTCAACATCGAAGTCCTCGACCTGCACAGCGGCCGACGCCTGGGACGGGTGGTCGACCTGTCCGAGGACGGTTTCATGCTGGTCAGCGAGGCGCCGCCGGAGGCCGACTCGGTGTGGGAATGCCGCCTGGTACTGGATCAGCCCCTGGAGGGTATCCACGAAATCCGCGTCGGCGCCGACTGCCTGTGGAGCCGCCCCGCGGAATCCGGCCAGAACGGCTGGTGCGGCTTCCATATCATCGACCTGGCCGAAGACCAGGTCGCCGCCCTGGCCCTGTTGCTGCGCTACCTGCAGGCCTGAACAAAAAAGCCCCGGTCTACCGGGGCTTTTCATAGGCACAGCACTTAGGCGAAGACGATCTCCTCGCCCTCGACCCGGGCATGGATGGTCGCCCCCGGCAGGAAGGTGCCGGCCAGGATCTGCTGCGCCAGCGGGTTCTCGATCCAGCGCTGGATCGCCCGTTTGAGCGGCCGCGCGCCGTAGACCGGGTCGAAACCGACCGCCACCAGCTTGTCCAGCGCCTCGTCGGTCAGCTCCAGGGCCAGCTCGCGCTCGGCCAGGCGCTGGCGCAGGCGCGCCAGCTGGATATTGGCGATGCCGGCGATCTGCTCACGGGCCAGCGGCTCGAACACCACCACCTCGTCGATGCGGTTGACGAACTCCGGACGGAAGTGGCTGCTCACTGCATCCATCACCGCCGCACGCTGCGCCTCGCGATCACCGACCAGCTCCTGGATCTGCGCCGAGCCGAGGTTGGAGGTCATCACCACCACAGCGTTCTTGAAGTCCACGGTACGACCCTGGCTGTCGGTCAGGCGACCGTCCTCCAGCACCTGCAGCAGCACGTTGAACACGTCCGGGTGGGCCTTCTCCACCTCGTCCATGAGGATCACCGAGTAAGGCTTGCGGCGCACCGCCTCGGTCAGGTAACCGCCCTCCTCGTAGCCCACGTAGCCGGGCGGCGCGCCGATCAGGCGGGCCACCGAGTGCTTCTCCATGAACTCGGACATGTCGATGCGCACCATGGCCTCCTCGGTGTCGAAGAGGAACTCGGCCAGGGCCTTGCACAGCTCGGTCTTGCCCACCCCGGTCGGGCCGAGGAAGAGGAAGGAACCACTGGGACGATTCGGATCGGCCAGGCCGGCGCGCGAGCGGCGCACGGCGTTGGCCACCGCCACCACCGCCTCGTGCTGGCCGATGACGCGCTTGTGCAGCTCGTCTTCCATGCGCAGCAGCTTGTCGCGCTCGCCCTCGAGCATCTTGCTCACCGGGATGCCGGTCCACTTGGAGACCACCTCGGCGATCTCCTCGTCAGTCACCTTGTTGCGCAGCAGCTGGTTCTCGCTCTTGCCGTGCTGGTCGACCATCTGCAGGCTACGTTCCAGGTCGGGGATGATGCCGTACTGCAGCTCGGCCATGCGCTGCAGGTCGCTCTTGCGCCGCGCCGCCTCGAGGTCGGCCTTGGCCTGCTCGATCTTCTGCTGGATCTGCGCCGAGCCCTGCACCTCGGCTTTCTCCGACTTCCAGATTTCCTCCAGGTCGGCGTATTCCTTCTCCAGCTTGGCGATGTCGTCCTGCAGCTTCTCCAGGCGCTTCTTGGCCGCCTCGTCGTCTTCCTTCTTCAGCGCCTCGCGCTCGATCTTCAGCTGGATCAGGCGGCGATCCAGGCGATCCAGCTCCTCCGGCTTGGAGTCGATTTCCATGCGGATGCGGCTGGCGGCCTCGTCGATCAGGTCGATGGCCTTGTCCGGCAGCTGGCGGTCGGTGATGTAGCGGTGGCTCAGCTTGGCCGCGGCGATGATGGCACCGTCGGTGATGGTCACGCCGTGGTGCACCTCGTAGCGTTCTTTCAAGCCCCGCAAGATGGCGATGGTGTCCTCCTCGGAGGGCTCGTCCACCAGCACCTTCTGGAAGCGGCGCTCCAGCGCGGCGTCCTTCTCGATGTACTGGCGGTACTCGTCCAGGGTGGTGGCGCCGACGCAGTGCAGCTCGCCGCGCGCCAGGGCCGGCTTGAGCATGTTGCCGGCGTCCATGGCGCCCTCGGCCTTGCCGGCGCCGACCATGGTGTGCAGCTCGTCGATGAACAGGATGATGCGCCCTTCCTGCTTGCCCAGTTCGTTGAGCACCGCCTTCAGGCGCTCCTCGAACTCGCCGCGGAACTTGGCGCCGGCGATCAGCGAGCCCATGTCCAGGGCCAGCAGGCGCTTGTCCTTGAGGCCGTCCGGCACCTCGCCGTTGACGATGCGCTGGGCCAGGCCTTCGGCAATGGCGGTCTTGCCGACGCCGGGCTCGCCAATCAGCACCGGGTTGTTCTTGGTGCGGCGCTGCAGGACCTGGATGGTGCGGCGGATCTCGTCATCACGGCCGATCACCGGGTCGAGCTTGCCGTCCTCGGCGCGCTTGGTCAGGTCGACGCAGTACTTGTCCAGCGCCTGGCGCGACTCCTCGGCATTCGGGTCGTTGACCGCCTGGCCACCGCGCAGGTTGGCGATGGCGTTCTCCAGGGCCTTCTTCGATACGCCCTGGCCGAGCAGCAGCTTGCCCAGCCGGGTGTTCTCGTCCATGGCGGCGAGCAGTACCAGCTCGCTGGAGATGAACTGGTCGCCCTTCTGCTGCGACAGCCGGTCGGCCTGGTTGAGCAGGCGCGCCAGGTCCTGCGACAGGTTCACGTCGCCGGTGGGGTTCTGCAGCTTGGGCAGCTGGTCGAGCTCCTTGGTCAGGGCCTGACGCAGGGCCACCACGTCGAAGCCGACCTGCATCAGCAGCGGCTTGATCGAGCCGCCCTGCTGTTCCAGCAGGGCCTGCATCAGGTGCAGCGGTTCGATGGCGGAGTGGTCGAGACCCACGGCGACGGACTGGGCGTCGGAGAGGGCAAGTTGCAACTTGCTGGTGAGACGGTCGATGCGCATGAAAATGTCCTTCCTACGATGAGCGGGCCAGAGCGCTGAACTGCTCCCGATAGTGAAGCCCGGAATTGCTCTCTAGATGAGGACAGTTTTTCCCGATTCAAGCGGCGGCGCGTTGACGGAGATCAGTCGGCCAGCCAGACCAGCGAGGCAAAGCGCCCGGTACGGGCGGCGCGGCGGTAGGAGAAGAAGCGCGGGTCACTGAAGGTATTCAGCCCGCCACCATGCACGGCGGTAACGCCGATGGCCGCCAGGCGGATGCGCGCCAGGCTGTAGAGATCGGCCAGGTACTTGCCGGCATTGGCGCTCGGCACGAAGGCCCGCTCGGCCTCGGCGTGCCGGGTAAGGAAGGCCTCGCGTACTTCCGCACCGACCTCGAAGGACTGCGGGCCTATGGCCGGCCCCAGCCAGACCAGCAGCTCGTCCGGCTCGACACCCAGGGCGGCCACCGTATTTTCCAGCACGCCACCGGCCAGCCCGCGCCAGCCGGCATGCGCCGCCGCGACCCGGGTGCCGGCGCGGTCGCAGAACAGCGCCGGCAGGCAGTCGGCGGTCAGCACGGCGCAGGCGGTACCCGGCGCGGCCGTCCAGCTGGCATCGGCGGTCGGCACCTGTCGGGGATCGGCCTCGACCGCATCGGGGCTGTGCACCTGTTGCAGCCAGGCCGGGCGGCAGCCCAGCGTCTCGACCAGCCGAGCACGGTTGGCGGCGACGGCGGCGGGGTCGTCGCCGACATGGTCGCCGAGGTTCAGGCCGTCGAAGGGTGCCTGGCTGACGCCGCCGGCACGGGTGGTGACGCAGGTGCGTACGTTGGCCGGCGCCGGCCAGTCCGGCAGCAGCCAGTCAGACGAAGGATTCATTGTCCTGGCGCAGCAGCGAGAGCAGCCAGACCAGATCCTCGGGCAGCGGCGAGGTCCACTTCATGCGCTGCCCGGTGACCGGATGCTCCAGTTCGAGGAAGCGCGCGTGCAGAGCCTGGCGCGGGAACTCCTTGAGGGTCTGCACCAGGGTCGGGCTGGCCGCCGGCGGAATGCGGAAGCGCCCGGCGTACAGCGGGTCGCCCACCAGCGGGTAGCCGGCATGGGTCATGTGCACGCGGATCTGGTGGGTGCGCCCGGTCTCCAGCTTGACCCGCACATGGGTGTGCGAGCGGAAGCGCTCCAGCACCCGGTAATGGGTCACGGCCGGCTTGCCGCCGTCGATCACCGCCATGCGCTGGCGGTTGGCCGAGCTGCGGCCGATCGGCGCGTCGATGGTGGCACCGGAAGTGATCACGCCGATGCAGATGCATTCGTAGATGCGGCTGACCGTGCGCTTCTGCAGCTGGTCGACCAGTTTGGTCTGCGCCTGCAGGGTCTTGGCCACCACCATCAGGCCGGTGGTGTCCTTGTCCAGGCGGTGGACGATGCCCGCGCGCGGCACGTTGATGATGTCCGGCACATGGTGCAGCAGGGCGTTGAGCAGGGTGCCGTCGGCATGCCCGGCGGCCGGATGGACCACCAGGCCGGCCGGCTTGTCGATCACCAGCAGGTGCTCGTCCTCGTAGACGATGTTCAGCGGGATGTCCTGCGCCACCCATTCGCCCTGGGCCTCCTGCTCGGCCTGCAGGTTGAGCACGGCACCGCTGTGGACGACATCCTTCGGCCGCAGCAGGGCGCCATCGACGGTCAGGCGGCCCTCCTTGATCCAGGCCGTCAGGCGCGAGCGCGAATACTCGTCGAACAGCTGGGCGGCGACCTGGTCGAGGCGCTGGCCACCGAGGTCGGACGGCACTTCGGCGGTGAGTTGAATGAGCTGATCGGAGTCTTCGGACATGGGCTGCTGCGGAGGGCGGTGCGGCTTTTGGTTTCGGCTGCACGCTGTGGTTAAATACGGCGTCTTTGTCCCGGCCATTTCCGGGGCGCTCATCATAACAGGACGGCCGAGGCCTAGACAGCCGCCGTCACAGGGACGCAAGCCACCATGCAAGTGAAACACCTGCTGCTGATCGCCACCCTCGCCCTCACCGCCGCCTGCTCGTCCAACAAGCCGGAAGTGGACGAAAACCTCAGCGAGACCGAGCTGTACCAGCAGGCCCAGGACGATCTCGACAGCAACAGCTACAACAACGCCATCGCCAAGCTCAAGGCCCTGGAATCGCGCTACCCCTTCGGCCGCTATGCCGAGCAGGCGCAGCTGGAGCTGATCTACGCCTACTACAAGAATGTCGAGCCGGAAGCCGCCAAAGCCTCCGCCGAGCGCTTCATCCGCCTGCACCCGCAGCACGCCAACGTCGACTACGCCTACTACCTCAAGGGCCTGGCCTCCTTCGACCAGGACCGCGGCCTGGTGGCCCGCTTCCTGCCGCTGGACCTGACCAAGCGTGACCCGGGGGCCGCACGCGACTCGTTCAACGAATTCGCCCAGCTCACCAGCCGCTTCCCCAACAGCCGCTACGCGCCGGACGCCAAGGCGCGCATGGTCTACCTGCGCAACCTGCTGGCCGCCTACGAGATCCATGCCGGCCGCTACTACCTGACCCGCCAGGCCTACGTCGCCGCCGCCAACCGTGGCCGCTACGTGGTGGAGAACTTCCAGGAGACCCCGGCCGTGGGCGATGGCCTGGCCCTGATGGTCGAGGCCTATCAGCGCCTGGAGCTGGACGACCTGGCCGCCACCAGCCTGGAAACCCTCAAGCTCAATTACCCGGATCACCCGACCCTGGTCGACGGCCAGTTCGTGCCCCTCGAAGAGGAAGCCGACAACCGCTCCTGGCTGGCCAAGGCCACCCTCGGCCTGATCGAGTCCGATGCGCCGCTGCCGCCGGGCGAGACCCGCGCCAGCCAGGACGTCATCCGCCAGTACGAGGAAGCCCAGGAAGAGATCCCGGACGAGCTGCAGCCGGAAAACCAAGAAGAAGCCGAGGAAGACCTGGAAAGCGAAGCCGAAGGCAATTCCGCTGACCGCTCCTGGTTCAGCTACATGACTTTCGGCCTGTTCGACTGAGTTCGCCGTATCGACCGAAGGGAGGCCCAGGCCTCCCTTTTTCATGCCCGCCGCCGTACCTGCTGCGCTGCGCCGGCGCACTTGGCTAAACTGCGCCTTTGCCAACAAGAAGAGCACGCCAATGTTCCGTCTGCTGTTCTGGATCGCCCTGATCGCCGCCGCCTTCTGGCTCTGGCGGCGTTTCAAACGCCCGGCCGCACCGACGACCCCGCCGCCTGCAGAGCCGGCGCCCATGGTGCGCTGCGCCCAGTGCGGCGTGCACGTGCCGCGCGACAAGGCCCTGCCCCGCGGCGAGCACTGGTACTGCAGCCAGGCCCATCTGGAACAGAGCAGCCACAGCAGTGACTGCTGACGCCCTGACCCTCGGCGAGCTGCCCGGCCGCCGCATCCTGCGCCTGTACAACCTGTACCGGGTCACCGTCGGCCTGGCCCTGGTATTGCTGATCTCCAGCCAGCTGGACCAGGAACTGCTGCAGCTGGCCCACGTGCAGCTGTTCCGCTACGGCAGCTGGGCCTACCTGATCTTCAACGTGCTGGTCGCCGTGTTCATGCAGCGCCCGCGGCACCTGGCCCAGGTATTCGGCCTGGCACTGCTCGACGTGCTGCTGCTCTGCGCCCTGTTCTACTCGGCCGGCGGCACCCCTAGCGGCATCGGCAACCTGCTGGTGGTGGCGGTGGCTATCGCCAACATCCTGCTGCGCGGGCGCATCGGCCTGCTGATCGCCGCCGTCGCCGCCATCGGCATGCTCAGCCTGACTTTCTACCTGAGCCTGACCCGCTCGGCCGCCACCGCCCAGTTCGTCCAGGCCGGCGCCCTCGGCGCCCTGTGCTTCGCCGCGGCGCTGTTCCTCCAGGGCCTGACCCGGCGCCTGCAGCAGAGCGAGAGCCTGGCCGAGCAGCGCGCGGTCGACGTGGCCAGCCTGGAGGCGCTCAACTCGCTGATCCTGCAGCGCATGCGCACCGGCATCCTGGTGCTGGACAAGCAGCACCGGGTGCTGCTGGCCAACCAGGGCGCCCTCGGCATGCTCGGGCGCGGCAAGCTGGAGGGCAAGGTGCTCGACCCATACTGCCCGGAGCTGGTCAGGCGCCTGCAACAGTGGCAGCACAACCCCACCCTGCGCCCGCAGAGCCTGCAGGCCATACCGGAGGGGCCGGTGCTGCAGCCGAGCTTCATCCCCCTGCAGCGCGGCGAGGAGCAGCACACCCTGATCTTTCTCGACGATATCTCGCAGATCACCCAGCAGGCCCAGCAGCTCAAGCTGGCCTCCCTCGGCCGGCTGACCGCCGGCATCGCCCACGAGATCCGCAACCCGCTGGGCGCGATCAGCCATGCCGCACAGCTGCTGCAGGAGTCCGAGGCCCTGGACGATCCGGACCGGCGCCTGGCGCAGATCATCCAGGACCATTCGCGGCGGATGAACATGGTCATCGAGAACGTCCTGCAGCTGTCGCGCCGGCGCCAGGCCGAGCCGCAGCTGCTCGACCTGAAGTACTGGCTGCACCGCTTCGCCAGCGAATTCCGCAACTCGGCGCGGATCGACCAGACCCTGCACCTGGAGACGCTCGGCAGTGGCCTGCAGACGCGCATGGACCCCCATCAGCTGAACCAGGTGCTGACCAACCTGGTGCAGAACGGCCTGCGCTACAGCGCGCAGAAGCACCAGCTCGGCCAAGTCTGGCTGAAGCTGTATCGCGACAGCGAGAGCGACCTGCCGACCCTGGAAGTGCTGGATAACGGCCCCGGTGTGCCACCCGACCAGGTGCAGCACATCTTCGAACCCTTCTACACCACCGACAACAAGGGCACCGGCCTAGGCCTGTACATCTCCCGCGAGCTGTGCGAAAGCAATCAGGCACGCCTCGACTACAAACCGCGCGAAGGTGGCGGCAGCTGCTTCCGCATCACCTTCGCCCACCCACGCAAGCTGAGCTGACCATGAGCACCCGGCAGAGAGCCCTGATCGTCGACGACGAACCCGACATCCGCGAACTCCTGGAGATCACTCTGGGGCGCATGAAGCTCGACACGCGCAGCGCGCGCAACGTCAAGGAGGCCCGCGAGTGGCTGGCGCGCGAGCCGTTCGACCTGTGCCTGACCGACATGCGTCTGCCGGACGGCACCGGCCTGGAGCTGGTGCAGCACATCCAGCAGCGCCACGCCCAGGTGCCGGTGGCCATGATCACCGCCTACGGCAGCCTGGACACCGCGATCAACGCCCTCAAGGCCGGCGCCTTCGACTTCCTCACCAAGCCGGTGGACCTCGGCCGCCTGCGCGAACTGGTGGCCACCGCCCTGCGCCTGCGCAGCGGCGAGAACAGCGAGGGCCCGGTGGACACCCGCCTGCTCGGCGAGTCGCCGCCAATGAAGACCCTGCGCCAGCAGATCCAGAAGCTGGCGCGCAGCCAGGCGCCGGTCTACATCAGTGGCGAGTCGGGCAGCGGCAAGGAGCTGGTGGCGCGTCTGATCCATGAACAGGGCCCGCGCGCGGAGAAGCCCTTCGTGCCGGTCAACTGCGGCGCCATTCCCTCGGAACTGATGGAGAGCGAGTTCTTCGGCCACAAGAAGGGCAGTTTCACCGGTGCCATCGAGGACAAGCAGGGCCTGTTCCAGGCCGCCGATGGCGGCACCCTGTTCCTCGACGAAGTCGCCGATCTGCCGCTGACCATGCAGGTCAAGCTGCTGCGCGCCATCCAGGAAAAAGCCGTGCGCGCCGTCGGCGGCCAGCAGGAGGTGGTGGTGGACGTGCGCATCCTCTGCGCCACGCACAAGGACCTGGCCGCCGAGGTGGCCGCCGGGCGCTTCCGCCAGGACCTGTTCTACCGCCTCAACGTCATCGAGCTGCGCGTACCGCCGCTGCGCGAGCGCCGCGAGGACATCCCGCTGCTGGCCGACACCATGCTCAGGCGCCTGGCCGAAGGCAGCGGCCTGCCGGCGGCCAAGCTCACCGGCGAGGCCCTGGACAAGCTCAAGTGCTACCGCTTCCCCGGCAACGTGCGCGAGCTGGAGAACATGCTCGAGCGTGCCTACACCCTGTGCGAGGACGACCTGATCCAGGCCGCCGACCTGCGCCTGGCGGACGCCGCCCCGGCCAGCGACAGCGGCGACGCCTCGCTGGCGCAGATCGACAATCTGGAAGACTACCTGGAAGAGATCGAGCGCAAGCTGATCATGCAGGCGCTGGAGGAAACCCGCTGGAACCGCACCGCCGCGGCCCAGCGCCTGGGGCTGACCTTCCGCTCCATGCGCTACCGCCTGAAGAAGCTGGGCATCGACTGATATCAGCCAGGCAGCTTGCGGCGCTTGAAGCCGCGAGCTGCACTCACCTCAGGCCGGCCCCAAGCGCCCCGCCGGTGAATAAGGCATCGGATCGACGATGGGCGTCTCGCCCAGCATCAGGTTCTTCAACAACTCGCAGGATGCCGGCGCCAGCACCAGGCCATTGCGGTAATGCCCGCAGTTCAGCCACAGCCCGGGATACTGCGGCACCTCGCCGATGAAGGGCACGCCATCCGGCGACCCCGGCCGCAGCCCGGCCCAATGCCCGACCACCTCGGCCTCGGCCAGCGCCGGCAGCAACGCCTCGGCGGACGCCTTGAGACTGGCCAGCGCCTCAGCGGTCGGTGTCTTGTCGAAGCCCACGTGCTCCAGGGTGCTGCCGACCAGGATGTGCCCATCCTTGCGCGGAATGGCATAACGTCCCTTGGCCAGCACCATGGCCGGCAGGAAGTCCTCGGCGCACTTGTAGAGAATCATCTGCCCCTTCACCGGCTCGACCGGCAGATCCAGCCCCAGGGTCGCCAGCAACTGACCGCTCCAGGCACCTGCCGTTAAAACAACAGCATCGGCAGCATGCTCCTCTCCCGAAGCCGTACGCACCCCAGATACCCGACCGCGACCAACCAGCAACGACTCGACACGAAACCCCGGTAAAAGCGATACATTGTCGTATTGCAGCAAAAGCCGCTGCAGGGCACGCAAAAGTCGCGGATTCCTGACATTCGCCAAATCCGATAGATAAAGAGCTCGCGCGAAATCAGCACCCAGCATTGGCAAGCGCTCAAGCACTTCAGATCTTGGCAAGCAGACCAGCGGGCGCTCTTCAGTCCTCGCCCAGGCAAGTGCCCGCGCCTCATCCTCCAGGTCAAGCCAATACAGCCCCGTCTTTTGCACCTCTGGATCTATGCCAGTGCTCGACGAGAGATCAGTACCCAGCTGCGGATAGTAGCCCTGCGACCAACGTGCCAGCTCACCAACTGGCGCGGCATAGCGCCACGGGTAAAGTGGTGAAACGATCCCACCACCGGCCCACGAGGCCTCGGCGCCCAACCCACCCGAGTCCAGCAACTCCACCTTGAGCCCCTGTTGGGCAAGCAAACGCGCAGCCAGGAGCCCCATAATCCCCCCACCCACTATCAATACACGCCTCACACGCCCTCCGTTTGCATAACCACCGGTGCACGTCTAAACCCCTAGCTGCCAGGACGGCAACTCAATCACAGGGATACAACATGCTCCGGAAAAACCAGATAGCCTTCAGCCTGCTAGAAACTCTCCTCACCATCAGCCTGCTGTCTCTGGCAATCGCCCTTGCAACCCCCAACCTCGTCAGCCTGATCAATAAGAACAGGCAGGACTCTTTGCGAGAAACCCTACTGACATCACTTCATCAGGGACGCGCAGTTGCGATACTAAATCGCCAAAAGGTAGAAATTTGCGCCAGCACTGACGGACTGAGCTGTGTAACTGACTGGAGAAAAGGCTGGATGACTCGCCGCAGCGGAGACACTCCGACTCTGCTGCACAGATTCCAAACCAAGCCAGACACGCATCTTGAATGGACGGGCTTTGGCAAAACCATCCTGTTTCACCCAAACGGTACCACTCCAGCCAGCAACGGACGCTTCTATCAATGCGCCGAGGGAAAAATCGCCTGGCAGCTCATCCTCAATCGACAGGGCCGCGTACGCCAGGCCACCCGCGCCGAAAACCTGCAAGCCAGCTCCAGATGCACCAAGTAACTCCAGCGCCACCGGTCATCCGGACTATGACGCCAGCCATCCAGAGCACTGTGACATCTGGAATGCCGCTGAGGGAGTATGCAAGTAGACCATGAGGAGAAGATCATGCCGTGTCGCCCGAGCACAAAAGGATTCAGCCTGATAGAGCTGATGATCACCATCAGCCTGCTAGGCATTGCCCTTGCCATTGCCACGCCCAATCTGACTCGCATGGTGCGCAATCAACAAGTCGAGGCACAAGCGCAGACCATCAATAGCCTGATGCAGTTTGCCCGTGCCGAAGCAGTCATACGCAGAACACCTGTGACCATAAGCAATGCAGGGAATGTCTGGACAGTTTCAACCAGCACAGAAGTTCTCAGGCGAGAAACCTTTGATACCGGCCAAGCCGACATTGCAACCTCGCCAAGCCCCCTGAGCCTGACCTACAGCTCTAACGGTGCCTCCTCCTCGGTAGGAGAGACTCGGATCATCGTTTGCAGGGATGACATGGCCAACTTTGCTTATTTGGTAACCATCGAACCCAGCGGCAGTAGCCGCATACATAACCGCGGTCATGATAGCGATACCACTCTTCTGGGAGATTGCGTGCCATGAAGCACACTCACCAACGCCACCAGGGCTTCAGCCTCATAGAGGTCATGGTTACCTTGATATTGCTGACGATTGGCATTCTTGGGCTCGTAGCCATGCAGGGTCGCGGCATTCAGTACACGGCAGACTCGGTTCAGCGCAATAACGCTGCGATGCTGGCCAGCAATTTACTCGAGCAGATTCGCGCCAACCCCTCCGCGCTCAACGACTACCTGCTGACAACGCTGCCCAGCGCCGGAACCTGTGACACTGCATCCCCAATACAAGCCAACGACACAGCCAAGCAACTAACCTGCTGGGCCAATAAGGTACGCCTGATGCTGCCTGATGCCGAAGCGCTGGCGGATCAATTCTATGTGTGCCGCTCTCCCAGCCCCGGCGTATGTGCTGCTGGCCAGGCCGTAGAAATTCAGATTGCCTGGCGTGCGCCCGGCGATGGCTGCCTAGACGCCTCTGCCGCCGCCAACCCAGACCCCGGTGTATGCCGATTCCGCCTGAGGGGAGAACTGTAATGACACACAAGCAGGCTGGCCTATCGCTAATTGAGGTCATGATTTCACTCCTCATCAGCACTTTCCTAATCCTAGGTGTCACCCAGGTTTACCTCGATAACAAAGAGAACAACCTGTACCAGCAGAGTCAGGGAGGAAATCTTGAGAACGCCCGATTTTCTATTCTGATTCTGGAGCAAGCCCTGTCCAAGACAGGTTTTAGACGCGCGCCCGACGTTGAAATGGAATACACCTTCCCAGCAACGTCAACCGCCGACTGCGGAATCATGAGCGCAGGCCAGGTCGCCAAGAAAGTTAGCGACACTTCTTTTTGCATCCGCTATCAACCTGCCTTCACTGGCTCCAAAACCTGCACGGGTGACGACATTGCCAATATTCCCGCACGACCCTATGTGGCTACCGATGCAGTAGTTGAGTTCTACACCTTGGTCGACACCGACCCCGCCGATGCCGACAACTCGCTTCAGCTTGCCTGCAAAGGCAACAACGGCACCCTCAGTGTCATTGCCGCCAATATATCTGCGGTACGCTTTGAATATGGCGTCAACAACAACGACGAGAAGATTGTTTCCAAATACACCACCGCACCGGCCGCCAATGAAACAATACGCGCCCTGCAGTTCTCGATACTGGCCGCCAGCCCCACCGAAATTACAAAAGGCGTCACCAGCACAACTTACACGCACTGGTTCGGAACCACACAAACTGACAAAAAGCTATACACCATGCTTTCTACTAGCACCAGCATGAGGAATCTAATGCCATGAAACATACTCCACATGCCGCGCGACCAGTTCTCATCAGAACCCAGAAAGGTGTCAGCTTGGTCATTGCCCTAGTATTTCTTCTTATCATTACCGTACTGGCAATTGCCAACTTACGCGAAGTTTCACTGGAGTCGCGCATCACGGGAAACTTGATAGAGAGCAAGCAGCTTATGAATGTGGCCGACGCCGCCACCCGTGACGGCGAGCGGCGAACAGTTGCACGCGGCCCACAGGAGCCGACTGACGATTGCGCGAATATCCCGTTACGCAAACTATGTCTTCTGAATCGCACGCCAGACTATCGCCTAGATATGGCCAGCGCTCAGGTTTACTCGCCCAATGATGGCACGGTCATGACCGGCGCTGCACGCTGGTACGCAATCCCAGCACCTGCTGGCAGTGACACCGGCGAAAATGAAAACCCGGAGTATGGCAATAGCGCCATGGGTATAGGCGTATTTCGCTATGAGATCAATGGCATGGCCAGCAATAACGGCAGCCAGGCCGCCATCAGGACAACAGTCGCGCTCAACTCGAAAGGGCTGATTGAAAGCAACTAAACGTGCAGCTCGGACACTCGCTTCCGGGGAGAAACTCAATGATCGCATCAATGTTCAAAAGCCGTTCCCTGTTCTCTGCACTGGGCTTTGGCCTTTACTTTGCCGGCACCCTGCAAGCCAGCGGGGCGGCACTCAATATCAGCCAGAAACCACTGATCCTCAACGAGACTGTGGCACCCAACCTGCTCCTGACCATTGACGACTCGGGCAGTATGCGTTGGGCCTTTGTACCCGACGCTATCAACGGCGTACATGAAACCCGCAGGGCCAAGTCATCGGCATTCAACCCGCTATACTACAACCCCAACGTCACCTACCGTATTCCGACTCGCTACGACAGCAACGGCAATGTGGCGGCAACCCCATTCAGCACCAGCTTCACCAACGCCTTCAACAACGGCTTCAATTCAGGACGCGGCAGCTACAACCTGTCCACCGATTATCGTGTGACTTGGACATACGACCCTCGGGGAACACTACCCAATACCACTGCTTACGGTTATAGCAACACCTCCAGCCGTTTCGCACGAAACCCGGCGGCCGACTTCTATTTCCAAGACGCCTTCAGTAGCGGCATTGCCAATGGTAGTTCGCTATCACGCACTACATCAGGCGTATCCTTTACTGTCACCCGGACCACTACAGGTACTGGCTGTACAGTTAGCGTCTCCACACGCCCAGATACACTGAGTGGCGTTGGAGCAACCTGCAGCCGCAGCAATAACAATTACACAGTTACTATTGATGCTCGCCAAGTAGGCCGCCAAGCCTATTACTACGTTCGTGATAACAGTTTAACCAACTGCACCGCCACAGACCCTGCCGACGAAGACTGCTACCGCCTTGTATTCGTTTCCGCTACTTCTGGCCAGCCACGTGCTGACGATGCTGCAGCGGGCACCGATGAACGCAGCAATTTCGCCATCTGGTACTCCTTCTATCGCAATCGCGCCCTTGCGACTCAGTCCGCTGCCCAGATCGCCTTCGCCAGCCTCCCACCAGAAGTACGTCTTACCTGGCAGAACTTGACCAACTGCACAACCTTCACTGGAGGCAATACAGCCAACTGCCAAGATAACAGGCTCCGCGAGTACACCAACGCCCATAAAGGTCAGTTGATGGCCTGGCTGCAGGACCCCCCCTTCGACGGCAGTACACCTCTGCGCGGCGCCATGTACAGGGCGGGCGAGTTCTTCAAGACCGCCACCCCCTGGCAGAAGTATCCAAATGACAACAGCCAGACAAACACCACTGGCAATACATATGCCTGCCGCCCCAGCTATCACATTCTGATGACGGACGGTATCTGGAACCAGGGCTTTACTCAGCCGGCCGATTACAAGGACGACTCTTCCAGCACAACGCTTCCGGATGGCACCGTTTATAACGGTACACGCCCGCCTTACGCCGATAGCCAGCAGCAAACAGTGGCAGACTTGGCATTCCACTATTGGGCGACAGACCTCAGAACGGGCCTGGCCAATCGCCTGCAGCCCTTCACGCCATTCAAGAACAATAATCCTGCGACAGCCTATTGGGATGCACGCAATGACCCGGCCACTTGGCAACACATGGTCAATTTCACCATGGGCCTCGGCCTGACCAGCGCCATGAGTCAACCAGGACTGCAATGGGACCCTAGCCAGGGAACGTTCGGTGGCACTGGCTATGAAAACTTGGCAAGCGGAAACCGTGCCTGGCCTGCGGCTTCAGCAGATAGCCCTAATAATGTTTACGATCTTTGGCACGCAGCAATCAACTCTCGCGGCGAATTCTTCAGCGTCGACAGCCCCGATGCCATGGTTCAAGCATTCAAGGATATCCTGAACCGCATTGCCGAGCGTACCGCCACTGCAGCGCGTCCGGCAGTATCCGCCTCCTTTGTATCCGATGCGGATGACAGCGCGATTCAGAGCAATGTCTACGCCACTCAATTCTCCAGCACAGATTGGAGCGGGGAACTCATCAAAACCAAGATCGATGCTAGTGGCCTGCAAACAATCCAATGGAAAGCGCAAGCAGCGAACCAAAACCTCGCAGCCGACACTCGAAAGGTCATGATCAAGGATTCGACCAATCCAACAACAGGGTTGAAAAATTTCACTTGGAACAATCTGGGAACGATGCAAAACCTGCTCAACATCAACCCGGAGAGCTTGGTCGGTGCTACAGACAGCAGAGGCCCGCAAAGAGTTGACTACATTAGAGGAGACCGCAGCCTGGAAGGCGCTACTAGCCCCTCCTTCCGTGCACGCAGCACAATCCTTGGCGATATAGTGAACTCCAGCCCCGTAGTTGTTGGCACCCCTGGTTACCTGTCCTATCAAGCTGACGCCATCGAAAACCCTACTGGCAGCATCAATGGCTACCAAAGCTATGCTGCCTTTAAAGCAGCCAACAAAAAGCCTTTACGCAAGGAAATGATCTATGTGGGCGGTAATGACGGAATGCTGCATGGCTTCAACGCATCAACTGGCGTAGAGGAATTTGCATTCATACCTACCGAAGTCATCAAGAATCTTTATCGCCTCACTGGCCAGAACTATACCGGCGCCGAGCATCGCTACTTTGTCGACGGCAGCCCTGTTGTTCGAGATGTTTACTTTGGCAACGGAAGCGATGAAGGCTGGCGAACAGTACTGATAGGGACATTAAGAGCAGGTGGAAAAGCACTATTTGCTCTAGACATTACCGACCCAGACAGAATCAAGCTGCTTTGGGAGTTTGACTCGACTACAGACAGTGATCTGGGTTACACCTTCGCTCAGCCGGAAGTTGTCCGCCTACACTCCGGCCAATGGGCTGTCCTGATGGGCAATGGCTACAACAGCACCAACGACCGAGCAGCCATGATGATCATTGACATCAAAACAGGTGCCCTGTTGAAGAAGCTGACTGTACCGCCAGTTGTCGAGTCCGGTGCAACTTTGCCCAACGGACTATCCAGTGTCCGCGGCGCAGACAACAATGGTGACGGCCTAGTCGATTACGCTTATGCAGGCGACCTTCAAGGTAATCTGTGGCGCTTTGATCTGGTACCCACCGTGAGCACAACTGGCTCAGGCAGCACACTAACCGCTTTGACGGGAGATCCATTTGCACGTACCTCACTCACAAATGTCACCGTTAATGATTTCAGCATCTCCTACGGAGGCACGCCGATATTTACAGCTCGGGACTCTGTAAGTGGCTCTGAAAAACGCCAAGCCATTACTATTCAACCATCAATAGTTCGCCATCCGTCCAGGATTGGCTACTTGGTGCTGATTGGCACCGGCAAGTATTTTGAAAGTAGCGACGCCAATGTCGATACAAGTCGAGCCATGACACTCTACGGCGTCTGGGATCGCCAGACTAAGCGACAGAGGACTTCACTCTCTACGGCAAAAGCGACAGAACGTAATAATCTGCAGGCGCAAAGCTTCTCACTACAAGTCGACGGCGCAGTCATTGGCGATGCAACTCAGAACGACATAAACGACATTCGCTTGCTGAGTGAGAATCCTGTCAAATGGTTCAAGGACTACAACGCCAGCAACCCTAACGCCGACTCGAATAAGATCACCCACGATTCATCTGTCGAGCGCTGGGGCTGGGCGCTTGACTTGTCAGTGGGAAATCAACTGAAAGGCGAAATGGTGATAAACAATATGTCAGCCATCGGCAGGGTGCTATTTTTTGCCAGCCTGACCCCCAATGAAGACCCCTGTGCAGCGGGTGCTGATACTTGGCTCTACGGCATTGACGCAGCCACGGGCGGACGCACCAAATTCAATGTACTTGATCTGAACAACGATAAAATCGTCAGTGCTAAAGACCAGTACGGTGCCGCAGGGGATATTGTTTCAGGAAGACGCTTCCCTGCTATCGGAGGCTTCACTCTTGCACCTGGAAACAAAGTCTTTGGCAGCGATGGCTCGGGGGATCCGGCTGTCGTAGGTGACGACCCCAACACTTCTGGTCGCCAGAGCTGGCATATCATTCCCGAGGAATTCCAATGACCAACAGGCAATCCGGTTTCACCCTAATTGAATTGATGATAGCGGTGGTGGTTGTCGGAATACTGGCAGCCATCGCCATCCCGAACTATACCGAGTACCTCACTCGCAGCAGCCGTTCAGAAGGACATGCTCTTTTGAGTGAGGCCGCTGCACGTCAGGAGCGTTTTTTTGCACAGAACAACCGTTATGTAACCAGCGGCGCCGACATCAATTTACTTGCCCTGCGCAATACATCAGGCACAGTTGTGCGATCGGAAAATGGATATTATGAATTGAGTGTCAGTTCAGTTGCAGGGGATGGAGGATACACTCTCACAGCAACACAACGATTCGGTGATACTGGTTGTGGAAACCTGACATTAAACGCTATAGGCGACAAGGGGCGGACGGGTACAAAGCCCTTAGACCAGTGCTGGAAGTGAAATCACCACAATCAGGAAGGCCTGCTAATACCAGGCCTTTTTCTAGTCTACCGCCCTAACCCTCAACTCCTTCGGCATCGAGAAGGTCACATTCTCCGGCCGCCCATCCAGTTCCTCTGCACCCACCGCCCCCCACTCGCGCAGCTGCTCCACCACACCACGCACCAGCACTTCGGGGGCCGAGGCGCCGGCGGTGATACCGATGCGCTGCACATTGGCAAACCACTCGCGCGCCAGATCTTCCGCACCGTCGATCAGGTAGGCCGGTGTACCGATACGCTCGGCCAGTTCGCGCAGGCGATTGGAGTTGGAGCTGTTGGGGCTGCCGACCACCAGCACCACGTCGCATTCGGCGGCCAGCTGCTTGACCGCATCCTGCCGGTTCTGAGTGGCGTAGCAGATGTCGTCCTTGCGCGGGCCGCCAATGCTGGGGAACTTGGCGCGCAGGGCATCGATGACCTTGCTGGTATCGTCCATCGACAGAGTGGTCTGGGTGACGAAGGCCAGATTCTCGGCGTCGCGCACCTGCAGGGCCGCCACGTCGGCCTCGTCTTCGACCAGGTAGATGGCGCCGCCATTGCTGGCATCGTACTGCCCCATGGTGCCCTCGACTTCCGGGTGCCCCTCGTGGCCGATCAGAATGCACTCGCGGCCGTCGCGGCTGTAGCGCGCGACTTCCATATGCACCTTGGTCACCAGCGGGCAGGTGGCGTCGAACACCTTGAGGCCGCGGCGCTCCGCTTCCTGGCGCACGGCCTGGGACACGCCGTGGGCGCTGAAGATGACGATGACGTTGTCCGGCACCTGATCCAGCTCTTCGACGAACACCGCACCGCGGGCACGCAGGTCCTCGACCACGAACTTGTTATGCACCACTTCGTGGCGCACGTAGATCGGTGCGCCGAACACTTCCAGCGCGCGATTGACGATCTCGATGGCACGGTCGACGCCGGCGCAGAAGCCGCGGGGGTTGGCGAGTTTGATTTGCATGCAGGGAATCTCGGCGCGCGATGGAGGCGATGGGGAGAGTCTACGCCTCTCCCCGCTGAGGCAGATCAGACCGGACGAACCGCGATGATCTCCACATCGAAGCTCAGGGTCTTGCCGGCCAGAGGATGGTTGAAGTCGATGGTCACCTGCTGCTCGTCGAAGGCCTTGACCACCCCCGGCAGCTCCGCGTTGGCGGCATCGTTGAAGATGATCAGCAGCCCCTCGGACAGCTCCATGTCCTGGAACTGGCTGCGCGGCATCACCTGCACGTTCTGCGGGTTGGGCTGGCCGAAGGCATTCTCCGGCGCGACCTGCAGGCTGCGCTTGTCGCCGGCCTTGAAGCCGTAGAGCGCCACCTCGAAGCCCGGCAGCAGGTTGCCGTCGCCGACCTTGAAGGTGGCCGGCTGCTTGTCGAAGGTGCTGTCGACCACATCGCCGTTTTCCAGCTTGAGGGCGAAATGCAGGGTGACTTCCTTGTCCGGCCCGATACGTTGCTCAGTCATGCGCGGGTTCTCCGGACTTCTTGCTCTTGAACATATCCAGCGCCAGCATCACGGCGCCGACGGTGATGCCGCTGTCGGCCAGGTTGAACGCCGGGAAGTAGTAACGGTTCTGCCAGTGCACCAGGATGAAATCGACCACATGACCGAGCACCACACGGTCGTAGAGGTTGCCCAGCGCGCCGCCGAGCACCAGGGCCAGGGCCACGGCCAGCCAGGTCTCGTCGGCCTTCAGGCGCTTCATCCACACCACCAGCACGGCACTGACGCCGACCGCGATGGCGGCGAAGAACCAGCGCTGCCAGCCCGACTCGCCGGCCAGGAAGCTGAAGGCGGCGCCACGGTTGTACACATGGGTCCAGTCGAAATAGCCGTCGATCACCGTGACCCGCTGGCCGTACTCCAGCACCTGCAGCACGACCTGCTTGCTGCCCTGGTCGAGGACGAGAACCAGCACGGCCAGCCACAGCCAGGCCAGGCGGCCGAAACGCGAGGCATCAGACATGCTTGCGCACCTCTCCCGCACCCTCGATGTTGCTCACGCAGCGCTGGCACAGCTCCGGATGGGCGGCGTTGCTGCCCACGTCGGCACGGAAGTGCCAGCAACGGCCGCACTTGGCGTGCGCCGACTTGACGATTTTCAGCTTCAGGCCCGGCACCTCGGTGGCAACCGCATCGGCCGGCGCGTCGGCCAGCGGCGCGACGGTGGCGGCGGAGGTGATCAGGGCGAAGCGCAGCTCGTCGTCAAGCTTGGCCAGGGACTGCTGCAGCACCTCGTCGCCATACAGGGTGACCTCGGCCTGCAGGTTGCCGCCGATGGCCTTGCTGTTGCGCAGGTTTTCCAGCTCCTTGTTCACCGCGGCACGCACCTCGGTGAGCTGCTCCCAGTAGGCGCGATCCAGCGCGAAGTCTTCCGGCAGACGATCGAGGCCTTCGTACCAGGTGTTGAGCATCACCGACTCGTTGCGGCTGCCCGGCAGGAAGGACCAGATCTCGTCGGCGGTGAAGGCCAGGATCGGCGCGATCCAGCGCACCAGAGCCTCGGCGATGTGGTACTGCGCGCTCTGGCAGGAGCGGCGCGCCTGGCTGTTGGCGGCGGTGGTGTACTGGCGGTCCTTGATCACGTCCAGATAGAAGCCACCCAGCTCCTGCACGCAGAAGTTGTGCACCTTGGAGTAGACGTTCCAGAAGCGGTATTCGCCGTAGGCCTCGATGATCTCGGCCTGCAGGCGCGCGGCGGCGTCCACCGCCCAGCGGTCTAGGTCGAGCATCTGCTCGGCCGGCAGCAGGTCCTTGGCCGGGTCGAAGTCGCCGAGGTTGGCCAGCAGGAAGCGCATGGTGTTGCGGATACGCCGGTAGGCATCGGCGCTGCGCTGCAGGATGACCTTGGACACGGCCATCTCGCCGGAATAGTCGGTGGCCGAGACCCACAGGCGCAGGATGTCGGCGCCCAGGCTGTCGGTCACTTCCTGCGGGGCGATCACGTTGCCCAGGGACTTGGACATCTTGCGGCCGTTCTCGTCCACGGTGAAGCCGTGGGTCAGCAGCGCCTTGTACGGCGCATGGCCGTCGATGGCGCAGCCGGTCAGCAAGGACGAATGGAACCAGCCACGGTGCTGGTCGGAGCCTTCCAGGTAGAGGTCGGCGCGCGGGCCGACCTCGTGGCCCAGCGGGTGCGAGCCGCGCAGCACATGCCAGTGGGTGGTGCCGGAGTCGAACCAGACGTCCAGGGTGTCGCTGATCTTGTCGTAGTCGGCGGCCTCACTGCCGAGCAGCTCGGCGGCGTCCAGCTTGAACCAGGCCTCGATGCCCTCCTGCTCGACGCGCTTGGCCACCTCCTCCATCAGCTCGACGGTGCGCGGGTGCAGCTCGCCCGTGGCCTTGTGCAGGAAGAACGGGATCGGCACGCCCCAGTTGCGCTGGCGCGAGATGCACCAGTCCGGGCGCCCGGCGATCATGCCGTGCAGGCGCGCCTGGCCCCAGCTCGGCACGAACTGGGTCTGCTCGATGGCGCTCAGGGCGCGCTCGCGCAGGGTGCTGCCGTCGGTGGCCTGCTTGTCCATGCCGACGAACCACTGCGCAGTGGCGCGGTAGATCAGCGGAGTCTTGTGGCGCCAGCAGTGCATGTAGCTGTGCTGGATGCTCTCGTGCTTGAGCAGCGCGCCGACTTCGTCGAGCTTGGCGACGATGGCCGGGTTGGCCTTCCAGATGAACTGGCCGCCAAAGAACGGCAGGTCGGCGACGTACACGCCGTTGCTCTGCACCGGGCTGAGGATGTCGTCGTTGCTCATGCCGTACTGCTTGCAGGAGCGGAAGTCGTCCTCGCCGTAGGCCGGCGCCGAGTGGACGATGCCGGTACCGGCGCCCAGCTCGACGTACTCGGCCAGGTAGACCGGGGCGAAGCGCTCATAGAACGGATGACGGAAGCGGATCAGCTCCAGCGCGCGCCCCTCGGCGCGGGCGACGACCTCGCCGCTCAGGCCGTAGCGCTGCAGGCAGCTCTCGACCAGCTCCTCGGCCAGCACCAGCAGGCGCTCACCGGTATCGACCAGGGCATAGGTGAATTCGGGGTGGACGTTCAGCGCCTGGTTGGCCGGGATGGTCCAGGGCGTGGTGGTCCAGATCACGATGGACGCCGGCTTGCCCAGCGCGCCGAGGCCGAAGGCCGCGGCCAGCTTGTCGGCGTCCTCGACGCTGAAGGCGACATCGATGGCGTCGGACTTCTTGTCCTGGTACTCGACCTCGGCCTCGGCCAGCGCCGAGCCGCAGTCGAAGCACCAGTTGACCGGTTTCAGGCCCTTGAACACGAAGCCCTGCTTGACCATCTCGGCCAGCGCGCGTATCTCGCCGGCCTCGTTGGCGAAGGCCATGGTCTTGTAGGGATTGTCCCACTCACCGAGGACGCCCAAGCGGATGAAGTCGGCCTTCTGCCCCTCGATCTGCTCGCCGGCATAGCTGCGGCAACGCTCGCGGGTCAGGTCGGAGGGCTGGTTCTTGCCGAAGGTGGTCTCCACCTTGTGCTCGATCGGCAGGCCGTGGCAGTCCCAGCCCGGCACGTAGGGGGCGTCGAAGCCGGCCAGGGTCTTGGAGCGGACGATCATGTCCTTAAGGATCTTGTTGACCGCGTGACCGATGTGGATGCTGCCGTTGGCGTAGGGCGGGCCGTCATGCAGGACGAACTTCGGCCGATTCGCGCCGATTTCCCGCAGCTTCTGGTACAGGCCGATGCTGTCCCAGCGCGCCAGGGTCTCCGGCTCGCGCTGCGGCAGGCCGGCTTTCATCGGGAAGGCTGTTTCCGGGAGGTTCAGCGTGGCTTTGTAGTCGGTCATCTCAGGCTCTTCGATCAATCAAGCGGTTGGCCAAGCCAGTAGGCCCGGGCGGCGGCGACATCCGCGTCGATCGCCGTCTTCAGCGCCTCCAGGGAGGCGAAACGCTGCTCATCGCGCAGCTTGTGGTGAAACTCCACCGTCAGACGCTGGCCGTAGAGCTCGCCAGCGAATTCCAGCAAATGCACTTCCAGGTGCGGGCTGCCGTCGCCGGCCACCGTCGGGCGCTGGCCGATATTGGCCACGCCATGGAACCTGTGCCCCTGGTGCAGCGCGCTGACCAGAAACACGCCGCGCAGCGGCGGCTTACGCCGCTTGAGCTGTACGTTGGCGGTCGGCGTGCCGAGCTGGCGTGCCAGCTTCTGCCCATGCAGCACGCGGCCGGCCAGGGCGTAGGGGCGCCCCAGCAGGCGCTCGGCCAGCTCCAGCTCGCCGGCCTGCAGGGCCTGGCGCACGCGGGTGCTGCTGATGCGCTCGCCATCCAGCTCGACGGTCAGCGCCGCCTCGACGCTGAATCCATGGCGCTCACCGGCCTGCACCAGGAAATCGAAATCACCGCTGCGACCGGCACCGAAGCGGAAGTCGTCGCCGACTTCCAGGTGCCTGACCCGCAGCCCCTCGACCAGCACCTGGCGCACGAACTCGTCGGCCGACAGCTCACGCAGGCGGCGGTTGAAGGCCAGGCACAGCACCCGGTCGACGCCCTGGGCGGCGAGCAGTTCGAGCTTCTCGCGCAGGCGGCTCAGGCGCGCCGGCGCGGTGTCCGGGGCGAAGAATTCGCGCGGCTGCGGCTCGAAGATCACCACGCAGCTCGGCACGCCCAGTTCGATCGAGCGCTCGCGCAGGCGCGCCAGGATCGCCTGGTGACCACGGTGCACACCATCGAAATTGCCGATGGTGGCAACGCATCCCTGGGTAAGGGGTAGCAGATTGTGGAGGCCTCGAACCAGCTGCATAGCGCGCTTCTTGCTTACAAAGTGGCCGATTATACGCACAGGCGGCTATCGGCAACAGGCAACACGTCCGCCCTCAGTGTGCGCTGCGACGGGCGAAGTCACGCGGACGAAAGCCGAGCAGCGCCAGCATGCCGAAATAAGCCAGCAACCCCGCCAGCACTAACACTCCCAGGCGCAGCAGGCGCAGCAGCATGCCGCCCTGCTCCCAGGCCGGCATGAAGTACATCACGCCCAGCAGCACGCCGACCATGACCGTCACCGCCACCATCAGCTTGCCGAGAAACGCCGTCCAGCCCGGCTGCGGCTGGTACATGCGCCGGCGCCGCAGCTGCCAGTACAGCAGGCCGGCATTCAGGCAGGCCGCCAGGCTGATCGACAGCGCCAGGCCGGCATGCTTGAGGTCCAAGCCAAAGACAAACAACGCATTCATCGCCTGAGTCGCCAACAGGCTGACGATGGCGATGCGAACCGGCGTCTTGATGTTCTGCTGGGCATAGAAGCCCGGCGCCAGGATCTTCACCAGAATCAGCGCGAGCAGGCCGACGGCGTAGGCCACCAGAGCCTGCCGGGTCATGAGCGAGTCATGGGCGGTGAACTTGCCATACTGGAACAGCGAGACGATCAGCGGCTCGGCCAGGATCGCCAGCGCCAGGGTACAGGGCAGCACCAGCAGGAAGCACAGGCGCAACCCCCAATCGAGCAGCCGCGAGTACTCGGCGCGGTCGGCGCTGGCATAGGTCTTGGCCAGTACCGGCAGCAGGATGGTGCCCAGCGCCACGCCGAGCACCCCCGAGGGCAGCTCCATCAGGCGGTCGGCGTAGTACATCCAGGACACCGAGCCGGCCACCAGGAACGAGGCGAAGATGGTGTTGATGATCAGCGAGATCTGGCTCACCGATACACCGAAGATCGCCGGCCCCATCTGCCGGAGCACGCGCCACACACCAGTGTCGCGCAGGCTGAGACGCGGCAGCACCAGCATGCCGACGCGCTTCAGCGCCGGCAGCTGCCAGAGCAGCTGGGCCAGGCCGCCGACCAGCACGGCCCAGCCCAGCGCCAGAATCGGCGGGTCGAAATAGGGCGTCAGCAGCAGGGAAAAGGCAATCATGCTGATGTTCAGCAGGGTCGGCACGAAGGCCGGCACCGAGAAGCGGTTCCAGGTGTTGAGCACCGCCCCGACCAGGGAAGACAGGGAGATCAGGAAAATATAGGGAAAGGTCACCCGCAGCAGCTCGACGGTCAGGGCGAAGCGCTCCGGCTCGTCGGCGAACCCGGGCGCCGTGGCCCAGACGATCCAGGGCGCGGCCAGGATGCCGAGCAGGGTCACCAGCGCCAGCACCAGGGTCAGCAGGCCGGAAACATAGGCCAGGAAGGTGCGGGTCGCCTCCTCGCCCTGCTGGGTCTTGTACTCGGCCAGGATCGGCACGAAGGCCTGGGAGAAGGCCCCCTCGGCGAAGATGCGGCGCAGCAGATTGGGCAGCTTGAAGGCGACGACGAAGGCGTCGGAGGCCACCCCGGCGCCGAAGATGCGCGCGATGATGGTGTCGCGCACGAAGCCCAGCACGCGGGAAAGCATGGTCAGCGAGCTGACGGCAGCCAGGGACTTGAGCAGGTTCATGGATTTTCGACTGTCTGCGGGCCGGCGCATGCGGCCGACGGGTAAAGGCAACGAGTGTAACCAGCCGCCGCTGGTCAGGCCAGCAGATGCCGGCACTTCTGCACTTGACAGGGGCGCGTCGCATCGGCATGATTCGCGGCCTTATTTGTTGCTATCCCCCCTAGTTTTCGAGGAGCTTGACGGTGGCCAATACACCTTCTGCCAAAAAACGCGCCAAACAGGCTGAGAAGCGTCGTAGCCATAACGCCAGCCTGCGCTCCATGGTCCGTACCTACATCAAGAACGTGGTCAAGGCTATCGACGCCAAGGACCTGGAAAAGGCCCAGAGCGCCTACACCCTGGCCGTTCCGGTCATCGACCGCATGGCCGACAAGGGCATCATCCACAAGAACAAGGCCGCTCGCCACAAGAGCCGCCTGAACGGCCACATCAAGGCACTGGCTACCGCCGCCTGATTGGTTGTGTTCTCGAAAAACCGGCCCCAGGGCCGGTTTTTTATTGCCTGCATTTTATAGAAGCGACACAAAAAAGCCGGAGCATGCCCCGGCTTTTTCTGCCTACTGCGCCGACCACGGCAGGATCGGAATGGCCGTCACCGCATTCTGCGGACTGCCCTCGATCACCCGGTCGCTGTACACCAGATAGACCAGGGTATTGCGCTTCTGGTCGAAGAAGCGCACCACTTGCATGGTCTTGAACACCAGCGAGGTGCGTTCCTTGAATACCTCCTCGCCATCCTTGAGCTTGTCGGTGAAGCGGATGGGGCCGACCTGGCGGCAGGCGATGGAGGCCTCGGCGCGATCCTCGGCCAGCCCCAGGCCACCCCTGACGCCACCAGTCTTGGCCCGCGACAGGTAGCAGGTCACCCCCTCCACCTTGGGATCATCGAAGGCCTCGACCACAATCTTGTCGTTCGGCCCCACCCACTTGAACACGGTGGAGACCTCACCAATCTCCTCCGCCCGCACCGCCAGCGGCAGTGCCAGGCACAACCCCAGCAATCCCTTGATGATGCGCATCGCGCGATCTCCTCAGACCAGAATCAGATTGTCCCGGTGCACCAGCTCCGGCTCGTCGACGTAGCCCAGCAGTTTCTCGATGGCGTCGGACGGCTGGCCGACGATCTTCTGCGCCTCCAAGGCGCTGTAATTGGCCAGACCACGGGCAATCTCGCGACCGTCAGGCCCCACGCAGACCACCATCTCGCCACGACGGAAGCTGCCCTGCACTTCGCGCACCCCGACCGGCAGCAGACTCTTGTGATCGACCGTCAGCGCCTTCACTGCGCCGGCGTCCAGCACCAGAGTGCCACGGGTCTGCAGATGGCCGGCCAGCCACTGCTTGCGCGCCGCCAGCAGGCCACGCTCGGGCGCCAGCAGGGTACCCAGGCGCTCACCCGCCTTGAGGCGATCGAGCACCCGTTCGATACGCCCGCCGACTATCACCGTGTGCGCGCCGGAACGCGCCGCCAGGCGCGCCGCACGCAGCTTGGTCTGCATGCCACCGCGACCCAGGGCGCCGCCGGTGCCACCCGCCACCGCATCCAGCGACGGATCGTCGGCACGCGCCTCGAAGATCAGCTGCGCATCGGGATTGTGCCGCGGGTCGGCGTCGAACATGCCGTCGCGATCGGTGAGGATCACCAGCAGGTCAGCCTCCACCAGGTTGGCCACCAGCGCTGCCAGGGTATCGTTGTCGCCGAAACGGATCTCGTCGGTGACCACGGTGTCATTCTCGTTGATCACCGGCACCACGCCGAGATCGACCAGGGTACGCAGGGTGCTGCGGGCATTCAGGTAGCGCTTGCGGTCGGACAGGTCATCGTGGGTCAGCAGCACCTGGGCCGTATGCTTGCCGTGTTCGGCGAAGCTGGACTCCCAGGCCTGCACCAGCCCCATCTGCCCCACGGCGGCAGCGGCCTGCAGCTCGTGCATGGCGCTTGGTCGCGAATGCCAGCCGAGACGACTCATGCCAGCCGCCACCGCGCCGGACGACACCAGCACCAGCTCCACCCCCGCCTCGCGCAGGGCCACCATCTGCTCGACCCACACCGCCATGGCGGAACGGTCGAGACCACGCCCATCGGCGGTCAGCAGCGCACTGCCGATTTTCACCACCCAGCGCTGCGCGCCGGTCACCTTGTCCCGCATGATGCCCTCTACCCCAGCCAGTCAGCACAACGCCGCTATAAAGCGGCGCTGCACGATACCTACTCTCAGTCCCGGACGTAAATGATCTCGGGACCGTCTTCATCATCCTCGAAGTCATCCCAGTCATCGTCGTCGCCGATATCGTCGACGCTCTTCAGACCGGCCTTGCGCAGCGCGCGCTTGTCGTCCAGCGCCTGCAGACGGGCACGCGCCTCGTCCTCGATGCGCCGATCCAGCTCAGCCAGCTCGGCAGCGTATTCCGCATCTTCCTCGATGCGCTCGGCGCGCTCGTCCATGTAGCGCATGATGGCCTGACTCAACGCCTCGGTACCCTCGCGCTCCAGGGCTGAGATGACGAACACCGGCCCCTTCCACTCCAGACGCTCGACCACGGCGCGCATGCGCTCCTCGCGCTCGTCGTCGAGCAGCTGGTCGGCCTTGTTCAGCACCAGCCAGCGCTCGCGCTCGGCCAGCGCCGGGCTGAACTTCTCCAGCTCGCGAATGATCACCTCGGCCGCCTCGGCCGGATCGCTCTCGTCCAGCGGCGCCATGTCCACCAGATGCAACAGCAGGCGGGTACGCGCCAGATGCTTGAGGAAACGAATACCCAGGCCGGCACCTTCGGAAGCGCCCTCGATCAGACCGGGGATATCGGCAATGACGAAGCTCTTGTAGCGCCCGACGCTGACCACCCCCAGGTTCGGCACCAGGGTGGTGAAGGGATAGTCGGCGACCTTCGGCTTGGCCGCGGACACCGAACGAATGAAGGTGCTCTTGCCGGCATTCGGCAAACCGAGCAGACCGACGTCCGCCAGTACCTTGAGCTCCAGCTTGAGATCGCGCTGCTCGCCCGGCTTGCCCGGCGTGGTCTGCCGCGGCGCGCGGTTGGTGCTGGACTTGAAGCGGGTGTTGCCCAGGCCGTGCCAGCCGCCCTGCGCCACCATCAGGCGCTGACCGGCCTTGGTCAGGTCGCCGATGACTTCCTGGGTAGCGGCGTCGATCACCGTGGTGCCGACCGGCACCGGCAGAATCAGGTCCTCGCCCTTGGCACCGGTGCACTCGGTGCTGCCGCCTTTCTCGCCATTCTGCGCCTGGAAGCGGCGGGTGTAGCGGTAGTCCACCAGGGTATTGAGGTTCTCGTCGGCCTCGAGGAATACCGAGCCACCGTCACCGCCATCGCCGCCGTTGGGGCCACCCTTCTCGATGAACTTCTCGCGACGGAAGCTCATCATGCCGTTACCGCCGTCGCCGGCTTTTACAAATATCGAAACTTCGTCGACGAATTTCATTGGGTTGCCTCCCACCGCAGCGGCGGGCTAGTGAACACTGGAATACAGGATATACAGAAACAAAAAAGCCCCGTCGCGAGACAGGGCTTTTTCAGCGAGCAGCGACTTAGGCAGTCACGACGCTCACGTAGCGACGGCCGAAAGCGCCCTTCACTTCGAACTTGACCACGCCGTCGATCTTGGCGAACAGAGTGTGGTCCTTGCCCATGCCAACGCCGTAGCCGGCGTGGAACTGGGTGCCGCGCTGGCGCACGATGATGTTGCCGGCCTTGATGGCCTGGCTGCCGTACATCTTCACGCCAAGGCGTTTACTTTCGGAATCGCGGCCGTTACGAGTACTACCGCCAGCTTTTTTGTGTGCCATGAGTCATAGCCTCCTAAAAGGGGATCAGGCCTGGATGCCGGTGATCTTGATTTCGGTGAACCACTGACGGTGGCCCTGACGCTTCATGTGGTGCTTACGACGGCGGAACTTGATGATGGTCACTTTGTCGTGACGGCCCTGGGAGACCACCTCGGCGACAACCTTGGCACCATCGACCACCGGAGCGCCGATTTTCACGTCGTCACCGTTGCCAACCAGCAGAACGCGGTCGAAAGTCACGGATTCGCCGGTGGCGACTTCCAGCTTCTCGACCTTGAGGAATTCACCTTCGGCGACTTTGTACTGCTTGCCACCGGTAACAATTACTGCGTACATGGATTTTTCTCCGTTAAACCTGCTCACCCGACTCTTTATGGGAAGAGTTATTGGCCGGCATGGCTGCATGGGGCCGGAACTGACACCCGTGCAATTGCGTAAGGCAGGGAGTTGCCCATAGAAGTTTGGGGCCGCGATTGTACGGAAAGCCCGATGCCGAGGCAAGCCCCGCCGGGCCTCGCCTTGACAGCCCCTACCCTGCCCCCTAGCATGCCGCGCAGCCCGGTCGGGCCGTCTCGCCCGACCATCCAGCCGCCTTCGCCGCGCGAAGACTGCCGGCCTCGTTTCAGGAGCCCCCGTCAACGATGCAACCCCAGGCCTTCTACAGCGTGGTGGCGGACGATTTCGCCGCCGTCGACGGGATCATCCGCCAGCAGCTGAAATCCCGCGTGCCCCTGGTGGAAAAGATCGGCGACTACATCATCTCCGCCGGCGGCAAGCGTCTGCGCCCGCTGCTGGTGCTGCTCAGCGGCAAGGCCCTGGGCTACCAGGCCGATGATCTGCGCCTGCTGGCCGCGACCATCGAATTCCTGCACACCGCCACCCTGCTGCACGACGACGTGGTCGACATGTCCGGCATGCGCCGCGGCCGCGCCACCGCCAACGCCCAGTGGGGCAACGCGCCGAGCGTGCTGGTCGGTGACTTCCTCTATTCGCGCTCCTTCGAGATGATGGTCGAGCTCGGCTCCATGCCGGTGATGCAGATCCTCTCGCGCGCCACCCGGGTGATCGCCGAGGGCGAGGTGCTGCAGCTGTCCAAGGTGCGCGACGCCAGCACCACCGAGGAGACCTACATGGAAGTCATCCGCGGCAAGACCGCCATGCTGTTCGAGGCCTCGACCCACAGCGCCGCCGCCCTGGCCGCAGCATCAGCGACCCAGCGCGACGCCCTGCAGCGCTTCGGCGACCACCTCGGCATCGCCTTCCAGCTGGTCGACGACCTGCTCGACTACCAGGGCGACGCCACCACCCTGGGCAAGAACGTCGGCGACGACCTGGCCGAGGGCAAGCCTACCCTGCCGCTGATCTACACCATGCGCGAAGGCAGCGCCGAGCAGGCCGCCCTGGTACGCACCGCGATCCAGAAAGGCGGCATCGAGGACCTGGAGAGCATCCGCGCTGCCGTGCAGGCCAGCGGCGCCCTGGACTACACCGCGCGCCTGGCCCGCCAGCACGCCGACCAGGCCATCGCCTGCCTCGACGCGCTGCCGGACAACGCCTACCGCGATGCCCTGATCGAACTCAGCCGCTTCGCCGTCGCCCGCACCCACTGAGGCACGCCCGGCGGCACCCGAGCCCGTCCCTGTGACGGGCTTTTTGTTGCCCGACGAAAAGTACGATTGAGACTTGCTATTTTGATAATAGGAATTATTCTCATATCTAGCCGCTTGGACGACAAGGAGATGAGCCATGACCTATTTGATCGATGCCTGGCTGGATCGCCCGCATCCCTACCTGCGCATCCTCAACCGCGAGACCGGTGAGGTCTGCGCCATGCTGCACGAGGACGCCCTCAGCGAGCTGCGCGAACAGGGTGAACTGGATCTGCACGACTTCGGCTCCAGCGAACCCGGCGTACTGAAGGAGCTGGTGCGCGGCCTGTTCCTGTTCTGCTATGCCCGGGCACTGCGGCCGCAGGGCGAACTGCACTGAGCGAGGCAAGGCGAGCGACCAACGGCGGTCGCTCTGCGCGTCCACCCCGGCACAGGGAAACGCCGGGACATGGGCATGGCCCATGAGCAGAAGCAATGGCGCTTCTGCGGATACCCGGATCGGCCAGGACGACCGCTCCGGGCATCGCTTCTTACAGGATGTCGAGCAGCTCGACGTCGAACACCAGCACGCTGTGCGGCGGGATGCTGCCGACGGCCTGGCCACCATAGGCCAGTTCGCTCGGCACATGCAGGCGCCACTTGCTGCCGGCGTTCATCAGCTGCAGGGCCTCGACCCAACCGGCGATCACGCCGCCGACCGGGAATTCGGCCGGCTGGCCGCGATCGTAGGAGCTGTCGAACACGGTGCCGTCGATCAGGGTGCCGTGGTAGTGGGTGCGCACGTGGTCTTCGCGCGACGGCTTGGCGCCCTCGCCCGCCACCAGCACTTCGTACTGCAGACCGGACTCGAGCACGGTCACGCCTTCGCGCTTGGCGTTCTCCACCAGATAATCGCGGCCAGCGGCGGCGGCCTTCTCGGCCTTGGCGGCGGCTTCGGCCTGCATGATTTCGCGGATGACGCGGAAGCTGGCGTTCAGCGCCTCGGGGTCAACCTGGCTGGGCTGACCATGGAAGGCGTCACGCAGGCCAGCGACTATGGCTTCCAGGCTGGCGCCGGGCGGCGGGTTGTCACGCAGCTGGTCGCCCAGCTGGCGGCCGATGCCATAGCTGACGCGGGCTTGGTCGGTGGAAAGATCGAGTTCGGACATGGCCGGGCTCCACAGGGGTAAAAAGGCCGGCCAGACTAGCACAGGCGGCGACTCAAGGCCCGCCGGGACGCGCGCGGTTGCGCCGGCAGCGCTCGGAGCAGTGGCGTACCTCGTCCCAACAGGTCGCCCACTTGCGCCGCCAGACCAGCGGCCGGCCGCAGGTCGCACAGGGCTTGCTGGGCAGGTCGGCCTTCTTCCTCACAGCATCTCCCCGGCATCCAGGCGCGCCAGCAGCTGTTCGCCGCGTTGCCAGAGCGCCTGCTGGCGGGCTTCCGGCATGCGCTCCAGGTTGCGATAGACCATGCCCAGGCGCTGGTTGCCGCGCAGCTGGTCGCGGTGGCGCATGAGGAAGTGCCAGTACAGCGCGTTGAACGGGCAGGCCGACTCGCCGGTGCTCTCGCCGACCTTGTAGGCGCAGTCACCACAGTAATCCGACATGCGCTTGATGTACTGGCCGCTGGCGCAGTAAGGCTTGGAGCCCAGGTAGCCGCCATCGGCATGCATCACCATGCCCAGGGTGTTGGGCAGCTCGACCCAGTCGAAGGCATCCATGTACACCGCCAGGTACCAGTCGCAGACCTGCTGCGGGGCGATGCCGGCGAGAAGGGCGAAGTTGCCGGTGACCATCAGCCGCTGGATATGGTGGGCGTAGGCCAGCTCCAGGGTCTGGCCGATGGCCTGGCGCATGCAGTTCATGCGCGTCTGCCCGGTCCAGTAGAACTCGGGCAGCGCGCGGGTGTTGCCGAAGGCATTGCGCGTGGCGTAGTCGGGCATCTGCAACCAGTAGATGCCGCGCACGTACTCGCGCCAGCCGATCAGCTGACGGATGAAGCCCTCGGCCGCGTTCAGCGGCACCCGTCCGGCCCAGTAGGCCGACTCCACGTCGGCGCACAGCCGACGCACGTCGAGCAGGCCGATGTTCAGCGCCGCACTGATGCGCGCATGGAACAGGTAGGGCTCGCCGCTGGCCATGGCGTCCTGGTAGTCACCGAAGGCCGGCAGGGCGAAGTCGAGGAAGTGTTGCCAGAGCTGCTCGGCCTGGGCATGGGTCACCGGGTAGTCGAATGCCGCCAGCGCGCCGTAGTGGTGGCTGAAGCGGCGGTCGACCAGCTGCAGCACCTCGCGGGTGATGGCATCTTGACCGAAGCGCGCCGTCAGAGGCGCCCGGCAGTGGCGCGGCAGGGCCTTGCGGTTGTCGGCATCGAAGTTCCAGGCGCCGCCGACCGGCGTGCCGTCGCCGTTCATCAGCAAGCCGCAGCGGCGCCGCATCTCGCGGTAGAAGAACTCCATGCGCAGCTGACGCTTGCCCTTGGCCCAGGCCGCGAACTCGGCCCGGGAACAGACGAAGCGCCGGTCCTCGTGCCAGACCAGCGGCAGGCCGCTGTCTGCCAGCGCCTGCTGCAGGCGCCACTCGCCACACTCGGTCAGGTGCACCTCGCGCACATCGAGGCGCTCGCAACAGCGGCGCAGCTCGCCGACGATCGAGCCGGAGTTGCCGGCATCCTCCAGCTTCACGTAGCACACCCGCCAGCCACGCTCGCCCAGGGCCTGGGCGAAGTGACGCATGGCGCTGAAGATCAGCGCAATCTTCTGCGGATGGTGCGGCACATAGGCGGTCTCCTCGGCCACTTCCGCCAGCAGGATGACATCCTGCGCGGGGTCGAGCGCCTGGAGCGAGGCGAGGTCGAAGGACAGCTGGTCACCCAGTACCAGCCCCAGGCGGCGCGCCTTCACCAGGCGGAGCGCAGCGAGATGGGCACGCGCAGCGGCTCGCTGGCCGCCGGCGGCATGCCGCACATCTCGTCGTGCACTTCGGCATGCACCAGGTGGAAGGGCACCTCGGGCATGCCCAGCAGCAGATCGCGGGCGTGCTCGACCGAGCGCAGGTGCAGCACGCCACCCTGCTCGTTGTGCACGCACAGGGCCTGGCCACCGATGCGCGCCTCCAGCACATAGGTGCCGCCCTCGAGGGAGATCAGGTTGAGGGCATCCAGCTGCCCGGCATGGGCGTGGTTTTGCAGGTCATGGAGTTTCATCGGGCTTGCCTCGCTCACCAATATTTGTACAAAGCTAATACTTGTACAAATAAATGACAACGCAAGGCCGAAACAAAACCGCCCGTCCGTTTTGCAACGGCCGGGCGGCGTTTACACGGGAAACAGGATCAGTGGTCGTGCTTGGTCAGCTTGTCCAGGTAGCCCATGGCGAAGGCCGAGGCGACGAAGGTCATGTGGATGATCACGTACCACTTCAGGTGCTCGGGATCGTAGTTCTTGGCATCCATGAAGATCTTCAGCAGGTGGATGGAGGAGATCGCCACGATGGAGGCGGCCACCTTCATCTTCAGCGAGCCGGAGTCCATCTTGCCCAGCCAGTTGAGCTTCTCCTTGCTCTCGTCGATGTCCAGCTGCGACACGAAGTTCTCGTAGCCGGAGATCATCACCATCACCAGCAGGCCGCCGACCAGGGCCATGTCGACCAGCGACAGCAGCACCAGGATCAGGTCCGCCTCGGCCTTCTCGAACACGTGCGGCAGGATGTGGAACAGCTCCTGGAAGAATTTCAGGGCCAGGGCCAGAACAGCCAGGGACAGGCCGAAGTAGATGGGCGCCAGCAACCAGCGCGAGGCATACATCGTGTTCTCGATAAAGCGTTCCATGGGATCTCGCCGAGTGGGAAAAACTGGTCGCGAGTATACCCAGCCAGGCCCTGCGGGCAAGGCGACAAGCTTTACCGGTTTTTTATCCCGGGCAACTGTGGATAACCTTGTGGGCAGGCTCGGGAACAAGCGCTGCGAACCACCCACGCCGCGGCGACCCGGCGCTTGTGCAAAAAGCGCTCAGCGGGCGCCTCAGCTTTCCGGATGGAACTGGTAGTCGCCCAGGCCGCGGTAGCCTGCGGCGTTCAGTCGGCGCAGCTCGGCCTGCAGATGCAGGCGCCAGATCGGCGGTTCCAGGCAGGGCAGGTAGCCCTGCTGGGCCAGGCACAGGGCAATCGAATCGAGGATCTCCTCGGCCACCAGAGGCCCGTGGAACGGGCCTTGCGCCTTGATCGCCGAGGGTTGGGCGGCGGACATGCCGGCCGCGCAGAGCAGCGTCCACAACCCGCGCCCGCCGGCCAGCGGACGGATCTCGCATTCGATGCGGGTGGTCAGGCCGAGGCACTGACGGGTGAGGCAGAGGCTGCGCGGCATGACGGCGGTCCTCGCGAGGTCTGGCTTCCAGCCTACACCCCGGCGCGCCGCTTCGGGAAGGTGAAAGTTATCCCCGTGCTCTGTGGATAACTCTGTGGACGGAGCGGGGGAAAGCCGCTGCACACGACGCCCTTCACGGGCGCCGCGCGCCTGGCCAGTGACTGACCAGTTGTCGCCGTTACTCCTTGGCGGCTTTCGGTGCCGGTTTGGCGCGCGGCTTGCTCTCCTTGGCCTTGTCCTTGGCCGCCTCCTTGTCCTTCTCCTCCTCGTCCATACCCATCTCGGCAATGCTGCGCAGGCGCTCGACCACCCGGGCGTTGACGCTGCCCTTGGGGAACTGGCCCCGGTCGTCCGGCGCCCCGGCCGGCTCGCCGAGCAGCAGGCCGAGGGCCTCGTCGACATGGCGCACGGCGTAGACATGGAACTGTCCGGCGCGCACCGCCTGCAGCACCCGCTCGTCGAGCATCAGGTTGCTGACGTTGGAGTGCGGGATGATCACCCCCTGCTCGCCGCTCAGGCCGCGCGCCTCGCACAGACGGAAGAAGCCCTCGATCTTCTCGTTGACCCCGCCGACCGCCTGCACCTCGCCGAACTGGTTGATCGAGCCGGTGATGGCGAAGCACTGCTTGAGCGGCGTGCGCGATAGCGCCGAGATCAGGGTGCAGACCTCGCCGAGCGAGGCGCTGTCGCCATCGACGTAGCCGTAGGACTGTTCCAGGGCGATGCTGGCGGAGATTTCCAGGGGGAACTCCTGGGCGTAGCGGCTGCCGAGGAAGCCGGTGAGGATCATCACCCCCTTGGAGTGGATCGGCTGGCCCAGGCTGACCTCGCGCTCGATGTCGACGATGCCGCTGCCACCCGGGTAGACGGTGGCGGAGATGCGCGCCGGCACGCCGAAGGCCGAGTCGCCGACCTGCAGCACGGTGAGGCCGTTGCACTTGCCGATGGCCGAGCCCTGGGTGTCGATGAGGATGATGCCGGCCAGCATGTCGTCGATGATCCGCGCCGAGACGCGCCCGGTGCGGTCGGCCTTGGCCTTGAGCGCGCGCTCGATATGGCCGACGTCGGTCACCGCGTCGGACGCCAGCTGGCGCACGAAATCGGCCTCGCTGACCAGCTGGAAGAGGTCGCCGATGCGCGCCGACAGGCGCCCCTGGTGCTCGGCCAGGCGCGCGCTGTAGGTGGCCAGGCGCGCCACCGCGGCGGCGGTGAGCGGCGCCATGCCCTCCTCCGAGGTGCGCGTCTTGAGCAGCTGGGCGAACTGCTCCAGGCTGTCGTCGGCCAGCGGGATCTCCTCGTCGAAGTCCACCAGCACGCGGAACATCTCCTGGAAGTCCGGATCGAGGTCCTGCAGGGTGTAGTACAGCTGGCGCGAGCCGATGATGATGACCTTGAGCTGCAGCGGAATGACCTGCGGGTTGAGGGTCACGGTGGCGATGCGGCCGAGATCGCCGAGCGGCGATTCCATCTTCAGCTGGCGCGAGTGCAGGGCGCGCTTGAGCGCATCCCAGACGAAGGGTTCGCCGAGCAGCTTCTCCGCCTCGACGATCAGGTAGCCGCCGTTGGCCCGGTGCAGCGCGCCGGGGCGCAGCTGGCGGTAGCTGGTGTAGAGCGCGCCCTGGTCGGTGCTGTACTCGATGCGGCCGAACAGGTTGTCGTAGGTCGGGTGCGACTCGAACACCACCGGCGCGCCGCCATCGCCGTGGTGGCCGACCACCAGGCTGGGGCAGTACTGCTCTTCCAGCATCTCGCGGCGCTGGGCGTCGGGCTTGTCGTCCAGCAGCTGGTCGACCACCGTCTTCAGCAGGTTGACCTGCACCGCCTGCAGGTAGGCGCAGACGCCGGCGTTCTCCGCGTACTGCTCCGACAGCGGCGCCAGCAGCGGCTGCAGGGCCAGGCTGATGGTTTCCTCGTTGAGCTGACGCAGCTGGTTGCTCGACTCGCGCTTCCACTGCGGCAGGCTGGCCAGCTCCTCGTTGAGACGTTCCTCCAGCGCCGCGATGTCGTCATGAAAACGCTCGCGCTCGGCTTCCGGCAGCTGGGCGAAGTCGGCCTCGTCGAGCGCCTTGCCGTCCTTCATCGGGGTGAAGGCGATGTTGGCGCTGTCGCGGTAGAGGGCGACGTCCTTCTCCAGCGCCAGCTTCTCGATCAGGTCCAGGGCCTTGTCGTAGCGCTGGTTGAACACGCGGTCGATGGCGCTCTTCTTCTGCTGGTAGGTCGGCGTCTCGAACACCGCCGGGAAGGTCGCCAGCAGGTTGTCGATCAGGTGGCCGATATCGGCGATGAAGGCCGCCGCCGTGCCGGCCGGCAGCTCCAGCGCGCGCGGCTCGCGCGGCTCGTCGAAATGGTTGACGTAGACCCGGTCCACCGGCGTGGCCTGGCGCTTGGCCTCGGCCTTGAGGTAGCGCTGCACGAAGGAGAAGCGACCGGTGCCCGGCTCACCCATGACATACACGTTGTAGCCGGGGCGCGGCATGGCCACGCCGAACTGCAGGGCCTCGACCGCGCGCTCCTGGCCGAGCACGCCGCGGAACGGCTCGAGATCGTCGGTAGTGGCGAAGTTGAACTGGTCGGGGGCGAAGGGGCGGGTCAGGGCATCGGGCGCCAGGCGCAGGCCGGCAGCGAAGGATTCAGGCATCGGAAGTCCTTGTCGGAGCGGACGGGCCGCAAGATGGGACCATTCTGGCGCCGCCCCGACGCCCCTGGCAAGGCGTCAGCCGCCGACCCGGTCGGCGCAGGCCAGACAGTATTCGGCCGCCGGCAGGGCCTGCAGGCGGGCCGGCTCTATGGCCTCGCCGCAGCGCTGGCAGATGCCGTAGCTGCCGTCGGCCAGACGCAGACGCGCCAGGCCGATCTGCCGCATACCCGCCTCGGCCTCGGCCAGCAGGGCCTGCAGCACCTCGTCGTTCTGCCGCTCGACGGCCTGCTCGGCGAAATCGGCGTTGCGCTGCAGGCCGAGATCGCGGCGGATGGCGTTGGCACGCCGGCTGTATTCGTCATACAGCGCATCCAGGGCGGCGCGCGGATCGAGTGCGGTCATGGCAGAAGCTCCTTAGGACTGATGTTTCCAGTGTGGACCTTTCCGGGCGCTCTGCACTGACCCGCATCAAGGCGCACAATAGTCCCCACAGCCCCACGAGAGTCAGGCATGAAGCATCGCCCACCCCAGCTGCTGGAAGTCGCCGGCGGCAAGCCGATCAAGCTCTGGACCCACGGCGTGCCGGTGGAGGACGCGGCGCGCCGGCAGCTGATCAACACGGCGCAGCTGCCGTTCATCTTCAAGCATCTGGCGGTGATGCCGGACGTGCACCTGGGCAAGGGCTCGACCATCGGCAGCGTGATCCCCACGCTCGGCGCCATCATCCCCGCCGCCGTCGGCGTCGACATCGGCTGCGGCATGATCGCCGCGCGCACCTCGCTACGCGCCTGCGACCTGCCGGACCACCTGCACGGCCTGCGCAGCGCCATCGAGCAGGCCGTGCCCCACGGCAAGACCTTCTGCCAGCACGACCGGGGCGCCTGGAGCGACGTGCCGGCCGCCGCCGATCAGGCCTGGCAGACCCTGGCCGGGCGCTTTCGCGCCATCATCGAGAAATACCCGCGCCTGGAGAAGAGCAACCACCGCCACCACCTCGGCACCCTGGGCGGCGGCAACCACTTCATCGAGGTCTGCCTGGACCAGGACGAGCGTGTCTGGATCATGCTGCACAGCGGCTCGCGCGGGGTCGGCAACGCCATCGGCACGCACTTCATCGAGCTAGCCCAGGCCGACATGCGCCAGCACCTGGCCAACCTGCCGGACCGCGACCTGGCCTACTTCGAGGAAGGCAGCCGGCACTTCGCCGACTATGTGGAGGCGGTGGGCTGGGCCCAGGACTATGCCCGGCAGAACCGCGCGCTGATGCTGCAGGCGGTGCTGGACGCCACCCGCCGCGTACTGCGCCGGCCATTCGAGGCACGCCTGGAGGCGGTCGACTGCCACCACAACTACGTGCAGCGCGAACAGCACTTCGGCCGCGAGGTGCTGGTCACCCGCAAGGGCGCGGTATCGGCGCAGCGCGGCCAGCTCGGCATCATCCCCGGCTCGATGGGGGCCAGAAGCTACATAGTGCGCGGCCTGGGCAACCCGGAATCGTTCTGCTCCTGCAGCCATGGCGCCGGGCGCCTGATGAGCCGAAGCCAGGCGAAGAAGCGCTTCACCCTGGAGGACCAGCGCCGCGCCACCGCCGCCGTGGAGTGCCGCAAGGACAGGGAGGTGATCGACGAGATCCCCATGGCCTACAAGGACATCGACGCGGTAATGGCGGCCCAGCGCGACCTGGTGGAAGTGGTGCACACCCTGCGCCAGGTGGTCTGCGTCAAGGGCTGAGCACCGCGCCGAAATGACAACGGAGCCCGCAGGCCCCGTTGTCGTTGGCAGCAAGCGCTTACTGCGCCAGCTTCTTGTAGCGCACGCGGTGCGGCTGGCTGGCCGCATCGCCGAGGCGCTTCTTGCGATCGGCCTCGTACTCGGTGTAGTTGCCCTCGAAGAACACCACGCTGCCGTCGTCCTCGTAGGAGAGGATGTGGGTGGCCACGCGGTCGAGGAACCAGCGATCGTGGGAGATCACGATGGCGGCGCCGGGGAAGTCCAGCATGGCCTCTTCCAGGGAGCGCAGGGTTTCCACGTCGAGGTCGTTGGACGGTTCGTCGAGCAGCAGCACGTTGGCGCCCTGCTTCAGGGTCAGGGCCAGGTGCAGGCGGCCGCGCTCACCACCGGAGAGGTCCTTGACGAACTTCTGCTGGTCGCCGCCCTTGAAGTTGAAGCGGCCGACGTAGCCGCGCGACGGAACCTCGTAGTTGCCGATCTTGATCATGTCGAGGCCGTCGGACACCGCTTCCCACACGGTCTTGCTGCCGTCCAGGTCGTCGCGGCTCTGGTCCACGCAGGCCAGCTGCACGGTATCGCCGATCTCGATGCTGCCGGAATCCGGGGTTTCCTTGCCCATGATCATGCGGAACAGGGTCGACTTGCCGGCGCCGTTGCCGCCGATCACGCCGACGATGGCACCCTTGGGCATGCTGAAGGACAGATTGTCGATCAGCACGCGGTCGCCATAGCCCTTGGTGACGTTCTTGAACTCGATGACCTTGTCGCCCAGACGCGGACCGGCCGGGATGTAGATCTCGTTGGTCTCGGCGCGCTTCTGGAATTCCTGCGACTGCATCTCCTCGAAGCGCTGCAGGCGCGCCTTGGACTTGGCCTGGCGGGCCTTGGCGCCCTTGCGCACCCACTCCAGCTCTTCCTTCATGGCCTTCTCGTGGGCCGACTGCTGCTTGGATTCCTGCGCCAGGCGCTCGGACTTGGCCTCCAGCCAGCCGGAGTAGTTGCCCTCGTAGGGAATGCCGGCGCCACGGTCGAGTTCGAGAATCCAGCCGGCGACGTTGTCGAGGAAGTAGCGGTCGTGGGTGATGGCCACCACGGTGCCAGGGAAGTCGTGGAGGAAACGCTCCAGCCAAGCCACCGAGTCGGCGTCCAGGTGGTTGGTCGGCTCGTCCAGCAGCAGCATGTCGGGGGCCGACAGCAGCAGGCGGCACAGTGCCACGCGACGCTTCTCGCCACCGGACAGGTGTTCGACCTTGGCGTCCCACGGCGGCAGACGCAGGGCGTCGGCGGCGACTTCCAGCTGGCGCTCCAGGTTGTGGCCGTCAGAGGCCTGCAGGATGGCCTCCAGCTTGGCCTGCTCGGCGGCCAGGGCATCGAAGTCGGCATCCGGCTCGGCATAGGCAGCGTAGACCTGGTCCAGGCGCGCCTGGGCATCCTTGATCTGGCTCACGGCCTCTTCCACCACTTCGCGCACGGTCTTGCTCGGGTCGAGCTGCGGCTCCTGGGGCAGGTAGCCGACATTGATGCCCGGCATCGGGCGTGCTTCGCCGTCGAACTCGGTGTCGACGCCGGCCATGATGCGCAGCAGGGTCGACTTACCGGCGCCGTTGAGGCCCAGCACGCCGATCTTGGCGCCCGGGAAGAAGGACAGGGAGATGTTCTTGAGGATTTCCCGCTTCGGCGGCACTACTTTGCTCAGCCGATGCATGGTGTAGACGTATTGAGCCATGGAATGACCTTGATGAATAACCGATAAATGCGGCACCGGAGGGCGAACGACTGCGCCGAAACCCCGGTCGAATGGGCAGACTAGCCCTGCGCCCGCGCGCGTGCGGCAAAGCTACCGGAATGCTCGCCGTGGGGCAAACCGGGCGACGGGCAGTGATGGCACTTGGCCGCATTTCCGGGCATGCTAGGCGGTTCTTGTCGCCCGCTCCTTGCCTCCGCTACGGCAGCCTTATCAGCAGGGTCTAACGCGTTGTCACTATCCCGCCGCC
>NZ_QJRX01000001.1 GCF_003205495.1 Aquipseudomonas alcaligenes | reverse complement strand
AGTTGGCGTAAAGCCAAGGACAGTGTCGGCCTCGATGTCGCACAACTGCTCCAGGACAAACCCTACCTGCAAGCCAAGTACCCGCTGCTGAAGCCCGGCGCGCGGCGCTTTCTGGTCGGCTGATTTCAACCTCTCACTTCCACTCCCTCCCCTTGGCCAGCCCATGCAGCTAGCACTGCGTGACTGGCCTTTTTTCATTTCTCAGGAGAACCACGATGCTCAAAGGTCTGGCTATTACTCCGCCGGTGCTGGGGCGAATTTCCATCGGCAAGGTGATCGAGAAAAACGGCAAACGCCTACCCGAGAAAGATGACCAGTTCACCATCACCTCCCAGGTGCAGAGCAAGGACGGCTGGCTTGTACACCCACTCAATGATGAGCTGCGCGAGGGCCAGGAGGGCAAACTGCGCAGTATTCCGGTGAGGCTGCTGTTCAACGAACCGGATCTGAATTTCCGGGCCGACTACACCCTGTTTGATCGGCAATCGGGGCGCCCAATCTGCGTGGGCAATGGAGATATCTGCAAGCGCGTCACCCAGGATGGCATGCAGTCGCTGCCCTGCCCTTCGCCAGATGCCTGCCCGCTCGCCAAGGGGGGCGCCTGCAAGCCCTATGGGCGCTTGAACGTGGCCATTGGCGATGAGGATCCGCTAGGCAGCTTCGTGTTCCGCACCACGGGCTTCAACAGTATCCGCACCCTCACTGCCCGACTGCACTACTTCCAAGCCATCTCTGGCAACCGCCTGGCCTGTCTGCCGCTGGAGCTACGTCTGCGTGGCAAATCAACTCGGCAGAGCCACGGCACGCCAATCTTTTATGTCGACCTGACCATGCGAAGTGGCTTGAGCATGGAGGAAACATTGGCGCAGGCACAGCAGCTGGATCAGAGGCGACAGGCTGCGGGCTTCGATCAGTCGGCACTGGATGCCGCGGCGCGAAGTGGTTTGGGCAATGGTGCCTTTGAAGACAGTGACGAGGACGCCGGAGCGATTGCTGAGGAGTTCTATCCCCCTGAGCCAAGCAGCCCCATGCCCGAACGGGCGCAGCAACCCCAAAACAGCCTTGCGCAAAAGCTCGAGGCCCAAGCCCAACGCCAGAGCCCATCAACAGAAGACAACCAAGGAGCACACTATGCGCTTGCACAAGCTGAAAGCCGGTGAGCTGGCCGGCACCTATGTGGCCGAGTCGCCGATCAGCGAAGTCGACATCCTGGTCATGGCCCGACAACTCGCCCAACTGCGTCTGCGCCGTGGCCGCGCGCTGACGTCTCCGAAAGACGTGTTTTGCCACCTGCAGGTTTTGCTGGCGAGCTATGAACATGAGGTATTCGCGCTGCTGCTACTGGACAGCCGTCACAGGGTCATAACCTTCCAGGAGATATTCAGGGGCACCCTCGACGGCGCCAGCGTCTATCCCAGAGAAATCGCCAAGATTGCCCTGCAGTACAACGCTGCCGCGGCAGTGCTCGTCCATAACCATCCTTCCGGTGACCCTGAGCCGAGCCAAGCAGACCACAACCTGACGCTCAAGCTAAGGGAGGTACTTGGCCTGATCGGGGTACGTACGCTGGATCACATCGTGGTGGGCAGTGAGGGCTGCACATCACTGGCGGAACGCGGACTGCTGTAGGGGTTATCGTCCTGTGTGCCTGCCCAGTCAGCATGGGCGCCCTGGATTCCAGAGCAACCGCAACGGTAGTGCCAGGCACCTCGGCTGAGCAATTAACGCCTCCGCCGGGGCTGGTCCTCGCCAACGCCTCACGGCCCACTCACACCCATTATCACCGGCAGGGGAGAAACCTTTTGGGACCTCCCCAAAGGAGCATGTCATGCCCATTCACTGCCTGATCTGTAACTCCTCGGCAGTCATCTCAAAAGACGCCGCCAAAGCCATCATCCAACTCATCTGCGCGCTTAATGGCATCGTACTCAGAGCACAGCAAGCGAGCCTAGCGAAGCAGGCTGGCCATGAAACCGAAGCCCCCTTCGAGCGGGTCATGAACATGATGGTTGAGGGCGTTTGCGCAGCGGCATCCAGCTGTGTGGCGAGTGCAGAGCTCGTCAACGACGTGCACAAGTACCACTTCATGCACTACCGCTATCTGTGCTTGCGCTGCGGAGCCAGGTTCGACGAACCACACGGTGATGCTTGAGCCCTTCAGGCTTTGCTCAAGCGCTGCGTCAGACGCTCAACCATGTCGAGGATCAGGTGCCTGTCGTGCGCATCCAGTGGCACAAGCATGCGGCTGATGCGAGCAGCCTGGTCATCCGGAAGAGAGCTGCTTTCAGTCAGCAGTTCTGCTGCTTCGCAGCCAAAGATCGCCGCCAATTCGAATAGTCGGACGATGTTGGGAATGACGATGCCTCGCTCAATACGAGAGACGGCCTCATTACCCACACCCAGGCGTTCTGCGACCTCCTCCTGAGTCATGCCGGCACGGCAACGCTGGCGGGAAATCGCCCTACCCACCACCTCAGCCAAACGCTTCTGCTCGGTATCCGACATGCGGCCCTCCATTCAACCTGAATGGTTGAGCACCACCTCGTTGACATGAAGAACACATGAAGTCGAGAATCACCCCAAAAGGTTGAGCAACCTCACATAACTCAACTCCTGATAAGGAACATCAAATGAAGAACAACCTCCTGATGGTCACTCTGATCTCGTCATTGATGGCTAGCACAGCATCAGCAGGCACCAACGAATGGACCGCAGGCTGGGGCATGGGCGCCAGTGAGCATCTGATCGATGACGGCAACAGTAATTCCCTGAACGTCTCCTGCCCCGACGATCCGGAAGGTCACGTGAGCGCCTATGCAACCATCGGTGGCAAAGAGTACAGCTCGGAGGATGACATCGGATTCGACGTCATCGTGGACGGAGTTATCTACCGCCATCCCTTCTACACCGACTGCCGTGCCTGCGACGCCAGCTTCCCGGGTTTCTGGCAGGCACTTCGCAAGGCCAACCGTCTTGAACTGATGGCAGAAGGGAAAGTCGTGCGCCTGTCGACAAACAACATCGCCGCGGTTCTGCCGGCACTCGACAGCCCAGAAAACACCTGCCGCTCCGCCTGGTAATCGCTCTCCCCCTCTTCGTCCGCACATGAACCAGCGCTGATGAATCTTTAGCGCATAGCTCTCTAACGCCCCACATTCAGCCCCAAGGAATACTCAAATGGACACGCAAAACGAGAACAACCCAAGCCCGGTTCGTGATCAAGACGACGCCGCGTTGCCTGTCACGCCTAGCACTATTGGCTGGGCTACGGCGGCATTTGTCGTCGCGATCATTTCGGTCACTTTCAACAATTCGGCGATGGTCATCAGTGCAGGATTCTTCGCAAAACTCATGGCTGTCCTGGTCGGAACTGCACTCGGACTGGGTGGCGCCCTGCTTGGGAACGCCATTCGGAAATTTGCCCATCCGGATGCGGTGTTCACTCAGGGCGGCATGCTGAGCCTGATATGGATCAGGGTGTTCTGGGCGATCGGCCCACAGGTGATCGGCTTGATCGCTGGCGTCATGATCGGTTGCGCCATGGTGCTGCGCTGATGAACGCCTCTTCGCATATGAGATTGATCGTCAGCTCTGCATTGCTTCTCCTGGCAGGCTGCTCCGAAGCCGACACGCCTCGCTCACAGTTCCTGGCCGGCTGTATCCAAACCGGCACTCCTGAGAGTCTGTGCACATGCACGATCGAAAAGCTGGAAGAGAAGTATTCAGAGCAAGCCTTTACGGAGCTCACCACACCAGATGTGGATCCATCGGATAGATTGCTGCGTGACGCCATGACGTTCGCGATGATCTGCCAGGCAGAATGAACCTGCGCCTCTCGCGCCAAAACCATAGAAACCGCCAGATACCGCCAGCCTCATCACGAGGTTGGCGGTATCTGCTTTTCTGGAAGAATTATTTTTTGGAGAATCGCGTCCTCAAAATCGCATGCCACACAGCACGCACCAGCTGAGTATTCGCATTAGAACCGTCAGGCGCTCGCACTAGCCGATACCGTTCAGCCGCCTGCATATCAACAGCCTTTCGCATAGTTCGCCACTGGGGTCTTGGGGGCGTCGACCTCCGCGGTGCTCCACCAAGTAGGTGGGTGTCTCATTTCGGCCACAAGCGGACACTCCTTTCGGTGTCGATAGGGCAGTGAGCAATCAGGAAGCGCTAAGCACGACTACCGCATAGATAAAGGTCTTCAGTGCTGGCGTGTCTCATGTCAGATGAGTGATGGTCCAACCTTGCCCCTGCAGTGCAGCTTTGCATTCTTCGGTAACCCTTTCAGCGTTCACCGCCAGGCAGAGAAAGCTCGTAGGGCGTGACATGCCCACATACAGATTGCGGAGCTGAGATAACTGACTTTCAGAAATTTTGGCAGCTCGAGCTTTAATACCAGCAATGACAGGCAAGGCCTCCTCCAGATCGAAGCGGCGGCCCGGATGGCCCAATGATTCGAGTACGAGCGTGGCCAGGTGAGTTTCACCTTTCATGGATGCCAAGCTACCAATCTGGATGTCGAGTCGGCGACCATCCTTCTCAACTATGCAGATTGCGCGTTGTGCCTGTGGAGCAACTGCTGCTGCAGGCTCCGAGAATATTGGCAGCGCTGCGAACGCAGCTGCAGCCATGTCTGCTGGAAGCATTGGCCGTAACCGGTTAAATAAGGTGACCGGGATAGCACGTCGCCCTACCTCGGTGGTTGCGGACGCTTGATCCATGCACAAATCGCGCAGCAGCAAACGGAACCCCGACACGTCTGCGCCACTCTCTCTCAGTTTACGAAGCAACTGGGAGTCTGACTTGAGCTCGCGAACTACATCGGCGCTTGCGGCTCGTAGAACGAGGAAAATCGCTCGACGGACTTCCTCTACTCGCCCAGCGAGTGGGAACTCTCCCTGCACTGTTGACCCGGCTAACAACGACCAGAAGTGTTCTAGCCTCAAACCAGGAGCATGAGTGCTGGCAATGGCAGGCCAGTAGTCTAAGAGGGTTCTACCGGCAGTGTATTTCGCCGCATCGCCTTGCTTTCGAGCACAGAGGGCTTTGACGGATCCCCCACTCAAGGTCTCCTCATCAAACCGATCAATGACCTCGGCTCCGAAGGCTTCAATGACGTGGCTCACCCGTTCCGTTGAGTAGACCATCAGCATAGGCGCGTGGTGATCAACGCCATCGCCAGTCACCGGAACTCCTGACAACTGTGTGCTAGCAACTACTTGAGCGATGGCTGGACCGAACCTTTTACTCGTCGAGATCGGCAGAGCATCTACCCGCGGGAAAGTCAGATTCTGAGCACCATCCGTGCTCCCGAGGATTTGCTGGTTGATGTCTCCGAAACGTTGAATGATCACTGTCTCATCGAAGATAAGTTGGAGGAGGCGCTCTTGCTCCCAGGATGTGTCCTGCATTTCGTCGATGAAAACGATGGGGAACCGTCGAGACAGCAGGGTCCTGATTTGTGGTGAGGTCGCTAAGAGCTGTTCAGCAAAAGCGAACATGTCTGCATGCCGATATACGCCCTCCTGTGCCAACTCCATCTTAATGGCTTCGATTACCGGAAGGGTCTTCGAACCTTTCTTCGGCAGTACTCCGAATTCGCTGGCTACCTCCAGGTCTGCGCCTCTGAAGATTAAGCCCTTGACCATCGGCTCGACACCGGCGTTCTTCTCCATGTATGCGCGCAGAGACCAGTTTCGATTGGCTTTTGCGAGTGCCTTCCGGCTGAAAATATCGTTGTCGATAACTCCCACTTCGAGGCCATTGCTGCGCAGAAATGGTAGGGCCAAAAAGTGGTTCACGAACGCGTGAATGGTTCCGATGAAGTGGGGGTACGTCAGTAGTCGGCTCCCTTCGACGTTGCTCCCGAGTCGCTTCTGGATCTCATCGCGAGCAACATTCGTGTGACTAAGAACGCAAACACCACTGCGCCTGGATTCCCAGTTGCGAGCTAGCATCAAGAGCTTCGCTGCGAGCACCGTTGTTTTTCCACTGCCGGGTGCCGCATTGATGTCTCTAGAGGCGTTCTCAAGAAGCACGGCGCGCCGCTCTTGGTCCTCGAAATTTAAGTCAGGTGTCAGCAGGGCCAGAGCCTCTAGGTCCTGCTCTGTGATAACAGGAACGGTCATTCCACCACCTTGCCCGTAAGGTGGTTGAAGGCACGCTGTAGGTAGGGGGGGAGGCGACGATAGAGCTCATCACCGACACCATACTCCCCAGTAAGCACTAGATGAGCCGCATATTGGGCGGCTATAGCTTTCGAGGCATCGCCCTCGGCCAAAGGCTGGTAGATGATTGAGGCAAGATTAACGTCTGAGTGGTCTGCAGCCGCTAAATCTGCCCACAGGGCTTTGGCCTCCGCGATTGCTGTTTTCTCATCTTCTTCTGTCAGCCGCTCCCCTCTTGAGCCTGCTTTCATGGCCAAGTGAATGGCGTTGTGCATAAGCTCTGCACAGCCGTACTTGGCCAGGTCAAATTCAAGAGTCCAGTCGTCTGACACGCACACGATAGTACTCCCGCCCTGGGCTCGGTCTTGCTTGGACTGAACGACCGTAGTGAGCTCTTCGGCAGAGTAATCAGAGATGAAGCGTTTGCGACCATTCTGTGGGCGAGAAATGTAGGTCGCCTCGTCAGGGACAACGTCTCGGTCCGTGATGCAGACGACTGGGATCGGGATCGCGGACCCGTCAGATGGCTGCAGTATCCGGGCATAGTGGTAAAGCCCCACGCTCCCGACGTTTACGCAAGAGATACCGTGCTCGTTGAATGAGCAACCCGCAGCTGCGGCGAGGGCGGGAAGCAACAGCGCTTCGGCCGCACCCTCAACAATAACTACGCCGCGGGCAAAGAATAGGTTGGCTTTTGTGGCGTCGATGAATCGTCGCAGAAAGTCGTAGTCGCTCTTGTTCAGCTTTGTTTTTCCGTGCGCCAAGCTGAACAGCTGTGCCCGATTCACCAGGGTCATGCTGGCAATATCAGCCCCAGCTGCGAGCGAAGGGCTGTGCGTTGTCATAACGATTTGTACTGGGCGACTACCCTCATCCGCGGCTTTAGATGTGCGCTCGAGCAATTGTTGAACGCGCTCCTGCAGCTGCGGATGCAGGTGTGCTTCCGGCTCCTCGATTAAGAGCAGAGCAAGCTCGTCACCATCGCGCAGCAAAACCAGCTCAGTCGCCATGAAAAGTGCGTTGTTGTAGCCGAGCCCCCGAACACAGCGTTCGTTGGGGTCGATACCTGACGCTGGGAGCAGTCCAAGCTCAAAGCGCTCAAGGATGGGCTGTAACCCAAGATCTGGGGTTATCTGGATGCGTGATGACAGAGCATCGCCAGCAAAGCCGAATTTGTTGAGGTAGTTGTTGTTGATGTCGTCCTGAACATCCCTGATGACCTGATGGTTTCCCAAATGATGCTGTGCGAATGCCATCAGGCCAACCAAGTTGCTGGGTACCGTGGCTGGTGTGGTGATATCGAAATCATTCTGTTCTTGGCCGTCAATGCTCCTGTGAGCGGCCAGAATCTGGGACAGGCGCGACTGCCTGCCGGGGCGAAGTTCGGCTTCTGCGTCTCGCAATGGCCGAAGGTAGGTCGCTCGAATAAGTTCTCGAACAGCAGTGCCGATTTCTTGTCCTGTGCCATTACGCCCCGCGCATGTGACGGCCTCGACCCGACCTCGTTTGTTTCCCTTGGGCGGTACCCATCTAGCCTGCAGGTGAATAATCAGACTGCGGCTGCCATTCTCTTCATGGGTCAACCATTCGAGAACTGACGCTTCCTGCGCAGGATCCAGATCTACTAACGTAGCCTCTATGAAAAGCGATCGAGCTCGACCTGCACCGGTGATATGAAAGTCAGACTCGAATAGGCGAATGAACTCATAGCTGGTGGTCCAGAGCACGTATCGGATCGCGTCGATGACCGAGGTCTTACCAGAGTCGTTCTCTCCAACAAGGATATTCAGTCCTGGAGAAAGTTCCCAATCGAGTGCAGGCGACTGAGTGCCGTCACCAAACGCCCGAAAGTTGGCTGCCCGGATCCGTTGCAGATGCATCGTTGCTTCCTTGTAATGATGAGGTGCTCCGCAGTATGCACTCAGTGGCTGAAGTTGTGACCAGTGTCTAGGAAAGCCGGGGCGATTCAGGCATTTGAAATGTACGTACGCACTTTTTATAAATACCATCCGCACTCAGCTGAGCAGGGAGCGCTTGATAGGCGCTCCCCGGATTTTCCAAGGAGAGCGCCATGACCGACCAACTGGATTTCAATGTAAATGATTTCGCCATGAACGCGGAGCCCCGAGTTCCCTGTCTTCTTCTGCTCGATGTGTCGGGTTCTATGAATGGACAGCCTATTAATGAACTAAATGCGGGCCTGCAGCAGTTCCAAGATGAGCTGGCTGTCGACAGTTTGGCCATGAAGCGCGTAGAGGTCGGCATTGTGACTTTCGGCCCTGTACAGATGGTGACTCCCTTTACCGCCGCCGGCGCCTTCAATGCACCGTCCCTGCATGCTCAGGGCCAGACCCCAATGGGTGAGGCCATCCGAATGGGCCTAGATATGATCGAGCAGCGCAAGTCTGAGTATCGCGCCAACGGCGTTCCGTTTTATCGACCATGGGTGTTCCTTATCACTGACGGTGGCCCCACCGATGAGTGGCACTCCGCGGCCCAGCGTGTGCGCGATGGCGAGGAAAACAAGAAGTTCGCTTTCTTCGCTGTGGGCGTACAGGGCGCGAACATTGAGGTTCTTAGCCAAATCAGTGTTCGCGAACCTCTCCAGTTGCAGGGTCTGAAGTTTCGTGACTTGTTCAAGTGGCTTTCCGCCTCCATGAAGTCCGTTTCTCAGTCCACTCCTGGCACTGAGGTACCTCTGACCTCACCGGCCGGGTGGGCCTCCGTTTGAGCTGGGAACATGTCAGCGCCTCTGTAGCGGGCACGTCTCACATTGAGGCGGGTATCCCTTGTCAGGATCGATGTGTGGCCTTCATAACCCACCAGGAGTCTCGCCCCTGGTTGGCAATTTTCGTGGCCGATGGAGCTGGCAGTGCAGAGTGCGCCGAGCAAGGTGCTGAGATGGCTATCGAAGCGGCGCAGACCTATTTCGACGCCCTGATGCATGAGCCTGAGTTCGGTCTCTCCGATCTTCTTGCCGTGGAGTTCATTAAGACCATCCGTGAGAGGGTCTACTCGGCTGCGGCAGCTGAAGGTAAGAATGCCCGCGACTTTGCTTGCACTTTTCTAGGTCTTATCAGTTCTGACTTGGGCACACTGGCTTTCCAAGTAGGTGACGGTGGCATCGTCCTAGATGTAGGCAACGGACTGGAGTTGGCAATCCCCCCTATGGGCGGAGAGTACGCCAACATGACTTACTTCGTGACGGATGAAGATGCCATAGACCATCTCGAAACCAAGCCATTTGCCGGCCATGTTGAGCGCGCAGCCGTTTTCTCAGATGGGGTTCAGAGGCTAGCTATCAATTTAGTTGACCAGAAGCCTCATGAACCCTTCTTTGCACCTTTTTTCGGCGTTCTGAGCACGATCGATGATGCCAAACGCTCTCAGCTTGAGCCGGCATTGATCCGTTTTCTCAGCAGCGAGGAAGTCAACAGAAGGACAGACGACGACAAGTCGATGGTTATTGCTGTCTGGCGGGGATGAGATGGTTCCAGTAGTTGTAGACTCTCAAGGAGCTCGGATACACCTTGGCAACAAGCTCGGGGAAGGTGGTGAGGGATCAGTTTTTGAGGTAATTAGCCGTAATGACGTGGTAGCCAAAATCTACCATCAGGTGCCGGATCTTTCGAAGCAAAATAAGATCCGTGAGATGGTGCAATGTGGCAATGCCAAACTTCTGAACTTCACTACTTGGCCTATGCAGATCTTGGCCGAGCAGAAAAGTGGTCAGGTTACGGGATTTCTCATGCCCAAGGTGGCAGGCATGACACCGCTACATGAAGCCTATAGTCCGGCCCACCGGCGCCAGGATCACCCCGAGTGGGGCTGGAACTTCTTGGTCTACGTTGCAAGAAACCTTGCTGCAGCTTTCCACTCAGTTCACGAACACGGCCATGTCTTGGGTGACGTAAACCAAGGGAACGCATTTGTCAGTGCGAAAAGCAAAGTGGTGCTGATCGACTGCGACTCCTATCAAATCGATTTCCAAGGTCATAAGCACTTGTGTGAAGTTGGGGTCGCCCACTTTACCCCGCCAGAGTTGCAGGGCATCTCATCGTTCAAGGGTATAGTCCGTTCGCCTAACCACGACTGCTTTGGCCTGGCTCTGCTGATCTTCCATATTTTATTCGGCGGCCGACACCCATTCGCTGGGGTTCCACAGAAGAGCGGTGTGGGTGACTCACTCGAGGACAGCATCAAGCAAATGCGCTTTGCCTATTCACCCAGTGCCAATAGTCGCCACTTGCTGCCCCCACCGAGATCGATCCCGCTGTCCATCGTTCCGTCTGGCATAGCTAAGATGTTCGATATCGCCTTCACAGAGGAAGGCAAGAATGCGCGTCGTCCCTCTGCTAAAGAGTGGGTCGACGCCATGGATCACCTCAAAGACAACCTAAAGGTCTGTTCTAGCAATAAGGGACATCACTACTACAAGGGTCTGCATAGCTGCCCCTGGTGTTCCCTGGAGAGTCAGGGCGTCATCTATTTCAACTTCGCGGTGACCGCAGGAGGACCGACATCGACCTTCACCGGCGATATTAATAAGCTCTGGGCTGCTATCCAGGCGTTAGAGCTCCCGGCGTCAATCTTCTCGCCTCCGACTCATATACGAGCGCTTACACCCGCCGCTTTGCCCCCAGGAACTATAGAGAGTCCGCTGAAGTGGATTGGCTATGCAGGAGTAGTATTCGCCTTCTTTGCCATCGCCCATGAGGCTCCGAAACTCACGATGCTATGGCTGTTAATTGGCGGATTCCTGCTGTACCAGATCGCAAATTTTGGGGAGGATGCTTTGAACGCTGAGCGCCAGCGCCGCCGGCAGGAGCTTTCTGCTGCCGAGGCCGAGCTGAATAATGTCATCGAGCAAATGGAGCGAGAGGCGGGCATTGTAGAGGCACGCCACATCATTGCAGAGATGGGCAAGCTAAAGATCCGATTCGATGGGCTGGCCGCCGAAGAGCAAAGAGCATTATTAGACCTGCCTAAGCAAGCACACCAACGTCAGCTTAATGAATTCCTCAATAAGTACTACATTGACCAAGCCAAGCTCAGCGGCATAGGGCCAACGAAACTGGCCACATTGCGCAGCTTCGGCATCGAGACGGCTGCTGACATTGAGTGGAACCGGATTATTAAGATTCGCGGCTTCGGCGAAGTACTCACCCGCACTCTGGTCGACTGGCGCAAGGAGAAAGAGCGGATCTTTAAGTTCAATCCAACCCGTGGCGTAACCGATGTGGACCGGCGCAAGGTCCAGCAGACCTACGTTTCGATCAGGCAGGATATTGATCGTAAAATGCGTGACGGACTGCAAAAACTCCAGAGCGTAAAATCGCGGGTCGAAAACACCAAGCAGCGCCACTATGATCGCCTGCAAGTAGCCTTCAACAGAAAGGCCCAGGCCGAAATGGATCTAAGAGCTCTTTAGCCAAAACTCAGAGACAAGAAACCACTGTCTCGGATTTTCTGAGTAGATTCCGATAGTAGCCACCTACTATGATCGGCGCTACTCGTCTCCACCTTGATTCCAGTGGGTGGCCAGATCATCGGTACAGGTCCGGGATCTTTGGTGTCTTACCGGCATTAGCTGCCTTTCGTCTACTTCCGCTTCTGGGAACCGCGGAATGAACTCTGCATCGATTGAAGATTGGCTGTCGGAGTCGTGCGATTGGCTGACGATTTTGAAAAGCAGTGGGGGTGTCGATCTGGCATGCGAATTAGTGTCGGAACCGATGCGAATACTCACCAGCCAACGGCAACCGTATTCACGCCATAAAAAAGCCCGCACAGAGGCGGGCTGATTCGCGCAGAACTAATGTCAGCGAAGATCCGTGCTCAAGCTTGGCGTACCAAAGCCCTCTAGAGTGGCATTGGAAGCGCTCAAGTACTGAGACCAAAACTGTCCCAAGGCATCCATGGTCTTGCCCGAGCGGTAGGCGTGCTTAACCGCATCCGTTACCAGACCGGCACCCGACACGTAGACACGTGCGCCCTGAAGGTCGGCAAACAGCCCTTTGCTCTTCGCGAGTTTGAGCTCACTCCCGACATCGAGCTGCTTGATCTGGTTGGATGCGTAGAAGCTGGTGTAGTCCGAATGCTCGAGCATGTCAGAGATCAGGTAGACCACCCGATCGCTCACCCCCTCTTCACGCTGCATGTCCTCACCCACCTTGCGCAGTGAGTTCATGATCTCGCTCTTGGGAATGTCCTGACGAGCCTGCCGCAACCCTTGCACAAACTGCTTACCGAAGCCGACCTGAAATGCCTTCTTCTGGGTAGCCAGACAGACGTCCAGGCTTCGTAGCTTGCGCATATTCACGTCATCACGAACTTCGCCTTCGAGGGGCAAATCAAGCTCAGCAGAATAGGTCAGACGCAGATACTCACCCGGCAGAAAGGCGGAGAAGGTATACAGCTTCACCCGATCGCCAGCCTCAACGAAACGATCGATTTGCCCCCAACTGCTGCGCTGCAGATCCTCTGGCATTGGTATGGTTTGGTCGATGATGACTACTAGCTCACGCCCACTGCCCGCCGGTTTTATTTCGGCAAGGCCATTACGGTCATAGCAGCTTTGCAGGTCATTCCGTTCTGCCGCCAGCAACGTACAGGGAAACGCCAGCGCCAGGATCAGAGCTCGAGCCGCCCTCACGACAGCGCTTCCTCTTTACTCGAGGGAAAGAGACCCAAAGCTTTCAGGGCCTGCTGCTGTTCTCGGATGTCGCGCAGTTGGGCCTCCGACATATTCAGAGCTCGGCTGGCGGCGGCCAGACTCTCCTCAGGCAACCCCGTCACATCATGGAAGTCAGAAGCCTTGATGGCCTCCAGCGGAGCTGGAACTACGGCCACCGTCGGGGCATTGACCACTTCAACCTGGGGCGCCGGCACGACCTCAGCTGCGGGCGTTTGTGGTGCGATCTGAGAAGAGACGACAGGAGCTCGTTGCGTGACCTTGCCCGCCTTGTACTCGATGTAAGCCAGGAAATTACGATGGGCCGAGTTCTCCCCTTCCAGGGCACTGAGCACGCCGGAGTTGGTCTGGTCGCGACTCGATAGCAGTGTCTGGAGGCGGCGCAGCTTGTCATCTGCATGACTGGCAATAGCTGTGCGATGTTGATCCATCGCATCCATCATCTCTTCAGCCGTAGCGTACTCATGGGTGAGACGCCAGGCAGTGAATGAGTGGGTGCCGGCAAAGTAGTACTTGCTCGCCAGCCAAATGCTGATTCCCTGGATCGCGATGTAGATCAGCGACAGCATCACGTAGGTTGTGAGGCTGGCCTGGCGGATCGCTTCCATCTTGTCTTCGATGGTGGCGTTCTCGGCCTCATCGTTGATGGCCTGAGACTCCTCTGGCAGATCGAACGGCGAGCCAATACTGCTATCGCTTTGGAGAGACGCTTCAGCTTTCATGCTGTTGATCATCTCGGTCTCAATGCTGTCCAGCGTGGCGGAGCGAACCATAAAGGCCCCCACCGCCATGCAGGCGACAAAGGCACCGCAGATCACCAGCCAGAGATACTTGCGCGAGACATTGGAGTTAACGTCTTTCACGCGCGCCAGCAGTTGCTCATAGTCCGGTTTATCACTGTCCGAGAAAGACTCCTCGAGGTTGATTGCCTTGGCGGCCTTCAGAGTGCGAGAGCGCTTGCTGGGCTCTTCGCCCTGCCACCAGTGACGTGCACGAGCGATGAGGCTGTTGTGGTGAACCGTATGACCTGCCGCCTCTGCAAAGATGGCCGAGGCCACCGCTAGCAGAATCGCCGTACCTGCAGTCAGCAGGTGGCGATCGTTGGTCGAAGCATCCAGGTTCATCCAACCTGCCAGCACATAGGCAAAGCCCATTGCCTCGACTAACACCAGGAGCATGACGAGGAACAGGACCCAGGCCGGCCTTGGAGAACGCCCTGCTTCGCCGGCCTTCGCCAGGTAGTCGAGCGAGGCATTGTAGGCCTCAGGCCCCCTCATGTACTTCTTGAACTCCCGGTAATACACGTTGGCCAATGTCACTTCGTGATTGATCCAACCATCGCTGTCGACCGAAGCCGGCTTTCGCGACAAACGTGCGACGGTACCGATCAAAGGGAAGCTATGCCATACGCGGATCAGGAAGTAGGAGACCTGCTCCCAGTACCTCCAGACAACCAAGGCACTCACGAGCAGCGAGATGATGCCGGCAGTCAGCAGTTGGTTAGCGAGTATCAGCGACTTGAGCGCAGCTAAAGATAAGTCTTCCATTCAGGACTTCCTTGACGTGTTTTACTTTGTGGCGGGGATGGGCATGTAAGGAGCCACATAGGCTTCCGATCCAGCGGCATAGAACAGGACACCATCTGTGACCTTGGCGCCCCCTTTGCTGAACACGAGATCCATACAGGAAATCGAGGCGTTCTCGCCCTTAGCAAATACCCGATAGAGGACCTCGTCCTCCCCTTCGTAGGTGTTTGCCACAGCCTTGAGCGTCTGGGGCTTGTTCTTCGTGTTCTGATCGTAATGCTCAACGATCTGCAGGATGGGTTGCCGGCCAACTTCAGCGTTCTCGCGCAAGATCGAGACGGGCGAAACGGTAACCAGGTGGCCGTTCACGGTATTGGCCCAGACGCGATTGTTGTAACCGGGTAGGTAGTCCGTCGTTGCATGGCGCTGCAGCGGTTTGTCGTCAGCCATGCTCAGAACCTCACCGGAGTTACGCGGCCGATCCGCCTCACAACTCACCATGGGCATCTCGCTCGCATGCGCAGTGCTTATCAGCTCAAATCCGCTGCTCTTGGGCTTGATGTTCTTGGCCATGGACCAACGGAACGACTCCGCAGGCTGCCCAGCAAAATCAACTGACGGCTTGCTTTTGAGATCAGGACGGGTAGAGGCCTTGCTATTGCCCGCATCGGCGGTGCTAGCAGCCGCGCTTTGCTGCTGCGTCCCCTTAGCAGTGCTGGAAGTGGCCGGGGATTTGGCGGAAGACGGCATACCCAATCGCGGCTTAACCTCGGGAGAGGTACCGTACTGCAGATACTTCGTGTTCCCAGCCTCAGCCTGAGCGCGCATCAGCAAAGCCTGCTCATTCGCAAGCTCAACAATTTCCACACGGCGGTTCTGACCCCGCATCAGCGGATCACTGTTGTCTGCAATTGGGCGTGATGAGCCTGCGCCCTGATAGTAAATTGCAGCCGGTGAAATGCCCGCCTGAACCAGCACCCTCCCCACAGTCCTGGCACGGCGCTCGGAAAGTCGCTGGTTATATTCGGCATCGCCAGTAACGTCACTGTGACCAACAACCAGTAAACGCCGCTGAGCAGAAGATTGCTGATCTCCAGTAGCAGGCTTCGCGTACATCTGAGCGAGCTTACTAACTGCGCGACGACCGCTTTCGGTCAGCTGGTCAGAGTCCGTATCGAACATCCCACTGTCGCCAATCTGGGTGACCAATCCAGCCTCCTTTGGCACCGCGGAAACAGTCGCGCCGGAGGAAACAGTCAATTGCTCCGTGGTGATTCTCAGGTTCTCTTCCTTGGCGATGCGGTCCAGCTCTTGGAGGCGGGACTGCCAGGCATAGCCGAGTGCACAGCCTAGAGCGCCACCAACGGCACCGCCCGCAATAGCCCCCTTCTCACCGTTGAGCGCATAGCCAGCAGCTGCGCCACCTAACACCCCCACGCCGCAAAGGATGGCCATGCCGTAGTCCTTGCCAACGCCATTAACCGAGTCTTTGAGGCCCTGTACCTGCTGAGTTGAACACCCAGCCGCAGTGATGAACGCGCAGCTAAGCGCAGATAGACGAAACGCATTTCGCATGACGGCTCCTTGCCGATCAATTTTTGACGTTAGTAAATTGACTTTCCGAGTCCCCCGGGCGAATTTACCGTGCACCACGTCAAATCTCTACTGCCAACTGCATCACACAAAAAATTTGCTTCCGACCGAGCGGACAGCCTTTATCTAGTGCCTCGAGGCCGAGTCTCTGAACCTAAGCGAGCCTTCAGGAGCCAACGCGCAGTGGTAATGCAGTGGAAAGCGAGCCTAGGGCGAAGGACCTTAACCAGCGAAATGGGGCCAGAACTCCACCATGCAGACGGTGCTTTGGCGTTGGCATTTTTTGGGGGGAGGATAATGAAGTGCCCTCTAGAGACTAGAGGCAAATGCTCAAGTGAACACATCAAATAAAGACTGACCGAGGTAAGGATCGACCGAAGAATGGAATCCTAACATCCAGAAGAATTTGCACAGTTTGTTAGCAGCACTCACCAGTAGCTTGACCTAATTTCGTGTGGATGTAGCTCAAAAAAGATGCGCCGTGAGTTTTAGCCTCCTCGAACGCCTGTAAGGGGGTAAGCGTAAATCTCATAAGCAAGTAGCTGATAACAAGCGTGACCCAGCGATAGCAAATCACAACAGAATTCGCCCAATAGCAACCCAAAAGAGCAAATGGAAAACGACAGAGATGATTGACTTCAACAACAAAGGCTTCTTCAAGCTTAAACAGAACAATGAGTACGCATCCAAGGTCGCAGAGCTGCTCCTGGAAAATGAGAAAATAATTGACTCCTACAAGTCTTTACGAGACGGCGTAGTTTTCACAAACAAAAGAATAATAGCTGTGAACGTGCAAGGCCTAACAGGCAGCAAGAAGGACTACACATCTATTCCATACAAAAGCATCATCGCCTACTCCGTGGAAACCTCAGGCACCTTTGACCTAGATTCGGAACTAGAGGTCTACCTATCCTCCGTAGGCAAGGTGAAATTCGAGTTTACCGGCAACACTGCGATAGTTGAGATATCGAAGCATATATCGCAGCACCTGCTTTAAGCGTAAACAAAGTAGCCCTCACACACCCAACAAACCAAATCAATGAGAGCTGACAAAGGAAGCACATGGAAATTCTGATTGCAGCAGCAGCCCTAGCTATCGCATGGTGGCAACTAGACCTACAAAGGAAGGAAATCCAGCGAAGCGGGAAAATTAACGCTCTCGTCAACATGTCTCAAATGGTGCGCGAGCGGATTGAGCTCTACAGCGACATAATTGATTCACTAAAAAACGAGAAAAAACCCTGGAAAGGCCATGCCGACAAAATCAACAGAGAACTTCGCCCCCTACTCTCAAAAATCAACCAAGAAATAATAATAGCATCCAGCAATTATAATTTCTCATTTCCAGAGAAAGAAATCATCGCAGCATTAAACCTAAAAGAAATCACAGAAATTGACATCATACAAAACCAAGCCTGAAAGTAACTAGAGCGCACCAATCAGCACAAAAAGCACTAACCAGTAACTCTTTAGCAATTGCCACCACCCGCGAGAGACGCCTTCCGACTATAAGCGACCACTGAACACACTGAGTTGGTAGAAAAATGAATTTACCGACCCTTAAATAATCTATTTTAGCCACGAGAGCGCATATTCCACGATTACATAAACGCTGCTATCGACACAGAACCAGGAAGCCAAGTAAACGCGAGGGATAAAATTTGCAAGAGCATGAATATTCAGTCATAGGCCATAGCAGAAGCACTATTGGCCGCTACCTAGGCATGCTGGCCACTGTAGTTGTGTCCTTACTTCCAGCCGTAGGTATTGGGCTGTCGGAGGCGATGGCAAAGATTGGGCTGCCAGAATGGGGCAAGTATTTACTCGTTATTCCTATCACAGCTGGCGTGGTCTATACAGGAATTCACTGGTGCTTTAATAAATTTGCGTGGCGCCCGCTGAGTTACCTTTCGCAGATCCCTCACATAGCAGGTGAGTGGAATTGCGAGGGGAAGACCTACGCAGACGATGGAAGCATTGCCCAGCACTGGGTAGCGCAATTGAGTATTTCCCAAACCTGGGAAAAGATCCGAGTTCGTCTCGAAACCAAGTCTTCCATATCCCACAGTATCTCAGTCGCCCTCATCCCAGAGGCCGATGGCTGTTGGATGCTCATGTACAGCTATATGAATCAGCCTAAGGTCGGCAACCTCAAACTCCATGCACATAAAGGCTATGCGGAAATGCGGTTTAGCAAAGAATTGAAATACGCGGAAGGCGAATATTTCACGGCGAAGAGCCGTGGCACAGTTGGGGCAATGAAATTCATCAGGAGGCAGAAATGAGCAAGGATATCAAGCGCCGGCTTTCCGACTTGAGGTCGCGGCGGCAAGCTAACTTCACAGCGATGGACAGCATTGTTGAAAACAGTGTGAGCATGGAAAGCTTTGAAGCACGATCGACCGGGGAGTGGGCGAGGTACGCGCTCGGCATCATGCAAGAGGTCGCACCCCAATATACCGCGACCACTATCGCTGAAGGCGAGCGAGTAAAGAATCAAATCAAAAACAGAATTAGTACCTCCGTATCATTCGAGTATCAAGGATCCGTTCCACTCAACGTTCATATCCGCGGGGCTAGCGACATCGACATTTTGGTTCTGCTACGCGGCTACCTGACCTATGACTCCAGTGGGGTGGAAGCAAAGAAATATCTTGGCTGGAGTGGGCCCAGCGGTATCGACCAGCTCGCTTATCTACGTAGCGAGCTGGAGGATGGGCTAGAAGCCGCGTTTCCCGAAGCTGAAGTGGATACTTCAGGCGATAAAGCCATCGGGCTTTCGGGCGGCAGTCTGAGAAGGAAAGTCGATGTAGTCCCGTCGCACTGGCATGATTCGGCAACGTACCAAGCGAGTAAGGATAAGAAGGATCGTGAGGTCAGAATCTTTCAGAAGGCTAGCCAATCGACCTTCAACAACCGGCCTTTCCTCCACATTGATAAAGTGAGCGAGAAAGATCGCCGCTGCAATGGAGGGGCGAAGAAGATCATTCGCATGCTCAAGAACTTGAAGGCGGACAGCGATACTCCGTCCTCCATTGCCGTGAACAGCTATGAGATCGCTGGTCTCGTTTATCACTTCGAGGATCAGCCAATCAGCCTGCCCGTTTATAGGGAGTTGGCTTTGGTCGCTGCAACCAGGCAGCAGTTAGATCGGATGATCGCTAACAAGCATTGGACGATGGGACTCGACACCCCAGATGGTATCCGAAAAATTATCGACTCCGAGGTGAAATTCAATTCTCTGAGCTTGCTTCGTGCTGAGGTCAATGAGCTAGCTAAAAATCTGGCCATTGAGCTAACTTGTGGAACCTGGATCACCGACAGCGAGGCGATTCGGACACTGCACGAATCCTATGTTTCCGATTATTAGTCAACAGGAACAGATACGAGCATTGATAGATATAGTGCTAACGTACTGTATACCCTAGGGCTACTTGCACCGACAGCTCGTAGGTATCTAGCCTCCAATTGGAAACGCCCGAAAGCCCATCCATATAAGATGGGCTTTTCTGTATAGCAACCACGAACTGCTATCGGGTGCCAACTAAGGGCACTGCGGAACTAAGAGACGGCGGAAATTCATTTCCGCAGTTTATTCGAGACTTAATCGAAGTTCCGCCCCCAAAAATCTAAATCATATCAGTTACTAGTCTTTTCCCGGCTGAATATGCACTCTCGCCGAGCTATAAGCGGCAATATCAGCGATTCATAGGCAGACCAAGAAAATAGCCCTCAGGTGATGTCTCTAATAGACGTTTTACGTTGTAATTGTGGATTCTACGGTGACTTCGACAGGCTGAAGTATCTGATACTTCTGCCTGATCAAGTTATAGATATCAGGAATCTCGTCAGCCTGAACACTTACAATCAGCGCGTAATTGACGTCCGGTGCTGAGCTTGGTGGGACGCCACGGCTGCTCTCGCGCGCGTGGTATTCGATGTCGAAGACCGGACCAATCAGGGAGTCCTCGCCATCAAAGCTCCTGTCCCGGTGTAAACATGTTTCCCACTTGTGTGCATCGTCCCGATACTGCCTTTCAGTCATCTTGTACTGGGAACCGCGACCAAAGAAGTCTTTGCTTGTTTCGATGCCTGCACCGGCCTTTGGGCGAAAAACCACGCCCATTCCAGAGCGTGTGTAGTTGATGGTGTGCTCTGGGTCAGTATGCGCCTGAATGCAGAATGTGGCTTTGATCTTCGCTTTGCCCGTGATTGGAATATCTGGAAAGGGAATAGGGCAGCGGAGATATTGCCCCTTTTCCAACTGGCCTTGAAAGATGATAGTTGCGCTGCCATCCTCGCATTCAAGAAGTGTGAGCGCATCCTCCTGGAATCGACCCCAGCCTATTTCGTTGCGGCTGATCTTGCGTTTGTACTCGGCATGGTGAATGAGTAAGGCCTTGAGAGCGATTGCAGTCATCTCATAGGACGTCGAGCAGGCAACTCCAGCTGCGGTCCTCAGTGTCAGCGGCGCTGAGTAGCTAGTCCCCTGCACGCCCACGACGCTTCCGAGAAGAGGGTTGAATACCTTAAAGGGTTCGGATTCAGAGCCACCAAAGGCAATTCCGTCGGGCTTTACGTAGCCAGGGCTTCTGCCGGGGCCAACACAGCTGTATTCAGCTCGTTTCCATTTGGCGCAGCTGGTGTCTGCGGCTCCAACCGCCAGCGCGTTCACCATATCCCCTGGCGGTTGAATCCTGTTGGCTCCGTCTACGTCACCATCATTACCAACAGCGACAGTGGCCAGGATGCCGTGGCGCGAGCAAACCTGGTCAAGCGTTGCGGTCCAGGCATGCACCTCTTCATCGTTGATCGGCATGCGAGGGCCAAGACTCAGGTTGGCGAATTTATATTCACCAGAGTCCAGTGCATCCCGAATCTTGATCAACACGTCGAAAAGGTCAGGGTCTCGGCCAGAAATGGGCGACAATACGCGGTAGTGATGGACATTCATGTAGGGGCGCTTGAGCTCGTCAGTTTCAGAATCGAGCCTGCCAAACAGAAAGGTCGACGTGACTTCGTTACCATGCATAAGCAGTTGGCCATTTGTCTCGTCCGTATCTTCGTAATAGTACTCGGTCGCCCATTCGGTGAGATCCGTTGTACCCAGGCCGCCATCAAAGATCGCTACAGCTTTGTCTGGGGCAATAGCAGACTGGTTGGGCAGAGTCGTGCTGTAGTTAGCTAATGTGGAGCGAGCCAGTGCGGGATGCGCGATACGAAGCTCCGGCATAGGCCTCGCTACGCGAAGGAAGGTATGACTGGCAATCGCCATCATAGCCTCCGAGGATGCATAGACCGGTATGAAGGTGAGGCCTCCAACCTTGATCCTCCGCTTAAGATCGGCTTTGCCTGAGTGGGATCTTACAAATTCGGCGAAAGATGCAACGATGTCTTCCTCGTCGGGCCCAGCATGCAAAGCGATCTCAAAGGCGTGTGGCTCGTCATCCTGCGGAAGCTGGCCCCTGATTTTGCTTTCGTTGTTAATCCAGCGGATTGACTCAATTTCCTTAAGCTCTTTCTCCAGCGTGCTGGGGATTGAGCTCGCCTTGAGTATGCTACGCAGGTTGGCGACGGCGCTTTCAGTTCCGGCAATGAAGAGGGTGGCTGTGGCCTGTACCTTCCCGGCGTCGCGAATATCCGTGACCTGCCTTGGAATAATCGATGTCTCTTTGCTTCCGACATCGCGAAGCCCAGCTTTTTTGAGAATGTTTTTGGGAAAATAGGACCTCCCCAAAAAAGCGGGATGTAGAGTTAGCTCAAATACCCCCTCCCCACGCGGCTTGGCAGCTTTTGGAAGGGCAGAAAGGGAGTGCTGAACCTGCTCAAGTGAAGCAGATATCTCGGCACGGACCTCCTCGATGGTGTAAGGAAACTTCTTTGGTCCGGAGCCGCGTTTGATCGTTTGGGCCGTTGTCAGCGCTTCGCCCTTCCCTAGAAGCAGATTCCGCTCAGGCATTGGTGCTCTCCTTAAATTCCTTTAAGACTTTTCCAACCGTGGGGTGAGATACATTCAGCTCGCTAGCGATTTTTCGCTGAGATAAACCTTGCAAAGAGAGCTGGATGATTCTCATGTCCCTGGTACTGTGTGCCGATTCGCTAGAAGCGAGGTTTTTGAGCGAGATATCAATAATGGCGTCATTGAGTGATCGCTGATCCAGAACGGCCCTTTTTTTGGCCGTAATGACGATTCTGTTGATGTCTGAAAACGAGCTTCCCAGTAGGTGAGCAGCCAACTGTTGAGCGATCTTGGGAGACACCCCAGCGTCAGTTAGAAGCCCCTCAATCAGCTGGACAGGGGGATTCTCAAAGCGAATCGTTGCTTCAAATCTTCGCCACGCTGCAGGGTCTAGCATGTCTGGGTGGTTCGTAGCTGCGATCAGGACAGAGGTTGATGGCCACTCGTCGATGGCCTGCAGCAGAACATTAACGAGCCGCTTGAGCTCACCAACGTCCTTGTCGTCATCTCGCCTTTTGGCGATCGCATCGAACTCATCCAAAAACAGAATGCAGGGGATGCTCTTGGCATGATCGATTACCGCTTTGATGTTCGTCCCTGTCTTGCCCAGCAAGCTTGACATCACTGAAGCGAGGTCGAGAGTGAAAATGGGTAGCTTGAGCTTACCGGCAATCCAATGTGCCGCCAGTGTTTTACCGACTCCTGGCGGGCCGGTAAAAATCATGGAGCGAATAGGCTCAAGTCCTGCAGTTAGGAGCTCTTTGTGGCTTTGTCGCTCTTGAATGATTTCCAGCAGTTGTTGCTCGATGGCGTTTTCCCACTTGGGCTCGAACTCAAGGAGAACGTCTGTGCCCTCTTTTAAAAGACTGCGGCGAGAGTCCGAATCCACTGGCGCTGCCATACGAGGCGCACCTCGCGTTCCGCTGTCGGTAGCGAGGAGCTCGGCCAAGTGGGAGGCAAGAGCTGGCTGCGTCTTTTTAAGCTTGCTGACGATCTGGCGACCTATGAGAGCAAAGGCTGCCGCGTTGCCTCGAATACCTTGCTGGTAAAGTAACTCAAGGTCTTTCTCAGATATTGTTACCACGATCACCCCCATAAATGACGCACTTTTTCAGCGCGGTAAGAAAGCATCATTTAAATTTACCATAGCCTTACCATCCTTTCCATTCTCTCTGGAGGGTGTTACGTGAGGGCATATGGCGACATTGTGTTGCCCAACGCTGGCGGTATTGGGCGGTATGAGCGGCTCGCACGCCAAAAACACTGCCGCCTTTTTGCAGGCCGGCTTCATGCTGGGTAGGTGGAACGACGTGGGCTACTGGCGCCTGGAGCCAAGATCGCAGAGCAGCCGCTCCCTGAACCTCGCCGATACCTGGGCATTGCCAGCTGAACGTTCGTTTTGAGCAACTCTAGATTTCACGAAGCAACGCTCGATTTGGACGTTTTCCAGACCCGAAGCAAGCGACTCTGCCGCACACCGAGGTTTTCAACAGAATCGGCCGGCAGCCACCATTAGTGGATGTCCTCTGTCGAGACTGCTGCTCAACAGACTGAGATCTGACCTTCGCGGAGCGAGGAACGATCACAGCAGCGGCTCGGAACGATAGAAAGATCCGGATGCCCAGGGCAGGAATGAAATCGTGATGCTGCAAAATACCCCAGTCCAGTCGTTCGAACTGGCCCATCAGGCAGGCAAGCTTTCCTTGAAATTGACATGGCAGAATCTCGTCAATCCATCGCAAGATCTCACAGAATTTCCAGCCAAAAGTACCGGCCTTTTTTACGAAAAAGGCCGGCTTTTTTGCCCTAAATAGGTGTGGGTCAAAGTGTGGGTTTGAGCGAAATTCTTAGAATATTTTTCTTTTAAATCAATAGCTTGATATGAAAATAAAAAGGCCACAAGCCGGCCTTTTTATTGCCTGCGATTTGCCCCGCAGAAACCGCGCCCACAAAAAAGGCCGCTCGAGGCGGCCTTTTCCGTTACGGCAGGATCAGGCGAACGGATGGCGCAGGACGATGGTCTCGTTGCGGTCCGGGCCGGTGGAGATGATGTCGATCGGCGCACCGACCAGCTCCTCCACGCGCTTGATGTAGGCGCGGGCGTTGGCCGGCAGCTCTTCCAGGGTCTTGGCGCCCAGGGTCGACTCGCTCCAGCCGGGCATCTCCTCGTACACCGGCTGCAGGCCGATGTAGCTGTCGGCGTCGGTCGGCGCGTCGACCAGCAGCTTGCCGGCGGCGTCCTTGTAGCCGGTGCAGATGCGGATGGTGTCCAGGCCGTCGAGCACGTCCAGCTTGGTCAGGCACAGGCCGGAGATGCTGTTGATCTCGATGGCACGGCGCAGGATCACGGCGTCGAACCAGCCGCAGCGACGGGCGCGACCGGTGGTGGAGCCGAACTCGTGGCCGCGCTTGGCCAGGAAGGCGCCGGTCTCGTCGAACAGCTCGGTGGGGAACGGGCCGGAGCCGACGCGGGTGGTGTAGGCCTTGGTGATGCCGAGGATGTAGTCCAGGTACAGCGGGCCGAAACCGGAACCGGTGGCGGTGCCGCCGGCGGTGGTGTTGGAGCTGGTGACGTAGGGGTAGGTGCCGTGGTCGATGTCCAGCAGCGAGCCCTGGGCGCCCTCGAACATGATGTCCTTGTCGGCGCGGCGCAGCTCGTGCAGCTCGGCGGTGACGTCGGTCATCATCGGGCGCAGCTGCTCGGCGTAGGCCATGCACTCGTCCAGGGTGGCCTGGAAGTCGATGGCCGGCTCCTTGTAGTAATTGACCAGCACGAAGTTGTGGTAGTCCAGCAGCTCGCCCAGCTTGGAAGCAAAGCGCTCGCGGTGGAACAGGTCGCCGATGCGCAGGCCGCGACGGGCCACCTTGTCTTCGTAGGCCGGGCCGATGCCGCGACCGGTGGTGCCGATCTTGGCGTCGCCACGGGCCTTCTCGCGGGCCTGGTCGAGGGCCACGTGGTAGGACAGGATGAGCGGGCAGGACGGGCTGATGCGCAGGCGTTCGCGCACCGGCACGCCCTTCTCTTCCAGCTTGGTGATCTCGCGCATCAGGGCGTCGGGGGCGACCACCACGCCGTTGCCGATCAGGCAGCGCACGCCTTCGCGCAGGATGCCGGACGGGATCAGGTGCAGCACGGTCTTCTCGCCGTCGATGACCAGGGTATGGCCGGCGTTGTGGCCGCCCTGATAGCGCACTACCGCGGCGGCCTGCTCGGTCAGCAGGTCGACGATCTTGCCCTTGCCCTCATCACCCCACTGGGTGCCCAGGACCACGACATTCTTACCCATAACACTTGTCCTCTATTCGGAAGCTCGATGCCGGCCGCAGCCGGCGGAAAACTCGTCAGGACGCCAGCGGCGCCACTTGCCAACGTCCGTCGCGCAGCTGCAGCTGGCGGTCGCAGCCCGCCTCGCCCGCCGCGCTCACATCCTGTCCGGGCAGAGCCTGGACCACGCGCACCCCTTCGCCGCGCAGGCGCTGTACGGCCTGCCACAGGTACAGGTCGTGGTGATCCGGCGCCCACACACCGGCGGCCGGCTCCTCGACCTGCATGTCACCGAGGGTGACCAGGGTCTTCAGGTCGGTGGAGAAACCGGTGGCCGGACGCGCCCGGCCGAAATTGCCGCCGACGTCGTCGTAGCGGCCGCCCTGGGCGATGGACTGGCCGACGCCCGGGACGAACGCGGCGAACACCACACCGGTGTGATAGTGATAGCCGCGCAGCTCGCCGAGGTCGAAGTACAGCGGCAGCTCGGGATAGCGCAGCTCCAGCTGGTCGGCGATGGCCACCAGCTGGTCCAGCGCAGCGTGCACTTCGGCCGGGGCCTCGACCAGGGCCGCCTGGGCCAGGTCCAGCACCTCGCGGCCGCCGCACAGCTCGACCAGGGCGCGCAGCATGCTGGCCAGGTGCGGTTGCAGGGATTCGGTGAGGGCATCGACCTCGTCGACCGCCTTGCGCTGCAGGGCGTCGAACAGCTGCTGCTCGGCCTCGCCGGACAGGCCGGCGGCACGGGCCAGGCCGCGATAGATGCCGACATGGCCGAGATCCATGTGCACGTCCGGCACGCGGGCCAGGGCCAGGGTGTCTAGCATCAGGCTGATGACCTCCACGTCGCTGGCCGGGCTGGCGTCGCCGTACAGCTCGGCGCCCAGCTGGATCGGGCTGCGCGAGGTAGCCAGGGCGCGCGGCTTGGCGTGCAGCACGCTGCCGGCATAGCATAGGCGGCTCGGGCCCTCGCGGCGCAGGGTGTGGGCATCCATCCGCGCCACCTGCGGGGTGATGTCGGCGCGGAAGCCCATCTGCCGCCCGGACAGCGGGTCGGTCACCTTGAAGGTGCGCAGGTCCAGGTCCTGGCCGGCACCGGTGAGCAGGGACTCGAGGTATTCGATGTGCGGGGTGACGACGAACTCGTAGCCCCAACGCTGGAACAGATCCAGCACCTGGCGGCGTGCCGCCTCGATCAGTGCCGCTTCCGGCGGCAGTACTTCTTCGATGCCATCTGGCAGGAGCCAGCGGTCTACCGTTGCCATTTCGCCATTCCCCTCTCGGTACGGGCGGCAGCCTTCAGTGAAGCAGATACAGGAGGGCGGTCCCCAGCAGCATGCTGGCCAGCCCCATGAGGCGCAGCTGACGGTCGGGCAACTGTGCCAGTTGCGCGATCGCGCCGCGCCAACGCCGCGGACAGAGGAAGGGCAGGATGCCTTCCAGCACCAACATCAGACAAAAGGCGATGCCCAGTTCCTGCCACATGATTCCCGCAGACGCAAAAAAGCCGGGCATTTTCCCGGCTGACCCATGATAACACGTTTTCCCCGGAGGTCACCCCGACGCGGCCGAACGGCCGCGCCGGGATGCTGCCATCAGGGCTTGGACTGCTGCAGATAGCGGAAGAATTCGCTCTTCGGATCCAGCACCAGCACGTCGTTCTTGCTCGAGAAGCTGTCGCGGTAGGCGCCCAGGCTACGGTAGAAGGCGTAGAACTCGGCGTCCTGGCCATAGGCGGCCGCGTAGATCGAAGCCGCCTTGGCATCGCCGTCACCGCGAATTTCCTCGGCCTCGCGATAGGCTTCGGCGAGGATCACGCGCTTCTGCCGGTCGGCGTCGGCGCGAATACCCTCGGCCAGCTCGCGACCCTTGGCACGGTGCTCGCGGGCCTCGCGCTCGCGCTCCGAGCTCATGCGGTCGAACACGCTGCGGTAGACCTCCTTCGGCAGGTCGATGGCCTTGACGCGCACGTCCACCACCTCGATGCCCAGCTCCTTCTGCGCCATGCCGTTGAGCGACTTGGTGATCGCCGCCATCAGCGCATCGCGCTCGCCGGACACCACCTCATGCAGGGTGCGGGTACCGAACTGGTTGGCCAGGGCTGTGATCAGGCGCTGCGACAGGCGGTCGTCGGCGATCTGGCGGATACCGGAAGTGGCGGTGTAATAGCGTTCGGCGTCAGCCACCCGCCACTTGGCGAAGGCATCGACCATCACCGCCTTCTTCTCCAGGGTGAGTACACGCTGGATCGGCGACTCCAGGGTCAGCAGGCGCGCGTCGAACTTGCGCACCTGGTTCATCACCGGCACCTTGAGGTGCAGGCCAGGCTTCACGTCGGCCACCTGAATCTTACCGAACTGCAACAGTACGGCCTTTTCCGTCTCGTAGACGATGTACAGGCTATTCCACGCCACGATGGCGAAGAGCACGCCCCCGATCAGGGCAAACAGCGACTTGTTGCTCATCAGCGGCTCTCCCTAGAACGCAGATCGCCACGCTCGACAGTGTTGATGATGCGGGTAGCGGTCTCGCCGCTGGCGCTCGGGGCGCCCGACTGATTGACACCGGCGGCGCCACGGTTGTCGATCATCTTGTCCAGTGGCAGGTACAGCAGGTTGTTCTGCCCTTCCTGGCCGGTCACCAGGACCTTGCTGGTGTTGCTGAAGACCTGCTGCATGGTGTCCAGGTACAAGCGTTGGCGGGTGACCTCGGGCGCCTTGCGGTACTCGGTCACCAGCTTGCTGAAGCGATCGGCCTCACCCTGGGCACGGGCCACCACCTCGTCGCGGTAGCCGTTGGCGTCCTCGATGATGCGCTGGGCCTGGCCGCGGGCCTCGGGCACCACGCCGTTGGCGTAGGTCTCGGCCTGGTTCTTCTCGCGCTGCTCGTCCTCGCGGGCACGGATCACGTCGTCGAAGGCATCCTTGACCTCGGCCGGAGCCGTGGCGCGCTGGATGTTGACCTGGGTGACGGTGATGCCGGTGCCGTAGTCGTCGAGGAAGCCCTGCAGGCGCTTGCTGACTTCCTGGCCCATCTGCTCGCGGCCGAGGGTGATCACCTCGTCCATCGAGGTGGAGCCGGCGACGTGGCGCAGGGCACTCTCGGTGGCATGCTGCAGGCTGACCTCGGGGGCATCGACGTTGAGCACGAAGTCCTTGAGGTTGCTGATCTTGTACTGCACGGTCAGCGGCACCTCGACGATGTTCTCGTCCTCGGTGAGCATCTGCCCTTCCTTGGAGAAGGAGCGCTCGCGGGTCACGTTCTCCTGGAACTTCTTCTCGAAGGGCGGGAAGTAGATGTTCAGACCCTGGCCGACGGTTTCCTGATACTTGCCGAGACGCAGGATCACCGCCTGCTCCTGGGCATCGACGATGTACACCGCATTCCACAGCCACACGGCCACCAGCAGCGCGGCACCGATGCCGAGCATGCCCCAGCCACCGCCCTGACCATCGCCATCGCGTTTCTTGCCGCCGCCGAAGATGCCATTGAGGCTCTCCTGCAGTTTGCGGAAGGCTTCGTCGAGGTCCGGCGGGCCCTGGCGTCCACCGCCCTTGCGGCCGCCCCAGGGATCCTGGTTGTTCGAGTTGCCACCCGGCTCATTCCAAGCCATAGCGCTCTCCATCTGATAAAGCGAAGACGCGCCCACGGCGCGCCAGCCCATGCTACCGAAAGCGCCCGAACCGCCGCAAAAACGGCGGCACGGGCTTTATTGCAAAGTGTGTTGCGCGAGGAAGTCCTGCGGCTTCAGCCCTTCCCGACTGACCAGGCGATTGAGCTCGGCACGCGGCAGGCGGATCGCCAGCAGCGTGTCACCCTTCTCGTCGTGCGCCTCGCTCTGCACCGCATTGAGTTCGAAGAACTGTGCCCGCAGGCGCCCCAGACGCTGCGGCAGACGCAGGGTGCCGACGAACAGGTCCTCGCCGAGCAACTCGGCGACCGCCTGGCGCAGCAACTCCAGGCCCTTGCCATCGCGCGCCGACAGCCACACGCGTTCGGGCTTGCCGTCGCCGTCACGCTGGATCTGCGGCTCGACGCCCTCGACCAAGTCGATCTTGTTGTACACCTCGAGCATCGGCAGCTCGTTGGCGCCGATCTCGCCGAGTACAGCCATGACCTGCTCGATCTGCTGGTCGCGCTCCGGCTCATGGGAGTCGATCACGTGCAACAGCAGGTCGGAGTTGCTCGACTCTTCCAGCGTGGCACGGAAGGCCTCGACCAGCTTGTGCGGCAGGTGACGGATGAAGCCCACGGTATCGGCCAGCACCACCGGCCCCAGGTCGTCCAGCTCGAGACGGCGCAAGGTCGGGTCGAGGGTGGCGAACAGCTGGTCGGCCGCGTAGACCGCGGAGGTGGTCAGCGCATTGAACAGGGTGGATTTGCCGGCGTTGGTGTAGCCGACCAGCGACACCGAGGGAATATCCGCGCGACGACGACCACGGCGGGCCTGCTCGCGCTGGCTGCGCACCTTCTCCAGCTTCTGCTTGATCTGGCGAATGCGCACGCGCAGCAGGCGGCGGTCGGTTTCCAGCTGGGTTTCACCCGGACCGCGCAGACCGATACCGCCCTTCTGCCGCTCCAGGTGGGTCCAGCCGCGCACCAGGCGGGTGCTCATGTGATCGAGCTGAGCCAGCTCGACCTGCAGCTTGCCTTCGTGGGTACGCGCGCGCTGGGCGAAGATATCGAGGATCAGGCCGGTGCGGTCGAGCACACGACACTCGAACACCCGCTCCAGGTTGCGCTCCTGGCTGGGCGTGAGGGTGTGATTGAAGATGACCAGCTCGGCCTCGGACTCCCTGACCAGGTCGCGCAGCTCCTCGACCTTGCCGCTGCCGATGAGGAACTTGGCCGTGGGCATGTGGCGCGGCACGGTGACCAGCGCCACCATGTCCGCACCGGCAGACAGCGCGAGATCCTGGAACTCCTGCGGGTCTTCGGCCGCCTCGGGGTTGCTGCCTTCCAGATGGACAAGGATGGCCCGTTCACCACCGCCGTGACGCTCGAAGAACAAGTCAGGCTCCTATCAGGCGTTGCCCGGCTCGACCTGCTCGCCTTCGGAAGCACTGGGCAGGCGCACCGGACGGCTCGGCACCACGGTGGAAATGGCGTGCTTGTAGACCATCTGGCTGACAGTGTTCTTCAGCAAAATCACGAACTGGTCGAAGGATTCGATCTGGCCCTGCAGCTTGATGCCGTTCACCAGATAGATGGAAACCGGTACGCGTTCCTTACGCAGGGTATTCAGGTAAGGGTCTTGTAGCGAATGCCCTTTTGACATGTGCCGCACTCCTTAAGGTGTCAAATGTAGTAAAGCAAAGATGGCTTATGCCGTATCAGCCCCAAAAGCCAAGGATAGACGGCGAATAGACGGGTCTCATCACAATATGGAGACCGTCTGTAGGTATTTCAAGGCGAGCGCCAGATTGTCATCGGCCTGGCTGTCCAACCAATGCAGCTTGTCCCAGCCGCGCAGCCAGGTGAACTGGCGCTTGGCCAGCTGGCGCGTGGCGATGATGCCCCGCTCCGCCATGTCCTCGCAGCTCAGGCGCCCGTCCAGGTAATCCCATACCTGGCGATAGCCCACCGCGCGGATCGACGGCAGCCCCGCATGCAGGTCACCCCGCAGGCGCAACGCTTCGACCTCTTCGACGAAGCCCTGTTCCAGCATCAGGCGAAAACGCTGCGCGATGCGCTCGTGCAGCACCCTGCGCTCGACCGGAGCTATGGCGAATTGCGCCACAGTATAAGGGAAATGGCCGGCGCCGGGCGCCTCTGGCCCGCTATTTTGCGCCGCCTGGCGCCGACGGTGCTCGCTCATGCTCAGGCCGCTGACCCGTTGTACCTCCAGCGCCCGGGTCAGGCGCTGCGGATCATTGGGATGGATGCGCGCCGCCGACTCCGGGTCGATGCGCGTCAGCTCCCGGTGCAACGCATCCCAGCCCTCGGCCGCGGCCCAGGCCTCCAACTCGGCACGCACCACCGGATCGGCGCTGGGCATGTCCGCCAACCCCTCCAGCAACGCCTTGTAATACAGCATGGTGCCGCCCACCAGCAGCGGGATGCGCCCGCGCGCGCTGATCTCGGCCATGGCGACCAGGGCATCGGCGCGAAACTCCGCCGCCGAGTAGCTCTCGGCCGGATCGCGGATATCGATCAGGCGATGCGGATAACGCGCCAGCGTGGCCTTGTCCGGCTTGGCCGTGCCGATATCCATGCCGCGGTAGATCAGCGCCGAATCGACGCTGATCAGCTCGCAGGGCAACGCATCGGCCAGGGCCAGGGCCAGATCGGTCTTGCCGGCGGCGGTCGGGCCCATCAGGAAGATGGCGGGGGGCAGGCGCTCGGTCATAACTCTGAAATCGCTCTCCAAGCGTCGCGAGCACAGCTCAGGCAAGGCGCTAAGCAGTAACCGCCTTCGGCTGGTCAAAGAAAGCGCAGTTTACTCGCTGTAAATGAGCATTCCGAACCGATTTTAAGCGCAGCGATTGGGGGAGCGATTTCAGCGGCCACGCAGGAACAGCTTGTCCAGATCGTCCATGCCCAGCTGGGTCCAGGTCGGCCGGCCGTGGTTGCACTGGCCGCTGCGTTCGGTCTGCTCCATGTCCCGCAGCAGGGCGTTCATCTCCGGCAGGGTCAGGCGCCGGTTGGCACGCACCGCGCCGTGGCAGGCCATGGTCGCCAGCAGCTCGTTGAGATGGGCCTGGATGCGGTCGCTGGTGCCGTACTCCAGCAGGTCGGCGAGTACGTCGCGCACCAGCTGGGTGGCCTCGGCCTGCTTGAGCAGGGCCGGAATCTGGCGAATCGCCAGGCTCTCCTCGCCCAGGCGCTGCAGCTCGAAACCGAGGCGCTGGAACCACTGCGCATGCTCCTCGGCACAATCGGCCTCGCGCTGGCTCAGGGCGAGGGTCTCGGGCACCAGCAGCGGCTGGCCCCGCAGGCCCTCGCAGGCCATGGCGCTCTTCAGGCGTTCGTAGGTGATGCGCTCATGGGCCGCGTGCATGTCCACCAGCACCATGCCCTGGGCGTTCTCGGCGAGGATGTACACACCCTTGAGCTGGGCCAGGGCGTAGCCCAGCGGCGGGATGTCGCCCTGGCTCTGCGGCAGCGCGACCGGCTGCTCGGGCAGCGGCGCGAAGTATTCGCGGTAGGCACCCTGGGCCTCGGCCTGGGGAATGGCCGGCTGCGCTCGCGGCGCCTGATAGCCGGCACCCGGCGAACGCCACACGGAGGGCTCGACCGCGGGCCGCTCCAGCACCTGGTCGGCCAGGCCCATTTCGCCCTGGGGACCGAACTCGCCGGCGGCCAGGCCGCTCGGCCGGACGATCTGCTGCACCGCGGCCGGCGCCGCCAGCTGGTCCTCCGGGCGCACCTCACCGAGCGCCCGGTGCAGGGTGCCATAGAGGAAGTCGTGAACCATGCGACTGTCGCGGAAGCGCACCTCGTGCTTGGTCGGGTGCACGTTGACGTCGACCACCGCCGGATCGATCTCGAGGAACAGCACGAAGGTCGGGTGGCGACCGTTGAACAGCACGTCGCGGTAGGCCTGACGCACGGCGTGGGCAACCAGCTTGTCGCGCACCATGCGGCCATTGACGTAGAAGTACTGCAGGTCGGCCTGGCTGCGCGAGAAGGTCGGCAGGCCGACCCAGCCCCACAGGCGCAGGCCACTGCGCTCCACCTCGATCGGCAGGGCCTGTTCGAGGAAGGCCGGGCCGCAGACGCTGGCCACCCGGCGGGCACGACTGATCTCGTCGGGCGCCTCGTGCAGGGCGAACACCGTCTTGCCGTTGTGGCGCAAGTGGAAGGCCACATCGAAGCGGGCCAGGGCCAGGCGCTTGATGACTTCCTGCAGGTGATCGAACTCGGTCTTCTCGGCGCGCAGGAACTTGCGCCGCGCCGGAGTGTTGAAGAACAGGTCGCGCACTTCCACCGAGGTACCGACCGGATGCGCCGCGGGTTGCACCCGCGCCTCCATGTCGCGCCCCTCGGTCTCCACCTGCCAGGCCTGTTCGGCATCGGCCGTGCGCGAAGTCATGGTCAGGCGCGCCACCGAGCTGATCGAGGCCAGCGCCTCGCCACGGAAGCCCAGGCTGGCCACCGCCTCCAGGTCCTCCAGCTCGCGGATCTTACTGGTGGCATGACGGGCCAGGGCCAGCGGCAGGTCATCCGGCGGGATGCCCGAGCCGTCGTCGCGGATGCGCAGCAGCTTGATGCCGCCCTGCTCGACCTCGACGTCGATGCGCCGGGCGCCGGCGTCCAGGCTGTTCTCCAGCAGCTCCTTGGCCACCGAGGCCGGCCGCTCGACCACTTCGCCGGCGGCGATCTGGTTGGCCAGCCGCGGACTCAGCAGCTGGATGCGCCGCGGCTCGCTCATGGCTGCGCCGCCAGGGCGGTCGCCGGGATGCTCAGGGTCTGGCCGACCTTGATGGTGTCGCTCTTCAGCGAGTTGGCGCTGCGCAGCGAAGCCAGGCTGACCTGGTAGCGCTGGGCGATCAGGGCCAGGCTCTCGCCGGAGCTGACCACGTGCTCGCGCGGGCCGGGGGCGATCTTGCCGGAGTCACGCAGCCAGGCGATGTAGGTGCCGGGCGGCGGATTCTGCTGGAAGAACTGCCGTACACCGGCGGTGATCGAACGCGCCAGGGCCTGCTGATGGCTGATGGTGGAGAGTTTCTTGGCCTCGTTGGGATTGGAGATGAAGCCGGTTTCCACCAGGATCGACGGGATGTCCGGGGACTTCAGCACCATGAAGCCGGCCTGCTCGACGCGGCGTTTGTGCAGCGGGGTGATGTGGCCCATGTTGCTCAGCACCTTCTGCCCGACGTTGAGGCTGGACGACAGCGAGGCGGTCATCGACAGGTCGAGCAGCACGCCGGCGAGCATGCGGTCCTTGTCGTCCAGGCTGACGTTGCCGGCGCCGCCGATCAGGTCGGACTGGTTCTCGGCATCGGCCAGCCAGCGCGCGGTCTCGGAGGTGGCGCCGCGCTCGGACAGGGCGTACACCGAGGCGCCGAAGGCGGCGGCGCGCGGCGCGGCGTCGGCATGGATGGAAACGAACAGGTCGGCGCCCTTCTTGCGCGCGATCTCGGTGCGCTTGCGCAGCGGGATGAAGTAGTCGCCGGTACGCACCAGCTCGGCGCGGAAGCCCTTCTCGGCGTTGATCTGCCGCTGCAGCTCCTTGGAAATGGCCAGGGTCACGTTCTTCTCGTAGAGCTTGCGGCCCGGGCCGAGGGCACCGGGGTCCTCGCCGCCGTGCCCGGCGTCGATGGCAATGACGATGTCACGCTTGCCGCCCGGCACCGGCGGCAGCTTGCTCGGCTGTGCGGGCGCGGACGCCACCGGCGGCGCGGTGTTGGCGACCGGCGGCTGGCTGGCCTGCGGCGCCTGCGGAGCACCCGGCACGGCGCCGGCTTCCTGGTCGAACAGGTCGACCACCAGGCGATGACCGTACTGCTGGTTGGGAGCCAGACTGAAGCTCTTCGGCGTGACGCTGGCAGAGAGGTCGAGCACCAGGCGCAGGTCGGTCGGCGAACGCTGTGCCGAGCGCACCCCGGTGATCGGCGTGTTGCTCAGCGACAGCTGGTCCAGGCGGGTGGACAGCTGGGCACCATTGACGTCGATGACGATGCGGTTGGGCGCGGCCAGGGTGAACACGCTGTGCTGCACCGGCCCGGACAGGTCGAAGACCAGGCGGGTGTTGTCGGGTGCGCGCCACAGGCGCACGCTGCGGATTTCCGTGGCGGCCAGCACGTCGGCAGCGAAGGCCGCCAACATCAGCCCCACCCCACTGAACAGCGCCCGCATGCGCATAGCCTTCCCCATTTTTATATACAGACTCTTATAAGGCAGCACACCACGCCTCGGCCCGCGCGCTATGTGGCTGCAACTGCAGCGCACGGCCGACTCCTTGCGGGCTAATGGTAATGTCCAGGTCCGCCTTTGGCAAAACGCCGACGCCGCGCTGCGGCCACTCGATCAGGCACAGGGCGTCGCCCTCGAAATAGTCGCGGATGCCGAGAAACTCCAGTTCTTCGGGGTCGGCCAGGCGGTACAGGTCGAAGTGGTAGACCCGCGCCTCACCCAGTTCGTAGGGCTCGACCAGGGTGAAGGTCGGGCTCTTCACCGCCCCGCCATGGCCCAGGCCGCGCAGGATACCGCGCGACAGGGTGGTCTTGCCGGCGCCCAGGTCGCCGTGCAGGTAGATCACCCCACGACCGCCGGTGGCCCGGGCGAGGCGCGCGCCCAGCTCGAGCATGGCGTCCTCGCCTTCGGCGTAGCGGGTCAGGGTCACTGCAGACATGGCGCATGCTCCTCCAGCAGCTGACGAATGGTCGGAATCAGGTCGCTGGCCGCCAGGCCGCGGCCCTGTGCACCCAGGCGCTGGCCGGCGCTGGCGTGCAGCCAGACGCCCAGGCAGGCCGCCTCGAACGCCTCAAGCCCCTGCGCGCGCAGGGCGCCAAGCAGGCCGGCCAGCACATCGCCCAGGCCGGCACCGGCCATGGCCGGATGGCCGCAATCGCACAGGCGCAGGCGGCCATCCGGCGCGGCCACCAGGCTACCGGCGCCCTTGAGCACCACCACCGCCTGGTACTTCTGCGCCAGGGCCAGAGCCGCCGCCGGGCGATCGGCCTGCACGGCGGCGATGGTGACGCCGAGCAGGCGCGCCGCCTCGCCGGGATGCGGAGTGATCAGACTGTCGGCCGGCAGCTCGACGCAGCCCGTCGCCAGCAGGTTGAGGGCGTCGGCATCCCACACCTGCGGCCGCGCGCTGGCCGCCGCCGCGCTGAGCAGGCTGCGACCCCAGGCCTGCTGGCCGAGACCGGGGCCGACCACCAGCACGTCGGCGCGCTGGCACAGGCCGGGCAGCTGGTAGGTGGACTCGGTGGGCTGGCACATCACTTCGGGCAGTCGGGCCAGGCTGGCGGCCAGGTGCTCGGGGCGGGTGGCCAGGGAGACCAGGCCGGCGCCACCGCGCAGGGCGCTTTCGGCACTGAGCAGGGCGGCACCGCCGAAGCCGTGGTCGCCACCGATCACCAGCACCTGGCCGAAACTGCCCTTATGCGCCGTGCGGGCGCGCGGCGCCAGCCGCGGCAGCGCTTCACCGGCCAGGCGCAGGGCGACATGGGGCTGCCGGGCGACCAGCGCCGGGTCGGCCTGCAGGTCGTCGAACAGCAGTTCTCCGACCCAGTCCGGCGCATCGCCGGTGAACAGGCCGAGCTTCAGGCCGATGAAGGTCACGGTCAGGTCGGCGCGCACCACCTGCTCCGCCACCGCTCCGGTATCGGTGCACAGGCCGGTCGGTATATCCACCGCCAGCACCGGCCGCCCGGAGGCGTTCATCGCCTCGACAGCCTTGGCGTAATGGGGCCGCAGTTCGCCGGCAAAACCAGTGCCGAGCAGGGCATCGACCAGCACCCCGCGCAGCTCGGCGTCTTCGCCCCAGGCCTCGACCACCACGCCGGCGGCCAGCGCCGCGTCGCGGGCCGCGGCGGCATCGCTCTGCAGCCGCTCCGGTTCGCCGACCGCCAGCACGCGCACGGCCCAGCCGGCGCGCTGGGCCAGCTCGGCGATCAGGTAGCCGTCGCCGGCGTTATTGCCGGCGCCGGCCAGCACGCTGATTTCGCCGGCCTGCGGCCAGCGCCGGCGCAGCGCGCGCCAGGTGGCATGGGCGGCGCGCTGCATCAGTTCGAAGCCGGGCGTACCGGCGGCGATCAGGCGGGCATCCAGGTCGCGCACCTGGGCAGCGCTGTAGAGAGGAAGGGGCAAGGGATCGGACATGGTTCGGCGATTCGGGCGAGGTCTGGCAGAATTATACCCATCTCCCCTGCCTCGCCGCCCCGTCATGTCCGACTCCCTCCCCGATCTCGCGCAACTGGCGCAGTCCATCAAGGACTGGGGCCGCGAGCTGGGCTTCCAGCAGGTGGGCATCACCGGGATCGAGCTGGGCGAGCACGAGGCGCACCTGCAGCGCTGGCTGGAGGCCGGCTACCAGGGCGAGATGGACTACATGGCCGCCCATGGCTCGAAACGCTCGCACCCCGATGAACTGGTGCCCGGCACATTGCGGGTGGTGTCGCTGCGCATGGACTACCTGCCCGGCGATACCCGGATGGCCGAGCGCCTGGCCGAACCGGAAAGCGCCTACGTGTCGCGCTACGCCCTGGGCCGCGACTACCACAAGCTGGTGCGCAAGCGCCTGCAGCAGCTGGCCGAACGCATCCAGAGCGCCATAGGCCCGTTCGGCTACCGCGCCTTCGTCGACAGCGCGCCGGTGCTGGAGAAGGCTATCGCCGAGCAAGCCGGCCTCGGCTGGATCGGCAAGAACACCCTGGTCATCAACCGCAAGGCCGGCAGCTGGTTCTTCCTCGGCGAGCTGTTCGTCGATATCCCGCTGCCGCTGGATGCGCCGCACGGCAGCGAGCACTGCGGGCGCTGCTCGGCCTGCCTGGACATCTGCCCGACCCAGGCCTTCGTCGGCCCCTATGTGCTGGACGCGCGGCGCTGCATCTCGTATCTCACCATCGAGCTCAAGGGACCGATCCCCGAGGAGCTGCGCGCGCCGATCGGCAACCGCGTGTTCGGCTGTGACGATTGCCAGATCGTCTGCCCGTGGAACCGCTTCGCCCGCCCCACCGAGCAGTCCGACTTCCGGCCGCGCCACGGCCTGGACAGCGGCGGCCTGGCCGAGCTGTTCCTGTGGAGCGAAGAGGAATTCCTGGCCCGCACCGAAGGCTCGCCGCTACGTCGCGCCGGCTACGAGCGCTGGTTGCGCAACCTGGCCGTGGGCCTGGGCAATGCCCCATCGACCATCCCGGTGCTCGAAGCCCTGCAGGCGAGGCGCGAGCATCCGTCCGCCCTGGTGCGCGAACATGTCGAGTGGGCGCTGGCGCGCCATGAAAAAGGCCCGCGCTAGGCGGGCCTTGGGCCATCTCACACTTTCAGGAAGTGCTCGCGATAGTGCCTGAGCTCGGCGATGGACTCGCGGATGTCGTCCAGCGCCTGGTGGGTGCCCTGCTTCTGGAAGCTGTCCCTGACCTGCGGCGCCCACATGCCGGCGAGGATCTTCAGGGTCGACACGTCCAGGTAACGGTAGTGGAAGTAGGCCTCCAGCGCCGGCATGTACTTGTAGAGGAAGCGCCGGTCCTGGCCGATGCTGTTGCCGCAGATCGGCGACTTGCCCTTGGGCACCCACTGCTCGAGGAAGGCGATGGTCTGCGCCTCGGCCGCCGCCGTGTCGATGCTGCTCTCGCGCACCCGCCGGGTCAGCCCGCTCTCGCCGTGGGTGCGGGTGTTCCACTCGTCCATCCCGGCCAGCACCGCATCGCTCTGGTGCACGGCGATCACCGGCCCTTCGGCCAGCACATTGAGATCGCTGTCGGTGACTATGGTGGCGATCTCGATGATCACGTCCCGCTCCGGCTCCAGCCCGGTCATTTCCAGGTCGATCCAGATCAGGTTGTTGGGATTCTGCGGCATGCTCTCTGCTCCTCTGCGAATGCCGGCAGTTTAGCCGCTCACAGCCGCCAGAGCAGCAGCCGCGACGCGCGCCAGTCGTGCAGCTCGATCACCTCGTCAGCCGGCACGCCGGGGATGTCGAAGCTGTTGCTGACCAGCAGGCTGCCCGGGCGCATCTCGGCCCTGGCCTTGGTCCAGAGCCTCGCCATGGGCGCCGGGGAGAGGAAGCAGTAGACCGCGTCGTAGCCGCCCAGCGGCTCAACCCACAGGCTGCGGTAGCGTACCCGGCAGTTGCGGTACGGCAGGCAGCGCAACCAGGCCAGCACAAACACCAGCGGCGCGGTTTCCACCCCGACCAGGCGCGCCCGCGGGTAGTCGCGCGCCAGCTGCACCAGGGCACCGCCCAGGCCGCAGCCCAGGTCGACGAAGCGGAAATCCGCCGGCAGCCTGGCCAGGCGCTCGCTCAGGCGCTGGCGCGTGCGCGCCCCGCTGAGATAGAGCGGCACCCGCTCGCGCCAGCTGTTCCAGTTGACCAGCAGCAGCAGCACGAAGGCGGCGAGGAACCACCAGGCCGGCCACTGCCGGCTGTGCAGCGCCAGCAGGCCGGGGACGAACGCCAGGTTCAGCAGCAGCCACCAGCGGCGCAGCCCCAGCCAGTGCCCCAGCGCCGCGGCCAGTATGCCCTGGGCCAGGGCCGCCTGGGCGAGCGTCGGGCGCCAGCCGCCAAGGCGCGCCAGGGCCAGCAGCAACGCCGCCACTCCGGCCAGGGCCAGGAGCTGGGCCAGCAGGGCGAGCAGTGCCGGGTAGCGGGAGCGCAGGTGTTCGAGCATGGCGCCTGTTGTACCAGCAGGCCGCCGGCAGAACCAGCCGCCCCCCGTGCTAAACTCGCCGCCGTTTTCTTATCCTTCGGAAAGGCCATGGCCAAACGCCAGTTGACCCGCCGGCAGAGCTGGCGCATCGAGAAAGTCCAGGAAGAGCGCGCCGCCCGTGCAGCCAAGCGCGAATCGCGCCTGCTCGAGGAGCTGGAAGGTGGCGACCTCGGGCCCGAGCAGACCGGCCTGGTGATCGCCCACTTCGGCGTGCAGGTCGAGGTCGAGGCGCTGGAAGGCGAGCTGACCGGGCAGATCCAGCGCTGCCACCTGCGCGCCAACCTGCCGGCGCTGGTCACCGGCGACCGGGTGGTGTGGCGCGCCGGCAACCAGGGCCACGGCGTGATCGTCGCGCAGCTGCCGCGCACCTCGGAGCTGTGCCGCCCGGACATGCGCGGCCAGCTCAAGCCGGTGGCGGCCAACGTCGACCAGATCGTCATCGTCTTCGCCCCGCTGCCGCACCCGCACGCCAACCTGATCGACCGCTACCTGATCGCCGCCGAACACGCCGGCATCACGCCACTGCTGCTGCTGAACAAGGCCGATCTGATCGACGACGAGAACGCACCGCACGTGGAGGGGCTGATCGCCACCTACCGCCAGCTCGGCTACGAGCTGCTGGAAGTCTCGGCCCGCCAGGGCGGCGGCATGGAGCTGCTGCAGGCACGCCTGGACGGCCACGTCAGCGTGTTCGTCGGCCAGTCCGGAGTGGGCAAGTCGTCGCTGGTCAACAGCCTGCTGCCGGGGGTTGATACCCGCGTCGGCGAGCTGTCGGAGGTCACCGGCAAGGGCACCCATACCACCACCACGGCGCGCCTGTTCCACTTCCCCGGCGGCGGCGAGCTGATCGACTCGCCCGGCATCCGCGAATTCGGCCTGGGCCATGTCAGCCGGGCCGACGTGGAGGACGGTTTCATCGAATTCCGCGACCTGCTCGGCACCTGCCGTTTCCGCGACTGCAAGCACGATCGCGAGCCCGGCTGCGCCCTGCTGCAGGCCCTGGAAGACGGGCGCATCCAGCCGCAGCGCATGGCCAGCTACCGGCACATCCTGGCCAGCCTGCCCGAGCCGGAATACTGATACACAGAGGCCGCGATGATCGCGGCCTCTTGGTTTATTCCTGCGGCTGGTCGAACTGCAGGGCGCCATCCTCGAAGATGTTCAGGCGCTGGCGCAGCTCCTCCGGCTGCGCCGGCTCGTCGGGCGCCGTCGGGACCGAACCCGGAGCCACCACCTCGGTAGGCACACGCGACTCGACGGGGGACGGCGGCTCTGTGGATTCTCCCTGGCCATCGCCATCCTGCTCGCCCTCGATGGCACGCTGGGCCTTCTTGGTCAGGACGATGATGTCGATGCGCCGGTTCACCGGGTTGAACGGATCGTTGCGGTCGAACAGCGCCGAGGAGGCGTAGCCCACCACCCGTGCCACCCGCTCGTCCGGGTAGCCGCCGGCCACCAGGGTGCGCCGCGCGGCGTTGGCGCGATTGGCCGAGAGCTCCCAGTTGCCGAACTCGCCATCGCCAACGAAGGGCTTGGCATCGGTGTGGCCGCTGACGCTGATCTTGTTCGGCACCGCCTTGATGGTTTCGGCGAGGATCAGCAGGATGTCCTCGAAATAGGGCTGCAGGCGCGCGCTGCCGAGGGCGAACATGGGCCGGTTCTCGGCATCCATGATCTGGATGCGTAAGCCGTCCTGGGTAATCTCGAAGAGAATCTGGTCCTTGAATTTCTGCAGCTCGGGATTTTCCTCGACCTTGGTCTGCAGTTCCTGCAGCAGCAGCTCCAGGCGCTCGCGCTCGATCTGCTCGGCCAGGCTTTCAGCCTGCTGCGCATCGACCTCAACCTTGTCGTCCTGCGAGTCGACTGCCGCTTCCTGGGCATCCGGCGCATCTTTGAGCTCCGGGTTGAGGGTGCGGTCAGGGGCCGGGGTGGGCGTACCGCCCAAGTCGATGACGTAAGGACTGGCACTCTCGGTGAAGCCGATAGGGTCCTGGAAGTAGCCGGAGATGGCCTTCTTCTGCTCGGGCGTGGCCGAGGACATCAGCCACATCACCAGGAAGAACGCCATCATGGCCGTGGCGAAGTCGGCGAAGGCGATCTTCCAGGCACCACCGTGGTGGCCGCCGGCAACCTTCTTGACCCGCTTGACCAGAATCGGCTGGTTGTTCTCCATGGCTCAGCCTTGATCAGTTGCCACGCATGGCCTGCTCGAGCTCGGTAAAGCTCGGCCGGTGCGCCGGCAGCAGGACCTTGCGACCGAACTCCACGGCCAGGGTCGGCGGCATGCCGGAGGCGGAAGCGACCAGGGTGGCCTTGATCGCCTCGTACAGATTGAGCTCTTCCTTGGCATCGTGCTCCAGGGCTCCCGCCAACGGCGAGAAGAAGCCGTAGGAGGCGAGAATGCCGAGGAAGGTGCCGACCAGCGCAGTGGCCACCTTCTCGCCGATCTGCGCGTTGTCGGCGGTGGCGAGGATCGACATGGTGATCACGATGCCCAGCACCGCCGCCACGATACCCATGGCCGGCATGCCGTCGGCGACCTTGGCCACCGCGTGGGCCGGGTGCTCCAGCTCTTCCTTGAGGCTGGCCAGCTCCATGTCGAACAGGTTCTCCAGCTCATGGGGCGCCATGTTGCCGCTGGACATGATGCGCAGGTAGTCGCAGATGAAGGCGGTCATCTGCGCATCCTTGAGGATGGCCGGGTACTTGCTGAAGATCGGGCTGGCGTTGGGATCCTCGACATCGGCCTCGATGGCCATCATGCCCTCGCGGCGGCTCTTGTTGAGGATCTCGTAGAGCAGCTTCAGCACTTCCAAGTAGAAGGCATGGGTGAAGCGGCTGCTGAACATCTTCAGCGACTTCTTGAACACCGTCATGAAGGCGCTGCTGGGGTTGGCCTGGAGGAAGGCGCCGAGGGCCGCACCGCCGATGATCATCACCTCGAAGGGATGCACCAGGGCCATGAACTTGCCACCGGACAGAATGAAACCGCCAAGAACGCAGCCGAGGACTACCAGGATGCCGATGATCTTGATCATGGGGAATTGAGCTTGATGAGTCAGTCGAAAGGGTTATTTCAAACAACCCTTCTAATTATCGGAAGTATTGCGCCAGACTATAGGCAGTAAAGGCGAAAAGCCAGTTTGGCTCAACCCGCATGCCCATATCCGCAAGCCGTCCTCGCAGTCTCGACGCCTGGCTCAAGCAGCTGGACGAGGTGCGCCTGCCCGTCGCCCGCCACCACCACGAGACCGTGCGCCGCACCCTGCAGGACGGCCGCAAGTCGCTGCGCGACATCGCCGAGCAGATGCAGCACAGCCCGGCCATCGCCCTGGCCATGCTGCGCGAGGCCAACCGCAGCGCCGGGAGTTTCGGCGAACCGGCGGAAAGCCTGGAGATGGCCCTCAACCGCCTCGGCCTGAAGCGTGCGGAAGCCCTGCTGGAGCAGCTGCCGTTGCTGGACGAGGCGCAGATACCCCTGCCGCTGCGCCAACTGCAACTGATCAGCCTGCATGCTTCGCAGCAGGCCAGCGGCCTGTTCGCCGGGCGCCTGGCGCGCCTGTGGCAGGAAATCCACTGGGGCAGCCTGCTGTTTCTCGCCCCGCTGTGGCCGCTGGTGGCGGCCCATCCCGAGCTGTTCGAGGCCTGGGAACGCCGCGTCCTGGGTTGCGGCGAGCCGGCGCCCAAGGTCGAACGCGAACTGCTCGGCACACCGCTGCTGGCGCTGTGCCTGGCGCTGGCCCGGCAGTGGCGCCTGCCCGACTGGATCATCCGGGGTTATCGCCTGCTGGTCGAGGACCGGCGCCTGCTGGTCAAGGCCTTGCACATCGCCCGCGACAACCAGCACCCGCTGCACCAGCAGCAGATGCTCGACGCCGACCCACCGCTGCGCCGCTGGCTGACCCAGCCGGGCAACAGCATCCTGCTGGCGAACGGCCTGGCCCTGTCCAGCCATCACAACTGGAGCTGCGAGCACCATCTGCGCTGGCAGCGCCTGACCGGACTCTACCTGCAGCTGGCCCTGCCGGAACTGCAGCAACTGGTGCATCAGCAGGCCGCACAGAGCGCGCGCCTGCATGATCGGGGCGAGCTGTGGCACCCGGCCGAAGCGCTGCTGTGGCCCTGGGATGCCTGCCGCCTGAAGCACCTGGCTCCGCCTGCGGCGCCCAAGCCTGCGGCGAATCCACAGCTGGAGCAGTGGAAACAGCATTGCGCACGCCTGCTGGCCCAGCCCTCGTCCTTTGCCAACGTACTGCAGCTGACCGACTGCGCCAGCCAGGCCCTGCAGGCCGGCGGCATGCAGCGCGTGCTGATCCTGCTGGCCGACCGCACGCACAGCCGCCTGCTGGCCCAGCAGGCGGCCGGCCTGCCCGCAGCGGCGGCGCAGCTGCGCCTGGAGCCGGCGCAGAGCCAGGTACTGCGCCGCCTGCTGGCCGAACCCGGACAGCTGCGCCTGAGCCCGGCCAACCTGGCCCAGGTCTCCGCCCTGCTGCCGGGCAGCCTCAAGGCGCTGTTCAGCGGCGAACACCTGATCCTGCGTTCGCTGGCCAGCAACGGCCGGGTGGTGATGCTGCTGGTCGCCGACCAGGGCGGCGGCGACATCGGCGCCGCGGCGGCACAGGTGTTCGGCAAGACCGTGCAATGCATCGAGCGCGCCCTGGCCACCTTCGCCCGCCGCGGCGCCTGACCTTTCCGCTACAATCCGCCTTTCCATTCCACCTCGGAGACTCCGCATGTCCGCCTTCTCCGGCCTGCCGCTGGTGATCGAACCGGCCGAGCTGGCCAGCCGCCTGCAGGCACCCGAGCTGATCCTGGTCGACCTCAGCGCCGCCGTCCGCTACGCCGAGGGGCATATCCCGGGTGCTCGCTGGGTCGACGGCAAGCGCACCCAGCTGGGTCAGCCGCCGGCGCCCGGCTTGCTGCCGGAACAAACCCAGCTGGAGGCGCTGTTCGGCGAACTGGGGCATCGCGCCGAGGCCGTCTACGTGGTCTACGACGACGAGGGCGGTGGCTGGGCCGGGCGCTTCATCTGGCTGCTCGACGTGATCGGCCACGCGCAGTACCACTATCTCAATGGCGGCCTGCAGGCCTGGCTGGGGGAAGGTCGAGAACTGAGCCAGGCGATGCCGGCAACGGTCGCCGCCAGTGTTGCCCTCACCCTGCACGACGAGCCCACCGCCAGCCGCGATTACCTGCAGAGCCGCCTGGGCGCGGCCGACCTGGCGATCTGGGACGCCCGCTCGCCCGCCGAGTTCAGCGGCGAGAAGGTGCTGGCCGCGCGCGGCGGCCACATCCCCGGCGCCATCAACTTCGAGTGGACCGCCGGCATGGATGCGCAACGCGGCCTGCGCATTCGCGCCGACATGGCCGAGGTCCTGGAGAGCCTCGGCATCAGCAAGGACAAGGAAGTGATCACCCACTGCCAGACCCATCGCCGCTCCGGCTTCACCTACCTGGTGGCCAAGGCGCTGGGTTATCCGCGGATCAAGGCCTATGCCGGCTCCTGGGCCGAATGGGGCAACCTGCCCGACACCCCGATCGAACATTGATGCAAGGAAAACCGATGAAAGAGCGCCTGTTTATCCTCAGCCAGTACCTGCTGCCGCACCACCTGCTGTCGCGCCTGATCGGCTGCGCCGCCGAGTGCCGTGCCGCCTGGTTCAAGGATCGCCTGATCGGCTGGTTCGCCAGGCAGTACCAGGTGAACATGGCCGAGACCCAGGTCGAGGACCTGACCGCCTACGAGCACTTCAACGCCTTTTTCACCCGAGCCCTGAAGGACGGTGCCCGCCCGCTGGATGAAGCCCCCGGCGCCATCCTCTGCCCGGCCGACGGCGCGGTCAGCCAGCTCGGCCCGATCGAACAGGGCCGCTGCTTCCAGGCCAAGGGCCACAGCTTCAGCGTTCTGGAACTGCTCGGCGGCGATGCCGAGCGCGCGGCGCCCTTCATGGGCGGCGACTTCGCCACCATCTACCTGTCGCCCAAGGACTACCACCGCGTGCACATGCCGCTGGCCGGCACCCTGAGGGAAATGGTCTATGTGCCGGGCCGGCTGTTCTCGGTCAACCAGACCACCGCGGAGAACGTACCCGAGCTGTTCGCCCGCAACGAGCGAGTGGTCTGCCTGTTCGACACCGAGCGCGGGCCGATGGCCGTGGTGCTGGTCGGCGCCATGATAGTGGCCAGCATCGAGACGGTCTGGGCCGGCCTGGTCACCCCACCCAAACGCGAACTGAAGACCACCCGCTACGACGCAGCCTCCCGCGCCGCCATCGAACTGGCCAAGGGTGGCGAGCTGGGCCGCTTCAAGCTGGGCTCCACCGCTATCGTGCTGTTCGGCCCACAGCAGGTGCAATGGGCCGAGGGCCTCGCTGCCGGCAGCCCGGTACGCATGGGCCAGGCCCTGGCACTGCCGCGCAGCGCCTGAGCCCGGTGGCGCAGCCGCCGCAACGGGCGGCTGCGGAACATCCGGCAAACCACTTGGGTCGAATGCTGCGGATTGCCTGACAAAAGCATGGCTGTCAGTGCGATACGATGCTGCTAGAGTCACAGGAAGCCCTTCGTCAGAAAGGGATGGCCCGCCTGCCTGCATAGACGCTGACCCCTGAATGGATAAACAAAGCCCTCACCTGTTCTTGCGCGCCCCCACCCCCGCCAGGCGAGGTCTGTCGTTCTGCGATGCCAGCCCGCGGGAGATGAAGCGCTGGATCGCCGGCCTGCCCAAGGCCAATATCGGTGAAACCGCTCGCCAGCTGTACCAGGGCCTGATCGAGCTGAACCAGCTGATCACCCCTGCGGACAATCGCCTGCAGCTGCTGGAGCTGCTGCGCCCGGAAGTGCACTTCGTCTGCAACCACCTGGAACGCCACTTCCTCAACCAGTCCATCGTGCTCGACGAGCGCCCGCGCAAGGTAGCCAACCTCTGCCAAGCGCTGCAGAGCCACCTGGCCAGCGGCTACAAGCAGATCATCGTCGAAGAGCTGCCGCGCTTCGCAAAGGAGCGCCCGCAGCTGCTGACCGTCGCCCTGCAGCGCGCCAGCCACAGCCTGTGCGCGCCACTGGTGCGGGCCAGCCAGCTTTACTGCCCGGTTCCCGAAGGCCTCTGGCTGGAACTGCACCAGCTCCATCGCCTGGCCCGCCAGCACGGTCTGCAGCGGGTACAGGTCCGCGACGGCCTGGCCCGCAACGGCCAGAGCCTGAGCCAGGAGCAGGCCTACATCGGCGCCCTGCTGCTCGGCTGCGCGCGCTGCAACCAGCTGCGTCAGAACGGCATCGCCCGCCTGGCCGAGGCACTGGAGCACTGGAGTACACTCGCTAGCCTGCAGCCGGCCGACGAGCCGCACAGCCTGTTCGTCATCGCCCCGCAGCTGGATGGTCCGCCGCGCTACAAGTCGCTGTTCGGCGAGGCGGAACTGCACCACCTGCTGGGCCTCGACCCGCATGACCTGGTCGATGCCATCAAGGAATACCTCCTGCTGCCGCCACACGAACTCGCCACGCATCGCCTGCAAGTGCCCGAGGGCATGTCGCCGGAGCTACTGCAGCACCTGGCCTCGGCCTGGGGCGACATCGCCGAGCGCACCTTCCAGCGCACCCCGGGGCGCGGCAACCTGACCCTGTGCATTGGCATGTCGGCGCTGCACTTCAACCTGGCCGGTAGACGCAGCTTCAGCGACCTGCTGCAGCACCCGGAAGCACCGCGCAGCGCCCAGTTCGGCCCTGGCGGAGCCAAGAGCGGGCCGGACATCTGGTCCAGCGCCTTCGACGCACAGCGCGAGAGCCGCTGGGAACCCGGCATGCCGCTGGAGGAGATCCAGTACAAGAGTGCCGCGAAGAACGGCGAGCCGGGCATCGAGGACAAGTCCGAGAGCTACCCGTCCTACGAGCTGTCGATCATCAACCACAGCCCCGGCGGCTATTGCCTGAGCTGGCCGCGGGAAGTCCCCGCGCAGCTGCAGGCCGGCGAACTGCTGGGCATCCAGGACGCCGCCGACCAACCCTGGAGCGTGGCCGTGGTGCGCTGGATTCGCCAGGTGCGCGGCGGCGGCACGCAGATGGGCATCGAGCTGATCGCTCCGCACGCTCAGCCCTGCGGCGTGCAGCTGGTGCGCAAGAGCGAGCAGAACAGCCAGTACCTGCGCGCCCTGCTGCTGCCTGAGATCCGCGTGATTTCGCGCCCGGCCACGCTGATCACCCCACGCCTGCCATTCCAGGAAAGCCACAAGGTACAGATCAACCACAACGGCAGGGAAACCCGCGCCATACTCAGCCGCAAGCAGGCCGGCAGCGGCAGTTTCAGCCAGTTCGAATATCGCGTGCTAGGCGAAGAAAAACCGCCGAGCGGGACCTCGGTCACAGCAGCGCAGGAGCCCGGCAAGGGCGGCGAGGAAGACTTTGACTCACTCTGGAAGTCGCTGTAGATTGCCGAGACAGACCATCCGTCGCCTTTTTGCGCCCGTTCTTCGGCGCACTCCGAACACACCCCATGGCCATCGAAAAAAAAACCATACGGCTGCTGATTCTTGAAGACTCGCAGAACGAGGCTGAACGCCTGGTCAGCCTGTTCCGCAATGCCGGGCGCGCGACCCGAGTGCACCGCGTCACCTCCAGCGACAACCTGGCCGAAGCCCTGCAGCAAAGCTGGGACCTGCTGATCTGCGCACCTTCCAGCGAACACCTCGAGCCCAGCGAGGCGATCACCGCGATCCGTCGCCAGGCCAAGGACATCCCGGCGATCCAGCTGGTCGCCGACAACGACTCCGAATCCATCACCGAAGCGCTGATGCTGGGCGCCCAGGATGCCCTGCCCCAGGGTGACGACGAGCGCCTGATCCTGGTGGCCAACCGCGAGCTGGCCAACCTCGAGGAGCGCCGCGCCCGCCGCGCCGCCGAAGTCGCCCTGCGCGAGGCGGAGAAACGCTGCCAGCTGCTGCTGGAAAGCTCGGTGGACGCCATCACCTACGTCCACGACGGCATGCACATCTATGCCAACCGCGCCTACCTCAAGCTGTTCGACTACGAAGACGCCGAGGAGCTTGAGGGCATGCCGATGATCGACCTGATCGCCAGCGAAGATCAGGCCGCATTCAAGGACTTCCTGAAGAACTACGCCAGCGGCGAAGGCAATGCCGAGCTCAGCTGCGGTGGGGTCAAGCCCAATGGCCAGCGTTTCCAGGCGCGGATGAACTTCTCGCCGGCGACCTACGATGGCGAGCCCTGCATCCAGGTGGTGATCCGCGCCGAAAGCGACAACGCCGAACTGGAAGAGAAACTGCGCGAGATCAGCAGCCAGGACCTAGTCACCGGCCTGCTCAACCGCGCACGCTTCCTCGAGCTGATGGACGGCGCGGCCCAGCGCGCGGTCAACGACGGACAGATCGCCAGCCTGGCCTACATCCGCCTGGATCGTTACAACGAGAAAGTCGGGGAAGTCGGCCTGGCCGGCATCGACCTTCTGCTCACCGATCTGGCCAACCTGCTGCGCAGCCACTTTGGCGATGACAGCCAGCTGGCCCGCTTCGGTGACGACGTATTCACCGTACTGCTGCCCGGCGTCGCGCCCCAGCAATGCCAGGACTCGCTGAGCAGCCTGCTGAAGAAGGTCGAGGGTCACCTGTTCGACGTCAGCGGTCGCACCGTGCAAGCGACCCTATCGATCGGCGTGGCCGGTCTCAGCGAGCAGACCAGCAAGGCCCAGGAGGTCGTCGACCGCGCCCACCGCTGCGCCGACGAACTCGAAGGCAATGCGATCAAGATCTACAACCCGGCCGACGAGCTGGCTGCCGCCGCCAACCGCGGCAGCCTGGTGGCCATGGTCCAGCAGGCCCTGGAGAACAACGGCTTCCGCCTGCTGTTCCAGCCGATCATCAGCCTGCGCGGCGACAGCGACGAGCACTACGAAGTGCTGCTGCGCCTGCTCGACCCCAAGGGCCAGGAAGTGCCGGCGGCAGACTTCCTGAGCGCCGCCAAGGGCGCAGGGCTGGCGGAAAAGATCGATCGCTGGGTGATCCTCAACTCGATCAAGCTGCTCGCCGAGCACCGCAGCAAGGGCCACAACACGCGCCTGTTCGTCCACCTGTCGGCCAACAGCCTGCAGGATCAGACCCTGCTGCCCTGGCTCAGTGTCGCGCTCAAGGCGGCGCGCCTACCCTCCGACTGTCTGGTATTCCAGATTGGCGAGGCGGATGCCGTGGCCTACCTCAAACAGGTCAAGACGCTCACCCAGGGTCTGGCGGAACTGCATTGCAAGGTCGCCCTCGGCCAGTTCGGCTGCGCACTGAACCCCTTCAACACGCTCAAGCACCTGCACGTCGACTTCGTGAAAGTGGACGGCTCCTTCTCCCAGGACCTGTCCAACGCCGACAACCAGGAGGCACTGAAGACCCTGCTGGCCAGCCTGCATGCCCAGGCCAAACTGACCATAGTGCCCTTCGTCGAGAGCGCCAGCGTGCTGGCCACCCTCTGGCAGGCCGGGGTCAACTACATCCAGGGCCACTACCTGCAGGGCCCCAGCCAGTCGATGGACTACGACTTCTCCGCCGGCGAGGAGTGAGTTGCGACCAGAAAAAGCCCCGCGGATGCGGGGCTTTTTTCATTGCAGCTGCCGTCACTCCTGGCCGTCGCGGTCGCGGAAGCCGAGCAGGTAGAGAATGCCGTCCAGGCCCAGGGTGGAAATCGCCTGCTTGGCCGACTGCTTGACCAGCGGCTTGGCGCGGAAGGCCACGCCGAGACCGGCCAGGCCGAGCATCGGCAGGTCGTTGGCGCCGTCGCCCACGGCGATGGTCTGCTCCAGGCGCAGGCCTTCCTTTTCGGCCAACTCGCGCAGCAGGTCGGCCTTGCGCTGGGCATCGACGATCGGCTCCACAGCCTGGCCGGTGACCTTGCCATCGACGACCTGCAGCTCGTTGGCGAACACGTAGTCGATTCCCAGCTTGGCCTGTAGCTGCCTGGCGAAATAGGTGAAGCCGCCGGAGAGGATGGCGGTCTTGTAACCCAGGCGCTTGAGTTCGGCGAACAGCACCTCGGCGCCCTCGGTCAGGCGCAGGGAGGCGCCGATTTCCTCCAGCACATCCTCGGACAGCCCCTGCAGCAGCGCCAGGCGCTCCTTGAAGCTGGCGCGGAAGTCCAGCTCGCCACGCATGGCGCGCTCGGTGATCTCGGACACCTGCTCGCCGACACCGTGAGCCTTGGCCAGCTCATCGATGACCTCGGCCTCGATCAGCGTGGAGTCCATGTCGAACACCGCCAGGCGACGGTTGCGGCGGAACACCGAGTCGCGCTGGAAGGCGATGTCGACGTTGAGTTCCTGGGCCACGCTGAGGAACTCGGCACGCAGCGCGGCGGCATCGGCCGGCTCGCCGCGCACGGAAAACTCGATGCAGCCCTTGCCCTGATCGGCCGGCATGTCCAGCGGCATGCGCCCGGACAGACGGTCGATATGATCGATATTGAGGCCGTACTTGGCGGTGATCGAGCTGACCCGCTGCAGCTGTTCGGCCGTGACCTTGCGCGTCAGCAGGGTGACGATGTAGCGCGGCTTGCCCTGGCCACCGACCCACTGCTGGTAATCATCTTCCGACACGGGGGTGAAACGCACCTGCTGGTCCAGCTTATAGGCGGTGAACAGCACATCCTTGAGCACCGACGAGGCCTGCTCGGTGTCCGGGATCTCGACCAGGATGCCGAACGACAGGGTGTCGTGGATCACCGCCTGGCCGATGTCGAGGATGTTCACCCCGCCCTGCGCCAGCACGCCGGTGATGGCCGCGGTCAGGCCCGGGCGATCTTCCCCGGTGATGTTGATCAGGACGATTTCGCGCAAGGCTTCACTCCAGGCGTACAAAAGGGTCGGCGAAAAGGCGCACATTCTAACCGTTTTCAGCCTTGGCAGGGCACGGGCGGCGCTTTGCCCGCCTGGGGGTGCTGGTTATACTGCGCGGCAATTCCATTCGAGAAGAGCCGCGCTCTGTGAACCGGCCCGCCCAGGTCAAGCCCGACAATTTCTTCCTGTTGCTGTTCAATGCCCTGCGCCAGCGCCGCGTACCGCTGGCCCTGCGCATCGCCAGTCACAGCCTGCTGCTGGTCGCCCTGGCCCTAGTGATATACGCCTGGGTCATGGGCATGCAGTTCAAGCAGGCCATGCAGCAGCAGGCCGACGCCCTCGGCCAGAGCCTGACCGTGCAGACCGCCGCCTCAGCCACCGAACTGCTGGTGTCCAACGACATCCTCAGCCTCAACGTGCTGCTCAGCAACCTGGCGAAGAACCCCTTGGTGGCCCACGCGGCCATCTACAGCGTGGACAACCGCATCCTCGCCGAGGCCGGCTCGCGCCCGACCCAGAGCATCCTCGGCGAGACCGAGGGCCTCTACTCCACCCCCATCACCTTTCAGGAAGTGATCGCCGGCCAGCTGCGCATCAGCCTGGACATGCAGCAGTTCCAGCAGCCGATGACCATCAGCCTGCAGAGCATGGGCCTGCTCAGCCTGATCCTGCTGGCCCTGGCCCTGTCGCTCAGCCTGCGCCTGGGCCGGCACATCTCCACCCCGCTGCTGCAGCTGCGCGTGTGGCTGCGCGACCCGGACGACCCCGCCCCCGGCGCCGGTCGCCAGGACGAGATCGGCGATCTGGCGCGCCAGCTGCAAGCTCGCCTGGTGCCGGAGAAGCCGGAGCCCGAGCCGCACCACTACGCCGAACTGGATGACGAAGACCACTTCGTCGACGAGCAGGCAGAGCGCGAACCCGACTTCGACATGCCGGACCTGCGCGCCGACGTCGACCACGCCGATGAACTCGCCCCGCCCGCACAGCGCCCTGCGGCCGTCGCCCAGCATGACGAAGACGATCCTTTCGCCGACCTGCGTGACCTGCAGGCCGAGATGCCGGCACCGGAATTCGCGCCCACCCCGGCAGCCGCCGCGCCCCATGAGCCGCAACAGCACATCAGCAGTGCCGTACTGGCCATCCAGCTGGGCGCCCAGGAACAGCTGCGCCATCTACCGCGCGCACGCCTGCTGGAACTGCTGCAAAGCTATCGCGACTGCCTGGAGCAGGCTGCGGCGCTGTACCAGGGCAAGCTGTTCACCCTCAACGACGGCAGCAGCCTGATGCTGTTCAGCAGCGAGCACAGCGGCGAGGACTACCTGACCCACGCCCTGTGCTGTGGCGAGCTGATGCGCGCCCTCGGCCACGCCCTGCAGATCGAGGTGGCCGACAGCGGCATCACCCTGCAGCTGCAGCTGGGCCTGACCCGTAGTGACGAGGAGATCAGCCCAAGCCAGGCCGAACTGCTGCTCAGCGAGGCAGCCCAGGACGCCCTGGCCCTGGCCCAGCACAGCCGCAACCTGCTGCTGGTGCAGCGCAGCGTTGCCGATGATCCGCTGCTGCGCCAGCGTGCGCGCATTCGCGCCATCGCCAGCCCGGAGGGTGCCAGCTGCGTCGAGCGCCTGCTCGACCCCTACCCCTCCCTGCTGGAGCGCCAGTTGGCGCGTATGCACGAACACTCGTGACCACCCTGATCAGCCACCCGCTGCCGACCCTGGCACTGGGCCTGGCCCTCGGCCCGCGCGTCATCCCCCCACGCCTGCTGCTCGCCGGCCTGCTGTGCAGCCTGCTGCCGGACGCCGACATGCTGGCCTTCAAGTTCGGCATCGCCTACGCCGATGCCTTCGGCCACCGCGGCTTCAGTCATTCGCTGCTGTTTGCCGGCCTCGTCGGGATGCTTGCCGCGCTGAGCTGCCGCCTGCTTGGCTGCGGGCCGCTCAGGGCCTTCATCTGGCTGGCCCTGGCCACCGTCTCGCACAGCCTGCTGGATGCCGCCACCGATGGCGGCCTCGGCGTGGCCTGGTTGTGGCCGTGGAGCGAGCAGCGTTTCTTCCTGCCCTGGCGACCGATCGAGGTCTCGCCCTTCGTCCAGGGCTTCTTCAGCGCACGCGGCCTGGAGGTGCTGCTCTCCGAGGCACGCTGGGTGTGGCTACCGTGCCTGGCCCTGGGGCTCGGCGGCATCGCCCTGCGCGGCCTCTACACTCGACTCAGCAAGCGCTCCAGCCCGGCCAGCAGGCGCGCCAGCGCGCCCTGATTGGCACGCAGCACGCCCAGCCCGGCCTCCGCCCGCCGCGCCGCCTCGGTCGGGTTGGCGAACAGCCGGCGCAAGGCCGCATGCAACTGCCCGGCATCCGCCACCTCCAGCAGGTCGCCGGCCTCGCGCAGCTGGGCGGCGATCTCCAGGAAGTTGAACAGGTGCGGGCCGGCCAGCAGCGGCTTGCCCAGCGCCGCCGGCTCCAGCAGGTTGTGTCCGCCATTGGCGACCAGGCTGCCGCCGACGAAGGCCAGGTCGGCCAGCGCATAGAGGAACAGTAGCTCGCCCAGGGTATCGCCGACCAGCACCTGCACATCCGCCGCCAGCGCCTCGCCGGTGGAGCGACGCAGCGTGGTGAAGCCCTCGCGCCGACACAGCTCGAACACCTGAGTGAAACGCTCCGGGTGGCGCGGCACCAGAATCAGCAGCGCATCCGGCCGCTCGGCGAGCAGCTGGCGGTGAGCCGCCAGGATCACCTCATCCTCGCCGGCATGGGTGCTGGCGGCGATCCACAGCGGCCGCTGCGCCGCACCCCAGGCCCCACGCAGCTCGGCGGCGCGATGCGGCAGCTCGGGATCGACGCTGAGGTCGAACTTGATCGAACCAGTCACCTCGACCCGCTCGGGTCGCGCGCCCAGCTGGCGGAAGCGTTCGGCCTCGGCGGCGGTCTGCACGGCGATCAGAGACAGCTCGGCGAGCATCGGCGCGGTCAACCGGGAGAAGCGCGCATAGCCACGCGCCGAGCGCTCGGACAGACGCGCATTGGCCAGCGCGACGGGAATACCGCGCCGATGACAGGCGTGGATATGGTTGGGCCACAGCTCGGTCTCCATGATCACCGCCAGGCGCGGCTGCAGGCGACCGAGGAAACGCGCGCAGGCCCAGGGCAGGTCGTAGGGCAGGTAGCAGTGCTGGATGCGTGAACCGAACAGCGCCTGGATGCGCTCGGAACCGGTCGGCGTCATGCAGGTGACGGTGATCGGCAGCTCGGGATGGCGCGCCAGCAGCTCGCGGATCAGCGGCGCGGCGGCGATGCTCTCGCCCAGGGAGACCGCATGGACCCAGATGCCGCCGGTTCTGAAGGCCGGCAGGCCGATGGCGAGGCGCTCGCCGATGCGCTTGCCGTAGGCCGGCGCACGCCAGGCGCGCCACAGCAGGCGCAGGAAGATGAACGGCAGGGCCAGGTGCAGGATCAGGGTATAGAGGGTTCTGTTCATGGGCGCGCAGCTTAGCAGGCCACCGGCGATCTACCTACGCTGCCACCGTTACGCCTCGCCAGGGCTTGGCAGCGGCCCACGGCCAGGGCGGCATGCCACAATGCGCGCCGAGCCCCCGGAGAATGCCCATGAGCGGATACCTGTACCTGGCCATCGCCATAGTCGCCGAAGTGATCGCCACCACCGCGCTGAAAGCCGTGGAGGGTTTCAGCAAGCCGCTACCGCTGACCCTGGTAGTGATCGGCTACGGCATCGCCTTCTGGATGCTCAGCCTGGTGATGAAGAGCATTCCCGTGGGCGTCACCTACGCCATCTGGTCGGGCCTGGGCATCGTGCTGATCAGCATCGCCGGGCTGCTGGTCTACGACCAGAAGCTCGACCTGGCGGCCCTGCTCGGCATCGCCCTGATCATCGCCGGGGTGCTGGTGATCCAGCTGTTCTCCGGCAGCAGCGGCCACTGAGCCGGTATACTGCGCGCCTGATTCATAGCGAGCTCCAGCATGTCCCAGTCTCTCAGCACCGATATCCTGATCGTCGGCGGCGGTGTCGCCGGCCTCTGGCTCAACGCCCGCCTGCGCCGGCTCGGCTATTCCACCCTGCTGGTGGAACGCGCCAGCCTCGGCGGCGGGCAGAGCCTGAAGTCCCAGGGCATCATCCATGGCGGCGCCAAGTACGCCCTGCACGGTGCGCTGACCGGCGCCTCCGAGGCCATCGCCGACATGCCGCGGCGCTGGCGCGAGGCGCTGGCCGGCCAGGGCGAGCTTGACCTGTCCGGCGTGCGCCTGCTGTCCGAGGCCCACTACCTGTGGTCGCCCGGCAGCCTGGCCGGCAACCTGACCAGCTTCTTCGCCAGCAAGGCGGTGCGCGGGCGGGTCGACCAGGTCAAGGGCGAGCAGCTGCCCCCGGCCCTGCAGCACCCGAAATTCAAGGGCAAGGTCTATCGCCTGGCCGAACTGGTGCTCGACGTACCCAGTCTGATCGCGCGCCTGGCCACGCTCGCCGGCGACAGCCTGCTGGCCGGCCGCGAGATCGCACCGCTGCGCGCGGGCGACGAGCTGCTCGGCCTGTGCGTCGACGGCCGCGAGATCCGCGCCAGCCGCGTGGTACTGAGTGCCGGCCAGGGCAACTCCGAGCTGCTCGCCAGCTTCGGCCTGGAGCAGCCCCGGCAGCAGCTGCGCCCGCTGCACATGGTGCTGGTCAAGGGCCGCGGACTGAAGCCGCTGTATGCCCACTGCCTGGGCGGCGGGCCCAAGCCGCGCATCACCGTGACCAGCCACCCGGCCGCCGACGGCCAGTGGGTCTGGTACCTCGGCGGCGACATCGCCGAGGCCGACGGCGTGACCCGCGGCGAGGCAGCACAGATCGCCGCGGCGCAGCAGGAGGTGCGCCAGCTGCTGCCCTGGATCGACCTCGCCGATGCGCGCTGGGCCACCCTGCGCGTGGACCGCGCCGAGCCGGCGCAGTCCGGCCTGGTGCGCCCGGACAACGCCTTCCTGGCCGACCAGGGCCGCCTGCTGGTCGGCTGGCCGACCAAGCTAGCCCTGTCGCCGGACTTCGCCGACCGGGTCATCGCCGCGCTTGAGCGCGACGGCATCGTCCCCGGCAGCCACGCAGCGCTGCCCGAACTGCCCCGCCCGCCGCAGGCCCAACCGGTGTGGGAGGAGCTGCTGCCATGAGCCTGCACGACCTGCACCGGCCGCTGGGCGACAGCGGCCTGATCGTCTCGCCGCTGGGCCTGGGCACCGTCAAGCTGGGCCGCGACCAGGGGGTGAAGTACCCCAGCGGCTTCAGCATCCCCGATGACGCCGCCGCCCGCGCCCTGCTCCACCAGGCCCGCGAACTGGGCATCAACCTGATCGACACGGCGCCGGCCTATGGTGTCAGCGAGCAGCGCCTCGGCCCGCTGCTACGCGGCCAGCGCGAGGACTGGGTGATCGTCAGCAAGGTCGGCGAGGAGTTCGAGGACGGCCAGTCGCGCTTCGACTTTTCACCACAGCACACGCGCCTGTCGGTCGAGCGCAGCCTCCAGCGCCTGGAGACAGACCGCATCGAACTGGTGCTGGTGCACTCGGACGGCAACGACGTGGCCATCCTGCGTGACAGCGGCGTGTACGAGACCCTCGCCGAACTCAAGCGCGAGGGCAAGATCCGTGCCTTCGGCCTGTCCGGCAAGACGGTCGAGGGTGGCCTGCTGGCCCTGGAGCGCGGCGACTGCGCCATGGTCACCTACAACCTGGCCGAACAGGGCGAAAGACCGGTGCTCGACCATGCCGCCGCCCATCACAAGGGCATCCTGGTGAAGAAAGCGCTGGCCAGCGGCCATGCGGTGCTGACCGGGCAGGACCCGCTGCGCGCCAGCTTCGAGCTGGTGTTCGGCCATCCCGGCGTGACCGCCGCCATCGTCGGCACCATCAACCCGCAACATCTGGCGGCAAACGCTGCCACCGCCGCCGCGGTGATCCGCGGCTAAACTGCAAGGCTCGCGCGGCGCACCGGCGCCGCACCGCCCCCGCGAGGAGCCGAGATGTCGAGACTGCTGGCCCGCAAGGCCCCGGGAACCTTCAAGACCCTGCCGCTGTATGTCGAAGCCACGGCGGAAGGCCTGAACTACCGTGCCCTCGGCCTGCCCCTGAACTTCGCACAGATGCTGGAACGCCGCCGCCCGGTGCAGGCCGCCGACTGCCAGCGCTTCGCCCTGGAGCTGGCCAACCTCGGTGTCTCGGTGCGCCTGACCCTGGCCTGGCAGGGTCGCGACTACTGGGTGTTGGTACGCCAGCGCCGGCCCGATCGCGGCGATACCGTGCTCAAGCTGATCTCCGGCTATGTGCCGGCCCACGAGCTCAATCTGCCGCTGCTCACCGCCATCGCCGAGGTGGCCGAGGAATGCCTGATCGAATGCGCCGGCGGCTGGCTGGGCGGGCGCTACGCCGATACCTGGCTGCCGACGCCCTACCCGCTGCGCTACCGCGAGGACTGTCACTTCCGCCTCGGCCCGCTGTCCGGTGCGGCCCGGCCGGTACAATGCGGCAATCTGATGCTGATGGAGCGGCCGCGCGCCTATGTGCACCTGCCGACCGCCTCGCTGCAGTTGGTCTATGACCTACGCCTGGAACTGCCCAGGGAATGCCGCGCGCCCAGCCTGTTCCATGTCGACGAGCGCCTGGAAGACGGCGAACTGGTGGCACGCCTGGAGCGCCGTCGTCCGGACCTCTACCTGCTGCCGCTGCATGACGGCCGGCCCGGTAGCGAACTGTTCAGCCTTCGCCGTGGCGAACTCCTTCCCGCCAGCACCCGCGGGCTGTGGCTCTCCGAAGGCTTCGCCGAGCAGGATGGCTGGCTGGTGCGCGACGAGCGCATCCGCTGGAAGGACTGGCAGGGGAACCTGCCGGATAGTTGAAGGACTGAGCTAGTCCGGGCTCAACCCAAACGCCTGCAATGCTGCCAATCTACGATCCCGCTCTCCGGCACATAGCCCTTGACACCGGCGCGCAGCAGGCTGCGAATTCGCTCGCAATCACCAGTACCACACGCCGCTTCCAGTTGTTCCAGGAGCGTTTGAAGCTCTGGCCAAGCAAGCATTTCCTCATAGGCACGCATGATCTTGGGATGCTCGGTACCACTGACCTTGTCGCCGATCAGTAACTCCTCGTAGAGCTTCTCGCCGGGGCGAAGGCCACTGAACTCGATGGCGATGTCACCGTCCGGGTTGCTCTCATCACGCACGGAAAGTCCAGTGAGCTGGATCATCCGCCGAGCCAGATCAACGATCTTCACTGACTCGCCCATATCGAGCACAAAAACATCGCCCCCTTCACCCAGGCTACCGGCCTGAATCACCAACTGCGCTGCTTCGGGAATGGTCATGAAGTAACGCGTGATATTCGGATGAGTCACCGTCACGGGGCCACCTCGTGCAATCTGTTGGCGGAACAACGGAATCACGGAGCCCGACGACCCCAAGACATTGCCGAAGCGCACCATGGTGAAGCGCGTACGCATCGGCACTGTATCCCCATCAAGACGACCGAGTTCGGCTTCCCGGGCGAATGCCTGCAGCACCATCTCCGCCAAGCGCTTGGTAGCCCCCATGACATTGGTGGGGCGAACCGCTTTGTCGGTGCTGATAAGCACGAAATTGGCAACCGCCGTCTCGATGGCAGCCCGAGCCGCATTCAAGGTACCCATGACATTGTTATGCACACCTTCAATCACATTGTGCTCAACCATGGGCACATGCTTGTAGGCCGCAGCGTGGTAAATAGTATCCACCCGCCACAGACGCATCACCTTGAGCAGATGAGCGAAGTCCTGAACTGAACCCAGGATGGGCACAAGCTCAACCGACAAAGCCTGGTGCTTTATCTGCTGCTCTAATTCAGCATGGATGGCATAGAGGTTGAACTCGCTGTGCTCGAACAACAGCAACGTCTGCGGATGCCCCAGCAGTATCTGCCGACACAGCTCCGAGCCGATCGAGCCGCCCGCCCCCGTCACCATCACGACCTGTCGTTCGATGCAACGATTCAGCAGGTCTACCCGAGGCTCAACTGCATCACGACCGAGCAGATCGGCGATATCGACCTCCTGCAAGTCTGCGACACTGACACGCCCTGCTGCGATATCCACGATTCCCGGAATAGAGCGAACATGCACTGGCAAGGGTTCCAGCTGTTCGAGAATCTCTCGACGGCGCCCCCTGGACACTGAGGTTAAAGCCAGCAGGATCTCACTCACACCCAATTCGCCAACCATCGCCTCGACATCCGCCGAGCCGTAAACTCGCAAACCGGCGATGACGCGCTTGTGCAGAGCCGGATCGTCATCGATAAAGGCAACCGGGAGCACGGAGTGCTGCTGGCGCAGCGCAGCCAACAACTGATTTCCAGCCGCTCCAGCGCCATAGATGGCCACTCTGGGTATATCTGTACGGGAACGCGGATGCTGGTCAGAAAAGAACCAGTCGCCCAGAAAAAACTGACGCAATACCAGCCGCAGCCCGCCCAGGAACACCAGGCACAACCACCAGTAGCTGAAGATCACCGAGCGCGGAATGAGAAACTCGTTGTTGAAGGCGAACAGCACCACAGCGAACAACAGCACCCCCAGGCTGACCGCCTTGAAAATGGTCAGCAGCGCCTCGTTGCCGATGTAGCGCAGCACCGCTCGATAAAGCCCCATCCGCACAAGAAAGGGCAAGGCCGTGAGCGGCGCAAAGAAAAACAACCAGAGAAAACCGCTTTCCCAGCGCGGCAGATCATCCCAGCCCAAGCGCAGCATGAAGGCCATGAGCAATGCCAGCCAGATCAACAACACATCCGCTACGACCTGCAGCAGACGTTTCTGCCCAAGCGACAGCAGGAGCAACTGCTTACGCACTTGCCCTACAAAACCTCTCATAGAAGACTCCGACTCATTGCATAAGCGACACTTCAAACGGTCGCCTCACTCATAACCTGCCTCAACACACGAGCCGTCTTATCCAACTCAGCCCTGCAAAGAGTAGGGTGTACCATAAACATCAAGCTGGTCTCCCCGAGCTCCCGAGCTATTGGCAAGCGCTTGGCCGGGCGCCATCCAGTATTATCAAAAGCGCGCTCCAGATAGACCTCTGAACAGGAGCCAGAAAAACAAGGGACACCCTGCGCATTAATGGCATCCAAAATACGGTCCCGGGACCACTCAGGGCGCAGTTTTTCAGGCCTTACGAATACATAACACTTATATGCGGCATGCTCGATGTCATTAGGGATGCAGGGAACACGTAAACCCGATATCTGGCTTGCTTCCATCCATATCTGCTTAGCGTTACCCAAACGAGCTGAATGCCATTGCTGCATCTTGCGAAGCTGAATGCGACCGATAACAGCCTGCACCTCAATCATTCGCCAGTTCGTACCAAAGCTTTCATGCAACCAGCGAAAACCAGGGGGATGCTCTTTTTCATAAACAGCCCGCCAGCTTTTACCGTGATCCTTAAATGACCACATACGAGACCAAAGTTCGGGGCAGTTGGTGGTAACCATGCCACCCTCTCCGCCAGTAGTCATGATTTTGTCCTGGCAGAACGACCACGCACCGACATGGCCGATCGAGCCCACCGCACGCCCCTTGTAGGAGGCGCCGTGAGCCTGGGCACAGTCTTCGATGACCTTGAGATCGTGCTCCTTGGCGAGCGCCATGATCGGGTCCATGTCACACGGCCAACCGGCCAGATGCACGCAGATTACCGCCCTGGTGCGCGGCGTCAGTACCGCACGGATAGTATCTGCCGTGATGTTCTGTGAGTCGCGGTCAATCTCCGCGAAGACCGGAACGGCGCCCGCGTTGACAATGCACGAGACCGAGGCCAGGAAAGTGCGTGGAGTCACTACGACCTCGTCCCCAGGCCCCACCCCCAGCGCCTTAAGGGCCAGGTCGAGGGCAACCGTGCCGTTGGCCAGCGCAATGGCATGACGGGCCCCAGCCCAGGCGGCGAACTCACGCTCGAAGTGCCTGCACTCCTCGCCAGTCCAGTAGTTCACCCGATTGGAAAGAATGACGTCGCGCACGGCATCAGCTTCTTCAACAGAGAAGGAAGGCCAAGGCGAAAAAGGCGTATTCAACACAAGCAGATCTCTATCACGTTGAGCGTGGCAGCCAGCGCCGACACGAATTTGACTAACGAACGATCCGGGCAGGAACACCCACGACCGTGACATTATCCGGCACTTCGCCGACCACTGCAGCACCGGCTCCGACAACCACATCAGCACCAATGCGAACCAGCTGGCGCACGCTGGCACCGATGCCGACCCAAGTCGCCTCGCCTACCTGCACTCCGCCGGCAAGACAGGCACCCGGGCTGACATGCACACCGGCGCCGAGCACCGCATCATGCTCCACACCGCAAAGAGTGTTGAGGATACAGCCCTCGCCGACTCGCGCGAACGCATTGACCACCGCGCCAGCAAAAATCACACAGCCAGGTTCGACGATAGCGTGCCGGCTGACACAGGCCTGGGGGTGTACGAGCGTCTGTATGGAAAAGCCCTTCTCCCGCAACAGCCTCAGCTTGGCCAGACGAGTACGATTGTGACCGATGGCCACAATCACCGCGGCAAAGCGGTCCATCTGCTGCAGCAGCTCGTCGGTACGACCCGCGATCGCCCAGGCACCGTTGCGCTGCACATCCGGAAACGCATCGTCGAAGAATGCCACTTCCCAACCACACAGCTCGGCGACATCCGCGACAACCTTGCCGTGACCACTAGCACCTAAAATCGCCAGCCGCTTCACTTTTCCTCCCCCGTGAAGCGAGAGGTAGTCGCCTGCCCATCGGCACTGATGCCTTCGCGCACGAACACCTTCTTCACGGTCAGCAGAAGAATGCGGATATCCAGCAGCAACGAGCGGTTGTCCACGTACCAGACATCCAGCGCAAATTTTTCCGGCCAGCTCAAAGCGTTGCGACCATTCACCTGTGCCCAGCCGGTAATGCCCGGGCGCACCTCATGCCGCCGAGCCTGCTCGGCGCTGTACAAGGGCAGATACTCCATCAGCAACGGGCGCGGCCCGACCAGACTCATGTCACCCTTCAATACGTTCCACAGCTCGGGGAGTTCATCCAGGCTGGTCGCGCGTAGCAATCGACCAAACCGGGTGAGGCGAACATCGTCTGGTAGTGGATTGCCATCGGTGTCCAGCGCATCGAGCATGGTGCGAAACTTGATCATTATGAACGGTCGCCCGTGCAAGCCGGGACGCTGCTGGCGAAACAGAGCAGGCGAGCCAAGGCTCACACGCACCAGCACATACAGAAGCAGCAACACCGGCCACAGCAGCAACAGCGCCAATGCGCTGCAAAAAATGTCGAACGCGCGCTTCAACATCATGCCTTTTTCCCCTGGGCGAATACCCGCACATAGAAAGCACCCAGACCTTCTACAATCCGCTCACGCGAGAAGCGCTGTAAGGCGCGAGCGCGCGCAGCCTCTGCCATTGCCGCACGCAATGCGCCATCATCGAGCAAACGTTGCAACGCGCCCACCAACTCCGGCACTTTCGCCTGTGGCACCAGCAACCCGGTCACACCATCCTCTACCGCATCGGTAAGCCCGTAGATCCGGGTGGCCACGGAAGGCACGCCCGCCGCCGCCGCTTCCAGCACCGAACTACCGAAGCCTTCGCGATAGCTCGGCAGGCAGAAAATATCCGCCGCCGCCATGTAGGCCTCGGGCTCCCTGGTGAACCCCTGGAAATGCAGACGCTCGCCCAGCCGCCCGGCGACCGAAAGGATGTGCTCAACCATCCCGCCCTCATCCGGCCCTACAACCAGCCAGTGCAAGGAAGGAAAGCGCTCATCCAACGCCAGCATGGCTTCGGCCATCTCGCGCAGGCCCTTGTCGGTATTCAGACGACCGAGGAAAAGCACCAGCGGCGCGTCTAGGGGAATGCCATGTTCGGCACGCACACGCTCACGCGCCTGTTGATCGGGACGAAAACGTTCACCATCCACGCCACAGATCGAACCATCTCCGATGACCTCTAGCGCACCGGCACGACAAACCCCCTCCGCAAGCAGAAAATCCCGCTGTGACGGGCTATCCGCCAGAAGATGCGACGCCGTAGCGGCAATCAGCCGATCCGCACTCTTCAACACAAACCGTGCTGCCCCCATGCGCGTGACCCATACCTGCCCAGTAAACCAATGCACCCGCACAGGCACACCGGCCATACACGCAGCCAGCATTCCAAGGAGGCCGGCCTTAGGCGTCACCGAATGCACCGCATCGAAGCGATGACGGCGAAAGAGCCGAACCAGCTGGAAGAGCGTCTTCAGATCTACAATCGGTGAAATATCCCGCGCCAAAGGGACGCTGAGGTAGGTCACCCGCTCATCCTGCGGAACCGGCTCCGCACCATAGTTCGATATAACGAAGACGTCATAGTCATTGGCCAGACGTTCGATATGCAGACGCAGGAAGGCCGAAACGGCCATGGGCACGGTGGTGATGAAGCAGAGCCGCTTACGCGTCATATCTTGCCCTCCCTCGCTGCATGAAATTTGTATAGGTGGTAGTCACCAAAGCTCTCTACCTCAGCAGAGGGCAAATCTTTGCAAAAGCGCTCTGGCAAATATCCTTCATATGTCAACAAATAGCGCACATGATACTTTTCAAATATTTCCCGAATAGGAACACGCAAAACTGGAAACACCGGCTCTAACAAATGGTATCCATAACCATGACCGCCGAATAAAACCGGCTTGCCTGTCCGATAAGCAACCAAATCATGCCAATGCTGTGGAAAACACATTACAGGACCGTTTTCAAGAGCAGCCAAACGGCTAACGGCCTCATCCAGTTTAGAGTCAACCTTCATTGTCCGACTTGTGCGCAAGGCTCTGAAAAAAGCAATGAGAGCCGACATACACATCAATAAGCCAACCCCAAGTGCCAACCACCAGTACCAAGCCTGCCCCAACGACAAAAAACCGATACCCAAAGCCAGCGCAGCTGGAAAACTTCCATTATAGCCATACAAGTAACCTTGGCCGAGCGAACGAAACATCGGAACCAAGGTAGTAAGAAGCGCAAACAAGAATATCAAGGCAAGCCAGGCGTATATCCACACCTCATACGCAGCAAAGTCGTGCCCCTTGAAAAGAGAAAAGAGCCCCACCCCCAATGCAATTGGCATCCAGGGATTAAACCCGACCACAAACTGCAGTCGCCGAATCCAAGCTTTGAGCCCGGACCGATAGAATTTGCTGGGGGTTTCATATCCCGCCTCACCATAAATCGGAGATTCCAGCAACGGATGAACGCCATTTCCACGCCAATTTCGAGCCCAGAACTTAACGGTATCCCAATGAGCCCTCATCGTCAGGCGATAAAACCCCCTACTTAACAGAAGCGCAGCCAAGACACTACCCGGCACCAACAAGGAAAGGCGGAAATCACCAGCTAGACCCGCTCCAAACAAAGATATGAACCAAAATAACTGCATGGCCATCTTATGCGTAATCATAACCATGCCAGCAAGGAAGAATACGCCCAGCCAAAACCAAGGCGAGGCTTCATATAGAAAAACGGCACCCACCAACAACCACATCGCATCGAGAAATAGCGCACCCATGCCCCGCGGATTCAACTGCATATTATAAGTAACAAGAAGAGGCGTAACCGCATAGACCATTCCAGCAATTGCAGCCACTACCAGATCCGCAGTCAACCACCAGGCAGCCCAAACCAAAAGAACCATTCGCAGCATGTCTATAAAAACCGCGAACTGAACACTGAAACGATCAAACATCGAAGCAGGCAACTTCGACATCAACCATGGAAAGAAGGGGGGGTACCAGTGCCCCTCATCCAAGAGAAATTGTGGCATCTTGACGGGTAATGAGCCATCGCGACGCAAGGTCTCGATATAAGCCCTCCAATACCATTGGTCCACACCAGAACCATGGGAGGAAAGCAATACCGGTGCGAGACGTAGAATCAGCGCACATAGAAAAACCAAAAACAGCACCATCACCATGGCATTCCTTCTCTACATAAGAGCCGCACCAAAACTGGAGCAGTACGAGACAGAGAAGCCGGCACCATTGCCGACACTTCCTCTGGAGAAAAAAAGTTAGCACGCCTAACTAGAGCAAGCATGCATAGTATGATTAGTGCCGAGGCCAGAGACCGAGCCCAAAAACCATCCACAACAACCAATGACACCCCTCCAAGGTGAGCCAGCAGCAGAGCCATAGCACCTCCAGCGAAAGGCAATTTAAGATAGCGATGTTGATCAATCAAAAAAAGCCACTGCACAAGAATGAAACCAGCCAATGCCGCAATCGCGGCACCTAAAACCCCAAAAATTGGCAGTAGAATTAAAGTCAGCAGTATATTGACCAGCAACTTTAGCCCAAACAGACCAACATTGGCGGTTAACAGCCGCCCCTGCACGAAGTGCCCCAAACCATATAGATGCGTAGCTGCAGCACCCGGCACCGCCGCCAACAGGATTTGAAGTATCACCCGACTGTCTTCAAAAGAGCTGCCCACTAACCATGAAAAGAGAGCAGGCAAAAAAGCGATAACCCCAATAGTTGCAAGCACCCAAAGACTCATTATCTGCGGCGCAACGCGACCAATTAGTTGCCGCTCACTTTCTACACCAACCTTCTCTACTCGAGAAACCAACTGGGGCATCAAAACAGCAACCACAGCAGTGGGCAGGCCGACCATGATCAACATGTACTGATAGGCAGGGTGATAAACACCTACGGCCTTAGTATCAATAAAGCGGCTTATCAGAACATAATCACACCACTCCGAAAGATACCCAACCAAATATCCCGGCAGGAGCGGAAGAGAAAAAGTAAGCGCCAAGCGAACTTGCTTACCCTCTGGAAACCCCCAACCTAAAGAGCTCCCTTTTAACTCTCGCGCAAGCATAAAAATCCAAGCTGCAGCTCCCGATAAACTGACGGCAGTGAGAATCTGCAGCGAGGTCAGACGCTGGCCCAGAATGGCCATTAAAGCTAGAGCACCTAGAAGCCCTATTAGGAGCAGGTCAGCGGCGAGAGGAGACCATGCTAGCCGTAAATAGCGCTCTCGCACTTGCTGGAGCCCCTGAGTCTCGCCCATGAGCCATAGGGAGATGAAAATGGGAATGATCAACCACAAGCCATCCTCTGGCACGCCCAACCGGACCGACAACCATTCCAAAGGTGCCAGCAAGAAACAAGCAAGAACTAGCACGCCACCGAACAATAATAAGGGCCAGCGCGTTGCCCACGTTCTCCGTAGTTGCCCAGAAGCCTCCCACTCCAGTCGCCCAAAGCGTTGGGTAATCGACTGAGTCCAAAGCACGAATACCTGATTCAGGAACATGCCTGCGGCAAGAAGCATGGCCCAGGACCCCAGGCTCTCCGGGCCCATTACACGAGCCATTAACGCCGATACGAGCAGCCACAGCGGGGCTCGCACGGCACGTGCCAACATAAGCGCAGCTGTAGCTGACAGACGAAACGGGCTGTCAACTATGCTCATGAAAACGGCTCAAAGTGCGGCTACCACAAGCGAATCTCCAGCCTGTAGTCCAGCTAGTAATCCAGCCTCCACGGGAACGAGACGAACCACTCCCTGAGCACAGGCAACAAACAGCCCTTGCTCATCAACTTTCAGGATGCAACCTGGCGCACCAGTACTTGCAGCATCATCGACCACTTCAGAAGAGCAGAAGTGCAGTATTTCTCCGGTTGCTGTATGGCACATAGCTCCCTGCGTATACGGCGGTGCCACAGCCCGAACAAAGTCTCTGACTTTCTCCGCGCGATCAAAAGAAACCAAAAAATTGTCTTGAGCATGGCGCCTGCGAAACAGACTTGAGCAAGTCTCGTCTTGTGGTTGCGCCACCAAACGTCCGCTCGCCCACTCAATCAGCACTGACGGCAACCACTCACGAAGTAAGACTGCGCCTCGACTGAAGGCGTCATTAACATCCTCATCGAAACCCAAACTAAAAGCGACCTGAGCCAAAACAGCTCCAGCATCAACCTCAGCCACTACCTCATGCAGAGAGAATCCCAACTGGGTCTCACCGTTAAGAATGGCCCATGTAAAGGCATGCCTTCCTCGATACCTAGGAAGCAGCGAATTATGCACATTGAGAACAACCCGCTGCCGACTAATAAAGTCTTCGCGCAAGATATAAGGCCAGTTTATGAGCAACACACTAGCATCGCTGACTTGCTCAAGCTCTTCGCGAGAGCGCAATACGCTAGATATTAATCCTGTCCTCTCAACCACCTTGAGCAAGTCAGAGCCCGCCTCCAAAGTCGTTAGCAGCGTTATCACTACTCAAGCCTCAGCAAATATGTCTCACGGAATTGACCTACTGCCCCCAATGTTTCTTTGAAGCGAAAAATGGAGTCATAGGCCTTCATTTGTACCGATGAAGTTCCTAAATCCATCCACATAAACCCCAACTCTTGCGCATGCCGAAAGCCATCAAGTAGCAATGCCGATTGCGCCTGGGTCGCCTGATATTCTGGATCTTGGCAAAGATAAAATGTTCCAACCACACGCCGATTCTGCACAAAATAGCAAACACTGGCCACAGGTTTTCCGGCAAGATACGCGCAAGAAAAGAGAATACTTTCTGGCAACTCCCTCGCAAGCCACTGCAACTCTTCAAAGCTATGCGTCGGGCTTCTGCCATGCTTGGCAAAGGTCACATCCAGAACTTCCCAAAAATCCTCGATAGGCGGATTCCTACGAATCGTGACACCGGACTTGGCTGCTTTGCGCGCCCGCCGCTCCCACTCGGCTCGGTGAGATGCCACCTGAGCAAACTCCGGGAGATTAGGATCAAGAGGGATAACGCTAGATATATCTCGATTTACACAGGAAAACCCCGCCTCCATGAGTGCAAAGCGGAATGTTTCAGTATAAACACGACTACAGGCACGCAGCGGCAGAGTCACACGGAACTCTCTGGCACCAGCGCTTACAACATATGCGAGCGCCGCACCAATCACATCTCTACAAGCAGACAAGCCAAGCGCCTCTCGAAGCGCAGGACCACCATAGCTCGCACCGTAAGGCGACAGCGCGCAAAGCTCGCCGTCACGCTCCACGAATGCTAGCGGCCAAACTCCAATTCGCTTGTTTTTTCGCTGAATAGAAAGAAAATGCTCGCAACCAGAAAACCGGTCTCCATGATAACGCAGGAAACGTAATTGATGAAAAATCGTTCCTTCGTTGGAGCTCTCAACAAATTCATCCCAGCCAATAGCAGTAGGATCATCTTCGAGCACCATCATGCAATCATCAACAGATGCAACAGTATTCAATGGGAAGATTCCAGAAGTTCAAGAAGCCACTGACGCGCACCAGAACCAGAAAATCGCTCTTGAATTAGCTCGCCCGGCTGACAATGTAGAGAACGCGTGCGCTCGTAGCGTTGCAGGTTTTCGGTGTTTAGATAGACATGAATAGGATGAAAATCGAAAACCATCAGCCCATCCCGCCCCAGCAACTCACCAATATCGGGAAGACTCTGCCGTTGACCGTAAATGCACATGATGTCGTCCTCCCATGAATAGGGAACTCGCAACATGTCATTCCATAGCAACCATGGTTTGAGAGTGATGCCTGCGGTCATTGGGATAAAATGATTACAGTCGTGGGTCAGGCCCTTGCTGCGGAACAAACTCAGCAAGGTTGAGCTCTGCGTCATGTGATGGCTGCGTACAGCGGTTGCATCGGGCACTAGCGCCATTGTCCGCTCTAGCACCTCCTCCGCAGAGGAGCCCGCCTGAGTTTGCAGATTGAAGAGAAAGTTGAAATTTGGGTGTATACCCAATTCGAACTTAGGATTGGCGCGCAGCCTCGCGAGCAGCGGTGTCTCGTGGGTAACAAACCATGTTGCGGGAACGTCTGCCTGCTCAACCAGATCAATACAATCAGCCAGCACTTCATCGTGCGCCCAATCGATATCGAAGGTGAGAAATACTTTATCTTCCCACGAATCTGGATCATTCATATTGATACACGAAACCGTGGAAAACGTACGGCAGCGGGTGGCCGTCATATAAGCCTCGTCTTCAATGACCTGAGTACCTGTGGTGCCGAAACCTCTGCAGCACCATCCAGCGCCACACTGAGCAACCGCACCGCTCCTTCCCCGCAGGCCACTACGACCCAATCGGTGGAAACCTCAACCACACTACCGGGAGTCCCGTAAAAGCGCCTAGGTTCGAGCGCACAGCGCCAGACTCGAAGTGCACCGCCACCCTCTAGTCGCGTGTATGCACCCGGATAGGGGTGGGTTTGAGCGCGGATGAAATCATGCACTCGCTCAGCCGGGGCACGCCAGTCAATAAGACCATCTTCAGGGCGTCTGAGGCCGCAGTAAGAAGCCTCTTCGGCTGGCTGCGGATAGAGCTTCGCAATACCGCCTATAACCTGCGGTACATATCGTGCTGCAAGCTCAAGCATAAGCGCGTTTGCCTTATTCAAGGCATCGCCAATAGTCTCATCAGTGGCCAGCTCGACGCTCGCCTGCCCAACCAGCAGCCCTTCATCCATCCCCTCACTGAAGCGGAAAAAACTCACTCCGATTGCAGGCTCACCGTTAATGATCTGCCACACGAGAGGCGCATTACCGCGATATTTGGGAAGAGATGAATAATGAAAGCCGTAGAAATCACAAGGTCCATCCACCGGAATGATCTGGTACCAACCGTGCACGAACGCTAGACGTGCTTGGTAATGATCCAACCAGCGCAATGTTTCGGCTCGCGTTGCGACCACCTTAAGCGGAACCCCATGACGCTCAGCCAGCGAACGAAAGCCCGGCAACTCGGAACGCGCATCCTGAGAATCATCGGGGCAAATTATCGCAGCAAGGCTGCCGTGCAACATTTGGCAGATGGCCTCGCACAACAACAATCCCGCCGCCTTACTGCCCATGAACACTACAGCATCGGTCACTCGGCATTGCTCCGACGCAAGATCGCAGAGCAAACGCGTTCCACATCCACACCTTGGTAACACGGCAGAGTGATGGTCTCTTTCTGCAAACGCGCTGCGTTCGGTTGCACGTCTGAATACCGCTGACGGTAGTAGGTGGTGCCACTCAAACAGTAGGTTCCGATTGTGGTTTCGATACCGTCTTCACGCAAACCACGGATCAGCTCATCGCGGCTCATCCCCGTCGGCACCCGGAAAACTAGAGATTGCACATTGTGCACAACGTCGACATTGCGGACCTGTGGCACAAACCCCGCCCTCTCCAGAAGACTCACATAGGTTGCACGAATTTCATTCCGTTCAGCGACAATTGCATCCAACTTGCGCAACTGCACACGCCCCATCAGCGCCTGGGGTTCAGAAAGACGGTAGTTGTAGCCCTGCTCGATAAAGTCCAAGCCGTAGCCCAACATGCCACTGGCTCCATGATTGAGCTTCACGTCAAACCATGCAGACCAATCATCGTTATTGGTTGTAATCGCGCCGCCCTCGCCCGTCGTCAAGAGCTTGCGCGGGTGAAAGCTGAAGCAGGTCAGATCGGCAATATTGCCCACTTTGACGCCGAGTTCACTGCTGCCGATAGCACAAGCAGCATCCTCGATAAACGGCACACTGTGCTCTTTGCAGATTGCAGCGATTTCATGCATTCCGCTGGGATTACCAAACGCATCAACAGCGATAACAGCTTTGGTTTTTTCACTCATGCAAGCGCGCAATGCACTGGGGAGCATGTTGTAGGTGTCGAGCGATACATCAGCAAAAACCGGACGCGCCCCCAGATCCTCGACAACGTTTGCAGTTGCAGGGAAGGAGAAATCTGAGACGATCACCTCGTCTCCAGGCTCGATACCTATCAGCTTCAGGCAGACGCTCAGAGCAGTAGTGGCAGAAGTGGCCAGATGTGTGTGGCGCGCGCCGGTATAGGCGCAAATTTCTTTGCGAAACGCCTCTACGTGCTGGCCACGGGTGAAGATGCCACTGTCAAAGATTGCCCGCATATCGGCTTCGACTTCATCGAAGCCGATATAGGGCTTCATCAAACGGATCTGGCTCATGCGCGTTTTCCGATCAGATGGGTGTACCAGTCGAGGGTTTCGGCCAGGCCCTGCTCGAACGGGGTCAGGCGGTACTGAATCAGCCCCTTCACCCTCTCATTGCTGGCATTGTGCGACAGCACGTCGGAATGGCGCGCGGGCTTGCGCAGGATTTCGCCGGTGTAGCCGTAGTGGGCACATATGCGCGGAATCAGCTCGTTGATGGTGGTCTGGTTATCGGTGGAGATGTTCACCGTTTCGCCGGACGGCAGCACGTCGTGCAGTTTCACCACTGCGTCCACGGTGTCGTGGACGTAGATGAAGTCACGGCTCTGGGTCCCTTCACCGTGGATTTCCGGGGTGCCGCCGGTGAGCAGGCGCACGGCGGTGATCGGGATCACCCCGGCCAGCATACCCTTGTGGTTCTGCCGTGGGCCATAGTTGTTGAACGGGCGAACGATGTAGGCATCCACGCCGAACATGCGCACATAGCTTTCCACTGCCAGGTCGGCCGCGGCCTTGCCGGCGGCGTAGGTGGTGGTGGGGTTACGCGGATGGGCCTCGTCCATCGGTTCGTACACCGCCGAGCCATACACCTCCGAGGTGGAGAAGTGGCAGAGGGTCTTGAACAGCCCGCGGCGTTGCAGTTCGAGCAGGTTCAGCACCACCTTGACGTTGGTGTCGAAGGCGTTGGCGGGGTTGAGAAAGGAGTAGTTCAGCGCCTTGGTAGCGCAGTTGAACACCACGTCGATGGCGTGGTTGGCAAAGATATACTCCAGGCTGGTACTCAGCTCCGCGTCGTCGCGGTAGAAGGTGGCCTTGCCGCTGGCCAGGGCCTCGGCCAGGTTGTCTTCGGAACCGACGAATAGGTTGTCGATCACCACCACGTGCGCGGCGCCTTCGGCCAGCAGCCGATCAACCAAGTGACTGCCGATAAAACCGGCGCCACCGGTAACCAGAACGCCCTTGCCCGCGAAACCTTCTCGAATCGTCATGCCTGAACCGCCGCTTGAATTTGTGCACAGATCTTCATTGCATCGACGCCAGCGTCGACTCCCGGAACCCACCCTTTTCCCGACTGGCGGCAGCTGGCCATGAACGCCTGCAGTTCGGTGAGCAGCGCCTCTTGCGGCGGCACGGCAACAGTTTCCTGTATGGCGGAAACTGCATAAGGCAGGCTACCGCTGTCACGCGCCTCGGCCTGGCGGTTGATCAGGATTTCCTTACGCAGCAGGTCGCAGTCGACGAACATGTCGACGCAGGTGCCTTCGATCTGACGGATTTTCTTGTCCGTCACGCGGCTGGCCTGGATGCGCGAGAACTGGCCGTTCTCGTGAGTGATGAGGGCCGAAGCGAAGTCGATCATGCTGCCGTGGGCGAAGCCGTGGGCGGCTACCGACTGGGCCGGACCGTTGAGGTACAAGGCCAAGTCGATGTCGTGGATCATCAGGTCGGTGACAACGTCGACATCGGTGATTCGCGAGCTGACCTTGTTGGTGCGGGTGAAGTCCAGACTGATGACGCGCTCGGTACGGTCGAGCACGCTCTTCAGCGCCTGCACTGCCGGGTTGAAGCGCTCGATGAAGCCCACCTGCACGTTGAGCCCCTTCTCGCGGGCGAAAGCCGCGATCTCCTGCGCCTCTTCCAGGGTGGCGGCCAGCGGCTTCTCGACGAAGATGTTCTTCACATGGGCGGCGGCCTGGCGAATGTAGTCCGCGTGGGTAACGGTCGGCGTGCAGATCACCACCGCATCGACCTCAGCCAGCAGCGACGTGGGATCTACCACGCCGGGGATACCGTGCGCCTGGCCAGCCTTGGCGGCCACCTCGGCATTGGCATCGGCGACAAAGGCCAGCTCGAAGCCCTTGAGCATCGACAATACGCGCAGGTGGTTGCGCCCCATGTTGCCGAGGCCGATCAGGCCTACCTTGAGCACTTTCTCTTGCATGGCGTCAGACGTCTCCGGAAACGCGATTGCCTTCGCGGTCGATACGGGCCACCGCACGCGCGGGGTTGCCCATGACCAGGGTGTAGGGCGCAACGTCCTTGGTTACCACGCTGCCGGCGGCGACCATGGCGTACTCGCCGATGGTGATGCCGCAGACGATGGTGGCGTTGGCGCCGATACTGGCGCCATTGTCGATGCGCGTTGGAGTGATCTTCCAGTCGGCATTGAAGGCACGCGGCACCTTGTCGTTGGTGAAGCAGGCGTTGGGGCCGACGAACACGTCGTCGCCGATCTCCACACCGTTATAGACCGAGACGCTGTTCTGGATCTTGCAGCGGCTGCCGATCTTCACTGCGTGGTCGACGTAGACGTCCTTGGACAGGATGCAGCCTTCACCGATCACCGCGTTTTCGCGGATCTGCACGTTGATCCAGACCTTGGTACCGGCACCGATGCTGGCCTTGTCCGAAACATTGGCACTGGGATGGATGTAGATGTCGTTAGCGGACATTGCCACCTCCGAGAGCCGAACCTACCACTTCGACCACGCGCAGCAGCTCGGCTTCGTTCATGTAGGGGAACAGCGGCAGGTTCAGCACCGAGGCGCACAGCTGCTCGCCGGCCTGGCCGCCGAAGTGGCCCTTGTGGTAGGCCGCGGCACCCGGTTGGCTGGACATGACACTGGGATAGATGTTGCCAAAACCGATGCCCTCGGTCTTGAGGCGAGCCTCCAGGCTGGCCTTGATGGCCGCATCCGGCACCAGACAGACATTGCAGTAGCCGTTTTCCTCATAGCCGGCCGGCGCGTTCATAAGCCGGATGCCGGTGGCGGGCAGGTGCTTCTGGTAGAAGGCAACGGCTTCGCGTCGCGAGGCAATGCGGGCTTGAATGTAATCCAGCGACAGATTTAGGAAAGCCGCCTGCAGCGAGTCCAAGCGCGAGTTCCAGCCCACATCGCCGTAACCGTAGTGTGCGGTGCGGCCGTGGTTGCCCAAGCGGCGGACCTTGTCGGCCAGCTCGGCGTCGTCGGTGAATATCGCACCGCCGTCACCAGCACCACCGAGCACCTTGGCCGGATAGAAGGAGGTGGTGGAGATGTGTGCCCCTTTGTAGATGGGCTCACCCTGGTAGCGCACACCAAAGGCTTGGGCACCGTCCTCGACCAGCACCACGCCCAGTTCTCGACACAGCGCACGCAGCTCGAGCAGACGGGCGCTGCCCCAGCCGTACAGGTGGGCCACCAGCGCTGCCTTGGGCCGGGACTCGCGAATGGCCTGGGTAAAGGCATCGAAGCAGACGCCGCCATCGCTGAGGTCAGCGTCCACCGTTACCGGCTTGGCGCCCACGTTCACCACCGCCTCGAAGGTCGCCCAGAAGGTCACGTTCGGCACCAGCACCACGTCGCCCTCGCCCACGCCGACCGCACGCAGCGCTAGCTGCAAGGCGTCAGTACCGTTGGCGCAACTCACCGCATGTGCGACCTGCAGTTCGCCCTGCAAACGGCTTTCGAGCGTCGCAACCTCGGCACCACCAATGAATTGGGCGCCCAAGGTCATGGCATGGAATTTTTCCATCAGTGCCGCGTGGAAACCGGGCTCCAAGCGCTTGAGATCGATAAAGGGAACGTTAATTTTCTACTCTCCTTGACAAGGAAAAATCCACAACACTTATTTAATGTATCAGCAACATAGATCTGTCGTCAGGTTATAAAAATATACCGCCACCCTAGACACACGAAGCCACTTACTTAATGCCTACTTAACTGTCATACCGAGGGAGCAGTGACTACCAGACGCTGACGCAAAACCAAACGCAACTGGAAAAATACAACCAAGATTGCCAAGAATAAAACCGCACACCCACCAAACCAGCTACGAAAATGAATAGCTGCAGCCAGTCCACCAAGAACAATCCAAGTCGCCAAGAGAAGCAAAATATTGAAAGCACTGAGATGAGACTGCTCCCTCGTCATCCCAATCACAACCAAAGTAGCCACTAGGCTAGACAAGGTCCAAGACAACGCAAGACCAACCAGCCCCACAACCGGAACAAGAAGGATGTTCAGTAAAAGACTCACCACAAAACCGACCAATGCCGCACCAGCCGCCCTCAACGAGACCGAAGAAACAGCGCAGAGCTTAAACAGCAAAATTGCCGATAGCGCGTAAGGAATCTGAAGCGCCCCGAGCTTAACTATACCGATCAAACGCTCAGCAACCCCAAGATCGTCAACACCACTCAAAAAGGCATAAACCATAGGCTCTGCAAATACAAAAATACCAATAATAACTATTGCACTCCCCCAGCCACCGATTACCAGCGATACAAAAATATCGTCACGCACCCGAGAACTCAGCCCAAGAGCCACAACCTTACTCATGTAAGGAACAAACACCGCCGTCATCAGCGCAGCTCCCAACAAAGAAGATATCTGCACCAACTTGCTACCCAAGGCCCATGTTGATAGCGCCCCTACACCTATCTGCCCTGCAAACCAGTAATTCATTGGCACCGCCGCACCAGTCAGAAGAGCGCAAAGCACAAGCCACTTGAGGTTTTGAAGCATGCCATATTCCCTCTGCAATCCCCACAGAGAACCTGGCACCAAGCTAAACCCACATCGCCGCAGAAAATAAGCCAGCAATAATAGATTAGCCACCTGCCCAGCGGCCATACCAACCATTGCCGCCACAACAACACTCTCCTTATTGGCAGCCAGAATAAAAGCAACAACAACAGCCGGAACAGCCAATTGCGCCGAAGCAGCCATTACCGGCCGACCATGCACATTCAGAACACTATTAGCAACCACTATAACCCCAGAAAAAACCAACAACAGAAGAGCAACTGGAAACAAATTAACAGTTAAATCAATATCCCCCCCCGGGGCAAAGACCAAGAGAATCTCCCTTGCAAAAAACAGCATACCCACCGCCAAAAGCGCGAACAACAGCAAGGTAAGAGTAGACATGCCCGCAATCATTCGCTGAACTTGCAACCGATCAGGAATCGCAGAAACCCTAGCAGAAAAAGCATCACCCAGCGGCACCGAAAAAAGAGAGACAAAGAAAGTCGGCAACATTATCGCCAGGTAATAACTATCAAGTGAAATACCAAATCCCACTTTATCTATAAGCAACAAATCCCGAACCAGCAATCCCAAAAAGCCAACCAATGAAACCATCATAACCAGCACACCAGCGCCAACTGCACGAGACGCATCTGGCGTAGACGCATGATTATTGACCACCACTTTCTCAACCACCGAAGACGAAGAAGCCGCACGGAGTCGAGACACCGCCTCCCTAATAAAAACAGCCCATCCACACACCCCAATTAGCAGCACCACAAGCCATTGCCCATACCTAACCCGATGCAAACTTCCAACATTGGGACTTACAAAGCTATTAACAACCAGCACAACACCAAGAACAACCAAGCAAACAAACAACTTATTGCTCATATGGCGAAGCGCAAGAAATATCACGCCCGGAAAGAAAAGATAAAAAATCAAAGCCTCAAGCGCACCTATAACTCGAGGCAGAGCAAATTTCTCCACCCAGAACTCAGGGAAAGGGGCAAACACCCCCACCAACAAAGCACGCGGAAAATAACCAATAGCATGCGCCGCAGTCTCCGGCCTCACATCAGCATCAATAATGGAGCCCGCCTCCACTGAAATACCATAATTAATTAGATGCACCCGAATCGCAGAAACTTTCTCTAGAAGCGAGTCTAGACGAGCGGGAAGGTACTCCGATGGCCGCCATTGCCATCCCGCAAGGAAATTCCCCTCGACATTGCGTAAATCTTGCTCAGCCAGGGAACCACTTGAAGGCAGGAAACTCATAAAAATAAAGCCAAGACATATTAAAAATGCAGCCCTACCTTGACCCAAGCCCCATGCCTTACCTCGAAAAACCACCGACACAAAAAACAAGCATAAAATTGCACAAGAATAAGCAACAAGATATATACGAACCAAATGAGGACGCATGATAGCAACAAGAACCAGGCCCAATAAAAACAGAGCCACCCCCCACAAAAATCTATATCCCCCCGAGCAATCAAAGCATCTCAAAAAAGCCAATAAAGTCAGCAAAAAGCCAGCGATCAAAAAAGAATCCTTGTGATTCTGACCAAACCAGACTAGTGCCGAGGGAAACGCAAGAAATAAAAAACCCGCAACAAACCCCGCATATAGCCCCTCACGCGCAGGAAGAAGCTGCAGCGCAATAAGCAAAATCAATACCGCCCCAAGAGCATGAAAGGCAGATGTCAGAGGCAGAAAAAATGCAGGCTCATTCCCCAGCAATGCATACAAAGCAGCGAGCAATCCAACATTCCCCGCGGATGAGCCAGAAGCAATTAACCTCCACTCCCCCCAACCATACATCCGAATACGCTCAGCCATTTCCACAGCAACACTGTGGAAATAGATTGCATCATCTCGCATCAAACCATGACCCGCATGCATGCTCGGCATCATAGGAAGCACAAGCTTTTGCAAAACCAGCGCCAAAATCAACGCATAGCTGAAAGCACCCAACCACAGCAGAAGCAGCGCTCGCCCAGATATATAATCGCGCCCCAATACACTCTTATCTGCAGAGCAAGCATTAGCCAACATATTTAAAAAACTCTTTAACAGAGAAACAAATTAAATCAATCAATGCAAACAACAAAAAACACCCGAACCAAGACCAAGACCAAGACCGCCAATTAGGCGGCGGCCACTTATATTTCCAAACAATAGTCCCGCACAAAACCATTATCACTCTTCGCTAAACGCTTGAGCGAATTTGTTCCACGATTGCGGTAGTGGAACTGTTCTCCACCAGACCCAGCACCCGTACCTCGCCGCCGTAGGCGCGGACGATGTCGGCGCCAACCACCTGGTCGATACCGTAGTCGCCTCCCTTGACCAGCACGTCCGGCCTGACCTGGCGCAGCAGGTTCTCCGGGGTGTCCTCGGCGAAGCTCACCACCCAGTCCACCGCACCAAGGCCGGCGAGCACGGCCATGCGCCGGTCCACCGCGTTGATCGGCCGGCCCGGGCCCTTGAGGCGCGCCACCGAGGCGTCGTCGTTGACCGCCAGCACCAGGCGATCACCCTGGGCGCGGGCCTGCTCCAGGTAGGTCACGTGGCCGGCATGCAGGATGTCGAAGCAGCCGTTGGTGAAGACGATCTTCTCGCCATGGGCGCGGGCATCCTCCAGCGCCAGCAGCAACTGGTCGACGCTGACCACGCCGCGCTCGGAACCTTCCTCGCGCTGCACCGCGCGGCGCAACTCGGGGGCACTGATGGCGGCGGTGCCGAGCTTGCCGACCACGATGCCGGCGGCCAGGTTGGCCAGGGCCACGGCCTGCGGCAGCTCCTCGCCGGCGGCGATGGAGGCGGCCAGGGTGGAAATCACCGTGTCGCCGGCACCGGTCACGTCGAATACCTCGCGGGCGCGCGCCGGCAGGTGCAGCGCAGGCTGCTCGGGGCGCAGCAGGGTCATGCCATGCTCGCCGCGGGTCACCAGCAGGGCGCCCAGCTCCAGCTCGGCCATCAGCGCATTGCCCTTGGCCACCAGCTCGGCCTCGTCCCGGCAGTGTCCGACTATGGTCTCGAACTCGCTGAGGTTGGGGGTGATCAGGCTGGCGCCGCGGTAGATGGAGAAGTCCTTGCCCTTGGGGTCGGCCAGCACCGCGATACCGCGGGCGCGGGCCAGCTGGATCAGTGCCTGGTGGTTCTGCAGCGCCCCCTTGCCATAGTCGGACAGCACCAGCACCTTGACCCCGTCCAGCAGGCGCGCGACATCTTCGGCCAGGGCCGCGGCGTCGGTATTGAAGGGCTCCTCGAAGTCCATGCGCAGCAGCTGCTGGTGACGGCTCATGACGCGCAGCTTGACGATGGTCGGCTGCTCGTCGATGCGCTGGAAATGCGCCTCGACCCCGGCCGCGTGCAGGCTGTCGGCCAGGCTGTGGGCCGCCTCGTCGCGCCCGGTGACGCCGACCAGCAGGGCCGGCGCACCGAGGGCGGCGATGTTCAGCGCGACGTTGGCGGCACCGCCCGGGCGATCCTCGATCTGCTCGACCTTGACCACCGGCACCGGTGCCTCGGGGGAGATGCGCGAAGTGCCGCCATGCCAGTAACGGTCGAGCATGACATCGCCCACCACCAGGACGGACGCTTGATCGTAACGGGGCATGGACAGCTTCATGGGGACTCCGGGGTGGAAAAATCGGGGCGGATCATAGCATGGCGAGTCTGCGTGGCTGGGGCTCACTCGCCCAGCGGCCGCACCCAGAACAGCTCGTGGCGGCGCACCGCCTTGCGCATGAACTCGTCCTCGCCGGTGGCCGGCCAGCGGCGACCGGCGAGCAGGCGCTGGATCAGGCGGCGCAGGCGCTTCTTGGTCGGCAGCGGCAGCTGCAGGTCATGTTGCATGGCCAGGGCCATGGCCTTGTCCAGCTGCACCTCGGCCGGCAAGCAGGGACTCCACAGCAGATCGGCCGGCAGCGTGGTGAGCGCTGGCGGCAGGGCGATGCCATGGCCAGCCGGGCCCATCGGCCAGCGGTCGTTGTCGTGCAGGTGGTTGGCGTAGAGCAGCAGGGTCTGCGGCTGCCAGGCGCTGAGCTGGATCGCCTCCAGCAGCGCGCGGGTAGCGGCGACATGGTCGCTGTGCGGGTCCAGCTCGGGGTGCGGGGTGACCAGCACCTCGGGGCGGAAGTGCTCGAGCAGCGCGGCCAGGTCGGCGACCAGGTTGCTCCAGCTCGGTACGCCGTCGGCATCGCCCGGCAGCGCCAGCGGGTTGTGCCGGCGCACACCGCGCACGTCGCAATCGCCCGACTCGCGCGAGGCGAAGGGCTGCTGCGGCGCCTCGGCCATCGCCGGCAGCTGCAGGCAGTAGTAGCCAAGCTGCACGCAACGGTTCTGCGGCACGCCGCCCCAGAGCGGGATGGCCAGGCTGTCCCAGGCGCGCAGGCGACCCTTGAGGCGGGCCGCCTCGGCCAGGCTCAGGCCCAGGCGCTGGTAGTGCTCGGCCTCGATCTCGCCCTGGGTCAGGGTGACGATGCTGGCCTCCTGGCAGCGGCTGTAGAGGCCGAAGGCCGCCAGCTCGGCGTCGTCGGCATGCGGCGCGATCACCATCAGGCGGCACGCGGCGTAGTCCGGGTTGCGCATCGCATAGAGGCGTCCCTCCCCGACCAGGTGGCAGAAGCGCCCACGCAGCAGCAGTTCGCCACGGCGCAGCGCCTCGCCCTGGCCGGACAGGTTGAGGTAGCGCAGGCCGGCCACGCCACGCTCGAAGTCCTGCCGATCGGCGCCGATCCACAGCTGCGGGTCGAGCAGGCGCCCCAGCCAACCGGCCTCGATGCGCCAGGCGAGGATCAGGGTGTCGGCCTCGCCGATCTCGCCCTCCACCCGCAGGTGCCCGTCCTGCAGGCGCGCCGGCAGGCAGGGCGTGCCCTCGGGGAAGTCGTAGCGATAGTCGTCGCGCGGCGCATAGAACAGGTGGTCGGCGAACCAGGCCTCGTGGGCGATCCAGCCCAGCAGCAGGAGCAGCGGCACCCACCACCAGGCGCCGAAGATGCCCAGCAGCGCCAACAGCAGCAGGCCCGCCAGCAGGGCCAGGCGCTTGTGGCGGCGATGACGTTTGAGCAGCTGTTGCTTGCGACCCTGCATCTTCACACCTGGTAGACGGGAACCCGATGGCACCAGCGATCCTTGTACTCGCGATCGGCGCGGCCGAAGGAATAGCGTAGCGGCTTGCCGAGCGCGCGTGCCTCGGCCCAGGCGTCCTGCGTATTAATGAAGCTGAGCACGCTGCCGGGGCTGAACTCGCGCTGCTGCGGGTCGACCCCGCCGTTGATGTACTCCAGGCTGACCCAGCGCGGCGCCTCGACCCGGTACAGCACCTGGATGGCCACCGGCTCGTCGTTCAGGTAGATCAGCGAGCCGGTCATGAACTCGCGCAGGCGCTCGAACACCTCGGCCAGGTGGGCGGCGCCGGTGGCCGCGAAGCCCCAGCGGCGCTGGAACAGCTCGGCATAGATACGCGCCTGCTCCTCGGCCGTCAGCTCCAGCATCGGCCGGATCACCCCGCCCGCCTCTTCCAGCAGGCGCTGCTCGCGGCGCTGGTTATAGCGGAACTTCTTGCTGTAGTCCTCGGGCTCGCGGGCCAGGGCCAGGCCTTCCGGCTGCTCGCGCAGGGTGCTGATCTGCTCAGCATTGAGCGCCGAGACGTAGCGCATGCGGTGCTGCACCGGCACGCGCACGCCATGGGCCAGTGGCAGGATGATCTCGGCATTGCCCAGGTCGAACAGGCCGCGCTTGCCCTGCTTCTTCAGCACGTCCTTGGCCAGGGCGATATGCCGGCCCCAGGTGGGCATGGCGCCCTGCAGCTGGCCTTGGGCGATCCAGCCCAGGTAGCGCACCGGGATGCCGGCCAGGTCCGCCAGGCGCGCCACCACCTGCGGGTGGGTGGCGACGCTGCCGCCGAAATTGGCCCAGGCATCGGCGTAGTCGGCCGCCTCGATGGGCGTCCAGCCGCGTTCGCGCCAGAAGCGCAGGTGACTGAGCATCAGGCGTCCTGCTCCAGCGCTTGCGGCAGCTCGTCGCCTTCCTCGAACTGCCTGGCATGCAGGCGCGCGTAGTAGCCGTTCTGCGCCAGCAGCTCGGCGTGGGTGCCGCGCTCGACGATCTCACCCTGGTCCATCACCAGAATCAGGTCGGCCTTCTCGATTGTGCTCAGGCGGTGGGCGATGACCAGGGTGGTACGCCCCTTCATCACCTCGTCCAGGGCCGCCTGGATGTGCCGCTCGGACTCGGTATCCAGCGCCGAGGTGGCCTCGTCGAGGATCAGCAGCGGCGCGTTCTTCAGCAGCGCGCGGGCGATGGCCAGGCGCTGGCGCTGGCCACCGGAGAGCAGCACGCCGTTTTCGCCGACCAGGGTGTCGTAGCCCTGCGGCATCTTCTCGATGAACTCGGCGGCGAAGGCCGCCTCGGCGGCACGCTTGACGTCGTCCAGCGGCGCACCGGCGAGGTCGCCGTAGGCGATGTTGTTGGCCACCGTGTCATTGAACAGGGTGACGTGCTGGGTGACCAGGGCAATGTGCCGGCGCAGGTTGCGCAGGCGGTAGTCCTCGACATCCAGGCCGTCGAGCAGGATCTGCCCGGTCTCATGGTGGTAGAAGCGCGGGATCAGGCTGGCCAGGGTCGACTTGCCGCTGCCGGAGCGACCGACCAGGGCGACCATCTGCCCCGGCTCGGCGACGAAGGAGATGCCCCTGAGCACGGCCTTCTCCGCGCCCGGATACTGGAAGCTCAGGTTGCTGACCTCCAGGCGTCCGCTGACTCGCTCACGCTCCTGGGTGCCATGATCGACCTCGGGGGTTTCGTCGAGCTGCTCGAAGATGCTCTCGGCGCCCGCCACACCGCGCTGGACGGTCGAACTGACCTCGGACAGCTGGCGAATAGGCTTAGGCAGCAGGCCTGCCATGGTGATATAGGCCACCAGCTCTCCCGGCGAGGCATCGCCGCGCAACAGCAACACTAGGAACATCAGCACAGCCATGGCGCTGTAGATCACCAGTTGCAGGCTGGGGGTATAGATCGCATTGGTCTTCACCAGGCTCAGCTGCTTGCGCGAGTTCGTCTCACTGGCATCGGCGAAGCGCTGCTGCTCGTAGCCCTCGCCGCCAAAGCTGCGCACCACCCGGTAGCCCTGGATGGTCTCTGAGGCCACGTGGGTGACGTCACCCATGGCTACCTGGATCTTCTTGCTCTGCTTGCGGAACTTCTTGCTCGCGCTGCTGACCATCACCCCGATGATCGGGAGAATCGCCAGCATCACCAGGGTCAGCTTCCAGTTCATCCACAGTAGCGAGGCGAACAGGAAGATCACCGTCACACCCTCGCGCACCACAACTTTAATCGCATCGGTGGCAGCACCGGTGACCATGGTCACGTTGTAGGTGATGCGCGAGATCAGGTGGCCGGAGTTGTGGTTGTCGAAGTAGCGATTAGGCAGCACCAGCAAATTATTGAACAGTGCCACGCGCAGGTCGTGGACCAGGCCGAGCGATACCTTAGCCAGGAAGTAATTGCCCAGGTAGGAGCCCACGCCCTGCCACAGGGCGATCAACACGATCAGCAGTGGAACCGCCTGCAGCAGCTTGAGCTGGGCCAGCCAGGGCTGCTCACCGAGCCAGGGCACGCCGGCGAAGAAACTCGCATCCGGGTTGTTCAACCCGTCAACGAAGTACTTGAGCATGTAGCCGAGCATCGGCTGGGTTGAGGCGAAGATAATGAAGCCTACGATGCTGATGGCGAACAGCCCCCAGTAGGGCACCACGTACTTCAGCAATCGCAGATAAACCCTGGCACTGGATTGCTGGTTAGAATTGGCCATTCGGCAAGCCCCACAGAACAACTGGAAACGAAATGCGGATTGTATCAGCGAACGAACTGCAAAACTGGCTGGACACCGGTCATGTGCTGGAGCGCGACAGCCATGGCCCCAAGGTGGTGCGCCTGACCGATGGTAGCTTCCTCAAGATCTTCCGCAGCCGGCGCAACCCTCTGCTCGCCCGCCTACGCCCCGATGCACGACGCTTTGCCAAGTGCGCCGAGCGTTTGCAGCGCCTTGGCATCCATACGCCCCATATCGACGAGCTTTACTGGATCGATCGCGACAAGGTGGTTAGCGCCTGCCTCTACCAGCCACTGGAAGGGCAACCGCTTGACAAGCTGTTCCGCGATTCGCGGGACGAATTCTATCGCCTGTTACCGCATCTGGCCGCCTATATCCACCTACTACACCAGCGCGGCATTTACTTCCGCTCACTGCACCTAGGCAACATTCTGCGCACCCCGGATGATGATTTCGGCCTGATCGACTTCCTCGACACCCGCTTCAAGCGCCACCCACTAAGCAACACTCTGGTGAAGCGAAACTTTCATCACCTGAAGCGCTATCTGGATCGGCGCAAGGTTCAGAACTTCCCCTGGGATGAGCTACTCAAGCACTATGCCCGGGTCAGCGCACCCCGCGACAAGGCGCCATAGATCCACACCGAGAACGCAGCGCCATGCACTTAGGGGAGGTTACGGCTCTCAGGCAGAATGCTCACTCTGCTGTGACGCCGCATCGGCACGAGTCGAAAAGTACAGGAGCAGTATGGGCATCCAGAAGGCGAACCACTCAATGGACGGCCGCGACAGCAATGCGCGCCCATTCGACGATAGGCAGATCAGCCCGAAGATCAACCACAGCAAGAAGAACCCAGCGGGTTTGGTGATAGACCGCCCAACCAAGCAACCGACCATTAACAGAAACAGTCCACCGCCGATGACCCCACCGACTCTGAACATCTCGAATACAGAAGAGTGGGAGTGAGTCACGAACACTGTCCCCGATAGAAGGGAAATCCGGGCATCATGCCCCAGGCCTTGCCCGAACAACCAGTTGTCTTGGAAACGCTCCCAGACCTGCAGCCATATCTCCATGCGATAGTTAGGCTCGGTCAGCCGCTGCGCAAACAGTGAGAGGATATCGGTAGAGACGACCAGAACAGCAGCCGAGGCCGCAATCAGAAGCGCCAGTAGCAAATCGGCACAGTCTCGCCGGAATACGGTCATGAGCGCCAAGCCAACACCAAGTGCAAGCATGGGACCGCGACTCTTAGTGAAGACCATCAGCATCAAACTAATCACGATGACGGCCAAGAGTAAGAACTGTAGATACCATTTCTTGCCCGGGAATACCCACCAAGCCGCGAGAACCACCAAACCCATGACTATCGCTGAGTTGATGGGGTTGTCCGAACCCCAACCACTCAGGGTGGCAAAGGAATGCCTCTGAGTAAGCAGGCTTGATAAGTCGGCCCCACTATACAGAACGGCGAGCATAGTGGCGCACATAGCGAGGCCGCCAACCAATGCAATAAAGCCCACCAAGTATGCCGAACTGAAACGTTTACAGGCCGCCTCGATGCCCAGCATCAAGCAATAGAGGTAGAGGCTCAGCTTTAACATGTGCGCCACGCTCTCCTCCTCTCCCCAAGCCGCGCTCAGCGAAAAATAACCTAGGCACAGGAGAATCGAAACTAGCGGGAAAGCGTCTGTACGGAACAGTTGCCGGGACCTCACCAGCAAAAACAAGGCCGGCAATGCAATGAACAGAAAGAAGAAACTTCTCTGCTGTCCACTGTCAAGAATGAACGTCGCGGCGAGATAGACTAGAAAACCAATACCTATGCACTTGTAAGCAGCCTCTTGCATAGCCAGCCCACGCAGCCGCAAAGATTCCGTGAAACCCATACTACGAATACCCGTTATGATCTATTAGCGACCCCAAAGGCCGCACGAGACGAGCTGCGCCCGGCAACCAAAATGACGCTACAGTTTACCAAGCCACGCCTCATACCGTCCCACGTATTACCGAACTTGCCACCCCATCAGGCAAGGCAGCATGAGCATGGCGGACAAACGACTCAAGGATATCTAAGGATCTGTGCAGCCCCTGGAAGCCACCAGCCAGATGGAAGCATGCAAAGCTTTCGCTAGCAGCAACGGCGGTTGAATAGCCCTGCTCGATCGAGCGAAGCCGCATATCCAACGCCACCTCGGCTGCCAAAGCAGCCCCGAAGAAGCGCTCCTGCCCAAAGATATCGGCCTCGCCACTGGCGTTCACATATAGCACCGGACGGCGCGCCAGCGCGGCCTCGATCACCGCGTTGGACATGATGTTGACCACCAGCGAGGCCTGGGCCAGTGCCTCGGCCAGGCCACATTCTTTCGGCAACACCCGCAGATTCGGTAGCTCGGCGGCAGCCTGCTGCCAGAACGGCACCTGGCTGCGCGGATGCGCCTTGACCAGTACCCGGTAGTCGGGATGGACATCAGCCCAGTCACGCAGCAGCGCGTAGGTGGCCTGGTAACCCGCTTCCTTTTCCTTGTCCGGGCCGACACCTAAGATCAGCAAGGTGCGCAGTGACGGATCGGACGGAGGCAGGTCGTAGGCACTGTCGATCATATGGGAGCCGGCCAGCACCGCGATCGAACTGCCGAAGCGCAGCGCGCGCGCCTGCAGGGCTTCCAGCGAGCTCTGGCCGAACAGGAAGTAGTAGTCGTAGTCGTTCATGCCCAGGCGGCGCGAGCCTTCCACCGTGGTGGCGTGGGCCAGGTGCACCAGCCGGCTGCCGCGGGCATTAAGCGCCAGGCGCAGGAACGGCGCATACAGGCTGCCGTTGCGGTCGTTGAGCAGGACGCGTGGCTGATGGTGCTCGACCAGCCACTCGGCGTAGGCCGCAATGCCGAAGTAGCGGGTCGGCACTGGATGGGGCGGACGCTTGAGCAGGCGCTCACGCAGGATGGCCTTGGGCGCCTGCAGTGCGGTCTCCACCAGGTTGTGGCCGCGGCCGCGCAGGCCCTCGATCAGCAGCTTCTTGCGCTGGAAGGCGATGACTTTCGGCGCCGATTGCAGCAGCAGGAAATCGCAGGGCTCGGCAGTGACCGACTCGGCCAGGCGGGACTTGGCGCGCACGCCGAACCACCAGTCGCCCAGCGCCTCGCGGGCAAAGCGCAGGGCGCTGCCGAGCAGGCCGTGGCGCTCGCGCAGCAGCAGCCAGCGGTAGCGGTCCAGGGCGCGGGCCTTGGCGGCCCAGGGGTTGGCGACGGCATCCTGCATCGGGTCGACCTCAGCTCAGCATCGCGCGCAGCGGCAGCGACCAGAAACGCTCGCGCACCACCGCGTCGGAGAACCGCTGTTGCAGGTGCGTCTGCAGGCGTTCGCGCAGTGCCGGCAGACCGCGGTTCTGTGCCTGACGCTGCAGCGCGCCGGCCAGGGCGGCGGCATCGCCGAGCGGGAACAGCTCGCCGACGCCCTGCACCACCTCGCGGCCACCGCCGCAGTCGGTGCCGATCACCGGCACGCCGGCGGCCATGGCCTCCAGCAACACCATGCCGAAGGGCTCGTGGTCGGAGCTCAGGGCGAACAGGTCGAAGGCCTTGAAGTAGCGCCGGCCACCGGCCACTTGGCCGAGAAAATGCACGCTTCCGGTCACCCCCAGCTCGGCGGCGAGGTGCTTCAGCGAAGCCTCCAGCTTGCCGCTGCCCATGATCGCCAGCAGGCTGCCGGCGGGCAGGTGCGGCAGGGCCTGGGCGAAGCCGCGGATCAGGGTGGCCTGGTCCTTGTCCGGGTGCAGGCGACCGACATTGCCGACCACCCAGGCGTCCTGCGGCAGGCCGAGGTGCGCGCGGGCCGCCTCGCGGGAGACCTGCTCGGCCTGCACGGCGGCGATGTCGATGCGGTTGTAGAGGGTCTCGATGCGCTCGCCCGGCCAACCCGGCAGGCAGGCGCGCATGTCGTCGCGCACCGCGTCGGACACCCCGAGCAGCGCCAGGCGCTTGCGGAAGAGATTGGCGAACAGCTGGCGCGAGCGCCGGCGGTAGTCACCAAAGGCATGGTGCACGCCGATCACCGGCAGCTGGCTGCCGAGCAGGGCGACATAGATAGGCTTGAAACGGTGGGCGATGCAGACCGCGAAGTCGCGCGAGGCAGCGATGCGCCGGAAATCCCGGATCGCCCTGAGCTTGAGGCCGCGCACGTCCTTGCTGCAGTAGTCGAGGAAGATCACCTCGTCGGAGGCCGAACCGGCCTCGACCTCGGCGCTTGGTGCACCGGTCAGGTAGACGGTGCAGACCCTGTACGGCGTACCGGCGAACAGCGCGGCGTACTGCCGCGCGCAGTCGAGGAACGGGCCATCATAGCCGTGGCAGAACTGGAGCACCCAGCGCTGCCCAGCAGCGCCGCCGTCAGACGTGGTCATACCAGTCGCGACCGTCCTTGACCACCAGGATGTCTTCCATGATCAGGTACTGCAGGTCCGAGCCGTAGAACATGTTCAGGGCGTCGGTGGGCGAGCAGATCATCGGCTCGCCACGGCGGTTGAGCGAGGTGTTCAGCGACACGCCGTTGCCGGTCAGTTTCTCCAGCTCCAGCATCAGGTCGTACCAGCGCGGGTTGAAGCGGCGCTCCAGCACCTGCGCACGCGAGGTACCGTCCTCGTGCACCACTTCGCCGACGCGCTCCTTCCACTCCTCATGCACTTCGAAGGTGAAGGTCATGAACGGGCTCGGATGATCGACCTTGAGCATCTTCGGCGCCACGGTGTCGAGCATCGACGGGCAGAAGGGCCGCCAGCGCTCGCGGAACTTGATCTGTTCGTTGATGCGGTCGGCCACGCCCGGCACGCTCGGGCAGCCGATGATCGAGCGGCCACCGAGGGCGCGCGGGCCGAACTCCATGCGACCCTGGAACCAGGCCACCGGGTTGCCATCGACCATGATTCTGGCGATGCGCTCGGGGGTGTTGTCGATGCGTTTGAATACCGGCTGATTCGGGTGCTTGGCGCACGCTGCAATGACTTCTTCGTTGGAGTAGGCCGGGCCGAGGTAGACGTGTTCCATCTTCTCCACCGGCACACCTCGGGCCACCGACACATAGGCGGCGGCGCCGACCGCGGTACCGGCATCGCCGGCCGCCGGCTGGACGAACAGCTCCTTGACGTCGTCGCGGGCGATGATCTTCTGGTTCAGCTTGACGTTCAGCGCGCAGCCGCCGGCGAAGGCGATCTTGCCGGTCTCCTTGAGGATGTCGCCGAGGTAGTACTCCATCATCTCCAGCGCCAGCTTCTCGAACAGTGCCTGCATGCTGGCGGCATAGTGGATGTACGGGTCGTCGGCGATGTCACCCTGGCGCTTCGGGCCCAGCCACTCGATCAGCTTGGGCGAGAAGTAGTAGCCCTTGCCGTTCTCCTTGTAGCGACGGAAACCGATGACGTTGGCGTAGTCGGTGTTGATGATCAGCTCGCCGTTCTCGAACTTGGCCAGGCGCGAGAAATCGTACTTGGCGGCATCACCGTAGGGCGCCATGCCCATGACCTTGAACTCGCCGTCGAGCATTTCGAAGCCGAGGAACTCGGTGATCGCGCCGTACAGGCCGCCGAGCGAATCCGGATCGTAGAACTCCTTGATCTTGTGGATCTTGCCGTTCTCGCCCCAGCCGAAGAAGGTGGTGGCGTACTCGCCCTTGCCGTCGATACCGAGGATCGCGGTCTTTTCCTTGAACCCCGAGCAATGGTAGGCGCTGGCGGCGTGGGCCAGGTGGTGCTCGACCGGCTCGATCTTGACCTTCTTCAGGTCGAAGCCGAGCTGCTCCAGGCACCACTGGATCTTCTTGTGGTAGCGCTTGTAGCGGCGGTTGCCCATCAGGATCGCGTCGAGCGAGCGGTCCGGCGCGTACCAGTAGCGCTTGGCGTAGTGCCAGCGGGCCTTGCCGAACAGGCAGATGGGGGCGAAGGGAATGGCCACCACATCGACGTCGGAGGGCTTGATCCCGGCCTGCTCCAGGCAGAACTTGGCGGACTCGTAGGGCATGCGGTTCTTCGCATGCTTGTCGCGCACGAAGCGCTCTTCCTCGACCGCCGCGATCAGCTTGCCGTCGATGTACAGGGCGGCGGACGGGTCATGGCTGAGCGCGCCGGACAGGCCGAGAATGGTCAATGCCACGGGAAAGCCTCTTTGCAGCTACGGGCGGACGATGCCGCCGGGACAGGTGGATGGGCGAAACTGTCGTTCACCCGAACAAAGCTGGGGATTATAGCGACAGACACCCGCCACGGGTATCGCCGGGCGCCGACCGCCCGGTTCCGTCACAAACGTGGCAGGCGCGCGTCCAACAGGCGGTGCAGGGCGGAATCCGCCGGCCAGTTGCGCAGGAAGCGCGCGCGGTCGCGGGCGTAGGCACGGGCGAAGCCGCTCGGCCCGGCGTGCTGGTGCATGGCGTCGAGGTCGATCAGGCTCCAGCGGCCCTGGTCCCAGAACAGGTTGTGCCCCTTGAAGTCACCGTGGCTGATGCGCTCGCGGATCAGCGCGGCGAACAGCCGGTCCAGCGCCACCAGCTCGGCTTCCGGCGGGCAGCCATCGACATGCGGCGTGAAGCGCGCGATCAGGTCCTCGCCACCACAGTAGTCGGTCACCAGATAGGCACGGCCGCGCAGCCAGCACCAGCGCCGCTCGAGCACCGCCAGCGGGCGCGGCGTGGCGATGCCCAGCAGCTCCAGGCGATTACCCTCGACCCAGCTGTGCCAGGCCCGGCTGGGACGCCAGAAACGCTTGAGCCAGTGCAGCCAGCTTTTGATGTTGTAGCGTTTGACCACCAGCGGCCGGCCATTCAGCTCGACCCGGGCAACGGTGGCCGCGCCGCCGGTCTTGTAGATATGCCCGGCGTCGATGCGCGCGTCGATCTGATCCAGCAGCGGCGCCAGCTCGGCGTCCTGCTCGCGACGCACCACGCGCAGGCCGAAGGCACCGATTTTGGCCGCGAACAGGCTGCAATCCCGACCGACCTTCTTCAGGTAGTCGCGCAGGCGCCAGCGCCGCACCTTCGCCACTTCCTTGAGCAGCGCCTCCAGCGGCAGGGCATGTTCGCCATTGGCCAGCAGGTAGTGCACCAGCAGCTCCTCAGTGAAGGGTTCCAGCTCGGCCGGCAGCTGGGCGAAAAACACCCCGAGGTTCTCCAGCACGCGCTGGCGCGACAGCGGCTGGCCGGCCGTCTCGACCTGCACGCCGCCGCCATCGATGACGAACAGGTGGCCATCGTGCCGCAGCAGGTTGTCCAGGTGCAGGTCGGCCTGCCACAGCCCCCTGGCATGCAGCTGGCCGATGGCATTCAGCGCCTCGCCCAGCACCGTCTGCTGCGCGTCGGACAGCAGGGTTTCGCGCTCGACGGCGCGCCAGGCATCCCACAGGCTCTCGGCGCTCTCCAGGTAGTCGAACAGCAGCCAGCCGCCCTGACCAGCCACGAAGCCCTCAGCCAGCAGCTCGGGCGTGCACAGCCCCTGCTCGGCCAGCAGGCGCGCACCGCTCAGCTCGCGCTGAAAATGCCGCTCGGCCTTGCCGCCGACCAGCAGCTTGGCCAGCACCGCGCGGCCGCGCCAGCGTGCCAGACCGACATAGCGCTGCCCCGGCAGCACCCGCAGCAGGCGCTCCAGCACCAGCGGCTCGCCATTCAGCACCAGCTGCAGGGGTAATTCAGGCGCGCGCCCGGCAAGCTGCAGATCGGCCAGCTGCATCAGCGCGACTCCTTGTGCCGGCGGCGCGCGCCGAGACGCTGGCTCCAGCGTTCGATGTCGCCCGCCTCGCCCAGGTAGGCGGCCAGCAACTGGCACACCTCGGCCTCGCTCCAGACGCTGGCGCGGCGCAGCAGCGGCTCCAGGTCCCTGATCCGGTCGCGCTCGCCGAGCAACAGCGGACGGGTCTTCTCCAGGTCGATCAGCTGCGCCGCGAAGCCTTCGCCGTGCTCTTTCAGGAAGATGTGCTTGGGGTAGAAGCAGCCGTGTACCTGGCCGGCCGCGTGCAGCCGCCGCGCCAGCGTGCCACAGGAGTGCAGGATGGCCGCGCGGCGGGCGCCGTCCAACTGCGCCCAACCCTGCAGCCAGTGATCCAGGTCCTGCCAGCCATCCAGCGCGCGGGTCAGCAGGATGGCGCGACGCTCGCCGGGCAGCCGCCGCTCGGCGAAGAAGGCTGCCTGCAGCGCGGGAATACCCAGCGCGGCATAGCGGCGGATATTGCGGAATTCGCGGGCGAAGGTCGGTTCGCCCAGCGGGCGCAGCAGGCTGTGGGTCAGGTGATTGCTCTGGCGCTTGAGGTAATAGGCCGCCTCGCCCAGGTCGAGGCGATAGACGCTGCTCCAGCCACCGCGCTCGGTGTTGGGCTCGTCCACCGCTTCCAGTTGCAGCGCCCACAGCGCGTCGTAATCGGCCAGTCCGTGGCGTTCGAGGATGGCGCGATCCTCGGCGGCGATGAAATCGCTCATTCCCTGCCCTCGAAGAATTTCACTATCTGCCGCACGCGGCGCTTGTCGCCACTAGAGAGTCGCTCGCGCCCACGGTACTGCAGGAAGAAGCGCAGACGCTGGCTGCGCGTCAGCACCTTGCTGGCGACCTTGTCCAGGCAGGCGAGGTCCTTGATCACCCGGTAGCGCAGGAACGGCCCCCACCAGAAGCTGCCGGTCGGACAGTCGATCAGGAACAGCTCGGCCTGCTCGTTGACCAGCAGGTTGCGCCACTTCAGGTCGTTGTGGGCGAAATGGTGGTCGTGCAGGGCGCGGGTCGCCCGGGCCAGCTGGCGACTGACACCATCCACCCAGCCGGCGTCGCGCAGGCGCTCATCACGGCTATTGGCCATAGCGGCCAGGTCACGGGTCTGCTCCAGCTCGCGGGTGATCAGCGCGCCGCGCACGAAGGCGCCACCTCTGCGCTCCAGGCCGTAGGCGACGATGGGTGCGGTGGGAATGCCCCACTTGGCGAAGTTCTTCAGATTCTGCCACTCGGCCTTGACCCGCGGCCGGCCGATGTAGCGACGCAGGCCCTTGCCGGCGCCCCAGTAGCGCTTGACGTAGTAGCGCACGCCGTCGCGCTCGATGAGGATCACTTCGGACAGCGGGTCGGAAGTCAGCCTCCGCCCCTGCAGGGCGAACACGGCCGCCAGCGAGCCCAGATCCTGGTGCAGCGCGCCGTATTCAGGCATTAACGTCCAATTCGCCATCAGCGCGCCCGCCCCAAGCGCCGCGGAATACGCCAGACTGGGATAAACGGGCGCCAGATGTAGCGCCCCAGCAGCTTGAAGCTGGCCAGTGGCGCCAGCACCTCGTTGCGCTCATTGAACCCCGGGCGCCAGACGAAGTTCGCGTGCTTGCGGGTAATGGTGAAGCTGCGCAAACCCATCAGGGAGCCCAGGTGCCCGCCTCCCGAGTCATTGCTGATGACCACCGCGCAGGTCGCAAGGAAGTCCATCAGGCCACGGACATCGGCAAAGGAATGCACCGGGAACCCGTTGTAGGCATGTGCCAGTGCATCGTATTCCCTGGGCATGCCGACAAACTCGACGACCCAGCCTTGCGCACGCAGGCGCCGCGCCAGCCAGAGGAATCCGGCCTGCGCGTAGTTCTTCTTGTCGTGCGGCGTAGTCGGGAAGATGGCCACGCGGCGATGGGCATCGGGGCAAGCGCTCGCGCGCCGGACAGTCAGCGTGCCCTCACTGCGCAGACCGAAGACACTGGAAGCGTACTCGTCGATCCACTGCACCATGCTCATGCCCGCTCGCGAGCGCAGGCACAGTGCGCGACTGGCGCCGGCGAACACACGCTCGCCGACTCGTACCTCGCGCCCCTCGATCCCCAGGCGTGGCGACAACTTCTTCGCCGTGACGAAGGCAATATTGGCCCGGGAGAGAATCTCCGGCATGCGCTGCGGATCCTGCGTAAGCCAGTTGACGTAGCTGATGACCAGATCGTTCTCGGCGGCCAGCGCCAACAGATCGACTACCTGCGCGGACTCCACCTGCAACCAGTCGAAGTAGTCGCGCGCCGGATACAGGGTGCCGGCGACGAAGCGCACCCGCGCACCCGCGCGGTGGAATAGCCAGGCCAGGTGCAGGTAGAGAGTGACATCCCCGAGGGCAGAGCACGGCACGATGGTCACACGCTTGTCGCGCCAATCCATTTGTGTCATAGCAATATCCCGATTCACAGCGCATCCCCGTAGCGCTGCTTGCGTTCATACAGTTTGTCCGCCTTGCGCTCCAGCCAGGCCAGCAGCCGTGCCTCGTCGCGCAGGATGTCGCGCAGCGGGCGTTGGAAGTAGGTGCGCAGGAAGCGCAGCTTGTCGCGGCGGGTCAGGCCGATGTCCAGGGCGGAGAAATACAGCGCGGCCAGGTCCTTGTTGCGCCAGCGCAGGGGGACGGAGCTGCGTACCTGGGCCCGGTGTAGGTCGATCACCGAGAGGCGGAAATCGTCCGCCGTTACCGGCTTGTCGGTGTGCAGCAGGAAGTGGCAGATATAGCAGTCGCGGTGATTGACCCCGGCCCGGTGCATGGCGCCGACCATCGTCGCCACTTCGTCGATCAGCGCGCGCTTGAGGCGCGGCTCGGGCGGCTGCTGGGCCCAGTTCAGGGTCAGCTGCTCCAGGTCGGTGGTCGGCGCCAGTTCCTCGGTGACGATAAAGGAGTGCTGCGCCGCCGGATTGCTGCCGCGCTCGCCATAGGCCACGGCGGTCATGGTCGGCACGCCGGCCTCGGTCAGGCGCTGGATCGCCCGCCATTCCTGGCCGGCACCGAGCACCGGCAGCTTGGCACTGAGCAGGTTCTTGACGATCTCGCCCCAGCCGATGCCGCGGTGGATCTTGACGAAGTAGCCACGCCCGCCGACCTCGGTGCGCAGCGTGCGGCGCCCCTCCAGCTCGCGGTAGACCTGGCCCTGCAGGGCCTCCACGGCGACGAAGGCATCCTGTCCGGCCCACAGGCCCTTGAACGGCTCGGCAAGCATCAGTTTCATGCGCGCTCCGCCAGGATCACGTCAGCCGCGCGCTGCGGCATGGAATAGAGGTCGGCCGAGTCGGCGAAGGCCAGACCATTGGCGCCCCACTTGGCGCGCGCCGCGTCGTCGCCAAGCATCTCGGCGAGCATGCGGTTGAACACCTCCTGCTCGAACGGCGTCGGCACCACGCGCCCGGCCTCGGCTTCGGCGATGTAGTGGGCATAGCCGCAGACTGCGCTGACTAGCACCGGCAAGCCGGAGACCAGCGCCTCCAGCAGCACGGTACCGGTGTTCTCGTTGTAGGCCGGATGAACCAGCAGATCGGCGCCAAGCAGGAAGCGCGGAATATCGCTGCGCCCCTTGAGAATCTGCACCTGATCGGACAGCCCCAGCGCCTTGACCTGCACCAGGAAGGGCTTGGGGTCGTCCTGGCCGATGGCGATCAGGCGGGTGCGTTTCTTCAGCTCGCGCGGCAGCGCGGCCAGGGCCTTGAGGCTGCGGTCCAGGCCCTTGGTCTTGAAGCCGGAGCCGATCTGCACCAGCAGCAGGTCGTCGTCGGTCAGCTGGAACTCGCGGCGGAACTCGGCGCGGATCTCGCCGGCATTGGCCGGCGCACGGCGATCGGCGGCGATGCCCGGCGGCAGCAGGTGGAAGCGCGCCTCCGGAGTCTGATAATGCTTTATGAACAGCGGCTGCTGCACTTCGGAGATCATCAGGATCTCGGTCTTCGACTCCGGGGCGAACACCGCCCGCTCATAGTCGGCGAAATGCTTGTAGCGGCCCCAGCGCTTGTAGATCGGCGCGCGCAGGGTCTGCGCCTTGTCTTCGTAGCAGCCGTCGGCGGCGTAGTAGACGTCGAGGCCCGGCATCTTGTTGAAGCCCACCACCCGATCCACCGGGTCGCGCGCCAGGTCGGCGGCCAGCCAGGCGCTGAACTTCTCGTTGCGATGATGGTTGAAGAACGCCTTGATCGGCGCCACCCGCACATCGAAACCGGCGGGCACTTCGCCCTCCCAGATCGGCGTGTAGACGCGGATGGCATGACCGCGCGCCTGGCACTCCAGGGCGATGCGCATGAAATCGCGCTGCAGGCCGCCGAACGGGAAGTATTTGTAGAGCACGAAGGCCAACTGCATCACACCGCCTCCTGCTGCGCCAGCAGCATGGCGTTCAGCGCATCACCAACGCGCTGGGCATCGAGGCCGTCGAAGCAGGGCTTGTGGCGGTCACCCTGGCCGGCACCCGGCCCGGTGGCGCACAGGTGCACCTGGCCGCGCCCATAGGCGCCGACCTTGCCTGGCAGGGTCGGCCCGTAGAGGGAAATGGTCGGCACATCGAGCGCCGCCGCCAGGTGGCCGAGGCCGGTGTCCACGGCGACGCAGGCGGTGGCGCCGGCGATCACCTTGGCCACGCCAGCCAGATTCAGCCTGGGCAGCACGGCGGCGTTGTCGATGCCGGCGACGATGCGCTGGGCGCGCTCACGCTCGGTCTCGTTGCCCCAGGGCAGGCGGATGGCCCAGCCCTGCGCCGCCATGCGTTCGGCCAGGGCGCGCCAGTCGGCCTCCGGCCAGTGCTTGCTGGCCCAGGTGGTGCCATGCAGGAACAGCAGGTAGGGCTGGGCGGACGCATCGGCCATGGCCGCGCGATCCAGACCGTAGTCGCCGATCTGCTGCGGCAGCTCGTAGCCCAGGGCCTGGGCGAACAGCTGGCGGGTGCGTTCCAGGGCGTGCTGCTCCTTGGGCACTGCATACAGGCGATCATAGAAGCGGCAGGCCAGCGGCTCGCGCGCCGAGTCACGGTCCAGGCCGGCCACCGGCGCCTTGCTGTAACGGGTCAGCACCGCGCTCTTGAACAGGCCCTGGGCATCGATCACCAGGTCGTAGTCGACCTCGCCCAGGCGCTGCTTGAAGCGCTTCCACTCGCCACTCTTCCAGGTCTGCAGCAGGTGCTTGCGCCAGCGGCGGATGGCCACCGGGATCACCTGCGCCACGGCCGGGTGCCAGGCGGGAATCTCGGCGAAGCCCTCCTCCACCACCCAGTCGAACTGGATGCCGGGGATGGCCCGCGCCGCGTCGGTGAGCGCCGGCAGGGTGTGGATCACGTCGCCCAGCGAAGAAGTCTTGATCAGCAGAACCCGCAAGCTATTGCACCTCGACCGGGTCGGCGACCAGGCGCTGCAGCGCCTCGATCACCGGGCGCGGCTTGAGCTCGCGCAGGCAGTTGTAGTGGCCGAAGCGGCAGGTACGCTCGAAGCAGGGGCTGCAGTCCAGGCCCAGGCGCACGATCTCCACCCGGTCCGCCAAAGGCGGGGTGAACTGCGGCGAGGTGGAGCCGTAGACCGCCACCAGCGGGCGATTCAGCGCGGCGGCCACATGCATCAGGCCGGAGTCGTTGGACACCACGGCAGCGGCAGCGGAGAGCAGGTCGATGGCCTCGGCCAACGACGTCTCGCCGGCCAGGTTGACGCTCTCCTCGCGCAGACCGGGAATCAGGCGCTCGCGGATCGCCTCGCAGCCGGGGTGGTCGTTCTTCGAACCGAACATCCACACCTGCCAGCCGGCGCGGATCTTGATCTCGGCGACCTTGGCGTAGTGCTCCGCCGGCCAGCGCTTGGCCTCGCCGAACTCGGCGCCGGGGCACAGGGCCAGCACCGGGCGGTCCAGACTCAGACCGAACTTGGCCAGGGCGGCGGCGCGGCTGGCCTCGTCGATTACCAGGCGTGGCTGCGGGTAGGGTTTAGGCAGCTCTGCATTCGGCTCATAGGCCAGCGCCATGAAGCGCTCGATCATCAGCGGCAGGCGCTCCTTGTCGAGCTTGCGGATGTCGTTGAGCAGGCCATAGCGCATCTCGCCCTTCCAGCCGGTGCGCTTGGGCACCTTGGCAAAGAACGGCACCAGCGCGGACTTGAGCGAGTTGGGCAGCAGGATCGCCTGATCGTACTGGCCGGCCAGCGACTGGCCGATGCGCCGGCGGGTGGCGAGGTCGAGCACGCCGTGGCCGAGCGGGAAGCTCAGCGCCGCACGTACCTCGGGCATGCGCTCGAGGATCGGCCGGCTCCACTCGGGCGCCAGCACGTCGATCTCGCAGCCGGGATGGCGCTGCTTGAGGCAGACGAACAGGGTCTGCGCCATCACCATGTCACCGACCCAACTGGGCCCCACGATCAGAATCTTCATGCTCGTTCCAGAAATGCGCGGGGAGGCACGTGGCCTCCCCTATCAGGCTTCAGCGTCCGCTCACTTGACCAGCGTGCGCCACTCGGCGTGGGCGCTGGTCTTGCCGGTGACCAGGTCGAAGTAGGCCTTCTGCAGCTTCTCGGTGACCGGGCCGCGGCGGCCGGCGCCGATCTGCCGGCCATCCACTTCGCGGATCGGCGTGACTTCGGCGGCGGTGCCGGTGAAGAAGGCCTCGTCGGCGATGTACACCTCGTCGCGGGTGATGCGCTTCTCCACCACCTTGATGCCGTGCTCGGCAGCCAGGGTGAGGATGGTGCTGCGCGTGATGCCGTTGAGGCAGGAGGTCACTTCCGGGGTGTACACCACGCCGTCCTTGACCAGGAAGATGTTCTCGCCGGAGCCTTCGGCCACGTAGCCTTCCGGGTCCAGCAGCATGGCCTCGTCGGCGCCGCCGGAGATGGCTTCCTGCAGGGCCAGCATCGAGTTGATGTAGTTGCCGTTGGCCTTGGCGCGGGTCATGGAGATGTTGACGTGGTGGCGGGTGTAGGAGCTGGTGCGCACCTTGATGCCGCTCTGCAGCGCTTCCTCGCCCATGTAGGCGCCCCAGTTCCAGGCCGCGACTATCACGTGCACCTTGAGGCCCGAGGCGCGCAGGCCCATGCCCTCGCTGCCGAAGAACACCATCGGGCGCAGGTAGGCGCTTTCCAGGCCGTTCTCACGGACGGCGGCGCGCTGCGCCTCGTTGATCTCTTCCTTGGAGAAGGGGATCTGCATGTTGAAGATGTGCGCCGAGTCGAACAGGCGGTCGGTGTGGGCCTGCAGGCGGAAGATGGCGGTGCCGTCCGGGGTGTTGTAGGCGCGCACGCCCTCGAACACGCCCATGCCGTAGTGCAGGGTGTGGGTCAGTACGTGGGTGGTGGCGTCGCGCCACGGCACCAGCTCGCCGTCGTACCAGATCACGCCATCACGGTCGGACATCGACATCTTTACCACTCCTCAGTGTTCGTTTCATTCGATTCGCGGGTCAGCTCAGGCCCAGCGCGCGCCACAGGCGCATGACGCTTCGGCGTTCGGCGGCGAACTGGTCGCCGCCGACCTTGCCCGGCTGCTTCTGCAACGCCTGCCGGTGGGCGGCGGAGCGATAGGCCTTGTAGGCCTCCTGCAGCAGCTCGACGTCCGCGGCGGGCAGCAGCCCAGCATCGCGCAGGCCGTCGAGAATGCGGATGTTGTCGGTGTAGCGGTGCAGCTCGGGATGCCGCCCTGACCACGCCAGGGCCGCGTATTGCACCATAAATTCGATATCGACGATACCACCGGCGTCCTGCTTCAGATCGAAGGAAGCCGCGGCGTCGAAGGCGTTTTCCGCGGTGCCGGCGGCGGTCGCCGGGGTGCCCAGGTTGTCGCGCATCTTGGCGCGCATCTCGCTGACTTCCGCCTGCAGCTTGGCCGGGTCGCGCTCGCGTTCGAGGATCGCCGCACGGACCCGCTCGAAGCCTTCGGCCACCCGGCCGCAGCCGGCCAGCACGCGGGCGCGCACCAGGGCCTGGTGCTCCCAGGTCCAGGCCTCGCTCTCCTGGTAGCGCTGGAAAGCGCCGAGCGAGCTGACCAGCAGGCCCGCCGCCCCCGAGGGCCGCAGGCGCATATCCACCTCGTAGAGCTGGCCGGAGGTGGTCTGGGTGGTCAGCAGGTGGATGATGCGCTGGCCCAGGCGGGCGAAGAACTGCGCGCCATCGATCGGCTTGGCGCCGTCGGTCTCGGCCTGCGAGTCGCCGTCGTGGATGAACACCAGATCCAGGTCCGAGCCGTGGCCCAGCTCCAGGCCACCGACCTTGCCGTAGCCGACGATGATGAAGTCCGGGTCGCACAGGCTGCCGTCGGCGCGCCGCGGAGTGCCGTACTTGGCCACGGTCTGGCGCCAGGCCAGGGCCAGCACCTGGTCGAGGATGGCCTCGGCCAGCCAGGTCAGGTAGTCCGAGACCTTCATCAGCGGCAATGTGCCGGCGATCTCCGAGGCGGCCACGCGCAGGCCGTGGGCCAGCTTGAAGTGGCGCAGGGCCTCCATCTGCTGCTCCAGATCGTCCTCGGGGATGCGCGTCAGGCGTTCGCGCAGCTCGGCGGCCAGCTCCGGCGCCAGCGGCGGCTTGAACAGGCGGCCCTCGTTGAGCAGCTCGTCGAGCAGCAGCGGGAAGCGGGTGATCTGCTCGGCGATCCACGGGCTGGCCGCGCACAGCGTCATCAGCCGCTGCAGGGCGCCGGGGTTCTCGGTGAGCAGCACCAGGTAGGCCGAACGCCGCGCCACCGCCTCCACCAGCGGCAGCACGCGCTCCAGCACCAGATCGGGATTGGCGTGCTCCACCGCCTGCGCCAGCAGGCGCGGGACGAAGGCGTCCAGGCGTTCGCGCCCGAGGCGCTGCATGGTGCGCACCTGGCTGCCGCCGCGCAGGTCGATCAGGCGCTTGAGGGCGGCCGCCGGCTCGGCAAAACCGGCCTCGGCCAGCTGACGCACGGCCATGTCCGGCTCCAGCGCCTCCTCCCACAGCGGCAGCCACTCGCCGCCGATGCAGCTCTCGGCCTCGCCGCCCTCCTCGTCGTCGGGGTCTGCAATGACCTGGCGGAAGTGCCACTCGATGCGCCCACGCCAGTGCATCAGGCGCTCATGGAAGCTCGCCCAGTCGGCGAAGCCCATGATGCAGGCCACCCGCGCGCGGTCGAGGTCGCTGTCCGGCAGCATCTGCGTCTGGCGGTCGGCGATGGCCTGCAGGGCATGCTCGGTGTAGCGCAGGAAGCGGTAGCCCTGCTGCATCTCGGCGACCACCGCCGGCGGCAGGTAACCCTGGCCCTCCAGGGTTTCCAGCACCTTGAGCAGCGGCCGCTGCTGCAGGCTGAGGTCGCGCCCGCCGTGGATCAGCTGGAAGGCCTGGGCGATGAATTCCACCTCGCGGATGCCGCCCGAGCCGAGCTTGACGTTGTCGCTCATGCCCTTGCGCCGCACTTCCTGCTGGATCAGCTGCTTCATGGCGCGCAGCGCCTCGATGGCGGAGAAGTCCAGGTAGCGCCGATAGACGAAGGGCCGCAGCATCTCCAGCAGCTGCCGGCCGGCGGCCTGGTCGCCACCGACCACGCGCGCCTTGATCATGGCGTAGCGTTCCCAGTCGCGGCCCTGGTCCTGGTAGTACTGCTCCAGGGCATTGAAGCTGAGCACCAGGGCGCCGGCCGAGCCATAGGGGCGCAAGCGCATGTCGACGCGGAACACGAAGCCGTCGACGGTGATGGCGTCCAGCGCCTTGATCAGCCGTTGCCCCAGGCGGGTGAAGAACTCCTGGTTGTCCAGCGCGCGCTTGACCCCCTCGGTCTCGCCACCCTCGGGGTAGCCGAAGATCAGGTCGATGTCCGAGGACAGGTTCAGCTCGTGGGCACCGAGCTTGCCCATGCCGAGGATCACCAGGTGCTGCGGCTGACCGCTGCGGCGGCCGATCGGCGTACCGAACTGTTCGCAGTGGCGCGGGTAGAGCCACTGGTAAGCGCCGTCGATGCAGGCATCGGCCAGGTCGGAAAGGTCGCCACAGGTCTCGCCCAGGTCGGCCTGGCGGGTCAGGTCGCGCCAGATGATGCGCAGCTGCTGGCGGTTGCGGAAGCGGCGCAGGCGCCGGCCCAGCTCGTCCTCGTCGGCGCAGTCCTGCAGCAGGGCCTGCAACTGCGCGCGCAGCTCCCCGGCGGCGAAGCGTCGCTCCAGCTCGCCACTCGCCCCCAGCGCCGGCAGCAGCCCGGGATCGCGCACGGCCTGCTCGAAGACGAAGTCGCTGAGCGCGCAGAGCCGCCGCAACGCCTCCGCGCGCGGCGCCGGCCAGTCGGCGGGCAGCAGCGTGGCGGCGCGTTCGGCGAGGGCTTGCAGGGGGGCCGGCAGGGCGGCCAGTGGCGGCAGGCTCATGGTCTATCCTTGGGGACGGGTAGCCCGCCCCGAATCCACCCAGGCGCCACTGCCCTTCCAGAGAAAACTGTAGTTTTACTACTAAAGAATGTGTCCCGGACTCTACAGGCGCCATCGAAATGTAGTAAAACTACAAAAGCGACCATGAGCACTCTGGTCGACCACGACTTCACGTAGCCCGCCCAAAAAGCGTGCACGAGCCCAGGCCTCCGATTCTGGAAGCCTTTCCGCCCTGGAGCAAGCCATGCAAGACCTCGATCCCGTCGAAACCCAGGAATGGCTGGACGCCCTCGAGTCCGTCCTCGACAAGGAGGGCGAGAAACGCGCCCACTACCTGCTGACCCGCATGGGTGAACTGGCCACCCGCAGTGGCACCCAGCTGCCCTATGCGATCACCACGCCCTACCGCAACACCATCCCGGTCGGCCATGAGGCACGCATGCCCGGCGACCTGTTCATGGAGCGGCGAATCCGCTCGCTGGTGCGCTGGAACGCGCTGGCCATGGTGATGCGCACCAACCTGCAGGACCCCGACCTGGGCGGTCACATCTCCAGCTTCGCCTCCAGCGCGACGCTCTACGACATCGGCTTCAACTACTTCTTCCAGGCCCCGACCGAAGAACACGGCGGCGACCTGATCTTCTTCCAGGGCCACGCCAGCCCCGGCATCTACGCCCGTGCCTTCCTCGAGGGACGCATCAGCGAAGAGCAGATGAACAACTTCCGCCGCGAAGTCGACGGCAAGGGCCTGTCCTCCTACCCGCACCCCTGGCTGATGCCGGACTTCTGGCAGTTCCCCACCGTGTCCATGGGCCTCGGCCCGATCCAGGCCATCTACCAGGCACGCTTCATGAAGTACCTGGAAAGCCGCGGCTTCATCCCCGCCGGCAAGCAGAAGGTCTGGTGCTTCATGGGCGACGGCGAGTGCGACGAGCCGGAATCCCTCGGCGCCATCTCCCTGGCCGGCCGCGAGAAGCTGGACAACCTGATCTTCGTCATCAACTGCAACCTGCAGCGCCTGGACGGCCCGGTGCGCGGCAACGGCAAGATCATCCAGGAACTCGAAGGCGTGTTCCGCGGCGCCGAATGGAACGTCAACAAGGTGGTCTGGGGCCGCTTCTGGGACCCGCTGCTGGCCAAGGACAAGGACGGCATCCTGCAACGCCGCATGGACGAGGTGATCGACGGCGAGTACCAGAACTACAAGGCCAAGGACGGGGCCTACGTGCGCGAGCACTTCTTCAACAGCCCCGAGCTGAAGGAGATGGTCAAGGACCTCTCCGACCAGGAAATCTGGAACCTCAACCGCGGCGGCCACGACCCGTACAAGATGTACGCGGCCTACCACCAGGCGGTGAACCACAAGGGCCAGCCGACCGTGGTCCTGGCCAAGACCATCAAGGGCTACGGTACCGGTGCCGGCGAGGCGAAGAACACCGCGCACAACACCAAGAAAGTCGATATCGACAGCCTGAAGAAATTCCGCGACCGCTTCGACATCCCGGTCAAGGACGACGAGCTGGAGAGCCTGCCCTTCGTCAAGGCCGAGCCGGGCAGCCCGGAATACAAGTACCTGCACGAGCGCCGCGCGGCCCTCGGCGGCTTCGTGCCGCAGCGCCGCACGCAGAGCTTCAGCATCCCGACCCCGCCGCTGGACACCCTCAAGGCCATCCTCGACGGCACCGGTGACCGCGACATCTCCACCACCATGGCCTTCGTGCGCATCCTCTCGCAGCTGGTCAAGGACAAGGACCTGGGCGCGCGCATCGTGCCCATCGTGCCGGATGAAGCGCGCACCTTCGGCATGGAAGGCATGTTCCGCCAGCTCGGCATCTACTCCTCGGTCGGCCAGCTGTATGAGCCGGTGGACAAGGACCAGGTGATGTTCTATCGCGAGGACAAGAAGGGCCAGATCCTCGAGGAAGGCATCAACGAGGCCGGCGCCATGTCCAGCTGGATCGCCGCCGGTACTTCCTACTCCACGCACAACCAGCCGATGCTGCCGTTCTACATCTTCTACTCGATGTTCGGCTTCCAGCGTATCGGCGACCTGGCCTGGGCCGCCGGCGACAGCCGCGCCCGTGGCTTCCTGATCGGCGGTACCGCCGGCCGCACCACGCTGAACGGCGAAGGCCTGCAGCACGAGGACGGCCACAGCCACATCATGGCCGCGACCATCCCCAACTGCCGCACCTACGACCCGACCTACGGCTACGAGCTGGCGGTGATCATCCGCCACGGCATCAAGGAGATGATCGAGCAGCAGCAGAACGTCTTCTACTACATCACCGTGATGAACGAGTCCTACCAGCAGCCGGCCCTGCCGGCCGGTACCGAGGAAGGCATCATCAAGGGCATGTACCTGCTCGAAGAGGACAAGAAGGAGGCCGCCCACCACGTGCAGCTGCTGGGTTCGGGCACCATCCTGCGCGAAGTGCGCGAGGCGGCGAAGATCCTGCGCGACGAGTTCAACATCGGCTCGGACGTGTGGAGCGTCACCAGCTTCAACGAACTTCGCCGCGACGGCCTGGCCGTGGAGCGCTGGAACCGCCTGCACCCGGGGCAGAAGCCCAAGCAGGCGTTCATCCAGGAATGCCTCACCGGGCGCAAGGGCCCGGTGGTCGCCTCCACCGACTACATGAAGCTGTTCGCCGAGCAGGTGCGCCAGTGGGTGCCCAGCAAGGAGTACAAGGTGCTCGGCACCGACGGCTTCGGCCGCAGCGACAGCCGCAAGAAGCTGCGCCACTTCTTCGAGGTGGACCGTTACTGGGTGGTCCTGGCCGCGCTCGAAGCGCTGGTCGACCGTGGCGAGATCGAAGCCAAGGTGCTGGCCGATGCCATCGCCAAGTTCGGCATCGACCCTGAAAAAGCCAATCCCCTGGACTGCTAAGGAGCGTAGCGATGAGTGAGTTGATTCGCGTACCCGACCTCGGCGGTGAAGGCGAGGTCATTGAACTGCTGGTCAAGGTCGGCGACCGCGTCGAGGCCGAGCAGAGCATCCTGACCCTGGAGTCCGACAAGGCCTCCATGGAAGTCCCTGTGCCCAAGGCCGGGGTGATCAAGGAACTGAAGGTCAAGCTGGGCGACCGCCTCAAGGAAGGCGACGAGCTGCTGGTGCTGGAAGTCGAGGGCGCTACCCCGGCCGCCGAGCCCGCCGCGGCTGCCGTCGCGGCCGAGGCGCCCAAGGCCGCGGAAGCGGCGCCCGCTGCAGCGCCGGCAGCGGCCCCTGCCGCCGCCAGCGTGCAGGACGTGCACGTGCCGGACATCGGCACCAGTGGCAAGGTCAAGGTCATCGAGGTGCTGGTCAAAGCTGGCGATACCATCGAGGCCGACCAGTCGCTGATCACCCTGGAGTCGGACAAGGCCAGCATGGAAATCCCCGCGCCGGCCGCCGGCGTGGTGGAGGAAGTCGTGGTCAAGCTGGACGCCGAAGTCGGCACCGGCGACCTGATCCTCAAGCTGCGCGTGGCAGGCGGCGCCAATGAGGCTGCTGCAGCCCCCGCGGCCGCCCCGGCACCGGCAAGCGAGCCGGTGCATCGCACTCCGCCGGGCGCCAAGCCCGAGGTGGCCGCCGAGGTTGGCGCCATCGCCGCCCTGGCCGCCGCCGCTGCCGCCGTGACGCCGCCTGTGCGTGACGGCAGCAAGGTGCACGCCGGCCCGGCGGTACGCATGACTGCCCGCGAGTTCGGCGTCGACCTGGCCGCCGTGCCGGGCACCGGCCCGAAAGGCCGCATCCTCAAGGAAGACGTGCAGAACTACGTCAAGGCCATGCTGCAGAAGGCCAAGGAGGCCCCGGCCGCCGGCGCCACCGGCGGTGCCGGCATCCCGCCGATCCCGGAAGTGGACTTCAGCAAGTTCGGCCCGGTCGAAGAGGTGCCGATGACCCGCCTGATGCAGGTCGGCGCCGCCAACCTGCACCGCAGCTGGCTCAACGTGCCGCACGTGACCCAGTTCGACAGCGCCGACATCACCGAGCTGGAAGCCTTCCGCGTGGCGCAGAAGGCGGTGGCGGAGAAGGCCGGGGTCAAGCTGACCGTGCTGCCGCTGCTGCTCAAGGCCTGCGCCCACCTGCTCAAGGAGCTGCCGGACTTCAACAGCTCGCTGGCCCCGTCCGGCAAGGCACTCATTCGCAAGGGCTATGTGCATATCGGCTTCGCCGTGGACACCCCGGATGGCCTGCTGGTCCCGGTGATCCGCGACGTCGACCAGAAGAGCCTGCTGCAGCTGGCCGCCGAGGCCGCCGAACTGGCGGAGAAGGCGCGCAGCAAGAAGCTGTCGGCGGACGCCATGCAGGGCGCCTGCTTCACCATCTCCAGCCTCGGCCATATCGGCGGCACCGGCTTCACGCCGATCGTCAACGCGCCGGAAGTGGCGATCCTCGGGGTGAGCAAGGCGACCATGCAGCCAGTATGGGACGGCAAGGCCTTCCAGCCGCGCCTGATGCTGCCGCTGTCGCTGTCCTATGACCACCGGGTGATCAACGGGGCCGCCGCCGCGCGCTTCACCAAGCGCCTGAGCGACGTGCTGGGCGATATCCGCACCCTGCTGCTGTAACGAACCACGCTGTGCTTTGGAGGCATCGACGCCTCTCCCCCTCGGCCCCGCCACCTGGCGGGGCTTTTTTATGCGGGCAGTGACACGCGACGATAATGGCCAAGTGCTAGCCTGTGCAGGTTACCGGAGGCCAGGCCATGCAGATCCGCGTCGTCGCACCGACAGCCGAGCAGCCGCAGTGGCGGCTCTACCTCAACCAGTACTTCATCGCCTGCAGCAGCGAGGAAGAGGCGCTGCGCCTGGCTCAGGAAGCCGCCCTGAACGACCAGCGCCGCGGCCTCTTGCCGCTGCGCTGCGGCAGGCCGCTCAGTTCTTCTGCAGATTGCGAATCAGGAAGCTGATCGCCTTGGCCAGGTCCTCGGCGCCCTGGTGGTCGCGCAGCACGGTGATCCACGGGCTGCCGTCGGCCGGGCTGCTCAGCACGCAGGTGATGCCGCCGACCGGACAGTCGTAGTGGATGTAGGGATCGAGGCCGAACACCGACAGGCGCCGGTTGCTCACCGCCAGGCTGTTGGCGTGTTCCGCGCGGGTTTCCTGGCGCACCAGCAGCTCGCCGGGGCCGGCGATGCTCAGCTGGTAGCGCAGGTCGCTGCGCTGCGCCGGGGCCTTGCCCAGCTGGTAGCCGGCACGCAGGGCGTAGGTGTCGAGCAGCGCGTTGCTGTGCGCCAGCAGCGCCTTGCGCTCGTCCTTGGTCAGATACAGCCGCTTGAGGTCGGCCAGGTAGCGTGCCTGCTCCTCTCCGCTCAGCTGGGCTTCGCTGGCCTGCGCCGGGGCGGCGCTGCCCAGGCTCAGCAACAACAGCAACCCGCTCAGTCTTCTTGTCAGTCCCAGCCGCATGATGCACCCTTGCTCGACGTTGGTAGATGTGACAGACCCTAGCCTGCCCCAGGCAGCATACTGGAAGCCAGTCGTTCGATGAAAAGCCATCCCGATGCCGCCAGCCGTTCGGCGGCCGAGGTTGTGACGCAGTTGCCGGTGCCGTCACGCCTGGGCATGTTGCGCTTCGAACGCATCAACGAACCCAGCTGGACCCTGCTGTTCCTCGACCCGGCCTGCGAGCGCCAGCTCGGCGTCAGTGCCGGCGAGCTCTGCGCCCTGCTCGACTCGCCCTACGCCAGCCTGATGGAACCCGAGGCGCGCTACCGCCTGCACGACGAAATCCAGCTGCAGCTGCTGAGCGCGGCCCACTACTCGGTGCGCTACCGCCTGCACACGCCCAATGGCGCCCTGCACCTGCTGGAGATCGGCGAACCCTTCCAGCAGCGCGGCCGCCAGCTGCTGCGCGGCTACCTGCTGGTCTGCACCGAGCCCGAGCAGGCCCTGGTCGAGGAGCGCCTGCAGGCGCTGGAGGAGCAGAACCAAAAGCTCAAGACTTCCCTGGAGCTGTACCAGCACGCCCAGGAGGAGCACCTGCAGCACCTGATCCGCTCGCGCGCCCAGCAGAGCCTGATCGTGCGCCTGGCCCGGCATCGCTACAACGCCCTCGACCCGCTGCGCGAGGCCGCCGAGCTGATCACCCAGGCTGCCTGCGAAACCTACGAGGTCGCCCGTGCCAGCATCTGGCACCTGCGCGACGAGCGCCTGGAGCCGGTCGCCCTGTACCGCCGCGACATCGAGCGCCACGAGCTGCCGGCGCCCATCGATGCGCGCCAGTTCCCGCGCTACCTCGACGCCCTGCACAGCGGCCGCGCCATCGACGCGCACAACGCCCAGCGCGACTCGCGCACCAGCGAACTGGCGCGCAGCTACCTCAAGCCACTGGGCATCGGCGCCATACTCGACGCCAGCATCCGCCTCGGCGGCGAGGTGGTCGGCGTGCTGTGCCTGGAGCACATCGGCCCGCCGCGCACCTGGCAGGCCGACGAGATCGCCTTCGCCGGCGAACTGGCCGACCAGTTCGCCCAGGTCATGAGCAACCAGCAGCGGCGCGACGCCACCAGCGCCCTGTTCCTGTTCCAGCGCGCCGTCGAGCAGAGCGCCAGCGCCTTCCTGCTGTTCGACCGCGACGGCCTGGTGCAGTACGTCAACCCCAGCTTCACCGCCATCACCCAGTACGGCGCCGAGGAAGTGCAGGGCCGGCGCATCTCCCAGCTGCCGGCGCTGGAGAACCTCGGCGACCTGCTGTTCGACGCCCAGGCCGGGCTGGCCGAGCGCAGCAGCTGGCAGGGCGAGCTGCGCAGCCGGCGCAAGAACCTGGAGCCCTACTGGGGCCAGCTGTCGATCTCCAAGGTGTACAACGACGACGGCGAGCTGACCCACTACATCGGCATCTACGAAGACATCACCCAGAGCAAGCTGGCCCAGCAGCGCATCGAGCGCCTGGCCTACAGTGACAACCTCACCGGCCTGGGCAACCGCCCCTACTTCATCCGCTGCCTGGAGGAGCGCTTCGCCCGCCGCGACGGCCAGGCCTTCAGCCTGCTGCTGGTGGACATCGACAACTTCAAGCGGATCAACGACAGCCTCGGCCACCAGACCGGCGACAAGCTGCTGGCCAACCTGGCCCGGCGCCTGCGCAACAGCCTGGGGCAGAACACCAGCCTGGCGCGCTTCGCCGGCAACGAGTTCGCCGTGCTGCTCGATGGCGCCGAGCCGGAGAGCAGCCTGCAGCGCGCCCAGGAACTGCTCGGCACCCTGGACAAGCCGCTGTTCGTCGACAACCAGCTGATCAGCGTCAGCGGCTCGGTCGGCCTGGCCTGCGCGCCGGCCCACGGCGACGATCCGCACCTGCTGATGAAGCACGCCGGCCTGGCCCTGCACAAGGCCAAGGCCAACGGCAAGCATCAGGTGCAGATGTTTACCGAGGCGCTCAACGCCGAGGCCAACTACAAGCTGTTCGTCGAGAACAACCTGCGCCGCGCCCTGACCCAGAACGAGCTGGAGGTCTACTACCAGCCCAAGCTGTGCCTGAAGAGCGGCCAGCTGGTCGGCCTGGAGGCCCTGCTGCGCTGGCAGCACCCGGAGAAGGGCATGATCAGCCCGGAGCAGTTCATCAGCGTGGCCGAGGAGACCGGCCTGATCATCCCCATCGGCAAGTGGGTGGTACGCCAGGCCTGCCGCGCCAGCCTGGAACTGGCCGCGCTGGGCATGGGCCAGGTGCAGGTGGCGATCAACCTGTCGGCCAAGCAGTTCACCGACCCCGACCTGGTCGGCTCGATCGCCACCATCCTCGCCGAGGAGCAGCTGCCGGCCCACCTGCTGGAAGTGGAGCTGACCGAGAGCCTGCTGCTGGAAGGCAACGACGATACCCGCCAGCAGGTGGCACGCCTCAAGGCCCTGGGCCTGACCCTGGCGATGGACGACTTCGGCACCGGCTATTCCTCGCTGAGCTACCTGAAGAAGTTCCCCATCGACGTGATCAAGATCGACCGCAGCTTCATCAAGGACATCCCGGAGAATCAGGACGACATGGAGATCACCTCGGCGGTGATCGCCATGGCCCACAACCTCAAGCTCAAGGTGGTCGCCGAGGGCATCGAGACCGCCGCCCAGCTGGCCTTCCTCCGCCGCCAGCAGTGCGACGTCGGCCAGGGTTACCTGTTCGACCGGCCGATCCCCGGCCGCGAGCTGGTCGGCAGCCTGCGTCGCTACCCCTGCCGCGGCGCCTGAGCTCTCCCCTCGCCCGTTCACCCGAGCGGGTGCTGTAATTTTTGCCCGCCCCCGCCGTCTACCCCCCATGTCGGGGTAAGCTATCCCCCGCCCTCATCGCCATCACGGGGAACAGATCATGGTCCTGCGCTCGCAAATCCTCGCCCACAAGCTCGAACTGCCCAGCGCCGAGCAGGCCCTGCCGGGCCGGGCCGAACCCCTGGCAGTCCCGGCCGCCCATCATGTCAACGGCAACCCGCTGCGGGGCCCCTTCCCCGCCGGCCTGCAACAGGCAGTGTTCGGCCTCGGTTGCTTCTGGGGCGCCGAGCGGCGTTTCTGGCAACAGCCGGGCGTGTGGAGCACCGCCGTCGGCTATGCCGGCGGCCATACGCCGAACCCGACCTACGAGGAAGTCTGCTCCGGCCTGACCGGCCATACCGAGGTGGTGCTGGTGGTGTTCGACCCGCAGCTGACCTCCTACGAGCAGCTTCTGAAGGTCTTCTGGGAAGCGCACAACCCGACCCAGGGCATGCGCCAGGGCAACGACATCGGCACCCAGTACCGCTCGGCCATCTACTGCTTCGACGCTGCCCAGCGCGTCGCTGCCGAAGCCAGCCAGGCGCAGTTCCAGGCCGAACTGAAGAAGGCCGGCTTCGGCGCCATCACCACCGAGATCGCCGACGCCCCGCCGTTCTACTATGCCGAGGCCTACCACCAGCAATACCTGGCCAAGAACCCCGGCGGCTACTGCGGCCTGGGCGGCACCGGCGTGTGCCTGCCGGGCTGAGTGCCGCCGCGAGACGAACCGGGAGAAGCACCATGGAGCTGAACACCAGCCAGATCTCCGCACAGGCGGCGGCCCAGGCTTCCGCCCTCGCCTCGCTGCTGCTCCTGCGCAAGACCCTGGAGCTGCAGGCCGCGAACGCCAGCGGCCTGGTCCAGGCCGCCACGCCGGCCAGCACGCCGAGCAATCCGCCCAACCTGGGCAACAGCATCGATGTGACGGTCTAGCCGTCGCAGCCCCATCAGGTCTGCTGGCTGGCGGCGGCCTGATCTCCAGCCACTATTGCATTGGCCTTCCAGCCCTTCAGCAACCTGGTCACCTTGTATCCGCGCCAGCCCAGCATGCGCGTGGCCGTCAGCACGCCGGCCATCAGCGCGCCGCCGACGCCGGCGGTGACGGTGTCGGCACCGGTCAGGTAGAGGCCCTTGATCGGCGTCTGGCTGTGGATCCAGTGCTGGTCGAAGCGCTGCACCGTGTGGTCGATACCGTAGATCTCGCCCTGCTCGTTCCACTGGAACCACTCGGTGGACAGCGGCGTGGCCAGCTCGCAGAAGTCCAGCGCGCCGCGCAGCTGCGGCTGGTGGCGGTAGAGGGTCTCCAGCAGCTGCTCGGTGAGCTGCGCCTTGAACGCCTCGTAGTCGGCGCCGCGCTTGCCCCAGGTGCTGCCCTTCCACGGCGCGAACCACTGCGGCAGGGTCGGCGCGACGATCTCCACCGTTGCCTTGTGCGGGTAGTGCGCGTCCCAGCTGGGGTCCTTGGCCGAGGGGAAGCTGATGTAGATCAGTGGCATGGCCGGGTTCTGCCCGCTCTCGAAGCTGCTCACGTTGTGGTCGTGGTCATGGCTCGGGTAGACCCAGTAGTTGGTCTTCGGCAGGCCCAGCTCGACGGCGCTGCCCCTGAAACCGGCGTACAGGCACAGGGTCGCCGCCGACAGTTTCACCTGCCGCAGCGGCGCCAGCAGGCCGTGCGCCTCGGCCACCTGCGGCTCCAGCAGGCGGGTGTAGGTCGGCACCAGGCCGGCGCAGCTGACGATCTGCGGCGCGCGGATCTCGAAACCGTCCTTGTGCAGGCGCACGCCCACGGCGCGCCCGTTCTCCACCAGGATCCTGTCCACGCCGGCATAGGTGAAGACGTTGCCGCCGGCCGCCTCGATCAGCGGGATGATGGTCTCGGAAATCCTGATCGCGCCGCCCACCGGGTAGTTGCCGCCGGTGATGTAGTGCTTGGCCACCATCGCATGCATGACGAAGGCCGCCTGCGCCGGCGGCAGGCCGTAGTCACCCCACTGGGCGGTGAGCACGCCGATCAGCTCCTGGTTGCTGGTCAGGCCTTCCAGCACCTCGCGGGTGCTCTTGAAGAAGTAGGCCGGCAGCCACAGGCGGCGCAGCCTGGCGTAGAGCATGCCGAGCGAACGCGGCAGGGCCTGGCCGGCGAAGAAGCGCGGCACCCGCGCGCTGACCTCGCTGAGCAGCTCGACGTAGCGGTCGATGGCCGCCGACTCGGCGGGGAAGTGGCGCTTCATCTCAGTCTTGAACTCGTCGCGGCCGGCCACGTAGTCGTAGCTCTGCTCACCGATGACGATACGGTCGTAGTGCGCATCCATCGGCGCCCACTCCAGCTTGCCGTCGCTGATCACGTCGAACACCCGGCGGATCACCGACCAGGGCTTGTGCACCTCGCCGATGTAGTGCACGCCCACGTCCCACTCGTAGCCCTCGCGCTCGTAGCTGTGGGTGTAGCCGCCGGCCGTGTAGTGCTGCTCCAGCACGCATACGCGCTTGCCCAGCTTGCTCAGCAACGCGGCGGCGGTAAGGCCGCCGATGCCGGAGCCGATGACGATGGCGTCGTAGTGGTTGGCCGCAAGGCGCGGGCGGAAGCGGGTACCGGTGCGTTTCATGGAAGGTTCCTGCGTCATTGTTGTTATGCAAGTTTTTGCATAATAGCAGCAGCTCACCACCATGCAACTCTTTGCATAATCCGTATACTGCGGCGCACCGTCCTCGCCGAGTTCGTCCATGTCGCTCAAGCACGCCATCCTCATCCTCCTGGAAAGCGAACCCGGCAGCGGCTACGACCTGCTCAAGCGCTTCAAGGAGGGCCTCGGCTACTTCTGGAACGCCAAGCACCAGCAGGTCTACCAGGAACTCAAGAAACTCAACGAGGCCGGCTGGCTGGACTGCGAGGCGCAGGCCCAGGAGACCCGCCCGGACAAGAAGGTCTACCGCCTCACCGCCGCCGGCCACGCCGAGCTGCTGCGCTGGCTGGGCGAGCCGGTGCAGCCGAACAAGATCAACGACGCGCTGCTGGTGAAGCTGTTCGGCGGCGCGCACACCTCGACCGCCAACCTGCGCGAGGAAATGCAGCGGCATGTGGCCGTGCACCGCAAGACCCTGGACAGCCTGCTGGCCATCGAGCGCGACTACCAGGCCCTGCCCACCGAACAGCGCCAGGCCCTGCGCCTGCCCTACCTGACCCTGCGCCGCGGCATCCTCGGCGAGCAGTCCTGGCTGGCCTGGGCGGCCGAGGTGGAAGCGGAGCTGGGCAGCGCGGCAAGCGCCATCGCCGGCGGGCCGGCGCCACGCTAGACTGCCATCAATAAGCCAGCAGCCCCGAGTCCGGCATGCCCGCAGCCACCCTCTACATCACGCCCGACCAGCTGTGCGTGGGCCTGTATGTCCACCTCGACCTGAGCTGGTGGGAGCACAACTTCGCCTTCAGCAGCTTCAAGATCAAGGACGCCGCGCAGCTCCAGGCCCTGCGCGCGCTGGGACTCAAGCAGCTGCGCTACGAGCCGGCGCGCAGCGACTGCGCGCCGCTGCCCCTGGCTCCGCTAGACACGGAGCCCGCCGCCCCCGAGTCGCCACCGCCCAGCCCCGAGGAGCTGGCGCGCCAGGCCCGCGCAGCCAAGCTCGGCGCCCTGCGCAAGCGCCTGGCCGAGGTCGACCGCACGTTCGTCCAGGCCAGCCAGCGGGTGAAATCGCTCAACCAGGCCCTGCGCAACCAGCCGGAAGACGCCCTCAAGCTGGCCGGCGAGATAGTCCGCGAGCTGGTCGAGGCACTGCTCGGCGAGGACGGCGCGGCGCTGCACAGCATCAACGGCAAGGCCGCCGACGACGCCTATTTCCACCCGCTCAACGTCACCGTGCTGTCGGTGATGCTCGGCCGCCAGCTCGGCTACGACGGCGAGGCCTGCCACAGCCTGGGCCTCGGCGCGCTGCTGCACGACATGGGCAAGCTGGAGGTGCCGAGCAAGGTACTGCTCAAGACCGAGCCGCTGACCCGCCCCGAGCAGCAGCTGCTGCAACTGCACGTGGACTTCGGCGTGCGCCGCGGCCACGAGCTGATGCTCGACGACGAGGTGCTGCGGATCATCCAGGAGCACCACGAGTACTGCGATGGCAGCGGCTACCCCAAGGGCCTGCGCGAGGCGGCCATCGGCCGCCTGAGCCGGGTGGTGAGCATCGCCAACGCCTTCGACAACCTGTGCAACCCGCCCGACCCGCGCGCGGCCCTGAGTCCGCACGAGGCCCTGGCGCTGCTGTTCAAGCAGCAGCGCGAACGCTTCGACGAGGTGGCGCTGAAGGCCTTCATCCGCGGCATGGGCGTGTACCCGCCGGGCAGCCTGGTGCAGCTGGAAGACCAGCGCTACGCCCTGGTCCTGGCCATGCACCCGAGCCTGCCGCTGCGGCCCACGCTGATCCTCTACGAGCCGAGCATCCCCAAGGCCGAGGCGCTGATCGTCAACCTGGAACAGGAACCCGGGCTGGCCATCGCCCGCAGCCTGCGCCCGGCGCAACTGCCGGCGGAGGCCCTGGAATACCTCAATCCGCGCCAGCAACTGACCTATTACGTCGACCCGCGCCAGCGCGGAAAATAATCCGCCTAGACTCTGCGGACGCCCGCCGCCCACCCGAAGTAGAACCGGCCCATGCACAACCCGCGCTTCTCCGACCTCCACGACATACCACCCAGGGCCTTCAGCCCCACCGCCCTGGCGCTGCAGGTGTCGCCCTGGCTGCTGGTCGGCCTCGGCGCCTGGGGCGGCCTGCCGCTGTGGATCTGCCTGTTCTGCGGCGTCTGCCTGAGCCTCGGCCTGCTGCCCGCCCTGGCCACCGCCACCCACTGGCGCGCGCTGATGCAACCGCGCAGCAGCGCCAACCCGCCGGCCGCCTGGATCGCCCCGCTGGCTGCGGACCTCGCCGCCCAGCACGAGCAGCGCCTCGCCCTGCTCGCCCGCCTGCGCCAGCAACTGGCGGTGCAGGCCGACACCCAGCAACAGCAGCGGCAGGCCCTGCGCGAACAGCTCGAACAGCAGGTCCACGGCGCCCAGCAGTATCTGCTGCCAGCCACCGCAGGCAGCAACGGCGCAGAGGCAAGCCAGGCCCTTGCCGGCCTGACCGCCGACCTGCGCCAGAGCCGCGAGCAGGCCGGCGAGCTGGCCGAGCGGATGCTCGCCATCACCCAGCAGGGCGAAACCATCCTGCGCGCCACCGACGACATGGACGCCATCGCCAAGCAGACCAACCTGCTGGCCCTGAATGCCGCCATCGAGGCGGCGCGGGCCGGCGACAGCGGGCGCGGCTTCGCCGTGGTCGCCGACGAGGTGCGCGCCCTTTCCAGCCGCTCCACCGACTTCTCCCAGGCCATCCGCAGCACGCTGGCCGGCATGCTCGAAGCCCTGCAAGACACGGCGACGCAGGCCGGGCAACTGGCCCGGCGTGACCGGCAGGACGAGGAGGAGGCCAGCCGGCAGATCGCCGCCCAGCTGGCGAGCCTCGCCGAGCAACAGGCCGCGGCCCGGGCGGGCGCCGAGCAGCTGTACGGACTGCTGCAGGCACTGGCGCAGCAGGCCACCGCCCTCGCCCCGGCGACGGACGAGACGGACGGCGTGCTACATCAGCTGGACGAACAGGAGCGGCGCCTGGCCGAGCTGGCCGGGCAGCTGCAGCAGCAGGCCGCCGACGCCACGCAACCCGAGGGCCGCTAGCACCTCAGGGGCGGACAGACGCCGGTTGCGGCAAGCGGACGCTTACTCGGCGATCAGCCAGTCCAGACGAAAGTCGCCCTGGCTCTGCGCCAGCTTGCCGGCCAGCCAGGGCAACAGCTGCTTGAGTTCGTCTTCCAGGCCCCAGGGCGCGTTGGCGATGGCCAGGCCGGAACCGGCCAGGCGGCTGGCGTCGTCCGCCGGGTGGACGAACAGCTCGGCGCGCAGCAGCTTGGGCGCGCTGGATTTGCCCAACGCCTGGTAGAAACGCCTGAGCTGACGCTCGTCCTTGATCGGGTACCAGATCGCCACCACCGTCTGACGCATGCGGCCGATGGCCTCGTCCAGCGCGGCGACGCAACGCTCCAGCTCGTCGGCCTTCTCGAACGGCGGGTCGATCAGCAGCAGCGCGCGCTTCTCCGCCACCGGCAGCAGGGCGCGCGGCACGTGCCAGCCTTCGCCCAGGTGCACGGCCACGCGATGGTCGCCCTTCATGTTGTCCTTGAGCAGCCGGCCGTCTTCCGGGTGCTTCTCGTTGAGCAATACGCGGTCCTGCTCGCGGGTCAGCTGGCGCGCCAGTTCGGGCGAGCCGGGGTAGTAGCGCAGCGCACCGTCCGGATTGAGGTCGTGCAGCACGCCGAAATAATCGGCGGTGGCTTCGGGCCGGTCGCTGGCCTCCCACAGGCGGCCGATGCCCTCCAGCCACTCGCCAGTGCGGGTCGCCTGGTCGCCCTGCAGGTCATAGAGGCCGACGCCGGCATGGCTGTCGAGGTAGGCGAAGGGCGCCTCCTTGCGCGACAGCAGGGCGATGATGCGGCTGATGACGAGGTGCTTGAGCACGTCGGCATGGTTGCCGGCATGGAAGGCGTGGCGGTAGTTCATGGGCGCATTACCTGGAGCAGGACCTGAAGCGGGGCGCGAATTGTAGCTCGAAGGGACGACGCGAGCAGTTTCTAGCCCGGCATCAGGGCGATGAATCTTGCTAGGCGCGCTCTATTCACAACTCTAGACTCCGAGAAGATCCCACCGGAGACGTTCTTCATGTCCGAGTCCCTGCTCAGTTCCCGCAACCTGGCCTTCGAGCTCTACGAAGTGCTCGACGCCGAAGCCCTGACCCAGCGCGAGCGCTTCGCCGAGCACAACCGCGAGACCTTCGACGCGGCCATCGCTACCGCCCGCGGTATCGCCGAGGAGCTGTTCGCCCCGCACAACCGCAAGAACGACGAGCACGAGCCGCAGTATGTGGACGGCGCCGCGGTGCTGATCCCCGAGGTCGAGCCGGCCCTGCGCGCCTTCCACGAGGCCGGCTTCCTCAACGCCACCCGCGACTTCGAGTACGGCGGCATGCAGCTGCCCAACCTGCTGTCGCAGGCCTGCTTCGCCCACTTCCAGTCGGCCAACATCGCCACCAGCTCCTACTCGATGCTGACCATGGGCGTGGCCAACCTGATCGAAGCCTTCGGCAATGACGAGCAGAAGGCCCGCTACCTGCAGCCGATCATCGACGGCCGCTTCTTCGGCACCATGTGCCTGACCGAGCCGCATGCAGGTTCCTCGCTGTCGGATATCCGCACCAAGGCCGAGCCGCACGCCGACGGCAGCTACCGGATCAAGGGCAACAAGATCTTCATCTCCGGCGGCGACCAGCCGATCTCCGAGAACATCGTGCACATGGTGCTGGCCAAGCTGCCGGACGCCCCGCCCGGGGTGAAGGGCATCAGCCTGTTCCTGGTGCCCAAGTTCCATGTCAACGCGGACGGCTCGCTGGGCGCGCGCAACGACGTGACCCTGGCCGGCCTGTTCCACAAGATGGGCTGGCGCGGCACCACCTCCACCGCGCTGAACTTCGGCGACAACGGCGAGTGCGTCGGCTACCTGGTGGGCAAGCCGCACCACGGCCTGTCCTACATGTTCCAGATGATGAACGAGGCGCGCATCGGCGTCGGCATGGGCGCGATCATGCTCGGCTACGCCGGCTACCTGTATTCGCTGGACTATGCGCGCAACCGCCCACAGGGGCGCCACGCGGATGGCAAGGACCCGAGCAGCCCGCAGATTTCCATCGTCGAGCACGCCGACGTGCGCCGCATGCTGCTGACCCAGAAGGCCTACGTCGAAGGCGCCTTTGACCTCGGCCTGTACGCCGCGCGGCTGTTCGACGACACCCAGACCCTGGCCACCGAAGAGGAGCGCAGGAAGGCCCTGGAGCTGCTCGACCTGCTCACTCCGATCGTCAAATCCTGGCCCTCGGAGTTCTGCCTGAAGGCCAACGAGCTGGCCATCCAGATCCTCGGCGGCCACGGCTACACCCGCGAGTACCCGGTGGAGCAGTACTACCGCGACAACCGCCTCAACCCCATCCACGAAGGCACCCACGGCATCCAGTCGCTCGACCTGCTCGGGCGCAAGGTGTCGATGAACGGCGGCGCCGCCCTCAAGCAGCTGATGGCGCTGATCCAGGCCACCTGCCAGCGCGCCAGCCAGTTCGACTCGCTGGACCGCCTGCGCCAGCCGCTGGAGCAACTGGTGCAACGCCTCGGCGGCGTGACCCTGGCCCTGCTCGGCGACCTGCTGGCCGGCAAGGTCAACCAGGGCCTGGCCAACTCCGCGCTGTACCTCAAGGCCTTCGGCCACGCGGTGATCGGCTGGCGCTGGCTGGAACAGGCGATCCGCGCCGAGGAAGGCCTGGCGAACGGCAACCCGGCCGACGCCGACTTCTACCGCGGCAAGCTGCAGGCCGCGCGCTACTTCCTGACCTGGGAAGTGCCGAGCTGCCAGCACGAGCTGAACATCCTCGAAGCGCGCGACGACACCTGCCTGGGCATGCGCGACGCCTGGTTCTAAGTCTCTGATTTGGCTGCGAAGAACGCCCCGCAATCGCGGGGCGTTTTTCTTTGACAGCGGCGCGAAGGCACGGGTTAGAATCCGGCATGACCTCTGCATGCTCAGAGGCGCCCCACCCGCCCCCTCTGCCCCGGAGTAAGCCTTGGACGCCAGCGCCATCAACAGCCTGTTTCTGATCGGTGCGCTGCTGGTGGGCATGAGCATCCTGGTCAGTGCATTCGGCTCGCGCTTCGGCATCCCGATTCTGGTGATCTTCCTCGCCGTCGGCATGCTGGCCGGCGTCGACGGCCCCGGCGGCATCGTCTTCAACGACTATTCCACCGCCTACCTGGTGGGCAACCTGGCGCTGGCGGTAATCCTCCTCGACGGCGGCATGCGCACCCGCGTCTCCAGTTTCCGCGTGGCCCTGTGGCCGTCGCTGTCGCTGGCCACCCTCGGCGTGCTGGTCACCGCCGGACTGACCGGCGTGGCCGCCGCCTGGCTGTTCAACCTGCACTGGCTGGAAGGCCTGCTGATCGGCGCCATCGTCGGCTCCACCGACGCCGCCGCGGTGTTTTCCCTGCTCGGCGGGCGCGGGCTCAACGAGCGGGTCAGCGCCACCCTGGAGATCGAGTCCGGCAGCAACGACCCGATGGCGGTGTTCCTCACCGTCACCCTGATCGACATGCTGATCAAGGGCCAGGCCGGCTTCAGCTGGAGCTTCGCCGTGCAACTGCTGCAGCAGTTCGGCCTCGGCGGTCTGTTTGGCCTCGGCGGCGGCTGGCTGCTGCTGCAACTGGTCAACCGCATCAGCCTGGCCGGCGGCCTCTATCCGCTGCTGGTGGTCAGCGGCGGCCTGATCATCTTCGCCATCACCAACGCCGTCGGCGGCAGCGGCATCCTCGCCATCTACCTGTGCGGCCTGCTGCTGGGCAACCAGCCGATCCGCTCGCGCCACGGCATCCTGCACATGCTCGATGGCCTGACCTGGCTGTCGCAGATCGGTATGTTCCTGGTGCTCGGCCTGCTGGTCACCCCGCGCGAGCTGCTGCCCATCGCCCTGCCGGCCCTGGGCCTGGCGCTGTGGATGATCCTGTTCGCCCGACCGTTGTCGATCTTCCTCGGCCTGCTGCCATTCCGTGCCTTCCATGACCGCGAGAAGGCCTTCATCGCCTGGGTCGGCCTACGCGGTGCGGTGCCGATCATCCTGGCCGTGTTCCCGTTGATGGCCGGGCTGGACAACGCCCAGCTGTTCTTCAACGTGGCCTTCTTCATCGTCCTGGTCTCGCTGCTGCTGCAGGGCACCAGCCTGCCCTGGGCGGCCAAGCTGATGAAGGTGACGGTACCGCCAGACCCGGCACCGATCTCGCGCGCCGGACTGGAGATCCATCCGACCAGCCAGTGGGAGCTGTTCGTCTACCGCCTCGGCGCGGAAAAATGGTGCATCGGCGCGCCGCTGCGCGAACTGAAGATGCCCGAGGGCACCCGCGTGGCCGCGCTGTTCCGCGGCGAAGAACTGCTGCACCCGTCCGGCAGCACCACCCTGGATGCCGGCGACATCCTCTGCGTGGTCGGCCACGAACACGACCTGCCGGCCCTCGGCAAGCTGTTCAGCCAGGCGCCGCAGCGCGGCCTGGATCTGCGCTTCTTCGGCGACTTCGTGCTGGAGGGCGACGCCCAGCTCGCCGCCATCGCCACCCTGTACGGCCTCAAGCTCGGCGAGGAGGACGGCAGCCAGGCGCTGGGCCGCTTCATCGCCCACGAGATCGGCGGCGAGCCTGTGGTGGGCGACCAGGTGGAGTGGAACGGCCTGACCTGGACCGTGGCGCTGATGGAAGGGAACAAGGTGCGCAAGGTCGGCGTCAGATTCCCCGAAGGCCAGGGCAAGCCCGGCCCCGGCCTGTTCCTCTGAGCGTCCGCCGCCGCGGCAAGCCCGCGGCGCAGCCACTGGCCAAGGGGCGCACGACTCTGAGCCATGCTTGGCGGCAACGACTGCCCGCCTGGCATATCATTAGCCGCATTCTTTTTACCGAGCCGCGATAGCGACCATGCCTTTCCTCCGTCCCCTCGTCCTCAGCCTGCTGCTTGGCTGCAGCATCACCCTCCCTTCCTTCGCCGCCGAGCCGCCGAGCAGCGCGCAAGTGCAGCAGAGCCTGGACCAGCTCGCCGAGCGCAAGCTGCCGGAGGCCGAGCACAAGGCCCTGCAGGCGCGCCTGGAGCAGACCCTGGCGCTGCTCGCCGGGCGTGACGACAGCCAGCAGAAGCTGGAGGCGCTCAAGCGCCAGCTGCGCGATGCCCCGACCCTGATCGCCGCGGCGCAGCGCGAGCTGAACCGCCTCAAGGCCACCGCGCCGGTCGAGGTGGCCAAGCGCTACGCCAAGTCCAGCGTGCCGCAGCTGGAGCAGATGCTCGCCGAGCGCAGCAGCCAGCTGAGCAGCTGGCAACAGGAGCTGGCCGAGGCCAACAGCCTGCTGATCACCGCGCAGACCCGCCCGGAGCGGGCCCAGGCGGAAATCAGCGCCAACCAGAGCCGCAGCCTGCAGATCAACAACCTGCTCAAGGTCGGCAAGGAGGCCGGCAAGCCACTGTCCGCCGAGCAGCGCGACCAGCTGGGTGCCGAACTGGCGCAGCTGGAGGCGCAGACCGAGCTGCGCCGCCAGGAGCTGGCCGGCAACAGCCTGCTGCAGGACCTCGGCAGCGCCCGCCATGAGCTGCTGCAGGAACGCATCCGCCGCCTGGAGCAGGAGAGCCTGGACCTGCAGGCACTGATCAGCGACAAGCGCCGCGAGAGCTCGGAACAGACCGTCGCCGAACTCTCGCGCGAGGCCGAGAAGGCCACCCCGGACAGCCTGCTGGCCAGGGAAAGCGCGGCCAACCTGAAGATTTCCGACTACCTGCTGCGCGCCACCGAGCGGCTCAACGAGCTGACCCGGCAGAACCTGGAGACCAAGCAGCAGCTGGACAGCGTCAACCAGGCTGACCAGGCCCTGGACGAGCAGATCGACGTGCTGCGCGGCAGCCTGCTGCTGGCGCGCATCCTCTACCAGCAGAAGGAAGGCCTGCCCAAGCTGCAGCTGGACCGCAACCTGGCCGACGAGATCGCCGACATCCGTCTCTACCAGTTCGAGCTGAACCAGCAGCGCGACAAGCTGGGCAACCTGCAGGACTACGTCGACGGTCTGCTCGCCGACCAGCCCGCCGAGCAGGTCACCCCCGAGCTGCGCCGCACCCTGCTGGAGCTGGCCACCACCCGCAGCGAGCTGCTGGAACGGATGAACCGTGAGCTCAACGCCCTGCTCAACGAGTCCATCACCCTGCAGCTCAACCAGAAGCAGCTGCAGGACACCATCAGCAGCCTGCGCGCCACCCTCGACGAGCAGATGTTCTGGATTCCCAGCAACAAGCCGCTGGACCTGGCCTGGCTGAAGCAGGTGCCGCACCTGCTGGAACGCCAGCTGGCGGCCATGCCCTGGGGCTCCGGCGTGCGCGAGCTGGGCGCCGGCCTGCTCGACCGGCCCTGGCTGTTCATCCCGCTGCTGCTGGTGATCGGCGCCCTGCTGTGGCGGCGCAGCTGGCTGTTCGGCAAGCTGCAGGCGCTGCACGAGGACATCGGCCACTACAAGCGCGACAGCCAGCTGCATACCCCGCTGGCGATCCTCCTCAACGTGCTGCTGGCCCTGCCGGTGACCCTGTTCCTCGCCCTCTGCGGCCTGGCCCTGCTGATCGACGCCCGCGGGCAGAACGCCACCCTCGGCAGCGCCCTGCTGGAGATGGCCCAGGCCTGGCTGGTGTTCTACACCCTGTACCGCATCCTCGCCCCGGGCGGCGTGGCCGAACTGCACTTCCGCTGGACCCGCCCGCTGGTGGCCTACCTGCGTACCCAGGTGCGCCGCCTGGGCATGGTGGTACTGGCCCTGGTGGCGGTGGTCACCGTGGCCGAGCACCAGCCGGCAGTGCTGGCCGACGACGTGATCGGCATCTTCGTGGTGCTCTCCGGCTTCGCCCTGATGGCCTGGCTGCTCAGCCGCCTGCTGCTGTCCGGGCCGATGCGCGAGAACAGCTCGCCGTTCCGCCTGCTGATCGGCCTGGCCTTCACCGCGCTGCCCATCGGCCTGATCGTCGCGGTGGGCTTCGGCTACTACTACACCGCGCTCAAGCTCACCGACCGCCTGATCGACACCCTCTACCTGCTGATCTTCTGGCTGGTGCTGGAGGCCGCCGTCGAGCGCGGCCTGGCCGTGGCCGCACGGCGCCTGGCCTATGCCCGCGCCCTGGCCAAGCGCCAGGCGCAGCCCAAGGAAGGCCCGGAGGGCGAGGCACCGCAGGAAGAGCCGACCCTGGACATCGAGCAGGTCAACCAGCAGTCCCTGCGCCTGATGCGCCTGGCCCTGATGGGCGGTTTCATCGCCTGCCTGTACTGGGTCTGGGCCGACCTGATCGGCGTGTTCACCTACCTCGACAACATCACCCTGTACGAGTACAGCAGCGGCAGCGGCGAGGCCGTGAGCATGGTACCGATCAGCCTGCTCGACCTGCTCGGCGGCCTGATCATCCTGGCCATCACCGTGGCCCTGGCCAGCAACCTGCCGGGTCTGCTCGAGGTGCTGGTGCTGTCGCGCCTGAAGCTGGCGCAGGGCAGCGCCTACGCCACCACCACCCTGCTGTCCTATGCCATCAGCGGCATCGGCGCGGTGGCCACCCTGTCGGCCCTCGGCGTCAGCTGGGACAAGCTGCAGTGGCTGGTGGCGGCACTCTCGGTGGGCCTCGGCTTCGGCCTGCAGGAGATCTTCGCCAACTTCATCTCCGGCCTGATCATCCTGTTCGAGCGCCCGGTGCGCATCGGCGACGTGGTCACCATCGGCAACCTGTCCGGCACGGTCAGCCGCATCCGCATCCGCGCCACCACCATCACCGACTTCGACCGCAAGGAAATCATCGTCCCGAACAAGACCTTCATCACCGGCCAGCTGGTCAACTGGTCGCTGACCGACACCGTCACACGCGTCACCATCCAGATCGGCGTCGGCTACGGCTCGGACCTGGAGCTGGTGCGCAAGCTGCTGCTGCAGGCGGCCCGGGAGAACCCGCGGGTACTGCGCGAGCCGGAGCCGCTGGTGTACTTCCTGACCTTCGGCGAGAGCACCCTCAACCATGAGCTGCGCGTCCACGTGCGCGACCTCGGCGACCGCAATCCGGCGATCGACGAGATCAACCGCTTCATCGACCGCGAGTTCAAGAAGCAGGGCATCGACATCTCCTTCCGCCAGCTCGAAGTGCATGTGAAGAACCTGGAAGGCGGCGAGTATCGGCTGCTCCAGAACAAGCCGCAGAGCGCCGGCCAGGACGGCAAGCCCGACGCGCCGGCGGCGCTGGACGAGGAATAGCGGCGCTGGACGGCCCACGACAAGCCCGAGCACAATGCTCGGGCTTTTTCGTTGGAGCCCGCCGTTGAAAGCCCTCGCCGACCTCGTCTTCGATAACCGCTTCGCCCGCCTGGGCGACGCCTTCTCCAGCCCCGTGCTGCCCGAACCGCTGGACGAGCCGCGCCTGGTGGTGGCGAGCCCGGCGGCCATGGCCCTGCTCGACCTCGACCCGAGCGAGGCCAACACCGAGCTGTTCGCCCAGCTGTTCTCCGGGCACAAGCTGTGGAGCGAGGCCGAGCCGCGCGCCATGGTCTATTCCGGGCACCAGTTCGGCGTCTACAACCCGCGCCTGGGCGACGGTCGCGGCCTGCTGCTGGGCGAGGTGGTCAACGCTGCCGGCGAGCACTGGGACCTGCACCTCAAGGGCGCCGGGCAGACGCCCTACTCGCGCATGGGCGACGGCCGCGCCGTGCTGCGCTCATCGATCCGCGAATTCCTCGCCAGCGAATACCTGCACGCCCTCGGCATTCCCACCAGCCGCGCTCTGTGCGTCACCGGCTCCAGCACCCCGGTGTGGCGCGAACGCCAGGAGAGCGGCGCCATGCTGCTGCGCCTGGCGCCCAGCCACGTGCGTTTCGGCCACTTCGAGTACTTCTACTACAGCAACCAGCACGAGCGCCTGCGCGAACTCGGCGAGCACGTGCTGGCCTGTCATTTCCCCGACTGCCTGGCGGCGGAGAACCCCTGGGCGGCCATGTTCCGCGAGGTGGTGGAGCGCAACGCCGCGCTGATCGCCAAATGGCAGGCCTACGGCTTCTGCCACGGGGTGATGAACAGCGACAACATGTCGATCCTCGGCATCACCTTCGACTACGGCCCCTACGCCTTCCTCGACGACTTCGACGCCAACCATATCTGCAACCACTCCGACGACAGCGGCCGCTACAGCTTCAGCAACCAGGTGCCGATCGCGCACTGGAACCTGGCCGCCCTGGCCCAGGCATTGACGCCCTTTGTCGAGGTAGAGCAGCTGCGCGAGACCCTCGGCCTGTTCCTGCCGCTGTACCAGGCCCACCATCTCGACCTGATGCGCCGTCGCCTCGGCTTCACCACGGCGGACGCGCGCGACGCTGCGCTGGTCGAGCGCCTGCTGCAACTGATGCAGGGCGGCGCGGTGGATTACTCGCTGTTCTTCCGCCGCCTCGGCGAGCAGGCCCCGGAGCAGGCCCTGGTGCAGCTGCGCGAGGACTTCCTCGACCTCGCCGGCTTCGACCAGTGGGGCCGCGACTACCTGGCGCGCGTCGAGCAGGAGGGCGGCAGTCAGCAGGAACGCCAGGCGCGCATGCACGCGGTCAACCCGCTCTATGTGCTGCGCAACTACCTGGCGCAGAACGCCATCAGCGCCGCCGAACAGGGCGACTACGGCCCGGTGCGCGAACTGCACGCCGTGCTGGCGCGCCCCTTCGAGGAACAACCCGGCATGCAGCGCTACACCGAGCGCCCGCCGGAATGGGGCAAGCACCTGGAGATCAGCTGCTCGTCCTGAGCGGATCGAGTCTGGCCTGACGCGCTCTTACCCGTCCTACGCCTGCTAGTCCTCTTAACTCGGTATGGACCTCGCCCTCTCCCATTTATGGGAGAGGGCCGGGGAGAGGGAGCTCCTGTAGCCCGAATGAAATCCGGGAAACCCCACCTAGATCGAGAGGAAGCAGCCCGCGTCCCGTTTTGCGCAACTTTCTGCGCACACCTCACCCCTGGCGACGCTGCAGGCCCCACTCTTCGCGGGCTAGCCCCTCTGCGCAAGCCCCTGCGCAGCCCTGCGCCAATTGTTGCGCACTCTTTCGTGATGCCCCGCACAGGGCAGCCCGCGCCATCCGCGCAAGCCCCGCCGTTGCTGGCCCGCACGCCCCTGGCACGCCCCTTGTACTGAGTCAGCCGCCCGGACCAGTCCCGGTCCTCGTCTCAATGCAAAGGAGAGCACCATGCCAACACCCGCGTACCTGTCCCTCGAAGGCACCAAGCAAGGCCTGATCACCGCCGGCACCTTCACCGAGGACTCGGTCGGCAACATCTTCCAGGAAGGCCACGAGGACCAGATCCTGGTGCAGGCCTTCAACCACCAGGTGATCATCCCGCGCGACCCGCAGTCCGGCCAGCCGACCGGCCAGCGCGTGCACAAGCCGCTGATGATCACCAAGGTGTTCGACAAGGCCTCGCCGCTGATCTTCAACTCGCTGACCTCCGGCGAGCGTCTGAGCAAGTGCCGCCTGGAGTGGTACCGCACCTCCTCCACCGGCACCCAGGAGCACTACTTCACCATCGAACTGGAAGACGCCGTGATCGTCGACGTGCAGTCGCGCATGCCCAACTGCCAGGACCCGAACATGGCCCACTTCACCCATCTGGAAGACGTCTACTTCACCTACCGCAAGATCATCTGGACCCACGAAGTGTCTGGCACTTCCGGCTCCGACGACTGGCGTTCGCCGATCTCCGCCTAATCGGCGACCGGGGACGGGGCGGCATTTTTGCCCCCCGCGTCACGGCAGCGCCGTGGCGCATCCCCGACAATGCCCCCGGCTCGCAGGTACGCGAGCCGCCCCATCGGCCAGCATGACTGGCCGATGCCCTTTCGGCAGAAGGAACAACGGATGTTCGCCCCCGCCAACCAGACGCATTTCAGCCTGAGCCTGCCCGGCGTCGAGCACGACCTGCAGGTGCTCGAGTTCACCGGCTTTGAGGCGCTCAGCCAGCCCTTCGTGTTCGAGGTCACCCTGGTCAGCCAGCGCCCGGACCTGGACCTCGAAGCCCTGCTCGGCCAGCCGGCCTTTCTCGCCCTGAATGCCGACGGCAGCGGCATCCATGCCCAGGTGCACGCCTGCGCCCAGGGTGATTCCGGCCAGCGCCTGACCCGCTACCACCTGACCCTGCGCCCGCAGCTGGCCTGGCTCGGTCACCGCATCAACCAGCGCATCTTCCAGCACCTGACGGTGCCGCAGATCGTCGCCCAGGTGCTGAGCGAACACGGCATCCTCGAAGGTTCCGGCCAGCGCTTCCAGCTCGGCGCGACCTACCCTGCCCGCGACTACTGCGTGCAGTACGACGAATCCGACCTGCACTTCATCCAGCGCCTGTGCGAGGAAGAAGGCATCCACTATCACTTCCAGCACGGCCCGGATGGCCATGTGCTGGTATTTGGCGATGACCAGACCGGTTTTCCCAAGCTGCCGACCACCGCCTACCAGCAGGACTCCGGCCTGGTGGCCGACGACCCGGTGATCAAGCGCTTCGCCCTGCGCCTGGCTACCCGCACCAGCCGCGTCACCCGCCGCGACTACGACTTCGAGAAGCCACGCCTGCAGCTCGAAGCGGCGCACAAGGGTGAGGCCAAGCCAGACCTGGAAGACTACGACTACCCCGGCCGCTTCACCGAGCGCACCCGCGGCAAGCACCTGTCGCAACGCGCCCTGGAACGCCACCGCGCCGACCAGCAGCTGGCCGAGGGCGAGAGCGACCAGCCGCTGCTGAGAACCGGCCACTTCCTCGACCTCTGCGCCCACCCGCGCGCGGACTGGAACCAGCTGTGGCTGCTGAACGAGATCCACCACGAGGGCAAGCAGCCCCAGGTGCTGGAAGAGTCCATCACCAGCTTCGGCGCCGGCCCTCTCCCCTCTCCCATTCATGGGAAAGGGGCCGGGGGAGAGGGTGCATCCGCCAACTCAGGTGATTTCCACCAGGGCTACCGCAACCGCTTCAGCGCCACCCCCTGGGACCAGCCCTGGCGCCCGCCGCTGGCCCACCCCAAGCCGCGCATCCTCGGCAGCCAGAGCGCCGTGGTCACCGGACCCAAAGGCGAAGAAATCCACTGCGACCAATACGGCCGGGTCAAGGTGCAGTTCCACTGGGACCGCGAGGGCCAGGCCGACGACAGCACCAGCTGCTGGCTGCGCGTGAGCTCCAGCTGGGCCGGCGACCGCTACGGCGGCATCGCCATCCCGCGCATCGGCATGGAAGTGCTGGTCACCTTCCTCGAAGGCGACCCCGACCAGCCGCTGGTCACCGGCTGCCTGTACCACAAGGAACACGTGGTCCCCTACGACCTGCCGGCGAACAAGACCAGGACCGTGTTCAAGACCCTCAGCTCACCCGGTGGCGGTGGCTACAACGAGCTGCGCATCGAAGACCGCAAGGGCCAGGAGCAGATCTACATCCACGCCCAGAAGGATTGGGACGAGAACGTCGAGCACGACCAGAAGATCCGCATCGGCCACGAGCGCCACGACACGGTGGAGGCCAACAGCTACACCGAGCTCAAGGCTGAGGAACATCGCACCACCCACCAGGACCGCAAGACCGAGGTCCGCGCTAACGACCACCTCACCGTGGCCACCAATCAGCACGTGAAGCTGGGTACGGGGCAGTTCGTCGAGGCGGGCAACGAGATCCACTACTACGCCGGCAGCAAGGTAGTCATCGACGCCGGCATGGAGCTCACCGCCAAGGGCGGCGGCAGCTGGCTCAAACTCGACCCCAGCGGCGTGACCCTCAGCGGCGCGACGATCAAGATGAACTCCGGCGGCGCGCCGGGCAAAGGCAGCGGCATCGCCATCCTGCGGCCTGGTGCACTGCAGCAGGCCGATGCCGACAAGGCAGGCGCCCTGCTGACCCCGGCGCAGATCCAGACACTCAAGCGCAACGCGCCCTTCTGCGAGGAGTGCGAGAAGTGCAAGGGAGGCGCCTGTGCCATCTGAAGCCCGTTCCCCCCGAGACTGGCTGGAGACGGAGTGGCAGGAAGGACAGCGTCTCTATGTGGTGATGGGCAACGCCAGCGAAGCCAATCCGCTGCAGGCCTACTACCAGCAGGAAAGCGTCCTCCTACCGCTGCCAATCTGGAGCGGCACCCCCTACGCCGGCTGGCAGGAAGTCATGCCCTACCTGGGCGAACTGGAGCCCGACAGCCGCTTTCTCGACTGGGTGGACGAGGCCCCGACCCAGGACTGGGGTTGGCTGGCCCTCTCCTACCATGAGCCCGACCGGGTGCTCGAACACCTGCGCGGCCTGACCCAGGTGCTGATGCCCGATGGTGCCGAGGTGTTCTTCCGCCACTGGGACGGCAGTCACCTGCTGCCGATCCTGCGCCATCTGGGCGATACGGCCGGCGAACTGCTGCCGATGTTCGATCGCCTGCTGATCAATGGCCAGGCCCTGAAAATCGCCGGCAAACCATTGCCGCCCCCCCGGGAATATCCCTGGTGGCAGGTACCGGGCGCAGTGGCCATGGCACTCACCGAGGAAGACCCGTCCACCCTGGTGGACAACCTCATGCAGTGGCTGCTGGAAGACCACGCCGAGCTCTATTTCGCCATCCCGCAGCAGAATCTGCGGCACAAGGTCGAGCGCTTCGTTCGCCGCACCTCAATCACGGAAGACAACTACAGCGGGCAGCTACTGGCCCACCTGGAATACGAGGTCACCCCATGAACTTTGTCATCGGCTCCCTGATCGGCCAACTGAACGCCAAGCAACCCGATGTCCAGGTAATCCTCAAGCAATTCCGCAACTGTCTGCACGATTATCGAGAGAAGAGCGAAGCCTGGTACGGCGGCGTTCTCGACGCCGAACAGCAGTTCAAGGTCGGCGACGAAGTAGACACCCAGGACAAGGACGACAAGGACCCCGCTACCCTCTATGCCACCTGCCCGGCCAACGGCAAGCTGACCCTGGTGCACAGCTTCGAGGCCGCGCGCTTCGTCCCCATCGGCAATACCCCGGCGCGCATCGTAGCGGTCGAAGACAGCAGTTTCTTCGGCAAGAACGAGATCGCCAAGGCCATCGAAGTCACCATCGGCCCCAGCGGGATCAAGGAGGTCCCTGGCTGCAAGCCTGGTCAGCAATACAAGGTGACCTTCTTCCCCAATCCCACCCGGGCCCAGATCGACGCGCTGTACGCTTCTTACCAGGGCGTGATTGGTCAACTGGAAGGCTGGCTTAACGGCGAATGGAGCAGCCAGTTTCTGCCCCTGTGGCGCGCCCATAACGCCGCCAGCATGAGTGAGCGGGCACTGCAGCAACTGGAAGCGGCCTGGAAGGGGCTGGTCAAGGTAATCATGGGGCTGTGGGAAGACATCAAGTCGCTCTACGACCTGGTCGCCCACCCTCGCGAGAACTACCAGAAACTGCGCAAGTTCTTTACCGAGGAGCAGATCAAGCGCATCTACAACGCCTCCAAGGAAGGCCTGGAAACCGCCCTGCTGATCGCCAGCGACGAACCCTTGCTGTGGATCTATGTCGCCGCGATCGTGGCCTGGGTCAGCATGCTGCCGCCGCAAACCTGCATCGAGGTACTGGCAGAGCTGACCGGCGAGGTACTGCTGAACATCTTGCTCGGCGTGGTGCTCACCGGCGGTATCGGCCTGGCCGTGCGCGTCGGTACCAAGGCACTGACCGCCGCCAAGAACGGCGGGCGCGTGGTCAAGCTGATCGAAGACTTCACCAGCATGCTGATGAAGTTCAGCCAGGGTCACGCGAAATCCCATGCCAGCTCGGCCAAGCCCCTGCTGGCCCACGGCAGCGGCGGCATGCAACCGACGCGCAAAGCCACGTTGAAGATCGACCCACCGACTCCGGCGCAAAGCGCACAACCTCCGGCCAAGCCGACCGGGCGACGCAGCGGGGGCAAACCCAGCCAACCGCCAAGCCAGGTGCCCCCCAGCGCCGCAGCAAAGACGGGCACGCCGCAGATCGAACCGGACGCCACCGTCTATCCGCGCAGCAAGCCGCAGAATGCCACCTCGCTCAAGCAGGTCGAGCCGGTGGACGATGCCTCCGCCCCGGCCCAGACACCCAACGGCAAACCCGCGGACCAGGCCGACAAGACCTGCACCAACAACTGCCCGGTATCGATGGTCACTGGCGAGGAGCTGCTCACCCTCACCGACGGTACTCTGGAGGGTGTGCTGCCCTTCACTTGGGACCGGCTGTACCGCACCAGCGCAGCAGAACTGGATTGTGGCCTGGGTTTCGGCTGGAGCCACAGCCTGGCCCAACGCCTGGAGCTGGACGGCGACCAACTGGTGTGGACCGACCACGAAAATCGGCGCACCCGTTTTCCCATTCCCAGTGAACAGCGCCCGGCCATCACCAACCGCCTGTCCCGCGCCGCCATCTACCTCGGCCAGGATCCTGCCGAGCTGATCCTGGCCCAGGCCGGCGAGGCGCCACGCTTCTACCACTTCCGACGCGATGCTCTGGGCGGCTACCTGATCGCCATCAGCGATGCCTATGGCAACCGCCTCAGCCTCAGTCGCGACCTGGCCGGACGCTTGCAGCGTCTCAGCGGCGCCGGACGCGCGCTGCTGCTGCGCTACGAAGGCAGCCATATCGTCGCCGTGGACTACCAGATCCAGCGCCCGGCGGAGAACGCGGAAGCCAGCTGGCACAGCGTGCAGACCCTGGTCCGCTACCAGTACAACGCGCAGGGCCAGCTGATCGGCGCCAGCAACGCCCTCGGTGAGACCGAGCACTATCGCTACGACGACCAGCACGTGATTCTCGAACGCCGCCTGGCCGGCGGCGCGGCCTTCTATTGGGAATGGCAGGGCCAGGGCAAGCAGGCACGTTGCGTCCACCACTGGGCCAACTTCGGCCAGATGGATGCCCGCTATACCTGGGACGACCAGGGTAGCGTCACCGTCGTCAACGCCGATGGCAGCGAGGAAACCTACGTCCACGACCAGAATGCCCGCCTGGTGCGCCAGGTCGACCCGGATGGCGCCGAGACGCTGCGCAGCTATGACGACAAAGGCCAGCTGGTCGCCGAGCAGAACCCACTGGGCGCCATCACCGAATACCACTACGACGAGGCCGGACGCCTGGAGAGCCGCATCCCGGCTGAAGGCGAGGCGGTTCACTACAGCTATTTCGATGGCCAGGTGCGCAGCGTGCGGCGCGGCAAGGCGATCTGGAAATACGAACGCAACGCCCAGGGCGACATCACCGAGCAGATCGACCCACTCGGCCAGAGCACCCGCTACCGCTATGACGCCCGCGGGCGCCTACTGGAAGTCCAGCATCCGGACGGCAGCCAGCACCTGCTGGTGTGGAACGCCCAGGGCGAACTGATCGAGGAACAGCTGCCGGGTTCGGGTATCCGCCGCTATCGCTACGACGCCTTCGGTCGTCTGATCACCCGACAGGATGAGCATGGCGCGCTGACCCAGTACCAGTGGGACGCCGTCGGCCGGCTGCTGCAGGTAACCCTGCCCGGCGGCACCAGCCGTGCCTACAGCTACAACGCCTATGGCAAGGTCACCAGCGAGCGTGACGAGCAGGGCCGCGTCACCCGCTACGAGTATGCCGACGGTTTGCATCTGGTCAGCCGCCGCATCAACCCCGACGGCAGCCAGCTGCACTACCGCTACGACAACGCCCGCCTGCTGCTCACCGCTATCGAGAACGAGCGCGGCGAGCACTACCGCCTGGACTACCACCCCAACGGCCTGATCAGCCAGGAGACCGGTTTCGACGGGCGCAGGACGGCGTACCGCTACGACCTGGCCGGACATCTGATCGAGAAGAAGGAATTCGCCGAGGACGGCAGCGAGCGAATCACCGCCTACCAGCGCGACAGCGCCGGGCGCCTGCTGGTCAAGACCCTGCCCGATGGCGAACAGATCCACTACGCCTATGACGGCCTGGGGCGGCTGGTCAGCGTCGATGACGGACAATGGCCGCTGGCCTACGCCTACGACTTGCGTGACCGCTTGATCGAGGAGCACCAGGGCTGGGCCACCCTGCGCTACGAGTACGACGCGCTCGGTCAACTCGGTCACTGTCGCCTGCCCGATGGCAGCCGCCTGGACTATCGCTACCGGCCGGGCGGCGAACTGGCAGGCATCGACCTCAACGGTCAACCATTGACCCGCCACCAGTTCGACAAGGGCCGCGAGCGCTACCGGCGACAGGGCACCTTGCTCAGTGAATATGACTACGACGAGCAAGGCCGGCTGCAGGCTCACCGGGTACGCAGCGACCATCGTCAGCTGTTGCAACGCCAGTACCGCTACGATGCCAGCGGCAACCTCGCCGCCATCGAGGACTCGCGCAAGGGCAGCCGCAGCTTCCACTACGACCCGCTGGACCGCCTGGTGGCGGTGCGCGGCGACCTGCCGGAGAGTTTTGCCCACGACCCCGCCGGCACCCTGCTGGCGCAGAACAGCGCCGCGTCGGAAGGCCTGGCCAACGTCAAGGGCAACCGCCTGCTGATGCAGGGCGACAGCCACTACGACTACGACGCCTTCGGCAACCTGGTCCGTGAACGCCGTGGCACCGGGCAGAAACTGGTCACCGAATACCGCTACGACAGCCAGCACCGCCTGATCGCCGCCAGCCTGCCGGACGGCCGCCAGGTCCAGTACCGCTACGACGCCTTCGGCCGACGCATCGCCAAGACAGTGGATGGCCAGACCACTGAATTCCTCTGGCAGGGCGAACGCCTGATCGCCGAAAGCGGCCCGGCGCACTACCGCAGCTATGTCTACGAACCCAGCACCTTCCGCCCGCTGGCGCTGCTGCAGGGCGAGGGAGAGGCTAGCCAGCCCTTCTACTACCAGCTCGACCACCTGGGCACTCCGCAGGAGCTGACCAGCGCAGGCGGACAGATCCTCTGGTCGGTGAAGTACCGCGCCTATGGCAGCCTGGCCAAGGTGGAAGTCGCGGAAATCGACAATCCACTGCGTTTCCAGGGCCAGTATTTCGACGCCGAAACGGGTCTTCACTACAACCGCCATCGTTACTACAACCCAGGTACGGGAGCGTTCCTGACGCCGGACCCGATCAAGCTGGCGGGTGGGTTGAACAACTATCAATATGTGCCCAACCCGACAGGGTGGGTGGATCCGTTGGGATTGGCGGTGGTAAAGGGGGATTGCCCTGCTCCTGACAGGGCTCAGCTAAACGAAAAATACGGTCGCACAGGAAACTTAAATGACGACATTAACTCTCGTGGACGTAAAGAGGTAGCAACCGAATTCTATCGAGCTCAAGGATTTAGTGATGACAGTATTCCTGGCCACTTGAACGGGATAGATTTCAACAAGCCTGTAAGCATTGAGACTTTAAACAGAGGGAAAACCGTGTATCAATTTCAGTCCCCTGGCGCACCTCAAGGCAACTACTACTCATTGAACTCAGAAACTAGCCCATCTGAATTAGGCATAGGCCCATTGGGTGACAATCGTGCAGCGGGCACTGTCGAGCTAAAGCTACAGGGTATATACCGAACAAATCAGAAGACATCTGCCCTTAAGTCCACGGCAAAGGCGATTGATGATACATGGTCTGTCAAGGGTGTAACTCAACCGTCATCAGGTGGAGGCACACAGATATTCACCAGCAAAAAAAGCAACTTTGAGAAAATACAATAATTGCCAAATTATATATCTGGAGTCAGCATCAGTGAATCAGAGAGAGCTATATGATATGGCCTCGCGCTGCGGCTTTAAAGTAGTGCAATTTTCCGACCACCCGAATTTTTTCTCATCTTGGTCGATTACTATCAAAAAAGATGAGCACAACTACCTGATTGAGCACGAAGGGAGAGACGGCTGGTTAATATTTTATCGCGAAAACTCACCAGCTAAATTCGAAGAACTCGACAAGAAGATATCTCATACTATGTCTGATCATGAGAAGTTCAAACAGTGCGAGGCATGGCTGTCAGCCGTGAAGTAAAGCTCACTCCATAGAGTAATGAAGTACTACTACATCGTTGCAGGAAAGGATCTCTATCCTGCTGAGCCCCACAGCTCCGAGTGGCCGAAACTCATAGGCTACAGATTTGTGCACAAAACATTTCTGTTCATGGAAGGCAAGGGGCATGGACTCATGGGAGCCGAGATCGATCAGCACAGCCCCTCCCTGAGCAAGTGGCAGGATCTTTTCGTTACCCTGGATATCGAGTGGTTCCTGGATTTTCTAAGGCTGAACACCTTCAGCGACGAGAGCGACTTCCTAAGCAAGCTGACCGCAATTCGCGGCCAGCCCGAAATAATCAGCTACTAGTTAGCTTCTCGTGGCAATTGTTCAGAGCCACAGAAACCTGCGGCACGACGAGCCCAGCCATCTCGTCAGATTGTATCTAGCCCTGCTTCCGGCGAACCCCATTGCCCTGGATCAAAACCCGGTAACGACCGGTCGGACATCATCTGCGCCCCGCTTCCATATGCGCGCGCATCATGTCCCCACTCCCAGCCCCCGAACTCCTCTCCCCCGCCGGCACCCTCAAGGCCATGCGCCATGCCTTCGCCTATGGCGCCGATGCCGTGTACGCCGGGCAGCCGCGCTACAGCCTGCGGGTGCGCAACAACGAGTTCGACCATGCCCACCTGGCTATCGGCATCGCCGAGGCGCATGCGCAGGGCAAGCGCTTCTACGTGGTGGTCAACATCGCGCCGCACAACGCCAAGCTGAAGACCTTCCTCAAGGACCTGGAGCCGGTGGTGGCGATGGGGCCGGATGCGCTGATCATGTCCGACCCGGGCCTGATCATGCTGGTGCGCGAGCATTTCCCGCAGCTGCCGGTGCACCTGTCGGTGCAGGCCAATGCGGTGAACTGGGCCAGCGTGGAATTCTGGCGCCGCCAGGGGCTCTCCCGGGTGATCCTGTCGCGCGAGCTGGCGCTGGAGGAGATCGAGGAGATCCGCCAGCAGGTGCCGGACATGGAACTGGAGGTGTTCGTCCACGGCGCGCTGTGCATGGCCTATTCCGGGCGCTGCCTGCTGTCCGGCTACATCAACAAGCGCGACCCCAACCAGGGTACCTGCACCAACGCCTGCCGCTGGAAGTACCAGGCCCACGAGGGCCAGGAGAATGAGCTGGGCGGCATCGTGCGCGGCTGCCAGCCGACCCTCGGCGCGGGCGCCGCGACCGAGCGCCTGTTCCTGCTGGAAGACGAGAGCCGTCCCGGCGAGCTGATGGAGGCCTTCGAGGACGAGCACGGCACCTACATCATGAACTCCAAGGACCTGCGCGCCCTGCAGCACGTCGAGCGGCTGACGCGCATGGGCGTGCACTCGCTGAAGATCGAGGGCCGCACCAAGAGCCACTTCTACGTGGCGCGCACCGCCCAGGTGTATCGCCGCGCCATCGATGACGCCGTGGCCGGCCGCCCGTTCGACCTGCGCCTGATGGACGACCTGGAATCACTGGCCAACCGCGGCTACACCGAGGGCTTCCTGCGCCGCCACGTGCACGACGAGTACCAGAACTACGAACGCGGCAATTCGCTGGCCGAGCGCCAGCAGTTCGTCGGCGAATTCACCGGCGTGCGCCGTGGCGAGCTGGCCGAGGTGCGGGTGAAGAACCGTTTCGCCGTCGGCGACCAGCTGGAGCTGATGACCCCGCGCGGCAACCTGCAGTTCAGCCTGCCGGCCCTGGAGAAGGCCGGCGGCGAGCGCACCGAGCTGGCGCCGGGCGACAGCCACATCGTCTACCTGCCGCTGCCGGCGGAGGTCGCCCTGGAGCATGCCCTGCTGCTGCGCCAGTTGGCCTGAGCCGGGTACGCCCCTATACTGCGCGCCCTCGCAGGAGAGCGAGGCGCCCGCTGCGCCTCCGCCGAAGGCGCAAACTCCCATGATCGCTCAGGCCCAGCACTGCGAGATTCCGATATAGCCGTCTGGAGAGCGGTCGCTGCAAGCGACCCACCGAAGGGGCAAGCGGCCACGCCGCGCAAACTCTCAGGTACAGGGGACAGGGGGAGAGGCACCTGACGCAGGAGTTCTGTGTGCTGCTCTATGTCTATCTGATCGCCATCACCGCCGAAGCCATGTCCGGGGCGCTTGCCGCCGGCAAACGCAACATGGACCTGTTCGGCGTCGCCCTCATCGCCTTCATCACCGCCCTCGGCGGCGGCACCGTGCGCGACATCCTGCTGGGCAACTTCCCGGTGGGCTGGACCCAGCACCCCGGCTACATCTACCTGACCATCTGCGCCGGCCTGTTCACCATGCTGATCGCGCGCTTCATGCACCACCTGCGCCGGCTGTTCCTCCTGCTCGATGCCATGGGCCTGATCGCCTTCACGGTGATCGGCTGTGACGTCGCCCTGAAGCTGGGTTATCCGCTGCCGGTGGTGGTGATGGCCGGGGTGATCACCGGCATCTTCGGCGGCATCCTGCGCGACATCCTGTGCAACCGCCTGCCGCAGGTGCTGCGCCACGAGCTGTACGCCAGCGTGTCGCTGCTGGTCGCCCTGCTCTACCTGAGCCTGCGCCACCTGGGCGTCGACGAGGACCTCAACCTGCTCGCCTCGTTCGCCGCCGGCCTGGCCCTGCGCCTGGCGGCGATCCGCTGGCACTGGTCGCTGCCGGTGTTCTCCTACGCGCCGGGGCGCTGGAACGGCTGATCAGCAAATCTCCGCCTGCGCCCTGAGCAGTGCGGCGAACTGCTCGGCCGGCACCGGCGGGCTGATCAGGAAGCCCTGGATCTCGTCGCAGCGCTGCAGCTTGAGGAAATCCATCTGCGCCTGGGTTTCCACGCCCTCGGCCACCACCTTGAGTTCCAGGCCGTGGGCCATGGCGATGATGGCGCGGGTGATCGCCGCGTCCTCGCCACCGGCGGCCAGCTCGCGGACGAAGGTCTGGTCGATCTTCACGTAGTCCACCGGGAACCGCTTGAGGTAGCTGAGCGAGGAATAGCCGGTGCCGAAGTCGTCGATCGCCAGCTTCACCCCCAGGTCGCGCAGCTGCTGGAAGGTGGCGATGACGTTCTCCACGTTGTCCAGCAGCTGGCTCTCGGTCAGCTCCAGCTCCAGCAGGCGCGGCGCCAGCCCGGTCTCGTCGAGCACCTGGCGCACCAGGCCGACCAGGTTGCCCTGGCGCAGCTGGTGCACCGACAGGTTGACCGAAACGCGCAGCTCGGCCAGCCCCTGGCGCTGCCATTCGCGGGCCTGGCGACAGGCCTGGCGCAGGACGAACTCGCCGATCGGCGCGATCAGCCCGGTCTCCTCGGCCAGCGGGATGAAGTCGCTGGGCGGCACCAGCCCCAGCTGCGGATGGCGCCAGCGCACCAGCGCCTCCGCCGCATTCAGGCTGTCGTCGGCCAGGCACAGCTTGGGCTGGTAGAACACCTCCAGCTGGCCCTCCTCGATGCCCTTGCGCAGCTGGGTCTCCAGCTGCAGGCGCTCCAGGGTGCAGGCCTGCAGGTTGTCGGTGTAGAACTGGAAGGTGTTGCCGCCCAGGTGCTTGGCGTGCTGCACCGCCATGCCGGCCTGGCTGAGCAGGGTGGCGACCTCGCGCGCGTTATCCGGCAGCAGGCTGATGCCGATCGAGGCGCTCACCACCAGCTCGTGGCCGCCCACGTCCATCGGCATGCGCAACTTGCTCAGCAGGCGGCTGGCGGTGCGCGCCAGGGTCGACAGGCTGGCGTAGTCGTCGAGCAGGATGGCGAACTCGTCGCCGGCCAGGCGCGCCACCGTATGCGCCTCCGGCACCGCCTGGTTGAGGCGGCGGGCCATCTGCCGCAGCAGCTGGTCGGCCACCTCGTGGCCGAGGCTGTCGTTGAGCAGCTTGAAACGGTCCAGGTCGATGTGCAGCAGGGCCATGTGCGCGGCACCGTGGCGCGCCCTGTCGCAGGCCTCGTGCAGGCGCTCGCGGAACAGGCTGCGGTTGGCCAGGCCGGTCAGCTCGTCGTAGTGCGACAGGTAGCGCAGGCGCTCCTCGGTCTGCCGGCGCTGCGACAGGTCGGAGAAGAAGCCGACGATATGGCTGACCCGGCCGCGACTGTCGCGCACCACGTTGAGCTGCAGCCACTGCGGGTACAGCTCGCCGTTCTTGCGCGTCTCGATCAGCTCGCCGCGCCAGCTGCCATGGCTCTCCAGCTGCTGGCGAATGAGCTGGTACTGGCGGCGCGCGTCGCGGCTGCTGATCAGGGTGGCCACGCTGCGCCCGAGCACCTCCTCCTTGCGGTAGCCGGTGACTTCGCTGAAGGCCTGGTTGACCGACAGCAGCAGGTAGTCGGCGTCGAGGATGACGATGCCTTCGCTGGTCGCCTCGAACACCGTCGCGGCCAGGCGCTGTTCCTCGTCCAGGCGCTTGCGCTCGGTGATGTCGCGGCGCGTGCCGAGCATGCGCAGCACGCGCCCCTGCGGGTCGCGCTCGACCGCCCGGCCACGGTCCTCGACCCAGCGCCAGCGGCCGTCGGCGTGGCGTACGCGGTACTCCACGCAGTAGCCGTCGGTGCGGCCCTTGAGGTGCTCGACCAGGGCCCGGCGCAGCAGCGGCAGGTCGTCCGGGTGCAGGCGCGGCTTGAGGTGGCTGAGCACGCCTTTGACCTCGTCCTGGCTGATGCCGAAGATGCTCTCCAGGTGGCTGTGGTGCACTTCATCGGTCTGCAGGTTCCAGTCCCACAGGCCCAGCTCGCTGGCCTCCAGGGCCAGGGCCAGGCGCGTCTCGCTCTTGCCCAGGGCATGGCTGGCGTCGTCCAGCTCCAGGGTGCGCTGGGCCACGCGGATTTCCAGCTCGTCGTGGGCACGGCGCAGTTCGCGCTCGGCGCGGCGACGCTGCTCCACCTCACGCGCCAGTTCCTGGTTGAGGCCCTCGGCGCTCTCGCGGGCGTGCTCCAGACGCTCGATCAGCGCCTGGTTCTCGAAACGCCGCAGCAGGCTGCTCTGCACCAGGCGGTTGACCTGCCAGGCCACCACGCACAGGCTCAGCAGCAGGATCAGCCCCAGCGCGCCCCAGCCCTGCTGGCGCGGGCTGTCGCTGAGCAGCAGGTAGACCACGGTCGGCAGCAGGCACGGCAGGGCGAATACCAGGAAGGCCGCGCGGCTGACCGCATAGGCCACGCTGGCGGAGAGGATGGCGGCGGCGATCAGCCCATAGACCAGGGCCTGCAGCAGGAAACGCTCGGGCGGCACCAGGAAGATGGCGGCGCAGGCCAGGGTCAGGCCGGACAGCCCGGCGCCGAGCAGGAAGGTGCGCCGCCACTGCGGGTTGGCCTGGCGCGACGGCAGCGCGGCCTTGAACGCGGTCATCTGGATCAGCCGCAGCACCGCCAGCAGCACCAGCCATACCAGCCAGCCGGCCAGCAGCAGACTGGGTTGCGGCTGCCAGAGCAGCGCCGCGCAGGCCAGGCCGCTGAGGAGCATGAACAGGGTGGGTACCTGGGAGCCCTGGTACAACAGGCGCGTGCGCTCGACCGCGATTTCGGTGGCGAACTGCTGGGCGATGGCACGCGACGCTTCCGCCGCAGCGCTGGCGGAAGCCCCCCGATTGGCTTGGGTCATAGGCGATATTCTTGTAATGGGATGCCTGACTTTTCCCGAGCATACCCGAGCTAGAGCGCCCGCCCAAGCCTGAGGCTGGCTTTTTAATGGCACCGCTCGACAAACGGCGCACGCTTGTTCACTGAGCGTACGGTGCGGTTTGCCGCCCCCGGACCCCGCCCGTAGAATGCCGCGATGCATAAAGATCCCGCCCTTCTCGACCCCGAACTTCTCCTCGCCTCCCTCAACGATGCGCAGTGCCAGGCCGTGGCCGCCCCGCTGGGCCGCCAGCTGGTGCTGGCCGGCGCAGGCTCGGGCAAGACCCGCGTGCTGGTGCACCGCATCGCCTTCCTGATCCAGTTCCTCGGCGCCTCGCCCTACTCGATCCTCTCGGTGACCTTCACCAACAAGGCAGCGGCCGAGATGCGCCAGCGCATCGAGCAGATGCTCGGCCAGAGCCCGGCCGGCATGTGGGTCGGCACCTTCCATGGCCTGGCCCACCGCATCCTGCGCGCGCACTGGCAGGAAGCCGGGCTGGCCGAGAACTTCCAGATCCTCGACTCCGACGACCAGCAGCGCCTGGTGAAAAGGGTGATCCGCGAGCTGGGCCTGGACGAGCAGCGCTGGCCGGCCAAGCAGGCCCAGTGGTTCATCAACGGGCAGAAGGACGAGGGCCTGCGGCCGAAAAATATCCAGCCCGGCGGCGACCTGTTCCTCGCCACCATGCTGAAGATCTACCAGGCCTATGAAGACGCCTGCGCGCGCACCGGGGTGATCGACTTCGCCGAGCTGCTGCTGCGTGCGCTGGACCTGTGGCGCGACAAGCCCGACCTGCTGGCGCACTACCAGAAGCGCTTCCGCCACATCCTGGTCGACGAGTTCCAGGACACCAACGCCGTGCAGTACGCCTGGCTGCGCCTGCTGGCCAAGGGTGGCGAGAGCCTGATGGTGGTCGGCGACGACGACCAGTCGATCTATGGCTGGCGCGGCGCCAAGATCGAGAACATCCAGCAGTTCAGCAGCGACTTCGAAGGCACCCAGCTGATCCGCCTGGAACAGAACTACCGTTCCACCGCCGGCATCCTCAAGGCCGCCAACGCGCTGATCGCCAACAATAACGGGCGCCTCGGCAAGGAGCTGTGGACCGAGGGCAGCGATGGCGAGCCGATCAGTCTGTACGCCGCCTTCAACGAGCACGACGAGGCCCGCTACGTGGTCGAGTCGATCGAGGCGGCGCTGCGCAAGGACGGCTTGAAGCGCAGCGAGATCGCCATCCTCTACCGCTCCAACGCCCAGTCACGGGTGCTGGAAGAGGCCCTGCTGCGCGAGAAGATTCCCTACCGCATCTACGGCGGCCAGCGCTTCTTCGAGCGTGCCGAGATCAAGAACGCGGTGGCCTACCTGCGCCTGCTCGACGGCCGCCACAACGACGCCGCGCTGGAGCGGGTGATCAACGTGCCGACCCGTGGCGTCGGCGAGAAGACCGTCGAGGCCATCCGCGAGCACGCCCGCCACAGCGACCTGTCGATGTGGGCGGCGATGCAGCAGCTGATCGCGGGCAAAGCCCTGCCCGGCCGCGCCGCCGGCGCGCTGAGTGGCTTCATCGAGCTGATCGAGAATCTCGCCGCCAAGGTGCTGGACATGCCGCTGCACCTGATGACCCAGACCGTCATCGAGCAGAGCGGGCTGATCGCCTGGCACCAGGCCGAGAAAGGCGAGAAAGCCCAGGCGCGGGTGGAAAACCTCGAGGAACTGGTCAGCGCCGCGCGCAACTTCGAGAACAACGAGGAAGAGGAGATGAGCCCGCTGGCCGCCTTCCTCACCCACGCCTCACTGGAGGCCGGCGATACCCAGGCCGAGGAGCACGAGGACTGCGTGCAGCTGATGACCCTGCACAGCGCCAAGGGCCTGGAGTTCCCCCTGGTGTTCCTGGTCGGCATGGAGGAGGGCCTGTTCCCGCACAAGATGAGCCTGGAGGAGCCCGGCCGTCTCGAGGAAGAGCGCCGCCTGGCCTACGTCGGCGTGACCCGCGCCATGCAGCAGCTGGTGCTGACCTACGCCGAGACCCGCCGCCTGTACGGCAACGAGACCTACAACAAGGTCTCGCGCTTCGTCCGCGAGATCCCGCCAGCGCTGATCCAGGAAGTGCGCCTGAGCAACAGCGTCAGCCGCCCCTACGCGGCGCCGAGCCGGAGCATGAGCGGTGGCTCGATGTTCGCAGGCAGCCAAGTGCCGGAAACCCCCTTCAGCCTCGGCCAGCCGGTGCGCCATGCGCTGTTCGGCGAAGGCGTGATCCTCAACTTCGAGGGCAGCGGCGCCCAGGCGCGGGTGCAGGTCAACTTCGCCAGCGAAGGCAGCAAGTGGCTGATGCTGGCGTACGCCAAGCTGGAAGCGATCTGATTCAGACAGACCTACAACAAGGAGCCCCCATGATCCGCCGCCCCCTGATGCTGCTCGCCGGCATCCTCGCCGCCCTCGGCCTGGCCGCCTGCAAGGACGAGAACCAGACCGCCGCCACGCCGGCCGCCGCCCCGGCGCAGAGCTTCCAGTGGAAGATGGTCACCGCCTGGCCGAAGAACTATCCGGGCCTGGGCACCGCGGCCAACCGCTTCGCCGAGCGGGTCGCGGCGATGAGCGGCGGGCGCCTGCAGATCAAGGTGTATGCCGCCGGCGAGCTGGTGCCGGCGCTGGAGGTGTTCGACGCGGTATCCCAGGGCACCGCCGAGCTGGGCCACGGCGCCGCCTACTACTGGAAGGGCAAGGTGCCGGCCGCGCAATTCTTCACCGCCGTGCCCTTCGGCCTGTCCGCTTCGGAGATGAACGCCTGGCTCAGCCACGGCGGCGGCCAGGCCCTGTGGGCCGAGGCCTACGCACCGTTCGGCGTGAAGCCGCTGACCGTGGGCAACACCGGCATGCAGATGGGTGGCTGGTTCAACAAGGAGATCGCCTCGCTGGACGACCTCAAGGGCCTGAAGATCCGCATGCCCGGCCTCGGCGGCGAGGTGCTCAGCCGGCTCGGCGCCACCACCGTCAACCTGCCCGGCGGCGAGGTGTTCACCGCCCTGCAGACCGGCGCCATCGACGCCACCGACTGGGTCAGCCCCTACAACGACCTGGCCTTCGGCCTGCACAAGGCGGCCAAGTACTACTACTACCCGGCCTGGCAGGAACCGCAGGCGGCACTGGAGCTGCTGGTCAACCAGAAGGCCCTGGACAGCCTGCCGGACGACCTCGAGGCAATAGTCGAGGAAGCCGCCCGCGCCGCCAACCAGGACATGCAGGACGACTACGTGTTCAACAACGCCCGCGCCCTGGAAGAGCTCAAGCAGCAGGGCACCGAGCTCAAGCGCCTGCCCGACGAGGTGCTGGCCGCCCTGCGCCAGCAGTCCGCCCTGGTGCTCGGCGAGCTGGCCGCGCAGAATGAGCTGAACGGGCGCATCTGGGCCTCCATGCAGGCCTTCCAGGCCCAGGTGGCACCGCTGCACGAGGTGACCGAGAAAGAACTGTTCAACTGGCGCTGATGCCAGGACAGGCCGCCCGTCAGACCACCGTGTCTGTCGGGCCGGACTGACCATACTGTCGAACGGAGGTAGCCGCCATGCCCCGTTCGAGCCCTTCCGCCGCGCAGATCCTCGACTGCGCCCTCGACCTGGCCGAGCACTGCGGCTGGGAAGCCCTGCACCTGCACCAGGTCGCCACCGCGCTGGGCTGCGATCTGGTCGCCATCGCCAAGCACTACCGGCAGAAGGACGACCTGGTCGAGGCCTGGTTCGACCGCGCCGACCAGGCCCTGCTGGCACGCGCCAAGGGCGCCGACCTGGCCGCACTGAACGCCGAGAAACGCCTGGAGGAGCTGCTGCTGGCCTGGCTGGCGGCGCTCGCCGGGCACCGCGCGCTGACCGGACAGATGCTGCTGTACAAGCTGGAGCCCGGCCATGTCCACCTGCAGGTCGGCGGCCTGCTGCGCATCAGCCGCACCGTGCAGTGGTGGCGCGAGGCGGCCGGCCGGCAGAGCCTGCACCTGGCGCGCATCGCCGAGGAAAGCCTGCTCACCGCCGCCTACCTGCGTACCTTCGTGCACTGGCTGCGCCAGCCCCAGGCGGACGAGGCCGACCTGCGCGCCCTGCTGCGCCGCCAGCTGCGAGGCCCGGCGCTGGGCTGGCTGCTCGGCTAGGCACCGCGCAGCAGGGCCATCTCCTGCGCCAGCTGGCGCTCGACCTGCAGCGGCGAGGCCGCCAGCCCCGCGTGCACCCCGGCGAAATCGGCGGCGTCCTTGTTCTGGCTGAGCTTGGCCTTGCCCTCCAGCCGGGCGATGGGCAGGGCGAAGCCGACGATGGCGCGCAGCATGGCCTCGATGTACTCGGCCGGCGCTTCGCTCACCGCCCAGGGTCGCTCGCGGCCCTGCTCGTGCCTGTCGCTGAGGGCGCTGACCAGCGCCAGCAGGCGCTCGCGCGCGTCGAACACCTCGGCACGACCATAGGCGTGCACGGCCTGGTAGTTCCAGGTCGGCACCACCTTGCCGTGCTCGGCCTTGGACGGATAGAAGCTCGGGCTGACGTAGGCCTCGGCGCCCTGGAACACCACCAGCACCTCGGCACCGGCCTGCAGCTCGCGCCACTGCGGGTTGGCCCGGGCGAAGTGGCCGTACAGGGTGCCGAACTCGCCCTCATCCGGCGCCAGTAGCAACGGCAGGTGGCTGGCCTGCAGCCCCTGCGCGCCCTGGGTGACCAGCACGGCCAGGCGGCTGTGCTCGATCAGGCCGTGCAGCTGGCCCAGCTCGGTGGCGGCGAATGCCTTGGGAATGTACATGGCGCACCTCGCGTGCCTGTGGCGAAAACCCCGGTGTACCGGATGCCCGGCGCGGCGAACAGACACAGTTGTACATAAATCCGGAAACATTCTGCGGCTGGCCAGCCACCCGGGACTGCGGCAGCATGACGCGCGAACCACAACCTCAGCGGGATCACCCCACATGCAGCGTTTTCTCAGCATCGCCCTGGCCCTGTGCCTGGGCCTGACCCTCAGCCTCGACGCCAGCGCCAAGCGCATGGGCGGCGGCAAGTCCTTCGGCTCCGCGCCGACCCACCAGACCCGCCAGGCCGACGCCCCCAGCGCCAGCCAGCCGGCCGCCACCAGTGGCGCCGCGGCCACCGCCGGGCGTGCCGCCCCGGCAGCCAGCGGTGCTTCGCGCTGGCTCGGCCCACTGGCCGGCATCGCCGCCGGCGGCCTGCTCGCCGCCATGTTCATGGGTGACGGCTTCGAGGGCATCCAGCTGCTCGACATCCTGCTCCTCGGCCTGATCGCCTTCGTCATCTTCCGTCTGTTCGCCGCCCGCCGTCAGGCCCAGGGCCAGCCGGCGATGGCCGGCGGCATGCAGCGCCAGATGCCGCAGCAGCCGATCTTCGGCGGTAGCGCGCCGGCCGCCGCCCGCCCGGCCTTCAACGCCCCGGCCTGGTTCGACGAGCAGCGCTTCGTCAGCGCCGGCCGCGAGCACTTCCTGGCCCTGCAGCAGCACTGGGACGCCGGCGACATGGACAAGATCGCCGAGTTCGTCACCCCGCAGATGCTCAGCTTCCTCAAGGAAGAGCGCGCCAGCCTGGGCGACGGCTACCAGTCCACCTACATCGACGCCCTCGAGGTGCAGCTGGACGGCATCGACGAACTGGCCGACAAGACCGTCGCCACCCTGACCTTCCGCGGCCTGGCCAAGACCTCGCGCTTCGACCAGGGCGAGCCCTTCAGCGAGAGCTGGCGCATGGAGCGGGTCAATGGCGAAGACCAGCCCTGGCTGGTGGCCGGCATCCGCCAGAACGGCTGATCGCTGCACGCACCACGGAACCCGGGCCTGGCCCGGGTTTTTTCTGCCCGCGTCACAGCGCCGGCAAAACGTTAAGCGAGTCGCAATCCACAGATCCGCCACCTCAGCGTCACAGTCCCGTCTTCTTTGCCCGCTAGCGTCATGGCTCCGTCGCACCTCCTCAGCAGAAGGACCCGAACGATGAGCCTCGATGACCACGACGCCGTGCTCTTTGGCAGCGGCGATGAACGCCCCAGCAACCATTGCGGCAACCCGCACATGAGCGAGCTGATCGACCAGCGCCGCCGGCAGATCCTTGCCGGTGGCGCGGCCGTCGGTGCGCTGGGCTTCCTCGGTGTACTGCCACAGGCGGTCGCGGCCGCCGAACAGGGCGCCAGGCTGCCGTTCGGCAAGCGCAACCGCCTGCCCTTCGACGCCGTGCCGGTGAGCCGCGCCGACGCCATCCAGGTGCCGGCCGGTTACCGTGCCAGCGTCATCCTGCCCTGGGGCACGCCGATCGGCGGGCGCTTCCCGGCCTTCCTCGAAGACGCCAGCAACAGCGCCCAGGACCAGGCCGAGCAGGTCGGCATGCACCACGACGGCATGCACTTCTTCCCCATCGACGGCCGCCACGGTGGCGGGCGCCGCTCCAGCCACGGCCTGCTGGTGTTCAACAACGAGTACATCGACGCGCCGCTGCTGCACCCCAACGGCCCGAGCGTGGTGGACGGCAAGCGCACCTCGGCCGAAGAAGTGCGCAAGGAAATCAACGCCCACGGCGTGACCATCGTCGAGATCCGTCGCGACCGCTTCGGCGACTGGCAGGTGGTGCCCGGCCCCTACAACCGCCGCATCACCGCCGCCACGCCGATGCAGATGGCCGGCCCGGCGCGCGGCCACGCCCTGCTCAGGACCCTGCACAGCCCGGACGGCACCGCCACCCGCGGTACGCAGAACAACTGCGCCCACGGCGTGACGCCCTGGGGCACCTACCTGACCTGCGAGGAAAACTGGGCCGGCTACTTCGCCAGCCGCGACGCCGAGCTGCCGCGCGAACTGAAGCGCTACGGCCTGCGCAACAGCAGCCGCTTCGGCTGGGACACCCTGCCCGGCGACGAATTCCAGCGCTTCGACGCCACCCGCAAGGCCGCCGATGCCAGCGGCGACTACCGCAACGAACCCAACCACTTCGGCTGGATCGTCGAGATCGACCCCTTCGACCCGACCTCCACACCGGTCAAGCACAGCGCCCTTGGCCGCTTTGCCCACGAAGGCCTGATCTTCGCCCCGGTGCAAGCCGGCCGCCCGCTGGTGTGCTACTCCGGCGACGATTCGCAGAACGAGTACATCTACAAGTACGTCAGCCGCGGCAAATACCTGCCACTGCTGCGCCAGCCCGGTCGCCTGCTCGACGAGGGCACCCTTTACGTGGCGCGCTTCAATGCCGACGGCACGGGCGACTGGCTGGCCCTGGACCTCAAGGACAAGGCCTTCCAGGCCGCCTGTGCAGCCGCCGGGGTGAGCTTCGCCGACCAGGGCGAGGTGCTGATCAATACCCGCCTGGCCGCCGACATCGTCGGCGCCACCAAGATGGACCGACCCGAGTGGGGCGCGGTCAACCCGGACAACGGCGAGGTCTACTTCACCCTCACCAACAACAGCTCGCGCAGCCTCGCCGACGCCGCCAACCCGCGCGCGGCCAACCCCTACGGCCACATCATCCGCTGGCGCGAGGACCGCCGCGACCATGCCGGCCAGCGCTTCAACTGGGACATCTTCCTGCTCGCCGGGCCGCAGTCCGACAGCCGCGGCCCGGATGGCGCGGCGCTCACCGACGCGAGCATCCTGGCCAGCCCGGACGGCCTGTGGTTCGACCCGGACGGCCGCCTGTGGATCCAGACCGACATGAGCGGCAGTCAGCTGGCCAGCGGCCCCTTCGGCCACAACCAGATGCTGGTGGCCGACCCGCGCACGGGCCAGGTCAAGCGCTTCCTTACCGGCCCGATCGGCGCCGAAGTCACCGGCATCAGCGCCACGCCGGACTTCCGCACCCTGTTCGTCAACATCCAGCACCCGGGCGAAGGCTCCACCGCGACCAACCTGCTCAGCAGCTGGCCGGACGGCCCCGGCCGCCGCCCGCGCTCGGCCACCGTGGTGATCACCCGCGAGGACGGCAAGCGCCTGATGTAAGGCCCAAGCAGCTATATGTCGCTCCCCCCTCTCCCATGAGAGGGGAGGGAGCGACAGCCGCCACACGCGAACAGATCGCCTCGCGTAGCCCGGATGCAATCCGGGAACTGAGCCGCCGGTTTTCCCGGGTTGAATCCGGGCTACGTCCTGAAGCCGTGCAGCCCATGATGACCGGCCCTCTTCCGCTCGGCGCCCGTACAGGGTAAAACGCGCCTCCGTTCGGCTACCCTCTAGCCGAAACCGCTTGCAGGAGACGTCCCGTGGAAGAAGTCATCGATCAGCTGCGCGAACTCAACGAGCCGGTGCCGGTGCCACTGGAGCTGCCGGACGAGGAGACCCTGGTGGAGATCCAGGAGCAGATCCTCATCCACCTGCCCTTCGAGCTGCGCGAATACCTGCTCAAGGTCAGCGACGTGGTCTACGGCCGCCTGGAGCCGGTTACCGCCAGCGACCCGCACTCGCACACCTACCTGCCGGAAGTCGCCTCGGTGGCCTGGGACCGCGGCCTGCCGCGCGACCTGGTGCCGCTGTGCCAGGACGGCAGCGACTACTACGCGGTGGACGTGGAAGGCACCGTGTGGCTGTGGGACGGCAGCACGGGCGAACTCACCGACGAGAGCTGGGACTCGGTCTGGCACTGGTGCCGCGACGTCTGGCTGGAAAGCTGAACAACGAACACTTGTCTGGCTGAAGTCTCAGCATGCCAGCCTGTAGCACCGCGCGGTGGGCCGGCCGCAGCTATGCCGAGGAAGTGCTGCACAGCCTCGACCAGGCGCCGGATCGGCTCAAGACGCGCTACGCCAGCTGGCCGGTCATTCCGGTGGCGCCATCTGCTGGGCGGTGCCGACCGGGTCATTGCGCTGGAGTTGCTGCAGCACTACCGCGCACAGCTGGGGCCTGCCCGCTGCCCGGCGTCGGCCATGCCGAGGGCTGGCGACGGGCCTGGGCCGAGTGGCGCCAACAGCCGCTGAGCTGCACGCCCTGAAGGCTCTTGGGTAAGCGCGAGCTGGGGTCTGTGTAGCCCGGATGCAATCCGGGTAGCAGGCGGCTCCGCGCCCGGATTGCATCCGGGCTACAGGTCTAGGGCAGCGCGGCCCTCTCCCAGCCTCTCTCCCGCAAACGGGCGAGGAGTGCTCTGGTCGATCATTTGCAGGGGCGCGGCAACATGGGCCAGCCGCTCAGATCTCCGCCCACTGACGCACCAGATTGCTGTACACGCCGGTCAACTGCACCACGCTGGCATGGCCATGGCCCAGCTCGCGCGACAGTTGCTGCACGCTCTGGTCCAGCTCGAACAGCAGGCGGCGCTGTTCGGCGTCGCGCACCATGCTCTGCAGCCAGAAGAAGGCGCACAGGCGCGTGCCCTGGGTCACCGGGCAGACCTGGTGCAGGCTGGTGGAGGGGTACAGCAGGAGATCACCGGCGGCCAGCTTGATGCTGTGGGTGGCCAGGCTGGCGACTATCTCCAGCTCGCCGCCCTGATATTCCTCCGGGGCACTGAGGAACAGGGTGGCGGACAGGTCGGAACGCAGCAGCTCGCCGCCGGCCAGGCGCTGCACCGCGTTGTCCACGTGCAGGCCGTAGCTCTGTCCGGCCTGGTGGCAGTTGAAGCGGGGCGCCAGCACCCGCCGCGGCAGGGCGGCGGACATGAACAAGGCGTTGCGCTCCAGCGCAGCGAGGATGGTCTGCCCCAGCCGCTGCGCCTCGGCGCTGTCGGTCGGCAGCTGCAGGTTGTTCTTCACCTGCGCCGAGGTCGCCCCCGCGGTCTGCCGGCCGTCCACCCACTTCGCCTGCTGCAGCACCTGGCGGCACTCGGCGACCTGCTGTGGCTTCAGCACCTGGGGAATATGCAACATCATCGGATCGTCTCTCGGGTATCAGGGCAGGTAGATGCGGAACTCGCCGCCGCCCAGCGGCCCGCCGTTGCCCAGCTCGATGCGCCCGCGGCGGCCGTCCCGTTCGTGCAGCTCGGCGATGCGCGCGGCGAAGTACAGGCCCAGGCCGGTGCTGCCGCTGCTCTGGTTGAGGCCGAGTACGTAGTCGCCCTGCTGCTCGACCATTGCCGCCGGATAGCCGGCGCCGTCGTCGTTGATGAACAGCAGCAGTTCGCCGTTTTCCTCGCGGGCGCCGATCAGCAGGGCACTGCGCGCATAGCGGATGGAGTTGGCGATGACGTTGCCGACCACCGAACCGACCAGTTCCTGGTCGAAGAAACCCATCAGATCGAACGCCTCCACCTCGCCGCGGGCGGCGATGCCACGGCTGTCGAGGATTTCCTGGTGGCGCGCCAGCTGGGCACCGATGAAGTCGTCCAGCTCGTGGTACGCCGGGTACAGCGGCAGCTGGTTGACTCCCAGCTTGTACAGGCCGAGCAGCTGCACCAGCATGCCGTTGAGGCGCGCCGCCTCGTACTCGATCACCCCGCGCTCGGGGCTCGCCTGCAATTCGGCCGGCAGCTGCGCCAGCCAGCGCGCCTGGGCCTGGCCGAGCAGGGCCAGGGAGTTCTTCATGTCGTGCACGGTGGAGGCGATGACCGTGGCGAGGTCCAGCCCGCTCATGTGCCGAAGGCCTTGCGCCGCAACTGCTGGTAGCGCTCGTGGCGCGGATCGCTGGCCGGGATCATGCGCACTGCGTCGAGGCAGGCCCGGCATTCGGCGAGCAGCTCGGCGCTGGGTGCATCGCCGCCCAGGCGCAGCAGCGATTGCGCGGTGTTGAGGGCGATGCTGATGTTCTTCGGCTGCAGCGCCAGGGCCCGGCGGAACAGCTCCAGGGCATCGCTGGCGCGGCCCAGCTGGTAGGCGCGCACGCCCTGACGGTTGAGCTCCACCGCCTCCTTGCCGCCGGAGAGGATGGCCGGGTCGTCGGTCAGCCTGGCGATGCCCTCCATGACCTTGGCATCGTCGCCGTAGATCTCCACGCAGCTCTTCAGCATGGCTGCGCCGGCTTCGGCCTGGCCCAGCTGCTGCAGTTGCCCAGCCACGGCCAGGGCCGCCTCGGCGGAAAGGAATTCGCCGAGGCTGTCGAGCTGCGCCACGGCCTGGGCGGCCAGCTGCGCGGCGCGCGCCGGGTCGCCGGACTTGTGCAGGCTGCTGGCCTGCATCAGGCGCGCACGCACCTGCAGCGCCGGGTCGTCGCCGTACTGGTTGTCCAGTTCGGCCAGGGTCTGGTTGATCTCGGCCAGGGCACGCTTGTCCAGGCTCTCGTCGCCGGCGCCGGCGATCAGCGCCTGGCTCAGCCCCAGGTAGTTCTCCGGGCTCTTCAGGCGCGAGTTGCGGCCCTGCTCGACGGCGCTGCGGTAGGCCTTGGAGGCACCCTGGAAATCCTCGTTGCGCATCGCCAGCTTGCCCAGCTGCATCTGCCGGCGCATGGCCAGCGGCGAGATGCGCACGGCATCCTCCAGCACTTCCTGGGCGCGCCGGGCCTCGCCCTGGGCCTCCAGCACGGCGGCCAGGCCGTCGTACAGGCCGGGCTGCATGGGGAAGGTCTGCAGCGCCTTCTCGAAGACCTCCTTGGCCCGCACCAGGTCGCCACGCGCCAGCAGCAGGTTGCCCAGCGCCTGGCAGGCCCAGGGCACCGCGCGCTCGGCCAGCACGCCGCCGAGCAGGCGCTCCAGTTCATCGACACGGCCCAGCTCGCGCAGGGCGCCGGCCTTGTGCCGCAGGCACAGCGGCACGAGGCGCTTGTCCTGCTGGGCCAGGCGCTCGCAGGCGGCCAGCACCTCCGCCGGGGCCTGCTTGTCGAGGGCCTGCAGCACCGGTTTGAGCAGGGTCTTGCGCTCCACCAGCTTGTCCAGACGCTGGGCCAGGCTGGCGCGGTTGAACGGCTTGGTCAGGTAGGCGTCCGGCTCGTGTTCGAGGGCGCTGAGGACCATGGCCTGGCTGCTCTCGGCGGTGACCATGACGAAAATGCACTGATGGCTGATCAGGCGCGCGGCGAGCAGCTCCTCGAGCACCTGCTGGCCGTTCTTGCCGGCGCCCAGGTTGTAGTCGTGGAGGATGATGTCGTAGCGCTTCTGCCGGCACATGGCGATGGCTTCCTCGCCCCGGTTGGCGGTATCCACGTCACGCGCGCCCATCTCACGCAGCATGGCCTTGACCGAGCTGAGGAAGTCGTTGAAGTCGTCGACCACCAGAAAACGCTTGTCGCTGTAGTCCTGCATCGGGCAATCCTTGGTGTCGGAGAAGCGATCGCCTTCAGTGTAAGACAGGAAACGCCGGCGGCGAGATCGGCATGATTACCGAGCCGGCGCCGGGTGCTGTTCCAGCTCCAGCAGGTTGAGGAGGAAGCGCGCGAAGTAGATCAGGTCCTGTTCCATGGCCTGGCGCGCGGCCTTGGCGTCGCCGGCCTCGATGGCGGCGAAGGCCTGCTCGTGAAAATCGTTGAGGCGCAGCGACAGGTCGGCGCCGGTGAACAGGCGGTTGAAGAAGGGACCGATCTGCAGCCACAGCGACTCGATGGAACGCAGCAGCACCGGGTTGCCGCAGGCGCCGTACAGCTGCAGGTGGAAGCGGCTGTTGGCCTCCAGGTAGGCCTGCACCTGGCGCTGCTCGATGGCCAGGTCCATGCGCGCCACGCAGTCGCGCAGCTCGGCCAGGTCGGCGGCCGTGAGGTTGGGCGTGGCCAGCTCGACGGCCAGGCCCTCCAGGCCCAGGCGGACCTGGAAGATGTTCTCGTAGCGCTCGCGGGTCATCGCCGGCACCCGCACAGAGCGCTGTGGCTCGCCCTCCAGGGCGCCCTCGGCGACCAGGCGCTGCAGCGCGGCGCGCACCGGCATCGGGCTGGTGCCCCAGGCGGCGGCCAGGTCGCGGATCTTCAGGCGCTCGCCGGGCTGGAAGCGCCCTTCGAGCAGGCCTTCGCGAATGCGTTGGTAGAGTTGTTCCTGCAGATTGTCGGCCATGGCTCAGAGGCTCCGTGGCGGCGCGGGCAGCTGGGACAGGGTGAGCAGGCAATTGCGCATGGTGGTCTCCGGAGGGTGGAAAAATCGGCTGGGCGATTCTGCTGGAGGCAGGCTGGGTGCGAAAGTGTCCGAAAGACGCAATAACGCCTGACGGGCGCCGATGCGCTCAGGGCGCCTTGTTTTCGATCAGGCAGTTGCCGCCATCCACCACCAGCACCTCGCCGGTGATGTAGCTGGCCTCGGGCGACGCCAGGAAGGCCACGGCGGCGGCCACTTCTTCAGGGCGCCCAGCCCGCCCGACCGGCGTGTACTCGGCGGCGTGCCGCTCTTCGTCGGTGGAGGAGCCGGTGCCGATCCAGCCTGGCGCCACGCTGTTGACTGTGATGCCCTGCTTGGCCACTTCCAGCGCCAGCCCCATCGACAGGCCGAGCATGCCGGCCTTGGCCGCACTGTAGGCCGACTCGCCGACATTGCTGCCGCGGGTGCCGGTGGTCGAGCTGATATTGACGATGCGCCCGTAGCCGCGCGCCTGCATGCCCGGCAGCACGGCGCGGGTGAGCAGGAAGGCGGTGGTCAGGTTGCGCGTGAGCGACAGCTGCCAGGTGGCCAGGTCCATCTGCGCCAGCTCGGCGAACGGCTCGGGGCTGCCCTGCATGGCCATGCCGGCATTGTTCACCAGGATATCCACCCGGCCCCACTGCGCCTCGGCCCAGGCGGCCAGTTCGGCGACCTGCTGCTCGTCGGTGAGGTCGGCCACCCAGGCGCGTGCTTCAATACCTTCCTGGCGCAACTCGGCGGCACGCTGCTCGATGCGCGCGCTGCTGGCGGTCACCAGCACCCGCGCACCCGCCAGCCCCAGGCGCCGCGCGATGGCCATGCCGATGCCCTGTTCGCTGCCGGCGCCGCTGACCAGAGCCACTTGCCCTTTCATGTTCATGGATAAGCCTTTTGTGATCACAAATTCAAGTCGATACTAGATCAAATCGCTAAAAAATGGAGCTATTGCCATTTCTGTGATCACAAAATAGCATGTGCAGAAATTCGAACGAGGTGTTCAACATGACTGCCAGCGGTATCAGCCCCTCCGCCGTGGAAACCTTCGCCGCCCGCGAGCGCGAACTGTTCCTGGCGCGCAACCCGAAATCCGTGGCCCTGGCCGAACGTGCGCGCAGCTCGCTGTACGCCGGCGTGCCGATGCACTGGATGGCCGACTGGTCGACCCCCTGCCCGCTGTTCGTCGAGCGCGCCAAGGGGGCGCGCTTCTATGACGTCGACGGCCACGAGTACATCGACTTCTGCCTGGGCGACACCGGCACCATGTTCGGCCACTCGCCGGACCCGATCGCCAAGGCCATCGCCGAGCAGGCGGGCAACGGCCTGACCACCATGCTGCCGGGCGAGGACGCCGTGGTCTGCGGCGAGCTGCTGGCCGCGCGCTTCGGCCTGCCGTTCTGGCAGGTCACCGCCACCGCCACCGACTCCAACCGCTACGTGCTGCGCTGGGCCCGCGCGGTGACCGGGCGCAAGACCCTGCTGGTGTTCGACGGCTGCTACCACGGCACCGTCGACGACGTGATGGTGCGCTACCGCGACGGCCAGACCGTGCACCGCTCCGGCCTGGTCGGCCAGGCCTATGACCTGACCGAATACAGCCGCGCCATCCCGTTCAACGATGTGGCGGCACTGGAAGCCGCGCTGGCTCAGGGCGATGTCTGCGCCCTGTTGTGCGAGCCGGCCATGACCAACATCGGCATGGTCCTGCCCGACCCGGGCTTCATGCAGAAGTGCCGCGAGCTGACGCGCAAGTACGGTTCGCTGCTGATCATCGACGAGACCCACACCATCTCCACCGACATCGGCGGCTGCACCAAGCTGTGGAACCTCGACCCGGACTTCTTCGTGGTCGGCAAGCCGATCGCCGGCGGCGTGCCCTGCGGCATCTTCGGCTGCAGCGCGGAGATGGCCGAGAAGATGCTCGCCTCGCGCAAGAAAGCCCAGGCGGACAGCCAGGGCCACGGCCACAGCGGCATGGGCACCACCCTGTCGGCCAACGCCCTGGCCATGCACTGCATGCGCGCCAACCTGGAACAGGTGATGACCCAGGCCGCCTACGACCACATGCTGCCACTGGCCAAGCGCCTGGCCGACGGCTTCCGTGGCCTGATCGCCAAGCACGACCTGAAGTGGTCGGTGACCGAGCTGGGCGCGCGCAGCGAGTTCCAGTTCTGCCCGGTGTCGCCACGCACCGGTGCCGAGGCCGAGGCCGCCTTCCACGATGAGCTGCAGATGGCCCTGCACCTGTACCTGATCAACCGCGGCATCCTGATCACCCCGTTCCACAACATGACCCTGTGCTGCCCGAGCACCACGGCCGAGGATGTGGACAAGCTGATCAGCATGCTGGACCAGGCCATCACCGAGCTGCTGGCCATTCCCGGCGCGCGGCTTTAACTCCCTCTCCCGTTTACGGGAGAGGGCTGGGGAGAGGGCAACAGCCCCTTCCCTCTCCCCCGGCCCCTCTCCCACTAGTGGGAGAGGGGACCACAGCAAAGGACACCACCATGCAATTCGCCAACCCCCAGGAAGCCCGCGACTTCCTCGCCCAGCACCCCGAGGTGCGCCTGATCGAGCTGATGCTGATCGACGCCAACGGCATCCCGCGCGGCAAGCTGCTGCACCGCGACGAGCTACTGGCGATCTACGAGAACGGCCGCCCGCTGCCCAGCTCCATCCTCTCGCTGACCATCCAGGGCGAGGACGTCGAGGCCAGCGGCCTGGTCTGGGAAGTCGCCGATGCCGACTGCTGGACCTACCCGATCCCCGGCTCCCTGACCCTGCAACCCTGGCGTGCCACGCCCACCGGTCAGGTGCAGGTGAGCATGCACCCGACCCAGGGCCAGCCGGCCGCCGCCGGCGACCCGCGCCATGTGCTGGCGCGCGCCATCGACCGCCTCAAGGCCGACGGCTACCACCCGGTGATGGCGGTGGAGCTGGAGTTCTACCTGCTGGACAAGAACCGCGACGCCAATGGCCGCCCGCAGCCGGCCGTGCAGGCCAACGGCGTGCGCCCGCAGGCGCCGCAGGTGTATGGCGTGCTGGAGCTGGAACAGCAGCAGGCCTTCCTCGATGACCTCTACAGCGCCTGCGAAGCCCAGGGCCTGCCGGTGCGCACGGCGATCTCCGAGTACGCCCCCGGCCAGCTGGAGCTGACCCTGGAGCACCGCTTCGACGCCCTGCAGGCGGTCGACGAAGGCATCCGTTACAAGCGTCTGGTCAAGGGCGTGGCCAACAAACATGGCCTCATTGCCTGCTTTATGGCCAAGCCGTTCGGCGACCTGGCCGGCAGCGGCCTGCATATGCACGTGTCGCTGGCCGACGAGCAGGGCAATAACCTGATGGCCTCGGAAGACCCGCACGGCACCCCGCTGCTCAGGCACGCCATCGGCGGGATGATGGCCACGCTCAACGACGCGCTGGCGATCTTCTGCCCCAACGCCAACTCCTACCGCCGCTTCCAGGCCAACAGCTACGCGCCGCTGGCCAAGAGCTGGGGCGTGAACAACCGCACCGTGTCGTTCCGCGTGCCCGGCGGCCCGGCCAAGAGCCGCCATGTGGAGCACCGCATCTGCGGCGCCGATGCCAACCCCTACCTGGCCGCCGCCGCGATCCTCGCCGGCATCCACCACGGCATCAAGCACCAGATCGACCCGGGCGAAGCCATCGTCGGCAACGGCTACGAGCAGGCGCGCGAGACCCTGCCGACCGACTGGCTGACCGCGCTGCGCACCCTGGAACAGTCGGCCTGGGCCAAAGAAGCCCTCGGCGAGGACTTCCTGAAGATATTCCTGGCGATCAAGTGGGAAGAGTTCCGCCAGTTCGTCGGCGAAGTCGGCGAGCAGGATTGGCGCTGGTACCTGACCCACGCCTGATGTCCACCTACAAGGCCAGCCCCCACCGGCTGGCCTTGCTGCATCTGCCCCCTCCCCCTTTGCAGGAGTCCGTATGCAACCCGTCGTACTGATCACCGGCGCCGCCGGCGGCCTCGGCCGCGCCCTGGCGCAGCGTTTTCACCAGGGCAACTGGCGGGTGGTGGTCACCGACCAGAACGCCGCCGGCCTGGCCGAGCTGGGCAACGAGCTGCCGCTGGCCGGTTCCATCCCTGCCGACCTGCGCACGGCCGGCGCCTGCCGCGACGTGGTTGAGCGCACGCTGGGCCGCGTCGGTCGCCTGGACGCCCTGATCAACGCCGCCGGCATCTGGCGCGAGGGGCCGGTGGAGGACTTCTCCGAGGAGGACTTCGACCTGGTGATGGCCGCCAACCTCAAGGCGCCCTTCTTCATGTGCTCGGCCGCCATCCCGCACCTGAAGGAAACCCGCGGCTGCATCGTCAACATCTCCAGCGACGCCGGCCACCAGGGCAACCGCAACGCGGCGGCCTACTGCGCCAGCAAGGGCGGCCTGACCCTGCTCGGCAAGACCCTGGCGCTGGACCTGGCGCCGCATGGCGTGCGGGTCAATACGGTGTCGCCCGGCGATATCGACACGCCCATGCTGCAGTTCCAGGCCGAGCGTTACGGCAACGGCAACCCGCGCGCCTACTTCCGCGAGCTGCTGGACAAGTATCCGCAGGGCGAGCAGGCGCGCTTCGTGCAGCCCGCCGAGGTGGCCGAGCTGGTGCATTTCCTCTGCCAGCCGGGGGCAGCGGCGATCACCGGTGCCGACCTGGCCATCGACCTGGGCCTGTCCGCCGGCAAGTGACGGCTCAGAACTGCGCCGCGCCGCTGGTCTTGTAGTAGCGGCCGGCGACGCCGATACCGGCGCCACCATAGGCCTGGCAGCGCTCGCCCGGCACCTCCAGCACGCGCAGGTCGGCGCCGTGCCACAGTAGCTCCACGGCGCAGCCCTGCTCCAGCCCGGCATCCGTCAGGCGGAAATGTGGCCCGGAACCGCTGATGCGGCCAGTCAGCTCGCCGATCGCCGCCGGTCCATAGTCCTCGACCTGGAAGCCGGCACGCAGCGGGCTGAAGAACACCTCGTAACCCTGCCCCTGGCGCTGGATATCCAGGCTGCTCCACAGGCCCTGGCCGGCGTAGCGCAGGTAGTGCCCCTCGACGCTGGCAGCGAGTGCCGCGAAGTCCAGCGCCTGCGCCACCTTGCCCAGGTTATGGCGCGTGGCCGCGCCGCTGAAGCCGCGATCCAGCGCCACTTCCAGCCAGGCACGGGCCAGGCCCGGCTGGCCGGCCTTGAGGTTGGCCAGCATCAGGTTGTTCAGCGCCAGCTCCTCGCCGTCGCCGGCATCGCCGTTGGCCTGCTCGGCCCGCCGCAACTGGCGCTCGAAGGCGGCGATGGCCTGCTCGTAGCGGCCGGTCTGGTAGGCGGCAGTACCGGCCTGGTTGCAGGCCGAGGCAGTGGCGCAGGCCTGCTCCGCGGCGGTGCAGGGCGCGCCGAATGGGAGCAGCAGCAGGGGCAGGAAATGGGCGCGCATGGTCGGCCTCCTCGGACAAAGACCCAAGCTTAGCGGGCCGCCACCGCCCATGCCGGGTAGCGGCCACAAACTTGCATGGCGCGGGCGCCGGCACAGCGAAGATGTAAGGCAGAACCTATAACAAGAAGCAGACCCGCAGGACTGCAACGCCGGCGCATATTCATCTGCCTATGAGATACCCATGGAACTTGGAACCAACAAACTGTCGATGACCGTCCTGATGACGCCGGACATGGCCAACTTTTCCGGCAACGTGCACGGCGGCACCCTGCTCAAGTACCTCGACGAGGTGGCCTATGCCTGCGCCGCCCGCTATGCCGGCAGCTACGTGGTGACCCTGTCGGTGGACCAGGTGATCTTCCGCGAACCGGTGCATGTCGGCGAGCTGGTCACCTTCCTCGCCTCGGTCAACTACACCGGCCGCACCTCGATGGAGGTCGGCATCAAGGTGGTCACCGAGAACATCCGCGAGCGCTCGGTGCGCCACACCAACAGCTGCTTCTTCACCATGGTGGCGATGGACCCCGAGGGCCAGCCCAAGCCGGTGCCGCCGCTGCAGCCGGAGAGCGCCGACGAGCAGCGGCGCTTCCGCCAGGCGCAGCAGCGCCGGGTGATCCGCGAGGAACTGGAGCAGCGCTACCAGTTCCTCGACGACGAGGGCTGACCTCCTGCCACAAGGCGGGCGAGAGCATCAGCCGGCGACTGCCTCGGCCCCGCGCCGGGTCAGGCGCTGGCCGAGCCAGTCCAGCGCCAGCATCAGCAGCAGCGAGGCGCCCACCAGAGGGAACAGCAGGCCGAGGCCGAACATGATCGCCACCCCGCCCTTCCACAGCGGCAGGTCATGGCGCAGCGGCGGCACGCAGAAGCGGCCCTGCGGGCGGCGCTTCCACCACATCACCAGGCCGCTGACCGAGGCCAACAGGATCAGCAGGCACACGCCGAGCATCAGCAGCTGGTTGGCCAGGCCGAACAGCTTGCCCTCGTGCAGCATCGCCCCGCTCTCCACCGCCCGCGCCACCAGGCCGTAGTCGGCCCAGCGGATGTCCGCCAGCACCTGGCCGCTGTACTGGTCCAGGTGCAGGGTGGCGTCATGGCGCGGGTCGTCGGCGAACAGGGCGACGGTGAACACGCCCTTGTCGTCGGCCGGGAAGCTGACGCTGTAGCCCGGTTGCACGGCCAGGCGGCCGGCGGTGTCGACCACCTGCTGCAGGCCGATGCGCGTGGGCGCTGCCGGCGCCGTATCGGTGTGGGCCTGGTGTGCGGCATGCGGGTCGGACTGCGGCAGCGGCGTGTTCTCCACCGCCCAGGCCACGGTCTGCCGGGCCGCCGTGTTGAGGCTGCGCGCCGGCACGTCCGACTGCGGCACCGCATCCCACATGGCCGCCGGGAAGTGGTTCCAGGCGCCGGCGAACTGCGCGCCCCAGAAGCCGGTCCAGGTCATGCCGGTGAGCAGCATGAACAGCAGCAGGGCGCTGCCCCAGAACCCGGTGACCGCATGCAGGTCGCGCCACAGCAGGCGCCCGCGGGCCGACAGGCGCGGCCAAAGCACGCCGGCGCCACCCTGGCCGCGCGGCCACCAGAGGTACAGGCCGGACACCACCAGCACCACGCCCCAGCCGGCGGCCAGTTCGATCAGGCGGTCGCCGACGGTGCCGATCAGCAGCTCGCCGTGCAGGGCGCGGGCGATGGCCTGCAGGTTGTTCGCCGCGTCCTGCTGGCCGAGCAGCGCGCCGCTGTAGGGGTCGAGGAACAGGTTGGTCTGGCGCCCGTCGAGCTGGGCGACGAACTGCGCGCTGCTGGTCGCCGTCGCCGGCGGCAAGTACTGGCTCACCTGCGCCTGCGGCAGGGCCTGCTGCAGGTGCGCCAGCTGCTGGTCGGCGGACAGCGGCGTGGCGGCCGCCTGCACCCTGAGCAGCTCGGGGTACATCAGCTGGTCCAGCTGCGGCTTGAACAGGTAGACGATGCCGGTCAGCGCCAGCAGGATCATGAAGGGAATGACGAACAGCCCGGCATAGAAATGCCAGCGCCAGGCCAGGTGGTAGAAGGATGGCGTGCTCACGGGAAAGACTCCGCAATGGTCGGATCGGCAGGCTCTGCGGCCTCGGGTGACGAAGATCAGACGGAGCGGAGCGGCGGCGCGCGCGGCGGCGCGTCGTGCGCGGCCAGGCGCCCGCGCGAGGCGTGCGGCGCGCCAGGCAACCCGGCGCCCACCGCCGGCAGCACATTGCTCGCGGCCATGGCCGGGGCGCCGGGCAGCGCCGGGCTGGACAGCAGCAATGTGCAGTAGCCGCACTGCGCCCACAGCGGCGCATCGTGGCCCAGGGGCTCGTGGCCACCGTCGCCGCAGGCCATCTCGCTCATCCACGCCGGCACGGCGCTGGCCCCCACGGCCTGCGAGAACAGCGGCGCGGCCAGCAGCAGGAACATGGCCAGCAGGGCCAGGCGCGCGGTGTTCTGGAGATGGCGGGTCGAGGACAAGGGCGGGCTATCCGGGCGGGCGGGGGCGCCGCCGGCAAGCATAGCCGCTACCGGGTGGCTCGGCGACAGGCCGCGCCGGCGCGGATCGGTTAAGCTTGCCCGAGGGACTGCCGGAGCCGCCATGATCGACCTGCTGGATGTGCTGTTGCTGATGCTGTTCGCCGCCGCCTGCGCCTGGCTGTGGCGCGGCCATGGCATTCGCGAGCGCGCCCTGCTGCTGGCCAAGCAGCACTGTGCGCGCCTGGACGTGGAACTGCTGGACGGCAACGTCGCCCTGCGCCGCCTGCAGCTGGTGCGCGATGCCCGCGGCCAGCGTCGCCTGGCGCGCCTCTACGACTTCGAATTCACCGTCACCGGCGAGCAGCGCCTGCGCGGCACGGTGCAGATGTTCGGCCAGCGTCCCGGGCGCATCGAGCTGGATGCGCATCCCTTCCACGCGGCGGGGGCCGATGACGCCAAGGTGATCCGCCTGGACGACTGGCGCCGCGAGCATCCGAAGGGCGACGAGCAGCGCCGGGTCGACTAGAGCAGCCCGAGCGCGCGCAGGCTGGCCTTGCCCAGCTCGATGCGACGCGGCAGGTCCTGCTCGCCGCGCATGTCCATGTTCAGGGCGAAGCTGTACAGCCGACCGTCCTGTTCCAGCCAGCCGACCCACCAGCCGATACCCGGCTCGCGCGCAGTGCCCCAGCCGGTCTTGCCGTACAGCTTCCAGCCCGGTCCCTGTTCCAGCAGGCAGATCTCGCGCACCTGCGCCTGCACCGCCGCGGGCAGCGGCAGGTGACCCTGCGCCAAGCGGGCGAGGAAGCGCGTCTGCTCCAGCGCGCTGATCGCCAGCGGGCCGTCCAGCCAGAAGCGGTCCACCACCGCGCCGATCTCGCCGTTGCCGTACTGCAGCGCTGCCACCTGGCTGCGCATGCGCGCCAGGCCGATGCGCCGCGCCAGCTCCTGGTAGACCGGCACGTTGGAGACCCTGATCGCCTCGCGCAGGCCCATGTCACGCTCCCAGCTGTCGAGCATGCGCGGCTGGCCGTCGTAGCGGAACAGCTCGTCGACGCTGGCCACCGCGCCGCTGTCCAGGCCGATCAGGCTGTTGGCGATCTTGAAGGTCGAGGCTGGCACGAAGCGCGTCGCGGCGCGCGGCGCGTTGTAGCCGCGCAGGCCGCCGCTGGCGACGTCGTGCAGCACGAAGGTGGCGTCGACCCCGGCCGCCGCGAACAGCGGCGCCAGGGCCGGGACTTCCTCCAGCGGGGCGGCACGGGCGGTGGCGCACAGGCTCAGCAACAGGCTCAGGAGCAGATGCTTCATGGGCGTTCCTCGGGGTTGTCCAGCTGCGCCAGGATGGCACGCCACTCGGCGCGACAGGCGTAGGTCATGGGCCGGCGCAGCAGGCGGCAGCGACAGCGGTGCAGGCGGCCGCGCGCCTGGTTGCGTCGGCATTCGGCGAACAGCCACTGTGGGGCGAAGCCACTCCACACCCCGGCCGCGCTCCAGGCGTTGAGCCAGACCGCCGGCGCCACCTCGCAGTGGAAGATGTGCTGCAGCTCCTGGCGTGACAGGCCGCTGGCCCGCAGCACGCGGACGATGTGCGCGAGGCCGACGGGCCCCGGCTCGCTGTCCAGCCACAGCTCGGACAGCGCCAGCCAGACATCCTCGCGACTGGCGCCCATCTCAGGCTCCGGGCAGGAGGAAGGCCAGGACCCGTGCGGCGGCGGCCTCGGGCTGCTCCTGCATGAAGCAGTGCCCGCCGGCCACCTCGGCGATGCTCACCGCGGCATTGAGCGCGGCCAGGCGCCGCGCCGACTGGCCGACGAAGGGGTAGGTCTTATCGCCGTAGAGCAGCAGGCTCGGCGTGGCGATGCGCGCCAGCGACGGCCACAGGCGCCGCGGGAAGGAGCTGAAGATGTCCACCTCGCGGCTGGGCCGGCACTTCAGCTCGACGCCGCCCTCGGCGCTGTCCTTCAGCGCATGGTCGACATAGGCCTGCAGCGCCGCATCGGTCCAGCCGCGGAAGATGCCCTTGCCCTGCAGCAGGGCGAAGGCGCTGGCGCGATCCGGCCAGTGCCGGCGGCGGCTGGCCGACTTCTTCGCCATCACGTTGCGCCGGTGCAGGCCGACCAGCTCGGACAGCGCCATTACACCGATCATCGGCTTGCTGAACAGCACCGGGTCGAGCAGCACGGCGCGCTCGAACAGCTCGGGGTGGCGGGCCAGGATCAGGCAGGTCAGCACCCCGCCGAAGCTGTGGCCGAGGGCGAAGCACGGCACCTCGCCGAAGATCCCGCGGCCGGCCGCGAAGGCCTCCACCGCCAGCTCGGCGCTGCGGTTCCAGCCATGGAAACGGCCGCCGTGCTCGCTGTCGCCATGGCCCTGGGCATCGCACAGCCACAGGTCGAAGTGCTCGGCCAGGTCGGCCAGCATCGGCTCGTAGGTACGCCCGCAGAAGCCGTTACCGTGCAGGAAGTGCAGCAGCGGCTTGCCCGAGGGCGGGCTGTGCCAGCCACTCAGGGTGAAGCCGGCGGAAGTGGGATGGGACCAGGGAAGCAGGTGCATGGAAGAGGCCACGACAGGAAACTGCAGCCAGTGTAACGACGACGCCCGGCCGAGTCAGGCCGGCACAGGCGCCGAATACTTCCCGATAAGGCCGCGCGATCGGCAGCATGCTGCGGAAATCCGGCATGGCACTCTGCTACCATCTGCACCCATCACCCCAGGCACCCGGACCCTCCCCTTGCAGAACCTGCGTACCTCCGACAACGGCGGCTATATCGACTTTCTCCGCGAGCGCCTAGAAGGCCGCGGCATAGAGGCCATCGCCTGCGACCTGGGCGAGGAGGCTCGCGGCCATCGCTACGCCCTGCTGCTGCCACACGCGCACGATGCACAGCAGGCCTGGCAATTGCTCGGCGAGGCGCCCGACGAATCCGGCTACCGGCTGCAGCAGGCCGAGGCCCGGGACAACCGATTCATCGCCCTGTGCCGCTCGCCACTGATGCGCCGCGCCAGCCTCATCCTGCTGGGCCTGGTACTGCTCGGTGCCGGCATCGAGGCGCTGCTGGCGACCTAACCCAGCCGGCAGGCCAGCAAGGCCTCCTGTAGTTCCGACGCCTCCTGCGCGGAGGCGAAGATCAGCTCCAGCCGCGAATCACGCCGCCACTCGCTCTCTCGCCAGAGCAGCTCGCCACCGTCCAGGGCGTTGGCCGAGTGCCAGCCCGACTCGCCGTGCAGCACCAGCTTGGCCCGCCGCCAGGGCAGGCCGGCCAGCCAGGCCTGCACCCGCCCCAGTTGGAAGCGCTGCGACGGATGGAAGCGCCAGCCAATGCTCCAGCCCTCGGCCTGCGCCTGCACCTGGCAGATCGGCTCGCGCGGGTCGCGCCAGATCTGCGCCAACGGTGCCCGCCCCGCGGGCAGCGGCACATCCTGCTCGGCCGCTGCCGCCCGCAGCGCACTGCCGGGCAGCGCGGCGAAGTCCAGCTCGCCCTGGCAGGTCCAGCGCAGCGGCACGGCCGGCAGCTGCGCCTGCAGCCGCGCGCGCGCCACCTCGTCCAGGGCCTCCGCCTTGTTCAGCAGCAACAGGCCGGCCAGCGCCAGGGTCGCCTGCTGGCTCTCAGGCAGCGCCTGGCCGGCGGCCAGAGCGGCGGCGTCCAGCACCAGTACCGGTGGCTGCAGGGCCAGCACCCCGGCCCAGGGCGCCTGGCCCAGCTGGCGCAGCAATTCCAGGGGGTGGCCCAGGCCGGAAGGCTCGATCAGCAGGCGATCCGGCCGGGCCTGGCGCAGCAGGCGGGCCAGGCCGACCTGGAAAGGCGCGCCGGCAACGCAGCACAGGCAGCCACCGGGGATCTCGCTCAGGCTCACGCCGTCGTGGGCACCGCTCAGCAGCGCCTGGTCCAGGCCGATCTGGCCGAACTCGTTGATCAGCACCGCCCAGCGCTCATGCGCCGGCTTGTGCGCCAACAGATGGCGGATCAGGCTGGTCTTTCCAGCCCCCAGGGGGCCGGCGATGAGATGGGTCGGGATATTCGCGAGCATGGCGCTATGGTGCGGTTTCACGCGGCCGCGGGAAAGGCTAAAGTCGCCGCTTTGTTCGAGGAGAGATGCGATGCGTGCGATGCTTGCCCTGCTGTTGCTGAGCCTGGCCGGCCAGGCCTGGGCCGAGGCCTGCGTGGTGCATGCCGAAGGCAAGCAGGTGGAAGTGAAGCTCTGCCAGCAGAACCGCAGCATCCCCGCCCACCTGTTCCGCGAAGGCTTCTGCGCGCCGCAGCTCAAGGGGCAGAAGGTCGAGGTCAGCTTCGCCGCGCAGTGCCCGGCCGGCGCCTTCGGCGAGTGCCGCAACGCCAAGGTGCAGGGCACGCCCTACCAGCAGGACATCCACTACTACGGCGTGGCCAGCGACGCCCGCTACCTCAAGCCCGCCTGCGAGCAGCAGAGCAAGGGCGTGTGGATGGCGCGCTAGGCCAGCCAGTCCAGGGTCAGCAGCAAGCGGCGCTCGCCCGGTGGCGGTGTCGGCGAGCGATGGATCAGCCCGGCGCCTTCGTTACCCGGCCACTTCTCGCCCTTGGCCAGCGCCACCCAGCCCGCCTGCAGACGCTGGATGCGCTCGCCGTCACGCGGTTCAGCCTGGGCCTCGCCGAGACGGCGGCGGTCCATGCCGCCTTCCTCCAGCCATTCGCTGGCCACGCCGGCGTAGGTGCTGATCAGCCGCAGCGGCACATGGTCGACGTGGAAACGCGGGCACATCGGCTTGTCCAGGCTGCGCAGGCGCAGGCCGATACGCCGGGCACCGAGCAGGCAGGCAAAGGCCTCGACCAGCCAGGTGAGATCGGCGACGAAGGCGTCATAGCCATGAAAATCGGCCTGCGCCCGCAGCAGCGCGGGCAGGCGCAGCTGCTCGTCGGCGCCCACCTCGATCTGCACCGACTCCGAGACCTCCAGCGGCTGGGCCAGCAACACCCGCGCGAAGTCCTCGACCTGCGCTGGCAGACGGCGCTGCCAGACCGCCAGGTTGACGCCCTCCTGCAGCGCCTCGGCAAGCACCTCGGGCTCGGCTCCCAGGCACGCGCGGGGCGGCGGTCGCAGCTGCAGCGCCAGCATCAGGCGGCCTCCTCGGTCCAGGCGCCGAATGGGTCGGGCAGGCGTTGCCAGGCTTCGGGGCCGGCGGCCATTTCGGCGTCGGTCAGCAGGCAGTCGTCCAGCTCGGCGCGCAGGCGCGCGAAGTCGATGTTCTGGCCGATGAACACCAGCTCCTGGCGGCAGTCGCCGACCTCGGCGCTCCATTTGCTCATGACGGTGCGCAGACCGTCCTCGTCCTCGGGCCACTGCGTCTTGGGCACGAAGCGCCACCAGCGCCCGGCATAGCCATGGCGCATCAGGCCGCCGGCCTGCGACCAGCTGCCGGCCTCCTGGTACTTGCTGGCCAGCCAGAAGTAGCCCTTGGAGCGCAGCAGACGGCCATTGACCCATTCGCGGCTGAGGAAGGCGAAGAAACGCTCCGGGTGGAAGGGCCGGCGCGCCTGGTAGGCGGTCGAGGCGATGCCGTACTCCTCGGTCTCCGGCACGTGCTCGCCACGCAGCTCCTTGAGCCAGCCGGGGGCCTGGGAAGCCCGGTCGAAATCGAAGCTGCCGGTGTTGAGGATCTTCGCCAGCGGCGCCTGGCCCATCACCATCGGCACGATCTCGGCTTCGGTGTTGAGCCCACGCAGGATGGCCATCAGTTCCTCGCGCTCGGCGCTGGAGATCAGGTCGGTCTTGCTGATCAGGATGACGTCGGCGAACTCCACCTGTTCGATCAGCAGGTCGGTGATCGAGCGCTCGTCTTCCTCACCGAGGGTTTCGCCACGACTGGCCAGGCTCTCGGCCTCATGGAAATCGCGCAGGAAGTTCACCCCGTCGACCACCGTCACCAGCGTATCCAGGCGCGCCAGGTCGGACAGGCTCTGGCCCTGCTCGTCGCGGAAGGTGAAGGTCTCGGCCACCGGCAGCGGCTCGCTGATGCCGGTGGACTCGATCAGCAGGTAGTCGAAGCGACCATCACGGGCCAGCCGCGCCACTTCCTCCAGCAGGTCTTCGCGCAGGGTGCAGCAGATGCAGCCGTTGCTCATCTCCACCAGCTTCTCGTCGGCACGGTTGAGGCTGACGTCGCGCTGCACTTCGCTGCCGTCGATGTTGATTTCACTCATGTCGTTGACGATCAGCGCCACGCACAGGCCGTCGCGGTTCTTCAGCACATGGTTGAGCAGGGTGCTCTTGCCGGCGCCGAGAAAGCCCGACAGCACGGTGACGGGTAAGCGGTTATCCATTGGGGTTTCCTCGCACATCACGGATATGGCGTTCGCGTTGTTCCTGACGTTCCTTGGCCTCGATGCACAGGCTGGCAGTGGGCCGCAGCAGCAGACGGCGCAGGCCGATCGGCTCGCCGGTCTCGCTGCACCAGCCGTACTCGCCGCGGGCCAGGCGCTCCAGCGCTTCGTCGATCTTGTCGAGCAGCTTCTTCTCCCGCTCCAGCAGGCGCAGCTGCCACTGGCGCTGCTCCTCGGCGCTGCCCAGGTCGGCCGGATCGCTGGCCGGCTGCTGCTCGCGCAGCTGGCCGAATTCCTCGTCGATGCGCTGCTGCAGCTCGGCACGCTGCTCCAGCAGGCGCTGGCGGAAGAACGCCTGCTGCACCTCGTTCATGTAGGTGTCGGCAGGCATGGCAAGCAGGTCGGCTTCGCTGATCACGGGGTGGACTCGTCAGGGGTGTCGCTTTATTTTGTTATAACATAACATTTTGAACAACCACCCTCGCCGCCACAGGTTCCCGATGAACGCCCTGACTCTCCCCGATATCGCTGCGCAAACCAGCGCCCAGGCGCAGCCCGCGCTGGACTTCGTCGGCATGCAGCAGATCGCCCTGCCCGTGCAGCTGGCCGGCATGCCGCTGGCCTGCCGGGTGGACGCCGGGGTCAGCCTGGATGATGCCAGCGCGCGGGGCATTCACATGTCGCGCCTGTACCTGGCACTGGAAGCCCTGGAACACCAGCCGCTGACCCTGACGGCCGTGCAGCGGGTGCTGCGCCAGTTCCTGGACAGCCACGCAGGCCTGTCACAACGCGCCTACCTCAACCTGCGCGGCGAGCTGCTGCTCAAGCGCCCGGCACTGGTCAGCCCGTTGGCCGGCTGGAAGGCCTACCCCGTGGCACTCAACACCCGGCTGGATGACCTGGGGTTTCACGTGGAACTGCAGCTGACACTGGGCTATTCCTCGACCTGCCCGTGCTCGGCGGCGCTGGCCCGGCAACTGATTCAGCAGCGATTTGTAGATTATTTTGCCGGCAAATCACTCGATCATGCCGATATCATCGACTGGCTGGGCAGTTCACAGGGCATCCTCGCCACCCCGCACAGCCAGCGCAGCGAGGCGCGCCTGCAGCTGCACCTGGACCCGAGCCTGCAGGAGCTGCCACTGCTGCACTGGCTGGACAGCGCCGAGGCCGCCCTGGGCACCGCCCTGCAGACGGCGGTCAAACGCGCCGATGAACAGGCCTTCGCCCTGGCCAACGGGCAGAACCTGATGTTCTGCGAGGACGCCGCGCGCCGTCTGCACCAAACCCTGCGCGAGCAGGACGGGCTGCTCGGCTTCGCCCTGGAAGTGGTACACGCCGAAAGCCTGCATGCCCACGATGCCGTGGCCCGCAGCCAGTGGAGCCGGCCGGCATGATCCGCTGCGAGGGCCTGCAATGGGGGCCGCCCGGCCGCCCGCTGACCCCACCGCTGGACCTGCACCTGACGGCCGGCAGCCTGACCGCCGTGATCGGCCACAACGGCTGCGGCAAGAGCAGCCTGCTCAAGGTCATCGCCGGCTGGCAGGCGCCGCTGGCGGGCCGGGTGCGGGTGGAGGCGCCACGCCAGGGTGGCATCGGCGTGCTGATCCAGCAGCAGGCCTTCGACCGCCAGTTTCCCATTCGCCTGGACGCCCTGGTGGCCGGCGGACTGTGGTCGCAGAAGCACTCGCGCGCCGCACAACGGGCCCGGCTGGAGCAGACGCTGGAGCGCTGGCAGCTGAACGGGCTGCAGGCACTGCCGCTGGAAGCACTGTCCGGCGGCCAGCTGCAGCGCGCCCTGCTCGCCCGCCTCGACCTGACCGGTGCCCGCCTGCTGTTGCTCGATGAGCCGGAAGCGGCGCTGGATGCCGAAGGCCAGGCGCTGTTCTGGCAACGCGCGCGCCAGTGGCAGGCCGAAGGCCGCACGCTGCTGGTGGTCAGCCACGCCGTGGGCCATTTGAGCGACTGGCAGGACAATGCCCTGCTGGTGTCCGCACAGGGCTGCATCCTGGCGCCGGTCAGCGAACTGCGCGGCGCGCGTCTGGAGCGCGTGGCCTGATGCTCGAGCCGCTATGGCAGCCCTTCGCCGAATTCGCCTTCCTGCGCCGCGCCCTGCTCGGCGGCCTGGCGCTGGCCTGCAGCGCCGCGCCGCTGGGCGTGTTCCTGATGCTGCGGCGCATGAGCCTGATTGGCGATGCCATCGCCCACGGCATCCTGCCCGGCGCCGCGCTGGGCTTCTGGCTGTTCGGCCTGAGCCTGCCGGCGCTGACCGCCGGTGGCCTGGTCGCCGGCCTGGGCATGGCCATGCTGGCCGCCTGGGTCACGCGTCGCACCGGGCTGCGCGAGGACACCAGCCTGGCCGCCCTGTACCCCATCTCGCTGGCCAGCGGCGTGCTGCTGCTCGGCCTGGCCGGGCGCAAGCTGGACCTGATGCACCTGCTGTTCGGCTCGGCGCTGGCGGTAGACCTGCCCACCCTGCACGGCATGCTCAGCGTGGCGGCCATCAGCCTGATCGTGCTGTTGCTGATCTACCGCCCGCTGGCGCTGGACAGCCTCGACCCGCTGTTCCTGCGCAGCGTCAGCCGCATCGGCCCGCTGGTGCACGGCCTGTTCCTGGCCCTGGTGGTGCTGAACCTGGTGATGGGCTTCCAGGCCATCGGCGCCCTGATGGTGGTCGGCCTGATGATGCTGCCGGCCGCCGCCGCGCGCTTCTGGAGCCGCCACCTGCCGCACCTGCTGCTGCTCGCCGCGCTGATCGGCGCCGCCAGCGTCTGGCTCGGCCTGCTGCTGTCGTACCACGCCGGCCTGCCGAGCGGACCCTGCATCGTCCTGCTGGCCGGGCTGGCCTACCTGATCTCGGTGATCGCCGGGCCGGTTCACGGTCTCTGGCGCCCGGCTCCCTTACCCACATCGCCCTGAGGAAAACCCATGCGCGCCCTGCTCGCCCTGATCGCTTTGCTCCTGCCGTTGTCACTGTCCGCCGCCGACAAGCCGTAGGTGGTCACCAGCTTCAGCATCCTCGCCGACCTGACCCGCGCCGTTGGCGGTGAGCACATTGTTCTGACCAACCTGGTCGGGCCCGACGAAGACGCCCACGTCTTCGAGCCCAGCCCGGAACATGCGCGCACACTGCTGCAGGCCGACCTGATCATCGCCAACGGCCTGGGCTTCGAGCCCTGGCTGGAACGCCTGCTGGCCAGCAGCGAAGCGCGCGGCCGGCGCATCGACGCCAGCCAGGGCGTGCTGCCGCTGTGGCTGGAGGAGGACGGCGAGAAAGTCGCCGACCCGCACGCCTGGCAGAGCCTGAGCAATGCCGAGATCTACGTGCGCAACATCACCCAGGCGCTCAGCCAGCTCGACCCTGCGCATGCCGACGCCTACGCCGCCAACCGCGACGCCTACCTGGCCAAGCTGCATGCGCTGCTCAAACAGGCCAACACACGTCTGGCCAGCCTGCCGGCCAGCCAGCGCAAGGTGGTGACCAGCCACGATGCCTTCGGCTATCTGGGCCAGGCCTGGCAGCTGCAGTTCATCGCGCCGCAGGGCCTGTCCACCCATGACGAGCCGTCTGCCGCCGAAGTCGCCGCGCTGATCCGTCAGCTGCGCAGCGAAGGCGTGCGCGCCGTGTTCGTGGAAAACATCCGCGACCCGCGCCTGCTGCAGCAGATTGCCGACGAGGCCGGTGCCCGCGTCGGCGGCACCCTGTATTCCGATGCCCTGGCCAGCCAGGGGCCGGCCAGCACCTACCTGGGCATGCTCCAGCACAACCTCGATACCCTGCTGACCGCGCTCGCACCATGAACCTCTGGCTGGCGACAGCCGCCCGCTGCCCGAGCTGGTCGAACGGCTGCGTAGCGAGGCACAGCTACCCTACCAGCCACCACCACCGCCGCCGCCACTGCCACCCCCCGAGGAACCTCCGCCTGAGGAGCCGCCGGAGGACGAGGATGAGCTGGCCGGCGGCGTCGAGGCGCTGGCACTGGCACTGGCCAGGCTCGAACTCAGGGCGCCGCTGAAGGCGGTCGGCGAGCTGAAGCGCTCACGCGCGGCGTACCAGCCCGGTCGGTACTCGTGCCGGCTGGGATCGATCAGGCCGGCTTCCAGCGCGGCGGCGAAACGCGCGCTCCACTGTGCCTCCACGCCCAGCGCCATGGCGTACGGCAGGTGGCGTTCGTACAGCTCGATGCTCATCGCCGGCGCTTCGGCCGCGCGCGCCAGTACCTCGCTCTCGGCCAGTTGCAGGTAGTCACGGTAGCCGGCCGCGGCATCCAGCAACTGCTGCCCCTTCACCGAAGGCGCCTCCAGCCAGCGGTAGAACAACCCCACCAGCAACAGGTAGGCGATCACCAGCAGCATGACCGGCAGCGAGCAGGCAGACAGCAGCATCCACAGGCCAATCGGCACCGGGAAGCCGAACAGCAGTGCCACTACCACCAAGCCAATCCGTTTGCCGTAGCCCGCCTCACGCATCGCCAGCGTCAGCACCACCGCCGCCGGTATGCCGAAGCCCAGGCTGAAGACCATGCCGGCGATGGCCAAGCCCCATTGCTCTTCGCCCTCCAGCCCGGTCAGCACAGCGAGCAACAGGCCGGGCACGGCGATGGCCAGGCCGGTGGCCCAGGCCCCACGGTTGTTGGCGTGCCACAGCACCCCCACCGTCTGCAGGCTGTCGAACATGCGCGTCTTCATCTCGGCCAGGCGCGGCTGGTAGCGACTGCCCAATTCCAGGGGCGCGGAGTTGTTCAGCGGGAACAGGCGGCGGAGCCATTCGATCTCGCCCACACGTGCCGATTCCGCCGGTTTGCGGCCGGGCTGCAGAACGAAACCGTCGCCACCTGGCCGGTCCTCCAGGCGAATCAGACCGTGGATCGCCCAGTCGGTGAAGCAGATCGCCAGCGCGCGGGCATCGTTGAAGGCACCGCGAAAGCCGCGATGCCAGAGATAGCCCACCTGCGTCGGGCTGAGATCATCGGGAGCCTCGAAACGCACGATATGCAGGCCCTTGCGCGGGTCGCGCCCCACGCGTCGCCAGGTGCGCAGGTAGTAAACGAGCAGGGCCAGCCAGAGCACGGCACCCAGGGTCAGGCCGGCGTTGTCGAACAGCAGGCGCAGGCTGCGCTGCAACAGGCCGGGCCGCTCGACGATGCCGGCCTGCCAGTCCACGGCCAGGGTGAAACCCTGTTGCGGCGGCAACACAACGGTAGTCTCCAGCAGCAGCGAATTCTCGGTCTGCTCCAGCACCTGGTAGCCCACGCCCTGCTCGCCACTGGCACCGGTGTACCCTGAGACGCGGCCGATCCTCGCCCCCTCCGGCAGTTCTACACGCGCCGATGCCTGCAGGATCGGGAACGCCCAGGCGTTGCCGGTGACGTTCCAGTACAGCTCGTCCTCGTCCGGCCGCTGCAGCAGTTGCGGATCGACCCGATAGCGCAGTTCATACACATAACGCCCCGGCTCCAGCAGGATATGCGGCGAACCGAGGTAGAAGCGCTGGTAGGCACCCTGGGTCTCGCGGCGTACCGACTCGGCTTCACCGTCGCGGGTGGCGCTCAGCAGGTCGATCGGCGTCTTGCGCAGCAGGCCACCGGGCAGGCGATAGGTCACCGGAATGTCGCGATAGATGCCACGCTGGATCCTGTCGCCCTCGGCCTGCACGGTGATGCGCTCGGTCACATCCAGCAGGCCATCGTTGCGAACCTGCAGCTCGACTGCGAAATCCTCGATCACTTCCCGCGCCAGCGTCACGCCAGGCAGCAGAGCACACAACAGCAGCAGGGGTTTCAGCCATCCCGGCATGTTCAGAACTCCATTTCCGGTGATTGCCCGTCGCGGGCGTCGTCCAGGGCGAAATAGGCGGCGCAGCGGAACGCGAAGGCGCGCGCCACCAGGTTGCTCGGCACCGATTCGACCAGCACGTTGAGCTCGCGCACGGCGCCGTTGTAGTAGCGGCGAGCCATCTGGATATGCTCCTCGACCTCGCTGAGGTTGCGCTGCAGGTCGAGGAACACCGCATCGGCCTTGAGCTCCGGGTAGCCCTCGACCAAGGCGAAGGCGCGCTGCAGGGCTGCCGATAGCTGGCCTTCGACCGGACCGCGGCCGGCGGCGCCATCGGTCTCGTGGGCCTGCGCTTCGCCACGCCGGATGACCAGCTCTTCGAGGGTATCTCGCTCATGGGCCATGTACGCCTTGAGACAGGCGACCAGCTGCGGAATCAGACTGGAGCGGCGCTTGAGCTGCACCTCGATGCCGCTCCAGGCCTCGGCCACCCGTGCGCGGTTGAACACCAGACGGTTGTAGCAATAGATCACCGCCAGCAGCACCAGCGCCGCCAGCACCAGCGCCAACCCAAGTCCCAGCCCCTGCATTCCCTGCCCCCTGCCGTTGCCCAGCGGGCAGTGTACCCGCCAGCGACGCTCAGCGGGCGGGCAGCCCGCCGCAGTCCACGCCGAGCCAGCGCGCCTGGCTGTGCATGCTGCTCTGCTGGCCGTCGTAGACGCCATTGAGCGTGGTGGTGAAGGCCGTATCGCCGTCGAAACGGGTCTCACCTTCGCCCTCGCCATTGGGACACTTGAAGCGGAACTTCCACACCTCGGCGCTGCGCTCGGTGATCTCCTGGGTACAACCCGAATCGGGGTCCTGCAGGGGGATGTCACGGGCCTTGGCGCTCGCCTCGCTGAGGCACAGCTGCACCCCTCCGCCGCCCAGCTTGACGCCCTGCTGGGCCAACATCTGTTCCATCATCTGGCGCTGCTCGGGCGGCAACTTCTGCAATTGCTCGAGCATCTGCTGCATGTCCGGCATGGCCTGGCCGTCCTGCTGCATCTGGCTGGTGAACTCCCACAGGCCGGCACGCGGCTCCGCGCCGGCCAGGGCTGGCAGCAGACAGAGACCTAGCAACATGGCGCGCGGTGTAGTGAACATGGTCTGGCTCCTCGAGAGATGGCTGACTCACAGAGCTTAGAGACTCTGGAGGCAACAGCCATAGGCCCGCTCTAGCCCCAGCCAGCGAACAAATACCTCGCTCACTCGGCCTGGCAAGAGCCTCATGGCTCTACCCCATTCGCACATGCCGGATCTGGTCCAATAGATTCAGCAAGACAAGTAAAAAAGCGGGCTAATAGCCCGCTTTTTCTTTTTGCTCTCTAATTATTCCACCGTTACCGACTTGGCCAGGTTGCGCGGTTGGTCCACATCGGTGCCCTTGAGCACGGCCACGTAGTAGGACAGCAGCTGCAGCGGCAAGGTGTAGAGAATCGGCGCCAGCACGTCGTGGATGTGCGGCATGTTGATGACATGCGTGCCTTCGCCATTGCCCAAGCCGGCGGCGCCGTCAGCGAAGACGATCAGCTGCCCGCCACGGGCGCGGACTTCCTGCAGGTTGGACTTGAGCTTTTCCAGCAGCTCGTTGTTCGGCGCCACGGTGACCACCGGCATGTCGGCGTCGACCAGGGCCAGCGGGCCGTGCTTGAGTTCGCCGGCCGGGTAGGCCTCGGCGTGGATGTAGGAGATTTCCTTGAGCTTGAGCGCCCCTTCCATGGCCACCGGGTACTGGGCACCGCGGCCGAGGAACAGGGTGTGGTGCTTCTCGGCGAACAGCTCGGCGACCTTCTCCACCGTCTTGTCCATCGCCAGCGCCTCGCCCAGGCGGGTCGGCAGGCGGCGCAGTTCTTCCACCAGCTCGGCGGCAACACCGGCTTGCAGGGTGCCGCGCACCTGGCCGAGGGCCAGGGTCAGCAGCAGCAGAGAGACCAGCTGGGTGGTGAAGGCCTTGGTCGAGGCGACGCCGATTTCCGGGCCGGCCTGAGTCAGCAGGCACAGGTCGGATTCACGCACCAGGGAGCTGGTGTCGACATTACAGATGGTCAGGCTGGCCAGGTAGCCGGCCTGTTTCGCATTGCGCAGGGCGGCCAGGGTGTCGGCGGTCTCGCCGGATTGGGAGATGGTGATGAACAGGCTGTCCGGCTGCACCGCCACCTGGCGGTAGCGGAACTCGCTGGCCACTTCGATCTGGCAGGGAATGCCGGTCAACGCCTCCAGCCAGTAACGGGCGACCATGCCAGCGTGGTAGCTGGTACCGCAGGCGACGATCTGCACGTTGCGCACCTTGGCGAACAGTTCGGCGGCCTGCGGGCCGAAGGCCTGGACCAGCACGTGGTCGCCGCCCAGGCGGCCTTCCAGGGTGCGCTGCACGACCTGGGGCTGCTCGTGGATTTCCTTGAGCATGAAGTGGCGGTACTCGCCCTTGTCGGCGGCCTCGGCGCCTTCGTGGTACTGCACCGACTCACGCTGTACCGGCTGGCCGGCGACGTCCCAGATCTGCACGCTGTCGCGGCGGATTTCGGCGATATCGCCCTCCTCCAGGTACATGAAACGGTCCGTTACTTGTCTCAAAGCGAGCTGATCGGAGGCGAGGAAGTTCTCGCCGAGCCCTAAGCCGATCACCAACGGGCTGCCGCTGCGGGCGGCAAGGATGCGGTCCGGCTGCGCCGCGCTGATGACCGCCAGACCGTAGGCGCCGTGTAGCTCAGGAATGGCTTCCTTGAGCGCAGCGGTGAGGTCGCCGAGCTGCTGCAGCTTGTGCTGCAACAGGTGGACGATGGCCTCGGTGTCGGTGTCGGAGGTGAAGACGTAGCCGAGGCCCTTGAGGCGCTCGCGCAGCTCCTCATGGTTCTCGATGATGCCGTTGTGCACCACGGCCAGTTGCTCACCGGAGAAATGCGGGTGGGCGTTGCGCTCGCTCGGCGCGCCGTGGGTGGCCCAGCGGGTATGGGCGATGCCCAGGTGGCCGGTCAACGGCTCAGCGGCCAGGGCCTGCTCCAGCTCGGCGACCTTGCCCACGCGGCGGCAACGCGAAAGCGTACCGGCCTGGGTGAAGACCGCCACACCGGCACTGTCATAGCCGCGGTACTCCAGGCGCTTGAGGCCTTCGACCAGGATCGGGGTGATGTTGCGTTCGGCGACGGCGCCAACGATGCCACACATAGGGGTTCTCCTCAGGAAGCGGCGGCGAGGATCAGCTGGACCCCGCGCGCGCGTATCTGTTCGGCCACCTGGCTATCCAGGCGGTCGTCGGTGATCAGGGTATGGACGCTGCTCCAGGGCAGCTCCAGGTTGGGAATACGGCGGCCGACCTTGTCGCTCTCGACCATGACGATGACCTCGCGGGCCACCTCGGCCATGACCCGCGACAGCCCCAGCAGTTCGTTGAAAGTGGTGGTGCCACGCTCCAGGTCGATGCCGTCGGCGCCGATGAACAGCTGGTCGAAGTCGTAGGAACGCAGGACCTGCTCGGCGACCTGGCCCTGGAAGGACTCCGAGTGCGGGTCCCAGGTGCCGCCGGTCATCAGTAGCACCGGTTCGTGCTCGATGTCGCGCAGGGCGTTGGCCACGTTCAGCGAGTTGGTCATCACCACCAGACCGGGCTGGCGGCCAAGCTGCGGGATCATTGCCGCCGTTGTGCTGCCGCTGTCGATGATGATGCGCGCGTGCTCGCGGATCAGGCCGACCGCTGCGCGGGCAATGGCCTGTTTGTGGCGGGAGATGGGCTGCGCCGGCTCGCCGATCAGCTCCTGCGGCATGGGTACCGCACCGCCGTAGCGACGCAGCAGCAGGCCGTTCTTCTCCAGTTCGGCCAGGTCCTTTCGGATCGTAACTTCGGAGGTGGCGAAATGTTGCGCCAGGGCATCCACAACCACCTCGCCCTGCTCGTTGAGCAAGGCGAGAATCGCGTGGCGGCGCTGGGGTGTGTTGCGTTTCGACATTTAAGTTTCGATTCGAAAGATAAGTGCGCGAATCAAAGCCTAATGAAAGCGTCAGGTCAAGCGCCAGATAGACGAAAGGTGGCCTGAGCCGCCTTTCAGCACAATGACAGGCCTGTTACTTCGGCGCCTTCTGCGGGCGCTTCCAGCCTTCGATGTTGCGCTGCTTGGCACGGCCCACTGCCAGGACCGCCGCCGGTACGTCCTGGGTCACGGTGGAGCCGGCACCGGTGGTGGCGCCATTGCCCAGGGTGACGGGGGCGACGATGGAGCTGTTGGAACCGATGAACACGTCCTCACCCATCACGGTGCGGTGCTTGTTGGCGCCGTCGTAGTTGCAGGTGATGGTGCCGGCGCCGATGTTGCTGCGTGCGCCGATCTCGGCGTCGCCCAGGTAGCTCAGGTGGCCAGCCTTGGCACCCTCGCCCAGCACGGCGTTCTTTAGCTCGACGAAGTTGCCGACATGGGCCTTGGCGCCCAGCCTAGCGCCCGGTCGCAGGCGAGCGAACGGGCCGCAATCGGCGCCCTCACCCAGCTCGGCGCCTTCCAGGTGGCTGTTGGCTTTGACGATGGCGCCGCGACGCAGGATGGAATCCTTGATCACGCAGTTCGGGCCGATCTGCACGTCGTCCTCGATGACCACCTTGCCTTCGAAGATCACGTTGATGTCGATGGTCACGTCGCGGCCCACGGTCACTTCGCCACGCACGTCGAAACGATGCGGGTCGAGCAGGGTCACGCCCTGGGCCATCAGCTGGCGGGCCATGCGCTGCTGGTAGTGGCGCTCGAGCTGCGCCAGCTGGATGCGGTCGTTGGCACCCAGCACTTCCATTTCGTCCTGGGCGGTCTCGGTGGCGACGATCAGGCCGTCGGCCACGGCCATGGCGATCACGTCGGTGAGATAGTACTCGCCCTGGGCATTGCTGTTGGACAAGCGGCCCAGCCAGTCACCGAGTCGCTTGCCCGGTACGGCGAGGATGCCGGTGTTGCCTTCGCGGATGGCGCGCTGCGCTTCGCTGGCATCCTTGTGCTCGACGATCGCCTGCACCACGCCGGCTTCGTTGCGGATGATGCGGCCATAACCGGTGGGATCGGCCAGGTTGACGGTCAACAGGCCCAGCTGGTTGTCACCGGCCTGCTCCAGCAGGCGGGCCAGGGTCTCGACCCGGGTCAGCGGCACGTCGCCGTAGAGGATCAGCACCTTGTCCGCCGACAGCGCCGGCAGGGCCTGGGCCACGGCATGGCCGGTGCCCAGCTGCTCGGCCTGCAGCACGAACTGGATATCGTCGGCCGCCAGGCGCTCGCGCACCAACTCGGCGCCATGGCCGATCACAACATGGATCTTGCGCGGCGCAAGCTGGCGGGCGGTATCGATGACGTGGCCGAGCATGGGCTTGCCGGCCACCGGGTGCAGGACCTTGGGCAGGGCCGAACGCATGCGGGTGCCCTGGCCGGCGGCGAGAATGACGATATCGAGGGACATGGCGGAATCCTGAACGGGTGCAGGCGGCCAGCCGCCCGCGGATTAAAACGGCAGAAAAGAAAAAGGGTAGCCAAGGCTACCCTTTTACTCGCTGACGCTGGAAGCCGGAGGACGAGCCTCAGTACTTCTTGCGCATCTGCTGGACGGTGCGCAGCTGGGCTGCCACTTCGGCCAGGTGAGCGGCGGCGGAGCCGTAGTTGAACTCCGCACCCTTCTCGTTGAGCGCCTTCTCGGCGGCCTTGAGGGCCTCCTGAGCGGCCGCTTCATCGATGTCGCTGGCACGAGTCACGGTGTCGGCCAGGACCTTCACCATGTTCGGCTGCACTTCGAGGAAGCCACCGGAGATGTAGAACACCTCGTGCTCGCCACCCTGCTTGACCAGGCGGATCGGGCCCGGCTTCAGATCAGTGATCAGCGGGGCGTGGCCCGGAGCGATACCCAGATCGCCCAGGTTGCCGTGCGCGATCACCATCTCGACCAGACCGGAGAAGATCTCCGCTTCGGCACTGACGATATCGCAATGGACAGTAATGGCCATACGCTTGCCTCACGAGCGCCCGTTGCCGGGCGCACAGGGGATTACAGTTTCTTGGCTTTCTCGATCGCTTCGTCGATGCTGCCAACCATGTAGAACGCCTGCTCCGGCAGGTGATCGTAGTCACCTTTCAGGATGCCGCTGAAACCAGCGATGGTGTCCTTCAGGGAAACGTACTTGCCCGGGGAGCCGGTGAAGACTTCGGCGACGAAGAACGGCTGGGACAGGAAGCGCTGGATCTTACGAGCACGGGCTACCAGTTGCTTGTCCGACTCGGACAGCTCGTCCATACCGAGGATCGCGATGATGTCCTTCAGTTCCTTGTAGCGCTGCAGTACGTACTGCACGCCACGCGCGGTCTCGTAGTGCTCCTGACCAACCACCAGCGGATCGAGCTGACGGGAGGTGGAGTCCAGCGGGTCCACGGCCGGGTAGATACCCAGGGAGGCGATGTCACGCGACAGTACGACGGTGGCGTCCAAGTGGGCGAAGGTGGTCGCCGGGCTCGGGTCGGTCAGGTCGTCCGCAGGTACGTAAACGGCCTGGATCGAGGTGATCGAACCGGTCTTGGTCGAAGTAATACGCTCCTGCAGAACGCCCATCTCTTCGGCCAGGGTCGGCTGATAACCCACTGCGGAAGGCATACGGCCGAGCAGTGCGGATACTTCGGTACCGGCGAGGGTGTAGCGGTAGATGTTGTCCACGAAGAACAGAACATCACGGCCTTCGTCACGGAACTTCTCGGCCATGGTCAGGCCGGTCAGCGCCACGCGCAGACGGTTACCCGGCGGCTCGTTCATCTGGCCATAGACCAGGGCCACTTTGTCGAGAACGTTGGAGTCCTTCATCTCGTGGTAGAAGTCGTTACCCTCGCGAGTACGCTCACCCACACCTGCGAACACGGAATAACCGCTGTGCTCGATGGCGATGTTACGGATCAGTTCCATCATGTTCACGGTCTTGCCGACGCCGGCACCGCCGAACAGGCCGACCTTACCGCCCTTGGCGAACGGGCAGACCAGGTCGATTACCTTGATACCGGTTTCCAGCAGCTCGTTGCCGCCAGCCTGCTCGGCATAGGACGGCGCAGCGCGGTGGATTTCCCACTGCTCTTCTTCGCCAATCGGGCCGGCTTCGTCAATCGGATTGCCCAGCACGTCCATGATCCGGCCCAGGGTCGCTTTACCGACCGGTACGGAGATGGCCTTGCCGGTGCGGGTGACGTCCAGGCCACGCTTCAGACCTTCGGTCGAGCCCATGGCGATGGAACGCACCACGCCGTCGCCCAGCTGCTGCTGAACTTCCAGGGTGGTTTCGGCGCCAACTACTTTCAGCGCTTCATAAACGCTCGGCACTTGATCACGCGGGAATTCCACGTCGATAACGGCGCCGATGATTTGAACGATACGTCCGCTACTCATCTTTGGTTCCTCTGAATATTTGAACCGTTCTTAAACCGCGGCAGCGCCGCCGACGATTTCCGAAATTTCCTGGGTGATCGCTGCCTGACGAGCCTTGTTGTAAATCAGCTGCAGGTCCTTGATCAGATCGCCAGCGTTGTCGGTGGCGTTCTTCATCGCGATCATCCGTGCCGCTTGTTCAGCAGCAGCGTTCTCGACCACCGCCTGGTACACCTGCGACTCCACGTAACGCACCATCAGACCGTCGAGGATCTGCTTGGCGTCGGGTTCGTACAGGTAGTCCCAGTGGTGCTTGAGACCCTCATCCGGAGTCGCCACCAGCGGAACCAGCTGCTCCACTGTCGGCTTTTGCGTCATGGTATTGACGAACTTGTTCGAGACCACGGACAGACGATCGATGCGACCTTCCAGGTAGGCATCGAGCATCACCTTGACCGAACCGATCAGATCGTTGATCGACGGTTCTTCGCCCAGGTGGCTGATCGCAGCAACGACATTGCCACCAAAGTTGCGGAAGAACGCCGCACCCTTGCTGCCAATCACGCAGAGATCAACCTCCACGCCTTGCTCGCGATTGCTCGCCATGTCCTTGACCAGAGCCTTGAACAGGTTGGTATTCAGACCACCGCACAGACCACGGTCCGAACTCACCACCACGTAACCGACGCGCTTGACTTCACGCTCGATCATGAACGGGTGACGATATTCCGGGTTGGCGTTGGCCAGATGACCAATCACCTGGCGGATACGCTCCGCGTAGGGACGACTGGCAGCCATGCGCTGTTGAGCCCTGCGCATCTTGCTGGTCGCCACCTTTTCCATGGCGCTGGTGATCTTCTGCGTGCTTTTGATGCTCGCAATCTTGCTGCGAATCTCTTTTGCGCCTGCCATGTAACACCTATCAGGTTAGCAAGCGGGGACCTCGCGGCCCCCACTGCGGCTTACCAGGTTTGGGTGGCCTTGAACTTCTCGATGCCAGCCTTCAGCTGAGCGTCGATATCGTCATTGAAGTCGCCCTTCTCGTTGATCTTCGCCATCAGCGCGGCGTTCTCACGGTTGAAGAAGGCGATCAGGGCCTGCTCGAAGCTGATGATCTTGGCGACTTCGACGTCGGCCAGGAAACCACGCTCGGCGGCATACAGGCTCACCGCCATGTCGGCGATGGACATCGGCGCGTACTGCTTCTGCTTCATCAGCTCGGTAACGCGCTGACCGTGATCCAGCTGCTTGCGGGTGGCCTCGTCCAGGTCAGAAGCGAACTGGGCGAAAGCCGCCAGTTCACGGTACTGAGCCAGAGCGGTACGGATACCACCGGACAGCTTCTTGATGATCTTGGTCTGAGCGGCACCACCCACGCGGGAAACCGAGATACCGGCGTTGACGGCCGGACGGATACCCGAGTTGAACATGGCCGATTCCAGGAAGATCTGACCGTCGGTGATCGAGATCACGTTGGTCGGAACGAACGCGGAAACGTCGCCAGCCTGGGTTTCGATGATCGGCAGAGCGGTCAGGGAACCGGTCTTGCCCTTCACGGCGCCATTGGTGAACTTCTCGACGTACTCTTCGGAAACGCGGGAAGCGCGCTCCAGCAGACGGCTGTGGAGATAGAACACGTCACCCGGGTAGGCTTCGCGGCCCGGCGGACGGCGCAGCAGCAGGGAGATCTGGCGGTAGGCCACGGCCTGCTTGGACAGGTCGTCGTACACGATCAGGGCGTCTTCACCGCGGTCGCGGAAGTATTCGCCCATGGTGCAACCGGCGTACGGCGCGAGGAACTGCAGGGCAGCCGACTCGGACGCGGACGCGGCGACCACGATGGTGTTGGCCAGGGCGCCAGCTTCTTCCAGCTTGCGCACCACGTTGGCGATGGTCGATTGCTTCTGACCGATGGCCACGTAGACGCAGCGAATGCCGCTGTTCTTCTGGTTGATGATGGCGTCGACGGCCAGAGCGGTCTTACCGATCTGACGGTCACCGATGATCAGCTCGCGCTGGCCACGGCCGACCGGGATCATGGCATCGACCGACTTGTAACCGGTCTGCACCGGCTGGTCGACCGACTTACGCCAGATCACGCCCGGAGCGACTTTCTCGACGGCGTCGGTGGCTTGAGCATTGATCGGGCCTTTGCCGTCGATCGGGTTGCCCAGGGCATCGACCACGCGGCCCAGCAGTTCCGGACCAACCGGGACTTCCAGGATGCGGCCGGTGCACTTGGCGCTCATGCCTTCGGCCAGGCTGGTGTATGCACCCAGCACTACGGCACCGACGGAGTCTTGCTCCAGGTTCAGCGCCATACCGTAGACGCCGCCCGGGAACTCGATCATTTCGCCGTACATGACGTCGGCCAGACCGTAGATACGCACGATACCGTCGGAAACGGATACCACGGTACCTTCGTTGCGGGCTTGGGAAGAGACGTCGAGTTTCTCGATACGTCCCTTGATGATTTCACTAATTTCGGAAGGATTGAGTTGCTGCATTGCTCTGCTGCCCCTTCAAACTCAAGATTTCAACGCTTCGGCCAGCTTCGCGATTTTGCCGCGAACCGAGCCATCGATAACCAGGTCGCCTGCGCGGATAACCACACCACCGATGAGGGCGGCGTCTTCCGTCACATGCAGACGCACTTCTCGGCTGAGCCGTGCGTTGAGAACCTTGGCGAGTTTGTCTTGCTGTTCTGTGCTCAATGCGAAGGCACTGGTCACTTCCACGTCCACCGACTTCTCCTGCTCGGCCTTGTACAGCTCGAACTGGGCGGCGATTTCCGGCAACAGGTCGAGACGACCGTTTTCGGAGACGACGGAAATGAAGTTGCGTGCCTGGGCGTCGAACTTGTCACCGCACACTTCGTTGAAAGCGGCGGCCTTTTCTGCGCTCGTCAAACGCGGGGCCTTGAGCACGCGCTGCATGGTGTCGTCCTGCGACACCGCTGCAGCGAGGCCCAGCATGGCCGACCATGCGGCCAGCTGCTGGTTGCCTTGGGCGTACTCGAAGGCAGCCTTAGCGTAAGGACGGGCCAGCGTGGTCAGTTCTGCCATGATCGCCCTCGCTTAGATTTCGGCTGCCAGTTTGTTAACCAGCTCCGCATGCGCGTTTTGATCGATGGTCGAGCCCAGGATCTTCTCGGCACCGGTAACGGCCAGGGCACCCACTTGGGCACGCAGGGCGTCTTTGACACCGTTGATTTCCTGCTCGATCTCGGCCTGAGCCTGAGCCTTCACGCGGTCAGCCTCGACACGAGCCTGATCACGGGCTTCGTCGACGATCTGGGTCGCGCGCTTCTTGGCTTGCTCGATGATTTCAGCAGCCTGGGTTTTGGCTTCGCGCAGTTGCTGGGCCACTTTCTCATGGGCCAGTTCCAGATCGCGAGCCGCACGGTTGGCGGCGTCCAGACCATCAGCGATCTTCTTTTGGCGTTCGCGCAGAGCCGTGATGACCGGAGGCCACACGAACTTCATGCAGAACAGCACGAAAATGAAGAACGCAACGGCCTGGCCAATCAGGGTTGCATTAATGTTCACGCCAACACCTCGCTCGTTCGTTGTTCGTCACACCAATCACTCGAAAGCGAGTGATTAGCCGGCGATTTGACCAACGAAGGGGTTCGCGAAGGTGAAGAACAGGGCGATACCCACACCGATCATGGTCACGGCGTCCAGCAGACCGGCGACGATGAACATTTTCACCTGCAGCATCGGAACCATTTCCGGCTGACGAGCAGCGCCTTCCAGGAACTTGCCGCCCAGCAGACCGAAGCCAATGGCAGTACCCAGAGCGCCCAGACCGATCAGCAGGGCAACAGCAATCGCGGTGAGACCAACTACAGTTTCCATTTTTCCTCCCGACTTTTTATGTCGTATTGGTTTAGGGGTTTAAGTGAAGCGGTAAAGCGGTTTAGCGGTACCAGAGGCGCGCAAGGCGCCTCTTAGTGGTTGTCTTCGTGCGCCATCGACAGATAGACGATGGTCAGCATCATGAAGATGAAGGCCTGCAGGGTGATGATCAGGATGTGGAACACGGCCCACGCCCAGTTCAGCGCCACGCCCAGGGTGCTCAGCAGGAACAGGCCGCTGCCGAACATCACGGCGATCAGGATGAAGATCAGCTCGCCGGCGTACATGTTGCCGAACAGACGCAGAGCCAGGGAAATCGGCTTGGCGATCAGGGTCACGAACTCAAGCAGGAAGTTCACCGGAATCAGCAGGGTCTGCACGAAGATGTTGCTGCTGCTGAATGGGTGCAGGGTCAGCTCGCCGAGGAAGCCGCCAATGCCCTTGACCTTGATGCTGTAGAACACGATCAGGGCGAACACCGACAGGGCCATGCCCAGGGTGGCGTTCGGGTCGGTGGTCGGCACCACACGGAAGAACAGGTGCTCGTTGCCGGTGATGGTGGCGGCCAGGACCGGCAGGAAGTCGACCGGTACCAGGTCCATCAAGTTCATCAGGAAGATCCAGACGAAGATGGTCAGGGCCAGCGGAGCGATCAGGGCGTTACGGCCGTGGAAGGTGTCCTTCACGCTGCCGTCGACGAACTCGATCAGCACTTCGACGAAGTTCTGCAGGCCACCCGGCTGGTCGCTGGTGGCGCGCTTGGCGGCCATGCGGAACAGCAGGATGAATACCAGGCCAAGGAAAACGGACCAGCCGAGGGTATCGACGTGGAAGGCCCAGAAGCCCATTTCCTTTGCTTCTTGCGCGGTATGGGCGAAGCCCCAGTCACCATTCGGCAGTTTCCCGAAGGTCAGGTTCTGCAGGTGGTGCTGGATATAGCCCGAAGCGGTTTGTTCTGCCATGTTTGCCTCAAACGCTCTAAGGTCTCGAAAGTCTTGTTCTCATCAACAGCGGGGCGAACCAGCCGACGCTGAGCGCCAGCACGAAGACACCGAACAGCGCCGGCGCCTCCAGCGGTTTCACCACCACGAACGCCAGTGCAAACAGCACTGCCGTCAGAATCAGCTTGCCCGCCTCGCCGGCGTAGAACGACCGGACGATGCTCTGGGCGGCCCGCGCCCCGCTGAAGCGGAACGCCTTGTGGGCGAAATACAGGTTGGGGAGCCAGGCGATGAGCCCCCCACAGAGTCCCGAGTAGCCACTCACCGCGCCGCGCCAGCCGAACAGGGCGGCAGCGGCCAGCAGGATCACGGCCAGTTGGGCCAGCAGCACCGGAAACACCGGCAGACGATGGAAGGGCAGGCGGTTCGGCGTGCGGGCGTCCATCTGTTGCTGTTCCTCTGGGTCGGCACGTTAAATCAACAACTTGGCATACTTTGTGCCGACAAAATGCGCGCAGAGTATAGGGGGGGTTCCCCCCCTGTTCAACTGGCCGGTAGTGAATTCCGACCGCCCGCTACACGGGCAACGATGAGCAATTGTTTCAGCGAATGTGGGCCAGAACGCCCTGCAGTTCGTCCAGCGAGTTGTAACGGATGACCAGCTGGCCCTTGCCCTTCTGACCATGCTTGATCTGCACCGGGGCCCCTAGCTTCTCGGCCAGGCGCTGCTCCAGGCGATTGATGTCCGGGTCGACCTTGGCCTTTTCGGCCGGCTTTTCCTTGGCGTTCAGCCACTGGCGCACCAGTGCCTCGGTTTGGCGCACGGTGAGGCCGCGTGCGACAACATGTCGCGCGCCTTCCACCTGCTGTTCCAGGGGCAGGCCGAGCAGGGCGCGGGCATGGCCCATCTCCAGGTCGCCATGGGACAGCAGGGTCTTGATCTCTTCCGGCAGGGCAATCAGGCGCAGCAGGTTGGTGATGGTCACCCGCGACTTGCCCACCGCGTCGGCGACCTGCTGCTGGGTCAGCTCGAACTCCTGCTGCAGGCGCTGCAGGGCCACGGCTTCCTCGATCGGGTTGAGGTCCTCGCGCTGGATGTTCTCGATCAGCGCCATGGCGATGGCGGCTTCGTCCGGCACTTCGCGGACCATGGCCGGGATCCTGTCCAGACCGGCCTGCTGGCTGGCGCGCCAGCGGCGTTCGCCGGCGATGATCTCGAAGCGGCCGCCACCGATGGGCCGCACCACGATCGGCTGCATCACGCCCTGGGCCTTGATCGAGTTGGCCAGCTCCTCGAGGGCGGCCGGGTCCATGTCGCGGCGCGGCTGGTACTTGCCGCGCTGGATCAGGTCCAGCGGCAGGTGCTGCAGCTCGCGGCTGTCGACCTTGACCGCCTCTTCTTCCAGGGTGGCGGCGGTGCTGCCGCCGAGCAGGGCGTCCAGTCCGCGGCCGAGTCCGCGTTTCTTGATGGCCATGGGATTCCTTTATGCGGTTGCGGTTTTCGCGCTGGCGCGCTGGCGGCGCACCAGTTCGCCGGCCAGCGCCAGGTAGGCGATGGCGCCGCGCGATTGCTTGTCGTAGGCCAGCGCCGGCATGCCGAAGCTGGGCGCCTCGGCCAGGCGCACGTTGCGCGGGATGACCACGTCGTACAGCTGCTCGCCGAAGTGCTCCTTGAGCTGGGCGCTGACGTCGTTGGTCAGGCTGATGCGCGGGTCGTACATGGTACGCAGCAGGCCCTCGATCTTCAGGCCCGGGTTGAGCAGCGCGCCGATGCGCTGGATGCTGTTCATCAGGTCGGTCAGGCCCTCCAGCGCGTAGTACTCGCACTGCATGGGGATGATCACGCCGTCGGCGGCGACCAGGGCGTTGACCGTGAGCATCGACAACGCCGGCGGGCAGTCGATGAGGATGTAGTCGTAGTTCTCGCGGATCGGCGCCAGCGCATAGCGCAGGCGGCTCTCCTTCATCTTCATTTCCAGCAGGGCGACTTCGGCGGCAGTCAGGTCGCGGTTGGCCGGCAGCAACTGGTAGCCGCCGTGCTCGGAGAACTGCATGGCCTCGCCGACGGTGCTCTCGCCGATCAGCACGTCGTAGATGGAGTGCTCCAGGGCCTGCTTATCCACACCGCTGCCCATGGTGGCGTTGCCCTGTGGATCGAGGTCGATCAGCAGCACGCGGCGCTTGGTGGCGACCAGCGAGGCGGCCAGGTTGATGCAGGTGGTGGTCTTGCCGACCCCGCCTTTCTGATTGGCGATCGCGAATACCTTGGCCATCTGTGCTTCCCCCTAGACCGAGCGTCGCAGTATCAACAGGTGACGCTGGCCTTGGCAACCGGGAACCTTGAGCACGTCGCAGCTTTGCAGGCGGAAGTCCGCCGGCAGCGCCTGCAGCTCATCGTCCGGCTGCACGCCCTTCATCGCCAGCCAGTGGGTATCGCCGTTACCCAGATGGCGGGTCCAGTCGGTGAAGTCCTGCAGCGAGCTGAAGGCGCGTGAGCAGATGCCGCTGAACGGAACTGGCGGACGAAACTCCTCGACCCGGCTGTGGATAACTTCCAGGTTGGCGAGCTTGAGCTCCAGCTTCACCTGGGTGAGGAAGCGGGTCTTCTTGCCGTTGGAGTCGAGCAGGGTGAAGCGCCGCTCGGGAAACAGGATGGCCAGGGGAATGCCGGGCATGCCGCCGCCACTGCCGACGTCCAGCCAGTTGTCACCGTATCGGGCCACGAAGGGCACCACGCTGAGGCTGTCGAGCAGATGACGCGACACCATCTCGTCCGGGTTGCGCACCGCGGTGAGGTTGTAGGCCTTGTTCCACTTGATCAACAGGGCCAGGTAGGCCAGCAGCTGTTCCTGCTGCAGGGGGCTGAGCGCCACGCCAAGCGTCTGCGCGCCCTGCGCGAGTTCATCGGCATGGCGTTGGGTAACCAGAGACATCAGGCGCTGGCCTCCAGGGTTTGGCCGGCGTTGCGCTTCTTCAGGTGGATCAGCAGCAGGGAGATGGCCGCCGGGGTCACGCCGGGAATGCGTCCGGCCTGGCCGAGGGTCTCGGGGCGGGTTTTGCCCAGCTTGCCCTGAATCTCCTTGGACAGGCCGGAGATGCCGGCGTAGTCGATGTCGGCCGGCAGCCTGATGTCCTCGCTGGCGCGCAGGCGGGCGATCTCTTCCTGCTGGCGGTCGATGTAGCCGGCGTACTTGGTCTTGATCTCCACCTGCTCGGCGACCTGGGCATCCACGGCCGGCGCTTCGGTCACTTCGGCCAGGCCGGCGTAGTCGATCTCCGGGCGGGCCAGCAGGTTGAGCAGGTTGTACTCGTGGGCCAGCGGTGTGCCGAAGCGCGCAACGATGGCATCACCCTGCGGGGTACCGGGGCGTACCCAGGTGCTTTTCAGGCGCTGTTCTTCCAGGACGATGCCCTCGCGCTTGGCCTCGAAGGCGGCCCAGCGGGTGTCGTCGATCAGCCCCAGCTCGCGGCCTTTCTCGGTCAGGCGCAGGTCGGCGTTGTCCTCGCGCAGGATCAGCCGGTACTCGGCGCGCGAAGTGAACATGCGGTAGGGCTCCTGGGTGCCCAGGGTGATCAGGTCGTCGACCAGCACGCCGATGTAGGCCTCGTCACGGCGCGGACACCAGCTGTCCTTGCCCTGGGCACGCAGCGCGGCATTGGCGCCGGCCAGCAGGCCCTGGGCGCCGGCTTCTTCGTAGCCTGTGGTGCCGTTGATCTGGCCGGCGAAGAACAGGCCGCCGATGACCTTGGTCTCCAGGCTGTACTTGAGGTCGCGCGGATCGAAGTAGTCGTACTCGATGGCGTAGCCGGGCCGCACGATGTGGGCGTTCTCCATGCCGCGAATCGAGCGCACGATCTCCAGCTGCACGTCGAACGGCAGCGAGGTGGAGATACCGTTTGGGTACAGCTCGTGGGTGGTCAGGCCTTCCGGCTCGATGAACACCTGGTGGCTGTCCTTGTCGGCGAAGCGGTGGATCTTATCCTCGATCGACGGGCAGTAGCGCGGGCCGATCCCCTCGATCACGCCCGAGTACATCGGCGAGCGATCGAGGTTGCTGGCGATGATCTCGTGGGTGCGCGCGTTGGTGTGGGTCATCCAGCAGCTGATCTGGCGCGGATGCATGGCCTGGTTGCCGAGGAAGGACATCACCGGGGTCGGGGTGTCGCCGGGTTGCTCGGTCATCACCGAGAAATCCACGGAACGACCGTCGATACGCGGCGGGGTACCGGTCTTCAGCCGGCCGACGCGCAGCGGCAGCTCGCGCAGGCGCTTGGCCAGGGCGATCGAGGGCGGGTCGCCGGCACGACCGCCGGAATAGTTCTGCAGGCCGATGTGGATAAGTCCGCCGAGGAAGGTGCCGGTGGTCAGCACCACGTTGTCGGCCATGAAACGTAGGCCCATCTGGGTAACCACGCCCTTGACCTGGTCCTGCTCGACGATCAGGTCGTCGGCGGCCTGCTGGAATATCCACAGGTTGGCCTGGTTCTCCAGGATCTCGCGGATCGCCGCCTTGTACAGCACGCGGTCGGCCTGGGCGCGGGTGGCGCGTACGGCCGGGCCCTTGCGGCTGTTGAGCACGCGGAACTGGATGCCGCCCTTGTCCGTGGCCAGCGCCATGGCGCCGCCGAGGGCATCGATTTCCTTGACCAGGTGGCTCTTGCCGATGCCGCCAATGGCCGGGTTGCAGCTCATCTGGCCGAGGGTTTCCACGTTGTGGGTCAGCAGCAGGGTCTTCACGCCCATGCGTGCGGCTGCCAGGGCAGCCTCGGTGCCGGCATGGCCGCCGCCGATCACGATCACGTCAAAACGGGAAGGGAAGTCCACCACGCACCTCGTGCCTGTTGAAAAAGAGGAATGAAAAGGGGTGGCAAGTATAGGGAGTTGACCTGCCCGAATGAAGCCTTCTGCACAAAAAATAGCCAGCGCTCGGGCTTTCAGGAAAATAGAGAATAAAAGAGAGAAATCTTATAAAGCTTAGTTTCTATGTTTATGTATGGTGCGGCGACTTTCTGTGGATAGATGGCTATAGGGCTCGCCACTCATGGAGTTCAGCGCTGTATAAGCCTGTGCCATTCCTGGCCCTTTCCACTGGGCAAGCTGAATAACCCCTGTGGATGAAATTGCTGTTTATGCACAGACGGTTTTTCCAAGACCTTTTCACCAGGCTTATCGACCGGGTTCAGGGCAGGTTTTCCACAGGGCTCAGGTTGGTTATTTGCCGATGCAGAAGCTGGAGAAGATGCGTCCGAGCAGATCGTCCGAGCTGAAGGCTCCGGTGATTTCGCCCAGTGCTTGCTGGGCCTGGCGCAGATCCTCGGCCAGCAGTTCGCCGGCGCCCATCAGGGTCAGCTGGTTGCGTCCATGCTCCAGGCTGGCCTGGGCCTGGCGTAGCGCCTCCAGGTGACGGCGGCGCGCGCTGAAGCCGCTCTCGGCGGTCTGCTCGAAGCCCATGCAGGCCTTCAGGTGCTCGCGCAACAGATCCAGGCCGTCGGCCGACTTGGCCGACAGGGCGATGGTGACATGGCCGTCGCTGCAGGTTTCCAGGGCGACGGCTTCGCCGGACAGGTCGGCCTTGTTGCGGATCAGGGTGACCCGCGCCGGGTCGGGTTTGCTGTCGAGAAACTCCGGCCACAGGGCGAAGGGATCGGCGGCTTCCGGTGCAGTGGAGTCCACCACCAGCAGCACCCTATCCGCCTCGCCGATGGCCTTGAGCGCGCGCTCCACGCCGATGCGCTCCACCTGATCCTCGGTGTCGCGCAGGCCGGCGGTGTCCACCACGTGCAGCGGCATGCCATCGATGTGGATATGTTCGCGCAGCACGTCGCGGGTAGTACCGGCGATATCGGTGACGATGGCCGCCTCGCGCCCGGCCAGGGCATTGAGCAGGCTGGACTTGCCAGCGTTGGGCCGGCCGGCGATGACCACGTTCATGCCGTCGCGCAGCAGGGCGCCCTGACCGGCCTCGCGCAACACGGTGGACAAGTACTCGCGCACCGCGTCGAGCTGGCTCAGCACATGGCCGTCGGCGAGGAAGTCGATCTCTTCCTCGGGGAAGTCGATGGCGGCCTCCACGTAGATGCGCAGCTGGATCAGCCGTTCGGTCAGCTCGTGCACCCGCCGCGAAAACTCGCCTTGCAGCGAGCGCAGGGCATTGCGCGCGGCCTGGGCCGAACTGGCCTCGATCAGGTCGGCGATGGCCTCGGCCTGGGCCAGGTCGAGCTTGTCGTTGAGGAAGGCGCGCTCGCTGAATTCTCCCGGGCGCGCCTGCCGCGCGCCGAGCTGCAGGCAGCGCTGCAGCAGCATGTCCAGCACCACCGGGCCGCCGTGCCCTTGCAGCTCCAGCACGTCTTCGCCAGTGAAGGAATGCGGGCCGGGAAAGAACAGCAGCAGGCCCTGGTCGATCACCTGGCCATCGTCGTCGTGCCAGGGGCCGTAGTGGGCGTGGCGCGGCTTGGGCTCCAGGCCGGACAGGCTGATGCCGATGGCGCGCGCACGTGGCCCGGACACGCGCACGATGCCGACGCCCCCGCGACCCTGGGCGGTGGCGACGGCGGCAATGGTTTCACGGGCGCTGGTCATGCTGGTGTTCTCGGCTGTGGATATCTGACAGATAGCAAAACGCCCCACGAGGGGGCGTCTTGTGCAGCTTAGCGGGTTCAGGCTTTTGCCGTGGCCGCCTCGATCTGCCGGGTAATGTACCACTGCTGGGCGATGGACAGGACGTTGTTGACCACCCAGTACAGCACCAGACCGGCGGGGAACCAGAGGAAGAAGAAGGTGAAGATGATCGGCATCAGCTTCATCACCTTGGCCTGCATGGGGTCCGGCGGGGTCGGGTTGAGGTGCTGCTGGATGAACATGGTGGCGCCCATGATGATCGGCAGCAGGAAGTAGGGGTCCTTGATCGACAGGTCGGTGATCCAGCCCAGCCACGGGGCCTGGCGCATCTCGACGCTTTCCAGCAGCACCCAGTAGAGCGCCAGGAACACCGGCATCTGCACCAGGATCGGCAGGCAGCCACCGAGCGGGTTGATCTTCTCCTTCTTGTACAGCTCCATCATCGCCTGGGACATCTTCTGCCGGTCGTCGCCGAACTGCTCCTTGAGGGCCTGCAGCTTGGGCGATACGGCACGCATGCGCGCCATCGACTTGTAGCTGGCGGCCGACAGCGGGAAGAACGCCAGCTTGATGATGATGGTGAGGAAGATGATCGACCAGCCCCAGTTGCCGAGCAGGCTGTGGATATGTTCCAGCAGCCAGAAGATCGGCTGGGCGAGGAACCACAGGAAGCCGTAGTCGACGGTCAGTTCCAGGCCCGGGGACAGCTCGGCCAGCTTGTCCTGCATCTTCGGACCGGCATACAGGGTGGCGCCGGTCTCGGCGCTGGCGCCGGCAGCGACACTCAACAGCGGGCCGGTGAAACCGATGATGTAGTTGCCCTGGCTGTCCTTGCGGGTCTGCACGCTGTTGTTGTCGTCCTTGGCACCGACCCAGGCGGTGACGAAGTAGTGCTGCAACCAGGCAACCCAGCCGCCCTGCACGGTTTCGCGCAGGTTCTTGTCGTCCATGTCGCTCATGGAGACTTTCTTGTAGGGCTCCTCGGCGGTCCACAGGGCCGCACCCAGGTAGGTGGCCGTGCCGGTGGCGGTGGTGGAGGACGGATCGGCGCTGTTGTCGCGCTTGAGCTGGGCGTAGAAGTTACCGCTCCAGGGCTGGCCGCTCTGGTTGTCGATCTTGTAGTCGACTTTCAGGTCGTACTGGCCGCGCTCGAAGCTGAAGCGCTTGACGTAGTTGACCCCGGCCTCGGCGTAAGTCAGCTCGACCACCAGCTGGTCCTGGCCCTCGGCCAGTTCATAGCTGCGCTGGGCGCTGCTCCACAGGGCGCGGCCGCTGGACTTGTCCGGGGCGTTGCTGCCGATCAGGCCGCTCTGCGCCAGGTAGGTGCGCTCGCCGCCGTTGTCGAACAGCTGGAAGGGCACGTCCGGACGATCCTGGCGGCGCGGGTAGGCCGGCAGGGTCAGCTGGACGATATCGCCGCCCTTGGGATCGATGGCCAGGTCCAGGACGTCGGTCTTCACACGGATCAGCTCGTCGCTGACGGCGGCCGGGGCGGCCAGTTGCGGATTGGCTTCACCGTTGGCGGTCGGTACGTCATCGCCGCTGTTGCTGGCGCTAGGGCTGTCCGGCAGCGCGGCGGCCTGGTTGCCGCCGACGGTGGCGCTGGCCGAGGCCGGGAGAGCGGCCTGGCCGTAGTCCTGGTTCCACTGCAGCACCATCAGGTAGGAGACGATGGCCAGGGCGACGAGCAGGATCGAGCGTTGGATGTCCATGGATTACTCGGTCATCGAAGGGGAAGAAGGAGGTGGAACCGGATCGTAGCCACCGGGATTCCACGGATGGCAGCGGCCCAGGCGACGCAGGCCGAGCCAGCCGCCACGCAGCACGCCATGGATCTCGATGGCTTGCTGGGTGTAACAGGAGCAGCTGGGATAGAAGCGACAGTGACTGGCCATCAAGGGGCTGATGGCGTAGCGGTAGAACTGGATCGGAAGGATGGCCAGTTTACGCATGGGGGCTGTCGCTTACCCCGGGAGGAGCGGCTGAGGGGCGTTGCTTGGCCAGGCGTCTCCAGAGTTTGCCGAACTGCTGTTGCAGTTCCGGATTGTCCAGATCGCCGAGGCCTTTGCGCGCCACCACGACAATGTCCAGTCCGGCCAGCAACTCCTGATTGAGCCGGAAGGAATCCCGGATCACGCGTTTCAGGCGATTACGCTGGACGGAGAGCTTGACGCTTTTCTTGCCGATCACCAGCCCCAAGCGGGGATGGTCGAGATCATTGGCGCGAGCGAGGAGCAGGACGTTCTTGCCTGGAGCCTTGCCGCTTGGTGAGTCGAAGACCGCCTTGAAGTGCCGGGGTGTCAGCAGGCGCTTTTCCCGACCGAAGTCTCGACTCACCACCCGTTCCGTTTATCAGACGGTCAGGCGCTTGCGGCCCTTGGCGCGACGACGCGACAGGACGGCACGGCCGTTCTTGGTGGCCATGCGGGCGCGGAAACCGTGAACGCGAGCGCGCTTGAGGGTGCTGGGTTGGAAAGTACGTTTCATGATGCTTTACCTGGGTGGTCCACTACGGGCCGGAATGGCCCCCGTTTGAAAGAGACCGGCGATTCTAGAGAAACCGCGGCCTCAGGTCAATTTCCAACCAGGCCTGAAGAAGGGATAGAAGATAAAAGGAAAGAAATTATTTAAAAGATCGTTCTAGTAACTCTTTCTAGTGGGGCTCCGCGCTGTGGAAAACCCGCTGCAGCCCTTGGTTTTCAGGTGCTCCAGCCCGGGAAAAGGTTGTCTGCAACCGGTGCGTCAGGTGTGCGGCAGCCGTGCACGAGGTGTGGAGAAAGGCCGTTGTTACCCACAGGGGCATTTTCCACGGCGGCGTCCCCAGGCTTTTCCACCGCCCTTGGGTTACCTTTATCCACAGTTTTGCGGTGACCTGGCGAGAAGCTTGGAAACACAAATAAATCCTTGATTTTGCTTGGTTGAAATCGATCAATCGTGTGGATAACTCGGGGGGGCAAGGCTACAATGCAGGCTGTTTTTTGCTTCGCCAACCGTAGCGATCCCAGGGGATTTCAGTGTCCGTAGAACTTTGGCAGCAGTGTGTGGAGCTGCTTCGCGACGAGTTGCCCGCCCAACAATTCAACACCTGGATCCGCCCCCTGCAGGTGGAGTCCGCCGGCGACGAGTTGCGCGTCTATGCGCCCAACCGTTTCGTCCTCGACTGGGTCAACGAGAAGTACATGGTGCGCCTGCTCGAGCTGCTGGCCGAGCGCGCCAATGGTCTGGCCCCGGCGCTGTCGCTGCTGATCGGCAGCAAGCGTCCCGCGGCACCGCGCATGGTTGCACCCGTGGCGCCTTCTTCTATTAATAGTGCCCCAGCGGCAGCCGTCGCTCCGGCGGCGGTCGCCGAGGATCTGCCCAGCGATCCGCTGGCCACGGTCGCGCCACCCACCGCCGCCAGTCGCCCGGCCGAGCGCACCGTGCAGGTGGAAGGTGCGCTCAAGCACACCAGCTACCTGAACCGCACCTTCACCTTCGAGAACTTCGTCGAGGGCAAGTCCAACCAGATGGCCCGCGCCGCGGCCTGGCAGGTGGCGGACAACCTCAAGCATGGCTACAACCCGCTGTTCCTCTATGGCGGCGTCGGCCTGGGCAAGACCCACCTGATGCATGCGGTGGGCAACCACCTGCTGAAGAAGAACCCGAATGCCAAGGTGGTGTACCTGCATTCCGAGCGCTTCGTCGCCGACATGGTCAAGGCGCTGCAGCTCAACGCGATCAACGAGTTCAAGCGCTTCTACCGTTCGGTGGATGCGCTGCTGATCGACGACATCCAGTTCTTCGCCAAGAAGGAGCGTTCCCAGGAAGAGTTCTTCCACACCTTCAATGCGCTGCTCGAGGGCGGCCAGCAGGTGATCCTCACCAGCGACCGCTATCCGAAGGAAATCGAGGGCCTGGAAGAGCGCCTGAAGTCACGTTTCGGCTGGGGCTTGACGGTGGCGGTGGAGCCGCCGGAGCTGGAGACTCGCGTGGCCATCCTGATGAAGAAGGCCGAGCAGACCAAGGTCGACCTGCCGCACGATGCAGCCTTCTTCATCGCCCAGCGTATCCGCTCCAACGTGCGTGAACTGGAAGGCGCGCTGAAGCGGGTGATCGCCCACTCGCACTTCACCAACCAGCCGATCAGCATCGAGCTGATCCGCGAGTCGCTGAAGGACCTGCTGGCCCTGCAGGACAAGCTGGTCAGCGTCGACAATATCCAGCGCACGGTGGCCGAGTACTACAAGATCAAGATCGCCGATCTGCTTTCCAAGCGTCGCTCTCGTTCGGTGGCGCGGCCGCGCCAGGTGGCGATGGCCCTGTCCAAGGAACTGACCAACCACAGCCTGCCGGAAATCGGCGATGCTTTTGGCGGAAGAGACCACACCACAGTGCTGCACGCCTGTCGTAAGATTGCGGAATTGCGCGAAGCCGACGCGGATATCCGCGAGGACTACAAGAACCTGCTGCGCACCCTGACCACCTGATCGCAGCCCACAAGGCAAGGGACTAGACCATGCATTTCACCATTCAACGCGAAGCCCTGTTGAAACCCCTGCAACTGGTCGCCGGCGTCGTCGAACGCCGCCAGACCCTGCCGGTCCTGTCGAACGTGCTGCTGGTGGTCGAAGGCCAGCAGCTGTCGCTGACCGGTACCGACCTGGAAGTCGAGCTGGTTGGTCGCGTGACCCTGGAAGACAGTGCCGAGCCGGGTGAGATCACCGTACCGGCGCGCAAGCTGATGGATATCTGCAAGAGCCTGCCGAGCGATGCGCTGATCGACATCCGCGTCGACGAGCAGAAGCTGGTGGTCAAGGCCGGGCGCAGCCGCTTCACCCTGTCGACCCTGCCGGCCAATGACTTTCCCACCGTCGAAGAAGGCCCGGGTTCGCTGACCTTCAACCTGGTACAGAGCAAGCTGCGTCGCCTGATCGATCGCACCAGCTTCGCCATGGCCCAGCAGGACGTGCGCTACTACCTCAACGGCATGCTGATCGAGGTGCAGACCGGTGTGCTGCGCGCCGTTGCCACCGACGGTCACCGCCTGGCCATGTGCGCCATGGAGGCCGCCATCGAGCACACCGAGAAGCACCAGGTGATCGTGCCGCGCAAGGGCATCCTCGAACTGGCCCGTCTGCTCACCGAGCAGGACGGCGAAGTATCCATTGTGCTCGGTGCGAACCATATCCGCGCTACCACCGGTGAGTTCACCTTCACCTCCAAGCTGGTCGACGGCAAGTTCCCGGACTACGAGCGAGTGCTGCCGCGTGGTGGCGACAAGCTGGTGATCGGTGATCGCCAGGCCCTGCGTGAAGCCTTCAGCCGTACCGCGATCCTGTCCAACGAGAAGTACCGCGGCATTCGCCTGCAGCTGGCCAGCGGCCTGCTGAAGATCCAGGCCAACAACCCGGAGCAGGAAGAAGCTGAAGAGGAAGTGGTGGTCGACTACAACGGCGGCTCCCTGGAGATCGGCTTCAACGTTAGCTATCTGCTCGACGTGCTGGGCGTGATGACCACCGAACAGGTGCGCCTGATTCTTTCCGATGCCAACAGCAGCGCCCTGGTGCAGGAAGCCGGCAACGACGACTCCTCTTACGTCGTTATGCCGATGCGTCTGTAATATCCGCTGAATGTCCCTTTCCCGCGTCACCGTCACCGCGGTGCGAAACCTGCACCCGGTGACGCTCTCCCCCTCCCCCCGCATCAATATCCTTCACGGCGCCAACGGCAGCGGCAAGACGAGCCTGCTGGAAGCCATCCATTTGCTTGGCCTCGCCCGCTCCTTCCGCAGCAACAAATTGCAGCCGATGATCCAGTACGAGCAGCCGGCCTGTACCGTGTTCGGTCAGGTGCAACGTGAGGATGGCTTGCACAGCAACCTGGGTATTTCCCGTGACCGTCAGGGCGAACTGCAGATCCGCATCGATGGGCAGAACGCGCGGAGTACCGCGCAGCTGGCCGAGATCCTGCCGTTACAGGTGATCAATCCGGACAGCTTTCGTCTGCTTGAAGGGGCACCCAAGGTCCGTCGGCAGTTCCTCGACTGGGGAGTGTTCCACGTGGAACCACGCTTCCTGCCGGCCTGGCAGCGCCTGCAGAAGGCCCTGCGGCAGCGGAACTCGTGGCTGCGGCATGGTACACTGGACGCCGCGTCGCAAGCGGCCTGGGACCGAGAACTGTGCCTGGCCAGCGACGAGCTGGATGGCTATCGGCGGGCCTATATCCAGGCCCTGAAACCGGTGTTCGAACAGGTGCTGGGCGAGCTGGTGGAGATCGAGGGGCTGACCCTCAGCTACTACCGCGGCTGGGACAAGGACAAATCGCTGGCCGATGTACTGGCCGCTACCCTGCCCCGCGATCAGCAGCTCGGTCATACCCAGGCCGGTCCGCAGCGTGCCGACTTGCGCCTGCGGCTGGGAATGAATAATGCCGCGGAGATATTGTCCCGCGGTCAGCAGAAGCTGGTGGTGTGTGCCTTGCGTATCGCCCAGGGGCATCTGCTGAACCAGGCCAAACAAGGCCAATGCATCTATCTGGTGGACGACCTGCCGTCGGAGCTGGATGAGCGACACCGACAGGCCCTGTGCCGCCTGCTGGATGATTTGCAGTGCCAGGTGTTCATCACCTGTGTCGACCACGAATATTTGAAGGATGGCTGGCGCACGGACACGCCGGTCGCCATGTTCCACGTGGAACATGGAGTGATCACCGCATCGGGAGTGAACGCATGAGCGACGAGAACAACACGTACGACTCCTCGAGTATCAAGGTACTCAAAGGTCTGGATGCCGTACGCAAGCGCCCGGGCATGTACATCGGCGACACCGATGACGGCACCGGCCTGCACCACATGGTGTTCGAGGTGGTGGACAACTCCATCGACGAGGCGCTGGCCGGCTACTGCTCCGAGATCAGCATCACCATCCACCCCGACGAGTCCATCAGCGTGCGCGACAACGGTCGCGGCATCCCGGTGGACATGCACAAGGAAGAAGGCGTCTCCGCAGCCGAGGTCATCATGACCGTGCTGCACGCCGGCGGTAAGTTCGACGACAACAGCTACAAGGTGTCCGGCGGCCTGCACGGTGTGGGCGTCTCGGTGGTCAACGCGCTGTCCAAGGAACTGGTGCTGACCATCCGCCGCAGCGGCAAGATCTGGGAGCAGACCTACGTGCACGGCGTGCCGCAGGCACCGCTGGCCCCGGTCGGCGACAGCGAGGGCACCGGCACGCAGATTCACTTCAAGCCGTCCGAAGACACCTTCAAGAACATCCACTTCAGCTGGGACATCCTGGCCAAGCGCCTGCGCGAGCTGTCCTTCCTCAACTCCGGCGTCGGCATCCTGCTCAAGGATGAACGCACCGGCAAGGAAGAGCTGTTCAAGTACGAGGGCGGCCTCAAGGCCTTCGTCGAGTACCTGAACACCAACAAGACCATCGTCAACCAGGTGTTCCACTTCAACGTGCAGCGCGAGGAAGACGGCGTCGGCGTGGAAGTGGCCCTGCAGTGGAACGACAGCTTCAACGAGAACATCCTCTGCTTCACCAACAACATTCCCCAGCGTGACGGCGGTACCCACCTGGCTGGCTTCCGCTCCGCCCTCACCCGCCACCTGAACAACTACATCGAGCAGGAAGGCCTGGCGAAGAAGTTCAAGATCGCCACCACCGGCGACGATGCCCGTGAAGGCCTGACCGCGATCATCTCGGTCAAGGTGCCGGATCCGAAGTTCAGCTCGCAGACCAAGGACAAGCTGGTCTCCTCCGAGGTGAAGACCGCAGTCGAGCAGGAAATGGGCAAGTACTTCGGCGACTTCCTGCTGGAGAACCCCAACGAGGCCAAGGCCGTGGTCGGCAAGATGATCGACGCCGCCCGTGCCCGCGAGGCTGCGCGCAAGGCACGCGAGATGACCCGCCGCAAGGGCGCGCTGGACATCGCCGGCCTGCCCGGCAAGCTGGCCGACTGCCAGGAAAAAGATCCGGCGCTGTCCGAACTCTACATCGTGGAGGGTGACTCCGCGGGCGGTTCTGCCAAGCAGGGCCGCAACCGCAAGACCCAGGCGATCCTGCCGCTCAAGGGCAAGATCCTCAACGTCGAGAAGGCGCGCTTCGACAAGATGCTCTCCTCCCAGGAGGTCGGTACCCTGATCACCGCCCTCGGCTGTGGCATCGGCCGCGAGGAGTACAACATCGACAAGCTGCGCTACCACAACATCATCATCATGACCGATGCCGACGTTGACGGTTCGCACATCCGCACCCTGCTGCTGACCTTCTTCTTCCGTCAGCTGCCGGAACTGATCGAGCGCGGTTACATCTACATCGCCCAGCCGCCGCTGTACAAGGTGAAGAAAGGCAAGCAGGAGCAGTACATCAAGGACGACGAGGCCATGGACGAGTACATGACCCAGTCGGCCCTGGAAGAGGCCAGCCTGCACGTCAACGAGAATGCCCCGGGCCTGTCTGGCGAGGCGCTGGAGCGGCTGGTCAACGACTACCGCGCGGTGATCAAGACCCTCGGCCGCCTGTCGCGCGTTTACCCGCAGGACATCACCGAGCACATGGTCTACCTGCCGCGCGTGAGCGTCGAGCAACTGGCCGACCAGGCTGCCATGCAAGCCTGGCTGGAAGCCTTCCAGGCGCGCCTGAAGGGCGCCGAGAAGTCCGGCCAGACCTACAGTGCCAGCCTGCGCGAGGATCGCGAGCGCCACCTGTGGCTGCCGGAGGTGGAAGTGCTGGCCCACGGCCTGTCCAGCTACATCACCTTCAACCGCGACTTCTTCGCCAGCAACGACTACAAATCGGTCACCGCGCTGGGCGACCAGCTCAACAGCCTGCTGGAAGACGGTGCCTACGTGCAGCGTGGTGAGCGCAAGAAGGCGGTCAGCACCTTCAAGGAAGCCTTCGAGTGGCTGAAGACCGAGAGCACCAAGCGTCATAGCATCCAGCGCTACAAGGGTCTTGGCGAGATGAACCCGGAGCAGCTGTGGGAAACCACCATGGACCCGACCGTGCGCCGCATGCTCAAGGTGACCATCGAGGATGCCATCGCCGCCGACCAGATCTTCAACACCCTGATGGGCGATGCCGTGGAGCCGCGTCGCGACTTCATCGAATCCAACGCCCTGGCGGTGTCGAATCTGGACTTCTGATCCAGTCGCTAGAAGAAACCCCGGCCCAAGCGCCGGGGTTTTTATTTCTGCTGCTATGGCGAAAGGCTTACACGCCGAAGCGGAACGGGCTTCTGCCCTCCCCGCCGGGTCCCGGCTAATCTACACACAGCTGCCGGGAAATGGATGTCCCGGGTCAAGGAAGACAGACCGCGCCAGGATGGCAGACGATAGGATGTCGGAAGGTCATAAAAAAACCGCCTCGGCGGGTTTTTTGTTGCCTGTGATTCCATGCAGGCCCGGCGTCAGCACTGGCTCAAGATTCAGCGAGCCGGCTGTCACCTCGAGCGAGGCGACAGCCGGAGCGGATCAGGCCCACCAGTAGCGCACGAAGTGGAAGAAGATCGGTGCGGCGAAGCACACCGAGTCCATGCGGTCGAGCATGCCGCCATGACCTTCGATCATGTGCCCCCAGTCCTTCACCCCGCGGTCGCGCTTGATCGCCGACATCACCAGGCCGCCGGCGAAGCCCAGCAGGTTGACGGTCAGCGCCATCAGCGCCGCCTGCCAGAAGCTGAACGGGGTGATCCAGAACAGCGAGGCACCGACCAGACTGGCCAGGGCCACGCCGCCGACAAAGCCTTCCACCGTCTTCGAGGGCGACAGTTTGGGCGCGATCTTGCGCTTGCCGGCCAGCTTGCCACAGACGTACTGCAGCACGTCCGAGAGCTGCACGACGATGATCAGCCAGGCGATCAGCAGCAGGTTGCGTCCCTCGTAACCGGGAATATCCAGGGACAACAGCGCCGGCACGGCGGACACGCAGTACACCGCGATCATCAGCCCCCACTGCACTTCCGAGGCGCGTTCGAGGAAGCGCGTGGTATCGCCGCCCAGCGAGGCGAGGATCGGCAGCAGGAGGAATAGGTAGACCGGGATGAAAATGGCGAACAGGCCGTACCAGTCCAGGGCGATCAGCAGGTACTGCATCGGCAGCGCGAAGTAGAAGGCCGCCACCAGTGCCGGATAGTCGCTGCGCCGGGTCGGCGTCAGGGTGAGGAACTCGCGCAGGGCGTAGAAGGACACGAAGTAGAACAGCAGGATCACGCCATTGTTGCCGAACAGGAAGGCGATGCCGATGACCAGCACCATGGCCCACCAGGCGTCGATCCGCGCGTTGAGGTTCTCGATCACCGCGTTGGGTACTTCGCCGGCGCGCCGGCGCAGGACGCGGGCGATCAGGGTGGCGAGCAGCAGTACGGCACCGATTCCGGCGAACAGCAGGATTGTATTGCGATCCATCTCAGACTACCTCCGGGGCCAGATCCAGCAGGGCATTGCGGGCGCGTTCGAGGAACGCTGCCTTGTCCTCCCCTTCCTGGCGTTCGAGCGGTGCGCCGAAGCTCAGGGTACACAGCAGCGGCAGTGGCAGCGCCCTGCCCTTGGGCATCACCCGGTTGAGATTGGCGATCCACACCGGCACCAGTTCCACATCGGGTTTGGCCTGCGCCAGGTGGTACAGGCCGCTCTTGAACGGCAGCAGCTGTTCCTCGGTGAGGTTGCGGGTGCCCTCGGGGAAGATGATCAGCGAGTCGCCCTGTTCCAGCGCATCGAGCATCGGCTGCAGCGGGTTGGCGTTGGGATCGCTGCGGTCGCGGTCGACCAGCACGCCGTTGAACACGTCGCGGATCAGGAAACGGCGCAGGTCGCCCTGCATCCAGTAGTCGGAGCCGGCCACCGGCCGGGTACTGCGGCGCAGCTCCGGCGGCAGCGAGGCCCAGAGCAACACGAAGTCGCCGTGGCTGCTGTGGTTGGCGTAGTACAGGCGTTGTACTGGCTGGGCCGTGCAGCCCAGCCAGAGGGCGCGGGCGCCGGTCAGCAGGCGAGCTGCCGAGGTGATGGCGAAGGCAGTGAGCGAAGCGAGCATGGATATGACTCCTTTATCCAGCCAGGGAAAGCCAGGGGGTGGCAAGAATGACGACCAGGGCCAGCAACAGCTGCGCCACCAGCCAGGCCGCCTGCAGGCGCAGCAGACGGAGCGCGGCGCGGCTACGTTGCAGCCAGTCGCGAGGCGCAGCGTCGGTGGGTTGCAGGCCAAGGCTGTGCAGTGCCTGGTCGAGGTCGGTGGTGTGCATGGCGAGGCGAGCGGCATCGCCGGCCAGACGAGTGAACAGCTCGGCGTCCAGTGCCACGCGGATGGCCCAGTATTTCTGTGCCAGGCCGAGCATCACCAGCAGGCCGCAGACCACAGCGCTGGCGGCGCTGGGTGGTGCACCGAGCAGCGGCGCCAGGCCATAGGCCAGGGCCAGCAGGGTCAGCGCGTTGGACAGCAGATCCAGGCCACGGCCACGGCGCAGCAGGCCGGCGACCAGGGTGAGTTGCATCTCAGAGGCCATGGGCCATCTCCAGATTCGCCGAGGGTTGCAGCAGGCCCTGCAGCGCTTTGCGCTGGGCGTCGCCAAGGACAATCCGTGGCCGTGCAGCGCGGATCATCGCGATGGCCTGCTCGACGCTGTCGGCGCGGCCGCTGTGCAGCAGCCAGGCGGCGACCAGGGTGGCGCTACGCGAATAGCCGAGTGCGCAGCAGACCAGCAGCGGACCCTGCTGGCGCAACTGTTCGATCAGCTCGGCGCCCTGACGGCAGGCTTCGCTATCGGGGGCGACCAGGTCGAGCAGCGGCAGGTTGTGATAGGTCTTGCCGGGCAGGCGCACCGGCAGCTCGGCGCTAAGGTCCAGTACCGCACTAAAGGACATGGCCTCGGCAGCAGTGGGTACACGACCGAGCCAGATGCCCTCGACCACCTGATCCGCTTGCGGGTGCTGGCGTGTCCACAGCCGCGAATTGATCCAGGCTCCGAGCAGGTAAGGCGCCAGTAGCCAGCTGCTGGCCGAACTCAGCGAGCCATCGGTGTGCTTCTGGAAGCCGGCCGCGCCGAACAGCGCGTAATTCAGCGCCACCAGCAGCAGCGATGCGCAGGGCCACAGCAGCCACAGCCAGGCGCCGCCGAGATTGACCGCCAGGGCGGCACAGATCGCGCTGCCGAGTCCGTAGCGCAGCGCCAGGCGCCAGCGCTGTGGCTCGCGTGCCAGGCGCAGGTTGTGCAGCGGGCTGCGACCATCGTGTGGCCAGAGCCAGACGCACAGCCAGCCGGCCAGGGCGCCGGTGGGGAGGTCGATAAAGTGGTGCTGCCAGGTGGTTAGCACCGACAGGCCGATCAGCGCCATCCAGCCATGCAGCAGGCCACGTAGCAGCAGGCCGCGGGTGTGCCGGGCGAACATCACCCAGATCACCACCAGCAGCGCGATGTGCAGCGAGGGCGCCTGGTTGAACGGCTTGTCGAAGCCCATCAGCACATCGAACATCCAGCCGAAGAAGCCGTCCAGCTCCGGACGCTCGAAGGTGAAGCGCAGCGGCCAGAGCAGGAAGCAGGCGACGCAGATGACCTGTGCCGCAAGCAGGCGCAGGGCGTGGCGGTCCATTTCCCGGCGCGTGGCCGGGAGCAGGAAGGACAGGCCGTAGAGCAGGTCGATCGACCAGTAGGGCACGATGCTCCAGGGCCACAGCGGCATCGCGCTTTCCCAGGCGAACACCAGGCTGCCGACATCCTCGCGCTGCGCGGTCAGCCAGTTGGCGAAGCCGTAGCTGGCGAAGAACAGCGGGCCGAGCAGCAACAGCCAGAGAACCCCGCGCTTCCACAATCCGGTTTCGCGGGCGGCCTGCATCAGGATACCCGCTGGGCCAGGGACACGCTGAAGATGCCCCATTCGTCGATGCGCTGTTCCAGCTTGCGGAAGCCGGCGGCCTCCACCAGCTGGTCCATCTCCGCCTGGCTGCGTCGGCGCATCACCCAGGCCTGGCCCTGGCGGTGGCTGGTCAGGGCGCGGGCGATCAGTTCCAGCTGTGGGTGCCAGGGCTGGCCGGTGTAGACCAGGTAGCCACCCTCCTCGACCGCTGCGGCCAGGCCGGCCAGCGAGTCGCCGATCATCTGGTTGCTGCCGAACAGCTCGTACAGGCCGGAGACCACCGCCAGCGTCGGTTTGGGATCGAGGGCAGCCAGGTCGGCTCGGTCGAAGGCATCGCCTTTGACGAAGCGGGCGATGTCACCGAGGCCCTTCTGCTCGATCAGCGCACTGCCGTCACGTACGTTGATGTCGCTGTAGTCGCGCAGCAGGATTGCGTCCGGCTTGTGCTCCAGGCCTTCGAGGGATTCGAGGATGTAGCGGCCATGGCCGGCGGCGATGTCGACGATGCGCACCGCCTTGCCCGCCTCGCGCAGCCGGCCCATGGCCAGGCGCAGCAGTTCTTCGGCATGCAGCTTGCGTTGGCGGATGCCGCGCCAGCCGATGGAGTTCAGGTAGTTGGCATCGATCAGGCGGCCCAGTGCGGACTTGCCGGACGGCTGGTTGCGGTAGACGTAGTCCAGGGTACTGCCGGAATCAAAGCCGGTTTCGAAGCCTAGCTTCACCCCATCGGACAGCCCGCTGCCGAGCTTGAGGCCGGCGCGGGTGGCGCGCCAGTACAGGTCGCCCAGAGAGTTGCGTGGCAGTGGCGCGGCCAGGCTCTCGGCCTCGGCGCAGCTCCAGCCGCAGCGGTCGGCATCCAGCAGCGAGGGACGCGCGGCCGGCTGCTCGAAACTTTCCAGGATAAAGCGTCGCGCACGCGTCAGGGCATGGCCGCGGTCGCGTTCGCCGAGGGTGTCGTGGAAGAAGCCGGGGAGGATGTGCTTCTCCTTGCGCAGGCTGCCCAGGCGCTCGAAGAACTGTTCCTGCGGTTTGCGGTGCACGACGAAGTCGGCGCCGGAGATCAGCAGCTGGGTCGGTACCTGGATCGCCTGGGCATCGGCGACCACGCGCTCGGCGGCATCATAGAGCCCCAGCAGCATATTCACCGAGATCGGCCGGGTGATCAGCGGGTCGGTCTCGAACGAGGCGATGCGCTCGGGATCGTGGCTGAGGAAGCGCGCCTTGACGTAGCTGTTGACGAAGAAGTTGCCGCGCCACTGGCGCAGCAGCTTCAGGCCCGGGCGGGCGAAGGGCACGTAGAGCTTGACCTTGAACGCCGGCGAGGCGAGCACCAGGCAGCGTACCTTGGGCGCGTAGTCGTGGGCCCAGGTGCTGATGATCACGGCACCCACGCTTTGTGCCAGCACGGCCATGTCGTACTGCTCGATGGCATGCGTCGCGCTGAGGTGATCGAGGAAGGTCTGCACATCGCGCACGCTGGTGGCGAAGCTCGGGCTGTCGCCGCGCGCGCCGGGCGACAGGCCGTGGCCGCGGGCATCCCAGGCGAAAAAGTCGTAGTCGGGCAGATCCAGCTCGGCGGGCAGGTGGGCCATGCGCCCGCCGTGCTCGTGGCCGCGGTGGAACATCACCACTGCCTTGCGCGGGCCGGCGCCGGGCTGAGTGGCGGGCCAGTGGCGGTAGAGCAGCTCCACGCCATCGTGGGTGAGGAAGACAGCCGTCTTGCAGTCGCGCATCGAAATATCCTTATTCCGATTGAGAGGTTTGTGCCACCTCGGCCAGGCCTTGGCGCACGCGGTTGACCAGAGTCGCCAGCAGCAACAGCAGGATCACGGCCAGCAGCCCGTTTATCCAAGACGACGGCAACAGGCCGGACGCCACACCGGCGCCCAGCACACCGAAGCAGAAGGCGCGGTCGCTCTTGCCCATGGGGCCGTCGTAGCGGCGCGAGGCACCGACCATCGGGCCGAGCACGCCGGCGTACTCGCTGATCACCGCCAGTACCACCACCAGTACCACCAGGGTCGGCGAAACGCCGGCGAGCAGGGCGAAGGGCAGGTACAGGGCGCTGTCGGCGACCACGTCACTCAGCTCGTTGAGGTAGGCGCCGAGTTTGGACTGCTGGCCGAACTCGCGGGCGATCATGCCGTCCACGGCGTTCAGCGCCATGCGCAGCAGCATCCACAGCGGAATCAGGGCGAACAGCCAGGTGTGCTGTGGCAGCCAGGCCAGCAGCGCGCCGAGCAGCACGGACACCGCGGCGGCGGCGAGGGTCACCTGGTTGGCGGTGACGCCCCGCGCATACAGGCGCTGCACACCGGGGCGCAGTAGGTTCTGGAAGCGGGGCTTGAGCTGGTAGATCGACGGCATGAAGCGAAATCCCTTTCCCGTTGCGTTCCGGCTAGCTTAACCGCTTTGCCGGGCTGGCGTTCCGCGCAGAACGTGCGGTGCTGCGCGAAAAACTTATACCCCGCTGGATGCCGTCCGTGGTCAAGCAAGAGAGTCTTTTAAATCAATCAGTTAGCAGTATTGATGGCACTCTGCCGGTATTTCCTGCACAGCTTATCCACAGGCGTGTCAGGCGATGCCCGACGCACTTTCGGAGACGACTTGAGGCGCCACGCCGCTGATCTGTTGCTGGGTCTGGGCCACCCAGGCGTAGGCGCGCTCATTGAGCTCGGCAATGGCGCGCGGGCCCTCGCCCTCGGCGTGCATGATCGGGCCTATGACCACCTGGATGGTGCCCGGGTACTTGGCCCAGCCGTGCTTGGGCCAGAATTCGCCGGCGTTGTGGGCGATCGGCAGTACCGGCAGGCCGGCGTTCACCGCCAGGGCGGCGCCGCCGCGGGAGAACTTGCCGATCTGCCCCGGTGGAATGCGCGTGCCCTCGGGGAAGATCAGCACCCAGGCGCCCTGCTTGATGCGTTCGTCGCCCTGCTTGGCCAGCTGCTTGAGGGCGGCCTTGGGGTTGCGGCGGTCGATGGCGATGGGCTTGAGCATGGCCATGGCCCAGCCGAAGAACGGCACATACAGCAGTTCGCGCTTCACCACCTGCGACAGCGGTTCGAACAGCGCGGAGAGGAAGAAGGTTTCCCAGGTGCTCTGGTGCTTGGCCAGGATCACGCAGGGTTGCTGCGGGATGTTTTCCAGGCCGCGGACTTCGTAGTGGATGCCCGCCACCACCTTGGCCAGCCAGGTGGCGCAGCGGCACCAGGCCTGGATCACTAGGCGGTAGCGCGCGCGGAACGGTAGGAAAGGCGCGATGAACACGCAGAGGATGCACCAGAAGAAGGAGCTGGAGGACAGCAGCAGGTAGAAGAAGAAGGTTCTGATGGCCTGCACTGTCGTCATGGGGGCTCGCGTTCTCTAGAGAAGAAGCTGATCGGCTATCGCCGCCAGATCATCGAATATCAGGGTTCCCGCTGGCAATGGCTTGGCCAGGGTGCGCTGGCCCTTGCCGGTCTTCACCAGCACGGGTTGGCAATGGACGGCCAGCGCCGCTTCCAGGTCACCGCTGCTGTCGCCGACGAACCAGACGCCTGCCAGTTCCGTGCCGTAGTGCGCGGCGATCTGCTGCAGCATGCCGGGTTTGGGCTTGCGGCAGGTGCAGCCGTCGTCCGGGCCGTGCGGGCAATGCACGATCAGGCCGACTTCGCCACCCTGCTCCGCTACCAACTGGCGCAGGCGCGCATGCATGGACTCCAGCGTGGCCAGGTCGTAATAGCCACGGGCCAGGCCCGACTGGTTGGTGGCCACGGCCACGGTCCAGCCGGCCTGGCTGAGGCGGGCGATGGCATCGATCGAACCGGGGATGGGAATCCACTCGTCGAGCGACTTGATGTAGGCGTCGGAGTCTTCGTTGATGACGCCGTCGCGGTCGAGAATCAGCAGTTTCATGCAATGTCCCGGGTGACCGGGCGGCAGGGCCGCCCGGTATGCCCGTCAGCCCAGCAGGGAGATATCGGCGACGCCGAGGAACAGGCCGCGCAGCTGGTTCAGCAGCGCCAGGCGGTTGGCCCGCACGGCAGCGTCCTCGGCATTGACCATCACCGCGTCGAAGTAGGCATCCACCGGCTCGCGCAGGCTGGCCAGCTGGGCCAGGGCCTCGCGGTAGCAGCGCGCGGCGGCCATCGGCGCCACGGCCTGGGCGGCGGCAGCCACGGCCTGGGCCAGGGTCTGCTCGGCGCCGGCTTCCAGCAGCTTGGCGTCCACCACAGCCGGCAGCTGGCCTTCGGCCTTGGCCAGGATGTTCGACACGCGCTTGTTGGCGGCGGCCAGGGCGGCGGCCTGCGGCAGCTGGCGGAAGGCCTGCACGGCCTGTACGCGCTGGTCGAAGTCCAGTGGTGCGGCCGGGCTCAGGGCGCGCACGGCCTGGTATACGGCCACGTCCACGCCTTCGTCCTCGTAGCGTGCACGCAGGCGGTCGAAGATGAAGTCCAGCACCTGCGGCGCCAGGCCCTCGGCCTTGACCTTGTCGCCATACAGGCCGATGGCGAAGCCAACGGCCTCGACCAGGTCGAGGTCCAGCTGCTTCTCGATCAGGATGCGCAGCACGCCCAGTGCGGCGCGGCGCAGGGCGTAGGGGTCCTTGGAACCGGTCGGCAGCATGCCGATACCGAAGATGCCGACCAGGGTGTCGAGCTTGTCGGCCACGGCCACGGCGGCGCCGGTCAGGGTCTGCGGCAGTTCGGCGCCGGCGCCGCGCGGCATGTACTGCTCGTTCAGCGCCTGGGCCACGTCTTCCGGCTCGCCGTCATGCTTGGCGTAGTAGTAGCCGGCGATGCCCTGCATTTCCGGGAACTCGCCGACCATCTCGCTGGCCAGGTCGCACTTGGACAGGATGCCGGCGCGCGCGGCGCGGCTGGCGTCACCGCCGATACGCTCGGCGATGAAGGCGGCGAGTTTCGACACGCGCTCGGCCTTGTCGAACACGCTGCCGAGCTGGGCCTGGAACACCACGTTGGCCAGGCGCTCGTTGCGTTGCTCCAGGGGCTGGCGCTTGTCCTGCTTGAAGAAGAACTCGGCGTCGGTCAGGCGCGGGCGCACCACCTTCTCGTTGCCGGCGACGATCTGCGCCGGGTCCTTGCTCTCGATGTTGGCCACGGTGATGAAGCGCGGCAGCAGCTTGCCGTTGCCGTCGACCAGGCAGAAGTACTTCTGGTTGTCCTGCATGGTGGCGATCAGGGCTTCCTGGGGCACCTCGAGGAAGCGTTCCTCGAAGGAGCAGACCAGCGGCACCGGCCACTCGACCAGGGCGGTCACCTCATCCAGCAGCGCCGGCGGCACTATGGCGCTGCCGTTCTCGGCCTTGGCCAGTTCCTCGACGCGCTTGGCGATCTGCTCGCGGCGTTTGGCGAAGTCGGCGACCACGAAGGCGCCGCGCAGGTCGTGGGAGTAGCTGGCCGGGCTCTCGATCGCCACCTCGTAGTTGGCGTGGAAGCGGTGGCCGCGGGACAGGCGCCCGGCCTTCTGGGCGAGGATCTCGCAGTCGACCACGTGCTGGCCGAACAGCATGACCAGCCACTGGGTCGGACGGACGAACTCTTCCTTGCGCGCGGCCCAGCGCATGCGCTTGGGGATCGGCAGCTCATTCAGGGAGGCTTCGACTATGCCCGGCAGCAGGCTGACGGTGCTCTGCCCGGCGATGCTCTGGCTGAACTTCAGCTTCGGGCCGCTCTGGTCGATCTGGCTCAGCTCGACGCCGCACTTCTTGGCGAAGCCGAGGGCGGCCTGGGTCGGGTTGCCGTCCTTGTCGAAGGCGGCCTGCACGGGCGGGCCATCGAGGTTGACGGTACGGTCCGGCTGCTGGCTGGCCAGGGCCTCGACCAGCACGGCCAGGCGGCGCGGCGCGGCGTAGTAGCGGGCGCTCTGGTAGCCCAGGCCGGCGGCCTTGAGGCCTTTCTCGACGCCCGCCAGGAAGGCCTCGCCGAGGCTCTTCAGGGCCTTGGGTGGCAGCTCTTCGGTGCCCAGTTCGACCAGGAAATCATGTGCACTCATTCTGCAATCTCCAGCTTGGCCAGGACTTCGTCACGCAGTTCGGGGGTGGCCATCGGGAAGCCGAGCTTGGCGCGGGCCAGCAGGTAGCTCTGGGCGATATTCCGTGCCAGGGTGCGCACGCGCAGGATGTACTGCTGGCGTGCGGTCACCGAGATGGCGCGACGGGCGTCGAGCAGGTTGAAGCTGTGCGAGGCCTTGATCACCATTTCGTAGGCCGGCAGCGGCAGCTGCAGCTCCATCAGGCGGTTGGCTTCGGACTCGTAGAAGTCGAACAGGTCGAACAGCTTGTCGACGTTGGCGTGCTCGAAGTTGAAGGTGGACTGCTCCACTTCGTTCTGGTGGAACACGTCGCCGTAGGTGACCTTGCCGAACGGGCCGTCGGAGTAGACCAGGTCATACACCGAGTCGACACCCTGCAGGTACATGGCCAGGCGCTCGAGACCGTAGGTGATCTCGCCGGTGACCGGGTAGCACTCGACGCCACCGACCTGCTGGAAGTAGGTGAACTGGGTGACTTCCATGCCGTTCAGCCAGACTTCCCAGCCCAGGCCCCAGGCGCCGAGGGTCGGTGATTCCCAGTTGTCCTCGACGAAGCGGATGTCGTGCACCAGGGTGTCGACGCCGATGCGGCGCAGCGACTCCAGGTACAGGTCCTGGATGTTGTCCGGGTTCGGCTTCAGCACCACCTGGAACTGGTAGTAGTGCTGCAGGCGGTTGGGGTTCTCGCCGTAGCGGCCGTCGGCCGGGCGGCGCGAGGGCTGGACATAGGCGGCGTTCCAGGTCTCCGGACCGATGGCGCGCAGGAATGTGGCGGTGTGGAAGGTACCGGCACCCATTTCCATGTCGTAGGGCTGCAGGATCACGCAGCCCTGCTCGGCCCAGTAGCTCTGCAGGGCGAGGATCAGGCCTTGGAAGGTGCTCACGTCGGGCTTGTTCTGGCTCACGAATTTCACCGGTATCGAGGCGTTGGCGTAAAGCCGCGCAGTATACCCCAAGGGCGGCGGCCATGAGCCCCGCGCGGCGTGCGCCATTTCCAGGCTTTAAACTGTATTTGCATACAGTATTGTTCGGCTATAGTTCGGCTCGACCTCCTTATCAGGTGCCACTGCCATGCCGCGCTGTTTCTGGTGCAACGACGACCCGCTGTACATCGCCTACCACGACCAGGAATGGGGCGTGCCGCTGCGCGATGCCGAGCGCCTGTTCGAGCTGCTGCTGCTGGAAGGCTTCCAGGCCGGGCTGGCGTGGATCACCGTGCTGAAGAAGCGCGAGCGCTATCGCCAGGTGCTGTGGAACTTCGACGTGCAGCGCCTGGCGCAGATGAGCGATGCGGAGATCGAGGTGCTGATGCAGGACCCCGGCATCATCCGCAACCGCCTCAAGCTCAGGGCCGCGCGGCAGAATGCGCAGGCCTGGCTGCAGCTGGACGACCCGGTGGCGCTGCTCTGGTCCTTCGTCGGCGGCGCGCCGAGGATCAACCATTTCAGCGGCCGCCACGAGGTGCCGGCGGTGACGCCGGAGGCCGATGCGATGAGCAAGGCCCTGAAGAAGCTGGGCTTCACCTTCGTCGGGCCGACCATCTGCTATGCCTACATGCAGGCGGCCGGCATGGTCATGGACCATACGACCGACTGCGACCGCTATCACGCACTGCGAGGCTGAACCCGGCGGTCACAGCCGTTACAATGCCGGCCTTCGCAGATTCGGGAGTGCTCAGTGGAGAAGCTCAAAGGCGCCCTGGTAGTGGGTTTTCTTCGCGTGTTCGCGCTGCTGCCCTGGCGTGCCGCGCAGGCGGTCGGCAGTGCCATCGGCTGGCTGATGTGGAAGCTGCCCAACCGCTCGCGCGAGGTGGTGCGCATCAACCTGGCCAAGTGCTTCCCGCAGCTGGACGAGGCCGAGCGCGAGCGCCTGGTAGGACAGAGCCTCAGGGATATCGGCAGGACCCTGACCGAAAGCGCCTGCGCCTGGATCTGGCCGGCGCGCAAGTCGTTGCAGCTGATTCGCCAGGTCGATGGCAGCGAGGTGCTGCAGCGCGCGCTGGCATCCGGCAAAGGCGTGGTGCTGATCAGCAGCCACCTGGGCAACTGGGAACTGCTGCTGCAGTACGTCTGCTCGCTGTGCCAGCCGAGCATCCTGTACCGCCCGCCCAAGCTCAAGGCGGTCGACGAGCTGCTGATCCGCCAGCGCACCCAGCTGGGCAACGAGCTGGCGCCCTCGACCAAGGAAGGCATCCTCAGCCTGATCAAGCGCCTGCGCAAAGGCGGCGTGATCGGCATCGCCGCCGATCCCGAGCCGAGCCTGTCCAGCGGCGTGTTCGTGCCCTTCTTCGGCGTGCCGACCCTGACCAGCAAGTTCGTGCCTTCGCTGGTGCTGGGGCGCAAGGCCGAGGCCGTATTCATGCATGCCCTGCGCCTGGACGATGGCAGCGGCTACCGGGTGGTCATCGAGGAAGCCCCCGAGGCGCTGTATGGCGAGGATATCGAGGCGGCCGTGGCGGCACTGAATGCCGGTATCGAGAAGCAGGTGCGCGTAGCGCCCAGCCAGTACATGTGGAGCATGAAGCGCTTCAAGAAGCGCCCACAGGGCGAGAAGAAGTGGTATTGATGCGCCAGGCGATAGCTATTACCGTCTGAACCATTCGCTGCAGATCAACGGGACTGGCATGGACAACAAGCGCGAGCACAAGCGTACCCCGCTCAAGGTCCAGCTGCGCATCGACCACCCGCTGCACGGCCAGATGCTGGTGACCACCCGCGACATTTCCGAGAGTGGCGTGTTCGTGGTGATCGATGATGCCCAGCGCCTGCTGCAGATCGGCGAGGTGTTCAACGGCCAGGTCCAGGGCCTGCCGATGGAGGCCCCGGTGGTGCAGCTGCGCGTGGTGCGCTTCGAGCCCAGCGGAGTGGCGCTGGTGTTCCAGCGCGACTGAGCCTCAGTCTTCCTGCTCTTGCTGGCTGGCGGCGGCCTTCTCCAGGCGCCGCAGGAACACCGTCATTTCCTTTTCCGTCTGCTTGTCGCCGCGCCTGCGCGCCACCTCCAGGCCGTTGTGCCAGGCCTGGCGCGCCTCCTCCAGCATGCCCTGGCGCTGGCAGGCCTGGCCCAGCAGTTTCCACGCCGCCGAGTAGTTGGGGTCGAAGCCCAGGCACTTCTGCAGGTGCTCGGCGGCCCGCTCGGCATCGCCGCCGTCGAGGTAGGCCTTGCCCAGGCCGAAGCGCAGCAGGGCGTTGTCCACCCCGCGGGCCAGCAGTCTTTCCAGTGAGTCGGGCGTGGTCATGCGCGGGACCTCGGCGGCGGCATCAGAAGAAGGTCAGGCCGACCTGGAACAGGCGCTCCACGTCGCGGATGTACTTCTTGTCGACCAGGAACAGGATCACGTGGTCGCCGGACTCGATGATGGTGTCGTCGTGGGCGATCAGCACTTCCTCGTCGCGGATCACCGCGCCGATGGTGGTGCCCGGCGGCAGGGCGATGTCCTCGATCATGCGGCCGATCACCTTGCTCGACTTGGCGTCGCCGTGGGCGATCGCCTCGATGGCTTCCGCCGCACCGCGGCGCAGGCTGTGCACGCTCTCGATATCGCCGCGGCGCACGTGGGTCAGCAGGGTGCCGATGGTGGCCAGCTGCGGGCTGATGGCGATGTCGATCTCGCCGCCCTGGACCAGGTCGACGTAGGCCGGGTTGTTGATGATGGTCATCACCTTGCGCGCGCCCAGGCGCTTGGCCAGCAGCGAGGACATGATGTTGGCCTCGTCGTCGTTGGTCAGGGCGAGGAAGATGTCGGCGTCGTTGATGTTCTCTTCCACCAGCAGGTCGCGGTCCGAGGCGCTGCCCTGCAGCACCACGGTGCTTTCCAGGTTCTCCGAGAGGTAGCGGCAGCGCGCCGGGTTCATCTCGATGATCTTCACCTGGTAGCGGCTCTCGATGGCCTCGGCCAGGCGCTCGCCGATATGCCCGCCACCGGCGATGACGATGCGCTTGTAGCTGTCCTCGAGGCGCCGCAGTTCGCTCATTACCGCGCGGATATGGGCCTTGGCGGCGATGAAGAACACCTCGTCGTCGGCTTCGATCACCGTGTCGCCCTGCGGCATGATCGGCCGGTTGCGCCTGAAGATGGCGGCCACGCGGGTGTCGACGTTGGGCATGTGCTCGCGCAACTGGCGCAGCTGCTGGCCGACCAGCGGGCCGCCGTAGTAGGCCTTGACCGCCACCAGCTGGGCCTTGCCCTCGGCGAAGTCGATGACCTGCAGGGCGCCGGGGTACTCGATCAGGCGCTTGATGTAGTTGGTCACCACCTGTTCCGGGCTGATCAGCACGTCGACCGGGATGGCCTCGTTGTCGAACAGCGCCTCGCGGGTCAGGTAGGCCGACTCGCGCACCCGGGCGATCTTGGTCGGGGTGTGGAACAGGGTGTAGGCCACCTGGCAGGCGACCATGTTGACCTCGTCGCTGTTGGTCACCGCCACCAGCATGTCGGCGTCGTCGGCGCCGGCCTGGCGCAGCACGGTGGGAAAGGAGCCGCGGCCGACCACGGTGCGGATGTCCAGGCGGTCGCCGAGGTCGCGCAGGCGGTCGGCATCGGTGTCGACCACGGTGATGTCGTTGGCCTCGCCGGCCAGGTGCTCCGCCAGGGTTCCGCCGACCTGGCCGGCGCCGAGAATGATGATTTTCATCGGGGTTCCTTCCTCAGCCGCGCGGTGCGGCGGCGATCTTGATCAGCTTGGCATAGTAGAAGCCGTCGTGGCCGTCGGCCTGCGGCAGCAGCTGGCGCCCGTGGGCCTGCTTGAGGCCGAAGGTGCCAGGGATGTCCAGTTCGCGCGCGCCCGGCGTGCGTTGCAGGAAGGCGGCGATGTTGTCGCTGTTCTCCTGCGGCAGCACCGAACAGGTGGCGTAGAGCAGCACGCCGCCGACTGCCAGGGTCGGCCACAGGGCGTCGAGCAGCTCGCCCTGCAGCTGGGCCAGGGCGGCGATGTCCTCTTCCTTGCGGGTCAGCTTGATGTCCGGGTGGCGGCGGATCACCCCGGTGGCCGAGCAGGGGGCGTCGAGCAGGATGCGCTGGAACGGCTGGCCGTCCCACCAGACCTTGGTCGCACGGCCGTCGGCGGCGATCAGGGTGGCCTTGAGCCGCAGGCGCTCGAGGTTTTCCTGCACCCGCGCCAGGCGCGCCGGTTCCAGGTCCAGGGCGATGACTTCCTGCAGGCCCGGCTCGGCTTCGAGCAGGTGACAGGTCTTGCCGCCGGGGGCGGCGCAGGCGTCCAGCACGCGCTGGCCGGACACCAGGTCGAGCAGCTCGGCGGCCAGCTGGGCGGCCTCGTCCTGTACGCTGACGCGGCCCTCTAGGAAGCCCGGCAGGCCCTTCACGTCGCAGGGCTGCAGCAGACGGATACCGTCGCGGCTGAAGGTGCAGGGCTCGGCTTCGATGCCGGCGCAACGCAGCTCGGCCAGATAGGCGTCGCGGCTGCCATGGCGGCGATTGATCCGCAGGATCAGCGGCGGGTGCTGGTTGTTGGCGGCGCAGATGGCCTGCCAGTGCTCGGGCCAGTCGGCCTTCAGGCGCTTCTGCAGCCAGCGCGGGTGCGCCGTGTGCAGCACCGGGTCGCGCTCCAGTTCGGCGAACAGCACCTCATGGTCGCGCTGGGCGTTGCGCAGCACGGCGTTGAGCAGGCCCTTGAGCGAGGATTTCTTCAGCTTGTCGACGCAGGCCACCGTCTCGCCGATGGCGGCATGGGCGGGGATGCGGGTGTACAGCAGCTGGTACAGGCCGACCAGCAGCAGCGCTTCGACATCGCGGTCGGCGGCCTTGAACGGCTTCTGCAGCAGCTTGTCGGCGAGCAGCTGCAGGCGTGGCTGCCAGCGCGCGGTACCGAAGGCCAGGTCCTGGGCCAGGCCGCGGTCGCGCTGCTCGACCCTGTCCAGCAGCGGCGGCAGGCTGCTGCCCAGCGAGGCCTTGCCGTTGAGCACGGCGGCCAGGGCGCGGGCGGCGGCCAGGCGTGGGTTCATTGTCCCAGCACCAGGCCGGCGGCAAACTGCTCGCGGCGGCTGTTGTACAGGTCGGCGAAGGCCAGCGGCTTGCCGCCGGGCAGCTGCAGGCGGGTCAGGCGCAGGGCGCCCTCGCCGCAAGCCACGGTCAGGCCGCTCTTGTCGGCGGCGAGGATGCTGCCGGGTTGGCCGCTGCCCTCACCCAGTTGCGCGGCGTGGATTTTCAGCGGTTCGCCATTCAGCGTGCTGTGGCAGAGCGGCCAGGGGTTGAAGGCGCGCACCAGGCGCTCCAGCTCGACGGCCGGGCGGCTCCAGTCGAGGCGCGCCTCGTCCTTGTTCAGCTTGTGCGCGTAGGTGGCCAGGCTGTCGTCCTGTACTTCGCCGTGCAGTTCGCCGGCGGCCAGCTTGGCCACGGCCTCGACCACGGCGGCCGAGCCCAGCTGGGCCAGGCGGTCGTGCAGGCTGCCGCCGGTGTCCTCGGCGGTGATGGTGGTGCTGACCTTGAGCAGCATGGGGCCGGTGTCTAGGCCCGCCTCCATCTGCATCACGGTGACGCCGCTGCTGGCGTCGCCAGCCTCGATCGCGCGCTGGATCGGTGCGGCGCCGCGCCAGCGCGGCAGCAGCGAGGCATGGCTGTTGATGCAGCCCAGGCGCGGGGTATCCAGCACCACCTGCGGCAGGATCAGGCCGTAGGCCACCACCACCATCAGGTCCGCCTCGAGCGCGGCCAGTTCGGCCTGGGCCGCCGGATCGCGCAGGGTCTGTGGTTGGTACACGGCGATGCCGTGCTGCAGGGCCAGCTGCTTGACCGGGCTGGGCGCAAGCTTCTGCCCGCGGCCGGCGGGGCGATCCGGCTGGGTATAGACGGCGACGATCTGCCGGCCCGCATCGAGCAGGGCCTGCAGGTGCTGGGCGGCGAATTCCGGGGTGCCGGCGAAGACGATGCGCATGGATCACTCACTGCATGATAAGAAAAAGGCTTGCCGCAGCAAGCCTTTGGGGTGGTCGGGATCAAGCCTGCTGGCGGTGCTGTTTTTCCAGCTTCTTCTTGATCCGGTCACGCTTGAGGCTGGACAGGTAGTCGACGAACAGCTTGCCGTTGAGGTGGTCGCACTCGTGCTGGATGCACACGGCGAGCAGGCCCTCGGCGATCAGCTCGTAGGGCGTGCCGTCGCGCTCCTGGGCCCTGATCCGCACCTTCTGCGGACGGTCTACATTTTCGTAGAAGCCGGGCACCGACAGGCAGCCTTCCTGGTACTGGTCCATCTGCTCGGTCAGCGCCTCGAACTCGGGGTTGATGAACACCCGCGGCTCGGACTGGTCCTCGGACAGGTCCATCACCACCACGCGCTTGTGCACGTTGACCTGGGTGGCGGCCAGGCCGATACCGGGGGCGGCATACATGGTCTCGAACATGTCGTCGACCAGCTTGGAGAGGGCCGCGTCGAACACGGTCACCGGCTTGGCGATGGTGCGCAGGCGCGGATCGGGGAATTCGAGGATGTTGAGAATCGCCATGGCTGTTTGTGATGCACTTGTGGAATAAAGTAAAAAACCGCTGCTAAGATGATGAACAGCTTTGAAAAACGGCTCGGAAGCCGCGACTTCTGCGGCTTACAGGCGCCAGCCACATAATAAAGGGATTCACCGCATGAGGAAATCACTACTCGCCCTGTTGCTGGTCGCCGCGGGCGGTCTGGCGCAGACCGGCCTGGTCCAGGCAGCCGTCCAGCTCAAGGAAGGTCATCCCGACCGCTACACCGTGGTTAAGGGCGACACCCTGTGGGATATCTCCGGCAAGTTCCTCAGCCAACCCTGGAAGTGGCCCGAGCTGTGGCACGCCAACCCGCAGATCGAGAACCCCCACCTGATCTACCCGGGTGACACCCTGAGCCTGGTGTATATCGACGGCCAGCCGCGCCTGATGCTCAACCGCGGCGAATCGCGCGGCACCATCAAGCTGTCGCCGCAGGTGCGCAGCACGCCGATGGCCCAGGCCATTCCGACCATCCCGCTGGAGGCGATCAACAGCTTCCTGCTGAGCAACCGCATCGTCGACACCGCAGAGGACTTCAATGCCCGCCCCTACGTGGTGGCCGGCAACGCCGAGCGCGTGGTCAGCGGCGCCGGTGATCGCATCTACGCCCGCGGCAGTTTCGAGGATGGCCAGGCGGTCTACGGCATCTTCCGCCAGGGCAAGATCTACACCGACCCGGAGACCGATGAGTTTCTCGGCATCAACGCCGACGACATCGGCACCGGCGAGGTGGTGGCCGAGGAGGGTGACATCGCCACCCTCAGCCTGAGCCGCTCGACCCAGGAAGTGCGCCTGGGCGATCGCCTGTTCCCCACCGAGGAGCGCGCGGTCAACTCCACCTTCATGCCCAGCGAGCCGGCCACCGAGGTCGACGGCGTGATCCTCGACGTGCCGCGCGGGGTCAACCGTGTCGGCCAGTTCGATGTGGTGACCATCAACAAGGGCAAGATCGACGGCCTCAACGAAGGCAACGTGCTGGCCGTGTACAAGACCGGCGAGACCGTGCGCGACCGCGTCACCGGCGAGTCGGTGAAGATCCCGGACGAGCGCTCGGGCCTGCTGATGGTGTTCCGCACCTACGAGAAGCTCAGCTACGGCCTGGTCCTGTACGCCACCCGCGACCTGGCCCTGATGGACAAGGTGAAGAACCCGTAACACCCCGAACCCCCGCCCAGTGCGGGGGTTCTGCTTTATGCACCACGATCAGGGACGATCGCCATGCACAACCTTTCCCCCGCCGAACTGGAGGCGCGCCTGCGCCTGCACGGCCTGCCGGAGCTCGGCCCGCGGCGCTTCCGTCGCCTGCTGGAAGCCTTCGGCAGCGCCTCCGCCGCCCTCAGCGCGCCCGCCACCGCCTGGCGCGCGCTGGGCCTGCCCGGCAGCTGTGCCGAGCCCAGGCGCAGCGCAGACATCCGCGAGCAGGCCACGGCCGCCCTGCGCTGGCTGGAGCAGCCGGGCCAGACCCTGCTGATGTGGGACGATCCCGCCTACCCCGCCCTGCTGGCCGAGCTGAGCGATGCCCCGCCGCTGCTGTTCGTCGCCGGTGATCCGGGGTTGTTGGAGCGTCCGCAGCTGGCCATGGTCGGCAGTCGGCGCGCCTCGCGGTCGGGGCTGGATACCGCCCAGGCCTTTGCCCGCAGCCTGGCCGGTGGCGGCTTCGTGATCACCAGCGGCCTGGCCCTGGGTATCGACGGTGCCGCCCACCAGGGCGCGCTGGAAGCTGGCGGTGCAACGGTCGCGGTGCTCGGTACCGGCCTGCAGCGGCTCTACCCGCAGCGCCACGTCGGACTGGCCGGGCGCATTGCCGAGCAGGGTGGCGCGCTGGTTTCCGAACTGCCGCTGGACTGCCCGCCGCAGGCCAGCAACTTTCCCCGGCGTAACCGCATCATCAGCGGCCTGGCGCTCGGCGTGCTGGTGGTCGAGGCCAGTCCTTCCAGCGGCTCGCTGATCACCGCGCGCCTGGCCGCCGAGCAGGGCCGCGAGGTCTATGCGATTCCCGGCTCTATCCACCATCCCGGCGCCCGCGGCTGCCACCAGCTGATCCGCGAGGGCGCGACCCTGGTCGAGAGCGTCGAGGACATTCTCCAGGCCCTGCGTGGCTGGCAGCGCGTGACGCCGCCTGCCGCAGCCGAGGTCGATGATGCGCATCCGCTGCTGCTGGAGTTGCGCGCAGCGCCGCAGACCAGCGAGGGCCTGGCCCAGGCCTGCGACCTGCCCATCGGCGAAGTGCTGGCCATGCTCACCGAGCTGGAGCTGCAGGGTCTGGTGGCCTGCGAGGCCGGGCGCTGGGTGCATCGCGCCCGCTGAGCTGGGTAAACTCGCGGCCAGACAGACGAGGCGGCGAACATGCACAGCAGTTGGCAGGTACAGTGGGTAGCGCGGGTGGTGCGCCAGGGCGGGGTGGTCGCCTATCCCACGGAGGCGGTCTGGGGCCTAGGTTGCGATCCCTGGAACGAGCTCGCCGTCGAGCGCCTGCTGGCGCTCAAGGATCGCCCGGTGCACAAGGGCCTGATCCTGGTGGCGGACAGCATCCAGCAGTTCGACTTCCTTCTCGCTGACCTGCCCGAGCGCTGGATCGACCGTCTGGCCAGCACCTGGCCGGGACCCAATACCTGGCTGGTGCCGCACCAGGAGCGCCTGCCCGTGTGGATCACCGGCCAGCATGACAGCGTTGCCCTGCGCGTCAGCGCCCACCCCCTGGTGCGCGACCTCTGCGCCCTCACCGGGCCGCTGGTGTCGACCTCGGCCAACCCCGCCGGCCGTCCCTCGGCGCGCTCGCGCCTGCGCGTCGAGCAGTACTTCCATGGCCAGCTGGACGCCTTGCTCGGCGGCGCCCTGGGCGGGCGCAGGAACCCCAGCCTGATCCGCGACCTGCGTACGGGCGATGTGATCCGCCCGTCCTGAGGCGGGTCAGGGCAGCAGAATGGTCGAGCCTGTGGTCTGCCGGCCGCTCAGCGCGTCGTGGGCCTTGGCCACCTCGGCCAGCGGGTAGCGGCGGCCGATCTCGACCTGGATCGCGCCGCTGGCGACCAGGGCGAACAGCTCGTCGGCCATGGCCTGCAGGTTTTCCGCGGTGTTGGCGTAGTGGCCGAGGGTCGGCCGGGTGACGTAGAGCGAGCCCTTCTGCGCCAGCACGCCGAGGTTGACCCCGGTCACCGCGCCCGAGGCGTTGCCGAAGCTGACCAGCAGGCCGCGCGGCGCCACGCAGTCCAGCGAGCGTTCCCAGGTGTCCTTGCCCACCGAGTCGTACACCACCGGGCACTTGGCCCCGTCGGTCAGCTCCAGTACGCGCTGCACTACGTCCTCGCGGCTGTAGTCGATGGTCGCCCAGGCGCCGTTGGCCCGGGCCAGCGCTGCCTTCTCTGGCGACGATACGCTGCCGATCAGCTTCACCCCCAGGGCCCGCGCCCACTGGCAGGCGATCAGCCCGACGCCGCCGGCCGCGGCGTGCCAGAGGATGGTCTGCCCGGCCTCGACCCGATAGGTCTGGCGCAGCAGGTACTGCACGGTGAGGCCCTTGAGCATCAGCGCGGCGGCCTGCTCGAAGGAGATCGACTCCGGCAGCCGCACCAGGTGCTGCGCCGGTAGCACATGCAGCTCGGCGCAGGCGCCCAGCGGGCCGGTGGCATAGGCCACGCGGTCGCCGACCCGCAGGTGGCTCACCGCGCTGCCGACCGCCTCCACCTCGCCGGCCGCCTCGGTGCCCAGGCCCGAGGGCAGGCTCGGCGGAGCGTAGAGGCCGCTGCGGTAGTAGGTGTCGATGAAGTTCAGGCCGATGGCGCGGTTGCGCACGCGCACCTCGTGCGGGCCGGGCTCGCGGCTCGGCTGCTCGACCAGCTCGAGCACCTCGCTGCCGCCGTGGCGGGAAAACTGGATGCCTTTGGCCATCTGCTGCACTCCTCTGCAAGGGGTTCCATCCAAGCGCCGCGCCTGACCCCCGTCAAGCCCGGCGGAGGCGACGATGGTATGCTGGCGCCCTCTTCCGAACTGCCCGGACCCATTGCCGTGAGTGAACGTACCCAGGCCGTGAAGGCCTACCTGCTCGACCTGCAGGACCGCATCTGCGCCGCCCTCGAAGCCGAGGACGGTGGTGCCCGCTTCTTCGAGGACAGCTGGGAGCGCCCCGCCGGCGGTGGCGGCCGCACCCGGGTGATGGAGAACGGCGCGCTGATCGAGAAGGGCGGGGTGAACTTCTCCCATGTGTTCGGCGACAGCCTGCCGCCGTCGGCCAGCGCCCACCGTCCGGAACTGGCCGGGCGCGGCTTCGAGGCCATGGGCGTGTCCCTGGTGATCCACCCGGAGAACCCGCACGTGCCCACCTCCCACGCCAACGTGCGCTTCTTCAGTGCCGAGAAGGCCGGCGAAGAGCCGGTCTGGTGGTTCGGCGGCGGCTTCGACCTGACCCCCTACTACGCCGTCGAGGAAGACTGCGTGCACTGGCACCGGGTCGCCCGCGACGCCTGCGCCCCCTTCGGTGCCGAGGTCTATCCCAAGTTCAAGGCCTGGTGCGACCGCTACTTCCACCTCAAGCACCGCGGCGAGCCGCGCGGCATCGGCGGGCTGTTCTTCGACGACCTGAATGAGTGGGACTTCGACACCAGCTTCGCCTTCCTGCGCGCCATCGGTGACGCCTATATCCAGGCCTACCTGCCGATCGTGCAGCGACGCAAGGCCACGCCCTTTACCGAGGCGCAGCGCGAGTTCCAGGCCTTCCGCCGTGGCCGCTACGTCGAGTTCAACCTGGTGTTCGACCGCGGCACCCTGTTCGGCCTGCAGTCCGGCGGGCGCACCGAGTCCATTCTTATGTCGCTGCCGCCGCAGGTGCGCTGGGGCTACGACTGGAAACCCGCACCGGGCACCCCGGAGGCGCGCCTGACCGAGTACTTCCTGCAGGATCGCGACTGGCTGGCCGGCGTGTAGGACTGCTCCCTCTCCCGCTTGCGGGAGAGGGTTGGGGAGAGGGCGAGGCTGTCTTTTCCCTCTCCCCCGACCCCTCTCCCATCAATGGGCGAGGGGAGAAGAAGCTCAACTTCACAAGGATTTTCCATGGATCGCTACGGCGTCTTCGGCAACCCCATCGGCCACAGCAAGTCGCCGCTGATCCACCGCCTGTTCGCCGCGCAGACCGGCCAGGACCTGACCTACGAGGCCCTGCTGGCGCCGCTGGACGATTTTGCCGGCTATGCCCGCGCCTTCTTCGTCGAGGGCCGTGGTGGCAATGTTACCGTGCCATTCAAGGAAGAGGCCTATCGCCTGGCCGATGAGCTGAGCGAGCGCGCCCGCCGCGCCGGTGCGGTGAATACCCTGAAGAAACTCGACGACGGCCGCCTGCTCGGTGACAACACCGACGGCGCCGGCCTGGTCCGTGACCTGACGGTGAACGCCGGCCTCGACCTGGCGGGCCAGCGCATCCTCCTGCTCGGCGCCGGCGGCGCCGTGCGTGGCGTGCTGGCGCCGCTGCTGGCCGAGCGGCCGCAGAGCCTGACCATCGCCAATCGCACGGTGGCCAAGGCCGAACAGCTGGCCCACGAGTTCGCCGACCTGGGCCCGGTGGCGGCGGCCGGTTTCGACTGGCTCAGCGAGCCGGTCGACCTGATCATCAACGGCACCTCGGCCTCGCTGGCCGGAGAGCTGCCACCGATCGACCCGAGCCTGATCCAGCCCGGCCACACGGTGTGCTACGACATGATGTACGGCAAGGAGCAGACCGCGTTCAATCGCTGGGCGGCCGAGCATGGCGCGGCGCGCTGCATCGACGGCCTGGGCATGCTGGTGGAGCAGGCCGCCGAGGCCTTCTGCGTCTGGCGCGGGGTGCGCCCGGACAGCGCGCCGGTGCTGGCCGAGCTGCGTCGCCAGCTGAGCTGACATGCCCTACCTGCTGATCGTCACGGCCCTCTGGGCCTTTTCCTTCAGCCTGATCGGCGAGTACCTGGCCGGCCGCGTCGACAGCGACTTCGCCGTGCTGGTGCGGGTGCTGATCGCCGCCCTGGTGTTCCTCCCCTTCACCCTCTGGCGCGGCCTGCCGCGGCGGATGCTGGCCGGCTTCTGGCTGGCCGGGGCGCTGCAGTTCGGCATTACCTACCTGTGCCTGTACCGCAGCTTCCAGGTGCTCACGGTGCCCGAGGTGCTGCTGTTCACCGTGCTCACGCCGATCTACGTGACCCTGCTCGACGACGCCCTGGCCCGCCGCTTCAGCCCCTGGGCACTGCTCGCCGCGCTGGTGGCCGTGGGCGGCGGGGTGATCATCCGCTTCGACCGCCTGGAGGGCGACTACCTGCTCGGCTTCGTCCTGCTGCAGATCGCCAACGCCACCTTCGCCGCCGGCCAGGTGCTGTGCCGCCGCCTGCTCCTGCACTACCAGCCGGCGCAGCCGCTGCACCGCTTCTTCGGCCATTTCTTCCTCGGCGCGCTGCTGCTGGTGCTGCCCTCCTTCCTGCTGTTCGGCGATGCGCAGAAGCTGCCGCAGACGGCCGTGCAATGGGGCGTGCTGGTGTGGATGGGGCTGTTCGCCACGGCCCTGGGCCTGTACTGGTGGGTCAAGGGCAGTACGCGGGTGGACGCCGGAACCCTGGCGATCATGAACGAGCTGCACGTGCCGGCTGGCCTGCTGGTCAACCTGCTGATCTGGAACCGCGACTTCGACCTGCCGCGCCTGGCCGCCGGCGCCGTCGTCATCCTCCTGGCCATGGCCCTGCTGCGTATGGGCCGGCCCAGAGCCGGCGCGCTCGCCTGAGACGCGCAGCACACTTATACTTTTGCCATTCGCCGGCAGGGACCGCCAGGCTCATTGCAACCATGCGGACCCGATCAGTGAAAAAAGCCCTCTCCTTTGCCGGCCTGCTGCTGGCCTGTTTCATGAGCGTCGCCCAGGCGGCGCCGCAGACCCAGGAACTCGCCTCCGGCAGCGCCCTGCTGGTCGACCTCAAGACCAACCAGGTGCTCTACTCCAGCAACCCCGACCTGCAGGTACCGATCGCTTCGGTGACCAAGCTGATGACCGCCATGGTGGTGCTGGATGCCAAGCAGCCGCTGGACCAGCAGCTCAGCATCGTGATCAAGGACGTGCCCGAGATGCGCGGCGTCTATTCGCGCGTGCGCCTCGGCAGCCAGCTGAGCCGCCGCGACATGCTGCTGCTGACCCTGATGAGCTCGGAGAACCGCGCCGCCGCCAGCCTGGCCCACCACTACCCGGGCGGCGTGCCGGCCTTCGTCGCGGCGATGAATGCCAAGGCCCGCGCCCTGGGCATGAACCACACCCGCTATCGCGAGCCGACCGGCCTGTCGGAGAAGAACGTCTCCACCGCCAACGACCTGGTCAAGCTGATCAAGGCCGCCGGCCAGTTCCCGCTGATCGGCCAGTTCAGCAGCACCCGCGAGCACGTCCAGCAGTTCGCCAAGCCGCGCTACAGCCTCGGCTTTCGCAACACCAACAGCCTGGTGCACAAGCCGAACTGGAGCATCCAGCTGACCAAGACCGGCTTCACCAATGCCGCCGGCCACTGCCTGGTGATGCGCACCCAGATGGCCGGCAAGCCGGTGGCCTTCGTGGTGCTCGACGCCTTCGGCAAGTACACCCACATGGCCGACGCCAACCGCCTCAAGCGCTGGCTGGAGACCGGCCAGGTGACCAAGGTGGCGCCGGCGGCGCTGGCCTACAAGCAGCACAAGCAGGCCGAGCGCGCCCGCAGCATGCAGGCGGCGCAGTAAGGCCGCAGTCGTTCGCAGAACCCGGCCACGGCCGGGTTTTTTCTGCGCGGGACTTGGTGCCCGGCCGGCTTCGATGGAAACTGCCGGCCTCACCGCGACAAGGAACCACGTCCGCCATGCGTACCCTCGCCCTGGCCGCCTGTGCCGGTCTGCTGCTGTTCATCCATGCCCGCTGGGGCTGGGTACCCATCCTCGACTCGGCCAACCTGGCCTTCCACGAGGCGGGCCACCCGCTGTTCGGCCTGGTCTCGTCGCGGCTGATGGTCTACGGCGGCACCCTCATGCAGCTGTTGCTGCCACTGGCGGCGGCCTGGCAGCTGCACCGCCAGCACCAGGTCGGCGGCAGCCACCTGTGCCTGATCTGGTTCGCCGAGAACCTGCTCAACGTGGCCCGCTACATGGCCGATGCACGTCGCCAGGAGCTGCCCCTGGTGGGCGGCGGCGACCACGACTGGACCTTCATCCTGGGCAGCTGGGGGCTGCTGTCCGCCGACACCACCCTGGCCGCGTGGCTGCGGGTGCTGGCCGTCGGCCTGATGGCCTGGGTGATCTGGCGCGACTGGCGGCTGGCGCGCGCGGCCCGCGGCTGAAGCCGCGAGCCCCGTGCGCCGGGCGACTCAGAGGAACCAGCGATACTCCCGCGCGCTGATGTCGTGCATGAACTGCAGGTGATCCTGGCGCTTGTTCTCGCAGTAGACGAAGACGAACTCGCTGCCCAGCTTGTCCTTCACCACTTCGTGGCTGGCCATGGCCGCCACCGCGGTCAGCATGTCCTTGGGGAAGCCGATGCCGCTGCTGCGGTCCTGGTTGAGCGAGGGGATCGGCTCGCGGCCCTGCTCCAGGCCGTGTTCCATGCCGCTGAGGATGGCCGCCAGCACCAGGTAGGGGTTGGCGTCGGCGCCGGCCAGGCGGTGTTCGATGCGCAGGTTGCGGCCGTCCGACTCGGGGATGCGGATGCACGCGTCGCGGTCTTCGAAGCCCCAGCTGGCCTTGCTCGCCGAGTTGACCATGGCGCCGTAACGGCGGAAGGCGTTGTGGTTGGCGGCGAAGATCGGCATGCAGTGCGGCAGCAGCTCCAGGCAGCCGGCCACGGCGTGGCGCAGCGGGCGCTGCTCATCAAGGTCGAGCAGGTTGTTGCCGCCCTCGTCGTACAGGCTGACGTGCACGTGCATGCCGCTGCCCGGTGCGTCCAGGTAGGGCTTGCTCATGAAGCTGGCCCGGTAGCCATGTTTCATCGCCACGCCGCGGGTGCTGCGGCAGAACAGGGCGGCCTGGTCGGCGGCGTGCAGGCCGTCGTCGCAGTGGGCGAAGTTGATCTCGAACTGGCCCGGACCCAGCTCGGCGGTGATCACGTTGGCGTCCACGCCCTGCTCCTGGGCCGCCTCGACCATCTCGTGCAGCACCTCGGAGAAGCGCGACAGGCGCTCGATATGCATGTTCGGCTGGTCGTCCTCGTCATCGGTCAGCGGGTCGCGCGGGAAGCGCGGCAGGCCGCTCTCGAGCTTCTTGTCGAACAGATAGAACTCCAGCTCGAAGGCCACCACCGGGCGGATACCCTTGGCCTGCAGGCGTTTCAGCACGCGGGCCAGCACCTCGCGCGGTTCGAACTCGATCGGCGCTTCGGTGCCGTCGGAGCTGATCAGCATCTGCCCCAGCGGCTGCTTCTCCCAGCGCACCGGCTTGAGGGTGCCGGGGATCAGGCGGCGCGGCGCGTCCGGGTCGCCGTCGTTGAAGCAGTAGTCGCCGATCGGGTGCAGGCCGCCCTGGGCACCGAGCAGCACGCAGTTCTGCGGCACCTTGAGCGGGCCGCCGGCGGCGACCTTCTCCAGCATGTCGAGGGGGTAGCGCTTGCCGTAGAAGTGCCCGGGGATGTCCAGGCAGATCAGTTCGACGTAGCGCACGTCGGGGTGGGCGGCGCGGAAGGCGCGCACTTCGCTGAGCAGGTCGGGGAATCTTGTTGTTGTCATGGCGATATCTGCGGCGGGTCAGGTGAAGACCCAGAGCACTCGGGTGGGGGAATCGGTGAGGTTGGCGTAGCGGAACTGGGCGTGCGGCGGCAGCTGGAAGCTGTCGCGCGGGCCGAGGGTGACCGGTTCGGCGTCGTCGCCGTACCAGACGGTCAGCTCGCCTTCGAGGACGAAACCGCCCTGCTCGGAGCTGTCGTCGAGGTGGCCCTCGCCGCTGCTGGCGCCCGGTTCGAGGAAGCTCTCGAGCATGGCGAAGCCGCCGGACATGCCCGGCGAGGCCAGCACGTCGGTGATGCCGCCGGCGTAGTAGAGGGTGCGGCGCTCGTCCGGGCGGGTCACCCAGCGCACCGCGCGTGGCTTGCCGGGGTTGTAGAAGTAGGTGGTCGGCACGCCCAGCGCCTCGCTGATGGCGGTGAGGTCGGCCACGGTCGGGCGCGACAGGCCGCGCTCGACCTGGGACAGGAAGCCCACCGAGCGGCCGATGCGCTCGGCCAGCTCGCCCAGGGTGACGTTCTTGTGCTTGCGCAGGTCGCGCACCAGGATCGCCAGGCCTTCGATTTCGTCTTGCTTATCCATAGGGAGTCCTTGGATGGCCCGGATGCAGTCCGGGCCAGGGGATCAGATCACATCGCGCAGGCGGTACCAGGCCTTGCCCACCGCCTCGATGGGCGCGGCCAGTAGGTCGCCGCCGGGGAAGCGCGGGTTGTCCAGGCCCTGGTACAGGCCGAGCAGCTCGTCCTGGCCGAGGATGGCATCGCTGACCGCGCGGGCGGCGGCCAGGGTCGGCAGGATGCCGTGGCCGGAGAAGCCCTGCAGCCAGTACTTCTGGCCCTGGCGGCCGACATCCGGAGTGCGGTGCATGGTGCAGTCGATATGGCCGCCCCAGCCGTAGTCGATCTGCACCCCGCGCAGCTGCGGGAACACGCGCTCCAGGTAGGGCCGGGTGGCTGCCGGCACGTCCTTGGGGATGCCGCCCAGGTAGGTGCAGCCGCCGCCGAACAGCAGGCGATTATCCGGAGTGACGCGGAAGTAGTCGGGGACGAACTGGTTGTCGATGGCGCAGGTGCCGCGCGGGAACAGCGAGCGCGCCAGCTCCGGGTCGAGCGGCGCGGTGGCCACCTGGTAGGAGCCGACCGGCAGCAGGCGCTTCGACAGCTCGCGGTCGAGGCCGTCGACATAGGCATTGCAGGCCAGCACCAGAATGTCGCCGCGCACCTCGCCGTGCTCAGTGCGCACGCGGTAGCCGTCGGCGGTCTGCTGCCAGTCCAGCGCCTGGCTCTGCTCGAAGATCCGTCCGCCGGCCGCCTCGATGGCGCCTGCCAGGCCCTGTGCCAGCTTCAGCGGGTTGAGGTGGGCGGCGCCGGCATCGAACAGCGCGGCCAGGTAGCGCGGGCTGGCGATCCACTGCGGCAGCTCCTCTTTGGCGATGAAGCTCAGCTGCGCATAGCCGTACTTCTGCTCGGCTTCCTCCAGGCTCTCCTGCAGCTGGCGCACGCGGCGCGGCAGCACCGCGGTGTACAGCGCGCCGGTGCGGTAGTCGATGTCGAAACCGTGGCGGCCGGGCAGCTCGCGCATCTCCTCGGCGGCCCAGACCATGCTGTCCCACAGGCGCCTGGCGCGTTCCAGGCCCAGAGCCTTTTCCAGCGGCGGCATGTCGCAGGACCAGCCCGGCAGGGCCTGGCCGCCGTTGCGCCCGGAAGCGGCCCAGGCGATGCGGCTGGCCTCCAGCAGCACCACCTTCTTGCCGGCCAGGGCCAGGCGCAGGCCGGTGTGCAGGCCGCTGAAGCCGCCGCCGACGATGACCACGTCGCAGTCGAGCGCTTCCTGCAGGTGCGGGCGCAGGGGGATCTGGCCATAGGTGGCGGCGTAGTAGGTGCCGATGTGCTGCGCGGACTGCTTGAACATGGGAGCCTCGTGAAATTTATTGTTCTGTATTTCATGAAAAAATACACAATAAAGTTCACAAGGCCAAGACCGGCCGGTCAGTATTTCGCCCAGTCGCGTCCGCCCAGGCATTCGCCGAGGTAGTCGAGGAAGCAGGTGATGCGCGCCGCCAGGGCCGTGTTGCGGTAGTACACGGCATTGATCGGCTGGCGCCGGTCGACGCGCCAGTCGGCCAGCACTTCCACCAGCGCACCGCTGGCGCGGTCCTGCTCGGTCATGAAGTCGGACAGGCTGACCAGGCCGGCGCCGGCCAGGGCCAGCTGACGCAGGGTTTCGCCGCTGGAAGCCCTGAGTGTGGGGCGGATCGCCAGGCTGTCGCCCTGGGCGTGGCGCAACGGCCAGCTGTTGAGGTGCTCCAGCTGGGTGAAGCCGAGCAGGTCGTGGCCTTCCAGCTCGGCCGGGGTCTGCGGCATGCCGCGCGCGGCCAGGTAGGCGGGGCTGGCCAGCACGCGCACGGGGCTGCAGCCCAGTGGCCGGGCGTGCAGGCTGGAGTCACGCAGCGCGCCGATGCGGATGGCCAGGTCGGTGCGCTGCTCCAGCAGGTCGATGTTCTGCTCGTTGCTGGTCAGTTCCAGCTCGATCTGCGGGTAGCGCTGGCGGAAGCCGGCCACCAGCGGAATCAGCACATGCAGCAGGAAGGGCGTGGCGGCATCCACGCGCAGGCGCCCGGCCGGCGCCTGGCGGCGCAGGCTCATCTGTTCCTCGGCCTGTTCCACGGCGGCGAGGATGCGCCGCGCCTGGGCGAGAAAGGCCGAACCCTCTTCGGTCAACTCCAGACGCCGGGTGGTGCGGCGCAGCAGGGTGACGCCGAGCTTGTCCTCCAGGCGCCCGAGGGCGCGGCTGATGCCCGAGGCAGTCTGCCCCAGCTGCTCGGCGGCGGCGCTGATGGAGCCGGCGTCCACCACGTGGGTGAAGGCCTGCAGTTCGTCCAGGGTCGTTTTCATTGTTGCTGCTCGGGCAAGAATAGCGGGGTCATTGCCTGAGTCTGGCGCGCCAGCCGTGGCGCGGCAATCGATGCGTAGCCGAGTTGCGTGGATGCGACATGCGCGCCGGCCGGGCATGCGCCGGGGCCTGCCGACGGCTATTCTCGCGGTTTTCATCGTCAGGGGCAGGCCATGCAGATTCGCAGCGACTTCGACAGCGGCAATATCCAGGTGCTGGACGCCAGCGACCCGAGCCGGGTGCGCCTGGCCATCCGCAAGGACTTCGCCAGCGAGCATTTCCAGTGGTTCCACTTCCTTGCCGAGGGCCTGACGCCGGGGCAGACGCACCGCTTCAGCCTGGAGAACGCGCCGCAGTCCAGCTACAAGAACGCCTGGGCCGGCTACCAGGCGGTGGCCAGCTATGACGGCGAGGACTGGTTCCGCGTGCCGACCACCTATGACGAGGGCGGCCTGCACTTCCAGCTAACGGCCGAGCAGCCCAGCGCCCGCTTCGCCTACTTCGAGCCCTACAGCCGCGCGCGCCATGCCCGGCTGCTGGTGCGTGCGCTGGCGCTGCCCAACGTCGCCCTGGTCGCCTGCGGCAGCAGCCTGCAGGGCCGCGAGCTGCCGCTGCTGCAGGTGCGCGGCACGGCGGCGGCGCCACGCAAGATCTGGCTGATCGCCCAGCAGCACCCCGGCGAGCACATGGCCGAGTGGTTCATGGAGGGCCTGATCGAGCGCCTGGAGCAGCCGGACGACGCGCTGCGCACCCTGCTGGCCGAGGCCGACCTGTACCTGGTGCCGCACATGAACCCGGATGGTTCCTTCCTCGGCAATCTGCGCACCAACGCCGCCGGCCAGGACCTCAACCGTGCCTGGCAGGCGCCTTCGGCCGAGCGCAGCCCCGAGGTGCTGTTCGTCCAGCAGCAGATGGCGCGTATCGGCGTGGACGCCTTCCTGGATATCCACGGCGACGAGGAAATCCCCCACGTGTTCGCCGCCGGCTGCGAGGGCAACCCCGGCTTCAGCCCGCGCCTGGATGCGCTGGAGCAGGAGTTCCGCGAGCGCCTGAGCGACGCCGGCGAGTTCCAGACTCTGCACGGCTACCCGCGCGACGAACCGGGCCAGGCCAACCTGGCGCTGGCCTGCAACTGGGTGGGGCAGACCTACGACTGCCTGGCCTTCACCATCGAGATGCCGTTCAAGGACCACGACGACCATCCGCAGCCGCGCACCGGCTGGAACGGCGCGCGCTCCAAGGGCCTGGCCCGGGCGGTGCTGCGGGTGCTGGCGGGGCTGGTTGGCAAGCTGCGCTGAGACAGCGACGGGGGCCGCCGGCAGCGTTCAGAGGTCGTTGCCGGGTTCCCAGCCGCTGTCGCGCGGGCGGCGATCCTCACCACTGCGACGGTCCTGCTCGAAGCGGATGGTCTGCCGGCGCTCGCCGTTCTTGCGGCGCTCGCCCTTGCTCTTGTCGCGGGTATCGATCTGGAAATGGGCCTTGGGCCGCGGCGCCTTGGCGGGCTCCTGCGGCTCCAGGGAAAACTCCAGCGGGGGAAGGTCGTCGGCCATGACGGGACTCCTGTGCCAGGCTCCCGCACGCGGGGATGCGGACGGCGGCCATCCCCCTTCACCCTAGTCAGTGCGGCGCCGGCCCGCCAGGTCGTTCGTCTTGCCCCCGCTCAGCGGCGCGCGCCGCGTACCCCTTCGGCCAGCTGGGCGCACAGGCTCAGTACGCCGTCGATGGCCTGGGGCGGCGATTCGGCCTTGGCGATCTGGTCGACCAGTGCCGAACCCACCACCACGCCATCGGCGCGGCGCGCCACGTCGGCGGCGTGCTCGGGGGTGCGGATGCCGAAGCCGATGCACAGCGGCAGGTCGGTATGCCGGCGCAGGCGGGCGACGGCCTGCTCGACGTGGTCCATGGTGGCCGCGCCGGCACCGGTCACGCCGGCCACCGAGACGTAGTAGACGAAGCCCGAGCTGCCGTTGAGCACGGTGGGCAGGCGCTGGTCGTCGGTGGTCGGGGTGGTCAGGCGGATGAAGTCCAGACCGGCGGCCTGGGCCGGTTCGCACAGTTCGTCGTTATGCTCCGGCGGCAGGTCGACGATGATCAGACCGTCGACTCCGGCTTCCTTCGCGTCGGCGATGAAGCGCTCGACACCGTAGGCGAAGATCGGGTTGTAGTAGCCCATCAGCACCAGCGGCGTGCGGCTGTCGGTGGCGCGGAATTCGCGGACCATCTGCAGGGTCTTCGGCAGGTTCTGCTTCGCCGCCAGGGCGCGGATGTTGGCCAGCTGGATCGCCGGGCCATCGGCCATCGGGTCGGTGAAGGGCATGCCCAGCTCGATCACGTCGGCACCGGCGGCCGGCAGACCCTTGAGGATTTCCAGGCTGCTGGCGTAGTCCGGGTCACCGGCGGTGACGAAGGTCACCAGCGCGGCACGGTTCTGTTGTTTCAGCTCGGCAAAGCGGCTCTGCAGGCGGCTCATGCGTGCTTCTCCTGCTCTTGTTCAACTTGGGGGCTCATGTGATGCATCACGGTCTGCATGTCCTTGTCGCCGCGGCCGGACAGGTTGACCACCATCAGGTGCTCCTTGGGCAGCTTGGCCGCGCGCTTGAAGACTTCGGCCAGGGCGTGGGCCGACTCCAGGGCGGGGATGATGCCTTCCAGGCGGCAGCACTGGTGGAAGGCCTGCAGCGCTTCGTCATCGGTGCAGGGCACGTACTCGACGCGCTTGATCTCGTGCAACCAGGCGTGTTCGGGGCCGACGCCCGGGTAGTCGAGGCCGGCGGAGATCGAGTGGGCATCGGTGATCTGGCCATCCGCGTCCTGCAGCAGGAAGGTGCGGTTACCGTGCAGCACGCCCGGCGCGCCGCCGGCCATGCTGGCGGCATGCTTGCCGGTGTCGATGCCGTGACCGGCCGCCTCGACGCCGACGATCTGCACGCCTTCGTCATCGAGGAAGGGGTGGAAGAGGCCGATGGCGTTGGAGCCGCCGCCGATGCAGGCAACCAGCGAATCGGGCAGGCGGCCTTCCTTCGCCAGGATCTGCTCACGCACTTCATTGCCGATCACCGACTGGAAGTCGCGGACCATGGCCGGATACGGGTGCGGGCCGGCGGCGGTGCCGATCAGGTAGAAGGTGTTATGGACGTTGGTCACCCAGTCGCGCAGGGCTTCGTTCATCGCATCCTTGAGCGTGCCGGTGCCGGCGGTGACTGGAATCACCTCGGCGCCCAGGAGCTTCATGCGGAACACGTTGGCCTGCTGGCGGTCGATGTCGGTGGTGCCCATGTAGACCACGCATTGCATGCCGAAGCGCGCGGCCACGGTGGCGGTGGCCACGCCGTGCATGCCGGCGCCGGTCTCGGCGATGATGCGTTTTTTGCCCATGCGCTTGGCCAGCAGGATCTGGCCGATGCAGTTGTTGATCTTGTGCGCGCCGGTGTGGTTCAGGTCTTCGCGCTTGAGGTAGATCTTCGCCCCGCCGAAGTGCTCGGTCAGGCGCTCGGCGAAGTACAGCGGGCTGGCCCGACCGATGTAGTCGCGCTGGAAGTAGGCCAGCTCCTCGAGAAAGGCCGGGTCGGTCTTGGCCTTTTCATATTCGGCGGCCAGCTGGTTGATCAGCGGCATCAGGGTTTCGGCGACGAACTGGCCGCCGAAGCGGCCGAACAGGCCCTTGGCGTCGGGACCGCTGCGGAATGAAGTCATGTCAGGCTCCTGGCGGGAGTGGCTAAGCGGGTGATGGCGCCATTCTACCCCTGGCTGCGGGTCTGAAAAGCGATTAGATTGCGCTAACCTGTCAGAAAAACTCACCAATGCCATGAGCCGAGAACTGCCCCCGCTGAATGCCCTGCGCGCCTTCGAGGCCGCTGCCCGCTTGCAGAGTGTCAGTCAGGCCGCGGAAGAGCTGAGTGTCACCCACGGCGCGGTGAGTCGGCAGATTCGTGCGCTGGAGGAACAGCTCGGCCTGGCTCTGTTCGTCAAGGATGGGCGCGGCGTAAAACTCACCGATGCCGGTGTGCGCCTGCGCGATGCCGCCTCCGATGCCTTCGAGCGCCTGCGCGGCGCCTGCGCCGAGCTGCGCCAGCGCCAGGACGACGCGCCCTTCGTGCTCGGCTGCCCCGGCAGCCTGCTGGCGCGCTGGTTTATCCCGCGTCTGGATCGCCTCAACCGCGAGCTGCCGGAGCTGCGCCTGCAGCTGTCGGCCAGCGAGGGCGAGCTGGACCCGCGTCGCCCCGGAGTGGACGCCACCCTGTGCTTCGCCACGCCGCCCTGGCCGGCGGACATGCAGGTGTTCGAGCTGGCCGCCGAGCGCATCGGTCCGGTGCTGAGCCCGCGCTATGCCCGCTTCGCCGAGCTGGCCGAGCGCCCCGCCGCCGCCCTGCTCGGCGAGCCGCTGCTGCACACCGCCTCGCGCCCGCAGGCCTGGCCGCAGTGGGCGCGGGCCCAGGGCCTGGACCCGGCGGCGCTGCGCCAGGGCCAGGGCTTCGAGCATCTGTATTACCTGCTGGAGGCCGCCGCCGCCGGCCTCGGCGTGGCCATCGCGCCGCAGCCGCTGGTGGCCGACGACCTGGCCGGCGGCCGGCTGGTCGCGCCCTGGGGCTTCGTCGAGAGCCCGGCGCGCCTGGCGTTGTGGGTGCCGGGGCGCAGCCGCGACAGCCGCGCCGAGCGCCTGGCGCAGTGGCTGGGGCGGGAGCTGGGCGGCTGAATCTCGACTAGCCTCAGACAGGAGTCCATTTGCCTGAGGAACAGCTCATGTCCGATCACCGCACCTACAAGAAGATCGAAGTCGTCGGTACCTCCAAGGTCAGCATCGAGGATGCCATCGCCAACGCCCTGGCCGAATGCGCCAAGAGCGTGCGCAACATGGACTGGTTCGAGGTGGTCGAGACCCGCGGCCATATCGTCGACGGCAAGGTGGCGCACTACCAGGTCGACCTCAAGGTCGGCTTCCGTATCAGCAACAGCTGAGCGGCGCACGGATTTTCCCGGCGTTCCCGGTTAGCCTGCAGCGGTGCGGGGCGGAGTGCCCCGCGCGCTCATCGACGAAGGAGTGTTGAACATGAAACGACTGATGCTGGGCCTGGCCTTGCTCCCCCTGGCCGGTTCCGTACTGGCCGCCGGCAAGCCCTGCGAGGAGCTCAAGGCGGAGATCGACGCCAAGCTCAAGGCCAAGGGCGTGGCCGCCTACAGCCTGGAAGTGGTCGACAAGGGCAGCGCCGGCGACAAGCAGGTGGTTGGCAGCTGCGAGGCCGGCAGCAAGGAGATCGTCTACCAGCGCGGCTGATCGCGGCGCGGCAGGCATCGGGCCGGAGCTCCGCGAGGGGCTCCGGCCTTTTCGTTCAGGGGACGAGCTGTTCTTCCCAGTGCGGGTCGGCCTGCAGCCGCGCGGCGAGGAAGTCCAGCAGCGCACGCAGGGCCGGCAGCATCTGCCGCCGCGAACCGTACAGGGCGTGGATGCCCAGGGCTTCGGCACGGTACTGCGGCAGTAGCTGCACCAGGCGCCCGGCGCGCAGCAGCGGTGCCGCCGCATAGAGCGGCTGCAGGCTGATGCCGGCGCCGGCCACGCTGGCTTCCAGCAGCACGGTGGATTCGTTGGCGCTGATGTTGCCGCTGACCGGCACGCCGCTCGGTTCGCTGTCGCGCTCGAACTGCCACAGGCTGCGGCCGAAGTAGGCGTAGGTCAGGCAGTTGTGCCGGGCCAGTTCCGCCGGCGTCTGCGGCGTGCCGTGGCGCGCCAGGTAGGCCGGCGCGGCGCACAGCACCGAGTGGCAGGTGGCCAGGCGCCGGGCGATCAGGTTGGGGTCGAGCTGGTTGGTGATGCGCAGGGCCAGGTCGATGCGCTCCTCCACCAGGTTGACTGCCTGGCTGCTCACCTGCAGGTCGACGGCCACCGCCGGATGCCGCTCGACGAAGGCGGCCACCGCTCGCGCCAGCCAGGCCTGGGCGAAGGACTGGCTGCTGGCGATGCGCAGGGTGCCGCCCAGCTGGCTGCTGGCGCGCTGGCCGGCGCTCTGCAGTTCGTCGGCCAGGGCCAGCATGTCGCGGCAGCGCGGCAGCAGCTCCGCGCCCATGCCGGTCAGGCTCAGGCGGCGCGTGGTGCGGTGCAGCAGGCGTGCGCCGACCCAGCTTTCCAGTTCGCCCAGGTAGCGCGAGATCATCGCCCGTGACATGTCCAGGTGCTCGGCGGCGGCCGTCTGGCTGCCGCGCTCGACCACTTCGACGAAGACCCGGGCGGCGGTGAGTCGGTCCATGATTCGCTCGATTCATGCAATAGAGATGGCCAGGTTAGCCGGCTTTTTGCGCGCTTTCGAGCAACTAAGATGCGCCTCGTCCCACCCCATTCCCGAGGTCCGCATGTCTCTTCGTTCCCTTCTCGGCGCTGCCCTGCTCGCCTTCACCGGCCTGGCCCAGGCCGCGCCCCTGCAGCTGCAGGTGTACAACCCCGGCGAGGCCGCGGTGTTCCCGGTCAGCTCGACCCTGATCAGCGGCGAGCGCGAGGCCATCCTGGTCGATGCGCAGTTTTCCAGCCGCGAGGCCGCCGAGCTGGTGCGCCTGGTCGAGGCCAGCGGCAAGCGCCTGACCACCATCTACATCAGCCACGGCGACCCGGACTTCTACTTCGGCCTGCAGAGCCTCAAGGAGGCTTTCCCCGAGGCCCGGGTGCTGGCCACCGCCGCTACCGTCGAACACATCCGCGCCACCCAGGCCGGCAAGCTGGCCTACTGGGGGCCGATCCTCAAGGATACGGCGCCGAGCCGGGTGATCCTGCCCGAGGTGCTGGCCGGCGACAGCCTGGTCCTCGAAGGCGAGAAGCTGCAGGTGATCGGCCTCGACCCCGAGCGCACCACCCTGTGGATTCCGTCGCTCAAGGCCGTGGTCGGCGGCGTGCTGGTGGACGCCGGCGAGCATGTGTGGACCGCCGATACCCAGACCGTGCAGGCGCGCCGCGACTGGCTGGCGATGCTCGAGCGTATCGAGGCGCTGCAGCCGGCGGTGATCGTGCCCGGTCACTACCTGGGCGACGTGCCGCACACCCTGGCGGCCTTGCGCTTCACTCGCGGCTACCTCAAGGCACTGGAGCAGGAGCTGGGCCAGGCGCCGGACGCCGCCGCGCTGATCGCCGCCATGCAGCGCCGCTACCCGGGCCTGCCGGGCGAATCCAGCCTGGAACTGAGCGCCAAGGTGCTCAAGGGAGAAATGCAGTGGCCGTGATCCACTACTGGTACGACCCGCTGTGCGGCTGGTGCTATGGCGCCGCCCCGTTGCTGCAGGTGGCCGGCGCGATCCCCGGCCTGCGCATTGCCCTGCATGGTGGCGGGCTGTTCAGCGGCGCGCAGCGCCAGCGTCTGAACGCACCGCTGCGCCAGCACATCCTGGCGCATGACCAGCGCATCGCCGCGCTGAGCGGCCAGCCGTTCGGCGGCGCCTACCGCGACGGTCTGCTGCAGGATGCCGAGACCTGGCTGGATTCCGACCCACCAACCGCCGCCGTGCTGGCCGCCGAGGCTCTGGCCGGCCAGGGCCTGGCCATGCTGCATGCCCTGCAGCGGGCGCATTACCAGCAGGGGCGGCGCATTGCCGAGCCGGCCGTGCTGGCCGAGCTGGCACAGGAGTTGGGCCTGGCGGCGCAGGCGTTCCGCGTCGAATTGCAGCGCCACAGCGGCCCGGTGCTGGCCGAACACCTGGTCGCCAGCCGCCGCGCGCTGGCGCAGCTGGGCGGTGGCGGCTTCCCGACCCTGGCGCTGGAGCGCGATGGGCAGCTGCAGGTGCTCGATATCGGTGCCTACCTGGGGCGCCCCGAGGCCTGGCGCGAGTTCCTGCTGCGTGGCCTGGTCGAGGCGCAGTCGGCGACTGCCCAGGCGTTCTGCGCGGTCGACGGCAGCGGCGACTGCTGAGCGGCGGCTTGCCTTCGCCGGTCGTGCCCCCATATACGAGGTTCGACCCGAGGAGGCGCCCATGAGCCAGCTGTCCCACACTCCCTTCGCCGTACTCGACCTGGCGCCCATGCGCGACGACGACGTTGGCCCGGGCCCTGCCCTGCGCCGCTCGCTGGACCTGGCGCGGCATGTGGAGCGGCTCGGCTTCTCGCGCCTGTGGGTGGCCGAGCACCACAACATGGAGGGTATCGCCAGCTCCGCGACCGCCGTGTTGCTTGGCTACCTGGCGGCCAATACCTCCACCCTGCGCCTGGGTTCCGGCGGGGTGATGCTGCCCAACCATGCGCCGCTGGTGGTGGCCGAGCAGTTCGGCACCCTTGCCGCGCTCTACCCCGGGCGCATCGAGTTGGGTCTGGGGCGCGCGCCGGGTGCCGACCAGGCCACCGCCCGCGCCCTGCGCCGTGACCGCCTGGGCAGCCCGGACGACTTTCCCGAGGACGTCGCCGAACTGCAGGCCCTGCTCGGCCCGCGTCAGCCCGGGCAGCGAGTGATCGCCCTGCCCGGCATGGACAGCGGCATCCCTATCTGGCTGCTCGGCTCCAGCCTGTTCAGTGCCCAGCTCGCCGCCGAGCGTGGCCTGCCCTACGCCTTCGCTTCGCACTTCGCGCCGCGCTACCTGCACCAGGCGCTGCGCATCTACCGGGAGAACTTCCGGCCTTCGGCCGTGCTCGACAAGCCCTACGCCATGATCGGCGTACCGCTGATCGCCGCGCCCAGCGACGAGGAAGCCGAGTTCCTCGCCACCAGCGCCTACCAGCGCGTACTGGCGCTGATGCGTGGCGAGAGCCTGGTGCTGCGCCCGCCGGTGGAAAGCATGGCCGGCCGCTGGCAGCCGCACGAGCAGGCGGCGGTGGGCGATTTCCTCGGCCTGGCGGTGATCGGGGGGCCGCAGAAGGTGCGTGCGCGCCTGGAGGTGCTGCTGGAGCAGACCGGCGCCGACGAGCTGATCTTCACCTGCGACCTGTACCAGCCCGAGCACCGCCTGCGTAGCTTCGAGATAGCCGCCGGGCTGCGCTAGGCGAGCAGCGGCTGGGGTAAGAATCAGGCGGTGAGAGGCCCTTGGCCCTCTCCCGGGGGGAGAGGGGGAAGCATGCCGTCAGCCGAAGGTGTTGCAGCGTAGCACCTTGGCCCGCGCCAGCACCTGGCGGTCCGCGCCGTACAGCCAGCCCTGGGCCTTGTACTGCAGCGGCCGCGCCTCGATGCGGTAGCGCTGGCCGGCGGCGAAGCCGTCGTAAGCGAAGCGCAGGTGGCAGGTCATCTGCAGCGGTTCGCCGTTGAACTCGTCGCCGCCGCCACCGCCGGCCACCTCGAACTGGAAGCGCACATCCAGCTGATGCGCACCGGGGGCGACCTGGAAGTAGCGGCCGTCGGGCCAGCGCTGGTCGTCCAGGCGATGCGCCATCAGGGTGTAGCCCGCCGTGGCGTAGAGATCGACCCAGGCCTTGCCCGCATCGGGCTGTGGCAGCGGGCTGGCGCAGGCGCCGAGGGTGAGCAGGGACAGCAGCAGGGGAGTACGCATGGTGCAATCCTCGGGGTGATGGTTGAGCATAACGCCGTTCAGACCTCGCCGCAGCGCCCCTCGCGTGCCCGCGCCAACGGACGGTCCTGCGCGTCGCGCAGTTGCGCCCAGGGGCGAAAGCCGCGGTGGCCAGCATCCAGTCGGTAGCGCTGGCCGGCGCTGAACTCGGCGTAGTCCAGTTCGAGCAGGCAGGTGCGCGGCAGCGCCTGCGCTCCGCCGGTGTCGGCGGGCGCTACCTCGAAGCGCAGGCGCATCTGCAATGTATGACGCCCCGGGGGCACCTGGAAGTAGCGCGAATCTTCCAGCATCCGCTCATCCACCCGCACCGCCTGTAGGCCCGGCGCCAGGTCGATCCAGGCCTGAGCGGGGTCGTGCCAGGCTGGCAACAGGGCGCAGCCGCCGAGGACCAGGGACAGGGGGCTGAGCAGCAGTAGGCGCATTGCGGGCTTCCTTGGGGGCGCGGCAATGCACTAGGCTCGCGCAATGCCTATTGCCCTTCTCGACCGCCCTTTGCGGTGGCTGGTTCCCGTGCTGTGCGGCGTCCTGCTGAACGGTTGTGCCAGCCTCGACTACTACGCCCAGGTCAGCCGTGGCCAGCTCGACCTGCTGGCCGCGCGCCAGCCGGTGGCCGCGCTGCTCGCCGCGCCGCACACCGACCCCGAACTCAAGCGGCGCCTGGCCCTGGCCCAGCAGGCACGGACCTTCGCCAGCGCCGAGCTGGGCCTGCCGGACAACCGCAGCTACCGCCTGTATGCCGACCTGCAGCGGCCCTATGTGGTGTGGAATGTGTTCGCCACCCCGGAGCTGTCGCTGCAGCCGCTGACCCACTGCTTCCCGATTGCCGGCTGCGTGGCCTACCGCGGCTACTACCAGCAGGGCCGCGCGCGGGGCGCCGCCGCCCTGCTGCAGGCCGAAGGCCTCGACACCTATGTGGCCGGCATCGAGGCCTACTCGACCCTGGGCTGGTTCGCCGACCCCATCCTCAACACCATGCTGCGCTGGGACGACCAGCGCCTGGCCGCGGTGATCTTCCACGAGCTGGCCCACCAGCAGCTTTACGTGCAGGACGACACGGCGTTCAACGAATCCTTCGCCAGCTTCGTCGAGCAGCAGGGTCTGCGCCAGTGGCGCGCCGCCCGTGGTCTGGCCAACGACGATGCGCAGGAAGCGCGCATGCGCCGCCAGTTCACCGCGCTGATCCTGGCCAGCCGCGAGCGCCTGCAGGCGCTGTACGATGGGCCGCTGGACGATGCCGGCAAGCGCGCCGCCAAGGCCGCCGAATTCGAGCGCCTGCGCGCGGAGTACCGCACCCTGCGCGACGCCCAGTGGGGCGGCGACGCGCGCTACGACGCCTGGATCAATGCCCCGCTGAACAACGCCCGGCTGCTGCCCTTCGGTCTCTATGACCAGTGGGTGCCGGCCTTCGCCGCGCTGTTCGAGCAGGCCGGCGGCGACTGGGCGGAGTTCTACCGGCGGGCCGAAGCGCTCGGCGAGCTGGAGCCTGGCCAGCGCGAGCGGGCGCTGCAGCAGCTTGGCCACACCGTCAGGCGCTAGCCCTGGTCGTAGCCCTCGGCCAGGTGCAGGTCTTTGAGCTTCACGTAGTTGGCCGCGCTGTAGGCGAAGAACGCGCGCTCCTGGTCGGTCAGGGCGCGGGCCTGCTTCACCGGGCTGCCGACGTACAGGTAGCCGCTCTGCAGCACCTTGCCCGGCGGCACCAGGGAGCCTGCGCCGATCACCACCTCGTCCTCGACCACCGCGCCGTCCATCACGATGCTGCCCATGCCGACCAGGATGCGGTTGCCCAGGGTACAGCCGTGCAGGGTGACGTTGTGGCCGATGGTCACCTCGTCGCCGATCAGCAGCGGGTAGCCGTCGGGGTTGAAGGGCCCGGCGTGGGTGATGTGCAGCACGCTGCCGTCCTGCACGCTGGTGCGCTTGCCGATCCTGATCCGGTGCATGTCGCCGCGCACCACGGCCATCGGCCAGACCGAGGCGTCCTCGCCCAGCACCACGTCGCCGAGTACCACGGCCGAGGCGTCGACGAAGGCGCGCGGGCCCAGCTGTGGAGTGGTACCCCGGTAAGTTCGAATCGCCACGATAGTCTCCTTCAGGCTGCGGTTGTCGCAGATTGTAATTAACATGCCGGCCATCAAGGTTGTGAAAGGCCGCTGGCGGCCCCATAAACCTGTTCTGCATTCGCGTATCCAAAGGTGCCTCGCCGTGACCGCTGCCAATCCCCTGCTGCAAGACTTCGACCTGCCGCCCTACTCCCAGATCAAGCCCGAGCATGTCGAGCCGGCTATCGACAGCATCCTGGCCGACAGCCGCGTGGCCATCGCCGAGCTGCTCAAGACCCAGCAGGCCAGCCCGAGCTGGGACGGCCTGGTGCTGGCGCTGGACGAGCTGAACGCGCGCCTGGGCCGCGCCTGGGGCCCGGTCAGCCACCTCAACGCGGTGTGCAACAACGCCGAGCTGCGCGCCGCCTACGAGGCCTGCCTGCCCAAGCTGTCCGAATACTGGACCGAGATGGGTCAGAACAAGCCGCTGTTCGAGGCCTACGACGCCCTGGCCAAGAGCCCGGCGGCCGCCGGTTTCGACGTCGCGCAGAAGACCATCCTCGACCACGCCCTGCGCGACTTCCGTCTGAGCGGCATCGACCTGCCGGCCGAGCAGCAGAAGCGCTATGGCGAGATCCAGATGAAGTTGTCCGAGCTGGCCAGCCGCTTCTCCAACCAGCTGCTCGACGCCACCCAGGCCTGGACCAAGCACATCACCGATGAAGCGGCCCTGGCCGGCCTTACCGACTCGGCCAAGGCGCAGATGGCCCAGGCCGCGCAGGCCAAGGAACTGGACGGCTGGCTGATCACCCTGGAATTCCCCAGCTACTACGCGGTGATGACCTACGCCGACGACCGCGCCCTGCGCGAAGAGGTGTACACCGCCTACTGCACCCGCGCCTCCGACCAGGGGCCGAACGCCGGCCAGCACGACAACGGCCCGGTGATGGCCGAGATCCTCGACCTGCGCCAGGAACTGGCGCGCCTGCTCGGCTTCGCCCACTACAGCGAGCTCTCCCTGGCCAGCAAGATGGCCGAGAGTACGGACCAAGTTCTGCACTTTCTGCGTGACCTGGCGGTGCGCAGCAAGCCGTTCGCCGAGCAGGACCTGGCTGAGCTCAAGGTCTTCGCCGCCGAGCAGGGCGTGGCTGACCTTGCGAGCTGGGACGTCGGCTACTTCAGCGAGAAGCTGCGCCAGCAGCGCTACAGCATCTCCCAGGAGGAAGTGCGCGCCTGGTTCCCGATCGACAAGGTGCTGACCGGCCTGTTCGCCATCGTGCAGAAGCTCTACGGCATCGAAATCAACGAGCTCAAGGACTTCGATACCTGGCACCCGGACGTGCGCCTGTTCGAGATTCGCGAGAACGGTCAGCACGTCGGCCGCTTCTTCTTCGACCTCTACGCCCGCGCCAACAAGCGTGGCGGCGCCTGGATGGACGGCGCCCGCGACAAGCGCCGCGCCGCCGATGGCAGCCTGGTCAGCCCGGTGGCCAACCTGGTGTGCAACTTCACCCCTGCGGTTGGCGGCAAGCCGGCGCTGCTGACCCACGACGAGGTCACCACCCTGTTCCACGAGTTCGGTCACGGCCTGCACCATCTGCTGACCCGCGTCGAGCATGCCGGTGCCTCCGGCATCAACGGCGTGGCCTGGGATGCGGTGGAGCTGCCCAGCCAGTTCATGGAGAACTGGTGCTGGGAGCCCGAGGGCCTGGCGCTGATCTCCGGCCACTACGAGACCGGCGAGGCGCTGCCGCAGGCGTTGCTGGACAAGATGCTGGCGGCGAAGAACTTCCAGTCCGGCCTGATGATGGTGCGCCAGCTGGAGTTCTCGCTGTTCGACTTCGAGCTGCACGCCAGCCACGGCGACGGCCGCAGCGTGCTGCAGGTGCTCGAAGGCATCCGCGACGAGGTGGCGGTGGTGCGTCCGCCGGCCTTCAACCGCTTCGCCAACAGCTTCGCGCATATCTTCGCCGGCGGTTACGCGGCCGGTTACTACAGCTACAAGTGGGCTGAAGTGCTGTCCGCCGATGCCTTCTCCAAGTTCGAGGAAGAGGGCGTGCTCAACCCGGCTACCGGCCGCGCCTTCCGCGAGGCGATCCTGGCCCGTGGCGGCTCGCAGGAGCCGATGGTGCTGTTCGTCGACTTCCGCGGCCGCGAGCCGAGCATCGACGCCCTGCTGCGTCACCTCGGCCTGAGCCAGGAGGCGGCGTGATGAGCGAGCCGAAGAAGCGCTTTATCGCCGGCGCCGTGTGCCCGGCGTGCAGCGCCCAGGACACCATCAAGATGTGGGACGAGGACGGCACCCCGCACCGCGAGTGCGTGACCTGCGGCTACGCCGACACCCTCAACGCCCAGGGCCAGTCGGTGCCCAAGGAGCTCGGCACCCGGGTCAACCGGGCCGAGCCCAAACCGTCGGCCAGCAAGGGCCAGCCGGTGCAGTTCTTCCCTAATCCCAAGCTGAAGAAGTGACGCGGCGCTCGCCGAATCAGGCGAGGTAAAGCGTCCGACGGAATAGGCTGGCGAGGCCTTGGTAAAAATAATACTGTGTATGTATACAGTATTCTTGAGTCCTCGCCATGTCCGTCCCTATCCCGCCGCGCGGCCGCGGCACCGCCAGCAATCCGCATAATCGTTTTGCCCCGACCCGCAGCCAGGCCGAGGACGATGGCTGGTTCCAGGCCGAGACCCCGCCCTGCCGCGCCACCGAGGTGCGTGCCGAGCGGGCGAAGACGGTGATCACCCGCAACCAGTCGCCGGACGTCGGCTTCGACCGTTCGGTGAATCCCTATCGCGGTTGCGAGCATGGCTGCATCTACTGCTTCGCCCGGCCGACCCATGCCTACTGGGACCTGTCGCCGGGCATCGACTTCGAGACCCGGCTGATCGCCAAGACCAACCTGGCCGAACGCCTGGAACAGGAGCTGAGCAAGCCCGGCTACGTGCCGCAGCCCATCGCCCTGGGCATCAACACCGACGCCTACCAGCCGATCGAGCGCGAGCAGCGCCTGACCCGCCAGGCCCTGGAGATCCTGCTGCGCTACCGCCACCCGCTGCACCTGATCACCAAGAGTTCGCTGATCCTGCGCGACCTCGACCTGCTGCAGGACCTGGCCGCGCGCAACCTGGTCAGCGTGGCGCTGAGTCTGACCACCCTGGACGACGAGCTGAAGCGCATCATGGAGCCGCGAACCGCCTCGCCCGGCGCGCGCCTGCGCACCCTGCGCGAGCTGCGCCAGGCCGGCGTGCCGGTCGCGGCGCTGGTGGCGCCGATCATCCCGATGATCAATGACATGGAACTGGAGCGGATTCTCGAGGCGGCCCGCGACGCGGGCGCCAGTTCGGCCGGCTATGTGCTGTTGCGTCTGCCGCTGGAGATCGCCGGGCTGTTCGAGGAATGGCTGCGCGCGCACTTTCCCGAGCGCGCCGAACACGTCATGAGCCTGATCCGCCAGTCGCGCGGCGGCAAGCACTACGACAGCCGCTTCGGCACCCGCATGCGTGGCGAGGGCGCCTTCGCCGACCTGCTGGCGCAGCGTTTCGCCCTGGCGCGCAAGCGCCTGGGCCTGGAGTGCCGCGACTTCGAACTGGATTGCAGCCAGTTCGCCCCGCCCGGTCGTCAGTTGGCCCTGTTGTGAGCGAATTGTGACTCGATGCTGCTGGCGGCTGTCCGCATGCCAGGTCGATAATCCGCGCCAGCGCAACGGTTCAGCACGAGGTAGACGCAATGCCCTACAAGCACAACGCCATTCCCCTGCAGGCGCGCACCGCGCCGGAAAGCGCCGACGAGGCGCTGAATGCCATCGTCGGCGGCTTCAAGCGCTTCCGTACCGAGGTGTTTCCGCAGCAGGAGGAACTGTTCAAGGCGCTGGCCAGCGCGCAGAACCCGCGGGCCATGTTCATCACCTGCGCCGACTCGCGCATCGTCCCCGAGCTGATCACCCAGAGCGCACCGGGCGACCTGTTCGTCACCCGCAACGTCGGCAACGTGGTGCCGCCCTACGGGCAGATGATGGGTGGCGTGTCCACCGCCATCGAGTACGCGGTGCTGGCCCTGGGCGTGCAGCACATCATCGTCTGCGGCCACTCCGACTGCGGCGCGATGAAGGCGGTGCTCAACCCGCAGGGCCTGGAACGCATGCCCACGGTGAAGACCTGGTTGCGCCACAGTGAGGTGGCGCTGCGCGTGGTCGAGGAGAACTGCGGCTGCGACGGCCACGACACCCTGGGCATCCTCACCGAGGAGAACGTGGTGGCCCAGCTCAACCACCTGTCGACCCACCCCTCGGTGGCGGCCAAGCTGGCCAGCGGCCAGCTGTTCATCCATGGCTGGGTGTACGACATCGAGACCAGCGCGATCCGCGCCTACGACGCCGAGCGCGGCACCTTCCTGCCCCTGGATGGCGAGGTGGTGCCGATGGCCACACCCAGGGCGCGCTACCCGCAGCCGTGACACGCCGAGGCCCGCAGATGCGGGCCTCGTTGCGTTCAGGCGCTGATCGGCAGGCCCAGCTCGACACCCAGCTGGCGCGACAGGCACGGCCAGTTCTGCCAGGCCGCCACCGTCTGCGGGCTGCTCAGGCGGGCGCGGTACTCCTGCACCGAATCCTGCTGGAACACCTGCTCGTCGAGCAGCCCTTCCACCGCATGGTGTACGGCCTCGTCCAGCTGGTTGGCGAAGGGCTCGCCGATCAGCTGGTGGGCGATCACGTTGGCCACCGTGGTATCCAGCGGGATCAGTGGCTGGCCCAGATGGGCGATATAGCGATCGTTGACTTCCTCGACCAGGCGGTGGGCCAGGTAGGCCTCGTCGAGCAGGGCATCCAGGCCCTGGTGGCCCTCCAGGATGCTCGGCGGGCTGAGGAAGAACTGTTCGGCCAGCTTCAGCACCGGCTTCACCCGGGCTTCGATGCCGGCCTCGCGGGCCACCGCATGGGCGGCGTCGAGCACGTCCGGCACCTGCTCGACATAGGCGGCGACGAAGCGTGCGAGTACGCCGCGGGCATCGCTGGCGGGCAGCTGGATGGTCGGGTGCAGGCGGTCGAGCTGGCTTTCCAGCTGACGCGCCAGGTCGCCGCTGCTGGTTTCGTGGGCAAGGGCGCGCTGGATCTGTTCGCGCAGGGCGGGGGTATTCATGACGGCTCCGGAACGGGACATGAGGGTGGCAAACGAGAATTCATCTTAGCTGGCCGAGGGCGATGACTAAGATCGGATTGTCATAATTAATTCATGTTTATGCATCGGGGCTATATCGACCCGCTTGATCACGTCCGCCATCCCACGCCGCCCTAGGCCTGCGCGGTGTGCATGGAAATCGGGCGTTATTTTTCTGACTGCGTTGTGCTGGCGCGGTCGCTGGCTATACTCGAAATCGCAAGGCGTTACCTGATGGAACCGGACGGGCTGCGGCACGGAGAGGTTTCGACAGCGGTAGCCAGCAGTATCGGCATGGTCGATCCCTAGCCGCGGGCTTTAGCCGGCGGGATAACAAGAACAACGAGGGGAACCCGCAATGATGCGACATCCACGAGTCTGGATGGGCCTCCTGCTGTGGTTGGCATTCGGCTCGGCGCAGGCCGAGTGGGCAGTGAACATGCTGCCGGGTGTCACCGAGGTCAGCCGTTCAGTCTTCGACCTGCACATGATCATTTTCTGGATCTGCGTCGTGATCGGCGTGGTGGTATTCGGCGTGATGTTCTGGTCGATGCTGATCCACCGCCGTTCCACCGGCCAGAAGCCCGCCCACTTCCATGAAAGCACCACGGTGGAGATCCTCTGGACCGTGGTGCCTTTCGTCATCCTGGTGGTGATGGCGGTGCCGGCGACCAAGACGCTGATCGAGATCTACGACACTTCCGAGTCGGAACTGGACATCCAGATCACCGGCTACCAGTGGAAGTGGCACTACAAGTACCTGGGCCAGGACGTCGAGTTCTTCAGCAACCTGGCTACTCCGGCCGCGCAGATCAACAACCAGGCCGAGAAGGGTGAGCACTACCTGCTGGAGGTGGACGAGCCGCTGGTGGTGCCGGTGGGTACCAAGGTGCGCTTCCTGATCACCGCCGCCGACGTGATCCACTCCTGGTGGGTGCCGGCCCTGGCGGTGAAGAAGGACGCCATCCCCGGCTTCGTCAACGAATCCTGGACGCGCATCGAGGAGCCCGGCATCTACCGTGGCCAGTGCACCGAGCTGTGCGGCAAGGACCACGGCTTCATGCCGGTGGTGGTCGAGGCCAAGAGCAAGGAAGACTTCGCCAAGTGGCTGGCCGTGCGCAAGGAAGAGGCCGCCAAGATCAAGGAACTGACCAGCAAGGAATGGACCCGCGAGGAGCTGGTGGCGCGTGGCGAGAAGGCCTACCAGACCAGTTGCGCGGCCTGTCACCAGCCGAACGGCGAGGGGTTGCCGCCGATGTTCCCGGCGCTCAAGGGCTCGGCCATCGCCACCGGTCCGGCCCAGGGCCATATCGAGATCGTGGTCAACGGCAAGCCGGGCACCTCCATGGCCGCCTTCGGCAAGCAACTGTCGGAAGTCGATATCGCCGCCATCATCACCTACGAGCGCAACGCCTGGGGCAACGCCATGAACGACATGGTCACGCCCAAGGACATCCTCGCGTTCAAGCAGGCTCAGGAGTAAGGACATGAGTGCAGTGATCGATCCGGGCCACGCTGGCCACGGTCATGCCGGACATGACCATCACCATGGCCCGGCCAAGGGCCTGATGCGCTGGGTGCTGACCACCAACCACAAGGACATCGGCACCATGTACCTGTGGTTCAGCTTCGCCATGTTCCTGCTCGGCGGGTCCATGGCCATGGTGATCCGCGCCGAACTGTTCCAGCCCGGCCTGCAGATCGTGCAGCCGGAATTCTTCAACCAGATGACCACCATGCACGGCCTGATCATGGTGTTCGGCGCGGTGATGCCGGCCTTCGTCGGCCTGGCCAACTGGATGATCCCGCTGATGGTCGGCGCGCCGGACATGGCCCTGCCGCGGATGAACAACTTCAGCTTCTGGCTGCTGCCCGCGGCCTTCCTGCTGCTGGTCTCGACCCTGTTCAGCGAGGGTGGCGGGCCGAACTTCGGCTGGACCTTCTACGCGCCGCTGTCGACCACCTACGCGCCGGAGTCGGTGACCTTCTTCATCTTCGCCGTGCACCTGATGGGCATCAGCTCGATCATGGGCGCGATCAACGTGATCGCCACCATCCTCAACCTGCGCGCTCCCGGCATGACCCTGATGAAGATGCCGCTGTTCGTCTGGACCTGGCTGATCACCGCCTTCCTGTTGATCGCGGTGATGCCGGTACTGGCCGGCTGCGTGACCATGATGCTGATGGACATCCACTTCGGCACCAGCTTCTTCAACGCGGCCGGCGGCGGCGACCCGGTGCTGTTCCAGCACGTGTTCTGGTTCTTCGGCCACCCCGAGGTGTACATCATGATCCTGCCGGCCTTCGGCGCCGTCAGCTCGATCATCCCGGCCTTCGCGCGCAAGCCGCTGTTCGGCTACACCTCGATGGTCTATGCCACCGCCTCGATCGCCTTCCTGTCGTTCATCGTCTGGGCCCACCATATGTTCACCGTAGGGATACCCCTCACGGGCGAACTGTTCTTCATGTACGCCACCATGCTGATCGCCGTGCCCACCGGGGTGAAGGTATTCAACTGGGTGACCACCATGTGGCAGGGCTCGATGACCTTCGAGACGCCAATGCTGTTCGCCGTGGCCTTCGTCATCCTGTTCACCATCGGCGGCTTCTCCGGCCTGATGTTGGCCATCGCCCCGGCGGACTTCCAGTACCACGACACCTACTTCGTGGTAGCGCACTTCCACTACGTGCTGGTGCCCGGAGCGATCTTCGGCATCTTCGCCTCGGCCTACTACTGGCTGCCCAAGTGGACCGGCCACATGTACGACGAGACCCTCGGCAAGCTGCACTTCTGGCTGAGCTTCATCGGCATGAACCTGGCGTTCTTCCCGATGCACTTCGTCGGCCTGGCCGGCATGCCGCGGCGCATCCCGGACTACAACCTGCAGTTCGCCGACTTCAACATGCTCTCGTCGATCGGCGCCTTCACCTTCGGTGCGACCCAGTTCCTCTTCCTGTTCATCGTCATCAAGTGCATCCGCAGCGGCAAGCCCGCTCCGGCCAAGCCCTGGGACGGCGCCGAGGGGCTGGAGTGGACGGTGCCCTCGCCGGCGCCCTACCATACCTTCAGCACGCCGCCGGAAGTGAAGTAGGAGCGCGCTCGTGAGTGCCGCCTCGGACAATCGGCGCCTGGTCGTCCGCCTGCTGCTGGTGGTGGCCGGCATGTTCGCCTTCGGCTTCGCCCTGGTGCCGATCTACGACGTGATGTGCCAGGCCTTCGGCATCAACGGCAAGACCGCCGGGGCCTATCAGGGCAGCCAGACGGTGGACGAGGCACGCCAGGTGCGCGTGCAGTTCCTCGCCACCAACGCCGCCGGCATGGTCTGGGAGTTCGGCCCCCAGGCCGACGAGCTGGTGGTCAATCCCGGGCAGCCGAGCGACATGCTGTTCGTCGCCTACAACCCGACGGACAAGCCGATGACCGCCCAGGCCATCCCCAGCGTGGCGCCGTCCAAGGCCGCGGCCTTCTTCCACAAGACCGAGTGCTTCTGCTTCACCCAGCAGGTGCTGCAGCCGGGCGAGCGCATCGAGATGCCGGTGCGCTTCATCGTCGACCGCGACCTGCCCGAGGACGTGAAGCACCTGACCCTGGCCTACACCCTGTTCGATATCACTGCGCGCAAACCGCCCGTCGCGCAGGCGACTCTTGCCCAGACAGCCCCTGACCGGGCGGCTCCATAAGGAGAATAAGAAATGTCGAGTCATGAGAACTACTACGTTCCCGCCCAGAGCAAGTGGCCGATCATCGCCACCCTGGGCATGCTGATCTCGGTCTACGGGGTCGGCACCTGGTTCAACGACATGAAGGCCGAGCGTGCCGAGTCCCATGGCCCGCTGATCTTCTTCGTCGGCGGCCTGCTGCTCGCCTGGATGCTGTTCGGCTGGTTCGGCAACGTGATCAAGGAGAGCCGCGGCGGCCTGTATAGCGCGCAGATGGACCGCTCGTTCCGCTGGGGAATGAGCTGGTTCATCTTCTCCGAGGTGATGTTCTTCGCCGCCTTCTTCGGCGCGCTGTTCTACATCCGCACCTTCGCCGGCCCCTGGCTCGGCGGCGAGGGCGACAAGGGCGTGAGCAACATGCTCTGGCAGGGCTTCGAGTACAGCTGGCCGCTGCTCAACAACCCCGACTCCAAGCTGTTCCCGCCGCCGACGGCGGTGATCGATCCCTGGCACCTGCCGCTGATCAACACCATCCTGCTGGTCTCCTCCAGCTTCACCGTGACCTTCGCTCACCACGCGCTGAAGAAGAACCAGCGCGGCCCGCTCAAGGCCTGGCTGGCGCTGACCATTCTGCTGGGTGTGGCCTTCCTGGTGCTGCAGGTCGAGGAATACATCGAGGCCTACACCGAACTGGGGCTGACCCTCGGCTCGGGCATCTACGGCGCCACCTTCTTCATGCTCACCGGCTTTCACGGCGCCCACGTGACCCTCGGTGCGATCATCCTCACGGTGATGCTGGTGCGCATCCTCAAGGGCCATTTCGATGGCGACAAGCACTTCGGCTTCGAGGCGGCCAGCTGGTACTGGCACTTCGTCGACGTGGTCTGGCTGGGGCTGTTTATCTTCGTCTACGTGCTCTAGGGGGATCACCAGGTCACGTGGCTGACCAGCTGGCCGCTGTAGAAGCCCCAGGCGATCAGCGCCACGGTCAGGGCGGTGAGGATCACGCGGACGCTCAGCGAATTGACCACTCGCGAGCCGTGGCCTTCGTCCTTGACCAGGAAGAACAGGCCACTGAACAGGCTGACCAGGGTGGCCAGCAGCAGGAGGATGATCGCGGCCTTGAGCATGCGTGACTCCGGGGGATGGGGGAGATGGTGTGCAGTTTCAGTATAGCCAGACGATTCGGGGGCAGGCCGTGAGCGGTTTTCGCCCGGGCTGGTTGCCCAGCATCGCGGTGGCCTTGCTGCTGCCGCTGCTGCTCGGTCTCGGCCTGTGGCAGTTGACGCGGGCCGAGGAGAAGCGCGCCCTGCAGGAAGGCTTCGCCGCTCGCCAGCACGCGGCGCCCATCGACCTCAACGAACTGGAGCGGCGCGCCGACCTGGCCCATCTGCGGGTGCGCCTGTACGGCCAGTTCGACGAGCGCCACAGCCTGCTGCTGGACAATCGCCAGCGCGGCGGCAAGGTCGGCGTCGAGCTGCTGCAACCCTTCTACGATCAGGCCTCCGGCCTGTGGCTGCTGGTCAACCGCGGCTGGCTGCCCTGGCCGGACCGGCGTACGCCGCCGCAGTTCAGCACCCCCGAGCAATCGCTGGAGCTGCTGGCGCGGGTGCATGTGCCGGCCGGCGAGCCCTTCCAGCTGCAGGCCGACCCGGCCGCTGGCGACTGGCCGCGCTTGGTCACTGCCGTCGAGCCGGAGCGCCTGTGGCAGCAGCTAGGGCGCGGCGGCCTGGGCTACGAGGTGCGCCTCGAACCCGGCCCTGCCGCCTACCAGGCCGAGTGGCCGCTGCTGGCCATGAGCCCGGACAAGCACACCGGCTACGCCGTGCAGTGGTTCGCCCTGGCCGCCGCCCTGCTCGGCCTCTACCTCTACCTCGGCATCCACAACTCCAGACAATCCGCGCGGGAGAAATCGCATGAGCCCAGCCATGAATCCGGCCCTTTCCACCCCTGAGGCGCCGCGCGCCCGCGGGCGCTGGCAGCTGATCCTGCTGCTGCTGGTGGCCATCGGCCCGATGATCCTCGCCACCGCCATGTACCAGTGGCGCTTCTGGGTGCCGGACAGCCGCAACTACCACGGCACCCTGATCGGCGACGGCAGCCAGCTGGCCGATATCGGCGTGCAGGGCGCCGCCCAGGCGCGCTGGCAACTGCTGGTCACTACCCCCGGCGACTGCGCCGAGGATTGTCGCCAGCTGGTCTACGCCGCCCGGCAGATCCATATCGGCCTCAATCGCGAAGCATCCCGCGCCGTCCATGGCCTGGCCGTGGGCCGCCCGCTGGCGGCCGACTATGAGCAGCAGCTGCAGCGCGAATACCCGCAGCTCGGCCGCTACGCGCTGGACAGCCTGAAGTACGACCAGGCTGTGCCGGCCGGCCAGGGTGCCCAGCTGTGGATAGTCGACCCGCACGGCAACCTGGTGCTGCGTTACGACGCCAAGAGCAAGGGCAAGGACATCCTCACCGACCTGCGCCTGCTGCTGAAGCTGTCGCAGATCGGCTAGCACCCCATGACGGCCCGCACAACAACAAGAGAGGCCCCGGATGAGTGAACGCAAGCCCCTGCCCGGCTACCGCCTGGCCCTGTTCGCCACCGCCCTGGCGGTGGTCGTGGTGCTGCTCGGCGCCTACACCCGGCTGACCCACGCCGGCCTCGGCTGCCCGGACTGGCCGGGCTGCTATGGCTTCATCGGCGTGCCGATGAGCGAGCACAAGCAGAGCCTGGCCGAGGCGCGCTTCCCCGAGGCGCCGGTGGAGGTGGAGAAGGGCTGGAACGAGATGGTCCACCGCTACTTCGCCGGCAGTCTCGGCCTGCTCATCCTCGGCCTGGCCGTGCAGGCCCTGCGCCGCCGCGGCCAGGATGGCCAGCCGCTGAGGCTGCCGCTGCTGCTGCTCGGCGTGGTCATCGCCCAGGCCGCCTTCGGCATGTGGACGGTGACCCTCAAGCTGTGGCCGCAGGTGGTCACCGCCCACCTGCTCGGCGGCTTCGCCACCCTGTCGCTGCTGTTCCTCCTGTGCCTGCGCCTGTCCGGCGCGCTGCCGGCCCTGCCGGCGGTTTCGTTGCGCCTGCGGGCGCTGGCTGGCCTGGCCCTGCTCCTGGCGATCGGCCAGATCGCCCTGGGCGGCTGGGTCAGCTCCAACTACGCGGCGGTGGCCTGCGTCGACCTGCCGACCTGCCACGGCGAGTGGTGGCCGGCGATGGACTTCGCCAACGGCTTCCACCTGACCCAGCACATCGGCCCCAACTACCTCGGCGGCCAGCTCGACAGCGACGCGCGTACCGCCATCCACATGACCCACCGCCTGGGTGCGCTGGTGCTCAGCCTGGTCCTGCTGCTGCTGGCCTGGCGCCTGCGTGCCGCCGGCCTCGCTCGCCTGGCCGGCCTGCTGCTGCTGGCCCTGGCCGTGCAGGTCAGTCTGGGCGTGAGCAATGTGCTGCTGCACCTGCCGCTGGCCGTGGCAGTGGCGCACAACGGTGGCGGCGCCGCCCTGCTGCTGGTGCTGGTTCTGATCAACTACCGACTGCGCAGCGTCGCGAGCACCGCTCGCGAGGCAGACGCGGCGACCGTCGCCAGTGTCCTGGCGCCGGCCGGCAAATAAGAAGGAGAGATGTCATGGCTACAGTGCTGCGCGCCCACTCCGAATCCGCCAGCTGGCGCGACTACCTGGAGCTGACCAAGCCCAGGGTGGTGCTGCTGATGCTGATCACCTCGCTGGTCGGCATGTTCCTCGCGACCCGTGCCGGCGTACCCTGGACCGTGCTGGTCTTCGGCAACCTCGGCATCGGCCTGTGCGCCGGCGCGGCGGCGGCGGTCAACCACGTGGTCGACCGGCGCATCGACTCGATCATGGCCCGCACCCACAAGCGCCCGGTCACCGCCGGCCGCGTCTCGGTACCGGCGGCGCTGGGCTTCGCCCTGCTCCTGGCGGTGATCGGCCAGGGGCTGCTGCTGACCTTTACCAACGAGCTGACCGCCTGGCTGACCCTGGCCTCGCTGCTCGGCTACGCGGTGCTCTACACCGGCTTCCTCAAGCGCGCCACGCCGCAGAACATCGTCATCGGCGGCCTGGCCGGCGCCGCGCCGCCGCTGCTCGGCTGGGTCGCCGCCACCGGGCACCTGAGCGCCGAGCCGCTGCTGCTGGTGCTGATCATCTTCGCCTGGACGCCGCCGCACTTCTGGGCCCTGGCCATCCACCGCAAGGAGGAATATGCCAAGGCCGACATCCCCATGCTGCCGGTGACCCACGGCGAGCACTACACCAAGGTGCACATCCTGCTGTACACCGCCGTGATGCTGGCCGTGACCCTGCTGCCCTACGCCATCCACATGAGCGGACCGCTCTATCTCGCGGCTGCCTTGCTGCTCGGCGGGCGCTTCATGTTCTGGGCCTGGGTGCTGTACCGTGACAGCCGACCGCACGCGGCGATCAACACCTTCAAGTACAGTATCTGGTACCTGTTCCTGCTGTTCATCGCCCTGCTGGCCGACCACTACCTGCTGCTCAACCTGTAGCACTCGCCGAACCCAAGAGAGATTTCATGAGCCGTACGCAGAAGACCGTCATCGTCCTCGCCGCCTTCGTCGCCCTGGTGCTGGGCCTCACCGTCAACAAGGTGCTGAACAGCAAGGGCGACGGCACCGACAAGGTGGCGCTGCTCGATGCCGGCATCGTCCTGCTGCCGCAGAGCCGCAGCCTGCCGGAGCTGGCGCTGACCAATCAGGACGGCCAGGCGGTGCGGGTCGATCAGCTCAAGGACAAGTGGAGCCTGCTGTTCTTCGGCTACACCTTCTGCCCGGACATCTGCCCGGCGACCCTGGCGCAGCTGCGCCAGCTGCAGGGCATGCTGCCGGCCGCGGCCAAGGACCAGTTGCGCGTGGTGCTGGTGACGGTCGACCCGCAGCGCGATACCCCGGAGCAGCTGAAGAAGTACCTGAGCTTCTTCGACGCCGGCTTCCAGGGCCTGACCGGCGCCCAGGACGACATCCAGAAGCTGGCCAGCGCGGTGAGCATTCCCTACATCCCGGCCGATACCAGCCAGGAGAACTACACCGTCGACCACAGCGGCAACCTGGTGGTCATCGGCCCGGACGGCAGCCAGCGCGGTTTCATCCGCGCGCCGCTGAACAACGACAAGCTGGCGGCGCAGCTGCCGAGCCTGCTTGACGCGAAATAGCCGTAGCCCGGATGCAATCCGGGGCACAGGCGACTCCCTTCCCGGATTGCATCCGGGCTACAAAAGCAAAGCAAGAAAAAGCCCGCTCAATGAGCGGGCTTTTTCTTGGGCATCGGGCGGGCGATCAGAACGCCGGTACCACGGCACCCTGGTACTTGTCGGCAATGAACTTCTTCACTTCCGGAGTATGCAGGGCCTTGGCCAGCTTCTGCAGGGCGGCGTTGTCCTTCTGCTCGGCGGTGGTCACCAGGATATTGACGTAGGGCGAGTCGGCACCCTCGATCACCAGGGCGTCCTTGGTCGGGTTGAGGCCGGCTTCCAGGGCGTAGTTGGTGTTGATCAGGGCCAGGTCGACCTGGGCCAGCACGCGCGGCAGGGTGGCTGCTTCCAGCTCACGCACCTTGATGGCCTTGGGGTTCTCGGCGATGTCCTTGACGGTGGCGGTGATGCCGGCGCCGTCCTTCAGCTTGATCACGCCGGCCTTCTGCAGCAGCAGCAGGGCGCGGCCGCCGTTGGTGGCGTCGTTGGGGATCACCACCTGGGCGCCTTCCGGCAGCTCGGCCAGGGTCTTGATCTTGCTGGAGTAGGCGCCGAAGGGCTCGACATGGACGCCGGCGATGCTCACCAACTGGGTGCCACGGGAGGCATTGAACTCGTCCAGGTACGGCTGGTGCTGGAAAAAGTTGGCGTCCAGCCGGCCCTCGGCGACCTGCACGTTGGGCTGCACGTAGTCGGTGAAGACCTTGACCTTGAGCTCGACGCCGTCCTTGGCCAGGGCCGGCTTGATGAATTCGAGGATCTCCGCGTGCGGCACGGCGGTGGCGGCGACACTAATCGAGTCGGCGGCCTGGGCGGTAGCGGAAGTCAGGGCCGCGGCGGCGGCCAGGGCAGTCAGCAGTTTCTTCATGTACAGCTCCTTGTGGGATTTGGGCGCGGGGTCCGACGGGTAGCCGGTCGCCCGCTGTTCTCGGGATTACTTGCGGGAAAAATGGATCACCAGGCGGTCGCCGACCATCTGCAGCACCTGCACCAACACCAGCAGGAGGATCACGGTGACCGCCATCACGTCCGGCTGGTAGCGCTGGTAGCCGTAGCGCACGGCCAGGTCGCCGAGGCCGCCGCCGCCGATCAGGCCGCTCATGGCGGTGTAGGAGACCAGGGTGATGGCGGTCACCGTGGTCGCCGCGATCAGTCCCGGCAGGGCTTCCGGCAGCAGGGCGCGGAAGATGATCTGCAGGGTGGTCGCGCCCATCGCCTGGGTCGCCTCGATGATGCCGCGGTCCACCTCGCGCAGGGCGGTCTCCACCAGGCGCGCGAAGAACGGCGTGGCGCCCACCACCAGCGGCGGGATGGCGCCGGCCACGCCCAGCGAGGTACCGGTGATCAGCACGGTCAGCGGGATCATCAGGATCAGCAGGATGACGAAGGGCACAGAGCGCAGCACGTTGACCAGCAGCGACAGCACGGCATACAGCGCGCGCTGCTCGAACATCTGCCGCGGGCCGGTGAGGAACAGCAGCACACCCAGGGGAAGGCCCAGGAGTACGGTGAACAGGGTGGCGCCACCGAGCATGTTGAGGGTGTCGAGACTGGCGTAGCCGATCTCCTGCCAGTCGACATTGGGCAGCCAGCGGGCCAGCAGGGACTCGATCATCGCAGCACCTCCAGGTGCACGTCGGCGGCCTGGAAGCGCGCCAGCGCGGCGTCGATGTCGCCGCCGGTCAGGGCCAGGGTTAGCTGGCCGTAGGGGGTGTCCTTGATGCGGTCGATGCGCCCGGCGAGGATGCTGTAGTCCACCCCGGTCTCGCGCGCCACGGTGCCGAGCAGCGGCGCGTAGGTGGCCTCGCCCTGGAAGGTCAGGCGCAGGATCCTGCCGCTGACATGGGCGAAGTCGTCGTGCTGCTCGTTCTCGTCGATGTGCTCGTCCTCCTGGACGAAGCGCCGGGTGGTCGGGTGTTGCGGGTGGAGGAACACCTGCGCCACCGGGCCCTGCTCGACTATGGAGCCACCATCCATCACCGCCACCTGGTCGCAGACCCGGCGGATCACATCCATCTCGTGGGTGATCAGGACGATGGTCAGGCCCAGCTCGCGGTTGATCTCGGCCAGCAGCTGCAGGACCTGCGCGGTGGTCTGCGGGTCCAGCGCGCTGGTGGCCTCGTCGCACAGGAGGATCTTCGGGCTGGTCGACAGCGCGCGGGCGATGCCGACGCGCTGCTTCTGGCCGCCGGAGAGCTGCGCCGGGTACTTGTTGGCATGCTCGCTGAGGCCGACGCGTTCCAGCAGCTCGGCGACACGCCGGTCGATCTCGGCACGGCCCAGCTCGCCGGCCAGCTCCAGCGGCATGGCGACGTTGGCCGCCACGGTCTTCGACGACAGCAGGTTGAAGTGCTGGAAGATCATCCCGACCTGGCGGCGGAAGCGGCGCAGGCCATCGGCATCGAGGGCGGTGAAGTCCTCGCCGTCGATCAGGATGCGCCCGCCGCTGGGCTCCTCGAGGCGGTTGATCAGGCGCAGCAGGGTGCTCTTGCCGGCGCCGGAATGGCCGATCAGGCCGAACACCTGGCCGCGCTCGACGCGCAGGTCGGTCGGCTGCAGGGCGGGCACGTCGCGCCCGGCGACCCGGTAGGTCTTGTTGACGTGGTGGAACTCGATCACGGAGCGAACCTTGTGGGTACGTGGGAGTGGTGGTCGCGATCCGGTCGGCGCGACATTCCCTCTAGCCTAGGCGGTTAGCCGAAAGCCGCGCATTTTAGCCGGTTTGTTTATGCGCTCTTAGTCTTTATTGGCCTGAATTGCATTCAAACGAGCATAAGAACGAAACGGCCGCCCGTGGGCGGCCTTGTGCTGGCGCAGCAGCTCAGCTGTTGCTCTGCGGGCTCAGCACCAGTCGCGGCTCCTGATCCGGCTTGAGCACCGGGGAGAACTGCGGGGCGAAGCCGGGGGCGAGCTTCTTGATCCGCGCCGACAGCAGGGCGGCGACGAAGGGGTAGTCCTTGGCCTCGCGCACCTGCAGGCGCACCGCGCAGTCGAAGGCCACCACGTCGGCGGCGACCTGGTCGAGCAGCTCGCGCAGGCTGTCGCGATCGTTGGCGTCGAGCATGGGCATGGGCACGCTGCTGCTGGCGGCGCTCGGGTCGATCAGGCGCGCCCGCGGCGCGGCGGCCACGGCGGGCTTGGGTTCCTCGACCTTGGCGGCCACTGCCGGCGCGGGCTTGACCTGGGCCGCTGCAGCCTGCTGGGCAGCGCGCTCGGCGGCAGCGCGCTGCTCGGCCAGTTTCTGCTGGCGCTCGCGTTCGGCAGCCTGGCGAGCCTGCTCTGCCGCGGCTTCGGCCTGACGGCGTTCGGCCGTCGCGGCCTCCAGGCTGGCCTGGTACTGCACTTTCAGTGCAGGGGATGCTGCCACCAGATGCTGCTCACCTTGGCTCAGGGTGACTGCCGCGGCGGCATCATCGCCGGCCTGCAGCTGCTGGCGGCCCTGCTGTAGGTAGGCGTTGGCCAGCTCGCGACGGTACTGGTCGAGGCGCACGTCGTTGCTGGTAGTGTGCTGGCGCAGGGCGTTCAGGCTCTGCTCGGCGGCCTGCAGCTCGCCGCGGGCAATCTGCGCGGAGACCTGGTTGAACTCCTTCACCAGCGCGTCGACCGTCCAGTATTCGGCATGGGCGGGGTTATGCAGCAGGCCGAGGGCAAACGCGGCGAGACATGTAAGGGTTTTAGTGTTCATTTTTCGACTCGTCGGTTTCGTGGCGTTTCGGGTTGGGCAAAAAACGCCCAATCCTAGCGGGCTCGGCGAGGCAGAGCAAAGCCCAGCAGAAAAAGCCCGGCCGCGCTGACCACGATGGACGGCCCCGCCGGAGTGTCCTGGTACCAGGACAGGGCCAGCCCGGTACAGACGGCGAGCATGCCGAGGAAACTGGCGCCGATGGCCATCTGCTCCGGCGTGCGCGCATGGCGCTGGGCGGCGGCGGCCGGAATGATCAGCAGCGAGGTGATCAGCAGCACCCCGACGATCTTCATCGCCACGGCAATGACCACGGCGATCAGCAGCATCAGCGCCAGGCGCAGGACGGCCACCGGCAGGCCCTCGACCCGTGCCAGCTCCTCGTGCACGGTGATCGCCAGCAGGCGTCGCCACAAGGGCAGCAGCAGGGCCATGACCAGCGCGGCGCCGCCGAGGATCCACAGCAGGTCCTCATGGCTGACGGCCAGCAGATCACCGAACAGGTAAGCCATCAGGTCGACGCGCACCTCGTCCATAAAGCTCAGGACGACGAGCCCCAGCGACAGAGTGGTTGGCGCCAGGATGCCCAGCAGGGTGTCGGAGGCCAGCGGCTGGCGCTGCTGCAGGGTGACCAGCAGCACGGCCAGCAGCAGGCAGCCGACGGTCACCGCCAGGGTCGGGCTGAGGTCGAGCAGGAAGCCCAGGGCCACGCCGAGCAGCGCGGCGTGGGACAGGGTGTCGCCGAAATAGGCCATGCGCCGCCACACCACGAAGGAGCCGAGCGGGCCGGCTACCAGGGCCAGGGCCAGGCCGGCGAGCAGGGCGTTGAGCAGGAAATCGGGCATCAGTGCTTGCACCCCGGGCCGTGGGCATGGGCCGGACCGTGTATACGCAGGCCGGGTTCGGCGACCACCGTGCCATGCAGATCGTGGCTGTGGTCGTGGTGGTGGTGGTAGATGGCCAGGCTCTTGGCGTCCTGGCCGAACAGCTCGACGAAGGCCGGGTCGTTGCTGACCTGCTCCGGATGACCGGAGCAGCACACGTGGCGATTCAGGCAGACCACCTGGTCGGTGGCGCTCATCACCAGGTGCAGGTCATGCGACACCATCAGCACGCCGCAGCCATGGCGGTCGCGCAGCTGGCTGATCAGGCGGTACAGCTCGGCCTGGCCGGCGACGTCGACGCCCTGCACCGGCTCGTCGAGCACCAGCAGCTCGGGCTCGCGCAGCAGGGCGCGGGCCAGCAGCACGCGCTGCAGCTCGCCACCGGAAATGCTCTGCAACGGGCTGTCGATCACCTGGCTGGCGCCGACTTCGGCCAGCGCTGCGGCCGCCGCGCTGCGGTCGACCCCCGGAACCAGGCGCAGGAAGCGCAGCACCGAGAGCGGCAGGGTCGGATCGACATGCAGCTTCTGCGGCATGTAGCCGATGCGCAGGCGCGGCTTGCGCTGCACGCTGCCGCGGTCCGGCTTGAGCAGGCCGAGCACGGTGCGCACCAGGGTGGTCTTGCCGGCGCCGTTGGGGCCGATCAGGGTGACGATTTCGCCGGCGCGCAGGCTCAGTTGCACGTCCTGCAGCACGTCCTGGCCGGCGAAGCCGACACTGACGCCGTCGAGGCGAATCAGCGCATCGCTCATGCCGCCCTCTGGCAGCCGGCGCACAGGCCGACCACTTCCACCGTCTGGCTCTCCACGGCGAAACCAACGGCGGCGGCGCCCGCGACTATGGATTGGCTGATGGCCGGCAGCTCCAGTTCGATGGCCGCATGGCAGGCCTTGCAGATGAGGAACTGGCCCTGGTGCAGTTCGCCCGGGTGCACGCAGCCGATGAAGGCATTGAGCGAGGCGATACGGTGCACCAGGCCGTTCTCCAGGAGGAAATCCAGCGCCCGGTAGACGGTGGGCGGCGCGGCGCGGCGGCCGTCTTCCTCGCTCAGCACGCCGAGGATGTCATAGGCGCCCAGCGGCTTGTGGCTGGCCCAGACCAGCTCCAGCACGCGCTTGCGCAGCGTGGTCAGGCGCGTGCCCTGCTTCGCGCACAGCGACTCGGCCTCGGCCAGGGCATCGGCCACGCAGCGCGAATGGTCGTGTGGCAGGCAGGCGAGCGGTGTGTTGCTGGTCAGGCGCTTGAACATGACGGGGACGTCCGGGTGAAGAGACGTTATTCTATTACCCTTTGCCCGCCGAGTGTTGTTCCGTGTCGCGCCTCCTCGTTCTGCTCCTGCTCAGTCTTACCGCCCTTTCCGCCCGCGCTGAAGTGCGGGTGCTGACCAGCATCAAGCCGCTGCAACTGATCGCCGCGGCCGTGCAGGAGGGCGCCGGCAGCCCCGAAGTGCTGCTGCCGCCGGGCGCCTCGCCGCATCACTTCGCCCTGCGCCCGTCCGATGTGCGCCGGGTCGCGGACGTCGACCTGCTGTACTGGGTCGGCCCGGACCTGGAAGGTTTCCTGCCGCGCGTACTGGCGGGTCGCGACAAGCCCAGCGTGGCGGTGCAGGAGCTGCCGGGCATGACCCTGCGCCACTTTGGCCAGGCCGAGAGCGGCGAGGACGAGCATCACGACGCGCATGGTCACGACGATCATGACCACGACCACCGCCCCGGCAGCCTGGACGCGCACCTCTGGCTGCTGCCGGCCAATGCGCGGGTGATCGCCGCCAGGATGGCCGCCGACCTGTCTGCGGCCGACCCGGCCAATGCCCCGCTGTACCAGGCCAACCTGCGGGCCTTCGAGCAGCGCCTGAGCGCACTGGATGGTCGTCTCAAGACGCGCCTGGCGCCGCTGGCCGGCAAGCCGTTCTTCGTCTTCCACCAGGCCTTCGACTATTTCGAGAGCGCCTACGGCCTGCAGCATGCCGGCGTGTTCACCGCCGCCAGCGAGTTGCAGCCCGGCGCCCGGCATGTCGCGGCGATGCGTGAGCGGCTCAAGGCGGCCGGCGCAGCCTGCGTGTTCAGCGAGCCGCCGCTGCGTCCGCGCCTGGCCGAGACCCTCTCCGCCGGCCTGCCGGTCCGGCTGGCCGAGCTGGATGCCCTGGGCGTCGAGGCGCGCAGCTACGAGCAGTTGCTGGAGGCGCTGGCCGGGCAGCTGGCCGGCTGCCTGGAAAGCCTCTAGCCTGCGACCGCCTCAGAGGGCGAAGGGCAGCGCCAGACTGACCTGCTGCCGTTGCGCCAGGCGGCGCTGGAACTCGCCGGGGTCCTTGACCAGCACATCGCGGCCCTGGAAGCGCCGCGCGGCGATCAGCCTGGACAGCCAGAAGCGCAGGCAGGCGATGCGCAGCATGGCCGGCCACAGCTCGGCCTCGGCGCGGGTGAAGGGCCGCAGCGCGGCATAGGCGCCGAGCAGCGCCTGGGCGCGTGGCAGATCGAGGCGCTGGTCGGCCAGCGAGCACCAGTCGTTGAGGGTGATCGCCAGGTCGTAGAGCATCGGCCCGGAGCAGGCGTTGTAGAAGTCGATCACCCCGGTCAGGTGGTTGCCGTCGAACAGCGCATTGTCGATGAACAGGTCGGCGTGCAGGTTGGCGCGCGGCAGGGCGAGGATGCGCGCCTTCAGCTCGGCCACCTCGTGCAGGCTGTCGCGTAGCAGCGGCAGCTGCTCGTCGTGCAGCTCCAGGGCCAGCACCGGGCCTTCCTCCAGCATCCAGTCGAGGCCGCGGTCGCTGCGGCGTTCCAGAATATGCTCGCGGGTGGCCAGGTGCAGGCGCGCCAGCCAGGTGCCGATTTCCGCGCAGTGGTGAGCGTTGGGCTGGTCGACATGCTTGCCGGCCAGGCGCGGCTGCAGCAGCGCCGGCTTGCCGGCCAGTTCGCGCAGGGCTTCGCCGCTTTGCGTCGGCACCGCATAGGGCACTGGTAGGCCGGCCTGGTGCAGGCGCTCCAGCAGTTCGACGAAGAACGGCATGTCGGCGCGCGGGCCGCGCTCCACCAGGGTGAGGACGAACTCGCCGCCCTCCAGGCTGATGAAGAAGTTGCTGTTCTCGCTGCCGGCGGCGATGCCCTGGAAGTCCTTCAGGCGGCCGAGCCCGTAGGGTTCGAGGAAGGCTTCCAGCTCATGGCGTTCAAGGGGTGTGAAGACGGACATGGGCTTACCAGCTGAAGATTTCCCAGGCGGGAATCAGCATGTCCGGCTGGTCGGAGCGGATGAAGTTGCCCTCGCTGCCGTCGGCGCGCACCAGGAAATAGGGCTTGCCGTTCTTCGGCGTGACCTTGATGGCGTAGAGGAAGCCGTTCTGCCGGTACTCGGTGATGGTCTTGTCGCCGTCCTGGCGGATGGTCACGTCCGGATCGCCGGTGACTTCTTCCTCGGCCAGGGCGAGCATCGGGCTGGCGGCCAGCAGGGCGGCCAGGGTCAGGCGGGTGAGCAGGCGCATGGTAACCTTGTCCCTTTCTTCAGGTTGATGCAGCCATTCTAGCGCTCGCACCCGGCAAAAGGTTGATCCCAAGCATGTCCAATGCCCCTCTCGTTCTGGTCGACGGTTCCTCCTACCTGTACCGCGCCTTCCACGCCCTGCCGCCACTGGCCAACTCCAAAGGCCTGCAGACCGGCGCGGTGAAGGGCGTGCTGAACATGCTCAAGAGCCTGCGCAAGCAGTACCCGGACAGCCCCTTCGCGGTGGTGTTCGACGCCAAGGGCCCGACCTTCCGCGACGAGATGTTCGAGCACTATAAGGCGCACCGCCCGCCGATGCCCGAGGAGCTGCGCGGCCAGGTCGAGCCGCTGCACGCCGCCGTGCGCGCCCTCGGCTACCCGCTGCTGTGCGTGGAAGGCGTGGAGGCCGACGACGTGATCGGCACCCTGGCCCGGCAGACCGCCGCGCTCGGCCGCGACGTGGTGATCTCCACCGGCGACAAGGACATGGCCCAACTGGTCTGCCCGCACGTCACCCTGGTCAACACCATGACCGGCAGCGTCTACGACATCGAGGGCGTGCGCGAGAAGTTCGGCGTCGGTCCCGAGCTGATCATCGACTACCTGGCCCTGATGGGCGACAAGGTCGACAACATTCCCGGCGTGCCGGGGGTCGGCGAGAAGACCGCGCTGGGCCTGCTGGTCGGCGTCGGCGGCGGTCTCGACGTGCTCTATGCCAGCCTGGACAAGGTCCCCGAGCTGCCGATCCGCGGCGCCAAGACCCTGCCGGCCAAGCTCGCCGAGCACAAGGACATGGCGTTCCTGTCCTACCAGCTGGCGACCATCAAGACCGATGTCGAGCTGGACGTCGGCGTCGACGACCTGCACCCCGGCGAGCCGGACCGCGCCGCGCTGGTCGCCCTGTATACCGAGCTGGAATTCAAGGGCTGGCTCGACGAGCTGCAGCGCCAGCAGCCCAAGGCCCGCCCGGCCACGGTGGCGGCGCCGACTGGTGGCCTGTTCGATGCGCCCGAGCCCGCTGCCACCGCCCAACCGGCCAGCGAATCGCGCTATGAGACGGTGCTGGAGCAGGCGCGCTTCGACGCCTGGCTGAAGAAGCTGGAAGCCGCCGAACTGATCGCCTTCGACACCGAGACCACCAGTCTCGACCCGCAGCAGGCCCAGGTGGTCGGCGTGTCCTTCGCCGTCGAGGCCGGCGAGGCCGCCTATGTGCCGCTGGCCCACTCCTACATGGGCGTGCCGGCGCAGCTGGACCGCGACGCGGTGCTGCGCGCGCTCAAGCCGATCCTGGAAGACCCGGCCAAGGCCAAGGTCGGCCAGCACGCCAAGTACGACATGAACGTGCTGGCCCACGCGACCACGCCGATCGAGGTGCAGGGCGTGGCCTTCGACACCATGCTGGAATCCTATGTGCTGGATTCCACGGCGACCCGCCACGACATGGACAGCCTGGCCATGAAGTACCTGGAGCACAGCACCATCCGCTTCGAGGACATCGCCGGCAAGGGCGCCAAGCAGCTGACCTTCGACCAGATCGCCCTGGAGCAGGCCGGCCCCTACGCAGCGGAAGACGCCGACGTGACGCTGCGCCTGCACCAGACCCTATGGGCCAGGCTGCAGGCCACGCCGAGCCTGGCCAGGGTGCTCAAGGACATCGAGATGCCGCTGGTGCCGGTGCTGGCGCGCATCGAGCGCAACGGCGCGCTGGTCGATGCCAAGCTGCTCGGCCAGCAGAGTCTGGAGCTGGGCGAGCGGCTGGTGGCGCTGGAGCGCCAGGCCTATGAGCTGGCCGGCCAGGAGTTCAACCTCGGTTCGCCCAAGCAGCTCGGCGCCATCCTCTATGACAAGCTCGGACTGCCGGTGCTGAGCAAGACCGCCACCGGCCAGCCGTCCACCGCGGAGAACGTGCTGGCGGAGCTGGCCGAGCAGGACCACGCGCTGCCCAAGCTGCTGATGGAATATCGCAGCCTGAGCAAGCTGAAGAGCACCTACACCGACAAGCTGCCGGAGCAGATCAACCCGCGCACCGGGCGCATCCACACCAGCTACCACCAGGCGGTAGCAGCCACCGGGCGGTTGTCGTCGACCGACCCGAACCTACAGAACATTCCGATCCGCACGGCCGAGGGCCGGCGTATCCGCCAGTCCTTCGTCGCGCCCGCAGGCTACAAGCTGATGTCGGCGGACTACTCGCAGATCGAGCTGCGCATCATGGCTCACCTGGCCAAGGACGAGGGCCTGCTGGACGCCTTCCGCCACGACCGCGACGTGCACCGCGCCACGGCCGCCGAGGTGTTCGGCGTGCCGCTGGAGCAGGTCAGCTCCGACCAGCGCCGTAGCGCCAAGGCGATCAACTTCGGCCTGATCTACGGCATGAGCGCCTTCGGCCTGGCCAAGCAGATCGGCGTCGACCGCAAGCAGGCGCAGGCCTATATCGACACCTACTTCGCCCGCTACCCCGGCGTGCTTGCCTACATGGAGCGCACCCGCGAGCAGGCGACTCAGCAGGGCTATGTCGAGACCCTGTTCGGCCGCCGCCTGTACCTGCCGGACATCCACGCGAAGAACCCGGCCCTGCGCAAGGGCGCCGAACGCACGGCGATCAACGCGCCGATGCAGGGCACCGCGGCGGACATCATGAAGCGCGCGATGATCGCCGTGGACCAGTGGCTGCCGCAGTCCGGCCTGGATGCGAAAGTCATACTGCAGGTGCACGACGAACTGGTGCTGGAGATTCGCGAGGATCAGGTCGAGGCGCTGCGCGCCGGCCTGCTGCCGCTGATGAGCGGCGCCGCCGAGCTGGACGTGCCGCTGGTGGTCGAGGCCGGGGTGGGCGACAACTGGGATGAGGCGCACTGAGGCATTGCGGCATAAGGTCGCAGCCTTTTGAGGCTTACGACTAAAAGCCGGTGGCCTTATCGCAATGCGATTTAAAAAAATCTGAACTATTGGTTCGGGAGGGCGGTCAGAGATAGTGAATGGCAACGAAGCCCTTCGATGCTCCTGTGTTTTAGTGTTGGCAGATCTCTGAACCCCGCCCTAGCGGTTCAGAATTGAACCCCGGACTTCTCCCTCCCCATACGAAGCCGGGGTTTTTTTTGCCTGGCGAAAACCCATCGGGGCGTGCAAGTGAGTGCAGCAATCGCTCCGGGCCATCACTTGCCCAGGCTTCAGGCTTCTTCGCCGGCCTCTTCCTCGTCCTCGATCAGCCCCAGCCACTGCGCCAGCACCAGCTGCGCTTCCTCCACGCCCTGGCGCTTGGGCGCCGAGAACAGCTGGATGCTGGCGACCTCGTCACCCCAGCCCTTGCGGATCTCCTGGCGCACCTTGAGCAGGGCGTTCTTCGCCGCGCCGAAGGCCAGCTTGTCCGCCTTGGTCAGCAGGATGTGCAGCGGCATGCCGCTGGCCTTGGCCCAGTCCAGCATCATGCTGTCGAACTCGGTCAGCGGGTGGCGGATGTCCATCAGCAGGATCAGCCCGCACAGGCTCTCGCGGCTGCCCAGATAGGCTTCCAGGTGCTTCTGCCAGTGCTGCTTGAGCGGGATCGGCACCTTGGCATAGCCGTAGCCGGGCAGGTCGACCAGGCGGCGCTCGTCGTCCAGGCGGAAGAAGTTGAGCAGCTGGGTGCGCCCGGGGGTCTTCGAGGTGCGTGCCAGGCTGGCATGGGTCAGGGTGTTCAGCGCGCTCGACTTGCCGGCATTGGAGCGGCCGGCGAAGGCCACTTCCATGCCCTGGTCGTCCGGGCATTGTTCGACCTTGGCCGCGCTGATCATGAAGCTGGCCTGCTGACACAGGCCGAGAATGGGGTTCTTGGATGACATGGGGAGTCCGTGTGGGCGGGGAGCCGGAGCGCGTGGCGGCGCCGGGGGGCGCGGCATGCTGTCGCTTCCGTTTCAGCGACGCCAGTATATAATGCCGCAGATTTTGTGTGCGCTTTGTCCTTCTGCCGGGAACGCGACATAACCCGCTGCGCGACTAGACGCAGGCCGTTCCCTCCCTGATCGAGGTTTGGCTATGAAGAAAGTGCTGGTCGTCAGTGCAGCATTGCTGTGGTTGTCGGGTGCCGCGAATGCGGCGCAGGATCCGGAAGCGGTTTATGCCAAGGCCTGTGCGGCCTGCCACAATGGTCAGTTGCCGATGGCGCCCAAGCGGGGCGACAAGGCGGCCTGGGAGCCACGACTGGCCAAGGGCATGGATGCGCTGGTACAGAGCGTCACCAACGGTCTGAATGCCATGCCACCCCGTGGCCTGTGCATGGATTGCAGTGCCGAGGACTACCAGGCCGTCATCAAGGTGATGAGCGAGTAGTCCCGAAAGAAAACCTAATTACCTCTAGCCGTTATTGGATTAGCTGATGAACAAAGTACTCGTGAGTCTGCTGTTGAGCCTGGGCGTCTCCGCGGCCGCGCAAGCTGCCAACCCGATCGTGGGTGATGCCGAAGCCGGCAAGGCCAAGGTTGCCGTCTGTGGCGCCTGCCATGGCGCCGATGGCAACAGTGCCGCGCCGAACTTCCCGAAACTGGCTGGCCAGGGTGAGAAATACCTGCTCAAGCAGTTGCATGACGTGAAGTCCGGCAAGCGGCAGATCGTCGAGATGACGGGGATGCTGACCAACCTGAGCGATCAGGACCTGGCCGACATCGCCGCCTACTTTGCCAGTCAGAAAATGAGCGTCGGCGCGGCCGACCCGGCCATGGTCGAGCGTGGCGAGGCCCTGTTCCGCGGCGGCAAGCTGGCCGAGGGCATGCCGGCCTGCACCGGCTGCCACTCTCCGGATGGCGCTGGTTTGGCCGCGGCCGGCTATCCCAAGCTCGGTGGTCAGCACGCTGCCTACGTGGCCAAGCAGCTGACCGACTTCCGCGAGGGCAATCGCACCAACGACGGCGACGCCATGATCATGCGTGCCATCGCCGCCAAGCTGAGCAACAAGGACATCGAAGCGGTGTCCAGCTATGTGCAGGGCCTGCACTGATCGGGCGCTGACCGGCGGAAACAAAAGGGTGGCCATGGCCACCCTTTTTCGTTGGTGCTGCCGCTACAATGCCGGAACCCGTCGTGGCGCTGCCGGTCGAATCGAACCGCGCGCCCCGCGCGGCCCTCATCGCCAAGGAGTTCTGCATGCGTAACCTGATTCTCAGTGCCGCCTTCGCCACCCTCAGCCTGCTCGGCGTCAGCGCCCAGGCCGACAGCATCGAGGCCGGCCGCCAGTACGTCGAGCTGAAGCAGCAGGTACCGGTGTCGCAGCCCGACAAGATCGAAGTGGTCGAGCTGTTCTGGTATGGCTGCCCGCACTGCTACCAGTTCGAGCCGACCCTCAACCCCTGGGTCGAGAAGCTGCCGGCCGACGTCAACTTCGTGCGCGTGCCGGCGCTGTTCGGCGGCATCTGGGACGTACACGGCCAGCTGTTTATCACCCTGGAATCCATGGGCGTGGAGCAGCGGGTGCACGACGCCGTGTTCCGCGCCATTCACCAGGAGAAGCGCAAGCTGGCCGACCCGCAGGAAATGGCCGAGTTCCTCGCCGGCCAGGGTGTGGACAAGGACAAGTTCCTCAGCACCTTCAACTCCTTCGCGGTGAAGGGCCAGATGGCCAAGGCCAAGAAGCTGGCGATGTCCTACCAGATCACCGGCGTGCCGGTGCTGGTGGTCAACGGCAAGTACCGTTTCGACATCACCTCCTCCGGCGGTCCGCAGCAGGCCCTGCAGGTGGCCGACTTCCTGATCGACAAGGAGCGTGCCGCTTCCGGCAGCGCGACAGAGAAGGCGACGGTCGCCAACTGAGGCACCCGCCATGCTGCGCCGCTGGAGTTCCGGGCGAACCGCGGGCCTGCGCCAGGCGCAGGTCAACGGCCGCTGTGCGGACTCCGGCGGCCATGCCGAAGGCCGCCTGCGCCTGCTCAGCTTCAATATCCAGGTCGGCATCCGCACCGAGCGCTATCACCACTATCTGACCCGCGGCTGGCAGCACCTGCTGCCGCACCCGGGGCGTGCCGGCAACCTGCAGCGCATCGGCGCGCTGCTCGGCGACTACGATCTGGTCGCCCTGCAGGAAGTCGACGGTGGCAGCCTGCGCTCCGGCTACGTCAACCAGGTCGAGCAGCTGGCCGAGCTGGGCGCCTTTCCCTACTGGTACCAGCAGCTCAACCGCAACCTCGGGCGCCTGGCGCAGCACAGCAACGGCGTGCTCAGCCGCCTGCAGCCGAGCCTGCTGGAGGACCATCCGTTGCCCGGCCCGCCTGGTCGTGGTGCCGTGCTGCTGCGCTTCGGCGAAGGCGCCGAGGCGCTGGTGGTGGTCAACATGCACCTGGCCCTCGGCGCCCGTACCCGCACCCGCCAGCTCGCCTACATCCGCGAACTGATCGGCGGCTATCGCCACGTGGTGCTGATGGGCGACATGAATACTCACGCCACCGACCTGCTGCAGCACTCGCCGCTGCGCGATCTCGGTCTGGTCGCGCCACAGGTCGCTGCGACCTTCCCCAGCTGGCGCCCGCAGCGCTGTCTGGACCACATCCTGCTGAGCTCGGAGCTGGTGCTGGAACGGGTCGCGGTACTCAGCCAGCCGATTTCCGATCATCTGCCGGTGGCGGTGGAGATCCGCCTGCCGGGTGCCCTCAACCTGCCTATGCTGTAGTGGCTTTGCCACTGGATCGCCACCATGACCGATGAAGCCCAGCGCTGGAAAGCCAAGTACCTGCAGAGCCTGGAGCAGCAGGAGCTGCAGGAGCTGCGCTGGAACGAGCGCCTCGACCTGCTGCGCCGCGGCCTGGTGCGCAGCTCCCTGGCGGCCGAAGGCAGCGACAAGGCGGTGGACCAGTGCATGCAGGAGCTGCGCGAGTTGATCCGTGGCGAGCAGATGGACGCCGGCCTGTCCGCGCTGATCCCGCGCCTGGAGAAGGCCGTGCTGGACTCCGAGCAGCGCCGCCAGCAGCGCGTCGAGCAGAACATCGCCGGCCTCAACGGGCTGACCCAACAGCTGCTGGCCCTGGAGCCGCCGCGCGAGGTGCGCAAGGCGCTCAAGCAGTTCGCCAAGCGGATCGACGAGCGCGCCAGCCAGCCGCGCGAGCTGCCGGCCCTGCTGGCGGAGCTGAGCAGCCTGCAGGAGAAGACTCTGGCCGTGCTGGGCAGCGAGCAGGCGGCGCGCCCCGGCCTGCTGCAGCGTCTGTTCGGCAGTGGCCGCGAAGAGGCGCCGGCTGCTGCCGCCCAGCCGCCCCAGGACCACGCCGCGCCTGATGTGGACGAGGACGAGCGGCTTGCCCCGGCGCCAGTCGCCACGGCTGAGCCGGCGCCCGGGCCCGCCGCGGTCGCTGTCGAAGTCGCCCCGCCCGCGGCAGTCACCACCCGCGTGGCGCCGACCGTCGTGCCGACCAGCCTGGACAGCCTGCCGCTGGATGCGCGCATCCTGATTGGCGAGGGCAACCCCGAATTCTCCCTGCCCGAGCGCCCCGAGCCCGGCTACAGCGCGGTGGCGCCGCACGTGGCGGAGAGCCTGCTGGGGCTGCTCGACGAACTGGAGCTGCCGCCGCATCACCAACCCCAGGGCCAGGCCCTGCGCGAGCGCATGCAGGGCGGGCTGAACTGGTACGAACTGGTGCCGGTGCTGGACGACCTGGCCGTGCTGGTGCTGGCCGTCACCGACAGCGGCCAGCGCGAGTTCGCCGGCTACCTCAAGCAGCTCAACGAGCGCCTGGCCGCCTTCCTCGACACCCTCGGCCAGGCCCATGAGGGCTACAGCGAGTCGGTGGAGAGCGCGCGCAGCTTCAACCGCGAGCTGCGCGAGCAGGTCAGCGACCTGCAGGCCAGCGTGCAGGAGGCGGTTGACCTGGCCAGCCTCAAGCAGGCCCTGGAGCAGCGTCTGGACGGCCTGCTCAGCACGGTGGTCGAGCACCAGCGCCAGCGCGAGGGGCGCGAGGAGGAAGTTGCCCGGCGCCTGCAGGCCCTGGCGCAGAAGGTCAGCGAGATGGAGCAGGAGGCCCAGGGCTTTCGCGAGCATATCGAGGAGCAGCGGCAGAAGGCCCTCACCGATCCGCTCACCGGCCTGGCCAACCGCGCCGGCTGGAGCGAACGCCTGGAGCTGGAGGTGGCGCGCTGGAAGCGCTATGGCGGCGACCTGTTGCTGGCGGTGCTGGACATCGACCACTTCAAGCGGATCAACGACGGCTATGGTCACCTGGCCGGCGACAAGGTGCTGAAGATCATCGCCGGTGAGCTGGCCAGGCGCCTGCGCAAGACCGATTTTCTCGCCCGCTTCGGTGGCGAGGAATTCGTTCTGCTGGTGCCCGGCACTCCACCGGAGGGTGGGCTGCAGCTGCTGGAAACGCTGCGGGGCGCCATCGAGGCCTGCCCTTTCCACTTCCGCGGCGAGCCGGTGACCATCACCCTGTCCGCCGGGTTGACCGCCTTCGCCGCCGGTGAGAGCGCCGAGGTCGCGTTCGAGCGCGCCGACCAGGCGCTATACCGGGCCAAGCGCGAGGGGCGCAACCGCATCGCACGAGCCTAGCGGCTAAGGCCGCCCAGTTGCGCCTGGCGGCCTAGGCCGCGCTGGGCAGGTAGGGCTTCCAGTTGTCCGGGATGCGCTCCAGGCGTGGATAGCCGAGGCTGTCCAGCTGCAGGTGCGGCAGCAGGAAGGGCGTATGTCGCAGGTGCTGTGGCACGCCGCGCAGCTCCGGCAGCCAGAGGCTGACATAGGTGGCGTCCGGATCGTACTGGCGGGCCTGGCGCAGGGCGTTGAACAGGCGCTGCTGGCGCGGGTCGTTGCCCACTCCGGCGAGGTAGGCCCAGTTGCCCCAGTTGCTGGCCGGGTCGTAGTCCAGCAGGTGCTCCTCGAACCAGGCGGCACCATGGCGCCAGTCCTGCTGCAGGTCGTTGACCAGGTAGCTGGCCACCACCTGGCGGCCGCGGTTGGACATGAAGCCGGTGCTTGCCAGCTCGCGCATGCAGGCATCTACCAGCGGCATGCCGGTGCGCCCCTGGCACCAGCTGTCGAAGCGCTCGTCCAGTCGCAGGGGGCCTGCAGGCGAGGCTTTCAGGCCGCCGGCACGGAACAGGGCAGCGCCGTGGCGGACCAGGGTCCAGCGGAAGAAGTCGCGCCAGAGCAGTTCCAGCCACAGCGCCTGGGTTGATTCGTTGCGCCCGTACTGCGACTCGTGGCGGCGCAGCTCGGCTACCACGCGCCGCGCCGAGAGGCTGCCGTTGGCCAGCCAGGCCGAGAGCTTGGACGAGTACTCGCTGCCGATCATGCCGTTGCGCGTCTCCTTGTAGCGGCGCACGCCCTGGCCCAGCCACAGGTAGTCGCGCAGCCGCGCCTGCGCAGCCGGCTCACCGCCGGAGAAGGGGAAAGCGCTGTTGGGTACCACCAGCGGCTCGCCCAGGCCCAGCTGGGACAGGCTGGGCAGGCTGGTGAAGTAGGCGTGGGCGTTGTCCGGCAGGGCCGGCAGGCGCGCCGGTGCCGGGCGCGGTTGGAATACCGGCTGGCGTTGCTCGACCTGCTCGCGGAAGCGGCTGAATACCAGCGGCAGCTCCTGCACCGGGCAAGGCAGCTCCTCGATGCGCAGCAGGTGGTTGGCCGGCAGTTCGCGCAGGCTGGCGGCCCCCAGGCGGGCACGCAGGACGGCGAGCTGGGCACGTTCTTCGGGGGCGATTTCCCCCAGCGTCAGTACCTCGTCGATGTCCAGCTGCTCGGCCAGGCGCGCCACCAGCTGCGCCGGATCGCCCTGCAGCACCAGCAGCCCGGAGCCGCGCTGGCGCAGCTCGCCATCCAGGGCCGCCAGGCTCTCCAGCAGGAAGCGCGCACGGTGCACGCCCAGGCGGCGGTTGCCGTAGGCGCAGGGGCGCAGCAGCGCCGGGTCGAAGACGTACAGCGGCAGCAGCCGGTCGGCGTCCAGGGCGGCCTGCACGGCCGGGTGATCGTCGAGACGCAGATCCTGTTTGAACCACAACAGCACTCGGCGCATGGCAAAGATCCTCGGGGTCAACCTGCACTTAAGAGTATGCCGCCCTGGCTGCAGCGGACGGCCGTTTGTCCTGTCGTCCGTCTCCGGGTGGCGAAACGCGATGCCGGGACGCCAGCGGCGGCGCCGGATAAACTGTAGGCATTCCCCAAGGAGCCTCGCATGGAAATCTTCGGCATCGCCGTCCTGGTGTTTCTGGTCACCGATCCCTTCGGCAACATCGCCATCTACCTCGCCGCTCTGAAGAACGTCGCCCCCGAGCGGCGCATGCGCGTGGCCCTGCGCGAGCTGCTGCTGGCCCTGGCCCTGCTGATGCTGTTCCTCAGCTTCGGCGACAAGATCCTCAGCGGCCTGGGCCTGTCGCGCGAGTCCACCGCCATTGCCGGCGGCATCATCCTCTTCGTCATCGCCATGCGCCTGATCTTCCCGCGTCCCGAGGGCGTGCTGGGCGACCTGCCGGACGGCGAGCCGCTGCTGGTGCCGCTGGCCACCCCGGCGGTGGCCGGACCCTCGGCGCTGGCCGTGCTGATGACCCTGCGCAGCACCCACGACGGCCCGCTGTGGGAGCTGTACCTGGCGGTCGGCCTGGCCTGGCTGGCCACCGCCAGCATCCTGCTGCAGGCCTCCTGGCTGCAGAAGTTCCTCGGCCAGCGCGGCCTCACCGCGGTGGAGCGGCTGACCGGCATGCTGCTGATCATGCTCAGCGTCGACATGCTGCTGGACAACCTGCAGAGCGTCTTCCACATCGCCCCCTGAGGCGGTTCGCGACACGGCTGCAGCGGGGTTACACTGCGCCTCCGATCCGCCGTGTCCCGAACCCATGAGATTCGCCGCCCTTCTCCTTTCCGCCCTGTTGCTCGCCGGCTGCGCCGGCGGCCCGCGCATTGACGACAGCTTCAGCTCCCGCGGGCAGAGCAGCCGGGTGCAGTACATCGTGCTGCACTACACCTCCACCGACCTGCAGCACTCCCTGGCCCTGCTCACCCAGGGCGAGGTCAGCGCCCACTACCTGATCGCCGACGGCTCGGCCAGGGTCTACCGCCTGGTCGACGAGAACCGCCGAGCCTGGCATGCCGGGGAAAGCGAGTGGCAGGGGCGTACCTGGCTGAACGCCAGCACCATCGGCATCGAGCTGGTCAACCAGGGCTATTACGACGGCCCCGCCGGGCGCTACTGGCAACCCTACGGCGAGGCGCAGATCCAGGCGCTGATCGCTCTGCTGCAGGACCTGGTCAAGCGCCATGACCTGCCGATCGACAGCATCATCGGCCACAGCGACATCGCCCCGCAGCGCAAGGTCGACCCGGGCCCGCTGTTCCCCTGGCAGCGCCTGGCCGAGGCCGGGCTGATCCGCTGGCCGCAGGCCGCCGCGGTGGCCCGCGAGCGGGCCCGCTTCGCCGCCGCCCTGCCGGATATCGCCTGGTTCCAGCGCCAGCTCGAGCAGCTCGGCTACCCGACGCCGCAGAGCGGCGAACTGGACCAGGCCACGCGCAACGTGCTGGCGGCATTCCAGATGAAGTACCGCCCGGCGCGCTACGACGGCGAGCCGGATGCCGAGAGCGCGGCCATCCTGCAGGTGCTCAACCAGTCGTCCTGAGTGGGCTATACCTGAGGGACCCCAGTCTGGAGTCCGGCCCATGTCGCCCCGGTTGCCGCGGCTGCGCCGCGCCCTGTTCCGCCCCTGGCCGGCGGCCCTGCTGGTCGGCCTGCTCGCCGCCCTGCTGTTTGGTGCGCTGGGGCTGTGGCTGGCCAACCGCCAGGCCCAGCAGGCCGAGAGCGAACGCCTGCAGGCCCAGGGCCAGCGCTTCCTGCAACGCATCGAGCAGGTCTTCGGCCAGCTCGGCGACGCCCTCGACGAACTGGAGCAGCAGCCCCTGCGCGGCTGCGACCTGGCCATGGTGGAGACCCTGCGGCGGGTGGTGTTCCAGCACCGCTTCGTCTACGAGGCGGCCTTCATCGGTGGCGACCAGCGCTGCTCCTCCTCGCCGCGGCGCAGCTCCCTGGGCCCGGAGCGCCCGCCGGATATCGAAGGACGGCGGCAGCGCTACTGGCTGAACACCTCGACGCAACCCGATGACGACCTGGCCGCCCTGGTGGTGGGGCGCGGCTATTTCCGCCTGTCCACCTCCCGTGGCCACCTCGCCGACATGGTCGAGCTACCCGCCGGCGGCAGCCTGCTGATCGTGGCGCGGGCCAGTGACCGGGCCCTGCCGGTGCTGGGGGCGGCCCAGGACTGGCCACCTGCCGGTGGCTGGCCGGCGGACGAGCCCCTGTTGCTCACGGCCCGCCAGCTGATCTATCGCATGCCCACGCGCAGCCCGGACTTCGATCTGGTGCTGTTCGCCGACCGCAGCGCCCTGCAGCAGCGCCTGCGCCAGGGTCTGCTGGGCTGGCTGCCGGTGGCGGTGCTGCTGGCCCTGCTGGCGGCCGTGCTGACCTTCTACCAGGTGCGCTATCGCCAGTCCCTCGGCGGCTCGCTGCCGGCCGCCCTGCGCCGCCGCGCGCTACGCGTGCGCTACCAGCCGATCTTCGACCTGGCCAGCCGCCGCTGCGTCGGCGCCGAGGCCCTGGTGCGCTGGCGTCGCGCCGACGGCAAGCTGCTCGGCCCCGACCACTTCATCCCAATGGCCGAGAGCAGCGGGCAGATCCGCGAGATCACCGACTACGTGCTGGAGCAGGTGCTGACCCAGCTCGGCGATTTCCTGCGCGCGCACCCGGGCCTGTACGTGTCGATCAACCTGGCCGCCTGCGACGTCGCCGAGCCGCGCATCGGCGAGCTGGCCAGCCGCCTGCTGCTGCAATACCGGGTCGGCGCCGGGCAGATCGCCTTCGAGGTCACCGAGTCCGGCCTGGCCGACATCCAGGCGGCCAAGGGCGTGCTGGCGCAGCTGCGCGAGAACGGCCACCGGGTGCTGATCGACGACTTCGGCACCGGCTATTCCAGCCTGGCCTACCTGCAGGAGCTGCCGGCCGACGTGCTGAAGATCGACAAGTCGTTCGTCGATGCCCTCGGCCACGACGCCGCCAGCAGCGGGGTGGCGCCGCACATCATCCGCATGGCCCACGAGCTGAGCCTGAAGGTGGTGGCCGAGGGCATCGAGCACGAGGCCCAGGCCCTGTTCCTCGCCGAGCAGGGCGCCCACTGCGGCCAGGGCTGGCTGTTCGCCAAGCCGCTGACCGCCCGCCAGTTTCGCCACCTGGTGGAGCGTCAGCGGGGCGCCTGAGTCAACCCGGCGGCAGGCAGCCGATCAGCCGCGAGTCGGCCAGGGCCGCCGTGCGGTGGACGGTGGCGGCGCGGTATTCGGGGTCGGCGAGCATGCCGAGGAAGGCCGCCTTGGACGGATAGCGCACCAGCAGCAGCTCGTCCCACTGTTCGCCCGCGGGGGCGATCAGCGCCACCTGCGCGGCCGCCAGCAGCTCGACCCTGCCGCCCACGCCCTGCACCTTGGCCAGAGCCGTGCGGCTGTAGCGCCGATAGGCCTCGCGTCCGCTGCAGGGGGCGTGCTCACTGTCGGCCGGGTAGTCGGCCGCCTCGCGATAGCGCAGCAGGTTGAGCATCAGGATCGGTGCATCGTCTGGCATCTGCTCGGCAAAGGCGGCCAACTGTTCGCGACTGGGGTTGAGGCTGGGCATGGCAGACTCCTGATCGGTTTGCTGCCCAGCCTCCGCTACCGGCGGGTCGGTCGCAAGCGCCATTCAGGGCGTGGATGGCGCTTCCCCCAGATCCCGCAGCCAGCGGCTGAGCAGGCGCGGCTCGTCGAACACCAGGCCCGCGGGCGTTTCCCGTACGCGCTGGATCATGTTGTCGCCGAACAGCTGCTTGCCCTGCACGAAGTGCTCGCCGGCGACCCGGTTGGGATTCTCCACCCGCTGGCCGAGGCGCTCGGCCAGCCACAGCCCGGCCTCGTGGTGGCTGATCCACTGCTCCTGGCGCAGCGACTCCAGTGCCGCCTGCGGCGCCTCGCGCGCCAGCACCATCACCGGCACCTCGGCGACCTGCGGCAGCAGGTCGTTGTGGCCCCAGCGCCCGCCTTCGCCCAGCAGCTGGCCGTGGTCGCCGGTGATCAGCAGGTAGCGCTCGCCTTGCAGCTGGTCGAAGCGGGCGATGACCTCGGCGAGCACGTCATCCAGGTAACCGATGGCGTTGTCATAGGCGTTGCGCTGGCGTTCCTCGCGCGGCAGCGCCGGGTCGACCGGCCAGCTCGGCAGCGGCTCGTTGTGCTGGTCGTAATTTTCCTCGTAGGGCAGGTGCGCGGTGCGCAGGTTGATCACCGCGAAATTGCGCTCGCCCCAGCGCTGCTCGCCGAGCAGGTCGACCAGGGCGTGGTCGTGGCGCTTGAGGAACAGCAGCGGGTGGTCCTCGCGGGTGATGCTGACGTCCAGGTGGCGGCTGCCCAGGTGGCTGAGCAGCTTGGACTCCTGTGCCGACAGCCAGTGGGTGCGGAAGCCGCTGGCGCGGGCCAGGGCGAACAGGTTGTGCGGCTGCTGGCGCAGCAGCTCGGGCTGGCCGGGTTCGCGGATCAGGTTGAGCAGCATCGGCAGGCTGACCGCCGTGGCCACCCCGGAGGCGATGCCCGGCCTTGCCAGCAGTGCGCCTTCGGCGTGCAGGCGGCTGAGGGTCGGGGTGGTGTCGCGCGTGTGGCCGAACAGGCCGAGGCGGTCGGTACGCAGCGAGTCGGCCACCACCACCCAGACGTGCCGGGCGCCGCTGGCCACCGGGGTGACCCGGTAGGGCACGAACGGCGCCCTGGGCAGCGCCTCGGCCGGGCGGAAGGCCAGGCGCACGCCATAGAAGGCGAAGGCATTGAAGCTGTTGTGCAGGCCGCTGCGGGTCGGCCCGGGGAGGAAGGAGCTGTAGTCGCGGTAGGTGGCGCGCCAGGGCTTGGCCGCCAGCACCAGGACGATGATCAGCAGGGCCCAGCGGCTCTGCGGCAGGCGCAGGCGCCGCGGCAGCCACAGGTGCAGGGCCAGCAGCAGGCCGTAGGGCAGCAGCACCGTGGGCAGCACGTGCCAGTGGTCGGCGAAGCTGGCCCAGCCGGTCTCGCGCACCTCGGCGAAGTCGGCGAACAGGCTGACGATGTCCGGCGCCGCCAGCGGCTCGCCGAAGAACGACACATGGCTGAGCTGGATCAGCTGCATGCCGGCCAGCAGCACCAGCAGGCTCGCCACCAGACGCGGCATGCCGCACAGCCACAGGCCCAGGGCGAACAGCCAGACCACCACCACGAAGCGCGCTTCGAGTTCGGCCTGGTTGGCGCTGGTGAAGAGTTGCTGGATGAAGTCGTCGGCCATCAGCAGGCCGGCGCTCAGGGTGCTCAGCAGGAGCAGGCGCGGCAGGGCGAGGGACCAGGGCAGGCGATGGGAGGACGTATCGGGAGCCAGGGCGGCAAGCGACATGGGGTACTACTCGATAGTGGCGGATCGCCAACAGAGTGCTCCGCCTTGCGCCGGGTTCCCGCCCGGCTTGTTACCGGAGTTTGCCGCGCGGGCCCGCCACCCGCGCGGCGCACCCGTCAGGGCTGGAAGGCGCGGGCGTCGCGGGCCCAGACGTCCAGCGCCGGCTTGAGGGTGTTCAGCGACAGCTGTTCGCTGTCGTTCTCCAGCTCCAGGCCGTGGCCCTTGCGTACCACCCGCACCATCGGCTGGCTGGTGCGCGCGTCCAGCGCCTCCAGCTCGACGTAGATCTCGGTGTTCTTGTCGCGGGTGCCGGCGGCGGTCTTGGCGGCGGCCAGGACCAGGGCGATGGGAATCACCTCGTAGGGCTTGAGGCCTTCGGTGGACACGCTGACCGCGGTGATCGCGCTGCGCAGCACCAGGCTGTCCGCATTGGGCTGGTCGACCACGGTCATGCGGCTCTGCAGCTCGCGGCGCATGGACTGGTGCAGGTAATTGGCGACCTGGTCGAGGGTGGCCTGGCTGACCTGGGCGCTGGGGGTCGGCGCGGGATAGAACACCGGCTTCTCGATGTAAACCGAGCCGTAGTTGCTCGCCTTGTAATCTGCCGAAACCCAGCGCAGCACCGGCGCGCCGCTGGCCGAGGTGGCCGGTTGCAGCTGCGAGTAGTCGCCGAGGAAGCCGGAATACTGCGAGGGCTGGGTGGTCTTGCTGGCGCAGCCGGCCAGCAGCAGGCCGGCGGCGAGGCCGAGGGACAGCATCAGGGTGGATTTCATCCTTGCACTCCTAAGGGATTGATAAACGCTTTAACTCTAGACGCTTATCCCAGGCTGGCAGGTGCGCCTTGCAGTTTGGTGAAGCGCCTGGCGCCGGCTATCATCGCCGCCATCGTTCGGGGGACTGACCATGCTCAACGGCCTGTGGCTGGGATTCTTCGTGGTGGCCGCGCTGGCCGCCACGCTGCGCTGGATCGGCGGCGACGTCACGGTATGGGCGGCCATGGTCGAGAGCCTGTTCGCCATGGCCAAGGTCTCGGTCGAGCTGATGGTGGTGCTGTTCGGCACCCTGACCCTGTGGCTGGGCTTTCTGCGCATCGCCGAGAAGGCCGGGCTGGTCGATCTGCTCGGCCGCGCCCTCGGCCCGCTGTTTGCCCGGCTGATGCCCGAGGTGCCGCGCGGCCACCCGGCGCTGGGGCTGATCACCCTCAACTTCGCCGCCAATGGCTTGGGCCTGGACAACGCCGCCACGCCCATCGGCCTCAAGGCGATGAAGGCGCTGCAGGAGCTCAACCCCAGCGCCACGGTGGCGAGCAACGCGCAGATCCTCTTCCTGGTGCTCAACGCCTCGTCGCTGACCCTGCTGCCGGTGTCGATCTTCATGTACCGCGTGCAGCAGGGCGCCGAGGACCCGACCCTGGTGTTCCTGCCGATCCTGCTGGCCACCAGCGCCTCGACCCTGGCCGGCCTGCTGTCGGTGGCGCTGATGCAGCGCCTGCGCCTGTGGGACCCGGTGGTGCTGGCCTACCTGATTCCCGGCGCCTTGTTGTTGGGCGGCTTCATGGCGCTGCTGGCCGGTCTTAGCGCGGTGGCGCTGAAGGAGCTGTCCGCGCTGCTCGGCAACCTCACCCTGTTCGGCCTGATCTTCCTCTTCGTGCTGGTCGGCTGGTTGCGCAAGGTGCCGGTCTACGAGACCTTCGTCGACGGCGCCAAGGAAGGCTTCGACGTGGCCAAGAACCTGCTGCCGTACCTGGTCGCCATGCTCTGCGCCATCGGCGTGCTGCGCGCCTCAGGCGCCCTCGACTTCGGCCTGGACGGCATCCGTGCGCTGATCGAGTGGGCCGGCTGGGACACCCGTTTCGTCGACGCCCTGCCCACCGCGCTGGTCAAGCCGTTCTCCGGCAGCGCGGCGCGCGCCATGCTGATCGAGACCATGCAGACCCACGGCGTGGACAGTTTCCCGGCGCTGGTGGCGGCGACCATCCAGGGCAGCACCGAGACCACCTTCTACGTGCTGGCCGTGTACTTCGGCGCGGTTGGCATCCAGCGTGCCCGCCATGCGGTGGGCTGCGCCCTGCTGGCCGACCTGGCCGGGGTGCTGGCGGCCATCGGCGTGTGCTACTGGTTCTTCGGCTGAGCGGGACCCACCCGCTCTACTTCAAGCCCAGGCGCACGGCCAGGCGGTGCAGGTTGGCGCGGTCCAGGCCCAGTTCGCGGGCGGCGGCGGCCCAGTTGTCGGCATTGCGCCTGAGCGCCGCCTGGATCAGCTGGCGCTGGTAGGCCTCCAGCGCCGGGCGCAGCGGTTGCGCGGCGCTTTCCGCCACGGCTGGCGCCGGCGCCTGCTGGGCCGGCGCGGCGGTGGCCAGGTCGAGGTCCTGGGCCTCCAGGCTGAGGATGCGCGGGCGCTGCGCCTGGCGCGCCAGGGCCTTGAGCGCGGCGCGGCCGAGCAGGTGCTCCAGCTCGCGCACGTTGCCCGGCCAGGTGTGCGCCAGCAGCGCCGCCTGGGCCTCCGGGCTCAGGCGCAGGCCGCGCAGGTGCAGGCGCGCGCGGTTCTGTTCGAGGAAGTGCCCGGCCAGCAGCAGCACATCGCGGCCGCGCTCGCGCAGCGGCGGCACCAGCAGCGGGTAGACGCTCAGGCGGTGGTAGAGGTCGGCGCGGAAACGCCCGGCGCGCACCTCCTCGGCCAGGTCGCGGTTGCTGGCGGCGAGGATGCGCACGTCCACCCGGTGCTCGCGGTCCGAGCCCAGGCGCTGCAGCTGGCCGCTCTGCAGCACGCGCAGCAGCTTGGCCTGCACCGCCAGCGGCAGCTCGCCGACCTCGTCGAGGAACAGGGTGCCGCCGTCGGCCAGCTCGAACTTGCCGCTGCGCTCGCCGCTGGCGCCGGTGAAGGCGCCGCGCACATGGCCGAACAGCTCGCTCTCCACCAGCTGGTCCGGCAGCGCCGCGCAGTTCAGGCTGATCAGCGGCCGGCCGGCGCGCAGCGAGCGGGCGTGGATGGCCTGCGCCACCAGCTCCTTGCCGACCCCGGTCTCGCCGCCGATCAGCACGGTCAGGTCGCTGCCGGCCACCGTGTCGATCTCCGCCTGCAGGCGCTTGTGCGCGGCGCTCTGGCCGATCAGCTCGGCACGCCCGGCCTGGCCGGCCACCTCGCGGAAGCGTTCGGCCAGCTGCTGCTCGGCCGCTGCGCGCTGGGCCAGGCCGAGCAGGCGCTGGTTGGCCTTGACCGAGGCGGCGGCCAGGCGGGCGAAGGCCTCCAGGTTGTCCAGGTCGCTCTGCGCGAAGCTGCCGGGCTGCAGGCTGTCGAGGGTGATCAGGCCCCAGGGGCGGTCGTCGATGAACAGCGGGCAGCCCAGGCAGTCGTGCACTTCCAGGTGGCCGACGTGCTGCTCGACCAGGCCGTCGTAGGGGTCGGGCAGGCCGCTGTCGGCGGCGAAGCGGGTCGGCTCGCGGCGCGCCAGCAGGGCCTGGAAGCGCGGGTGCTCGGCTACCACGAAGCGCCGGCCGAGGGTGTCCGCGCTGAGGCCGTCGACCGCCAGCGGGATCAGCTGCTCGCCGTCCAGGCGCAGCAGGGCGGTGGCGTCGCTCGGGATCAGCGCGCGCAGGGCGGCCAGCAGGCGCCGGTAACGCTCCTCCTCGGCCAGCTCGCGGCTGAGATCGTCGACCAGCGGCAGCAGCGCCGACAGCAGCGGATGGGTTGTCATCAAGACTCCTGGTTGTTCATAGGACAACTTTCAATTTGCTGTCAAAACAACATGTACAGATATAACTAACTGATTTTATTGAATAAAAAACATGGCACGAATCCTGAGATAAGCAGGAAAAACATCCCTGCGTGCAAAGGAGTCACCCCATGTTGTCACCCGAACAGATCGCCATCGTCAAGGCCACGGTTCCGCTGCTGGAGTCCGGTGGCGAGGCGCTGACTACCCACTTCTACCGCATCATGCTCGGCGAATACCCGCAGGTGCGTCCGCTGTTCAACCAGGCGCACCAGGCCAGCGGTGACCAGCCGCGTGCCCTGGCCAACGGCGTGCTGATGTATGCCAGGCATATCGACCGCCTGCAGGCGCTCGGTCCGCTGGTCGGGCAGATCGTCAACAAGCACGTATCGCTGCAGATCCTCCCCGAGCACTACCCGATCGTCGGCAGCTGCCTGCTGCGGGCGATCCGCGAGGTGCTCGGCGCCGAGGTGGCCACCGATGCGGTGCTCGCCGCCTGGGGCGCCGCCTACGGCCAGCTGGCCGAGCTGCTGATCGGCGCCGAAGAGGAGGTGTACGCCGCCAATGCCCGTGCCCTGGGCGGCTGGCGCGGCGGCCGGCGGTTCCGCGTGGTGCGCCGGCAGGCGGAGAGCGAGGAGATCACCTCCTTCCATCTGCAGCCGAGCGACGGCGGCGCCCTGCTCGACTTCGCCCCCGGCCAGTACATCGGCCTGCGCCTGCTGCTGGACGGCGAGGAGCTGCGCCGCAACTACTCGCTGTCCGCCGCGGCGAACGGCCGCGAGTACCGCATCAGCGTCAAGCGCGAGCCCGGCGGGCGGGTCTCCAACCACCTGCACGACCAGGTGCACGCCGGCGACGAGCTGGAGCTGTTCGCCCCGGCCGGCGACTTCACCCTGGGCCACTCGCGCAAGCCGCTGGTGCTGATCAGCGCCGGGGTCGGCATCACCCCGCTGCTGACCATGCTGGAGGCGGCGCTGCCTGGCGGCCGGCCGATCCGCTTCATCCACTGCGCGCGGCATGCCGGGGTGCAGGCCTTCGCCGCGCACATCGACGCCCTGGCCGCGGCCCATCCGCAGCTGCAGCGTTTCTACTGCCTGGAGGAAGCGCGCGCGGGCGACGGCGCCGATGCCCACGGCCGCCTGAGCCGCAAGCTGCTGCAGCGCTGGCTGCCGGCCGAGCGCGACCTCGACGTCTACTTCCTCGGGCCCAAGCCGTTTATGGCCGCGCTCAAGCGCAACCTGCGCGAGCTGGGGGTGCCCGAGGCGCAGACACGCTACGAGTTCTTCGGCCCGGCGGCCGCCCTGGAGGACTGAGGCCGCTCGGCACTGCTGGCAAAACGCGACTATGTTTCTGGTAGGTATTGGCCGGAACCGGGTGACCTACCATGAACAACTGGACTATTCGGACAAGGCTGTTCGTCCTCATCGTCCTGATGCTGGCGGGCAGCCTGGTGATCGGCGCCGCCGGCCTCAGCGGCCTGCGCGGCGTGCTCGACGGCCTCAACAGCGTCTACCTGGATCGCGTGGTGCCGCTGCGCGATCTCAAGGTGATCGCCGATCTGTATGCGGTGAATATCGTCGACGCCAGCCACAAGGCGCGCGACGGCGGCCTTGCGCCGGCCGAGGCGGCGAACCAGGTGGAGCAGGCGGAAGGCCGCATCCAGCAGGTCTGGCAGGCCTACCTGGCCACCAGCCTGATCGACGACGAGAAGCGCCTGATCGCCCAGATCGAACCGCTGATGCAGACCGCCCGCGAACCGCTGCAGCGGCTCAAGGCGATATTGCGTGGCGGCGACCGGCAGGCCCTGGCGAGCTTCACCGCCGGCGAGCTGTACCCGGTCATCGACCCGCTGTCGGCGAAGTTCTCCGAGCTGATCGAGGTCCAGCTGCACGAGTCCGAGCGCCAGTACCAGGCCGGTCTGGCCCTGTACCAGCGCAACTTCGCCCTAGTCTCCGGGCTGCTGGCGGTGCTGCTGCTCGGCGGCGGCCTGCAGGCCTGGCTGATGAGCCGCGGCATCAACCTGCGCCTGTCCGAACTGCGCGAGGTGGTGGCGCGCAACGCCGCCGGCGACCTCAGCCAGCCGGTGCAGTGCAGCGGCCGCGACGAGATCAGCGAAGTGCAGGCCTCCTTCAAGCAGATGCAGGAGAACCTGCGCGACACCCTGCAGGGCATCCAGGGCGCCGCCACCCAGCTGGCTTCGGCGGCCGAGGAGCTGCATGCGGTGACCGACGATGCGGCGCGCGGCATCACCCGGCAGAACGACGAGATCGAGATGGCCGCCACCGCGGTGACCGAGATGTCGGCGGCGGTCGACGAAGTGGCGCGCAACGCCAACCACACCTCGGACTCCTCGCGCGAGGCGGAACAGACCGCCGAGGCCGGGCGTCAGCAGGTCAGCACCACGCGCGGCACCATCGAGCAGCTCAGCCAGCGCCTGCAGATCACCTCGACCACCATCGCCCGCCTGGCCGAGGAGGCCATCGCCATTGGCCGGGTGCTGGAGGTGATTCGCACCATCGCCGAGCAGACCAACCTGCTGGCACTCAACGCCGCCATCGAGGCGGCGCGCGCCGGCGACCAGGGCCGTGGCTTCGCCGTGGTGGCCGACGAGGTGCGCGCCCTGGCGCAGCGCACGCAGAGCTCGACCCAGGAGATCGAGCGGATGATCAGCGCGATCCAGAGCGCCAGCCGCGAGTCGGTCGAGGCCATGGGCCAGAGCAGCGAGTACGCCAGCCGCAGCAGCGCGCTGGCCAGCGAGGCGGACAGTGCCCTGCAGCTGATCGCCCAGCGGGTCAGCCAGATCAACGAGATGAACCTGGTGATCGCCAGCGCCGCCGAGGAGCAGGCGCAGGTGGCCCGCGAAGTGGACCGCAACCTGGTGGCCATCCGCGACATCGCCGCGCAGAACGCCACTGGTGCGCACGAGACTTCGGTGGCCAGCGATCAGCTGGCGCGCCTGGCCACCGACCTCAACGGCATGGTGCAGCGCTTCCGCCTGTAGTCAGGGCTTGGCGGGCTTCTCGGCCTCCGGCGCGCGCTCGGCGAGCAGGCCCTTGCCCCAGTCGACGAAGGGGTCGTCGTAGTCGTGGGCCTCGAGCAGCGCCAGCTTGGGCGCGATGAAGTCCTCGAAGGCCGTGGCCGAAGCGAAGTGGTGGCGGCCGCTGAACACCGTGAAGAACATCTTCTCGCCGATGCTGACGGCGAACATGTTGCCGACCGGCTCGCCTGCGCTGCGCAGCAGTATCAGCTCGGCATGGCTGCCGAGCTCACGGCTCAGCGCCAGCGTCTCCTGGGTCACATCCCCGTCGGCGTTGCTGATGCCGATACCCGCACCCTGGATGGCGGCGAAGCTGCTCACGACCGCATCGGTCGCATTGGGCATCAGCGACACCCCGCTGTGCAGAAAGAATCCCGGTGTCTGCCGGTAGTCGTAGCTGATGTCGATGCGCCTGGTCAGGTAGTTGGTTTCACGGCGCAGGCGTGCCTGGCCGGGAGCTTCCGGCTCGCCGAAGTCGGCGGCGGTCAGCAGCAGCGCGCGCTCCCGGGCATCCGGCTGCGTGCGGCTGTCGCAGCCCGCCAGCAGCAGGGCGGCGAGCAGGCAGGTGAGGGCTCTGAGCATGATGCGTTCCTTGCGAGTTGCCAGGTCGGCAGCTTGCCCGACGGCGCGCCCGCCGGCTAGTCGACGACCGTGAAGCGCAGCACGCCGATCTGCTGGCCGGCCTCGGTGACCACCTGCACCTGCCAGGCGCCGGCGGCCTGCGCCGGGAAGTTGCGCTTGTGGCTCCAGGCGCGGTAGCCGGCCTGGCGCCCGCCGTGGATGTCCAGGGCGATGCGGTCGACCTCGCGGCCCTGGTGGCGCCACACGTGGTAGATGCGCTCGCCCAGCCCGCGCGGCGCGCTGATCGCGGTGAAGGCATAGAGCCCGGCGTCGCGCAGCTGGGCGCTGGCGACCCGCTCCAGGCTCTGCCCGGGGTTGCGCGCCTGCAGCTGCGCGGTGACCGCCACCTGGCTCAGCCACAGGGTCGCCGGCGGCACCCAGGGCCGTGCCAGCCAGGCGCCCAGGCCCAGCGCCAGGAGCAGGCCGGCGAGCAGCGGCCAGCGCCACCAGCGCTGGATGCGCAGGCTGCTGCCGAGGCTGGGCAGGGCCACCACCAGGGCCACGCCGAGGGCCAGGCGGTAGCTCTCGGCGGTGGTCAGGTGGACGATCAGCGGCAGCGCCACCAGCAGCACGGCGAACAGCGCCAGGGTGTGGAAGCTCAGGTACAGCCAGCGCCGCGCGGCCAGCCACCGGTAGTAGAGCGGGTCGGTGATGGCCAGCAGGGCGGCGGCGCCGAGCAGGCCGGTGAACAGCGCCTGGCCGCTGTTCCAGGCGGTGGTGACGAAGAAGAACGGCAGGGCGAAGAACAGGCTTTCCTGGTGGATCAGCTGGGTCAGGTAGCGCAGCAGCAGCGGCGGCACCTCGATGCCCAGCCAGCGTGCCGCGCCGCGCGTCAGCAGGCCCTCGAGCAGCAGCCAGGCCCAGCTCAGCAGCATCAGCACGGCGATCACCTTGCCCACGCCTTCCTGGCGGTCGACCAGCAGGAAGCTGGCCACGCCGGAGCAGAAGCCGAAGGCGGCGATCAGCCCGGGGTAGCGCTGCAACAGGGCGAGCAGGCGCAGCAGGTGCGGTTTCCAGTGCGGCATCGAGGCTGGAGCGGGGTCGTTGCGGGGCGCGCATCATCGCATGGCGCCCGGGCGGACGTCAGTGCCGGGTCGGCTGTTCCGCCGGCAGGGGCTCCGCGGAGCCTTGCGGGGCCTGCGCGGGGGCGCCTTCGTGGGCCTCCAGCTGGGCGTAGGCGCTGCTGCAGAACAGCGAGTTGAGGCGCTTCATGTCGGCGATCAGCTCCAGGTGCAGGGCGCTGGTCTCGATGCTCTGCACCACCTGCTGGGCCAGGCGATCGACATGGGCGTGGGCCAGGCGGCGTTCCTCCTGGCGGAAGCGCTGCTTTTCCTCCAGCAGGCGGCGGGCGTTGTCGCGGTTGCCGTTGAGGAACACGTTGAGGCCCAGGCGCAGGTTGGCGGCCAGCAGGCCGTGCAGGGTGGTCAGCTCGGCCAGGCCCTCGGCGGAAAAGTGGTGGCGGGTGCGCTTGTGGCTGTCCAGCTTGCCGGCCATCTGCTCGATCAGGTCGCCGGCGTGCTCCAGATTCACCGCCAGCTCGATGATCTCGGCCCAGCGCCGGCTGTCGTGGACGGCCAGGTAGTCGCGCGGCATCTGCGCCAGATACAGCTTGACCGCGCCGTACAGCGCGTCGACGTCGTCGTCCAGGCGGCGCAGCTGCTGGCCGGCCTCGGCGGAGCCGTCGCGCAGCACCTCCAGCAGGTGGGCCAGCATCTGTTCCACCAGGTCGCCGATGCGCAGGGTCTCGCGCACCGCGTTGGCCAGCGCCAGGCTCGGCGTGTCCAGGGCGGCGCGGTCGAGGTGGCGCGGCCGGGCCACCCCGTCGTCGCGCGCGCGCTCCGGCAGCAGCAGGCTGCACAGCCTGGCCATCGGCCCCACCGTGGGCAACAGCAGCAGGCAGCGCAGGCTGTTGTAGGCCAGGTGGAAGGCGATCACCAGGGTCGCCGCCGACCATTCCAGGCGCCCCATCCAGTCCACCAGCGGCTGCACCAGGGGCAGCACCAGGAGCAGGCCGAGCAGCTTGTACAGCAGGCTGCCGAGGGCCACCCGACGGCCGGCGGCGGACTGCATGCTGCTGCTCAGCAGGGCCAGCACGCCGCTGCCGATATTGGCGCCGATGACCAGGCCGATGGCCACCGGCAGGCCGATCACGCCGCTGCCGGCCAGGGTCGCGGTGAGCAGCACGGCGGCCAGGCTGGAGTAGGTGAGGATGGCGAACAGCGCGCCGACTAGGGCATCGAGCAGCAGGTCGCCGGTCAGCGAGGCGAACAGCGCCTCGAAGCCGTGCGACTCGGCGATCGGCCGCGCGGCCTCGACGATCAGCTGCAGGGCCAGCAGGAGCAGGCCGAGGCCGATCGCCACGCGGCCGATCTGCCCGGCGCGGCGCTGCTTGCGCGAGAGGAACAGGACCACCCCGGCGAGAATCAGCAGCGGCGACAGCCAGGCCAGGTCGAGGGTCAGCACCCGTGCCATCAGCGCCGTGCCGACGTCGGCGCCGAGCATGATGGCCAGCGCCGGCGGCAGCGCCATCAGGCCCTGGGCGACGAAGGAGGTGACCAGCAGGGCGGTGGCGTTGCTGCTCTGCACCAGGGCGGTGACGCCGATGCCGGCGGCGAACGCCTGCGGCCGCTTGGCCACGCTGTGGCTGAGGATGCGCCGCAGCTGCGAGCCGTACACGCGCAGGATGCCGGTACGCACGATGTGGGTGCCCCACACCAGCAGGGCGATGGCAGACAGCAGGTTGAGCAGGGTCAGCATGGCGCAGCCTCGTCGGGCACGCTCGTTGTCGTGGGCGCCGCCCGGCGCCCCTGCTGTTCAGCTTGGCCGCAGTTCGCCGCGCGCGCCAGCTCAGGTCTGCCGGCCCAGCGCGCGGAACTGCTCGGCCAGCAGTTGCAGGCGCTCGGCCAGGCTGGCGACGTGCTCGGCACTGTGGCGGCTGCGCCCGCTGGCGGCGACGCTGCTGGTGCCGGCCTGGCGGATGCCGTCGAGGTTGCGCTGGATGTCCTCGCCGACCGCGCTCTGCTCCTCCACGGCGGTGGCGATCTGCAGGTTCATGCCGCTGATCGCCTCGACCTGGCGGTTGATGCCGTGCAGCGCGTCGGCCGCCTGCATGGCATTGCTGACGCTGTCGCGAGCCTGCGCCTGGCTGCGCTGCATGGCCGCCACCGCCGCCGTGGTGCCCTGCTGCAGGCGCTCGATGAGGGCCTGGATCTGCGCGGTGGACTGCTGGGTGCGGGTGGCCAGGCCGCGTACCTCGTCGGCCACCACGGCGAAGCCGCGCCCAGCCTCGCCGGCGCGTGCCGCCTCGATGGCGGCATTGAGCGCCAGCAGGTTGGTCTGCTCGGCGATGCCGTGGATCACCTCGATCACCTGGTCGATCTCCTGGCTGTGCGCCTGCAGCTGGCCGATCACCCGGTTGCCCTGCTCCACCTCGGCGGCCAGCGCGGCGATCTGCCGGCGCGTCTGCTCGACCTGCTGCAGGCCGCTGTCGGTGGCCTGGTTGGCCTCGGCGGCGGCGCTGGCGCTGAGCTGGGCGTGGCGCGCCACCTCCTGCACGCTGGCGGCCAGCTGGTCGACGGCGCTGGCCACCTGCTCGGTCTCGGCCTGCTGCTGCAGGCTGGCGCCCTGGCTGCAGTCCACCGCCGCGGCCAGCTCGCCGGCGTCCTCGCTGAGCTGGCGCGCCGAGTCGGCGATGCGCCCGACCACCGCGCCGGCCTCGGCCTCCAGGCTGCGCAGGGCGAAGGCGATCTGCCCCAGGGCGTCGTTGCGCCCGCAGTACACCCACTGGCTCAGCGGGTTGTCGGCGATTCCGCGGGCCTGGCGCGCCAGCCTCGCCAGCGGGCGCAGCTGCCAGCCGAGCAGGGCTGCCAGCAGGCCGCCGCCGGCCGCGCCGCCGAGCAGCGCCGGCAGCCCGGGCAGCACACCGCCCAGGCCCAGGCCGAGCCCGGCCAGCAGCGGCAGGCCTGCGCCCAGCAGCATCAGCCGCGGCACCAGCTCCAGGCGCGGCCGGCGCAGCACTCGCGGGGTTTGCCCCGCGGCCAGCGCGGCGTACAGCGGCACGGCCCGCGCCACCAGCTCGGGGGCGGCGCGGCTGCGCACCGACTGGTACTCCACCACCGCGCCGCCGCGCACCACCGGGGTGGCGAAGGCGCTGACCCAGTAGTGGTCGCCGTTCTTGCAGCGGTTCTTCACCAGACCCATCCACGAGCGCCCGGCCTTGAGCGTGCGCCACAGGTCGGCGAAGGCCGCCGGCGGCATGTCCGGATGGCGCACCAGGTTGTGGTTGCGGCCGAGCAGCTCGGCCTCGTTGAAGCCGCTGATGGCGACGAAGTCCGGGTTGACGTAGGTCACCGCGCCCTTGAGGTCGGTGGTGGAGAGGATGTTGGCGCTGGCGGGCACCGCCACCTCGCGCTGGCTCACCGGCAGGTTGATCTTCATGCGCGGGTCTCCCGTTTGCTGTGTGGCTCGGCGCCCTCGGCGAGCAGGCACCAGAGGCCCTCGAAGCAGTCCTCGCCGCGGAACAGGCGCTCCAGCTCGGCGGCTGGGCGCGGCCGGCTGAACCAGTAGCCCTGGGCCAGCTGGCAGCCCTCGGCGCGCAGGATGTCGAGCTGCGCGGCCTGCTCCACGCCCTCTGCCACCACTTCCAGGCCCAGGCTGCGGCCGAGGCCGATGATGGCGCGGCCGATGGCCCAGGACTCGGCATCGCTGCCGCCGATGAAACTCTTGTCGACCTTGAGGATGTGCAGCGGGAAGCGCTTGAGGTAGCCCAGCGCCGAGTAGCCGGTGCCGAAGTCGTCCAGCGCCAGGCGCACGCCCAGGCTGCCCAGCTCGCGCAGGGCGATCAGGGTGGCGGTGCAGTCCTGCATCAGCTGGCTCTCGGTGATCTCCAGCACCAGGCTGGCCGGCGCCAGGCCACTGTCCATGAGGATGTCGGTGAGGCGGGCGACGAAGTCCTCCTGCTGCAGCTGGCGGCTGGACAGGTTGACCGCGCAGCGCAGCTGGCCCTGCCCGGCCAGCTGCCAGGCACGCACCTGGCGGCAGGCCTGGCGCAGCACCCAGTCGCCGACACGGAGGATCTCGCCGGATCCCTCCAGCGAGGCGATGAACTCCTGCGGCGCGATCAGCCGACCGGCATGCCGCCAGCGCAGCAGCGCCTCGACCCCGACCAGGCGTGGCTGGCCCTGGTCGAAGCGGCAGATCGGCTGGTAGTGCAGGACGAATTCGTCGTGCGCCAGGGCCTGGCCCAGTGCGCTCTCCAGTTCCAGCTGGCGCCGCGCGGCGGCCTGCAGCTCCTGGCTGTAGCGGGCGTACTGCGCCTTGCCGGCCTGCTTGGCGCGGTACAGCGCCAGGTCGGCGGCCTGCAGCGCCTGCTCGGCGGCGGTGTGCGCCGGCAGCGTGGCGATGCCGATGCTGGCGCTGACCACCAGGGTCTGCTCGCCCAGGTGCAGCGGCTGGTGCAGGGTGTCGAGCATGCGCTGGGCGACCTGCTCGGCATCGCCGCCGCAGGCCAGGTCGGTGAGCAGCACGACGAACTCGTCGCCGCCGAAGCGCGCCAGGTGATCGCCGGGGCGCAGGCACTGCTGCAGGCGCCGGCCGACTTCCACCAGCACGCGGTCGCCGGTCTGATGGCCGAGGCTGTCGTTGATCAGCTTGAAGCGGTCGAGGTCGACGAACAGCAGCGCGGCCTCGCGCGCACCGGGCTTGCCGAGCTGCTGCAGGGCCTGCTGCAGCAGCTCGTCCAGGCGCAGGCGGTTGGCCAGGCCGGTCAGCGGATCGTGGCGGGCGGCGTGGCGCAGCTGCTGTTCCACCGCCTTGCGCGCGCTGATGTCGCTCTGCGAGCCGGCCATGCGCCGCTGGCCTTCGTGGTCGCGCTCGGCGACGCCGCGGGCCAGCACCCAGAGATAGCCGCCATCCTGGCGGCGCAGGCGGTATTCGTGGTGCAGCTGCGCGGTGCTGCCGGCCAGGTGGGTGTCGATGGCCTGACGCAGGCCCGGCAGGTCGTCCGGGTGCACGCGCGAGAACCAGGCCGCGCTGCCCTCGCCGAGGCTGTCGCGGCTGAGGCCGAGCATGCCGGCCCAGCGCTCCGAGACGTACAGCCGGTCATGTTCCAGGTGCCAGTCCCACAGACCGTCGTGGGCGCCGCGCAGGGCGCGGGCAAAGCGCGCCTCGCTGTCTTCCAGGGCCTGACGCTGGGCGGCGCCGTAGGTGTCGATGGCCAGGGTCATGTCGAAGAACACCGCCTTGAGCAGGCTGGCGAACAGCGCCTGCTGCGGGTGGGCGGCGAACAGCGCGTGGCTCATCTGCTCCAGGTACAGGCGGTAGGCGGCCAGGTACCACTTGGGCTCGACCCCGGCGCGCTGGTGGATCAGGCCGACATGCAGGCGCCCGGTCAGGTAGTCGCGGTCGTAGGGGCCGTGCCACAGGCGCTGGTAGTAGTCGAGCTGGCGGTGCTTGAGGCGCGTCAGCACCTGTTCGGCGGCGAGCAGGCCGGCCGGCCCGGGGAAGGTCCCGAGGTGCTGGTAGAGGCGCTCGACGAACTGCCGGTGCGCCCCGTCCATGGCCGCCGCGGCCTGGTTCAGCCGCTCGCCATCGCGCGCCTGCCAGTCGAGCAGGCGGCAGCGCTCGTCGACTTCCTCGCGGTCCAGGCCGATGCGGCGCATCAGCTGGCGCAGTACTTGCGCTGAATCCATGACATTCCCTTTTTGCGTTGTTGTTTTTCTGCGGGCACAAAAAAAGCGCCGCACGGCGCATTCGGCTGAATGCGACGTCGCGGCGCTTCGTCTTGCAGGCCCGTTCGTCCTGCCCGGCAAAGCCGGTTCCCGCCTGTGGCGGAACCTCGATCTGTGCCGTTTCTACCTTATTCGGTGGGCGCTGACAATTCGACCAGCAGCTGCTCCAGGCGCCGGCGCAGCTGGCCCAGCTCGGGCGAGCGGAAGGCGTGGCGGGTACGTTCCAGGGTAGCGACGGCTTCCGCCAGGGCGGCCTGCACTTCGCCGGCGGGGCCCAGCGGGGCATCGTCCAGCCAACGGCACAGCGGTGCCTGGCTGCAGTGGCGGGGATCTTCGATCACCTCGCAGTCACCGAACAGGCGGCGCAGGTGCGTGGCCAGTTGCGGGTCGCTGCAGGCGATGCGCGCGGTCGGGCAGGGCATGGCGGTGGGCGATGTGGTCCAGGGAGCGCGCACCATAGCCGCTGCTGGCGAAGGGCCATTGATCGGGGTCAACGGCACGCCAATCAGCCGTCGCGCAGCACCTTGCGCTCGCTGTCGTCGGCGCCGAAGCCGCGTTCCAGCTTGAAGCGCAGGCTCAGGTCGGTGCGCGAGTCGGCGAACTTGAGCGCCTCGGCCAGGCCGATGCGCTTGCCCTCGACCAGGGCGAACAGGTGCTGGTCGAAGGTCTGCAGGCCCTGCTCGGCCGCGCGCGCGGTGGCCTCGCGCAGCTGCTCCAGTTCGTCGCGCTGGATCAGGTCGCGGATATAGGGTGTGCCGAGCATCAGCTCCACCGCCGCCACGCGCTTCTGCGCCAGGCCCGGCACCAGACGCTGGCCGACCACCGCCAGGAGGTTGTGCGCGAGGTCGGCCAGCACCTGCTTGCGCGCGCCGTCGGGGAAGAAGCGCACGATACGCTCGATGGCGTGGCTGCTGCTGGTGGCGTGCAGGGTGGCCAGGCACAGGTGGCCGGTCTCGGCGTAGTGCAGGGCGTGCTGCATGGTCGCGGCGTCGCGGATCTCGCCGAGCATGATCACGTCCGGCGCTTCGCGCAGCACGTGGCGCAGGGCCTCCTCGAAACTGTGGGTGTCGAGGCCGACCTCGCGCTGGTCGACGATGGACAGCTGGTGGCTGTGGAGGAACTCGATGGGGTCCTCGATGCACAGGATATGGCCGCCCTTGTGGCGGTTGCGGAAGTCGATCATCGCCGCCAGCGTGGTCGACTTGCCGGAGCCGGCGGCGCCGACCACCAGGATCAGGCCGCGGTCCTGCATGGCCAGTTTTTCCAGCATCTTCGGCAGGCCGAGGTGCTCGAAGTCGGGAATCTCGCTCTTGATCAGGCGAATCACCATGGCCACTTCGCCGCGCTGGTAGTACAGGTTGGCGCGAAAGCGCCCCTGATTGCTCATGCTCACTGCCAGGTCCAGCTCCAGGTCGCGCTCGAACTCGGCGATCTGCTTCTGGCTGAGCAGCTGGTAGGCCATCTGCTTGACCTCGCCGGGGCCCAGCACGCGTTCGTCGAGGGCCTGGCTGTGCCCTTCGACCTTGGCGTGGGCCGGCGCGCCGACGCTGAGGAACAGGTCGGAGGCCTGCAGCTCGCGCATGCGCTGCAGGTAGTCGAAGACATCCAGGCTGGGCTCGGACATGGGCGGGCTCCGCATCGGTTGGCCGGGCAAGGATAGCCCCGGCTGCCCCGGCTCCGCGACCCTGCTACCCTAGCGGCCATTGTCCGGAAGCCCGCCCATGCTCAGCCTGTACCACGCCCCCGACCTGGAAACCCTCGGCGCCCTCGCCTGCCGCCTGCTCGCCCAGCCGCAGGCCGATGTGCTGGCGCCGGCGCGGGTGGTGGTGCCGAGCCAGGGCATCGGTCGCTGGCTGACCCTGCAGCTGGCGCGCGAGCAGGGCATCGCCATGCACCTGGAGGTGCAGCTGCCGTCCAGCTTCGTCTGGGCCCTGGCGCGCCAGGTGCTCGGCGCCTTGCCGGAGCAGTCGGCGTTCAACCCGCAGGCGATGACCTGGCGCCTCTACGACTGGCTGTGCGAGCCGGCCAACCTGGCCCGCGCCGAGCGCCTCGAGCGTTATCTGCAAGGCGCTGACGAGCGCCGCCGCCTGGCCCTGGCGGCGAAGATCGCCGACGTGTTCGACCAGTACCTGCTCTATCGCGACGATTGGCTGGCCGCCTGGGAGCACGGCGAGCTGTGCGACCTGGGCCCGGACGAGGCCTGGCAGGCGCTGCTCTGGGCCGAGCTGACCAAGGACGGCCACCCGCACCGCGCGCGCCTGCTCGGCGAACTGCTGGCGCGGTTGCATGGCGATGCGCCCATCGAGGGCCTGCCCGAGCGCCTGCTGGTGTTCGGCATCAGCTCGCTGCCACCGCACCACCTGCGTGTGCTGGAAGGGCTGGCGCGGCACACCGACGTGGTGATCTGTGCCCTCAACCCCTGCCGCGAGGCCTGGGGCGAGATCCGCGATGTGCGCGAGCTGGCCCACTCCGAGGTCAGCCCCGACGATTGGTACCTCGACGTCGGCCACCCGCTGCTGGCCAGCCTGGGCAAGCAGGGCCGCGACTTCTTCGACAGCCTGCTCGGGCAGATCGCCGAGGAGCACGGCATCTACCCGCAGGACGCCGAGCTGGCTGACGACAGCCTGCTGCATGCGCTGCAGAACGACATCCTGCGCCTGCGCACCCGCACCCCCGATGAGCGCCTGGTGCTGCGCGCCGACGACCGCTCGCTGGAGCTGCACATCGCCCACTCGCCGCTGCGCGAAGTGGAAATCCTGCATGACCAGCTGCTGGCACGCTTTGCCGCCGACCCGCGCCTGAGCCCGGACCAGGTGGTGGTGCTGACCCCGGACATCGAGCGCTATGCGCCCTTCATCGAGGCCGTCTTCGCTCGCCGCGAAGGCGCCCCCTACGTGCCCTACAGCCTGGCCGACCGCAGCCTGCGCGCCGAGACGCCGCTGATCGAGGCCTTCCTCGGCCTGCTCAGCCTGCCGGAAAGCCGCTTCGCCGCCGAGGAAATTCTTGCCTGGCTGGAACAGCCGGCCATCGCCCGCCGCGCTGGCATCGAGCCCGAGGACCTGCCGCTGCTGCGCGACTGGCTGCGCCAGGCCGGTGTGCGCTGGGGCCGCGACGGCCAGCACCGCGCCGCGCTCGACCTGCCGGCCGACGATGCCTTCACCTGGCGCCAGGGCCTGGATCGCCTGCTGCTGGGCTTTGCCGCACCGCCACAGCTGGCCGGCGACGGCCTGCCGCTGCTGGGTGACAGCTGGCCGCTGGATGCCCTGGAAGGCGCGCGCGCGCAGTTGCTCGGGCGCCTGTGTGCCTTTGTCGAGCTGCTCGCCGGCCTGGCCGAGCGCCTGCAGCGCGCCCGCCCGCTGGCCGACTGGGCGCTGGACCTGCAGGGCCTGGTCGATGCGCTGTTCGACGAGCGCGAGGCGGGAGATACCTTATTGCTGCTTAGCCAGGCCTGCGCGGCGCTGGGCCGCCAGGCCACGGACGCCGGCATCGTCCGCCCGGTGGAACTGGCGCTGGTGCGTCAGCAGCTCGGCGCGGCGCTGGAGAGCGGCAGCGGCGCTTCGGGCTTCCTCACCGGCGCGGTGACCTTCTGCACCATGGTGCCGATGCGCAGCCTGCCGTTCCGCCTGGTCTGCCTGCTCGGCCTGGACGATGGCGCCCTGCCCCGGCGTACCCCGGCCGCCGGCTTCGACCTGATCGCCAAGCGCCCACGCCGTGGCGACCGCGCGCGGCGTCTGGACGACCGCTACCTGTTCCTCGAGACGCTGCTTAGCGCCCGCGATGGTTTGTATTTGAGCTATGTCGGCCGCGACCCGCGCGACAACGCCGAGCTGCCGCCCTCGGTGCTGGTCAGCGAGCTGCTGGAGGCGGTTGATCTGACCGCGACTGAGGGTGAGTACAAGGCCAGCGCCCGCATCACCGTCGAACACCCGCTGCAGCCTTTCGCCCCCGGCAATTTCGAGCGCAGCGGCCCGCGCCAGGGCTTCGCCGGCGCCTGGTTCCGCGCCGCCCAGCGTCTGGCCGAAGCCCCGGCCGAGGCTCCGGCCTTTATCCAGCGCCTGCCGGAGGCTAATGACGATTGGCTGACCCTCGAGCCCAGCCAGCTGCTCTATTGCTTCAAGCACCCGGCGCGCTTCCTCCTCGAACAACGCCTGGGCCTGCGCCTGGCCGATGCCGAGGAAGGCATCGCCGCCGACGAACCGTTCAGCCTGGAGCGCTCGGCCTACCTCGGCCTGCGCCAGCTGGCGCTGCAGGCGGTGGAGCGCGGCTGGAGCGAGGAACAGGAGCGCCGCGTGGCCCGCGCCGCCGGCTGGCTGCCGCCCGGCGAGCTGGGCCATGCCCTGTGGGGCAAGCAGCGCGGCCCGGTGCGTGCCTTCGCCCCACGGCTGTTCGAGGCGCGTCCGGAAGAGAGCCCCGAGCCGCTGCTGGTGGATATCCAGCTGGCCGGCGTGCGCCTGCACGGCTGGCTGGATGGGGTGACCTCCAGCGGCCTGTTCGACTGGCGCCTGCGCGCGCCGGACTCGCGCGACCTGCCCGGCTTCTGGCTGCGCCACCTGCTGCTCAACATCGCCGCCACTCCGGACATCGCCCGCGAGAGCCTGCTGGTTTCGCCGGCCGGCGACTGGCAGCTCGGCCCGCTGGACAACCCCGCAGCACTGCTCGAACCCTGGCTGGCCGCCTACCGCGAGGCACTGTGCGAGCCGCTGCCGTTCATCACCCGCAGCAGCTACGACTTCGCCAAGGCGCTGGTCACGCCCAGCGCCAAGAGCCGCAAGGAACCCATCGCCGCCGCCCGCGACAAGGCCCAGGCCGCCTGGCTCGGCGCCGAGTTCAGCCCGCTGGCCGGCGAAGTCTTCGACCCCTGGTATGCCCTGGCCTTCCGAGAGCGCGAGCCGCTTGGCGAACGCTTCGAGCAGCTGGCCGAGCAGTTGCTGGGCCCGGCGCTGCAGGCCCTGGCTGGCGGCGAGGAGGACGGCGAATGAACGACCTCAATCTGCACGACTCGCCGTTCAATGGCCGCTCGCTGATCGAGGCCAGCGCCGGCACCGGCAAGACCTGGACCCTGACCGCGCTGTACGCACGCCTGCTGCTGGAGCGCGAGCTGTCGGTCGGGCAGATCCTGGTAGTCACCTACACCACCGCCGCCACTGCCGAATTGAGGGAACGTATCCGCGCCCGTCTGGCCGAGTTGCTGGCGCTCTACGAGGGCGGCAGCAGCACCGATGCCTTCCTCGTCGAGCTGCACCGCCGCCATCCCGGCGAAGCGGCACGGCGGCGCCTGCTGCTGGCCGTGCACGGCTTCGACGAGGCGGCCATTTTCACCATTCACGGCTTCTGCCAGCGCGCCCTGCAGGACTCTGCCTTCGAGGCCGGCGGCGACTTCGATGCCGAGCTGACCCAGGACGACCGCGAGGTGCTCGACGCCCTGCTCGGCGACGCCTGGCGCCATGTGCTGGCCGGCGCCGACCCGGCCTGGGCGCGCTACCTGGCCAAGCAGAAAGTCACCCCCGCGACCCTGCGCCAGGCCCTGCGCAGCCACCTGGGCAAACCCTACCTGCGCGTCGAGCCGCGCGAGCGCGTGGGCGAGGCCGAGCTGCAGGCTGCCAGCGCCGCCTGGCAGGAAGCCGCCGAGCTGTGGCGGGCCGAGGGTTATGCCTGGGTCGAGGTGCTGCGCGAGCACGGCGGCCTCAGTCAGAGCACGCACAAGGCGGCCAAGCTGCCGCTGTGGTCGGCCGAGCTGGACGCCTATTTCGCCGACCCGGCGGCGCTGTTCGAGGCGCCGGACGGCCTGACCAAGCTGGGCGCCGCCGCCCTGCTCAAGGCCACCAAGAAGAACTTCGAGGCACCGCACAGCGCTGTCGCCGAGGCTCTGGATGCTCTCGGCGCGGCGCTGGAATGCGCCCTGCCGGCCGGCCGGCAGAAGCTGATCGCCCTGCAGGTCGAACTGCTCGACCGCCTCAACGTTGAGCTGCCGCAGCGCAAGGCGGCGCAGCGCCTGCTGGCTTTCGACGACCTGCTCAACAACCTCGACCAGGCCCTGCACAGCGCGGCTGGCGACGACCTGGCCGCGCGCCTGCGCGAGCAGTACCCGCTGGCGCTGATCGACGAGTTCCAGGACACCGACCCGATCCAGTACGCCATCTTCGACCGGGTCTACCGCGACGGTGGAGACCTTTGCTTTGTCGGCGACCCCAAGCAGGCCATCTATGCCTTCCGCGGTGCCGACCTGGCCACCTACCTGCAGGCCCGCGACGACGCCGAGCGGCAGTACGACCTGCCCTTCAACTACCGCTCCACGCCCGCGCTGATCAAGGCGCTGAACCAGCTGTTCGCCCGCCCGCAGCCGTTCGCCGAGGATGGGCTGAGCTACCCGCCGGTCAGCGCCGGCCAGAAGGCGCGCGCCACGCTGGTGCTGCCCGAGCAGGACTGCGGCGCGCCGCTGGGCCTGGTCTGGCTCGGTGATGAGGGCCTGAACAAGGCCCATGCCGGCGAGCTGGCGGCGTTGGATACGGCGCGCAGGATCGCTTCGCTGCTCGCCGCCAGCGCCCAGGGCAAGGCCTACTTCGAAGACGATGGCGGCAGAAAGCCGCTGAAAGGTGGCGATATCGCCGTGCTGGTCAGCAACCACCGCGAGGCCGCCAGCGTTGCCGCCGAGCTGGCCGCGCGCGGCGTGCCCAGTGTGCGCCGTGGCCGTGACAGCGTGTGGCACAGCGAAGAGGCCGCCGAGCTGGCGGCGGTGCTGGCGGCCTATGCCGAGCCGGGCCGCGAGGGCGTGCTGCGCTATGCCCTGGCCACCCGCCTGCTGGGGCGCGACGCGGCGCAGATCGCCCGCTGCCAGGAGGTCGAGCAGGAATGGGACCGCGAACGCGCCGCTGCCGAGCAGTACCACCAGCTGTGGCAGCAGCAGGGCTTCATGCGCGTGTTCAGGGCCTGGCTGGACCAGGAGCGGGTGGCCGAGCGCCTGCTGGCCGGCATCGACGGCGAGCGGCGGCTGACCAACCTGCTGCACCTGGGCGAGCTGCTGCAGGCCGAGAGCCTGCAACGCCCGGGGCTGGAGCCGCTGCTGGCCTGGTTCGCCGCCCAGCGCGGTAGCGAGGGCGCTGGCGAGGACGCCTTGCTGCGCCTGGAAAGCGATGCCGAGCGGGTGCAGATCGTCACCATCCACACCTCCAAGGGCCTGGAATACCCGCTGGTGTTCTGCCCCTTCCTGTGGGACGGCCGCCTGCTCGGCCAGCATACCGACAGCGCGCGCTGCCACGACGAGGATGGCCAGCCGCTGCTCGACCTGGGTAGCGCACGCCTGGACCAGCGCCTGCAGGCGGCGCGGCGCGAAAGCTTCGCCGAAAAGCTGCGCCTGACCTATGTGGCTCTCACGCGAGCTGAGCATCGCCTATGGCTGCACTGGTGCCCGGCCGCCCTGCCCAAGCCGAAGAAGGACGGTTCGCTGCCCGACGAGGGCCTGCACAGCAGCGCCCTGGCCTGGCTGCTGCACGGCCGCGAGCTGCCCGGCGAGGATGCCCTGGGCGAGCTGGCCACTTATCTGGCGGGCCAGGAAGGCCCGGCCCTGGCTGGCGAACTGGACGAGCTGGCCGGCAGCAGCGCCGGCCAGATCGCCCGCCTCGCCCCGCTCACCGAGGAAGCCCAGGCCGCCGGCACGGGCCGCGCCGAGTCGCCCCAGGCCCAGCAGCTGTTCGAGCGCAGCCTGCATAGCGCCTGGCGCATCGGCAGCTTCTCGGGGCTGGCCGCCGGCCTGCACATGGAGGCGCCGGACCGCGATGCCCTGGCCCTGGTCGATGCCAGCGAGCCGGGCGCCGGCTTCTTCGCCTTCCCGCGTGGCGCCCGCGCCGGTACCTGCCTACACGCCATCCTCGAAGACTGGATGCGCGGCAAGGGCAGCCTGGAGCAGCTGGTGCCGCTCGCCCTGCAGGAGCATGGCATCGACGCCGAGCTGTGGGGCGCGATCGCCATCGCCCAGCTGCAGGCGGTGCTGGACACCGACCTGGATGGCCAGGGCCTGCGTCTGTCGGCGCTGCAGGCCAATCGGCGGCTGCCCGAGCTGGGCTTCACCTTCCCGGTCGAACGGCTCGATGTAGAGCGTCTGCGTGCGCTGCTGGCCGATCCGGTCTTTGGCTTGCCCGAACCCATGCGCCAGGCCGCCGAGCGCCTGCAGTTCGACGAGCTGAAGGGCTACCTGAAAGGCTTTATCGACCTGACCTTCGAGCACGCCGGGCGCTGGTACATCCTCGACTACAAGTCCAACTGGCTCGGCCCGACCGCCGCCCACTACGGCGCCGAGCGGCTGGAGCAGGCCATCGCCGCCGAGCACTACCACCTGCAGTACCTGATCTACCTGGTGGCGCTGCGCCGTTTCCTGCGCACGCGCCTAGCCGATTTCAGCGACGCGCAGCTGGGCGGCGCCTGGTACCTGTTCCTGCGCGGCATGCCGACGGCCGGGGTGTACTTCGCCCGGCCCAGCGATGCGCTGCTGGATGCGCTGGATAAACTGTTCACGGAGGGGAAGTGATGCGCTCAGGCAGTAGCCCGGATGTAATCCGGGGGCGGGCCTTCCCGGATTGCATCCGGGCTACGTCTGCCATGGAGACGTCGAGCGAGTACCCCCACGCGCCCTGGCTGAGGGAGTCTGCCCGATGAGCCTAGGCAAGCTGCCCCTCGGCCCGCTGGAACGCGCCCTGCTGGCGAGCCTGCAGCGCCTGGAGCCGCAGGCCGAGCCCGCCGTACTGGCCTGCGCCGCCCTGTGCAGCGAGGCCCTGGCCGCGGGTGACGTGTGCCTGCCGCTGGCGCGGGTGGCCGGTCGCCGGCCCTGGGCGGAATTCGACTTCGCCCTGCCGCCGCTGGCCGAGTTGTGTACCCTGCTTTCAGGCTCCGCGCTGGTCGGCGCACCCGGCCGCTTTGCCCCGCTGATCCTCGACGGCGAGCGGCTGTACCTGGCGCGCTACCAGGCCTACGAGCAGCGCCTGGCCGAGCGTCTGCTGGCGCTGTCCGCCGAGCGCCCGGCAGTGGACGAGGTGCTGCTGAGCGAGAGCCTGGCGCGCCTGTTCGCCTTCAACCGGCAGCAGCCGGACTGGCAGCGCCTGGCTGCCGCGCAGGCGGTACGTCGGCGCCTGGCAGTGATCTCCGGTGGCCCCGGCACCGGCAAGACCACCACCGTGGTGCGCCTGCTGGCCGCACTCTTGGAGCAGCCTGGTGGCGAGCGCCTGGCCATCGGCCTGGCTGCACCGACCGGCAAGGCGGCGGCACGCATGGCCGAGGCCATCCGCAACGCCAAGGCTGATCTGCCGCTGGCCGATCACCTCAAGGCGCTGCTGCCGGAGGAGGCGCGCACCCTGCACCGCCTGCTCGGCAGCCGCGGCGACAGCCCGGCCGTGCGCCACGACGCGGCGCGGCCGCTGGCGCTGGACGTGCTGGTGGTGGATGAGGCGTCGATGGTCGACCTGGCGCTGATGGCCAAGCTGGTCGACGCCCTGCCGCCGCAGGCGCGGCTGATCCTGCTCGGCGACAAGGACCAGCTGGCCGCCGTGGAGGCCGGCGCGGTGTTCGCCGAGCTGTGCGAAGGGCGCGGCTTCGACGCCGCGGCCGCCGCCGAGCTGCAGCGCATCACCGGGCAGACCGTACCGGTCGAGACGCCGCGCTCGGCTCTGGGCGACGCCGTGGTGCTGCTCACCCACAGCCACCGCTTCGCCGGCGACAGCGGCATCGGCGAGCTGGCGCGCAGGATCAACGGTGGCGATGCCGCCGGCACCCTCAACCTGCTGCGTGAAGGTCGCGCCGACCTGGCCTGGCAGGCCGAACCCAGCCAGGCCGCGCTGCTGGAGCGTCTGGAACAGGGCTATGCGCCCTACCTCAAGGCCGCGCGCCAGGGCGATCCGGCCGCAGCCTTCGCCGCTTTCAATGCCTTCCGCGCGCTGACCGCGCAGCGCGAAGGTCCCTGGGGCGTCGGCGGCCTCAATGAAGCGCTGGAGGCACGGATCAAGCGCCGCTACTCGCTGGCCGAGCGTGAACGCTGGTACCCCGGCCGCGCAGTGATGGTGCGGCAGAACGACTACGCGCTGGGCCTGTTCAACGGCGATATCGGCCTGTGCCTGGCCGGCGAGCATGGCCTGCGCGTCTATTTCGAGGGTGATGAGGGCTTCCGCGCCTTCGCCCCGGCGCGCCTGCCCAGCCACGACAGTGCCTTCGCCATGACCGTACACAAGAGCCAGGGCTCGGAGTTCAGCGAAGTGCTGCTGGCCCTGCCGGAAAGCCCCAGCCCGCTGCTGACCCGCGCGCTGTTCTACACCGGCATTACCCGTGCCAAGCACAAGGTGGAGATCTGGGGCCTGCCGGCGCGCCTGGCCGAGGCGGTGAATACCAGGGCCGAGCGAGCGGCGGGGCTGGCGCAGCGGCTGGGGGTGACTCCACTCGAGCCACCGGCGGCTGCAGCATCGAGCGAGGCGTCCACAGGCCAGCTCGACCTGTTCTGAGCGGCCATGAAAAACGGGGCCATTCGGCCCCGTTCTGCTTGCTGCGCGGCGGCTTACTGCCCCGGAATGTCCTTGCGCAGCTTGACCGGCTCTTCCTTGCGCCCGCGGGCGATGCGCATGCGGATGTTCAGCGCCTCGACGGCCAGGGAGAAGGCCATGGCGAAGTAGACGTAGCCCTTCGGCACGTGGACTTCGAAGCTCTCGGCGATCAGCACTGTGCCGACCACCACCAGGAAGGCCAGGGCCAGCATCTTCAGCGACGGGTGCTTGTCGATGAAGTCGCTGATGGTGCCGGCGGCCAGCATCATCACCAGCACGGCGACGATGATCGCGGCGACCATCACCGGCACGTGGGAGACCATGCCGACGGCGGTGATCACCGAGTCCAGGCTGAACACGATGTCGATGATGGCGATCTGGATGATGGTGCCGATGAAGTTGCGCGCGGCGGTGCCGCCCGGGGTCTGCTCGGTCTCATCCTCGCCTTCCAGGCTGTGGAACATCTCGGTGCTGCTCTTCCACAGCAGGAACAGGCCGCCGAAGAACAGGATCAGGTCGCGCCCGGAGATGCCCTGGCCGAACAGGTGGAACAGGTTGTTGGTCAGCTGCATGATCCAGGTGATCGACAGCAGCAGGGCGATGCGGGTGACCATCGCCAGGGCCAGGCCGAAGAAGCGGGTGCGCGCCTGCAGGTGCGGCGGCATGCGCCCGACCAGGATGGCGATCATGATGATGTTGTCGATGCCGAGGACGATCTCCAGGGCGGTCAGGGTCAGAAAGGCAACCCAGATTTCAGGGTTGGTCAGCCATTCCATAGTGGTTCCTTGCGTGTCGATGGGTTCGGTTCGGCGGGTGCCGGCGATGGCGCGCGATTCTAGCCGGCTTTGCGGGAAAATGCCGTTACTTGCCGGGGTCATCCGCCGAACAGCGGGAACACGCCGAGCAGCAGTGCCGCCAGCAGGATGGCCAGGCAGATCAGCACCGCCCACTTGAGGGTGAAGCGCTGGTGATCGCCGAACTCGACCTTGGCCAAACCCACCAGCAGGTAGGTGGAGGGCACCAGCGGGCTGAGCAGGTGCACCGGCTGGCCGACGATCGAGGCGCGGGCCATTTCCACCGGGCTGATGCCGTAATGGCTGGCCGCTTCGGCAAGAACCGGCAACACGCCGTAATAAAATGCATCGTTGGACATGAAGAAGGTGAAGGGCAGGCTGGCCAGCGCGGTGATCACCGCCAGGTGCGGGCCCAGCTCTTCCGGAATGATCGCCAGCAGGCTCCTGGACATGGCCTCGACCATGCCGGTGCCGGACAGGATGCCGGTGAAGATGCCGGCGGCGAAGATCAGCCCGACCACCGCCAGGACGTTGCCGGCGTGCGCGGCGATGCGTTCCTTCTGCTGCTGCAGGCAGGGGTAGTTGATGATCATGGCGATGCTGAAGGCGATCATGAACAGCACCGGCAGCGGCAGCAGGCCGCCGATCAGCGCCGCCATCAGGGCGGCGGTCAGCACGCCATTGACCCACAGCAGCTTGGGCCTGCGCGCCTCCGGGTATTGCGAGACGCTGATCTCGGCATGGGCGAGCTGGTCGTCCGGCAGCTGCAGCACGCCGAGGCGGGCGCGCTCGCGCTTGCCGTAGGCCCAGGCGATGCCGAACAGCGCCAGGCAGCCGACGGCCATGGCCGGGATCATCGGCACGAAGATGTCCGACGGGTCGACGTGCAGGGCACTGGCGGCGCGCGCGGTGGGGCCGCCCCAGGGGGTCATGTTCATGATCCCGCCGGCGAGGATGATCAGCCCGGCCATGATCAGCGGGCTCATGCCCAGGCGGCTGTACAGCGGCAGCATGGCGGCGACGCAGATCATGTAGGTGGTGGCGCCGTCGCCATCGAGGGAAACGATCAGCGCCAGCGCCGCGGTACCCATGGACACCTTCAGCGGGTCGCCCTTGACCAGGCGCAGGATGGCGCGCACGGCCGGGTCGAATAGGCCGGAGTCGATCATCAGGGCGAAGTAGAGGATGGCGAACATCAGCATCACCCCGGTCGGGGCGAGCTTGCCGATGCCCTCGAGCATCATCGGCCCGATGCCGGCGGCGAAGCCGCCGAGCAGGGCGAAGGCGATGGGCACGAGGATCAGGGCGATCAGGGCGGACAGGCGCTTGCTCATGATCAGGTACATGAAGGTCATGACCATGGCGAAGCCGAGGAAGGTCAGCATCAGGCAGTCTCCGGACGGGCATGGCCGGCGCTGGCGCGGCGAGCGCGGGGCCCATCTTGTTGTTGTCGGAACGCCGGTCCGGGGCCGGCGGCCGTCGGATGCTAGGGGCTCAAGCTTTCAGCGGGCTTTCGCCGGGCGTCCGCTCAGCCCGCCAGCAGGGCCAGCACGGCGAACAGGCTGGCGCCGGAGAGCAGGGTCTGCAGGGTGATCAGTCCGGCCATCAGCTGGCCGTCGCCGCCCAGCTGGCGGGTCAGCACATAGGCGGTGGGCGCCGTGGGCAGGGCGAAGAACAGCACCAGCAGCGCGCTTTCCAGCGCCGGCAGGTGCAACAGGCGGGCCACCAGCCAGGCCAGCGCCGGCATGGCCAGCAGGCGCAGGGCGCAGTTCCAGGCCAGTGCGGCCTGTTCCCCGCGCAGCTCCTGCGGGCGCAGCGCGGCGCCGACGCAGAGCAGGCCCAGCGGCAGGCTGGCGGCGGCCAGCAGGCCGAGCAGGCGGTCGCTGCCGCCGGGCAGGCCGAGGCCGGCCAGGTTGATCGCCACGCCGCCCAGGCAGGCGAGGATCAGCGGGTTCTTCAGCACCGGCAGCAGCAGGCTGCGCGCACTGACGCCGCGTTCGGCGGTCAGCGACCAGACCGACAGCAGGTTCACCGCCGGCACCAGCAGCGCCAGCAGCAACGCCGCCAGCACCAGGCCGGCCTGGCCGTACAGGCTGCCGACCACGGCCAGGCCCAGGTAGGTGTTGAAGCGCAGGATGCCCTGGGTGAGGGCGCCGAAGCGTGCCGCCGGCCAGCCGCGCAGGCGGCGCACCAGCAGCAGGCCGAGCCAGGCGCCGCCGAGGCCGAGCAGCACGGCCAGGGCCAGGCGCGGCAGTGCCGGGTTGTCCAGCGGCGCGCTGGCCAGGCTGCTCAGCAGCAGGGCGGGGAACAGGATGAAGTAGTTGAGCCGTTCGGCGGCCGGCCAGAAGGCCTCACCGGGGAAGTTCCAGCGGCGCAGGGCAAGGCCGCCGAGGATCAGGGCGAACAGGGGCCAGAGGGTCTGCAGCAGGGCGGTCACGGCAACTTCCACGGCGGGCGAGCCGCCATCTTGGGCAAAACCACGGCGGCGCGCTAGCGTCTCTGGGGTCGCTGCTGCAACGGGGGAAGGCCCATGACCGATATCCACGAGGGTGGCTGCCACTGCGGCCGGCTGCGCTATCGCATCAGCGCGCCGCTGCGCGATATCGCCCACTGCCACTGTGCGATCTGTCGGCGCACCACCGGTGGCATCGTCACCACCTGGCTGACGGTGCCGCTGGCGCGCTTCCAGTGGTTGCGCGGCAGCGCCGCCGCCTATGCCTCCTCGGCCAGCTGCCTGCGCCATTTCTGCGCGCACTGCGGCTGCCACCTGGCGCTGTTCACCACACTCAGCCCGGACAGCCTGGACATCACGGTGGCCAGCCTGGACCGGCCGGAGCTGGCGCCGGCCGACCGGCATATCTGGGTCAGCAGCCGCCTGCCCTGGCTGCAGCTGGACCCGCAGCTGCCGGAGGAGGACGAGGAGCGCCTCTAGGCCGGGTGTCTCTCGCTCAGGGCAGGAGCAGGCCGCCGCCGGCCTTGTGCAGCTCGCGCAGGTGCTGGCCGAGCCGCGCCAGGTTGGCCTCGCCGGCCTCGATCTCGGCCAGCAGCGCGGGTTCCAGCAGGCCGCGCACTTCCTGGTCGAGGTCGTCGCTGAGCTGGCGCAGGCGCACCTGGCGCTCGCCGCTCTGTGCCTCCAGGCGCTGCCACTCGCCGGCCTGCGGCAGGCCGTAGCCGGCGTCCAGCAGCTCGGCCGGGCGGCTGAGGAAACCGCTGCCGGCGAGGATCGCCTTGAGGGTGGCGTCGGCCCTGGCGAAGCGCGCGTCGCGCGGGTCGTCACGGGCGCTCAGGTAGCGCTGCTTGAGCTGCTCCTGGGCCAGCAGCAGCTGGCGCCGCAGCGCCGCCTGTTCGAGCAGCAGCAGGGCGGCGCCGGCGCGCAGGTCGGCCTCGGCGAACCAGGGCCGGCGCGCCTCGGCCGACAGCGCCAGCCAGTCTTCCACCTGCTGCTGCGGTACCGGCAGACGCTGGCGCAGGATCTCGAACATGGCCTGGTAGCGCTCGCGGAAGGAGTCGAAGCGATAGCCCAGGCGCAGCGCCTCGCGCGGGTCGTCCAGCACGCTGCGGTCGGCCAGGCCGCGGGCCTCCAGGAGGTCGAGCAGGCCGTTGGGCATGATGCTGTCGAGCGCATGCAGTTCGTCGCGGCCGCTGCCGCTGCGCAGCAGCTTGAGGGTCTCCACCGCGCAGTTGTTGGACAGGAACCAGTAGTCGCCGTCGTAGCTCCAGTGCTGTTCGACGGCGCGAGTGACCAGGCGCTCGATCTCCTCGCGTGACAGGCGCAGCGGCACCGAGGCCAGGCCGCGCAGCTCGACCTTGGTGTATTCCTCGATTACCTGGGCCAGCGGCAGGATGAACAGGCGCGAGGGATAGGCGCCGGTCAGGCCGTCCCAGCTGGACAGCTGCACGTCGCCGACGAAGGCGCGGTAGGACAGCACCAGGTGCTGGTCCAGGTCCAGCCGGCAGGCCGGGCCGCGCGGCCGCCCCGGCGCGCACACCACCAGGCGCAGCATGCTATGGCCCCAGCGGCTGGCCCACTGCTGGTTGGGCTCGGCCAGCAGGTAGTCGACCTGGTAGACCCGCTGCGGGTCGAGCCGGCCCAACGGCTGGCGGGCGAAGTCGCGGCCGGCATTCAGGTAGGCCTGTTCGGCCGGGCAGCGCGCCTGCTGTGCCGGCTGCCAGCCGAAGTGCTCGCGGAAGTAGCGCTGCAGGCTCGGGCGCCGGCAGGCGTAGCTGGGGTCGAGGAGGAAGTACTCCAGGTTCACCGCGACGAATTCGCGCGGGTTGCTCAGCTCGTAGAGGTCGGGGCTGCGCGCCGTCTGGCCGTTGTCCTGTTCGCGCGCGCCGCGCAGGCCGACCCGCTGCGGCCAGCCGGCCAGGTCGAGCAGGCGCGGGTCGTCGCTGAGGCTGAAGCGCCGCTCGCTCTGCCCGCGGCACTCCTCGCGCAGGCCGACCGGCCCCAGGCTGCGTTCGGCCTGGCGGCAGCGCCATTGCAGCGTGCGTGCGGCCTGGGGCCACAGGCGCGAGCGGTCGTAGAGATGGGTCAGTTCGTGCAGCAGGGTGGCCAGCAGTTCGCGGCGCAGGCTGCCGTGGCTGCGGCCGTTGTCGGCATCGGCCCGGGCCGGGTCGAGCAGCAGCGGCAGCAGGCGGGCGTTGAGGCTGAGCAGGTCGAGGCGGTTGAGGCGGCCATAGGCCGACGGCGGCAGGTCGTCGGACCAGCGCACCTCGATCTCGCCGTCCAGCCGCGCGATGAAGCTCGGCGGCAGGTGGGCCATGGCCTGTTCCAGCAGTTCGGCGCTGGCCTGGCGCTCCTGGGCGCTGAGGCCCTCGGCGTTCAGCCGCAGGCGCAGTTCGGCCTGCGCGCTGGCAGCGGCCAGCAGCAGGAGCGCGGCCAGCCAGCGCGCGGCGCGCGACCTCACAGGGCGAGTATGGCTTCGGCCAGTTGCTGGTCGGAGGCCGCGCGGGCTTCCGGTAGCTGTTCGCGCAGGGTGGCGAAGGCCGCCTCCAGTTGCGCGCCGCGCACCTCGCCGGCACTGGCGACGAAGCTGGCGGCATCGTCGCGGGCGGCCAGCACCACCTTCATGTCGCGCACCGAGGTGGTGGTGTCGGAAGTGAAGTCCAGGCTGCGGTCCAGCGCGCGCACCAGGATGTTGCTGGTGGCCACCAGGGTTTGCGCCTGGGCGCCGGCGGCGAGGCAGAGGCTGGTGGCGAGCAGGAAGGAAGACAGTTTGCGCATGGCGGCTCCGGGTAAATCAGGGATCGCTCTATTGGACGAGAATCCCGCGGCGCAGTTCAAGCCCGGGGCCGCCCAGGCGCGAGGCGGCTCACAGGCTGTGTCCTCAGCGCCGTTGCGGCGCAGGCTGCTGCTGGGTGATGCAGTGGATATTGCCGCCACCGAGGAGAATTTCCCGGCCCGGCACCATCACCACGCGGTGCTCGGGGAACACGCGCTGGAGGATGGCGCGGGCTTCCTCGTCCTTGGCGTCGTCGAAGCTCGGCGCGACGATGCCGCCGTTGACGATCAGGAAGTTGACGTAGGAACCGGCCAGGCGCACCGCGGGGCTGCGCTCCTGGCTGCCCTCGGCGGCGTCGACGCCGGCGCATTCTTCCTCGGTGGCGTGGATCGGCCCGGGGATCGGCATCTTGTGCACCACAAGCGCGCGGCCCTTGGCGTCGCGGGCCGTCTCCAGCACCCGCATGGCCGCCTGGCAGCGCGGGTAGTTGGGGTCGTTGGCATCGTCGGTCCAGGCCAGCAGGACCTCGCCGGGGCGCACGTAGCAGCAGAAGTTGTCGACGTGGCCGTCGGTCTCGTCGTTGTACAGGCCGTCCGGCAGCCAGATCACGGTATCGATGGCCAGGTGCTCGCGCAGCACCGCCTCGATCTGCTCGCGGCTCAGGTGCGGATTGCGGTTCTTGTTGAGCAGGCATTCCTCGGTGGTGATCAGGGTGCCCTCGCCGTCGACGTGGATGGAGCCGCCCTCCAGCACGAAGCCTTCGGTGCGGTAGCGCTCGCAGCGTTCGATCTCGAGGATCTTGCTGGCCACCTGGTCGTCGCGCTGCCAGGGCCAGTACAGGCCGCCATCGAAGCCGCCCCAGGCGTTGAAGGTCCAGTCCACGCCGCGCACCTCGCCGCTGGCGTTGGTGACGAAGGTCGGCCCGGTGTCGCGCACCCAGGCGTCGTCGGTGCTGATTTCCACCAGGCGGATGTTGCTGGCGTCGAGGCGCGCGCGGGCGTTCTCGTACTGGCCGGCGGAGACGCACACGGTCACCGGCTCGAATTGCGCGATGGCCTTGGCCACGGCTGTGAAGGCGGCCTGCGCCGGCTTGCCGCCGAGGCGCCAATTGTCCGGGCGCTCGGGCCAGACCATCCAGGTCTGGCTGTGCGGTTCCCATTCGGCGGGCATGCGGAAGCCGTCGGCGCGCGGAGTGCTGTGGAGTGTGGTCATGGCAATGGTCCGTGGGTAACGCGCCGGCCGCTTGCGGCCTTGCGCCGGTGGTTGTGGGGAGTCATCCGGGCTCATCTGACACTAGCAGAGCGCCGGGGGGATTCCTGGCTGCAGGAGCGGATGTCGAATTTATATCCGATAAAAATCGACTTTGGAAGTCGATTATGATCTGTAAAAGATAATTTCTGGTATATTTACTGACAAATATCGATTTTATGACGGCTGTTGCGGCGCTCTTTCGCCGGGCACCTGCGCTGCCGCTGTGCGGCGCTCAGGCGAGCGGCTGCTCGCGCCTGGGCAGGGCGGGCGGCAGGTACAGGGCCAGGTAGGCGTCGAACACGCGCATGCCTTCCTCGGCCAGGCGTGGGGTGATGGTGCCGTGCAGTTGCACCGAGCGGGCGTAGACCCGGTCGCCCAGCTCCATGGCCAGGGCGAACACGTCGATGTCGCTCGGCAGCTGTGGCAGCGGGAAGTGGCGATCGAACAGGGCCTGCATCAGGCGCCCCAGCTCCAGGTCGTGCTGGCGGTCGGCCTGGGTCACCTCGGACAGCCCGTGCTGGGCCAGGATCAGCTGGCGCGCCGCACTGTCGCTGGCGTAGATGGCCAGCATGCGCTGCTCGACGATGCGCGACAGGTCGCGCCAGTCGCGCAGCGCGGCATGCGCCACCGGTTGCAGCAGGCAGTCGCGGAAGGCGGCGTGGATGTCGGCGGTCAGCGCCTCCAGCAGGGCCGGCACACTGGCGAAGAAGTGATAGACCGACGAGGGCGGAATGCCGGCGCGCTCGGCCACGGCATAGATGGTCAGGCCGGCGAAGCCCTGGCTGCTGAGCAGTTCGCGCGCGGCGGCGCGGCTCCCGCATCCACGCCGCACTGGGGTAGACTGGCCCGTCCGCCCCTCAGCCAAGAACGCCCGCAATGCTCGAACAGTACGTGAAGATGATGCTCACCTCGCGCGTCTATGACGTCGCGGTGGAAACCCCGCTGCAACCGGCCCGCCAGCTCACCGAGCGGCTGGGCAACCAGATTCTGCTCAAGCGCGAGGATCTGCAGCCGGTGTACTCGTTCAAGATTCGCGGCGCCTACAACAAGCTGGCCCAGCTCAGCCCCGAGGAGCTGGAGCGCGGCGTGGTCACCGCGTCCGCTGGCAACCACGCCCAGGGCCTGGCCCTGGCCGCCAAGCACCTGGGGGTGAAGGCCACCATCGTCATGCCGCGTACCACGCCGGAGCTGAAGGTGCAGGGCGTGCGCTCGCGCGGCGGTAAGGTGGTGCTGCACGGCGACGCCTTCCCCGAGGCCCTGGCGTACTCGCTCAAGCTGGTGGAGGAGAAGGGCTACAGCTACATCCACCCCTACGACGACCCGCTGGTGATCGCCGGGCAGGGCACCGTGGCCATGGAGATCCTGCGCCAGCAGCCGGGCCAGCTGGATGCGGTGTTCGTGCCGGTCGGCGGCGGCGGGCTGATCGCCGGCATCGCCGCCTACGTCAAATACCTGCGCCCGGACATCCGCGTGATCGGCGTCGAGCCGGACGACTCCAACTGCCTGCAGGCGGCCATGGCCGCGGGCCAGCGCGTGGTGCTGCCGCAGGTCGGGCTGTTCGCCGACGGCGTGGCGGTGGCACAGATCGGCCAGCACACTTTCGACATCTGCAAGGATTACGTCGACGAGGTGATCACCGTCAGCACCGACGAGATCTGCGCGGCGATCAAGGACATCTACGACGATACCCGCTCGATCACCGAGTCGGCCGGCGCCCTGGCCGTGGCCGGAATCAAGAAGTACGTGGAGCGCGAGGGCGTGCAGGGCCAGGTGCTGGTCGGCATCGACTCCGGCGCCAACATCAACTTCGACCGCCTGCGTCACGTGGCCGAGCGCGCCGAGCTGGGCGAGAAGCGCGAGGCGATCATCGCCGTGACCATCCCCGAGCGGCCGGGCAGCTTCAAGGCCTTCTGCGAGGCGATCGGCAAGCGCCAGATCACCGAGTTCAACTATCGCTACCACACCGACCGCGAGGCGCACATCTTCGTCGGCGTGCAGACCCACCCGGAGCACGACCCGCGCGCGGCGCTGGTGGAGAGCCTGCGCAGCCAGGGCTTCCCGGTGCTCGACCTGACCGACAACGAACTGGCCAAGCTGCATATCCGCCACACCGTGGGCGGCCATGCGGCGGCGGTGTCGGACGAGGTGGTGTTCCGCTTCGAGTTCCCCGAGCGGCCCGGTGCACTGTTCAACTTCCTCAATCGCCTGGGCGGGCGCTGGAACATCACCATGTTCCACTACCGCAACCACGGTGCCGCCGATGGTCGCGTGCTGGCCGCCCTGCAGGTGCCGGCGGACGAGCGCGAGCAGATTCCGGCGGCCTTCGACGCCATCGGCTATCCCTATTGGGACGAGACCGACAATCCCGCCTACAAGCTTTTCCTCGGCTAACGGAGCCCGTGATGGAACACTACCCGCTGCTGAAATATGCCCACCTGATCCCCGCCGTGCTGCTGCTGGCGGGGCTGATCGCGCATGCCTTCATGCTGTGGAAGGCCCATCGCGCGGGCGATGCCGGCGTGCTGGCGCGCAAGCTGCGCGTCACCCGCCTGTACAGCCTGCCGGCGCTGGGCCTGCTGGCCGTCTCGCTGCCGATCAGCGGCTGGTGGCTGGTGCATATCGTCGGCCTGCCCTTGGGCGCCAGCTGGCTGCTGTACAGCGCCGTGCTGTTTGCCGTGCTGATGGTCATCGGCCTGCTGCTGCACGGCCGCCTCGGTGCCTGGCAGACGGCCGTCGCCACGGGCAACGTACCGGTCAAGCTGCTGCGCTTCGTGCTCGCCTATGGGGTCGCCCTGCTGGTGCTGCTGCTGGCGATCTTCGCCCTGATGGGAGTCAAGCCGGCCTGATGTCCCGAGCGTCTCGCGAGCAGTCGTGATGAGCCTCTACCTGCTGCTCAAGACCCTGCATGTGCTGTCCGCCGCCCTGCTGTTCGGCACCGGGCTGGGCTCGGCCTACTACGCCCTGCGCGCCTGGCGCAGCGGTCAGTTGCAGGTGATCGCCACTACTTTCCGCCACCTGGTCATGGCCGACTGGCTGTTCATCGCCACCACGGCCGTGTTCCAGCCGCTCTCCGGCCTGGCCCTGGCCAGGCTCGCCGGCTGGCCGCTGAACCAGAGCTGGCTGCTGTGGAGCGCCGGGCTGTTCGTGCTGGCCGGGCTGTGCTGGCTGCCGGTGCTGTGGCTGCAGATGCGCGTGCGCGACATGGCCGCCGAGGCGCTGCGGGGCGGCGGCGTGTTGCCGGCGCGCGCCCACCGCTACATGCGCATCTGGTTCGTGCTGGGCTGGCCGGCCTTCCTGGCCTTCATCGCCATCTTCTGGCTGATGGTGGCCAAGCCGCTCTGATCAGTCGCGCAGGCTGAGCACCGGCCAGCCGCGCTCGCTGGCGATGGCGCGCAGGGTGTCGTCCGGATCCACCGCCACCGGCCTGGTCACCGCCTCCAGCAGCGGCAGGTCGTTGCGCGAGTCGCTGTAGAAGGAGGCGCCGTCCAGGCTCAGGCCGGTCTCGGCGAGCCACTGGTTCATCCGCGTCACCTTGCCCTCCTGGTAGCAGGGCACGCCGGCGACCCGGCCGGTGTAGCGGCCGTTGTCCATGCCGCACTCGGTGGCGATCAGCGTCTCGACGCCCAGGCGCGCGGCAATCGGCGCGGTGATGAAGCGGTTGGTGGCGGTGATGATCACCAGCTTGTCGCCGGCCGCGCGGTGCTCCTGCAGCAGCGCCTCGCCCTTGGCCAGGATGATCGGCTCGATCACGTCACGCATGAACTCGGCCTGCCAGCGCGCCAGCTCGGCGGCCTCGGTGCGGGCGAGGATGGCCTGGGTGAAGCTCTGGTAGGCCACCACGTCCAGCTTGCCGGCGCAGTAGTCGGCGTAGAAGGCGTCGTTGCGCGCGCGATAGGCGGCGGCGTCGACGCGGCCGGTGGCGCAGAGGAATTCGCCCCAGCTGTGGTCGCTGTCGCCGGCCAGCAGGGTGTTGTCGAGGTCGAAGAGGGCAAGGCGCACGTCGGATTACCTGGTTCGCGGTGGTCACGGAGGGGCGCCAGAATAGCCGCTTTCGCCGCCCCTGCCCATGCCAGGGGCCCGCGTTTGCTGCGCCCGCGGGCTTTGTGGAACAATGCCGGCACATGCGTTTTGAAGGTGGTGTGCCGTGATCGATTCCGATGGTTTTCGCCCTAATGTCGGCATCATCCTGACCAATGATGTCGGCCAGGTGCTCTGGGCTCGGCGGATCAACCAGGACGCCTGGCAGTTTCCCCAGGGCGGCATCAATCCCAGCGAGTCGGCCGAGCAGGCCCTGTACCGCGAGCTGAATGAAGAAGTCGGCCTGGAGCAGCAGGATGTGAAGATTCTCGCCTGCACCCGCGGCTGGTTGCGTTATCGTCTGCCCCAGCGCCTGGTGCGCACGCACAGCCAGCCGCTGTGCATCGGGCAGAAGCAGAAATGGTTCCTGCTGCGCCTGACCAGCGACGAGAGCCGGGTGCGCATGGACCTGACCGGCAAGCCGGAGTTCGATGGCTGGCGCTGGGTGAGTTACTGGTACCCGCTGAACCAGGTGGTCACGTTCAAGCGCGAGGTCTACCGCCGCGCGCTCAAGGAATTAGCCCCGCGCCTGCTGGCGCGCGACTGACGGAGTTCGAGTGCGAGCCATGCTCAACACCCTGCGCAAGATCGTCCAGGAAGTAAACGCCGCCAAGGACCTCAAGGCGGCGCTGACGATCATCGTGCAGCGGGTGAAGGAGGCCATGGGCAGCCAGGTCTGCTCGGTCTACCTGCTCGACCCGGACAGCAACCGCTTCGTGCTGATGGCCACCGACGGCCTCAACAAGCGCTCCATCGGCAAGGTCAGCATGGCGCCCAACGAGGGCCTGGTCGGCCTGGTCGGCACCCGCGAGGAGCCGCTCAACCTCGAGCACGCCTCCGAGCACCCGCGCTACATGTACTTCCCCGAGACCGGCGAGGAGCGTTACGCCTCCTTCCTCGGTGCGCCGATCATCCACCACCGTCGGGTGATGGGCGTGCTGGTGGTGCAGCAGAAGGAGCGTCGCCAGTTCGACGAGGGCGAGGAAGCCTTCCTGGTCACCATGAGTGCCCAGCTCGCCGGGGTGATTGCCCACGCCGAGGCCACCGGTTCGATCCGTGGCCTGGGCAAGCAGGGCAAGGGCATCCAGGAGGCGCGCTTCGTCGGCGTGCCTGGCTCGCCCGGCGCGGCCGTGGGCAGCGCTGTGGTGGTGCTGCCACCGGCCGACCTCAACGTGGTGCCGGACAAGTCCGTGGACGACATCGAGGCCGAGCTGGCGCTGTTCGGCAAGGCCCTGGAGTGGGTGCGCGAGGACATGCAGGAGCTGTCCGAGAAGCTCGCCAGCCAGCTGCGCAAGGAGGAACTGGCGCTGTTCGAGGTCTACCGCATGATGCTCGACGACGCGGCGCTCGGCGGCGAGGTGCGCAAGGTCATCCAGACCGGCCAGTGGGCCCAGGGCGCCCTGCGCCAGGTGGTCACCGAGCACGTGTCGCGCTTCGAGCTGATGGACGACGCCTACCTGCGCGAGCGCGCCAGCGACGTGCGCGACCTCGGCCGGCGCCTGCTCGCCTACCTGCAGGAAGAGCGCAAGCAGAACCTAGTGTACCCGGACAACAGCATCCTGGTCAGCGAGGAGTTGTCGCCGGCCATGCTCGGCCAGGTGCCGGAAGGCAAGCTGGTCGGCCTGGTCTCGGTCACCGGCTCGGGCAACTCGCACGTGGCCATCCTCGCCCGGGCCATGGGTATCCCCACGGTCATGGGGGTGGTCGATCTGCCCTATTCCAAGGTCGACGGCATCGAGCTGATCGTCGACGGCTACCACGGCGAGGTCTTCACCAACCCCAGCGAGCTGCTGCGCAAGCAGTACGCCGAGGTGGTCGAGGAGGAGCGCCAGCTGGCCCAGGGCCTCGACGCCCTGCGCGAACTGCCGTGCGAGACCCTGGACGGCCAGCGCCTGCCGCTGTGGGTCAACACCGGCCTGCTGGCCGACGTGAAGCGCGCCCAGGAGCGCGGCGCCGAGGGTGTCGGCCTGTACCGCACCGAAGTGCCGTTTATGAACGGCGAGCGCTTTCCCAGCGAGAAGGAGCAGCTGGCCACCTACCGCGAGCAGCTGGCCGCCTTCCATCCGCTGCCGGTGACCATGCGCACCCTGGACATCGGTGGTGACAAGGCGCTGAGCTACTTCCCGATCAAGGAAGAGAACCCCTTCCTCGGCTGGCGCGGCATCCGCATCACCCTCGACCACCCGGAGATCTTCCTGGTCCAGGTGCGCGCCATGCTCAAGGCCAGCGAAGGCCTGAACAACCTGCGCATCCTCCTGCCGATGATTTCCGGCATGCAGGAGATGGAGGAGGCGCTGCACCTGATCCACCGCGCCTGGGGCGAGGTGCGCGACGAGGGCGTGGACATCCCCATGCCGCCGGTGGGTGTGATGATCGAGATTCCCGCTGCCGTCTACCAGATCCGCGAGCTGTCGCGCCAGGTCGACTTCATCTCGGTCGGCTCCAACGACCTGACCCAGTACCTGCTGGCGGTGGATCGCAACAACCCGCGGGTTGCCGACCTCTACGACTTCCTCCACCCGGCCGTGCTGCACGCGCTCAAGCTGGTGGTCGACGGCGCCCACGCCGAAGGCAAGCCGGTGAGCATCTGCGGCGAGATGGCCGGGGACCCGGCCGCGGCCGTGCTGCTGCTGGCCATGGGCTTCGACAGCCTGTCAATGAACGCCACCAACCTGCCCAAGGTGAAGTGGCTGCTGCGCCAGATCAGCTCTAGCAAGGCGCGCGAGCTGCTCGGCCAGCTGATGACCATCGACAGCCCGCAGGTCATCCACAGCACCCTGCACCTGGCTCTGCGTAACCTGGGTCTGGGGCGGGTGATCAATCCGGCGGCGACCATCCAGAGTTGAGGATCGCTGGAAATGAAAAAACCCGCCGATTGGCGGGTTTTTTCGCAAGGGCCGGATCAATTACTTGATCTTGGCTTCCTTGTAGGTCACGTGCTTACGGACGACCGGATCGTATTTCTTGATCTCGATCTTGTCCGGAGTGGTGCGCTTGTTCTTGTCGGTGGTGTAGAAGTGGCCGGTACCGGCGCTGGACACCAAACGGATCAGTTCACGCATGATTAGCTCCTTAAACCTTTTCGCCGCGAGCGCGCAGCTCGGACAGCACTACGTCGATGCCGCGCTTGTCGATGATGCGCATGCCCTTGGCGGAAACGCGCAGACGCACGAAGCGCTTCTCGGACTCGACCCAGAAGCGATGATGCTGCAGGTTCGGCAGAAAACGACGACGGGTTTTGTTGTTAGCGTGGGAAACGTTGTTCCCGGTTACCGGACCCTTACCGGTAACTTGACAGACTCTCGACATGCCTCAGCCCTCTAAACCACATGCCCAACCCGGCATGGGTTGGCCGCTTGAACTCAATAGTCATTTGGCGCTCAGCGCCGCGTTTCTCGGGGTCTTACCGGTGTTTTGCGTTGCCGCAGGACCGGGCCCCTAGAAAAGAGCGCTGCTTTATACCAGAACAGCAGGTCGCTCGCAAGGATTGCCAGGGCCGGGCTGCGCCGCTGCCGGCCAGGAGCGGCGCAGCCTCGCAGCGGCGGGGGCATGACCGCTCGTCGCCGGAATTCGTTGTCGCTCTCGCGCCCATGGTCTAGGGTTGGGTTCTTGTCGATCGGAGGAACCGCGATGCGTCTTGCCGCCCTGCCCCTGCTGCTCGTGCCCCTGCTGAGCCAGGCCGCCGTGCTCAGCGTCTGTACCGAAGCCAGTCCGGATGGTTTCGACGTGGTGCAGTACAACTCGCTGACCACCACCAACGCCTCGGCCGACGTGCTGATGAACCGCCTGGTCGACTACGACGCCGCGGCCGGCCAGCTGGTGCCCAGCCTGGCCGAGCGCTGGGAGGTGTCCGACGACGGCCTGAGCTGGACCTTCCAGCTGCGCCCCGGGGTGAAGTTCCAGCGCACCGAGTGGTTCGCCCCGAGCCGCGAACTTAACGCCGACGACGTGCTGTTCAGCTTCCGCCGCATGCTCGACCCGGCCCACCCCTGGCACCAGGTCGCCGCCAGCGGCTATCCGCACGCCCAGTCCATGCAGTGGCCGGCACTGATTGAGCGCATCGAGGCGCCGACGCCGCTGAGCGTGCGCTTCGTGCTCAAGCGCCCGGACGCCACCTTCCTCGCCACCCTGAGCATGGGTTTCGCCTCCATCTACTCGGCGGAATATGCCGACAAGCTGCTGGCCGCCGGCACGCCGGAGCAACTCAACAGCCAGCCGGTCGGCACCGGGCCCTTCGTGCTCAAGCGCTTCCAGAAGGACGCGGTGATCCGCTACGCGACCAACCCCGACTACTTCGCCGGCAAGCCGGCCATCGACGGCCTGGTGTTCGCCATCACCCCCGACGCCAATGTGCGTCTGCAGAAGCTCAAGCGCGGCGAATGCCAGATTGCCCTGTCGCCCAAGCCGCTGGACGTGCAGGGGGCGCGCCAGGAGTCGAAGCTGAAAGTGAGCGAGACGCCGGCGTTCATGACCGCCTTCGTTGTCCTCAACAGCCAGCACCCGCCGCTGGACAAGCCGCAGGTGCGCCAGGCGATCAACCTGGCCTTCGACAAGGCCAGCTACCTCCAGGCCGTATTCGAGGGCAGCGCCACCCCGGCCAGCGGCCCCTACCCGCCAAACACCTGGAGCCATGCCAAGGACCTGCCCGGCTATGCCCACGATCCGGCCAAGGCCCGCGCGCTGCTGGCCGAGGCCGGCCTGGCGGATGGCTTCGAGACCACCATCTGGACCCGCCCCTCCGGCAGCCTGCTGAATCCCAACCCGACCCTCGGTGCCCAGCTGCTGCAGGCCGACCTGGCCAAGGTCGGCATCCAGGCCGAAATCCGCGTGATCGAATGGGGCGAGCTGATCCGCCGCGCCAAGGCCGGCGAGCACGACCTGCTGTTCATGGGCTGGGCCGGCGACAACGGTGACCCGGACAACTTCCTCACCCCACAATTCGCCTGCGCCTCGGTGCAATCCGGGCTGAACTTCGCGCGCTACTGCGACCCGCAGCTGGACCGGCTGATCGCCGAGGGCAAGGCTGTCAGTGCCCAGGAGCAGCGCAGCGCCCTGTACCAGCAGGCGCAAACGCTGATCCAGCAACAGGCACTGTGGTTGCCGCTGGCGCACCCCACCGCCTTTGCCCTGCACAGCGACAAGGTCAGCGGCTATCAGGTCAGCCCGTTCGGTCGCCAGGATTTCGCCAAGGTGCGACTGGACTAGACCCAGCCGAACTCGGCCATCGACAACGGCTCGCCGTCACCGACGATGAAGTGGTCGAGCACACGCACCTCGATCAGGCCGAGCGCCTCCTTGAGTCGCTCGGTCAGCTGGCGATCAGCCTGGCTGGGCTCGGCCACCCCTGACGGATGGTTGTGCACCAGGATGGCAGCGGCCGCGTTGTGGAACAGCGCGCGCTTGACCACCTGGCGCGGGTAGACGCTGGCGCCGTCGATGGAGCCGAAGAACAGCGCCTCGAAGCAGATCACCCGGTGCTTGGCATCGAGGAACAGGCAGCCGAACACCTCGTGTGGCTCGTGGCGCAGGCGCGCCTTGAGGTAGTCGCGCACCGCCTGTGGGCTTTCCAGCGCGGAATCCCGGCGCAGCCGCTCGGCCAGATGACGGCGGCCCATCTCCAGCACCGCCTGCAGCTGGGCGAACTTGGCCGGGCCGAGGCCCAGGCGCTGGCTGAAGGAACCCAGGTCGGCCTCCAGCAGCGCGCGCAGGCTGCCGAAATCGACCAGCAGGTGGCGGGCCAGGTCCACCGCGCTCTGTCCGGCCACGCCGGTGCGCAGGAAGATCGCCAGCAGCTCGGCGTCGCTCAGCGCCGCCGCCCCCAGCTCCAGCAGTTTCTCCCGCGGGCGCTCCGCCGCGGGCCAGTCGCGTATGCTCATGACATCTCCCTGTCCGTCGGCCCGCTGTTCCGGCGCAGGCCCTGTGCTATCTTAGCCCGGCTTTTTTGGCGCGGTGACCGGCCTGGGGAGGTGTCGCCGCCGCGCTGCTATCCACACCACATTATTAAAGGCAGGCCTATGCAGCGGCTGTATCGGAAACGCATCGTCCTGGGTGTCGGCGGCGGCATCGCCGCCTACAAGAGCGCGGAGCTGGTCCGTCGCCTGCGCGACCAGGGCGCCGAAGTACGGGTGGTGATGACCCGTGGCGGCCGCGAGTTCATCACCCCGCTGACCCTGCAGGCGCTGTCCGGCCATCCGGTGCACCTCGACCTGCTCGACCCGGCCGCCGAAGCCGCCATGGGCCATATCGAGCTGGCCAAGTGGGCCGACCTGGTGCTGATCGCCCCGGCCACCGCCGACATCATGGCGCGCCTGGCCCAGGGCGTGGCCGACGATCTGCTGACCACCCTGGTGCTGGCCACCGACGCCCAGGTCGCCCTGGCCCCGGCGATGAACCAGGCCATGTGGCGCGACCCCGCCACCCAGGCCAACGCCGAACTCCTCGTCCAGCGCGGCCTGCACCTGTTCGGCCCGGCTGCCGGCAGCCAGGCCTGCGGCGACGTCGGCCCCGGCCGCATGCTCGAGGCCGACGAGTTGGCCCAGCGCGCCGCCGATTGCTTCCAGTGGCAGGCGCTGACCGGCAAGCACGTGCTGATCACCGCCGGGCCGACCCAGGAAAACATCGACCCGGTGCGCTACATCACCAACCACAGCTCCGGCAAGATGGGCTTCGCCCTGGCCGAAGCGGCCGTGGAGGCCGGCGCCAGGGTGACCCTGGTGACCGGCCCGGTGCACCTGCCGACACCCGACCGGGTCAACCGCATCGACGTGGTCAGCGCCCGCGACATGCTCGCCGCCTGCGAGGCCGCCATGCCCTGTGACCTGTTCATCGCCTCCGCCGCCGTCGCCGACTACCGCCCGGAAGTGGTGGCCACCCAGAAGATGAAGAAGGACCCTAGCAGCGGTGAAGGCCTGCTTCTGCAGCTGGTGCGCAACCCGGACATCCTCGCCACTATCGCCGGCCGCGCAGATCGTCCCTTCAGCGTGGGCTTCGCCGCAGAAACCGAGAATCTGCTCGACTATGCTGCGCGCAAGCTGAAGGACAAGAACCTCGACCTGATTGTCGCCAACGACGTGGCCAACCCGACCATCGGTTTCAACAGCGAAGAGAACGCCATCACCGTGATCGATCGCGAGTTGCAGGCCAGCGCCTTCGCCCAGACCAGCAAGAGCAAGATCGCCCGCCAGCTGGTGGCCTTCATCGCCGAGCGCCTGAACCGCGCCTGATTCATTCGTCTACGGAACCCGTCATGCACGCTCTGCAAGCCAAGATTCTCGACCCGCGCCTGGGCAGCGATTTTCCCCTGCCGCAGTATGCCACTCCCGGCTCCGCCGGCCTCGACCTGCGCGCCATGCTCAAGGAGGACAGCGTCCTCGAGCCGGGCCAGACGCTGTTGATCCCCACCGGTCTGTCCATTTATATCGGTGATCCCGGCCTGGCTGCGCTGATCCTGCCGCGCTCGGGGCTCGGCCATAAGCACGGCATCGTGCTCGGCAACCTGGTCGGTCTGATCGACTCGGACTACCAGGGCGAGTTGATGGTGTCCTGCTGGAACCGCGGGCAGACGCCCTTCACCATCGCCGTCGGCGAGCGCATCGCCCAGCTGGTGCTGGTGCCGGTGGTGCAGGCGCACTTCGAGCTGGTCGAGGAGTTCGACGCCAGCCAGCGCGGAGCCGGTGGTTTCGGGCATTCGGGTAGCCACTGAGTCAGGGCATGAACCGCCAGGGAGACGCTGCGTGAAACTGTTCAAACGTACCGCCAAGGATACCGACCAACCGATTTCCGTCGCCCCGGCCAAGCCCGTGCGTCCCGGCAACGACTCGCAGGCGCTGCTGCCGGGGGCCATCGCCGTGCTGGGCGGCCTGCTGCTGGCCGCCGCCCTGATCGGCTTCAATCTCAGCGGCAGCGCCCAGCAGCAGCGCCAGCAGCTGATCGAGGCCTGGGGCGCCGGCCAGGCCGGCGCCCTGCAGCAGGCCCAGCGCCAGCTGCGTGCCGACACCCAGGCGGCCGCGGCCAACCCGGCCCTGCTCGCCGCCCTGCAGAGTGGCGATCGCAACCTGATCGGCGCCGCCGAGCGCAGCCTGCTGCACTGGCAGGGGGTGGTCGATGCGCACCTCAACCTGCCGGGGCGCGCGGCCCTGGATGTGGGACGCAGCGGGCCGATGAACTTCGCCGCGCTGGACATGATCCGGCGCCTGGAAAATGGCCAGACGCCTGCCGTGGAGGCTTACAAGATCGCCGAGCGCTGGCTGGTCTACAGCGTCGCGCCCCTGCGTAGCCCGGGCAGCGAGACGTTGCAGGGCACCCTGCTGCTGGTGGTCGAGCTTGATCGCCTGCTGGCTGCCCTGCCGGCGCTGCCCGCCGATGCCGGCCAGGTGCAGCTGCTCCAGCAGTTCGCCAGCGGCGCCGCGCAGCCCCTGCTGCAGCGCGGTACGCCGGCGGCAGACGGTGAGCCGCAGCAGTTCGCGGTCGACAACCCCAACTGGCAGCTGACGCTGCAGCCCGGCCCGGCGCTGCAGGGTATGCCGCTGTCGCCTCTGGTTCTCGGCATTGCGGCTCTGCTCGGCCTGGCCGGCGCCCTGCTCGGCCTGGTGCTGACCCGTAACCATCTGCTCGCCCGCCTGCGTGGCGATGTGCAGCAGCTCGCCGGCATGTTGCAGGAACTGGCAGCCGGCAAGTCGGTCAAGTCCTTCAGCCTGCATTTCGCCGCGCTCGATGGCCTGGCGCAGAGCCTGGCGCGCCTGCCGCGGCCACGCCAGGAAACGCCGGTCGCGGTGGCGCCGGCAGCGGCGCGCAGTGCGCAACCGGCTGACCCGGTGTTCCAGGCCACCGATATCCTGGACATCGACATTCTCGACGAGGACCAGGATCTCCTGGGCCTCGACCAACCCGCCGTAATGGAAAGTACCGTGCAGAACCCGCCCAAACTCCCCGCCAGCATCTTCCGCGCCTATGACATCCGTGGCGTGGTCGGTGACACCCTCACCCCCGAAGCCGCCTACTGGATCGGTCGCGCCATCGGCTCGCAGAGCCTGGCCATGGGCGAGCCGAACGTGGCCGTCGGCCGCGACGGTCGCCTGTCCGGCCCGCAGCTGGTGCAGCAGCTGATCCAGGGGCTGCTGGACTGCGGCTGCCAGGTCACCGACATCGGCATGGTGCCGACCCCGGTGCTGTACTTCGCCACCCATGTGCTGGAGGGCAAGTCCGGGGTGATGCTGACCGGCAGCCATAACCCGCCGGACTACAACGGCTTCAAGATCGTCATCGCCGGCGATACCCAGGCCAACGAGCAGATCCAGGCGCTCAAGGCGCGCATCGACAACAACGACCTGGTCAGCGGCGTCGGCAGTGTCGAGCAAATCGACATCCTTGACCGCTACTTCGCCCAGATCCGCGACGATATCGCCATGGCCAAGCCGATGCGGGTGGTGGTCGACTGCGGCAACGGCGTCGCCGGGGTCATCGCCCCGCGTCTGATCGAGGCCCTGGGCTGCAGTGTGATCCCGCTGTACTGCGAGGTGGACGGCACCTTCCCCAACCACCATCCGGATCCGGGCAAGCCGGAGAACCTGGAAGACCTGATCGCCCGGGTGAAGGCCGAGGGCGCCGACCTGGGCCTGGCCTTCGACGGCGACGGCGATCGCGTCGGCGTGGTGACCAACAAGGGCACCATCGTCTATCCGGACCGCCTGATGATGCTGTTCGCCAAGGACGTGGTATCGCGCAACCCGGGCGCCGACATCATCTACGACGTCAAGTGCACCCGCCGCCTGGGTGCGCTGATCAGCGGCTACGGCGGCCGCCCGGTGATGTGGAAGACCGGCCATTCGCTGATCAAGAAGAAGATGAAGGAGACCGGCGCCCTGCTCGCCGGCGAGATGAGCGGCCACGTGTTCTTCAAGGAGCGCTGGTTCGGTTTCGACGACGGCATCTACAGCGCCGCGCGCCTGCTGGAAATCCTCAGCCAGGACCGCCGCGACGCCGAGCAGGTGTTCGCCGCCTTCCCGCTGGACATTTCCACGCCGGAAATCAACGTCACCGTCACCGACGAGAACAAGTTCCGCCTGATCGACCGCCTGCAGCGCGACGGCGTGTGGGGCGAGGCCAACCTGACCACCCTGGACGGCGTGCGTGTCGACTACCCCAAGGGCTGGGGCCTGGTGCGCGCCTCCAACACCACGCCGGTGCTGGTGCTGCGCTTCGAGGCGGAGAGCGAGGAGGAGCTCTATCGCATCAAGGAAGTGTTCCGCGCCCAGCTGTACAACGTCGCCCCTGACCTCAACCTGCCGTTCTGATCTGCCCCGGAGTTCGTTTCGCCATGACCCTCAACCGTGATGCCGCCACTCAAGTCGCCAAGGTCCTGTCCGAAGCGCTGCCCTATATCCGTCGCTTCGTCGGCAAGACCCTGGTGATCAAGTACGGCGGCAACGCCATGGAGAGCGACGAGCTGAAGGAAGGCTTCGCCCGCGACATCGTGCTGATGAAGGCAGTCGGCATTAACCCGGTGGTGGTGCATGGCGGTGGCCCGCAGATCGGCGATCTGCTCAAGAGGCTCAGCATTGAAAGCCACTTCATCGACGGCATGCGCGTCACCGACGCACAGACCATGGACGTGGTGGAGATGGTCCTCGGCGGCCAGGTCAACAAGGACATCGTCAACCTGATCAACCGCCACGGCGGCAGCGCCATCGGCCTGACCGGCAAGGACGCGGAGCTGATCCGCGCCAAGAAGCTCACCGTGACCCGCCAGACCCCGGAGATGACCCAGCCGGAGATCATCGACATCGGTCATGTAGGCGAGGTGGTCGGGGTCAATACCGAGCTGCTCAACATGCTGGTCAAGGGCGACTTCATCCCGGTGATCGCGCCGATCGGCGTCGGTGCCAACGGCGAGTCGTACAACATCAACGCCGACCTGGTGGCCGGCAAGGTGGCCGAGGCGCTGAAGGCGGAGAAGCTGATGCTGCTGACCAACATCGCCGGCCTGATGGACAAGCAGGGTGAGGTGTTGACCGGCCTGACCACCGAGCAGGTGGATGCGCTGATCGCCGACGGCACCATCTACGGCGGCATGCTGCCGAAGATTCGCTGTGCCCTGGAGGCGGTGCAGGGTGGCGTGACCAGCGCGCACATCATCGATGGCCGGGTGCCCAACGCGGTGCTGCTGGAAATCTTCACCGACAGCGGCGTCGGCACCCTGATCACCAATCGCAAGCGCCATCACTGATGGCGCAGCGCGGCGGGGTCACTCGCCGCGCAGCTTGACCAGGCGCGCGCGGTCGGCGGCGAAGGTCGCCTCGGCGGCCGTGCGGTTGTCGCGATAGCGCTGGATGTCCTTTTCCACCCCGGCCTGCTCGGCCTTGATGTTGTCGATCTGCACCAGCAGGTGCTCGGGCACCTCGCGGCCGGCGCGCTCGAACTCGGCGGCCTTGGCCTGCAGGTTGGCCTGCTGGGTGCGCAGCGAGTGCAGGTTGCTCTGCGCCACGCTGATCAGGCCGTCCAGCTCGGCCAGCTTGCGGTCGCGGGCGCGGTCGACGTCCTTCGGCTCCGAGTAGATGCGCAGCAGCTGGGCGTCGGAGCTGGCCCTGGCTTTCTCCTCGGCCAGGCGCTGGCGTTCTTCCAGGCTGGGCGCCGGTGCCACCTCGCGCAGTATCCTGCCCTTGTCGTCGAGCACCTGGTAGCCCCTGGAGATATGTTCCGGGGGTACGCCCTGGCGGCTCAGCACCACCTGCCCCTTGTCGTCCTGGTAGCGGTAGTACTCGACGGCCGTGCCACTGCCGGCGGCCTGGGCGACTTGGATGGCCGAGGTCATGGCCAGGATTGCGAGTGCGACCGTTGTGCGCATGGACGTTCCCTTGTTTGGTTCAGATACCGTACTGCGCGCGGTAGGCCTCCACCGCCGGCAGGTGTTTCTTCAGTTCGGCATCGCCGGCCAGATAATCCAGCACCTGCTCCAGCGACACAATACTGACCACCGGCATGCCGTAGTCGCGTTCCACTTCCTGGATCGCCGACAGCTCGCCCTGGCCGCGCTCCTGGCGGTTCAGCGCGATCAGTACGCCGGCCGCCTGGGCGCCCTGGGCCTGGATGATCTGCATGACCTCGCGGATCGCGGTGCCGGCGGTGATCACGTCGTCGACTATCATCACCCGCCCGGCCAGCGGCGCGCCGACCAGGGTGCCGCCCTCGCCATGGTCCTTGGCTTCCTTGCGGTTGAAGCACCAGGGCAGGTCACGTTCGTGCTGCTCGGCCAGGGCCACGGCGGTGGCTGCCGCCAGCGGAATGCCCTTGTAGGCCGGGCCGAACAGCACATCGAAGTCGATGCTGGAGTCGACCAGCGCCGAGGCGTAGAAACGTCCCAGCTTGGCCAGCGCCAGGCCGCTGTTGAACAGGCCGGCATTGAAGAAGTAGGGGCTGGTGCGCCCGGACTTGAGGGTGAACTCACCGAAGCGCAGCACGCCGCGCTCGATGGCAAAACGAATGAATTCGCGTTGGTACGCCTGCATGAAAAGCCCCGCACGGCACGGATTTATGGGGTTCGGGCCCCATGAATTTAGCTAATGGGAATGAGCTCGGGTATCATACATGCTGGTGTTTTTGGGGGCCATTTATGCGGATCATCAGCGTGAACGTGAATGGTATTCAGGCCGCGGTCGAGCGAGGTTTGCTCAGCTGGCTGCAGGCCCAGAATGCCGACGTGATCTGCCTGCAGGATACAAGAGTCTCCTCCTTCGAACTGGACGATCCGGCCTACCAGCTGGATGGCTACTTTCTCTATGCGGCGGATGCCGAGGTGCCGGCCCAGGGTGGCGTGGCGCTTTACTCGCGCCTGCAGCCCAAGGCGGTGATCCACGGCCTCGGCTTCGAGATGGCCGACCGTTACGGGCGCTACCTGCAGGCCGACTTCGACAAGGTGAGCATCGCCACCCTGTTGCTGCCGTCCGGCCAGGGCGGCGACGAGAGCCTGAACCACAAGTTCAAGTTCATCGACGACTTCACCGGCTACCTGGACAAGCAGCGCCGCAAGCGCCGCGAGTACATCTACTGCGGTTCGCTGTACGTGGCGCACCAGAAGCTGGACGTGAAGAACTGGCGCGACTGCCAGCAGCTACCGGGCTTCCTGGCGCCCGAGCGCGCCTGGCTGGATGAGGTGATCGGCAACATGGGCTATGTCGACGCCCTGCGCGAGGTCAGCCGCGAAGGCGACCAGTACAGCTGGTGGCCGGACAGCGAGCAGGCGGAGATGCTCAACCTCGGCTGGCGCTTCGACTACCAGCTGCTCACGCCCGGCCTGCGCCGCGTGGTGCGCAACGCCAAGCTGCCGCGCCAGCCGCGCTTCTCCCAGCACGCGCCGCTGATCGTCGACTACGACTGGCTGCTCAGCGTCTGATCAGGGCCTGGCCTGCTTCTCGAACACGTAGAACAGGTTGGGCTCGCTGACCAGGTACAGGCGGCCCTGGTCGTCCATCGCCACGCCCTCCGCCTGTGGCACGCTCCTCTCCAGACCATGCTGGCCGCGCAGCAGCGACAGGCTGCTGATCGGCCGGCCATCGGCATTGATCTCCAGCACCAGGCGCGACTCGTCGGACAGCGCCAGCAAGTGACCGCTGCCCTCGTCGTACTGCAGGCTGGACAGGTCGCGCACGAACAGCCGGGCGTCGCGTTCGCGGTCATCCACCACGTGCACGGCGAAGGGCTTGTCCGGGTTGGTATGGGGGAAGCCGTGGATCTCGTAGATGCTCACCGGGTCGCGCTCCTTGGCGGCGAACAGGCGCTGGCCCGCGGCGTCGTAGGCCAGGCCCTCGAAGCCCTTGTTGCCGTTCAGGCCGATGCCGAGTGACAGCTGCTCCGACTCGGCGGCGTCGACGAACTCGGTGTCCTCGTCCAGGTGCACGCGGAACAGGCGCTGCTGGCGCTCGTCGGTAATCACGTAGAGGTCGTGGCTGATGTATTCGATGGCCTCCGGGTCGCCGAAACCTACCAGGGGCACCCGGCGCACTATCCTGCCGTCCAGCGACAGCTCGACGATCTGCGGGTTCTTGTTGGTCACGGTGAACAGGGTGCGCCGCTCCGGGTCGTAGGTCAGCGCCGAGACATCGGCGCTCAGCCCTTCGATCGGCCGGGCCTGGACGCTGGCGCGGTAGTCCGGCAGCCAGATCGACCGGTCGCGCCACTCGGCGGCATGGCGCCATTCTTGCACTGCGAACCAGCCACGTTCGGGCAGGCGCCACTGCTGGGCAACCGCCAGCAGGGCCAGGAGGACGAGCACTGCCAGGGTCGGCAGCAGGACACGAGCTTGGGTCAGGCGGCGCATGAAGAAGTTTCCGATTCGGGGGATGCTGCAGCAAAACATCTGCAGCTGAATTCAAGCTTAAGAATGCCGAGTCGGGCCGCCGGACGAGTTACCGAATACCACCGCAACGGAAACGGCAGTCATGTCAGTGTTACCGGAAGAGCGCGTAATGACCACCTTGCATACCGTGGCCCTGGCCGTGCAGGGGCTGCAACGCATGGGTGTAGCGGTCGAGCGGGTGCTGGAGGGCAGCGGCATCCACGGCGAGGATCTGCAGACTCCGACCCGCCTGGTCAGCCACGCCCAGGAGCTGCGCGTGCTGGCCAACGCCCTGGCCGCCAGCGCCGACCCGGCCCTCGGCCTGCTGCTGGGCAAGCGCATGCACGTCTCGGCCTACGGCATGCTCGGCTACACCCTGCTGGCCAGCCGCAACCTCGGCGAGGCGCTGCGCCTGGCCATCGCCCACCCGGCGCTGCTCGGTACCTATTTCCAGCTCGACCTGCAGGTGCGCGGCGACGAGGTGCGCCTGAGCGCCAGCGGCTACCGCTACGACCCGGCCCTCACCCTGTTCAACACCGAACTGTGCCTGGCCTCGCTGCTCACCGTGGTGCAGGACCTGCTCGGCGAGTCGGTGCGCCCGCGCCGCCTGCTGCTGGCCTATCCGGCGCCGGCGCATGCCGCCAGCTACGGCGAGAGGCTCGGCTGCCCGGTGGAATTCGACGCCGGCTGCAACGCCCTGTGCTTCAACCCGGCGCTGCTCGAGCGGCCGCTGCCGCTGGCCGACCCGGTCAGCCACCAGCACGGCCTGCAGCAGTGCATGCAGCTGGAGGCGCAGCTGCACAGCCGCCACGACCTGCGTGACCTGATCCGCCAGCAGCTGGCCGGCAACCTGCTCGAATGTTCCAGCCTGGAGCGCGTCGCCACCCGCCTGCACCGATCCGAGCGCACCCTGCGCCGCCACCTGCAGCAGCTCAACACCAGCTTCCAGCACCTGCTCGACGAGGTGCGCTACGACAGGGCGCGCCAGCTGCTGCTCAATACCGACAAGCCGATCTACCTGATCGCCGAAGAGCTCGGCTACAGCGAGACGGCCAGCTTCCGCCATGCCTTCCAGCGCTGGAGCGGCCTGGCGCCCAGCGAACTGCGCCGCTGATTGACCGGGGACAAGGGCCGGCCGCGGCGCCGGCCCTAGACTCGCGCGCATCCCAAGTGCCGCGCGGAGTGCTCTCCATGATCCACGATGTCGCCATCATCGGCGCCGGCCCGGCCGGCTTGTGCCTGGCCCGCGCCCTGTCCGGGCAGGGGCTGTCGGTCGTCCTGCTGGAGCGCCAGGCCGAGACCGCGCTGGCCGCCCCGGCCTTCGATGGCCGCGAGATCGCCCTGACCCAGGCCTCGCAGGCGCTATTGGAGAAGCTCGGCCTGTGGCAGCGCCTGCCGGCCGAGGAGGTCGCCGTGCTGCGCGACGCCCAGGTGTTCAACGGCCCGTCGCTGTTCGCCCTGCAGATCCGCGCCGAGCAGGCCGGCGCCGAACGCCTCGGCCAGCTGGTGGCCAACCGCGCGATCCGCCGTGCCTCCTACGACGCGGTGCGCGAGTGCACCGACGTGCAGCTGCGCTGCGAGGTCGCGGTGCGTGCCATCCGCCACCGTGAGCGCGAGGTCGAGCTGGAACTCGCGGGCGGCGAGCTGTTGCGCACCCGGCTGCTGGTGGCCGCCGACAGCCGCTTCTCCGAGACCCGCCGCCAACTGGGCATCGGCGCGCGGCTCAAGGACTTCGGCAAGACCATGCTGGTGTGCCGCATGGACCATGAGAAACCGCACCGGCAGACCGCCTGGGAGTGGTTCGGCTACGGCCAGACCCTGGCCCTGCTGCCGCTCAACGGCGAGCAGTCGTCCGTGGTGCTGACCCTGCCGCCGCGCGAGATCGAACGCCTGCGTGCGCTGGACGAGTCGACCTTCGCCGGCGAGATGGAGCGCCGTTTCGAGCGCCGCCTGGGCGCCATGCGCCTGGCCAGCGAGCGCCACGCCTACCCGCTGGTCGGTGCCTATGCCGAGAGGCTGGTCGGCCCGCGCTGCGCGCTGATCGGCGATGCCGCCGTCGGCATGCACCCGGTCACCGCCCATGGCTTCAACTTCGGCCTGGGCAGCGTGCAGCGGCTCAGTGCGGCCGTACTGGGCGCCAGGGCCCGCGGTGACGACATAGCCACCCCGGCGCTGCTGTCGCGCTACGAGCGCCAGCAGCGCCTGGCGACCTGGCCGCTGTACCAGGCCACCAACCTGCTGGTGGATGTCTACACCGATGACCGCCTGCCGGCGAGGCTGCTGCGTGGGGCCGGCTTGCGCGTGGCGCAGGGCCTGTTGCCGCTGCGCAAGGGGATTGCCCGGCACCTGACGGCGCGGGCCTGAGCCCGAGGCCTATCGGGGAAGGCTGGGTGCCGGGCTACGGCGGGGTCGCCTGCCGAGCAAGATGGCCACATCTATCCCCTTTTGTCCGTAACTATCGTTCTGTCGCAAGCGCCGCGCTGCCTAGAATCGATGCCAGGGCCCTGGTCCTCGATTTCTATTAATTGCCAATAAAAACAATTGGTTATACCTGAGTTGTGGATGGCGGGACGATCTCGGCTCTGCAGTGCGCAGCCACCAGGCCGGGGCCCAGTCCCGCCGGGAAAGGGCTGTCCGCCCCGCACGTCCACGGATCCACATGCCTTCGGAGAGCCGCCCATGCTGACGATCTACAGCGACGACCATCACCTGCACCACGGCAAGTTCGAGCTGATCGACGGCCAGCTCACGCCCTGCTTCGAGAAACCCAGCCGCGCCGACATGGTGCTGGCGCGGGCGCAGAAGGTGAAGCTGGGCGAGGTGGCGGCGCCGCGCGAGTTCGGCCTGGCGCCGATCCTGCGGGTGCACGACGAAGGCTTCGTGCATTTTCTCAGGGATGCCTGGGCCGAATGGCAGGCCCTGGGTCGCGACTACGACATGCTGCCGTTCACCTGGCCCAACCGCCGCCTGCGCCAGACCATTCCGGACTGCATCGACGGCAAGTTCGGCTACTACAGCTTCGACGCTGGCGTGCCGATCACCGCCGGCACCTGGCAGGCGGTGAGCAGCTCGGTGAACGTCGCACTGACTGGTCAGGCCGAGCTGGCCAAGGGCGCGCGCGGGGTGTTCTCGCTGTGCCGGCCGCCGGGCCACCATGCTGCGGCCGACTACATGGGCGGCTACTGCTACTTCAACAACGCCGCCATCGCCGCCCAGGCCATGCTCGACCAGGGCGCCAGCCGGGTGGCCATCCTCGATGTCGACTATCACCACGGCAACGGCACCCAGGACATCTTCTACGACCGTGCCGACGTGCTGTTCACCTCGATTCACGGCGACCCGCGCTTCGAGTACCCGTTCTTCCTCGGCTATGCCGACGAGAAGGGCGAGGGCGTCGGTCGCGGCTTCAACTTCAACTACCCGCTGGCCGCCGGCAGCGACTGGTCGGCCTGGAGCCTGGCGCTGGCCGCCGCCTGCCGGCAGATCGCCGCCTATGCGCCGGATGCGCTGATCGTCTCGCTGGGGGTGGATACCTTCAAGGAAGACCCGATCTCGCAGTTCAAGCTGGACAGCCCGGACTACCTGCGCATGGGCGAAGTTATCGGCGCGCTGGGTCTGCAGACCCTGTTCGTGATGGAAGGTGGTTATGCGGTGGAGGAGATCGGCATCAACGCGATCAACGTACTGCAGGGCTTCGACAGCGTCGTGCGCTGAGTCGTAGGGCGGGCGAAACCCGCGGCTCTTCCGTAGCGATGTGCCGCGCGGGTTGCACCCGCCCTACGCTCAGCCTTGCGGTGCGGTGAAGGGCTCATCCTTGCGGAACACGTAGAACAGGTTCGGCTCGCTGACCATGTAGATGGTGCCTTCCTCGTCCATGGCCACGCCTTCGGCGCGTGGGATGCGGCTTTCCAGGCCGCTCTGGCCGCCGAGCAGGCTGATGAAGCTGACCGGCTCGCCCTTCTCGTCCAGCTCCAGCAGCAGGCGCGACTGGGCGGAAAGGGCGAGGATATGACCGGTGCGCGGGTCGACGCTGAGCGCCGACAGGTTGCGCATGCCCAGGCCGTAGCTCGGCAGCGGTCGCAGCTCCTGGTCGAGCAGGCGCTGGCCGTCGCTGCCCAGGCTGAACATGGCGGTGGGGGCGCGCTCCTTGCCCAGCAGCAGACGCTGCTGCGCCGGGTCCCAGGCGATGCCCTCGAAGCCCTTGTTGCCGGCGTCCGGGAAGCCCAGGTCGAAGGGCTTGGCGTCGGCCAGGTCGAGTTCGCGGGTCTGCGGGTCCAGCTCGAAGATCGACAGGTTGCGCTTGCGCTCGTCGGTCAGCGCGATCATGCCGTTTTCCAGCACGGCCACACCTTCCGGATTGGCGAAGCCCTTGAGGGCGATGCGCCGCAGCACTTCGCCGCTGCGGCTCAGCTCGACCAGCATCGGCAACTTGCCGGTGACGGTGAACAGGGTGCCGGTGAGCGGGCTGTAGGCCAGGTCGGAGGCCTCGTCGTTCTCCAGGCCGGCCAGCGGCTTGCCCTCGATGCTGGCGCTGTAGCCGGGCAGCCAGATGCTGGCGGCACGCTCGGCGGCGGGCATCTGCTGCTCCTTGAGCCAGAGCAGGGTACGGTCGTCCCAGTGCAGGTAACGGGTCAGGGCGGCGGTGCAGGCGAGGGCGATGACCAACGCCAGGGTCAGGCGGCGTCGGCGCGGCAGGGATAGGGCGAGAGGCATCGAATACTGCTCGGGAGGTCGAGCCTCTCAGACTACTTGGCAGGGGTGAAAGTTCTGTGAAGTGCGGCGGAATGGTCCGCCGCGTGTTCTCAGAGGACGCGAGTGGCGAAACGCGCCAGACCGACCAGTTCGATCTCCAGGCTTTCGCCGCTGGTCAGCGGGCTGACGCCGGCCGGGGTGCCGGTGGAGACCACGTCGCCCGGTTGCAGGCTGAAGTGGCCGGCGATGTGCTGGATCAGCGGGATGATCGGGTTGAGCATGTCGCGGCTGTTGCCGTCCTGGCGCAGCTGGCCGTCGATGCTCAGGCGGATGCCGATGTCGCGCACGTCTTCCACCGCGTCCGCGGCGACGAAGGGGGCCAGTACATAGGCACCGTCGAAGCTCTTGGCCAGTTCCCAGGGCAGGCCCTTCTCCTTGAGCTTGGCCTGCACGTCACGCAGGGTCAGGTCCAGGGCCGGGGCGTAGCCGGAGATGGCGTCGCGCACTTCCTCTTCGCTCGGCTGCTTCGACAGCGGCTTGCCGATCAGCACGGCGATTTCCGCCTCGAAGTGCACGGCGCCGCGCTCCTGCGGAATGACGAAGCCGTCATCCATTGGCACGGTGCAGCTGCCGGGCTTGATGAACAGCAGCGGCTCGCTGGGGATCGGGTTGTTCAGCTCGGCGGCGTGCTCGGCATAGTTGCGCCCGACGCAGACCACCTTGCCCAGCGGGAAGTGGATAGGGGTGCCGTCGATGTACTGGTGCTGGTAGCTCATGCTCATGCCTCGTAGGGCGGGTGAAACCCGCAAGCTGTCCTGGCGGGTTTCACCCGCCCTACGGATTCAGACGGGGAAAATTTTCCCAGGATTCATGATGCCGTTCGGGTCGAACACCGCCTTGATCGCCTTCATGTAGCCGATCTCCGCTTCCGAGCGGCTGTAGTGCAGGTAGTCGCGCTTGGTCATGCCCACGCCGTGCTCGGCGGAGATGGAGCCGTTGTACTTCTGTACGGTCTCGAACACCCACTGGTTGACGATCGCGCACTTGGCGAAGAACTCGTCCTTGGACAGGTTCTCCGGCTTGAGGATATTCAGGTGCAGGTTGCCGTCGCCGATATGGCCGAACCAGATCACCTCGAAGTCTGGGTAGTTCTCCCCGACAATGCGGTCGATGTCGTGCAGGAAGGCCGGCACCTGGCCGACGGTGACCGAGATGTCGTTCTTGTACGGGGTCCAGTGGCTGATGGTCTCGGAGATGTACTCGCGCAGCTTCCACAGGTTCTCCAGCTGCTGCTGGCTCTGGCTCATCACGCCGTCCAGCACCCAGCCCTGCTCGACGCAGTGCTCGAAGGTCTCCAGGGCCTGGTTGGCCACTTCCTCGGTGGTCGCCTCGAACTCCAGCAGGGCGTAGAACGGGCAGTCGGTGTCGAAGGCCGGCGGCACGTCGCCGCGGGCCAGGATCTTGGCCAGCGCCTTGTCGGAGAAGAACTCGAAGGCGGTCAGGTCCAGCTTGCCCTGGAAGGCGTGCAGCACCGGCATGATCGAGTCGAAGTCCGGGGTGCCGAGGACCATCGCGGTGAGATTCTTCGGCGCGCGCTCCAGGCGCATGGTGGCTTCCACGACGAAGCCCAGGGTGCCTTCGGCGCCGATGAACAGCTGGCGCATGTCGTAGCCGGTGGCGTTCTTGATCAGGTCGCGGTTCAGCTCCAGCAGCTCGCCGGTGCCGGTGACCACCTTGAGGCCGGCCACCCAGTTGCGGGTCATGCCGTAGCGGATCACCTTGATCCCGCCGGCATTGGTGCCGATGTTGCCGCCCAGCTGGCTGGAGCCGGAGGAGGCGAAGTCCACCGGGTAGTACAGGCCCTTGTCCTCGGCGAACAGCTGCAGCTGCTTGGTCACCACGCCCGGCTGGCACACCACGGTGCGGTCGTACTCGTTGAAGGCGAGGATCTGGTTCATGTAGTCGAACGCCACCACCACCTCGCCGTTGGCCGCCACGGCGGCGGCGGACAGGCCGGTGCGGCCGCCGGAGGGCACCAGGGCGACCTTGTGGGCGTTGGCCCAGCGCACGATGGCCTGCACCTGCTCGATGGTCTTGGGGAAGACGATGGCGGACGGCGCCGGGGCGAAGTGCTTGGTCCAATCCTTGCCGTAGGCGTTGAGGGAATCGGCATCGGTCAGCACCTTGCCGGGCTCCACCAGGGTCTTCAGCTCGTCGATCAGGGCAGGATTGGTCATCTGGGAACTCTCAAACGATTCATGGTCACCCTGAGAACGCTTCATCGGTCAGGGGTGGGCGTTTCGCGGGGCTCGTATGCTAGCATACGCACCCCGCCAATCGTGCCCCCGAGCCGATCCGCGGGCCCGGCCGCGGCCGCTTTCCTGACACTTTTTGTGGGACCACAGGTACTCCGATGAGCAAGACCTCTCTCGACAAGAGCAAGATCAAGTTCCTTCTGCTGGAAGGCGTGCACCAGAACGCCGTCGACACCCTGAAGGCCGCTGGCTACACCAACATCGAGTACCTCAAGGGCGCGCTGTCCGGCGACGAGCTGAAAGAGAAGATCGCCGATGCCCACTTCGTCGGCATCCGCTCGCGCACCCAGCTGACCGCCGAGGTCTTCGACTGCGCCAAGAAGCTGGTCGCCGTCGGCTGCTTCTGCATCGGTACCAACCAGGTCGACCTGGACGCCGCCCGCGAGCGCGGCATCGCCGTGTTCAACGCGCCCTATTCCAACACCCGCTCGGTGGCCGAGCTGGTGCTGGCCGAGGCCATCCTGCTGCTGCGCGGCATCCCCGAGAAGAACGCCTCCTGCCACCGCGGCGGCTGGATCAAGTCGGCGGCCAACTCCTTCGAGATCCGCGGCAAGAAGCTCGGCATCGTCGGCTACGGCTCGATCGGCACCCAGCTCTCGGTGCTGGCCGAGGCCCTGGGCATGCAGGTGTTCTTCTACGACACCGTGACCAAGCTGCCGCTGGGCAACGCCACCCAGATCGGCAACCTGCACGAGCTGCTGGGCCTGTGCGACATCGTGTCGCTGCACGTGCCGGAGCTGCCGTCCACCCAGTGGATGATCGGCGAGAAGGAAATCCGTGCCATGAAGAAGGGCGGCATCCTGATCAACGCCGCCCGCGGCACCGTGGTCGAGCTGGACCACCTGGCCCAGGCGATCAAGGACGAGCATCTGATCGGCGCCGCCATCGACGTGTTCCCGGTCGAGCCCAAGTCCAACGACGAAGAGTTCGAGAGCCCGCTGCGCGGCCTGGATCGCGTGATCCTGACCCCGCACATCGGCGGCTCCACCGCCGAGGCGCAGGCCAACATCGGCCTGGAAGTGGCCGAGAAGCTGGTCAAGTACAGTGACAACGGTACTTCGGTGTCCTCCGTGAACTTCCCGGAAGTCGCCCTGCCGGCGCACCCGGGCAAGCACCGCCTGCTGCACATCCACCAGAACGTGCCGGGCGTGATGAGCGAGATCAACAAGGTGTTCGCCGACAACGGCATCAACATCTCCGGCCAGTTCCTGCAGACCAACGACAAGGTCGGCTACGTGGTGATCGACGTCGACGCCGAGTACTCCGACCTGGCGCTGGAGAAGCTGCAGCACGTCACCGGCACCATCCGCAGCCGCGTGCTGTTCTAAAAACAGCCCGCAGCGCTACTGCGCGACACGCTGTAGCGCTGTTTGGGGATGAATCGAAAGGGAGGCCTCGGCCTCCCTTTTGCGTTTCAGCCCCGGCGCGCCTGCCACTGTGCCGGGGTGCAGCCCCACCAGCGACGGAACGCGCGGTAGAAGGGCGACAGCTCGGCGAAGCCGCAGGCCCTGGCCACCTCGCGGATGCCGCGGCCCTCGCCCAGCAGGGTCAGCGAACGCTGCCGGCGCAACTCCTCGAGCAGCGGGCGAAAGCCCGTGCCACGCGCCAGCAGGCCGCGCTGCAGGGCCGCCGGCGTGCTGCCCAGCGCCTGTGCGCAAGCGGCCAGATCGCAGCGTCCGCTGCCCAGCTGGCCGGCCTGCCAGTAGCGCACCCGGTTGACCAGCGAGTTGCCGGCCAGCTCGGTCAGCTGCTCGTCGGCGTGCCGGCGCAGCACGGCGAAGATCGCCGGTGCGGCATTGCGCGACGGCCTGTCGAGGAGCGCCGCCGGGAACTCCAGGGCATCGTGCTCGGCGTCGAAGCACGGGGTCAGGCCGAACAGCCGGCGATGCTCGTGCAGCCGCCGCGGCGCGCTGTGGCGCAGGCTCAGGCCGAGCAGTGGCACCGGCTGGCCGCACAGCTGCGCCAGGTGCTTGCCGAACAGCACCGCCAGGCACTCCATCTGCTGGCGCAGCGAGCCGTGCCCCAGGTAGTTGAGGTCGATGATCAGCCGCGCGCGCTCGCCCTGCACCTGCAGCGCCGCGGCGAAACCGCCGGAAATGATGTGCTGGTAGCGCACGAACACCTGCAGCGCCTCGCGCAGGTCGCGGCTGGCCAGCTGCAGGTAACTGACCACATCCAGCGGCCGTGGCTGCATGCGCTCGCCCAGATGCAGGCCGATGTCGGGGTCGCCGGTCAGCCGCGGCAGCGCCTGCCAGAACGGCGGCGCCAGGTCGTGGGGCTCGCGCGCCGCGCTGCTCGGCGGGCCCAGCGGGATGTCGCGGAAGGCGCGCCGGTAGATCTCCCCCGGCTCGAAGCCGAGCGCATCCAGCGCCTCGTACAGCAGCAGGCGCAGGGTGGCGGAGTGGGTCAGCGGCAGGTCGGCGGATGAGGTCATGGTGACCAGATATTTGCCGCTGGCGGTTTTTCGGTCAATGCGACGGCCGCCTCGGCTGCGCACAATCGACGCCATAACGACAAGGAACTCCCCGATGAAACGCAGCCTCACCCTGCTCGCCGTGGCGCTCGCCACCCTCACTGGCGCCGGCGCCTGGTACCTGGCCGGCAAGCAGCCGCAACGCGACGGCCAGCTGGCCCTCGCCGGCCTCGCCGCCCCGGTCTCGGTGCGCTACGACGAGCGTGGCGTGCCGCACATCCGCGCGCAGAACGAGGCCGACCTGTACCGCGCCCTCGGCTATGTGCAGGCACAGGACCGCCTGTTCCAGATGGAGATGCTGCGCCGCCTGGCCAACGGCGAGCTGGCCGAGGTGCTGGGTGACAAGCTGCTGCCCAGCGACCGCCTGTTCCGTACCCTGCGCCTGGCCGAGCATGCGCGCCAGTACGTGCATCGGGCCGAGCGCAGTGGTCCGGCCTGGCAGGCCCTGGAGGCCTACCTGGACGGCATCAACCAGTACCAGGCCAGCCATCCGCGGCCGCTGGAGTTCGACCTGCTGGGCATCCCCTCGCGCGACTTCCGCGTCGAGGACACCCTGGCCGTGGCCGGCTACATGGCCTACAGCTTCGCCGCCGCGTTCCGCACCGAGCCGGTGCTGACCCGGGTGCGCGACCAGCTGGGCGCCGAGTACCTCAGGATATTCGACCTCGACTGGCAGCCGCAGGGAGTGATCGCCCCGGCGCTGGCCGCCGGCGACTGGCAGGACCTCGGCGCACTGGCCCGGGTCAGCCACGAGGCGTTTCGCCAGGCCGGCCTGCCACAGTTCGAGGGCAGCAACGCCTGGGCCGTGGCCGGCAGCCGCACCGCCAGCGGCAAGCCGCTGCTGGCCGGCGACCCGCATATCCGCTTCGCCGTGCCGGCGGTGTGGTACGAGGCGCAGCTGAGCGCCCCGGGCTTCGACCTGTATGGCCACTTCCAGGCGCTCAACCCGACCGCCTCGCTGGGCTTCAACCGCGACTTCGCCTGGAGCATCACCATGTTCCAGAACGACGACCTCGACCTGATCGCCGAGAAGCTCAACCCGGACAACCCCGAGCAGGTCTGGTACCGGGGGCGCTGGGTCGAGCTGCAGCGCAGCGAGGAGGTGATCAGGGTCAAGGGCGGCGCCGACGTGCGCCTGAGCCTGCGCCGCTCGCCGCACGGGCCGATCGTCAACGACGCGCTGGCACCGGCCGCCGGGCAGACGCCGATCGCCCTGTGGTGGGCCTTTCTGGAGACCGACAACCCGATCCTCGAGGCCTTCTACCAGCTGGGCCGTGCCGACACCCTGGACAAGGCCCGCGCCGCCGCGGCGAAGATCCACGCCCCCGGCCTCAACGTGGTGTGGGCCAACGCCGCCGGCGACATCGGCTGGTGGGCGGCGGCCAAGCTGCCGCAGCGCCCGGCCGGGGTCAATCCGAGCTTCATCCTCGACGGCGCCAGCGACGAAGCCGACAAGCCCGGCTTCCACCCCTTCGCCGCCAACCCGCAGGAGGAGAATCCGCCGCGCGGCTATATCCTCTCGGCCAACCACCAGCCGCGCAACGCCCTGGAGGTACCCGGCTACTACAACCTGGCCGACCGTGCCCGGCGCCTGGACGAGCGCCTGCGCGACCCGGCGGTGAAGTGGGACCTGGCCAACAGCCAGGCACTGCAGCTGGACAGCGGCACCGGCTACGGCCCGCGCCTGCTGGCCCCGCTGCTGGCGTACCTGCGTGGTGCCGCGCGCGATGCCGACGAGCGCGAGCTGGTCGAGCGGCTGGCCGCCTGGGACGGCGACCACCGCCTCGACTCGGTGGCCGCCAGCCTGTTCAACCAGTTCCTCTATGAACTGGCCCGTGGCGCCCTGCACGACGAGCTGGGCGACGACTTCTTCGCCAGCCTGCTCTACACCCGCGTGCTCGACAGCGCCCTGCCGCGCCTGGCCGCCGATGCCGATTCGCCCTGGTGGGATGTGCGCGCCACCGAGGCCCGCGAGGGCCGTGCCGAGGTGGTGGCGAATGCCTGGCGGGGCACCCTGGAGCACCTGCGCCAGCAGCTGGGCGACGACAGCTCGGCCTGGCTCTGGGGCAAGGCGCACCAGCTGACCCACGGTCATCCACTGGGCCAGCAGAAGCCGCTGGATCGCCTGTTCAACGTCGGCCCCTTCGCCGCGCCGGGTGGCCACGAGACGCCCAACAACCTCTCGCACCGGGTCGGCCCGGCGCCCTGGGACGTGGTCTACGGCCCCTCGACCCGGCGCCTGATCGACCTGGCCGACGCCGGCAGGAGCCTGGGCATCAACCCGGTGGGGCAGAGCGGGGTGCTCTTCGACGAGCACTACGCCGACCAGGCCGAGGCCTACATGCGTGGTGACTACGTGCCGATGCGCCTGGCCGAGGCCGACGTGGCGGCGAACACGCGCAGCGAGCTGCTGCTGGTGCCCGCTACTGCACGGTGACGGTGATCCGCTCGGAGATCACCGGCGGCTGCAGCGGCACGTGGTTCTTGTCGCCGACCAGCAGCTGCAGGCTGTGGGTGCCCGGTGGCAGGGTCAGCTCGGTCTCGGTCTGGCCCTTGCCGAAATGCAGCACCTGCTCGCTGGCGGGCAGCGGCTGATCCATCGCCGGCGCCTCGGCGAGGTCCACCAGCAGGTGGTGGTGGCCGGTGCCGGGCAGGTCGACCCCGGCCGGTGCCACGCCCATGCCGGCGAGGCCGAACTTGACGCTGAAGGTCCGCGCCACGGTGGCGCCGTCGGCCGGTTCGATGAAGTACACCCGTGCCCCCTCCGGGGCCGGGCTGCGCGGTATCTCGGCGCTGGCGAGCAGCGGCAGGCCGGCCAGCAAGCCGGCCAGGGCGAGTGTGCGAAAAGCCTGGGACATGATGCGCTCCTGCTGAGGTGACTCGATAACGACCACGGCAGGCGCGCGCGGTTCAGTCGCCGCCACGCTCCAGGTGCGCCAGCTCGGCGGCCGCCGCGGTCAGCTCGGACTCGTTGAACACCTTCACCCCATGGCGCCTGAGCAGGGCGGCGGTGACGCCCTCGCCGGCGACCAGGGTGCCGCTGAAGCTGCCGTCGTAGCTCTGTGTATTGCCGCAGGACGGACTGCGCGCCTTGAGCACGGCGACCCGCAGGCCATGCTGGCGCACCAGCTGCAGGGCGATCCCGGCGCCGGCGACGAAGGCGGCGGTGACGTCCTCGCCGTCATCGGTCAGCACCGGCCGTGCGCCGTCCAGTACCTGACCGCCCTGGCCGCCCGGAATCTCCGCCGGCGCGCGCGGGGTCGGCAGGCCGCCGGCCACCTCCGGGCACAGGGGCACGATGCGGCCCTCGTCCTGCCAGCGCTGCAGCAGGTCATAGGGGCCGTGGGCGCCGCCGTCGTAGCGCACCCGGTGGCCGAGCAGGCAGCGGCTGACCAGCAGTTTCTCCATCATGCAGTCCTCCCGGGGACGTTAGCGGCGGCGGAACCAGCCGGTCAGCGACAGGCGTTCGCGGCTTGCCGGCAGCACCTCGTGGGGCAGCTCGGCGGACATGAACAGCACCAGGGTGCCGGCCGTCGGCAGCACGTCCAGTTCGCCGCCACCCTCTGGGTAGAGGCGCAGGGCGCCGCCCTGCTCGGGTTGCCAGTCGGCATTGAGGTAGAACACCGCCGACAGCGTGCGCCGGTCGTCGTCGCGGAAGCGGTCCAGGTGCTTCTGGTAGAAGGCGCCGGGCGGATACAGGGCGAAGTGGCTCTCGTAGTCCTCCAGGCCGAGGAAGAAGGCGCGGTTGAGCGCCTGGCGCAGCGCGTCCATGGCCGCCAGGTACTGGTCGCAGGCCTCGGCCTGGCCCGCCTCCAGCCACTGGATATGGTCGCCACGCACGCCTTCGCGCACCGCCAGGCCCTGGCCGCGGCCGGTGCCGGCCGGGTTCAGCGCGCCTTCGCGGGCGCGCCTGCGGCACTCCTCGGCCAGTTCGTGGGTCAGAGTGGCAGGCAGGAAAGCGTCCTGCCGCGACCAGCCGCGGCTGGCCAGGTCCTCGATGATCTGCGGCAAAAGCCGCTGCAGTTGTTCGTTGGGCATGCCGGGATTCTACCAGCCTGGCCCGCGCGCCCCTAGAATAGCGGCCTCAGACAGGAGTCCCCGATGCGTGTCCTCTTTGCTTGCCTCATGCTGCTGTGCAGCTTCGCCTTCGCCGCCGACGAGCATGCCCGGCTCTACCAGAGCGCCGGCTGGCCGCAGCAGCGCGCGCATTTCACCGATGCGCTGAAGGCCGCCCAGCAGCGCTACCAGGGCAGCCTGCCGCCGGCCGTGTACCAGGCCCTGGTGGACAACAGCAACCGCCGCTTCGAGCCGGCGGCCATGGAGCAGCGCGCCCAGGCCGCGCTGCGCATGCAGCTGGCCGACCCGCGTCCGGCCGTGCAGTTCTTCGAGTCGCCGCTGGGGCGGCGCATCGTCGCCGCGGAGACCCGCGCCACCGCCCGCGACCAGCTGATCGCCCATGCCAACGGCCTGCCGCGGGTGGAGGCCGATGCCACCCGGCGCCTGCTGATCCGCCACCTGGCCCAGGCCCTGCCGGCCACCGCCGCCGGTGCCGAGGTCAGCCTGGCCCTGGCCGGGGTCGCCGCCGACAGCCTCAGCTCGATGGTGCCCGGCCTGTTCGGTGGCGAGCAGGCGCAGATGCTGGTGCAGAGCCAGCGCGAGCGTCTGCAGCAGCAGATCGAGGCGGACATCGACAACACCCTGCTGCACGTCTACCGCGAGCTGTCCGACCCGGAGCTGGAGGAGTTCGTCGGCTTCGCCCAGTCCGCCGCCGGCAAGGCCTACTACCAGGCCGCGCTGGCCGCCCTGCGCGCCGGCCTGGCGGCGGGCGAGAGTGCCGCCGACCTGCAGCCGGCGCAGCAGGGCATCTGAGCCAGGCGAGCTAGCGCAGGCGCTCGCTGAGGAAGGCGAAGTACTGGCGGCGCAGCGCCTCGCGCTCGTTCACCAGGTGGTGGCGGGCGCCGGGCAGGCGCAGGATCTCCGGGCGGTCGAACTTGTCCTGCAGCACCTGCAGGTTGTGCCGCCAGTCCACCGTCATGTCGTCCTCACCCTGCACCACCAGTGGCTGCTGCAGGCTGCGCGGCGCCTTCTCGATGCGCGGTATCCATCGGGCCAGGGCGCCGACCCAGGCGGTGGGCAGGGTGCGCGGCTGCAGCGGGTCGCGGTGCTGCAGGAAGTCGAGGAACTCGGCGTCGGTGGAGTTCTCCGAGAAGCGCCGCGGAATCTCCGCCTTGAACGGCCCGAGCAGGTGGTAGCTGAGCTTCGACAGGCCCCAGGCGCGCGGGCGCACCAGCGGCGCCAGGAGGATGGTGGCGCCGGGCTCCGGGCGCGGCTCGCCGAGCAGCAGGTAGTCGAGCAGGATGGCGCCGCCGGTGCTCTGCCCGCACAGGTGCCAGGGTTGCGGCAGGTCGAGGCTGGCGGCCTCGGCGAACAGCGCCTGCAGGGTCTGCTGGTAGGTGGCGAAGTCGTCGATGCTGGCGCGGGCGCCGGCGGACAGGCCGTGGCCCGGCAGGTCGCAGGTCAGCACGGCGAGGTTCAGCCCCAGCGCCCAGTCGATCACATGGCGATACAGGCCCGTGTGGTCGTAGTAGCCGTGCAGCAGGATCAGGGTCGCCTGCGGCTGCGGCGGCAGCCACAGCTGGGCGACCAGCTCCAGGCCGGCGCAGTGGAAGCGCCCGAGGCGGCGCTGCACCGCACCGTGCTGCGGCAGGTCCAGGCCGTAGTAGCGCTGGTAGGCCTGCGCCTCGGCAGGCAACGTGGCGGCCGCGACCAAGGGTCGCAGGGCGGCGCGCAGGCGCTCGGGCTGGAAGGGCTCGGGCAGGGTCTGGGGCAGGGCGGTCATGGGCTTTCGCGGTTCCCGGGGTGATGGCCGATATTCAGCTGTCGGGCGCGGCGTGGCAAGCTAGCGGCCTTTCCCAGGTGCCCGCCGACCATGTCTCCCCGCCGCAAGACCCTGCTCGCCAGCCTCGTCGCCATCCTCTGGCTGGGCGCCATGCTGGCCGCCTTCTGGTGGTTCCAGGCCCGCTACATCCGCCCCTTCGAGGCGCGCACCGAACTGTTCTCCGGCGCCCAGCTGCGCCTGCCGGCCGAGCTGGCCGGGCCGGGGTCGATCCGCCTGGTGCACTTCTGGGACCCGGGCTGCCCGTGCAATGTCGGCAACCAGCAGCACCTTGGCGAGCTGCTGCAGGCCTACGCGCCGCGCGGTGTGCAGTTCTACGCGGTGCAGAAGGCCGGCAGCCAGGGGCGCCTGCCGGACAACCTGCAGGGCCTGCAGGCGCTGCAGGAACTGCCCGGCAGCGCGGACCTGCCGGCCAGCCCGGCGGTGGCTATCTGGGATGCCCAGGGCGACCTGGCCTACTTCGGCCCCTACAGCGAGGGCGCCCTGTGCACTTCGAGCAACAGCTTCATCGAGCCGATCCTCGAGGCCCTGGTGGCCGGGCGCAGGGTCAGGGCCGAGAGCAACCTGGCGGTGGGCTGCTTCTGCGACTGGCGCGAGCAGGGTTAGCCCGGCAGGCGGATCGATACCTCGCCGGCCGGCACGCCGCGATTATCGAAGCGCCGCTCCACCAGCTGCACGCCACCGTCGGCGCCCAGCAGTAGGGCAGTGCTGGCGCAGGTGCCATAGCCCGGCCCGACGATGAACATCGACGACAACAGCAGCTCCCAGTCCAGGCCGATACCGGTGTCCGGCAGCAACTCCCGCGGCGGGCGCCGTTCGTCGCGCAGCAAGTCCAGCAGGCGCTGTGGATGCGGGTCGGCGAGGCTGCCGGCGAGATGGGCGGTGGCGCGCAGGACCTTGGGCCAGGGCGTGTCCAGCTGGGCGTTGGACAGACCATAGAGGCCGGGCGCCAGGCGGCGCGCACAGCCCTCTTCCGAGTTGAAGAAGAACAGCCGGCGACGGTCGCCGAGCAGCAGGTTGAAGCCGCTGTAATCGCCCAGGCGCGGGCGCAGCCCGGCGAGGAAGGCCTCGGCATCCAGCGCGCCGCGCAGGAACTCCACCGGCAATTCGCCACGCGAGCGCGGCCCCTTGGCCTGGCGCGGGTCGCGGATGTTGGTCAGGGCGGCGAAGCGGCCGTCGCGGCTCACTCCCAGCCAGGTGCCGCCGGCCTGCAGGTCGCGCCCGGCATACAGCCCGGGGGCGTCCGCCCACTCGCCCAGCGGCAGGCTGGAACGCTCGTAGAACTCGTCACGGTTGGCCGCCAGCACCAGCGGGAGCGGGTGATCGGGGCGCCAGGCGAAAGCGATCAGGCACATGATGCGACTCCGGCACTCGGGCCCCCACTCTACGGAAATATCGCCGCGTCTGGCCATGCCCGGAGAGGCTCCGCTACCATGCCCGCCTGATCCGGGGGGGCTCATGGAATTTCTGCTCTATCTGCTGTTGGGCGCGGCGGCCGGCGTGCTGGCCGGGCTGTTCGGCGTCGGCGGCGGCATCATCATAGTGCCGGTGCTGGTGCTGAGCTTCACTGCCCAGGGCATCGACCCGGCCGTGCTGACCCACCTGGCCGTGGGCACCTCGCTGGCCACCATCGTCTTCACCTCGATCAACTCGGTGCTGGAGCACCAGCGCAAGGGCGCGGTGCTGTGGCCGATCTTCGCCTGGATGACCCTCGGCATCCTGCTCGGCGCCGGCCTCGGCTCGCTGACGGCGGCGGCGATCAACGGCCCGCTGCTGCAGCAGATCATCGGCGTGTTCGCCATCGTCATCGCCATCCAGATGGGCCTGGAGCTGAAACCCAAGGCCGGTCGCGCGGTCCCAGGCAAGCTCGGTTTGACCGCCGCCGGCGGGGTGATCGGCTGGGCCTCGGCCATCTTCGGCATCGGCGGCGGCTCGCTGACCGTGCCGTTCCTGACCTGGCGCAGCGTGTCCATGCAGCAGGCGGTGGCCACTTCCGCCGCCTGCGGCCTGCCGATTGCCGCTGCCAGTGCCCTGAGTTTCATGCTGATCGGTTGGGGCGAGCCGCAGCTGCCGCCGTGGAGCGCCGGTTTCGTCTACCTGCCGGCCATGGCCGGTATCGCCATTACCAGCATGTTCTTCGCCCGCTTCGGCGCGCGCCTGGCGCACAAGCTGTCGCCACGCCTGCTCAAGCGCCTGTTCGCCCTGCTGCTGCTCTGCGTGGGCGTGAATTTCCTGATCTAAGGAGTTTTGAATGCTGCCTTACCCGCAGATAGACCCGGTGGCGCTGGATCTCGGCATCATCAAGATCCACTGGTACGGCCTGATGTATCTGGTCGGCATCGGTGGCGCCTGGCTGCTGGCCAGCCGCCGGCTGCAGGACTTCGACCCGGCCTGGAGCAAGGAGAAGCTCTCCGACCTGGTGTTCTGGGTGGCCATGGGCGTGATCCTCGGCGGTCGCCTGGGCTACGTGCTGTTCTACGACCTGGCCGCCTACGTCGCCGAGCCGCTGAAGATCCTGCGGGTGTGGGAAGGCGGCATGTCCTTCCACGGTGGCCTGATCGGCGTGATGCTGGCCACCTGGCTGTTCGGCCGGCGCAACGACAAGAGCTTCTTCCAGCTGATGGACTTCATCGCCCCCCTGGTGCCGATCGGCCTGGGCGCCGGACGGATCGGCAACTTCATCAACGCCGAGCTGTGGGGCAAGGCCACCGACCTGCCCTGGGCCATGGTCTTCCCCACCGACCCGCAGCAGCTGGCCCGCCATCCCTCGCAGCTCTACCAGTTCGCCCTGGAAGGCGTGGCCCTGTTCCTCATCCTCTGGCTGTACTCGCGCAAGCCGCGCCCGACCATGGCAGTGTCCGGCCTGTTCGCCGCCTGCTACGGGGTGTTCCGCTTCATCGTCGAGTTCGTCCGCGTGCCGGACGCCCAGCTCGGCTACCTGGCGTGGAACTGGCTGACCATGGGCCAGGTGCTGTGCCTGCCGATGATCCTCGGCGGCATCGGCCTGATGGTCTGGGCCTACCGCCGCCAGGCGGCGGCCTGAAACCGGCCCGACTTGGTTAGAATTCGCGTTTTGCCTGGGCGCCACGGCGCCCGTGACCCTTCAGCGGAGCTGAGATGAAACAGTACCTCGACCTGATGCGCCTGGTGCGCGAGACCGGCACCTTCAAGAGCGACCGTACCGGCACCGGCACCTACTCGGTGTTCGGCCACCAGATGCGCTTCAACCTGGCCGACGGCTTCCCCCTGGTGACCACCAAGAAGTGCCACCTGAAATCCATCATCCACGAGCTGCTGTGGTTCCTCCAGGGCGACACCAACATCAAGTACCTGAAGGACAACGGCGTACGCATCTGGGACGAGTGGGCCGACGACAACGGCGACCTCGGCCCGGTGTACGGCTACCAGTGGCGCAGCTGGCCGGCGCCGAACGGCGAGTCGATCGACCAGATCAGCAAGCTGATCGAGATGATCCGGAAGAACCCGGACTCGCGCCGCCTGATCGTCTCGGCCTGGAACCCGGCGCTGGTGGATGAGATGGCCCTGCCGCCGTGCCACGCCCTGTTCCAGTTCTACGTCGCCGAGGGCCGCCTGAGCTGCCAGCTGTACCAGCGCTCGGCCGACATCTTCCTCGGCGTGCCGTTCAACATCGCCAGCTACGCCCTGCTGACCATGATGATCGCCCAGGTCTGCGACCTCGAACCGGGCGATTTCGTCTGGACCGGCGGTGACTGCCACCTGTACGCCAACCACCTCGAGCAGGCCGACCTGCAGCTGACCCGCGAGCCGCTGCCGCTGCCGACCATGAAGCTCAACCCCGCAGTGAAGGACCTGTTTGCCTTCCGCTTCGAGGACTTCGAGCTGCTCAACTACCAGGCCCACCCGCACATTCCCGCGCCGGTGGCGGTGTAACGCGGTCTAGCCGCCCAGCTCGGCCGCCAGGGCTTCCACCTGCGCGCGCCGCTCGCTCTGCTCCAGGCGTGCGCCAGGGTTGAGCGAGGACCACTCGGGGTGGGCGCGGGCCTTGTGCAGCGCCTGCGGCAGCGGCGCCTGGCGCCAGGCCTGGTCCTGCGGCGTGTCCAGGCGGATCGCCGTGGTCGCCGCGTGGCCGCGCTGCGCCAGCGCCGCCAGCAGCTGGCGTTGGCGCAGGGCGAGCAGGCGCAGCACCTGGTCGTCCACCGTCAGTTCGCGTTGCCCCCTGAACTTGCCGAGCAGGCGCCCGCCATAGTTGCGCGCGGTCTGCAGGCCGCCGCCGGCCAGTGCGCCGAGCAACGCGGCGGCGCCGAGGGTGATGCCGCCCACCAGCAGGTCGATGCCCACACCGGTGGCGGCGCCGGCGGCCATCCCGCCGCCGACCTTCACCCCCAGCTGGCGCAGGGTCTCGGGGTTGAACAGGTCGTCGCCCCAGCGTCCGTCCGTCAGCGGCAGCTCGCCGGCGCGGGCGTCGTCCGCGCGGAAGGCGTACAGGCGTAGCAGGGCCTCGACGCACTGCTGCTCGCGCTGGCGCACCGCCTGGTGCAGGGCGGCGATCTCGCCCCGCTCGATCGGCGCCTGGCCGGCCACGCTGCGGCGGCCGGCGGCGCAGTCCAGCAGCAGCTCGGCGATCAGCCGTGCGCCGGCCTGGCGGCGAGCCTCGGCCTGGGTCTCATGCTCGGCGATCAGGCGCTCCAGCTGCGGCCGCGCCGATTCGATCAGCAGGGCCAGGCTCTCGTACAGGCGCCGTTCGCCGTCCAGCGGCGGCGCCACCGTGTCGAACGCCACCCGCGCGTGCAGGCCCAGGCGGGCCAGCGCCTCGCGCCACTCGTCCTCGCGCTGGCTGGCGGCGTGGGAGAAGTTGAGCACCGGCAGCAGCGGCTTGCCGCAACCGGCCAGCACCGCCAGCTCGTCCTTGTACTTGGCCAGCACCGGCTCGCGGGCGTCGATCACATAGAGGCCGGCGTCGCTGGCCAGCAGCTGGCGCAGCACCTTGGCCTCCTGCTCGAAACGCTGGCGGGCCTCGGCGCCATCGAGGAAGCGGCCGATGCGCGCCGGGCCATCCAGCCGCTCACCGGGCCTGTCCAGGCGCTCCAGGTGTTCGAGCAGGGCGATGGCGTCTTCCAGGCCGGGGGTGTCGTACAGCTCCAGCAGTGCCTCGCCATCCACCGACAGGCGCGCGCCCTCGACGTGGCGGGTGGTGCTGGGGCGGTGCGAGACCTCGCCGAAGCCGACGTCGCGCAGCAGGGTGCGCAGCAGCGAGGTCTTGCCGACATTGGTGTGGCCGACCACGGCGAGTTTCAGCGGCCTGGTCATCGGCGGCCCTCTTCCTCGGCCCATCTCCCGCCGGCGGGCGAGGGCTGACTCCAGCTGGTCACAGAATGCACGGACTGCCCCCTCTGCCATTGATGGGCGAGGGCTGGGGAGAGGGTGCAATCAGTCATGGCCGCTCTCCAGCCAGGCCAGCGGCGCCGCGTCGGAGAAAGCCAGGCCCAGACGCTGCAGGGCCTCGTGCCAGTCGCCCAGGCGCTGGCTGTCCAGCGCCTCGCCGGGCGCCGGCGGCAGCAGCCAGATGCGCGTGGCGGCGGCCGTGCGCGACAGCTCGCCGAGCAGCGCCAGGGTGCCGCGGTCCGGCGAGCGGCGCGGGTCGACGGCCACCGCCAGGCGCGCCGGCGGGAAGCGGCCGAGCTGGTCGAGCAGGTGCTGGCGCTGCTCGCGGCTGTCCAGCACGCCGGCATCGGCCACCGCAGCGGGCAGCGGCGGCGGCCAGGGCCGGCGGTCGTCCAGCTCCACTGCCACCAGCAGGGCGCCGGCGCTGGCCTGCAGGTTGGCGCCGGCGCGGCTCTCGGGCAGGGCGGCGGGTGCCACGTCGATCACCCCGAGGCGCTCGGCGGGCGGCTGCAGGCGCTCGGCCAGCAGGCGATAGGCGGGGTCGTTCAGCTCCAGCGTCAGGCGGGCCTGGCCCCGCTGCCAGCGCCACAGACACAGCAGCAGAAGCAGGGCGCGCGGCAGCAGGCCGAACACCAGCAGCACGCCGAGCAGCCAGCCGGCCCAAGCATGGCGGGCGGCCTCGTCGGCCAGCGCGGCCTCGCCGCTGGCGCGGATGGTCTCCACGTCCGGCAGGTGGAAGCCGAGCAGGGCGGGCAGGCCGCCGAGCAGGTGGGTGAGTGCGACGAAGGTGTCGGCCGAGAGCAGGGTGGTCTCCCAGACGAAGCCATAGCGGCGGGTGCTCAGCAGCAGGAGCAGCATCATCAGGGCGGCGCCCAGCGCCAGCAGCCACAGGCCGTGCACCAGTGCGCCGAGCAGCCAGCGGTTGAGCCGTCGGCGCTGCAGCAGCAGGACCAGCGCCGGGCCGAGCTGGGCGGCCGCGGCGTCGCGCGCCAGCTTCTCGCTGAGCCACAACCACAGGCGGCCGAGGGCGGCCTGGTGTTCGCCGGCCAGCAGCAGGCCGAGCAGCCAGGCGAGCAGGGTGACGAGGTGCAGGCCGAGCAGGCTGCCCAGGGCCCAGAACAGGTTGACCGGGCTGCCGTCGCCCAAGGCGGCGAAGGCCAGGCCGACGCCGCCGGCCAGGGCCAGCAGGGCCAGCGCCAGCAGGGCCAGGCGCGCGCCCTGCAGCCAGTGCCGCAGCGCGCCGGTCTGGCCGTCGCGCGCGGCGAGGCTCAGGGCGCGGGCCTCGATGCGCACCGCCAGGTCGCCGCCGGCCTGGCGCGCCAGGCGGTTGGCCTCGGTGTCTTCCAGCGGGCCGGCATGTTCCTCGCGCAGGCGGATGGTCTCGCACAGCCAGAGGCGTTGCAGGCGCGAGCGGGGAGGCAGGGGACTGTCTGTCACGCGGCATTCCGTTTGCGGGTCGAGGTCCAAGCATAACCGCTGCGCTGCGCCCCGGGGGAAGCCCGGGTTGTGATGCCGCTGCGCCTGCGACTAGGCTGCAGGCATAACAACGAGAGGAGCGCGGCCATGAAGCTGCCCCACATGGACTGGGTCAACCGTGACTCGCCCTACCTGCGCCAGCACCGCGAGGGCTTCCGCCTGCTGCGCTTCGACGATGAGCTGGAGAGTGCCTATGGGCGCTATCACCTCGGGATTTTCCTGGTGCGCATGCGCCGTGCCCTGCTGGTGGCCATCCTGCTCTTTCTCGCCTTCGCCGTGCTCGACTCGATCAGCCTGCCGGACTCGGTGCGCAACAAGATCCTCGCCATCCGCCTGTACCTGATCGCACCCACGCTGGTACTGACCTGGCTGGCCACCTTCCGGCGCTCGCTGCACGGCCATCTGCAGCTGATCGGCGGCGTCTGCGCGCTGGTCTGCGGCCTGGGTGTGGACGCCATCATCTGGGTCGCCCGGGCCCATGACTATCCGCTGCCCTACGAGGGCATCATCCTGGTCACGGTGTTCTTCTACTTCCTCACCGGCCTGCGCTTCGCCGCCGCCGCCCTGTGCGGCTGGCTGACCTTTCTCGGCTACCTGCTGGTGGAGCTGGCCAGCGGCCTGCCCGCCGAGGCGCTGCTGTACAACCTGTTCTTCCTCGCCACCACCAACGTGATCGGCTCGGTGGGCGCCTATTTCCTCGAGTACGCCACCCGCCAGAATTTCCTCGCCCAGGGCCTGCTGCAGGACCTGGCCGAGCGCGACTCGCTGACCGGCCTGCTCAACCGCCGCGCTTTCGGCGAGCGCGCCGAGGCCAGCTGGCGCCAGGCCCTGCGCGAGCGCCAGCCGATCGCCGTGGCGATGCTGGATGTGGACTACTTCAAGCGCTACAACGACCACTACGGGCACAGCGCCGGTGACGAGGCCCTGCGTGCCGTGGCCCGGGTGATCGGCCAGCAGGCCCGGCGCCCGCTGGACATCACCGGGCGCTATGGCGGCGAGGAGTTCGTCGGCCTCTGGTTCGGGGTGGCGGAGGCCGAGGTGCTGGCGCTGCTGGAAGGCCTGCGCGCGGAAGTGCAGCGCCTCGGCCTGGCCCACGCCAAGTCCGAGGTGGCGCCGGTGGTGACCATCAGCCTGGGTGTCGCCTGGTTGGTGCCGCAGCCGCACCAGAGCCTGGCCGACGCCCTGCGCCTGGCCGATGTGGCGCTGTACCTGGCCAAGGAGCAGGGGCGCAACCGGGTGGTCGGCAAGCGCCCGGGCAGTAGCCAGGTGGCCTGAGCCGGCGCCAGTCGGTATCCTCGCGCCCATGAAAACGACTCTGCCCCTCTGCCTGATCGCCGCCCTCGCTGACAACCGTGTGATCGGCCGCGACAACCAACTGCCCTGGCACCTGCCGGCGGACCTCAAGCACTTCAAGGCCAAGACCCTCGGCAAGCCGATCATCATGGGCCGCAAGACCTGGGACTCGCTCGGCCGGCCGCTGCCGGGCCGCCTCAACCTGGTGGTCAGCCGCCAGGCCGGGCTGGCGCTGGAAGGCGCCGAGGTGTTCCCCGACCTGGATGCAGCCATCGCCCGCGCCGATGCCTGGGCCCGCGAGCAGGGCGTGGACGAGCTGATGCTGATCGGCGGCGCCCAGCTCTACGAGCAGGGCCTGGCCCTGGCCGAGCGCCTGTACCTGACCCGCGTGGCCCTGCAGCCGGAAGGCGATGCCTGGTTCCCGGCCTTCGTCGAGGGCGACTGGCAGTGCGCCGAGCGCGAGGAGCACGCGGCCGCCGAGGGCAGCCCGGCCTATCGTTTCGAGACCTGGCAGCGCCGCTAGGTTTTTCTGCACGGGCATTGATCGAGGTCGCCTGCGCTCGGCGGTGACGTCCTATGCTTTCGCCTTCTTCCGCCAGGTTTCTGCCCATGACTGACAACACCGCCGGGCCCGCGCAGACGGAAACGGTCGCCGCCCTCTTCGTCCGCCACCCGTTGTGGGAGGATGCCCTGGCCCTGCTGTTCGGCACCGCCCTGGTGGCCCTGGGCATCGCTTTCTACGGCCATGCCGGACTGCTCACCGGCGGCACCGTGGGCATCGCCTTCCTCGCCAAGTACCTGGCCGGCTGGCCGTTCGGCCTGGTGTTCTGCCTGGTCAACCTGCCGTTCTACCTGCTCGGCATCTGGCGCCTGGGCTGGGGCTTCACCCTGCGCACCGGCTGCGCCGTGCTGCTGGTCTCCCTGCTGGCCGAGCTGACCCCGGGCTGGGTGGCCTTCACCCACCTCAACGTGCTGTACGCGGCGCTGTTCGGCGGCGCGGCCATGGGCCTGGGGCTGCTGATGCTGTTCCGCCACAAGGCCAGCCTGGGTGGGGTGAACATCCTCGCGCTGTTCCTCCAGGAGCGTTTCGGTCTGCGCGCCGGCGCGGTGCAGATGGGCATAGACGCCGTCATCGTGCTGGGCGCGATCTTCGTGGTGACGCCGGACAAGGTGGCCCTGTCGGTGCTGGGGGCGGTGATGCTCAACCTGGTGCTGGCGCTCAATCACCGCAGTGACCGCTATGTCGGGGTCAGCTGAAGCGCCACAAGCTCAGCACGCACGGCGCCGTTCTCGATATGCAGCAGGGCGACACTGATCGGTAGCTTGAAGCGCCGCGGGCCGGCGCTGCCGGGGTTGACCCACAGGCGCCCGTCGCGCTCCTCGATCAGAGGCCGGTGCGAATGGCCGCTGACCACCACGCGCACGGACTCGGGCAGGCGCGCCGGCACATCAGTGCCCTGGTGCACCAGGTGGATGTCGATGCCGCCCAGCTGCAGTTCGACCCGCTCGGGCAGTTCCCTGGCCCAGTCCAGTCCCTCGTCGTTATTGCCGCGCACCACCGTCAGCGGGGCGATCCGGCGCAGGGCGTCGAGAATCTCCGGTCGGCCGATATCGCCGGCATGCAGCAGATGGTCGCAGCCGGCCAGCGCCGCCAGCGCCTCGGGGCGCAGCAGGCCGTGGGTGTCGCTGATCAGGCCGATCTTCATGCTGTGCTCCGAGAACTCCGCGTGTTTCACCCGCCCTACAAAGCATAAGCCCGGCGCGGGGCCGGGCTTATCTGGGGGTTGCTGCGTGCCTTACTGGTCGAGCAGCGCCTTGTCGCGCACCGCGCCCTTGTCGGCGCTGGTGGCCAGCAGGGCGTAGGCTTTCAGTGCGGTGGACACCTTGCGCGCACGCGGGGCGACCGGCTTCCAGCCCTTCTTGTCCTGCTCGACGCGGCGCGCGGCCAGTTCTTCATCCGACACCAGCAGGTTGATGCTGCGGTTGGGGATGTCGATCAGCACCTTGTCGCCGTCCTTGACCAGGCCGATGGCGCCGCCGGCGGCGGCTTCCGGCGAGGCGTGGCCGATGGACAGGCCCGAGGTACCGCCGGAGAAGCGGCCGTCGGTGAGCAGGGCGCAGACCTTGCCCAGGCCCTTGGACTTCAGGTAGCTGGTCGGGTAGAGCATTTCCTGCATGCCCGGGCCGCCCTTCGGGCCTTCGTAGCGGATGATCACGATGTCGCCAGCCTTCACTTCGTCGGCGAGGATACCCTTCACGGCGCTGTCCTGGCTCTCGAAGATCTTCGCCGTGCCTTCGAACACGTGGATGGACTCGTCCACGCCGGCGGTCTTCACCACGCAGCCGTCGAGGGCGATGTTGCCGTACAGCACGGCCAGGCCGCCTTCCTGCGAGTAGGCGTGTTCGACCGAGCGGATGCAGCCGTTCTCGCGGTCGTCGTCCAGGGTCTCCCAGCGGGTCGACTGGCTGAAGGCGACCTGGGTCGGGATGCCGGCCGGGCCGGCCTTGAAGAAGGTGTGGACCTTCTCGTCCTGGGTCTGGGTGATGTCCCACTGGGCGATGGCGTCGGCCATGCTCGGGCTGTGCACGGTCGGCACGTCGGTGTGCAGCAGGCCGCCACGGGCCAGCTCGCCGAGGATGGAGAAGATGCCGCCGGCGCGGTGCACGTCTTCCATGTGGTACTTCTGGATGTTCGGCGCCACCTTGCACAGCTGCGGCACCTTGCGCGACAGCCGGTCGATGTCGCGCAGGTCGAAGGCCAGCTCGGCCTCCTGGGCGGCGGCCAGCAGGTGCAGGATGGTGTTGGTCGAGCCGCCCATGGCGATGTCCAGGGTCATGGCGTTCTCGAACGCCTTGAAGCTGGCGACGTTGCGCGGCAGCACCGACTCGTCGCCCTCGCCGTAGTAGCGCTGGCACAGCTCGACGATCAGGCGGCCGGCGCGCAGGAACAGCTGCTCGCGATCGCTGTGGGTGGCCAGGGTCGAACCGTTGCCCGGCAGCGACAGGCCCAGGGCCTCGGTCAGGCAGTTCATCGAGTTGGCGGTGAACATGCCGGAGCAGCTGCCGCAGGTCGGGCAGGCGCTGCGCTCGTACTCGGCGACCTTCTCGTCGGAGCAAGAGTCATCGGCGGCCACCACCATGGCGTCGACCAGGTCCAGGCCGTGGTTGGCCAGCTTGGTCTTGCCGGCTTCCATCGGCCCGCCGGAGACGAACACCACCGGGATGTTCAGGCGCAGGGCGGCCATCAGCATGCCGGGGGTGATCTTGTCGCAGTTGGAGATGCAGACGATCGCGTCGGCGCAGTGGGCGTTGACCATGTATTCCACCGAGTCGGCGATGATCTCGCGGCTCGGCAGGGAATAGAGCATGCCGTCGTGGCCCATGGCGATGCCGTCGTCGACGGCGATGGTGTTGAACTCCTTGGCCACGCCGCCGGCTTTCTCGATCTCGCGGGCGACCAGCTGGCCCAGGTCCTTCAGGTGCACGTGGCCGGGCACGAACTGGGTGAAGGAGTTGGCGATGGCGATGATCGGTTTCTTGAAGTCTTCGTCCTTCATCCCGGTGGCGCGCCACAGGGCGCGGGCGCCGGCCATGTTGCGGCCGTGGGTGGAGGTTTTCGAGCGGTAATCGGGCATGACGCGGTTCCTGCGGCTAATCAGGTGATGTTCGTATGGTGAGCGTCGACTGGACCGGATGCAAACGGCAGGTGACCGAGCGTTCGGATGGGGCCGCAGGACGAGACGGGGTCGCCGTTCGTTCGGCCCGGGCTCACGGGCCCGCCGGGGGATGGTGGCGAGGAATGGCCCGATTCTACGCCGCCCGCGGCCGCCGGGGAAAGGTTGGCGGACCGCAGGCGGTCGGCACTCAGCTGTTGGGCAGCAGGCGCACGGTCAGACTCTTGATGTAGCGGGTTTCCGGGATTGCCGGGTGCACCGGGTGGTCCGGGCCTTGGCCGCCGCGTTCCAGCAGCTGGATGTTGCGGTCGAGGTGGCGGGCGCTGGTCAGCAGGATGTTCTGCAGGTCGTCCTCGGGCAGGTGCATGGAGCAGCTGGCGCTGACCAGGATGCCGTCCTTGTTGAGCAGGCGCATGGCCTGTTCGTTGAGGCGGCGGTAGGCGGCCTCGCCGTTCTTGAGATCTTTTTTCCGCTTGATAAAGGCGGGCGGGTCGGCGACCACCACGTCGAAGCGCTCCTCGGCGGCCTTCAGTTCCTTCAGCGCCTCGAACACATCGCCCTCGATGCAGGTGACCTTCTCGGCCACGCCGTTGAGGGTGGCGTTGCGCTCTACGCCGTCCAGGGCCAGGGCCGAGCCGTCGACGCAGAACACTTCGCTGGCGCCGAAGGCGGCGGCCTGCACGCCCCAGCCGCCGACGTAGCTGAACAGGTCGAGCACGCGCTTGCCCTTGACGTAGGGGGCCAGGCGCGCGCGGTTCATGCGGTGGTCGTAGAACCAGCCGGTCTTCTGCCCGCCCTGCACCGGCGCCTCGAACTTCACGCCGTTCTCTTCCAGCGCCACCCACTCCGGCACCAGGCCGAAGGCGGTCTCGACGTAGCGGGTGAGACCCTCGGCATCGCGCGCGGCGGAGTCGTTCTTGAACAGGATGCCGCGCGGCCTGAGGACCTGCACCAGGGCCTCGATCACCGCGTCCTTGGCGCGCTCCATGGCGGCCGAGGCCAGCTGCACCACCAGGTGGTCGCCGAAGCGGTCCACCACCAGGCCTGGCAGCAGGTCGGAGTCGCCGTAGACCAGGCGGTAGTGCGGGGTGTCGAACAGGCGCTCGCGCAGGCTCAGGGCCACGTTCATGCGGTGCACCAGCAGCGACTTGTCCAGCACATGCTTGACGTCGCGCGACAGCAGGCGGGCGCAGATCAGGTTGTTCGGGCTCATCGCGACGATGCCCAGGGCCTTGCCGCCGGCGGCTTCGAGCACGGCCTGGTCGCCGGGCTGGAACAGGTTCAGGGGCGTGGCGGCCACATCGATCTCGTTGCTGTAGACCCACAGGTGGCCCGCGCGCAGGCGGCGATCGGCATTGGCTTTGAGGCGCAGACTGGGCAGGGACATGGGGCTACTCCGCGAAAAAAGAGCGGAATTATAGCCGTTTCGCCCGGCTCACGGCGTTTACAAAACTTGGCTGTGGCGTCGGGAAAGCTTTGGCTAAACTGTGGCGAATTTCTCACTTCAGTTCCTCGCCATGGCCCACGAACTCTCCGCCGAACAGATCCAGCAGGTGCTGCAGGGCATCAGCGTGCCGCCGCAGCCGCAGATCATGGTGGATCTGCAGATGGAGCAGTTCCTGCCCAACCCGGACCTGAAGACCATCGCCAAGCTGATCAGCCAGGACCCGGGCCTGTCCGGCGCGTTGCTGAAGATCGTCAACTCGCCGCACTTCGGCCTGTCCAACCGCATCGCCTCGATCCAGCAGGCGGTCAACCTGCTCGGCTGCAACACGGTGATCAACCTGATCAACGCCCAGTCGATCAAGGGCGAGCTGACCGACGAGGCCATCGTCACCCTCAACCGTTTCTGGGACACCGCCCAGGACGTGGCCATGACCTGCCTGACCCTGGCCAAGCGCATCGGCTACCAGTCGCCGGACGAGGCCTACACCCTGGGGCTGTTCCACAACTGCGGCATCCCGCTGATGCTCAAGCGCTTCCCCAACTACATGACGGTGCTCGAGGAGGCCTACTACAACGCCGGCAGCGAGCGCCGCGTGGTGGATACCGAGAACCGCCTGCTCAACACCAACCACGCGGTGGTCGGCTACTTCACCGCCAAGTCGTGGAACCTGCCGCTGCACCTGTGCGAGGCCATCGCCAACCACCACAACGCGCTGTCCTTCTTCGAGGAGGATGTCGCCCGCGACGCCCAGCTGAAGACGCTGATGGCCATCCTCAAGATGGCCGAGCACATCTGCTCCAGCTACAAGGTGCTGGGCAACCAGGAGCGCGACCACGAGTGGGACTGCATCCAGACCCTGGTGCTGGAGTACGTGGGGCTGTCCGAATACGACTTCGAGAACCTCAAGGAGTCGATCCGCGAGCTGGGCCCGGGCTGATTCCCCGTTCGTCGCCTTCCCGCTAGGATGGCGGCTGCCCCGCAGTACCCGAGCCCGTCATGCCCGAACTACCCGAAGTCGAAACCACCCGCCGCGGCATCGCCCCCCATCTTGAGGGGCAGCGCGTCACCCGCGTGGTGGTGCGCGAGCGCCGCCTGCGCTGGCCGATCCCCGAGGACCTCGACGTGCGCCTGTCCGGCCAGCGCATCGAGTGCGTCGAGCGGCGCGCCAAGTACCTGCTGATCCAGGCCGAAAGCGGCACCCTGATCGGCCACCTGGGCATGTCCGGCAACCTGCGCCTGGTGCCGGTGGGCACCCCGGCGGGCAAGCACGAGCATGTCGATATCGAGCTGGAGTCGGGGCTGGCGCTGCGCTACACCGACCCGCGGCGCTTCGGTGCGCTGCTGTGGAGCAGCGACCCGCTGCACCATGAGCTGCTGGCCAAGTTGGGGCCGGAGCCGCTGACCGCCGCCTTCGACGGCGAGCGCCTGTTCCAGCAGTCGCGCGGGCGCAGCATGGCGGTCAAGCCCTTCATCATGGACAACGCGGTGGTGGTCGGCGTCGGCAACATCTACGCGACCGAGGCCCTGTTCGCCGCCGGCATCGACCCGCGCCGCGAGGCCGGCTCCATCTCGCGGGCGCGCTATGCGCGGCTGGCCGAGGAGATCAAGCGCATCCTCGCCCATGCCATCGAGCGCGGCGGCACCACCCTGCGCGACTTCATCGGCGGCGACGGCCAGCCCGGCTACTTCCAGCAGGAGCTGTTCGCCTATGGCCGTGGCGGGGAGTTCTGCAAGGTTTGCGGCACGACCCTGCGCGAGGTGAAACTGGGCCAGCGCGCCAGCGTGTACTGCCCGAAATGCCAGCGCTAACGCTTCACCCAGAATAAGAACAAGCAGTAGGAACCAGGATGTACGGCAATTACCTGCCGCCCAACCCGCTCGCCGAGTGGATCGGGCGCACCGCGCTGAAGCTCATGGGCTGGCGCATCGAGGGCGAGCTGCCACGGCTCGACAAGTTCGTCGCCATCGGCGCCCATCACACCTCCAACTGGGACTTCGTGATCTTCATCGCCCTGAAGTTCGTGCTGCGCCTGAACGCGCGCTGGTTCGGCAAGCACAGCATCTTCCGCTGGCCCTTCGGCGGCCTGCTGCGCAGCTGGGGCGGCATCCCGATCCAGCGCCACCTCAGCCTGAACATGGTGGAACAGGCGATCCAGAGCTTTCGCGACAACCGCGAGTTCATCCTGGTGCTGTCGCCGGAGGGCACGCGCAAGAAGGTCGAGCGCTGGAAGATGGGCTTCTACCACATCGCCCTGGGCGCCGGCGTGCCGATCGTGCCGGGGGCACTGGACTTCGCCAACCGCCGCGTGGTGATCGGGGCGCCGTTCCAACCGAGCGGCGATGCCGAGGCCGATCTCAAGGCGCTGCTGGCGTTCTTCCGCCCCTATGTGCCGAAGAAGCCGGAGAATGCCTTCCACGGCGATTGACGGCGTTCACGCTGACAATTGCCAGAGCGCTGTTATAGTTAGCTGCAACGCTCTGCCATAACTACACAAATGAAGGACCGCGCCATGAACCTGTTTCGCACCACCGCCGCTGTCTTGGCTCTGACCACTGGCCTGCTGGCACTGCCGGCGCAGGCGGAGGTGGTTCAGCAGAACACCAGCGGCGATCCCACCTATACCCTGGAAGCGCCCAAGGGCTATGCCATGGTCGGCGACCTGCTGATCGCCCGCCCGCTGCTGATCGCCGGCACCATCATCGGCGCCGGCCTGTTCGTAGTCAGCCTGCCGTTCACCGCCGCCGGTGGCAACGTCAAGGAAGCCGGCCAGGCGCTGGTGGTGGAGCCGGGCATGGCCGCCTTCGTGCGTTGCCTGGGCTGCACCGAGAGCGGCTACAAGAAGGATTGATCCTTCACCCAGAAACGAAGAAGCCGGTCGCATGACCGGCTTCTTCGTTTGGGCTGCCCCAGGTGCCGCGCTTGGGCTGCACTTAGCTGCCGGTCTTGATCTTGCTCCAGACGCGCGTGCGCACCCGCTCGATCTTCTGCGGCAGCGGCTTGAGCACGTAGAGGTTCTGCTGCACCGCGGGCGGCGGGGTCAGGTCGGCATCGTCGCGGATGGCCGCGCTCACCAGTGGCATGGCGTCCTTGTTCGGGTTCGGGTAGCCGAGGAAGTCGCTGATCGGCGCCACCACCTTCGGCTCCAGCAGGTGGTTGAGGAAGGCGTGGGCCTCCTCGACGTTCTGGGCGCTGGCCGGGATGGCGAAGGAGTCGTACCACAGCGGCGCGCCTTCCTTCGGCAGCTTCCATTTCACCACCACGCCGTTGCCGGCTTCCTTGGCCCGGTTGGCGAACTGGTAGAAGCTGCCGGAGTAGCCGATGGCCACGCAGATGTCGCCGTTGGCGATGTCGGTCATGTACTTGGCCGAGTGGAAGTAGGTGACGTAGGGGCGGATCTGCATCATCAGCTCGGCGGCCTTGTCGTAGTCGGCCGGGTTGGTGCTGTTGGGGTCCAGGCCCAGGTAGTCGAGGGCGATCGGCAGGATGTCGGTCGGCGTGTCGAGCATGGCCACGCCGCAGGCCTTGAGCTTCTCCATGTTCTCCGGCTTGAACACCAGGTCCCAGCTGTCCAGCGGGGCATTCTCGCCGAGTGCCGCACGCACCTTGTCCGGGTTGTAGCCGAGCAGCACGGTGCCGTACATGTAGGGCACGGCGTACTGGTTGCCCGGGTCGTTGGTGGCCATCAGCTGCAGCAGGTTGGGGTCCAGGTGCTGCCAGTTGGGCAGCTTGGACTTGTCCAGCTTCTGGAACACGCCGGCCTTGATCTGCACGTCGAGGAAGGTGTTGGACGGCACCACCAGGTCGTAGCCGGAATTGCCGGCGAGCAGCTTGGCCTCCAGCGCCTCGTTGGTGTCGAACACGTCCCAGGTCAGCTTGATGCCGCTGCTCTTGGCGAAGTCCTTGGGCACCGACGGCAGCATGTAGTCGGCCCAGTTGTACACGCGCAGCTCGCGCACCGGCGCTTCGGCGGCGCTGGCGTGCAGGGTGGCGGCGCACAGCGAGGCGCCGAGCAGCAGCGGGATGGTCTTGTGCATGGTGGTTGTCTCCCCTGGTTGTGTCGGGCTCAGGCGCCCTGGAAGCCTTCGAGTACGTTGACGGCGTTGATGCCGATTTCGGCGACCGCGTAGCCGCCCTCCATGACGAACAGGGTCGGCTTGCCCAGCGCGGCGATGCGTTCGCCCATGCGCAGGTAGTCCGGGCTGTCGAGCTTGAAGCTGGAGATCGGGTCGGCCTGGTAGGTGTCGACGCCGAGGGACACCAGCAGCACGTCCGGGTCATGGGCGGCGATGCGCTTGCAGGCCGTCTCCAGGGCGGCGCCCCAGGTATCCCAGGCGCTGCCGGCGGCCAGTGGCAAATTGAGGTTGCAGCCCTCGCCACGGCCGGCGCCGGTCTCGTCGGCGTAGCCGAGGAAGTGCGGGTACTCGAAGCTCGGGCTGCCGTGGATATTGGCCACCAGCACGTCGTCGCGCTCGTAGAAGATCGACTGGGTGCCGTTGCCGTGATGGTAGTCGACGTCGAGGATGGCCACCCGCGCGGCGCCCTGGTCGAGGCAGGCCTGGGCGGCGATGGCCACGTTGTTCAGGTAGCAGTAGCCGCCCATCACGTCGGCGCTGGCGTGGTGGCCCGGCGGCCGGCACAGGGCGAAGACGCCATGGGCGCCGGCGGCGATCTCGCGCTGCGCGCTCAGGGCGACCTGGGCGGAGCTGTAGGCCGCCTGCCAGGTGCCGGCGGTGATCGGCGCGAAGCAATCGAAGCTGTGGAAGCCGTACTGGCCGTACAGGTCGTCCGGGCGCCTGGCCCGTAGGTGGCGGGCCGGGAACACGCCGGGCAGGAAGTCCGCCGTGTTGCCCTGGGCGGCCCAGCCGGCCCAGGCCTTCTGCAGGAACTCCAGGTAGTCGGCGCTGTGGATGCGCGCGATCGGCGCCAGGCCGAAGTCCTGCGGCGCCAGCACTTCGCCGAGCCTGCGCTCGCGCACCCGGGCCAGCACGTGGTCGGCGCGCGCTGGCATCTCGAAGCAGGGCCTGTACTCGCCGCCGACCATCTCGCCACTGGCATGGTGCAGGCGGTGGTCGTCGCTGTAGAAGGTCAGCATCTGGTTGTTCTCCGCGATGGGCTGCACGCATTGTTGGCACCCCGCGCGGGCCCGGAGAACGATAACGCCGGCCAACAAAGGGATAATTGCGGCCATTATCGCCAGTGGCAGGCGCCGGGCGGGCCGCCCGCGCTGTGATGGCGAGCCCGCCGCGGACGTCTAGTTCGGCACCCGCGAACGCAAGAGGTGGAGCATGCAGGCGCTGTTGAACGAGATTCTGGACCAGGTCCGTCCCCTGCTGGGCCGCGGCAAGGTGGCCGACTACATCCCGGCCCTGGCCGAGGTGCCGGCCGCGCGCCTGGGCATCGCCGTCTACGGCGTGGACGGCAGCCTGTACACCGCCGGCGATGCCGTCGAGCCCTTCTCGATCCAGAGCATCTCCAAGGTGTTCAGCCTGGTGCAGGCCATCCAGCACTCCGGCGAGGACATCTGGCAGCGCCTCGGCCACGAGCCCTCGGGCCAGCCGTTCAACTCGCTGGTGCAGCTGGAGTTCGAGCGCGGCCGGCCGCGCAACCCCTTCATCAACGCCGGTGCCCTGGTGATCTGCGACATCAACCAGTCGCGCTTCGCCGCCCCGGCGCTGTCGCTGCGCGACCTGGTGCGGCGCCTGTCGGGCAACCCGCTGGTGGTGTCGGATGCCAAGGTCGCCGAGTCGGAGTACCAGCACCGCGCGCGCAACGCCGCCGCGGCCTACCTGATGCAGGCCTTCGGCAACTTCCACAACGAGGTCGAGGAGGTGCTGCGCAGCTACTTCCACCACTGTGCCCTGGCCATGAGCTGCGTGGACCTGGCGCGCGCCTTCGGTTTCCTGGCCAACCAGGGCTTCTGCCGGCACGGCGGTGGCCAGGTGCTGACGCCGCGCCAGACCCAGCAGGTCAACGCCATCATGGCCACCAGCGGGCTGTACGACGAGGCCGGCAACTTCGCTTATCGGGTCGGCCTGCCGGGCAAGAGCGGCGTCGGTGGCGGCATAGTCGCGGTGGTGCCGGGGCGCTTCACTGTCTGCGTGTGGTCGCCGGAGCTGAACGCCGCCGGCAACTCGCTGGCCGGCATGGCGGCGCTGGAGCTGCTCAGCGAGCGCATCGGCTGGTCGGTGTTCTCGCCGCTGGCGGGCTAGCCGGCCATCTCGCCGCACAGGTCGAGGGTGAACAGGCGCTCCACCTCGGCCGCCGGCAGGCCGGCGCCGAGCAGGCCGAACAGCTTGCCCAGGGCCGCCTCGCGGCCCATGCCGCCGCCGCTGACCAGGCCGACGCCGGCCAGGGCGCTGCCGGCGGCATACACGCCGAACTCGACATGCCCCTGCGGGCACTGGCTGATCGCCGCCAGCACCACGCCGCGGGCGCGTGCCTCGCGCAGGGTGGCGAGGATCTGCGCATCGTCCGCCGGTCCGGTGCCGCTGCCGTAGCACTCCAGCAGCAGGGCCTCGACGCCGCTGTCGAGCACGGCGCGCAGCTGCGCGGCGCCGAGGCCGGGGAACAGCGGCTGCACGGCCAGGGCCACCGCGCGGCGCGGCTGGCGGTAGTGCAGGGCGGCGGGCAGGCTGGGCAGGTGCTCGGCATGCCGCGGCCGGCCGTGGTCGGCGAAGGCGTCGAAGGCCTCGCTCTTGCACTTGCTGGCGCGCGCGCCGTGCAGCAGCTGGCCGGCGAAGTACAGGTGCACCCCCGGCGCCATGCCGCTGGCGAGCAGGCCCAGGGCGCCGAACAGGTTGGGCCAGGCATCGCCGCCGGGCACGCCCGCCGGCTGCATGGAGCCGGTCAGCAGCACCGGTACCTCGATGCCCAGCAGCAGGAAGCTCAGCGCCGCGGCGCTGTAGGCCAGGGTGTCGGTGCCGTGCAGCAGCAGCACGGCATCGACGCCGTCCTCGTCCACCGCGCGGACGATGGCGTCGCGCATCGCCAGCCAGTGCTGCTGGCGCATGTTGGCGCTGTCGATCGGCGGGCTGAGCTCGGCGAAGCGCCAGGCCGGTGCCGGCCGCTCAGGGTGGGCGGCCTGCTCGGCGCGCAGGCGCGCCTCGAAGCCGGAGGCCGGCGCCAGGCCGGACTCGCTCATCTGCATGCCGATGGTGCCGCCGGTGTAGAGCACCAGCAGGTTCTGCGAAGAAGTCATGATCAATCCAACAACTGACGGTACTGGATGAAGCCGGAACGGCTGGCGATGCGCTCGTAGAGCAGGCGCGCCTGGGCGTTGTGCTCCTGGGTCAGCCAGTGCACGCGGCTGGCGCCGGCCTGGCGGGCCTGCGCGTAGACATGCTCGATCAGCGCGCGGCCGAGGCCGCCGCCACGCACGCCTTCGGCGACGAACAGGTCCTGCAGGTAGCAGTAGTCGCCGACCGTCCAGCAGGAGCGGTGGAAGATCCAGTGCACCAGGCCGATCGCCTCGCCGTCGCGCCAGGCCAGCGCGGCGTGCATCGGCTCGGCCGGGTCGAGGAAGCGCTGCCAGGTGACGGCGCTGGTCGCGGCTGGGATCTCGGCCTGGTAGAAGCGCTGGTAGGCCTGCCACAGCGGTAGCCAGGCGGCCTGGTCGGCGGCGCCGACGGGGCGGATCTGCACGGTCATCTGCGGCTCCTTGCGCGCGTTTTTCGCCCGAGTGTAACGGCGAAACGGCGCCGGCTGGGCAAGAAAAAGGGGGCCGTGGCCCCCTTCCCTGTACGGCTGTGGATCAGCGCTGGTGCACGCTGTGGCCGATCTCGGCGCGCTCGCTGGTGCCGCGTTCGGCCTGGCTCGCGGCATTCCAGACGCTCGGATCGAGGTCCAGGTCGGCGAAGGCCTTGGCGCTGAGCACCGGCTCTTCGACGCCGGCCTCGATCTGCGCGTCGTAGTCACGCATCAGGCGCAGGCCGACCTTGAACAGCAGCGCCAGGGCCACCAGGTTGACCAGCGCCAGCAGACCCATGGTCACGTCGGCGAAGGCGAACACGGTGGACAGGTCCTGCATCGAACCCCACAGCACCAGGGCGATCACCAGCACGCGGTAGGCGATCAGCAGCGGGCGCTTGCTGCTGAAGAAGCCCAGGGCGTTCTCGCCCAGGTAGTAGTTGTACACCAGGGTGGTGAAGACGAAGAGCAGCAACGCCAGGCTGACGAAGATACGGCCCCACTCGCCGACGACGGCGGCCATGGCGGTCTGGGTGAGGATCACCCCGCCCACCTCGGCGCCCGGCTGGTACACGCCGGACAGCAGGATGATCAGCGCGGTGCTGGTGCAGATCAGCAGGGTGTCGATGAACACGCTGAGCGACTGCACGATGCCCTGGGCGGCGGGGTGCTTGACCTCGGCCACGGCGGCGACGTTCGGTGCGCTACCCAGGCCCGCCTCGTTGGAGAACAGGCCGCGCTTGACGCCCATGACGATGGCCGCGCCGATGCCGCCGGCGAAGGCCGGCTCCAGGCCGAAGGCGCTCTTGACGATCAGCATCAGGGTGGCCGGAACGGCTTCGATGTTGAGGCCGATCACTACCAGCGCCATGACGATGTAGGAGGTCGCCATGATCGGTACCAATACGTCGGCGGTGCTGGCGATGCGCTTGATGCCGCCGAAGATGATCAGGCCGATCACCACCACCAGGGCGAGGCCGCTGACGTGGGTGGGCAGGCCGAAGGTGTCGTGCAGCGAGCTGGCCACGGTGTAGGCCTGCAGGGCGTTGAAGCCGAAGCCAAAGGTCACCAGCAGCAGGATCGAGAACACGATCGCCAGCCAGCGCAGACCGAGGCCATGCTGGATGTAGAAGGCCGGGCCGCCGCGGTAGCCGCCATCGGCTTCGCGACGCTTGAACAGCTGGGCCAGCGAGCATTCGAAGAAGCTGGTGGACATGCCCAGCAGGGCGACCAGCCACATCCAGAACACCGCACCCGGGCCGCCCAGGGTGATGGCCACGGCCACGCCGGCGATGTTGCCGGCACCGACACGGCCGGCCACCGACAGCATCAGGGCCTGGAACGAGCTGAGCTGGCCGGGCTTACGCTGGAAGGCCTGGCCGAAGATACGGAACATGCTGCCGAAGTAACGCAGCTGAACGAAACGCGAGGCGATGGTGAAGTAAAGGCCGAGACCGACCAGGGCGACGATGAGGACCTTGCTCCAGAGCAGGTCGTTCAGGAGATCGAGCATGATGGGTTGTCTCTCTTGTAGTTATGCGTGCGCACGCCGGGACAGTCCGCGGCCGGCGCATGGTCTTCCGCAGAGCGCGCGTAGGCAATTTCGCGGGTTGCGGCGAGATGGCGCGAGTTGATGCTAGAATCGCGCCGCTCGCATCATCAGGTCCGCCGCCATGTCCGAACACCTCGGTGCCAACCTCAAGCTGCTGTGCAGCCACTACCGCTCGATCGCCGAGGTTTGCCGCAAGCTGGCGATCAATCGCGCCCAGTTCAACAAGTACCTCGGTGGCCAGAGCCGCCCGACGGCCTACAACCTCAAGCGCATCTGCGACTTCTTCGGCGTCGAGGACTACGAGCTGGGCCTGCCGCCCGAGCAGTTCGCTCGCCTGATCGGTGCGCGCGGCGCCGAGCCCGGCCGCGCGGCGGCCAGGGACCCGCTGCTGGCGCTGTTCAATCCGCTGCGCGAGCACGCCAGCGACCTGCGCCGCTACTGCGGCTACTACTTCGAATATTCCAACTGCATGTCGGTGCCGGGCTATGTGCTGCTGTCGCTGGTGCAGCTGTGGGAAGAGGACGGCGACTTCCTGTTCGAGCGCCAGGAGCGCCAGGAGCGCACGCGCGCCGGCGAGGCCGAGGACTGGGTACGCTGTCGCTACCTGGGCGCCGCCTTCTACCTGCAGGACCGCCTGTTCCTGCTCGACTACGAGTCGCTGACCCTCAACGAGATGAGCCAGACCATCCTCATCCCCAGCTTCAAGAGCCGCATCACCCGCCTCAACGGCCTGAAGACCGGAGTCTCCAGCGGCGACCGGCGCACCCCAGCCTGCACCCGCGTGGTGTGGGAATACCTGGGGCCGGAGATCAACCGGGTCAATGCCTTCCGCCAGGTGGCGCTGTACCGCCCGGATGATCCGCGCATCGACCCCGACATCCGCGCGCGGCTGGCCGACCCGGCGCCGGGCAGCGGCCTGTTCGAACTGGAATAGCGGGCAAAAAAAGACCCGCCGGAGGGCGGGTCGAGAGGAAGACGCCTGGCCTGGTGAGCCTCAGGCGTTTCGATGTCGCCCCGGGCGGCAGAGCGTGGCCCGGGAACAGCGATAAAACAGGGGGCGACCGGGGTCGTCCCCAAGGGCAGAGAGGCGCGGGGTGCCTCTCGGTCGATGAATCAGCCCTGCAGCGGCACCAGGCGCGGCGCGATCATGTTCTCCGGGCGCAGGATGTCGGCCAGGGTGGCCTCGTCCAGCAGCTGCTCCTCGCGCACCAGCTCCAGCACGCCGCGGCCGGTGTCGAGCGCGGTCTTGGCGATGCGGGTGGCGTTCTCGTAGCCGATGTAGGGGTTGAGCGCGGTGACCAGGCCGATGGAGTTCTCCATCAGTTCGCGGCAGCGCTGCTCGTTGGCGCTGATGCCGTCGATGCACAGCTCGCGCAGCATGTCCATGGCGCGGGTCAGCAGGCGGATCGAGTCGAAGATCTTGTAGGCGATCAGCGGCTCCATGACGTTCAGCTGCAGCTGGCCACCCTCGGCGGCGAGGGTCAGGGCCAGGTCGTTGCCGATCACCTCGAAGGCCACCTGGTTGACCGCTTCCGGGATCACCGGGTTGACCTTGCCCGGCATGATCGAGCTGCCCGGTTGGCGCGGCGGCAGGTTGATCTCGTTGATGCCGGTGCGCGGGCCGCTGGAGAGCAGGCGCAGGTCGTTGCAGATCTTCGACAGCTTGACCGCGGTGCGCTTGAGCATGCCGGAGAACAGGACGAAGGCGCCCATGTCCGAGGTGGCCTCGATCAGGTCGGCCGCCGGCACCACCGGGTGGCCGCTGACGATGGCCAGGCGCTCGACGGCGAGCTTCTGGTACTTCGGGTCGGCGTTGATGCCGGTGCCGATGGCGGTGCCGCCCAGGTTCACTTCGGTGAGCAGGGCCGGGGCCAGGCGCTTGAGGTGCTGCAGGTCCTCGCCCAGGGTGGTGGCGAAGGCGCGGAATTCCTGGCCCAGGGTCATGGGTACGGCGTCCTGCAGCTGGGTGCGGCCCATCTTCAGCACGTGGCCGAACTCCAGGCCCTTGGCGGCCAGGGACTGGATCAGCTTGTCCAGCGCGTTGAGCAGGCTGTCGTGGCCGAGCAGCAGGCCGACGCGGATGGCGGTCGGGTAGGCGTCGTTGGTCGACTGCGCCATGTTCACGTCGTTGTTCGGGTGCAGGTGCTTGTACTCGCCTTTCTCAAAGCCCATGGCCTCCAGCGCAATATTCGCGATGACTTCATTCGCGTTCATATTGGTCGAGGTGCCGGCGCCGCCCTGGATCATGTCGACCACGAACTGGTCGTGGAACTCGCCCTGGATGATGCGCGCGCAGGCGGTGCTGATCGCCGTGTGCTTGGCGGCGGACAGGTGGCCCAGCTCGCGGTTGGCGTCGGCGGCGGCCTGCTTGACCATGGCCAGGGCGATCACCAGTTTCGGGTAGTGCGACAGCGGAACACCGGACAGTCGAAAATTCTGCACGGCGCGCAGGGTCTGGATGCCGTAGTAGGCGTCGGCGGGGACTTCCAGGGTGCCGAGCAGGTCTTTTTCGATGCGGGTGGATGCAGCAGCGGACATGATGGGTTTTATCTCTGGGAATACGGCTTAGCGCCGCGATGCCCAATAGGCTAGGCTTCAACCCGTCTGTCGGCCAATGCTGTTAAACGCTATGGTATGCAGAATCGGCATAATGTCGCGGTGACTCGGGGTCGATGTCGCGCGTGCATAATTTCAAACGTGATTTGCTCAAGAAATAGGCGATGAATCTGGAAACCAAATGGCTGGAGGACTTCGTCGCCCTGGCCGCCACCCGCAGCTTTTCCCAGGCCGCGGAGAAGCGTTTCGTCACCCAGCCGGCCTTCAGCCGGCGCATCCGCAGCCTGGAGGCGGCGCTGGGGCTGACCCTGGTCAACCGTACCCGCACGCCGGTGGAGCTGACCGAGTCCGGCCAGCTGTTCCTGGTCACCGCGCGCAGCATGGTCGAGCAGCTCGGCGAAGTGGTGCGCCACCTGCACCACCTGGAGGGCCAGCAGGGCGAGGTGCTGCAGATCGCCGCCGCGCACTCGCTGACCCTGGGCTTCTTCCCGGAGTGGATCGCCCGCCTGCGCCGCGAGGGCCTGCCGCTGTCCACCCGCCTGGTGGCGACCAACGTCGGCGAGGCGGTGCACTCGCTGCGCGAGGGCAGCTGCGACCTGATCCTCGCCTACTACGACCCGGACGCGGCCATGCAGCTGGCCCCGGACATCTTCCCCTCGCTGCACCTGGGCACCACGGCCATGCTGCCGGTGTGCGCGGTGGGCGAGGACGGCTCGCCGCTGTTCGACCTCGACGGCGGCCACAGCGTGCCGCTGCTGGCCTACAGCGCCGGCGCCTTCCTCGGTCGCTCGGTGAACCAGCTGCTGCGCCAGCGCGCGCTGCGCTCGACCACGGTGTACGAGACGGCCATGGCCGACAGCCTCAAGACCATGGCCCTGCAGGGCCTGGGGGTGGCCTGGGTGCCGCGCCTGTCGGTGACCATGGAACTGGCCCGTGGCGAGCTGGCGGTGTGCGGCGGCGAGCACTGGCAGGTGCCGCTGGAGATCCGCCTGTACCGCTGCGTGCTGTCGCGCAAGGCGGCGGTGCGCCTGCTCTGGCGCAAGCTGGAAGGCGGCGTGGGGCGCGCTCAGTAGCTCAGGGCGTTGTCCAGCGTGGGGCCCGAGACGTAGCGTGCGACGATGCGGCGCAGGCTGCCGTCGGCGCGCATCTCCGCCACGATGCCGGCCATCCGGCGATAGTCCTGCTCGGAAAAATGCGCCTTGCTCAGCACCAGGCAGAGCGGCTGCGGCGCTTCGTCCAGCGCCCAGTCCCGGACCGTGACACGCGATTGCAGGGCCAGCTCGGCCAGTTCCTTCTCGTAGAAGAGCTGCTGGGAAAAGATCACGTCGACGCGGTTGCCCGCCTGCAGCATGAGGAAGAGGTTGTGGGCGGTCGCCACCTCGGTCACCCGGCCGCTGCGCATCAGCTGCGCGACGATCGGATCGTAGGTCGGGCCGTGGCGGAATCCGCGCACCACCGCCAGCTGGGCGTCCTGCATCTGCAGCAGCTGCTGCGCATCGCGGATGCGCGGGTTGATCACCAGCGCCATGTTCTTTTGCGCGATATAGGGGATGAAGTAGGCGAATTGCCGGCGCTCGGCGGTTTCCATCCCGGACACGGTCATCGCCAGGCTGCCCCGGGCGAGGTCCTTCCAGATGCGCGCCCGTGGCCGTTCCACGTAGGTGAAGCGGTAGCCGCCGCGGCGTGCGAGCTCATCGACCACGTCGCGGTCGATGCCGGCGCCCTGCGAATAGAGGAAGCCGGCCTCGTAGAAGGCCACGTCCAGCGGCAGGTCGACTGCTGCTGCCGCGCTGCTCTGCGGCAGTGCCGGGCACAGCGCGATGAGCAGCAGGCAGGCAACGCGACGGATGCGCCTCGTTTCCATGGCGGCTCTCGAACGGGGATGCACCCTGCAGTGTGGCACGCCGGCGCAAGCTTGCCAGGGGGATCAGCCGCCGTCGCGGAAGCGGCCCCACACCTCGTCGCGGGTGGCCTTGAGCTTGTCCGGCAGCGGCACCGTGGCGAACAGGCGGCGCTTGGTGTCACGGTCCGGATAGAGGCCGGGCTGGTCGCGCAGGGCCGGGTCGAGGAACTCGCGGGCATCGGCGTTGGCGCTGGGATAAAGCACCTCGCTGGTGATCCTGGCCGCCACCTCGGGCTGCAGTAGGTAGTCGATGAAGCGGTGCGCCAGGTCGGCGCGGCGGGCGCTGGCCGGAATCACCAGGTTGTCGATGAACAGGGTCGAGCCCTCTTCCGGCACCACGAACTGCACCGGCTGGCCGGCGTCGATGGCGCCCAGGGCGTCGCCGACCCAGGCCATGGCCAGGCACAGCTGGCCTTGGTTGAGGTCGTCTATGTAGCGCTCGCTGTCCACATAGCGCAGGTTCGGGCGCAGGCCCTGGAGCAGCTCGCCAGCCTTGCGAATGCGCCCGGGCGAGCTGTTGGCGAAGCTGCGGCCCTGGTAGTTGAGCAGGCCGTAGAGCATCTCGTCCGGGGCATCCAGCACGCTGATGCCGCAGGCGGCCAGCTTGGCGCTCTGTGCGGGGTCGAACAGCAGGCTCCAGCTGTGCGGCAGCGGCCCGCCGAAGGCGGCCTCGGCCTGCGGGGTGTTGATCGCCAGGCCGACCGCACCCCACAGGTAGGGCACGGCGTAGCGGTTCTGCGGATCGACCGCGGCCAGCTTGCTCAGCAGTTGCTTGTCCAGGTGCTTGCGTCCGGGCAGGCGGGCCAGGTCCAGCGGCTGCAGCTTGCCGGCGGCGATCAGTGCCGGCAGCTCGTCATGCGAGGGCACCGCGACGTCGATGCTCTCGCCGCTGGCCAGGGCCTGGTCGAGTTCCTCGTCGGTGCTGAAGGTGTGGTATTCGACGGCGATGCCGGTGGCCTTGGTGAAGTCCTCCAGCACCTGCGGGGCGATGTAGTCGTTCCAGTTGTAGACCCGGATGCTGTCGGCGGCGGCCGCCAGTCCCGGGCCGAGGGCCAGTAGCAGCGGAGCAAGAACGCGAAACATGACGACCTCCTTGGCGAATCATGGGCATGGCTACGCCATCGCGCGCACCGGCGGTGGCGGCCTGGCAGAGCGTGGGCGGCAGATAAAACAACGCCGGCACTGGGGCCGGCGTCGGGTCTTGCGTCAAACGGTATGCAGGTACCAGTTGTACTCGAGGTCGGAGATGGTGGTCTCGAACTCCTCCAGCTCGGCTTCCTTGCAGGCGACGAAGATGTCGATGTAGTCCGGGCTGATGTACTTGTTCAGCACCTCGCTGTCGTCCAGCTCGCGCAGGGCGTCGCGCAGGTTGTTCGGCAGGCTCTGCTCCAGCTGCTCGTAGGAGTTGCCCTCGATCGGCTCACCCGGCTCGACCTGGTTGGTCAGGCCGTGATGGATGCCGGCGAGGATGGCCGACATCATCAGGTAGGGGTTGGCGTCGGCGCCGGCCACGCGGTGCTCGATGCGCACGGCATCGGGGCTGCCGGTCGGCACGCGGACGGCCACGGTGCGGTTGTCCAGGCCCCAGCTCGGCGCGTTGGGCACGTAGAACTGGGCGCCGAAGCGGCGGTAGGAGTTGACGTTGGGGCAGAGGAAGGCCATCGACGCCGGCATGGTCTCCAGGACACCGCCGATCGCGTGGCGCAGAGCGGCGTTCTCCAGGGGATCATCGGAGGTGAAGATGTTCTTGCCGGTGGTCTTGTCGAGCAGCGAGATGTGCACGTGCAGGCCGTTGCCCGCCTGGCCCGGGTAGGGCTTGGCCATGAAGGTGGTGTCCATCTCATGGTCGTAGGCGATGTTCTTGATCAGGCGCTTGAGCAGCAGCGCGTGGTCACAGGCCTTGATGGCGTCCTCGACGTGGTGCAGGTTCACCTCGAACTGCGCCGGGGCGCTTTCCTTGACGATGGCATCGGCGGGGATGCCCTGCTCCTTGGCGGCTTCCAGCATGTCCTGCAGGCAGTCGACGTACTCGTCGAGGTCGTCGATCAGGTACACCTGGGTCGACTGCGGGCGCTTGCCCGACATCGGCGAGCGCGGCGGCTGCGGACGGCCGTTCACGTTCTCCTGGTCGATCAGGTAGAACTCCAGTTCGAAGGCGGCGCAGATGCGCAGGTTCATCTCGTCGAACTTGGCCACGATCTGCCGCAGCACCTCGCGCGGGTCGGCGAAGAACGGCGTGCCGTCGAGCTCGTGCATGGTCATCAGCAGCTGCGCGGTCGGGCGCTTCTGCCACGGCTCGTTGCACAGGGTATTGGGAATCGGGAAGCAGATGCGGTCGGCGTCACCGATGTCCAGGCCGAGGCCGGTGCTTTCGACGGTGGAGCCGTTGATGTCGAGGGCGAACAGCGAAGCGGGCAGGTTGATGCCCTTTTCATACACCTTGTGCAGGCTGTTTCTTTCGATGCGCTTGCCGCGCACCACCCCATTCATATCTGCAATAAGAAGGTCAACGAACTGGACCTCAGGATGTTCCTTAAGGAACGCGTTCGCTTCGTTGAGCTGAACGGCACGCGGGGGTACCGACATGATGCAACACCTTTATTGTTAAAAATTTCAATCATGCAATTGCACAGCTGTGAGTCAATCTCAAACACCCAGGGCTGTCAATAGCGGCCCATTCTGCCCTGAAACGGGGCCTGATGGCCAGTTTTGGGGCATTCCAGGGTTTTTCGACCCGCTGGTCAGCCCTGTGTGGCCTGGCGCTCAGCGGGCTGTGTTCAATTTTTTACAGCCCTATTGTGTAAAAAATTGAACAAGGCTAATCTCGGCCTCACCTAACAACAGCAATAAAACAGGTGTCCCATGTCGCGCCTGCCGTTGATCGGCGTCACCGCCTGCACCAAGCAGGTGGGCCTGCATCCCAACCATATCGTCGGCGACAAGTATGTCCGCGCCGTCGCGGTAGGGGCACAAGGCCTGCCTCTGGTGATTCCCGCCCTGGGCGAGCTGATCGATCAACCCACCCTGCTGGCCAGTCTCGACGGCCTGCTGTTCACCGGCTCGCCGTCCAACGTCGAGCCTCATCATTATAGTGGCCCGGCCAGTGCGCCCGGCACTCAGCACGATGCCGCCCGCGATGCCACCACGCTGCCGCTGATCCGCCAGGCGATAGACGCCGGCGTGCCTGTGCTGGGCATCTGCCGCGGCTTCCAGGAAATCAACGTGGCCTTCGGCGGCAGCCTGCACCAGCGCGTGCAGGAAGTGGCCGGGATGATGGACCACCGCGAGCCGGCCGATCAGCCGGTCGAAGTGCAATATGCCCCCCGTCACACCGTGCGTGTGCAAGCGGGCGGGGTGCTCGCCGGTCTCGGCTTGCCGGACGAGTTTTCAGTCAATTCCATTCATGGCCAGGGCGTTCAGCGTCTGGCGCCGGGCCTTCGCGTAGAAGCACTGGCGCCTGACGGGTTGATCGAAGCCTTCTCCGTCGAAGGTGCGCCAAGCTTTGCCCTCGGGGTGCAGTGGCACCCGGAGTGGCAGGTGCGATCCAACCCGAATTATCTCGCCATCTTCCAGGCCTTTGGTGAGGCATGCAGGAAGAGGGCGGGGCAACGCTGAGTAGGTGAGCAACCGGTCGGCGCAACTAGGAAGTTTCGCTAGGCTTTTACCGGTCCGCAGTAGCCGCTCTACAACCCTGAGGTCTTTATGACTAGCAAGCTCGACCAGCTCACCAGCTGGCTGAAAGAACGCAAAATCACCGAAGTTGAATGCCTGATCAGCGATCTTACCGGCATTGCCCGTGGCAAGATTTCGCCGACCAACAAGTTCCTCGACGAGAAGGGCATGCGCCTCCCCGAGAGTGTGCTGCTGCAGACCGTGACCGGCGACTACGTCGAGGACGACATCTATTACGAGCTGCTCGACGAGGCGGACATCGACATGTTCTGCCGCCCGGACGAGAACGCCGTGTTCCTCGTGCCCTGGGCCATCGAGCCGACCGCGATGGTGATCCACGACACCTTCGACAAGCAGGGCAACCCGATCGAGCTGTCGCCGCGCAACGTGCTCAAGAAGGTGCTCAAACTCTACGCCGACAAGGGCTGGAAGCCGATCGTCGCGCCGGAGATGGAGTTCTACCTGACCAAGCGCAACAGCGACCCGGACTTCCCGCTGGTGGCGCCGATGGGTCGCTCCGGCCGCCCGGAAGTCGGTCGCCAGTCGTTCTCCATCGACGCGGCCAACGAATTCGACCCGCTGTTCGAGGACGTCTACGACTGGTGCGAGCTGCAGGACCTGGACCTCGACACGCTGATCCACGAGGACGGCCCGGCACAGATGGAAATCAACTTCCGTCATGGCGACGCGCTGCACCTGGCCGACCAGATCACCGTGTTCAAGCGCACCATGCGCGAGGCCGCGCTCAAGCATGACGTGGCGGCCACCTTCATGGCCAAGCCGATCACCGACCAGCCGGGCAGCGCCATGCACATCCACCAGAGCGTGGTGGACATCAAGACCGGCAAGAACCTGTTCTCCAACGCCGACGGCACCATGAGCGAACTGTTCATGCACCACATCGGCGGCCTGCAGAAGTACATCCCCGAGGTGCTGCCGCTGTTCGCGCCGAACGTCAACTCGTTCCGCCGCTTCCTGCCGGATACCTCGGCGCCGGTGAACGTCGAGTGGGGCGAGGAGAACCGCACCGTCGGCCTGCGCGTGCCGGAAGCCAGCCCGCAGAACCGCCGCGTGGAAAACCGCCTGGCCGGTGCCGATGCCAACCCCTACCTGGTGCTGGCCGCCTCGCTGCTGTGCGGCTACATCGGTATGGTCGAGGGCCTCAAGCCCAGCGCGCCGGTCAAGGGCCGCGGCTACGAGCGGCGCAACCTGCGCCTGCCGGTGACCATCGAGAGCGCGCTGGAGCGCATGGAAGCCTGCAAGGACGCGGAGAAGTACCTGGGCGAGAAGTTCGTGCGTGGCTATGTCGCGGTCAAGCGCGCCGAGCACGAGAACTTCAAGCGGGTGATCAGCTCCTGGGAGCGCGAGTTCCTGCTGCTGTCGGTGTGACTGGAGCGGGCGCGGCCAGCCGCGCCCGCTGCCACGGATTTCATCGGGGCGCCGCCGGCGACCCGCGTAATAAAAGGTGTTGTTATGACCAATGTGACCAACCCGAAAACCCGCGAATGGCAGGCCATGAGCCGTGAGCACCATCTCGCGCCGTTCAGCGACTACCAGCAGCTGCACGAGAAGGGGCCGCGCATCATCACCAAGGCGGACGGTGTCTACCTGTGGGACAGCGAAGGCCACAAGATCCTCGACGGCATGGCCGGCCTGTGGTGCGTGGCCGTCGGCTACGGCCGCGAGGAGCTGGTCGAGGCGGCCGCCGCGCAGATGCGTGAGCTGCCGTTCTACAACACCTTCTTCCAGACCGTCCACCCGCCGGCCCTGGAGCTGGCCAAGGCGATCGCCGAAGTGGCGCCGCAGGGCATGAACCACGTGTTCTTCACCGGCTCCGGCTCGGAAGGCAACGACACCATGCTGCGCATGGTCCGCCACTACTGGGCGTGCAAGGGCCAGCCGAACAAGAAGGTGATCATCAGCCGCCACAACGGCTACCACGGCTCCACCGTGGCCGGCGCCAGCCTGGGCGGCATGAAGTACATGCACGAGCAGGGCGACCTGCCGATCCCGGGCATCGTGCACATTCCGCAGCCGTACTGGTTCGGCGAGGGCGGCGACATGAGCCCCGAGGAATTCGGCGTGTGGGCCGCCGACCAGCTGGAGAAGAAGATTCTTGAAGTGGGCGAGGACAAGGTCGCCGCCTTCATCGCCGAGCCGATCCAGGGCGCCGGTGGCGTGATCATCCCGCCGGACAGCTACTGGCCGCGCATCCGCGAGATCCTCGCCAAGTACGACATTCTGTTCGTGGCCGACGAAGTCATCTGTGGCTTCGGCCGTACCGGCGAGTGGTTCGGTAGCGACTTCTACGGTAACAAGCCGGACCTGATGACCATCGCCAAGGGCCTGACCAGCGGCTACGTGCCCATGGGCGGCCTGATCGTCAGTGACAAGGTGTTTCAGGTGATCAACGCCGGTGGCGACTTCAACCACGGCTTCACCTACTCCGGGCACCCGGTGGCGGCCGCCGTCGGCCTGGCCAACCTGCGCATCCTCAAGGACGAGAAGATTCTCGAGAAGGTCCGCGAGGAAACGGCACCGTATTTGCAGAAGCGTCTGCGAGAGCTGGCGGATCATCCGCTGGTGGGCGAAGTCCGCGGCGTGGGCATGCTCGGCGCCATCGAACTGGCGAAGAACAAGCAGACCCGCGAACGTTTCCCGAGCGAGCTGGGCGTGGGCATGATCTGCCGCGGCCACTGCTTCGCGAACGGACTGATCATGCGCGCCGTGGGCGACACCATGATCATCGCGCCGCCGCTGGTGATCAGCAAAACCGAGATCGACGAACTGGTGGACAAGGCGCGCAAGTGCCTCGATCTGACCGCCCGCGCGGTGCTGGTGTAAGGCTTGAGCCTTGGGCTCGACCTTGCCAGACTGCACGAGCGTTGGCCAGGCTCACCGGAGGGTGCGTCGCTAAGGCGACGCAGCCCCGGATACTTCAAATGACAATGGAGCTAACCCGCATGATCAAGACCTTCGGTAAAACCCTGCTTGCCGTGACCCTGGCAGGCGCCGTGGCCGGCGTAGCGCAGGCCGACGAAAAGGTACTGCACGTTTACAACTGGTCGGACTACATCGCCCCGGAAACCCTGGACAAGTTCACCAAGGAAACCGGCATCAAGGTCATCTACGACGTCTTCGACAGCAACGAAGTGCTGGAAGCCAAACTGCTCGCGGGCAGCTCCGGTTACGACATCGTCGTGCCGTCCAACCCCTTCCTGGCCAAGCAGATCAAGGCCGGCGTATTCCAGAAGCTGGACCGCGCCAAGCTGCCGAACTGGAAGAACCTCGACACCAACCTGCTCAAGGCCCTGGAGCCGAGCGATCCGGGCAACCAGTATTCCATCCCCTACATGTGGGGCACCATCGGCATCGGCTACAACGTCGACAAGGTCAAGGCCGTGCTGGGCGAGAACGCTCCGGTCGACTCCTGGGATCTGGTGTTCAAGCCGGAGAACATGGCCAAGCTGAAGGAATGCGGCGTGTCCTTCCTCGACTCGCCGACCGAGATCCTGCCGGCCGCCCTCAACTACCTGGGCTTCAGCCCCACCAGCGAGAAGCCGGATGAGCTGAAGAAGGCCGAGGAACTGTTCCTCTCCATCCGCAAGGATACCGCCTACTTCCACAGCTCGAAGTACATCGGCGACCTGGCCAACGGCAACATCTGCGTGGCCATCGGCTACTCGGGCGACCTGTACCAGTCCAAGTCGCGCGCCGAAGAAGCCAAGAACGGCGTGAACATCCTCTACAGCATCCCGAAAGAAGGTGCCGGCAGCTTCTTCGACATGCTTGCCGTACCGGCCGATGCGAAGAACGTCGAGGGCGCCCATGCCTTCCTGAACTTCCTGATGCAGCCGGAAATCATGGCCGAGATCACCAACTTCGTGCAGTTCCCCAACGGCAACGCGGCGGCCACCCCGCTGGTTGACGAGGCCATCCGCAACGACCCGGGCATCTACCCGGACGCCGCCACCATGGCCAAGATCTACACCTTCCCGGATCTGCCGGCCAAGGTGCAGCGCACCATGACTCGCAGCTGGACCACCATCAAGTCCGGCAAGTAACCGACAACAGCGACACCCTCCGGCGGGTGCTCCCGCCGGAGCCCCGCCAGGAGGCCCCATGACTCTCTTCGACTACCGTTACACACGAGCCCCACACAGCTCCGTGCGCGGGCGGCTGGGCGATCGGCATGGGCGTCAGGGATAGGCAGACAGATTCACCAGCAACCCCAGGTCGCGTAGATGGCCTGCAAGATCAACAAGAAAGAGGACTGACGTGTGCGAACTTCCTTCCGCAAGACCCTGACCGCCGTGGCGGTGACCCTGGGCATGGCCGGCGCCGTTCAGGCAGCTCCCACCGTGCACATCTACAACTGGAGCGACTACATCGGCGAGACCACCCTCGACGACTTCGAGCAGGCCAGCGGCATCAAGCCGGTCTACGACGTGTTCGACTCCAACGAGACCCTGGAAGGCAAACTGCTGGCGGGCCGCTCCGGCTACGACCTGGTGGTGCCGTCCAACCACTTCCTCGGCAAGCAGATCAAGGCCGGTGCCTTCCAGAAGCTTGACCGTACCCTGCTGCCCAACTGGCAGAACCTCGACCCGGTGCTGCTCAAGCAGCTGGAAACCAACGACCCGGGCAACCAGTATTCCGTCCCCTACCTGTGGGGCACCAACGGCATCGGCTACAACGTCGAGAAGATCAAGGCTGTGCTGGGCGTCGACACAATCGACTCCTGGGCCACCGTCTTCGAGCCGGACAACATGAAGAAGCTCAGCGCCTGCGGCGTGGCCTTCCTCGACTCGGCCGACGAGATGATCCCGGCCGTGCTCAAGTACCTGGGCAAGAACCCCAACAGCACCAGCCCGGACGACTACAAGCTGGCGGAAGACAAGCTGATGGCCGTGCGTCCGTACGTGACCTACTTCCACTCCTCCAAGTACATCGGCGACCTGGCCAATGGCGACATCTGCGTCGCGGTCGGCTTCTCCGGCGACATCATCCAGGCTGCCGACCGCGCCGACGAGGCCGGCAAGGGCGTGCAGATCGCCTACGCGATTCCCAAGGAAGGCGCCAACCTGTGGTTCGACATGATGGCCATCCCGGCCGACGCGAAGAACGTCAAGGAAGCCCACGCCTTCATCAACTACCTGCTCGAGCCGGCGGTGATCGCCAAGGTCAGCGACTACGTCGGCTACGCCAACCCCAACCCCAAGGCCGGCGAGCTGATGGACCCGGAAGTGCGCAACGACGAGTCCGTTTACCCCCCGCAGGCGGTGCTGGATAATCTGTTCATCTCCGCCGAATTGCCGCCGAAAGTGCAGCGCCAGATGACCCGCAGTTGGACCAAGATCAAGTCGGGTAAGTGAGTCTATTGCCCGGCCCCTGCGGCCGGGCGCCTTATGTTCCGGGAGTTTTGAAATGGCTGTTGCCTCCAGCGCCTACAAGAAAGCCCTAGAGGGCAACCAGCAACCCAAAGAGGTGCTGGTCAAGATCGACCGCGTGACCAAGAAGTTCGACGAAACCATCGCCGTCGATGACGTCTCGCTGACCATCAACAAGGGCGAGATCTTCGCCCTGCTCGGCGGCTCCGGCTCCGGCAAGTCGACCCTGCTGCGCATGCTCGCCGGCTTCGAGCGCCCCACCTCCGGGCGCATCCTGCTCGACGGCGTGGACATCACCGACATGCCGCCCTACGAGCGGCCGATCAACATGATGTTCCAGTCCTACGCGCTGTTCCCGCACATGACCGTGGCGCAGAACATCGCCTTCGGCCTCAAGCAGGACAAGCTGCCGCAGGCCGAGATCGACGAGCGCGTGGCCGAGATGCTCAAGCTGGTGCACATGACCCAGTACGCCAAGCGCAAGCCGCACCAGCTGTCCGGTGGCCAGCGCCAGCGCGTGGCCCTGGCCCGCTCCCTGGCCAAGCGCCCCAAGCTGCTGCTGCTCGACGAACCCATGGGTGCTCTGGACAAGAAGCTGCGTTCGCAGATGCAGCTTGAGCTTGTCGAGATCATCGAGCGGGTCGGCGTGACCTGCGTGATGGTGACCCACGACCAGGAAGAGGCCATGACCATGGCCCAGCGCATCGCCATCATGCACCTCGGCTGGATCGCCCAGACCGGCAGCCCGATCGACATCTACGAGACCCCGGCCAGCCGCCTGGTCTGCGAGTTCATCGGCAGCGTCAACCTGTTCGATGGCCAGATCACCACCGACGAGGCCGACCACGCCATCATCAGCTGCCCGCAGCTGGACAAGCCGATCTACATCGGCCACGGCGTCACCACCCGCGCCGAGAACAAGTCGGTCAGCTACGCCCTGCGCCCGGAGAAGCTGCTGATGGCCACCGCCCTGCCGGCGGACCATGAGCACCCCAACTACAACTGGTGCAACGGCACCGTGCACGACATCGCCTACCTCGGCGGCCACTCGGTGTACTACGTCAAGCTGAGTTCCGGGCAGATCGTGCAGTGCTTCATCGCCAACGCCGAGCGCCGCGGCAAGCGCCCGACCTGGGACGACGCCGTGGTGGTGTACTGGGAAGACGACAGCGGCGTGGTACTGCAATCATGAGAATCGGCAAACTGAAGCGCTACCTGCCCACCGGGCGGCATGCCGTGATCGGTGTGCCCTTCTTCTGGCTGTTCCTGTTCTTCCTGCTGCCGTTCTTCATCGTCCTGAAGATCAGCTTCGCCGAAGCCGACGTGGCCATTCCGCCCTACACCGACATCTACAGCTGGGCCGACAACCAGCTGCAGATCGTGCTCAACCTGGGCAACTACCTCTTCCTTCTGGAAGACGAGCTGTACCTGGCCGCCTACCTCGGCTCGCTGAAGATGGCCTTCGTCAGCACCGTCCTCTGCCTGCTGATCGGCTATCCGATGGCCTATGCCATCGCCCGTGCCAGCAAGGAAGCGCAGACCGCGCTGCTGCTGCTGATCATGATGCCGACCTGGACCGCGATCCTGATCCGCGTCTATGCCTGGATGGGCATCCTCAGCAACAACGGCCTGCTCAACGGCTTCCTGCAGATGATCGGGGTGATCGACGAGCCGCTGCAGATCCTCAACACCAACCTGGCCGTCTACATCGGCATCGTCTACTCGTACCTGCCGTTCATGATCCTGCCGCTCTACGCCAACCTGGTGAAGCACGATCCCAGCCTGCTGGAAGCCGCTTCCGACCTGGGTTCGAGCAACTTCAACAACTTCTGGAAGATCACCGTGCCGCTGTCGAAGAACGGCATCATCGCCGGCTCCATGCTGGTGTTCATCCCGGTGGTCGGCGAGTTCGTGATTCCCGAGCTGCTCGGCGGTCCGGAGACCCTGATGATCGGCAAGGTGCTGTGGCAGGAGTTCTTCAACAACCGCGACTGGCCGGTGGCGTCTGCCCTGGCGGTGGTGATGCTGGCGATCCTGATCGTGCCGATCATCCTGTTCAACCGTAACCAGGCTAAGGAAATGGAGGGCCGCGCATGAAACGCTGGAGCTTCTCCACAGTGATGCTGTGGGTCGGACTGCTGTTCATCTACCTGCCCATGCTGATCATGGTCATCTACTCCTTCAACGCCTCCAAGCTGGTCACGGTGTGGGGCGGCTGGTCGCTCAAGTGGTACGCCGGCCTGCTCGACAACAGCCAGCTGATGGGTTCGGTGATGCGCTCCCTGGAGATCGCCCTGTACACGGCGGTCGCCGCGGTGGCGCTGGGCACCCTGGCCGCCTTCGTGCTGACCCGGGTGACCCGCTTCAAGGGCCGTACCCTCTTCGGTGGCCTGGTCACCGCGCCGCTGGTGATGCCGGAAGTGATCACCGGTCTGTCGCTGCTGCTGCTGTTCGTGGCCATGGCCCAGCTGATCGGCTGGCCGGCCGAGCGTGGCATCCTGACCATCTGGATCGCCCACACCACCTTCTGCTCGGCCTACGTGGCGGTGGTGGTGTCGGCGCGCCTGCGCGAGCTCGACCTGTCGATCGAGGAAGCGGCCATGGACCTCGGCGCCAGGCCGTGGAAGGTGTTCTTCCTGATCACCATCCCGATGATCGCGCCGTCCCTGGCGGCCGGCGGCATGATGTCCTTCGCCCTGTCGCTGGATGACCTGGTGCTGGCCAGCTTCGTCTCCGGCCCGGGCTCGACCACCCTGCCGATGGAAGTGTTCTCCGCCGTGCGCCTGGGCGTGAAGCCGGAGATCAACGCGGTGGCCAGCCTGATCCTGCTGACCGTGTCGATCTTCACCTTCTTCGCCTGGTACTTCGCCCGCCGTGCCGAGGAGCGCCGCAAGCGCGCCATCCAGCAGGCCATGGAGTCGATGGCCGAGGAAGTCACCAGCAACAACTGGAAGCCGGCCCAGGCGGCCTGATTCCACAGCGGTAAAGAAAAAGGCCACCTGCGGGTGGCCTTTTTCTTGGTCAAAAAACGTGATGAGGGTCACTTTTTTCTGGGTGAGCTGAGAAAGCCTCTTGCCTGCATGATGTGTTGTATAAAAAATGCGCACCTCCTGATGTCGGAACGCCAGTAATAGCCAAGGATTGGTTGCGATGCGCCAGCAGCTGTTCGCCTCTGTTTTTGTCTGCCTATCTATTTTCTGCTCCCCATCCTTTGCCCAAGAGCTCTTGCCTGGCGAGCGCGACCTCATTCGCGACCGCCAGCAGCGCCTGCTCGACGAGCAGCGCAAACGCCTAGAGGAACTACAGCAACTGCCCGGCCAGCAGGAGGAGCAGTCGCAGGCTCCCGCCGAGGATGAGCGCTGCTTTGAGATCAAGGGCATCCGCCTGCAGGGTGCCAGCCTGCTGTCCGAGACCGAGAAGCACGACCTGCTCAAGCCCTTCGTCAACCGTTGCTTGGGTACGGGCCAGCTCAACGAATTGCTTAAGGCCGTAACCCAGCGCTACGTCGACCGTGGCTACGTCACCTCGCGCGCCTACCTGCCGCAGCAGGATCTGAGCGACGGCGAGTTGGACGTGTTGGTAATCGAGGGCCGTCTGGAGGGGCTGGACAGTTCGGCCATCGCCAGCGAGCGCGAACTGGCCATGAGTTTCCCCGGCAAACTCGGCGAGCCGCTGAATCTGCGCGAGCTGGAGCAACTGGTCGACCAGCTCAACCGCCTGCCCTCGCGCCCCGCACAGCTGGAGCTGGTGCCCGGCACCGAGGTCGGCGGCAGCCGGGTACAGCTCAAGGGTGAGCCGAGCAAGCCCTGGCATGCCTCCGTCAGCCGGCATAACGACGGCGATGTCAGTACCGGCGAGCAGCAATGGGGTATCGGCCTGGACTGGGACAGCCCGCTGGGCCTGGCCGACCAACTGAGCCTACGTGGCGGCCTGGATGCGGTCAGCGACGAGTTCCGCCACTCCGATAATCAGAGCCTCTACTACAGCCTGCCCTACGGCTGGTGGACCTTCAGCTACAGCTACAGCCAGAGCTACTACCGCAACCAGACTGAAGGCTCCGGCTTCGTCTTCGAGATGGACGGCGAGAGTCGTACCCATGCGCTGCGCGCCGAGCGCCTGTTGCACCGCGACTCGCTGAGCAAGACCAGCGTCAACTTCGGCCTCAGCCACCTGCGCACGCGCAACTACATCGACAGCGCGCTGATCGACGTCTCCAGCCAGCGTCTGTCGGAGACCCAGCTTGGCTTCAACCACGGCCGCCGCATCGGCAGCGCCTTTGTCAACGCCGACATCGGCTGGCAGCAGGGCGTCGGTGCCCTGGATGCGCAGAGCGAAGGCGACCCGCTGCCGGGCGAGCCGGTGGCCCGCTACAACAAATACAGCCTGACCCTCAGCTACCTGCAGCCCTTCCAGTTGTGGGGCGAGTCGTTCAGTTTCGACAGCCTGGCCAACGGCCAGTGGAGCGAGGATGTGCTGTATAGCCCGCAGCGCATCAGCATCGGCGGCCTGGCCTCGGTGCGTGGGTTCAAGGAGCAGTCGCTGTCCGGCGACAGCGGCGGCTACTGGCGCAACCAGCTGCGCTGGACACGCCCGGTGACTTGGGCCCCGCTGCAGCCCTACTTGCAGCAATACGGCGTCGCCTTCGCCTACGACCTCGGCGTCATCCATGGCGAGCGCTACAACCCCGAGCTCAAGGGCCGGCTCTCCGGCAATGCCTTCGAGTTCAGCGCGCGCGGCCAGCACCTGGCAGCGAGCGTCACTCTGGCGCGCTCGCTGGAGCGGCCTGCGGTGATCGAGAACCGCGAGCACCCACTGTACTTCCGCGTCGATCTTTTCTTCTGATTTTTCTTGTTGTTGGCAGGAGCTTCTTACATGGACGTCCGTAGCCCATTCTTCCAGAACATCGCCGCGGCCCTGGCCGGCATCCTGTTCCTCAACCCGATCATGGTGGCTGCCGCCGAGGCTACGCTGGCTGCGGCCAACGGCAATACCGGGGTGACCCAGGCGGGTAACGGCGTGCCGGTGGTGAATATCGCCACGCCGAACGGCAACGGTCTGTCGCACAACAAGTTCACCGACTACAACGTCGGCCAGCAGGGGCTGATCCTCAACAACGCCACGGCCAAGACTCAGAGCACCCAGCTCGGCGGCATCATCCTCGGCAACGCCAATCTCAAGGGCCAGGCCGCCAAGCTGATCCTCAACGAGGTCACCGGTGGCAGCCCCAGCCAACTGCGCGGCTACACCGAGGTGGCTGGCCAGCAGGCCCATGTGGTGGTGGCCAACCCTAACGGCATCACCTGCAACGGCTGCGGCTTCATCAACACGCCACGCGCCACCCTCACCACCGGCAAGCCGATCATCGAGGGCGGTCGCCTGGACCGTCTACAGGTCGACGGCGGGGCCATCAGCATCGAGGGTCAGGGTCTCAATGCCAGCAACGTCGACCAGTTCGACCTGATCACCCGCAGCGCCAAGCTCAACGCCGAGCTGCACGCCAACAAGCTCAACATCATTACCGGCGTCAACGACGTCGAGCTCGCCGAGCTGGCCGTCAGTAAGCGTGCGGCCAGCAAGGCAGACGAGCCGCAGTTGGCCATCGACAGCTCGGCGCTGGGCGGCATGTATGCCGGCGCCATTCGCCTGGTGGGCACCGAACAGGGCGTGGGCGTGAAGTTGGCCGGCGACATGGCGGCCAGCGCGGGCGATATCCAGATCGATGCCAGCGGCAAGCTGAGCCTGGCGCAGACTGCCGCCAGCGGCAGCGTGCGCATCGCCGCCGAGAGTCTGGAAGCCAATGGCCCGGTCTACGCCGGCAACAACATTTCGGCGCAGGTCGATGGCGAGCTGAGCAATCAGCAGAGTCTGGCGGCGCGCGACGCCATCGCGCTGAGTGCGGACAAGCTGGTCAACCGCGGCGTGGTCGAGGCCGGCGTCAATGCCGACGGCAGCCGCAACACCAGCGGCAACCTGAGCGCCACGGCGCGTGAGTTGAACAACCACGATGCGACCCTTGCCGCCAGCCGCCAGCTGCAGATCAAGGTGACACAGACCCTGAACAATCAGGGTGGCACCCTGAGCGCCGGCAGTCAGGGCTCGGTGGATAGCGCCAGCCTGAACAATCACGGCGGCCGGGTGCTGTCGCAGGGTGCGCTGACGGTCACGGCCGACGCACTGGACAACAGCGGGGAAGGCTTGGTGTACGGCAAGCAGAGCGTGGCGGTGCAGGCCGACACCCTGGATAACCGCAGCGGCCAGGTTTCCAGCAAAGGCCAGGCTGAGATCAAGGTGACCAGCCTGGACAACCGCCAGGGCAGCCTGGTCAGCGAAGGCTCCATGGCCGTCGAGGCGCAGAGCCTGGATAACCGTGGCGGTCTGGTCTCCGGCTGGCAGGGCCTTGAGGTCGAGGGTGGCACGCTGGACAACTCGGCCAGCGGCACCCTGTCGAGCAAGAATGGCGCGCTGGCGGTCGAGCTGCAGGGCGGGCTGAACAACAGCGGCCAGGGGGCGCTGGTCAGCAAGGGGGATCTCAAGGTTCAGGCGGCCAGCCTGGATAACAGTTCCGCCGGCGTCATCTCCAGCCAGGCCAAGATCGAGCTGGCACTGGATGGCAAGCTGGATAACCAGGCTGGTTTGGTCAGCAGCCAGGGCGACCTGCAGATCGAGGCAACTGAGGTCGACAACCGCGGCGGCGAAATCGGCAGTGATGGCAACCTGTTGTTGCGTGGTGACAGCCTGAATAACTCGGCCGGTGAGTTGGTTAGTGAGGGCAGTTTCACCCTGGAGCTGCTCGGCCTGCTGAACAACGCCAACGGCCAGTTGGCCAGTTCCGGCAACCTGCTGCTGAGCAGCGGCAACCTGGACAATCGCGGCGGCAAGCTCTTCAGCCAGGGGTTGCTGGAGCTGCTGACTGGCGATCTGGACAACTCCGCGGGCGGCAACTTGGCAGCCAACGGCAAGCTGCAGATCAAGGCCGGCGGACAGCTGAACAACGGCCAGGGCGGCCTGATCTCCAGCGAGCAGGGCGATGTCGCAATCGCTGCCAACAGCTTCGACAACAGGACCGGCACCATCATAGGCAAAGGCCAGCTCAGCCTGGCGGTGGCTGGCGCGCTGAACAACCAGCAAGGCACCCTGCAGAGCGCGGAAGACGACCTGTTGGTAGAGGCTGGCAGCCTGGACAACCGCGATGAAGGAACTCTCAGCAGTCTGTTGGGCTGGATACGTGTGCAGCTGGATGGTCTGCTCGACAACCGCGGCGGTACCACTCAGGGTGCGCAGTTGGAAATCTCCAGTGGCGATCTGCGCAATGATGGGGGGCATATCGCCGCCACTGCTGGCGGTGCCAAAATCACTGCAGCGGCTATAGAAAACGGTACGGGCGGTTTCTACGCAGAGAACGGCTTACTCGAAGTAATAGCCGACAGCTTCGGCAACCAGGGCAGCGGTACTTCGGACCAGCAGCGCGGCAAGGTGGCCGCGCAGCAGATCGACTTCAGCCTGAGTGGCGCCTTGAACAACCACTACGGCCTGATCGAGAGCGGCAGCACTCTGCGCATTGAGGCTGCCAGCCTGAGCAACAGCCAGGGCAAGCTGCGTGCCCTCGGCAGCGCGGGCGAGTCGCTGATCGACGTCGGCCTGCTGGATAACCGCTCCGGCCTGGTTGAGGTCGGCAACGCTGTACTGCGCTTGCAGCTCGATGACCTTAAAAACACCGGCGGCGAGATCCGCCATGCCGGCAGCGGCAACCTCGCCTTGGCCTCGGCGCGGGCCATCGCTGCCGGTGGCACCCTGGCCACCAGCGGCGAGCTGAATATCAGTGCGCAGAGCTGGACCAACAGCGGCATCCTCCAGGCCGGGCGCCTGCTGCTCAACGTCAATCAATTCAACCAGACCACCAGTGGTCAGTTGCTGGCCGGCGAATCGCTGATCGCCACCGGCGGCAGTTGGACCAACAATGGTCTGATCGCCAGCGACGGCGACCTCAGTCTCACCCTGAGCGGCGCCTATGGTGGTAGCGGCAAGCTGACCAGCCTGGGCGACCTGACCCTCAAGGCGGCCAGCCTCAACCTGAGCAGCGCCGGGCGCGTCAGCGGTGGCGGCCTGGCCGACATCGATATCGACGGCATCCTGGCCAACAGCGGCAAGCTCACTTCCGCCAAGGACCTGAAGGTTGCGGCGGCCACCCTGAACAACTACGGCACCCTGGGCAGCGGCGAGAACCTGCGCCTGAGCGCAACCAACCTGCTCAACGATCGTGGTCTGATCTTCAGTGGCGAAGACATGTCGCTGCGGGTGGATCGTTTCACCAACTGGTACGCCGATGTATTCAGCCTCGGCTCTCTGTTGGTGGCGAAGGATGTTTCAAACAACTGGTCGACATTAATGGACAACGTCTCCGGCTCCATCGAGAGCCGGGGTGACATGCAGCTGCGGGCTGCAACCCTGCGGAACCGCAAAGAGAAATTCGAGCTTGCCGAGCGATTGGTGTCCGGCGACATCTCATACGAGTGCAAGGAGCATAGTGGCGACTGTCAGGGCAGCCACTACGACATCATGTACTACGTGGACGAGGTACTTGAGCGCACCGTACTCTCCGACTCGCCCGCTGCCAGCATCGTCACCGGGGCGAACCTGCTGATGCGCGGCAGCTCCTTCTCCAACAGCCATAGCCGGGTATCAGCTGCTGGCAATATCTCCATCGACGTGAGCAGCTTCAGCAACGAGGGTGCGGCCTCCTCGACAGTGGTGCGTAGCCGAATGTTCCGCAACCCAGTGGACTCTGAGAGCGCCGACCGCTTCTGGGACATGGTGGAGCCAGGCGGGGCCCTTTCCGAATATGCCAGGTACAACTCCCGCTATGTCTATGAGTACTGGGAGTACCAGCGCATGGACAAGGGTCAGATGCAGTACAAGGCTACCGTCTCGCGCGGGCAGCAGAAAACCAACGAGCTGAACCCCTATTACGACCCCTCGCGCCAGCAACCTGTACCCAGTCGCATTCTTGGCTACAGCTTGGTGTCTTCCACTGAGACCGTAACGCCGACCGGCACTGCCTCCAATGCAGTGATACAGGCCGGGGGTAGCCTCTCGATCAAGGCCAGCGACTCGTTCAACAACAGTGTGCTGACCAGCAATAGCAATGTTGTACTGGGCGCGAACAAGGTTGCCAGCACTGCTGCTAGCGGTACCGGTAAGAACTTTGTCGTAGTGCTGAATGCTCAGCTGCCGCCAGATCTACAACAAAAACAGATGAACCCGCTGACGCTGCCGGGCTTCAGTATTCCCCAGGGTGAAAATGGCCTGTTCCGCCTGAGTGGCGCCGGTAGTGCGCAGGGCCAGACGGTGGATGGCGCCGAAATTGCGCCGGGTAGCGGTCGCCAGCCTGGCGCTCATCGCTACCTGATCGAGACCAATCCGGAACTGACCAATCTCAAGTCCTTCATGGGTTCCGATTACCTCCTGGGGCTGCTCGGTTACGACCTGGACAAAGTCAGTCGGCGCCTTGGTGACGGCCTGTTCGAACAGCGTCTGATGCGCGAGGCCATAGTCGCGCGTACCGGCCAGCGTTTCCTCGCCGGCCTGACCAGCGACGAGGCCATGTTCAAGTACCTGATGGACAACGCCGTTGCCAGCAAGAGCGCTCTGAAGCTCTCGCTGGGCGTCAGCCTGACTGCCGAGCAGGTTGCAGCCCTGACCCACGACATCGTGTGGCTAGAGGAGCATGAGGTTCTGGGCCAGAAAGTGCTGGTTCCAGTGCTCTACCTGGCCCAGGCCGAAGGCCGCTTGGCCGCCAACGGTGCGCTGATCCAGGGCAAAGAAGTCAGCCTGATCAGCGGTACAGATCTGAGTAATCAGGGCACTCTGCGCGCAAGTGAAAACCTTGAGGTTAAAGGGCGCAACATCACCAATGTCGGGGGCCTGATGGAGGCTGGCAAGCGCCTCGATCTGTTGGCTGCAGACAGCATTCGCAATGCTCAGGGCGGCATCATCGCCGGCCGGGATGTGAGCCTGATTGCCGAGAGCGGCGATATCAGCAACGAGCGCACGGTATCGCGGCATGTCGCCAGCCACTCCGGCAAGGTCTTGACCAATGACTATGTCGATAGCGCAGCACGCATCGAAGCCGGCAGCCTGCTGAGCCTGTCTGCGGGGCGCGATATCTCCAACGTGGGCTCGTCTCTGCAGAGCCGGGGTGACATCGAGCTCGATGCCGGCCGCGATATCAACCTGGCAGCCGCCACCGAGCTGCATCAGGTCACCAAGGGCAAGAAATACAACGACGAGCACCTGCGCCAGATCGGCGGCGAGGTGGTTGCCGGCAATGACATCTATGCCAGCGCTGGCCGAGACATCACCGCCACGGCCAGCAAGCTCTCGGCAGGACGGGATCTGGATCTGCTGGCGGTGCGCGATGTATCCATCGTTTCCGCAGCCAACGAGGATCACTTCTACTCCAAGAGCAAGAAGGTCACCAAGAGCACCGACCGGATCACCCAGGTGGGCTCAAGCCTAGAAGCCGGGCGTGATGTGTCCGTTCGTGCCGGCCAGGACCTGACCCTGCTCGCCAGCAAAGTGAAGGGCGGCCAGGACGTCGATCTGGATGCTGGGCGCGATCTCAATGTGCTGTCTGCCAAGGACGAAAAAGCATCCTTCTACTTCAAGAAGAGCAAGGGCTCCTTCGGTCGCAGCAAGAGCGAGCAGAAGGAAAGCTACGACAGCACCAATGTCGCCTCTGTGGTGGAGGCCGGTCGCGACCTGACGCTGAACACCAGCAAATCCAGCGATGGTGGTCTGAATATCGACGGTGGTCGTGACGTCACCATTATCGGGAGCCAGCTCAAGGCGGGTGGCGACTTGATGGTCGGCGCCACGCGCGATATCGCCGTGTTGTCCGGCGTCGAAGAGCACGGCTCATACAGCAAGAAAACCAAATCCGGTTTCCTCGGCCTTTCCAGCAGTGGCAAGAGCAAGATGAAAACCACGGCCACCCAGGTCTCCAGCGAGCTGGATGCAGGCAACGATGTGGTCATCGCGGCGGGCAACGATGTACGCCTGCGGGCCAGTACCGCCTCAGCCGGCAATGATGTGGAGTTGCGTTCGGGGTTGGTGACCGAGACCGGGGATATCAATCTGGTGGCGGCCAACGATACGGCTTATAGCTTGACAGAGAGCTATAGAAAGAAAACCGGGTTTTCCCTTTCGGACGGCATGTTGTCGGTGTCTTCCGCCAAGGAAGCCGGCCGAGAGGCACAAAGCAGTACCAGCGTAGGTAGCCAAGTTACGGCGGATCGCGATGCGATTCTGCAAGCCGAGCGCGACATCAACGTTATTGGTAGTGGTGTCAGTGCCGGGCGTAACGTGTTGTTAGATGCCGGACGCGACGTCAAGGTTGCTGCCGCAAAGAGCCAGAACTCCGATGCAGTTTGGGAGCATGAGCGGCGCACTGGTATCGGGCTGGAAAGCGACCGCAACGGGTTTACTGCATTTGTGGGCAATGACCTGCAGGCAGACAAAACACGGGTGACCGATCTGACAGCCTCAGCTAGCCAGCTCAATGCTGGCGCTGATCTCGATGTCCGTGCAGGGCGTGACATCAACCAAACCGGTTCTGACCTGCAAGCTGGGCGAGACATCAATCTGAGTGCCGTACGTGATATTAACCTCGACGCAGCCACTGAGCAGTCTATGCGGGAGCAAGAAGAGACTCATCAGCGCAACGGATTGACTGTCAACATGAGCCATAATTTCGGCAATACGATGGACGCCATCAAAGGTGTCGGTCAGGGCGAAAATGCCATCAGTCAAGTTTCCAGCGTGCTAAAGACGGCAGATGCAATAACGCAGTTTGTTTCTGGTCCTTCGACCGCTGTGCATCTTGGTACGACCAGTCAGGAAACCCTCTCCGCTGAGGGCGTTGTGGGCAATCGCCCATCCACTTTGACGGCGGGGCGTGACGTCAATCTGCAGGCTGGAAATGATATCAATGGTCGAGGTAGCCAGATTCAGGCCGGACGCGATATCAACATGACCGGCCGCGACATCACTCTGGATGTTGCCCATGGTCAGCAAACGAGCAGTTCTGAACAGACCATTAGCCAGAGTGGCATCAATGGTGGCTCCACCTTCAATAGTGCCAGGGCTGGTGTGGGGGGCAGTCATGGCACACAGACTCTGGAGGGGCATCAAGGCACCTTACTGACTGCGCAGCTGCAGGCTGGTCGCGACGTTAATCTGGATGCAGATCGAAATCTTAGCCTGATAGGAACTCAAGTCCTGGCCGAGCGAGACATAGGGCTCAAGGCTGGCAACGACTTGGAAATCCGTGCTGCACAGAACGACTCCACCTATGACATGAATCGGAGGAGTGGTGGCGGAGAAGTGGGGCTGGCCCTGGGTGGGCAGGACTTTATTTCCGTCTATGCCAGCGTCGACATTGGAAAAGGCCAACTGGACCGTGACGCCGGGCGCCAGCAGGATGCCTATCTCTATGCTGGCAACCAACTGCGCTTCGAGAGTGGGCGGGACACCACGGTCGCCGGTGCTTGGGTGGAGGGGCAAGATGTTACGGGTAAGGTTGGCCGCGACCTGCTGGTCTCGTCCGCTCCCAACACCGGTAAGGTAAGTGGTGATGAGTTAGACGCCAGCCTGACTGTCAGTGTGGGCATCTATGGCAGTGTAAGCGCCAGCGGCTCGGTGGGGGTTGGCAGGACCACGGGTTCCACCGACTGGGTAGAGCGCCAGACTGGTATTGTCGCTCGCGATAGACTCGACATTCGTACGGAAGAGCATACGCAGTTGGATGGTGCTCTGCTGGCTTCTGGCACCGACAACCTCAAACTGGATACCGGCACCTTGGGCTTCCGCGATATCAAGGGGCACGATAAGGAGCACTCCTGGTATGCCAATGCGGGGGGTACCTACACCTGGGGCAGTGATAGCGGATCGAGCGGTAACAATTCGATGGATGGCAATGCCACCGCAACGGCTGCAGTGGTGGATCCGAGCCAGGAGAACAATTCAGGCGAGAACAATTGGAACCTGAGTGGTTACGACTATCGCAAGGAGCGCGAGCAGACCGTGCGCGCCACGGTGGGCCAGGGTGAGATCATCGTCCGCAATGATGCGGCAACTGGCCAGGACTCAACAGCTGGTCTGAACCGTGATGTCAGCAAGTCCTACGAGGTGACCAAGGATGACGAAGAGAATACCAATCTCTATGTCAGCAGTTCGTCCTTGGAGGCTGTGACTCATCCCCAGGAGACGGTGCAGGGATGGGTGGCGAATGCGGAGAACTATGGGCGCCATTCTGTAGAGGCGTTCACGAATCTGGGGGCCTTGAAAGATCAGGCGCGCTCGGCGGCTGAGCAAAATAGTCTGGTTGCTGCTTTGGCTTGGGCCCCAGCGCTACTGGTCGATGCCATGGACTCCATGAACGTTCCAAGCTTGGGGATAGTCCCCGGGCCGGGAAACCATGGGGGGCTGTTTAGCCAACTGCCAGTTTTGGTTACTGGGGATCTGCAGCCGGTTCGAGTGACCGGAACTTTCAAAACTGATGAGAACGGTCAGCTGGTTGGCAGGGATGGCAAGCCTCTGCAGGACGGTGATAAACCTATCCTCGATGAAGATAACCTGCAGGTAGAGCAGTTCAAAAGTTTCAACCAGGAAGAAGACAAGATCTTCACCAATGGCATCATGAACAGCATGATGGAGGCCGTTGCCAACGGACTGATGCAGAGTGGTAGTAGCGACGGTGAGGCCAGCTTTGTGCTGGCTTACAACCCGACGCATGGTTTGATCGGGGATCTGATCGAGTCGGCCACCGACAAGAACCTTCAGGGTGCGGTTCTGTCTGGCACGGCTAGGAACCTGAATGGACTATTCAAGCAGGCGATAGATGCTGGGCCGGACAGCCTGCATATCTACGGTCATAGCCAGGGCGGTTTGCTGACCTGGGTGGCGATTAAGGGGCTGGATTTTTCTCAGGGCAAGAGTCCTGTAGTTGAGATGAATAGTATCCAGCTTTCAGGGGCACCAGTGGATGCTACAAAGTTCCACGATGATGCGCAGGCCGTTGGTTTTGAGGGCGAAGACCAGCACATATTCCAAGTCAATCGCCCCGATGAGACAGTGTTCTTTGGTCTTCTGCCCAAGACCGATACGGTCTCGGACCTACCGCTGCTATTAGGTGGTAATGCACAGTATTCGGATGACCCCATAGCACGCACGCTGGGCGCGCTGTTCACCGTGACCAGCCTGTTTGGTGCGGGAAGTCCGCACAGCAATTACTCTTGTGTTACCTGCCCCACCTCTGCTCCCGGCAGCGTGGAGACGCAGATCAGAAATATAGTGATAGATCCAGCGCTTATTGATAACCAGGGCAATACCAGGAGGCTGGAATGACCAGGTGGCTCTTTCTGTTGCATCTGTCGTTGGCGCTCGTTTCGGGTTGTGGTGGGTACAAAATGACTTATGGGGTGGCCAGTAAGAGCGGCCATGTCAATTATCCCTTGTGTGAAAAGGCCAAGCAGCGAGTCACGGATATGCAGCGCATCAGCTTTGAATTGCCACCGCTGTTCAAACAGGCGCCTTGTCGGAACTGGCCTGACTATGGCTACAACTCCAAGACCGATAGGGTGAATGTAGGAATCCCAGGCGTCATCGCCAATGAGTCGCAGATGTCTATTGGTGGCGTCTACTCAATGTCCTTTCATGCCGGCCCTGGGCGCAAAGAGTATTACCTTTCTCCCGAAGTATTCTTTATCGATTATCAGGAGTACCTCAGCAAACGCTCGGCGACTTCCCGGCTGGTGACGGCGAGTTGGGTGGAATGGTCGGGCGGGCGCTGTGCACGCTTTTACTCGGATAACGACACCAAACTTTATCTGCTCAGGGTCGTCGACTATTTCTGCTGGGAGCCTGTCAGTGGCTCGGACTTTCCTATTCATATTGGGGCCTCTGAGAAACTGCCGCCGGGGCACCCCCCGACCAACTTGGATAAGGAGCTAGTCGAGCCGGTTTTATCCAGCTTGCAGATCAACCCAGTTCCCCCAGAGCGTTTGGCTCTGTGGGCAGGTTATCGGACAGAGTTCTGTGCGACCTTGAAGAAGAGTTATGACGAGAAGTCGGCGGTAAAACTGGCTGATGATCCAGACCGTCGGCGAAGTATTCGCTATTTGCGTGAGTGTGGTTACGAAACCCCTGACGCCGTGGGCGTGGGAGACTGGGGGGATATCTTCAAGCCGGGTGGCAAGTTAATCGGCGTGGCAATGGGTAGTGAGTCTCTTCGTAAAATATCCCGGGTGCAGTTCGTTGAGTTGGAGAAGAGATTATTTGAGCTGCAGTTGAAGTCGGGTGTCAGGCCGGATATTAGAGTGCAGAAGCTGTCGCGCGATGGAAACGTTCTTGTTGAAAAATTTAGTATAACGGGGCCTTACAGTGGGCAGTGGTACCATGTGCCTCCATATTATTCTGATCGGGAGGGGCTCGGTGTGCGCCATGATCAAGAGTTGGGGTGGGTGCTGGATGTTTCTATACGTGAGGGCGGGCTGCCTTTAGATCTTAAGATTGTTGGAGGGAATTAGAGTCAGAGGGAGTCTGCAGTCATGTATCCTGCTGAGGGATTTTATAGCGGCGGGCGATTTTCATTGATGATCATTCACACTGGTCTGTCTCTTATCTCGGTAATTTTCGAGGGCTTGTATGTTGTTCAGATTTATTTTTATTGCGCTGGTCTCTGTCTATCTGGCCGGCTGTACTTTCGGGAGCAAAATCGATTAATCCCAGGTCTATCCGCAAGTAGGCTCTACGCCGGCTAAACTTGTTGAAGTGATGGTCGTGGATGAGCGGGCTTATATTCTCAGCGGCAGCAAGACGGCGGATTATGTTGGGCTGATTCGCGGCAGCTACTACATCCCCTATGACGTCAATACCCGTAGTGGTGAACCGCTGGCGCATGACCTGCAGTAGTCCATCATCGGTAGGATCAAGCAATCGGGTGGTGAGGCCGAGCCTGCAAAGCCAGGGAGCACTCAAGCCTCCGGCGCTGGTCGGCAGCTTCTGGCGGTGCGGGTCAAGGAGTGGAAGAGCGAGGCCTTTATGGGCACGGTGCTGACCTATGTTCTTGCTGTCGATGTGTATGACGAGGCGGGCAAGCGCCTGGCGTCGTCGCCCATTTCCGGCTCCGAGGGTGTCAGCGATTACACGGTCACGGGCAAGTCCATCCTGACCCGTCTGCTGGCCGCCGAGGGCGTCGCATCGGCATTGTCTGGTGGAGTTGCTAGCGCCGATACCCCTGCGGCTGAGCTGCCTGAGGCCAAGCGGGCACCGTTGCCACTGTTCGTCCCGCGTGGTGTGGGCGACGGGGTTTTCTGAGTCGGCCCATTGGTAACGGGGGCCGATCACGTTTTCTTCCTAAAGAAACGACTTGACTGGCTTTTGCCTTCTATCGGAAGCCAGCCTGCTATCAGCATGGACACTAAAGGGAGCAGTCATATGTATGGAGGCACAAAGGACACCGTGAAAGGTTTTGCTTTTTCTCTGCCTATTGCAGCATCGCTGGCGATGGTGGGCTGCGCCGGTATCGCGCAACAGCCTGATGCCATGCTTGAACGGATACTCAGTGGGCCTTTGCACGAGGGCAGCGTATTTCGCGAAGGCGATAAACTTAACTTCGAGATCAGTGAGGACCGCAGCCCCGAGGGTGGCATGCCGCAATCGGCGCAGCTCGAGGCCTCCTGCTCAAGCAATGAAGTGCGCCTGATGTATCTGGATGGTCCTCAGGGCCGCCGCTATGTAGGAGGTGTCGAATATCAGCGTCCACAGCCGGTGACAGGAAAACTCGGCCAGGCACTGCGCGAGAATGCGAGCTTCCAGCAGGCGTGCGCCGATACACAGCAGCCGGACTGGCGGGTGGTGCGCGGCGGTGAATCGAAGACCTGGATTTTGCTGGACGCCAACAGTATCAGGAGCCAGTCCAGCATCATCACGTTCTGGGGTGGTTTCGATTATCCGGATATCCGTCTGGACTTGCCCTACAACGCCCCTTATGCGCAGAAGCGCGAGCACTACGCTGTCGACTGCGCTGGGCAGACCTACAAGCTTCTGGCCGGCTACGATCTCGATGCGGGCAATCAGGTGACCGACGGTAAAGTTTTCGACAATCCTGTTGCTCGGCCTATTGCCGCAAGCACCGGGGACTATGCGCTGCTTTTTGCACAGGTCTGTACCGCGCCTGAGCGGCTTGGGCAACTGGCCTCGTTCGAGCCACGGGTCAAAGCCCCCTTGTCCCTCGACATGCCGTCTGTGCGCCCAGAAGTGCTGGCAGCGATTGCCGGATTGAAGCTAGCTCCGCCGCCGAAGAAGCTGAGCTACCTGAAAATCGAAGGCACCTCCACCTACAAGGGCAAGACATCCCCCCTGCTGGAAGAAAAGTTCCTGTCCGCGGATGCACAAAGCGGTCAGGTGAAGGTGGACCTTCGCGGGGATGACTACGAAGCCAGCGAAGTGACTTGGCGGGGCCTGATCGAGTTGGCGAGCAGTTCCAAGTTCACCCGGATGACTGATACCGGTTGGCTCAAGGAGTTGGACTTTGCCGGAGATTGGCAGGCCATGCCGGTGGGGGCTCAGCTGAGCTACAGCAAGGTGCAGTTGAATATGAACAGTGCTGCGGGCGAATACGGTGGCGAGCGCGAGGTGACCCGTTGCACGGTAGAGCGAAGCTTGCCGGCCAGCGAGCTGCATGCTCGTTTGAGCGGTCAAGCCAGGGAGCTGAGTTGTCGGATGGATGGCGACAAGTACGAGCGGGTGTTTCGCCATATCTACCTAGTCGACTACGGCTACTTCCTCTCAGTGAGGACCGATAAGAACCCCTTCTACTTCGATGATCGTCGTCTTACAGACGTGAAGTAGTTTGGCCGGCTGATTGAGGCCCGCCACTGCCTTACAGCGGCCAGCCAATCAGGGCGTCTGCCGTTCTGCTGGCTCAGTCCGTTTGCTATCAAGCCCGGTCCTCTTTGCGAGGCCAGGGCTGCCGATTTATCGCAAGGAGTTGTCTGACCATGGAGTACCTGGTCCGTGTTGTGCCGCTGCTTTTCATGTTGCTGCTAAGTGGCTGCTACAGCCTGTCGGAGACATCGATCGACCCGGAACTGCAGGCCGGCCCTGGTGAGCCGGTCAGCTATCTGGTGGGTGTGGTTGGCGTCTGGCCGGATGCTGCCTACTCGGCCCACGAGCAGAACATCTTCATCCGTCGGCGTGGCGGCGATGCGCTGGCCTCGGCGCGTTTGCTCAACAAGGTGTATGCACGTACCAAGCGAGACCTGCGCGAAACCAACAGGGGCATAGGCACATTGTTTGTCATGCCGCTCAAGCCAGGCATGTACGAACTCCATAACGTGCTGTTTCGCTGGCGCAGCTCGTCGCGCTGGGCAAAGGAAGATTTCTCCATCCCTCTGCCGCTGGAGGCGGGCAAGGCCTACTACATCGGTGACTTCCGTGCGGCCTGCATGATCTCGCGCAACAGTTGCATCTTCCTCCATAGCAGTAACCTGCAGCGCGACCAGGCATTGCTCTGGACCAAGCACCCTGAACTGCCCGAGTTGACGCCTCTGGCGCTGGAGCATCTAGAGTCGGCCTATCCGCTCGTGATCGAAGAGGACGGTCCGCAGAGTTCGATCTACAAGGCCTTCCTGTCGGAGCGACTGAAATGAGGCTCTTCCTGTCGCTGTTGATGCTACTGGCGCTGAGTGGCTGCCAGGTCACACACAGCCTGCCGGAGCCCCAGCTTGCGCGTGAACCTCAGCTGCCGGAGATCCATGTACAGATAGCCGGGCCGGTGCCCGGCCATTGGGTACGCAATGAGCTGCGCCAGGTTGGTGTGTTCGAGCAGGTTGCCGAGGGGCGCGATCCAAGCGGATACAACCTGAGAGTGGTGTCTCTCGGCGACTACTCGACTGCGCGTCATATCCCCAAGCTCCTGCTCAGTGCGTTCACGCTGTTCACTGTGCCTGTGCCGGTCTCCTGGGATGGGCGTATGAGCTTCGAGCTGAGCCGTGGCGAGCAACTGTTGGCTCGTTATGACATCGCCAACCAGACCCGCCACTACATGGGGTTGTTCGCCCATGCCAATGGCGCCAACGAGAATGTGCGCCTCATCGTCGATGAGTTCGTGGCTCGCCTGCAGAAGGATGCGGCGATTTTCAGCGTGCCACTGCTCAAGCCGCTATACACCCCGCAACCGCAGTTGCCCGCAGGCCTGAAGCTGCCGCCTGATGCTCAGGTAAGTGCGACTTTTACGGTGCATGCGGATGGCCATGTCAGCGATATCGCCACTTCGCAGGCTCCGGTGGAGTTGCAGCAGGCGGTCATCGATAGTCTCTCGACTTGGCGCTACGAACCGTGGGCCGTGCAAGATGGGACCGCGCGACAACAGCGAGTGGAGAAGCGTTTTGCCTTCGGCTCGGCCAGTGATGGAGTTCCGCCCTTGGATAGTCTGCTCTCGCAACCCTGCAGCGCTGTCGTGGCCGAGGCCGATCGGTTTCAAGCTGCACACCCGCAAGCCCAATTGCGGGAGGTGCCGACCTTCAAGTACACCTCGGCTCTGCTGTTCATGTCCGTGCTTTCCCGGTCAGCCAATACTGAGCATGTTCTAGGGTATCCCCGGAAGTTCGAGGAGGCGCTGCCCAGAATTGTCGCGCAGTGTCGGGCAAATCCAGAAAGCAGCTATGAGGTACAGGTGGCAAAGGCTTTAGGACTTTCGCACTAGCCTTGATTACCGTGTCGAAATGACAAAGGCCACCTCCGGGTGGCCTTTATATTTGGCACGGCTGTCAGCCGTAGCCTGAATGGAACCCGGGAGTGGAGCTGCCTGCCCCGCCCTGGGTTCCATCTAGCTCAGCGCTCTGTCGCCGGCGCAGACTTGGAGGCGCTGGTGCGCGCCTCAGGCCGGGTTCATGGCCCACTGCTGCAGGCGCTGCAGGCTCTCGCGGTAGGGGTGCAGGCCCTTCCACAGCAGGACGATGGAGCAGCACACGGCCAGGGCGGTGACGATCAGCAGGGAGTAGCGCAGGGCGTTGTCGTCGGCGAACACGAAGTCGGTCACCAGGGCCACGGCGGTCGGGCCCAGGCCCAGGCCGATCAGGGTGATGACGAACAGGTAGATGGCCGAGGCCTGGCCGCGCATCGAGTTGGGCATGATCTCCTGGATCGCCGCCGGCGCCACGCCGAACGGCATGCTCAGGAAGAACACCGCCGGCGCCAGCAGCACGCAGGCCCAGAGGGCATCGCCCATCAGCGGGAAGGCCACGACGAAGGGCAGGGCGCCCACGGCGGCGTAGAGACCGACGCGCATGTTGGCGTCGTCGCGGCCGTGCTTGGCCAACCAGTCAGCCAGGCGCCCGCCGAAGACGATGCCGAGGCAGCCGAACACGGCGACGATGCCGCCGTAGACGATGCCGACCTGGCCGGCATCCCAGCCGTAGGTACGGATGAAGAAGGTGGGGATCCAGGCGGCGCTGCCGTAGCCGGCCAGCGACAGCCCGGCGAAGCCCAGGTTGTGGCACAGCACGGTGCGGCGGTTGCTGCGGATGTAGCGGCCGACGTCCGCCAGCGGCACCGCCACCCCGGCGCCCACGCCGCGCCGGGCCGGCTCGCGCACCGCCAGCATGACCAGGCTGAACAGCACCCCGGCGCCGCCGAGGATGAGGAAGATCAGCTGCCACGGCCGCACCTCGCCCAGCAGCGGCAGCTGCAGGTCGCCCTGGGCCGAGGCGAACTGGATGACCAGGCCGCCGAGCAGGAAGGCGATGCCCGAGCCCAGGTATACGCCCATGCCGTACACCGCCATGGCGGTGGCGCGGCGCTGCGGCGGGAAGCTGTCGGCGATCAGCGAATAGGCCGCCGGCGACAGCGCCGCCTCGCCGACGCCGACGCCGACCCGGCAGATGAGGAACTGCCAGTACAGCTTGGCCATGCCGCAGGCGGCGGTGGCCGCGCTCCAGAACAGCACGCCGAGGGCGATCAGGCCGCGCCGGCTGCGGGTGTCGGCCAGGCGCCCGAGGGGAATGCCGCATACCGTGTAGAACAGGGCGAAGGACAGCCCCATCAGCAGGCTCATCTGCGTGTCGCTGATGACCAGGTCGCGGCGGATCGGCCCCACCAGCAGGTTGAGAATCTGCCGATCGATGAACGACAGCACGTAGGCGACCATCAGGATGGTCACGGTGGTCCAGGCGGAAAGACTGGAGGGATAGCCATTATTGTTGTTGGACATCGGCAAGGCTCCTCGACCTCAGGGGTGCGCAGGTCAGAGTAGTCCCGGGGGGCGGCCGCTTAATATCGCCTGGAAGTGTTATCAGCCGGGTGAATCAGGGTGATGCCCGCTGGCTGATGGCCGGGGCGGGCGCCCCGGCACCTCCTCAGCGGCCCTGGCGCAGGCGTTCGGCGGCGTGGCGCAGCAGCGCCGCGCTGGCTTCCCAGCCCAGGCAGGCGTCGGTGATCGACTGGCCATAGCGCAGCGGTTGCTGCAGCGGCTGGCAGCCGTCCTGCAGGTGGCTTTCCAGCATCACGGCGCGCAGGCTGAGGTCGCCGGCCAGGCGCTGGTCGAGCACCGCCTCCAGCACCTGGGGCTGGCGGGCCGGGTCCTTGCCGCTGTTGGCGTGGCTGCAGTCGACCATGATCCGCGCGTCCAGGCCGCGCCGCTGCAGGGTGGCGCGGGCCGCGGCCACGGCATCGCTCTGGTAGTTCGGCCCGCCGTTGCCGCCGCGCAGCACCAGGTGGCTGTGCGGGTTGCCGCGGGTCTGCAGCAGCGCGGGGCGGCCCTGCTCGTCCATGCCGAAGTGGCGATGGGCGCGCGCCGCCGCCTGCATGGCGTCGCAGGCGATGGCCAGGCTGCCGTCGGTGCCGTTCTTGAAGCCCACCGGCAGATCCAGGCCGCTGACCAGTTCGCGGTGGACCTGCGACTCGCTGGTGCGCGCGCCGATCGCCGCCCAGCCCAGCAGGTCGTCGAGGTAGCCGGCCGCCAGCGGCTGCAGCAGTTCGCTGGCCAGCGGCAGGCCGAGTTCGAGCAGTTGCAGCAGCAGGCCGCGCGCTAGCGCCAGGCCCGCCGCCAGGTCGCCGCTGCCGTCCAGGTGCGGGTCGTACAGCAGGCCCTTCCAGCCCACCGTGGTGCGCGGCTTCTCGACGTAGGCGCGCATCACCAGCAGCAGCTGGTCGTCGACTTCGGCCTGCAGCGCGGCCAGGCGCCGGCCGTAGTCGAGGGCGGACTCGGGGTCGTGCAGCGAGCAGGGGCCGATCACCACCAGCAGGCGCGGGTCGCTGCCGTCGAGGCAGGCGCGGATATGCTGGCGCTGCTGCTGCACGCGCCGGGCGAGGTGGGCGCTGAGTGGCCATTGCTGACGCAGGTGCGCCGGGCTGGGCAGGGGCTCGGCGTGGCGAGCGGAAGCGGGGAGCGAAGCGAGGGGGAGCGGTGCGTTCATGGCTGGTCTTTCCTCGGCCGGGCGGCGTTGCCGCCACGGCCCTAGCGATGTGTTCGGGAGCGTTCTGGGTGCTGTTGCAGGAAGCGGGTAAATCGCCAGTGGGAAGTGCGGTAATACGGGTTCATGCTGTGCTCCTCGTGGAAAAACAAAACCCCCGGTCGGGTGGCCGACCGGGGGTTCTGCGAACTCTGTGTGGTGGCGACCCGGAAGTTGGGGCGCCTGTGGGGGTAATCAGGCGCGCCCGTGGCTAAACCAGTACCCATAGCAATAGTCGCCGGCAGCCGCGCGCACCGCGAGGCGCGGAGCGCTGCGGGAGACGGTGGGCTGCTGGGACGGGGAACGGGACATGCTGACTCCTGAAGGATGGCCTCAAGCTACCCGGCCGGCGCGCCGCGCGCAAGCTTGGCCGGTATCGCGGGCAGCGGCGGCGCTCGCCTCAGACCACGCCGGCGGCGCGCAGGCTGGTGATCTGCGCGGCGTCGAGGCCGAGCAGGCGCTGCAGGATGGCGTCCGAATGCTCGCCCAGCAGCGGCGGTGCCAGGCGGTAGTCCACCGGGGTGGCGGACAGGCGCAGCGGGCTGGCCACCTGGGGTGTGGTGCTGCCCAGGCCGTTGGCCAGGTCCAGGCGCAGGCCGCGGGCCTGCACCTGCGGGTCGGCGAACACCTGGGCCAGGTCGTTGATCGGCCCGCAGGGCACGCCGGCCGCCTCCAGCAGCGTGACCCATTCGGCGGTGCTCTTGAACACCGTGGCCTGGCGCAGCAGGGGAATCAGCTCGGCGCGGTGGGCGACCCGTGCCTTGTTGGTGGAAAAGCGCGGGTCGTCGGCCAAAGCCGGAAGGCCGGCGACCTCGCAAAACTTGCGGAACTGCCCGTCGTTGCCCACGGCGAGGATGAAGTCGCCGTCGGCGCTGGGGAAGTCCTGGTAGGGCACGATGTTCGGGTGGGCGTTGCCCAGGCGCTTGGGTGCGGCGCCGGTGGCCAGGTAGTTCATCGCCTGATTGGCCAGGCAGGCCACCTGCACGTCGAGCAGGGCAACGTCGATGCACTGGCCCTGCCCGGTTTGTTCGCGGGCGTTCAGCGCGGCCAGCACGCCGACCGTGGCGTACAGTCCGGTGAGGATGTCGGTGAGGGCGACGCCGACCTTCATGGGGCCGGCGCCTTCCTCGCCATCGGGCTTGCCGGTCAGGCTCATCAGCCCGCCGAGCCCCTGGATCATGAAGTCATAGCCTGCCCGCTTGGCATAGGGCCCGTTCTGCCCGAAGCCGGTGATGGAGCAGTAGATCAGTCGCGGGTTGACCGCTTTCAGCGTTTCGTAGTCGAGGCCGTAGGCCGCCAGGCCGCCGACCTTGAAGTTCTCCAGCAGCACGTCGCACTGCGCCGCCAGTTCGCGCACCAGGCGCTGGCCCTCGGCCTGGGTGAAGTCCAGGGTCAGCGACTGCTTGTTGCGGTTGGCGCACTGGAAGTAGGCCGCCTCGCGGCTGTCGTTGCCTGCGGCGTCCTTGATGTAGGGCGGGCCCCAGTGGCGGGTGTCGTCGCCCGTGCCCGGCCGCTCGACCTTGATCACCTCGGCGCCGAGGTCGGCGAGGATCTGCCCGGCCCAGGGGCCGGCGAGCACGCGGGACAGGTCGAGAACGCGGATATGGGAAAGTGCACCGGACATGGGAACCTCATGGACAAGTTCCCTCTCCCGGTGGGAGAGGGAAAAGAGCGCCTGCGCAGCGTTTAGAAGAACGCCTGCAGGCCGGTCTGGGCGCGGCCGAGGATCAGCGCGTGGACGTCGTGAGTGCCCTCGTAGGTGTTGACCACCTCGAGGTTGACCAGGTGGCGGGCCACGCCGAACTCGTCGCTGATGCCGTTGCCGCCCATCATGTCGCGGGCCATGCGCGCGATATCCAGCGCCTTGCCGCAGCTGTTGCGCTTCATGATCGAGGTGATTTCCACCGCCGCGGTGCCCTCGTCCTTCATCCGGCCCAGGCGCAGGCAGCCCTGCAGGGCCAGGGTGATCTCGGTCTGCATGTCGGCCAGCTTCTTCTGGATCAGCTGGGTCTGCGCCAGCGGGCGGCCGAACTGGGTGCGGTCGAGGCAGTACTGGCGCGCGGTATGCCAGCAGAACTCGGCGGCGCCCAGGGCGCCCCAGCTGATGCCGTAGCGGGCAGAGTTGAGGCAGGTGAACGGGCCTTTCAGGCCGCGCACGTCGGGGAAGGCGTTCTCCTCGGGGCAGAACACGTTGTCCATGACGATCTCGCCGGTGATCGAGGCGCGCAGGCCGACCTTGCCGTGGATCGCCGGCGCGGACAGGCCCTGCCAGCCCTTCTCCAGGACGAAGCCGCGGATCTCGCCGGCGTCGTCCTTGGCCCAGACCACGAACACGTCGGCGATCGGGCTGTTGGTGATCCACATCTTGCTGCCGGTCAGGCGGTAGCCACCCTCGACCTTCTTGGCGCGGGTGACCATGCTGCCCGGGTCGGAGCCGTGGTTCGGCTCGGTCAGGCCGAAGCAGCCGATGTATTCGCCGCTGGCCAGCTTGGGCAGGTACTTCTGCTTGGTGGCTTCGTTGCCGAACTCGAAGATCGGCACCATCACCAGCGAGGACTGCACGCTCATCATCGAGCGGTAGCCGGAGTCCACGCGCTCCACTTCGCGGGCGATCAGGCCGTAGCACACGTAGTTCAGGCCGCTGCCGCCGTAGGCCTCGGGGATGGTGGCGCCGAGCAGGCCGGTCTCGCCCATCTCGCGGAAGATCGCCGGGTCGGTCTTTTCATGGCGGAAGGCTTCCAGCACGCGCGGGGCCAGCTTGTCGGCGGCGAACTGCTGGGCGCTGTCGCGCACCATGCGCTCTTCCTCGGTCAGCTGCTGGTCCAGCAGCAGCGGGTCGATCCAGTTGAAGCTTGCCTTGGTGGCCATGATTGATCCTCGAAACGGTGGCAGGGCAGTCCGGCGCGGGCCGGGCGATGGACAGAGACTAGGCCTGCATGCGGCCCTGAGCAAACGAGGATTTCGCACGCTGTTGTGCGAATAACTCACTCCGAGATAGCCTGAATGGGCATTTTTCTCCCTGCTGAGTGAGGTCGTGGCATAGATGCGTCGCAAGATCCCCAGCACCGCGGCCCTGGTGGCCTTCGAGTCGGCCGCCCGCCACCAGAGCTTCACCAAGGCTGCCGACGAGCTGGCGCTGACCCAGAGCGCGGTGTGCCGGCAGATCGCCGGGCTGGAGGAGTTCCTCGGCATCGAGTTGTTCCGCCGCTCGCGCCGCGGCGTCAAGCTGACTGAGGCCGGCCTGGCCTACAGCCGCAAGGTGGCGGCGCAGCTGGATGCGGTGGAGCGCGACACCCTGGCCGCCATGGGCCGCCAGGGCGCGGTGGCGATCGAGCTGGCGGTGGTGCCGACTTTCGCCACCCAGTGGCTGGTGCCCCGGCTCAAGGCGTTCCAGCAGCTGCACCCGGAAGTGACGGTGCACCTGACCAACCGCACCCGGCCCTTCCTGTTCGCCGACACCAGCTTCGACGCCGCCATCTACTTCGGCGATGGCGAGTGGTCCGGCACCGAGGCGCACTACCTGATGGCCGAGGAGCCGCTGCCGGTGTGCAGCCCCGAGCTGCTGGGCGAGCGCGCCCAGTTCGCCGCCGCCGAGCTGGCCGGCCTGCCATTGCTGCAGCAGAGCACCCGGCCCTATGCCTGGCGCCAGTGGTTCGCCGCCCAGGGCCTGAGCGTGCCGCACGACCTTGGCGGGCCGCGCTACGAACTGTTTTCCATGCTGGCCCAGGCCGCCGCCCACGGCATGGGCGTGGCGCTGATCCCGCCCTTCCTGATCCAGCGCGAGCTGGCCGACGGCCGCCTGGTACCGGCGCACCCGGCGGCGCTGCACAGCAGCGACAGGGCCTATTACCTGATGATTCCCGAGCGCAAGGCCGAGTCCGCCGCCCTGCGCGCCTTTCGCGACTGGCTGCTGCAGGCGGCGCGCGAGTACCGCGGCGCGCCGGCCTGAGGGCGGGCAGAAAAAAGCCGGGCAGGGCCCGGCTTCTGGGTAGCACTGGCGTGGCTTATGGCGAGCCGGCCATCTGGCCGAGGGCCATCCACTGGTCGGTCAGGTTGCGGGTATGGCGATCCACGGTAGTCGGTGCGAAGGCACGGCCGGAGGCGCTGGCCAGGGCATTGCTGCCGCTGTTCATGTCCTGCAGCGCGGCGCGCAGGAACTTCCAGCGGGTCTTCAGCTTGGCCACGGCGCCGTTGGCCTTGCCGTCCAGCTTGGCCAGCTCCTCGTCGATCTGCGGCACCAGCTGGCGTTCGTCCTGGCCGATGTAGTTGTCGGTCTGCTCGCGGGCGATCTCGAAGGTGCCGACGTAGGAGCGGCTGAGGTACTGCACGCCGAGGTATTCGACCTTGGCCGGCAGTTCGCCAGCCGGGTCGGCATCAGGCACGGCCCGCGCCACGGTCAGCAGTTCGCGCAGGGCCTTGGCCAGGTCCTGGGGATATTCCCAGGGCATGTTGTCTTCGTTGGGGCCAAAGGAAACACCCAGGCGTAACTGGGTAACAAGCTTGGTGGTCAATCCGGGAATTTCCGAGCTGGCGCTCATGGCATTCTGGGCGGCGCTCTCCAGATCGGCGATATCCTTGTCCAGGCGCTGCTGGTGCTCTTCCTGGAAGCCTTCGCCGCGCAGCAGCAGCAGGCTGCTGGTGGCTCGGCTGGCATAGACCTGGACCTGTTCGGCGGCCGTCATGGCGGCGGCCTGGGCGACGGCGGAGAAACTCGCCAGAACCCCAAACACGATGGAAAAGTACAGTCGAATCAAAGGACTACGATTCATCCCCGGTCGCTCCTTATTATTCTTGTCAGCGTGAGCCTGCTGGCTGTCAGCGCAGTGGCAACAGCCTACTGCGCTTGTCATAGCAAAGGATGAGCCAAAAGAGTGATTTGCATCGCAATTCTGGCGCCGCGGAGCCGTCGCGGCTCCGCCTGTGCTACCGGCCTCAGAAGGCAGGCTGGCGCTGCCAGACCTTGGGCCGGAAATAGAGCGTCTCGCCACGGGTCAGCCCGCTCAGGCTGGCGTGGTCCTTGACCACCTCGGCCTCGATCAGCTCGTCCTGGCCCTCGACCTTGAGCGTCACCCGGGTGATGGCGCCGAGCGGGCGGATGTCGCGCACCTGCGCCGCACGGTGCTCGTCGATGGCCAGGCGCGACAGCGACACCTCGTGCGGGCGGAACAGCAGGTGCTGGTCGTCGCCCAGGTGCAGGCGGTTGGAGTCGCCGAGGAAGTGGTAGACGAAGTCGCTGGCCGGCTGCTCGTAGACCTCGGCTGGCGAGCCGATCTGCTCGATAGTGCCCTTGTTCATCACCACGATGCGGTCGGCCACTTCCATGGCTTCTTCCTGGTCGTGGGTGACGAACACGCTGGTCAGGTGCACTTCCTCGTGCAGGCGCGCCAGCCAGCGGCGCAGCTCCTTGCGCACCTTGGCGTCGAGGGCACCGAAGGGTTCGTCGAGCAGCAGCACCTTGGGTTTCACCGCCAGGGCGCGGGCCAGGGCGATGCGCTGGCGCTGGCCGCCGGACAGCTGCTCCGGGTAGCGGTCGGCCAGCCAGTCGAGCTGGACCATGCCGAGCAGCTCGTGCACCCGTTCGGCGATTTCCGCCTCGCTCGGGCGCTCGCCCTTGGGCTTCATGCGCAGGCCGAAGGCGACGTTGTCGAACACCGTCATGTGGCGGAACAGGGCGTAGTGCTGGAACACGAAGCCGACGTTGCGATCACGCACGTCATGGTTGGACACGTCCTCGCCGTGGAACTGGATGCTGCCGGCATCCGGCGTCTCCAGGCCGGCGATGATGCGTAGCAGGCTGGTCTTGCCGCAGCCGGAGGGGCCGAGCAGGGCCACCAGCTCGCCGCTGTGGATATCCAGGTTGATGTCGTTGAGCGCGCGGAAGGCGCCGAAGGTCTTGCTGACGTTACGGATTTCGATGGACATGGCTTATTCCTCCGCGTCGCTGTGACGTAGGCGGGACAGACGGGATTCGCTCCACTGCTTGAGCAGCAGGATGATCAGCGCCAGGGCCAGCAGCAGGCTGGCGACGCTGAAGGCGGCGACATGGTTGTATTCGTTGTAGAGAATCTCGACGTGCAGCGGCAGGGTGTTGGTGTAGCCGCGAATATGCCCGGACACCACCGACACCGCACCGAATTCGCCCATGGCCCGCGCGGCGCACAGCACCACGCCGTAGATCAGGCCCCATTTGATGTTGGGCAGGGTCACGTGCCAGAACATCTGCCAGCCGCTGGCGCCGAGCAGGCGCGCGGCTTCCTCCTCCTGGGTGCCCTGTTCCTGCATCAGCGGAATCAGCTCGCGGGCGACGAAGGGCACGGTGACGAAGATGGTCGCCAGGACGATGCCGGGCAGGGCGAAGATGATCTGGATGTCGCGCTCCTGCAGCCACTCCCCGAAGAAGCCCTGGGCGCCGAACAGCAGCACGTAGATCAGGCCGGCGATCACCGGCGACACGGAGAACGGCAGGTCGATCAGGGTCACCAGCAGGCTCTTGCCGCGGAATTCGTACTTGCTCACGCACCAGGCGGCGGCCACGCCGAACACCAGGTTGAGCGGCACGGCGATGCCCACGGCGAGCAGGGTCAGCTGCAGCGCGGCAATCGCGTCCGGCTCCAGCAGGGCGCTAAAGAAGGTGCCGAAGCCGAGCTTGAGCGCTTCGCTGAGCACCACGAACAGCGGCAGCAGGAGGAACAGGGCGAAGACCAGCCAGGCGCCGGCGATCAGCGCGCGGCGACCGAGCGGGCTGCCGCGGCGCCGGTCGTTGGCCAGGGTGGAGGACGACAGAACGGTGCTACTCATGGCGGCCTCCTTACGGGCGTTCGATGCGGCGCTGCAGCAGGTTGATCAGCAGCAGCAGGATGAAGGACACCACCAGCATCAGCACGCCGATCGCGGTAGCGCCGGTGTAGTCGTACTGGTCGAGCTTGACCATGATCAGCAGCGGCAGGATCTCGGTCTTCATCGGCATATTGCCGGCTATAAAAATGACGGATCCGTACTCGCCGACGCCCCGGGCGAAAGCCAGGGCGAAGCCGGTCAGCCAGGCCGGCAGTAGGGCCGGCAGCAGCACGTGGCGGAACACCTGGAAGGGCCGAGCGCCGAGGCAGGCGGCGGCCTCCTCGACCTCGCGCGGAATGTCCGCCAGCACCGGTTGCAGGGTGCGCACCACGAAGGGCAGGGTGACGAAGGTCAGCGCCAGGGTGATGCCCAGCGGGGTGTAGGCGATCTTGAAGCCCAGCTCGGTGGCGAACTGGCCGACCAGGCCGGCCGGGGCGTACAGCGCGGTGAGGGCGATGCCGGCGACGGCGGTGGGCAGGGCGAAGGGCAGGTCGATCATCGCGTCGATGATCTTGCGCCCGGGGAAGCTGTAGCGCACCAGCACCCAGGCCAGCAGGGTACCGATCACACCGTTGATGAGGGCGGCGGCGCAGGCGGTGGCGAAGCTCAGCTTGAGGGCGGCCAGCACCCGCGGTGCGCTGATGATGGCCCAGAATTCGGCCCAACTGAGTTGGGCGGCGTGCACGAACATGGCACCCAGGGGAATCAGCACCAACAGGCTGAGGTACACCAGGGTGTAGCCCAGCGTCAGCCCGAAGCCGGGTATGACGGGGGAAATGCGGCGTGACATTGCGATGTCCCTTGTACTTGGGGTGGGCGGGGCGGGCTGCCGCGCGGGTGAGCCCGCCCTGCGGGGTGGTCCTTACTGGGCCTGGTAGATCTGGTCGAAGATGCCGCCATCGTTGAAGAACTTGGGCTGGGCGGATTTCCAGCCGCCGAAGTCCTGGTCGATGGTCACCAGCTTCAGCTGCGGGAACTGCTGGGCGAACTCCGCGGCCACCTTGGCATCACGCGGGCGGTAGAAGTTCTTCGCGGCGATGCGCTGGCCTTCCTCGCTGTACAGGTACTGCAGGTAGGCGGTGGCGACTTCGCGGGTGCCCTTCCGGTCGACGTTCTTGTCGACCACGGCCACCGGCGGCTCGGCGAGGATGGACAGGCTCGGCGCGACGATTTCGAACTGGTCGCCGCCCTGTTCCTTCAGGGCCAGGAAGGCCTCGTTCTCCCAGGCCAGCAGCACGTCGCCGATCTGGTTGTTGACGAAGGTGATGGTCGAGCCACGGGCGCCGGTGTCCAGTACCGGGACGTTCTTGTACAGCCTCTCGACGAACTCCTGGGCCTTGGCCTCGCTGCCGTACTTCTGCTGGGCGTAGGCCCAGGCGGCGAGGAAGTTCCAGCGCGCGCCGCCGGAGGTCTTCGGGTTGGGGGTGATCACTTCCACGCCCGGCTTGACCAGGTCATCCCAGTCCTTGATGCCTTCCGGGTTGCCCTTGCGCACCAGGAACACGATGGTCGAGGTGTAGGGGGTGCTGGATTGCGGCAGACGCTCCTGCCAGTTTTCCGGGATCAGCTTGCCCAGCTTGTGCAGCTCGTCGATGTCGCCGGCCAGGGCCAGGGTCACCACGTCGGCGCGCAGGCCGTCGATCACCGCGCGGGCCTGCTTGCCCGAGCCACCGTGGGACTGCTGGATCTTCACCGCTTCCTTGCCCTGGGCGGTCCAGTGCTTGTTGAAGGCGGCGTTGAACTCCTGATAGAGCTCGCGGGTCGGGTCGTAGGAGACGTTGAGGATCTCGCTGGCCGCGAGGGCCTGGCTGGAGAACAGGGCGGCGGCCAGGCTGGCCAGGGCGAAACGGCGGATGGACATGGAACTGCTCCTGAGAAGGCGTATGGGCTTGGCTTTATTGGGGGTGGGCGCTGCAGGGGTGTGCTCGCGGCCGGAAGAAAGTGGCGATACGCCCTCCGGTGGTCCGGTCGGGTGGTCCTGGAATCAGGTGGGCTTGTTGGCCTGGGGTTGCAGGCGGAATTTTTCCTTGCGCTCGATCTGCACCACCTGGCCGTTGTGCACGGTGATTTCCACCGCGCCAAAACGCAGGTTGTGCAGGGCGGCCTGGATTTCACGCAGGATGCTGGCTTCGTCCTGACCTTCGAGGCTTCTCAGCGTGACGCTCATGATCTGCTCCTTGGGATGGGGCCCGGCGTGGGCGTGGAGCGGATACTAGGGGGAGATCGTTTAGACTTAAAAAGAATGTTTAACGATTTATATATTCTTTAATCGAATATATGGTCGATTCGGGCGCGTTCACCTCTACGCAGGCTCCCCGGCGATACCACCAGCACGCGCCGAGGTTCCCGCTTCCTGACTGCATGGATGGATTTTCTGCCGCCCGTCACAAGCCCCGCATCCGCCCATCGCCAGCCTCGCCGCGGGCGCATAGGCTGTAGCCATGGCAGTCGAGAGGTGGTCCGGGATGACCGACGATCAAGCTCCCAGCGAAGTGGAAACCCTGACCCTGGCCCTGCTGCACAGTCGTGGCGAGGTCGAGCGTCTGCGCGAACGCGAGCAGCTGGTGAGCAGCCTGCTGGCCAGCGTCAACGCGGTGCTCTGGGCCTTCGACTGGGAGCAGCGCCGGGTGATCTACGTCAGCCCGGCCTACGAGCAGATCTTCGGCCGCAGCGCCGCGCTGCTGCTGGCCGACTACGGCGAGTGGCTCAACAGCATCTACCCCGACGACATGGAATACGCCGCGCAGAGCCTGCAGTCGGTGCACCAGCTGGGCGCGGTGGAGCAGCGCGAGTACCGCATCATCCGTGGTGACGGCGAGGTGCGCTGGCTCAGCGACAAGTGCTTCATCAGCCCGCCCAACCTGTTCGGCGGCCAGTCGCTGATCGTCGGTATCGCCGAGGACATCACCGAGAAGAAGGCCCTGCAGAGCGAGTTGCAGCGCCTGGCCACCAGCGACGTGCTGACCGGCGCGAGCAACCGCCGGCACTTCTTCGAGCGCGCCGCCGAGCTGTTCGGCGAAGCCCGCGCCAACGGCCGCCCGCTGGCCTTCCTGCTGCTCGACATCGACAACTTCAAGCAGATCAACGACAGCCACGGCCACCAGATGGGCGACCGCGTGCTGCAGCGCGTGGCCCATTGCGGCGCCTATGTGCTGCGCCGCGACGACCTGTTCGGGCGCATCGGCGGCGAGGAGTTCGCCGCCCTGTTCCCCGGCTGCGACAGCCAGCAGGCACGCCTGGTGGCCGAGCGCCTGCAGCGTGAAGTGCAGCGCCTGCAGTTCCCGACGGGCGAGAGCAGTTTCGGGGTGACCGTCAGCCAGGGGCTCACCGAGCTGCGCGTGGGCGACCAGCTGGACGACCTCTATGCCCGCGCGGACCTGGCCATGTACCAGGCCAAGCGCCAGGGCAAGGACTGCATCGTGCTCGGATGAGTTAAATGGAATAAGCAAATAAATTCTTATTCCTTAACATGCGGATTATCCCTGCCTAGACTGGCCCGAAATGCACCCGAGGAGGCAGTCCATGGCCAGCCAGAGCATCCACTACCTGATCCTGCCGGGCTGGCAGGGTTCGCCCGCCGAGCATTGGCAGAGCCACTGGCAGCGCAGCCTGCCGAGCGCCAGCCGGGTCGAGCAGGCGGACTGGGACCACCCCGACCCGCAGCGCTGGGTCGCCGCCCTGGAGCGCGAAGTGGCGGCCGCCCGCGGCCCGCTGATCCTGGTGGCGCACAGCCTCGGCTGCGTGACCCTGGCGCGCTGGGCCGCGCAGGCGCCGCTGGCCTCGCTGCGCAAGGTGCGCGGCGCCCTGCTGGTGGCGCCGGCCGATGTCGAGCGCGCCAACTGCCCCGAAGCCCTGCGTGGTTTTGTGCCGATCTCCCGCGAGCTGTTGCCCTTCCCCAGCCTGCTGGTGGGCTCGGACAACGACCACGCCGCCAGTGCCCAGCGTGCCCTGCAGATGGCCCGCGACTGGGGCAGCCAGGCCGCCATCCTGCCGGGTGCCGGGCATATCAACGTGAAGTCCGGCCACCAGCGCTGGGAGCAGGGCTTCGCCTACCTGTACCGCCTGCAGCGGCAGATCGAACAGCTGGAGCGCCTGCGCGCATGAGCCGGCGAATGCGCACGCCGCGCTGCCACGTTTTCCCTTTTCCCACCTGAGCCGGCGCTGCGCGCGGCTCACCGCGAGCAGAGACTGCCCCATGAGTCGCCCCGAATACCCGCAGCACGCCCTGCTGACCTTCACCGAAAGCGAAAAAAGCCCGCTGAGCATCCGCGCCAAGGCGCTGGTGTTCGTCGACCCGCGCTCGCGCCAGCTGCGCGACCAGGCCAACCGCCTGGCCAGCAGCGGTCTGGCCGTGCTCATACGAGGCGAAACCGGCACCGGCAAGGAGCTATTGGCCCGGCATATCCACCGCGAGAGCGAACGCGGCGGGCTGTTCGTCGCCGTCAATTGCGCGGCCATCAGCCCGCGCTGGGGCCAGGCCGAGCTGTTCGGCCATGTCGCCGGGGCCTATGCCGGTGGCCCCGGCAGCCGCGCCGGCTGGTTCGGCTCGGCCAGTGGCGGAACCCTCTACCTGGACGAGATCGGCGACCTGCCCCTGGCGCTGCAGGCCCAGTTGCTGCAAGCCCTGGAGACGCGCGAGGTGCAGCGGCTCGGCAGCCAGCAGGCCACCCCGGTGGACGTGCGCCTGGTCGCCGCCAGCAGCATCGACCTGGCCCGGGCGGTGGCCGCCGGCACCTTCGACGAGCGGCTGTTCCACTATCTCGACGAGGGCCGCCTCGATCTGCCGGCGCTGCGCGAGCGCCCCGGCGACATCCTGCCGCTGGCCGAGTACTTCCTCGGCATCCATGCCCAGCGCCTGGGCCTGGCCATCCCGCAGATCGGCCCGGCCGCCCAGGCGGCACTGGAGGCCCATGCCTGGTACGGCAACACCCGCGAACTGGAGAACAGCATCCACTTCGCCCTGCTGGTGTGCGGTGGTGCGGAGATACTGCCGCAGCACCTCGATCTGCCTGGCGCTGCATCGCTGCCGCTGATCGAGCGGCAACTGGGGCTGCTGACGCCGCAGGAGCGGGCGGAACTGTCGCGCCGCCTGGGGGCCTAGGCCACGCCCGTGGGCGCAAAAAAACGGGAGCCGCCCTGCCCGGACGGCCCCCGTGCAAAACGCGGATTCAGGAATACAGCGAAGGCGTCGGTGCCACGCCGCGCGTCAGCCACTGGCCGATGTCACGCACCTTGTAGTCCAGCGGGTCATGCAGGCTGTGCACCCGCACGTTGCGCCAGAAACGGTCGAAGCCGTAACGCGAGGCGCTGGCGCGGGCGCCCATGGCCTCGAACACCTGGCTGCTGATCTCCAGCGCCGTGCGGGCCGAGGCGACCCGCGCCTCGGCGATCAGCAGCGCCAGCTCGCCGCGTTCGGCCGCGCCCAGCGCCGGCTTGTCCCAGGCCCGCTGCAGGCGCTCGGCGGCGTTCTCGGCGAGCAGCAGGGCACCGCGGTAGAGCAGCCAGAGCTCGCCGAAGCGTTTCTGGATAAAGGGATCTTCGACCGCGGCCTCGACCCCCGCGCCGGCCCAGGGCCGCGCCTGTTCGCGCACGTAGCGCAGGGCGCCGTCCAGGGCGGCCTGGGCGTTGCCCAGGTAGAGCTGGGTGAGGATCAGCTGCGACACGCACACCCGCAGGCTGCTGCGCGGGCTCTGGCCGCCGGAGAGCAGCAGCTCGTCGCGGTCGACGAAGACATTCTCGAACTGCACCGTGCCGCTGTCGGTCTGGCGCTGGCCGAAGGCATCCCAGTCGTCGTTGATCGCCAGGCCCTCGCGCTGCGCCGGCAGCACCAGGAATACCCGCTCGCTGGCGCTGCCAGTGCGCGGCGCGCTGACCACCAGTGCGTCGGCGCCGAGGGCACCGGAGCAGAACGACTTGCGCCCGTTCAGCTCGAAGTGTTCCTCGCGCGCCTGCAGCTGCAGGCCGAGGTCGCGGCCATTGCTGGCATTGCCCCAGAACCAGCGCTCGCGCGCCGCGCGGGTCAGCCAGTGGCGCTGTTGTTCGGCGCTGCCGTGCAGCAGGACGGTGGCCACCTGCAGGTGGTTGAAGGCGAACAGGTGGGCCAGCGAACTGTCGGCGGCGGCCAGGTGGCGGACGATGCGGTAGATCTCCGGCCAGGGCCGTTCCGCACCATCGAAACGCTGCGGGATGGCCAGATTCAGCAGGCCGCTGTCGCGGATCAGCTCGCGCTCGGCACGCGCATGGCCGCCACGGCGGTCGCGCTCCACCGCGCTCTCGGCCAGCTTGCGCGCCAGGCGCTCGACCTTGACGGTGAGGTTGCCGAAGTCGGCGGGGAACAGCCGCGCATCCAGCAGCGGCTCGGCCTGCGGGTGCAGATGACGGGCTTCACTGGACATGTTCGGCCTCCGGCTGCCAGGTGGCCACGGCGCGGGTGTCGACGGCCCTGGGCAGCAGGCCCTCGGCGAAGAAGGCATCGGCGATCTTCTGTTGCTCGCCCAGGCCGTCCGGCTCCACCGGGCGCACCTGGTAGCTGCGCCGGCCGTTGGCCTGCTCGACGATGGCCGGGTCGAGGTTGCCCCACAGCGGGCCGAGAATCCGCGCCGCCTCGGCCGGGTTGGCGCGCAGCCAGTCGCCGGCCTCGGCCAGCTCGTGGTAGACGGTCTGCAGTACCTGCGGGTGCGCGGCGGCGAAGCGGCTGCTGGTCAGGTAGTAGCGCTGGTAGCTGGCCAGGCCCTGGCTGCCCTCCAAGGTGCGGGTCGGCAGCTGGCGCTGGGCGGCGCTGAGGAAGGGTTCCCAGATCACCCAGGCGTCGACCTTGCCGTTCTCGAAGGCGGCGCGGCCGTCGGCCGGGGTCAGGTAGGCCGGCTGGATGTCGCTGAACTTCAGCCCGGCCTTGGCCAGGGCGGCGATCAGCAGGTAGTGGGCACCGGCGGCCTTGGTCACCGCCACTTTCTTGCCCTTGAGGTCGGCCAGGTTGCGCAGCGGCGAGCCGTCCCGCACCAGAATCGCCTGGGCAGCCGGCGATGGCGTTTCGCGAGCGAAATAGGCCAGTTGCGCGCCGGCGGCCTGGGCGAACACCGGCACGGTGTCGGCGACATCGGCGGACAGGTCGATATTGCCGACGTTGAGTGCTTCGAGCAGCGGCTGGCCGCTGGCGAACTCGTGCCAGCTGACGCGGATGTCCTGGTCGGCCAGGGCTTTTTCCAGGGTGCCCTGGCTCTTAAGCAGGCTGATCAGCGTGGAGGACTTCTGGTAGCCGATGCGCAGCTGGGTTTCGGCCTGGGCGGGCAGGGCGGCGAGCAGGCCGAGGCTCAGGCCAAGGCCGAGCAGGCTGCGGCGGGAGAAGGGAAAGCGGGACATGACGGACCTCGTAGTGGGGTGTCCCGGCCAGGCGAGGCGGCGGAACACGGGAAACTTCGGGTGAAGGCAGGAAGTCCGGTGGTCCGGTATCAATCAAGCTAAGCGATCTAAAAATCAGCTCTCAAATACTTTTTGGGCATTAGCTTATGCGTAGCGCTGGATTCAGCGTTTATTCTTTTTAGTTTTATAAAAGTGAAAAACAATTCTTTTTAGGGATTAAGAAAATCCCCTAGATTGGCCGCCAAGCCGCCAGCGGACCACCGCACCGAGCCCGATCAATCAGGGGCTCCCCGCCAACTCGAGCCCCAGCACTAGACCAAGAACAGCATCTGGAGCATCGAGCATGAACAAGTCCACCCTGGCCCTGGCCGTCGCCCTCGGCGTGATCGCCCAGCAGGCATCCGCTGCCGGTTTCATCGAAGACAGCAAGGCCACCCTCGGCCTGCGCAATTTCTACATCAACCAGGACACCCGCAACGCGGACGCCAACACCCAGGAAGAATGGGGCCAGGGCTTCCAGTTCAACTACATCTCCGGCTACACCGAAGGCACCGTCGGCTTCGGCGTCGACGCCCTCGGCCTGCTCGGCGTGAAGCTGGACTCCGGCAAGGGCCGCCACGGCAACCCGGATTCCAGCAAGTACGGCGGTACGGTGTTCCCCACCGACGAGAACGGCCGCGCGGTGGACGATTTCAGCAGCCTGGGCCTGACCGGCAAGGTGCGCATCTCCAAGACCGAGGCGCGTATCGGCACCCTGCAGCCCAAGCTGCCGGTGGTCACCTTCAACGACGGTCGCCTGCTGCCGCAGACCTTCGAGGGCGGCCAGATCACCTCCGCCGAGATCGACAACCTGACCCTGATCGGCGGCCAGCTGGAACATGCCAAGGGGCGCAATTCGAGCAACACCGAGGGGCTGTCCATCGGCGGCGCCAACAATGCCGAGACCGGCCAGTTCAGCAACACGTTCTACTACGCCGGTGCCGACTACAAGATCAGCAAGGACCTGCTGGCGCAGTACTACTACGGCAACCTGGAAGACTTCTATCAGCAGCACTTCCTCGGCCTGACCCACAACTGGGCCATCGGCCCCGGCGCGCTGAAGTCCGACCTGCGCTACTTCCACAGCGACTCCGACGGCGCCAACGGCAGTGCCAGCGGCCGTGCCGATGGCTACGTCAGCACCGGCTACTACGGCTACGGCGTGACCAAGGGCGAGGTCGACAACGACACCTGGAGCGCCCTGTTCACCTACAGCCTCGGCGGCCATGCGTTGAGCGCCGGCTACCAGCAGGTCGAAGGCGACAGCAACTTCCCCTTCCTCAACCAGGGTGACGGCGCCACCGCCTATCTGATTACCGACCGCCAGATCGGCAAGTTCCTCTCCGCCGGCGAGCGCACCTGGCTGGCCGAGTACGCCTACGACTTCAGCAAGGTCGGCGTGCCGGGCCTGAAGGCTACCATCACCTACCTGTCCGGTGACAACATCGATTCGGCCACCGGCGAACAGAAGGAATGGGAGCGCGACTTCCGCCTCGACTACGTGCTGCAGGAGGGCGCGCTCAAGGGCCTCGGCGTCTCCTGGCGCAACGCCACCCTGCGCGGCAATACCAGCGCGGCGGACCAGGACGAGAACCGCCTGATCCTCAGCTACAGCCTGCCGATCCTCTGACCGGCCAGGCCTCACCTTTCTCCTGACCCGGCCGCCATCGGCCGGGAAGGTCTCACCCAGAGTCCAGGGAGATTCCCCATGAAAAGCTTCAAACCCCGTCATCTGCTCGCCGCGCTGCTGGCCGCCACCCTGCCGCTGGGCACGCAGGCCGCCGCGCCCCAGGAAGTCCGTCTCGACTACGCCTACTACGCGCCGACCAGCCTGGTGCTGAAAGACCAGGGCATTTTGGAAAAACGCCTGGCCGCCGATGGCATCGCCGTGAAGTGGGTGTTCAGCCAGGGCAGCAACCGTTCCCTCGAATACCTCAATGGCGGCAGCATCGACTTCGCCTCCACCGCCGGCCTGGCCGCCGTGCTCAGCCGTGCCAACGGCAGCCCGGTGAAGACCGTGTACATCGCCAGCCGTCCGGAATGGACCGCCCTGGCCGTGCCCAAGGACTCGTCGATCAAGAGCCTGGCCGACCTCAAGGGCAAGAAGATCGCCGCCACCAAGGGCACCGATCCCTACCTGTTCCTCCTGCGCAGCCTGAACACGGCCGGCCTGGGCAAGGGCGACGTGGAGATCGTCCACCTGCAGCACCCGGACGGCCGCGTTGCCCTGGAGCGCGGCGACGTGGACGCCTGGTCCGGCCTCGATCCGCACCTGGCCGCCAGCCAGCTGCAGGCCGGCTCGCGTCTGCTCTATCGCAACGTCGCGTTCAACAGCTACGGCGTGCTCAACGTCAGCGACCGCTTCCTCAAGGAGCAGCCGCAGCTGATCGGCAAGGTCATCGCCGCCTATGAAGAGGCGCGCCAGTGGACCCTCGCCCATCCGCAGCAGACTGCCGAACTGCTGGCCAGGGAGGCCAAGCTGCCGCTGGAAGTGGCCAGGCTGCAGCTGTCGCGCACCGACTTCAGCAACCCGCAGCCGGGGGCCGAGCACGTCGCCGCGCTGAAGGCCGCCGCGCCGATCCTGCTCGACGAGCAGCTGGTGCGCCCGGGTACCGACGTGGCTGCGGTGGTCGACCAGCTGATCAGTCCGCAGCTGGCCGCCGGCGTGATTGGCCAGCCGCTGGCCAAGACGGAGTAGTGAGCCATGCCCGCGAGTAGCCTGCTCGGCGCGCGCGTCGACAGCGACGCCGCACTGATCGTCCGGCGCCCATGGCTGGGCCACTGGCGCGGACTGGTGCTGCCGCTGGCCGTGCTGGTGCTGCTGGAGGCGCTGGTACGCCTGGACTGGATACCCGCGCACCAGCTGCCGGCGCCCAGCCAGGTCGGCCAGACCCTCTGGTGGCTGGCCGCCGGGGGTGAGCTGTGGGGGCATATCGGCGTCAGCCTGGCGCGGGTCGCCGCCGGCTTCGCCATCGGCGCGGCGCTGGCCGTGCTGATCGGCGCCTGGGTCGGCCTCAGCCGGCGCGCCGAGAGCTACCTGGAACCGACCTTCCAGGCCCTGCGGGCGATTCCCAGCCTGGCCTGGGTGCCGTTGCTGCTGCTATGGCTGGGCATCGACGAAACGCCCAAGGTGGTGCTGATCGCCCTCGGTGCCTTCTTCCCGGTCTACCTGGCGCTGCTCGCCGGCATCCGCAATGTCGACCGCAAGCTGGTCGAGGTGGGCCGCCTGCATCGCCTGTCCGGCGTCGAGCTGACCCGGCGCATCCTCCTACCGGCGGCGCTGCCGAGCCTGTTCACCGGCCTGCGCGGGGCGCTCAGCCTGAGCTGGATGTTCCTCGTTGCCGCCGAACTGATCGCCGCCACCCAGGGCCTTGGCTACCTGCTCAGCGATGGCCGCGAGACTTCGCGACCGGACCTGGTGATCGCCGCCATCCTCCTGCTGGCCGTGCTCGGCAAGCTCAGCGACGGCCTGCTCAAACGGCTGGAGACCCGCGCGCTGCACTGGCGCGACAGCTTCGTCGGCGGGGAGGGCTGAGATGAGCGCATTGCTGGAGCTACGTGGCATCCGCAAGGCCTTCGCCGGCCAGCGCGTGCTGGACGATATCGACCTGAGCCTGGCACCGGGCGAAATCGTCAGCCTGCTCGGCCCCAGCGGCTGCGGCAAGAGCACGCTGCTGCGCATCGCTGCCGGCCTCGACCAGGATTTCACCGGCGGCCTGGCGCATAACCCGTTGCTGGATTTCGGTGGTGGCACGGGAATCGGCGTGGTGTTTCAGGAGCCGCGCCTGCTGCCCTGGCTGAACGTGGCGCAGAACGTCGGCTTCGCCGATGGCCGTGGCGCCGATGCGCAGTGGATCGAGCAATTGCTGGAGGATGTCGGCCTGGCCGGCCAGGGCGGCAAGCTGCCCAAGCAGCTCTCCGGCGGCATGGCCCAGCGCGTGGCCATCGCCCGCGGCCTGTACCAGCGCCCGCAGGTGCTGCTGCTGGACGAGCCGTTCAGCGCGGTGGACGCCTTCACCCGCATGAAGCTGCAGGACCTGGTGGTGGGCCTGGCGGACCGCTATGGCATCGCCCTGCTGCTGGTCACCCACGATCTCGACGAAGCCTTCTATCTCAGCGACCGGGTGCTGATCCTCGGCGGCAGCCCCAGTCGCATCCAGCGCGAGCTGGCGGTGCCGCTGCCCCACCCGCGCGACCGCCGCGCGGCTGAGCTGGCGTACCTGCGTGGCGAGGCGCTGACCGAGCTGACGCTGTAAACGAACCTCAAGGTGGAAGCATTTCCGGGCCCTATGGCCCGGTTTTTTTAGCTGCGCTGCAACGACGAGGCGGCCAGGCCCAGGCCCAGCGCTACCAGCACGCCGCCGATGGCGCGTTCGATCAGGTGCCGGCTGCGGGCGACGAAGCCGCGCGCCGCCTCCGAGGACAGGCCGTAGGCCACCAGGGCGAACCAGAACAGGTGGGCGACGGCCATGAACAGGCCGTAGCCGAGCTGGGTCAGGGGGGCGGTGTCCGGGCTGATCACCTGGGTGAACAGGGCGACCACGAACAGCGTGGTCTTGGGGTTCAGTGCATTGGTCAGGAAGCCCACGCGCAGCGCCTGCCAGTCGCTCAGCTGCGGCGCGGCGACTACCTGCTGCGGGTCGAGCTTGCGGCTGCGCAGCATGCCGATGCCGAGCCAGATCAGGTAGGCGGCGCCGGCGAACTTGACCAGGTTGAACAGCAGGATCGACTGCGAAATCAGCAGGCCGATGCCGAGCATCGAATAGGTCACATGGACCAGCACGCCGAGGCTGATGCCCAGCGCCGTGAGCAGGCCGGCGCGGCGCGAGAGGAACATGCTGTTGCGGCTGACCATGGCGAAGTCGGCGCCGGGGCTGATCACCGCGAGCAGGGTGATGGTGATGACCGAGACGAGTTCGAGCATGGTGCAGTCCGCGTTCCTGAGGGGGCGGTCAGGATGGCGGCTCCGCTGGCGCCCTGCAAGCGCCGGCCTCAGCCGGGCGACGAAGCGGCCAGCTGGCGCAGATACGCGGCACTGCTCTCGTCGGCCGGGAAGAAGGTCTCCAGCGCCAGCTCGGCCAGCGTCACGTCGTTGGGCGTGCCGAACACCGTGACGGTGCTGATCATGCTGAGCACACCCTGCTCGGTGCGCAGCTGCAGCGGCATCAGCACGTTCTCCGGCTGCGGCTCGGCCTTCTCGGCCGGCGCGGGATAGCTCAGCAGCTCCTCTTGCAGCGCCACCAGCTGCGGGTCGCCGCTGATGTCGATGTCGTGCTGCAGGCGCATCAGCAGGTAGGCGCGCCACTGCGCCAGGTTGACGATGCGTGGCGCCAGGCCGTGCGGGTGCAGGGAAATGCGCAGCACGTTGAGCGGCGGGCCGAGCAGCTCGGCCGGCACGCCGGCGAGGAAGGGCGCCACCGCGGCGTTGGCCGCCAGCAGGTTCCACTGGCGGTCGATGGTCAGCGCCGGGTAGGGCTCGTGGGCCTTGAGCAGCTGCTCGATGGCGGCGCGGGCGGCGGCCAGGGCCGGGTCGTCCAGCGTGTGCTGGCTGTACAGCGGCGCGTAGCCGGCGGCACTGAGCAGGCGGTTGCGCTCGCGCAGGGGAATTTCCAGCTGCTCGGCCAGGTGCAGCAGCATCTCGCGGCTGGGCAGGGCGCGGCCGGTCTCGACGAAGCTCAGGTGGCGGGTGGAGATGTCCGCCTCGCAGGCCAGGTCGAGCTGGCTCAGGCGGCGACGCTGGCGCCACTGGCGCAACAGGGCGCCGACGGGGTGATTGGCTGTGTTCATGGGTTCGGACGATAGACCAGCAGCTGCACGGCGACCATTACCTGCCAGGTAATCGACGCGCTGCCCGCAGTGGGAGAACCCTATGCCCAGGCGCCAATCCGGCGCTCTCTTCTGGAGGATTCGCCATGCATACCCTGAATGCTTCACCCTTGCTGCGCCGCGCCCTGTTCGCCGATGGCCTGGTCGGCCTGGCCACCGGCTCCCTGCTGGTGCTGGCCAGCGCCTGGCTGGCCGAGCTGCTGGCGCTGCCGCGTGAGCTGCTGCTCGGCAGCGGCCTGGCCCTGTTGCCGCTCGGGCTGTTCCTGCTGTGGCTGAGCAGTGGCGAGACGGTCAACCGCCTGCTGGTGTGGGCCGTGCTGGCCGTCAACGCGCTGTGGGTGGTGGACAGCCTGCTGTTGCTGATTGCCGGCTGGATCGCGCCCAACCTGCTCGGCCACATCTTCGTCATCGGCCAGGCGCTGCTGGTGCTGCTGTTCATCGAGCTGGAGCTGATGGGCCTGAAACGCTCCGAGCCGGTGGTGGTATGAGGGGCGCAAACAGGAAGCCCGGCATTTGCCGGGCTTCCTGGTGTCACTGTGCGGTGTATATCTGGTCGAACACGCCGCCATCGTTGAAGTGGGTCTTCTGGATGCTCGGCCAGTCGCCGAAGGTCTGGTTCACGTTGAAGAAGGTCACCGTGGGGAAGCGGTCGGCGAACTCGGCGAGGATCTTCTCGTTGCGCGGGCGCAGGTAGTTGTTGGCGGCGATGCGCTGGCCCTGCTCCGACCACAGGTACTTCAGGTAGGCCTCGGCCTCGGCGCGGGTGCCCTTCCTGTCCACCACCTTGTCGACCACCGCCACCGGCGGCTCGGCTTCGGCGGAAACCGTCGGGTAGACCACCTCGAAGCTGCCGCGGCCGAACTCGCGGGCGATCATCTCGGCCTCGTTCTCGAAGGTCACCAGCACATCGCCGATCTGGTTCTGGATGAAGGTGGTGGTGGCGGCGCGGCCGCCGGTGTCCAGCACCGGCGCCTGCTTGAACAGCTTGCCGACGAAGTCGCGGGCCTTGCTCTCGTCGCCGCCGTTCTGCAGCACGTAGCCCCAGGCGGACAGGTAGGTGTAGCGGCCGTTGCCCGAGGTCTTGGGGTTGGGGACCACCACCTGCACGCCGTCCTTGAGCAGGTCCGGCCAGTCCTGCAGGCCCTTGGGGTTGCCCTTGCGCACGATGAACACGGTGGCGGAGGTGAAGGGCGCGCTGTTGTCCGGCAGGCGCGCGGCCCAGTCATGCGGCACCAGGCCGCCGTGGTCGGCGAGGGCGTTGATGTCGGTGGCCATGTTCATGGTGATCACATCGGCGGCCAGGCCGTCGATCACAGCGCGCGCCTGCTTGCTCGAACCGCCGTGGGACATCTGGATCTGCAGCGGCTGGCCGCCTTCGGCCTGCCAGTGCTTCTGGAAGGCGGCGTTGTAGTCCTTGTAGAAGTCGCGCATCACGTCGTAGGAGACGTTGAGCAGGGTCGCCGCCTGGGCGGAAGTGGCCAGGGCGAAGCCGGCGGCCAGCAGGGAAAGGGGCAGTAGGCGTTTCATCGGACGTCCTTGGATTCGGATAACGCCGCCGACTATAGAAGCGGATTTTTATTCTTTGAAAGAATAATTGATTAGATGCTTATGTCTTTTTATCGGAGCTCGCATATCTCTTTATGGAATAAATAAATCGTTATTTATTCTTTTATTCCATTTCGTTCCTGAGCAATAGTGAGCCCCACGCAACGAACCGCCAAGGAGCAACACCATGAGCATCCGTCTGGGCGATATCGCCCCCGATTTCGAGCAGGACTCCAGCGAAGGCCGCATCCGTTTCCACGACTGGCTGGGCGACAGCTGGGGCGTGCTGTTCTCCCACCCGGCCGATTTCACTCCGGTGTGCACCACCGAGCTGGGATTCACCGCCAAGCTGAAGGACGACTTTGCCCAGCGCGGGGTCAAGGTCATCGCCCTCTCCGTGGACCCGGTGGACTCGCACCTGAAATGGATCGACGACATCAACGAGACGCAGAACACCCGGGTCAACTTCCCCATCATCGCCGACGCCGACCGCAAGGTTTCTGGCCTGTACGACCTGATCCACCCCAACGCCAACGACACCCTGACCGTACGTTCGCTGTTCATCATCGATCCGCACAAGAAGGTGCGCCTGATCATCACCTACCCGGCCAGCACCGGGCGCAACTTCCACGAGATCCTGCGCGTCATCGACTCGCTGCAGCTGACCGACCAGCACAAGGTCGCCACCCCGGCCAACTGGCAGGACGGCGACGAGGTGGTGATCGTGCCGTCGCTGAAGGACGAGGCGGAAATCGCCCAGCGTTTCCCCAGGGGCTATCGCGCGGTGAAGCCTTACCTGCGTCTGACCCCGCAGCCGAACCGCTGAGGAGCCGCCATGCACGTGGTTCTGTTGTCCGGCAGCCCCTCGGCGCGCTCGCGCACCGAGCTGCTGCTGGAGTACGCCCGCCAGCATCTGCAAGGTCACGGCCTGGAAGTCAGCCTGCTGCGCGTGCGTGATTTCCCGGCCGAGGCCCTGCTGCACGCCGACTTCGCCAGCCCCGCCGTGCAGCAGCTGCAGGCAGCGGTGGCCAGTGCCGACGGCCTGGTGGTGGCGACGCCGGTGTACAAGGCGTCGTTCACCGGTGCGCTGAAGGTGCTGCTCGACCTGCTGCCGGAACGCGCCCTGGCGCACAAGGCGGTGTTGCCGCTGGCCAGTGGCGGCAGCCCGGCCCACCTGCTGGCCGTGGACTATGCGCTGAAGCCGGTGCTGGCCGCGCTCAAGGCCCAGGAAATGCTCCCCGGCGTGTTCGCCGTGGACAAGCAGATCGCCTATGCGGAAGGGGACCTCCCCGCGCGCATCGACGACGAACTGCGCGAGCGTCTCGACGAGTCGCTGGACCAGTTGCTCTCCGCCCTGGCGCGCCGGCCCCGGCCGATCGACCCGCAGCTGTTGAACGACCGGCTGGTGAATGCCCGCTGGAGTATCTGAACCGACGCGGGTGAAACCCGCGAAACACGCAACGCCCTTCCTTACTCACCCGCCAACGGGCGAGCAGGCCGACACCCAAATCACGAATTGCAAAGGAGAGCGCCATGCGCACTATCACTTTGCGTCGGAGCCTGGTCGCCCTGTTTGCCGCGGCCATTTCCTTCGGCGCCATCACTCAAGCTCAGGCCGAGACCCTGCGGATCGGCTATCAGAAATACGGCACCCTGGTGCTGCTCAAGGCCAAGGGCTCGCTGGAGAAGCGCCTGGCCGAGCAGGGCATCGAGGTGCAGTGGACCGAATTCCCCGGCGGCCCGCAGCTGCTCGAGGGGCTGAACGTCGGCTCGATCGACTTCGGCACCACCGGCGAGGCGCCGCCGATCTTCGCCCAGGCTGCCGGTGCCGACCTGCTGTACGTGGCCCACGAGCCGCCGGCGCCGACCAGCGAGGCGATCCTGGTGCCCAAGGACTCGGCACTGAAATCGGTGAGCGAGCTGAAGGGCAAGAAGATCGCCCTGAACAAGGGCTCCAACGTGCATTACCTGCTGGTGCGCGCCCTGGAGGACGCCGGCCTGAAGTACAGCGACATCCAGCCCGTGTACCTGCCGCCGGCCGATGCCCGGGCCGCCTTCGAGCGTGGCAGCGTCGATGCCTGGGTGATCTGGGACCCCTTCCAGGCCGCCGCCGAGCATCAGCTGCAGGCCCGTACCCTGCGCAATGGCGAAGGTCTGGTGGCCAACCACCAGTTCTACCTGGCCGCCAGGCCCTACGCCGAGAAGCACCCGGAAGTGGTCAGCGTGCTGGTCGAGGAAATCCGTGGCATTGGCGAGTGGACCCGCGCCAACAGCGCCGAGGCGACTGCCCAGGTGGCGCCGCTGCTCGGCTTGTCGCCGGAAATTACCCGCACGGCGGTCGAGCGCCAGGCCTACGGTGCGCAGCTCATCACCCCGGATGTGGTCGAGGCGCAACAGCAGATCGCCGACACCTTCAGCGACCTCAAGCTGACTCCCAAGCGCCTGAGCATCAAGGACGTGATCTGGACTCCTCCGGCCTCGGCCAAGGTGGCGCAGCAGTAACGGCCAACCCTATTCCCAGCCCCTGACTGTGGCACCGGCTCTTCCCTCTCCCGCTGGCGGGAGAGGGTGGCCCGCAGGGCCGGGAGAGGGGGCAGACAGCACAACGAATTCGACTAGCCCGGATGCAATCCGGGAATTCCGACCCGGATTGCATCCGGGCCCTGCATAACCAAGGAGACCACTCCATGAGCCTGAATATTTTCTGGTTCCTCCCCACCCATGGCGACGGCAAGTACCTCGGCACCGCCGAAGGCGCGCGCGCCGTCGACCACGGCTACCTCACCCAGATCGCCCAGGCTGCCGACCGCCTTGGCTTCGGCGGCGTGCTGATCCCCACCGGGCGTTCCTGCGAGGACTCCTGGCTGGTGGCCGCCTCGCTGATCCCGGTGACGCAGAACCTCAAGTTCCTGGTCGCACTGCGCCCGGGGATCATCTCGCCCACCGTGGCCGCGCGCCAGGCGGCTACCCTGGATCGCCTGTCGGGCGGCCGCGCGCTGTTCAACCTGGTCACCGGCGGCGACCCGGACGAGCTGGCCGGCGACGGTCTGCACCTGTCGCACGAGGAGCGCTACCAGGCCTCCGTCGAGTTCACCCGCATCTGGCGCCGCGTGCTGGAGGGCGAGACGGTCGACTACGCCGGCAAGCACATCCAGGTGCAGGGCGCCAAGCTGCTCTACCCGCCGCTCCAGCAGCCGCGCCCGCCGCTGTATTTCGGCGGCTCCTCCGAGGCCGCCCAAGACCTCGCCGCCGAGCAGGTCGAGCTGTACCTGACCTGGGGCGAGCCGCCGGCCGCGGTGGCCGAGAAGATCGCCCAGGTGCGCGCGAAAGCCGCGGCCCAGGGTCGCGAGGTGCGCTTCGGCATCCGCCTGCACGTGATCGTGCGCGAAACCAACGAGGAGGCCTGGGCCGCCGCCGACCGCCTGATCAGCCACCTCGATCAGGACACCATCGACCGTGCCCAGGCGTCCCTGGCGCGCTTCGACTCGGTGGGCCAGCAGCGCATGGCCGCCTTGCATGGCGGCAAGAAGGACAACCTGGAAGTCAGCCCCAACCTCTGGGCCGGGGTCGGCCTGGTGCGTGGCGGCGCCGGCACCGCGCTGGTCGGCGATGGCCCGACCGTGGCCGCGCGGGTGAAGGAGTACGCCGACCTCGGCATCGACACCTTCATCTTCTCCGGCTACCCGCACTTGGAGGAGTCGTATCGGGTCGCCGAGCTCCTGTTCCCGCACCTGGACATCGCCCAGCCGGAACGCCCGGCGTCGCGCGGCTACGTCAGCCCGTTCGGCGAAATGATCTCTAGCGACATCCTGCCCAAGGCCGCCTCGGCGAGTTGAAAGGCACCCCCTCCCTATGTGGGTGGGGGTGTGGTCACCGGCAACACAGAACATCCCCTCGCCCCTCCGGGGAGAGGGTTAGGGAGAGGGGCGGAGCCATCGCCCCACCGCAACGAATCGAAAGAAGGAGCGTTGCCATGTCGACGCACAGGCTACACAACATCGGTCGCCGCCTGGCACCCTGGGCCCTGCCCGTGGCCCTGCTGGCGATCTGGCAGGGCGCGGTGGTGGCCGGCTGGTTGTCCACCCGCATCCTGCCGGCGCCGAGCGCGGTCATCACGGCCGGCTGGGCGCTGCTGGAAAGCGGCGAGATCTGGACCCACCTGGCCATCAGCGGTCAGCGCGCCGCCATCGGCTTCGCCATCGGCGGCGGCCTGGGGCTGCTGCTCGGCTTTATCACCGGCCTGTCCAACTGGGGCGAGCGCTTCCTCGACAGCTCGGTGCAGATGATCCGCAACGTGCCGCACCTGGCGCTGATCCCGCTGGTGATCCTGTGGTTCGGCATCGACGAGGCGGCGAAGATCTTCCTGGTCGCCCTCGGCACCCTGTTCCCCATCTACCTCAACACCTACCACGGCATCCGCAACGTCGACCCGGCGCTGGTGGAAATGGCGCGCAGCTATGGCCTTAAAGGCTTCGCCCTGTTCTGGCAGGTGATCCTGCCCGGCGCGCTGCCGTCGATCCTGGTCGGCGTGCGCTTCGCCCTCGGTTTCATGTGGCTCACGTTGATCGTCGCCGAGACCATTTCCGCCAGCGCGGGCATCGGCTACCTGGCGATGAACGCCCGCGAGTTCCTGCAGACCGACGTGGTGGTGCTGGCCATCCTGCTCTATGCGGTGCTGGGCAAACTGGCCGATCTGGCCGCCCGTCTGCTCGAACGTACCTGGCTGCGCTGGCACCCGGCCTACCAGGCCAAGGCAGGTGCGCGATGACCGCCCTGCACAGCATCCGCCAGGGCATTCCCCTCGCGGTGGCAGGCATCCGCAAGGCGTTCGGCGAGCGCGAGGTGCTGCAGGGCATCGACCTGCACATCCCGGCCGGGCAGTTCGTCGCCGTGGTCGGTCGCAGCGGTTGCGGCAAGAGCACCCTGCTGCGCCTGCTGGCCGGCCTCGACCAGCCCAGCGCCGGCCAGTTGCTGGCCGGCAACGGCCCGCTGGCCGCCGCCCGCGAGGATACCCGGCTGATGTTCCAGGACGCCCGCCTGCTGCCGTGGAAGCGGGTGATCGACAACGTCGGCCTGGGCCTGTCCGGTGACTGGCAGCCCAGGGCCCGTGAGGCGCTGGCCGCCGTCGGCCTGGCCGACCGAGCGCAGGAATGGCCGGCGGCCCTGTCCGGTGGGCAGAAGCAACGCGTGGCGCTGGCCCGCGCGCTGATCCACCAGCCGCGCCTGCTGCTGCTCGACGAGCCGCTGGGCGCACTGGACGCCCTGACCCGCATCGAGATGCAGCAGCTGATCGAGCGCCTGTGGCAGCAGCATGGTTTCACCGTGCTGCTGGTGACCCACGACGTGGCCGAGGCGGTGGCGGTGGCCGACCGGGTGATCCTGATCGAGGAGGGTCGCATCGGCCTGGACCTGGCCGTCGACCTGCCGCGCCCGCGCCAGCGCGGCTCGGCGCGCCTGGCCGCGCTGGAAGCCGAGGTACTGGAACGCGTGCTGGCGCTGCCGGCCACGCCAGCGCCGCCCGAACCCGTTTCGCCGCTGCCGACGCAACTGCGCTGGGCGCTGTAGTCGGCCAACGAGCAGCAAGCCCGCAGCCCGGAGGTTATCCGGGAGCGGTGCCAACCATCACCCGGATTGCATCCGGGCTACTTGAGAGATGAAGGAGCACCACCATGACCATCAAAGCCATCAACGTACGCAACCAGTTCAAGGGCACCATCAAGGAAATCGTGATTGGCGACGTGCTGTCGGAGATCGACGTGCAGACCGCCGCCGGCATCGTCACCTCGGTGATCACCACCCGCTCCGTGCGTGAGCTGGAATTGCGGGTGGGCAGCGAGGTGATCGCCTTCGTCAAATCCACCGAGGTGTCGATCGCCAAGCTCTGAGGCTGGCGCCCGTCAGGCGTGCGCCGACACCGCCAGCAGCTGCTCGGCCGGCTGCGGGCGGCCGAACCAGTAGCCCTGGCCCAGGTTGCAGCCGATCTCGCGCAGGTAGGCAGCCTGCTCGGCGGTCTCGATGCCCTCGGCCAGCACGCGCAGGCCCAGGCTCTGGCCGAGGGTGACCACGGCGCGGGCGATGGCGGCGTCCTCGCCATCCTGTGGCAGGCCGCTGACGAAGCTCTGGTCGAGCTTGAGCTTGTGCACCGGCAGGCGCTTGAGGCGGGCCAGCGAGGAGTATCCGGTGCCGAAGTCGTCGATGGCCAGGCGCACGCCCAGGCCCTGCAGATGGCTGAGCAGCTCCTGGGCGCGCTCGGGGTTGTCCATCACCGCGCTCTCGGTCACCTCCAGTTCCAGGCGCGCCGGCGCCAGGCCCGTCTCGCGCAGCACACGCTCGACCCGGCGATCCAGTTCGCCGCGACTGAACAGGCGGCTGGAGACGTTGACCGCGACGAACTGCAGTGCGCTGCCCTCGGCCAGCCAGCGCACCATCTGCGCGCAGGCCTGCTCCAGCACCCAGGCGTCGATGGCACCGATCAGGCCGCTGTCCTCGGCGATCGGGATGAACTCGCCCGGCGGCACCAGGCCGCGCTCGGGGTGCTGCCAGCGCACCAGGGCCTCGACGCCGAGCATGGCGCCGTCGTCCAGGCGGTGGATCGGCTGGTAATACACGCGCAGCTGCTCCTGCTCCAGGGCCTGGCGCAGTTCGGCCTCCAGTTTGATGCGCTGGCGCGCCTGGGCGGTCATCTCCTGGCTGTAGAAGCTGAAGGTCTGGCGCCCGCTGCTCTTGGCGCGGAACAGGGCGGAGTCGGCATTGCGCAACAGCTGTTCGACGCTGTCGCCATCGCCGGGGAACAGGCTGATGCCGATGCTGGCGCCGACGAACAGGGTCTCGCCGCCGATGCTGAACGGCTGGCCCAGGCAGTCGAGCAGGCGCTGCGCCAGCAGCGAGGCCTGTTCGGCCTGGGCGCAGTCGCCACTGAGCAGGCCGAACTCGTCGCCGCCCAGACGAGCCAGGGTGACGCCAGGGCCGAAGGCATTGTTCAGTCGTTCGCCGATCAGCTTGAGCAGCTGGTCGCCGGTGTTGTGGCCGAGGCTCTCGTTGACGATCTTGAAGTTGTCCAGGTCGACCAGCAGCAGCGCGCCCCGGTGACCATCCTGGCGCGCGCGCTGCAAGGCCTGATCGATGCGCTCGCTGAACAGCAGGCGGTTGGGCAGGGTGGTCAGCGGGTCATGGTGGGCCAGGTAGTCCAGCTCCTGCTGCGAGTGCTTGATCGCGCTGATGTCGGAAAACACCGCGACGTAGTGGCTGAGGTTGCCGTTCTCGTCGTGGATGCTGCGGATGCACTGCCAGATGGGGAACACGTCGCCGCCCTTGCGCCGGTTCCAGATTTCCCCGCTCCAGGCGCCGCGCTGCTCCAGGGCGTGCCACAGGCTGCGGTAGAAGTCCGGGTCATGGTGGCCGGACTTGAACATGTTCGGCGACTTGCCCAGCACTTCGTCGCTGGAATAGCCGGTAATACGGCTGAAGGCCGGGTTGACGTGGACGATCTTCAGCTCGCGGTCGGTGACCAGCACGCCTTCCAGGGTACTGTCGAACACCACGGCGGCCTGGCGCAGGCTCTCCTCGTCGGCGCGGCGCTGGGTGATGTCGCTGGAGGTGCCGATGAAGCGGCTCGGCTCGCCGTCCTCGCCCAGCAGCAGCTGGCCACGGGCATAGAGCCAGCGGTAGTCGCCGCTGCGGTGGCGCAGGCGGAAGATGCCCTCGTAGTAGGGCGGGCGCTCCTCGACCAGGGCGCGCAGGCGCTCCTCGGCCAGGTGGCGGTCTTCCGGGTGCAGGCGCGACAGCCAGGCCTCGCGGTCGGCGCCGAACTCCTCGGGGCTGTAGCCGAGCATCTCGCAGTAGCGTCGTGAGTAGAACACCCGGTCGCTCTGCATGTCCCAGTCCCACATGCCCTCCTGGGCCGAGTCGAGGGCCAGGGCCAGGCGTTCCTCGCTGCCTTTCAGCGCCGCGCGTGCGAGGTGTTGTTCGCGCCAGTGCTGGGCCAGCGCGTAGTACAGGGCCAGGCCGCTGACCAGCACGAAGAGGAAGCCCTTGAGCGACTGATAATGGGCCAGCGCGTCGCGATCCAGGCCGAGCCACAGCAGCAGGGCGTCGCTGAAGAGAATCCACAGGGAGGCGATGGACAGGTAGAGCAGGGTCAGTTGCAGCGGGTTGCGCCGAAAGATCATCAAGGGGGGCCAGCCATGGCATCGGGAGTGTGCACTGCCGCACATTATAGATAAGACGGCATCCAGTGCATTCTCGTCTAACGGCGCACTGGCATTCTCCATCATCTTGGGGATAATGCCGGAGAGACTGAGTTTACAGTCGTTCTCTTCCCCGCGAGGCTACACCCTACATGTGGTACAACGGTTTACTCGACCTGTCGCCCTGGCAACTGGTGGCGGTCACCCTGGTGCTGACCCATATCACCATCGTCAGCGTCACCGTCTACCTGCACCGCTACTCCGCGCATCGCGCGCTGGAGCTGCACCCGGCACTCAAGCACTTCTTCCGCTTCTGGCTGTGGCTGACCACCGGCCAGAACACCCGCGAGTGGACCGCCATCCACCGCAAGCACCACGCCAAGTGCGAAACCGTCGATGACCCGCACAGCCCGGTGATCAAGGGTCTGAGCACCGTGCTGCGCAAGGGCGCCGAGCTGTACCAGGAAGAGGCGCGCAACGAAGAAACCCTGCGCATCTACGGCAAGAACTGCCCGGATGACTGGATTGAGCGCAATGTCTACAGCCGCTACCCGATCGGCGGCGTGACCCTGATGGCGATCATCGACCTGGCCCTGTTCGGCGTGCTCGGCATGACCGTATGGGCGATCCAGATGATGTGGATCCCGGTGTGGGCGGCGGGCGTGATCAACGGTCTCGGCCATGCCATTGGCTACCGCAACTTCGAGTGCCGCGACGCCGCCACCAACCTGGTGCCCTGGGGCATCCTGATTGGCGGCGAGGAGCTGCACAACAACCACCACACCTACCCGAACAGCGCCAAGCTGTCGGTGAAGAAGTGGGAGTTCGACCTGGGCTGGGCCTGGATTCAGCTGTTCAGCTTCCTCGGCATGGCCAAGGTGCAGCGCGTGGCGCCCATCGCCCACCGCGTCGAGGGCAAGCGCAGCCTGGACATGGACACCGCCATGGCCATCCTCAACAACCGCTTCCAGATCATGGCGCAGTACCGCAAGCTGGTGATCAAGCCGCTGGTGCAGCAGGAGCTGGCCAAGGCCGATGCCTCGGCCCGCCACCTGTTCCGCCGCGCCAAGCGCCTGCTGTCGCGCGAGACCAGCCTGCTCGACGAGCGCCACCAGGCGCGCATCGCCGCCATGCTGGAGCAGAGCCAGGCGCTCAAGGTGATCTACGAGAAGCGCATCGCCCTGCAGCAGATCTGGGTCAAAACCAGCAGCAACGGCCACGACATGCTCGAAGCGATCAAGCAGTGGGTGCACGAGGCCGAGGCCAGCGGCATCCAGTCGCTGCGCGACTTCGCCGAGCAGCTCAAGACCTACTCGCTGCGTCCGGCCACGGCCACGGCCTGAGCCAGCAGCGTTGCAGCGGAACCCGCCATTCGGCGGGGCCGTAAAAAAAAAGCCCCGGGGCGAATGCCTCGGGGCTTTTTTCTGTCTGGCGCATCCGGCGGGATTCGAACCCACGACCCCTGCCTTCGGAGGGCAGTACTCTATCCAGCTGAGCTACGGATGCGTTGCGGGGCGCAATCATACGCATCCGCTTCGCGGGCGTCCATGCGGGCTGTCGGTCAGAGCTCCTGCATGGCGAAGTCGGCCTTGCTCACGCCGCAGTCGGGGCACAGCCAGTCGTCGGGTACCTCGGCCCAGGGCGTGCCGGCGGGAATGCCATCGTCCGGCCAGCCCGTGGCTTCGTCGTAGATCAGGCCACAGATGATGCAGATCCAGGTCTTCATGCCGGCACCTGCTGCCCGAGCGGGCGCAGGCCGCGGTCGAAGTTGGCCAGCGAGGGAAAGCGCAGCGGTTCGATACTTTCCAGTCGCAGCAGGTAGTCGCGGTACTGATCGAGGATCACGCCACGCGCCTCGGGGCTGATATAGGGCACGTGGTAGGCGGCGAACGGCGGCAGCACGCGCATGCCGACATAGGCCAGGGTGCCACGCTGCAGCGGGCGCAGCATGGGCTCCCAGTCGCCGTGCACGGCATCTTCGTCCTCGAACATGTGCTGCTGGCCGCCGAGGCTGAAGCTCAGCAGCGCACGCTTGCCGGCCAGGCCGCCGCGGTCGTAGAAGCGCAGGCCGCCGTAGCAGGTACCGGAGACCAGCACGCGGTCGATCCAGCCCTTGAGCATGGCCGGCAGCGAACACCAGAACAGCGGAAAGTTAAGGATCACGAGATCCGCCCACAGCAGCTTGTCCAGCTCGGCGGCAATGTCTGCGGCGATAACGCCAGCCTTGACCGCCTCGCGCTGTTCCAGCGCATAGACCAGGTAATCGGGATTGCTGCGAGCCTGAAAGTCGGCGGCGCTGGCCACCGGATTCCAGTTCATCGCATAGAGGTCGGAGACCTGCACGGCATGGCCGGCGCCCTCCAGGGTGGCGACGGCCAGGTCCTTCATGGCGCTACAAAAGGACTGCGGCTCGGGGTGGGCGTGAACGATCAGGGTGTTCATGGGCAATTCCGGGAGCGGCAATAGGAGAGCAACCCTCTCCCTGGCCCTCTCCCATAAATGGGAGAGGGGACTAACAGCAGGGCTCAGGCGACCTGTTGGGTCGTGGCGCTGGTCGGCTTCTCTTGCGCCTGCCAGCGGTTGGCGCGGGCGAAGGTGCCGAAGTCGTTGAAGCGCACGCCCATCTCGCGCATCACCCGGTGCGCCACCGGCGCGGTCAGCTGGCGGATGTAGAAGGGCTCCTTGACCACGAAGTGGTGGATGCCGTGGGTGCTGCCGAAATTGAAGCAGAACGCCTGCAGCGGCCACAGCCACCAGGGGTTGAGCACCTGGGTCTGCTGGATCACGTTGCCCAGCTCGACGTCGCCGTAGTAGTGCATGTTGGAGCTGACGAAGTGCAGGCAGAAGGTGCGCAGCACGTTGGGGCCGACCAGCACCACCACGGCGAAGGTCACGCCATCCATCACCGCCAGGGTGGTGGCCGACCAGGTGATCGGTGCGCCGGCGACGGAGGCGATGAAGTCGATCAGGTGGAAACCGAGGAGCACATACCAGGTGCCCCAGTTGAACAGGCCCAGCGGCGCGTAGCCGACCAGGGTGCGCGTAGCGATCATCTTGCGATGGGCCCAGGTCCTGGCGCGCAGGAAGCGGATCAGCGAAGACATGACGTTGTCGCCGACCATCAGCAGCCGCGCCAGCCCCCAGGGCTCGCCGTTGGTGATGGCGCGCTCCTCGATGTCGGTCTCGGTGCCGGACACCTTGTGGTGATTCAGGTGCAGGTGGCGGCGGATCCACGGGTTGATGGTGCTCGGCCGCGCCAACCACACCAGCGCCATCATCAGGTTGTGCGGCAGGCGCTGCTTGCGGAAGTACATTGAGTGGATCAGGTCGTGCTCCAGCTCGTGAGTCAGCGAGGCGAAGAAGGCGTTGGCCAGCAGGCAGGCCCACCAGGCGATGGCACCCTCGGCATACAGCCAGGCGCTGCCGAGCATGCCGGCCAGGGCGAAGGCCAGGATGCCGGCGCCGAGGGCGTCCTGGTGCTGCAGGAGCGGGTAGCGCCGGCGCAGCTCGTCGCCACGGGCCATCACCACGGCGCGGATATGCGCCGAGCGTTGTTGATGGGTTGCAGGAGTCGGGGTCATGCACGCATCCTCTTGTTCGATGCCCTGCCAGGCACCGCGGACTGTTGTTGGATTCGACCAGGCTAGAGTGCCCCCGTCGGCACCACCCCGCCTGACCGACAACGCCAACCTGTTGACCGAGAATGCCAAGCTGCATGACTGAAGCCTCCACCCTGGCCAGCTGGACCCGCGCCCTGCGCCGCCAGCTCGACGCCCTCGGCCTGGACAGCGCCGCCCTGTGCCAGGTCGCCGGGCTCGACCCGACGCTGATGGACGACCCCAACGCGCGCTACCCGCTGCACGCCACCACCCGCCTGTGGCAGCTGGCGGTCGACGCCAGCGGCGATCCGACCCTCGGCCTGCACACCTCGCGTCACGTCGCGCCCACCACCTTCCACGCCCTGGGGCTGGCGGTGATGGCCAGCGGCAGCCTGCGCGAAGTGTTCGAGCGCATCGTGCGCTACCACCAGGTGGTCAGCGACGCTCTGGTGCTGGAGCTGCGCGAGGTCGGCGAGGCTTGTGAGCTGCATTTCCGCCTGCCACCGGGCGCGCCGGCACCGGCGCCGGAGGCCATCGACGCCTTCGCCGCGATCTACGTGCGCACCTGCCGCAATCGCCTGGGTCGCGGCTACGCGCCGCTGGCCGTGTACCTGCGCCGGCCGCCGCCGGCCGATGCGCGGCCCTGGCAGGCGGTGTTTCGCGCGCCGGTGCACTTCGCCGCCGCCGAAGACATGCTGTGCTTCGCCCGTGCCGACCTCGACCAACCGCTCGCCGACGGCAACCCGGAGCTGGCCGCCCATAACGAGGCGGTGCTGCGTAAACGCCTGGAGGCGCTGCAGCCCGACACCGTGGCGCGCCGCCTGCGCCGTGCCCTGGAGCAGTGCCTGCCGAACGGCGAGCCCTCCGCCGAGGCCCTGGCCCATGGCCTGCACCTGAGCCTGCGCAGCCTGCAACGGCACCTCAGCGAGGAAGGCAGCAGCTACGAGCAGGTGCTGGCCGACACCCGTCGCGACCTGGCCCTGCAGCACCTGGCCGAGGCCGACTGCGCCATCGGCGAAGTGGCCTACCTGCTCGGCTTCGCCGACAGCAGCAGCTTCAGCCGCGCCTTCAAGCGCTGGACCGGGCAGAGCCCCAGCCAGTACCGCGACTCGCTGCGCGGCTGAGCTGTAGCGTGTGGCGAACGGCACTACAGGCCGTTGTGATATGGGCGTTCTTTATATCGAACACGTGGGGCGGCCGGCAGCGCTACCCGCGGCGACCCTGCGATCCAACTCCGGCCATGGCTGCCGCAAGGTTGGCGGGGAAATATCGGGGAGCGGCGTGGCCCTCATACTTTTTGGTTATTTTGTTGGTTTTATCGAACAAGGCTCTTGCCCTTTGTCGACGCTGGCCCTAGGATTCGTTTGACATTTCAAACGCCCGCCCGCCTCTTGGCGGGCTACCTTTATGCCCTTACTGCCTTGCCTCCGTGGTGGCGCGTACAGGAGAACGCCATGCAACTGAAAGACGCCCAGCTGTTCCGCCAACAGGCCTTCATCGACGGCCAGTGGCTGGACGCCGACAGCGGCCAGACCATCGCCGTGAACAACCCGGCCACGGGCGAGATCCTCGGCAGCGTGCCGAAGATGGGCCGCGCCGAGACCCGCCGCGCCATCGAGGCCGCCGAGCGCGCCCTGCCGGCCTGGCGTGCGCTGACCGCCAAGGAGCGTGCAGGCAAGCTGCGCAAGTGGTTCGAGCTGATCATGGCCAACCAGGACGACCTGGGCCGCCTGATGACCCTGGAGCAGGGCAAGCCGCTGGCCGAGGCCAAGGGCGAGATCGCCTATGCCGCCTCCTTCATCGAGTGGTTCGCCGAGGAAGCCAAGCGCATCTACGGCGACACCATCCCCGGCCACCAGCCGGACAAGCGCATCATCGTGATCAAGCAGCCGATCGGCGTGACCGCGGCCATCACCCCGTGGAACTTCCCGGCGGCGATGATCACCCGCAAGGCCGGCCCGGCCCTGGCCGCCGGCTGCACCATGGTGCTCAAGCCGGCCTCGCAGACCCCGTATTCCGCCCTGGCCCTGGCCGAACTGGCGCAGCGTGCCGGCATCCCGGCCGGTGTGTTCAGCGTGGTCACCGGTAGCGCCGGCGAAGTCGGCGGCGAGCTGACCAGCAACCCGATCGTGCGCAAGCTGACCTTCACCGGCTCCACCGAGATCGGTCGCCAGCTGATGGCCGAATGCGCCCACGACATCAAGAAGGTGTCCCTGGAGCTGGGCGGCAACGCGCCGTTCATCGTCTTCGACGACGCCGACCTGGATGCCGCCGTGGAAGGCGCGCTGATCTCCAAGTACCGCAACAACGGCCAGACCTGCGTCTGCGCCAACCGCCTGTACGTGCATGACGGCGTGTACGACGCCTTCGTCGACAAGCTCAAGGCGGCCGTGGCCAAGCTGAAGATCGGCAACGGCCTGGAAGAAGGCACCACCACCGGCCCGCTGATCGACAGCAAGGCCGTGGCCAAGGTCGAGGAGCACATCGCCGACGCCCTGGGCAAAGGCGCCAAGCTGGCCTTCGGTGGCAAGCCGCACGCCCTGGGCGGCAGCTTCTTCGAGCCGACCATCCTGGTCGACGTACCGAACAACGCCGCCGTGGCCAAGGAAGAGACCTTCGGCCCGCTGGCCCCGGTATTCCGCTTCAAGGACGAGGCCGAAGTGATCCGCCTGGCCAACGATACCGAGTTCGGCCTGGCTTCCTACTTCTACGCCCGTGACCTGGGCCGCGTGTTCCGCGTGGCCGAGGCCCTGGAGTACGGCATGGTCGGCATCAATACCGGCCTGATCTCCACCGAGGTGGCGCCGTTCGGCGGCGTGAAGGCTTCCGGCCTGGGTCGCGAAGGCTCCAAGTACGGCATCGAGGACTACCTCGAGATCAAATACATGTGCCTCGGCGGCGTATAAGCCGCCCGGGTAACGAATCCGTGGGTGTCGGGTGACAGGCAGGAGTCGTGGTCACCCGGCGTCGGCGTTTCCGGTGGTGGCACCGGCTAACCCAGCCGACGGCCAGCGGGTAGACGGCAGTTCGATCATCGTTAGCTGCAGCGTCGCCCGCCCCGTCATCATCCTTGGAACGAGCCGTGAACTGCGGCTTATGAGGACCACAATGAGCAAGAACGAATCCCTCCTGCAACGTCGCCAGGCCGCCGTGGCCCGTGGCGTCAGCCAGATCCACCCGATCGTCGCCGAGCGCGCCGAGAACGCCACCGTGTGGGACGTCGACGGCCGCGAGTACATCGATTTCGCCGGCGGCATCGCCGTGCTGAACACCGGCCACCTGCATCCGAAGGTGATCGCCGCCGTGCAGGAGCAGCTGACCAAGCTGACCCACACCTGCTTCCAGGTGCTGGCCTACGAGCCCTACATCGCCCTGTGCGAGGAAATCGCCAAGCGCGTGCCGGGCAACTTCGCCAAGAAGACCCTGCTGGTCACCTCCGGCTCCGAGGCCGTCGAGAACGCCGTGAAGATCGCCCGTGCCGCCACCGGCCGCGCCGGCGTGATCGCCTTCACCGGCGCCTACCACGGCCGCACCATGATGACCCTGAGCCTGACCGGCAAAGTGGTTCCCTATTCCGCCGGCATGGGCCTGATGCCGGGCGGTGTGTTCCGCGCCCTGGCGCCGTGCCCGCTGCATGGCATCAGCGAAGACGAGTCGATCGCCAGCATCGAGCGCATCTTCAAGAACGACGCGCAGCCGCAGGACATCGCCGCCATCATCATCGAGCCGGTGCAGGGCGAGGGTGGCTTCTACGTCAACTCCAAGCCGTTCATGCAGCGCCTGCGCGCCCTGTGCGACCAGCACGGCATCCTGCTGATCGCCGACGAAGTGCAGACCGGCGCTGGCCGTACCGGCACCTTCTTCGCCACCGAGCAGCTGGGCATCGTGCCGGACCTGACCACCTTCGCCAAATCGGTCGGCGGCGGCTTCCCGATCTCCGGCGTGTGCGGCAAGGCCGAGATCATGGACAGCATCGCCCCCGGCGGCCTGGGCGGCACCTATGCCGGCAGCCCGATCGCCTGCGCCGCGGCCCTGGCCGTGATGAAGGTATTCGACGAAGAGAAGCTGCTGGAGCGTTCGCAGGCCGTGGGCGAGAAGCTCAAGGCTGGCCTGAATGCCATCGCCGCCAAGCACAAGGTGATCGGTGACGTGCGCGGCCTGGGTTCGATGGTCGCCATCGAGCTGTTCGAGGGTGGCGATCACAACAAGCCGGCCGCCGAGCTGGTCGGCAAGATCGTTGCCCGTGCGCGCGAGAAGGGCCTGATCCTGCTGTCCTGCGGCACCTACTACAACGTGATCCGTTTCCTCATGCCGGTCACCATCCCGGATGCCCAGCTGGAAAAAGGCATCGCCATCGTCGCCGAGTGCTTCGACGAGCTGGCCTAAGCGTCATGGCTCCCGCACGTCGGGAGCCTCGATCCTGCGTGTCGCCCTCGCGGGGCGATGCCCGATTCGCCTGTGGCTCACCAGGCCAGGCGTCTCCCTCATGACCCGCCCTTCGGCGGGTCTTTTTTTACCTGCCGCTTCCTGTAGCCCGGATGCAATCCGGGAAGCAGACAACACCGTCCCCGGATTGCATCCGGGCTACACCAGCGCTCAGGCCTGCAGCGCTTCGCGGGCTGGGACGGGGGTGAGAAAAGATCTCACCCCGCCTGCAGCGCCTCGCGCACGAAGTCCAGGCGGTCCTGGCCGAAGAACAGCTCGTTGCCGACGAACATGCTCGGCGCCCCGAACACGCCGCGCTTGATCGCCTCGTCGGTGTTGGCCTTGAGCGCGTCCTTGATCGCCTGCTCGGCGATCAGCCCCAGCAGCTGCTGAGGATCGAAGCCGCCGGTGGCCAGCACCTCGGCCAGCACGGCCGGGTCGCCGAGATTGCGCGCCTGCACCCACATGGCTTCGAAGATCAGCTGGAGGAAGGCCTCGAAACGCTCCGGCAGGCGCTGCTGCACGGCCACCGCGGCGCGCATCAGCGGCAGGGTGTTGATCGGGAAGTGCGGGTTGAACTGCAGCGGCACCTGGTAGCGCCGGGCATAGCGCGCCAGGTCCTGCAGCATGAAGCGGCCCTTGGCCGGAATGGTCACCGGCGAGGCGTTGCCGGTGGCCTGGAACACCCCGCCGAGCAGCATCGGCTTGTACACCAGGGTGGCACCTTCCTCGGCGCAGAGCCTGGGCAGCTGGGTCCAGGCCAGGTAGGTGGTGGGGCTACCGAAATCGAAGTAGAACTCGACGGTCTTGCTCATGGAGTTGCTCTCTTTTGTGCTTGTTGTTATCGGCCTGGAGTCGAGGCTGAGCGAGCGGCGCGCAGCCAGCCGTTACCAGCGCTCCATCCAGGGGCGCAGATCCAGCTCGAAGGTCCAGGCATCGCGCGGCTGGGTGTGCAGGAACCAGTAGTTGTCGGCGATGTGCGCTGGGTCGAGGATGCCATCCTGGTCCTTGCGTGCGTAGATATCGGGGAAGCTGTCGCGGATGAAGGCGGTGTCGATGGCGCCGTCTACCACCACGTGGGCGACATGGATGTTCCGCGGCCCCAGTTCGCGCGCCATGCTCTGCGCCAGGGCGCGCACGCCGTGCTTGGCGCCGGCGAAGGCGGCGAAGTTGGCGGCGCCGCGCAGCCCGGCGGTGGCGCCGGTGAAGAGGATGGTGCCGCGCCCGCGGGTGACCATGCGCCGCGCCACCGCCTGGGCGGTGAGGAAGGCCGAGAAGCAGGCCATTTCCCAGATCTTGAAGTACTTGCGCGCTGTTTCCTCGAGGATGCTGCACGGCACGTTGGCGCCGATGTTGAAGACGAAGGCCTCGATCGGCCCGATGTCGCGCTCGATGCCCTCGACCAGCGCGGCCACCTCCTCTTCCTTGCGTGCGTCGGAGGCGAAGCCATGGGCCTCGCCGCCGCCGGCACGAATCTCGTCGACCAGCGGCTGCAGCTTGTCGGCGCTGCGCCGGGTCACGCAGGCGACATAGCCCTCGCGGGCGAAGCGCTTGGCGATGGCGCCGCCGGTGGCGTCGCCCGCGCCGATCACCAGGACCACTTTCTTGTCGCTCATGCCGCTCACCTCTTTTGATAAACGATCGTTTAGTTAACGGACGTTATGCTAAGCTTCCGACATCCGTCAAGCAGGAGTTCCATCATGCGCTATTCCGCCGAGCACAAGGCCCAGACCCGCGAGAAGCTGCTGGCCAGCAGCGGCGCGCTGGCCAAGCGCGGCGGTTTTTCCGCGACCGGGGTGGACGGCCTGATGAAGGCCATCGGCCTCACCGGAGGCGCCTTCTACGGGCATTTCTCCTCCAAGGACGAGCTGTTCGCCGAGATCGTCGAGCGCGAGCTGAGCCACAGCCTGAAGAGGCTCGGCGATGGCGAAGCCGGCCGCGAGCGGCTGCAGCGCTGCCTTGCCAGCTACCTGAGCATGGCGCATGTCGAGCAGCCGGACAGCGGCTGCGCCATCCCCACCCTGGGTGCGGAGATCGCCCGGGCCGACCTCGCCGTGCGGGCGCGCGCCGAGCACTGGCTGGTGCGCCTGCAGCAGGCCTGGGGCGAGGTCCTGGAGGACCCGCAGCTGGCCTGGGCCATCCTCGCCCAGTGCGTCGGCGCCCTGGTGGTGGCGCGCATGCTGGCCACGCCGCAGTGCCAGGAAGAGGTGCTGACCGCGAGCCGGGCACTGATCGGCGCCAGCCTGGCTGCGGCGAAATGACACCGTGCGCGGGCCGCGACGGCGCGTTTAGATAGTCTGACCCAGCGGCCAGCATTTCGTCGGCCGGCACTGGTCTGGACACTTGCGGCAGGTAGAATGCGCGCCGCAAACATGACGCCATTATTTCGCCATCATTGAGGTCCCCATGTCCGCCCCGGCTGCAGTACCGGAAGTTCTCATAGCCGAAGCCGACCCCTGGACCGCCGATCTGCTCACCCAGCTGGTGCTGGATATTCGCAGCGATGCCCGGGTGCAGCATTGCAGCGATGGCGAGGCGGCGCTGGCGCGCTGCCGCCGGCGCCTGCCCGACCTGATCATCGCCGATGGCGAGCTGCCGGGGCTGGATGGCATCGAGCTGCTGCGCCAGGTGCGCCGCCACCCGCGCACGCCGGCCATGCCGTACATCCTGATCAGCAACCGCGTCGACGCCGGCAGCGTGCGCGCCGTGCTGCCGCTGGCGCCGGCGGCCTACCTGGCCAAGCCGTTCAATGCCGAACACCTGCGCCAGCGCCTGGCCGGCCTGCTGCCGGCCGCCAGCAACGACGGTGCCGCTGTCGCCGCACCGCTGCTGGTGGATGACCTCGAGCAGTACCTCGACGGCGTGCGCGAGGAAGGCCAGGGCGCGCCGCTGCTGGCCGACGTGCGCGGCGCGGTGGCCAACAGCTTGCAAGCCAGCGAGACCGACCTGGGCCAGCTGGCCCGCGAATTCTCCCGCGACCCGCAGATCACCGCGCGCCTGATCGCTGCCGCCAACAGCGCCGCCGAGCAGCGCGGCGGCATCTGCCAGACCCTGGCCCAGGCCCTGCAGCGCCTGGGCGTGGCGCGTGCCCTCAACCTGGTGCTGGGACTGGCGCTGCAGCGCAGTGCGCGCCTGCAGGACCCGCGCCTGGCCGAACTGGCCGGCGTGGTCGGCGAGCGCGCCCAGCGCAGCGCCGAGCTGGCCCACTGGCTGGCGGCGCAGCTGCGCCTCGACCATGAGCTGTGCTACACCGCCGGCCTGCTGCACAACATCGGCGAGCTGGCCCTGCTGCGCTGCCTGCAGGACTGGCAGGACGCCGGTGGCGCCCTGGGCAACGAGCAGATCGAGCAGGCGCTGCGCCAGCGCGCAGCCGGCTTCGGCTCGGCGCTGCGCATCCGCTGGCGCCTGCCGTTCGGCCTGCGCGAGCTGATCGCCGCCTTCTACGGCCTGGGTGCCGGTGTCTTTTCGCGCGAGGCGCTGGTGCTCAACCTGTGCGGCCAGCTGCTCGGCCTGCCGGCCAGCCGCAGCATCGGCGAGCTGGCCGAGAGCCGCCCGGCGCGCATGCTCGGCCTGCGCCCGGAATTCCTCCTGCGCATACCGCAGCCGCTGCTGGCCGCTGGCTGAGGCGCGCTCAGGCGACCCCGGCGGCCTGGCGCAGGAGCTCCACGTCGACTATCTCGATCTCGCCGTAGGTCAGGTGCAGGGCGCCGCGCGCCTGCAGCTCCTTGAGGATCTGGTTGGTGGTCTGTCGCGACAGACCGAGCATCAGCGCCAGCTGCTCCTGGGCCAGGTGCAGCACCCGGCGCGGGCCGGTCTCGCCGTAGCCCTCGGCCATCATCAGCAGGCGCCGGGCCAGGCGTGGCGCGGCCGGCAGCAGGCTCATCTCCTCCAGGGCGATGAACGCCAGGCGCAGCTTCTGGCTCATCAGCAGGGCGAAGTCGCGCCAGTGGCCCGGCTCGCGGGCCAGCAGGGCGAGCAGCGCCGCCTGCGGCACCTGCAGCAGCAGGGTCGGGCCCTCGGCATAGGCGTCGTGGGTGCGCGGCTGGCCGTCGAACAGGGAGATCTCGCCGAACCAGTAGGGCGGCTCGACCAGGGTCAGCAGCGCCTCCTTGCCGTCGCGGCCGACCGCGCCGACCCGCATCATGCCCTCCAGCACCGCGTACAGGCCGCAGGGCGGGTCGCCGCGGCGGAACAGGCGCTGCCCCGGCTCCAGGCGCAGCAGGCGCGCCTCGCCCAGCAGGGTGTCGCGCAGCGCCGGCGACAGGTGGCTGAACCACTGGCCGTGTTCCAGCAGGGGTCGATAGTGGGATGGGCTCTCGCTCATGGGCTTTGTCGCCTAGCTGACAGTCGTGCACCGGGGGCTGGCGTGATGATGCCACCAAGCCTGCCTTGCTGAGGAACTCCGATAATGAAAACCCTCGTCGACCATCTCGGCCAGTATGCCGAATACCACCGCGACCGGCGCAACATCTTCAGCCACTTCATCGGCATTCCGATGATAGTGGTGGCGGTGGCCGTGCTGCTGTCGCGCCCGGGCTGGGAGGTTGCCGGCCTGTGGGCCTCGCCGGCGCTGCTCACGGCGCTGGCCGCCGGGATCTTCTACCTGCGCCTGGACCTGCGTTTCGGCCTGGTCATGGCGCTGCTGCTGGGCCTGTGCCTGTGGGCCGGCGCGGCGCTGGCGCAACAGGGCACCCTGGTCTGGCTGGGCGCGGGCCTCGGCTTGTTCGTGGTCGGCTGGATCATCCAGTTCATCGGCCACTACTACGAGGGGCGCAAGCCGGCCTTCGTCGACGACCTGATGGGCCTGGTGGTCGGCCCGCTGTTCGTGGTCGCCGAGCTGGGCTTCCTGCTCGGCCTGCGCGCGGAAGTGGAAGCGGCCGTCGAAAAGCGTGCCGGCCCCACCTGCATCCGCCCGCACAAGCCTCTGGCCTCCTGACCCCCGCGGCCGCGCCCCAGGCGGCCGCTGCGCCGGCGCGCAGCGTAGTCCTCGCGCGCCGGCTACTACAAAGCGTCGCCTCCGCGACATTTTCTGCCGCGCGCCTAGGCCGCTCCCGCCCATTCGGATAAATCGACGAACGGCCATTCACGCCCCGAATGCCGCTCTGCGCCGCGATCCTCGCGAAATGGCCCGGCATCCCAGCAACAACGGGACTTTCCGGGATGGATAAGGAACTACAGGTCACGGTGTGACTTGTAGTTACCAATCAGTACCGCTTCAGAATTTCTTGAAGGCCCAGGCAATCGCCTGCAAAATGCCGCGCCCGCCCCCTTCCGGTGCGGCTTTGTGCTGATCCCCTTTTGCCCGCGTGCCAGCGTAGCGCGCAGGTTCACCTAAAAGATCACGCAGGAGATTTGAAGTGCACATCGGTGTTCCTCTCGAGACCCACGCCGGGGAGACGCGGGTTGCCGCGACGCCCGAAACCGTCAAGAAGCTGGTTGGCCAGGGCCACCAGGTGACCGTTCAGGCCGGTGCCGGCGTCAGCGCCAGTATCCCGGACAGCGCCTATGAAGCCGCCGGCGCGACCATCGGCAACGATGCCGCCGCCTTCGGTGCCGACCTGGTGCTGAAAGTGGTCGCCCCGACCGAAGCCGAACTGGCCCACATGAAGTCCGGCGCCGTGCTGGTCGGCATGCTCAACCCGTTCTGCAACGACACCATCGCGCGCATGAATGCCCGCGGCATCACCGCCTTCGCCCTGGAGGCCGCGCCGCGTACCTCCCGCGCGCAGAGCCTGGATGTGCTGTCGTCGCAGGCCAACATCGCCGGCTACAAGGCCGTGATGCTCGCCGCCAACCACTACCCACGCTTCATGCCGATGCTGATGACCGCCGCCGGTACCGTGAAGGCCGCCCGCGTGCTGATCCTCGGCGCCGGCGTGGCTGGCCTGCAGGCCATCGCCACGGCCAAGCGCCTGGGGGCGGTGATCGAGGCCTCGGACGTGCGTCCGGCGGTGAAGGAGCAGATCGAGTCGCTCGGCGCCAAGTTCGTCGACGTGCCGTTCGAGACCGATGAAGAGCGCGAGTGCGCCCAGGGTGTCGGTGGCTATGCCCGCCCGATGCCGCAGTCGTGGATGGAGCGCCAGGCCAAGGCGGTGCACGAGCGCGCCAAGCAGGCCGATATCGTCATCACCACTGCGCTGATCCCCGGCCGCAAGGCGCCGACCTTGCTGCACGAGGCCACCGTCGCCGAGATGAAGCCGGGCTCCGTGGTCATCGACCTGGCCGCTGCCCAGGGTGGCAACTGCCCGCTGACCGAGGCCGATCAGGTCGTGGTCAAGCATGGCGTGACCATCGTCGGCCACACCAACCTGGCCGCCATGGTGCCGGCGGATGCCTCCGCCCTGTACGCCCGCAACCTGCTGGACTTCCTCAAGCTCGTGATCGACAAGGAAGCCCAGTTCCAGCTCAACCTCGAAGACGACATCGTCGCTGCCTGCCTGATGTGCAAGGGCGGTGAAGTCGTGCGCAAGAACGGTTAAGGAGTCGCGAGATGGAACTGATCTCCCCCAGCATCTACAACCTGATCATCTTCGTGCTGGCCATCTACGTGGGCTACCACGTGGTGTGGAATGTCACCCCGGCCCTGCACACCCCGCTGATGGCGGTGACCAACGCCATTTCCGCGATCGTCATCGTCGGCGCCATGCTGGCCGCCGCCCTGACCGTCACCCCGCTGGGCAAGGCCATGGGCACCCTGGCCGTGGCCCTGGCCGCGGTCAACGTGTTCGGTGGCTTCCTGGTCACCCGCCGCATGCTGGAAATGTTCAAGAAGAAGGCGCCCAAGGCCAAGGCGGAGGGCAAATAAGATGAGCATGAACCTGATCACCCTGCTGTACCTGGTCGCTTCCGTCTGCTTCATTCAGGCGCTGAAGGGCCTCTCCCACCCGACCACCTCGCGCCAGGGCAACGCCTTCGGCATGGTCGGCATGGCCATCGCCGTGGTCACCACCATCTTCCTGGTGTTCAAGCTGGGCGCCGAGATGGCCGAGGGTGGCGCTGCCAAGGGCCTCGCCTACGTACTGGTCGGCCTGCTGGTCGGCGGCACCGCCGGCTCGATCATGGCCAAGCGCGTCGAGATGACCAAGATGCCGGAACTGGTCGCCTTCATGCACAGCATGATCGGCCTGGCTGCCGTGTTCATCGCCATCGCCGCGGTCGTCGAGCCGCAGTCGCTGGGCATAGTCGCCAACCTGGGTGACGCCATCCCGGCCGGCAACCGCCTGGAGCTGTTCCTCGGCGCGGCCATCGGTGCCATCACCTTCTCCGGTTCGGTGATCGCCTTCGGCAAGCTGTCGGGCAAGTACAAGTTCCGTCTGTTCCAGGGCGCCCCGGTGGTGTTCAAGGGCCAGCACATGGTCAACCTGGTCATCGGCCTGGCGATCCTGGCCCTGGGCCTGTACTTCACCTTCACCGGCAACATCACCGCCTTCGCCATCCTGGTGGCGCTGGCCTTCGTCATCGGCGTGCTGATCATCATCCCGATCGGCGGTGCCGACATGCCGGTGGTGGTGTCCATGCTGAACTCCTACTCGGGCTGGGCGGCTGCCGGTATCGGCTTCTCGCTGAACAACTCGATGCTGATCGTGGCCGGTTCGCTGGTGGGTTCGTCCGGTGCCATCCTCTCGTACATCATGTGCAAGGCGATGAACCGCTCGTTCTTCAACGTCATCCTCGGCGGCTTCGGCGCCGACGCCGATGCCGGCGGCCCGGCTGGTGCCCAGCAGGAGCGCAACGTGAAGTCGGGTTCCTCCGACGACGCCGCCTTCCTGCTGACCAACGCCGACACCGTGGTCATCGTTCCGGGCTACGGCCTGGCGGTAGCCCGTGCCCAGCACGCGCTGATGGAACTGGCGGAGAAGCTGACCCACCGCGGCGTGACCGTGAAGTACGCGATCCACCCGGTCGCCGGTCGTATGCCGGGCCACATGAACGTCCTGCTGGCCGAGGCCGAGGTGCCCTACGAGCAGGTGTTCGAGATGGAAGACATCAACTCCGAGTTCGGTCAGACCGACGTGGTGCTGGTGCTCGGCGCCAACGACGTGGTCAACCCGGCGGCGAAGAACGATCCGAAGTCGCCGATCGCCGGCATGCCGATCCTCGAGGCCTACAAGGCCAAGACCATCATCGTCAACAAGCGCTCCATGGCCAGCGGCTACGCCGGCCTGGACAACGAACTGTTCTACATGGACAAGACCATGATGGTGTTCGGCGACGCCAAGAAGGTCATCGAGGACATGGTCAAGGCAGTCGAGTAAGGCGCTTTCTCCAAGCCAATAAAAACCCGGCCTTGTGCCGGGTTTTTTATTACCAGAGCGCGGCGCGGCCGACCCCGCGCGGGTCGCTGGCCGCTTCCACCTGGCCGCTGCCCTTGCGCCACAGCAGCACCTGCTGGTTGCCGTAGCGGCGTTCCACCGGCTTGAGGCGGTGGCCGCGCATTTCCAGGCTGTGCAGCTGGCTGGCGCTGAAGGCGCCGGGCTCGTACTCGACCACGTCCGGCAGGTACTGCTGGTGGTAGCGCGGCGTGGCCGGCCACTGGGCCACCGGCTTGCCGTCCAGGTAGTCGAGCACGGCCAGCAGCACCATGCTGGGGATGCGGCTGCCGCCCGGGGTGCCGAAGCTGGCCAGTTCCGCCTCGCTCTCGATGAAGGTCGGGCTCATCGACGACAGCGGCCGCTTGCCGCCGGCGATGGCGTTGGCGTGGCTGCCGGCCAGGCCATAGACATTGCTGCCCTGCGGGTCGGCGGCGAAGTCGTCCATCTCGTTGTTGAGCAGCACGCCGGTGCCGGGCACGGTGAAGGCGGCGCCGAACGGCAGGTTGATCGACAGGGTGGCGCTCACCGCGTTGCCCTCGCGGTCGAGCACGGTGAAGTGGGTGGTGTGGTCGCCCTCGCGCCAGGCCAGTGCCGGCGGCAGGCTGCTGCTGGCGCTGGCCTTGTCCACCTGTACGCTCTGCACCAGGTGGCTCAGGTAGCTGGGCGCGAGCAGCTGCGACAGCGGGTTGTCCACCTGGTCCGGGTCGCCGAGCAGGCCGCGGTCGCGGTAGGCGCGGCGCAATACCTCGATCACGTAGTGGCTGCGCTGCAGGGCGCCGGCCTCGCGCCAGGGCAGCTGCTGCAGCATGCCCAGGCTCTGCGCCAGGGCCACGCCGCCGGCGGAGGGCGGCGGTGCGCTGATCAGCTCGCGGCCATCCTGCAGCGGGTAGCGCAGCGGCAGGCGCTCGACCACCCGGTAGTCGCGCAGGTCGCTTGCCGTCCAGATGCCGCCGGCGGCCTGCACGCCCTGCAGCAGGCGCCTGGCCGTCTCGCCCTGGTAGAAGCCGGCATGGCCCGCCTCGGCCAGGCGCTCGAGGGTGCGCGCCAGTTCCGGCTGGCGCAGCAGGCCGTGCAGGGGCGGGATGCGCCCCTGGTCGAGAAACAGGCGCGCGGTTTCCGCATCGGCCTGCATGGCGGTGTGGCGCCACTCGGCGCGCTCGCGATAGACCCGGTCGATGCCCACGCCGTCGCGGGCCAGGCGGATGGCCGGGGTCAGCGAGTCGTGCAGCGGCAGCTTGCCGTAGCGCTCGGCCAGGTGCGCCAGGGCGGCGGGCAGGCCGGGGATGGCGGCGGCCAGCGCGCCGTTCAGCGACAGCTCGCGCTGCACCGTGCCGCCGCGCCGGTAGAGGTCGGGGCCGGCGGCCAGCGGCGCGCGTTCGCGGGCATCGATGAAGCGGTAGGTCGGCTGCTCGCCGGCCTGGCGCAGCAGGAAGAAGCCGCCGCCACCGAGGCCGGAACCATAGGGCTCGGCCACCGCCAGGGCGGCGCTGATGGCCACGGCGGCATCGAAGGCGTTGCCGCCGTGGGCCAGGGTTTCCAGGCCGGCGACGGTGGCGGCCGGGTGGGCGGTGGCGACGGCGGCCTGTTCGGGCCGACTTGGCGCGGCCTGGGCGGCTAGCGCGCAGGCCAGCAGCAGGGCGCTGAGGAAAAGCTTGGCGGGCATGGGGATGATCCGTGCGGGACAGCCCCTATAGCCTAGCGAAGATCGCCCGTCAGCGGATGCCGATCAGGCCTTGCCGGTGATGATCAGGTACTTCTGCATCAGCTCGTCCTTGCTCTCGACATGGTTCTCGTCGAGCGGAATGCAGTCCACCGGGCAGACCTGCTGGCACTGCGGCTCGTCGTAGTGGCCGACGCATTCGGTGCACAGGTTGGGGTCGATCACGTAGATCTCTTCCCCCTGGGAGATGGCGCCGTTCGGGCACTCGGGTTCGCAGACGTCGCAGTTGATGCAGTCGTCGGTGATCTTCAGGGACATCGGGTAACTCCTGCCAGGCCGCGGGGCATGGCACTTTCAGGCATTCGATGGGCGAATTGTGCCGGATCGAGTGCCTGCGCGCCATGCACAGGCGACTGCCGCCTCAGCCTTTGAAGCGTTCGGCCAGGGCTTCGGCCACCGCCGGGTGGACGAACTTGGTGATATCGCCGCCCAGCGCGGCGATCTCGCGCACCAGGGTGGAGGAGATGAAGGAGTACTTCTCCGACGGGGTGAGGAACATGCTTTCCACGTCCGGTGCCAGCTGGCGGTTCATGTTGGCCAGCTGGAACTCGTACTCGAAGTCCGACACCGCGCGCAGGCCGCGCAGCAGGATGTTGGCGTTCTGCTCCTTGACGAAGTGCGCCAGCAGGGTGGAGAAGCCCACCACCTCGACGTTCGGCAGGTGCGCGGTGACTTCGCGTGCCAGGGCTACGCGCTGCTCCAGGGGGAACAGCGGGTTCTTCTTGGGGCTGGCGGCCACGGCGATGATGACGTGATCGAACAGCCGCGAGGCGCGCTCCACCAGGTCGCCATGGCCCTTGGTGATGGGGTCGAAGGTACCCGGGTACAACACTCGATTCATCGCGAAGTCCTGCTCGGAGCGGTTGGAGTGCGCGGATGGTAGCGCAGCGTTTCCCCCCGGGAAAACCCTCAGGGGTTGCGCAGGTGCAGGGGCAGGGCCAGCAGCAGGCAAGCCAGGGCCACCCAGTCGGCCACCACCACGCGCTGCAGGGCCTCGTTGTAGAGCGGCGCGCTCCAGGCCAGGAGGAGAAAGCTGAGCACGCTGACCAGCCCGCCGAACAGCGCCAGGCCGCGCAGCCCGGGGCGCAGGGCGGCAGCCGCCAGCAGGGCGCCGAGCAGGCCGAACAGCACGGCGCGGTGGCGCATCAGGATCTGCAGGTTGGGTTCGTCCAGGGTCAGCCCATACAGCGCGTTGAGCCGCTCGCCGCCGAGCACGCCGGCCAGCGGCAGCAGGTGGATGAGGCCGGCGACCAGCAGCAGGGCGGCGATCAGCTTGCTCATGGTCTAGGTCCGCAGGCGCTCGGCCAGCAGAGTCGAGAGCTTGGCGGTGAGGCCGTAGATCGACAGCTGCGGGTTGGCGCCGATGCTGGTGGGGAACAGCGAGCCGTCGTGGATCGACAGGTTCTCCAGCTGGTGGTGGCGGCCCAGGCTGTCGGTGACCGCGTTCTTGGCGTCCTCGCCCATGGCGCAGCCGCCCATCACGTGGGCGCTGCCCAGGCGGGTCTGGAACAGGCGCAGGTCGAGGCGATCGATCAAGGCCTTGGCCTCGCCCAGGCTCTTCGCGTAGTCGGCCGCGGCGTGCAGCGGCAGCACGGCTCTGGCGCCGGCGGCGAACTGGATCTCGGCCATGCTGTGGAAGGCGCGGCGGATGCCGTCCCAGGTGTAGTCGGTCATGCGGTAGTCGAGCACCGGCGTGCCGTCGCCGCGCAGCTCCACCCTGCCCTCGGCGCTGTCCGGGTGGAAGCCGTCACGCATCAGCGCCAGCATCACGTTGGTGTGCGGCAGCTGCTCCATGCGCAGGGCGTTGTCGACGCCGAAGCGGCCCAGCAGGGTGGCCGCCAGGGCCGGCTGCAGCGGCGGTACTTCGAGCTTGTAGGACATGCGCCCGGTGGCGCCGTCGTCCCACTGGAAGTGGTCGGAGTAGACCGACTGCGGTGCGCCGTAGAAGGGGTTGATGACCTGCTCGAACTGCGCCGCGGAGAAGTTCACCAGGTGCAGGAAGGTGCGCTTGCCGACCCGCTGGTGCGGGTCCGGCGCCTGCGAGCGCAGCAGCAGCGCCGGGCTGTTGATGCCGCCGCCGGCCAGTACGTAGTGGCGCGCCTTGACCATGATGCGGCGGCCGTTGGGCGCCACCGCGCGCGCGTCCATGCCCAGGCATTCCAGGCCGCTGACGCGGCTGCCGTCGTGGATCAGGCGTTCGGCGCGGGCCAGGTAGAGCAGGGCGCCGCCCTGGTCGAGGGCGGCCGGGATGGTGGTGACCAGCATCGACTGCTTGGCGTTGGTCGGGCAGCCCATGCCGCAGTAACCCAGGTTCCAGCAGCCGCGCACGTTGCGCGGGATGATTTTCCAGGCGTAGCCGAGCTTCTCGCAGCCGGCGCTGATCACCGCGTTGTTGGGGTTCGGCGGGATGGCCCAGGGCGCTACGCCCAGGCGCTGCTCCATCTTCTCGAACCAGGGCGCCAGCTCCGCGGCGCTGTGGCCCTGCACGCCATGGGCGTCAGCCCAGTGCTGCAGGGTCGGCTCCGGGGTGCGGAAGCTGGACGTCCAGTTGACCAGGGTGGTGCCGCCCACGGCACGGCCTTGCATGATGGTGATGGCGCCGTCCTTGCTCAGGCGGCCGATGCCCTCCTGGTACAGCTGCGGGTAGGCCTCGGCCTCCTGCATCTTGAAGTCCGTGCTGGTCTTCAGCGGGCCTTCCTCGATCAGCAGCACCCTGAGCCCGGCGGCGCTGAGGATCTCCGCGGTGGTGCCGCCGCCGGCGCCGCTGCCGATGATGGCGACGTCGGCCTCCAGCAGCAGGTCCTTGTCCAGGCGCGAGCCGTCGTAGGTGGTCCAGCCGCGGGCCAGGCCGTCGCGGAAGATATCGGGTACAGGCATGTTCAGGCTCTCATTCTTGTAATTCTGCTCGGAGTTGAGGCCGAGCGAGCTAGAGTCAGGCTAGGCGCAAGTGCGCGAGGGCGCGGAGTTTACGAATGGTAAATGAGCAGCCCGAGCGTACTTGCAACAACGCCTGGCCGACGCGCAGCCGGCCGTTAGAACTGGGGTGGGCCGGGGTAGCCACAATGGGCCCAGGCCTGCGGCCGGGCGTACCAGGCCATCAGCACCAGCTGCAGCAGCGAGGCATGGCCCATGCGCAGCAGGTCCAGCGAGCTGTGTTCCCAGCGTGCCAGGAAGCGCCGCACCTCTTCCGCGTCGGCGTGCTCCCAACCGCCCCAGACGCCGGTCAGCGGGCCGCGGGTGATGGCCATGGCCTGCACGTCGAACAGCTGACGGGTCAGCTTGAGCAGCTCCGGCGACAGGTACTGCAGGTTGTGGTCGATGCCCAGCAGGGTGGCGTCCACCGCCTCCGCCATGCTGCCCTCGGCCACGGCGCCGTCGAGCAGCACCGGGATCAGGGCGCGCAGGAACGGCAGGTCGCTCTCGCGCAGCAGCGCGAAGCCGCGCGCCAGGGTCTCGCTGGAGCAGCCGCTGAGGCTGGCGGTGACGCCGGCGGTGGCGAGGAAGGCGCCGCCGAGCAGGCCGACCTTGAGCAGGCCGCGGCGCGACAGCTGCGGCGCGGCGTTGGCGATATCGTTCATCGGCAGCCCTCAGCGGATAAACAGCTTCTGGATCAGCTTCTGGATCGCCGTGCCGTAGGGCGGGTAGATCAGCCGCGCGGCGTTGAAGCGCTGCTTGATCAGCACGCCCTTGGCCTTGCTGAAAGTGAGGAAGCCCTCGTGGCCGTGGTAGTGGCCCATGCCGGAGGGGCCGACGCCGCCGAACGGCATGTCGTCCTGGGCCACGTGCAGCAGGGTGTCGTTGAGGCACACGCCGCCGGAGTGGGTCTCGTGCAGCACGCGCTGCTGCTCGCCCCTGTCGTAGCCGAAGTAGTACAGGGCCAGCGGCCGCGGACGGTCGTTGATGTAGGCGAAGGCCTCGTCCAGGCGCTGGTAGGGCACGATCGGCAGCAGCGGGCCGAAGATTTCTTCCTGCATCAGCTTCATCTCGTCCGACACGTTCAGCACCAGGCTGTGCGCCAGGCGGCGGCCCTGGTCGCCGGGGAACAGCGGCACCAGCTGCGCGCCCTTGGCCTCGGCGTCGGCGATGTAGCCCTTGAGGCGGCCGAGCTGGCGCTCGTTGATGATGGCCGTGTAGTCCGGGTTGTTCTCCAGCTTGGGGTAGAAGCGCTGCACGGCGGCGCGATAGGCGGCGACGAAGCCCTCCACGCGGTCCTGCGGCACCAGCACATAGTCGGGGGCCACGCAGGTCTGCCCGGCGTTCATGGTCTTGCCGAAGGCGATGCGCTCGGCGGCGTCTGCCAGCGGCACGTCGGCGGAGACGATGGCCGGCGACTTGCCGCCCAGCTCCAGGGTCACCGGCACCAGGTTCTCGGCGGCGGCGCGCATCACATGCTTGCCGATGCTGGTGGCGCCGGTGAACAGCAGGTGATCGAACGGCAGTTTGGAGAAGGCCATGCCGACCTCGGCCTCGCCCAACACCACGGCGACCATGTTCTCGGGGAAGATGCGCGCCAGCAGCTCCTTGACCAGCTGCGAGGTGGCCGGGGTCGATTCGCTCATCTTGATCATCACCCGGTTGCCGGCGGCCAGGGCGCCGATCAGCGGGCCGAAGGCCAGGTACAGCGGGTAGTTCCACGGCACGATCACGCCGACCACGCCGAGCGGCTGGTACACCACCTTGGCCGCGGCCGGCTGGAAGGCCAGGCCGACGCTGCGCCGCGATGGCTTCATCCACTTGCCCAGGCGTTTGCTGGCGTAGTCGATGCCGTGCAGGCTGGGCATGATCTCGGCGAGCAGGGTCTCCTCGGCGGCGCGGTTGCTGAAGTCGCGGGAGACCGCCTCGATCAGCGCCTGCTGCTCGCCGAGGATCAGCTCGCGCAGGGCCTTGAGCCAGGCGCGGCGCTGCTCGGCCGAGGGCATCGGGTTGGTCCGGTAGGCGGCGCGCTGGGCGGCCAGCAGCGGCTCCAGGGCGTCTATCTGCTGTTGGTTTTGTTGGAGATAGGCAACGTCGGCGACCATGGTGGCGTCCTCACGGGGAGCGGCGGAATGGAGTGGAATGATTTTTAGAGTAATTGCTCTAAACTGTCAATCGAGGCCTGTGCCGGTCGTCAGATCGGGCGTGTGCCTGTATTTTTGTCCCTTTACCGCGTGAGCCGAACCATGGCCCCGAAGAACAAGACCCGCGAGCGCATCATCGAAGCCAGCCTGGAGCTGTTCAACGCCCAGGGTGAGCGCAGCGTCACCACCAACCACATCGCCGCGCACCTGGGCATGTCGCCGGGCAACCTGTACTACCACTTCCGCAACAAGCAGGCGATCATCGCCGAGCTGTTCGCCCAGTACGAAGACCGCGTCGACGCCTTCCTGCGCCTGCCCGAGGGACGGGCGCTGACGGTGGCGGACAAGACCTTCTACCTGCAGGCCCTGCTCGCGGCCATGTGGCACTACCGCTTCCTGCATCGCGACCTGGAGCACCTGCTGGAGACCGACGAGCAGCTGGCCGAGCGCTACCGCGCCTTCGCCCACCGCTGCCTGCAGGCCGCCGGCGAGATCTACCGCGGCTTCGTCGCCGCCGGCATCCTGGCCATGGACGAGCAGCAGATCGAGGCGCTGGTGCTCAACAGCTGGATCATCCTCACTTCCTGGGTGCGCTTCCTCTGCACCGTGCGCAGCAACCCCGGCGATCTCAGCGAGGAGCTGATGCGCCGTGGCGTGTACCAGATCCTCGCCCTGGAAAGCGGCTACGTCACCGACTCGGCACGCGCGGCGGTACAGGCCCTGCTGCAGGAACTGCACGTACCCATGCCGGCGGTGCTGCTCGGCTGAGTACGCACATGCGTGACGTCTCCGGAATAGTTGAGTAGGGCGTCAGAAAAAGCCTCGCGCCAGCGCCGCTGTGCTAGATTTCCGACACAGTCGCGGCGGTTTTCCGCCGCCCTTGTCGATCTACGAGTTGCTGCCATGCCGACCCCTACGCCCCGAGTTGCCGTCCTGGGCACCGCCCACTCGCGTTTCCACGGCCTGGAGCCGGACCGTTTCGCCGACCTGGCCGCTCTCCTTGCGGTGCCCGCCTACGATGTGCTGCTGCTCGACCTGCCGGGCGCCAGCGCCGGCCAGCTGCTGCGCAGCCTGCGCATGGAACAGGCCTACCGCTTCGCCCTGATCTACTGCTGCCAGGACCAGGATGCCTGGTGCGAGGCCCTCGGCGACGGCCGCCCGCCGGCCGATCTGGGCGCCATCACGCCACTGTGGCGGCTGTGGCGCGAGCGCTTCGGCCTGTTCAACCGCGGCGTCGCCCCGGAGCGCTTCGACGCCCGCGTGCTGGCCTGGCTGTGGCTGCGCTCGCGCGGCGACGTGCATGCGCTGCGCGACGCCAGCGTGGCCCAGCACTACCGCTACCCGCTGCTGGAGGCCCTCGGCGACGGCGAGACGGTCAACGACTTCGCCTGGCTGCAGCTGATGCTGCAGCAGGGCTGGCTGGAGGAGGGCGCGCTGATCGACCGCGTGCGCCTGTGCACCGACTGCGGCTCCGGGCGCCTCAACTACGTCGACGTGTGCCCCGAGTGCCAGGCCCTGGACATCTCCCGCCAGCCCTCGCTGCACTGCTTCACCTGCGGCCATGTCGGCCCCCAGGAGCACTTCCTCAAGGACGGCCTGCTGCTCTGTCCGAACTGCCTGAGCCGCCTGCGCCACATCGGCAGCGACTACGACCGGCCGCTGGAGAACTACCGCTGCCGCAGCTGCCAGGCGTTCTTCGTCGACGCCAGCGTCGAGGCGCGCTGCCTGGACTGTGGCCAGGCCCATGCACCGGACAAGCTGCGCGTGCGCGAGGTGCGCCACTTCCGCCTGGCCGAGGCCGGCCGCCTGCGCTGCCGCCAGGGCTTCAACACCAGCCCGGTGGAGAACGACCAGTTCGGCCGCCTCGATCTGCTCTCGCACCGCAGCTTCTACGAGCTGCTCAACTGGCAGCTGCAACTGGTGCGGCGGCACAAGAAACCGCCCTTCGCCCTGCTCGGGGTGCGCTTCGTCAACCTGCTGGAGACCCTCGACCGCCTCGGCGAGATGCGCGGCCATGCCCTGATCGACGGCCTGGTCGAGCGCCTGCAGGAGGCTGTGCGCGAAACCGATCGCTGCTGCCGACTGAACGAGGAGGTGCTCTGGCTGCTCATGCCGCACACCGACGCGGCCGGCCTGGAGGTGGTCAAGAAGCGCCTGGCCAAGGGCGCCGAGCGCCTGGGCGAGAGTGGCGAGACGCGCATCGAGGTGCGCCAGCTCGGTTTCGTCGCTCCGGATGAACTGCTCGACCAGGAGGATGCCGCGCTGCTGCTGGCCCGCCTGGGCGGCCAGCTGGGCTGACCCATGGACGCCGTGCTCCTGCAGTGGCAGCTGCTGCTCACCGAGCTGGGCAAGGCCGACGGCGGCATCCGCCTGCTGGTGAGCCTGCTGCCGGCCTTCCTGCTGCTGGAGGTGCCGCTCAACCTGCTGGTGCTGCTCGGCGTGCTGCGCTGGTTCCTGCGCAAGCCCTTCGAGCTGCCACCGGACAACGGCTACCGGCCGCGGGTGTCCTGCGTGATTACCTGCTACAGCGAAGGGCGCGACGTGCAGAGCACCCTGAGCAGCCTGTGTGAGCAGACCTACCAGGGCGAGATCGAGATGATCCCGGTGGTCGATGGCGCCGCGGTGAACCAGACCACCATGCAGGCGGTGCGCGATTTCCGCGTCGACCGCCAGCTCTACCCGCGCCGCCTGCTGCGGCCGATCGCCAAGTGGCAGCGCGGCGGCCGGGTGTCCTCGCTGAATGCCGGCCTGGCCCACTGCACCGGCGAGATCGTCATGGCCCTGGACGGCGACACCTCGTTCGACAACGACATGGTGGTCAACATCGTCCGCCATTTCGCCGACCCCGACGTGCCGGCCGTGGCCGGCAGCCTGCGCGTGCGCAACTGGAAGGCCTCGCTGACCACCGCCATGCAGGCCCTGGAGTACCTGCTGTCGATCCACATGGCGAAGATCGGCCTGAGCGAGTGGAACCTGGTGAACAACGTCTCCGGCGCCTTCGGCGCCTTCCGCCGCAGCTTCCTGGACAAGGTCGGCGGCTGGGACACCCACACCGCCGAGGACCTCGACATCACCCTGCGCATCAAGAACTACTTCGGCCGCCAGCCCCTGCGCATCCCTTTCGAGCCCACCGCCATCGGCCACACCGACGCGCCGACCACCTTCCGCCAGTTCCTCATGCAGCGTCTGCGCTGGGACGGCGACCTGTACTTCCTGTACATCCGCAAGCACCGCCACAGCTTCAACCCGCGCCTGCTCGGCTGGCCCAACTTCCTCATGACCCTGGTCAGCGGCTTCTTCTTCCAGCTGGTGCTGCCCTTCATCATCTTCGGCTACCTGGTGGTCGGCCTGTTCGTCCTGCCGCTGCCGCACTACCTGGCCCTGGCCGGGCTGATCTACCTGGTCTACCTGGGCGTGACCCTGCTGATGTACCTGGCCATGCTGGCGATGGTCTCCGAGCGGCCGCGCCAGGACCTGCGCCTGCTGCCCATCGTGTTCCTGTTCCCCCTGTTCATGCTGGTGATGCGCTGCTGGAGCGCCGTGGCCATGCTCAACGAGGCCCTGCGCCGCGGCCACGAGGAATCCAGCATGGCGCCCTGGTGGGTGCTGAAGAAGGCCAAGAGGTTCTGAGATGCTGCGTACCCTTTCCCTGATCGGCCTGCTGCTGGCTGCCAGCCTGGCGCGCGGCGAGACGCTGGCGCTGGGCGAACTGCTGGCCGGCCTCGATGACAGCGCCCTGGCGCGGGCCGGGCGCGCCGAGCAGGACGCCCTCGACGCACTCAAGCGCCAGCGCGAGGCCGAGGCCGGCTGGCAGTGGTTCGCCTCCGCCGGCACCGGGCACTACCGCGAGCTGGTCACCGAGGACCTGCGCGACGACTACTACGGCCGCGACCTGGCCCTGGGCCTGCGCCATCCGCTGCTCGGCAGCCTGCACCGGCAGCTGCGCGCGGTCGAGGCGGTCGAACTGGAGCAGCAGCGCCAACGCGCCCGCGACCTGCTGGCGCGCGCCGAGCAGCGCCTGGCGCTGCGCAGCGCCTATGCCGACTGGTGGCGCGCCGAACAGGAGCAGCGCTGGTGCGCCACCCTGCTGCCGGCCGCGCGGGCGGCCCGCGAACGCCTGCAGCGGCGCAGTCAGGAAGGCTGGCTGCTGGCCTCCGAGGCGCGCCAGCAGCAGGGCCAGTGGCAGAGCCTGGAGCGGCGCTGCCAGCAGGCCGCGGCGCTGCTCGAGGAAACCCGCGCCGCCGTGGCCGGCCTGGCCGGGCGCGCGCTCGACGAGCGCCAGCGCCCCACGGCCGAGGCCCTGGCGAGCCGGGTGCTGCCGCTGAGCAGCTGGCAGCGCGCCCTGGACGCCCACCCGCGCCTGCGCGAGCGTCAGGACGAGCTGCGCCAGGCCGAGCGCGAGCGCCAGTCGCCCTGGTACGCCGGGGTCGACTCCAGCCTCAGCCTGGCGCAGAGCTACGAGGACCGCAGCGGCGCGGCCAAGCCGGGCGACGGCCTGGTGGCCAGCCTCAGCCTGTCCGCGCCGCTCGATCCGCTCGGCTACGGCCGTGACCGCGCCCGCGAGCGCGAGGCCCGGCATCAGGCCGCCCAGGCACGCCTGGAGGCCGAGCGCGAACAGCTGCTGCTCGGCCTCGGCCAGGCCCTGCGCGAGCAGCGCAGCGCCATCCAGGCGCTGGCCAGCGCCCGCGAGGAGCTGGCGGTGGCCGAGCAGGCCCTGCGCGAGCAGCGCCTGCGCCGCGACGCCGAACTGGAGCGCGGCGTGCAGGGCGAACTGGCCGCCGAGCTGGAGCAGCAGGCCGCCGGCCTGCGCCTGATCGCCGCCTGGCATGCGGCCTGGCTGCGCGAGGCGGCGCTGCGCCTGTTCGTCGAGGACGACGGTGGCCTGGCCGAACTGCTGGGCGTGACCCGCGAATACTGGAGCCTGGCCAGCACCGCCGGCGACTGGCGCCAGGGCACCTATGTCTGGGACAGCCGCCGCCTGCTGCAGGCCGGCAGCCGCCGCGCCGAGTTGCGCGACCTGCGCCGGGCCGGCATGCAGCGCCTCTACCTGGGCCTGTCCGCTGCCCAGGTGGCGGACATCCCGCTGCTGCGCCAGCGCCTCCAGAGCAGCCTCGACGAGGCCCATGCCCAGGGCCTGGAAGTGGCCCTGCTGCTGGGCGATCCGGCCTGGCTGGAGCCGGCCGGGCGCCAGGGTCTGCTCGACCTGCTCGGCCAGCTGCAGGGCCTGCCGTTCGATGCCCTGCACCTCGACCTCGAGGTCGAGCAGCTGGGCTGGCCTGTGCCGGACAGCCGCCTGCAGGACTGGCTCGACACCCTGGCCGCGGTGGCCAGCCTCAATCCCTGGCCACTGGAGTTGTCCAGCCACCACCGCTGGTTCGCCGCGCCACAGGCGGGGCAGACCTGCGTGCCCTGCGCCCTGCCACAGCGCGGCGTGCAGCAGGTCAGCCTGATGATCTATACGCGCAACGCCGAACGCAGCGCCGAGCTGGCCGAGCAGATCGCCCAGCGCTGGCCGGCCCTGCGCTTCCGCCTGGCGCAGAGCGTCGAGCCGCAGCTGTCGGCCGAAGAGAGCTGGGCCGGCGTGCCGGCGCGCCAGCTGCAGCAACAGGTCGAGCGCTGGCGCGTGCGCTTGCAGCCGGTGGGAGTCACCGGCATCGACTGGCAGGATTGGACCCACTACCCGCATTGAGCCCTTCATGAAGATCCGTTTCAGCAGCCCGAAAGAACAGCAGCCGACCCGCGAGCAGGGCCTCAAGGTGCTCTACGCACCAGGCAAGCGCCTGGCCTTCAAGCTGCGCTGGTACCTGATCTTGCTGGCCGTCACCAGTCCGCTGCTGTGGCTGGTCGGGCGCGCCCTGCTGAGCGTCTGGCTGATCGAGGCGCCGGCCCAGCTGCTGTTGCCCGCCAGCGAGCTGCGTGCCCGCGAGCCCGGCCAGGTGCGGCAGATCCTGGTGCGCCCCGGCGAACGGGTGGCGGCCGGGCAGCCGCTGCTGGAACTGGACAACCCGGAGTGGCGCGCGCGCCTGGCCCTGCTGGCCGAGCCGGCACAGCCCGTGGCCGCCGCCACGGCGCAGCAGAGCGCCCTGCTGCAGCGCGAGCGCGACACCCTGCTGCGCCTGCAGGACAGCACGGCGCAGCGCCTGACCCAGTTGCAGGCCCTGCGTGCCGCCGGCGCGGCGACCCGCGGCGAGGAGCAGGCCGCGCGCGACGAACTCGACCGCCGGCGCCTTGACCTGCTGCAGTTCGACCAGCGCCTGGCCGTGCAGGCCCCGCAGGATGGCGCCCTGCAGCAGCGCGAGCTGGAACGTGCCTGGCTGCTGGCACGGCTGCAGGGCCTGAGCCTGCGCGCGGTGGAGGCGGGCGTGGTCAGCGAGGTGCTGGTGGCCGAGGGCGAGAACGTCGGCCCCGGCACCCTGCTGCTGCGCCAGCAGCGCCCGGACGCCGTCCAGCTGTGGATCTACCTCGATCCGCGCCACGCCGAGTATGCGCTGCCCGGCCAGCGCCTGAGCCTGCTGCTGCCCGACGGCAGCCGGCTGCCGGCCGAGGTGGTACGCCAGGTGGAGGACAGCATCGCGGTGCCGGCCGAGCTGCAGCCGGCGTTCAGCGCGCCGAGCCGCCACCTGCGCCTGCAGGCGCGCATCCTCGGCGAGCTGCCGCCGCGCTGGCGTGTCGATCGCCTCGGCCTGGTCGCGCGTTTCCCGCACCGCTGGGGCTGGCTCGACGCCTGGGCCGATTAGCGCCCGTCGGCGAGCCAGGCGGGGATGCGCCGCTCCAGGTAGAACTCCGGCTGGCGCAGCGAGCCGCCGATAAAGCCGACGTGCCCGCCCTGCTGGTGCAGCTCCAGGCGGGTGCTGGTCGACAGCTCGTGGGCCGGTGGCACGCTGTGGGCGAAGACGAAGGGGTCGTCGCTGGACTGGATGATCAGGGTGCGGGTGCGGATGCGCTCCAGGTAGAAGCGGCTGGAGGCGCGCCGGTAGTAGTCGTCGGCGTCGGCATAGCCGTGCAGCGGCGCGGTGAAGCGGCCGTCGAAGTCCCAGAAAGTGCGCATGCCCTGCAGCGGGCCGAGCTGCTGCAGCGCCGCCAGGCGCTCGTGGTGGCCCTCGGTGCTGAAGCGCTGCTGCTTGTCGCGCACGTAGGCGACCAGCTGGCGCATGAAATGCGCCTGGTAGACCTTGGAGAAGCCGCGGTCGATGCGCTCGGCACAGTGATCCAGGCGGAACGGCACCGACACCGCCACCGCCGCCTGCAGGCCGGAGTCCTCACCGCTCTCGCCGAGGTACTTGAGCAGCACGTTGCCGCCCAGCGAGTAGCCCACCGCGTACAGCGGCGCCAGTGGCCGCTGCGCCTGCAGGTGGCGCACCACGCTGACCACGTCCTCGCTGACCCCGGAGTGGTAGCCGCGCGGCAGCAGGTTGGGCTCGCCGGAGCAGCCACGCCAGTTCAGCGCCACGCTGGCCCAGCCGCGCGCGGCCAGCTGCTGTTGCAGGCCGAGCACGTAGTGCGAGGCGGACGAGCCGGTCAGCCCGTGCAGCACCAGGACCAGCGGCGCCTCGGCTTCGTGCGGGCCGTGCCAGTCGAGGTCGAGGAAGTCGCCGTCGTCCAGCCACAGGCGCTCGCGCTGGCGCTGCAGGCGCGGCGGGGTGCGGCACAGGGCGCCGAACAGGGTCTGCAGGTGCGGGCCGGGTAGCCACCAGGCGGGTTGGAAGTCGTCGTGCATGGAGGTTGCAGTCGTGCCGAAAGTCTCAGGCTAGGGCCTACGCCGGCAAAGCGGAAGCACCATTGGCCGGACGAATGCCCGCTCAGCGGCGCTGGCCGAGCCAAAGACGACGCAGGCTGTAGATCAGCACTAGCAGGGCAATCGCCCGCTGCGTCGCCAGGCCCAGGGTCAGGCCCGCCGAGGGCTCCTGGATGCGCCGGGACAGGCTCAGGCCGATTTCCTGCTCGGCCAGCAGCAGGGCCAGCGCCAGCGGGGCCAGGAGCAGGTAGAGCAGGTTGTCGTAGATGAAGTCGCGCAGCGGCGAGGGGCGGCGGGCCATCTCAGCCGCGCTGCCACAGCGAGTAGTAGACCTGCCCGGCCTGCTTCTCGCGGTGCAGGCGCCAGTTGCCCGGCAGGCCCAGGGCCGAGGGCGCGGCCTCGCTCTCGCAGTAGATCCAGGCCCGCGGGGCCAGCCAGCCGCGCTCCTCCAGCAGGGTGCAGGCCGGGGCCAGCAGGTTCTGGTGGAAGGGCGGGTCGAGGAACACCAGGTCGAAGGGGGTCGCCACCTGGCTTTCCAGGTAGCGCAGGGCGTCGACCTGCTGCACCTGGCCGGCCGTGCACCCCAGGCTGCCCAGGTGGCCGCGCAGGGCCGCCACCGACTGCGGGTTGAGGTCCAGGCCGAGGGCGCTGGCGGCGCCGCGCGACAGCGACTCCAGCAGCATGGCGCCGCTGCCGGCGAAGCAGTCGAGCACGCGGGCGCCCTCGACATAGGGCATCAGCCAGTTGAATACCGTCTCGCGCACCCGGTCCGGGGTCGGGCGCAGGCCCGGGCCCTCGGGGAAGGCGAAGCGCCGCGAGCGCCATTGCCCGGCGATGATGCGCAGCTGGCCGCTGCCGCCGTGCTTGGGTGTGGGGCTGGGCTTGCGCATCAGTGCTCCGGCGGGCCGGCGGGGCGCTCGGCTGGTTTGGCGGTGGGCGGCGGCAGCGGCTGCTGCGCGACCGTAGGGCCGGCGGTGACGATCACCAGCTTGTTCACGTCCAGGTGCCTGGCCATGGCGGCCCTGACCTGCTCGACGCCGAGGGCCTGGGTCTCGGCCATGAAATCGTCCAGGTAGGTCAGCGGCAGGTCGTAGAAGCCCATGGCGCCGAGCTGACCGACGATGTCGGCGTTGCTCGCGGTGGTCAGCGGGAAGCTGCCGAGCATCTCGCGCTTGGCGTCGTCCAGTTCCTTCTGGGTCGGGCCCTGGGCGATGAACTCGCGCAGGATGTCCTGCACCAGCTGCAGGGTGCCCTGGCTCAGCTCGGCGCGGGTCTGCAGGTTGATCATGAACGGGCCGCGCGCCTGCATGGCGCTGAAGCCGGAGTACACGCCGTAGGTCAGCCCGCGTTTCTCGCGCACCTCCTCCATCAGGCGGGTGCCGAAGCCGCCGCCGCCGAGGATCTGGTTGCCCAGCATCAGCGCGGCATAGTCCGGCGCGCGGCGGTCGATGCCGAGCTGGGCCAGCAGCAGGTGGGTCTGCTTGGACGGGAACTCGATATGGCTGGGGCCGGCCGTGGGTTCCTCGGGCTGGGCGATGCGCGGCAGCGCCGGGCCCTTGGGCAGGGCGGCGGAGACCTGCGCGGCGATGGCTTCGGCCTCGGCGCGCGAGAGGTCGCCGACCAGGGCGATCACCGCATTGCCGGCGGCGTAGGCCCTGGCATGGAAGGCGCGCAGCTGGGTGCTGCCGATTGCCGGGATGGAGCGCTCGGTGCCTTCGCTGGGGTGGGCGTAGGGATGGTCGTCGTAGAGCCGCTCGAACAGCTGCAGCGAGGCCAGCTTGCCGGGGTTCTGCTTCTGGTACTCGAAGCCGGCCAGCAGCTGGTTCTTGATCCGCGCCAGCGAGTCCTCGGGGAAGGTCGGCTGGCCGACCACCTGTGCGAACAGCTGCAGCGCCGGCTCGCGCTGGGCCGGCGCGCTGAGGCTGCGCAGGCTGGCGATGGCCATGTCGCGGTAGGCGCCGTTGCCGAACTGGGCGCCCAGGTTCTCGAAGCCCTCGGCGATGGCGCTGACGTCCTTGCCGGCCACGCCCTCGTTGAGCATGGCGTTGGTCAGGGTGGCCAGGCCGGGCGCGCCGCCATCCTGGCTGCTGCCGGCGGCGAAGGTCAGGCGCAGGTCGAACATCGGCAGCTGGCGCGCCTCGACGAACAGCACCTTGGCGCCCTCGGCGGTCTGCCACTGCTGGATCTCCAGGGTGCGCCTGCTCGGCGCCTGGCCGTTGAGGGCGGCCAGGGATTGCAGCTGGGCCGCGGGCTCGGTGGCGGGCGCCGGCGCCTGGGCGCTGCGGCTGGCGATCAGAGCGAGCAGGCCGATCAGCAGGACCAGGCCGAGGCCGAGCAGGCCGTAACGCAGGCCGTTGCGCTCGTTCATGGCTGTACTCCTTGTTGGGCTTGCTCGGGCAGGATATGCGCGACCGCCAGGCGCGAGCGGGTGAAGTAGGTGCGCGCGGCCTGCTGGATATCGGCCGGGGTCACGGCCTCCAGGGCGGCGAGATCCTGGTCCATCAGGGTCCAGGACAGGCCGACGGTCTCCAGCGAGCCGATGGTGGTGGCCTGGCTGGTGATCGAGTCGCGCTCGTAGACCAGCGCGGCGATCACCTGGGCGCGCACCCGCGCCAGCTCCTCGGCGCTGGGCGGGTTCTGTTTGAGGTCCTCCAGCTGGCGCCACAGGCCGGCCTCGGCCTGCTCCAGGGTCACGCCCTTCTGCACGTTGGGGGTGGCGGAGAGCAGGAACAGGCTGTCGCCACGCTGGAAGGCGTCGTAGCCGGCCGAGGCGCCGGACACCAGTTCCTCGCCGCGCTCCAGGCGCGCCGGCAGGCGCGCGCTGTAGCCGCCGTCGAGCAGCGCGGCGATCAGGCGCAGGGCATGCACCTGGCGGGCCTCCTTGGCGGTGGCCAGGCCGGGCACGTTGAAGCCCATCAGCAGGCTCGGCAGCTGGGTCTTGAGGTGCAGGGTGAGGCGTCGCTCGCCGGGCTCGGCCAGCTCGCGCGGCGCCTTGGCCGGCGGCACGTCGCGGCGCGGGATGGCGCCGAAGTACTGCTGGGCCAGGCCCTGCACCTCGTCGCGGGTGACGTCGCCGACCACCACCAGGGTGGCGTTGTTCGGCGCGTACCAGGCCTGGTACCAGTGGCGCAGTTCCTCGACGGTCATGCGTTCGAGGTCGGCCATCCAGCCGATGGTCGGGGTGTGGTAGCCGCTGGCCGGGTAGGCCAGGGCCTTGAAGCGTTCGTAGGCCAGCGAGGTCGGCTTGTCGTCGGTGCGCAGGCGGCGCTCCTCCTTGATCACCTCGATCTCGCGGGCGAACTCGTCGGCCGGCAGGCGCAGGCTGGCCAGGCGGTCGGCCTCCAGCTCGAAGGCCACGGCCAGGCGGTCGCGCGACAGCACCTGGTAGTAGGCGGTGTAGTCGTCGCTGGTGAAGGCGTTTTCCTCGGCGCCGAGTTCGCGCAGGATGCGCGAGGCCTCGCCGGGACCGAGCTTGCGGCTGCCCTTGAACATCATGTGCTCGAGGGCGTGGGACAGGCCGGTCTGGCCGGGCGTCTCGTAGCTGGAGCCGACCTTGTACCAGAGCTGGGAGACCACCACGGGGGCGCGGTGGTCCTCGCGGACGATGACCTTGAGGCCGTTGTCCAGCTGGAATTCATGGGTGGCCTGGGGTTCGGCGGCGATGGCCGCCAGGGGCAGGCAAAGCAGATTCAGAGCCGCGCCGAGGACACGGCGGACAGTGACATTCATGGATGATCAGTCCTGTTTGGTAGCCCGGGCGACGAGTCCACCCGTTGGCGATGGGGCGTCAGGATACCCCATCCGGGCCACGAGGCCGCGATGCGCATCGCAGCCTCCGGTGCGGGCGCTACTCGATGGCGGGCGGGTTGATGGCGCTGATGCCGGCCTCCAGCTCCTGCAGCAGGCCGGCGATCTGCAGGGCGCTCATGCTGAACGGGTCGAAGCGGTCGCTGCAGGAATACTTGAGGAACAGCTCGCGATTGGCCTGCTTGGCGCCGGCCCAGCCCATGCTCCAGCCGGCATAGCGGCGGGCGCTGATCTCGGCGTAGTCGAGCACGGTGAGGTCCTTGTGGCGCTGATCGTGAGCCAGGCTGTTGTACAGCTCGTTCACCGCGGCCCGTGGTCCCTCGAGTACCTGCAGGAAGGTGTCCGCATTGCAGCAGAGGATGCCTGTCAGGCCGCGACGGGGGTTGTTGCGTTGCGAAACTTCGAGAATTTCGCGGATCAGCTGTGAAGAGACGCCATTCAGTGCGCGGCTGGCATAGGTAAGGCGAACGAGCATATCTACAACCTCGCAGTGTTCGGGGGCGGTACGGTGGTCCATGATGCTTGAGTTGTACAATTTTCTTGTACAAAAATCACGACTGCATTTTTCCTGTACTGGTTTTCTCGCCTCAGTCATCCCGCCCACCGCCTTGCGCTGGCATTCTCGGCGTCGCCGCCCGGGCGACTCAGCTAACGCTGCGCGGGGCGCGCCTAAAGTGATAAAGTCGCCTGCCCAGATTCGTGTCGTGCCAGCTCCGCTTCGTTCCGGTACAGCTGTCGGCCTGCAGCGAAAGGTTGCGCCAGGCACGGTGACCCAGAGTGAGCCCGGCAAGGCTCATGGCTAGCTATTTCGGGGCGGGCCTCAGGCCGGCCTCCTTTGAGATGACTCATGTTCGGTTCCCAAGACGACAAGCCCTCGCCCGAACAACCCGGCGAGAAGAAATCCCTGTTCGGCTGGCTGCGCAAGAAGCCGCAGGACAGCGCGGCAGCGCCCGAGCAGGCCCCGCCTGCGCCCGTGGCAGAGGCGGCCGCTGCCCCTGCGGAGCCGGTTGCCGCGCCTGTGCCTGCGGCGCTCGAAGTCGCCCCCGCTGAGGTGCCTGCGGCGCCGGCCGTGGCCGAACCCGCAGCGGTGGTGCCGCCCGTCGCACCCGCGCCAGCCGCCATCGAGCCTGCCGCCAGTGCCCAGGCGCCCGCCGCGGCGGATGAGGCGGCGCGCCCGGCCTTCTCGCGCTTTCGCCTCAACGTCGGCAGCGAAGTCACCCACCCGGTTCATGAGCAGCCCGCGCAGCCCGAGCCGCAGCCCGAGCCGGTGGCCGCGCCGCAGGTCGAGCAGAGCAAGCCCGGCGACAACCAGGGCGGCTGGTTTGCCCGCCTCAAGCAGGGCCTGTCGAAGACCAGCGCCAGCCTGGGCGAGGGCATGGCCAGCCTGTTCCTCGGCAAGAAGGCGATCGACGACGACCTGCTCGAGGAACTGGAGACCCGCCTGCTCACCGCCGACGTCGGCGTCGAGGCCACCGGCGCCATCATCGGCAGCCTGACCAAGCGCGTGGCGCGCAAGGAGCTGGCCGACAGCGGCGCGCTGTACAAGGCCCTGCAGGAAGAGCTGGGTGCCCTGCTCAAGCCGGTCGAGCAGCCGCTGCTGATCAATGCCGAGAAGCAGCCCTACGTGATCCTGGTGGTCGGCGTGAACGGCGTCGGCAAGACCACCACCATCGGCAAGCTGGCCAAGAAGCTGCAGGGCGAGGGCAAGAAGGTCATGCTCGCCGCCGGCGACACCTTCCGCGCCGCCGCCGTCGAGCAGCTGCAGGTGTGGGGCGAGCGCAACCAGATCGCGGTGATCGCCCAGCACACCGGCGCCGACTCCGCCTCGGTGATCTTCGACGCGGTGCAGGCCGCCAAGGCGCGCGGCATCGACGTGCTGATCGCCGACACGGCCGGGCGCCTGCACACCAAGGACAACCTGATGGAGGAGCTGAAGAAGGTCCGTCGGGTCATCGGCAAGCTGGACGAGAGCGCGCCGCACGAGGTGCTGCTGGTGCTGGACGCCGGCACCGGGCAGAACGCGATCAACCAGACCAAGCAGTTCAACCAGGCCGTGGCCCTCAGCGGCCTGGCCCTGACCAAGCTTGACGGCACCGCCAAGGGCGGGGTGATCTTCGCCCTGGCCAAGCAGTTCGGCCTGCCGATCCGCTACATCGGCGTCGGCGAAGGCATCGACGATCTGCGCACCTTCGTCGCCGAGGATTTCGTCCAGGCACTCTTTGCAGAGAAGGAACAGGGATGATTCGATTCGAGCAGGTCGGCAAGCGGTATCCCAACGGCCATGTCGGGTTGCACGAACTGAGTTTCCGCGTGCGCCGCGGCGAGTTCCTCTTCGTCACCGGCCACTCCGGAGCCGGCAAGTCGACCCTGCTGCGCCTGCTGCTGGCGATGGAGCGGCCGAGCAGCGGCAAGCTGCTGCTGGCCGGCCAGGACCTGGCGCAGATCACCAATGCGCAGATTCCCTTCCTGCGCCGGCAGATCGGCGTGGTGTTCCAGAACCACCAGCTGCTGTTCGACCGCTCGGTGTTCGACAACGTCGCCCTGCCGCTGCAGATCCTCGGCCTGTCCAAGCCGGACATCGCCAAGCGGGTCGGCGCGGCACTGGAGCGCGTGTCGCTGTCCGACAAGGCCGAGCAGTTCCCGGCCGACCTGTCCACCGGCCAGCAGCAGCGCGTCGGCATCGCCCGCGCGGTGGTGCACCGCCCGGCCCTGCTGCTGGCGGACGAACCCACCGGCAACCTCGACCCGCGCCTGGCCGCGGAGATCATGGGGGTGTTCGAGGACATCAACCGCCTCGGCACCACGGTCCTGATCGCCAGCCACGACCTGGCCCTGATCGCGCGCATGCGCCACCGCATGCTGACCTTGCAACGCGGCCGACTGATCGGCGACGGGGAGGCCGGCTGATGAGCGACAACCAGCGCAATATCAAGGCCGCCGAACGGGTCGGCGCCGTACAGAGCAAGGCCGACAAGCCGATCAAGGAAGGCCCGGGCTTCTCCGCCCTGTTCGCCGCCTGGGTCGAGAGCCACCGCGCCAGCTTGGTCGACAGCCTCGGGCGCCTGGTGCGCCAGCCGATCGGCAGCTTCTTCACCTGCCTGGTGATGGCCGTGGCGCTGTCGCTGCCGATGGGCCTGGCCCTGCTGCTGGACAACGTCGAGCGCCTCGGTGGCTCCTGGCAGAAGGCCGCGCAGATTTCCCTCTACCTGCAGGTGGAGGCCGGCGACGACGCCGGTCTGCAGCTGCGCGACGAGATCGCCGCCATGGCCGACGTGGCCGAGGCCGAGTTCATCGGCCGCGAGGCCGGCCTGGCGGCGTTCGAGCAGCAGTCCGGGCTCGGCCAGGCGCTGCGCGAGCTGCCGGAGAACCCGCTGCCCGCGGTGGTGGTGGTGACGCCCAAGGAGATCGACAAGGCTGCCCTCGAGGCCCTGCGCCAGCGCCTGGCCGAGCTGCCCGGGGTCGACCAGGCGCAGCTCGACCTGCAGTGGGTGGAGCGCCTGACCGCCATCCTCGGCCTGGGCGACCGCTTCGTCTTCGGCCTGACCCTGCTGCTGGTGCTGGCCCTGCTGCTGGTGATCGGCAACACCATCCGCCTGCACATCGAGAACCGCCGCAGCGAGATCGAGGTGATCAAGCTGGTCGGCGGCACCGACGGCTACGTGCGCCGCCCCTTCCTCTATATGGGCGCGCTCTACGGTTTCGGCGCCGGCCTGCTGGCCTGGGGCCTGCTGGCCTTCGGCCTGGACTGGCTGAACGATGCGGTGGTGCGCCTGGCCGGCCTCTACGGCAGCGATTTCGCCCTGGGCGGGGTGCCGGTCGCCGATGGTCTGTCGCTGCTGTTGGGCGCGCTGTTCCTCGGCTATATTGGCGCCTGGCTGGCGGTGGCGCGGCACCTGAGCGAGCTCGCGCCACGCTAGCAATTCGTTGATTCTGATCAATTTCTGAGCAACTGTAAGGGAACTTTTCCACAGGTTCCCCGCTCAGAATCGGCAGTGCTAGACTGCACCCGCCTTGTAATACCGGAGGTTTTTGATGACCACTGCCCTGCAACCTGTCCATGCCCTAGTCCCAGGCGCCAACCTGGAGGCCTACGTGCATGCGGTGAACAGCATCCCGCTGCTGACCGCCGAGCAGGAGCGCGAGCTGGCCGAGAGTCTCTACTACGAGCAGGACCTGGAAGCCGCGCGCCAGATGGTGCTGGCCCACCTGCGCTTCGTCGTGCACATCGCCCGTAGCTATGCCGGCTATGGCCTGTCCCAGGCCGACCTGATCCAGGAAGGCAACGTCGGTCTGATGAAGGCGGTCAAGCGCTTCAACCCGGAAATGGGCGTGCGCCTGGTGTCCTTCGCCGTGCACTGGATCAAGGCCGAGATCCACGAGTTCATCCTGCGCAACTGGCGTATCGTCAAGGTCGCCACCACCAAGGCGCAGCGCAAGCTGTTCTTCAACCTGCGCAGCCAGAAGAAGCGTCTGGCCTGGCTGAGCAACGACGAAGTGCATGCCGTGGCCGAGAGCCTGGGCGTGGAGCCGCGCGAAGTGCGCGAGATGGAGAGCCGTCTGTCCGGCCAGGACATGGCCTTCGATCCGGCCGCCGAGGATGACGACGAGAGTGCTTTCAAGTCGCCGGCCCACTACCTGGAAGACCACCGCTACGACCCGGCGCGCCAGCTCGAGGACGCCGACTGGAGCGACAGCTCCAGCGCCAGCCTGCACGAGGCTCTGGAGAGCCTGGACGAGCGCAGCCGCGACATTCTCTACCAGCGCTGGCTGGCCGAGGAGAAGGCCACCCTGCACGACCTGGCCGCCAAGTACAACGTCTCCGCCGAGCGCATCCGCCAGCTGGAGAAGAACGCCATGAACAAGCTGAAAGGCTCGATCCAGGCGTAAGCACCACCACCCCGAGAAGCCGCACCCTGGTGCGGCTTTTTTCTGCCCGGAGTATTGCCTTGAGCCGCCGTCCCCCCGCCCTGCTGTTCACCATAGTGGCCCTGGCCAGCTGCCTGCTCGGCTACTGGCTGCTGACCCCGCGCGCGGACAGGAGCGAGCCCCTGGCGTGGATGCAGCAGTGGGATGCCGAAGTGTTCCAGCCCCTGCTGGCGGAGCGCCTGAGCGTCGCCCAGCTCGGTCGGCAGCTGTCCGCCACCGAGCTGTGGCTGCAGCCGGGGCCGCGCCTGCTGCTGCGTGGCGAGCTGGACGGCTGGCAGGTGGAGGGCGATCTGGCGCTGAGCGAGGCGCAGCGTGTCAGCCTGGTCGAGGCCAGTGGCATCGGTGCGGATGCGGCGGAGCAGCCGCAGTCCGCGCAGTTGCTGGAACAGCTGGCCGATCGGCCCATCGCGGCTGTCGACCTGCGGCCCCGCCAGGCCGTGCCGGCCGCGCGCCTGAGCGCCAGCCTGGGCGCGCCGCGCCTGCGCCTGCAGTTGCAGGATGGCGAGGCCTGGGTCTACCCGCAGCAGGGGCTGACCGCCCACCTGCAGGACGACCTGGTGCTGGCGCTGCGCGCTGTGCCCAAGCGCTTGCTGCAGCACTGACGCCTGCGGCCCCCGTGGCTGGCGCGTGGCGACTGGCGGACAGGGCGGCGCCGCGACAGGATCGGGCCTCCACCCGCGGGAGTCCGACATGACCAGCCATCCCTACCGCCTCTATGCCCTGGCCATTGCCCTCGGCCTGCTCTACCTGCTGTTGCTGCCGCTCAAGCCCTATCCGCTGGGCTGGCTGCTCAAGCCGCTGCCCATGCTGATCTTCGCCGTGCTGGCCTGGCGTGCCTTTCCGGGGGCGGCCGGGCGCTGGCTGGCGCTGGGCTACCTGGGCGCGGCGGCGGGCGACTTCTTCCTCGACTTCGGCGAGCGCGACGGCCTGTTCCTCCAGGCCCTGCTGGCCTTCCTGCTCAACCAGCTGGCCTTCAGCGTCGCCTTCGTCCTGCTTGGCCGCGGCCGACCGCTGTGGCGCTGGCGCGGCCTGCCGGTGCTGCTCTACGCGCTGGCGATGGCGGCCTGGATGCTGCCGGCGGCCGGTGCCCTGCAGGTTCCGGTGGCGATCTACCTGGGTTGCCTGCTGGCCATGGCCCTGCTGGCCGGCCGCCTGGAGCCGCGCCCCGGGCCGCTGTGGCTGGGCGCCATGCTGTTCGTGGTGGCGGACTCGCTGATCGGGCTGAATAAGTTCGTCCAGCCCTTCCCGTATGCGGTCGAGGTGATAGTGAGCTGCTACTTCAGCGGCCAGGCGCTGATCGCCTGGGGCCTGCTCAGGGCTTCGGCAGCCAGTCCGGCCACCACTGCGCCAGCGGCAGCGGCCCGGACAGCTGGTTGAGGTAGTGGCTGCCACCGAGCTGCTGGCTCTGCCGGCGGATCCAGTTGGCCCGGCGCTGCACGCGCGGGCCCGGGCGGCTGGCGCTCCAGGCGCGCGGGTTGGGCAGCACGGCGGCCAGCAGGCTGGCCTGCTGGCGCGACAGGTAGGGCGCACCGACCCCGAAGTGATGGCGCGCGGCGGCCTCGGCGCCGAACACGCCGTCGCCCCATTCCACGCTATTGAGGTACACCTCGAGGATGCGCTGCTTCGGCCAGAGCAGCTCGATCAACCCGGTGAACCAGGCCTCCAGCGCCTTGCGCGGCCAGCTGCGGCCGGACCAGAGGAACAGGTTCTTGGCCACCTGCTGGCTGATGGTGCTGGCGCCGCGCAGGTTGCCGCCGCCCGCATTGTGCGCCAGGGCCTGGCGGATGGCGGCGACGTCGAAGCCCCAGTGCTCGGCGAACTTCTGGTCCTCGGCGGCGATCACCGCGATCTTCAGGTCATCCGGCAGCTCGCGCCAGGGGCGCCAGCTGCGTTGCAGGTCGATCGGCTCACCGTCGATCCAGGACTGCACCTTGCGTTCGACCATCAGCGCCGTGCCGGGCGGGTCGATCCAGCGCAGCGCCAGTACCAGCAGGGCGCTGGTGGCGGCGAACCACAGCAGCAGTTTGGTCAGGCGACGGAGCAGGGTGCGCAGCATGGCTTGGCCCGGTAGGAAGAGCGGGCCATTATAGCGGCCGCATCGACGCAGTTCGGAAATCCATCATGTTGCGAGTCTTTCTCCTGCTGGCGGCCCTGGCCGGCTTCACCGGCGTGGCGCTGGGCGCCTTCGCCGCCCATGGCTTGAAAGGGCAGCTCAGTGCCGAGTATCTGGCGGTGTTCCAGACCGGCGTGCACTACCAGCTGATCCACGCCCTGGCCCTGTTCGGCGTGGCGCTGCTGGCCGAGCGCCTGCCCGGAGGCCTGGTCAAGGCCGCCGGCACCCTGTTCGCCGTCGGCATCCTGTTGTTCTCCTGCAGCCTCTATGCCCTGACCCTGAGCGGCCTGGGCAAGCTCGGCATGATCACCCCACTGGGTGGGGTGTGCTTCCTCGCCGGCTGGCTGTGCCTGGGCCTGGTCGCGCTGCGGGGCGGGCGGGCCTGACCGATGGTACGCGCGTACCTTGGTCGATCCGGTCGATCGGGCTAGAATGCCGACCCTTTCATGATCTGACCGCCCAGCCATGCACATCCAGTTGAACGGCCAACCCTTCGAGCTGCCCGACGGCGCCACCGTCGCCGACCTGCTCGTGCGCCTGGATGCAGCGGGCAAGCGGGTGGCGGTCGAGCTCAACCTGGACATAGTGCCGCGCAGCCAGCACGGCGCCACCGTCCTGCACGACGGCGACCAGCTGGAAGTCGTCCACGCCATCGGCGGCGGCTAGTCGCCCGAGGAACTGCCATGAGCGCCATCATCGACAAGCCCTTCACCCTCGCCGGCCGCACCTACGAGTCGCGCCTGCTGGTGGGCACCGGCAAGTACAAGGACCTCGAAGAGACCCGCCTGGCCATCGAGGCCTCGGGTGCCGAGATCGTCACCGTGGCCGTGCGCCGGACCAACATCGGGCAGAACCCGGGCGAGCCGAACCTGCTCGACGTGATCTCGCCGGACAAGTACACCATCCTGCCCAACACCGCCGGCTGCTACACCGCCGAGGAAGCGGTGCGCACCTGCCGCCTGGCGCGCGAGCTGCTCGACGGCCACAAGTTGGTCAAGCTGGAAGTGCTGGCCGACCAGAAGACCCTGTTCCCCAACGTGATCGAGACCCTCAAGGCCGCCGAAGTGCTGGTCAAGGAAGGCTTCGACGTGATGGTGTACACCAGCGACGACCCGATCATCGCCCGCCAGCTGGCGGCCATGGGCTGCATCGCGGTGATGCCGTTGGCCGGCCTGATCGGCACCGGCTTAGGGATCTGCAACCCCTACAACCTGCGCATCATCCTCGAAGAGGCGAGCGTGCCGGTGCTGGTCGATGCCGGCGTGGGCACCGCTTCCGACGCCACCATCGCCATGGAGCTGGGCTGCGAGGCGGTGCTGATGAACAGCGCCATCGCCCACGCCCAGGACCCGATCCTGATGGGCGCGGCGATGAAGCACGCGATCATCGCCGGACGCATGGCCTACCTGGCCGGGCGCATGCCGAAGAAACTCTACGCGAGCGCCTCGTCGCCGCTGGATGGCCTGATCAAGTAAGCAAGAGAATTCCATGAGCGACGACATTCAGCAGGCCGGCGAAGGCGCGGCCCAGCGGCCCCTGCGCACCATCAAGAGCTTCGTCATGCGCGCCGGGCGCATGACCGAGGGCCAGCAGCGCGGCCTGGAGCAGGGCTGGCCGAAGTTCGGCCTGGAGCTGGCCGACGGCCTGCGCGACTTCGACCAGGTATTCGGCCGCAGCGCGCCGCGCACCTTCGAGATCGGCTTCGGCATGGGCCATGCCACCCTGGAGATGGCCGCCGCGGCCCCCGAGCAGGACTTCATCGGCGTGGAAGTGCACAAGCCGGGCGTCGGCGCCCTGCTCAACGGCATGCTCACGCAGAACCTCAGCAACATCCGCGTGTACAGCTGCGACGCCTTGGAAGTGCTGCGCGACTGCGTCGCCGATGCCAGCCTCAATCGCGTCCTGCTGTTCTTCCCCGATCCCTGGCACAAGGCCCGTCACCACAAGCGCCGCATCGTCCAGCCGGCCTTCGCCGAGCTGGTGCGCAGCAAGCTGAAGATCGGCGGAGTGCTGCACATGGCCACCGATTGGCAGCCATACGCGGAACATATGTTGGAGGTCATGTCCGCGGCGCCCGGCTACCATAACCTGGCCGGCGCTGCCGGTTACGTGGAGCGCCCCAGCGAGCGCCCGGTGACCAAGTTCGAGAAGCGCGGCGAGCGCCTCGGCCACGGCGTCTGGGACCTCAAGTTCCAGCGCGATCAATAGCTCATGCAGGGCCTCGCAGGGAGCGGGGCCGACACGACCGGGACCACTCGGCGCCAGGATGGCAGACCTCACCCAACGGCAATCGACGAGCGCGGCCTACACTGGTCGTACGAATAAGAACAGCGGCGTCTGCGTACGCCGCGAGGAGAACGCTGTGCTGAGAACCATTGCAGTCCTGTCTTTGGCTGCCGCTGTCACCCTGCCGGCGCATGCCCGGGTCGACGCGGCCCAGGCCGCGCGCCTGGGACAAGATCTGACGCCGCTGGGCGGCGAGCGCGCCGGCAATGCCGCCGGCACCATTCCGCCCTGGGAAGGTGGCCTGGCCACCCCGCCGGCCAACTACCAGCCGGGTATGCACCACCCCGACCCCTACGTCGCCGACCAGGAGCTGTACCGCGTCAGCCAGGCCAACATGGCGCAGTACAAGGCCCTGCTGAGTCCGGGCTACCAGCGCATGCTGGAGCTGCACCCGGACTATTACCTGCGCGTGCTGCCGACCCGGCGCAGCGCCGCCTCGCCGCAGCGCATCTATGACGCCACCCGCTACAACGCCACCAACGCCAGCCTGATTGCCGGTGGCAACGGCATCGAGGGCACCGCGGCCGGCATCCCCTTCCCGATTCCGCAGAGCGGCCAGGAAGCGATCTGGAACCACATCACCCGCTACCGCGGCGAGCAGACCCGCATGGTGACCAACCATGCGGCGGTGCTGCAGGGCGGCGACTACGTGCTGGTCAAGCGCGAGCGCGACATCCTGTTCATCTACGGTCGCGAGGGCATGACCCCGGCCGACCTGGACAACACCCTGTTCTTCTACAAGTACGTGGTCACCGCGCCGAGCAAGCTGGCCGGCTCCGCCCTGGTGGTGCAGGAAACCCTCGACCAGGTGCTGGCGATCCGCAAGGCCTGGCGCTTCAGCCGTGGCGAGCGCCGCGTGCGCCGCCTGCCGATGCTGGCCTACGAGGCCATGCAGCCGGACACCAACGGCATGGCCACCGCCGACGTGGTGGACGCCTACAACGGGGCGCCGGACCGTTACGAGTGGACCCTGGTGGGCAAGCAGGAAATGCTGATGCCATACAACAGCTATGCGGTGCACCAGAAGGGCATTCCCTACGAGCAGATCCTGCAGAAGAAGCACGTCAATCCCGAGCTGCTGCGCCACGAGCTGCATCGCGTCTGGGTGGTCGATGCCAACCTGCGCAAGGGCCACAGCCACCCCTATGGCAAGCGTCGCTTCTACATCGATGAGGACAGCTGGCAGATTCTCGCCGTCGACCTCTACGACCGCGACGGCCAGCTGATCGGCCTGCAGGAAGCCCATCCGATCAGCTACTACGAGGTGCCGATGTTCCTCAGCACCCTGGAGACCATCTACGACTTCAAGGGTAACCGCTACTTCGTCGACGGCCTGGACAACAACGAGCCGATGTACGACTTCAATGTGCAGTTGAAGAAGAGCGACTTCACCGCCGCCGCCCTGCGCCGCGAAGGTATCTGATTCGGCTGTTTCAGCGCCTCGCAAAACACAAGGCCCGCATCATGCGGGCCTTGTCGTTTCAGTGGTGCTTCTTGTGCCACTTGTGCTTCTTGTGGCCGAGGGCACGGCCGGGGTGCCCGTCGTGGTCGTGGTAGTAATAACCGCCATCCCGGTAGCGACGCCCGTCATGGTCGTCGTCATCGCCGCCGTAGGCGTTGCCCAGCGCGCCACCGGCGCCGCCGCCGACCGCCGCACCGATCACGCCGCCGGTGCTGCCGCCGATCTTGCTGCCGATCACCTGGCCACCGGCCGCGCCGATGCCGCCGCCGATGGCCGCCTCGGTGCGGCTGCCCTTGTCGGCGCCCACCGCGCTGCCGGCCGCGCCGCCGACACCGGCACCGATGGTGGCGCCGGTGCTGCCGCCGATCTGCTCGCCGACCACGGTGCCCAGGGCGCCGCCCAGGGCGCCGCCGACGCCGGCCGAGGTGTTGCCGGCCAGAGCGCTGCCGCTGGCCAGGCCGAGGGTGAGCAGGAGCAGGGAGGAATACTTCATTTAACGATGGCTCTCCGTTGGTGGATGGCGCACATGCTGCCAGTGCCGCTTCGCCGGGCAAGCATGAGATCGTCAGGCTGCGAGAGGGTTCACGACTTGCGCAAAAGCTGGCGCAGCCGACGAACCGCGCGGGGTGGCGATGGTCGGCGATCAGGCCGGGGCGGCCAGTTGCGCGCTGAGCTGGCGGTAGTCCTCGACGGCGGCGAACTCCTCGGTGTCCTTGTCCGGCGCGCGGCTGTCCGGCTGGCGCACCGCCAGCAGGTGGGCGACGCCGTAGCGCCCGGCGCTGCGCAGGATCGGCAGGCTGTCGTCGATGAACAGGCTGCGGGCCGGTTCGAAGGGGCAGTCCTGCTGCAGGGCGAACCAGAACTGCTGGTCCTCCTTGGGGAAACCATAGTCGTGGGAGCTGATCAGGCGGTCGAAGTAGGGCGCCAGCTCGACCCGCTCCAGCTTCAGCGACAGCGAGTCGCGATGCGCGTTGGTGATCAGCACCACACGCTTGCCGGCGGCGCGCAGGGTCTGGAGGAAGACATCGGCATCCGGGCGCAGGGCGATCAGGTGCGCCACCTCGCGCTTGAGCTCGCGTACCGAGAGGTTCAGCTCGCGGCTCCAGAAATCCGTGCAGTACCAGGTCAGCTTGCCGGCGTGTTCGCGGAACAGCGGCAGCAGCTCGGCCTCGGCGGCCGCGCGGCTGATCCCGTGCAGCTCGGCGTAGCGCTGCGGCAGGTGCTGCAGCCAGAAATGGTTGTCGAAATGCAGGTCGAGCAGGGTGCCGTCCATGTCGAGCAGGACGGTATCGATTTCGCTCCAGGGCAGCTGAGGCATGGCAAAGTCCGGAAACAGACGCAGTGGAAGAATCCCGCGCGGGGAGCGGGGTATGATAGCGGTTCGAATCAAGGAGCGAATGATGCGCGAGAAACCCCAGGTGCTGGCCCGCGAGATAGTCGCCAGCAGCCGCCTGTTCCGCGTCGAAGAGCTGCAGCTGCGCTTCTCCAACGGCGTGGAGCGCACCTACGAGCGCCTGGTGGGCAAGGGCTCCGGCTACGGCGCGGTGATGGTGGTGGCGTTGCTCGACGCCGAGCACGCGGTGCTGGTCGAGGAATACTGCGGCGGCACCGACGACTATCAGTTGTCGCTGCCCAAGGGCCTGGTCGAGCCTGGCGAGGACGTGCTGGTGGCGGCCAATCGCGAACTCAAGGAAGAGGCCGGCTTCGGCGCCGAGCGCCTGGAGCTGATCACCGAGCTGAGCCTGTCGCCCGGCTACATGAGCCAGAAGATCCAGGTGGTGCTGGCCCGCGACCTGTACGAGGAGCGCCTGCCCGGCGACGAGCCCGAGCCGCTGCGGGTCGACAAGGTCAACCTGCACGACCTCAGCACCCTGATCCAGCACCCGCAGTTTTCCGAGGGGCGCGCCCTGGCCGCCCTCTATCTGGTCCGTGACCTGCTGACCCAACGTGGAGAATTCCAGTGAGCCATCCCTATCTGCCGGCGGTCATCGCCCTGGTACAACGTGCCGGCCAGGCTACCTTGCCGTTCTGGCGCAACGACGTGGCTGTCAGCGAGAAGTCCGATGCCTCGCCGGTCACCGCCGCCGACCTGGCCGCCCACGACATCCTCGCCGCCGGTCTGCACGAGCTGGCGCCCGAGGTGCCGGTACTGTCCGAGGAAGACGCCGGCATCGCCCTGGCCGAGCGCGCCGAGTGGCAGCGCTGGTGGCTGGTCGACCCGCTGGACGGCACCAAGGAGTTCATCTCCGGCAGCGAGGAGTTCACCGTCAACGTCGCCCTGATCGAGCGCGGCCGCGTGGTGTTCGGCGTGGTCGGCATCCCGGCCAGTGGCCGCTGCTACTTCGGCGGCGCCGGCCTGGGTGCCTGGCGCCAAGACGCGGGCGGCGAGCCAGAGGCCATCGCCGTGCGCCTGGCACCGGCCGAAGCCTTCACCCTGGTGGCCAGCCGGCGCCACTCCAGCCCGGCCCAGGAGCGCCTGCTGGAGGGCCTGTCCGAGCGTTTCGGCGACCTGCAGCTGGCCAGCGTCGGCAGCTCGCTGAAGTTCTGCCTGCTGGCCGAGGGCAACGCCGACTGTTATCCGCGCCTGGCGCCCACCTCGCAGTGGGACACCGCCGCGGCCCAGGGCGTGCTGGAAGGCGCCGGTGGCGAAGTGCTGGATCTCAAGGGCGAGGCGCTGACCTACGAGGCGCGCGAGAGCTACCTCAACCCGTCCTTCCTCGGCCTGCCGCAGGCGGCCGCGTGGCGCGCCGAGCTGATCCAGCTGGCGCGCGCCCTGGACTGACGGCCGGGGCGGCAGATGAGCGACGCGCGCGCCCACCTGGAGCGGCTGCTGCACCAGGACATCCCGCTGACCCGGGCCATGGGCCTGGGCGTGCTGGGCTGGCAGGACGGCGAGTTGCGCCTGAGCCTGCCGCTGGCGGCCAACCTCAACCACAAGAGCAGCATGTTCGGCGGCAGCCTTTATTGCGCCGCGGTGCTGGCCGGCTGGGGCTGGCTGCACCTGAGCCTGCGCGAGGCGGGCATAGTCGACGGCCATATCGTCATTCAGCAGGGCCAGATCGACTACAGCGAGCCGGTGCTCGGCGATGCCGTGGCGCTGTGCGCCGCGCCGCCGGCAGCCGAGTGGGAGCGGTTCCTCGCCCTGTACCGGCGCCGCGGCCTGGCGCGCATCGGGCTGCACAGCCGCATTCTGGTCGGCGCCACCGAGGCGGTGCGCTTCAGCGGGCAGTACGTGCTGCACCGCTGAGTCCGTTCACGAGCAGCCCGGATGGCAGCCGGGCTGCCTCGATCTCCTACAGCATGTCGGCGTAGCGCTCGTCCTTGCGGTAGACCAGCGGCTGGCTGAAACCGGGGATGCGTACCTGTTGCGCGTCGATCTGCAGCTCGCGATCGTCGATCAGGCCCTGGCCGAAGTGATAGAGGATGTCGAACTGGCCGCGCAGGGCCTGCTGGTCGTAGCGTGCGGCGGCGGCCCGGGTTGCCTCGCGCCTGGCCTGCCAGGCGGCGAAGGCGGCCTCGCCGTGGCGCTTGCGCAGCATGCGCTCGGCTACCTGCGGCGCCAGCAGTACGCCGGTGGCGTTGTTGCCGCCGAAGCCCTTGGAGTTGAGGAAGCACACTTCCATGTTTTCCACCCGGCGGTCGCGGGTGTCCAGGCTCAGGTGCTGGCGGTGCACATCGTCGGCCACCTTGTCGATGGTCTTCAGGCCCGGCAGCAGGCCGTGGTGGAAGGTGCCGAGGGCGGCGATCAGCTGGTCGCCGCTGGCCGGGGCCAGGGAGTGGCCGACGAAGGCCTTGACCGCGGTCACCGGCCAGGCCTCGATGCCGAAGGCCTCGGCTATGCGGTCCAGCAGCTCGGATTCGGTGACCCGGTTGGCCGGGGTGCTGGAGCCGTGGGCGTGCACGAAGCTGCGCGTGCGCACGGCGTCGATGCCGACCAGCTGCGCGGCGCTGGCCACGGCCTTGGCCAGGGTCAGGTAGTTGCCCGGGCCGGGGGCGGAAATGGACTTCTTGAAGCCGTCGGCGTTGATGAACACATCCGGCACCGCACCGTGGATATCGGCACCCAGCTCCAGGGCCAGGGCGTCATCCATCAGCACGATGAACTGCGCCGACTCGGACAGGGTGAAGCCACAGTTGTCGCCGAACGGCCGGCTGGCACGGCGGAAGTCCACCTCGTCGCGGCCCTCGATCTTGCGCAGGCCCTCCTCGGTGGCCAGGGCGCCCATGGCACCGTAGCCGTCGATGAACTCCTGGGTGACCGGCGCCTCGCTGTTGCCCACCAGCACCACGCGGGCCTGGCCGCTGGCGATCTGCTCGATGCCTTTCTGCAGGTTGTAGAGGAAGGTGGCGCAGGCACCGGTGACGCTGCCGGTGGTGCCGACGCTGCCCAGTACGTAGGCGTTGATGAAATCCGCCGGCATGGTGTTGAGGCCCAGCGGGCACTGCTTGGCGGTGACCCGGCCGCCCCTGAGGCGCGACTGCAGCATGCCGCCGAAGCCGTTTTCGTCCATCTGGCTCATGCCGCTACCGGCGAACACGGCGATCTGGTCCGGCGCCACATGGTCCTGGATGATGCGCCAGTCCAGGCCGGTGGAGCGCAGCGCGTCGGTGGCGCCGACCACGGTCATCTGCAGGCCGCGCGGATGGAAGTGCGAGTGGTACAGCTCGCCCGGCTCGAAGCCTGTGGGCAACTGGCCGGCGGCCTTCACCGGCAGTGCACGGTAACTGTCGACCTTGAACTCGCAGCTCTCCAGCAGGGTGACGCGCACCTGCTGCTCGTCCAGCTCCTCGACCTGCCAGCTGGCCGGCAGCGGCTCGGGCAGGTGCTTGCGCTGGGTGGTGAACTGGGCGCCGCTGACGGCGAGGTTCTTCTGCCAGTGGGCGGCGTCCACGTCCAGGTGGCGCTTCTCGATGCGCCGCACCAGCGTGCCGGCGAGAATCTCGGCGCCATGCCGCGCCTCGATCTCGGCGGGGGTCAGGGGCTGGCCGTCGGCGCTCTGGAACTGGCCTTCGACCACCTGCACCAGTTTCATCATCACGGCCAGGCCGGCCAGGGTCTCCTGGCGCGTGGTGGCGTCCAGGGACTCCTGGACGATACGGCGGAAACCGTGGTGGAACGAGCTTCTGCCCGCGGCGTTGTAACCGCCGAAGCCGACAATGACGGGTAATCGAGACATCACGCAGAACTCCTGGGGTCGTTCCGGGCCGGACAGGCGGGGCGCGCGGCTGCCTTGGCAGCGGCAATGGCGATCCAGCCAGCGGGAATTTCCGGATGGCGACTCAAAATGAATCGGAATGTCTGGGTGACGCAGGGTGTGACCGAAAGGTCACGTACGTGACCCTTCGGTTGCGTGTCAGGCGCGGGCGCCGGGGCCCGCGCCGATCAGCGGTAGCTCAGGCCCGGCTCGGCCGTGCTGATGCGGGTGCCGGAAGTGCCCTGGACGATGGCCTCGATGTTGGCCAGCGAGCCGATCACCGCGACCTTGCCGGTATTGCGGGCAAACTCGCAGGCGGCCTGGACCTTGGGACCCATGGAGCCGGCGGCGAAGCCGAGGCGCTCCAGTTCGTCCGGGTGGGCCTGGGCGATGGCCTTCTGGCTCGGCTTGCCCCAGTCGATGTAGGCGGCGTCGACGTCGGTGGCGATCACCAGCAGATCGCTGTTGAGCTGCTCGGCCAGCAGTGCCGAGCACAGGTCCTTGTCGATCACCGCCTCGACGCCACGCAGCTTCTTGCCGTCGTACATGGTCGGGATACCGCCGCCGCCGGCGCAGATCACCACGCTGCCCTTCTCCAGCAGCCACTTGATCGGGCGGATCTCGAAGATTCGCTGCGGCCGGGGGCTGGCCACCACGCGGCGGAACTTGTCGCCGTCCGGGGCGATGTTCCAGCCCTTCTCCTTGGCCAGGCGCTCGGCTTCTTCCTTGGGGTAGACCGGGCCGATCGGCTTGGTCGGCTTGCGGAAGGCCGGGTCGCCGCTGTCCACCTCGACCTGGGTGAGGATGGTGGCGAAGGGCACCTCGAACGGCAGCAGGTTACCCAGCTCCTGTTCGATCATGTAGCCGATCATGCCTTCGGTCTCGGCGCCGAGCACGTCCAGCGGGTAGGGGTTGGCCGCGTCGTAGGCCGCGCCCTGCAGGGCCAGCAGGCCGACCTGCGGACCGTTGCCGTGGGCGATCACCAGTTCGTTGCCCGGTGCCACCTTGGCGATCTGCTCGCAGGCGATCCGCACGTTCTCGCGCTGGTTCTCCGCGGTCATGGCTTCGCCGCGGCGTAGCAGGGCGTTGCCGCCCAGGGCGATGACGAGTCGCATGGTGCTTCTCCTTGCTCAGTCGTGCGGGCCGCAAGGCGGCCCGCCTCGGCGGTTAGATGTCGGCCAGGGTCGAGACCAGGATCGCCTTGATGGTGTGCATGCGGTTTTCCGCCTGCTCGAAGGCGATGTTGTAGGGCGACTCGAACACGTCTTCGGTAACTTCGATGCCGTTCTTCAGGTTCGGGTACTGCTCGGCGATCTGCTTGCCGACCTTGGTCTCGCTGTTGTGGAAGGCCGGCAGGCAGTGCATGAACTTGGCCCGCGGGTTGCCGGTGGCCTTCATGATGTCCATGTTGACCTGGTAGGGCAGCAGCTCCTTGATGCGCTCGCCCCAGGCCTCGACCGGCTCGCCCATGGACACCCAGACGTCGGTGTGGACGAAGTCGACGCCCTTGACCGCGGCCTTGGCGTCCTCGGTGAGGGTGATGCGCGCGCCACTTTCTTCGGCGAACTTCTTGCACGCGGCCACGTGCTCGTCGCTCGGCCACAGGGCCTTGGGCGCGGCAATGCGCACGTCCATGCCGAGCTTGGCGCCGATCAGCAGCAGCGAGTTGCCCATGTTGTTGCGCGCGTCGCCCAGGTAGGCGTAGCTGATCTCGTGCAGCGGCTTGTCGCTGTGCTCGCGCATGGTCAGCACGTCGGCGAGCATCTGGGTCGGGTGGTATTCGTCGGTCAGGCCGTTGAACACCGGCACTCCGGCATAGCTGGCCAGCTCCTCGACAATTTCCTGCTTGAAGCCGCGGTACTCGATGGCGTCATACATGCGCCCGAGCACGCGGGCGGTGTCCTTCATCGACTCCTTGTGGCCGATCTGCGAGGAGCCCGGATCGATGTAGGTGACGTTGGCGCCCTGGTCGTAGGCGGCCACCTCGAAGGCGCAGCGGGTACGGGTGGAAGTCTTCTCGAAGATCAGCGCGATGTTCTTACGCTTGAGGTGCTGCTGCTCGGTGCCGGTGTACTTGGCGCGCTTGAGGTCGCGCGAGAGGTCGAGCAGGTAGCGCAGCTCGCGCGTGCTGTGGTGCATCAGGCTGAGCAGGTTACGGTTGTGCATGTTGAAAGCCATGATTCTTTCTCCTCGTGGGCAGCTGGAAACGGCGCCCGGCGGCGGATGGCCGCCGGGGCTGGCTTGATCAGTAGTCGATCGGGTCGCGGATGATCGGGCAGGTCATGCAGTGGCCGCCGCCGCGGCCGCGGCCCAGCTCGCTGGCGCTGATGGTGATGACCTCGACGCCGGCCTTGCGCAGCAGGGTGTTGGTATAGGTGTTGCGGTCGTAGCCGACCACCACGCCGGGCTCCAGGCAGACCACGTTGTTGCCGTCGTCCCATTGCTCGCGCTCGGCCTCGAAGCTGTCGCCGCCGGTTTCCACCACGCGCAGCTTCTTCAGGTTGAGCGAGGCGGCGACCACGTCGATGAACGACTTGTTCTCGCGGCGCACGTCGATGCCGCCGGGGCGGCTCTCGTCCGGTCGGATCACGAAGGGCACGATGGAGTAGGCCACTTCCGGGAAGACGGTGACCAGGTCGCGGTCGCAGAAGCTGAACACGGTGTCCAGGTGCATGGCGGCGCGCGACTTGCCGAGGCCGGCGACCACCACCTGCTGCGCCGCGCCCTTGGCGAACAGGGCCTGGGCCACCTGGCCGATGGCCTGGTGCGAGGTGCGTTCGCCCATGCCGATCAGCACGGTGCCGTTGCCGATCGGCATCACGTCGCCGCCCTCCAGGGTGGCGGCGCCATGGTCCTTGTCCGGGTCGCCGTACCAGATCTCGAACTGTTCGTTGGCGAAGTCCGGGTGGAACTTGTAGATGGCGCTGGTGAGCAGGGTTTCCTGGCGCCGCGCCGGCCAGTACATGGGGTTGAGGGTGACGCCGCCGTAGATCCAGCAGGTGGTGTCGCGGGTGAACTGGGTGTTGGGCAGCGGCGGGAAGACGAAGCTGGACTCGCCGAGGTAGGCGTTGAACATCTTCGCCGCCTCGGAATCCTTGTGCTTGGCCAGGTCGGCACCGGAGACGCCGCCGATCAGGTACTCGGCGATCCGGCGTGGCTCCAGGCCTTCGATGAAGGAGCGCACCTCGTGCTGCAGGCCGAGGCCGACGCTGTTCGGCGTGATCTTGCGGTCGAGGATCCACTTCAGGGCCTCGGGATTCCGCACCGTTTCCTCCAGCAGGTTGTGCATCTCCACCACCTCGACGCCGCGTTCGCGCATCTTGGTCATGAAGTCGAAGTGGTCGCGCTTGGCCTGCGACACCCAGATCACGTCGTCGAACAGCAGTTCGTCGCAGTTGTTCGGGGTCAGGCGCAGGTGCGCCAGGCCCGGCGAGCAGACCATCACCTTGTGCAGTTTGCCGGCTTCGGAATGAACGCCGAGGGCTTTCTTGGACATGTCGAACTCCTTCTCGCTAGAGACTCAGGAAACCGTCGTACAGCCCGTAGGCGGCAATGGCGGCACCGATCAGCACGACGCCGAAGATGATCTTCTCGACGCCGGTGAAGATGGGCTGGCCCAGCTCACGCTTGGCCTTGGCGAACAGGATGGCGCCGGGCGCATAGAGCAGGGCGGAGAGCAGCAGGTACTGGACGCCGGCGGCATACACCAGCCACACCGCGTAGAGGGTCGAGACCAGGGCGATGAACAGGTCCTTGTTGCGCTCGCCCGCGGCGCTCTCGTAGGTCTCGCCGCGGTAGGCCAGCAGCAGCGCGTAGGCGCTGGACCAGAAGTAGGGCACCAGGATCATCGAGGTGGCCAGGTACAGCAGGCTGAGGTAGGTGGAGGCGTTGAACAGGGTGATGACCAGGAACAGCTGGATCAACCCGTTGGACAGCCACAGCGCGTTGGCCGGAACGTGGTTGACGTTCTCCTTGCGCAGGAACTCCGGCATGGTGTGGTCGCGCGCGCTGGCGAAGAGGATCTCGGCGCACAGCAGGGTCCAGGACAGCAGGGCCCCGGCCAGCGAGACGATAAGGCCGATGGAGATCAGCTGGGCGCCCCAGGGGCCGACCACCTGTTCCAGCACCCCGGCCATCGAGGGGTTCTTCAGCCCCGACAGCTCGGCCTGGGCCATGATGCCCTGGCTCAGCACGTTGACCAGCACCAGCAGCAGGAGCACGCCGACGAAGCCGATCACCGTGGCCTTGCCCACGTCGCTGCGCTTCTCGGCGCGGGCGGAGAAGATGCTGGCGCCCTCGATGCCGATGAACACCCAGACGGTGACCAGCATCATGTTGCGCACCTGGTCCATCACGCTGCCCAGTTCGGTGTTGCCCGCGCCCCAGAAGTCGCTGGTGAACACGTCCAGCTTGAAGGCGATGGCGGCGATCACGATGAACAGCACCAGCGGCACCATCTTGGCGATGGTGGTGACGGTGTTGATGAAGGCGGCCTCCTTGATTCCGCGCAGCACCAAAAAGTGCAGCAGCCAGAGCAGTACCGAGGCGCAGATCACCGCCGGCAGGGTGTTGCCCTCGCCGAACACCGGGAAGAAGTAGCCGAGGGTGGAGAACAGCAGCACCATGTAGCTGACGTTGCCGATCCAGGCGCTGATCCAGTAGCCCCAGGCCGAGGAGAAGCCCATGTAGTCGCCGAAACCGGCCTTGGCGTAGGCGTACACCCCGCCGTCGAGCTCGGGCTTGCGGTTGGCCAGGGTCTGGAACACGAAGGCCAGGGTCAGCATGCCGACCCCGGTGATCAGCCAGCCGATCAGGGTGGCGCCGGCACCGGCACTGGCGGCAATGTTCTGTGGCAGCGAGAAGATGCCGCCGCCGACCATCGAACCCACCACCAGCGCGATCAGCGCCCCCAACTTGAGTTTCTGTGCAGAAGCGGACATCGGATACCTCCGTCAATGGAGAGAAATCATGTCGTCATTGGGCGCGCCGGCGCCGGTGCGGGTATTGATCCCGATCAAGGGCGATAGCTACCGGTCTGAATGGTGGTGCTGAAAAGGCAATCAGGCGCGGTAGTTGTTGTGAGAACCTCCAGAACGGCGCCGTCGTCCTGCGCGTCGAAGGTTCCGGCGCGTGAACTTCAAGTTAGTGGAAGTTCTAGCGGCTGCAAGTTGCAGAAATAAGGCGGAAAAATTGGTGGCGAATTGCCTTTTATCAATTGGCAATTAACAGCCGATTTTCTTATTTCAAAAGCGGCTATAAGCGGACTTCATCCGGCCTGCTGCAGCGGCAACGCGTCGTCGAGCCGAAGCATGTCGACCGCAGAGGCGCCGCGTGCGAATTGGCAACGAGCCTGCAGCGGCCGCGTGCAGGGCCTAGTCCTCGCCGCCGAACTCCAGGCCATGCTTGCGCAGCCTGTCGTGCAGGGTCTTGCGCGGCAGGCCGAGGGCCTCGGCCAGGCTGCGCAACGAGCCGTGCCCCTTGGCCATTTCGGCGGCGATCAGGGCCTTCTCGTAGGCCTCCACGCGCTCGCCCAGGCTCTCGCCGACCAGGCTGGCGGGCATCTCGCTGCCCGGCAGGTCGAGGCCCAGCTCCAGGCCCATGGCGAAGCGTTCGGCGGCGTTCTGCAGCTCGCGCACATTGCCCGGCCAGGCGTGGCTCAGCAGCTGGGCACGCTGCCCCGGTTGCAGCTGGCGCGGTGGCAGGCCGTGGCGCAGGGCGGCGGCCTCGGCGTGGTGCTGGAACAGCAGCAGAATGTCCTCGCCGCGCTCGCGCAGTGGCGGGATGCGCAGCGGCGCCACGTTCAGCCGGTAGTACAGGTCGGCGCGGAAGCGGCCCTGGTCGGCGGCCACCCGCAGGTCTTCCTTGGTCGCGGCGATCACGCGGATGTCCAGCGGGATCAGCTGGTTGCCGCCGAGGCGCTCGACCATTCGCTCCTGCAGCAGGCGCAGCAGCTTGACCTGCACGTCCGGGCTCATGCTCTCGATCTCGTCGAGGAACAGGGTGCCGCCGTTGGCGAACTCGAACTTGCCGATGCGCCGCTTGGCCGCGCCGGTGAAGGCGCCGGCCTCGTGGCCGAACAGCTCGCTCTCCACCACCGATTCGGCCAGGGCGCCGGCGTTGATCGCCACGAAGGGACCCTTCTTGCGCGCCGACAGCTCGTGCAGGGCGCGCGCCACCACCTCCTTGCCGGCGCCGGTCTCGCCGAGAATCAGCACGTCGGTGTGGATCGCCGCCAGTGCACCGACCTGCTCGCGCAAGCGCTGCATCGGCGCCGACTGGCCGAGCAGACGGGCGCCCAGCTCGTTGCGGTCGGCCAGGGCCAGGCGCAGGCTGCGGTTGTCCAGTACCAGGCGGCGCAGCTCCAGGGCGCGGCGCACGCTGTCGAGCAGCGCCTCGCTGGCGAAGGGTTTCTCCAGGAAATCGTAGGCGCCGGCGCGCATGGCCTGTACCGCCAGCGGCACGTCGCCATGACCGGTGATCAGCAGCACCGGCAGCTCGGCGTCGCGCTCGTGCAGCTGCTGCAGCAACTGCAGGCCGTCGATGCCGGGCATACGGATGTCGCTGACCACCACACCCGGCCAGTCGGGCGCCAGGCGCTCGGCCAGGCCGCGGGCGTCGGCCAGGGCCTGGACGCGCAGGCCGGCGAGGTCGAGGGTCTGCGCCAGGGCCTGGCGCAGGTGCTCGTCGTCGTCGATCAGCAGGACCTGGGTGCGGGCGTCGATGGCCGTCATGAAAACTCCTCGGGCGGTTGCAGGTTGGCACCAGGGGTGCTGTTGCGCAGTCGCAGGGTGATCAGCGCGCCGCCGTCCGGGTGGTTGGCCAGCAGCAGCTCGCCGCCCAGGGCGCGCATCAGGGTCTCGCAGATGGCCAGGCCGAGGCCGAGGCCCTGGGTACGTGTCTTGGTGGTGAAGAACGGCTCGCGGGCATGTTGCAGCGCCTGTGCGGAGAAGCCCGGACCATTGTCGCGCAACTGTAGATCGACGCCCTCGGCGGTGACTTCGGCACTGATCCAGATACGTCTTGGCGGCGCCTTCTCGCTCAGGGCATCGAGGGCGTTGGCCAGCAGGTTGCCGAGCACCTGGCGCAGGCGCGTCTCGCCAGCCTGCACCCACAGGGTGGCGTCCGGCAGGTCGCGGACCAGTTCCACTTCCAGGGCGCGGCGGCGTTTGGCCAGCAGGGCCAGGGCGTCGTCGATGGCCGGTTGCAGGGCCACGCTTTCCGGGGCGTGGCGGTCGCGCCGGGCGAAGGCGCGCAGGTGGGCGATGATCGAGGCCATGCGTCCGGTCAGCTCGCTGATCTGCTTGAGATTGCCGCGGGCGTCGTCGAGGCGCTGGTGGTCGAGCAGCACGCCGGCGTTGTCGGCATAGCTGCGGATCGCCGCCAGCGGCTGGTTGAGCTCGTGGCTGATGCTCGCGCTCATGGTGCCGAGGGCCGAGAGCTTGCCGGCCTGGACCAGCTCGTCCTGGGTGCGCACCAGTTCCTGCTGGGCCTGTTCGCGCTCCAGCACCTCGTCCTTCAGGCGGTTGTTCAGCGCCTCCAGCTCGCGGGTGCGTTCCAGCACGCGGATTTCCAGCTCGCGCTTGGCCCTGGCGTCCAGCGCGATGCGCTCGATGTAGTGGCGGCGGCGCTGCAGCAGCAGGCCGAGCAGGGCCAGCAGGGCCAGCAGGCTGGCGCCGCCGATTGCCAGCACGGTCTGCACCGGGCGTTCCACTTGGCTGCGCGGGGCGAGGATGCTCACCGTCCAGCCGGTCTCGGCCAGCTCGCGGCTCTGCGTCAGCCAGGCGTTGTCGTCCAGCTGCAGGGGCTGCGGCTGGCGGGTCGGGTAGGGCTGGTCGGCGGCGATCCGCGCCAGCTCCTCCTTGCTCAGCGGGCGGCTGGCGCGGAAGCGCCACGCGGGGTTGGAGGTGAGGATCACCACGCCCTTGTCGTCGGTCACCAGCAGCTGTTCCGGGGTGCGCCCCCAGAGGCGCTCGGTGTAGTCGAGGTCGACCTTGAGCACCAGTACGCCGAGCTTGCGCGCGCCGTCGCGGATGCCGGCGGCGAAGTAGTAGCCGCGCTTGCCGGAGGTGGTGCCGAGGCCGAAGAAGCGCCCCAGGCGGCCCTCGCTCGCCGCCTGGTAATAGGGACGGAAGGTGAAGTTGCGGCCGATGAAGCTGTCCGCCTGGTCGTGGTTGGAGGCGGCGCGGGTCAGGCCCTGGGCATCCATCAGGTAGATCACGTCGGCGCCGGTCTGCTCGCGCACCCGCTTGAGCAGGGCGTTGGCCTTCGCCAGGGCCTGCGGATTATGCGGGTCGAGCAGCATGCCGCGCAGGTCTGGCAGGTCGCCGAGGATCGGCGGCAGCACCTCGTAGCGGCGCAGGGTGCCGAGCAGGTTGGCGACGTAGAGATCGAGGGTCTGGCGATTCTGCTCGATCAGCTCGTCGCGGTAGTACCGCTCGGCCAGCTGTTGCAGCGGCCATAGCAGGGGCGCCAGCAGCAGGGCCAGCAGGGCCAGGCTGCGCCAGCGGGGACGGTGAAGGTGGGCTTGGGTCATGCTGCAGGGCACCGGGAACTCGGGAGCATTATATGCACTGCAGCAGCTGGCGCGGGGTCAGAGACCGTCCTTCTCCAGGTGGTCGAGGTTGATCGGGTCGCCTGGCTTGATGCCCAGCTTGTCGCGGATGTCGGCGAACATCGCATCGTATTCCTGGTGCGCGCGCATGATCGGGCTGGCGTTGGCCGGCAGCCCATGCTTCACCACCTTCTTGGCGATCAGGGTGGCGAAGTTGAAGGCGGTGTCGCGGTGCATGTCGAACTCCTCGCTGAACTCGCGCCCGGCGATCTGCCCGCTGATCCGGAAATGCAACAGGGTGCCTTCGCTCGGGTCCTGTCGCACCTCGTAGAACACGTCGATGCTGAATTCCGGCGCGCCCGGGGCGCCATGGGTGTTGCTGCGGTGCAGATGGCCCGGCTCGAACATGCCTGTCTCCTCAAGGATTGGATTCATCTCATGTGCAACCCTAGTGACCTATGCTCAAAGCGCAAGCGTGCAAGAGCAGGGTTTGACCCCGGTCAATTGCCGGGCTCCGTGCTGGGAAAAGGCTGCCTTTCAGTTTCAGGGACATCAGGAGTGGGGGACGGGACGTGCTGGACTACATTGCGCTGGTAATACTGATTTTCGTCGGTGTCGTGCTGTTCTACGGAGTGATCGCCATTCACGACATCCCCTACGAGATCGCCGTGCATCGCAAGCATCCGCAGCAGGATGCCATCCACGTGGCGGGCTGGGTCAGCCTGTTCACCCTGCATGCGATCTGGCCCTTCCTGTGGATCTGGGCGACCCTCTACCGCGAGGACCGCGGCTGGGGCTTCGGCGCCGGGGCGGCGCCGGCCGACCCGCGCCTCGATCAGTTGGCCCAGCAGCTGAGCGAACTGCAGGCGCGCCTGGATGCGCTGCCGGCGCCGCCGCCAGCGCCTGCGGAGCCCGTGGCCACAGTACCCGCCGAACCGACGCCGAAGCCGGAGGCCTGACATGGACCTGTTGCTGATCCTCACCTACACCGCCATCTGCGTCGCCATCTTCAAGATCTTCAGGATTCCGCTGAACAAGTGGACGGTGCCCACCGCCGTGCTCGGCGGGGTGGTCATCATCGGCACGCTGATCTTCCTGATGAACTACAACCACCCCTACTCCGAGGTGGCGCGCAGCTACTTCGTCAGCACGCCGATAGTGCCGGCGGTCAGCGGCCAGGTGATCGAGGTGCCGGTCAAGGGTCACCAGATGCTGGAGAAGGGCGATGTGCTGTTCCGCATCGACCCGACCCCCTTCGACAACCGGGTCAAGTCGCTCAAGGCCCAGCTGGTGTCGGCCAGGGCCGACCTGGCGCGGGCCAGCGAGCTGGCCCGGCGCAACGTCGGCAACCGGCGCGATGTGGATATCACCTCGGCCCGCGTAGCGGACCTGCAGGCGCAGCTCAACATCGCCCAGTTCGAGCTGGACAACACGGTGGTGCGGGCGCCGTCGCGCGGCTATGTCTCCCAGGTATCGCTGCGCCCCGGCATCTATGCGGTGAAGATGCCGCTGCGCCCGGCGATGATCTTCATTCCCCAGGAGAGTTATACCTACGTGGCCTGGATGCGGCAGAACAGCCAGCTGCGCCTGAGCCTGGGCGACGAGGCGGAGATCGCCTTCGACGGCATCCCCGGCGAGGTGTTCCAGGCCAAGGTGACGATGGTCACGCCGGTGATCGCCGAGGGCCAGGTGCAACCCAGCGGCAACCTGGTCGGCTTCACCGGCTCGCCGCCGCCCGGCCGGGTGCCGGTGGTACTGGAGGTGACCGACCCGGACTTCGCCGCCTACCGCGACCTGATGCCCGGCGGCGCCTACGGCCAGGCCGCGCTCTACTCGGAGCATTTCCACCATGTCGCCATCATGCGCAAGATCCTCCTGCGCATGGCCGCCTGGATGAACTACATCTTCCCCTTCCACTAGTCTTCCCGAGCAACCCAAGAGGCCTCCTGCGGGAGGCCTTTCTTATGCTCCGCGGCGGCTGGTTCCGGGGTGGCCAGGTTTAGCGCGGGTTAGCCGTAGGCATAACCCAGCGCCCCCTGCTGGACACCTGTGCTCAGTTCCGCACCGCCGTACGCCCCGGTGCGGCTAACCCACCCTGCGACTCTGGTTTTTCGCGGACAAAAAAAGAGGCCTACCGCAGGAGGCCTCTTTCAAGCAAACCGCCGGGGCGGTTCGAACCGGATCAGACGCTGTAGTACAGGTCGTATTCCAGCGGGTGCACGAAGGTGCGCACCTTGATCTCTTCCTCGGACTTCAGCTCGATGTAGGCATCGATGAAGTCGTCGGAGAACACGCCGCCCTTGGTCAGGAAGGCGCGGCCCTTGTCCAGCTCTTCCAGGGCTTCTTTCAGGCTGCCGCAAACCTGCGGGATTTCCTTGGCCTCTTCCGGCGGCAGGTCATACAGGTTCTTGTCGGCGGCATCGCCCGGGTGGATCTTGTTCTGGATGCCGTCGAGGCCGGCCATCAGCAGCGCGGCGAAGCACAGGTACGGGTTGGCAGCCGGGTCCGGGAAGCGCGCCTCGATGCGGCGGGCTTTCGGGCTGGAAACGTACGGGATACGGATCGAGGCGGAACGGTTGCGCGCCGAGTAGGCCAGCATCACCGGGGCTTCGAAGCCCGGGACCAGACGCTTGTAGGAGTTGGTCGACGGGTTGGTGAAGCCGTTCAGGGCCTTGCCGTGCTTGATGATGCCGCCGATGAAGTACAGGGCGGTGTCGGACAGGCCGGCATAGCCTTCGCCAGCGAAGGTGTTCTTGCCATCTTTGGAGATGGACATGTGCACGTGCATGCCCGAGCCGTTGTCGCCGTACAGCGGCTTCGGCATGAAGGTCACGGTCTTGCCGTAGGCATCGGCGACGTTGTGCACGCAGTACTTCAGGGTCTGAACTTCGTCAGCCTTGGCGACCAGGGTGTTGAACTTCACGCCGATCTCGTTCTGGCCGGCGGTCGCCACTTCGTGGTGGTGGACTTCCACGACCAGGCCCATTTCTTCCAGGGCGTTGCACATGGCGGTACGGATTTCGTGGTCGTGGTCGACCGGCGGAACCGGGAAGTAGCCGCCCTTGACGCCCGGACGGTGGCCCTTGTTGCCGGACTCGATGTCGGCGTCGGTGTTCCAGGAAGCCTGCTCGGAGAAGATCTTGAACATCGAGCCGGAGATGTCGGACTTGAACTTCACTTCGTCGAAGATGAAGAACTCCGGCTCCGGGCCGACGAATACGGTGTCACCGATACCGGTGGACTTCAGGTATTCCTCGGCGCGCTTGGCGATGGCGCGCGGGTCGCGGTCGTAGCCCTGCATGGTGGACGGCTCGATCACGTCGCAGACCAGGATCAGGGTCGGCTCTTCGGTGAACGGGTCCAGCACGGCGGTGCTGTCGTCCGGCAGAAGGATCATGTCGGAGGCTTCGATGCCTTTCCAGCCGGCGATGGAGGAGCCGTCGAACATCTTGCCCGCTTCGAAGAACTCTTCGTCCAGAGCGTCGCGAGCCGGCATGGTCACGTGCTGTTGCTTGCCTTTGGTATCGGTGAAGCGCAGGTCAACCCACTTCACGTCGTGTTCTTTAATCAGTTGAAGCGACTTCGACATGGTGTCCTCCAGGTGGAAGGAAGCTGGCTGAGCCGGCCTCCGGAATAGGTGCAAAGCCGGGCGGGATAGTCCGCCAGACCAGGCTGCCTCACAAGGGAGCAAATTGCATGCCAGTGCCCCGGAATGGGCTGGAGCCCTGAAACCCAGGGGGTGCGCGGCCTGTGGCGATTTTTTGAGCAGTTTTATGCACCAAGATGGATCGCCATAAATACAAAGAGCACTATTTTGGTGCCTAATCGCCTGTGAAGTTGTTTTTGGTCAAAGCTTGAACAATTTCCGCTATAATCCGCGCCCCTGTTTTTCGGCATCCCGCCCGGCACCCGCTATTCCATGAAACTGATCGTCAAACCCTTCGCGGAAATCACCATCAAGAGCCGGCCGGTGCGCAAGCAGTTCATCCGCCAGCTGGCGAAGAACATCCGCACGGTGCTGCGTGACCTGGACCCCGAGCTGGAGGTACAGGGCGAATGGGACAACCTCGACCTGATCAGCCGGGTGAGCGAGCGCAAGGTGCAGCTGGAGATGTTCGAGCGCCTGCGCTGCACGCCGGGCATCGCGCACTTCCTCGAAGTGCACGAATACCCCTATGTCGACTTCGACGACACCTTCGAGAAGTGCCGCGCGCATTTTGGTGCACAGATCGCCGGCAAGGTCTTCGCCGTGCGCTGCAAGCGTGCCGGCAATACCCATGATTTTTCCTCGGTGGACCTGGCGACCCACGTCGGCAGCCGCCTGCGCCGCGAGTGCGGAGCCGCCGGCATCGACCTGAAGAAGCCCGAGGTCGAGGCGCGCTTCGAGGTGCGCTACGACCGCCTGCTGATCATCCATGCCCAGCACGAGGGGCTCGGCGGCTACCCGCTGGGCTCGATCGAGCAGACCCTGGTGCTGATGAGCGGCGGCTTCGACTCCACGGTCGCCGCCTACCAGATGATGCGCCGCGGCCTGCTCACCCACTTCTGCTTCTTCAACCTCGGCGGTCGCGCCCACGAGCTGGGCGTGATGGAAGTGGCGCATCACCTGTGGCAGAAGTTCGGCAGCTCGCACCGCGTGCTGTTCATCAGCGTGCCGTTCGAGGAAGTGGTCGGCGAGATCCTGTCCAAGGTCGACAACAGCCAGATGGGCGTGGTGCTCAAGCGCATGATGCTACGCGCCGCCAGCCGCATCGCCGAGGACCTGCACATCGATGCGCTGGTCACCGGCGAGGCGATCAGCCAGGTGTCCAGCCAGACCCTGCCGAACCTCTCGGTGATCGACGCGGTCACCGACACCCTGGTGCTGCGCCCGCTGATCGCCGCGCACAAGCAGGACATCATCGATACCGCCGTGCGCATCGGCACCGCCGAGTTCGCCAAGAACATGCCCGAGTACTGCGGGGTGATCTCGGTCAACCCGACGACCAAGGCCAAGCCCTACCGCATCGAGCACGAGGAAGCGCAGTTCGACATGGCCATCCTCGAGCGTGCCCTGGAACGCGCGCGCCGGGTCACGGTGGACCGGGTGATCGACGAGCTGGGCGAGGACCTGCAGGTCGAGGAAGTGGCCGAGGCGCTGGCCGGGCAGATCGTCCTCGACATCCGCCACCCGGATGCCGCCGAGGACGAGCCGCTGCAGCTCGAGGGTGTGGAGGTGCAGACCATGCCGTTCTACGCGCTGAACAACAAGTTCAAGGAACTGGATGAGAACCGCCAGTACCTGCTGTATTGCGACAAAGGCGTCATGAGCCGCCTGCATGCCCATCATCTGCTCAGCGAGGGGCATGCCAATGTTCGCGTCTATCGCCCGCATTAAAAGGGCCGGCCTGCTCGGTGGCAGCATCCGCCACCGCCCTCCCGACCAGCGTCGCGGCGCGTAATCCCGAGTTCACAACGGCCAGGCACACTGCCGGGCCACAGCTTTCAGAATCTTCAATCGAGACGACATCGTGATCGAAAAACTGCGCAACATCGCCATCATCGCCCACGTCGACCATGGCAAGACCACCCTGGTGGACAAGCTCCTCAAGCTCTCCGGCACCCTCGACCGCAAAGAAGCGGAGAACGAGCGCGTGATGGACTCCAACGACCAGGAAAAGGAACGCGGCATCACCATCCTGGCGAAGAACACCGCCATCAAGTGGAACGGCTACAACATCAACATCGTCGACACCCCCGGCCACGCCGACTTCGGCGGTGAGGTGGAGCGCGTGATGTCGATGGTCGACTCCGTGCTGCTGGTGGTCGACGCCCAGGACGGCCCCATGCCGCAGACCCGTTTCGTGACCCAGAAGGCGTTCAAGGCCGGCCTGCGTCCGATCGTCGTGGTCAACAAGATCGACCGTCCGGGCGCGCGTCCGGACTGGGTCATCGACCAGATCTTCGACCTGTTCGACAACCTCGGCGCCACCGACGAGCAGCTCGACTTCCCGATCGTCTACGCCAGCGCCCTGAACGGCATCGCCGGCCTCGACCACGAGAAGATGGACGACAACATGGATGCCCTGTTCCAGGCCATCGTCGACCACGTGCCGGCCCCGCAGGTCGACACCGAAGGCCCGTTCCAGATGCAGATCTCGCAGCTGGACTACAACAGCTTCCTCGGCGTGATCGGCATCGGCCGCATCGTGCGTGGCCGCATCAAGTCCAACACCCCGGTGGTGGCCATCAGCGACGACGGCACCAAGCGCAACGGTCGCGTGCTGAAGATCATGGGCCACCACGGCCTGCAGCGCGTGGAAGTGGCGGAAGCCGAGGCCGGCGACATCGTCTGCGTGTCCGGCATGGAAGAGCTGTTCATCTCCGACACCCTGTGCGACCCGGCCTGCGTCGAGGCCCGCCCGCCGCTGACCGTCGACCAGCCGACCGTGAGCATGACCTTCCAGGTCAACGACTCGCCGTTCGCCGGCAAGGAAGGCAAGTTCGTCACCAGCCGCAACATCAAGGACCGTCTGGAAAAGGAACTGCTGCACAACGTGGCGCTGCGCGTCGAGCCGGGCGATTCCGCCGAGAAGTTCAAGGTCTCCGGTCGTGGCGAGCTGCACCTGTCGGTACTGATCGAAACCATGCGCCGTGAAGGCTTCGAGCTGGCCGTGGGCCGCCCGGAAGTGGTGATCATCGAGAAGGACGGCGTCAAGCAGGAGCCCTACGAGAACGTCACCATCGACATCGAGGAGCAGCACCAGGGCCCGGTGATGGAGCAGATGGGCATGCGCAAGGGCGACATGACCAACATGATCCCCGACGGCAAGGGCCGTATCCGCCTGGAATACATCATCCCGGCGCGCGGCCTGATCGGCTTCCGTAACGCCTTCCTGACCATGACCTCGGGCACCGGCATCCTCACCTCGACCTTCGACCACTATGGTCCGGTCAAGGCCGGCGACGTCGCCCACCGCCAGAACGGCGTACTGGTCTCCATGGCCACCGGCACCGCGCTGACCTACTCCCTGGAAACCCTGCAGGACCGCGGCAAGCTGTTCCTGTCCCCGGGCGACGAAGTCTACGAAGGCCAGCTGGCCGGCATCCACAGCCGCGACAACGACCTAGTGATCAACCCGACCAAGGCCAAGAAGCTCGACAACATGCGCGCTTCCGGCAAGGACGAGACCATCCAGCTGACCCCGGCGCTGAAGTTCACCCTGGAGCAGGCGCTGGAGTTCATCGACGAGGACGAACTAGTCGAGGTGACCCCGAAGTCCATCCGTCTGCGCAAGAAGCTGCTCAACGAGAACGACCGCAAGCGCTACGAGCGCAGCAAGGTCTGACCCGGCGCAATTTCTGCGTGACGAGTAAAACCCCGCCAGAGTGATCTGGCGGGGTTTTTATTGGCCGGATGTATGAGAAGACGGTGCCTCTTTTCCAGGCAGTCAAGCTTGGCCGGAGGTGACTGTCTGGTGGCAGGAGCCGCTAGCGGTTACTGACGCATTGATTCAGCTTGGCGCGAGCTGCCAAGCCATCGGTCCAGTCGATATCTGCAACGGCACGCCCGCCCATCTCGACGATGAAATGTTCGACATCCAGCATCGTGTTCAGCGCAGCTTCAATGTTCGGCACTGTCAGGCCGATCGCGCCGAACGGAATACCCGGTACCGAAAAATTCAACGCGTTCACCGACTGCGCCTGATACTTCGACTGCTTAAGAGTCACCGCCACGGTTTGTGTGTTCGATGGCCTGGGAATGTCCGCGCTCCAGAAGATCAGCATGCCACCCTTGTAGGCTTTTCCGGGCCCGACAATGCTGACCGCGCCACCCTCTTTGCTCCACATGGCAGTGCAATTGTCCCCGGGGGCCGAATCCTTCTTGCCCTGAAAGATTTTCCATTCACCCTGCTTGTAGCGCTGGTAGTCCGGATCCGCCTCCAGCCTCTGCAGTTTTGCTTCGGCTTCCAGCATTTTCTTCTGAATTTCCTCGTTTCTGGCCGTCTGCTTGTCGATGGCGATGCCAATGGCGTCGTAGCTGGGCGGGCCGGGGTCGGCAAAAATATTGCAGCCGTCACATCTGTAGCCCGCGTACCCACCGCCAGTACCTCCACCACCAGCGCTGTCAGCCCCGCCACCGGTTTGCACGCACAGAGGAACAGCGGCAATTCCATGCGAGCCACCGCCAACGCCGATCTGCTGTTCGCCAGGCCCGGGACCACCCGGGCACGGGTAGTTCGCCCATGCGGGTTGCGCGATCAAAGCAACCGCTACCAATACAAAGAACACAGGAAATTTCATCGGGATTCCATTCATGTTGAGGGCTGTTGCAGGGGCTGAGTCAAAGGGTAGAGCCTAACCCCGGTTACACAAAACTCTGCACACCCTCGCCAGTGCGCACCCCTGAATCGTCACTGCCCCGGTCCGCTCCTGAGGATTTCGCCCTTCTTCGCGCAGCTGGGTGGATTGATGGCGCCGAAGGTGGCCAGGTTGCCGCCATTGATGATGCAGTTGAACTCGCTGCCATTGTCGGCCCGCAGCTCGGCGTAGGTATTGGTCCCGCTGGTGCGCCGTGCCAGCAGTTCGAGTTGGCTCGGAGAGTAGCCGAGCACCCCCGCCGTTTCCGCGACGATTCTCTCATCGCTCAGCGAGTTGGTCTTTTCGGCGATTGCCGCGCAGCCGGCGATCCATTGTGCGGCGGCCAGCAGGGCGAGCAGGCGGGTGGCGCGGAAAAGCTTGTTCATGACAGTCCCTCGTTTGTCGTTGCGCATGTGAAGATAATGATTCCGACTTCCCGGCCGGGCCGGGTGGAGGGACTCTAAGTAGGCGGCGAGAGGCTGGCCAAGCGGTTTTCGGCCAAGCGCTATCGGCGTTGCCGCCAGTGACGGAGATTTCTGCCAATGGCGGTTTTTCATCGACCGGCGGCTCGGCGACACAGGCTCTGCGGATGGGCACGGAGGCAGCATGAGGGAAACGAAAGGATTCGACGGGCTGGTGCGGGCGACCCTGCAGCTCAGTCTCATCTACTGGACGTGCATGTTCGTCGCCGACAGCATTCTGGGTTACTTCATCAATATCGATCCGTTGCAGTCGGCGCCGCTGAAGTTCGTGCTGTTCGGCGCCGGTGCGCTGATGACCTTCGGCATGTCGCTGCTGCTGTTTCGCCTGAGGGGGCTCGAATTCCCCAGCAAGGCCATTCTCAGCTTCCTGATGACGGCGGCGCTGGCGCCCCTGTTCGTCGCCATCGACTTCCTCAACTACCTGATCTGCGAGTACCCCGAGCCGGTCAGCTTCGATCCGGTGTACTCCGGCTACATGCTGATCGAGGGCGCCTCGATGCTGTTCGGCTGGTCCTGCCTGTTCATCGCCCTGCTCTACTGTTTCGAGGTTCGCGATCGCGAGCGGCGCCTGGCGGCCGTGCGCGAGGAGGCCCTGGCGGCGCAGATGCAGGCGCTGCGCTACCAGGTCAATCCGCACTTCCTGTTCAACACGCTCAACTCGATTGCCGGTCTGATCGAGGAGGGCGCCGCCAGCCGCGCCGAGCGCATGCTGATGTCGCTTTCCAATTTCATGCGGACCACCCTGTCGCTCGATCCCATGCACGATGTCCCGCTGGGCGACGAGCTGGGCTTGCAGGAGGAGTACCTGGCGATCGAGCGCGAGCGCTTCTCCGACCGCATGAGCTTTCGCGTCGAGCTGGCCGAGGAGGCGCGCGATGCCCTGGTGCCCAGCCTGATCCTGCAGCCGCTGATCGAGAACGCGATCAAGCACGGCGTGGGTGTGGCGACCGGTCCGGTGGATATCACGCTGCGGGCCGCGCGCGAGGGTGAAAGGCTGCACATCAGCGTGGAGAACAGCATGGCCGCAGAGGCGGCGCCGGCGGTGCGCCGGCCGGGCATGGGGGTCGGTTTGCGCAACGTGGCGGAGCGCCTGCGCCTGCGCTTCCAGGACAATGGCCGGTTCTCTTCCGGCCCGGTGGGCGCGGATCGCTACCGCGCGGTCATCGATCTGCCGTGGCGCTGCGCATGAGCGCCCTGAGCATTCTCGTCGCCGACGACGAGCCGCTGGCCCGGCGCCGGCTGATCCGCCTGCTGCGCAAGCTCGACTGGGTCGGGCGCATCGACGAGGCCGCGGATGTCGGCGAGACCCTGCGCCTGGCCAGGGACAGCGCCCCGGACATCCTGCTGCTCGATATCCAGATGCCGGGTGGCAGCGGTTTCGATGTGCTGCAGCAGCTCGCCGGCGAATTGCCGGCGCTCGTCTTCGTCACGGCCTTCGACCACCATGCCCTGCGCGCCTTCGAGGTCAACGCCGTCGACTACCTGACCAAGCCCCTCGATGCCGAGCGTTTCGCCCTGGCCATGGCGCGCGCCCGTACGGCCGCGCTTTCGCGTGGTCAGGCGGATCGTCTCGCCGAGCTGCAGGAGGTGATCGCCTCGCTCAAGCAGGCCCTGGGTGCCCAGGCTCGACCGCCAGGGGAGTTCTGGGTCAAGGTGCGTGGCGAACACCGGCGTATCCTGCAGGACGACATCATCCGCCTGCAGGCCGAGCGCGACTATGTGCGCATCCACCTGGCCGACGCCAACTACCTGTTCCACGAGACCCTGACCGCGCTGGAGCAGCGTCTGGCCCCGGATGCGTTCATCCGCATCCACCGCAGCACCATAGTGCGCCGCGGTGCCGTCGTGCGCCTCCGCCCCGCGCCCTTCGCCGCCTGGGTCGCCGTGCTGGCCGACGGCACCGAGTGCCGCGTGGGACGGACCTACAGCGCCGCCCTGCGGGCCCTGCTCGGCCGGCAGTGAGCGCCGCAGAGGGGGCCGGCCCGGTGCCGGTGACGCCTTTTCGCACCCCGATGGCGCATTGCCTTCTATCGTTTAGCTCATGAAGTCGGTGAGTCTTCCGATATGTAACGAACAGTCTCGAAGTGGCGAAGTGCATGGCTCGGCAATTGCTAGTCCAGGTGCTCCGCAGTTTCGTCCGATTCAGGAGTTCGACGATGAATGCGTTGTTGCTGCCCGGTGTTAATGCACTCGAGAGGTTCAGTTTCGCCCGCAAGTTCCAGCTGCTGGCGCTGTTGTTCATCCTGCCGCTGGCCTACGCCGCCTGGTCGATCGGGGATAACTACCTGAGCAAGCTGCGGGTGGTCGACGACGAGCACTCCGGAGTGCTGCAGCTGCAGGCGCTGGACCGGGTCGAGCTGGTGCTGGTGCGTCAGCGCAACCTGACCGCGCGCTGGAAGGCCACCGAACGCAATCGCGAGGCCACGGCCGAGACCCAGGCGGCCATCGCCCGCCTGCAGCAGAGCGAGGCGGAGCTGGACCAGGCCCTGGACCAGTTGCGCCAGACGCTCGCCGAGGAGGGCGCCGGCGAGCAGGTGCTGGCCAGCCTGCAGGCCCTGCAGGCGCAGCGTGACGGCCTGCGCGCCCAGGCCCTGGGCAGCATCGGCTGGTGGCCGGACGCCTACGAGCGCTTCACCCGCGCCCTGCAGCAGCTCAATACCCTGCGCGAGCAGGTGGCGACCGAGAGCGGGCTGATCCTCGATCCCTGGCTGGAGACCTACCTGCTGATGCAGGTCGGCACCCAGGGCGCGCCGCGCCTGCAGCAGCAGCTCGGGGTGCTGGCCAGCGTCGGCCAGGGCGCCGTGGCGGCCGGCCAGTTCAGCCTGCAGAGCCGCCTGCAGCTGCGCGAGATCCGCGCCGCCACCGGCGAGTCGCGGCAGCAGCTGGGCAAGCTCGGCGAACGCCTGCAGGGCGAGCTGCCGAAGTCGCTGGCGGCCTGGAACCAGGTCTATGCCCAGAGCCTGGCCGGGCTGGACGACTGGCTCGCCGAGCTGGACCAGAAGATGTACGGCGACGGCGGCATCCAGCTCGACGTGGCCGGCTTCGAGCAGGGCATGGACAGCGCCCAGGGGCATGTCGAGGCGCTGCAGCGCGCCACCCTGGAGGCGCTCGACGCGCGCCTCGGCCAGTACCGCGACAAGGCCCTGCGCGCGCTGATCATCACCCTCGGCGCCTTCGGCGTGCTGGTGCTGCTGGCGCTCTACGCCCTGGTCTGCCTGCAGGCCTCGATCCGCGGCAGCAGCTGGCGCATCACCTCGCTGGCGCAGTCGCTGCGCGATGGCGACCTGCGCCGCCATGTCACCGTGCACGGCCGGGACGAGCTGGCGCTGATCGGCGCCGCGCTGAACGATGCGGTGGCCCAGCTGCGCGGCTCGCTGCAGGGGGTCAACCGCGAGAGCGCCGAGCTGGACGACACCGTGCAGGTGCTCGGCGCCGAGGCGCGCCGTGCCCTCGGCGCGGTGGAGCAGCAACAGCTGCAGGTCAGCCAGATCGCCGCCGCCGCCACGCAGATGGCGGCCACCGCGCAGAGCGTGGCGGAGAACTGCGAGATGGCGGCGCAGGACGCCAGCCAGACCCGGCATATCGCCGAGCAGAGCAACCAGCGCAGCCAGCAGACCACCGCCAGCATGCGCCAGCTCACCGCGCGCCTGGGCGACACCGCCGCCGCGCTGGCCGAGCTGCGCGAGCAGGCCCAGCAGATCGACCGGGTGGTGGACGTGATCAAGGGCATCGCCGAGCAGACCAACCTGCTGGCGCTGAATGCCGCCATCGAGGCCGCGCGGGCCGGCGAGCAGGGCCGCGGCTTCGCCGTGGTGGCCGACGAGGTGCGCTCGCTGTCGCAGCGCACCCAGGACTCCACCCGCGAGATCAGCGCCACGGTCGAGGCCCTGCAGCGCGTGGTGCTGCAGTCGGTGGAACTGATGCAGAGCGCCTGCAGCCAGGCCGAGGTGGACGCCGGCGCGGTCACCGAGCTGGGCGACCACCTGGGCGAGATCGCCGGCGCCGTGCAGCGGGTCAGCGACATGCTGACCCAGATCGCCGCCGCCGTGGAGCAGCAGGCCGCCACCGCCGAGGAGGTCAGCGGCAATATCCAGCAGGTCGATCAGGCCGCCGCCGCCCTGCTGGAGGGCGCGCAGACCGTCCATGGCGTGGCCGACCGCCTCAGCGCCGGCAGCCGCAGCCTGGCGCAGAACACCGCGCATTTCCAGCTGGAGTAGCGCGTCTTAAGGAAGCCTTCAGCATCGCCTGGGCACCATCGGCGGATGGGCCGGAATTCCTCCGGCCACCGATTCGACGGGGTGTGGTGCATGGCGACGACGGCGCAGGGCAGGCGCGGTGGCGGTTTCGACTGGGCCGGGCTGGGCTGGATGTTCCTGTTCTTCTGGTACTTCTCCGGGGTGACCCAGCTGCTGATCCAGCTGACCGGCACCGCCGGCTTCGCCGGGTTCCGCCAGGCCTTCCTGCTCAGCGCTTTGTGGCTGATGCCGCTGCTGCTGTTCCCGGCGCGGGCGCGGCTGCTGGCGGCGCTGCTCGGCGTGCCGCTGTGGCTGTGCTCGCTGGCCGGCTTCGGCTACTTCCTGATCTACGGCCAGGAGTTCTCGCAGAGCGTCATCTTCATCCTCTTCGAGTCCAACGTCAGCGAGGGCAGCGAGTACCTGGCGCAGTACTTCGCCTGGTGGATGCTGCCGGCCTTCCTCGCCTACGGCCTGGGGGCCTGGCTGCTGTGGCGCAGGGTCCGTCCCGTGTACCTGCCGCGCCCGCTGGCGGCGCTGGCCGCGGCCTTCTTCCTGTTCGTCTCGCTCGGCTATCCGGCGCTGCGCCAGTTCAGCAAGCACGACGATGCAGCGGTGGCGCTGGAAAACTTCGAGGAGCGCATCGAGCCGGCCACGCCCTGGCAGCTGGTGGTCGGCTACCGCCAGTACCGCGCCCAGCTGGCCAACATGCAGGCGCTGCTGGAAGGGCGCGAGCGCATCGCGCCGCTGACCGACCTGCGCGACGCCCACGCCGGCCAGCCGGCGACCCTGGTGCTGGTGATCGGCGAGTCGACCAACCGCCAGCGCATGAGCCTGTACGGCTATGGCCGCCAGACCACCCCGGAGCTGGACCAGCTGCGGGACCAGTTGCAGGTGTTCACCGGCGCGGTCACCCCGCGGCCCTACACCATCGAGGCGCTGCAGCAGGTGCTGACCTTCGCCGACCAGCAGAACCCGGACGCCTACCTGAGCACGCCGTCACTGGTCAGCGTGATGAAGCAGGCCGGCTACAAGACCTACTGGATCACCAACCAGCAGACCATCACCAAGCGCAACACCATGCTCACCACCTTCTCCAGGCAGGCGGACGAGCAGTTCTACCTGAACAACAACCGCGAGCAGAACGCCCGCCAGTACGACGGCGACGTGCTCGAACCCTTTGCCAGGGTGCTGGCCGACCCGGCACCGCGCAAGTTCATCGTGGTCCACCTGCTCGGCACCCACATGAGCTACCAGTACCGCTACCCGCCGGAGTTCGCGCGCTTCACCGACCGCACGGGCGTGCCGGCGCACGTCACCGCGCACCAGCTGCCGACCTACAACGCCTACGACAACGCGGTGCTGTACAACGACTTCGTGGTCTCCAGCCTGATCAAGCGCTTCGCCGCCAGCGACCCCAATGGCTTCCTGCTGTACCTGGCCGACCACGGCGAGGCGGTGTTCGATGCGCCCAGGCCGCAGGTGCTGGGGCGCAACGAGGCGGCGCCGACCGGGCCGATGTACACCATCCCCTTCCTCCTGTGGACGGCGCCGAAGTGGCCGGCGCGCGACTTCGGCCCGGCCCTGGCGCGGCCGTTCAGCAGCTCCGGCCTGGTGCACACCTGGGCGGACCTGGCCGGCCTCGACTTCGCCGAGCATGACCGCAGTCGTAGCCTGGTCAGCGCCGAGTTCAAGGCGCGCCCGCTGCTGGTCGGCGACCCGCGCCAGCCGCAGAACCTGATCGACTTCAGCCTGATCCGGCCGCAGGCGCCACACGACATGGCGCAGAACTGAGGGCAGAAAAAGCCCGGCACGGGGCCGGGCTCAGGGTTGCGGGAGGCGCTTCGACCTAGCTCATGCCGATCCAGTTGGGCAGGGCCAGGGAGATCCAGGGCACGTAGGTGACCAGCAGCAGGAAGGCCAGCAGGATCATCAGCCAGGGCATGGCCGCGCGGATGGTGGCGGTCAGCGGCATGCCGGTCACCGCCGAGGTGACGAACAGGTTGAGCCCCACCGGTGGCGTGACCAGGCCGATCTCCAGGTTGACCACCATGATGATGCCCAGGTGGATCGGGTCGATGCCCAGTTCCATGGCGATGGGGAAGAGGATCGGCGCCAGGATCAGGATGATCGCCGAGGGCTCCATGAAGGCGCCGGCGATCAGCAGCACGATGTTCACCACCAGCAGGAAGGTGATCGGCGTCAGGCCGGCGTCCAGCACCCAGGCGGTGATCTGCTGCGGCAGCTGCTCGGTGGTCAGCACGTGGGCGAACAGCATGGCGTTGGCGATGATGAACATCAGCATGATGGAGAGCTTGGCCGACTCCACCAGTACCCGCGGCACTTCATGGACCTTCATGTCCTTGTACACGAACAGGGCGATGAAGGCCGAGTAGATCGCCGCCACGGCGGCCGCCTCGGTGGGGGTGAACATGCCGGAGTAGATACCGCCGAGGATGATCACCATCAGCAGCAGGCCCCAGATGGCCTTGCGTGCGGCGCCCAGCCACTCGCGGAAGGTCGCCCGCGGCAGCGCCGGCAGGTTCTTCTTCACCGCGACTATGTAGATCGCCACCATCAGCACCACGCCGAGCATGATCCCCGGCACCACGCCGGCCATGAACAGCTTGCCCACCGAGGTCTCGGTGGCGGCGGCGTACACCACCATGACGATCGACGGCGGGATCAGGATGCCCAGGGTACCGGCGTTGCACACGATGCCGGCGCCGAACGCCTGGGGATAGCCGGAGCGCACCATGCCGGCGATGGCGATGGAGCCGACCGCCGCCACCGTGGCCGGCGAGGAGCCGGACAGCGCGGCGAACAGCATGCAGGCCAGCACCGCGGCGATCGCCAGGCCGCCACGGATGTGGCCGACGCAGGCGTTGGCGAAGTCGATCAGGCGGCGCGCCACGCCGCCGGTGGTCATGAAGGCGCCGGCCAGGAGGAAGAACGGAATGGCCAGCAGGGTGTAGTGCTCGCTGGTCTCGAACAGCTTGATCGCCAGCGAGCGCACCGAGTCGGGGCTGAACAGGATGATGGTCAGCGAGCCGGCCAGGCCGAGGGAGATGGCGATCGGCACGCCGATGAACATCAGCAGGAACAGCAGCAGGAAGAGGAACAGGACGGTCATGGCTTGTGTTCCTCGTGTTCGGTCAGCTTGATCGCCTCGGCCGCCTCGTCGGCCAGGCCCAGGCCGGTCTGCCGGCCGCGCAGGATGCGCACCAGGATCTCGGCGAAACGGATGAATACCAGGGCGAAGCCGAGCGGCACGATCAGGCCGATGTGCCACTGCATGATGCCGTAGTGGCCCAGGTCCTCGGCGCCGATGGCGGCCTTGAACAGGGTCTGGATCCACTCGAAGCTGGCCACGCTGAGCAGCCCGGCATAGCCCAGGCAGCACAGGCAGGCGATCACCCCGATGACCCGCTGGATATGCCTGGGCGCCAGCTTGACCAGGGCGTCCACGCCAATATGGCCGGCGGTGCGCACGCCATAGGACAGGCCGAAGAAGATCAGCCAGGCGAACAGCGCCTTGGTCAGCGCGTTGCTCCAGGTCATGGCCTGGGCCGCGGCGAGAATGCCGTCGCCGATGGCGAACAGCGTGTCGCTGGCCGCCGGCCAGCGGTCGGCCAGGTTGTAGAACAGGGTGTAGAGGTTGTTGAGGATGACGTAGACGAAGGTCACCAGCGTCATGGCCCCCAGCAGGAAGGCAATGAAGCCTTCCTCGAAGTGGTCCCAGACGCGCCGCAGGGCGTTCATGGATGGCATCTCCCGATGGCGGAGTCGACGGGGCGCCGCCGCCGTGCGGGCAGCGGCGCGGTGCGGATCAAGGAGCTTGGTTGGCGGCCTGCGCGGCCTTGATCAGGTCGGCGCCGATCTCGCCTTCGAACTTCTGCCACACCGGCTGCATGGCCTCGCGCCAGGCGTTGCGCTGCTCCGGGGTGAGCTCGATGATCTCGGTGGTCTTGGCCTCGAGGATGCGCTGCTTGTCGCCCTGGTTGAGGGCGTCGGCCTGCTTGTTCACCTCGACGGTGACCTCGGCCATGATCTTGCTCAGCTCGCCGCGCACGTCCTCCGGCAGGCCGTCCCAGAACTGGGTGTTGGTGATCACCATGTAGTCCAGCAGGCCATGGTTGGACTCGGTGATGTACTTCTGCACCTCATGCATCTTCTGGCTGTAGATGTTCGAGTAGGGGTTCTCGGCGCCGTTCACCACGCCGGTCTGCAGGCCCTGGTAGACCTCGGCGAAGCTCATCTTGCGCGGATTGGCGCGCACCGCCTTGAACTGCTCCTCGAGCACGGCGGAGGCCTGCACGCGGAACTTCTGGCCGCGGGCGTCCTTCGGCTCGCGCAGCGGCTTGTTGGCCGACAGCTGCTTGAGGCCGTTGTGCCAGTAGGCCAGGCCGGTGATGCCCTTGGACTCCATGGAGGTCAGCAGCTGCTGGCCTTCGGCGCTCTGCTGGAAGCGGTCCACCGCGGCCATGTCGTCGAACAGGAAGGGCAGGTCGAACACCTGCAGCTGCTTGGTGTACTGCTCGAACTTGGCCAGCGACGGGGCGATCATCTGCACGTCGCCGAGCAGCAGCGCCTCCATTTCCTTGCCGTCGCCGAACAGCGAGGAGTTCGGGTAGACCTCGACCTTGACCTTGCCGGCCAGGCGTTCCTCGGCGAGCTGCTTGAACAGCAGGGCGCCCTGGCCTTTCGGCGTGCTGTCGGCGACCACGTGGGAGAACTTGATGATGATCGGGTCGGCGGCCTGGGCCAGGCCGGCGATGCCGAAGGACAGGGCGCAGGCGAGCGCCATGGCAGTCTGCTTGAACATGCGGAGTGATCCTTTGTTGTGATTGTTAGGGCGAAGAGCGGCTCGTCCAGATCCTCTATCACTCTAGTCGGAGCCGGACGCTGCGCTGTCGGGGTAGGGCATTAGCAACCCGGATGCCAGCCGTCGCCTCGGCTGCAGGGCCCGATTTTCGGGCCTCCGGGAGAAATGCGTGGCGAGATTTCGCCAGGTGTGGGGTTTTGCCTGGCGGAATTCCGCCAGCGGGCCTTACTGCTTGGGCCGCCAGGCACAGTAGCCCGGGCGCGGGCCGATGCGCGGATGGTTGCGGCAGGTGTCCGGGCGCTTGTCGTAGATGGTGCACAGGCGCGTCTTGCGGTCCAGGTACATGCAGTCGCCGTTGCTCATGCGGGTCAGGGTGAAGATGCCGGACTTCTGGTTGAAGCGCTCGATCAGCCCTTCCTTCTGCAGGCGCTTGGCAATGTTCTTCGGCGGCTCGCCGCGCTCGAACTCGTCGACCACGCCAATGCGGATCAGGTCGACGATGCGCACCTCCACCGGCAGGGTGCAGCAGGTGGAATGGCAGCTGGTGCACATGTCCTTGTTGTACTTGCTCCAGGTTTCCAGGCGGTCGATTTCGGCGGCGGCGATCAGTTGCGGTTTCATCTTCGGGCTCGGTTGCGCGGGGCGCAGGAATCAGGCGCGCGATGATAGCCGCCAGGCCGTCTTTGTGAACCCTTTCCCGCTCGGTGGCCGTGTAAGCATTGGCTTACAGGGTGTGCTGACGATCGCTGCTATCAACCTGCTATCGGCCAGATTAAATTGCCGTTCAAGGACTTAGCGCAGGAAGCGCACCGCCAACAACAGGGACATGAGGGATTGTTCGCCAGGACGGCGCACCGATCACGGATGTCAGGACCAGTCTGCAGAACCTCGCGCAAGCGGGGTTTTCTTTTTTCCGGCCCCGCCATTTTCGCCTAGCGCATGGCCAGCCGAGCGATGGTTGACCCAGATCAGCGCCCTGGCTGGAGGCTGGCCTAGAGTGAAAGCTCTTCCAGCCTTGCAGAGGGCAATGCGATGAACACCAAGACTCTTCTCCCTGGCCTGCTGGCGCTGAGCCTGGCAGGCGTTGCCTGGGCCGCCACGGATGCCGGCAGCGAACAGCAGTGGCAGCAGCACATGAGCCAGATGCGCGAGCTGCATCAGAGCTGGATGGCCGGCAAGTCGCCGGAGGAACGGCACAAGCTGATGCTGGAACACCGCCAGGCCATGGGCGGCGGCATGCAGATGATGGGCGGCTGCCCGCTGCATGGCGGCATGCAGATGGGCATGGGCAAGGGCGCCGGCATGATGATGCCGCTGGACACGCCGGAGCAGGTGGATCAGCACATCCAGCACATGGAGCAGATGCTCGAACAGCTGAAGGCTCACCGCGAGATGCTGAGCAAGCCCTGAGCGGTGCGTTAGCGCCGCAGCAGCGGCCAGCTGCCGAGCACGGCCGGCAGGCCCAGGCCGAGCCAGGCCAGGGCGTCCCAGCCGCCGTCGCCGAGCAGGGCAGCGAACAGGCCGGCGGCGCCGAGCACGGCCAGCAGCACGGGGATGGCGAAGGTCGACTGCCTCATGCCGCCACCTCGTCGCGCAGCGCCTGGCGTGGTGCACGGCGGCGCACCCACCAGAGGTACAGGCCGCTGCCGAGGACGATGATGGTCAGCCCATCCAGCAGCGCCCAGAGGATCTGCATCGGCCGGCCGCCGTAGTCGCCGAAGTGCAGCGGCTGCGACATGGCCAGGGCGTCCATGTACCAGGGGCGGTCGCCGACGGCGGTGACGGCCAGGCTGCGCGCATCGATCAGCACCGGGGTCCACAGGTGCGAGGTCAGGTGCGTGCTGCCGACCATGAACACCGCGTAGTGGTGCGCGCTGGAGAAGCGCGTGCCGGGGAAGGCGATGAAGTCCGGACGCATGCCCGGCACGGCCTCTCCGGCAATCCGTAGCAGCTCGTCGGCCGGCGCTCGCTCGGTGAGCGGCGGGGCGTCGCGGTAGGGCTCGACCATGGTCGCCAGGGTGTCGTTGCGCCAGGCTTCGATCAGCAGGTCGGCGCAGGCGCTGATCACCCCGGTGACGCCCACGGTCAGCGCCCAGGTCAGGGTGACGATGCCGATCAGGTTGTGCAGGTCGAGCCAGCGCAGGCGGGTGGACTTGTCCCGGCGCACCTCGGCGAACTTCAGCTTGCGCATGAAGGGCGCGTAGAGCACCACGCCGGAGACCATCGCCACCACGAAGAGGATGCCCATGAAGGCCAGCAGCAGCTTGCCCGGCAGGCCGGCGAACAGATCCACGTGCAGGCGCAGCATCAGCATCATGAAGCCACCGTTGGCCGCCGGCATCTCGACTGCTTCACCCGTGCGGGCGTCGAGCATGAAGGTGTGCGAGGAATTCGGCTCGGTGCCGGCCGTGGCGGCCATGATGGTCACCACGCCGTTGGGCTCGTCCTCTTCCCAGCCCAGGTACTGCACCACTTCGCCGGGGCGGTGGCGCTCGGCGGCCTCGACCAGCTGCTGCAGCGACAGGCGCGGGCTGTCCGCCGGCAGCTCGCGCAGCTGCGGCGCCTCGCCCAGCAGGTGCTCGATCTCGTGGTGGAAGATCAGTGGCAGGCCGGTCAGTGCCAGCAGCAGGAGGAACAGGGTGCAGATCAGGCTGGTCCAGGTGTGCACGAAGGACCAGCGACGCAGGGTGGTGGAGCGCATGGGCGGATGGATTTCGGCTGCAGGAAGCCGGCATTCTAGTGACGATGAGGTCAGGATGGAATCAAGAATTATTTACCAATGATATCGATGCGCTCTATCAAAGCGAGGGCGCCAGCTGTCGGCGCCGGCGTGCCAGGCACTGGCGCTGCAGCTCGGCCAGGCTGTCCAGGCCCTGACGGCGGGCCTTGCTGAACAGGATCAGGGCCAGTTCGGCGGTGGCCAGGGCATCGGCACTGGCGTGGTGGCGCTCGCTGGCCTGGAGCTGGAACAGGGCCAGCCAGTCGTCCAGCCCGGCGCGCTGGCGCGGGCCTTGCGGGCAGAGCAGCGGGGCCAGCTCGGCGACATCGACGAAGGGGTGCTGCAGGCGATAGCCCAGGCTCTCGCGCAGGGCGCGCTGCAGCATGTGCTGGTCGAAGGCGGCATGGAAAGCCAGCAGCGGGCTGTCGCCGACGAAGGCCATGAACTCCAGCAGCGCCTCGGCCGGATCGCGCCCGGCGGCGATGGCGCTGGGCGCGATGCCGTGGATCAGGGTGCTGGCGCTGGCCTGGTGGCCGGGACGGTGCAGGGTGCATTCGAATTGCTGGCGCAGGTCGATGGCGCCGTCCTCGATCACCACCGCGCCGATGGCCAGCAGCTGGTCGCGCTGCAGGTTGAGGCCGCTGGTTTCCAGGTCCACCACCACCAGGCGCTGCTGCGCCAGCGGGCGGTCGTCCAGCGGGCGCGGCGCCGACAGCTGGGCGCAGCGCGGGTCGCAGGCGGGACGCAGCCAGTCGAGCAGCTTCTTCTTCATAGCTGGTACCTCAGCGCCAGGCTGGCCTGCAGGCGCTGGGCCTGGCGGAAGGATTCGCGCAGGATGCGTCGGTCCAGCTGGTTGAGGCTGTCCGGATCGAGGCGGTTGGAGAAGGGCAGGCCCTGGCTGGCCTGCTGCTGGTGCAGCTGCAGGCGGGTCTGCTGGATGAAGTGGTAGGCCTCTTCGAAGGCGGCGCCGTCCTGCGCGTCGATCACGCCCAGGCGCACCAGCTCGGCGAAGCGGCGCAGGGTGTTGCTGTCGCCGATGCCATGGGCCAGGGCCAGCAGGCGGGCGCCGTCGACGAAGGGGGTGAGACCCTCCACCTTGAGGTCGAGGGTGTCCTTCTCGGCGCCCTTGCGTGCCACCACGAAGTCGCGGAAGCGTCCCAGCGGCGGGCGGTGCTGCAGGGCGTTGGCCGCCAGCAGGTGCTGGAAGATGCTGTTGCCTTCGATGTCGGCGAACAGCTGCTCGCGCAGCTGCGCGCAGCCGTCCTCGGCGCCCCAGGCCACGCGCAGGTCGAAGTAGATGCTCGAGCCCAGCAGGTTCTCCGGGGTGGCTTCGCGGACGAAGCCGGCGAAGCGCCGCGCCCATTCGCGCTGCGACAGGCACAGCGCCGGGTTGCCGGCCATTATCTGGCCGGGGCAGAGGCTGAAGCCGCACTCTGCCAGCAGCTGGTTGATCCGCCGCGCGCGCGGCAGCAGCAGCTGGCGGATGCGTTCGGCCTCCGCGGGGCTGTCGGCGTCGAACAGGATGCCGTTGTCCTGGTCGGTGTGCAGGGTCTGCTCGCGGCGCCCCTCGCTGCCGAAGCACAGCCAGCTGAAGGGCACGCCGGGGTCGCCCAGCTCCTCCAGCACCAGCTCGATCACCCGGCACACGGTATGGTCGTTGAGCAGGGTGATCAGCTGGGTGATCTGCGTGGAGCTGGCGCCGTGGGCCAGCATGCGCTCGACCAGCAGGCGGATGTCGCTGCGCAGCGCCACCAGGGTCTCGATGCGCCCGGCATGGCGGATGGTGCGCGCCAGGTGCACCAGGTCGACGCGCTGCAGGGAGAACAGGTCGCGCTCGGAAACCACGCCGACCAGGCGCTCGTGCTCGACCAGGCAGACGTGGGCGATGTGCCGCTCGGTCATCGCCAGGGCGGCGTCGAAGGCGCTGGCGCTGGGCGGCAGGTGGAAGGGGCGCTGGGTCATCAGCGCGGCGATCGGCTGCTCCAGCGACTCGCCGGCGGCCACCACGCGGCGCAGGTCGCGCAGGGTGAAGATGCCCAGCGGGCGCTGCGCCGCATCGACTATGACGATGCTGCCGACATGCTGCTCGTGCATGCGTCTGACCGCCTCGCGCAGCGCCAGGTCGGCGGCGCAGGCCACCGGCTGCTGCATGGCCAGCTCGTGCAGCGGGGTGTCCAGCGAGTACTGCGCGCCGAGGTTCTCCGCCGCGCGCAGCTGCACCTGCTGGTTGACCTGGTCGAGCAGGCTGGACACGCCACGCAGGGCGAAGTCGCGAAATGGCGCGGACTGGGCGAACAGGCGGACGAAGGCGTCCTTGGGCAGCAGCAGGCAGAAGGTGTCCTCGCCGGCCAGGTGCTCGGTACGGGTGGCGCGTTCGCCGAGCAGGGCGGCCAGGGGGAAGCACTCGCCGCTGGCGATCTCGAAGGTGGTCTCGCTGCCGCGCTTGGCCGAGTGCGGGCGCTCACCCACCACCAGGCCCTGCTTGACGATGAAGAAGTGCTGCACCGGGCCGTCGCCGGGCTTGAGGATGCTCTCGCCGGCGGCGTAGAAACGCAGCTGGCAATGCTCCACCAGGAACGCCAGGTGAGCGCTCTCCATCTGGTTGAACGGCGGGTGCTTGCGCAGGAACTCCATGGTGCCATGGATGTTCTGCAGCACGGCCGTCTTGCCCGCGGCGGTGGTCGACATGGGTGGGGTTCCGCTGCTCGAGTTCTTCCATCTTAGCCACGTACCTGCCACGGGCCATTGGACCTAGGTCGCAGGCCGTCGATAATGGCGCGCACCCTTGGCTCAGGAGTCCCGCATGTCCGCCGCCCTCTGCTCTCTGCTAGGCATCCGCCATCCCATCATCCAGGCGCCCATGGTCGGGGTCTCCACCCCGGCGCTGGCCGCCGCGGTATCCGCGGCCGGCGGCCTCGGCTCGCTGGGCCTGGGCGCCAGCAGCCCGGCGCAGGCCCGCGAGCTGATCGCGCAGACCCGCGCGCTGACCAGCCTGCCGGTCAACTACAACCTGTTCTGCCATGCCCCGGCGCAGGCCGACGCGGCGCGCGAGGCGGCCTGGTGCGAACGCCTGCGCCCGCTGTTCGCCGAGTTCGGCGCAGCGCCGCCGGCGACGCTGCGCGAGATCTACCCGAGCTTCCTGGCCGACCCGGGCATGCTCGAGCTGTTGCTGGAGCAGCGCCCGGCGGTGCTCAGCTTCCACTTCGGCCTGCCGCCGCAGGCCTGGATCGAGCGCCTCAAGGACGCCGGCATCCGCCTGCTGGCCTGTGTCACCACGGTGGCCGAGGCGAAACTGGCCGAGGCGGCCGGGGTCGACGCGCTGGTGGCCCAGGGCATCGAGGCCGGCGGCCATCGCGGCGTGTTCGATCCGCAGCAGGGCGATGCCGGCCTCGGCACCCTGGCGCTGGTCCGCCTGCTGGTGCGGCAGAGCCGCCTGCCGGTGATCGCCGCCGGCGGCATCATGGACGGCGCCGGCATCCGCGCCGCCCTGGCCCTGGGCGCGGCCGGCGTGCAGCTGGGTACCGCCTTCGTGCTGTGCCCGGAATCCGCCGCCAACGCCGCCTACCGCGCTGCATTGAAGGGTGAACGGGCGGCCCGTACCGAGATCACCGCCAATATCTCCGGGCGCCCGGCGCGCGGCCTGCCCAACCGCCTGTATGGCGACCTCGGCGCGGCCCTGCCGGACTATCCGATCGCCTACGACGCGGCCAAGGCCCTGCATGCCGCGGCCAGCACCCAGGGCTGCCACGACTTCGCCGCGCACTGGGCCGGCCAGGGCGCGCCGCTGGCCCGCGAGCTGCCGGCGGCCGAGCTGTTGGCGGCGTTGGTGGCGGAAGCCGGCGATTTTTCCGCGCCGCGCTAGGCCGATCTGCCGGCGCCGCCTAGACTCTGCAGACAACAATAAGGAGTCCTTGATGCGCGCTGCGATTTTGCTCGGCCTGTTGCTGAGCGCGGCCACGCACGCTGCCGATCCGCTGCAGGAGGCGATGGCCGAGCTGCAGCCCAGTTCCCTGAGCCTCACCGAGCAACGCGCCGAGCTGGCCTGGTTCGCCGCGGCCGGGCAGCCGTTCGCCGGCGTGCAGGTGCGGGTGATCGCCGAGCGCATCCCCACCCACTGGTACGAGGCCACGGTGCTGGCGCCGCTGTTCAGCCGCCTCACCGGCATCCGCGTGATCCACGAGATCAGCGGCGAGGACGACGTGGTCAACAAGCTGCGCACCCAGCAGCAGACCGGCCTGCCGCTGTACGACGCCTACGTCAGCGACAGCGACCTGCTCGGCCAGCATTTCCGCGACGACCAGGTGCTGGTGCTGTCCGACTTCATGGCCGGCGAGGGCGCCGGTGTGACCTCGCCGACCCTGCAGCTGGACGACTTCATCGGCCTGCCCTTCGTCACCGCTCCCGACGGCAAGCTCTACCAGCTGCCCGACCAGCAGTTCGCCAACCTCTACTGGTACCGCCAGGACTGGTTCGCCCGCCCCGAGCTGCGCCAGGCCTTCCGCCAGCGCTACGGCTACGAGCTGGACGTGCCGCAGAACTGGACGGCCTACGAGGACATCGCCGCCTTCTTCACCGAGCAGGTCGGCGCGATCGACGGCCAGCGCGTCTACGGCCACATGGACTACGGCGGCTTCGACCCCTCGCTGGGCTGGCGCCTGTCCGACGCCTGGCTGGGCATGGCCGGGGTGGCCGACCCGGGGTTGCCCAACGGCCTGCCGGTGGACGACTGGGGCATCCGCGTCGAAGGCTGTCGCCCGGCCGGCGCCAGCGTCGCCCGTGGTGGTGCGCTGGACAGCCCGGCGGCGGTCTACGCCGTGCAGCAGTACGTCGACTGGCTGCAGCGCTACGCCCCGCCGGAGGCGCAGCGGATGAGCTTCAACCAGGCCGGCAACGTCGCCGCCCAGGGCCAGGTGGCCCAGCAGATCTTCTGGTACACCGCCTTCACCGCCGACTACACCAAGCCGGGCAGCCCGGTGGTGGACGCCGAGGGCCGGCCGAAGTGGCGGGTCGCCCCGTCGCCACGCGGCGCTTACTGGCAGGACGGCATGAAGTCCGGCTACCAGGATGTCGGCGCCTGGACCCTGCTCAAGGCCACGCCGCTGCGCCAGCGCCAGGCCGCCTGGCTGTACGCGCAGTTCGTCACCTCGCGCAGCGTGTCGCTGCGCAAGACCCTGGTCGGGCTGACGCCGATCCGCCGCTCCGACCTCGATTCGCCTGCCCTGCTGGCCGCGGCGCCGCGCCTGGGCGGGCTGGTGGAGTTCTACCGCAGCCCGGCGGCGCGCCGCTGGACCCCCACCGGCGCCAACGTGCCGGACTACAGCGGCATGGCCAGCCTGTGGTGGCGCCAGCTGCACCCGGCGGTGGCCGGGCGCCTCAGCGCCAGCCAGGCCCTGGGCAACCTGGCGGCGGAATTCGACCGCCACCTGGAGCAGGTCGGCCGGCGCCAGCGCCACCCCTGCGCGCCGCAGCTCAATCCGTCGCGCGGCGCCCAGCACTGGCTGGCACAGCCGGGCGCGCCCTGGCCGCAGCTGGACAACGAGCGGCCGCCGGGGCGCACCCTGCCGTACCGGGAGGCGCTGCATGCGTGGGATTAGCCTGCTGTGGCTGGCCCTGCTCGGCATGCCGGTGGCGGCCGCCGAGCTGCAGTTGTTCGCCTGGGAGCGCGCGCCGCTGATGCAGCAGCGCCAGGATGGCGGCGCCAGCGGGTTGGTGGCCGAGTTGACCGACGAGCTGTTCCGCCGCGCCGGCATCGCCTACCGCCTCGATTTCCTGCCGTTGCAGCGGGCCCTGTTGCGGGTCCAGCAGCAGGAACGCAGCTGCGTGCTATTGGTGGAGCGCCAGCAGGAGCGTGAACCGCGCTATGTCTGGGTCGGCCCGCTGCTGGTGTCGCGCCTGGGGCTGTATGCCAAGGCCGACGATGACCTGCGCCTGAGCAGCCTGGAACAGGCCCGCGGCCTGCGCATCCTCAGCCACCAGGGCTCGGGTGCCGGCGAGTACCTGGAAGGGGTCGGCCTGCAGGTGATCTATTCGAACAAGGAGTCGCTCAACCTGAGCATGCTGCAGCGCAGCCGCGCGCGCCTGTGGGCGACCAGCGCGGCGGTGGTCGCCGCCGTCGAGGGCGGTCCGGCGCCGCGCGAGGTGCTGCCCTTCCTCACCCTGATGGAGGACATCGCCTGCCATCCCGAGGTGGACGCCGCGCAGCTGCAGCGCCTGCGCGAGGCGCTGTTGCAGATGTACCGCGACGGTTGGGTGCAGGGGCTGTACCAGCGGCATGGCCTGACCCTGGAGTGATTGGCAGGGGCAGCCATTCGGCTGCGCCCTTGGGTATGCTGGTCGGCCATGCCCATGAGAGGAGGTTCGTGATGGCGTGCTATACCGCCGAAATTCTCTGGTCGCGCGATGGCCAGGACTTTCTCGACAACCAGTACAGCCGGGGTCACCTGTGGCGTTTCGATGGCGGCGTGACGGTACCTGGCTCATCCTCGCCGCACGTGGTGCCCCTGCCGCAGTCACGCGAGGACGCGGTGGATCCGGAAGAGGCTTTCGTCGCCGCGCTGTCCAGCTGCCACATGCTGTGGTTCCTGTCCCTGGCGGCGCGTGATGGCTGGCGGGTGGACAGCTACCACGACCTGGCCGAGGGGCGCATGGGGCGCAACCCAGAGGGGCGGATGGCGATGACCCGTGTCACCCTGCGCCCGGCGGTGAGTTTCGCCGGTGCCGCGCCGGGCCGCGAGCAGCTGGATGCCCTGCACCACGAGGCGCATGAGGAGTGCTTCATCGCCAACTCGGTCCGGACCGAGGTGCTCTGCGAGCCGGTTTACCCGGACTGAGCTCGCCCGGCCGGGACGGGCAGCCGCCTGTGCAGCGGCGGCCGATGCAGTCGTGTTTTCAGCCAGAGGGCGTCATGGCTGCATCGAGCCGCGGATCGAGCAGCAGCTGGCGGAAGCGCTCCGCGCCCGGCGACAGGCTGTGGCCGGCGCGGCTGACGATGCCGTAGGCCGAATGCGCGGTCAGCCGCTCGCCGGGCAGCTGCAGCACGGCCAGGCGGCCGGCGGCCACGTCGGCGGCCACCACGTCCCAGGGCGCCATGCTCAGTACGCTGCTGTGCGCGACCAGCTCCTTGAGCACCATGAAGTTGTCGCACTCGATGCTCAGCGGCTGTTCGCGGCCGCTCATCCGGCGCAGCTCCGCGGCCACCTGGGCCGGCAGCTGGGTGCCGGCCAGCGGGTAGTCGAGCAGGTCTTCCACCCGCAGCGGCTGGCGCCGCAGCAGCGGGTGGTCAGGGTTGCAGAACAGCACGCCGGGGTGACTGGCTAGTGGCTCGATGCGCAGGCGCGCATCGCCTTCGAGCTCGCGGCTGTCGGCGACGAAGATCTCGATCTGGTCATCCAGCAGGCGCTGGTGCAGTTGCTGCCAGTTGTCGATCAGCAGTTGCAGGCGCACCCCCGGATGGCGCTCGGCGAACACGCCCAGAGCCCTGGGCACCAGGCGCGCGGCGGGGTAGGGGCCGGCCCCCAGGCGCAGCTCGCCGCTGGCCAGGTTGCCCAGCTGGCCCACCGCATTGCTCAGCGCCTGGCTGCCGGCCAGCAGGCGACGGGCATGCTCCAGCACCAGCCGGCCGTGGGCGGTGAGGCTGATGCCGCGGCTGTGACGGTCGACCAGCACGCAGCCGAGGCTGGCTTCCAGTGCCTGGATGCTGCGGCTCAGCGCCGGCTGGCTGAGGTGCACGGCTTCGGCGGCGCGGGCGAAGTGACCGTGCTCGGCGAGGGCGACGAAGTGGCGGAGCTGGCGTAGATCGTTCATGCGTGCAATGCATTTAAGTGTTGATTGGAATGCATTGGAATTATTAGCAGGGCTCGGCCAGTCTGCACAGCATGACAATAACTGCAATGAGCCGTGCCCATGACCCTGTTCCCCTGCCGACTCGGCGGCCTGCTGCTGGCCGCCGCCCTGCCGTTTTCCGCCCTGGCGCAACTGCCCGACGAGCGCATCGAGCCGAGCATCCACCCGGAGCTGAAGCAGCACACCGCGCACTTCACCCAGAAACTGTACAAGGTGGCCGACAACGTCTGGTCGGCGGTCGGCTGGCAGCTCGGCAACGTGGTGGCGATCGACGCACCCGAGGGGCTGATCATCGTCGACACCGGCGAGTCGGTCAGCGAGTCGCGCAAGATCATGGACGAGCTGCGCAAGGTCAGCAGCAAGCCGGTCAAGGCGGTGGTCTACACCCACTTCCACCCGGATCACATCAACGGTGTGCAGGCCTTCGTCAGCCCCGAGCAGGTGGCCAGCGGCGAGGTGCAGATCTACGCCCACGAGAGCCTGCTGGCCAACGTGGTGGCGCAGGGCGCGCTGGTCGGGCCGATTCTCGGCGTGCGCTCGGCCTACAGTTTCGGCACCTTCCTCGAGCCCGCCGACAATCGCGACATGAACGCCGGCATAGGGCCGCTGGCCAAGGCCGAGCCGTCCACCTTCATCGCCCCGACCATCACCTTCAAGGAGCGTCTGGACACCCGCATCGCCGGGCTGCCGGTGCAATTGCTCCACGCGCTCAGCGAGGCGCCGGACGAGATTGTCCTGTACCTGCCGGACAACCGCGTGCTGATCAGTGCCGAGGTCGACCAGGGGCCGACCCTGCCGAACATCCACACCCTGCGCGGCACCAAGTTCCGCGACCCGGTGCTGTGGGTGGCCAGCCTCGACCTGCTGCGCTCGCTGCAGGCCGAGCACATGGTGCCGCTGCACGGCCGCCCGGTGAGCGGCGCGGCGCAGGTGGAGGAAGTGCTGCGCATGACCCGCGACGGCATCGCCTACATCCACGACCAGACGGTGCGCTGGATGAACAAGGGCCTGACCCCGGACGAGCTGGTGGAGAAGGTTAAGCTGCCGCCGCACCTGGCCGGCTATACGCCCTACCTGCGCGAGTACTACGGCACCGTCAAGCACAGCGTGCGGCAGATCTACAACGGCTACCTGGGCTGGTTCCAGGGCGACCCGGTGGACCTCGACCCGCTCCCGCCGCGCGAAAAAGCGCAGCGCCTGATCACCCTGATGGGGGGCCGCGAGAAGGTGCTGCTGGCGGCCGGCGAGGCCTACCTCAAGGGCGACTACCAGTGGGCCGCCGAACTGGCCGGTTATGCCATCCGCATCGATCGCGAGGATGAGCTGGCGCGCGACATCAAGGCGCGCAGCCTGCGCAAGCTGGGCTACGCCAGCATGAACATCAACTGGCGCAACTGGTACCTGAGCAGCGCCATGGAGCTGGAGGGGCGCTTCGATGGCGACGACGTGCGCGAGCAGGCCCAGGTATTGCGCGGGGTGCTGCTGTCGCCGGAGATGGCGAGGAACTTCACCCCGCAGATCTTCCTCAACAACTGGATCACTCGCGTCGATCCGGACAAGGCCGGCGAGGTGCAGCTGACCCTCGGCTTCGACTTCCCCGACATCGGCGAGCAGTGGGCGCTGGAGGTGCGCCGCGGCGTGGCCCAGCTGCACCGCGGCATTCCCGCGGGAACCACGCTCAGGCTGAGCATGGACAAGGTGTTCATGGAGCGCCTGCTGACCGGCGACAGCGGCCTGCTCAAGGGCGTGCTGCTGGGGGATGTCGAGGTCGAGGGTAGTCTGCTGGATCTGAAGACCTTTCTTGCCTGCTTCGACTTTGCCGATGAACCCTTCGGGCTGACCCTGCGCTGACCGGGCTACGATCAGGCATGGGCGCGTGCTAAGTTGTCCGTCAGTGACAGCGTGCTCCCATGCCACCGTAGTAGGCCATGAACAATCACATCCCGACCTTTCCCGCCGATGCACTCGATCTGCTCCTGGACGCGGTCTGCATGGTCGATGGCAGGGGCCGCTTCGTTTTCGTCAGCGCGGCCTGCGAGCGCATCTTCGGCTATCGGCCGGAAGAAATGATCGGCAGGCGCATGCTCGACTTCGTCGCACCCGCCGATATCGAGCGCACCCTGGCCACGGCAAAGGCGGTGATGGCGGGGCAGGCGCAGGCGCATTTCGAGAATCGCTACGTGCACAAGGATGGTCGCCTGGTCGACATCATGTGGTCGGCGCGCTGGTCGGAAGCCGATCAGCTGCGCATCGGCGTGGCCCGCGACATCAGTGCACGCAAGCAGGCGGAAGCCTTGCAGGCCGCCATCTACCGTGTTTCCGAGGCGGCGCACACGGCCCGGGACCTGCCGGCACTGTTCTGCCAGATTCACCAGATCGTCGACCAGCTGCTGCCTGCGACAGAGTTTTGTGTGGCCCTGTACGACCCCCATGGCGACCGGCTGGAGTTCCCTTACCATGTCGACAGTCGAGCCAGCCCAGCTGCTGCTCTGAGCCCGCCGGTGGAGCTTTGTCGCGAGCTGCTCAGCACCGGCCAGCCCGTATTGCTGGCAACCGAGGCCGGGCAGAGCTGGTTGGGCGCGCCCTTGCTCGCTGAAGCCGGGGTGATCGGTGCCCTGGTGTTGCGCAGCCCCTGTGGCCAGGCTCGCTACAGTGAGAGCAGTCGAGAACTGTTGCGTTTCGTCTCGACCCAGGTGGCGACGGCGATCGAGCGCAAACGTCTGTATGAGCGTCTGCAGCGCATGGCACGCCACGACGAGCTGACCGGGCTGCTCAATCGCGCATTCCTGCATGACCGCATCGAGAGCGCGCTGGCCCGCGCCCGACGCAGTGGCGGCAGGTTCAGCCTGGTGTTCCTCGATCTGGACAAGTTCAAGCAGGTCAATGACAACTACGGTCATACCGTCGGCGACCGCCTGCTGCAGGAGGTTGCTCGCCGCCTGCTGCAGTGCGTGCGCGAGGCCGACTCGGTGGCCCGCATCGGCGGCGATGAGTTCGTGCTGCTGCTGGAGGATGTCGAACATCTGGCAAGTGTCGAGCGGGTCACCGCCAAGCTGCGCCAGGAGCTGGGGCGCGGACTGTGCATCGACGGCCACCCGCTGCGCATCATCCCCAGCATCGGCCTGGCGCACTACCCCGAAGATGGTGATCGGCTGGAAACCCTGCTCAAGCATGCCGATGCCGCGATGTATCGCGAGAAACGTGCCGGACAGGCGTTCGAGCTTGGCGAGTGATCGGGCCTGGCGCTGAATCGCTGGCGATACAGGTGTGGCCTGGCCGCAAACAAAAAGACCAGCGCCATGGCTGGTCTGGATGCTGAATCGATTTGGTGGGCCCACACGGACTCGAACCGTGGACCAAAGGATTATGAGTCCTCTGCTCTAACCGACTGAGCTATAGGCCCTCAGAAGGAGCGGCGGATTATACCGACGCCTTTTCCGTGCTGCCAATCGCCAGCGGCCCGAGGAAATTATTGGCGAAGGCCTCTGCGTCGAGGGGGCGACTGACCACGTAGCCCTGGATCTGCTCGCAACCTTCGCTGGTGAGGAAGATTTCCTGGGCCTTGGTCTCCACGCCCTCGGCGATCACCGTCATCTGCAGGCTGCGCCCGAGGGCGATGATGGCGCGGGTGATGGCGGCATCGTCCGAGTCGCCGGGCAGGCCGCGGACGAAGGACTTGTCGATCTTCAGGATGTCCAGCGGCAGGCGTTTGAGGTAGCTGAGCGATGAGTAGCCGGTGCCAAAGTCGTCGATGGCCAGCTGCAGGCCCAGTGCCTTGAGCTCATGGAGGATCACCAGCGCCTCTTCGGCCTGGGTCATGATGAAGCTTTCGGTGATCTCCAGTTGCAGCTTGTCGGCATTCAGGCCGAAGTCGCTGAGGGTGCCGGCGATGCGTTCGGTCAGCTGGGCCTGGCGTAGCTGGCTGCCGGACAGGTTGACCGACAGCGGGCCGAACGGGGCATGGCTGTCCTGCCAGGCGCGCATCTGCCGACAGGCTTCCTGCAGGACCCAGTCGCCGAGCTGGAGGATCATGCCGTTCTCTTCGGCCAGAGGAATGAAGCGGTCTGGCGGGATGTCGCCGAATACCGGGTGGCTCCAGCGGATCAGCGCCTCGGCGCCGACCAGCGTGCCAGTGCTCAGGCACAGCTTGGGCTGGTAGTGCAGGCTCAATTCATCGCGTTCGATGGCCCGGCGCAGTTCAAGTTCCAGGGTCATGCGCTCGGTGGCCTGGAAGGTCAGGCTGCGGGTGTAGAACTCGACGCGATTGCGGCCTTTGGCCTTGGAGCTGTACATGGCCGCGTCGGCGTTCTTGACCAGGGTGGCGACATCGTTGCCGTCCTCGGGGAACAGGCTGATGCCGATGCTGGCGCTGATGAAGAACTCGTGTCCGTCGGCCTGGAACGGTGGGGTGAAGCAGGCCAGCAGCTTGGTCGCGACGCGCTCGGCGTCGCGTGGCTGGTGCAGGCCGGGCAGCAGCACGATGAATTCGTCGCCGCCCAGGCGGGCCACGGTGTCGATGTCGCGCAGCTGCTCGCGCAGGCGCTGGGCGATGCACTTGAGCAGCTGGTCGCCGACCGGATGGCCGAGGCTATCGTTGATGTGTTTGAAGCGGTCGAGGTCGAGGAACAGCACGGCGCCGCGCTGGTGGTCGGTGCGCACATCGTTGAGTGCCTGCTCCAGGCGGCTCTCGAACAGCATGCGGTTGGGCAGGCCGGTCAGCGGGTCATGGTGGGCCTGGTAGTCGAGGCGGTCCTGGGCGTGCTTGAGCGAGCTGATGTCGGCGAACACGCCAACGAAGTGGGTGATCTGCCCGCTTTGGTCGCGGACGGCGCTGATGGTTAGCCATTCCGGATACAGCTCACCGTTCTTGCGCCTGTTCCAGATCTCGCCCTGCCAGTGGCCCTCGGCTGCCAGCTGGTGCCACATGGCGGCGTAGAAGGCGCTGTCGTGCTTGCCCGACGCCAGCAGGCGCGGGTTCTGGCCGAGGGCCTCGGTCTCACTGTAGCCGGTGATGTCGCTGAAGGCGCGGTTGACTGCGGTGATGCGCTGCTCCAGATCGGTGATCATCACGCCCTCGGCGGTGCTCTCGAACACCGTGGCCGCCTGGTGCAGGCGCTCCTGCATCTGCTCGCGCTCGGTAATGTCGCGAGCGATGGTCAGCATGCAGGGTTCATCGTCGACCAGAATCGGCTGCACGGTCAGGTCGCCTAGGCGACGCTGACCGTGGCGGGTGTTGATCCAGGCGCGGAAGTCGTGCAGCGCGCCGTGCTCGCGCACATGCTCGATCATCTGCTGGCGATCATGCGGATCGGCCCACAGGCCGATCTCCAGGGTGCTGCGGCCAACTACCTGGTCGATGGCGTAGCCGGTGATGCGGGAGAAACCGAGGTTGGTCTCGAGGATCACGCCGTCGCGCAGTCGAGTGATCAGCAGGCCGTCTGGCGAGGCATGGAAGGCCTTGGCGAACTTCTCCTGGGAGACTTTCAGTTGCTGCTGCATTTGCTTCAGTTCGCTGATATCGCGTACCGCCACCACCAGTGCCGGCTGCTCGTCGAGGACGATGTGCTGGGCCGAGATCAGGCCGGTAAAGCGCTCGCCATTGCGTCGCCGGAAGGGCATCTCGAAATTGTTCAGCATCTCTCGCTGCAGGCGATCGAGCAGCAGCGGGCCGATGCCCTGTTCACCCCAGATATCCAGTTCGGTAGCAGTCTTGCCAACGGCCTCGGCGGCACTGATGCCGAGCTGCTGCTCGAAGGTGCGGTTGACGGTGAGCAGCACGCCATCCTGGCGGCGGGCGATGACCAGGATGTCCGGGCAGTTGTGGAACACCGAGGCGAACTTTTCCTCGGAGAGGCGCTGCGCCTGTTCGGCCTGCTTGGCGGCGCTGATGTCGATCATCAGGCCGCGCAGCAGCAGCGGCCCGTCGCTGTGCACCAGGGTGACGATGTCGCGAATCCAGACGACCCGGCCATCGGCGGTCAGCATCCGGTAGTCGAGGCTATGGTCGCGACCGGCCTGGGTTTCCGTCAGGCAGTAGCTCTGTGCCCGCTCGGCATCTTCCGGGTGCAGGGTGCGTTGCCAGAAGCCTGGTTGCAGCCAGTCGGCCTGGGGGTAGCCAAGCAACCTCTCGGCATGCGGGGAGACATAGGTGAAGCAGTAGTCGGATAGGCGCATCTGCCAGGCGATGGCGTTGAGGCTCTCGACCAGGCCACGATAATGCTGCTCGCTATGCCGCAGCTGTTCCTCCAGGGCCTTGCGGCTGAGCATCTCCTGGCGCAGGCGGCGATTACCGCGCAGCACTATGGCCAGTACGATCAGCGCCAGCAGCAGGGTGGGGCCACCATACAGCAGGACCTGGCGCCACAGCTGGCGGCGATCGAGCACGCCGCCGACCCAGGGCTCCTGCAGGGCGGTGACTTCCGCCGGGCTGAGGTCGGCGAACAGCTTGTCGAGGATACCGATCAGCATGGCCTGGTTCTTCGGCGCGGCCATGGCCAGCTGGTAGCGGTAGGGAGTCTCGCCGCTCACCGCCAGGCCCTCCAGCTTGAGCTGGCGCAGGCTCCAGACGCTGGAGGCGAGGTCGCCGACCATGGCGTCGGCCTGGCCGGTGGCCAGTGCCTGCAGGGCTGCGCCGACGCTGGGCAGGGGCAGCAGGTTGAGGTCGGGGTGGCGGCTGCGCAGCAGTTCGTGCGGCGCGTAATCCTGGACCACCGCGATCTTCAGGCCGTACAGGTCGGTCAGACGGCGCGGTTGCGGACCGCGACTGTGGGCGAGGATGACGATGGGGAAATCCAGGTAGGGGCGGGTGAAGATCAGGTCGCGCTGGCGCTCGGGGGTCGACATCACCCCGGGCAGCAGGTCCAGCTGGCCGTTCCTGGCGCTGTGCAGCACCTCGCTCCAGCTCTTCGGTTCGACGGGCTGCATGCGCAAGCCCAGGCGCTCCTCGATCAGGCGCACGTAGCCGGCGCTGAGGCCGTCGTAGCGGCCCTCGGCATTGCGGAACTCGAAGGGAGGCCAGGAGGTGTCGATGCCCAGGCGGATCTCCGGGCGAGTGGCCAGCCAGGCCTGCTCTTCCTGGCTGAGCTCAAGCGCAGCCACGGGCCATGCACAGCACGCCAGACACGACAGAAGAATGGCCAGCAGACGCGACATGCGGCAGTTCCGGAGAGCGCTAGAGGTTTTTCCAGTGTAGTCGGTGCGCATGCAAAAACCCCGGCCTGTGCCGGGGTTTTGTCATCACTCGTCGAGGAAGGAGCGCAGATGCTCGCTGCGGGTCGGGTGACGCAGCTTGCGTAGCGCCTTGGCCTCGATCTGGCGGATACGCTCGCGGGTGACATCGAACTGCTTGCCGACTTCCTCGAGGGTGTGGTCGGTGTTCATGTCGATGCCGAAGCGCATGCGCAGCACCTTGGCCTCGCGGGCGGTGAGCCCGGCCAGGACCTCGCGGGTGGCTTCCTTGAGGCTTTCCACGGTAGCCACCTCGATCGGCGACTGCATGGTGGAGTCCTCGATGAAGTCGCCCAGGTGCGAATCTTCGTCGTCGCCGATCGGCGTCTCCATGGAGATCGGCTCCTTGGCGATCTTCAGCACCTTGCGGATCTTGTCCTCGGGCATCTCCATGCGCTCACCCAGCTCTTCCGGGGTCGGCTCGCGGCCCATTTCCTGGAGCATCTGACGGGAGATGCGGTTGAGCTTGTTGATGGTCTCGATCATGTGCACCGGGATGCGGATGGTGCGCGCCTGGTCGGCGATCGAGCGGGTGATCGCCTGGCGGATCCACCAGGTGGCGTAGGTCGAGAACTTGTAGCCGCGGCGGTATTCGAACTTGTCCACCGCCTTCATCAGGCCGATGTTGCCTTCCTGGATCAGGTCGAGGAACTGCAGGCCGCGGTTGGTGTACTTCTTGGCGATGGAGATCACCAGGCGCAGGTTGGCCTCGACCATTTCCTTCTTGGCGCGGCGGGCCTTGGCCTCGCCGATGGACATGCGGCGGTTGATGTCCTTGATCTCGGCGATCACCAGGCCGGCGTCGGCCTCGATGGCGGCCATCTTCTCCTGGCAGCGCTGGATGTCGCCCAGCAGGTTGCCGATCGCCTCGGCGTACTTGGCCTTGCCCTTGGCCAGGCCGGCGGCCCAGTCCTGGGCCACTTCGTTGCCCGGGAACAGGCGCAGGAAGTCGGCGCGCGGCATGCGCGCGTCACGCACGCACAGCTGCATGATGGCGCGTTCCTGGGCGCGGACCTGCTCCAGCGAGCCGCGCACGCGCTCGACCAGGGCGTCGAACTGCTTGGGCACCAGCTTGATCGGCATGAACAGCTCGGCCAGGGCCAGCTGCTCCTTCTCCGCCTGCTTGCTGCCGCGGCCATGCTTCTTCAGGGCCTTGCGGGTCTTCTCCAGCTGCTCGGCGACGGCACCGAAACGGCGGGCGGCCTCTTCCGGATCCGGGCCGCCATCGCCCTCGTCGTCGGAATCGCTGTCGCCTTCCTCGTCCTCTTCCTCGTCATCCTTGGCCTCGGCGGCGGCTTCCTTCAGCTCGGGCTCGACTTCCTCGGCCGGCAGATTGCCGTCGTCCGGATCGATGTAGCCGCTTAGCACGTCGGACAGGCGACCGCCTTCGCTGGTGACGCGCTGGTATTCGGCGAGGATGCTGTCGACGGTGCCGGGGAAGTGGGCGATGGCGCCCATGACTTCGCGGATGCCTTCCTCGATGCGCTTGGCGATTTCGATCTCGCCTTCGCGGGTCAGCAGCTCGACGGTGCCCATTTCGCGCATGTACATGCGCACCGGGTCGGTGGTGCGGCCGATGTCGGTCTCGACCGCGGCCAGGGCGGCGGCGGCTTCCTCGGCGGCGGCTTCGTCGGTATCGGCTTCGGCCAGCAACAGGGCATCCGCATCCGGAGCGCTCTCGAATACGTTGATCCCCATGTCGTTGATCATGCGGATGATGTCTTCCACCTGTTCCGGATCGGAAATATCCTCCGGCAGGTGGTCGTTGACCTCCGCGTAAGTCAGGTAACCCTGCTCACGACCACGGCTGATCAACTCTTTCAAACGAGACTGCTGTTGCGCTTTTCCGGACATAGCACCCTATCCATTGAAGGTCTTGGCGGGCTGAAAAATAAGCTGACTATTATAGCCGAGCATTGACCTCACGCGCCAGCTGAGGTCGGGGAGACGGGGGATGCGCCGCGGCTGAGCAGGTCGCGCAGCTGCTCTTTTTCCTCTGCGCTCAACTCGCTTTGACGGGCCTTGCGCAGCAGTTGTTCCAGACTGCGCTCGCGCTGACGGCCTACAAGGCTAGTTATAGTGTCGAAAAACTGTTGTTCAAGGTTGTCGGCGGAAATCAGCCACTCCTTCTCCGCCAGGGCGCGCAGCAGGCGGCCCTGTTCGGTGCCATGCCAGCGCGCGATCAGTTGCAGCGAGCGCAGCTTGGGGCTCTTCTGCAGGGTGCCGACCAGGGCCACTAGCAGCTGGGCATAGGTGTCGTCTTCGGCGGCGAAATGGCTGACATCCTCGACCTTCTGCGCCAGTTGCGGGTGGTGCAGCAGGGTGCGCAGGGCGGTCAGGGTCGGCGACTCGACATGCACCGGCTTGCGCGGTGGGGCGTTGTCGCGCCCGCCTTTCTTCCAGTCGCCGCCCTTTTTCCACTCGCCATCCTTCTTCCAGGGTTTGCCGTCGCCTTTCTGCCAGGGCTTCTTGCTCTCGTAGGCCTCGGCCGGTGGCTCGATGTGGCTGGCGTAGTCGGCGATGTCGCCGTAGTCGGGCTGGGCGTCGTAGTAGTGGCCGTGATCCGCCGCCGGCTCATGGTTGGCGGCTGCGCCGGCTGCGGCCGGTGGAGCGCTCTGCGCGACCTGCTGCAGCATCTCGCCGGACAGGCCGGTGATTTCGGAGAGGCGCTGGCGCATCAGGGCGCGCAGGTGGTTGCCGGGGATCTTTTCGATCAGTGGCGCGGCCAGGGTGACCAGGTGCGCCTTGCCTTCCAGCGAGCGCGGATCGGCTTCTTCGGAGAGCTGCTGGAAAAAGTAGTCGGCCAGCGGCTGGGCGTGCTGGTTGATGCGCGCGCGGAAGGCATCGGTGCCCTCGCTGCGCACCAGGGTGTCCGGGTCCTCACCCTCGGGCAGGAACAGGAAGCGCGCGCGGCGACCGTCCTGCAGGTTGGGCAGGGTCGCCTCCAGGGCGCGCCAGGCCGCCTTGCGTCCGGCGGCGTCGCCGTCGAAGCAGAACAGTACGCTGGGCACCAGGCGGAACAGGCGCTTGAGGTGCTCCTCGCTGGTTGCCGTGCCAAGCGTCGCCACCGCGTTGCGCAGGCCCTGCTGGGCCAGGGCGATGACGTCCATGTAGCCCTCGACCACCATGATCTCGTCGAGGTCGCGGTTGCTCTTGCGCGCCTCGTACAGGCCGTAGAGCTCCTGGCCCTTGTGGAACACCGGGGTTTCCGGGGAGTTCAGGTACTTCGGCTTGTCGTCGCCGAGCACGCGGCCGCCGAAGGCGATGACGCGGCCGCGGCTGTCGCGGATGGGGAACATCACGCGGTCACGGAAGCGGTCGTAAATGCGGCCGTTCTCGGCGTTCTCGATCAGCAGGCCGGCGTCGATCATGGCCTTCTGCTGCAGCTTGTCGCCGGCCAGGTGCTTGTGCAGGTTGTCCCAGCCCGGCGGGGCGAAGCCCAGGCCGAAGTCGCGGGCAATCTCGCCGGTCAGGCCGCGGCCCTTGAGGTAGTCCACGGCCGACTTGCGCGTCGGGTGGCTCTTCAGGGCCTGGCGGTAGTAGTCGGCGGCGGCCGTCAGCAGCGGATAGAGCGGCGAGTCGGTGGGCTGGCGCGGGGTGCGGCCGCGGCCGCTGTCCTCGCGCGGGATGTCCATGCCGGCGCGCTTGGCCAGTTCCTCGACGGCCTGGGGGAAGTCCAGGCTGTCATGGTCCATGACGAAGCCGAGGGCATTGCCGCCGGCGCCGCAGCCGAAGCAGTAGTAGAACTGCTTGTCCGGGCTGACGCTGAAGGAGGGGGTCTTCTCCTTGTGGAAGGGGCAGCAGGCCGTGTAGTTCTTGCCGGCCTTCTTCAGCTGGATGCGCGAACTCACCACCTCGACAATGTCGGTGCGGTTGAGCAGATCATCGATGAAGGACTGCGGGATCAGACCGGCCATGGCTCGTCAGCGTGGGTTGCCGAAGGCGGCAGCATAAACGAAAAAACTCCGTTCAACGCCGACTGGCGAAGCGGAGTCCAGAAATGCAAAGCCCGGCCGGAGCCGGGCGTTGCGGAAGCCTTTAGCGGCGCGACTGATAACTCAGTACAGGCGCTCGCGGCGGCGCTGCTCGCGCTGCACTTTCTTGGCGTGACGCTTGACCGCGGCGGCGGCCTTGCGCTTGCGCTCGGTGGTGGGCTTCTCGTAGAACTCGCGGCTGCGGACTTCGGCCAGGACGCCGGCTTTCTCGCAGGAGCGCTTGAAACGACGCAGAGCTACGTCGAAGGGTTCGTTCTCTTTAACTTTGACGGCTGGCATCCAGGTCGTACCTTCACTGTTTTACCGAATGGACGACGCGATCCGGCAAGGGCACGGGAATACGTCGGTTTTCAAGGGCTGCGGATATTAACGCCTCGCGCTGCGGAATGCAAAGCCTCTGATCGAAAAGCGCTGGCCCGGCCCAGGGGCGCCGATTATCATGCGCGCCTCCGAATTTCTCCTGATCAAAGGCGCAAACCCATGCTGGTGCTGGGCTTGGAAACTTCCTGCGACGAAACCGGCGTTGCCCTCTACGACAGCCAGCGCGGCCTGCTGGCCGACGCCCTGTTCAGCCAGATCGACCTGCATCGCGTCTACGGCGGCGTGGTGCCGGAGCTGGCCTCGCGTGACCACGTCAAGCGCATGCTGCCGCTGATCCGCCAGGTCATGGGCGAGGCCGGCGTGGACGCCGCACAGATCGAGGCCATTGCCTACACCTCGGGTCCGGGGCTGGTCGGTGCCCTGCTGGTCGGTGCGGCGTGCGCCCAGGCGCTGGCCTTCGCCTGGAACATTCCGGCGGTCGGCGTGCACCATATGGAGGGCCACCTGCTGGCACCCATGCTGGAAGAGACGCCGCCGGCCTTCCCGTTTGTCGCCCTGCTGGTTTCCGGCGGGCACACCCAGCTGGTGCGGGTCGATGGCATCGGGCGCTACCAGATGCTCGGCGAGTCGGTGGATGATGCCGCCGGCGAGGCCTTCGACAAGACCGCCAAGCTGATGGGGCTGAGCTATCCGGGCGGCCCGGAAATCGCCCGCCTGGCCGCTTCCGGCACGCCGGGGCGCTTCACCTTCCCGCGGCCGATGACCGACCGCCCCGGCCTGGACTTCAGCTTCAGCGGCCTCAAGACTTTCACCCTGAATACCTGGCAGCAGTGCCGCGAGGCCGGTGACGCCAGCGAGCAGACCCGTGCCGATATCGCCCTGGCCTTCCAGGAGGCGGTGGTCGATACCCTGACCATCAAGTGCAAGCGCGCGCTCAAGCAGACCGGCCTGAACAGCCTGGTGATCGCCGGCGGGGTGAGTGCCAACCAGGCCCTGCGCCAGTCCCTTGAGCAGATGCTGGGTGGGCTCAAGGGCAAGGTGTTCTACGCCCGCCCGCGTTTCTGCACCGACAACGGCGCGATGATCGCCTATGCCGGTTGCCAGCGCCTGCTGGCCGGGCAGCACGAAGGACCCGCGATTGCGGTGCAGGCGCGCTGGCCGATGGAGCAGCTGCCGGCCATATGAGCCGGGCTTATGGGCGCGACTCAGAAGTGTCGTTCGCGTCCGGCCAGGAGGTCGCGTAGATTGCCGCGATGGCGCCAGACGATCAGCCCGGTCAGCACGCACATCGGCAGCAGGGCGCCCGGCTGCTGCCAGGCCAGCAGGGGCAGGGTCAGCGGTGTGGCGATCAACGAGGCCAGTGAGCTGGTGCGAGTGAGGAAGAAGGTCAGCGCCCAGGCGGCGAGGGCCAGCAGGGCGGCCGGTGGATAGAGACCGAGCAGCATGCCGGCGGCGGTGGCCACGCCTTTGCCGCCCCTGAAGCGGAAGTACAGCGGGTAGAGGTGGCCGATCACGGCGGCCAGGCCGATCCAGGCTTGCTGCTGTACTGCGAGGCCGAGCAGGCCGGCGATCAGTACCGGCAGCAGGCCCTTGGCCAGGTCGCCGAGCAGGGTCAGCACGGCCAGTTTCCTGCCGGCCACCCGCAGCATGTTGGTGGCGCCGGGGTTGCCCGAGCCGCTGGCGCGCGGATCCGGTGCGCCGCTCAGGCGGCTGAGCAGGATGGCGAAGGACAGCGAGCCGAGCAGGTAGGCGAGCAGTGCCAGCAGCCAGAACATGGTATCCATTCCGGGGCGAGTGAGCCCCGATTCTAGCGGCGGGACGCGGGTCTTGTCGTGCAGCGGAGACGAGGTTTGGACAAGGTTTTCATCGAAGGTCTGGAAGTCGACACCCTGATCGGCGCCTACGACTGGGAGCGTGGCATTCGCCAGTGCCTGCGCCTGGACCTGACGTTCGCCTGGGATATCCGCCCGGCCGCCGCCGCTGACGACCTGAGCAAGGCGCTCGATTACGCCGCGGTGAACCAGCAGGTGCAGGCCTTCGCCGCCTCTGCTCGTTTCGAGCTGGTGGAGACCTTCGCCGAGCGCCTGGCCGAACAGCTGCTGGCGCAGTTCGGCATGCCCTGGCTGCGCCTGCGGGTAACCAAGCCCGGCGCCAATGCCCAGGCCCGCGCGGTGGGCGTGGAAATCGAGCGCAGTCGAGCATGACCGTCATCTTCCTCGGACTGGGCAGCAACACCGAGCGCGAGTTGCGCCTGGTCGCCGGTCTCGATGCCCTGGCCGGCTTCCTCCACGACCTGCGCTGCTCGCCGGTGTTCGAGAGCCGCCCGGTGGGGATCAGGAGCGGCAACTTCTACAACCTGGTGGTCAGCGCGCGCACCGATCTGTCGCTGGCCGAGCTGGATCGCCGACTCAAGTTCATCGAGGCCGACAACGGCCGCTACGCCCCCGAGCGCAAGGGGCTGCCGCTGGATATCGACGTGCTGCTGTATGGCGACCTGGCCGGCAGTTTCGATGGCCTGGAGCTGCCGCGCGCGGAAATCCTCAGGAACGCTTTCGTGCTCTGGCCGCTGGCGCTGCTGGCGCCCGAAGCACTGCATCCGCTGGCCGGCAAACCCTTCGCCGAGCTGTGGCGCGAGGTGCGGATCGACCAGCAGCTGTGGCCGGTACCCTTCACCTGGCGCGGCGCCGAGCTGACGCCGGCCGCGCTGATCCAGACCAATCCAGCGCCTCTGTAGCCCGGATTACCCCAGGGCTATGCGGGCTGAGCGTTTGCCTTGTAGGCCTTGAGTGCCTTCAGTCGCTCGCCCTTGAGCGCCTCGCCCAGCTCCGCGCCCTTAAGGCCGCGCTCCACCAGCGGCTGCACCGCCACCGCGCGGGCGGCCTGCATGGCGCCGCGCAGGTAGGCCGCCTGCGGGTAGTCGCGCTCTTCCAGGCCGAGGCGGCCACGGGCATCCATCTCGCAGGCGGCGAGAAACTCCTCGAAGCGCTGTGGCCGGCGGTACACGTCGAAGCTCTGCAGCAGTTCCAGCAGGGTCTGGGCACGCAGCTCCAGGGCACGGTGGCCGTGGGTGTGGTACTCGCCGACCAGCAGCGCCAGTTCGGCGCAGTCGCGCGGCGCCTTGCAGCGCTGGTTCACCGCTTCGATCAGCCTGAGCCCGCGGGTTTCGTGGGCGATATGCCGCGGCCATTCCTCCGCCGGCGTGCGGCCCTTGCCCAGGTCGTGCAGCAGGCAGGCCCAGCGCACGCTCAGCGGCTGCTCGTGGAGGGCGCACTGGCGCAGCACCATCAGGCAGTGCAGGCCGGTATCCACTTCCGGGTGGTGCGCCTCGGGCTGCGGCACGCCGAATAGGGCATCGAGCTCCGGCAGCAGCTCGGCCAGGGCGCCGCAGTCGCGCAGCACCTGGATGAACACGTCCGGGCGCGGCTCCATCAGGGCGCGCGAGATTTCCTTCCAGCTGCGCTCGGCGGTCAGCGCCTGCAGCTCGCCGGACTCGGCCAGCTGGCGCATCAGTTCCAGGGTCTCGTCGGCGACGCGGAAGCCCAGCGGCGCATAACGGGCGGCGAAGCGCGCCACCCGCAGCACCCGCAGCGGGTCCTCGGCGAAGGCCGGGGAGACATGGCGCAGCACGCGATCCTGCAGGTCGCGCTGGCCGCCATAGGGGTCGGTGATGCGGCCCTGGTCGTCCTCGGCCATGGCGTTGATGGTCAGGTCGCGGCGGATCAGGTCCTCTTCCAGGGTGACGTCCGGGCTGGCGTGGAAGGTGAAGCCGCCGTAACCCGTGCCCGACTTGCGCTCGGTGCGGGCCAGGGCGTACTCCTCGCCCGTCTGCGGGTGGAGGAAGACCGGGAAGTCGCTGCCCACCGGGCGGAAGCCCCGGGCCTGCATGGCCTCGGCGCTGGCGCCCACCACCACCCAGTCGGTGTCGGCGACCGGGCGGCCGAGCAGGCGGTCGCGCACGGCGCCGCCAACCTTGTAGATCTGCATGTCGATTCCTCCGTTGCGGCGGAGGATAAGCGAAAAAGCGCCGCGGGGCTCAGATCGGCGGAATCACCAGGTCCAGGCGCGGGTATTCGTTGTCGCCGTCCTGCTCGCCCCGGGGCGGCACGTGCTGCACGCCGACGATCTGGTCGCCGCGCATGCTCTCCAGGTGGATGTCGAAGCCCCACAGGCGGTGCAGGTGCTTGAGCACCTCGGCGGTGGACTCGCCCAGCGGTTTGCGCTCGTGCTGGAAGTGGCGCAGGGTCAGCGAGCGGTCGCCGCGGCGATCGACGCTCCAGATCTGCACGTTGGGCTCGCGGTTGCCCAGGTTGTACTGCGCCGCCAGGGTCTCGCGGATCTGCCGGTAGCCAGGCTCGTCGTGGATGGCCGGGATCAGCAGGTCGTCCTGCTGGTCGTCGTCGAGCACGCTGAACAGCTTGAGGTCACGGATCACCTTGGGCGAGAGGAACTGCAGGATGAAACTCTCGTCCTTGAAGTTGGCCATGGCGAACTTGAGGGTGCTCAGCCAGTCGCTGCCGGCGATGTCCGGGAACCAGCGCTTGTCCTCCTCGGTGGGGTGCTCGCACATGCGCCGCAGGTCGCTGTAGATGGCGAAGCCCAGGGTGTAGGGGTTGATGCCGCTGTAGTAGGGGCTGTCGAAGCCGGGCTGGTAGATCACGCTGGTGTGCGACTGCAGGAACTCCATCATGAAGCCTTCGGTGACCAGGCCCTCGTCGTACAGGTCGTTCATCAGGGTGTAGTGCCAGAAGGTCGCCCAGCCCTCGTTCATCACCTGGGTCTGGCGTTGCGGGTAGAAGTACTGGGCGATCTTGCGCACGATGCGGATCACCTCTCGCTGCCAGGGTTCCAGCAGCGGCGCGTGCTTCTCCAGGAAGTACAGGATGTTCTCCTGCGGTTCGGCCGGCCAGCGCTTGCTGTCCTGCTCGTGGCCCTTGCTGGCGCTCTTGGGGATGGTGCGCCAGAGGTCGTTGATCTGCTTCTGCAGGTGCTCCTCGCGTTCCTTCTGGCGGCGCCGTTCCTCCTCGGCGGAGATCGGGTAGGGGCGCTTGTAGCGGTCCACGCCGTAGTTCATCAGGGCGTGGCAGGAGTCGAGCAGGTCCTCCACCGCGTCGATGCCGTGGCGCTCCTCGCACTGCATGATGTACTGCTTGGCGAACACCAGGTAGTCGATGATCGAACTGGCGTCGGTCCAGGTGCGGAACAGGTAGTTGCCCTTGAAGAAACTGTTGTGGCCGTAGCAGGCGTGGGCGATCACCAGGGCCTGCATGCACATGGTGTTCTCTTCCATCAGGTAGGCGATGCAGGGGTCGGAGTTGATCACGATCTCGTAGGCCAGGCCCATCTGTCCGCGCGAGTAGCCCTTCTCGGTGGCCAGGAAGTGCTTGCCATAGGACCAGTGGTGGTAGCCCAGCGGCATGCCGACCGAGGCGTAGGCGTCCATCATCTGCTCGGCGGTGATCACCTCGATCTGGTTGGGGTAGGTGTCCAGCGCGTAGCGCTCGGCGATGCGGGCGATCTCGCGGTCATACTGGCGGATCAGCTCGAAGGTCCACTCCGAGCCGGTGGAGATCGGTTGGCGTCTTTTCTCGGCTGCGCTCATGGTGCTGCCCTCAGGTGACCAGGCGGCGCTGGAACAGCTCGCGAAACACCGGGTAGATGTCCGCGGCGGAGACCAGCTGCTGCTGGGCGAAGGATTTGGCGAAGGATTCGCCGACCTGCTCGTACTCGTACCACAGCGCCTGGTGCTCGCGCGGGGTGATCTCGACGTAGGTGAAGTACTGCACGAACGGCATGATCTGGTTGATCAGGATGTCGCGGCATACCGGCGAGTCGTCGTTCCAGTTGTCGCCGTCCGAGGCCTGGGCGCCGTAGATGTTCCACTCGTTGGTCGGGTAGCGCGCGGCCATGATTTCCTGCATCAGCTTGAGCGCGCTGGAGACGATGGTGCCGCCGGTCTCGCGGGAGTAGAAGAACTCCTCCTCGTCCACCTCTTTCGCACTCGTATGGTGGCGGATAAACACCACCTCGATGCGCTCGTAGTTCCGCTTCAGGAACAGATACAAGAGGATGAAGAAGCGCTTGGCGATGTCCTTGGTGGCCTGGGTCATTGAGCCGGAGACGTCCATCAGGCAGAACATCACGGCCTTGGAGCTGGGATTGGGCTGCTTGACCAGCAGGTTGTACTTGAGGTCGAAGGTGTCGAGGAAGGGGATGCGATTGATCCGCGCGCTGAGTCGCTCGATCTCCGCCTCCAGCGCCTGGATGTCGCCCAGGTTGTCCGGTTCCTCGTGCTTGAGCCGCTCCAGCTCGGCCTTGGTCTCGCGCAGCTTGCTGCGGCTGGAGCCGGACAGGGCGATGCGCCGGGCGTGCGCCGAGCGCAGGGTGCGGACGATGTTGATGCGCGAGGGGTTGCCCTCGTTGCTGATGCCGGCGCGCACCGTCTTGAAGGTGTCGGTGCCGGTCAGGTGGCGCTTGACCAGGTTGGGCAGCTCCAGGTCCTCGAACATGAAGTCGAGGAATTCCTCCTGGGTGATCTGGAAGACGAACTCGTCCATGCCCTCGCCGGAGTTGCTCGCCTTGCCCGGCCCGCGCCCGCCACCGCCGCCCTGCGGGCGCTGCACATGGTCGCCGGCGTTGAATTCCTTGTTGCCCGGGTGCACGGTGGTCTGCCGGCCGCCACGGCCGTGGTGCAGCACCGGCTCGTCGATGTCGCGGCCGGGAATGCTGATCTGCTCGCCGTGCTCCATGTCGGTGATGGAGCGCCGGCTGACGGCCTCCTCCACGGCCTTCTTGATGTGTTCACGGTAACGCCGCAGGAAACGCTGGCGGTTCACCGTGCTCTTGTTCTTGCCGTTCAGACGCCGGTCGATGACGTAGCTCATGAATGCTCCTCAGGGCCTGGCCCGCACGGCAGAGCCGGCACGGGCAGGTCCGAACGCGACGGCGACCGGCACCGCGGCCATGCCGCGGCGCCGATGGCAGACTACTGCGACTTGCGAACCCGCAGATACCATTCCGACAGCAGGCGTACCTGCTTCTCGGTGTAGCCGCGCTCGACCATGCGTTTGACGAAGTCGTTGTGCTTCTGCTGGTCCTCCTTGCTGGCCTTGGCGTTGAAGCTGATGACCGGCAGCAGGTCCTCGGTGTTGGAGAACATCTTCTTCTCGATCACCACGCGCAGCTTCTCGTAGCTGAGCCAGGTGGGGTTCTTGCCGTTGTTGTTGGCGCGGGCGCGCAGCACGAAGTTGACGATCTCGTTGCGGAAGTCCTTCGGGTTGCTGATGCCGGCCGGCTTCTCGATCTTCTCCAGCTCCTCGTTGAGGGCCACGCGGTTGAGGATCTCGCCGGTCTCCGGGTCGCGGTACTCCTGGTCCTGGATCCAGAAGTCGGCATACAGCACGTAGCGGTCGAAGATGTTCTGCCCGTACTCGCTGTAGGACTCCAGGTAGGCGGTCTGGATCTCCTTGCCGATGAACTCGATGTAGCGCGGCGCCAGGTATTCCTTGATGTAGCGCAGGTAGCGCTCGCGGGTTTCGGCGGGGAACTGCTCCTGCTCGATCTGCTGCTCCAGCACATACAGCAGGTGCACCGGGTTGGCGGCGATCTCGTGCGGGTCGAAGTTGAACACCTTGGAGAGGATCTTGAAGGCGAAGCGGGTCGACAGCCCGGCCATGCCCTCGTCCACCCCGGCGGCGTCGCGGTACTCCTGGATCGACTTGGCCTTGGGGTCGGTGTCCTTGAGGTTCTCGCCGTCGTAGACGCGCATCTTCGAGTAGATGTTGGAGTTCTCCGGCTCCTTCAGGCGGCTCAGCACGGAGAACTGGGCGAGCATCTTCAGGGTGTCCGGGGCGCAGTGGGCGCTGGCCAGCGAGCTGTGGGTGAGCAGCTTGTCATAGATCTTGATCTCGTCGGTGACGCGCAGGCAGTAGGGCACCTTGACGATGTAGATGCGGTCGATGAACGCCTCGTTGTTCTTGTTGTTGCGGAAGCTGTGCCACTCCGACTCGTTGGAGTGGGCCAGGATGATGCCGCTGTAGGGCAGCCCGCCGAGGCCCTCGGTGCTGTTGTAGTTGCCCTCCTGGGTGGCGGTCAGCAGCGGGTGCAGCACCTTGATCGGTGCCTTGAACATCTCGACGAACTCCATCAGGCCCTGGTTGGCCCGGCACAGCGCCCCCGAGTAGCTGTAGGCGTCGGCGTCGTTCTGCGGGAATTCCTCGAGCTTGCGGATATCCACCTTGCCGACCAGGGCGGAGATGTCCTGGTTGTTCTCGTCGCCCGGCTCGGTCTTGGCGATGGCGATCTGGTTGAGGATCGAGGGGTGCAGCTTGACCACGCGGAACTTGCTGATGTCGCCGCCGAACTCGTTGAGGCGCTTGGTGGCCCAGGGCGACATGATCGAGCGCAGGTAGCGCTGCGGGATGCCGTACTCCTCCTCGAGGATCTTGCCGTCCTCGTCGGCGTTGAACAGGCCGAGCGGCGACTCGAACACCGGCGAACCCTTGATGGCGTAGAAGGGGATGTGCTCCATCAGCGACTTCAGCTTCTCCGCCAGCGACGACTTGCCGCCGCCCACCGGGCCGAGCAGGTAGAGGATCTGCTTCTTCTCCTCGAGGCCCTGGGCAGCGTGGCGGAAGTAGGAGACGATCTGGTCGATGCACTCTTCCATGCCGTGGAAGTCGGCGAAGGCCGGGTAGCGGCGGATCACCTTGTTGGAGAAGATCCGCGACAACCGCGGATCGACCGAGGTGTCCAGCAGCTCGGGCGCGCCGATGGCCATCAGCATGCGTTCGGCCGCAGTGGCATAGGCGCTGCGGTCCGTCTTGCACAGCTCCAGATATTCCTGCAGGGAATATTCTTCCTGCCGAGTCGCTTCGAATCTTTGCTGGAAGTGGCTGAATATACTCATGACTGCACCTCGCTCGCTTGCGTGGAGCCGGCGCGGGTCATTCGGGCGGGTGCACGGGGCTTCGGCTGGTCAGCCGCGGGAAATCCCCCAGAACACCTCAAAGACGCTACCGATGGCCCGGAACCGGTGTGCCGGCTCTCCCTTTCTGGATGGCCTCGTCCTAAGAGTAGTTCGGTTTCGCCGGCGTCAAGGATGGCGAAAGGGTGACAAAGCATTGCCGTTCGTCGGCAGGCTTCGGCTGGCGCGGCTTTGCGCCGCGCAAAAAATTATTCGTGCTCGCCCTGAGCGACTTCGCCGGGGAACAGGTTGCGCCACAGCTCGAAACCGCCATCCAGGCTGTACACCTCGGCGAAGCCCTGGTGCGCCAGGTAGGCGGCGGCGCTCTGGCTGGAGTTGCCGTGGTAGCAGGTGACGATCAGCGGCTGGTCGAAGTCGGCGGCGGCAATAAAGGCGGCCAGGCTGTGGTTGTCCAGGTGCTTGGAGCCGCGGATATGGCCGTTGGCGAAGCTCTGCGGGTCGCGGATGTCGACCACCACGGCGCCCTGCTCGCGCAGAGCCTGGGCCTGTTCCGGGGGGATGCGTTTGAATTCGCTCATCGGGCGATCTCCTTGCAGTCGCAGCGCAAGCGCTCGCGGCTGTCGATGTTCATCAGGGTCATGGCGCCGCCCCACACGCAGCCGCTGTCGAGGGCGAACAGGCCGGGCTCGTCGCACTGGCCTTCCAGCGCCGCCCAGTGGCCGAAGATGATCTTCTGCCCGCGGGTGCGCCGGTGCGGCCAGGCGAACCAGGGGGCGTAGCCGGGGGGGGCGGTGTCAACGCCTTCCTTGCTCTTCAGGTCGAGCGTGCCATCCTCGGTGCAGAAGCGCATGCGCGTGAAGTAGTTGGTGATCACCCGCAGGCGGGTGATGCCGTGCAGGTCGCCGTCCCACTTGGCCGGCTCGTTGCCGTACATGCCGTCGAGGAACAGCGGCAGACGGGCGTCGTCGCGCAGAACTTCCTCGACCTCGGCGGCGCGCTTGAGCGCCTTCTTCAGCGTCCATTGCGGCGGGATGCCGGCATGCACCAAGGCGATGTCGCGCTGCTCGTCGTAGTGCATCAGCTTCTGCTGGCGCAACCACTCGAGCAGGTCGTGGCGGTCCGGCGCGTCGAGGATCTCCTGCAGGGTATCGTTCTTCTTCAGGCGCTCGACGTTGTGCGCTGCGGCCAGCAGGTGCAGGTCATGGTTGCCGAGCACGCAGACCAGCGACTCGCGCATGGCGAACAGGAAACGCAGGGTCTCCAGCGACTGCGGGCCGCGGTTGACTAGGTCGCCGACCAGCCACAGCTTGTCCCGGGACGGGTCGAAGGCGACCTGCTCGAGCAGGCATCGCAGCGGCTGCAGGCAGCCCTGCAGGTCGCCTACCGCATAGGTCGCCATCAGTGCAGGGCCCCCGGTACGGCCAGGCGGAACGGTGCGATGGGGGCCTCGAAGCGCTTGCCGTCGTCGGCGACCATCTGGTAGCTGCCGTGCATGTTGCCGACCTTGGTCGCCATCACCGTGCCGCTGCTGTAGGTGTGACTCTCGCCGGGCTGCAGGTGCGGCTGCTGGCCGACCACGCCGGCGCCGCGCACTTCCTGCACGCGGCCGTCGCCGTCGGTGATGATCCAGTGGCGGCTGAGCAGCTTGGCCGCCACGGCGCCGCTGTTGCGGATGGTCACGGTGTAGGCGAAGGCGTAGCGGTTCTGCTCCGGCGTGGACTGCTCCGGCAGGTAGCGGGTCTCGACGCTGACGTCGATCTGGTAACGCGGGTCGGCCATCTGGGAAAACTCGGCAGGCTGGAAGGGCAGTTTAGTCCGCTTGTTCGGCACTCTGGCGTACGGCCAGCTGATCGGCCAGGCGCACGAAGGCGGCCAGGTCCAGCTGCTCCGGGCGCAAGCCGCCATCCACGCCGGCGGCTTCGATGGCCTCGGCCGGCAGCAGCTGCTTGAGCGTATTGCGCAGGGTCTTGCGGCGCATGTTGAAGGCCTCGCGTACCACCCGCTCGAGCAGGCGATGATCCTTGGCCGGGTGCGGCAGCACTTCGTGCGGTACCAGGCGAACGATGGCCGAGTCGACCTTGGGCGGCGGGTTGAAGGCGCCCGGGCCGACGTTGAACAGGTGCTCCACCCGGCAGTGGTACTGCACCATGATCGACAGCCGGCCCCAGTCGCCACCACCCGGCTCGGCGGCCAGGCGCTCCACCACCTCTTTCTGCAACATGAAGTGCATGTCGCGGATCAGCGGCGCGTTGTCCAGCAGGTGGAAGATCAGCGGGGTGGAGATGTTGTACGGCAGGTTGCCGACCACCCGCAGGCTGTGTGGCGCGGCCTGCAGGCGGGCGAAGTCGAACTTCAGGGCGTCGCCCTGGTTGAGCCGGAAGCGCGGGTTGGCGCCGAACTTGGCCTGCAGGATGGGGATCAGATCGAGGTCCAGCTCGATCACGTCGAGTTGCGCACCGCTGCCCAGCAGGCCCTCGGTCAGCGCGCCCTGGCCCGGGCCGATCTCCAGCAGGCGCTCGTCCTCCCTGGCGTGGATGGCGCGCAGGATGCGGTGGATGACGCCGGCGTCGTGCAGGAAGTTCTGGCCGAAGCGCTTGCGCGCGCGGTGTTGGTATTCGGACATGGGTACGGCTCCAAGCTTCAAGCCACAAGCTCAAAGCGCAATGCAAAGAGCGCCAGTTTAGCAGCCCAGCGCGTGGGCTCTAAGCGTCTAAGGGCGAGCGAGCTGGAGAAAAACCTGGCGCAGTCGATCGTCAGCGGCGCGCGGCGGCCATCTGGTAGGCGGTCTCCAGGGCCACTCGCAGGCTGCCGGTATCCACCCGTCCGCTGCCGGCCAGGTCCAGGGCGGTGCCGTGGTCGACCGAGGTGCGGATGATCGGCAGGCCCAGGGTGACGTTGACCGCTGCGCCGAAGCCCTTGTACTTCAGCACCGGCAGGCCCTGGTCGTGGTACATGGCCAGCACCGCGTCGCACTGCTCGAGGTGCTTGGGGGTGAACAGGGTGTCGGCCGGCAGCGGGCCGATCAGCTCCAGACCCTCGCCGCGCAGGTGCTCCAGGGTCGGCTCGATCACCTCGATTTCCTCGCGGCCCAGATGGCCGCCTTCGCCGGCATGCGGGTTGAGGCCGCAGACCAGGATGCGCGGCTGGGCGATGCCGAACTTCTCCACCAGGTCGGCGTGCAGGATGCGGGCGACCCGCGCCAGGCACTCGGCAGTGATGGCGGCGGCGACGTCCTTGAGCGGCAGGTGGGTGGTCACCAGGGCCACGCGCAGGCCGCGGGTGGCCAGCATCATCACCACCTGCTCGGTGGCGGTCAGCTCGGCGAGGAATTCGGTATGGCCGGAGAAGGGGATGCCGGCCTCGTTGATCACGCCCTTGTGTACCGGCGCGGTGATCATCCCGGCGAAGGTGCCGTCGAGGCAGCCCTGGCCGGCGCGGGTCAGGGTCTGCAGCACATAGGCTGCGTTGTGGGCATCCAGCTGGCCCGCTACGACGGGTGCCTGCAGCGGCGTGTCCCAGACATACAGGCTGCCGGCCGGGGCCGGAACACCCGGCCAGTTACCGGGGCCGACCTCACGCAGTTCGATGTCCAGGTCCAGCTGGGCGGCGCGCTCGGCCAGCAGCTCGCGGCTGGCCACCGCCACCAGCGCCTCGGGCTGGGCCTCGCGGGCCAGCAGCAGGCACAGGTCGGGGCCGATGCCGGCGGGCTCGCCGGGGGTCAGGGCAAACAGGCGGGAAGTGGGCATGATCGGTCTCGTTGGGAATGCTGGAGGTGGCAGGCATATCTTACGCCCAAGAAAAAGCCCGGCGCTGCCGGGCTCCTTCGCATCGATCGGGCTGTTACAGCTTGATCTCGACGTAGGCCTCGTCGCGGATCTGGCGCAGCCAGGCCTGCAGTTCCTCGTCGTACTTGCGGTTGCGCAGGACATTCATCGCCTGCTGCTCGCGGTACTGCTCGCTGCTGTCGGTGGCGCGGCGGCCCAGTACTTCCAGGACGTGCCAGCCGTAGGGGCTCTTGAACGGCTGCGACAGCTGGCCGCTCGGCGTCTTGGCCATCATCTCGCGGAATTCCGGTACCAGGCTGTTGGGGTCGATCCAGTTGAGGTCGCCGCCGTTGAGCGCGGAGCCCGGGTCTTCGGAGAAGCTCTTGGCCAGGGTGGCGAAGTCCTCGCCGGCGACGATGCGCTCGTACAGGCGCTCCACCAGGCGACGGGTCTCCTCTTCGCTGCGCACCTCGTTGGGCTTGATCAGGATGTGGCGCACGTGCACTTCGTCACGCACCAGGGTGTCGCCGCCGCGCTTCTCCAGCAGCTTGACGATCATGAAGCCGGACGGGGTGCGCACCGGCTCGGTGATGTCGCCGACCGACAGGGTGCGGATCAGCTCGGCAAACGCCGGCGGCAGCTGGGCGGCCTTGCGCCAGCCGATCTCGCCGCCCTCCAGGGCGTTCTCGCTGGCCGAACTGGACATGGCGGTCTGGGCGAAGTCGGCGCCACCGCGCAGGCTGTCATAGACCTGCGAGGTTTTCTGCGCCGCGGCACGGATCTCGTCCGGCGAAGCCGCTTCCGGGACCGGGATCAGGATGTTGGCCAGGCGGAACTCTTCCGACAGCTGCATCTGGCCGAGATCCGAGGCGAGGAAGTTCTGCACCTCCTGGTCGGTGACCTGGATACGCTCGCCGACGCGGCGCTGGCGTACGCGGCTGATCACCATCTCGCGGCGGATCTGTTCGCGGGCGTCGTCGTAGGACAGGCCGTCGCGGGCCAGGGCCGCGCGGAACTGTTCCAGGGTCAGGCGATTGCGCTGGGCAATGCTGGCCATGGCCTGGTTCAGTTCCTCGTCGGTGATGCGGATGCCGGAGCGGTCGCCGATCTGCAGCTGCAGGTTCTCGACGATCAGGCGCTCGAGGACCTGCTGCTGCAGCACGTCCTGCGGCGGCAGCTGGCCGCCACGCTTGCCGATGGTCTGCTCGACCTCGCGCAGGCGCTGGTCGAGCTGGCTGTACATGATCACGTCGTTGTCGACGATGGCGACCACGCGATCGATGGACTGGAACTGCGCCTGGGCGGCGGAGGCGAGGAAAACTGCGCCCAGCAGGAGCGGGCGCAGGCAATCAGAAAGCTTGTTCTTCACGTTCACGGTAACCTTGAATGCCTTGCTCGAGGAAACCCTCGGTCTTGCCGCCCAGCACATTGCCGAGCCCCTTGAGGACGATCTGCAGGAAGATGCCGCGATCCGGCTCCTCGTTGACGTCCGGGTTGAGACTGGTTTCGTCGTAGTCGATCCAGTAGCGGTTGATCAGGCGCAGCTTCCAGCAGCAGCTGTCGTACTCGAAGCCGCCGAAGGCTTCCAGGGTGCGGTCGCGCGCATAGTCGCGCTGCCAGCGTGCGATCAGGTTCCACTGCGGCACCATCGGCCAGATCACCGAGAAGTCGTGCTGCTGGATCTTGTAGTAATCCTTGATGTAGTTCGGGTTGCCCGGGGTGCCGAAGTCAGGATTGAACGTCCAGTTGCCGCTGGCCTGGTCGTAGCGCACGGTATCGTTGCGGTAGCGATAGCCGGCGTTGATCACCTTGTTCGGATTGTCTTCCGGCTGGTAGTGGAACATCAGGCTGCCGGAACGGGTGCGGTGTGCTTCGCCGTCCCAGTTGAAGTCCGAGCTCAGGCGCCAGTCGCGGTTGAAGCGGTACAGGTACTCCAGCGCATAGGGCGAGAAGTCGGCGGTGGCATCGTCGCGGGTACGGTAGTCGATGCCCGGCAGCTGGACCTTGCGGTCCTCGAAGTAGATAGCCTGGCCGAGGCTGACGCGCTGGCGCTCGAAGCCGTTGTCCTCGATCCAGCGGCTGGTCACGCCGAGGGACAGCTTGTTCTCGTCGCCGATGCGGTCACGCCCGCTGAAGCGGTTGTCGCGGAACAGGGCCGCGTAGTTGAAGCGGTATTCGCCGGTGTCGAACACCGGGATCTCGTCCTGATCCTCGTCCGGCACGTACAGGTAGTAGGCGCGTGGCTCCAGGGTCTGGCGGAAGTTGGTGCCGAACAGCTGGGTGTTGCGATCGAAGTACAGGCCGCTGTCGATGCTGGCGATCGGCACGCTGCGGTCCGGCGAGTCCTCGAAGTCGCCGCCGACCTGGGCCTTGCCGATCGAGTCCAGCTCCAGGTCGTACTGGGTGTAGGCGTACTTCAGGCTCGGTTTGACGAAGCCCCAGGTGCTTTCCAGCGGCAGGCTGATGCCCGGCTCCAGGTGCATGCGCTCGCCCGTGGAGCGGGCCAGGCCGCGCACGTTGTTGTCGTACCAAGGCTGGGCGTTGCCGTCCTCGTCGATGAAGTTGCCGCTGCGCAGGTCGCGGTCGAAGCGCACATACTCGGTGCCGTAGAAGAAGTTCAGGCCGCCCGGCTGGAACGGCAGCTTGCCATCCAGGGTCAGCTGCGGCAGACGCTCGTAGGGCGTGATATCGATCACGCTGGTCTGCGCGTAGGCGTGGGCATTGAGCCGGGCGACGAAGCTGTCGCCGCGATAGGTCAGGGTGCCGCGCTGGTTGAGGAAGTCCGGTGTTTCCAGGTTTTCCAGGTCACTGGAGAGATCCTGGAAGTAGTAGGGGTCGCTGATGTCGGTGTAGTCCACCTCGGCCAGCAGGCGTTCGTCCAGACCGCCTCTGTGCTGCCAGTTGTACATCCAGCGCTGGTCTTCGTAGTCGGACTGCAGTTCACGCTCGTCTTCCTTGTCGTCCAGGTAGGCACCGCCGACCTGGCCCTCGCTACTCTTGGTCAGGTAGCGGAACTCGCCCTCCATCAGCAGGCCGCGCTTGGCCATATAGGTCGGATAGAGGGTGGCGTCGTAGTTGGGCGCCAGGTTGAAGTAGTAGGGCGTCGACAGCGAGAAACCGGTGTCGCTCGAGGTGCTGATGCCCGGTGCGAGGAAGCCGGACTGGCGGCGATCGTCGATCGGGAAGTAGATGTAGGGGGTGTAGAACACCGGAATGTCCTTCACCCGCAGGGTCACGTTGGTCGCGGTGCCAAAGCCGGTGGCCGGGTTCAGCTTGACGTTGTTGCCCTTCAGGTGCCAGGCATTGCTGCCCGGCTCGCAACGGGTGTAGGTGCCGTCCTTGAGGCGGACGATCGCGCTTTCCTCGCGCTTGGCATATAGCGCGCTGCCACGGGCATGACCCTTGTGGATCACATACTCGGCGTTCTCTACCTTGGCTTCGCCGTTGTCCAGTTGGATCTCGGCGCGGTCGCCGACCACCAGCATGCCGTTGTCACGGATGCGCACGTTGCCCTTCAGCTCGCCGCGGTTCTCGGCCTGGTGCAGGGTGGCCTCGTCGGCCTCGACCTGCATGCTCGACTGGCGCAGGACCACGTCACCGGCCAGTGTGGCCGCTTCCTTTTCCTGTTCGTAGCGCGAGGCCTTGGCCGAGACGAACATCGGCGCCTCGTCCATCGGCGTATCGTCGCTCATGCCCGGGCGCAGCGGCTCGACATAGGCGCCCTCGCAATAGGGGCCGACTTCCGCCAGCTGGGCGGCGGTCAGTTTCTCGCGCGGGACCCAGTCCAGATGGCTGTAGTCGGCGCTGCGGCTCTGCAGCGCGCGGCCGCCGCTCTCGGTGACCAGCACCGGCTGTTCGCCCTGAGGCTGGCCATTGCCCTGCGCGGCAGAGCCTGCCGGAGCGGCGCTGACCGCCGTAGCGCTGTGCTGCGGACGTGGCAGTTGCACTGCAGTATTGGTTTTCGGCGAGCAGGCCCAGCCTCCGGTGGCGGAGGCACTGCAGTCATACTGCTCGGCAGCGACGGCGAAGGGCGAGGCCAGGGGTTGCAGGGCCAGCAGGCCGCCGGTCACCAGCAACGGAAATTTTTTACGGAACAGGGGGAGATTTACTGCCATCTTGTTTTTCCGGGCTTCCTGCGCGCCTTCGACCCGCGGGGGCCGCACGCCTCTCGATGGGCTGAAAAAGATGCTGGATAATAAAGCATGACCCGCGCAACGGCTAGCGCCGTCGGAGACCCCTGTAATGCCTGATCAAGATGTACGTCTCCAGCTCCTGCAGAGCTGGCTGGAAGACTGTTTGCCTGCCCTTTTCCTGCAGCAGGGCTGGGGCGAAGTGCCTGCCGCCAGCCTTACCCCGGCCAGTAGCGACGCCAGTTTCCGCCGCTATTTCCGCTGGCAGGCCGAGGGCCGCAGCCTGATTCTGATGGACGCGCCGCCGCCGCAGGAGGACTGCCGCCCCTTCGTGCGCATCGCCGCCATGCTGGCGGAGACCGGTGTGCATGTGCCGCGCATCCTGGCTCAGGATCTAGAGCGTGGCTTCCTGCTGCTGGACGACCTGGGCCGGCAGACCTGGCTGGAAGTGCTGAATGCCGACAACGCCGATGCGTTGTTCGAGCAGGCCCTGCAGGCGCTGGTGAGGTTCCAGCGCATGCCGGGTGCCGAGGCGCTGCCGCCCTACGACGATGCCCTGCTGCGCCGCGAGCTGCAGCTGTTCCCCGACTGGTATCTGCAGCGTCACCTCGGCGTCGATTTGAGCGATGTGCAGCAGGCGCAGTGGCAGCGGGTGTGCGACCTGCTGGTGGGCAGTGCCCTGGCCCAGCCGCGGGTGTTCGTGCATCGCGACTACATGCCGCGCAACCTGATGCTGAGCGAGCCCAATCCGGGCATCCTCGATTTTCAGGACGCCGTGCACGGCCCCATCAGCTATGACGTCACCAGCCTGTTCAAGGACGCCTTCCTCAGCTGGCCCGAGGAACGTGTGCAGGTCTGGCTGCAGCGCTACTGGCAGCTGGCACGTGAGGCCGGCCTGGCGGTGCCGGCCGAGTTCGCCGAGTTCCAGCGCATGAGCGACCTGATGGGCGTGCAGCGCCACCTCAAGGTGATCGGTATCTTCGCGCGCATCTGCCACCGTGACGGCAAGCCCAAGTACCTCGCCGATGTGTCGCGCTTCTTCGCTTATATAGAAGCGGTGCTGGCGCGCCGGCCCGAGCTGGCCGTGCTCGGCGAGCTGCTGGCCAGCCTGCCGCAGCGCGAGGCGCAGCCGGCATGAAGGCGATGATTCTGGCGGCGGGCAAGGGCGAGCGCCTGCGCCCCCTGACCCTGCATACGCCCAAGCCGCTGGTGCGGGCCGCCGGCACCCCGCTGATCGAGTTCCACCTGCGCGCCCTGGCCGCTGCCGGCTTCGACGAGCTGGTGATCAACCACGCCTGGCTCGGCCAGCAGATCGAGGATTACCTGGGCGACGGCAGCCGCTTCGGCCTGCGTATCGCCTACTCGGCCGAGGGCGAGCCGCTGGAAACCGGCGGTGGCATCTTCAGGGCCCTGCCGCTGCTCGGTGACGAGCCCTTCCTGGTGGTCAATGGCGATATCTGGACCGACTACGACTTCTCTGCCTTGCGCCGCCCGCTCGAGGGCCTGGCGCATCTGGTGCTGGTCAGCAACCCGGCCCACCACCAGACCGGCGATTTCCGCCTGCACGAGGGGCGGGTCAGCGATGCTGTCGCCGGTGAACCTGCGCTGACCTACAGCGGTATCGCCGTGCTGCATCCGCGCCTGTTCGCCGGCTGCCAGCCGGGCGCCTTCAAGCTGGCGCCACTGCTGCGCGCGGCCATGGTCGACGGCCAGGTGAGTGGCGAGCACTTCCGTGGGTGCTGGGTCGATGTCGGTACCCACGAGCGCCTGGCGGAAGTCGAGCACTTGCTGATGGCGGGCGCCTGAGATGCTCTGGCCGGCGACCCTGCTCGGTGCCGCCGCGGGACTGGCATTGGCCAGCATCCCCGGCGCTCTGCTGGGTGGCCTGCTCGGCCAGGTGCTGGATCGGCGCCTGCGCCTGCAATCGCTCGACCACTTGCGCGAACTGCTCGGGCGCAAGCCGGCGGCGCTGGATGACGAGGACCTGCTGTTCATGCTGATCGGTCGCCTGGCCAAGAGTGACGGGCGGGTGCTCGACAGCCATATCCAGGCTGCACGCAACGAGATGCAGCGCCTCGGCCTGGACGAGCCCGCGCGGCGCCGTGCCATGCAGGCCTTCAATCGCGGCAAGCAGATCGAGGACAGTGAACTGCGCGCGCCGCTACGGGCTCTGCATCATCGCCCCGAGCGCAGCGAGGCGCTGCTGCGTACCTGCTGGCGCATGGCCTGGGCCGACGGTCGGGTGAGTGAGGCCGAAGCCCGGCTGATCCGCCAGTGGGGGCTGTGGCTGGGCTGGCGGCGCGAGGCGCTGGCGGCCTTGGCCAGCGAGTACGAGCCGGCGCGTCAGGTGCCAGAGGTGAAAACCAGTGATTACCAGGCGGCGCTGCGCCTGCTCGGTGTGCAGGCGGACAGCGAGCCAGCGGTGATCAAGCGTGCCTACCGGCGCCTGCTCAGCCGTCATCACCCGGACAAGCTGGCCGGCTCCGGCGCGACCCCGGCGCAGCTGCGCGCCGCCACTGACAAGACCCGCGAGCTGCAGGTCGCCTACGAGCTGGTGCGCCAGCGCCGCGGTTTCCGCTAGCGGGCGTAGCCCTGTCTACTGCTTCTCCAGCCAGCCGCGCACGCGGCGGAACAGTTGTTCCTGCTCGGCTTCCAGGTTGCCCGGCAGGGCCTTCAGGGCGACCTGGGTATAGCCCTCGTGGGCCAGGCGCTTGCTGGCCTGCAGGCGACGCACCGCGTTGCCGCGGTCGGCGGCCAGATCCTTGTAGAAGAAGTCGCCGGTGGCCAGCTTGAGGCCGGGAATCAGCTCCTCCAGCGGTGGCGTCTGCCCGGCCGGCAGTTGCGGCGCCACCACCACCAGCTGTTTGATCGCCGCGGGCTGGCGCTCCTTGAGGTAGAGCGCGGCCCAGTAGGCGCCGCTGCCGTGGCCGAGCAGCACGATGCGCTGGGCGTCCTGCTGCTCGGCGAAGGCGATGCCGGCCTGGATGCGGGCGAACACCCGCTCGGCCGGGTCGACCGCTGTTGCTGGCGGCACGGGTTCGGCGGGTGCCGCCGCGGCCTCAGCCTCCTCGGACGGGGGCTGCTCGCCGTCCTGCACCGGGGCCTGGGCGGCGGGGGCGGTCGCGGTGTCGACGGTCACCGCTTGTGCGGTGCGCGGCAGCACCGCCTCCGGCAGCGGCGCGCCCTGGCTGTCCGGCAGGCTCAGACTCAGGCTGCTCCAGCCGATGTCCGGCAGCTTGAGGCGCAGCGGCTTGACCGTGCGCGGCCAGTCGGCGCTCTCGTCGGCCCCCGGCAACAGGATCAGCACGCCCTTGGCCTCGGGCGCATTGGCCGGTTTCCACAGGGCAAGGAACTGTTCCTCGCCCGCCTGCAGCATCTGCTGCTCGTCCCTGGGCAGCTGGCGCTCGAGTGCCTCGGCGCTGTCCTGGCTGCGTTCCTCCAGGGGTACGCGCGGCGCGGGCTCAGCCGCGGTGGCTTCGCCCGCTGGTTCGGTGGCGGGCGGCGGCGTTTCCTCGGCGTGCGCAGACAGGGCAAGGGTCAGGCACAGGGTCAGGAGTGTCGGCAGGACTGGACGGCGCATCTCAGCACTTCACATGGGGGATGGTTTCAGCAGCCTAAGCGCTTCGTCGCGCTTTGTCAGGTAAGGTAGGGAGAGGCTTGATAGATGTGGATGGATGCCGTGCGCCTGCTTCGAGTGCTTTGTTGGCTGTTGCTGCTGTGCCCGCTGGCGGGCCAGGCGGCCGAGCTGGACGCCGCCCAGCGCGCCTGGCTGGCCGAGCATCCGCGGCTGCGCGCCGGGGTGGTGCTGCAGGCACCCTATGCCGAATACCAGCGGCGCCAGCAGCAGCTGGGCGGGCTCAACGTGGAGCTGACCGAGACCCTGGCCAAGTCGCTCGGCGTGGCGCTGAGCTGGCGCAGCTTCGACACCCAGGCCGCGCTGGAGCAGGCCCTGCGCGAGGGACGCATCGACTTCGCCCCGGGCCAGACGCAGACCCCCGCCGGCCTGCGTCTGTGGCATTACAGCGACCCCTACCTGCGCATCCCCCATCTGCTGGTGGGCGAGCGTCTGGGCGAGGTGAGCGTGGAGCTGGAGCGCCTGGGCGAGCGTGAGCCGATCGCCGTGCGCGTGCCCAGCGCGGTGGCCGACTACCTGCGCGGCAACTACTTCAACCTGCACCTGCAACCGCAGCCCTCGGCGCGCCAGGCCCTGCAGGCGGTTATCGAGCAGCGTGCGCGCTACGCGGTGGTGGACCAGGCGCAGCTCAGCCGCCTGAGCCAGGAGAGCGACTACTCGCGCCTGGCGATCATTGCCGACGTCGGCCTGCCCCAGCTGCTGCGCTTCGGCACCCGCCGTGACTGGCCCGAGCTGGGCGCCATCCTTGACGCCGGCCTGCGCCAGCTGCCGGCCGAGCAGCTGGAGCAGTTGCAGCAGCGCTGGCTGACGGCGAAGAAGCCGGGGCTCGGCGAATCCCCTCTGTTCTGGCGCAACCTGAGCATCCTGCTCGGCCTGCTGCTGGCGTTCTGCATCCTCCTCCTCAGCGTGCTGCGGCGCCAGCGCGGGCGCCTGGAGAAGCGCCTGCTGGAAGCGCGGCAGACCCTGGCCCAGCGCGAGGTGGCCGAGGAGGCCCTGCGCCTGGCGCAGTTCTCCCTCGACCACAGCACCGTAGGCATCCTCTGGGTCAACTGGGACAGCCGGGTGCGCTACGCCAACCAGGCGGTGGCCGAAATGCTCGGCTACCTGCCAGCGGCCATGGTCGACCGGCCGCTGCAGGAGTTCGAGCCGGGCCTGGGCATGGATCGCTGGCTCAACCTGTGGAAGCGCGTGCGTCAGCACGAGGAGGGTGCGCTGAGCTTCGAGAGCAACTGCCGGCGTGCCGACGGCAGCTGGATGCCGGCCGACGTGAGCCTGGGGTTCCTGCGCTTTCGCGAGGCCGAGTACCTGGTGGTCTACCTCACCGATGTCACCGAGCGGCGCCGTGCCCGCGCCGCCCTGGAAGAGAGCGAGGCGCGCCTCAAGGGCATCGCCGGCAACGTGCCCGGCCTGGTGTTCCGCCTGGAGCGCCCGCGCCCGGGGGCGCTGGTGGACTTCGCCTTCATCAGCGAGGGCAGCGAGCAGCTGGTCGGCTACCCGCCGGCGACCATCATGGCGGCCGACTTCGGCATCCGCAGCCTGGTCCACCCGGAGGATCGCGCCGCCTACCACGCCACCCAGGACGCGGCCATCGAGGCGGCCAGCGACTGGCAGTGGCAGGGCCGCATCCTCACCCGCGACGGCCGCGTGCGCTGGGCCGACATCAAGGCCAGTGCCCGCCAGCTGAGCGATGAGCATGTGGTGTGGGACGGCGTGGTGTGGGACATCAGCGACAACAAGGCCATCGAGCTGGAACTGGCCGAGTCGCGCGCCCAGCTGCGCGAGCTGTCGGCGCACCTGGAGAGCGTGCGCGAGGAGGAGAAGGCGCGTATCGCCCGCGAGGTGCACGACGAGCTGGGCCAGGTGCTGACCGTGCTCAAGCTGGAGACCTCCATGTGCGAGCTGGCCTACGCCGGCCTCGACCCCGGCCTGCAGGCGCGCCTGGACAGCATGAAGAAGCTGATCGCCAACCTGTTCCAGCTGGTGCGCGACGTGGCCACCGCGCTGCGCCCGCCGATCCTCGATGCCGGCATCGCCTCGGCCATCGAATGGCAGGCGCGGCGCTTCGAGGCGCGCAGCGGCATTCCCTGCCTGGTGCAGGTGCCGGAGCAGTTGCCGGTGCTCTCCGACGCCAAGGCCATCGGCCTGTTCCGCGTGCTGCAGGAGGCGCTGACCAACGTGTTGCGCCACGCCCAGGCGCACACGGTGGAAATCGCCCTGGAGGTGCAGGACGGCGAGCTGTGCCTGCGCGTCAGTGACGATGGTCGGGGTTTCGATGCGCAGGCGCAGCGCGCACAATCCTTCGGCCTGGTCGGCATGCGCGAGCGCGTGCTGATGCTCGGCGGTAGCCTGGCGCTGGACAGCGTCCCGGGCGAGGGCACCACGCTGGTGGTGCGGGTGGCACTGGATGAAGAGGTGGCAGCGTGATTCGAGTACTGGTGGCCGAAGACCACACCATCGTTCGCGAGGGCATCAAGCAGCTGATCGGCCTGGCCAAGGACCTGACGGTGGCCGGCGAGGCCTGCAACGGCGAGCAGCTGCTGGAAACCCTGCGCCATACCCCCTGCGAGGTGGTGCTGCTGGATATCTCCATGCCCGGGGTCAACGGCCTGGAAGCCATCCCGCGGATTCGCGCGCTGAGCAACCCACCGGCGGTGCTGGTGCTGTCCATGCACGACGAGGCGCAGATGGCCGCCCGCGCCCTGAAGATCGGCGCGGCCGGCTATGCCACCAAGGACAGCGACCCGGCGCTGCTGCTCACCGCCATCCGCAAGGTCGCCAGCGGCGGGCGCTACATCGACCCGGAGCTGGCCGACCGCATGGTCTTCGAGGTCGGCCTGACCGACTCGCGACCGCCGCATTCGCTGCTCTCCGAGCGCGAGTTCTCGGTGTTCGAGCGTCTGGTGCGTGGCGAGGGTGTCAACGAGATCGCCCAGCATCTGTCGGTCAGCAGCAAGACCGTCAGCACCCACAAGGCGCGCCTGATGCAGAAGCTCAACCTGCACTCGGTGGCCGATCTGGTGAAGTACGCGGTCGAGCACAAGTTGATCTGAGACAGGCTCCGCACAACCTTCCCTTTACATCCTGGTCGCTTCGTGGCTGATTGGTCACCTTTCGTGCGGCCGCTCTGGCGTGCGCTTTTGCCCAGGTCATGGGTATCGATGTAATGGGGGAGAAGATGTACAAGAAGTACCTGGCCGGCGGTCTGCTGGCGGCCGCGCTGCCGGCCCACGCCGACTACGTGACGGTGATTTCCTTCGGCGGGGCCAACAAGGAGGCGCAGCGCGCCGCCTTCTACGAACCCTTCAAGCAGGCCAGCGGGACCAGCGTGGTGCACGGTTCCTACAATGGCGACCTGGCCAAGCTGCGCAAGATGGTGCAGCTCAGCCACGTGTCCTGGGACGTGGTCGAGGTGGAGGCGCCCGAGCTGGCGCGCGGTTGCGAGGAAGGCCTGTTCGAGCGCTTCGACGCCAGCCTGCTCGGCGATGCCGCCGATTTCCTGCCCGGTGCCGTGCAGCCCTGCGGCGTCGGTATCTTCGTCTGGTCCACGGTGCTGGCCTACAACGGCAGCAAGCTCAAGGCCGCGCCGCAGAGCTGGGCCGATTTCTGGGATACCCAGCGCTTCCCCGGCAAGCGCGCCCTGCGCTGGGGCGCCAAGTACAACCTGGAGTTCGCCCTGATGGCCGACGGCGTGCCGGCCAAGGACGTGTACCGGGTGCTGGCCAGTGCCGAGGGCCAGGATCGTGCCTTCCGCAAACTCGATCAGATCAAACCGCAGTTGCACTGGTGGAAGACCGGCGTGGAGCCGATCCGTCTGCTCGGTGATGGCCGCGTGGTGATGAGCTCGGCCTACAACGGCCGGGTCGCCGCCGCCCAGAGCGAGCAGCCGCAGCTGGCGCTGAGCTGGAACGGCGGCATCTACGACTTCGACTACTGGGCCCTGCCCAAGGGCATTGCCAAGGCCGAGCAGGCGCGCCGCTTCGTCGCCTTCGCCAGCCAGGTGGAGCCGCAGCGCCGCTTCGCCGAGAAGATCGCCTACGGCCCGGTCAACCGCCAGGCCATCGCCGCGCTGGACCCCGGCGTCAGCGCCAACCTGCCCACCGCCCCGGCCAACCTGGCAGGCGGCGTGGGCACGGATGCCGCCTTCTGGGCGGCCAACGGCGCCGCCCTGGAGGAGCGCTTCGCTCGCTGGGCCAAACGCTGATCCAGTCTCGGGTGTTGTAGGGCGATCCCTACAACGCCTCCTCCGCAAGCCTTATAGCAATCTCTCATACCGCCCGATTTGCGCCGGCCGCCTGGCTTTCTAGTCTTAGTGCACGGCAACAAGAACAAAGGTGTGGTGATGGCCGAGAATGTTTCCAGCGACGTGCTCGTCAGCTTCAAGGGCGTGCAGAAGAGCTACGACGGCGAAAGCCTGATCGTCAAAGACCTCAACCTGGACATCCGCAAGGGCGAGTTCCTCACCCTGCTCGGGCCGTCCGGCTCCGGCAAGACCACCAGCCTGATGATGCTGGCCGGCTTCGAGACGCCCACCGCCGGCGAGATACTCCTGGCTGGGCGCGCCATCAACAACGTGCCGCCGCACAAGCGCGACATCGGCATGGTGTTCCAGAACTACGCGCTGTTCCCGCACATGACGGTGGCCGAGAACCTGGCCTTCCCGCTGACCGTGCGCGGCATGAACAAGACCGATGTCACCGAGCGGGTCAAGCGCGCGCTGTCCATGGTGCAGCTGGACAACTTCCGCCACCGCTACCCGGCGCAGCTCTCCGGTGGCCAGCAGCAGCGCGTGGCGCTGGCCCGCGCCCTGGTGTTCGAGCCGCAGCTGGTGCTGATGGACGAGCCGCTCGGCGCGCTGGACAAGCAGCTGCGCGAGCACATGCAGATGGAGATCAAGCACATCCACCAGCGCCTGGGCGTGACCGTGGTCTACGTGACCCACGACCAGGGCGAGGCGCTGACCATGTCCGACCGGGTGGCGGTGTTCCACCAGGGCGAGATCCAGCAGATCGCCCCACCGCGCGACCTCTACGAGGCGCCGAGCAACACCTTCGTCGCCCAGTTCATCGGCGAGAACAACCGCCTGGCCGGCGAGCTGGTCAGCCGCGACGGCGAGCGCTGCACCGTGCGCACCGCCCGTGGCGAGCAGGTGCAGGCGCTGGCGGTGAAGGTCGGCGCGCCGGGCGAGCCGGTCAGCCTGTCGATCCGTCCCGAGCGGGTGCGCATCAACGGCGCCAGCGAGAGCTGCGCCAACCGCTTCAGCGGCCGGGTGGCCGAATTCATCTATCTGGGCGACCACGTGCGCATCCGCATGGAGGTCTGCGGCAACCCCAACTTCTTCGTCAAACAGCCGATCGCCGAACTCGATCCCGCCCTGGGCGTGGGCGACGTGGTGCCGCTCGGCTGGCATGTGGAGCACGTAAGGGCGCTAGACCCTCTGATCGTCGAGTGACGGCGCCAGGCATTACCAACCCTGCACAGTGGAGAAAACAACAATGAGCAACATCCGCAGCATCTTCCGCCACAGCGCCCTGGCCCTCGGCCTGCTCGGTGCAGCCCAGGCGATGGCCGCCGACCTGACGGTGATCTCCTTCGGTGGCGCCAACAAGGACGCCCAGACCAAGGCCTTCTACCAGCCGTGGGAAGCGGCCGGCAAAGGCAAGATCATCGCCGGCGAGTACAACGGCGAGATGGCCAAGGTCAAGGCCATGGTCGACACCAACAGCGTGTCCTGGCACCTGGTCGAAGTGGAGTCGCCGGAGCTGTCCCGCGGCTGCGACGAGGGCCTGTTCGAGGAGCTCGACCCGGCCCTGTTCGGCAATCCCGACGACTTCATCGAAGGCGCCATCCAGCCGTGCGGCGTGGGCTTCTTCGTCTGGTCCACGGTGCTCGCCTACAACGCCGACAAGCTCTCCGCCGCCCCGGCCAGCTGGGCCGATTTCTGGGACGTGGCCAAGTTCCCGGGCAAGCGCGGCCTGCGCAAGGGCGCCAAGTACACCCTGGAATTCGCCCTGATGGCCGACGGCGTGGCACCGAAGGACGTCTACACCGTGCTCGCCACCCAGGAAGGTCAGGACCGCGCGTTCAAGAAGCTCGACGAGATCAAGCCGCACATCCAGTGGTGGGAAGCCGGCGCCCAGCCGCCGCAGTTCCTCGCCTCCGGCGACGTGGTCATGAGCTCCGCCTACAACGGCCGCATCGCCGCCGTGCAGAAGGAGAGCAACCTCAAGGTGGTGTGGAACGGCGGCATCTACGATTTCGACTCCTGGGCCATCCCGAAGGGCGCCAAGGATGCCGACGCCGCCAAGGCCTTCGCCGCCTTCAGCGTGCAGCCGGAGCAGCAGAAGGTCTACTCCTCGAACATCGCCTACGGCCCTGCCAACAAGAAGGCCGTCGAGCTGCTCGACCCGGCGCTGCTCAAGGACATGCCGACCACCCCGGAGAACATCGCGGGCCAGGTGGCCATGAACGTGACCTTCTGGGCCGACTACGGCGAGCAGCTGGAGCAGCGCTTCAACGCCTGGGCGGCGAAGTAAGCATCCCGTGCAGTGCCCCTTCCTGGTGAAGGGGAGTTGGTTGGAGGGGCGCTCCCCCGTCCCTCCGAACCCTCGCCCGCGGTTGGGCGAGGGCGCTTTGTCCCGGTGTCTCTGGAGCCCGCGATGGCCACTACCGTTTCCCTCACCGAATTCGCCGGCCTGACGCTGAAGCAGAAGCTGGCCCGCGCCGAGCGCATCAACCGGCTCAAGGCCCAGGGCCTGATCCTGCCGCTGCTGGTGTTCCTCTTCGTGGTGTTCCTGCTGCCGATCGGCATCCTGCTCTACAAGAGCGTGGAGAACCCCGAGGTGGTCGAGGCCCTGCCGCGCACCGTCGAGTCCATCGCCAGCTGGGATGGTCGCGGCCTGCCGGAAGAGCCGGTGTACCGGGCCCTGGCCCTGGACCTGGCCGAGGCGCGCAAGAACCAGACCATCGGCGACCTGTCCAAGCGCCTGAACATGGAACTGGCCGGCTACCGCAGCCTGATGGCCAAGACCGGCCGCGCGCTGCCGTTCAAGCAGGAGCCCGCCTCCTACAAGGACGCCCTGGAGAACCTCGACGAGCGCTGGGGCGACCCGGCCTACTGGCAGGTGATCCGCCGCAACAGCAGTGCCTTCACGGCCTATTACCTGCTGGCCGCCCTCGACCACCGGATCGACGATCTCGGCGAGCTGGCGTCCGCCACCCCGGACCAGGCCATCTACCTGGATATCTTCGTGCGCACCTTCTGGATGGGGCTGGTGATCACCGCCCTGTGCCTGGTGCTGGCCTATCCGTTGGCCTACCTGCTGGCCAACCTGCCGACCCGCACCAGCAACCTGCTGATGATCCTGGTGCTGCTGCCCTTCTGGACTTCGATCCTGGTGCGCGTGGCGGCCTGGATCGTGCTGCTGCAGTCCGGTGGCCTGATCAACAGCGCGCTGATCGCCATGGGCATCATCGACCAGCCGCTGCAGCTGGTGTTCAACCGGACCGGCGTCTACGTGGCCATGGTGCACATCATGCTGCCGTTCATGATCCTGCCGATCTTCAGCGTGATGAAGGGCATCTCGCCCTCCTACATGCGCGCCGCCATCTCGCTCGGCTGCCACCCCTTCGCCAGCTTCTGGCGGGTGTACTTCCCGCAGACCCTGGCCGGTGTCGGCGCCGGCTGCCTGCTGGTGTTCATCCTGTCCATCGGCTACTACATCACCCCGGCGCTGCTGGGCAGCCCGAACGACCAGATGATCAGCTACTTCGTCGCCTTCTACACCAACACCACCATCAACTGGGGCATGGCCACCGCCCTCGGCGGCCTGCTGCTGCTGGCCACCATGCTGCTCTACGTGGTCTACAGCTGGCTGGTGGGCGCCAGTCGCCTGCGCTTGGGATAAAAAGGCCTGCGTAGCAGGCCAACTGATGACCCTCGCCCCTTCGGGGAGACGACTGCAAGGATGCAGGAGGTAGGGCGACGCAGGATGCCGAAGCCGAGGGTGCCCGTAGGGCGGGAGAGGGGATTTGCCAACGCATCCCTCTCCCCCAGCCCCTCTCCCGTGAACGGGAGAGGAGGGCGAAGATGACCCTCACCCCTCTGGGGAGAGGGTGCCCGCAGGGCGGGAGAGGGGCGATGCCCCGCTAGAGATTGATTGGAGAATGCAGATGCTGAGTCCCTACAAGTCCCCCGTCGAGCGCGCCTGGTTCTGGACCCATCGCAGCCTGTGCGCGCTGGTGCTGCTGTTCCTGATCCTGCCGGTGCTGGTGATCATCCCGCTGTCGTTCAACTCCGGCAGCTTCCTGGTCTATCCGCTGCAGGGCTTCTCCCTGCGCTGGTATGCCGACTTCTTCAGCTCCGCCGAGTGGATGCGCTCGCTGACCAACAGCATGATCGTGGCGCCGGCCGCCACCCTGCTGGCCATGGTCTTCGGCACCCTGGCGGCGATCGGCCTGACCCGCGGCGAGTTTCGCGGCAAGGCGCTGGTGATGAGCCTGCTGATCTCGCCGATGGTCGCCCCGGTGGTCATCGTCGGCGTCGCCAGCTACCTGTTCTTCGCCCCGCTGGGCCTGGGCAACAGCTACACCTCGCTGATCCTGGTGCACGCCGTGCTCGGCGTGCCCTTCGTGATCATCACGGTGTCCGCGACCTTGCAGGGCTTCAACTACAACCTGGTGCGCGCCGCCAACAGCCTGGGTGCCTCGCCGCTGCTGGCATTCCGCAAGGTGACCCTGCCGCTGATCGCCCCCGGGGTGATTTCCGGCGCGCTGTTCGCCTTCGCCACCTCGTTCGACGAGGTGGTGGTGACCCTGTTCCTCGCCGGCCCGGAGCAGGCCACCCTGCCGCGGCAGATGTTCAGCGGCATCCGCGAGAACCTGTCGCCGACCATCGCCGCCGCCGCCACCCTGCTGATCGGCTTCTCCATCGTCATGCTGCTGACCCTGGAGTGGCTGCGCGGGCGCAGCGAGAAGCTGCGCACCTCGATGCCGGAGTGACCCGCTCCGCCCGGCCGCTGCGGTGGACTGACGCATGACCACCGCCGCAGCCGGCGACTCAGGCTACAATCGCGCCACCGTGATCCAGCCCTGAGGCCGCCATGCAATCCTTCGCCATCGCCCCGTCGATCCTCTCCGCCGATTTCGCCCGCCTGGGCGAGGAAGTCGACAAGGTCCTCGCCGCCGGCGCCGACATCGTCCACTTCGACGTGATGGACAACCACTATGTGCCCAATCTGACCATCGGCCCGATGGTCTGCGCGGCGCTGCGCAAGTACGGCATCAGCGCGCCGATCGACGCGCACCTGATGGTCAAGCCGGTCGACCGCATCATCGGCGACTTCATCGAGGCCGGCGCCAGCTACATCACCTTCCACCCGGAAGCCTCCGAACACATCGACCGTTCCCTGCAGCTGATCCGCGACGGCGGCTGCAAGGCCGGCCTGGTGTTCAACCCGGCCACCCCGCTGGACTGCCTGAAGTACGTGATGGACAAGGTCGACATGATCCTGCTGATGAGCGTCAACCCCGGCTTCGGCGGGCAGAAGTTCATCCCCGGCACCCTGGACAAGCTGCGCGAGGCCCGCGCGCTGATCGACGCCTCCGGCTACGCCATCCGCCTGGAGATCGACGGCGGGGTCAACGTGAAGAACATCCGCGAGATCGCCGCGGCGGGCGCCGACACCTTCGTCGCCGGTTCGGCCATCTTCAACCAGCCGGACTACAAGGCGGTGATCGACGCCATGCGCGCCGAACTGGCCCAGGTTCGCGCGTGATCCTCGAGCTGTTCCGCGGCGAGCTGCCGCGCCTGGTGATGTTCGACCTGGACGGCACCCTGGTGGACTCGGTGCCCGACCTGGCCGCCGCCATCGACCGCATGCTGGCGCAGCTCGGCCGCGAACCCGCCGGCGTCGAGCGAGTGCGCCACTGGGTCGGCAATGGCGCGCGGGTGCTGGTGCGCCGGGCCCTGGCCGGCGGCCTCGAGCACGGCGCGGTCAGTGATGCCGATACCGAGCGCGCGCTGGAGCTGTTCAGCGAGGCCTATGCTGGCAGTCATGCGCTGAGCCGGGTCTACCCCGGCGTGGTCAGTACCCTGGACTGGCTGCGCGGCGCCGCCGTGGAACTGGCGCTGATCACCAACAAGCCCGAGCGTTTCGTCGCCCCGCTGCTGGACGAGATGGGCCTGGGTGGCTATTTCCGCTGGATCATCGGTGGCGACACCCTGCCGCAGCAGAAGCCCGATCCGGCCGCGCTGCTGCACGTGCTGCGCCTGGCCGGCGTGGCAACGGAGCAGGCGCTGTTCGTCGGCGACTCGCGCAACGATGTGCTGGCCGCCCACGCGGCTGGCGTGCCTTGCGTGGCCTTGTCCTATGGCTACAACCACGGCCGGCCGATCGCCGAGGAGAACCCGGCGCGGGTGCTCGACGATCTGCGCCAGCTGCTGCCCGGTTGCGCGCAGGAGGGCGCTGGGGTAATGTCCCCGAACCCTTCCGAATACCCGCCGCACGAGACAGCATCGTGGTAGTTGCCCGCAAACACTGGATGAAAGTCATCAAGGCCCTGGCCCGCTGGCGCTGGCGCGCCTGACTTCTCCTGGCCGGCTGGTTCCGGCGCGTTTGCCCGACTCCCGTTCACCCTCATTGACGAGGCTGCTGTTTATGAACCGCGAAGAATTCCTGCGTTTGGCCGCCGACGGCTACAACCGCATTCCGTTGGCCTTCGAGACCCTGGCCGACTTCGACACCCCGCTGTCGATCTACCTCAAGCTGGCCGACACCCCCAACTCCTACCTGCTGGAGTCCGTGCAGGGCGGCGAGAAGTGGGGCCGCTACTCGATCATCGGCCTGCCGGCGCGCACCGTGCTGCGCGTGCATGGTCACCATGTCAGCGTCCGTGTCGACGGCATCGAGGTAGAGAGCCTGGAAAGCGAAGACCCGCTGGCCTTCGTCGAGCAGTTCAAGGCGCGCTATAACGTCCCCACCATCGCCGGACTGCCGCGCTTCAACGGCGGCCTGGTCGGCTACTTCGGCTACGACAGCGTGCGCTACGTGGAGAAGAAGCTGGCCCGGTGCCCAAACCCCGATCCGCTGGGCACCCCGGATATCCTGCTGATGGTCTCGGACGCCGTGGTGGTGTTCGACAACCTGGCCGGCAAGATGCACGCCATCGTCCTCGCCGACCCCAGCCAGGCCGAAGCCTTCGAGCAGGGCCAGGCGCAGCTGCGCGAACTGCTGAACAAGCTGCGCAGGCCTATCACCCCGCGCCTGGGGGTGGACCTGAGCAAGCCGGCGGGTAAGGAGCCGGACTTCGTCTCCAGCTTCAAGCGTGATGACTACGAGGCGGCGGTCGATGCGATCAAGGAGTACATCCTGGCCGGCGACTGCATGCAGGTGGTGATCTCGCAGCGCATGTCGATCCCCTTCCAGGCAGCACCTATCGACCTGTACCGCGCGCTGCGCTGCATCAACCCGACGCCCTACATGTACTTCTTCAACTTCGGCGACTTCCACGTGGTCGGCTCGTCGCCGGAAGTGCTGGTGCGGGTCGAGGACAACCTGGTCACCGTGCGCCCGATCGCCGGAACCCGCCCGCGTGGCGCCACCGAGGAAGCGGACCTGGACCTGGAACAGGACCTGCTGTCCGACGCCAAGGAGATCGCCGAGCACCTGATGCTGATCGACCTGGGGCGCAACGACGTCGGCCGCGTGTCGACCACCGGCACGGTGAAGGTCACCGAGCAGATGGTGATCGAGCGCTACTCCAACGTCATGCATATCGTCTCCAACGTCACCGGCCACCTGAAGGAAGGCCTGTCGGCCATGGACGCCCTGCGCGCCATCCTGCCGGCCGGCACCCTGTCCGGTGCGCCCAAGGTGCGCGCGATGGAAATCATCGACGAGCTGGAGCCGGTCAAGCGTGGTGTCTACGGCGGTGCCGTGGGCTACCTGGCGTGGAACGGCAACATGGACACCGCCATCGCCATCCGCACCGCGGTGATCAAGGACGGCGAGCTGCACGTGCAGGCCGGCGCCGGCATCGTCGCCGACTCGCAGCCGGCCCTGGAGTGGGAAGAAACCCTGAACAAGCGCCGCGCCATGTTCCGCGCGGTCAGCCTCGCCGAACAGTCCGTAGAGTAAGGGGCCCCGCCATGCTGCTGATGATCGACAACTACGACTCCTTTACCTACAACGTGGTGCAGTACCTGGGCGAGCTGGGTGCCGATGTCCACGTGATCCGCAACGACGAACTGACGGTCGCCGAGATCGAGGCTTTGCAGCCCGAGCGCATCGTAGTCTCGCCCGGCCCCTGCACGCCGACCGAGGCAGGGGTGTCCATCGAGGCCATCCTGCACTTCGCCGGCAAGCTGCCGATCCTCGGCGTGTGTCTGGGCCACCAGAGCATCGGCCAGGCCTTCGGCGGCGACGTGGTGCGCGCGCGCCAGGTGATGCACGGCAAGACCAGCCCGGTGTTCCACGAGGACAAGGGCGTGTTCGCCGGCCTCAACAAGCCGCTGACCGTGACCCGCTACCATTCCCTGGTGGTCAAGCGCGAAACGCTGCCGGAGTGCCTGGAGATGACTGCCTGGACCCAGCATGCCGACGGCTCGGTGGACGAGATCATGGGCCTGCGCCACAAGACCCTGAACATCGAGGGCGTGCAGTTCCACCCGGAATCCATCCTCACCGAGCAGGGCCACGAACTGTTCGCCAACTTCCTCAAACAGCAAGGCGGAGTGCGCTGATGGACATCAAGGAAGCCCTCAACCGGGTGGTCAACAACCTCGACCTGACCACCGCCGAGATGCAGGACGTGATGCGCCTGATCATGACCGGCCAGTGCACCGACGCGCAGATCGGCGCCTTCCTCATGGGCATGCGCATGAAGAGCGAGACCATCGACGAGATCGTCGGGGCCGCCACCGTGATGCGCGAGCTGGCCTCGCCGGTGAGCATCGACGCCGAGCGCCTGGTCGACACCTGCGGCACCGGTGGCGATGGCATGAACGTGTTCAACGTCTCCACCGCCGCCGCCTTCGTGGTCGCCGCGGCCGGTGGTCGCGTGGCCAAGCATGGCAACCGTGCGGTCTCCGGCAAGAGCGGCAGCGCCGACCTGCTGGAGGCCGCCGGGGTCTACCTGAATCTCAAACCCGAGCAGGTCGCGCGTTGCGTCGAGAGCGTCGGGGTCGGCTTCATGTTCGCCCCGGCCCATCACGGCGCCATGAAGCATGCCATCGGTCCGCGCCGCGAGCTGGGCCTGCGCACCCTGTTCAACATGCTCGGCCCGATGACCAACCCGGCCGGGGTCAAGCACCAGGTGATCGGCGTGTTCAGCCAGGCGCTGTGCCGGCCGATGGCCGAGGTGCTGCAGCGCCTGGGTAGCCAGCATGTGCTGGTGGTGCATGCCAGCGACGGCCTGGACGAGATCAGCCTGGCCGCACCGACCCATGTCGCCGAACTCAAGGACGGCGTGGTCAGCGAGTACCGCATCCAGCCGGAAGACTTCGGCATTCGCAGCCAGACCCTGATCGGCCTGACCGTGGAGGGCGCGCAGGACTCGCTGGCGCTGATCCGCGACGCGCTGGGCAAGCGCAAGACCGACAATGGCCAGAAGGCTGCCGACATGATCGTGCTCAACGCCGGCGCTGCGCTGTATGCCGCCGACATCGCCACCAGCCTCAAGGAAGGCGTGCAGCTGGCACAGGACGCCCTGCACACCGGCCTGGCCTGGGAGAAGCTGGACGAGCTGGTGTCCTTTACCGCCGTGTTCCGCGTGGAGAACGAAGGATGAGCATTCCAACCGTGCTGGAGAAGATCCTCGCCCGCAAGGCCGAGGAAGTCGCCGAGCGCCGCGCCCGTGCCAGCCTGGCCGAGGTCGAGGCGCTGGCCCGCGCCGCCGATGCCCCGCGCGGCTTCGCCCGTGCCCTGCAGGAGCGGGTGGCGCGCAAGCAGGCGGCGGTGATCGCCGAGATCAAGAAGGCCTCGCCGAGCAAGGGCGTGCTGCGCGAGGATTTCGTGCCCGCCGAGATCGCCAGGAGCTACGAGGCCGGTGGCGCGGCCTGCCTGTCGGTGCTGACCGACATCGACTTCTTCCAGGGCGCCGACCAGTACCTGCGCGAGGCCCGCGCGGCCTGCAGCCTGCCGGTGATCCGCAAGGACTTCATGATCGACCCGTATCAGATCGTCGAAGCCCGTGCCCTGGGCGCCGACTGCGTGCTGCTGATCGTTGCGGCGCTGGACGACGTGCGCATGGCCGAACTGGCAGCCACCGCGAAGGATGTCGGCCTCGATGTGCTGGTAGAGGTGCACGACGGCGCCGAGCTGGATCGTGCCCTTAATACTCTGGACACGCCGCTGGTGGGCATCAACAACCGTAACCTGCACACCTTCGAGGTGAGCCTGGAAACCACCCTGGACCTGCTGCCACGCATTCCGCGCGAGCGTGTGGTGATCACCGAGAGCGGCATCCTCAGCCGTGCCGATGTCGAGCTGATGGAGATCAACGAGGTGCATGCTTTCCTGGTTGGCGAGGCCTTCATGCGTGCCGAGGAGCCGGGGAGCGAGCTCAAGCGCCTGTTCTTCCCGGATGGCAAGCGCGTGGTGTTGGGCGCCGATCCGGACTGAACCGATCCGGACATGAAAAAGCCCGCCGATTGGCGGGCTTTTTCATTCATCGGGCTAGCGAGCTAGAGCGAGGCTAGGAGCAAGCTGCTGAGGGAGCGGAGTTTACATACCGTAAATGAGCATCCCGAAGCAGCTTGCGACGACGATTCGCCGACGCGTAGCAGTCCGATCAGCGGGTACCGAAGACCACCATGGTCTTGCCTTTCACATGCACCAGGCCCTGTTCCTCCAGGGACTTGAGCACGCGGCCGACCATCTCGCGGGAGCAGCCGACGATGCGGCCGATTTCCTGGCGGGTGATCTTGATCTGCATGCCGTCCGGATGGGTCATGGCGTCCGGCTGCTTGCACAGGTCGAGCAGGGTGCGCGCGACGCGGCCGGTGACGTCGAGGAAGGCCAGGTCGCCGACCTTGCGCGTGGTGTTGCGCAGGCGGTCGGCCATCTGGCTGCCCAGGGCGTAGAGAATCTCCGGGTCCTGCTGGGTCAGTTCGCGGAACTTGGCGTAGCTCAGCTCCGCCACTTCGCACTCGGTCTTGGCGCGCACCCAGGCGCTGCGCTCCTTCTCGGTGCCTTCCTTCTCGAACAGGCCCATCTCGCCGAAGAAGTCGCCGGCGTTGAGGTAGGCGATGATCATTTCGCGGCCATCGTCGTCTTCGATGAGGATGGTGACCGAGCCCTTGATGATGAAGAACAGGGTCTCGCAACGGTCCCCTGCATAGATGATGGTGCTCTTGGCGGTGTAGCGGCGGCGGTGACAGTGCGCGAGCAGCTTGTCGATGTTCTTGATCTTAGGTGTAAGGGTAATAGCGACCATGCCCGAGTCCCGAAAAGTGAGTAAGCCTTTGTCCAGCAGGCGAATTTCTTATTAGTTATCCGAACAAGTGTGCCAGTTATCCGCCGCCAGCTTAACAGACACTCGGGGTGCGGCAACGCGAATTTGCGACGCAGTCAACACTGACCGTGGCCCATTGCCGCGAAATGGCGTGTCAGGGCCGTGCAGGGGCGCTGTGTTAAGCTAGCGACATTTTTTCGGGCAGTGGAGTCCTGGCGATGAAAGCACGCATTCAATGGGCCGGCGAGGCCATGTTCCTCGGTGAATCCGGCAGCGGCCACGTGGTGGTGATGGACGGCCCGCCCGAGGCCGGTGGTCGCAACCTCGGCGTGCGCCCGATGGAAATGGTGCTGCTCGGCCTGGGCGGCTGCAGCAACTTCGACGTGGTCAGCATCCTGAAGAAGGCGCGCCAGCCGGTGGAGAGCTGCGAAGCCTTCCTCGAGGCCGAGCGCGCCGACGAAGATCCCAAGGTGTTCACCAAGATCCACCTGCACTTCGTGGTCAAGGGCCGTGGCCTCAAGGAGGCGCAGGTCAAGCGCGCCGTCGAGCTGTCGGCGGAGAAGTACTGCTCGGCCTCGATCATGCTCGGCCGCGCCGGCGTCGAGATTACCCACGACTACGAGATCGTCGAGCTGGGCTGACCCGCGTTCGTCATCTCGGGCGCGCATGCTCTGGCGGAGCCGGTTCCGGCTCTGCATAATGCGCGCCTTTTCGCGGGCTCCCGCCCGCAACCCCAAACCACAATCGCCATCGCGAAGAGGTGTTAACCGTCCTACGCAGCTGAGTCGTTCGCAGCTGACGGGCATGCTCGATCACGCGGCAGGGCCGCATCCACATAGAGAGTTCCAAACGGTGAAAAGCAAACTCAAGCTCCACGGGTTCAACAACCTGACGAAGACCTTGAGCTTCAACATCTATGACATCTGCTACGCGGAAACCCCGGAAGACCAGCAGGCCTACGTGCAGTACATCGACGAAGAGTACGATGCCGAGCGCCTGACGCAGATCCTCACCGATGTTGTCGACATCATCGGCGCCAATATCCTGAACATCGCCCGTCAGGACTACGACCCGCAAGGCGCCAGCGTGACCATCCTGATCTCCGAGCAGCCGGTGGAACCCACCGCCAGCCAGATCGAGGAATCCCCGGGGCCGCTGCCGGAGACCATCCTGGCGCACCTGGACAAGAGTCACATCACCGTGCACACCTACCCGGAGATCCATCCGGTCGAGGGCATCGCGACTTTCCGCGTGGACATCGACGTGTCGACCTGTGGCGTGATCTCGCCGCTGAAGGCGCTCAACTACCTGATCCACCAGTTCGACTCGGACATCGTCACCGTCGACTACCGCGTGCGTGGCTTCACCCGCGACGTGGAAGGGAAGAAGCACTTCATCGACCATGAGATCAACTCGATCCAGAACTACCTCTCCGACGACACCCTCGACGCCTACCAGATGATGGACGTCAACGTGTACCAGGAGAACCTGTTCCACACCAAGATGCTGCTCAAGCAGTTCGACCTGGACAACTACCTGTTCGGCGACGCCACCCGCAACCTCACCGCCGAGCAGCGCAAGCAGGTGGAAGAGCGGGTGCGCCACGAGATGCTGGAGATCTTCTACGCGCGCAACATGCCGCGCTGAGTTTCCCGCCATGAAAAAGCCCGCCGATTGGCGGGCTTTTTCATGGTTGCCGGCTCAGATCCGGTAGGTGCTCTTGGTCATCACCTTGGACAGCAGGCTCATGCCCAGCTTGACCGGTGCCGGGAAGCGCAGGCCGCCGGCCTCCAGGGCACTGGTGGCATGCTGCTGCTCGTCCTCGCGCATCTGCTCGAGGATGGCGCGGGTCTTGGCGTCTTCCGCCGGGATCTGCTCCAGATGCTCGTCCAGGTGCTTGACCACCTGATCCTCGGTGGCGGCGACGAAACCCAGGCTGACCCGGTCGCTGATCAGCCCGGCGACCGCGCCGACGCCGAAGGACAGGCCGTAGAACAGCGGGTTGAGCAGGCTCGGCTGGCTTCCCAGCTCGCGGATGCGCTGCTCGCACCAGGCCAGGTGATCGATCTCCTCGTCGGCGGCGTGCTCCATGGCCTGGCGCACTTCCGGCAGCCGGGCGGTCAGCGCCTGGCCCTGGTACAGCGCCTGGGCGCAGACCTCACCGGTGTGGTTGATGCGCATCAGCCCGGCGACGTGGCGGGCCTCGTCGTCACTCAGCTCCGTCTCGCTCTGCAGGATGGCCGGCGATGGCCGCGTCGGGGCGCCGCTGAATGGCAGCAGGGTGCGCATGGCGGCATCGGCCTGGATCAGCAGGCGGTCGACGGGGGAAAACTGGCGTTCGTTGCTCATGGCCACCTCCACGGAAAGCATGCCGGCAGTTTACCCGAAGCCCGGCGGACAAATCCGCCCGGCGACAAGAGGCCGCACCGTCAGCCCGGCGGCCAGTGCAGCTGGCGCTGGCCGAGCACGTGCATATGGATGTGATGCACGGTCTGCCCGCCCTGCTCGTTGCAGTTCATCACCAGGCGGAAGCCTTCTGTGCAGCCTTCCTGCATGGCCAGGCGCTGGGCGGTGTAGAGAATGTGCCCGGCCAGTGCCCGGTCATCTTCGGTGAGCTGGTCGGGGCGGGCGATGTGGCGCTTGGGGATCACCAGGAAATGCACCGGCGCCTGCGGGCCGATGTCGTGGAAGGCCAGCACCTGGTCATCCTCGTAGAGCTTGCGGGCCGGTATCGCGCCGGCGACTATGCGACAGAACAGGCAGTCCATGCGCTTTCCTCCGAAGGCGGTGGGTATGCTGCGAGTTTAGGGTCTGTTGCCGTTTCGCCGCGACCGCGACGGAGCCAGTTTTTGTGCGGAGCTAGGCGCGAGACGCGAAGTTTGGCCATCCAAATGAGCCGTCGAGTAACGACGATCCGCACAAAAACTGGCCCGGCCCTACGGGTTGCGCGGAAAATCGCGCCATGCGTCGTTGCGGAACTTGGCAAGGGATCACCATTCCCTGCGTCCCGCGCCTAGCCTGGCGCGATTTTTCGCGGCAACGCGGCTTGCGCCGAAACGGCAACAGACCCTAATGCTGCACAAGGAGAGGCTGTGAAGAACGACGTACACGATCTGGGGCTGGTGCTGGAGTCCCGTGTCAAACTGGTGGTGATCGAGTCCTGGGACGAGCCGCGGGTGCTGGAGACCCTGACCTCGCTGGCGATCAAGCGCGGCCTCGGCATCTACACCTGGGCGGTGACCGAGGGCCTGCAGCGCCTGGGCTTCGGCGGCGAGCCGGTGGGCGAGCTGGACAGCCGCGAGCCGGAGCAGGCGCTGCGCCTGATCAAGGCCGACCCGACGCCCAATCTCTACGTGATGTGCGACCTGCATCCGTTCCTGGTCGACAACCCCAAGCTGGTGCGCCTGCTCAAGGAAATCGCCATGAGCGAGGTGGCGCACAAGCCGACCCTGGTGCTGGTGTCGCATGCCCTCAAGCTGCCGGTCGAGGTGCAGCGCTACGCCGCGCGCTTCAGCCTGGCGCTGCCGACCGAGGAGGAGCTGCTGACCATCGTCCGCGACGAGGCCACGCGTTGGAGCGAGCGCAACCGCGGTGCGCGGGTGCGCACCGACAACCGCACCCTGCAGCAGGTGGTGAAGAACCTGCGCGGCATGAGCCACGCCGAGGCGCGGGCGCTGGCGCGCAACCTGATCTGCGACGACGGCGCCATCACCCAGGAAGATCTGCCGGAACTGAACAAGGCCAAGTTCCAGCTGCTCGACCTGGAGGGCGTGCTGAGCTTCGAGCATGACACCGCGCGCTTCGCCGAGGTCGGCGGCCTGGTCAACCTGAAGCGCTGGCTGGGCGAGCGTCAGGAGATCTTCGCCAGCGGCAAGGGCACCGACATGCCGCGCGGTGTGCTGCTGGTCGGCGTGCAGGGCGGTGGCAAGAGCCTGGCGGCCAAGGCGGTGGCCGGTCTCTGGGGCCTGCCGCTGCTGCGCCTGGACTTCGCCAGCCTGTACAACAAGTTCTTCGGCGAGACCGAGCGCAACCTGCGCGAGGCGCTGAAGATGGCCGAGCAGATGGCGCCCTGCGTGCTGTGGATGGACGAGATCGAGAAGGGCCTGGCCACCGGCAGTAACGACGACGGTGTCAGCCAGCGCGTGCTCGGTACCCTGCTGACCTGGATGGCCGAGCGCAAGGCGCCGGTGTTCATGGTCGCCACCGCCAACGCCATCGACCGCCTGCCGCCGGAACTGGTGCGCAAGGGCCGCTTCGACGAGCTGTTCTTCGTCGACCTGCCGGATGCCGAGGTGCGCGCGGAGATCTTCGCCATCCACCTGCGCCGTCGCGAGCTGGACCCGGCACAGTTCGATCTGGCGGCGCTGGCGGCAGCCTGCGAGGGCTTCTCCGGCGCGGAGATCGAACAGGTGGTGGTCAGCGCCCTGTATGCCGCCCAGGCCCGCCAGCAGGCGGTGGACCAGGCATTGCTGCTGAGCAACATCCAGGGCACGGCGCCGCTGTCGGTGGTGATGGCCGAGCGCCTCACGGCGCTGCGCGCCTGGGCCGCCGGGCGCACGGTGGATGCCGGCTAGGTCTCCTCGGCGCCCTCGCGTGGCAGCAGCGGGCGCACCATGCGCATGGCGATGCGCCGTACCAGTGCGCGCGGCGTCAGGCGCAGCAGCTGCGGCAGCAGGCGGTGGCGCCAGCCGGGGATGATGATGGCGCGGTTGCGCTGCAGGCCCTGCACGGCGATCTGCGCGATCCGCTCCGGGCTCTCCAGCAGCTGGCGGCGCTGCAGGCCCTCGCTGCGCAGGCGGGCGCGGCGGAAGAAGGCGGTGGCTACCGGCCCCGGGCAGAGCACCGAGACCTTCACGCCGAAGGGCGCCAGCTCGCTGCGCAGCGCCTCGGAGAGGTGCAGCACATAGGCCTTGCTGGCGAAGTAGTTGCTCATCAGCGGCCCCGGCTGGAAGGCGGCCAGCGAGGCGACGTTGAGGATCTGCCCGCCGCCGCGGCGCTTCATGTCCGCACCCAGGGCGTGGCACAGGCGGGCCAGCGCCAGCATGTTGAGCTCGATCAGGTCCTGTTCGTGGCCCCAGTCCTGCTCGACGAACAGCCCGGCGCTGCCGATGCCGGCGTTGTTCACCAGCAGGTCGATGTGTCGCTCACCCTGTTCCAGCTCCTGGATCAGGCCGGTGAGCTGCAGCGGCTCGGTCAGGTCGCAGACGCGCAGCAGCGCCTCGATGCCGAAGCGCTGGCTCAGCTCGCAGGCGATGCTCTCCAGCGCATCGCGCTGGCGCGCCACCAGGATCAGGTTGTGCCCGCGCCGGGCCAGTGCCTCGGCCAGGGCCAGGCCGAGGCCGCTGGAGGCGCCGGTGACAAGGGCGTAGCCGCTCAAGCCTTACTCCTCAAGGTCGGGAACCTGATAAGACTGCGCGCCCTGTGCGCGCTCGACATAGTCCTGGTAGGCGGGGATCGAGATGGCGGCGAGGATGCCGAGGATCGGCACCAGCAGGCAGGACCAGGCCAGGACGATCACCCCACGGCTGTTCGGCGGTGGCGGCGGGCCGTAGCGGTTGGCGCCCTGGGTGCCTGGTACCACCAGCATCAGCAGGGCGAACACGGTGCCCACTAGCGGCACCAGGTTGAGCAGCCAGAGCCAACCGGACCAGCCGAGGTCATGCAGGCGCTGCACGCCGATCATAACGCTGACCACTACCGCGGCTATCACCAGCGGCACCATCAGGATGCCGCCGACGATCGGCGAAATGGCCATGGCGCCCACGGCGATGGCATAGGCCAGCATGGCGATGAGCATCATGCCCATGGACCAGCCCAGGTAGCGCACGCGACCGATCCGGCCATTGATGCTGAGCACCTTTAGCTCGGCATATTCCGGCAGGGTCTCGGCGACTTCCGACTTGGGCGTGCTGTAGGGCGAGGGTGTCTCGCCGGCGGCCACTGCCGGTGCGCTCTCGGCCAGCTGCGCCTGGCGCGCCAGATACTTCTCGATGATGATGCCGCAGGCCGCGCACTCGGGCGCCTTGGCCTGCTCGTGGCCGCACTTGGGGCAGCTCATTCTGGCGTCGGCGGCAGCCTCTGCCGGGCGGTGATCATCGGTGTCCACCAGGCTGAGACCAGCGCCGATGTCGCGTTCCTTGCGCACCAGGGCGCCGGCCTGCTGCAGGGCGGCCAGGTACTTGTCGGCTTCGGCCTCGGCCAGGTCACGCTTGAGCGCCACCGGCGAGCCGCTGAACAGTGCATCGATCTTGCTCTGGTCGCTCTTGAACAGGCGCGCCAGGTTGTTCTTCACCGTATCCAGCGCCATTTCCGGCATCAACTGGCCGTCGAAGACGATCTTGTAGCGGGCTTCGGTCATGCGTGCATCCCTGTCTGCTGTATTGAAGTGCCTAGAGCCTAGGGGCTTTGCCGTGGGTGAACAAGCGAACGCCTGCGCAAAATGCCGCTCAGCGCGGCCAGCGCTGGGCCAGCTGCAGACCGCGGCTCTGGGCGGCGCGGTATTCGGCATCCAGGCGGGCCACCAGTTCGGCCACCGAAGGCAGGTCGTCGATGCCGCCGACGCCCTGGCCGGCCGACCACACGGTCTTCCAGGCCTTGGCCTCGTCGCTGATCGGCTTGAGCTTCTCGCCGTAGTTGACGTCGCCCTTGTCCTGCAGGCGCCCCAGGTCGTAGCCGGCCTTTTCCAGGCTCTGCCGCATGAAGCTGGCCGGCACGCCGGACACCGCCGGGGTGTGGATGATGTCGGCGGCGCGGGCGCCGAGGATCATCTGCTTGTAGTCGGCGTCGGCCGCGCTCTCGCGGGTGGCGATGAAGCGCGTGCCCATGTAGGCCAGGTCGGCGCCGAGCAGCTGGGCAGCGAGGATCTCGTGGCCATGGTTGAGGCAGCCGGAGAGCAGCAGGGTCTTGTTGAAGAACTGGCGGATCTCGGCGATCAGGGCGAAGGGGCTCCAGGTGCCGGCATGCCCGCCGGCCCCCGCGGCCACCGCGATCAGGCCGTCGACCCCGGCCTCGGCGGCCTTCTCCGCATGGCGGCGGGTAGTCACGTCGTGGAACACCAGGCCGCCATAGCCGTGTACCGCATCCACCACTTCCTTGACCGCACCCAGGCTGGTGATCACCACTGGCACCTTATGTTCGACGCAGATGGCCAGGTCGGCCTGCAGGCGCGGGTTGCTGCCGTGCACGATGAGGTTGACCGCATAGGGCGCCGAGTCTGTCGCAAGGCCGGCCTCGATCTCCTCCAGCCAGGCCTTGAAGCCGCTGCTCTCGCGCTGGTTCAGCGCCGGGAAGCTGCCCAGCACGCCGCTATGGCAGCAGGCCAGCACCAGCTGCGGGTTGGACACCAGGAACATCGGCGCGGCGACCACCGGCAGGCGCAGGCGTTGGTCGAGCAGGGCGGGCAGGGACATGGGGCTTTCCTCTTGCTATCAGAAGGGTTTGACCACCACCAGGATCACGATGCCCAGCAGGAACAGCACCGGCACTTCGTTGAACCAGCGGTAGAACACATGGCCGCGGACGTTCTCGCCGCGGGCGAAGCGCCGGAGCTGGGCGCCGCAGACATGGTGGTAGCCGACCAGCAGAACCACCAGCAGCAGTTTGGCATGCAGCCAGCCCATCTTCAGCCAGGCCGGGTTGAGGTAGAGCAGCCAGGCGCCAAGGACCAGGGTGGCAACCATCGAGGGGTTCATGATGCCGCGGTACAGCTTGCGCTCCATGATGCAGAAGCGCTCGCGACTGGGCTGGTCCTCGGCCATGGCGTGGTAGACGAACAGGCGCGGCAGGTAGAACAGGCCGGCGAACCAGCAGACGATGGCGATGATGTGCAGGGCCTTGACCCAGAGATAGAGCATGGACGTCATCCGGCGGCAGATTTGCCGTCGATAGTAGAGAAAGCCATGCCCGTGCGTCACCCATGAGGTTGGCCGTCGCGGCCCGTGGCCTTATCATCGGCAGCCTTTCTCAACGGTCGCGTAGCGGGGGTGTGCAATGGTCAAGGTCGGAATCGTCGGCGGCACGGGTTACACCGGGGTGGAGCTGCTGCGCCTGCTGGCCCAGCACCCGCAGGCCGAAGTGGCGGTGATCACCTCGCGCTCCGAGGCCGGGGTCAAGGTCGCCGACATGTACCCCAACCTGCGCGGCCACTACGACAACCTGGCCTTCAGCGTGCCGGACGTGGCCACCCTGGGCGCCTGCGACGTGGTGTTCTTCGCCACCCCGCACGGTGTTGCCCATGCCTTGGCCGGCGAGCTGCTGGCGGCCGGCACCCGGGTCATCGACCTGTCCGCCGACTTCCGCCTGCAGGACGCCGAGGAGTGGGCCAAGTGGTACGGCCAGCCGCATGGCGCGCCACAGCTGCTCCCCGAGGCCGTCTACGGCTTGCCGGAAGTCAACCGCGAGGCGATCAAGGGCGCGCGCCTGATCGCCGTGCCGGGTTGCTACCCGACGGCCACCCAGCTTGGCCTGATTCCGCTGCTGGAGGCCGGCCTGGCCGACCCGAGCCGCCTGATCGCCAACTGCGCCTCCGGCGTCAGCGGTGCCGGGCGTGGCGCCAAGGTCGGTTCGCTGCTGTGCGAGGCCAGCGAGAGCATGATGGCCTATTCGGTCAAGGGCCACCGCCACCTGCCGGAGATCAGCCAGGGTCTGCGCCGCGCCGCCAATGGCCCGGTCGGCCTGACCTTCGTGCCGCACCTGGCGCCGATGATCCGCGGTATCCACGCCACCTTGTACGCCACCGTCGCCGATCGCGGCGTCGACCTGCAGGCGCTGTTCGAGCAGCGCTACGCCGGCGAGCCCTTCGTCGACGTGATGCCCGCCGGCAGTCATCCGGAGACCCGCAGCGTGCGCGGTGCCAACGTCTGCCGCATCGCTGTGCACCGTCCGCAGGGCGGCGAGCTGGTGGTGGTGCTGTCGGTCATCGACAACCTGGTCAAGGGCGCGTCCGGCCAGGCCGTGCAGAACATGAACATCCTCTTCGGCCTGGACGAGCGCCTGGGCCTGGCCCACGCCGCGCTGCTGCCCTGATCGCGATGGCGCCTGCGGTGGCTTGAATTCGCCGCAGGTGCTCCTATCTAAAGCGGTAGGGGCTGGTGCCTCTGTCGTCGCGCAATAATTGACCGATTTGCTCGGGTAAGCGGATAATCGCCGCCCGTGTGGTACGTAACATGGCGCCTGGCGCCGGGAGAGCAGCAAGATGAGCGTCGAGACCTTCACTCCAACCCCCCTGATCTTCACCCAGGGTGCGGCGAACAAGGTGAAGAGCCTGGTCGATGAGGAAGGCAATCCGCGCCTGAAACTACGGGTGTTCGTCACCGGTGGTGGCTGCTCGGGCTTCCAGTACGGCTTCACCTTCGACGAGGACGTGGCCGACGACGACACCATAGTCGAGCGCGAGGGCGTCAGCCTGGTGGTCGACCCGATGAGCTTCCAGTACCTGGCCGGGGCCGAGGTGGACTACCAGGAAGGTCTGGAAGGGTCGCGTTTCGTGATCAACAACCCCAACGCCACCACCACCTGCGGTTGCGGTTCGTCCTTCTCGATCTGAGCCCGCTGCCCTGCAAGAAGCCGCGCATCTGCGCGGCTTTTTCGTTTCTGCGCGGCTCGCTTCAGGCCGGATAGATGGCGCCCAGCACCCGCGGGCCGCGGGCGCCGCTGACGCTGGGGCGATTGGCCGGGATGCGTTCCAGGCAGCAGTGCGCCAGCCAGGCGAAGGCCATGGCCTCGACCCAGTCCGGCGGCACGCCGCGCACGGCGGTGCTGGCCACCTGGCAGTTCGGCAGCAGTTCCTTCAGGCGGCGCATCAGCGCGCCGTTGTGCGCGCCGCCGCCGCATACCAGCAGCTCGCTGGTGCTGCTCTGGGCCTGCCGCAGCGACTCGACGATGCTGCGTGCGGTCAGCTCCAGTAGGGTGCGCTGCACATCGGCCGGTTCCAGGCCGGGAAGCGCGGCGAGATGGGCTTCCAGCCAGGGCAGGTTGAACAGCTCGCGGCCGGTGCTCTTCGGGCCCTGGCCGGCGAAGTAGGGATCGTTCAGCAGCCGTTCCAGCAGTGCCTGGTTCGGCGTGCCGCTGGCGGCCCAGGCTCCGTCGCGGTCGAACGACTCGCCGCGCACCTTACCGATCCAGGCGTCCAGCAGCACGTTGCCCGGACCGCAGTCGAAGCCGCGTACCGGCTGGCCGGGGTCGATCAGGCTGAGGTTACTGAAGCCACCGACATTGAGCACCGCGCAAGGCGCGCCGCGGTTGTCGAACAGCGCCTCGTGGAAAGCCGGGACCAGCGGTGCGCCCTGGCCACCGGCGGCGACATCGCGGCGGCGGAAGTCGGCGACCACCTCGATGCCGGTCAGCTCGGCCAGCAGCGCCGGATTGCCGATCTGCACGGTGAAGCCGCGGGCTGGCTCGTGGCGCACGGTCTGGCCGTGGCTGCCGATGGCGCGGATATCGCCCGGGCTCAGCTGCTCGCGTCGCAGCAGCTCATGGATGCCGGCGGCCGCCAGTTCGACCCAGCGCTGCTCGGCGATGGCGGCGCGCGCCAGCTCGTCCGGGCCGGGTGCGCACAGGGCTAGTAGCTCGGCGCGCAGGGCGTCGGGCATGGGCAGGTAGTGATGGGCGAGCAGGGTGGGGCGGGTGTCTTGCTGGATCAGGGCGATGTCCAGCCCGTCGAGGCTGGTACCGGACATCACCCCCAGGTAGCGCGGCATCTCAGGGCTGCTTGTTGGCGGCCAGCAGGGTGGCCCTTTCCTGGTCCATGCGCGCCATCAGCGGCTTGCTCAGCTGCAGGAAGCGCTGCTTCTCGTTGCGCGCGATGGGGTCGGCCATCGGCAGCTTCTGGCTGAGCGGGTCGACGTGGCGGCCATTGACCTGGAACTCGTAGTGCAGGTGCGGCCCGGTGGACAGGCCGGTAGTACCGATGTAGCCGATGATCTGCCCCTGCTTGACGTTGGCGCCGGTACGCACGCCTTTGGCGAAGCCCTGCATGTGCGCATAGAGGGTGCGGTAGCTGTTGCCGTGCTGGATGACCACGGTGTTGCCGTAGCCACCCTTGCGTCCGGCCAGCTGTACGCGGCCATCACCGGCGGCCTTGATCGGCGTGCCGCGTGGCGCGGCGTAGTCGACGCCCTTGTGCGCGCGGATCTTGTTCAGGATCGGGTGGCGTCGGCCCATGGAGAATTTCGAGCTGATGCGGGCGAAGTCCACCGGGGTGCGGATGAACGCCTTGCGCATGCTCATGCCGTCGGCGTTGTAGTAGCTGGAGACGCCCTGCTTGTTGGTGTAGCGCACGGCGGTGTAGGTCTTGCCGCGGTTGGTGAAGCGAGCGGAAAGGATGTTGCCACTGCCGACCTGCTTGTTGCCCACCACCTTCTCTTCATAGATCAGTTCGAATTCGTCGCCCTCGCGGATGTCCATGGCGAAGTCGATGTCGTAACCGAAGATATTGGCCAGATCCATGGTCAGGCTGTGCGACAGGCCGGCGCGTTTGGCCGAGAGGAACAGCGAGCTGTTGATCACGCCGTGGGCGTAGGTGGTGCGCACATCCGGCTTGACCAGTTCGCGCTTGAAGGAGAAGCCCTTGTCGCTACGCGCGAGGGAGATGCTCTCGAGGTCGTTCAGCTTGCTGCTCAGGCGCTCCAGGCGACCATCGCTGGTCAGCTTGAAGTCCAGCACCTGGCCGACGTGCAGACGGCCGAAGCGCTTGGCTTCCTTGCTGCTGCCAAGGGCTTCGTGCAGGGCGTTGGCATCCAGGCCGACCCGGGCGAACACGGTCGACAGGGTGTCGCCGTTGGCGACGGTAACGCTTTTCTGCAGTGGGTCTTGGGGCTGAGAAAGCTGGCTGTCTTCGTTCTTCTTGTTCGCGTCTTTTCCGGCGCTGTTCTGATTGTCGGCGAGGTGCTTGAAGGGTGCATCGCCTCTATCCCCGGCTGCGGAACCTGGTCGGAGGTCGTCCTTTTCCTGCACCAGCTGTTCGGCGCCGCTGTCCAGTTCCAGGCTCAGGTAGGTCTTCTTCGCCTCGACTTCGCGGGATGGGAACACCAGCAAGGCCAGGCTAAGCAGCGCCGCTACACCGCTGGCGGCCAGCAGGTGGCTCCTCGGGTAGGGCGGCGGGGCTTTGGGTACGGAATGCGTCATGGCTCAGGGTGTTTCTTGGAAGAATGCATTAACTGATTAAAATATAATCAAAATTCTCTATAGGCAACCCTGAATGCAGGTTATCGGCCCAATGGCTCGAGCCGGTCGCAAGGCTTGTAATTGGTCAATGATCTTGTATGGTTGGTTCCCTTTTGGTTTGCGAGTGGCAACGAGTCCTGTCATGAAGTCGGTAGAAGAGCAGCTGGCGCTGATCAAGCGTGGTGCGGAAGAGGTCCTGGTCGAGTCCGAGTTGGTAGAGAAGCTCAAGCGCGGCCAGCCGCTGCGCATCAAGGCCGGTTTCGATCCGACCGCCCCCGACCTGCACCTCGGCCATACCGTGCTTATTAATAAGCTGCGCCAGTTTCAGGAGCTCGGCCATCAGGTCATCTTCCTGATCGGTGATTTCACCGGGATGATCGGTGACCCCAGCGGCAAGAGCGCGACTCGTCCGCCGCTGACCCGCGAGCAGGTGCTGGACAACGCCGAGACCTACAAGGCCCAGGTATTCAAGATCCTCGATCCGGCCAAGACCGAAGTAGCCTTCAACTCGACCTGGATGGATCAGCTGAGCCCGGCGGATTTCATTCGCCTGGCTTCCCAGTACACCGTGGCGCGCATGCTCGAGCGCGATGATTTCCAGAAGCGCTATGAAGGCAACCAACCGATTGCCATCCACGAGTTCCTTTACCCGCTGGTGCAGGGATATGACTCGGTGGCCCTGCGTGCCGACGTCGAGCTCGGAGGCACCGACCAGAAGTTCAACCTGCTCATGGGGCGTGAGCTGCAGCGTGCCTATGGTCAGCCCTCGCAGTGCATCGTCACCATGCCGCTGCTGGAAGGGCTGGATGGCGTGAAGAAGATGTCGAAGTCGCTGGGTAACTATGTGGGTATCCAGGAGGCACCGGGCGTCATGTACAGCAAGCTGGTCTCCATGCCCGATGCGCTGATGTGGCGTTACTTCGAGCTGTTGAGCTTCCGTTCCATGGAGGAGATCGAGCAGTTCAAGGCGGATGTCGACAAGGGCGCCAATCCGCGCGATATCAAGATCAAGCTGGCCGAAGAGATAGTTGCGCGTTTCCATGGCGAGGAAGCTGCTGCCAATGCGCACCGTTCCGCAGGCAATCGCCTGAAGGATGGCGAGCTGCCGGACGACCTGCCGGAGGTCGAGCTGCTTTCTATAGAGGATATGCCGATCTCATCCGTCCTTAATAAGGCTGGCTTGGTGAAGAATGCCGCCGCCGCACGCGATCTGCTGAGCGCAGGTAGCGTCAAGGTGGATGGCCAGGTGGTTGATCGTGGTTTCACGTTCAAGCTGGGCGCGAGCCACGTGTGCCAGGCCGGCAAGAAGGCCTTCGCGCGCATCTCCTTGAAGGCAGAGTGAAAATCTTTGCAGAAAGGAGTTGACGGTTAAATTTGGTCCCCTATAATGCGCACCACTTCCGGCGCAGTCCTCTCGGAAAACTCCTTGAAAATCAAAGAGTTGGATGAAAAAAGAGGTTGACCGGATGGCGGATTCGAGTAGAATGCGCCGGGCTGACAGGGTGGTGGTTGAGTCCTGTTGGTGCTTCGGTCGAATG
>NZ_QJRX01000016.1 GCF_003205495.1 Aquipseudomonas alcaligenes | reverse complement strand
GAAATCAGCCGACCAGAAAGCGCCGCGCGCCGGGCTTCAGCAGCGGGTACTTGGCTTGCAGGTAGGGTTTGTCCTGGAGCAGTTGTGCGACATCGAGGCCGACACTGTCCTTGGCTTTACGCCAACTGATGTAGCCATGCGAAAACTCCGCGCGGCTGGCATCACCCATCGCTTGTTGCAGCATCTGCTTGAGCTCCGCTTCGCGCTTTTCCTTGTCGGCAATCGACTGGCGCAGAGCTTTCAGCTCAATGTAGGCAGCGGTGAGTCCTGCATTTCGACTGAAGTCGACGACCTGGCCGTTGTCCTCGGGGTAGAGGCAGCGCAGGGCGGCCTCAGAAGAGGCTGATCCGTCGGCAGGTGGTGGAGTATCCGTTTCCACGTAGCGCCAGAAGCGCTGCTCAAGCTCAATCAAGCGAGCGATCATGAGCTCATCGCGCTCTATGCGATGGATCTCCAGCGTCTGACCGCCAAGCAGAACCGCCACATCGGCCGCCTGCTTGCCGGTGACGGCGAGCTGGTGCATGACCTGCAACTGCACATACTCGGGCACGCCTTCTTTCCAGAGATGCGCACCGTTGATGCCGGCGGTTTTGCACTCGAGAATCTGTACATCCTCGGCACCGACTACCTCACGATCGATATTGGCGAGCATCCACGACAGTGAAGGTTCCGGATGCTGCAGCACGGCGTTGATGCGCCTTACCTTGTTCTTGGTGCGCTTGCTGTAGTGCCAGGCCACGATGGGTTCCAGGACATTGCCCCAGTACATTGGGCTGTTCTCATCGTGGGGATCGGTTATGGACAGGCCTGCATCGCGGCCGGTTTTCTCAAGCCACAGCTCCAGCTGCGATTTGTAAGGATTGAGGCCGATGGCGGCCGCGGCATCGGAGCTGCCAATGCCTTGCTTGCGGATCTGCAGCCAGTCCTCACGTGGCAGTTCCTTGGTGCTGACCAGACGCAGGGCAGGGCGTTGCTTGGCAGTGCTGCCATTCAATGACTTTGCTTTCATCGTGTGTACCTGCAGGCGTAAAAACGCCCGATCAGCACCAGGCTGATCGGGCGTGAGGGCGAGATAAGTGAGGGCTAGGCAACCAGTCGCAGGGCTGCGTCCAGCGCGCGCTGTTTGATCTGCGCGCCCTGGCCGAACCATGCCGAGTCCATACGGTATTCGTTGCTGCGTGCACGCCGCTCGTGGTCGACGTACTCGGTCACTGCATTGAGTAGGCCCCAAGCTGTTCCACTGGCAGATTCGAGGCTGCTGCCTCGACCTCTTCCTTGAAAGAGGCTCTCCACTTTTTGCATGGCGCGGATGTTGGGCACTACCTCCTTCTGCTGTGCGTTCGGGGAGCTATC
>NZ_QJRX01000015.1 GCF_003205495.1 Aquipseudomonas alcaligenes | reverse complement strand
CTCTCGGAAAACTCCTTGAAAATCAAAGAGTTGGATGAAAAAAGAGGTTGACCGGATGGCGGATTCGAGTAGAATGCGCCGGGCTGACAGGGTGGTGGTTGAGTCCTGTTGGTGCTTCGGTCGAATGGATCGGAAGCGGTTGAAAGAGGTGGTTGACAGCGGTTTTGAACGCTGTAGAATGCGCCTCCCGCTGACGAGAAGAAGTTTGACTCTGAAGCGCAAGCGGTTGAGAAGAAACGAAAAATTCTTCAAAAACAGCTTGACAGATTGAAAGGCTGCTGTAAAATGCGCGGCCTCGGTTGAGACGAAAGGCTTGATCGAAACGCTCTTTAACAACTGAATCAAGCAATTCGTGTGGGTGCTTGTGGAGTAAGACTGATAGTCGCCTGATTATCAGCAACACAAGTAACACTCGTGAATTCGAGAGTTTATTTGCGATTGCTGAGCCAAGTTTAGGGTTTTCTCAAAACCCAAGCAGTATTGAACTGAAGAGTTTGATCATGGCTCAGATTGAACGCTGGCGGCAGGCCTAACACATGCAAGTCGAGCGGATGAGTGGAGCTTGCTCCATGATTCAGCGGCGGACGGGTGAGTAATGCCTAGGAATCTGCCTGGTAGTGGGGGACAACGTTTCGAAAGGAACGCTAATACCGCATACGTCCTACGGGAGAAAGCAGGGGACCTTCGGGCCTTGCGCTATCAGATGAGCCTAGGTCGGATTAGCTAGTAGGTGAGGTAAAGGCTCACCTAGGCGACGATCCGTAACTGGTCTGAGAGGATGATCAGTCACACTGGAACTGAGACACGGTCCAGACTCCTACGGGAGGCAGCAGTGGGGAATATTGGACAATGGGCGAAAGCCTGATCCAGCCATGCCGCGTGTGTGAAGAAGGTCTTCGGATTGTAAAGCACTTTAAGTTGGGAGGAAGGGCAGTAAGTTAATACCTTGCTGTTTTGACGTTACCAACAGAATAAGCACCGGCTAACTTCGTGCCAGCAGCCGCGGTAATACGAAGGGTGCAAGCGTTAATCGGAATTACTGGGCGTAAAGCGCGCGTAGGTGGTTCAGCAAGTTGGAGGTGAAATCCCCGGGCTCAACCTGGGAACTGCCTCCAAAACTACTGAGCTAGAGTACGGTAGAGGGTAGTGGAATTTCCTGTGTAGCGGTGAAATGCGTAGATATAGGAAGGAACACCAGTGGCGAAGGCGACTACCTGGACTGATACTGACACTGAGGTGCGAAAGCGTGGGGAGCAAACAGGATTAGATACCCTGGTAGTCCACGCCGTAAACGATGTCGACTAGCCGTTGGGATCCTTGAGATCTTAGTGGCGCAGCTAACGCATTAAGTCGACCGCCTGGGGAGTACGGCCGCAAGGTTAAAACTCAAATGAATTGACGGGGGCCCGCACAAGCGGTGGAGCATGTGGTTTAATTCGAAGCAACGCGAAGAACCTTACCTGGCCTTGACATGCTGAGAACTTTCCAGAGATGGATTGGTGCCTTCGGGAACTCAGACACAGGTGCTGCATGGCTGTCGTCAGCTCGTGTCGTGAGATGTTGGGTTAAGTCCCGTAACGAGCGCAACCCTTGTCCTTAGTTACCAGCACCTCGGGTGGGCACTCTAAGGAGACTGCCGGTGACAAACCGGAGGAAGGTGGGGATGACGTCAAGTCATCATGGCCCTTACGGCCAGGGCTACACACGTGCTACAATGGTCGGTACAAAGGGTTGCCAAGCCGCGAGGTGGAGCTAATCCCATAAAACCGATCGTAGTCCGGATCGCAGTCTGCAACTCGACTGCGTGAAGTCGGAATCGCTAGTAATCGTGAATCAGAATGTCACGGTGAATACGTTCCCGGGCCTTGTACACACCGCCCGTCACACCATGGGAGTGGGTTGCTCCAGAAGTAGCTAGTCTAACCGCAAGGGGGACGGTTACCACGGAGTGATTCATGACTGGGGTGAAGTCGTAACAAGGTAGCCGTAGGGGAACCTGCGGCTGGATCACCTCCTTAATCGAAGACTTCAGCTTCTTCATAAGTTCCCACACGAATTGCTTGATTCACTTGCGAAAAGCGATTGGGTTGAGACCCGAGAGTGACGATTGGGTCTGTAGCTCAGTTGGTTAGAGCGCACCCCTGATAAGGGTGAGGTCGGCAGTTCGAATCTGCCCAGACCCACCAATTGTCGGGATGGCCAGTGTCTAAACGGGGCCATAGCTCAGCTGGGAGAGCGCCTGCTTTGCACGCAGGAGGTCAGGAGTTCGATCCTCCTTGGCTCCACCATCAACTCAAGATCGCTGAAAGCTCAGAACTGAGCATCTGCCAAGATTGGTTGGGATGTTGAGTTCTGGACTTTGCGCCAGAACTGTTCTTTAAAAATTTGGGTATGTGATAGAAGTGACTAACAATGTGTTTCACTGCACATTGTTAATCAAGGCAAAATTTGCGAGTTCAAGCGCGAATTTTCGGCGAATGTCGTCTTCACGTTACGAATCTATAACCAGATTGCTTGGGGTTATATGGTCAAGTGAAGAAGCGCATACGGTGGATGCCTTGGCAGTCAGAGGCGATGAAAGACGTGGTAGCCTGCGATAAGCTTCGGGGAGTCGGCAAACAGACTTTGATCCGGAGATCTCTGAATGGGGGAACCCACCCAGCATAAGCTGGGTATCATGCACTGAATACATAGGTGTATGAGGCGAACCAGGGGAACTGAAACATCTAAGTACCCTGAGGAAAAGAAATCAACCGAGATTCCCTTAGTAGTGGCGAGCGAACGGGGATTAGCCCTTAAGCTTCTTTGATTTTAGCGGAACGCTCTGGAAAGTGCGGCCATAGTGGGTGATAGCCCTGTACGCGAAAAGGTCTTAGAAGTGAAATCGAGTAGGACGGCGCACGTGAAACGTTGTCTGAATATGGGGGGACCATCCTCCAAGGCTAAATACTACTGACTGACCGATAGTGAACCAGTACCGTGAGGGAAAGGCGAAAAGAACCCCGGAGAGGGGAGTGAAATAGAACCTGAAACCGTATGCGTACAAGCAGTGGGAGCCTACTTTGTTAGGTGACTGCGTACCTTTTGTATAATGGGTCAGCGACTTATATTCAGTGGCGAGCTTAACCGAATAGGGGAGGCGTAGCGAAAGCGAGTCTTAATAGGGCGTTTAGTCGCTGGGTATAGACCCGAAACCGGGCGATCTATCCATGGGCAGGTTGAAGGTTAGGTAACACTGACTGGAGGACCGAACCGACTACCGTTGAAAAGTTAGCGGATGACCTGTGGATCGGAGTGAAAGGCTAATCAAGCTCGGAGATAGCTGGTTCTCCTCGAAAGCTATTTAGGTAGCGCCTCACGTATCACTCCAGGGGGTAGAGCACTGTTTCGGCTAGGGGGTCATCCCGACTTACCAAACCGATGCAAACTCCGAATACCTGGAAGTGCCGAGCGTGGGAGACACACGGCGGGTGCTAACGTCCGTCGTGAAAAGGGAAACAACCCAGACCGTCAGCTAAGGTCCCAAAGTTATGGTTAAGTGGGAAACGATGTGGGAAGGCTTAGACAGCTAGGAGGTTGGCTTAGAAGCAGCCACCCTTTAAAGAAAGCGTAATAGCTCACTAGTCGAGTCGGCCTGCGCGGAAGATGTAACGGGGCTCAAACCATACACCGAAGCTACGGGTATCACGTAAGTGATGCGGTAGAGGAGCGTTCTGTAAGCCTGTGAAGGTGAGTTGAGAAGCTTGCTGGAGGTATCAGAAGTGCGAATGCTGACATGAGTAACGACAATGCGAGTGAAAAACTCGCACGCCGAAAGACCAAGGTTTCCTGCGCAACGTTAATCGACGCAGGGTTAGTCGGCCCCTAAGGCGAGGCAGAAATGCGTAGTCGATGGGAAACGGGTTAATATTCCCGTACTTCTAGTTACTGCGATGGGGGGACGGAGAAGGCTAGGCCAGCACGGCGTTGGTTGTCCGTGTTTAAGGTGGTAGGCAGAGATCTTAGGTAAATCCGGGGTCTTAATGCCGAGAACTGATGACGAGTGTTCTTTTAGAATGCGAAGTGGTTGATGCCATGCTTCCAGGAAAAGCCTCTAAGCTTCAGGTAACTAGGAACCGTACCCCAAACCGACACAGGTGGTCGGGTAGAGAATACCAAGGCGCTTGAGAGAACTCGGGTGAAGGAACTAGGCAAAATGGCACCGTAACTTCGGGAGAAGGTGCGCCGGTGAGGGTGAAGTATTTACTACGTAAGCCCATGCCGGTCGAAGATACCAGGCCGCTGCGACTGTTTATTAAAAACACAGCACTCTGCAAACACGAAAGTGGACGTATAGGGTGTGACGCCTGCCCGGTGCCGGAAGGTTAATTGATGGGGTTAGCGCAAGCGAAGCTCTTGATCGAAGCCCCGGTAAACGGCGGCCGTAACTATAACGGTCCTAAGGTAGCGAAATTCCTTGTCGGGTAAGTTCCGACCTGCACGAATGGCGTAACGATGGCGGCGCTGTCTCCACCCGAGACTCAGTGAAATTGAAATCGCTGTGAAGATGCAGTGTATCCGCGGCTAGACGGAAAGACCCCGTGAACCTTTACTGTAGCTTTGCACTGGACTTTGAGCCTGCTTGTGTAGGATAGGTGGGAGGCTTTGAAGCGTGGACGCCAGTTCGCGTGGAGCCATCCTTGAAATACCACCCTGGCATGCTTGAGGTTCTAACTCTGGTCCGTTATCCGGATCGAGGACAGTGTATGGTGGGCAGTTTGACTGGGGCGGTCTCCTCCCAAAGAGTAACGGAGGAGTACGAAGGTGCGCTCAGACCGGTCGGAAATCGGTCGCAGAGTATAAAGGCAAAAGCGCGCTTGACTGCGAGACAGACACGTCGAGCAGGTACGAAAGTAGGTCTTAGTGATCCGGTGGTTCTGTATGGAAGGGCCATCGCTCAACGGATAAAAGGTACTCCGGGGATAACAGGCTGATACCGCCCAAGAGTTCATATCGACGGCGGTGTTTGGCACCTCGATGTCGGCTCATCACATCCTGGGGCTGAAGCCGGTCCCAAGGGTATGGCTGTTCGCCATTTAAAGTGGTACGCGAGCTGGGTTTAGAACGTCGTGAGACAGTTCGGTCCCTATCTGCCGTGGACGTTTGAGATTTGAGAGGGGCTGACCTTAGTACGAGAGGACCGGGTTGGACGAACCTCTGGTGTTCCGGTTGTCACGCCAGTGGCACTGCCGGGTAGCTACGTTCGGAAAAGATAACCGCTGAAAGCATCTAAGCGGGAAACTTGCCTCAAGATGAGATCTCACTGGAGCCTTGAGCTCCCTAAAGGGCCGTCGAAGACTACGACGTTGATAGGTTGGGTGTGTAAGCGCTGTGAGGCGTTGAGCTAACCAATACTAATTGCCCGTGAGGCTTGACCATATAACACCCAAACAATCTGTAGATTGTCGGTGATGGTGAAGTCGACAAACGAACCGAAAGTTCGCTAAGAACCGCAAAGCCAAGATCACATACCCAATTCGCTGTGGCGACTTAACACCGACACAGCAACCGAATTGCTTGACGACCATAGAGCGTTGGAACCACCTGATCCCATCCCGAACTCAGTAGTGAAACGACGCATCGCCGATGGTAGTGTGGGGTTTCCCCATGTGAGAGTAGGTCATCGTCAAGCTTCTATCCCCAAACCCCCATCCGCTCACGCGGGTGGGGGTTTGGCCTTTCTGGGCGA
>NZ_QJRX01000014.1 GCF_003205495.1 Aquipseudomonas alcaligenes | reverse complement strand
CGCTGCACCGTCGCCGCGGCGGCCTGGTGCGCCTTGCCCAGGCTGACCTGCTCAACCTTGGCCGCCTGCAGGGCGGTCTTGGTCTTGTCGAGCTTCTCGGTCAGCTTGGTGTAACCGTCGGCCGAGCGGGCCAGGCGGTTGAGCTTGTCCAGCTCGGCCCGCTGGCCCTTGATCTCGTCCTGCAGCTTGTCGGCTTTCTTCGAGAAGTCGCCGAACGTCTTCGAGTAGGCGTCCACGGCGGCCAGCCGTAGCGAGTACTTCGACTTGGTGTCAGCCATGCCCTACCCCTTTTGCTTTACGCCCAGGCGCGCCATGGCCAGCTCGTAGCGGCGCAGCCCTTTTCCGGCGTCCCACTCCAGAATCTCCGCTTCGCTTACGTGGTAAACGAGCGGCACGACATCGAGGATTACTTCGATGTCGCGCTCGGAAAGTAGGCCGCCGGCTTGTTCAAAAAAGCGTGCAGGCGCTCCTGCAGCTGCGTCCAATCGGGGATGCTCAGGCGCAGCACCTCAACCGTCGACAGGCCGGTGCAATGCGCGCTGATAAAGTCGGTGCGCTCGTTGTCGGTCTTGAGCTTGCGCATGACCTTGGTCGCCTTCATCGCAGGCACCTGCAGAGCCAGCCGGTCAACCGTGCGGCCGATGGCCTTGATCGGCACCAGGAGCGGCGCGTCGTCAGGATCCTCGGGCTTGCGGCCCAGGAAGTAGCTGGCCGGCAGGTTCACATACTCGTGCATGCGCGTGACCAGGGCCACGTAGTCGGGGCGCTTGATCTGCTCGAGCACGCCAACCGGCAAGCCGGTGGCCACCAGCAGCAGGGCCTCAAACTGTTCTTCTTCATCGGTGCCGACACTGGCCAGCGCGGCGCGGTGCTCCTCGACCGTGAAGGCGCGCAGCTCGATGGTGGTCAGGATCTCGCCGCCCTCGAGGGTGACGGGCCAGCGCAGGGGATGCGGTTCGGGTTTCCAGCTCATTGCGGGGATTCCTTACAGACACGAAAAAGCCGCCCGTAGGCGGCTTGGTTCGAGGGTGGCGGGTTAAACCATCAGGGCCAGGCGACGCGCGCCCTTGAGCAGATCCACGCCGTTGACGACGACCTTCTGCGTGCGCGTGTCGATGTCGATCACCGGCACGCCCATTTCCAGGCGGGTGTAGGTGCGCAGGGCGATTTCCAGCACGGTGACCGGCTTGTCGCCCATCTTGAGGGTCTTCTCCTCGAGCTTTTTCAGCTTGCCGCCCTGCACGTGGTAGGTGAACCACTCGTTGCCGTCCTGGTCTTCGCCGGCTTCCTGCACAGTCAGCAGGATGTCGTCGCCACCGCTGACGCCCAGGGCCGCCATGATCGGCAGGCCGACGCCTTGCAGCGTCAGCTTGCCCGACAGCGCTTTCATGCCGGTGGCCATCTCCTCGGGGATGTAACGGCCGCCGCGCATTTCTTCCATGTCGAACTCGATCACCGGCGGATCATAGTCGTCGATGGTCGCGTTAAGCGGCAGGCCCTGCAGGGTGGCAGTGATGATCTGCCGCACTCGGTTAGTCAGCATTAGAGAACGTCCTCAAGAAATTCTTCGATGATCGCGTCAGACGCATTGAGCTGGTAAATCATGTGCTCGTTGGGCGCGTAGCGGCCGTAGTCGATGCACAGGTACCAGGTGCCGTTCTTGTACTTCTCGACGCTGTTCAGCTCGGGGTGCAGGTACACCTTGCCGCCCGGGATGGTCTCGTCGGCCACCAGGGTCTGGATCCAGTCGTCGATCCGCTTAACCTCCTGCTCCATGAAGGTCTTGGTCAGGTTCTTCGCCATGACCTTCTGCGCCGCTTTCACCAGCTTGCGGGTGATGGCGTCCTCGAGGCCCACGTAGCTGATGAACTTGCCGGTGATCGAGCGGTTGCCCAGCAGCGAAAAGCCGCCCAGGGTGGTGCGCGCGTAGTAGCTCACGCCGTAGCGGTTGAGCAGGTCGCCCTCGGTCGACTTGTCGAGGATGTTGTACTCGACGGTGCGCGCCACGTCGGCCGCGTAGGTCACCTGGTTGCCCGGGCTTTCCCACTGCTTGACCGCGGCCATGGCCGCAATGGCCAGGCTCGAGGGCGGCAGGAACACGTTGGCCTTGGCCGCCTTGGAGTAGACCGCGGGCATCTGGTGAACCATGTAGCAGCGGTCATAACCCAGCGCCGCGCCACCAATGGCCTGGCTGTTGACCACCTGGCCGGCCACGTCGGTGTCGAGGCCGTCGAAGACCACCCGCGCACGGATCCGCTTACCCAGGCTGGCCAACTCGCTATGCACCGCCTGCTTATCGGAGAAGCCAGGCGCGCCGATGATGGTCGGCACCTCGGCGCACAGCGCCAGAGCGCCGAGGCCGGTGACCTGGCCAGAGGTGGCGTCGACGCCGCCGATGATGGCGTTGACCGTGTCGGCCGGGGTTGCGCCCTCCTCCTCGATCACCACATAGATCGGCACCTTAACCACTTTCAGGATCGCGTGGACGGTGTGGTACAGCGAGCCGGCTTCGGTGCCGGTCGGATCCAGCAACGCGGCCAGGGTGAAGCTATTGATGCGGAAGGGATAGCTGCGCGGAACGCTCATATCAGCCTTGGGCGCGGTACCGACCAGGCCGACGACGTTGTCGCCAAGCCCGCCCATCGCTTCGGGGGATTCGGTCGTCTCGACGGAGACGCCGTTGTGCTCGAAATTGGTTACCTCGGCCATGGTCAGTCCTTAGCAGCGGTTTTCTTGGTGGTCACCGGCGCGGCCTGTTCGGCCTCGAGCTCGGCAGTCAGTTTGATGCGGCCGGCCTGACGCAGGGCCAGAGCCTCGACATCGAGCAGGTCGACCTTGTCGCCCTTGCGTGTCCAGTGGCCGCCCCCTTTCGGGTACGGCACGAGCACGGTGTAGTTGTTGCGGTCTGCCATGGTGGCGGTCTCCCTAGATGGCTTTCGCCGGGTTGATCTTGAAGGTCATGCCCTTGCCGGGCTCGGCGGTGTCCTGGTGCGCGGGCTTGATCTTGTAACCAAGGCGCACCACAAAGGCCCTGGCAGGCCCATAGGGCAGCGCCAGATAAAAGCCATACCAACGGGAGACCCCGCCCCGGCGGCGCGCGCTGACGAACTGCCAGCCGCCTTGCCCGGGCTTATCCTCGACGGCGTAGTCGCCGAGGTAGCGGATCTCGCACTCGCTCACCGGGCAGTTGAAGCCAGGCACCAGGCGCAGGTTGTTTACCGGATTGCGCACCGCGGCCCACCACCAGCGCGCGAGCCACGAATCGACGGCGAGCCAGTCGACCGTAAAGCCGATGCGGCGCAGCAATGGCAACAGGCCGAACAGCACCAGATCGTCGCAGTTGTCAGCCCACCAGCGGCGCTTGTCGCCGTCGAGGCCGTCGAAGTCATTGCCGAACAGCCAGGCCCAGGCCGGCACGTTCCAGATCGGGCGGCCATCGCTCAGCGACAGGCCCGGTACCGCGAACAGAATCGCCACCGCGTCAACCAGCAGGCCGACGACGATCAGCGCCACACGCACCACCAGGAGCACCGCCCATTGCACCAGGGCGAGCAGGATCTCGAGGCACCAGGCGGTGCCCCGTTTGAGTTTTTCGAGCATTACGGATCCTCAGAAACGCGAAAGCCCCCAGGGCGGGGGCTTTCATTAGGTAAGGGAAGCAAGCCAGGCAGGCGGCACTGGGCGACCAGAGTCGTCAGGGAATGCCCGCGAGGCGGGCCAGTCGCGCAGTAACTGACGCCACGCCAACAGCTCGCCGTACTGTTCAACCGACAAGGTCGTCGTGGTCACCATGTCCACTTCGTCGCGATGACGAGCGATCAGCCACTCGGAGCGTCGAAGCTCATAGTCGCGCCAACCCCGCTCAGCGGCCTCCAGCTGCTCGACGGTAAGAGGCAGAGATGCGACTAAAACTGGGCGGCCGGCGGCGTCTAGCGCCAAGGCATGGCCCGCAAGCGCGCGATACTCGGCCTCGGTCAGCTCGATGCAGTCCTTCCCGGCGGCGTCCCCGTAAGGGGCGCCCGGATAAAGCCCCAGCGTTTCGGGGCAGAAGAAAAACTTCTTCATGCTCAGTTACCTACTGCGAAATAGAAAACATCGCGGTTACCGGCGCCTTCTTGGCCAGAGGCCGAATCAGCGCTGATAGCCGCCTGAGAAAGGCCAGACGGCGCAGCCTGAAAAGTTTCCGCGCCGTTAAGCCAGGCCGTCGTCTTCTTGATCGCCAGCACGCCGAAAAACGCATTCGGAAAAGCCATCGGCAGAGTTACCGTGGACGTGCCGCCGTTTGCGCCGTTGGTGTAGACCTGCGCGCTCGCCCATTGAATGACAAGGCCGCCGAGCCAGGTCGGGAAGGCCAAGTAACCATTGGCTGCGATCAGGTACGAAACGCCCCAGCGTAGTTTTTTAGGCGTCACCGCCACGTTGTCGAGCGTGCCGGCATTGACTTCGGCTTGCGTGCCAACGCGAAGCACACCGCGCAACGCCTCAGTGGCGGCTGCAGCGGCAGAGCGCAGCGCCTGAAACACTCGCAGGGGCGACATCCACTTCCCTGGTGCCGTACCGCCCTCGGCATCTGCCTGGGTTGCCGGCGCGCTGGCCACCATTTCAAAAAACAGGGCGGTAGTGCCCAGCGTGATAGGTGCGTTGGTGAACAGCTTCCATACGCTGTCACCGTTCTCCGCGCCCTCCTCGACCGGCACAAGCATGCCGGGCGTCACCTCGATGCTCGCGTCAGCATCGGCGGCCCGCAACCAAGGGCCGGCGGCCGCGACGTAAATGCCATTTTGTGCGGCGTTCGATTGGTTCTTCACCAGCACGCGATTACCTGCAACCACAGCCACGCCGTCGATGCTTTGCGCGCCTGACAACACAATCTCGGCGGTGGTCGCCACCCGAACCGAGTCTTTGCCATCGCGCTTCGCCAGCTCGGCGGCGACGTAGTCGATCACATAGGCGCGGGTCGCCTTAACTACCGTGTCATCGACCACCAGGGTGACCGAATTAGCGTTGCTGGTCTCGAAGATCGCGCGGATGTAGAACTCTTTGCCAGCGCCTGCAGAAAGCTCAGGTTTGAAGCTCTCCGGGTACTTGCCGATGGCGTAGAGGATCCCGCTATCCGTCCAGAAACCCACCTCGCGCACATACCAGCCACCCACGTCATCCGGCAGGGTCAGCTCGCCCACCAGGTAAGTGGGGTTCGTGGCGTCCTGCAGCAGCGCATTGATCGGCCCGCGCCATACCTCCCGCGCCAGGGCAGTTTGTGCGGCGGCCGGGTTATAGACCGCGCCGTTGCCATCGCCGACCGACATTTGAGTCAGCTTGATCGGTAGGCCCAAGGCCTTGCGGTTTGCCTCGTAGGCCAGGCCGGCCGAGGTCAGGATGGTGTAATAGTCTTGCTGTGCCATCAGGCCTCCTGCAGCGGGTAGATGGTGGTCGTCTCGACCGTATTCAGGGCCGCGGCAACGTAGACCGGGTTGCTCTGCTCGAGCTCGGTTGTCTGCAGCGGGTAGATGGTGGCCAGCTCGCCGCAAAGCAGGGCGGCGGCGCGATAAGTGCGCGACCTGGTGCTAAGCCCGATGCGCGTCGTCAGCACGTCGCGCTCGCTTTTGGCAGCGGCCAGGCGGGCATCCAGGCGCGCGTTGGTCTGCTCGTCGAAGGGCTGCTCGGCCCAGGCCATAACCTCGAAGCTGTAGGGCGTGCCGGCTGGCGTTTTCTCGTGCCACGCCGTCACCTCGGGGCGCAGCTGCAGGCTCGAAACAGCCTGCTCGAGCGCGCGCCGGGTACCGGCCAGGCGCTTTACCTCCCAGGCCGTGCCCACCGTGGTGCGTTTTTCGGCCTCGGGCGCTGCAGGTTGCCACTCGCTAACGCCGCGATCCGCCGCCAGGTAAGGCAGGAAGTCGACCGGAGTAGTGGCGGGATTCATCAGCGCCGGGAACGGCGGCTCGATGCGCTCGAGCAGTTTTGCGAAAGCGAGATCCAGGCCGGCCTCGAGCAGCGAGCGGTTGGGTGGTAACAGGCTCAGGCCCGGGGCGTCATCGGTCATAGCGGCCTAACCTCGACGTTTATCCCAATGCAGAAGGGGGCCTGGTGCGCTTCGCACTCGATTGGCACCAACGGCGACAGCAGCTCGAGGCGCTCAGCGCCTGAGTCATGCAGCACCTGGTTGATCCGGCTCGGATCCACATAGCTGGCCAGCCGGTGGCGCGCCGCGGCATAAACGCCCAGCGCCTGCTCGGCCGCCTCTTTGGTCAGCTGGGCATCCGGCCCCGGGTTGATGTAGGCAATCGCGGCGATCTGATACGGCACGATCTCGGCCGCTTGCACGATCACCTGGTCGGTCTCGGGGCGCACGTCATCACGGGCGAAGTGACCCTCGACCACTTCCAGCAGTTCGGCGCTCGGCGTGCCGTTGCCCTCGCGCGCCAGGGCGGTGACGGTCACCTGGCCCGGCGCAGTGCGGCGGCCGTTGGCGTCCTTCATCTGCGCCGCGAAACCATCCTCGGCGAAGGTGTACGTCACCACCAGCTGGCCAGCGCTGGGTGCTTCCACGGTGACCGTGGCGCGCTCGCCCAGGGTCATGGCCTCGCGGCGGTACTGCAGGCGCGAGCCAGCGGCCGGGGCATGCGGGGCCAAGTAATAGCGCAGCCGATAGTCCTCGTCCTCCTCGAGCACCGGATCAACCGGCGGGAAGGCGCTAGGGTCGCCGGGGCTGATGGTGCGGCGCTCGAGGCCGAGATCCGCGCCGCGGGCGTCCAGGTTGCTGCCAGTTGCCCACCAGGCCAGCATCTGCTTGATGCGGGCGTTGTATTTGCGTTCATGGCCCTGCAGGCGCAACGTCATGGCCTGCAGGGCCATCGACAGCAGCTCGCTGTCGTTTTCCAGTGCCTCCTGCAGGCGGGCGGCCTTGGCCGGATCCCGCGCGGCCACGTAGGCCAGCACCTCGGCCTTGAACTCGGCCAGCAACGTCTCGAAATTCTCGACCTTGACGATCTCGGGCTCGGCCAGTTGGTTGAGCCCCGGAATAAGCATGCTCACGTGGTCACCTCGAACGTCATCTTGCGGTTGTGCCAGGTGCCCGCCAGGCGCAGGCGCAGGCCGGCACCCTCACGGGTGGCCACCACCACCTCGGGCTTGAAGTCGCCGAGGCCGTTCGCCTCGTTGTAGAAGGCGTCGACGGCGTCGCCCTGGGCGAGTATCAGCAGCTGGTCGCCCAGGTTGCGGCCCAGGCGCGTCGGCAACCTGCAGCCGTACAGCGGCCGCTTTTGCCTGGTACCGAGCGGGGTTGTCAGGGCGCGGGTGGCGCGCTGCACAAAGGCGGGCCAGTCGTCGACTGTCGCGCCGGTGTCGCGGTCGATTCCGATCATGGTTTCGGCTTTCCGGTAGCGACCGCAGCATTCTGCAGGTCTAAATGCGGGTGGGTTTTCCCGATGTCGACGCCTTCGTGGTCTACCTTCGGCCCGACCAGGTGAACGCCCGAGGCGTCGATCCGTAGGCCGCTGCCATTGCTCAGCAGCTCGATGCCGGCCTGGTCGGCCTTGACCGTGGTCGGGCCGTTTTTCCAGTCCAAGGCATGCGCCACGTGGTCGTAGCTGCTTTCGGTGCCGTCCGGGTAGGTGCGGCGGTGCAGCTCGGCGCGGTCAGAGACCGGCGGGAACTGCGCCGAGGGCAAGCCGAGGAGGGCAATCGCCTGGGCACTGCCATCGCCGCCGCCGTAGTTCAGCAGCAGGCACTGCTCGCCCACCGACGGGTGCCGGGTCTCGTTGACCTCGCCGGCCGCCAAGCATGCGTACTTGATCCAGGGCGAGCGCAGCTCGCCGTGGCTGACCTGGCAGAGCACTTTCGCCGGATCCACCGCCACCACCGTGCCGATGCGGTTGTGCCCGTCGGCGCGGCGGCGCAGATCCTCGAGCTCAGCCTCGAGCGAAGCCAGGCGCTCGATCAGCGGCGCGAGCTGGATACGCAGGTAGGCGTTAAACATGGGTTAAGCCTCGATCTGCCACACCTCGGCAGTGGCCGAGGGGGCCTCTCCAAATTCGGGCAGCGCCCGGTCGGTACCAATGGCCAGCGATTGCCGGAACGTCACGGCCCAGGCGTCATAGCCATCGGAGCCGCGCTGAAACATCGACGGCCCGCTGCGCATATCCTCGGGCAAACCACAAAAGCGCCCTTGAAAGCCCCAGCGGTTTGAGTCGGCGAGGCGCTCCAGGCACGTGGCCAGGTTCACCGCCTCGAGGGCGGCATGCTTGCGCCACCGGCCGACAACGCCGTGCAGGGTGACGGTGACGGCATGCACATAGCGCCCGTCGTTTTGCTTGACGGCCGGGGTGGTGCGCTCGAGCTCGATCAGCACCGTGGCATGGCGCACGGTGCCCTCGAACTCGTCGTAATTGGCCACGTCGACGCCCAGGCCCGCGGCATGGATAGCGTCGCCGATGGCGAAGAAAAGGTCGGAGACCTGGTTAAGCGGTTTGAAGGGCATAACGCGCCTCGTGCTCGAATAGCTCCATGAAGCGTTCCATCGCGCGGCGCTCCCAGCGCTCGAGCGCGCCAAGGGCTGGGCCTTCCCAGTCCTCGGTCACTTTCTCGATGGGCAAGCGCTCGCGACCCTTGCGCCGAAAGACGAGCCGCTGGCTCGACTTCATCGGCGATATGAAGGCGTCGTCATAATCGCGATGCCCAACCTTGACGCCCGTCGCCGTCTGCCTGGGCGTGCCCAGGTAGTGAACGCCGATAGGCTGCAGGCCGACCCAGAGCTTTACCTCGCGGGCCGTCGACTGGCTGTAAATGTTGTAGCGGTGGCGTACCGGGCTTTGCGTGATGCCCAGCTCGCGGGCGATTTCCCGCGAGCTGTGCGTGCGCAGCCATTGCGCCGTCTTGCGCAGGGCGCGGGCGGCGGCCAGATCCAGCTTGCGAGGTGCATCGGCCAGGGCGCTTTCTACGCCGGCCCAGCCGTCCACCTCGAAATTCAGTTGGAAGCCTGCCACTTGCCACGCTCCCCGGCCGGAGCCGAGCGGTCACCGTAGGGGATCAGGGTCAGCAGCGAGCGCAGCCGCCCCAGGGGTTCCACGTTTGCGATTGAGTACTCCACGCCCTCGAGCGCCACCTTGGCGAGCTGGTAGTCGGCCGGGACATCGCCCCGGGCCAGCTGCAGCTTCACCTGGGCGGGCTTCACCCGCAGGCTTGAGGCGTTCGGATCCACGCCCGAGCGATACAGCCGGCCCGACGCACCCGGCGCACCCTCGAGGGCGCTGACCTGGCGCGCGGGCTGGCCCGGCACGAGCAGCTGCGCGGTGGTACCGAACTCGTCGGGGTCGAAGAAGTCGCCGAGATCATCGGCACCTATCACTTGCCGGCCGCCTTCTTGGCTTTCTCCAGGGCGGCGACTTCATCGGCCAAGGCCTTCTTCTGCTTGCCCAGGTCGTCGACCTCGGCCTGCAGGCCCGCGCGCGCCTCGGTCAGCAGCTCGACCGACTCCTGCAGGGTGGCCAGGTCGCCCTTCTTCGCCTCGATGTCGGCGAGCAATTGCGCCTGGTCGAGCTGCAGCTGCTCGTCGAAGCCGTCAGCGGCGTGCTCCTGCCCGCGGTACTCGGCGATTTCTTCGACCGTCGCGTCGCGGCACAGCTTCGAGCCGAACCAGTCGTTGCGGATCGAGCGCTCGACCTCGATCACGGTTTTTTCGGGGATCACGTCACCGTGTACGGTGAGATCCGTCAGCAGCACCACGAGGGCGGTGCGCATTTGAGTGGTAGACATAGGGGGCACCTATTCAGGGAAAGGGGCAAAACGGGGGCCGGAGCCCCCTACCTGCCCGCTTTCAGGTTCGGGTTAAACGCCTTTCACGCCAACGCAGAAGGCTTCCTTGCGGCGCACGGCGGCGTCGACGTCTTGGAACACGCGCAGCATCAGGCCGTCGCTGCCAGCCAAGGCATACGGGTCGGGCTTGAGATCCAGCACGCCCCACAGGCCGCACACCAGCTGCGAGAAGTCGCCAAACAGCCACTTGTCTGCCGGCATCTGGTTGGTCGCATGGGCGCTGTAGCCGTTGACCTCGTTGTCTTTCCAGAGGCGCTCGCCGGTGTTGGCGAATACCTGGGTGCTCTTAGCTGCACCGCGCTGGGTGACGCTGGTCAGGTAGGCCAGGGAGTCGCCCTCGACGTTGAAGGTGCCCGCCTTGGTCTCCATGGCCACCACGGACGCCCAGTCGATACCGCCGGCCGGATAGGTCACAGACGGCAGGCCGACTTGATTCAGCAGGCCCAGCGGCTGGTTGTCCGCGCCGGTACCGAGCAGCATCGCCAAGTCGATGGCAACGCCCAGGCCTTCGACCAGGTCGCTGATGATCATCGCCTCGATGGACTTCGCCGCCTGCTTGCGCAGCTTGCGGGTGACCGGGATCGCGCCCGCGATGGTCTTCGGCGACAGCGGGATGGTGGTCAGGTCGAAGTCGCTCGGGGTGACGTTGTCGCCCTCGCCCAGCCAGTAGAAGTTGGAGCCGTTGACCTTCTTCGGCAGATCCAGATCGCCGACCAGGCCGCCGAGCATGCGCATGCCGAGCTGGGCCATCTTGGTCTTGTTGCGCAGGATGTCGATAAACTGATCGACGCGCAGCTCAGTGGCCACCAGCTCGCCACCCTTGCCGGCCTCGCCCTTCGACATACCGCGCACGAGCAGGTCATGCGGCACGAAGAAACCGCGGGCCTCTTTCTTGAGGGTGTCGGCCAGGGCCAGGCTGACCTCGCGCTCGAGGCCGGCCTTGCTCCAGTCCTTCTCGGCGTAGGCGTTCATGGCGCGCATCAGCGAGAAGCTGTCCATTTCCTTTTCGGTCAGGCCCAGGCCACGCGCGGAAACATCCTTGACGAAGCCCGGCAGGTCGCGCTCGCCCGGCTTGGGCTGCGCAGGGGCCAGCGGCTTGGCACCACCGGGCGCTTGGCGCTCGAGCAGCACGGCGCGGAACTGGTCGACGCTGTGCCCGCCGGTCACTGCGTCAGCGGCCAGGTCGCGCTGCTGGAAGCGGTCGCCCAGGGCGTAGATGTCAGCGATGCGCTGACGCTCAGCGGTAACCAGGTCGCCGCCAGCAACAGGCGCTGGAATGTTGCGAGTCTGCTGACCGTCTTCTTGGGGTTCGTTCGGCTTGGGCATTGCAATACCTCGAATGGTGATGGTGTTGGTCGTTGCTTCATTGGAGCGCCCCACCCCGACGGTCGGGTCTGCAGGCACGGATACGCTGGAAACCTCGTAGGGCTCCCAGCGGGTAACGCGGTAGTGATCGAGGCCGTTCTCGGAACGCTCGAGCACCATTTCATGCACCAGGTAGCCGCAGCTGATGTTGCGGCGGATGTTGTCGACGACGTCCTGCCAGATCGGCTCGGCCTGCTCGCTGCGCGAGAAGCGCACGCGGGCGCGGATCTTCCGATCAGCGTCGAGCCAGGCGTCCTCGACCACGCCGATCTGGCCCGACCAGCTGTTGTGCTGCAGCAGCAGAGGCGCGCCATTACGGAGCCGGGTCAGGTCTATCGAGTCCTCGGAGTGGTCGAGCACTTCCATGCCGAACCACCGACGCACGCCGTATTCGCTCGAGACGGCCACCTCGACGGTGCGTTGCTCGAGATCCAGGGTGTCGCGGTCGACAGCCAGCACGCGCTGCAGCTGCTGGCCCTCGATCTGGCGCAGGACGGGCATCGGCTCCGCGCTACTCGTCTTCTTCGCGGTCGTCGCTGGCATCGTCAGGCTTCTCCTGGTTGGTTGGTGTTGGTTCAGCGAGCAGCCCCATTTCTCGGAGCTGCTGCTCCTCTTGAGCGAGCTCCTCGAAAACCTCGTCGGGGTCGTCGCCGTTGAGGCGGATGTAGTGGCTGCGCGACTTGATCCGGCCGCTGACGCTTTCGCGCGAGGCCTTCGAGTCCTTCAATGGGTCGACCCAATCCCAGCCGCGGGCCTGCCATTCCTGGTCGCTGCAGCGGGGCAGATCGCGCGGGGCGATCTTGATCGCGCCCTTGAGCAAGGCGCAGTTGAACCACTCCTCGCCCATGCGCTCGAGCAGCTCGCTGATCACGAGCTCCTGGCAGCACTTGTAGAAGTCGCGCTCGTCCAGCTCGCCAGAGCGCAGCGAGGAGAAGCTGACGCCCTCCAGGTCGTTGGCCAGGCGGTTGTAGCTCGGCCCCAGGCCAGCGGCACCGCCGCGCAGGGTGTCCTTCACGAACGGGGCGTAGTCGCTACCGGGCGAGGCGTTCTGGTGCGGCTTGTAGGTCAGGCCGTAGGGCAGCACCTTGGTGGTGCCGGCCTCGACCTCCTCGACCACGTCGACGTCGCCCGTCTCGTCGTCGGGCGGATCCAGCCACTCGGCGTCCTGCTCGTAGAAGCCGGTGATCTTGGCCGCGTGCTCGGCCTTGACCAGGGTCGCCGAGCGAAACTCGCCCAGGTGATGAATGTCCACGGCCGCGGCGTGCGTCCAGGTGAAGCCGCGCGACTGATGCGGCCGCCAGGGGTCGAAGGTGTGGATCAGCTCGCTCGCCGGGATCCGCTCGTAGCGCTCCTCGGCGCGGCGCAGGATGTCGCCCGGGTGGTCGTTAAGCATCCAGTACGCGACCGGGCGCTCCCACTCGTCGATCTCGACGCCCATCCTGATGCGGTTGCCGTTGTCGAGCAGCTGGTTAAGGTTCAGATCGAGGCGGTCGGCCTCGAGGATCTGCAGGGCGAAGCCCCAGCGGTTTGGCCAATTGCGCACCAGGCGCACGAGCACCTCGCCATCGCGCGCCAGGGTCTCGAGCCAGAGCCAGGAGAAGGTCACGTAGCTATAGCGGCCGGTGACGTCGAAGACGCCCTTCTTGCAGAATTTCCGCCATTCCTTTTCGATCAGTCGGCGCGTGACGCGGTCGGGCTTGCCGTCTGGCAGCAGCGCCTTGGATTGCAGGCGGATGCCGTAGGGGCCGATCACGTTCTGGCGCAACAGGCGATAGAAGCGCTTGAGGTAGGAGGTGTTGATCGACTGCTCGCGGGCGCGCTGTCGCAGCGTCTCGTGGTCGGCGTAGATCACCTGGTCAGCATCGGCACCGCTCGAGCGGCCCGACCAGGCTTTCGCCAGGCGGCCACCGCCGGCCATCTTGAAGCCGCGGCGACGCCCCACTTGCGGCTCGACGCGCTCAGCGGGCGGCGTAGGGGCACCGCCCAGGCCGAGAAAGCGGCCCAGGGCTTTAAACGGTTGCATAGGCTACCCCATGGACAATTTGACCACTCGGCCGGTCGGCCAGCGGCGGTTCTTTTCGCGCATCAGCTCGCGCCGGTACTTGCTGCGCAGGGCATCGAGGCGCTCGATGGGGATCCGGTCGAGCCGCAGGCCGTCGATCTCATAGCTCTGCTGGTCTTTCGGGATCCGCTTCTCGAGCGCGGCCTCGATCAGCGCGAGCATTCGCTCGGCATGGCTGCGCACGTCGTAGGGTTCAGCCGTCGCCAGGTTGGGCGAGACCTCGAGGCGGCCGGTGGCCACCGTCTTGCGCGTGTCGCCGCGCTCGACGAACGCGGCCCAGCGGTACGCACCAGGCGACCACGCCGCGGTATCAGCGGCCGTGGCCTCGATCCGGTAAGGCTCGGCGGCAATCGCCTCGAGCACGTACTGCGCCGGGCCGATCAGGGCGTAGAACAGTCGCCAGCCATCGGCCGCCGGATAGCCCGGCACGGCGCGTTCCCAGGCGACAGAGTCGCCCGCGTGCAGTTGTGTCGGTTCCATAGGGTTGCCTCAGCCGCCGGCGATCACCGCCGGGGCTTTCTGATGATGTTGAAGCGAGACTTGGCCTTGGCTTTTGGCGCGTCAGCCTTGCGCGTCGGCGCGGGCTTGGCGGGCTTATCCTCAACCTCGGCGGGCGCACTAGGCGGCATTACCGGCTCGGGATCTGCAGCTGGTGACGGATCCGCCACCTCGGCGGGCAAGCGCTCGGCCATCGGGCCGGCCTTGATCGCCTCGCGCAGCTGCGCCTTGGTCAGCTGGCCCGCCTTGCGGCGGTGCAGCTTGGCGTGCATGGCCAGGACGTATTGCATGGCCTCGCAGTCGAGGTAGTGGTTTTCGCCCACCTGGTCGAACTTGCCCTCAGACTCGCGCCACTCCTCGCCGACCAGCTGCTTGCAGTAGTCGTCGGTGACCTGCTGATGCAGCAGCCACCAGCCTGGGCGCGTGTCAGGGCGACCGAAACGGCTATGCACCCAGCGCTTGGCCAGGGGCGAGTCGAACGCCCAGCGGGCGTCGCCACGCTTGCGGGTCTTGCCCTTGCGGTCGACCTCGACCACTTCCTTTCGGAATGGCTTGTCGAGGCGTTCGCGACCGCGCAGGGCCATGGCCCGGCCCTTGTGCTCGTTGATAAAGCGGTAGACCTGGTCGTCGCGGTAGCCGATGTCGATGCCGGTCTGGTTGATCGGATGGCCGTCGTAGTCGGTGTCGATCAGCTCGCTGAGCTGCTCCCATACCGCGTCCTGGTCAGTCTCGCCCCACAGCTCGCCGTGCTCGAGGAGCATCGAGCCGAGGGCTGCGTACCAGGCACGAATGACGTACACCAGGCGATTCTTCTGCACGTCGATAGTGCAGAAAATCCGCAACGGCTCGAGCAGCAGCTCGGCGGCGGCGTAGCCGTAGCACTGGGCGCGTACCTCCTCCCAGCTCGGGGCGTCGCCCGCTTCTGAGTAGCACTCGCCAAACCCAGTGTTAAACACCGCCTGCAGGCGCGCCGGATCGCCGAAAACCTGAGCCCCCAACAGCTTCTTGGCCAGGAATCCGTAGGACTTCTTGACCGCAAAGGAGCACAGGCCAGAGACCCAAATCGAGTAGTGCGTAAAGCCCGCGGTGTCAGCCTCGCCACGAATCGCGCCGGCCTTGGTGACCGACTCGCCCGGGGCGACAGCGACGCCACGCTTGTTCATCCAGGGCCGCCACTTGTCCTCGATCATGCAGCCGGTCGACGGACAGGTCAGCCGGGCATGCTTGAAGGCCTCGTCGGGCGTGCATTCTTCGGCCGAGCCCTTGCCAGGCCACCACAGCAGATCCGACCAGGGCACGAAGTACTCGCCGCAATGCGGGCACGGTACCGCCCACTCGTGGCGGGTACCGCTTTGCCAGAGCTGCCAGACCTTCGAGCTGATCGCCCGCTTTTCACCTGGCACCCAATGCCACAGGCCGGTGCGAGGATCCGCGCGGCGCGTAACCTTGCCGCCCGTTGGCGTCGCGGTGTAGCCGATCTTCGAGTCGGCGTAGGCGTCGCCCCGCGCCTCGATGATCTCGGTCGTGTCGCCTTCGCTGGTGTTTACGATCCGGTCGACCTCGTCGACCATCACCAGGCCGGCAGAGTCGGCGGCGAGCTCAGTCGGCGAGCCGGCCCAGGCGAAGCGAAACTTGGTACCGGCCAGCCACTTGGTCATTTTCGTGCTGATGCCCTGGTCGTACTTCTTCCAGAGCGAGGCGCACTCGCGAAACATGGCCATAAACTTGGGCTCGACCGTGCTGTCGATCAGCGGCTTGGTCGGGGCCACGTACAGGCAGGGCGTAGGATCCTCGTCGAGCCGGTGGCCGATGATGTTCTCCATCGTCACCGACTTGCCCATCTGCGTTCCCATGACGAAGGTCACCCGGGAGAAACAGGGCTGGGCAAACGCCCAGGCAACCGGGCGCATGTAGGGGTTGGCGTCAGGGTTAAACGGCCCAGGGATCGGCGCGCTCGGGGGCATGATTCGCTTTTCGCGTGCCCACTCGTCGCTAGTCCTCGGCGGTGGCGCACTCACCATCGCCGCGACGAAGTGAATCGAGCTCACCAACTTCTGCAGCGAAACAGCGTGCGCGATGTTCGAGCCGTTCGGCTGTAGCCGCTCGAATACGCCGCGTTTCCTCAAATAGTCGAGCTCGGATTGTGGCAGGGTCATCGAGCACCGCCAGGTCAGAGGCGCAACGGCTTGGCAGCGAGTCGAGCTGGGTCGCATAGACCGCCGCGATGCTGGTCGCCAGGGTTATTACTGCGTCAATCGGCACAAGCCGGCCGCGTTCTTTGTCGATCTCGATCTGCAGCTTTTCGCGACGGGCACGCTTGAGCAGGCGCTCCTCGGTCGAAGCCGAGCCGGCACCCTCGTCGTCGTCGCCCTCCTCGCCCAGCTCGCGCCGAACTTCTCGAGCGATCAGCCACTCGATGGCGGCCTGGCTGTCGATCTCGACCGCCACACCTCGACCGCCGCCGCCCACCGTTGGCAGGCCCTCGTCGATCAGGTTGGAGATCCAGCGCGGCGACTTGCCGAGCAGGTCGGCCAGGTCTTTCTTGCTGATGATCTTGGCCATAGGGGAGAAAGGACTAAGGGCGAAAGGTACAAAAGACCAAAGGCGAAAAAGTCCTTTTAGACTTCTGCCCTTTGGGCTTTCCGTGAATAGGGTCGAGGCCTAGCCGAACCTGGCCGCGAGGTCAGTCGGGCGATGCAGGCCGGCAGGCCTCGAGATAGGAAGAACGGACTCGATTCGCGAAACCAAACACGCGCGAGGCCCGCGAGTTTCACACCCGTGAAGGGGGAGGGGCCGTGGGAGTACCTAAACCGCTGCGCCGGTCGAGCCTTCGACCTTCGAGGCATTGCAGATCGAGCACGGACGAACCGACTCGCTCGGGTCGAGCTCGACGATGCGGCCAGGGGTAGCGCCGCATGCACCAGTGCAGGCAGCACCAACGCAGCAAGGGCGTGGCGGCGCATCGACCTGGTGCAGCGCAACGAACGGAACGGCCGAGGTTGCCCACACGTCGGCCAGCTCGGGCGGCATGTTGGCTGCAACCTCGAGCACCTGGTCGAGACCACCGAACTCCTGCAGGTCGAGCAGGTTGCGCTTCAAGCGATAGCCCTCGAGCTCCCACAGTTGATTGCGCGCCGCATCCTTCGCACGGGAGATCGCGCGATTGCGCCCGACCATCTCGTCGAAGTTCTCAGCACTGGCAGCGCCCGCCTTGCCGATGGCCACCACGAAGTTGCCAGGGCCGATAGCCGCGGCCACCGTCACGGTGGTGCCGGGGATCACATAGGTGTGGAAGCTCAGCCGGCTGACCAGCTCGTCGATCTGCTCGGGCAGCACGCGCGGGGCCGTCAGGCCCTTGGCCAGGATCTGCGCCTCGAGGGCCTTGTCTTGTTCGCTTGGGGTCATGGGCGGGCCTTTCGGTTGAGGTTGAAGCGCTTGAGCTCACCGAGCGCGGCGCGATTCGCATCGCGGCGAGTGCGATAGAGCGGACAGTCTTGGGCGATGTATGCGACCAGCTCAGGGCGCAGGCGGTACGGATACCACTCGCCCTCTGCGGGCCAGTATCCGGCGGCGCGGCTGGTTACCAGGTACTCCTGCACCACTGGGCGCGGGAGAGGGGTCGAATGATCGACCCAGGCGACAAAAAACGTCTTGCCGGCGCGCAGATCACCGAGGCGGAACGTGCGGCGCTTCATTGCCCAGCCCCTTGCGTGATCGCCTGGTGCTCGAGCAGGTACGCCTGCAGCTGCTTTAGCTGCTCGGCGTTTGCGTGGCAGGCGGTGTAGTTGCCGGCGACGGTGCCTGTGACGGCAGAGAGTGCAACGCCCGAGGGGGCTTCATCAGCAGCGCCGGCAGATCCAGGGGCTGGCAGGCCTGCCGCGACTGCGTCGTGCAACCGGACAAAGCCAACAGGGACAGGGCAAGCGCGATCAGCAGCTTCGGATACATAGACAGGCACCTCTTTAATGATGGTCTGGCCGCGCTTCTCGATCACTTGCACGCGGTCGACGTATTCAGTGACAACGCGGTCGCGCACGGTGCCGAGCGCACGGCCCTGGTCGAAGGCCTGGCGCAGCTGCTCGTGCTCGAGCGCCTTCGCGTTGGCCTGCTCGTGGCTTGCGCCTTGAGTCCAGCCCAGGGCGTAGACCAGACCAGCGATCACCAGGAGGGCGGCGAGGGCGATGATTCTCGACTTCATAAGCGCACCAGATAGACAGAGCGTTGCAGTTCGCGGCGTATGGGGATGCCGCGGCAGTTGTTTTTCGGTTCTCGACAGTCGCGGCCGGCAACGAACATCCAGCGGCCGAACTGCTGCGCGGCGAGCTCGTGCATGCCGGCCTTGGCCAGCTGCAGCAGAGTCGACCGGGCTAGCGCGCCGATGCCCACGTTGTAGGCAAAGTCGGCAAGCGCGATCTTGGAGAACAACGGAGCGTCAGGCGCGGCGCGCATGACGTAGTCGACCGCCTGGCCAAGGTCAGCATGCAGATAGGCCTCGCACTGCTCAGGCGTGGCCACGTCGCCGGGCCTGACGCCTTTCGTGTGGCCGGTGCAGATCGTCCAGACGCCGCCGGTGTCGGGGTAGGCCTCGTAGACCGTGCCCTCCATTTCCGGCGTCATCACCACCAGGGCGGCCATGATCGCGGCGCGCTCAACAGGACGCGGCAGGGCGGTCTCGTTGACCGTGAAGCCGGCAGCGGCGAGCGTCAGCGTCACCGCGGCGATCATTCGCTTAATCAGCGTCATCGACCGCCCCCTCGCAGGGCTTGCCCCGCGCGCGCAGCATCTTGATCAGCGGAAAGATCCAGCGCCGCCCGACTAGGTCGACCAGCAGCGCAAGGTAATACAGCACAGGGATCGCTAGCGCCCAGGTCTGCAGGGTCACGCCGTAGAGCATGAAACCGGCTGCGCCTGGTATCAGCTTTGCGCCCTCGACAGCGCCCAACTCGGCAAGCGGCTGCAGGTTGTTGGCCATCGAGAAGCCTCCAGAAATAGAAAACCCCGCACGGGGCGGGGCTGGTGAATTGCAGGCCGAGGCCTGCACGAGGAGAGAAGGGGCCACCCGCAGGCGGCCAAGTAGAGGGCTTACATACAGGCCTCCGGGGTCAGCGAGTAACGGAAACGAAAAAGCCCGCCAAGAGGCGGGCTTTAGTCGTTTGTATCGCAGAGTGGTTAAAGTACCCCGTGCGCCCTTACTTTTGCAAGGGGTCATTTGCACATTTTCGCAAAAGGCCGGTTTGGCAAAGGCACTTTTGGTTATTGGTACAATTGACCTCGACCAGATCGGCGTCTTGTTTGCGCACGATGTTGACGAAGCCCGCCGGCTCGCGCGACAAGTAGCAGTCCGGCTCCTCGCGAACCAGCGCCACCACCTGGCCGACCAGGCCCGCATACCACATATGCGGGTCGCAACAGCTGGTGATAAGCAGCGCGCGGGCCTTCACCGCGTCGCCCTAGCCCAGCCGGCGCGAGCGCCCTCGATGGTTGCATAGCCATGGTCGACGAAGTCGCAGCCAGCACAGCGCGAGCCCCACTTGGCGGCGCTGATGAAGAAGCGCGGCGGCGTCTTAGCCCTGCAGGTATGCGGCGGCAGATCCGCGTCGTTGACAAGCTGCCAGCTGGAAAGGGCGCGAGCCTCGCTTGGCGTTGCCTCGCCGCGGTTATTGCAGACCGGGCAGATCCACATCACCAGGTCACCATCTGGCTGACGACGAAGCTCAGGCGGCACCTGGCAATGGATGCAGAGAATCAAAGCGCCCTCACCGTTTCGACCAGCGCGGCGCGACGATCAGCGAGAGCGCGCTGCCGACCGACGAGCGCATCGTGAATATCGCCGGCCGTGATGAATACGCCGCCAGACCCCAAAACATTGACCTCCATATCGGGCTTAGCCAGCATTTGATCAACCGCGCGGGATTCCCTGTCGCACTTGCGCAGCTCCTCGAGCAGCTCCTCCAGCTTTTCCACGTTCATCGGTTGCCCTCATTGGTTGTCGTATTCAGCCAGCACCGCCCGCAAGGCCTCCTCGTCGAGCGCCTGCAGGCCGTTGACCAGGGCCTGCCACCGCGGCCGCCAGTGCTGGTCGTAGTTGCTCGTTTTCACGCCCAGGAGCTCGGCCAGGCGCGCAGCCTGGTACAGCTCCTGGCCGTTGTTCGCGTAGCGCTTGCCGTGCTGCACCGCCAGGTGCGCCAGGCCCTTGAGCTTCTGCAGGGTCTTGCCCTGCAGCTTGCCGAATACAGGCGCTACCCGCGCCCACAGCTCGACCACCGCGCCGGCCTCGTCGGCCCAGTCTTGAGAATCGGCGTAGGCATAGCGCAGCCAGTGGCGGTAGGCCGGGGCCTGGGCGGCAACGATCCGCACCAGGCGCGCATCGTCGAAGGCGGACGGCGGCAACGGGTCAGAGCTGGCCTTTTTCTTGCGGGTCTCGCTGACAGTCACGCGGGTGGTATCCCTGGCCAGGCTGGCCACGTAATCGAGAGGGAGACGCCGAGCGGGGCCGCCCTCGGCTGGGCACTCGGCCAGCTCGGCAGCACGCCAGCGCGGGAAGGCGTCGCGGGTGCAACTGGTGTCGAAGGCCCCGACCAGCTTCTGCTCAGGCCTGTCGTCGCGGTAATCGCCCGGGGCCAGATAGGCGAACATCAGGCGCTCGCGCAGCCACTGCAGATCCTGCAGGGTGACGGCTGGCTTGCGCGGGCGCACCTTGAGCACGCGCGCTTCGCTTTTCTCGTCCACGAGCGCGGCCCAGTATTCAACCGCCGGCGCAGCCGGCGCGGTGTGGCGAATTTCAAGGGCAAAGGTCACTGATAGACCCTCCTGGCCAAGCAAGGGATGCCAGCGCAGACCGAGCAGCGGCGCGCAGCGGCATAGATCGCCAGGCGGGCCTTGTCGATGTCGCGGCCACAGCCCAGGCAAAACGGCCGAGGCCTCGAGGCCGAGCGCAGCTCGGCGTCGATCAGCTCAGCCAATGCCACCGCATCGGCCTGGCTCAGCTCCAGAGGCGCAGCCTCAAGCGTCAGCATCAGCAACCACCTGGCGTGACGGCGGGGCGATCAGTTGCGCAAAGGCGTGACCGTCACGCGCTGCCAGAGCCGCAGCGCCATGCAACAACAGGGTGATGGCCTCCTCGGCCGCCTGGGGGCCGTCGAAGCCACCCGCGGCGATCACCTGGTTAAGCGCCTTCACCGTGCCGGCGTACAGCTCGAGCGGCACCTTGACCGCCTCGGCTCTAAGCGCGGCCTGGGCCGCAGCAGCCCGCTGCTTGCGCTTGCGCAGTCGAGCCAGGCGGCGCTCGCGGTCTTCTTTCGTCTCGCCCGCCGGCGGCATGTGGTCGAGCAGATCCTCGGCCGCGGGTACCGGGTCGCCGTTCTGAGTAGCCAGGCGCAGAGCGGCCATATCAGCGGCCCCCGATCTTGCCGAGCACCAGCAGCGGCAACGGGCGGCCGGTGCCGGTCGATACGGCGATCATTTCGTTAACCATTGCAGCGACTGCCTCGGCCCCCTCGCGTAGCATCTTGTCGACAGCTACGGGATCGTCGGTGCGGTCATAGCGCCCGTTGTGCGAAGGTGTGGCCGCGGCGATGAAGTCGCCCAGCTCGCGAGTGACTTCGCCCAGGCGCGCCTGGGTGGCCTCGAGAGAAACGCCGCCGACAAACTCAGGCAGGCGCACGTCAAAGCAGCCGGCCATGGCCAGCAGCTCGTGGCGCGCTGCGCGCTGGTAGTCTTCGGGCAGGCAACCCAACCAGACCCACTTCCACTCGAGCGGGAAAGGCTGGGTGCCGTGGAAAATGCGAGAAACGCGCGTGCCCCAGGCTTTACGGCCGCGCAGGTACTCGTTGACGTCGTCAGGGTCGCCGGCAAGTTCAACCAAGCCAGCAGCCGAAAGGGCCGGGGCGAGGCGGTCGTTAGCGAAACGCTCGACCGACCACTCCGAGTTGGTAAACCAGCGGCTAGTCTGATCAACAACGATGTCGCGCTCAGTTCGCATAGCACGTTCCTTCTCGAAAGTGGTCGCATGTGGGGTTACCCACATTCTCAACATTTAGAGAAAAAACGCAATTAGATTTCTATATCTAGAGTGCCAATGCGCGGCATATCGAAGGACAATAAACAACGGATTGAGGAGAGAGATTGAATGTCACGTGACTATCGGATAGGGGCCGCCATACGGAAACGGCGGCAAGCCCTTGGCTGGGGCCTACAACGGCTTATCGAAACGTCCGGGGGCGATATGTCCACCGGCTACCTATCGACCCTAGAAACAACGGACGTGGCCCCGAGCGTTTATGTGGCCGACAGCCTGGCCAAAGCCCTGGGCACTACAGTCGACACGCTGCTGCGCGAGGCAAAGGATCCAGACGCCACCAGCGCGCCGGGCGAGCATGCCCAGCGGGTGCCGGTCATACCCTGGGAACTGGCCGCAGAATGGGCGCGAAACCCTGACGCCAAGCGCTTGCCGGGTGGTACCTGCTGGGTCATACCCAACGAAACACCGCCGGGCCGAGTGTTCGGCCTGGTCGTGCGCGACGAGCTCATGCAGGCCCCGACGGGCGTCAGCTTCCCGCGCGGTTACACCATATTCGTCGACCCCATGCGCAAGGCGGTACCGGGCGATTTCATCATCGGCCACCTGGGCGACCCGACCGCGCCCGTGTTCAAAAAGCTGACCAAAGACGGCGCACTGTTCTACCTGCGCGCACTCAACCCACAGTTTCCGATGCAACAGGTTGGTGATACTTTCGAGGTTGTCGCGGTGGTCGTCGGCGTTCGGGCGACCTTCGACAAAGGGGATGTTCTATAAAAAGAGTCCGCCGGGCTTCAATATTTAGAGAAGACGGCTTATAGTCGCGGGCACTTAACCCGCTACTAACATTGATTTTGCAAGGGCCAGAAAAGGAAAAGGCCGGGGGGCTTTAGCAACCCACCGGCCTTCACGATTGACGGCACCTACAACGAGGCACCTAAACCGAGCACAAGCGTTTGATCTGTTTTGCGGGCAGACAAACGAAAAACACCGAACTTGGCAGTTCAGTGCTCAGTTTAGACCCCGTTGGTGGTGCGTCAATCGTTTGTACCTTTTCGCCTTTGTACTTTTGGCCAAAGGGACAAAATGACAAACGCACCAAAGGGCACCGGGCTTGCTGGCTTCTATCAAGAGCGTTTCGGCTCTGACCCATACGCGCTAGTCGACTACTTCTACGACCAGATCTCCGACGCCGCGGCCGATGCCTACGTCGACTGGTCTTCAATCTGCAACGCCATCCACTACAACGGCGAGCGGTTGAAGAAGTACTCGAAGGTCAAGATCAAGGCCACCGACGCCAAATACAACGGCAAGGTGATGGCCTGGGGCGACATCAAGACCGCCCGCGGTACCGACAAGCTCGAGCCCTTCGACTACCCCTTCCTGACCTTCTCGAACAACGCCACCAACCCCAGCACCTGGTCGGGCTTTGCCGCCCTGGTCGAGCTGTACGAACGCGAGGGCGGCAAGCTCTCCGACGCCCGCCACGATCAGTGGAAACAGCAGCAGGAGCAGCGCCGCGCAGAGCGCGAGGCGCGCAAGCTCGAGGACGAACGTCGGGCACGCGAAAAGGCCGAGCGGATCCACGGCGAGCGCATGGCCTACGAGCGCGCATGGTTGACCGGCGAGGCGGCCAGCTTCCACTACGAACACGGCGACCAGATCCGCCAGGGCACGGTCGAGGTGCTCGGCGACGAGGACGGCACCGCGGCCTACTTCCAGGCGAAGCAGATCAGCGACATCGCGTCACGCTTCAAAATGCTGCGTATGCGTGACCGTCACGGTGTATTTACAGCCGTTCCAATGCACGACATCGACGGCAACTTCCTGGGCCTGCAGCGCCTCTATGACGACAAGAAGCTCCAGGGCACCGGCGTTAAAATGGATGGCGCGCACTGCGTCTTCGGTGATCTCGAGACCGCCAAGCGCCGCTACTCGGCCGAGGGCTTCGCCACTGGCGCAAGCATCTACCTGGCCGAGATCGAGGCGGGCAAGGGCGACGAAGTCGCCGTCGTGGTTACCTTCAACGTCGACAACCTGGTCAAGGTGCTGCGCGCCTACGCCAAGCGCTACCCGGCCTGGCGTTTCCACAACGCCGCCGACAACGACCAATGGAAAGACGGCAACGCCGGCATGCTGGCCGCGCTCGAGATCCATCGCGAGCTGAAACACCCGGCCACCGTTCCAAACTTCGAGGCCGCCGACGAGCTGCTCGGCTGCAGCGCCCAGCAAATTGCCGAGCTCAGAGCGCAAAACCGGGCACCCGTTGTTGGGTTCAGCGCCGAGGAGCTGGCCGCGTTTAAGGCCGCGCGCAAAGGGCCGACCGACTGGAACGACTACCACGTCGCCTTCGGCCTCAAGGCCACCGCCAAGGCGCTGCGCGCCAACGCCAACGCCTTCAAATCCTCAAAGGATTGGTTCGAGTTCTGCCTCGAGCGCCTGCCCTACAGCGGCAAGCGCCTGGGCGAGAAGAACGCCATGGCCGCAATTGCGGCCGGCATGATGCTTTCGCCGATCAAATACAGCTATGACCAGGTCGTCGCCGCGGTCTTCTCCAGGTTGCCGGAGGGGCTCGACACTACCGCCCGTTTCAAGATCCGCAGCCGCGCCCACTGGCTGGCCAAGCAAAAACTGCAGCAGGCCAAACAGCTGCGCGGCTTCTCCGTTGCAGCGCTGGCACGCCCCAACGTCCAGCACCTCAAGATCGACGGCGTGCGCGCTGAGCACGGCGGCATCATCCTGCCGGAACACATGGCCGCCCTGGTCGAATCGCTGCAGGGCGTCATCATCGTGCGCGCACCGATGGGCTCGGGCAAAACCGAGAAGCTGATCGCGCCACTGATGAAGGCCTCGAGCAAGGCCGCCTACGTCGCCCACCGGATCTCGCTGCTCGATGACGCCGCCGCACGCCTTGGCGTCGAGCACTACAAGCAAGTTTTCGCCTGGCAGATGCCGCACGTCTCGCACCTTGCCTGCTGCGTCAACAGCCTGACCAAGCCGATGTTCTACAACGCCGAGGAGCGCAGCTGGTTTACCACCCTCGAGACGCTGTGCATCGACGAAGCCAGCCAGGTGCTGCGCCACACCACCACCGGGCCGGTCGAAGGCCGGGTCAAGGTCATGGATGCGCTGATCGACGCCGTCGGGGCCGCCGAGCGCGTGCTGCTCTGCGACGCCGACGCCAACGACAGCCTGATCGAGTTCTGCGAGCTCGCGCGACCTGGTCAAACCATCACCGTGCTCGAGGTCAGCGGATCCGCCGAGCACGTCCGCATCGACCACACCGACGACGAAAGCGCCTGGCAGCTGGCCATCGAGCAGGTCAAAGCAGGCAAGCGCATTCTGGTGGCCAACGACTCGGCCGAGTCCGCCAAGAAAATGGCCGCGCTGATCGAGGCCATGGTCGAGCAGGGCAAAATCGCCCCCGTGCGCATGCTCCTGGTGCATGCCGACAGCAAGGCCGACCAGGATGTCGAGGCCTTCCTCTGCAACCCCAACGCCGAGGCCACCAAGTACGACGTGCTGATCTACAGCCCGGCGATCAGCTCGGGCGTATCCATGACCACGCCCCACTTCGACGCCCACTTCGGCCTGTTCAGCGGCAACACCGTCGGCCCATCCGACGCCATCCAGATGCTGCGCCGCGACCGCACCGCCCGCCGCTATATCGTCGGCATCGGCCACGCCAGCGTGCAACGCGAAACCGACCGCGAGCGGATCTGGCGCGGCCACATGAAAGCCGACGAGGTCGCCTGCGAGTTCGAGGAGACCAGCGACGAGATCATCCTGCGCCGCCGCAAGACGGCCTTCGACCACCTCTACCTGACCACCGTCACCGCCGAGAACAAGGCGCGCAACAACTTCGCCAACAACCTGCTGCTGATGCTGTACGCCGAGGGCTACAACGTCCAGCGCCTCGATGTCGGCAGCATGGGCTTCGACCAGGACGATCTGACCAAGGCCTCGCGCAGCAACCGCAAAGCGGCGGGCGTGATCGTCTTCGACAAGCGCATGGATCTGATCGACAGCGTCGAAACGCCAGACGAGGAGCAGTACCTCAAGCTCAGTCGGCAGGAGGTGCGCAGCGAATCGGAAAGCGCCCAGCTCGACCGCTACCACATGGAGCACCAGCTCGGCGTCGACGAGATCACCGCCGACGACGTCGCCTTCTACGACGACCGCGGTATCGCCAAGGTGGTGGCCATGGAGCTGCTGCAGGCTGACGAGGAGCACGCCAGGGCCTACGACAAGGCCCAGCGCAAGGCTAGGGTCACCCTGACCCTGCACCGCTGGAAAACGCCCGCCCACGCGATCCTGTGCCGCGTCTTCGAGATCCTCGGCGTCGACCGTTTCACGGGAGAGGGCGAGTTCGGTTCTGACCAGGCCCGCAAGGTGCTCGAGTACCTCACCAGCAGCGACGACCAGGTCGAGCTGTACAACGCCCTCAAGCTCGGCCGCTACATCCCCAGCACCAGCGCCCGCCTGTGCCCCACCACAGTGGTTAAGTCGATTTTCGACCGCCTCGGCCTGGCCCTGCAGAAGCGCAAGACGAACGGTGCCCACCTGTTCAGCGTCAACGCTGATAATTGGCAGTTCATCATGGCTTATTGCCAGCGCCGTGCGGCCAAGAATGTCCACTCGCTGACCACTCACGACCACGAAGCCACCCACCAGCCCAAGCTCGCGCCAGAGCCAGATGCTGCGCCACAGCCCGCGCCACACGCGGCCGCCAGCGGTAGGGATACTTTGCAGTGTGATGGTAAGAGCGACAGTGGAAACTATCCCTTGACCGTGCGCGAGAAGATCTTCGCCGTTGCTTCTCGCTTAGCCCCACCCCTCGGTATCTCGTTGTCGCGATTCGTCGGGGCGCTGACGCCGGAGGTGGCGCTGGGGCTGGCCAAGCCAGGCGCAGAGCAGAGCAGCAGCTTGCGGCACACGCTTGCATATGCCGCCAAGCTGCTACGATCTTAGCGCTGTGATACTGTACGTTTAACCAGTGGTTGGCTAAACAACAAGGGGAGGGAAGTACCTTGCAATGTCGTGAGAAAATGGACAGAGCGTCCGCCAAGCTGAGCCGCGCCAGGTCGGCGCTTATGTTGGCCTTGAAGGCCGGCCCGGAAGCATCAAAGGGCGAGCTGCTCGATGCGATCAGCGCCGCCCTTGATCATGTTGACGCCGCAGATGCGGCCCTGGGAGAGGATGAAATTCGAAGTGTGCGGCCGGGGCCTTTGGCCCCGGCTGTCGAGCAGGGTCACCCGCGGTTGGTGGTTGCCGCTGCAGCTTGTAACGCCTCGTAAGCCTCCTCGCGGTTGCGCCCGGTACCGCTGGCCACTACAACGCCATTGACCCGCGCCACCGCAACCCACCGCCCCTCGGCCTCCTCTGTCACCCTGACACGTGGTCGAGCTTTGGCAACCTCAACCGGAACCACCGGCGCAATATCTTCGACAGGCCGGCCGGCCGTGGCCAAGGCCTCGGCGGCCAGGTCGAGATACTCCTTAATCACCGGCCGGTAGCTGCCGACGTTGGTCGCGATAGCCTTCTGCGAGATCCTCGCGTCGGGCGCAGTCTTGACCGTCTCCTTCACCCACCGGTGGATCTTCTGCAGCGCCTCGCGCCCTGCGATCTGCTCGTGCTCGTCCAGCGCCTCGAGCGCCTCGAGGCGGCTAGCGTATTTGCTGGCGGTCGCCGCCGGCTTCGCCGGCGCGGTGTAATCGATCTTGAAGGCCTTGTAGCTCTCCTGGGTGTCCATATCCTCGTGGCCCAGCATCTCGCGCCAGAAGACCGTCTCGTTGACCTTGGCCCAGCGCGGGTCGCGGGCGAAGTGCAGCTCGAACACGACCCGCGCCCACAGTGCCCGGCTGTCCTTGAATACGCGCTCCTGGTTGCCGAACACGCGCTTGGCCAGGGTGTTTAGGGTCTTGGCCACTCGCCGGTTCACCTCGGTATTGTCCAGGTGCTGCAGCTCGAGCACCTCGGGCATGGCCCGCAACTTGGCGAAGGCCTCGAGCACCAGGTCGGCTTTCAGCAGGGTGTAGATCCGGTAGCTCTCGCCATAGTCAACGCCCCCGCGGCGCTTGGCCTGGCCCGAGAACTCGAGCTCGAACTCGCCGACCTTCTCGAAGCGCCCCAGCTTGAGGATCTCGATTTCTCGCCGGCCGGTGGCCAGCGCCAGCCCCAGCGCCAGGTGGGAGAAGAACGGCACCGACAAGCCGTCGGCGCGGATCTCGCTCGCGCTCAGCAGCTCGCTGATCTTGTCGACCAGCCAGTGGTAGTTGATCGAGACGGTGTTGGTGGCGCGCTGCTCGAGGGTCTCGACGGCATCCGTGGCCAGCTGCGCCTTGGTCGCCGCCGGCAGGGTCAGGTGGCGCATGATCTCGTGGTCGAGCTTCATACCCTTGACCGCCTCGAAGGCGTCGTCGTCGCGATCCTGGCGCGCCTGGGCCAGCAGGTCGCGGTGCGCCATGCGCAGCGCGGTGATGTCCTGCAGGTCGGCCATGGCCAGCAGCTGCTCGGCATAGCGCGGGTGGTGGCGCGCCAGGCGCTCGCAGGTCTCCTCGATGGCGTGGTGCCGCCAGTTCTGCTCGGTCACCGCCTTGCGAACGGTGGTCAAGTAGCGGCGGTAGCTCGAGGCCTTGAGCTTGTCCGTTTCCTTGCGGCGGCGATCCTCATACAGCTTATTTTTAAGCCGGTCGGCCAGCCGCGCCAGGCGCTTGGTCTTGTCGCCGCGGCTCAGGCTGTCGTCGGCGTCGATGGCCTTGACGTCCTTTATCAGCTGCTCGATCAGCGGCTGCAGCTCGACCTTCTGCCGCGTCGCGCCCCCGTAATTGCCAAAGCTAACCCGCTCGCGCTGGTCGATAGCCTCGGCCGCATTGCCGGCCTCGGCGCGCACCTGGTCAACCGCTGCGTCTTTTGTTGCTGCCTTCTTAGCCATGGTTGCCTCCTGTTTGGCATTCACCTTAAACCCTAGCGCGCATTCTATACCTGTCAACCATACACCGCAAGCCCTACACCATAATCATATACACCTTAAGCCATAAGGCAAGACGCTGCACAGTAGGGGATAGGGCCAAGGGTGCATGCACCCGTGCCCCATTCTATACGTATAGAATGGGGCATGGGTGCATGCACCCTTGGCCCTGCTATGTGCTAGGGCTTGGGGTGCATGTTGTCGCAGGGCTTGGGGTGTATGGATGCGCACAAATATACACCTTTAGCCCTTAATGCTTGAGGGATAGCAAGGCGTGAGAACGGCGCGCAGTCGCTGGCAATGGATAGCAGCAGGCAAGGGGCGACAAGTTGAAAAACTGCGCGAGGGCGGCCATGCACCATAAGGACGGCGCGTTGCGCCTGCTTGTTTATGGCGCGGGAAACCCGCGCCGGCTGGGGCTTCCAGACTAGGCAGAAAGGACGGGCCATTGCGGGCGGACAATGTCGGCGCTATCGCGCCGGCTGTTTTTTCTCTTTTGTACTTTTGGCCCGTTGTACTTTTTCACCAAAGCACCTATATTGTGCCCACACCAACAACCGAGGAGGGCGCGGCCATGGCTGCAAAGGTAATTTCAGTGCTCAACCAGAAAGGGGGCTCGTCTAAGACGACCACCGCCACCAACCTGGCCAGCTGCCTGGCCGTAAAGCATGGATTCAAGGTGCTGCTAGTCGACCTAAACCATGATCAGTCGTCAGCGACCGACTGGGCGGCATCCCGGGCAGAAGTCGAAGGCGACCCAGGCCTGATACCGGTCATTGCCATGGGCAAGAACGTGGCACGCGATCTGCCGCGGGTCTCCGGGGGCTATGACTTCGTGATAATCGACGGCATCCCGACCATCGACGAGATAACCGCGGCGTCGATCAAGGCCGCCGACCTGGCTCTAATCCCCATACAGCCGAGCCAGTACGACATATGGGCCACGGTTGACCTGGTGCAGCTGGTGAAAGACCGGCGCGAGCTCACCGACGGCCAGCCGGAAGCGCGCCTGCTGATCACTCGCGCAGTCCAGGGCACACGCATCGAGCGCAACGCCGCCGAGGCGCTCGAGGGCTTCGAGCTGCCGATCATGCAAGCCAAGACCCACCACCGCGTCGACTATGTCGAAGGCGTCGGCCAGGGCCTTAGCGTTATGGATCTGCCAGCCGACAACAAAGCGCGCCTCGAGGTTGAGGCGATCACCGACGAGCTGCTCGAGGTGCTGAAAGCATGAAAGCAGAAAAGCCAAGCATCGTTCGCCCCAGCGCCGTGCGGCCCACGGTAAGCACTGCAGACCGCGAGCACGTCGAGAAGGCGCGCCGCGCTGTAGTGGCCGACGCTGACGAGAAGCAGCTCAAGGTGCTGGCCGCGCCGAAATACCACAAGGGCATGGCCGAGCTAAAGAACATGACCACCGACGGCGTGCCGGTTAAGCACCTGCTGCTCGAGGCTATCGAGGATCTGTTCGAGAAGTACGGGCGGGGCGAGGGGCGGTTCAAGGTTGACGACGTGCCCGAGCTGCGCCGCCGGCTTGAATCGCTGATGAAGTGAAGAAACAGCCCGGCAGCGGCGGCAACCGCTAACCGGGCCAGACACATAGACCTTGGAGGGTTCCGAATATGTCCGCACGCGACTATACCACCGCGGCAAGCCTGCCGCTGCACCTGGCGCGAGATCCGCGCTATCGCGACCTGGTGCGCCAATTCGCCGAGCAACAGTGCCTGACGGCCTGGCACGGCATCCTGCGCATGATCGGGGAGGCCGCCTGATGAGCATCACAGAGAACGTATCCAGCGCCATCGAGCCCGAGGATCTGCACCGCGTCCGCGCCATCGCCGCGGCCATCCTCGAGCACCAGGGCTTCCAGGCAAGCGAACTGCTCGACCTGGTCGTCAGGGAGCAACCCGTGGCGCACAAGGCGACCAGCGCCCGCGCCGGCGGGCTGGTCAGCACCAACAGCGGCAGCATTGCGCGAGCCACCGCGGCCGTCGAGCTGGCCGCGGTGATCGTCAACTACCTGCGCGAGGAGTTCGAGATCCCAGGCGTCGACCACGAGCTCCTGCGCGCGCTGCAGCGGGAGGCCAACCTATGAGCCGCAACGCATCCAGCCCCGCCGAGCAGCTGCTCGGCTTGCTGTTCAGCGCCGGGGCGGCCCTAGTGGCCAGCCTGGTGCTGCTGTACCGCATCGCCTGCGCGAGCCTGCAGGATCCAGAGACCAGCGAAGACCAGGAGCAACCATGATCCAGACCAAACCCAAAGCCTGCAGGGAATGCGGCAGCGAGTCGCTGACATGGCAGACCCACTATCGCACACACCTTGGCTGCGCCGTCCAGGAGGGGCGATTGAGAACCAGCGAGGTCGAGTGCCTTTTCGTGCTCGGCTGCGACGAGTGCAGCGAGACCCTTCGCACCATCAGCGCCGACAAGGTGGCCGAGCTGATGAACGCGAGTCGAGACGACCAGGAGGCGGCCGACGCGAGACGCTACCGCAAGCTGCTGCAGGCCGGCCTGCGATTCATGGCCGGCGGCGTGCTCCACAAGACCAAGGCCGAGACCGACGCGGCCATCGACGCGCTGCCAGATCCGCTAAAGGTCGGCGGCATCGATGTTGTGATCGACAAGACCCTGCCGCCGGGCACCTGGCGCATCAGCGACAGAGGGGAATAGCCATGCGAACCCTGACCATACCCCTCAAGGGCGAATACTTCGACGCGATCAAGGCAGGCACCAAGCCCGAGGAATTTCGCGCGGTGACGCCTTACTGGCGGAAGCGATTAGAAGGCCGAGAGTATGACCGCATCGAGCTGCTGCGCGGCTACCCGCCCCGCGGCGACGTAATCCGCCGACTGGTGCTGCCATGGAAGGGCTACCGCCTGACGACCATCACGCACCCTCACTTCGGGCCGGATCCGGTCGAGGTGTTCGCCATCGACGTGACGCACCGCCCCATGTAGCCCGACCCACAAGCCCGCCCACTCGGCGGGCTTTTTGTTACCCTGCGCGCGCACCACAGAGGAGACGTGCGCGCATGAAAAAGACCCACCTGGTGATCGGCGGCGCGGTAGCGATCGGCATCGGCGCTGCCCTGCTGGCCGACCTGGCCGGAAGCCAAACCCAAGGCCTAGCCAACGCCCACAAGGCGGCCGGCTATGAGCCCAGCTGCGAGACCCTGCAGGAAGCCGGCGAGACCTGGGCGCTGTGCTCAATCGGCCGCGGCGCGCCTGCCGTATGGCTGCAGCGCGGCGAGGCCTGGGCGACCGGCAACGGCGTGGCCCAGGGCGTGACCCAGCGCCTCGAGGCGCGCGGCCCCGGCCCTTATCAGAGCCTGCCGCGGCTGTACGTCGACCGCGAGAAGCCCGTCACCATGCCGCCCGGTGTGCTGGCCAAGCTGTAGCGGATCCAGAAACGAAAAAAGCCCCCACCGCCGCGAGGCAGTGGGGGCTTTTCTTTGGTTACAACTCAGCGCCGAGCGCGCGCAGGCGGCCAGCGGCCACCTGGTGATAGTGCTCGGACAACTCGCAGCCGGCCCAGCCGTAGCCCTCGAGCTCGGCCGCCACCAGAGTGGTGCCAGATCCCGCGAACGGGTCGAGGATCCGGCCGCCGGGCTCGCAGATCCTGACAACCTGGCGCATCAGCTCGGTCGGCTTGCCGGTCATGTGGTGCTTATCGACCTGGCGCACAGGCTCGCGAATCACCCCGGGCAGCACGGGCACCTTGCGGTCGAGCGGCATACCGCCCTTGCTACCCCATACCACGTACTCGGCTTGATTACGGAAGCGGCCCAGCTGGGGCCGCACGCCCTCGGTTTTGTCCCATGGCAGGATTCCGCGCCAGGTAAAGCCGGCGGCCTGCAGGGCGTCAGTAGTCAACGGCAGCTGACGCCAGTCGGTGAACAGGCAAACCGGCGAGCCCTCTTTCAGAAGGCGGTAACACTCCGAAAGCCAGAGCGTCATCCAGTAGCCGTGCGAGCGCTGGTCGCGGTTCTCACCCTCGAAGTCGTGATAGGCCAGCTTTTGACCGCCCTGCACATACTTGGTAGACGCCGACTGCTGGCGCGAGCCCATGTGAATGCCGCCGCTCGAGTAGGGCGGGTCGGTGATCAGTGCGTCGAAGGTGCCGGCCTCGAGGCCGGAAAGGATCTGCAGCGAGTCGCCGCGGTACAGGGCGTTACGGGTGTTGGTGTTGGTCATTTTCCACAGCCTTTAAGGGCCGCTCGAGGCGGTCGGCTGGGAGGCTCGAGGCCTTCAAATGGTTCAAGGTGCCGCAACGTGGGCACTTGATCTGGATCTCGGCACCGTGGCCGATTTTGGCGAGGAGGCGCTCACAGCCCCCACAGCGTATTGGATTAAGCATTCTGCTAAGCCTTTGATTCTGCTAGGCTCGCCGCCGCTCTCGAGAGCGCGGGGGCCTTGGCTGGCTTGCAGGCATGGTCTGCAGGTTGGTACCAGGTCGAGCCGTTCCCGCGGCCCGGCCTGGTGCCCTCGTTTACTCTTGGCGGCCGTCTGGATAGGTCGCCTCGAGGGTGCAGCGGTAGCTTTGCTGGCGCGATCCGCTGGCGGTCACCTTGTCGATTGACCAGGTGCCACGCATGAAACTGGGCCAGCTGTCATCGAGCTCGAGCAGCCCCTCGGCGCTTAGCGCCGGATTGCCTGGGCAATCAATCCGCAGCTTTGCCGCCTCGCGCTGCGTCTTGCGCTGCTCGCCCTCGGCCGCGGCCTTCGCCTCGGCTTCGTTCTGGTAACGCTGGCGCACCGTCTTGAACGGCCCCTCGCCCACTTCCACCACGCATTCCTTGCCCGCGCTGCCGTCCCACCAGGTGGTCTTGCAGCCCTTGAAGCGCACGCGGCTGTCCTGGTCGATGCTCGCCGCAATAAAGGCGCGCTCGCCCGGGCGGTTGTCCTTGGTCACCGACAGCGTCACCGGTGGCAGGGTCTTGCCGCTCAGCGTCTTGACCTGGCCCCGACGGGCCAGCACGTAGAGGTCATTGACCGGCTTTGTCACCGCGTCATAGCGGCGCGCGAGCCGGGTCAGAAAGCCCATGTCCGTTTCGTTCGACTGGTCGATGTGGGCGATTGGTATCGCGTCCAGCTCGGGGGCCACGCGCGGCGAGAAGCCGTGCTTGGTGGTCAGCTGGCGGAATACCTGGCCGAGCGTGGTCATGGCGTAGCTGGCCGAGCGCCGGGCCTTGAAGCCGGTCTCGTCCTTCACCTTGAAGGGCGCAGCGGTGGCCACGATCAGCAGCAGGGCCGGGAACAGTTGGGGCGTGGTGCGCGTGACGACAAACTCGCCCTTGTCCACCAGGCCCGTTTCCTTGTAACCGACCCGCAGCCCCACCTTGCCGTCGACGCTGGGCAAGCCGTCGAGGCCCTCGATGTTCACCGTTAGCTTGAGGGTGTCCGACTCGACGCCCGCGGCGTCGACGTGCTCCCAGTCAACCAGGCGCGCATTGATCAGGGCGGCATTGCTGCCGTAGATCTCGACCGCTGGCGTGTATCCGATAGCCATGCACCCTCCTTAATCCCAAGCGGTAAGCGGTGCAGCCTGGGCCGGCTTGCTGGCCAGCTCGGGCAGGTTCACCCATAAGCCAGCCGGCAGGGCCGGGCCATGCTCAGCCAGGCCAGGGTTGACCAACCACAAGGCCTCCTCGGCCTCGTCGTCAGAGCGCCCCAGCTCGCGAAAGAGCAGCACGTTTGCCGTATCACCGGCGATGGTTCTAACCCGTCGCATTGACGAACTCCTGCAGCTCAAGCGTCCACGACAGGAGCGTCGCGGTACCGTCGTCGATCACCCGCTCCTGGTCTTCGCTCACGGCGTCGATTCGCCAGCGCCCCCACACCCGGCCGACGCCGTCGACCAGGGTGTAGGGCTGGCGCGCGTCGGCCATGGCGCGCAGCTCGTCGAGCTTGGCCATGCCAGCCGCCAGTTGGGCCTTGCCGCTCAGCCGCAGCGACTCCAGGCCCTGGCCAGTGTTGTGCGACATCGGCTTGCTGCTGATGATGTCCAGGTCTACCCAGCCGCCCGTGGTCTTGCGCGCGAGGCGCTCATACGGGAAGCCAGAGGCGAGGCCGAACACGAACTCGCCCAGGGCCATCTGCTGTCGCATCAGTCGCTCCCATCAGTCAGAGACGCGCCACGCCGAACGGCGAGCGGGTCGGCCATCATCAGCGGCACAAAGTCGCCGCGCATTTTCGCCATCACCTGGTTGGCCAGCGCTTCGCTGGTTGCATGGTCGGCACCGTTGACTTGGATCTGAGGCGCGAAAGTGATCTGCCGGTTGTCCGCATTGGTCACCGCGGCCGCGACCTCGTCAGGGCTGCGCAGCCGGTCAACCGCCGAGCCGGCCATGCCGCCCAGCGCGCCGCCCGCTTCGCTGCCCAACCACGCGCCAAGCGCACCGCCGAGCAGGCCGCCGATGGCGGTGCCAACAAGCGGCACCACAGAGCCAATGGCCGCGCCTGCAGCAGCGCCGGCCCACATGCCGCCCATGCCGCCAGCGGTAGCGCCGAGCGAGCCGCCGACGTCTTCGCCGGTCGAGTCGTCATCCATCACCACCTGGGCGAGATCCACCGCGCCGGCCGCCAGCATCAGCGCGCCGCCCGCCTTCACGCCCAGGCCGCCACCGCGGCCAGCTCGACCACCACGGCCGCCACGCCCGCCGCGGCCACCGACTGCAGGGCCACCACCGCCAACGCCCAGGCGGGCCATGGCAGCGTTCAAGCGCATGACCGCAGCGTCGGCCGTCATCGCCGTGCGCGCGGTGTTCGCGTCCAGCTTGACGCGCGCCAGGCCGGCCTTGTTGAACGCCTGGCCGACCAGCAGCCCGGCAAACTTGAGGCCCAGCGCCCCGACCTTCATCGCGGCCAGCGCGCCACCGGCGACGGCAATGCCGGCCGTGACGTTGGGGAAGGTCTCAGCCGCCCAGCTCAGCCCGTCGACCAGGGCACCCAAGGGCACCAGGACGGCGTCGAGCGCGGGTAGCATCGCGGTACCGACCAACGTCGAGAGGCGCGTCAGCTTGGCCACAAAGCCATTCCAGCCAGCGCGCGAAGTGCTGGCCACGCCCTCGGCCTCTTTCATCATCGAGCCGGCGCGGTCGGCCCCGTTGGCCACCAGGCCGAAAGCCCGGTCAACCTCCTCGAGGTTGGCCAGCAGCGGCATGATCGCGCCTATCGACTCAGAGCCGAACAGCTGGGTGGCAAGCGCCGATTGCTCCTCCTCGGGCGCTGCTTTCAGCGCCTCGAGCACCGTCTTGATGGTGGCCGGGGCGTTCTGTTGCATGCCCAGGGCCAGCTCCTCGGGATCGAAGCCGAGCTCCTCCCAGGTCTCGCGCTGGCCCTTGGTTGCTGCCTTGCCCTTGGTCAGCGCGCCGAGGAAGTTCTTAAACCCGGTACCGGCGATTTCCTTCTCGGTGCCCGGGTTGAGGAACGCCGCCGACAGCGCGGCGCTCTGCTCAGGCGCAAGGCCCGAGGCGCTACCGATAGCGCCGTAGCGCTTGACCACCGCCGCGATGTCAGCCGGCGTGGCGTTGAACTTGTTGCCCAGGTGGTTGGTGGCGTTGGCCAGATCGAGCGTGCCGCCGCGGTCGAGCTTCATCGAGGCCCGCCAGCCGGCCATGGTCTCGCCGGCCGTCTGCGCGTCGATGTCGAAGGCAGCGCCCATGATCGCCGCGTCGCGGGTGAAGTCCATCACCGCCCGCTGCTTGCCCTCGCTGGTTTTCTCGTCGCCGCCGATATTCGACTGCCCGGCGGCGTACTGGATCTTGGCCAGATCCACCGCGGTGATGCCGGCCGAGGAGATCAGCCGATCACTGGCCAGGCGCAGATTCTCCTGCGCCATCGCCTCGCGCTGGCCTTCGCCAAAGTTAATGACCTTGGCCACGTCGGCCATGGCCACTTCGAGGTTCATCGCCTGGTCAACCGGCTTAGCGGCCAGGTAACCGATGGCGGCCGTCTCGAGCATCTGCCCGCGCAGATCAGCCCGCGCCCCGCGGTTTTCGTCGACGCGGCCCTGGGCGGTGCGCACGGCATCGAGCCGGGCGCGCTGCGACTGCAGGGCGGCGTTGGCTTGTTCCGTGGCACTCTCGAGGCGTTTCTGCTCGGCGGCCAACTGGCCAGTGTCCACACCGGCCTTGGTCAACTCGGCCTGCAGGCCCTTGAGCTGGTTACGCTCAGCCCGCTGCGCCGCTTCCAGGGTGCGTAGGCTGGCGGTGTTCTTGTCCTGCGCGCCGTCCAGGCGCTTGACCTCGGTCGTGGCGCTGGCCAGCTCGCGGCCGAGCCGGTTCTGCTCGACGCGCGCGGCCTTCACCTGGGCCGTGGTGGCCTCGGTTGCGCCCTCCAGGGCCTTGGCCGATGCCGCGGCCTGGGCATATTCCTGCTCGAGGCGCTGCACCGTCGCCGCGGCGGCCTGGTGCGCCTTGCCCAGGCTGACCTGCTCAACCTTGGCCGCCTGCAGGGCGGTCTTGGTCTTGTCGAGCTTCTCGGTCAGCTTGGTGTAACCGTCGGCCGAGC
>NZ_QJRX01000013.1 GCF_003205495.1 Aquipseudomonas alcaligenes | reverse complement strand
CCTCTCCCCCAGCCCCTCTCCCCTCGGGGGAGAGGGGCTGGGGGAGAGGGGGCGACGCGAAACCCTCTCCCCGGCCCTCTCCCGTGAACGGGAGAGGGAGCAAGAAGCCCCCTGTTGGTACGGCGCCACTTCACGAGAGCGGCGCCGCCTCACCTCTGTAAATTAGGACAGGAGCACCACCGCCAACCGCGGTGGGGGACCGTGTCGGCCCCGGCTCCTGTCCGCCCTGATCGTGGGTAGCCAAGATGAATTACAACTGGGACTGGGGCGTGTTCTTCAAGCCCACCGGCATCGGCAACGAGATCTACCTGGACTGGTTCGTCACCGGCCTGGGCTGGACCATCGCCATCGCCCTGGCCGGCTGGCTGATCGCCCTGCTGCTGGGCTCGCTGCTCGGCGTGATGCGCACCGTGCCGAACCGCTGGATCAGCGGCTTCGCCACCTGCTACGTGGAGCTGTTCCGCAACGTGCCGCTGCTGGTGCAGCTGTTCCTCTGGTACTTCCTGGTGCCGGACCTGCTGCCCGAGCCGCTGGAAATGTGGTTCAAGCAGGACCTCAACCCGGCCACCTCGGCCTTCATCAGCGTGGTCGTGTGCCTCGGCCTGTTCACCGCCGCGCGCGTCTGCGAGCAGGTGCGCACCGGCATCCAGGCGCTGCCCAAGGGCCAGCTGGCCGCCGGCTACGCGCTGGGCTTCCGCCTGCCACAGATCTACGCCAACGTCCTGCTGCCGCAGGCGTTCCGCATCATCATCCCGCCGCTGACCAGCGAGTTCCTCAACATCTTCAAGAACTCCTCGGTGGCCTCGCTGATCGGCCTCATGGAGCTGCTGGCGCAGACCAAGCAGACCGCCGAATTCAGCGCCAACCTGTTCGAGGCCTTCACCCTGGCCACGCTGATCTACTTCACCCTGAACATGAGCCTGATGCTGCTGATGCGCCTGATCGAGAAGAAGGTCGCGGTGCCCGGCCTGATCGCCGTGGGAGGCAAATAATGGATTTCAGCGCTATCGTCCCGGCCCTGCCGGGCCTGTGGAACGGCATGCTGATGACCCTGCAGCTGATGGTGCTGGGCGTGCTCGGCGGCGTGGTGCTGGGCACCCTGCTGGCCATCGCGCGGCTGTCGCACAACCGCCTGCTGGCCAATGCCGCCGCCACCTACGTCAACTACTTCCGCTCCATCCCGCTGCTGCTGGTGATCACCTGGTTCTACTTCGCGGTGCCCTTCATCCTGCGCTGGATCACCGGCGAGGACACCCCGGTGGGCGCCTTCACCTCGTGCCTGGTGGCCTTCGTGATGTTCGAGGCGGCCTACTTCTGCGAGATCGTCCGCGCCGGCATCCAGGCCATCCCCAAGGGCCAGATGGGCGCCGCCTCCGCGCTGGGCATGACCTACGCGCAGAGCATGCGCCTGATCATCCTGCCGCAGGCCTTCCGCAAGATGACGCCGCTGCTGCTGCAGCAGAGCATCATCCTGTTCCAGGACACCTCGCTGGTCTACACCGTGGGCCTGATGGACTTCCTCAACGCCGCCCGCTCGCGCGGCGACATCCTCGGCCAGCCGCACGAGTTCCTGATCTTCGCCGGCCTCATGTACTTCACCCTCAGCTTCGCCGCCTCGCAGCTGGTCAAGCTCCTGCAGAAAAGGTTAGCCGTATGATTTCCATCCAGAACGTCAACAAGTGGTACGGGGACTTCCAGGTGCTGACCGACTGCAGCACCGAGGTGAAGAAGGGTGAGGTGGTGGTGGTGTGCGGGCCGTCCGGCTCCGGCAAGTCGACCCTGATCAAGTGCGTCAACGCCCTGGAACCCTTCCAGAAGGGCGACATCGTGGTCGACGGCACCTCCATCGCCGCCAAGCAGACCAACCTGCCGCAGCTGCGCTCGCGGGTCGGCATGGTGTTCCAGCACTTCGAGCTGTTCCCGCACCTGTCGATCACCGAGAACCTGACCATCGCCCAGGTCAAGGTGCTCGGCCGCAGCAAAGCCGAGGCCACCGAGAAGGGTCTCAAGCTGCTCGACCGCGTCGGCCTGCTGGCTCACGCGCACAAGCATCCGGGCCAGCTCTCCGGCGGCCAGCAGCAGCGCGTGGCCATCGCCCGCGCGCTGGCCATGGACCCGGTGGTGATGCTGTTCGACGAACCGACTTCGGCACTCGACCCGGAGATGGTCAACGAGGTGCTCGACGTGATGGTGCAGCTGGCCAACGAGGGCATGACCATGATGTGCGTGACCCACGAGATGGGCTTCGCGCGCAAGGTCGCCGACCGGGTGATCTTCATGGACCGCGGGCAGATAGTCGAAGACTGCGCCAAGGAAGAGTTCTTCGGCGACATCAACGCGCGCTCGGAACGTGCCCAGCAGTTCCTCAACAAGATCCTCCAGCACTGACGGAGACTCCCCTCTCCCACTTGTGGGAGAGGGGCTGGGGGAGAGGGAAGGCCCCGTAGCCCTCTCCCCAACCCTCTCCACTGGGCGTGCCCCCGTAAACGGGAGAGGGAGCATTCGCCCCGTGCCACCCGCCGAGTAGCGCTGCGCCCAACCTACCCAGCCCGGGACTACTGTGATGCAATGCCCGTCCCCCAGCGTCCCGCCCGTGCTCGCCGTGAAGCCACGCCTGTTCCGCCAGATCCTGCTGACCCTGCTGGGCATCGCCCTGGTGCTCGGCTGCGGCTACGCCGGCTACCGTCTCAGCGAGGCCGCCGGCATCCGCACCCTGGCCGAAGGCGGCGAGCGCCAGCTGGAGCTCAACGCCCGCGCGGTGGAGAGCGAGATCAACAAGTACACCTACCTGCCCAGCCTGCTGGAGCTGGAGAGCAGCGTCAGCCGCGTGCTGCTGACCCCCGGCCGCTACCGCCGACAGCGCCTCAACGACCACCTCGAAGGCCTCAACCGCCGCGCCGGCAGCCTGGCCGTGTACGTGCTCGACCTCGACGGCCGGGTGGTCGCCACCAGCAACTGGAACCAGCCGGACAGCTATCTGGGCGAAGACCTGTCGTTCCGCGACTACTACAAGCAGGCCGTGCGCGGCGAGCCGGGGCGCTTCTATGGCATCGGCAGCACCACCGGCGAGCCCGGCTACTACCTGGCCCACGGCCTGCGCGGCAACGGCCGGGTGATCGGCGTGGCGGTGGTCAAGGTGCGCCTGGACGCCCTGGAGAAGCGCTGGGCCGACGCCCGTGTGGAAGCCTACGTCAGCGACGAGAACGGCATCATCATCCTCTCCAGCGACCCGAAGCGCCGGCTCAAGGCCGTGCAGCCGCTGGACGACGCCAGCCGCGAGCGCCTGGCGCGCAGCCTGCAATACCACTGGGCGGCGCTGGAGGAGCTGCAGCCGCTGGCCCGCCGTGAGCTCGGCGACGGCCTGCAGGAGGTGCGCCTGCACGGCCCCGCCGGCCAGCCGCTGGACTACCTGCAACAGACCCGCGCCCTGGCCGACACGCCCTGGCACCTGACCCTGCTCACGCCGCTGGCCGAGCAGCGCCGCGCCGCCGTCAGCCACGGCCTGCTGGCCGGCGTGGCCTGCGCCCTGCTGATCTTCGGCGGCCTGGCGCTGAACCAGCGGCGCAAGGTGATCGCCACCCGCCTGGCGGCGCGCGAGGCGCTGCAGGCGGCCAACGCCGACCTGGAGCGCAAGATCGCCGAGCGCACCCTCGACCTGTCCGCCAGCAACCGTCTGCTGCAGGACGAAGTGCGCGAACGCCAGCAGACCGAGGCCAACCTGCGCCAGGCCCAGGATGGCCTGGTGCAGGCCGGCAAGCTGGCGGTGATCGGGCAGATGTCCACCAGCATCGCCCACGAACTGAACCAGCCGCTGGCGGCGCTGCGTACCCTGTCGGCGAATGCCGCGCGCTTCCTCGAACGCGGCGCGCTGGACACCGCCGGCAGCAACCTGCAGGCGATCGGCGAGCTGGTCGACCGCATGGGCCGCATCACCGCCAGCCTGCGCGCCTTCGCCCGGCGCGGCGGCGACCAGGGCCAGGCCAGCCTGGAGCAGGCGGTGGACGCCGCGCTGTTCCTCCTGCACAGCCGCATCGAGCAGGAGCGCCCGACCCTGCACCGCGCGTGCGCCGAGGCGCGCCTGGCCATCGACCAGACCCGCCTGGAGCAGATCCTGGTCAACCTGCTGAGCAACGCCCTGGACGCCCTGCGCGAACAGCCGCGCCGCGAGCTGTGGCTGAGCGGTGCGGCCAGCGGCGCCGACTATGTGCTGGAAATCCGCGACAGCGGCGCCGGCATCCCGCCGGAGCTGCGCGCCCACCTGTTCGAGCCCTTCTTCACCACCAAGCCCGGCGAGAAGGGCCTGGGCCTCGGCCTGACCCTGTCGGCCAGCCTCGCCGCGGCCGCCGCCGGCAGCCTGGCCGTGCGCCACCCGGAGGAAGGCGGCACCGCCTTCGTCCTCACCCTGCCCCTGGAGGAGCCCCGCCATGTCTGACGCGCTGACCGTGCTGATCGTCGAGGACGACCCCCATGTGCTGCTCGGCTGCCAGCAGGCCCTGCAGCTGGAAGACATCGAAAGCTCCGGCGTCGGCAGTGCCGAGGAAGCGCTGACCAGGGTCGAGGCCGACTTCGCCGGCATCGTCGTCAGCGACATCCGCCTGCCGGGCATGGACGGCCTGCAGCTACTGGCCGAACTGCGGCGCCGCGACCCGCGCCTGCCGGTGGTGCTGATCACCGGCCACGGCGACATCGGCATGGCGGTGGGCGCCATGCGCGACGGCGCCTACGACTTCATCGAGAAGCCCTTCTCCCCCGAGCGCCTGGTCGAGGTGGTGCGTCGCGCCCTGGAACAACGCGGCCTGGCCCGCGAGGTCAGCGCGCTGCGCCGCCAGCTGGCCGGGCGCCAGGCCCTGGAGCAGCGCATCATCGGCCGCTCGCCGGCCATGCAGCGCCTGCGCGAGCTGATCGCCAACGTCGCCGACACCGGCGCCAACGTGCTGATCGAGGGCGAGACCGGCACCGGCAAGGAGCTGGTGGCGCGCTGCCTGCACGACTTCAGCCGGCGCCAGGGCAAGGAGTTCGTCGCCCTCAACTGCGGCGGCCTGCCGGAGAGCCTGTTCGAGAGCGAGATCTTCGGCCACGAGGCCAACGCCTTCACCGGCGCCGGCAAGCGCCGCATCGGCAAGATCGAGCACGCCGACGGCGGCTCGCTGTTCCTCGACGAGATCGAGAGCATGCCGCTGGCCCTGCAGATCAAGCTGCTGCGCGTGCTGCAGGAACACAGCCTGGAGCGCCTCGGCTCCAACCAGCCGATCAGCGTGGACTGCCGGGTGATCGCCGCGACCAAGGCCGACCTGGCCGAGCTGGGCCAGCGCGGCGAGTTCCGCAGCGACCTGTACTACCGGCTCAACGTGGTCAGCCTGGAGCTGCCGCCGCTGCGCGACCGCCGCGAGGACATCCTGCTGCTGTTCGAGCACTTCCTGCAGCAGTCGGCGCTGCGCTTCGACCGCGCCGTGCCCGAGCTCGACCGCGCCACCGCCAGCGCCCTGCAGGCCCACGACTGGCCGGGCAACGTGCGCGAACTGCGCAACGTGGCCGAGCGCTTCGCCCTCGGCCTGCCGGTGTTCAAGCACAGCGGCGCGGCGCCGGACGGCAGCGGCGCGAGCTTCGCCGAAGCGGTCGAGGCCTTCGAGCGCAACCTGCTCGGCGCCGCCCTCGAGCGCCACGCCGGCAACCTCAGCCAGGCCGCCCAGGCCCTGGGCATGGCCAAGACCACGCTGTTCGACAAGGTGAAGAAGTACGGGCTCTAGGCGCCGTCGATGACCCACCATTCACCGGGCTTCTGACGGGCGCCGCGGCCCGCCGGACAGGGCCTTTCATACTTTCGGGCGACAGCGCGAATCCATCCTTGGTGCGCTTATGCGCCTGTCATCCGCTGGGTAGGGTGCTGGCTGTTCCACCCATCCACGGAGAGCCTCATGACAAGAATAAAAAGGCCCGGAATCTTCCAGCCGCACACCCTCGCCCTGGCCGTCGCACTGGGGGCCGCGGCCCCGGTACAGGCCGTCACCTTCAGCATCGGGGAGATCGAAGGCCAGCTCGACTCCTCTCTCTCGGTCGGCGCCAGCTGGTCCACCGCCAAGCCGGACAGGGACCTGATCGGCACGACCAACGGCGGCACCGGCTTCACCCAGACCGGTGACGACGGCCGCCTGAACTTCAAGCGCGGCGAGACCTTTTCCAAGATCTTCAAGGGCATCCACGACCTCGAGCTGCGCTACGGCGACACCGGCGTGTTCGTCCGCGGCAAGTACTGGTACGACTTCGAACTGAAGGACGAGAGCCGCCTGTTCAAGGACATCGACGACTCCAACCGCAAGCAGGCCGCACAGTCCTCCGGCGCGGAAATCCTCGACGCCTTCGTCTACCACAACTACGCCATCGGCGAGATGCCCGGCTCGGTGCGCCTGGGCAAGCAGGTGGTGAGCTGGGGCGAGAGCACCTTCATCGGTAACGGCATCAATGCGATCAACCCGATCGATGCCGCCGCCTTCCGCCGTCCCGGTGCGGAAATCAAGGAAGGCCTGATCCCGGTCAACATGTTCTATGTCTCGCAGAGCATCACCGACCAGCTGTCGGCCGAGGCCTTCTACCAACTGGAATGGGATCAGACGGTGGCCGACAACTGCGGCACCTTCTTCGCCTCCAGCGACGTGGCCGCCGATGGCTGTGATGCCAACTACAACATTCTCGATAGCGCGACCATGAATACCCTGCTGCCGGCGGCCAGCCTGCTGGCAGGCCAGGGCGTTACCCTGACCCCCGAAGGGCTGGTGGTGCCGCGCGGCGGCGACCGCGATGCACGCGACTCCGGACAATGGGGCCTGGCGCTGCGCTGGCTCGGTGATGAAACCGAATACGGTGCCTACGTCCTCAACTATCACAGCCGCACGCCAAATGCCGGCTACACCACTGCCAGCTCTGCCAACATCCTCAATGCGCTCACCTATAACCCGCCGGGGCCAGCAGGGGCCGGCGCCTTCGCCCAACCGATCCTGCTGGGGACAGGCCAGTATTTTCTGGAATACCCGGAGGACATCCGCCTCTACGGCCTGAGCTTCTCCACCACGCTGCCCACCGGCACCGCCTGGGCCGGCGAGATCAGCTACCGGCCGAACATGCCGCTGGGCATCAACGGTACCGATATGACCGCCAAGCTGGCCACGACCCCGGCAGGCGCCTTCGCCGCAGCCGGTGGCGGGCTGGCCGGCATTGGCGCCGCCATGGCGCAGGGTGATCGCTACCTCAAGGGCTACAACCGCAAGGAAGTGACCCAGGCGCAGACCACCCTGACCCACTTCTTCGACCAGGTGCTCGGCGCCTCGCGCCTGACCCTGGTGGGCGAGCTGGGCCTGACCAGCATCGGCGGCCTGGAGAGCCGCGACGAGATAGCCTACGGCCGCGACTCGATCTACGGCTCGCCGCACGGCACCGGCGCCTCCAATATCGCCGCCCTGCGCGAGTACGGCACCCACGGCTTCTACACCAACACCTCGTGGGGCTACCGCGCGCGCGGCATCCTGGAGTACAGCGACGTGTTCGCCGGGGTCAACCTCAAGCCCAATGTCGCCTGGTCGCATGACGTCGACGGCTACGGCCCGGTGTTCAACGAAGGCGCCAAGGCCGTCAGCGTCGGTGTAGATGCCGACTACCTCAACACCTACACCGCCAGCCTCAGCTACACCAATTTCTTCGCTGGCGACTTCAACACCCTGACCGATCGCGACTTCCTCGCCTTCAGCGTCGGCGTGAACTTCTAAGGGAACCGGTCAAGATGAAAACAACAAAACTGATCACCGCCCTCACCCTCTCCCTGCTGGCCGGCGGCGTGCTCGCCGCCGTGTCGCCCGAGGAAGCCGCCAAGCTGGGCAGCAGCCTGACCCCGCTGGGTGCCGAGAAGGCCGGCAACGCCGACGGCTCCATCCCCGAGTGGAACGGCGGCCTGCCGACCAGCGCCGCGGCGGTGGATGCCGCCGGCTTCCTCGCCGACCCCTTCGCCGGCGAACAGCCGCTGTTCACCATCACCGCGCAGAACCTGGAGCAGTACCGGGACAAGCTCTCCGAAGGCCAGGTCGCCATGTTCAAGCGCTACCCCGAGACCTACAAGATGGTGGTCTACCCCAGCCATCGCAGCGCGGCGGTGCCGGCAGAGATCTACGCGGCGGCGCAGAAGAGCGCGCTGAGCACCCGCCTGATCGAGGGCGGCAACGGCCTGCAGGGCTTCGCCGACAGCCGCTACTACGCCTTCCCGATTCCGCAGAACGGCCTGGAAGTGGTGTGGAACCACATCACCCGCTACCGCGGCGGCAACCTGCGGCGCAGCATCGTGCAGGCCGCGCCGCAGGCCAACGGCAACTACAGCCTGGTGCACTTCGAGGACGAGGTGGCCTTCCCGACCATGACCACGGGCCTGGACGCGAAGAAGGCGGAAAACGCCCTGCTGTTCTTCAAGCAGCGCGTCACCGCCCCGGCGCGCCTGGCCGGCAACGTGCTGCTGGTGCACGACTCGCTGGACCAGATCCGCGAGCCGCGCATGGCCTGGCTGTACAACGCCGGCCAGCGCCGCGTGCGCCGCGCCCCGCAGGTGGCCTACGACGGCCCGGGCACCGCCGCCGACGGCCTGCGCACCTCGGACAACTTCGACATGTACAACGGCGCGCCGAATCGCTACGACTGGAAGCTGGTGGGCAAGCGCGAGCTGTACATCCCCTACAACAACTACCAGCTGCAGTCGCCGCAGGTGAAGTACGCCGACATCCTCAAGACCGGCCACACCAACCAGGACCTGGCGCGCTACGAGCTGCACCGGGTGTGGGAAGTGGAAGCCACGCTGAAGAGCGGCGAGCGCAACATCTACGCCAAGCGCCGCTTCTTCATCGACGAGGACAGCTGGCAGATCGCCGTGTCCGAGCACTACGACGGCCGCGGCCAGCTGTGGCGCGTCGGCCAGGCCATGCTGGTGCAGCAGTTCGCCCAGCAGGTGCCGGTGTACGCCTTCGAGGCCCTGTACGACATCATCGCCGGGCGCTACCTGGCCATCGGCATGGCCAACGAGGAGAAGCGCTCGATCGAGTACGGCATCCAGGCCTCGGCCGTCGACTTCACCCCGGCCGCCCTGCGCAACGCCGGCGTGCGCTGACGAGTGCCACCGCAACGCTGCTCCAGCTTGAGGCGACCCCAGCGGTCGCCTTTTTTGTCCGCGCCGGCCACGGCCGCCGCCGATTGGATAAGATCGCCGCATCGCTCGCACAAACACAAGAACAGAGCCGAGGCCATGACCATGCACGACAAGGTTCGCGCCCTGCACCCGCTTCCCGCGCGCCAGCCGGACCCCTCGCTGCCGCGCCTGCCGGCGGCGCACATCGCTCGCCCGCGCCTGACCCGCGCCCTGCTGGCCGGCGACTGCCGCCTGACCCTGGTGTGCGCGCCGGCCGGCTTCGGCAAGAGCGTGCTGCTCGGCGAATGCGCACGCCAGGCCCCGGCCGGCACCCGGGTGGTCTGGCTCGACCTGCTCGGCCATCCGCACAGCCCCGCCGAACTGCTGGTGCGCCTGGCCGCCGCCCTGCAGCTGGGTCATGGCGACGGCGAGCCCTGCGCCGAGCTGGGCCTGCTGCTCGGGCGCATCGAACAGCCGCTGTGGATCATCCTCGACGACTACCCGCGGCAGCCCTGCGCCGAACTGGACGCCTGCCTCGACCGCCTGCTGGAGCGCGCCCCGCACACCCTGCGCTGGTGGATCGGCGGGCGCCGCCGGCCGGCCTGGAACCTGCCGCGCCTGCTGCTGCAGGGCGACCTGCAGGAGCTCGACGCCGACGCCCTGGCCCTCGACCAGGAGGAGCTCGGCCGCCTCCTGCAGCAGCGCCAGCAACCCCTGCCGGGCGAACTCGCCGGCCAGCTGCTGCAGCACAGCGAGGGCTGGCTGGCCGGCATCTGCCTGCTGCTGATCGGCGGCCACGCCGACAACCTCGGCCAGCGCCTGGCCGCCGGCACCCCGCTGCTGCTGGAATACCTCGAACGCGAGGTGCTGGCCCCCCTGCCGACAGCGCTGCGCCAGGCCCTGCTGGTGCTGGCGCACATGCCGCGCTTCGGCGCCGCCCTGTGCGAGCACCTGCTGGAGGAACAGGGCGGCGCCGGCGTGCTGGAGCAGCTGCGCCAGCGCCAGCTGTTCCTGCGCGGCCTGGACAGCTGCGGCGAATGGTTCCGCCTGTGGCGGCCGCTGGCCGCCCTGCTCAGGCGCCTGCCCGGCGGCCAGGCGCCGCTGCAGGCCCACGTGCGCGCCTGCCAGTGGTTCGCCGGCCGCGGCGCCGTGCGCGAGGCGGTGGAGCACGCGCTGTGGGCCGAGCAGCCGGACGTGGCGGCCAACTACCTGCAGCGCTACGGCCAGGACCAGCTGCTGATCGGCCAGAGCGTCGCGCAGTTCCTGCACTGGCGCGACGAGCTGCCGGCACACCTGTTCAACAGCACGCCGCGGCTGATCATGCTGCAGGCCTGGGCGTTGATCATCTGCGCGCGGCTGGACGAGGCGGACGCCTGCATCGCCGAGCTGGGACGCTTCCTGCCGCAGCCCGACACGCGCCGCCAGCAGCAGCTGATCTCCCAGTACCAGGCGGTGCAGGGCGTGCTGCAGCGCCAGCGCGGCCAGGCCAGCGCCCGCCAGCACTGCCTGGAGGCCCTGGCCGTGCTGCACGAGTCGGCCTGGTCGCAGCACATCCTCTGCCAGCAGGCCCTGGCCCAGCAGGCCATGGCCGAGCTCGACCTGGTCAGCGCCCAGCAGCACAGCCACGAGGGCCTGCGCCTGGCTCGCCTGCGCGGAAGCGTGCTGTTCGAGGCGCTGCTCAGCGTCGACCACATCCACCTGCTAAGCATGCTCGGCGAGCGCGAACGCGCCCTCGAGCAGACCGCGCAGTGCCTGCAGCTGCTGCAGGGCGCCAGCCTGCGCGGCCCGGTGCTGGCGCGCCTGCAGCTGCTGCGCGGCACCCTGCTGGCCAGCCGCGGCGACATCGCGGCGGCGCAGGCCATGCTGCGTGCCGGGGTCGAGGAGGCCGAGGCCTGCGAGGACGCCTACCTGCTGTTCGGCTACCTGGGCCTGGCCGAGCTGGCCTGCGCGCAGAACGACGACGAGGGCGCGCAGCAGCTGCTGCGCCGCGCCGAGCGGCAGATGCAGTGGCTGCACGTGCCGGAGGTGCGCTACCGGGAGATGCTGCAGCTGGCCCAGGGCGGCCTGTGGCTGCGCCAGGGCGAGGCGGACAAGGCGCGCCAGGCCTTCCTGCGGGTGTGCCAGCGCCTGGAGCAGGAGCGCCTGCTGGCGCCCTCGGGCTTCTACGACCTGCTGCCCCGGGCCCGCCTGTACCTGGCCCAGGCCGACCTGGCGCTGGGCCAGACCGCCAGCGCGCTGACGGCGCTGCAGACGCTGCATGACGACTGCCGGCGCAGCGGCCACCACAGCCTGGCCACGCGGGTGCGCCTGAGCCAGGCCGAGGCCCTGCACCTGGCCGGGCGCGAAACCGAGGCCGAGGCCCTGCTGCGCCTGGCAGTCGGCGAGGCCGAGCGCCAGGCGCAGCTGCAACCGCTGCTGGCCCTGCAGCAGCGCCAGCCGGACTGGCTGGCGGAACACCCGGCCTGGCCGGCGCACCTGCTGCAGTCCACCGGCGCCACGGACGGCGCCACGCCCCCGGGCGAGGCGCTGCTGAGCAAACGCGAACTGGCGGTGCTCGGCCTGATCGCCCAGGGCCACTCCAACCAGCAGATCGCCGACAGCCTGTACATCTCCCTGCACACGGTGAAGACCCACGCGCGGCGGATCAACGTCAAGCTCGGCGTGCAGCGCCGCACCCAGGCGGTGGCGCGGGCCAAGGCCGAGGGCTGGCTGGGCTAGGCGCGCGGCACCTCAGGCCATGGCGCGGCGGATGTCCGCCGCCAGCTGGCGCACCCGCGCCTCCTCGGTGTCCCAGCTGCACATGAAGCGCGCGCCGCCGGCGCCGATGAAGGTGTAGAAGCGCCAGCCCCAGTCGCGCAGGCGCTCGATGGCCGGCTCGGAGAGCTGCAGGAACACGCCGTTGGCCTGTACCGGGAACATCAGGCTGACACCCGGCACGTCCGCCACCAGCTCGGCCAGCAGGCGTGCGCAGCGGTTGGCGTGGCCGGCGTAGCGCAGCCAGGCGTCGTCCTGCAGCAGGCCGACCCAGGGCGCCGACAGGTAGCGCATCTTCGAGGCCAGCTGGCCGGCCTGCTTGCAGCGGTAGTCGAAGTCCTCGGCCAGGGCCTTGTTGAAGAACAGGATGGCCTCGCCCACCGCCATGCCGTTCTTGGTGCCGCCGAAGCACAGCACGTCGACGCCGGCCTTCCAGGTCAGCTCGGCCGGGCTGCAGCCGAGGAAGGCGCAGGCGTTGGAGAAGCGTGCGCCGTCCATGTGCAGGTTGAGGCCCAGCTCCTTGCACACCTGGCTGATGGCCGCGACCTCCTCGGGGCGGTAGACGGTGCCGACCTCGGTGGCCTGGGTCAGGGTCACCACGCGCGGCTTGGGGTAGTGGATGTCCTGGCGCTTGAGGGCAACCTCGCGGATGGTCTGCGGGGTCAGCTTGCCGTCCAGGGTACGCGCGGTGAGCAGCTTGGAGCCGTTGGAGAAGAACTCCGGCGCGCCGCATTCGTCGGTCTCGACGTGGGCGGTCTCCGAGCAGATCACGCTGTGGTAGCTCTGGCACAGGCTGGACAGGGCCAGGGAGTTGGCCGCCGTGCCGTTGAAGGCGAAGAACACTTCGCAGTCGGTCTCGAACAACTGGCGGAAGCGGTCGGCGGCGCGGGCCGTCCACTGGTCCTCGCCGTAGGCGCGCTGGTGGCCCTGGTTGGCCTCGGCCATGGCGGCACAGGCCTCCGGGCAGATGCCGGAATAGTTGTCGCTGGCGAATTGTTGGGTCTGATCGGTCATGAGGTTTCCTCGTGGGCTTACCGACAGTCTGGACGGGCTTCGTGGGCCCGCCAGCCGGGCAATAACAGATGGTTCGCGAATCGGAGCAGTCACAAAACTGTATCGGCAACAAGTCGCTGCCAGCAGCCTTGCGCCTAGTGAAAAATCACGGATTACAGGTATCCGCCAGAACTTCCACGGATGACCAGTACAGTTGTTGTCATAGAACCAGAACAGTTACAAAGCGGGCTAACAAATAGGCAGGCAATTTATCCCAGCTGTGCCTATAAAATCGACCACACAGTCAGGAAAATAGGCTTCCAGTAGAACACCCTCTAACCCCGCCACAAGCGGAAGGAAGCACCACCATGGAACGTACCCTCAGTTCCGACCTCATGTTCCACCAACAGTCCCCGGCCGGCGGCAGCCACCTGCCCCTGCGCGTGCTGGGCACCCTGCTGCTGTGGCAGCGCCGCATCACCAGCCGCCGCGAGCTGGCGCGCCTGGACGAGCGCCTGCTGGCCGACGCCGGCATCAGCCTGCACGAGCGCGCCGCCGAAGTCAGCAAGCCGTTCTGGCGCTGATCGCCACGAACGCATGAGAAAGGGGAGCCGCGGCTCCCCTTTTTGTTGCCCGTAGCCCGGATGCAATCCGGGGGAACAGACTACCCCGCTCCCGGATTGCATCCGGGCTACCAGCGCCGAGGCACCCTCGCCTCGACCGGCTAGAACTTCTCCGGGCGCAGCACCTGCACCTCGGAGAGGTAGCAGACCATCGCGTAGTTGGCGTAGTAGCGCTGCTGCAGGTGCTCGGCGATGCGCTCGGCCAGGTCACGGTTGCAGATCACTTCCAGGCGGATGTTGCCCTCGGTGTCCCAGCCGGCGCTGCGCACGCCCCGGGCACCGCGGCCACGGGCGTCGGAGATGGTCCAGCCCGGCGCGCCGAGCGCCTCCAGGTCGGCCACCAGCTTCTTCTCCAGCGCGGCCTCGCCGACCACGGTGAGCAGGGTGCGGTTATGCGTGTCCATCTCAGAGCCCCCAGGCGATCAGTTGCTCGGCCAGCGCCAGGTACAGCGGTATGCCGATGAGGATATTGAAGGGAAAGGTGATGCCCAGCGAGGCGGTCAGCGACAGAGACGGGTTGGCCTCGGGCAGGGCCAGGCGCAGCGCCGCCGGCACGGCGATGTAGGAGGCCGAGGCGGCCAGGGTGGCGAGCATCGCCGTACCGCCCAGGCTGAGGCCCATGAAGCGCGCCAGCAGGGCGCCGACCAGCGCGCCGAGCAGCGGCATGAGCAGGGCAAACGCCGCCAGGCGCAGGCCGAACTGCCGGAGCGCGCCGAGCTGGCTGGAGGCGATCAGGCCCATCTCCAGCAGGAAGAACGCCAGCACCGGCTTGAACATGCTGGTGTACAGCGGCTCCAGCGGCTTGATCGCCTCCTTGCCGGCGACGGCGCCGATCACCAGGCCGCCGAGCAGCAGCATGATGCTCTTGCCGAGGAAGATCTCGCGGCCCAGCTCCTTCCAGTCGGTGCCACGGCTGACGCCCTTGGCCAGGAGGATGCCGACCAGAATCGCCGGGATCTCCAGGATCGCCACGAACAGCGGCATGTAGCTCTCGAAGCTGATCTGCCGCGACACCAGGAAGGCCACCACCACGGCGAAGGTACCGGCGCTGACTGAGCCGTAGTGCGCCGCCACCGCCGCCGCATTGACCCGGTCGAAGCGCAGGCCGCGCAGCAGGACGAAGGCCAGCAGCGGCAGACCGATGCCGAGCAGCAGCACCAGCCCGGCCTGGCCGAGCAGCTGCACGCTGGCCTGCTCGGCCAGCTCCACGCCACCGTGCAGGCCGATGGCCAGGAGCAGGATGATCGACAGGGTTTCGTACAACGCCGCCGGCAACTTCAACTCGCTCTTCAGCAGCCCGGCGACCAGACCGAAGACGAAGAACAGCACCACCGGATCCAACAAACACCTCCTGTTTCGCGGGCAAAAAAAGGGGCGCCTGCGCGCCCCGGGGACTTAAGCGTCGATCTCGACTAGGACTTCGCCGGGGTTGACCCGGTCACCCTTGGCCACGTGCACGGCCTTGACCGTGCCGGCGATGGGCGCCTGCACCTCGGTCTCCATCTTCATCGCCTCGGTGATCAGCACGGCCTGGCCGGCCTTCACCACATCACCTTCCTTGACCAGCACGTCGACGATGTTGCCCGGCATGGTGGTGGACACATCGCCCGGCGCGCTGGCCTGCTTGCGCTTGCCGCCGGCCCCGGCGACGAAGTCGTTGAGCGGCTCGAACACCACCTCTTCCGGCATGCCGTCGATGGACAGGTAGAAGTGGCGCTTGCCGTCGCCCTTCACGCCGACGCCGGTGATGTCCACGCGGTAGCTCTCGCCGTGCACGTCAACCACGAACTCGGTGGGCACGCCCTCGCCGCCCACCGGTGCCGCGCCGCCGGCCTGCGGCAGCGGCAGCAGGGCCTCGGGCTTGAGCGTGCCGGCGGCGCGTTCCTCGAGGAACTTGCGGCCGATGTCGGGGAACATGGCGTAGGTCAGCACGTCCTCCTCGGACTTGGCCAGGGCGCCGATCTCCTCGCGCAGCTTGGCCATCTCCGGCTTGAGCAGGTCGGCCGGGCGCACGTCGATGACTTCCTCGTTGCCGATGGCACGCTTGCGCAGCTGCTCGTCGACCTTGCCCGGAGCCTTGCCGTAGCGACCCTGCAGATACAGCTTCACCTCATTGGTGATGGTCTTGTAGCGCTCACCGGCGAGCACGTTGAACACCGCCTGGGTGCCGACGATCTGCGAGGTCGGGGTGACCAGGGGCGGGAAGCCGAGGTCCTCGCGCACTTTCGGGATCTCGGCGAACACTTCGTTGATGCGGTTCAGCGCGCCCTGCTCCTTCAGCTGGTTGGCCAGGTTGGACATCATGCCGCCCGGCACCTGGTTGACCTGCACGCGGGTATCCACGGCGGTGAACTCGCTCTCGAACTGGTGGTACTTCTTGCGCACGGCGTGGAAGTACATGCCGATCTCCTGGATCAGCTCCAGGTCCAGGCCGGTATCGAACGGCGTGCCGCGCAGGGCGGCAACCATCGACTCGGTGCCCGGGTGGCTGGTGCCCCAGGCGAAGCTGGAGATGGCGGTGTCGATATGGTCGGCGCCGGCCTCGATGGCCTTGAGCTGGCACATGGCGCCCATGCCGGCGGTGTCGTGGCTGTGCACGAACACCGGCAGGTCGACCTCGGCCTTGAGCGCCTTGACCAGCTCGAAGGTGGCGTAGGGGGTGAGCAGGCCGGCCATGTCCTTGATCGCGATGGAGTCGATGCCCATGGCCTGCATGGCCCTGGCCTGCTCGACATAGGCGGCCACGGTGTGCACCGGGCTGGTGGTGTAGGCAAGGGTGCCCTGGGCGTGCTTGCCGGCGGCCTTCACCGCCTCGATGGCGACGCGCAGGTTACGAACGTCGTTCATCGCGTCGAAGATGCGGAACACGTCGATGCCATTCACGGCAGCTTTCGCCACGAAGGCGCGCACCACGTCGTCGCTGTAGTGGCGGTAGCCGAGCAGGTTCTGTCCGCGCAGGAGCATCTGCAGGCGCGTGTTGGGCAGCGCGGCGCGCAGCTTGCGCAGGCGCTCCCAAGGGTCTTCCTTGAGGAAACGCACGCAGGCGTCGAAGGTGGCGCCGCCCCAGACTTCCAGCGACCAGTAGCCGACGCGGTCGAGCTTGTCGCAGATCGGCAGCATGTCCTCGGTGCGCATGCGCGTGGCGATCAGCGACTGGTGGGCATCGCGCAGGATGGTGTCGGTGACGGTAATTTTCTTAGTCATGTTCTGATCCCTACAGGCCGGCGTGGGCGGCAATGGCGGTGGCGATGGCGATGGCCAGGTGCGACGGGTTGCGCTTGATCGAGTACTGGGTCAGCTCCGGATGGCTCTCGACGAAACTGGTATTGAACTCGGCACTGCGGAACTCGGGGTTGCGCAGGATCTCCTGGTAGTAGGGCGCGGTGGTCTTCACGCCCTGCACGCGCATGTCGTCCAGCGCGCGCAGGCCGCGGTCCAGCGCCTCCTCCCAGGTCAGCGCCCAGACGATCAGCTTCAGGCACATCGAGTCGTAGTAGGGCGGAATGGTGTAGCCGGTATAGATCGCCGTGTCGGTGCGCACGCCGGGGCCGCCGGGCGCGTAGTAGCGGGTGATCTTGCCGAACGAGGGCAGGAAGTTGTTCTTCGGGTCCTCGGCGTTGATGCGGAACTGCAGGGCGTAGCCGCGGTGGATGATGTCCTCCTGCTTGACCGACAGCTCAAGCCCCGAGGCGATGCGGATCTGCTCGCGGACGATGTCGATGCCGGTGATTTCCTCGGTGATGGTGTGCTCCACCTGCACCCGGGTGTTCATCTCCATGAAGTACACCTCGCCCTCGGCGAGCAGGAACTCCACGGTGCCGGCGTTCTCGTAGCCCACCGCCTGGGCGGCGCGCACGGCGAGGTCGCCGATGTAGGCACGCTGCTCGGGAGTCAGCTGCGGGCTGGGGGCGATCTCGATCAGCTTCTGGTTGCGGCGCTGGATCGAGCAGTCGCGCTCGAACAGGTGCACGGTGTTGCCGAAGCTGTCGGCGAGGATCTGCGCCTCGATGTGCTTGGGATTGACGATGCACTTCTCGAGGAACACCTCGGCGCTACCGAAGGCCTTGGTCGCCTCGGAGATTACCCGCGGGTAGGCCGACTCCAGCTCCTCGCGGCTGTTGCAGCGGCGGATGCCGCGGCCGCCGCCGCCGGAGGTGGCCTTGAGCATCACCGGGTAGCCGATGCGCTCGGCCTCGCGCAGCGCCTCGGCGAGGTCGGCGACGTTGCCTTCGGTGCCCGGGGTGACCGGCACGCCGGCCTTGATCATGCTGCGCCGCGCCTCGGTCTTGTCGCCCATGCGGCGGATCACCTCGGCCGACGGGCCGATGAACTTGATCCCGCGCTCGGCGCAGATCTCCGCCAGCTCGGCGTTCTCCGAAAGGAAGCCGTAGCCCGGGTGCAGGGCGTCGCAGCCGGTCTCCACGGCCAGATTGACCAGCTTGCGCGGGTTCAGGTAGCCGGCCAGCGGGTCGTCGCCGACGCTGTGCGCCTCGTCGGCGCGCTTGACGTGCAGCGCGTGGCGGTCCGCCTCGGAGTAGATGGCCACCGAGCGGATGCCCATCTCGGCGCAGGCGCGGACGATGCGCACCGCGATCTCGCCGCGGTTGGCAATGAGGATCTTCTTGATCACGAGCCTGGTTCCTCGATCACGTGAGCAAAGGACCGCGACAGGGCGGTCCGCGAATGACCGCACAGGCCACGGCGGTCTTGCGATTACCCTACGCCCGCCGCTCGATTAACCAAAATCAATATTTGTTGGGATGAACATTAGTAAAGACTTATATTTGTCCGACAAGGCCTCTCCCGGGAACCGATAAGAATGCGCAAGTCATTGATGCGGATGACTTTTCGCCAGCTGCAGATCTTTCGTGCGGTGTGCGAGAGCCGCTCCTACAGCCGCGCGGCGGAGGAGATGGCGCTGACCCAGCCGGCCGTGAGCCTGCAGATCCGCCAGCTGGAGGAGCTGCTCGGCCAGCCGCTGTTCGACTACGTCGCGAAGAAGCTCTACCTGACGCCCGCCGCCGAGGCCCTGCTGCGCGCCAGCGAGGACGTGTTCGGCCGCCTGGAGGCGCTCGACATGCAGCTCTCCGACCTGCAGGGCTCGCTGCAGGGCCAGCTGAGCCTGGCCGTGGAATCCAGCGCCAAGTATCTGGTGCCGCACCTGTTCGCCGCCTTCCGCGCGCAGCACCCGGAGGTCAGCCTGCAGCTGGTGGTGGTCAACCACGCCCAGGCGGTGCGGCGCCTGTCGGTGAGCCGCGACGATCTGCTGATCATGTCGCAGCCGCCCGGCGACCAGGCGCTGGACTTCTTCCCCTTCCTGACCAACCCGATCATCGCCGTGGCGCCACCGCAGCACCCCCTGTGTGCCCGGGAGCAACTGCGTCTGGCCGATCTCGGCGCCTATCCCCTGCTGGTGCGCGAGCCCGGCTCGGGCACGCGCAAGGCCTGCGAGGAGTACTGCCACCAGAAGCGCGCGCACTTCGCCCAGACCCTGGAGGTGGGCTCCACCGAGTCGCAGGTGGAGGGCGCCATCGCCGGCCTCGGCCTGGCCCTGCTGCCGCGCCACGCCGCGCGCCTGGAACTGGCCCAGGGTTTGCTGCGGGAACTGCCGGTGGCGGAGCTGCCGCTGCAGCGCAGCTGGTGCGTGGTGCACCCGCGCGGCAAACACCTGTCGCCGGTGGCCCAGGCCTTCCGCGACTTCATCCGCCAGGAGCGGGCGCAGATCGCCGCACTGGAACGGCGCTTCGGCATGAGTGACTGAACTGGCAGCCAGGGAATTTCGTATATGATATTCGCACCATCGCCCACTCGACTCGGTGACGCGCCGTGCCCCTACCTCGCTTCAATGCCCCCAACCTGGGGATAGCTCCCTCGGCCTCCGAGGTCATCGCCAAGCACCTGCGCGACGCGATCATCTCCGGGCAGTTCGCCGAGGACGAGCCGATCCGCCAGGACGACATCGCCGGGCTGTTCAACGTCAGCAAGATCCCCGTGCGCGAGGCGCTCAAGCGCCTGGAGGCCGAGGGCCTGGTGATGTTCCAGCGCAACAAGGGCGCGGTGGTCACGCGCATCTCCGAGCCGGAGCTGGCGCAGATGTTCGAGGTGCGCGTGCTGCTGGAAACGCGGGCGATCCGCCTGGCAGTACCGAACATGAGCGAGGCCACCTTCGCCGAAGCCGAGCGCATCTGCGCCGCCTTCCTCGGCGAGGAAGACGTCGGCCGCTGGGCCGAGCTCAACTGGCAGCTGCACGCCTGCCTCTACGAACCGGCACAACGGCCCTTTCTGGTCGGCCTGATCCGCTCGATCCACGACAAGCTGGAGCGCTACCTACGCATGCAGATGAGCCTGTCCGAGGGCAAGGAGCGCGCCGACCACGAGCACCGCGAGATCATCGCCGCCTGCCGTGCCGGCGACGCCGAGCGGGCCGCGCAGCTGATCGAGGAGCACATCGGTGGGGTCTGCCAGACGCTTTACGAGCACCTGCCCAACCGCCTCTGAGCGTCCGTAGCGCTGTGCCGATTTCGTCATCGGCGCGCGCTAAATGACTCAAGCCGCCGACGCCCGCGCGGCGGCAACCTTGCCGGTATCCACTCATCGGCAGGGGCCGCCCATGCAACGCATCCGTGTACTCGACTCGCACACCGGCGGTGAACCGACTCGCCTGGTTCTCGACGGCTTTCCCGACCTCGGCCGCGGCAGCATGGCCGAGCGCCGCCAGCTGCTCGCCGAGCGCTTCGACGCCTGGCGCGCCGCCACGGTGCTGGAGCCGCGCGGCAGCGACGTGCTGGTCGGCGCCCTGCTCTGCGAGCCGGTCGACCCTGCCGCCTGTGCCGGAGTGATCTTCTTCAACAACAGCGGCTACCTCGGCATGTGCGGCCACGGCACCATCGGCCTGGTGGTCTCGCTGGCCCACCTGGGGCGCATCGGCCCGGGCGTGCACAAGATCGAGACGCCGGTCGGCACCGTCGAGGCCACCCTGCACGACGACCGCTCGGTGAGCGTGCGCAACGTGCCGGCCTACCGCTACCGCCAGGCGGTCGCGGTCGAGGTGCCGGGGCACGGCCAAGTAGTCGGCGATATCGCCTGGGGCGGCAACTGGTTCTTCCTGATCTCAGACCACGGCCTGCGCGTCGTCGGCGACAACCTGGAGGCGCTCACCGCCTACTCGGTGGCCGTGCAGCAGGCTCTGGAAGACCAGGGCCTGCGCGGCGAGGACGGCGGCCTGATCGACCATATCGAGCTGTTCGCCGACGACGCCGAGGCCGACAGCCGCAACTTCGTGCTTTGCCCGGGCAAGGCCTACGACCGCTCGCCCTGCGGCACCGGCACCAGCGCCAAGCTGGCCTGCCTGGCCGCCGACGGCAAGCTGCAGCCGGGCCAGCTGTGGCGCCAGGCCAGCGTGATCGGCAGCCAGTTCGAGACCCACTACGAGCACGCCGAAGGCCGCCGCATCATCCCCACCATCCGCGGCCGCGCGCACCTCAGCGCCGAAGCCACCCTGCTGATCGAGGCGGACGACCCCTTCGCCTGGGGCATTCGCCTGTGAGCGACGTGATCGTCATCGGTGGCGGCATCGTCGGCGCCGCCTGCGCCCGCGAACTGGCCAGGCGCGGCCAGCGTGTGCTGGTGCTGGATGCCGGCCTGAGAGCCGCCACCGCCGCCGGCATGGGCCACCTGATCGTACTGGACGACAACCCGGCCGAACTGGCGCTCAGCCAGTACTCGGTGCAGCGCTGGCGCGACTGGGCACGGGAGATGCCGGAGGACTGCGCCTACCGGCAGAACGGCACCCTGTGGCTGGCCGCCAATGCCGAGGAGATGGCGGTGGCCGAGGCCAAGTACCAGGTGCTGCGCGAGCACGGCCTGGACTGCGAGTTGCTCGGCGCCGGCGCCCTGCGTGCCGCCGAACCGGAGCTGCGCGACGGCCTGCACGGCGGCCTGCGGGTCGGCGGCGACGGCATCCTCTATGCCCCCAATGCCGCGCGCTGGCTGCTCGATCACCCGCTGATCGAGCAGCGCCGGGCACAGGTGGTCGAGGTCGACGGCGCCCGTGTGCGCCTGCAGGACGGCAGCTGGCTGAGCGCCCAGGCGGTGATCCTGGCCGGCGGCACCCACGTCACCGAACTCTGTCCGGAGCTGCCGGTGGAACCGAAGAAGGGCCACCTGCTGATCACCGACCGCTACCCGGGGCGCATCAGCCACACCCTGGTGGAGCTGGGCTACGTCACCAGCGCACACAACGCCACGGGCCCCTCGACCGCCGCCAATATCCAGCCGCGGCCGACCGGCCAGCTGTTCATCGGCGCCTCGCGCCAGTTCGGCACCCTCGACCCCGAGGTCGAACCCTGGATGCTGGCCAAGATGCTGCGCCGCGCCGTGCACTACATGCCGGGCCTGGCCAAGCTCAACGGCATCCGCGCCTGGACCGGCTTTCGCGCCGCCAGCCCGGACGGCCTGCCGCTGCTCGGCGAGCACCCGCAGCGCCGCGGCCTGTGGCTGGCGGTCGGCCACGAAGGCCTGGGCGTGACTACCGCGCCGGGCAGCGCCGACCTGCTCATCGCCCAGCTGTTCGGCGAAACCGCGCCGCTGGCACCCGAGCCCTACCTGCCGCAACGCTTCCCCGGAGTCCGCGCGCATGCCTGAACTGATTCTCGACGGCCGCCCGCTGCGCGTGGCCGAAGGCACCACGGTAGCCGCCGCGCTGGCACTCGGCGGCGACGGCAGCAGCCGCACCTCGGTCAGCGGCCAGCGCCGCGCGCCGGTGTGCGGCATGGGCGTGTGCCAGGAATGCCGGGTAACCATCGACGGCCAGCGCCGCCTGGCCTGCCAGACCCTGTGCCGCGACGGCATGCGCGTGGAGAGCCAGCCATGAAGGTGGACATTCTCATCGTTGGCGCCGGCCCCGCCGGCATGGCCGCGGCCCTGGCCGCCGCGCCGAGCGGCGCGCGCATCGCCGTGCTCGATGACAACCCCGCCGCCGGCGGGCAGATCTGGCGCGACGGCCCGCAGGCGCACATCCCAAAGCTGGCCCGCGAACATCGCCAGCGCCTGGAAACGCAGGCCAATATCCAGCTGCTGCCGGCCAGCCGCGTGGTCGCCCTGGCCGGGCCCCAGGCGCTGCTGGTGGAAGACCCCGAGCAGGGCCGGGTGATCGAGTACACCAAGCTGATTCTGTGCACCGGCGCCCGCGAGCTACTGCTGCCCTTCCCCGGCTGGACCCTGCCCGGCGTCACCGGCGCCGGCGGCCTGCAGGCGCTGATCAAGGGCGGCCTGCCGGTGGCCGGCGAACGCATCGTCATCGCCGGCAGCGGCCCGCTGCTGCTGGCCAGCGCCGCCACCGCGCGGGACAACGGCGCCCGGGTGCTGAATATCCTCGAGCAGGCACCGTGGTCCGCCGTGGCCGGCTTCGCCGCGCAGCTGCCGCGCTGGCCGTACAAGCTGCTGCAATCATTCGGCCTGTTCCACCCCGGCTACCGGGCCAGCAGCCATGTGGTCGAAGCCCTCGGCGACGGGCGCCTGGAAGGGGTGCGCCTGAACATCGGCGGACAGCTCCGCGAGATCGCCTGCGAGCGCCTGGCCTGCGGCTTCGGCCTGGTGCCCAATCTGCAGCTGGGCCAGGCCCTGGGCTGCCGTATCGACAACAGCGCCATCGCCGTCGACGCCTGGCAGGCCACCAGCCTGGCCGGGGTCTACGCGGCCGGCGAGAGCACCGGCTTTGGCGGCAGCGAGAAGGCGCTGGTCGAAGGCGCCATCGCCGGTCATTCGGCGGTCGGCGCGCGCGAAGCGGCGCAACGCCTGTGGTCGCAGCGCCAGCGCTGGCAAGGCTTCGCCCGCGCGCTAAACAGCGCCTTCGCCCTCGGCGATGCGGTGAAGCAACTGGCCCGACCGGACACCCTGATCTGCCGCTGCGAAGACGTGCCACTGTCGGCGGTAACCGATCACCAGGGCTGGAGCCAGGCCAAGCTGGCCAGCCGCTGCGGCATGGGCGCCTGCCAGGGCCGGGTGTGCGGCGCCGCCGCCCAGGCGCTGTTCGGCTGGCAGCCGCCGGCGCCGCGCCCGCCCTTCAGCCCGGCGCGCATCGACACCCTGCTGCAGCTCGGCGACGACTGAGCCCCGCCTGGGGCTGCCGCGATCGCGCACGGCGGCGGCGCAGCGCTTGTCCAGCGCCGCCGTCGCTGCGCAGAATGGGCGCCCCGAAGGCCAGTGTCCGCCCCATGCTCGATCTGCTGCCGTCCACCGCTCCCGCCGACCTGCCCAGCCTGCTCGCCAGCCTGGGCGCCGTCGCCCCGCTGCTGGATGCCATGCCCGGCGTGGTGTTCTTCGTCAAGGACGTGCAGGCGCGCTACGTGCTGGTCAACCAGACCCTGGCCACCCGCTGCGGCTACCGCGACAAGAGCGAGCTGCTCGGGCGCACCGCCGAGGAAGTGTTCCCCTCGCGCTTCGGCCCGCTCTACACCGCCCAGGATTTGCAGGTGCTGGAGGCCGGCAGCCTGCTCGCCGACCAGCTGGAGTTGCACCTCTACCCCGGGCGCCAACCGGGCTGGTGCCTGACCCACAAGCTGGCGCTGCGCAACGCCGCCGGGCAGGTCATCGGCATGGCCGGCATCTCCTGCGACCTGCCGGCGGCCCAGGCCGCGCACCCGGCCTACCAGAAGCTGGCGGCGGTGGACGAGCACATCCGCCAGCACTACGCCCAGCCGATCAGCCTGGCCGAGCTGACCGCCATCGCCGGTCTCTCGGTGGCGCAGCTGGAGCGCCACTGCAAGCGCATCTTCCAGCTCACCCCACGGCAGATGATCCACAAGGCGCGCCTGGGCGCGGCCTCGCAGCTGCTGCTCGGCGAGCTGCCGATCACCGAGATCGCCCTGCGTTGCGGCTACACCGACCACAGCGCCTTCAGCCGCCAGTTCAAGGCCCTCACCGGCCTCTCCCCCAGCCAGTACCGCGACTCCCACCGCAACCCCTGACCCGTATCCGGTCGCACCAGGTGCAACCGCCGCCGCTAACGGTGTTCCGTTTGCGGGCACGCCGGCGCATCCATGCTTCGTTATGTAACACCGGGCAGTCACGAAATCGCCCGACTAGTCTTAGTAGAACCGTGACGCCCGACCGCCTCCTGCCTGGCGGCCTTGCGTGACGGGGGCTGACGCATCCGCGTGGGCGCGCCGGCGTTTTAGGCATAGGCCTTGCAAAGTAAATATCGTATACGAAATTCGAGATACCCCTGTTTCATCTGCCAACCATCAGACACACATGAGGCTGCACATGAATAGAAAGACCCTCGCCATCGCCCTCGGCGCCGCCCTCAGCGCTTCCCTGGCCGCCACCGCCCAGGCCGACAAGCTCGACGACATCATCGAGTCCGGCAAGCTGCGCTGCGCCGTGACCCTGGACTTCCCGCCCATGGGCTTCCGCGACGAGAACAACAACCCGGCCGGCTTCGATGTGGACTACTGCGCCGACCTGGCCAAGGTCCTCGGCGTGGAACCGGAAGTGGTCGAAACGCCCTTCCCCGACCGCATCCCGGCGCTGGTCTCCGGCCGCGCCGACATCATCGTCGCCTCCACCTCCGACACCCTGGAGCGCGCCAAGACCGTGGGCATGACCATCCCCTACTTCGCCTTCCAGATGGTCGTGCTGACCCGCGAGGACGCCGGGGTGAACAGCTACGCCGACCTCAAGGGCAAGAAGCTGGGCAACACCAGCGGCACCTACGAGGCCATCGCCCTGGAGAAGGACCAGAAGGCCTGGGGTTCGGGCAGCTTCCGCGCCTACCAGTCGCAGAACGACACCATCCTCGCCGTGGCCCAGGGCCACATCGACGCCACCGTGGTGACCAACACCGTGGCCGCCGCCACCCTCAAGTCCGGCAAGTACAAGGGCCTCAAGGTCGCCGGTGACGCACCCTACGTGGTCGACTACGTGTCCCTGGCCGCCAAGCGCAGCGAGTACGGCCTGCTCAACTACCTCAACCTGTTCGTCAACCAGCAGGTGCGTAACGGCCGCTACGACGAGCTGTGGAAGAAGTGGGTCGGCGACGAGATCAAGCCGGCCAACCTGACCGTGCCCGGCGTGTACTACTGATCACGCGCGCCCGGGAGAGATGACGATGTCCGTACTGTCCATCGAGGGTCGCAGTCTGGTCGCGGGACGGGGGCAAGGCAGCCTGCTCCACGCCGACCTGGGCCTGAGCTTCTGGGGCGGCGTCGACCCCTTCAGCGGCGAGGTGATCGACCGTCACCACCCGCTGAGCGGGCAATCCCTGGCCGGGCGCGTGCTGGCCATTCCCAGCGGACGCGGCTCCTGCACCGGCAGCAGCGTCCTGCTGGAACTGATCCTCAACGGTCCGGCACCGGCGGCGCTGGTGCTGGCCGAACCCGACGAGATTCTCACCCTCGGCGCCCTGGTCGCCGAGCATGTGTTCGACGTGCAGCTGCCGGTGCTGTGCATCGGCCACGCCGCCTTCGCCGAGCTGGCCGCCCATGCCGGCGCCAGCGTGCGGGTCGACGGCACGCGCCTGCAGGTGTTCGACAGCGCGCCGGCCGACGGCTGGCAGGCCACGCCGATCGCCCACGACGGCAGCCACCCGCCGAGCCTGACGCTGAGCCCCCGTGACCGCGCCATCCTCGCCGGCGAGCAGGGCCGCGCGGCCCAGGTGGCCATGCAGCTGGTGCTGCGCATGGCCGAGCTGCAGGGCGCGCGCGAGCTGCTCGACGTGACCCAGGCGCACATCGACGGCTGCATCTACACCGGCCCGGCCTGCCTGCGCTTCGCCCAGCAGCTGCTCGACTGGGGGGCGAAGGTCAGCGTGCCGACCACCCTCAACGCGATCTCGGTGGACCAGCGCCGCTGGCGCGCGCAGGGCATCGACCCGGCCTTCGGCGAGCCGGCCAGCGAACTCGGCGACGTCTACATGGCCATGGGCGCGGAGCTCAGCTTCACCTGCGCGCCCTACCTGCTGGACAGCGCGCCCAAGGCCGGCGAGCAGATCGTCTGGGCCGAGTCCAACGCCGTGGTCTACGCCAACAGCGTGCTCGGCGCGCGCACCCTCAAGTACCCGGACTACCTGGACATCTGCATCGCCCTCACCGGCCGCGCGCCGCGCTGCGGCAGCCACCTCGACGAGGGTCGCCACGCGCGCCTGCTGATCGAGGTGGAAACCCCGCAGGCCCCGGATGACAGCTTCTGGCCGCTGCTCGGCTACCACGTCGGCCTGCTCAGCACCGTCGACATCCCGGTGCTCAGCGGCCTGCAGCACAGCGCGCCAAACACCGACGACCTCAAGGCCTTCGGCGCCGCCTTCGCCACCACCTCGGCGGCGCCCATGTTCCATATCGCCGGGGTCACCCCCGAGGCGCCGGACGTGGCCAGCGCCCTCGGCGGCCGGGCGCCGGCCCGGCAGCTGCGGGTTACCCTCGCCGACCTGCTGGACAGCTGGTGGGAGTTGAACGGCGCCGACTCGGCCGAGGTCAGCCTGGTGGCCCTGGGCAACCCGCACTGCTCGGCCACCGAGCTGGCGCGCCTGGCCGAGCTCTGCGAGGGCCGCCACAGCCACCCGGACACCGCCCTGGTGGTGACCTGCGGCCGCGCCGTGTTCGAGCGGGCGGCGGCGGCCGGCCATGTGGCCACGCTGGAGAGATTCGGCGCGCGCCTGATCACCGATACCTGCTGGTGCATGCTCGGCGAGCCGGTAGTGCCGCCGGGCAGTCGCAACCTGATGACCAATTCGGGCAAGTACGCCCACTACGCCCCCGGCCTGGCTGGCCGCCAGGTGCACTTCGGCAACCTCGCCGCCTGCGTCGAGGCCGCCTGCACGGGGCGCAACCAGGGACAACTCCCGGCCTGGCTGGGTCAACTTCCACCCCAAGGGAAACGCTGATCGATGTTCGATTACACCTTCCACTGGCGCTCGGCCTTCAAGGCCCTGCCGGACATGCTGGCGGGCGCCTGGGTAACCCTGGAGACGGCAGCCCTGTCGATGCTCCTGGGTACCCTGATCGCCCTGCTGCTGACGGTGATGCGGCAGATGCAGCACCCGGTGCCACGGCACTTCGCCAACACCTGGGTGTCCATCGCGCGCAACACCCCGTCGCTGTTCCAGATCTACATCCTCTACTTCGGCCTCGGCAGCTTCGGCCTGCACGTCAGCTCCTGGGTCGCCCTGCTGGCGGGGATCACCTTCAACAACGCCGGCTACCTGGCGGAGAACTTCCGCGGCGGCCTCAAGGCGGTGCCGGAGACGCAGATGAAGGCGGCCCGTTCGCTGGGCATGAGCGCCTTCCAGGCCTACCGCCTGATCATCGTCCCGCAGCTGCTGCGCATCGTCTTCCACCCGCTGTCCAACCAGATGGTCTGGGCCGTGCTGATGACCTCGCTGGGAGTCATCGTCGGGCTGAACAACGACCTCACCGGGGTCACCCAGGACTACAACGTGAAGACCTTCCGTACCTTCGAGTACTTCGCCATCGCGGCGGTGCTCTATTACCTGATCGCCAAGACCATCGTGCTCGCCGCACGCCTGATGGCCTGGCGTCTGTTCCGCTACTGAGGGAGGCGCGCACATGTTCGAAACCAGCCTCACCTCCAACGACCTGCTGTTCATGCTGCAGGGTGCCTGGGTCACCCTCAAGCTGACCGCCGGCGCCATGCTCATCGGCACCCTGGCCGGCGTGCTGTTCGGCCTGCTGCGCGCCGCCCTGCCGCGCGCCACCCTGCCGCTGGCCTGGGTGCTCGACGTGTTCCGCAGCGTGCCGCTGCTGATCCAGTTCGTCCTGTTCAATGCCCTCAAAAGCATCGCCGGCCTGGACATGAGCGCCTTCACCGTCGGCTGCATCGTGCTCGGCGTGTATGCCGCGGCCTTCTGTACCGAGGTGGTACGCAGCGGCGTGCTGGCCGTGCCGCCCAACCTGCGCCGCGCCGCACGCTCGCTGGGCATGAGCTACAGCCAGGACCTGCGCTACATCGTGCTGCCGATCGCCACCCGGGTGGCCTTCCCCGGCTGGCTCAACCTGGTGCTCAGCGTGATGAAGGACACCGCGCTGGTCATGTGGATCGGCATCGTCGAGCTGCTGCGCGCCTCGCAGACCATCGTTACCCGTATTCAGGAGCCGCTGCTGGTGCTGTGCATCGCCGGCCTCATCTACTACGTCATGAGCCTGGTGGTGGCCCAGCTGGGCGCCCAGCTGGAGAAAAGGTGGCAGGAAAATGATTGAGATCGACAACGTCTACAAATCCTTCGGCGACCTCGAAGTCATCAAGGGTGTCAGCCTGACGGTGAACAAGGGCGAGGTGGTGTCGATCATCGGCGGCTCCGGCTCCGGCAAGAGCACCCTGCTGATGTGCATCAACGGCCTGGAGCCGATCCAGAAGGGCAGCATCCGCGTCGACGGCACCGAGGTGCACGCCCCGGGCACCGACCTCAACAAGCTGCGGCAGAAGATCGGCATCGTGTTCCAGCAGTGGAACGCCTTCCCCCACCTGACCGTGCTGGAGAACGTCATGCTGGCGCCGCGCAAGGTGCTCGGCCTGAGCAAGCAGGAAGCCGAGGCCATCGCCGTCAAGCAGCTCACCCACGTGGGCCTGGCGGACAAGCTCAAGGTGTTCCCCAGCAAGCTTTCTGGCGGCCAGCAGCAGCGCATGGCGATCGCCCGCGCGCTGGCCATGAGCCCGGACTACATGCTGTTCGACGAGGCCACCAGCGCCCTCGACCCGCAGCTGGTGGGCGAGGTGCTGGACACCATGCGCCTGCTCGCCGAGGAAGGCATGACCATGATCCTGGTCACCCACGAGATCCGCTTCGCCCGCGACGTGTCCGACCGCGTGGCGTTCTTCCGCAACGGCCTGGTGCACGAGATCGGCGCGCCCGAGCAGGTCATCGGCAACCCGCAGAAGCCGGAAACCGCGGACTTCCTCAAGTCGGTCCTGTAAGGGGAGAGCAATGCGTTCGAGCAAGGTCATCCATGTGGTCAGCTGCCACGCCGAGGGCGAGGTCGGTGACGTCATCGTCGGCGGCGTCGCGCCGCCGCCGGGCGCCACCCTGTGGGAACAGTCGCGCTGGATCGCCCGCGACCAGGAACTGCGCAACTTCGTGCTGAACGAGCCGCGCGGCGGCGTGTTCCGTCACGTCAACCTGCTGGTGCCGGCCAAGGACCCGCGGGCGCAGATGGCCTGGATCATCATGGAGCCGGCCGACACGCCGCCCATGTCCGGCTCCAACTCGCTGTGCGTGTCCACCGTGCTGCTCGACAGCGGCATCCTGCCGATGAGCGAGCCGGAAACGCGCCTGGTGCTGGAAGCACCGGGCGGCCTGATCGAGGCCGTGGCCCAGTGCCGTGACGGCAAGGTGCAGCGCGTCGAGGTGAAGAACGTGCCGTCCTTCGCCGACAAGCTGGACGCCATGATTGAGGTCGAGGGCCTCGGCAGCCTCAAAGTCGACACCGCCTACGGCGGCGACAGCTTCGTCATCGCTGACGCCCGTACCCTGGGCTTCGCCCTGACCGCCGACGAGGCCGCCGACCTGGTCGCCGTGGGCCTGAAGATCACCCGCGCGGCCAACGAGCAGCTGGGCTTCGTCCATCCGCTGAACAAGGACTGGGACCACATCTCGTTCTGCCAGATCGCCGCGCCGCTGGAGCGCATCGACGGCGTGCTGACCGCCGCCAACGCGGTGGTGATCCGCCCCGGCAAGATCGACCGCTCGCCCTGCGGCACCGGCTGCTCGGCGCGCATGGCAGTGCTGCACGCCAAGGGTCAGATGCAGGACGGCGAGCGCTTCGTCGGCCGCTCGATCATCGGCTCCGAGTTCCACTGCCGCATCGCCGGCGTCACCGAAGTCGCCGGGCGCCCGGCCATCCACCCCTGCCTGTCCGGGCGGGCCTGGATCACTGGCACCCACCAGCACCTGCTCGACCCCGACGACCCCTGGCCGCAGGGCTATCGGTTATCCGACACCTGGCCGGTCGAGCCGCAACCCTGACCCTGTTTTTTAAAGATCTGAAAACCGCCGCCGCGTCGGCGCACTGAACCGGGCCCAGGCCCAACCCATGGAAACAAGGGCGTAGAACGATCCCTTGCTTCCGTATACGAAATACTCTGACTCTGCCCAGGAGGCGACAGCATGAACAGCACCATCTTCACCGGCACCATCCCCGCCCTGATGACCCCCTGCACCGCCGAGCGCAAGCCGGACTTCGACGCCCTGGTGCGCAAGGGCAAGCAGCTGATCGAGGCCGGCATGAGCGCCGTGGTCTACTGCGGTTCCATGGGCGACTGGCCATTGCTCACCGAGGCCGAGCGCCAGGAAGGGGTGGCGCGCCTGGTCGCCGCCGGCATCCCGACCATCGTCGGCACTGGCGCGGTGAACAGCCGCGAGGCCGTGTCCCACGCCGCCCACGCCGCCAAGGTCGGCGCCCATGGCCTGATGGTCATCCCGCGCGTATTGTCCCGCGGCGCTTCGCCGGCCGCCCAGGAAGCCCACTTCGCCGCCATTCTCGAGGCGGCACCTAAGCTGCCGGCGGTGATCTACAACAGCCCCTACTACGGCTTCGCCACCCGCGCCGAGCTGTTCTTCAAGCTGCGCCGCCAGTACCCCAACCTGATCGGCTTCAAGGAATTCGGCGGCGCCGCCGACATGCGCTACGCCGCCGAGCACATCACCTCGCAGGATGACCAGGTGATCCTCATGGCCGGCGTCGATACCCAGGTGATGCATGGCTTCGTCAATTGCGGCGCGACCGGCGCCATCACCGGCATCGGCAACGTCCTGCCGCGCGAGGTGCTGCAGCTGGTCGAGCTGAGCAAGCAGGCCGCCAAGGGCGACGCCGTCGCCCGTCGCCGCGCCCTGGAGCTGTCCGAGGCGCTCAACGTGCTGTCGTCCTTCGACGAGGGCTGCGACCTGGTTCTCTACTACAAGTACCTGATGGTGCTGGGCGGCGACCCGGAATACAGCCTGCACTTCAACCCCACCGACGCACTCAGCGACGCCCAGCGCAACTACGCCGAGACCCAGTACAAGCTGTTCCGCCAGTGGTACGCCAACTGGTCGGCCGCCTGATCGCCATGCTGCGGCCGGATGCTTCCGGACATCCGGTCGATCTGCAATGGCAACGCTGATCTCACAGGCACCCGACAGGAGCTAACCATGCCCGCCATCACCGGCCACAACTTCATCGCCGGCGGCCGCAGCGCCGCCGGCGAGATCATCCTGCACAGCCTCGACGCCAGCACCGGCGAGGCACTGCCCTACGCCTTCCACCAGGCCACCGAGGCCGAGGTGGACGCCGCCGCCCGCGCCGCCGAGGCCGCCTACCCGGTCTACCGCGCCCTCAGCCCGGAGCGCCGCGCCCAGTTCCTCGACGCCATCGCCGAGCAGATCGATGCCCTCGGCGACGACTTCGTCCAGCTGGTGTGCCGCGAGACCGCCCTGCCGGCCGCGCGCATCCAGGGCGAGCGCGGCCGCACCAGCGGGCAGATGCGCCTGTTCGCCAGGGTGCTGCGCCGCGGCGACTTCCTCGGCGCGCGCATCGACCGCGCCCTGCCCGAGCGCCAGCCGCTGCCGCGCCCGGACCTGCGCCAGTACCGCACCGGCGTCGGCCCGGTGGCGGTGTTCGGCGCCAGCAACTTCCCGCTGGCCTTCTCCACCGCCGGCGGCGACACCGCCGCCGCGCTGGCCGCCGGCTGTCCGGTGGTGTTCAAGGCGCACAGCGGCCACATGGCCACCGCCGAGCGGGTGGCCCAGGCGATCATCCGCGCCGCCGAGGCCACCGGCATGCCGGCCGGCGTGTTCAACATGGTCTATGGCGGCGGGGTCGGCGAGTGGCTGGTCAAGCATCCGGCGATCCAGGCGGTCGGCTTCACCGGCTCGCTGAAGGGCGGTCGAGCCCTGTGCGACATGGCCGCCGCGCGCCCGCATCCCATCCCGGTGTTCGCCGAGATGAGCTCGATCAACCCGGTGCTGATGCTGCCGGCCGCCCTGGCCGCACGTGGCGAGAAGATCGCCCGCGAACTGGCCGACTCGGTGGTGCAGGGCTGCGGCCAGTTCTGCACCAACCCGGGCCTGGTCATCGGCATCGCCTCGCCGGCCTTCAGCCTGTTCGTCGCCAACCTGATCGCCGAAATCGGCCAGCGCCCGCCGCAGACCATGCTCAACGCCGGTACCCTGGGCAGCTACGAACGCGGCCTGGCCGCGCTGCACGCCCACCCGGGGCTGAAGCACCTGGCCGGCCAGCCGCAGGAAGGCCGCCAGGCTCGGCCGCAGCTGTTCCAGGCCGATGTCGCATTGCTGCTGGAAGGCGACGAGCTGCTGCAGGAAGAGGTGTTCGGCCCGGTCACCGTGGTGGTGGAAGTGGCCGACAAGGCCGAGCTGATCCGCGCCCTGCATGGCCTGCGCGGCCAGCTGACCGCCACCCTGACCGCCGAGCCGGCTGACCTGGAGGCCCACGGCGATCTGTTGCCACTGCTGGAGCAGAAGGTTGGCCGGGTACTGTTCAACGGTTATCCGACCGGCGTGGAAGTGTGCGACGCGATGGTCCACGGCGGCCCCTATCCGGCCACTTCGGATGCGCGCGGCACCTCGGTCGGCAGCCTGGCCATCGAGCGCTTCCTGCGCCCGGTGTGCTACCAGAACTGCCCGGACGCCCTGCTGCCGGACGCCCTGAAGAACGCCAACCCGCTGGGCCTGGCCCGGCTGGTCGACGGCATCACCACGCGGGAATCGCTGGCCTGAAAAGTTGTCGGCTCAGCCACCAGCGCTTCCCTCCCTCAGCCCCGGTTCGCCGGGGCTTTTTTATCGCCGCCCTCAGCTCAGCGCCAGCGGGCGACTGGCCGGCGCCTGGCGTTGCGCCGGCAGGAACAGGGCAACCACGAACAGCAGCACGCCGCCCGCCACCCCCAGCGACGCCAGGCCCAGCAGCGGGCCGAAGGCGGGCTTGCCATTGAGCATGAACAGCAAGGCCACGCACATCACCGGCAGGCTCAGGTTGTACAGCCAGAAATGCGCCTTCAGCACGCGCCCCGGTTGCAGTACGCGGCCGATCAGGCCGAACAGCGCCATGGATACCCAACCGAGCAGGTTGATGTGGGCATGCAGCGGGAACAGGTGATGGTCGCCGGACAACCCCATGCCGACGCCCAGGGCCACACCTATGAAAAAATACAGTCCGGCCAGTTTGAGCCACAGATTGCTGAGCCTATGTTGCATGATGAACTCCGTTACAGATGGTGAGCCCCCATGCTAGGTGGGCAGCGCCCGGACATTTGCTAATTTTTCCGGCAGCACTTGCTAAAAGATTGCTAAGGGGATGCGATGACAGGACAACCGCGATGGATGCGCTGAGCCTCGACGAGGAGCTGGCCGACTTCATCAGCCAGGGCGCGCTGATCCGCCTGGCCAGCGCCACCGCCACGGGTGTGCCGGACCTCTGCTTCGGCCTGGCCTGCTTCGTCGATCCGGCGCGCCAGCGCCTGCGCGTGGCCTTCGACGAGCGCCAGGCCGGCGCCGTGCTGCAGCTGGCGGTACAGGGCGGACGGGCGGCCCTGGTGTTCAGCGACCCGGTGAGCCACCGCACCGTGCAGATCAAGACCCGCGACGCCCGCCTGGGCGGGGTGGCCGGCAGCGAGCTCGCGGAGATCGCCCGGCGCGTCTCGCTGGCCAACCGGCGCCTGGACCTGATCGGCTTCGGCGACCCCTTCGCCTCCACCCTCAACGGCTACGAGCCCGAACGCCTGGTGTTCCTGCACTGCGGCATTCACGCGCTGTTCGACCAGACGCCCGGGCCGAATGCCGGCAAGGCGCTGGCGGGGGCACCATGAACCCCAGCCTCTGTGCCCTGCGCGACTCGATGGAGGGCAGCACGCCGGCGCTGATCGCCACCTGCGCGCTCGACGGCACGCCCAACCTGTCCTACCTATCGGCGGTGCACTACCTCGACCCGGCCCACATCGCCCTGAGCTTCCAGTTCTTCAGCCAGACCCGGCGCAACGTGCTGGAGAACCCCATCGCGCGGATCCTGCTGATCGACCCCTTCACCGCCCGCCGCCACCGCCTGCTGGCGCAATACCTGCGCACCGAGACCGAGGGCGCCACGTTCGAGAAGATCGGCGCCAAGCTGGCCGGCATCGCCTCGCACAGCGGCATGGACGGCGTCTTCCGCCTGCAGGGCGCCGACATCTACCGGGTGCTGGCCATCGAGCCGGTGGACTGCCCCGGCCTGCCCCAGCCACTGCCGCCCAACCTGCTGCCGCCACTGCGCGCGCTGATCGAGACGGTGGCCCAGGCCGTCGACCTGGAGCACCTGTTCGACAGCTGCCTGGCCGCCCTGGAGCGCCAGCTGGAGATCGCCCAGGCCATGATCCTGCTGTGCGACGACGCGCAGGCGCGCCTGTTCACCGTGGCCGCGCGCGGCTATCCCGGCAGCCAGATCGGCAGCGAGGTGCCGCTGGGCAAGGGCGTGATCGGCGTGGCCGCGCGCACGGGCGTGCCGATCCGCATCAACCATGCCCTGGCCGAGCACGGCTACGCCCAGGTGGTGCGCTCCCAGGCGCTGGCCCTGGACGAGCCGCTGGAGCCGGCGCTGCCCTTCCATGGCCTGGCCAACCCCGGCAGCCAGCTGGCCCTGCCGATCCGCCTGGGCGCCACGGTGAGCGGCGTGCTCTATGTCGAGGACCTGCGCGCCCAGCGCTTCAGCTACCACCATGAGGATGCCCTGGCGACCCTGGCCGACGCCCTGGGCCTGGCCATCGGCCGCCTGCAGGAGGACTGCGAGGCGGGCGAGGCGGCGGACTGGCAGGGCGCGCCGACGCCGCGTCCGCGCGCCAACAGCACGCTGCAGGTGCGCTTCTATGCGCGCCTGTCGACCCTGTTCATCGACGGCCAGTACGTGATCAAAGGCATCGCCGGCGCCATCCTCTGGAAGCTCCTGCGCGAATACCGCGACAGCGGCCGGCGCACCTTCAGCAGCCGCGAGCTGCGCGCCGACAGCTCGCTGAACCTGCCGGAGATCAGCGACAACCTGGCCACCCGCCTGCTGCTGTTGCGCCGCCGCCTGGACGAGATGGCGCTGGGCATCAGCCTGCGCAAATGCGGGCGCGGCCAGGTCGAGCTGCGGGTGGAGCAGCCGCTGGAACTGGAGGAAGGCTAGCTAGCCGAGCAGCGCCTGCAGGTCGCGGTACAGGCCGTCGTCGAGTTCAACGCCACAGGCCAGGCTCCTGGCCCGCGCCTCGTAGCGCCGCTGCGACGGCAGCCGCGCGCCCTGGCCCTGGATCGCCTCGAACAGTGCCTCGGCGCGGGCCAGGTGCTGCTCGGCCTGCGCGCCAAGAAAGCGCTGCGGATCGAGGGCGATGATCAGCTCGCCGTGGTACGGCAGGGCGTTGGCGCCGCCGTCGAAGGCGCCGGATTCGAGGCTGGTGAGGTCGCCGATCAGCGGCCCGGCGATCAGCTCGATCATCGTCGACAGCGCCGAGCCCTTGTGCCCGCCGAAGGTCAGCATGGCGCCGTGGTCGAGCACCTCGGCGGCCTCGCTGCTCGGCTGGCCGTGGCGGTCGACGCCCCAGCCCGGCGGCAGCGGCTCGCCGGAACGGCGGTGCAGCTCGATCTCGCCACGGGCGATGGCGCTGGTGGCGAAGTCGAAGACGAAGGGCTGGCCACCGGCGCGCGGCCAGCCGAAGGCGACGGGGTTGGTACCGAACAGCGGACGGCTGCCACCGGCCGGCGCCACGTAGGCCTGGGTCGGGTTGCAGGCCAGCGCCACCAGACCCAGCTCGGTGAGCGCCTCCATCTCCACCCACAGTGCGGAGAAGTGCACGCAGCGGTTGATCGCCAGGGCGGCGATGCCGTTGCGCCGGGCCTTGTCCGCCAGCAGCGGCAGGCCGGCGGCGAAGGCCAGCTGGGAGAAGCCGCCATGGGCGTCGACCCGTACCAGCGACGGCGCCTGGTCGATCACCTCGGGCTCGGCATCGGCCACCGCCTTGCCGGCCTTGAGGGTGTGCACGATGCCGAGCAGGCGCCACAGGCCGTGGGACTTGCAGCCATCGCGCTCGCCGGCGGTCACGGTGGCGGCGATGGCCTGGGCGAAGGCCTCGCTGAAACCGGCATGACGCAGGATGGCGGCGGCCAGCTCATGGGCCTCGGTGAGGGTCAGTCGGGTCATAACGGGCTCCTGGCAGTCTGCCCGCTACAGTGGCCCGTCGCGGCCGCCGCGGCTTGATCGCTTTGCACGCGCGGCATGCCGAATTCGGCATACCGCCGGCAGGGCTCAGGCCGCCTGGCGACGGGTCGTGGCGCGCTCGAGCAAGAAGCCGGCGGGGAGCAGATCGGGATAGTCGTGGAGTTCGCGCTGCAGGCGGCGCTGCTCGGCGTAATCCTCGATGGCGCGGCGGAAGGCCATGCGGCGCTGGTCTTCCAGCTTGCGGCGGGTCTTGCTGTCGTGAACGGGTTCGGCGTGATGCAGGCTCATCGCGGGGCTCCTAGTCCGATAACGGGAACCCAGCATGCGCGCCGGAGGGTGACGCTTTGGCGGCGCGCCGATGAATCTTGCGTGACGCTAGTCCTCGGCGCTGCGCACCGACTTGGGCGACAGACGCAGGCTGCGCAGGCTGCGCTTGACGCTCTTGAGGTGGTTGACCAGGTCCGGGCCGCGGGCCATGGCCACGCCCATGGCCAGCACGTCGATCACCACCAGGTGGGCGATGCGCGAGGTCAGCGGCGTGTAGATCTCGGTGTCTTCCTGCACGTCGATGGCCAGGTTGACCGTGGCCAGGTCGGCCAGCGGGGTCTGGCTCGGGCACAGGGTGATCAGCGTGGCGCCGGACTCGCGCACCAGGTTGGCGGTGATCAGCAGGTCCTTGGAACGGCCGGACTGCGAGATGCAGATGGCCACGTCGGTGGGCTTGAGGGTCACCGCGCTCATCGCCTGCATGTGCGGGTCGGAATAGGCGGCGGCGGTCAGCAACAGGCGGAAGAACTTGTGCTGGGCGTCGGCGGCCACCGCGCCGGAGGCGCCGAAGCCGTAGAACTCGATGCGCTGGGCGTTGGCGATGGCATTGATGGCCTTCTCCAGCTCCTTGGGATCGAGGCGTTCGCGCACTTCCATCAGGGTATGCAGGGTGGTGTCGAAGATCTTCAGGCTGAAGTCCGCCACCGAGTCGTTCTCGCTGATCGCGAACTGGCCGAAGCTGGCCCCCGCCGCCAGGCTCTGCGCCAGTTTCAGCTTGAGGTCCTGGAAGCCGCTGCAGCCAATGGCGCGGCAGAAGCGCACGATGGTCGGCTCGCTGATGCCGACCTCGTGGGCCAGGTCGGCCATGGAGCTGTGCATGACCGCCGAGGGGTCCTGCAGGACATGGTCGGCAACCTTCAGCTCCGACTTGCGGAGCAGGTGACGGGACTGGGCGATATGCTGCAGAAGATTCACGGGCAGGACTCTGTTATCGGGCTCGATGGAAACCGCGCCGGCTCGCTGCGGTTTCACCCAGCCTGTTATGATCGGGCTGTAGTGAGCTTGTAGTTATACTACATGAATGCCCAACCCGCACAGGCAAACCCGGCCGGAGGCCTCTCGTTGAACAGCCCCTGCGACATGCTGGTATTCGGTGGCACCGGCGACCTGGCCCTGCACAAGCTGCTGCCAGCGCTCTACCACCTGCATCGCGACGGGCGCCTGCCGGCCGACATGCGCATCCTCGCCGCGGCGCGCAACGCCCTGAGCCGCGCCGAGTACCAGGCCCTAGCCGAGCGCCGCTGCCGCGCCCAGGTGGCGCGCAGCGACTTCGACAACGACACCTGGGCCGGCTTCGCCGCGCGCCTCGACTACTTCGCCATGGACCTGGCGCAGAGCGCCGAATTCGGCCGCCTGGCCAAGTACCTCGGCGCCCACGCCTGCGACCGCGGGCGCATCTACTACCTGGCCACCGCGCCGGACCTATTCGAAGCCATCGCCGAGCACCTGGCCATCGCCGGGTTGGCCGGCAGCGACACGCGCATCGTGCTGGAAAAGCCGATCGGCCATTCGCTGGAGTCGGCCCGTGAGATCAACGCCGCCATCGGCGCGGTGTTCAGCGAGCCACAGGTATTCCGCATCGACCACTACCTGGGCAAGGAGACGGTGCAGAACCTGATGGCACTGCGCTTCGCCAATGCCCTGTTCGAGCCGATCTGGCGTGCCGGGCACATCGACCACGTGCAGATCAGCGTCAACGAGACGCTCGGCGTGGAAAATCGCGGCGCCTACTACGACAAGGCCGGTGCCATGCGCGACATGGTGCAGAACCACCTGCTGCAGCTGCTCTGCCTGGTGGCCATGGAGGCGCCGGTACGCTTCGACGCCGAGTCGGTGCGTAACGAGAAGGTGAAGATCCTCGAAGCGCTCAAACCCATCGCCGGCCTCGACGTGCACGACAAGACGGTGCGCGGCCAGTACGTCGCCGGGAAGATCGGCGGACAGGAAGTGCCGGCGTACTACTTCGAGAAACATGTCGACAACGACAGCGATACCGAAACCTTCGTCGCCATTCAGGCGGAGATCGACAACTGGCGCTGGGCCGGCGTGCCCTTCTACCTGCGCACCGGCAAGCGCATGGCGAAGAAGTGCTCGGAGATCGTCATCCAGTTCAAGCCGGTACCGCACCGCCTGTTCGAAGGCAGCCAGGCCAATCGCCTGGTCATCAGCCTGCAGCCGGAGGAACGCATCACCCTGCAGCTGATGGGCAAGAGTCCGGGCAAGGGCATGCAGCTGACCCCCATCGAGCTGGACCTGAACCTGGCCCAGGTGTTCCCGCAGAAGCGCCGCTGGGATGCCTACGAGCGCCTGCTGCTGGACGTGATCGAAGGCGATTCGACGCTGTTTATGCGCCGCGACGAAGTCGAGGCGGCCTGGGCCTGGATCGACCCCATCCTCAAGGGCTGGCAGGACAACTACCAGGACCCGCGCCCCTACCCCGCCGGCCGCAACGGCCCGGAACAGGCCAACACCCTGCTGGAGCTGGCCGGGCGCGAGTGGGAAGACTAGACCCCAGCAGCACCAGCCCTACGCCCCTCTCCCATTCATGGGAGAGGGGCGGGGAGAGGGAGCGCTCCTGTAGCCCGGATGCAATCCGGGAGCCTGTCACCTCCCCGCACGACATTGCGCAACTCCTTGCACACATTCCTCTTCCACCCCGCCCGCAGCGCCCGCCCCGCGTGCCTTCGCCCCTCTGCGC
>NZ_QJRX01000012.1 GCF_003205495.1 Aquipseudomonas alcaligenes | reverse complement strand
CATTCGACCGAAGCACCAACAGGACTCAACCACCACCCTGTCAGCCCGGCGCATTCTACTCGAATCCGCCATCCGGTCAACCTCTTTTTTCATCCAACTCTTTGATTTTCAAGGAGTTTTCCGAGAGAACTGCGACGGAAGTGGTGCGCATTATAGGGGACCAAATTTAACCGTCAACTCCTTTCTGCAAAGATCCTGCAATCTCCGTCTCCTACCTATATAGACGACAGTCTCAGGCCTGCATGATCCAACCTTCGACTCCCATGGCCGCCTGGCGCAGCGCCTCGGAGCGGGTCGGGTGCGGATGACAGATCAGCGCCACGTCCTCGGAGGATGCGGCGAACTCCATGGCCACACAGTACTCGCCGATCATCTCGCTCACGCTCGGCCCCACCATGTGCACACCGAGAATCTCGTCGGTGCGCTCATCCGCCAGCACCTTCACGAAGCCCTCGGTCTCGTGGTTGATCTTGGCGCGGCTGTTGGCGGTAAAGGGAAACTTGCCGACCCGGTAGGCCCGACCTTCCGCCTTGAGCTGCTCCTCGGTCATGCCAACGCAGGCCACTTCGGGCCTGGTGTAGATGACGTTGGGGATGACTCCATAGTTCACCTCGGCGGCCTTGCCGGCAATCTTCTCGACGCAGGCGATCGCCTCGTCCTCCGCCTTGTGCGCCAGCATCAGACCGGAAGTGACATCACCTATCACCCAGATGCCCGGTACCGAGGTCTTGTGCTGTTCGTTGGCCAACATGCCGCGCTTGTCGGTGGTGAGACCAACGCTCTCCAGACCCAGTCCCAGGGTGTAGGGGCGGCGGCCGATGGCCACCAGCACATAGTCGGCCTCCAGCACCTGGGCAGCACCACCGGTGGCCGGCTCCACGCTCAGCTCCACGCTCTCACCCTTGACCACCGCACCGGCCACCTTGCTGCCGAGCCGGAAGCTCATGCCTTGCTTGCTCAGCGAGCGCTGCAGGGTCTTGGCCGTCTCCTCGTCCAGGCCGGGGCAGATACGATCCAGGTACTCGACCACCGTCACCTCACTGCCCAGGCGGCGCCAGACCGAGCCCAGCTCCAGCCCGATGACACCCGCACCGATCACCACCAGGTGCCTGGGGACCTCGGGCAGCGACAGCGCCCCGGTGGAGTCGAGGATGCGCCGGTTGTCGATGGTCACGCCCGGCAGCGGTGTCGGCTCGGAGCCGGTGGCGATCACTATGTCCTTGGCCTGCAGCTCGTTGAGGCTTCCATCGGCCATGGTGACCTGCACCCGCCCTGCCCCGGCCAGCTTGCCCCAGCCCTTGATCCAGTCGACCTTGTTCTTGCGGAAGAGGAACTCGATGCCCTTGGTCAGCGCGGCGACGCTCTCCTCCTTCTGCTTCATCATCTGCGCCAGGTTGAGCACAGGCTTGACCTCGATGCCGAGACTGGCGAACTCCTTGCCAGCCGCCGCCTCATACAGCTCCGAAGCGTGCAGCAACGCCTTCGATGGCATGCAGCCGACATTCAGACAGGTGCCGCCGAGCGTCTCGCGCCCCTCCACACAGGCGACCTTGAGCCCCAACTGCCCGGCGCGGATGGCGGCGTTGTAACCGCCGGGGCCACCGCCGATCACCACCACATCGTATGCACTCATGAAGCACCCCTCTTCGAGTCAGCTATTGGCCGGCACGGGGGATGCACCCGCCGCGCGGCTCAACAGATGGAAGGCCGCGAAAGCCGCCGTGGCGAACAGGCCATGAAGAAGAACCATAGGCCAGGACGTGCCGTCCTGCAGCTGGCCGAGCAGGACGCCGGCCAGGGTGGCGCCCGCCATCTGCGCGAAGCCCATGAAGCCTGCCGCCAGCCCGGCGCGGTGGGCGTTGGGGATTACCGCCCCGGCCACCGAAGCCGGCAGCACCATGCCGCCGCCCACGGTGACCAGCACCTGCGGTAGCGACAGACCCAGTACCGAGAGGCCGAGCAGGCCGTGTACCAGCAGCGTCAGCGCCGCGCCGCCGGCCACCAGGGCGACGCCGATGGCAACGATGCGCTGCGGGCCGAGCTGGAGAATCTTTCTCTGGGTGAACAGGGCGCCGGCGATCAGGCCGGAGACGATGGCGCCGAAGGTCAGGCCGTACTCCGCCGCGCTCAGGCCGAGCAGCTTTATATAGGCGCTGGATGAACCGGCGATCACGCAGAACATCGCGCCATAGGTAAACGCCAGCGTCAGGGCGAAGGTGCGGACCGAGCGCCCGCGCAGCAGGTCCCGGTAATCACCGGCCAGCTTCAGCAGGCGCCCGGCCTGCGGGTCTGGATGCGCATTGCTCTCTCTATAAAAGAAGAGCACGGCCAGCAGGACCACCGCGCCGACGGACATGGCCGCCAGCACCGGCGCCTGCCAACCCCAGGCCATGGTCAGCAGGCCGCCGAGCATGGGGGCGAGGGCGATGGAGGTGAGCATGCCGATCACGGTCAGCGCCAGGGCCGGACCGGCCTGGGCCTGCCACACGTCCCGAACCACCGCCCGCGCCAGCACCAGTGCCGAGCACGCGCCCAGCCCCTGCAGCGCGCGGGCGGCGATGAACTCGGCAATATCACCGGCCAGCAGCATCGAGCCGGTCGCCAGCAGGTAGCCCAACAAGCCGGCGATCAGCACCGGTCGGCGGCCGAGGCGGTCCGACAACGGCCCCACTACCAGCTGCCCTAGACCGAAAGCCGCGACGAAGATCGACAGCGCGGCCAGGCTCGCTCCCGGCTTGGCCGCGAAGCCCTGCTCCAGCTCACCGAGTGCGGGAATCAACAGCTGGGTGGATATCTCGCCCAGTGCGGTCAGCGTCATGAGCATCAGCAGCAGGGTCTTGGACGGTTTCGGCATGGTCGTTCTCCGAGCTCGCGGCGCTTTCGAAGCGAAACCGCCATTTATATTTCGACCATAATATGAAATATTGAATTATGTCCATCATCAAAAGACGAGAGGAGCCCCTACCATGCAAGCCCAGACCCGCGAACAGACCCTGGCCATCTGGCAGGAGGCCGAGCGCGCCGCCCGCGCCCGGCTCGGCGAACCCGGCACCCTGTCGCTGAAACAGGTCAGCGAACTGAGCGCCCAGGAATTCTTCGACCGCATCGGCAGCGGCGAGCTGCCCTGCCCGCCCTTCGGCCACCTGGTCGACTTCATCCCTCTGGAGTGGCAACCGGGTCGCTTCCTGTTCCAGGGCACGCCGGACGCCCGCCACTACAACCCGCTGGGCAGCGTGCACGGCGGCTACGCGGCGACCCTGCTCGACTCCTGCATGGGCTGCGCCGTGCACACCCGGCTGCAGCCGGGCCAGGGCTACACCACCATGGACCTGCGCATCAGCTATGTGCGGGCGATCACCAACAGGGTCGGCCCACTCCGCGCCGAAGGCCGTATCGTCCACCTCGGCCGCTCCACCGCGCTGGCGGAGGGCCGCCTCTATGACGTGGACGACCGCCTGTATGCGGTCGGCTCCACCACCTGCATGATCCTCGACCTGCAAGGCTGACCGATGCGCGAGCCCGATGGCTTGCCAGCGGACTCGCTGCACCGCTCATCGCCGAACTGCCCCACAACCAATTAGATGACAACCAGCATCTATACGATCGTTTGAATTACATCTATCATTTTTTGAAGGACGGCGAATCCCGCCTCCCCAACCGACACAGGACCACAGCCATGACCTCCATCGTGATCGCCGGCTACGCCCGCTCCCCCTTCCACTTCGCCAAGAAAGGCGGCCTGATCAACCTGCGCCCTGACGACCTGGCGGCACAGGTATTGAAAGGGCTGGTCAACAAGCTCGATCTCGACCCTGGCCAACTGGAGGACGTGATCATGGGCTGCGCCTACCCCGAGGCCGAACAGGGCATGAACATAGCCCGCATCGCCAGTTTCCGCGCCGGCTTCCCCGAGACCCTGGGCGGCGCCACGATCAATCGCTTCTGTGGTTCGTCCATGACCTCGGTGCACTTCGCCGCCGGGCAGATCATGCTCGGCGCCGGCGAGGCCTTCCTCTGCGCCGGCGTGGAGTCCATGACCCGCGTCCCCATGGGCGGCTTCAACATCTCCCCCAACCCCAGCCTGATGAGCAGCTTCCCGCAGGTGTACATGGCCATGGGGCATACCGCCGAAGAAGTGGCCAAGCGCTACGCCATCGGCCGCGAGGAGCAGGAAGCCATGGCCGTCGAGTCCCACGCCAAGGCCGTGCGCGCCCGCGAACTCGGCTACTTCAAGGATGAGATCCTCGCCGTGGAGACCCCGGACGGCGTGGTCAGCGAAGACGGCTGCATCCGCCCCGGCACCAACCTCGAGGCGCTGGCCCAGCTCAAGCCGGCCTTCGGCGGCAGCGTCACCGCAGCCACCTCCTCGCCGCTCACCGACGGCAGCGCCGCCGTGCTGGTATGTAGCGAAGAATTCGCCCGTCGCCACCAGCTGGAGATCCTCGCCCGCATCAAGGCCGTCGCCGTCGGTGGCTGCGCCCCCGAGATCATGGGCATGGGCCCGGTGGTGGCGACCCGCAAGGTGTTGGAACGCGCCGGCCTGAGCATCGCCGATATCGATCTGGTGGAGATCAACGAAGCCTTCGCCAGCCAGTCCATCGCCTGCGTGCGCGAGCTGGGCCTGGACATGGCGCGAGTCAACCTGGACGGCGGCGCCCTCGCCCTCGGCCACCCGCTGGGCGCCACCGGCGCACGCATCACCGGCAAGGCCGCCGCGCTGCTCAAGCGCACCGGCGGCCGCTACGCCATCGCCACCCAGTGCATCGCCGGCGGCCAGGGCGTGGCCACGCTGCTCGAGGCCGTATAAGGCGCAGAGGGCGGTCCGGGACGCCACGTCCCGGGTCGCTCTTTCATAAGGCTCACCCACACCAGAGTCGCTCCACAGCCCGACAGGCGCGCTGACATGCCACGCCCGTGCTGCGCGATCCCGGTGTAAGATGAAGGTCAGCATTTCAATTCCTGCCTGGAACTGACCACCATGCGCTATTCCGAAGACCACAAAGCCAAGACCCACCAGCGCATCGTCGACGAGGCCGCCCTGCGCTTTCGCCGCGACGGCGTGCTGGCCACCGGACTGCAGCCGCTGATGAAGGCCCTGGGCCTGACCCACGGCGGCTTCTATGCCCACTTCAAGTCCAAGGACGACCTGGTCGAGCAGGCCCTGCAGCAGAGCGCCAACCAGCTCTCCGAAGGCCTCAAGGAGCTTGAGCAGGACCCGCAGCCACTGCAGGGGCTGATCAAGCGCTACCTCTCCGCCGCTCACTGCAAGTCGCCCGGCGCCGGCTGCCCGCTGCCGACCATGTCCGCCGAGCTGGGCCAGCGCGGCCAGCCCAGCCCGGTCACCGACCAGATCGTACGCGACCGCCTGGCACTGATCGCCAGCCATCTCTCTGGCGACGACGCGCAGAAGCAGAGCGCACTGATCCTCTCGGCCATGGTCGGCGCCCTGGTACTGTCGCGCAGCGTCACCGACCCCGAGCTGGCGGAACTGCTGCGCGCCGGTACCCGTGACCTGCTGCTGGAGCAGACGGCGGGCTGAGCTCGTTACCATAGCGGCTGCACCGACGCATAAAAAAGCCCCCGAGGTCTCGGGGGCTTTTTCTTTCCGGCCTCAGCGCTTGTAGCGCGGCGCCGCGTGATTGCGCGACAGGTTCGGGCCCAGCGCGCCGCGGGCGGCGACGAAAGCCTTCCAATCGGCGGCATCCGGCAGCGACGGGATAGTGACCAGCTCGCCCTGGTCGAAGCCGGCCAGCGCCGCATCGACCATCTCGCTCACCTCCATGATCATCTCCGGCGGCAGCTTGCTGCCGTCCATGCCGCTGCGCTCCCAGATCTCGGTGCGGGTCACGCCCGGCAGCACGGCCTGCACCTGTACCCCCTTGCCGGCCAGCTCGCTGCCGAGGGTCTGGGTCAGGCTCAGTACGTAAGCCTTGGACGCGCTGTACACGGCGTTGAACATCTCAGGCGCCAGCGCAACCACCGAGGCAATATTGATGATGGCGCCGCGACCACGGGCGGTGAATTGGGCGGCAGCCACCGAGGCCAGACGGGTCAGCGCCACCACATTGAGCTGGATCAGGCTCTCCGCCAGGTCCAGATCCGCCTCGGCCAGGGTGCCATGGGTGGCGATACCGGCATTGTTCACCAGCAGGCTGATCTCAGCATCGGCGCGCAGCCTGTCCTCGACGGCCAGCACGTCGGCCTTTTGCGTCAAGTCGGCCTTGAGCACCTCGACCTTGACCCCATGCTGCTGTGCCAGACGCCCGGCCATCTCCTCCAGGCGCGCCAGATCACGTGCCACCAGCAGCAGATCATGGCCGCGCCGAGCCAGACGTTCGGCATAGGTGGCGCCGATACCCGCGGATGCGCCGGTAATCAGCGCCTTGCCTTGTTTGCTCATGGTGATTCTCCCGAAACGAGTTGGATGACGACCGACATATTATATGACACCCATAATCAAACAACCCCCTTCCTCTCTATGGCATCCATAGAGAGATGAGCAAAGGGGGAGTCAATGCAGGTATAGCCGGATTCCGGCGCACGCCAGCAACGAAAGGACCCAAGCCCGCCCAGGCTTGGGCTGAATCGATCTATGCCGCCGCGCGCTCCACGGCCGCATCCTCGAAGCGATCGACCCGGCGCAGGCTACGGAAACCCGCCATCCAGGCGCCCACTACACCCAGCGTGCACAGGCTGCCCAGCACCGCCGCCGGCACCGCGCCGAACCAGGCGGCGCTGCTGCCGGCACGGAATTCGCCGAGCTCGTTGGAGGAGCCGATGAACAGCATGTTCACCGCGTTCACCCGGCCGCGCATGGCGTCCGGGGTAGAGAACTGGATCAGCGAGGAGCGAATGTACATGCTCACCATGTCCGCGCCGCCCGCCACCAGCAATGCGGCAAACGACAGCCAGAACAGGCTGGACAGCGAGAACACCAGGTTGGCCACGCCGAACACCGCCACCGCGACGAACATGCTCAGCCCCACATGCCGGTTGAACGGCCGCAGGCTGAGGTAGAAGCCCACCAGCACCTCGCCGATGGCCATGGCGCTACGCAGGATACCCAGCCCGGTCGGCCCCACCTGCAGCACCTCATGGGCATAGATCGGCAACAGCGCCACCACCCCGCCGAGCAAAACGGCGAACAGATCCAGCGAAATGGTGCCGAGGATGATCGGCCGCGAACGGATAAACCGGATGCCCGCGGTGAAGCGCTGCCAGGCCGTAGCCTCCAGCGGTCGACTGTCCTCGCGGTAGCGCACCTGCACGGCTGCCAGCATCAGCACGCCGGCGGCGAAGCACAGCAGGCACACCGCATAGGTCAGCTCACCACCGCCCAGCGCATAGAGACCGCCGCCCAACACCGGACCGGAAATGGTCGAGGCGCGCACTATCATGCTGTTGGCCGCGATGGCCGCTGCCAGCCGCTCGCGCGGCACGATCTGCGGTAGCAGACTGGACAGCGCAGGGCCGGTGAAGGCCCGCGCACAGCCATAGAACACCAGGACCATATAGAAAGCACCGACCGGCCCCTGCTTCGCCGAAAGCCCAAGCAGCGCCGCCGCGCACAATGCCTCCACGCCCCAGCTCAGCCCCAGAATCCACTTGCGGTCGAAGCGATCGATCAGATCACCGGCCGGCAACAGCAGAAACAGCATCGGCAGGAACTGCGCCAGCCCCACATAAGCCAGCGACATCGGATCACGCGTCAGCTCGTACACCTGCCACGCCACCACAACGGCCATGATCTGCACGGCGAACATCGCCAGCACCCGCGCGGTGAGAAAAGGCAGGAAGCCCGGCTGACGATAAACAGAATGTTCGGCGGACACAGCGCAAGCCCCGAAGAGGAAAACGAGGGGCGCACTCTAGCGGAGGCAAAGCTGGCCGGGCAAACAGCTTTGCTTTCCGGCAAACTGCCAGCGATCACCTGGCCACGCTCGCCAGGCAACAGGTAGAGTTCACCTCACGACCAGGCTGTTCAGGGACGACCAATGACCGCCAGCAGTAACTTCAGCTTCCTCAAGGAACACGATCCCCTGTTCCTGCAGCTCGCCAGCACCGCCGAGCAGGTCTTCGCCGCCGACCCCAACACCACCCTGATCAAACTGCGCCAGCTTGGCGAAGCCCTGGCCCAGGATCTGGCCAGTCGCGCTGGCATCGAGTTCGACCAGCAGACCTCCCAGGCCGACCTGCTCTACAAGCTCGGTCGTGAAATCCAGCTGGACCGCAGCATCAGCAGCCTGTTCCACACCCTGCGCATCGAAGGCAACAAGGCCACCCACCAGTTCCGCACCCAGCACCGCGAAGCCCTCGACGGCCTCAAGGTCGCCCGCGCCCTCTGCGTCTGGTATCACCAGGCTCTCGGCAAGGCCGGCAGCAACTTCAAGCCCGGGCCATTCGTGATGCCCAGCGACCCCAGCGCGCCGCTGCGCGAGCTGCAGGGCGAGATCGAACAGCTCAAAGCGCAACTCCACGAGTCCAGCCAGCAGGTGGAAAGCAATCAGCAGCTCACGGCGCTGCTCAAACGCGAGGCCGAGGAATACGCCGTGCTCGCCGAGCAGATGGATGCCGAGTCGCGCCGTTACAAGGAACAGGCCGCCGCCCATGAAGCCGCGCTCGCCCAGTTGCGCGCCGAACACGAGCGCAGCCTCAAAGCCCTGCAGCAGGAGCTGGAGGCCAAACCCCAGGCCACTCAGCAGGTACTGCACAAGACCCAACAGGCCAGCAGCCACTTCGACCTGTCGGAAGACCTCACCCGCATCATCATCGACCAGCAGCTGCTCGAAGCCGGCTGGGAGGCCGACTCCCTCGACCTCACCCACGCCAAGGGCGCGCGCCCGGAAAAGGGCAAGAACAAAGCCATCGCCGAATGGCCCACCAGCAGCCCCAAGGCCTGTGCCGACTACGTACTGTTCGCCGGCCTCACGCCCATCGCCATCGTCGAAGCTAAGCGCAAGCGCATCAACATCAGCGCCTGCATCCCCCAGGCCGAGCGCTATGCCCGCGACTACCCCCTGGGCGGCGAACAGCAGCCCGCCTGGGAACTGGCCGGGCTCAGCCTGCCCTGGGCCGATGGCCAGGGCGGCCACTTCCACGTGCCCTTCGCCTTCGCCTGCAACGGCCGCCCCTTTATCAAACAGCTGGCCGAACAGTCCGGCACCTGGTTCCGCGACCTGCGCAGCCCGGCCAACACCGGCCGCCCGCTGCCCAGCTTCCACACCCCGGACGGCCTGCTCGACCTGCTCAGGCGCAGCCGCGAAGACGCCGAAGCCAAACTCAAAAGCGAAGGCTTCGCCTACCTCAAGCTGCGCCCCTACCAGGAAAAGGCCATCCAGGCCGTCGAACAGGCCCTGGCCAACAACCAGCGTGACTGCCTGCTGGCCATGGCCACCGGCACCGGCAAGACCCGCACCATCATCGGCCTGCTCTACCGCTTCCTGAAGGCCGAGCGCTTCAAGCGCATTCTCTTCCTGGTCGACCGCAGCGCCCTCGGCCAACAGGCCGTGGAAGCCTTCCACGACATGACGCTGGAACAGAACCAGACCCTGGCGCAGATCTACGACATTAAGGAGCTCGGCGACATGGCCGCCGAGGCCGCCACCCGCGTGCAGGTGGCCACCGTGCAGTCCATGGTTCGCCGCGTGTTCCAGTCCGACAACCCACTGCCCATCGACGAGTTCGACTGCATCATCGTCGACGAAGCGCACCGCGGTTACACCCTCGACCAGGACATGAGCGAAGGCGAACTGGCCCTGCGCGACACCGCCCAGTACCTCTCGCAATACCGCCGCGTGCTGGACTACTTCGACGCCTGCAAGATCGGCCTCACCGCCACCCCGGCGCGGCACACCAGCGAAATCTTCGGCAAGCCGGTGTTCACCTACAGCTACCGCGAGGCCGTGGCCGACGACTGGCTGATCGACCACGAACCGCCGATCCGCTACGTCACCCGCCTGGCCGCTGAAGGCATCCACTTCGCCAAGGGCGAGACGGTCAGCGTGCTCGACACCCAGACCGGCGAAGTGGAAAGCGCCGAGCTGGAAGACGAACTCGACTTCAACATCGAATCGTTCAACCGCAGCGTGATCACCGAGGCCTTCGACCAGGTGATCTGCACCGAGCTGGCCAAGGAGCTCGACCCCTTCGGCGAAGAGAAGACCATGATCTTCTGCGTCAACCAGAAGCACGCCGAACGCATCAAGCGCCTGCTCGACGATGCCTTCGCCGCCCACTACGAAGAGCAGTACAACGAAGCCGCCGTGCGCATCATCACCGGGCAGAGCGACAAGGTTGACCAGCTCATCCGCCTCTACAAGAACGAGCGCTTCCCCAACATCGCCATCACCGTCGACCTGCTCACCACCGGCATCGACGTGCCACGCATCTGCAACCTGGTGTTCATGCGCCGGGTACGCTCGCGCATCCTCTACGAACAGATGAAGGGCCGCGCCACCCGCCGCTGCGACGACATCGGCAAGACCGTGTTCCGCATCTACGACCCCGTCGATCTCTATGCCGCGCTGGAAGCGGTCGACACCATGCAACCGCTGGTGAAGAACCCCAATGTGCCGCTGGAGCAGCTGCTCAGCGAACTGGCCAACCCCGCCAGCCTCGAAGCACCCGGCAGCCGCGAGGGCGCCAGCCACGCCGACGACGTGCTCGACCAGCTCGGCCAGCGCGTCATGCGTATCCTGCGCAAGGCCCAGCACAAGGCCGAGAGCAAGCCCACGCTCAAGCAGAAACTCGACGAACTGCAGGACGCCTGGGGCGTGCCGCCGGCCGAACTGCACAAGCACCTGCATGAGCTCGGCCCGCAGCAGGCCGCGCACTTCGTCCGCAGCCACAGCCGCCTGCTGCAGCAGCTCGACAGCGTCAAAGCCCTGCTCGCCTCGGAAAACTACCCGGTGATCGCCACCCACAGCGACGAACTCAAGGTGCGCGAACAGAACTACGGGCAGAACCAGAAGCCCGCCGACTACTTGGAGAGCTTCCACGACTTCATCCACAACCAGCTCAACCAGTCCGCCGCACTGGCCGTGGTGGTCAACCGCCCGCGCGACCTCACCCGCGAACAGCTGCGCGAAGTGCGCCTGCTGCTGGACAACGCCGGCTTCAGCGAAGCCAGCCTGAAAAGCGCCTGGCGCAACGCCACCAACCAGGAAATCGCCGCCAGCATCATCGGTTACATCCGCCAGGCCGCCATCGGCGAAGCGCTATTGCCCTTCGAGCAGCGCGTACAGCAGGCCATGCAGCACATCTACGGCCTGCACGGCTGGACGCCACAACAGCGCAAATGGCTCGACCGCCTGGCCAAGCAACTGGTGCACGAAGTGGTGCTCGACAGCACCCAGCTCAACGATGCCTTCCGCGAGCACGGCGGCCTGCGGCTGCTCGACAAGCATCTGGATGGCAACCTCGCCAGCGTGCTGCAGGCGCTGAACGACAACCTCTGGCCACAAGTCAGCTAGCCGGTGAGCCGAATAGCCCGCATAATCGGCTCACTCAATGAGCCGAATAAATTCTCTATTCGGCTCACCTCCGCTGAGAACACCCATGCACGACACCCGCTGGATCTGGCAGCACCCTGACTGGCCGCACTTCACCTGGCAGGCCGACGCCCTCGCCGCGCCGCTGCGGGCCTGCGCCCAGGCGCAGGGCAAGTTGCTCGGCATGGCCGGCGCGGTCGGCGCCGAGGCCGAGGCGCAGAACAGCCTGGACGCCCTGCTGCAGAACATCCTTACCTCCTCAGCCATCGAGGGTGAGCAGCTCAACGTCGGTTCGGTGCGCTCCTCCCTGGCGCGCCGCCTGGGCCTGGCCGCCGAAGGCAAACCCAGCGCCCGCAGCGAAGGCCTGGCCGAACTGCTGCTCGACGCCACCGGCAACCACCAGCAGCCCCTCACCCGTGAGCGCCTGCTCTGCTGGCACCGCTGGCTGTTCCCGGCCGACGACTTCCCGCTGGCCAGCCGCATCCGCGTCGGCGCGCTGCGCGGCGAGGAGCCCATGCAGGTGGTCTCCGGCCGGCTGGACAACCCCACCGTGCACTTCGAGGCTCCGCCCCGCGAAGTGCTGGAGCCGCAGCTGGACGCCTTCCTCGCCTGGTTCGAGCACAGCCGCGCGGACGCCAGCCTCGACCCGCTGCTGCGCGCCGGCATTGCCCATTTCTGGTTCGTCACCCTGCACCCCTTCGACGATGGCAACGGCCGTCTCACCCGCGCCCTCACCGACCTTGCCCTGGCCCAGAGCGAGCGCCAGGCCATCCGCTTCTACGCCATGTCGGCGAGCATCCTCGACGACCGTGCCGGCTACTACCGCATCCTCGAAACCAGCCAGCGCGGCACGCCGGACCTCACCGCCTGGCTGCAGTGGTTCCTCGCCACCCTGCTGCGCAGCCTGGAACAGGCACTGGCCCGTATCGACCGCCTGCTGGCCAAGGCGCGCTTCTGGCAGCAGTACCGCGCGGCGGCGCTGTCCGCCGAGCAGGTCAAGGTGCTCAACCGCCTGTTCGATGGCGGCGACAAGGGCTTCGAGGCCGGCATCAGCGCCGCCCAGTACCAGGCCGTGGCCCAGGTCTCCAAAGCCACCGCCACCCGCCACCTGAGCGATCTGCTGGAAAAAGGCTGCCTCACCCGCCTGCCCGGCGGCGGCCGCAGCACCCGTTACCAGATCAACCGGCCCGGCAGCGCCCTGCCCGGCCCCACCACCGAGTAAGCCATGACCAACACCGATATCGTCCAGAAACTCTGGAGCCTCTGCGACGTCCTCCGCGACGACGGCATCAACTACAGCGACTACGTCACCGAGCTGGTCCTGCTGCTGTTCATCAAGATGGAATACGAGCAGGTGCAGAACGGCAGCGGCTTCGAGCACAAGCTGCCCGCAGGCGCCCGCTGGCCGGACCTCACCGGCAAATCCGGCCTCACCCTGCTCAACCACTACCGGCAGATGCTGCTGGACCTGGGCAAGAGCAGCGACCCGCTGATCGCCGCCATCTACGCCGACGCCCAGACCCGCCTCAAGGAGCCGCGCCACCTCGACCAGCTGATCCAGAGCCTGGACGGCATCGACTGGTTCAGCGCCCGCCAGGACGGCCTCGGTGACCTCTACGAAGGCCTGCTGGAAAAGAACGCCAGCGAAACCAAGTCCGGCGCTGGCCAGTACTTCACCCCGCGCCCGCTGATCGACAGCATCATCCGCGTCATCCAGCCGCAACCCGGCGAAGTGATCCAGGACCCGGCCGCCGGCACCGCCGGCTTCCTCATTGCCGCCGATGCCTACATCAAACAGCACAGCGACGATCACTACGACCTCAACGACCGCGAGCGCGCCTTCCAGCGCAACCAGGCCTTCGTCGGCATCGAGCTGGTGCCCGGCACCCGCCGCCTGGCCCTGATGAACTGCCTGCTGCACGGCATGGAAGGCGACGCCGAGGGCGTGGTGCACCTGGGCAACGCCCTCGGTCAGGCCGGCATGAACCTGCCCAAGGCCGATGTCATCCTCTCCAACCCGCCCTTCGGCACCGCCAAGGGCGGCGGCGGCCCCACCCGCGACGACCTCACCTACAAGACCAGCAACAAGCAGCTGGCCTTCCTCCAGCACATCTACCGTGGCCTCAAGCCTGGCGGCCGCGCCGCCGTCGTATTGCCGGACAACGTGCTATTCGAGGCCGGCGTCGGCACCGACGTGCGCCGCGACCTGATGGACAAGTGCAACCTGCACACCATCCTGCGCCTGCCCACCGGCATCTTCTACGCCCAGGGCGTGAAGACCAACGTGCTGTTCTTCCAGAAAGGCTCGCCCGACGACGCCTACCAGAGCGAAGGCTGCACCCGCAGCGTGTGGATCTACGACCTGCGCACCAATATGCCCAGCTTCGGCAAGCGCACCCCCTTCGGCGCCCAGCACCTCAAAGCCTTCGAGGACGCCTACGGCGCCGATGCCAACGGCACCAGCCCGCGCGCCGAGAATGTCGAAGGCATCGGCGAGCAGAGCCGCTTCCGCGTCTTTACCCGCGAGCAGATCCGTGAGCGTGGCGACTCCCTGGATATCAGCTGGCTCAAGGACGCCGACAGCCTGGATGCCAGCGAACTGCCGGCGCCCGAGGTACTGGCCGGTGAGGCCATGGCTGAGCTGACCGAAGCCCTGCGTGAGCTGGATCAGCTGATGCAGGCACTGGGGGCCGGGGATGAGGCGGAGCAGCAGAAAAGGATGCTGGCCGAGGTGATGGGGTTGGCGGTGGCTCAGGAGGTTGGGGATGAGTGAGTTGCCGAGTGGATGGGGACGCGCTGAGATTGGCGATCTGTGCAACCTGATCAATGGCCGCGCATTCAAACCTCAAGAGTGGTCAGAGTCCGGTTTACCGATCATCAGAATTCAAAACCTGAACAATCCGACTTCAAAGTTCAATCATTTCTCAGGAGAGTTTGACGCAAAGCACCATGTTAAAAATGGCGATCTACTCTTTGCTTGGTCCGGCACGCCAGGCACCTCTTTTGGCGCGCATATTTGGCATGGCGGCGATGCCGTTCTGAATCAGCACATCTTCAAGATTGAGTTTTCGGAGCGAGAGACTAACCGTGGATTTCTTCGTTACGCGATTAATCAGAAGCTGGATGAGCTAATCAGCTCAGCTCAAGGCGGGGTAGGCCTACGTCATGTAACCAAGGGAACTTTCGAGAAAACAGAAATTTCCTTTCCGCCACTCGCCGAACAAACCCGCATCGCCCAAAAACTCGATGAACTGCTGGCCCAAGTAGACACTCTCAAATCTCGCATCGACACCATCCCCGCCCTGCTCAAACGCTTCCGCCAATCCGTCCTTGCCGCAGCGGTTTCCGGGCGATTGACGGAGGAGTGGCGAGCCGGTAATACGAGATGTGATGTGGCAGAGCAGATAAATGCAATTTTGCGTGATCGCCTGCTCCTCTCGAAGTCGAAGAAGGCCCCGTCAACCCATCTCAAAAATGAAGAATATGAAATCCCCCAAACATGGCGATGGGTTTCGCTTGATTCCCTGTCAGCCAAAATCGTTGACGGGACGCATCACACTCCTACCTATGTTGAAAGTGGAGTTCCGTTCATCTCGGTCAAGGATATCCGTGATGGCGTTATTGATTTTTCTAGTACGAAATTTATTACTAATAGAGAGCATGAGGAGCTTTGTAAGCGCTGCTACCCTCAAAAGGGCGACTTGCTAATCACAAAGAGTGGAACAATCGGCAGAACGGCTATGGTCAACACTCAAGCCGAGTTTTCTTTGTTTGTTAGTGTCGCTCTTATAAAGCCAGCCTCAAAACTCGTGAATATGAGGTTCATTGATATCGCCCTGATGAAGTGGGTGGGTGAAATCGATATTTCGAGTCGAATTGTCGGAAGCGCCATTAAAAATCTTCATCTAACTGACATGAAAGTTCTGGCGATTCCATTTGCACCACTCGAAGAGCAAGCCGAGATTGTCCGTCGTGTCGAGCAACTGTTCGCCTTCGCCGATCAACTGGAAGCCAAGGTCGCCACGGCCAAGGCCCGTATCGACCGCCTGACCCAAAGCATCCTGGCCAAGGCCTTCCGCGGCGAACTGGTGCCCCAAGACTCGAACGACGAACCCGCCAGCCTGCTTCTCGAACGCATCCAGGCCCAACGCGCCGCCGCCCCAAAAGCCAAACGCGGCAGGAAAAGCGCCTGATGCTGCGAGTCGACTGCCTGGTTAATCATCATCCACACACCTGGATGCAGGCTCAAAATCATTAAGAACAGGGGGCAACATGCTGAACGCCGTCTTGGTCGGTAAACGAATCGGCACCGGGCTGGAAAACTCGCAAATCCAGCTGGAAGAAGCGCGCGGAGCCGAAGACGTGCTGACTGCCACTGTATTCGAGCGCCTGTCTTACCTTTCCGACACGCAGTTCAGCGCCATCATGTCAGCACTCCTGCAAGAGCCTTTTGGCCGTCTGGATAGACTGGAGTTCTGGCCATCCTGGTACTTGCAGGATGGCACTCGAGTCGAGCCGGATGTCGTGCTGAGCGATGGCCAGACTACCCTGCTGGTCGAAGCCAAGCGCCACGATAACCAGCGTCAGCAAAGCGCTGAACAACTGGCCAGGGAGTTGCTGGCCGGCTGGGGTGACGGGGCGCTGCCTGACCATTGCCTGCTGTTGGCGCTGGGCGGTCTGGACGATCTTCGCGAGTCGGCTCGCTCCAGATTGCAGCAAGAGATCAAGTGCGCCATTCCCGCCCCTCAGCTTCGCCCGTTCAGGCTTATCTGCCGCAGCTGGCAACAGCTATTCGAGGCAGTGCAAACAGTTACTGTCGGAGCATCCGCCGGAGAGGAGCGTCTGGTGAATGATTTGGCCCGTTGCTTCGCCTGGCACGGGCTACGCACGCACCCGATGCGCTGGCTCGGACAACTCAGCCCCGCGGGCATAAAGATCTCTCCCGGAGTATTTCGCGCATGGAGCCGCAAATGACCTCGTCACTTGATGATGCACTGTTGGACGTACGTCGCGCCTACCGCCTGCTTGCGGACTATCAACAGCACCTGTTTGAACTGCTCGGCTACATCCGCGAGCGTCTTGGCGCGAACGCTTATTACCAGGAGCATGTTTTCAAACGTCCCGGCGACGCGGCTGGCCTTGAAAGCGACGAGTTCTCCGGGTGGCGATATTTGCCTTGCTACGACCTGTCGCTGCTCTGGTTGAAGCATGCGGGACAGGACGCCCCATGGGACAACCACCGTAAAGGTGACCAGATGTTCGGCGCCTGGATTCGCAGCGATACGGGTTTTGACAAGTACAGCAAGACATTCAGCCAAGAGTCCGTTGAGAAAACGCACAGTGAGCTTGTTTTGTCCGTTGTGGTCTGCGATACCCCGGCCAAAGCGCCGTACAACTGGTACAGCAAGGTCTGGTGCGGTATTCCGTACCCGGCCGACGGCACCGTCGGCACTGCCAGTGAAGTACCTGGCTACAGGTGCTACGTGAAAGCTATCCCCCTAGCAGCGCTGGCTGATCAGTCATCGGTCAACGACATGATCGATAGTTGGCTTAGTGCAGCCAGCAAGGCTCTAGGGCTGCAGATCGGGCCAGAGTCTTAGGATCACAAACCGCAAAGGACTGCCATGAACTATTTCGTCATTCTCCAGCCTCTGCTGGATACCCTGAAATGGCTGATCCCGGCCATGCTGCTGATCGGCCTGCTGAAAACGCCTTGGTTCAAGGGCTGGTTCGGTGAACGGCTGGTCAGGGTCTTTGCTCACTATCAGCTGGATCGTCAGATCTACCGTCGCCTGCATGACGTGACGCTGCCCTCGCCGGACGGCACCACACAGATCGACCATGTGTTCCTCTCGCCCTTCGGCATCTTCGTGCTGGAGACCAAGAACATGCGCGGCTGGATCTTCGGCAGCGAACAGCAGGCACAGTGGACTCAGCAGATCTACAAGCAGCGCTTCAAGTTCCAGAACCCGCTACGCCAGAACTACAAGCACCTCAAGGCCCTGGAGTCGGCCTTGGGCGTGGCGCCGGAGCATCTGCATTCGGTGATCGCCTTCGTCGGCGGCGCCACCCTGAAAACGCCGATGCCGGCCAACGTCACCCAGGGCGGCGGCTTTATCCGCTACATCAAGTCATTCGACCAACCGGTATTCAGCGAGGAGCAGATCGAAGCCATGCAGGCAGCCCTGCAAAGCGGCCGCCTCGCCCCGACCCTGGCCACCCAACGCGAGCATGTGCAGCGCCTCAAGCAACGCAGCGACCCAAACGCCGAGCGCCAATGCCCCAGGTGTGGTAGCGCCTTGCTGATACGCACCGTCAAGAGCGGCCCCAAGGCCGGCCAGCGCTTCTGGGGCTGCAGCGCCTTCCCTAAATGCCGCACCATGCAACCCTTGGCCTGATTTCCACACTTACAGCAGGTAGCACGGATGTCCCTACCCACCTACGACCAGTTCATCGAACCCATCCTGCGTTTTCTCGCCAGCCGCCCGGACGGCGCTCCAGCCCGCGAGGCACATGAGGCCGCTGCCCATGCACTGCAGCTGAGCAACACCCAGCGCCAGGAAACCATTGCCAGCGGCCAGGCCACTTACAAGAACCGCGCCGGCTGGGCCCACGACCGCCTCAAGCGCTCAGGGCTCTCCAGCAGCGCCAAGCGCGGCGTCTGGAAGCTCACCGAAGCAGGCCTGGCATTTGCCCAAGCGCATCCCGCCCCGCTCTCACCCGATCGGGTCGAGCATCTGGCCGTAGACTTCATGGATGTGAAATTGAAAACAGCCAGCGACGCGGTAGCTTTGGACGCGGAACCAGACGCTCCGCTCGCCACCAGCGCCGCTACCGCCAGTCCCGAAGAGCGCCTGGAGCAAGCCCTGAAGGAACTGCGTGCCAGCGTCGCCGGCGACCTGCTCGACAGCCTGCTGCAGGTCAGCCCGGCGCGCTTCGAGGTCATAGTGCTCGATGTGCTGCACCGCCTCGGCTACGGCGCCAACCGCGAAGACCTGCAACAGGTCGGCGGCAGCGGCGACGGCGGTATCGATGGAGTCATCTCACTGGACGCGCTGGGCCTGGAGAAGGTCTATGTGCAAGCCAAGCGCTGGCAGAACACCGTCGGCCGCCCGGAGCTGCAAGCCTTCTACGGCGCCCTCGCCGGCCAGAAGGCCAAGCGCGGCGTGTTCATCACTACCTCCGGCTTCTCCGCCCAGGCCGTCGACTTCTCCCGCTCGGTAGAGGGCATGGTGTTGGTCGACGGCCAACGCCTGGTCAATCTGATGATGGACCACGAAGTCGGCGTGACCTCGCGCCTGCTCAAACTGCCACGCCTCGATAGTGACTACTTCGACGAAGAGCTTTGATTCAAAACGCACTTGCATGGGGAGCAAGTGCGACACAAACAAAAAGGCCAGTCATTGCTGACTGGCCTTTTTGTTAGGGTTATTTGGTCGGGACGGAGTGATTCGAACACTCGACCCCTTGCACCCCATGCGCTTAATTACTGGATTTCCATAGATCATCAGGGACATCTACAAACAACGTTAAGCCTAGTAATTACGGGGCTTTCAGGCTATTTTACCTTCCCATAGCGTTCACTACCGTCCACCAGCAGCCAAGCATTTCGGTGGCACAAAAGTGGCACAAAATTCGGGCGCGAAGAATTTTACTAGGGGTAGAGAGTGGCCAAGCTGACGATCAAGCAACTGGAGGCTTTCACAGCTGAAGATCATGGAAAGGTCTTCCGAGAGGATGGAGGACTGGTTGCCGAGGTGCGAGCTGGAGTGCGTGGGGTCACGGTTCAATTCAGCTACGAATTCAAACTGGATGGCTCCAGAACACGAAAGCGGCTGGGCAGTTGGCCGAAGAAAAGCCTGGCACAAATTCGATCTGAGCGTGACGAAGCCCGGACACTTGTCACGAAAGGTCTTCACCCTACCCTTGCCGCCAAAGCAGCACGAATCGAAGCACAAACAGCGATTGCCACCACGATCGCTAAAGCAGAGCGTGAAGCCGCGGAAAACAAAACAGTCGCTGACCTGTTTGACGAATGGATACGCGACGGCGTCTCCCGACAGGACGGCAATGCCGAGCTGATCCGCAGCTTCAAAAAGGACGTCCTGCCATTCATTGGAAAGAAGCCTCTACGCAACCTGACCGAAAAGGATCTGCTCGCAGTCCTGCGCTCAGTCAAATCTCGCGGACTGAACCGCACTGTCGTAATTCGCAGCAAGGACATTGGCCAAATGCTGCGCTGGGGAGAAAAGCGAAAGCCCTGGCGAAGCCTAATGGCTGACGGTAATCCTGCCGACCTGATCGACGTAAACAAGCTGCTCGACCACGACTATGAAGAACAGCGCGACAGGCTGCTTTCGCCAGATGAAATTCGCGAGCTGCGCGATATCTTCGAGCGCCTTGAGCGTGACTACGAAGCCTTGCCTGCAGGCCAAAAATATTCAGGCATTCGGCCTGTCAACACGCGCGTTCAGAGCGCAGTTTGGATCTGCTTGAGCACCCTTTGCCGTATCGGCGAGCTACTCAAATCTGAATGGCGGCATGTTGATCTAGAAAAAGGCACCTGGTTCATCCCAGCCGAAGCAACCAAGGGCCACAAAGGCAAGCGACAGGATCACCACGTCTTTCTTTCCGCCTTTGCTCTTGAGCAATTCAAGCGACTGCACAAAGAGACCTGCCACACCCCGTTTTGCTTCCCTAGCAAGAATGGCGATAGCCACGTCGATACCAAGACGATCAGTAAACTGATCGGCGATCGACAGTGCCGCTTCAAAAATCGCAGCAAGCCCCTTGCAGGCCGGCATCACGACGATTCACTAGTACTAAGCAAGGGCACCAAGGGTGAATGGACACCGCACGATCTGAGACGTACAGGCGCCACCATGATGCAGAAGCTTGGCGTCACACTGGAGATAATTGATCGCTGCCAGAATCATCTATTAGGCGGCTCCAAGGTACGTCGGCATTACCTGCACCACGATTATGCCAAGGAGAAAACCGAGGCTTGGCGCTTGCTCGGTGAGAATCTGGAATCAATCCTAGCCAAAAACTCAGAGACTTCTTTGTCTCTTTAGTTGATATCACATAACTCCAGCGAAAAATATCTCACCAAGACAGCGCAACGAGAAAGCTCATTACGCTAGATCAGCGATTACCTCGTGAAGAAGATCGTCACGCATGCACTCCAAAACCGCAATATGACGCATGCAGCGTTCTTCTTTGCCTAGCTGCTCTCGCTTCCATTCGATATCGTCCTCAATCAGCAATCTAATCGAATCAGAATCCGGCTGCTGACCATAGCTTTTATCGCGCGCTGATTTTGCAACAAGCACAGAGACACCTCTGTCCAAAACCTCATTAACTGAATTAGTCCATCGACTTTCCAAATCGAGTGTTTCAACAAGTGTTTCGGCTCGACGAGGCACAGTAGGATCTGTGATTTTGATTTCAACCTGACGCGCATTGGTAGGCGAGATAGCTGCAGCCACCAAAACCGATGAGACACCAGGCCTTAGCATTGGGTGGTATGTTTCATTTAATCCCGCTGCGTCAGCATTACCCATAGGAGTATTGGCAAGTTTCCAACGCGAATTGCACCCTTGGCATGCAGAAAAAAGATTCGCCGGGTGAATTGCGAGGTGAGGCCATTGCGATTTGGGAAAGAAGTGGTCGCAGTCATTGGCTTCAGTGTTAGTACCCAACTCACCCAATGGCCCGTCGCAATACCCGCACACACCGTGCAATTGTGGACGAAACGCTTTCATCACTGTTGCGCGGTCAAGCTTGCCCCCAGTCAAGGTGAACGGTTCGGACTCGAAGCCCATTCCTGCAAGCCAGCCATAGAAAGGCTCTGCTACCTTCCTGACGGTTTCTAACCAATCGGGATACAGACGTGGGAACTGAAGTTCATTTCCAGCAGCGTCCCACTGGCTATGAAACTGCGCGTCGTGGGTAATTGCGGCCGCTACCAAGAGCGCTTCAGCTGGGTTTGCCCGGGCTTTGGTTGCTAACGCAGTAACAGCATCTCCAAAAGCAGTGCGTGCCTGATGCCAATAAATCCTTTGCCAAAGCCACTCACCAAGCGGTTGCCCGAATTGCTGGGTCAACAACTTGTTGTCTTCCAGGAGTTGTGGCGGGCTACAAAGTAGCCAATTTAGAAACTGCAACTTAATGATAAAGACACGATTCAGATCTTGAGCTATTTCATCAGGCAAGCAACGCTCATGAAGCATTGACCGTGCTCCCTACCAAACCTCGCCAAGCTCGCTTTAGATCGACCTGAAAGTAACCAGGACCGGTTTGGCGAATAAAAGCCTCAACAACCGCCTTCATGGTTAAAGGTTTAGAAACTCCAAAGTGCACTGCAAAGCGCTCAGCGCTGAGGAGACTATCGACTACCTGATACTCAGTTAGCCCGCTCTCAGTTAAAGCAGCAGCTTTCAATATCTGATCAACAAGCCCCTTACTCAACGGTGTTCCTAGTCTCCAGCATTCCTCGATTTCCTCCGCAAACTGCGTTGCCGCGACAAGGACCTCTAGTAAACGACTTGCTCGTCTTCCGACCGTATCAGGAGCCCCAAAAATATCCCGCAATGGATGGTCGCCTGTCGCTCCGAAAGTATGAGTTTGAGCATCCAGGATTCGGACACCAGATGTACTCGGCCCTGTAGCGTCTACGAGCGATTTTCGCTCCAACACCACCAATTCGTCTTTCAGTGCGTCCGTGAGCATCAAGGCGGCATGGGTGGCAATTAGTACATCTGCTGAGGTACTTGCCAATGCATCATCAACTACAGAAACAATGTCGCGCTTCCACAGATCATTAAAGTGGGTTTCAGGTTCATCCAAAAGCAACAGGGAGTCCTGACGTCCGCTTAGCAGATGCAGTAGAGCCATTCTTCCCATAAACATCTGTTCTCCATCGGATAGTTCTTCATAACGCATTACGCCAATATCGTGCTTGATAGCATCGGGCTTTGCGCCAGACATAGCGTGCCGACGTAATCTCAGCTGCACGTCATCGAATAGCCCCTGTTGGTTCAGCTCCAGAAGACGAGTAAACAGATCAAAACTGCTGACATCCTTGGCGCCGCCTAACAACGCCCATAAGGCTTCGCCTTGGGTGGAGCAGGTGCTTAGCTCTTCGTGATCGGCAGACAAGAAAGATAACCCTTGTGCATCAAAGGGACTTTTCAGATCAAACCAAAGCGTGCGACGGTGCTCGATGGGATGAGGTTCCGCGATCACTTCGCTAGCACACAGCCACCAATCGTGTGCGGTTTCGCACAGTTTCTGATCCCATTGTGCTGTTTGCAGGCGCGAGCGGAACGCTACAGAAACCAAATGATGCCAGCCCCCTCGCTCCAATAGCTCTTGAAGCGGAGTAATGTTTTCCCGCTGACGCTGCCTAGCTATCCGAGCGTCTATCTCTGCCGGCAGTGAGTTGTCAGTGGTTTCAATAAATGCCTGCGGCAGGGCCACTGCCAGCAACGCGCATTTCAGCAGCGTCGCATCGAGCAACACTGGCCTTCGATATTGATCCGTTTCGACACTCTTTGCATCTACGGGCTGCTTGGGGATATCACTCCCAGCCTGGCGCACAGCTTGGAGGGCGAGTTCCTGGCTGATCGTCCAGCCTGCGGGGCGCTCATTGCTTTGGTCTTCATCGTTGCTGTCCAATAAACCGACCGAATTCTGATTGCGGCTCCACACAGATCGCCATGGGCGCAGATCGCCGGTGGTGTAAGCCAGCACAGCAGAAGGCAACGCAATACCGTGCGGTGTCACTGAGCCTGCGGGCCATTCCCCCTTGCGAACAAGCGGGCGAAATTCCGAAGGAATATCGGTGGACTCAGTTGAAAAACTTGATAAAACGTGTTGGAACTGATCCTCAGTGAAGCTATTCGGAAAGGCGAATTTGTCGGCAATCCACAAGCTCGCCGATTGTCGATCCCCAAACCAATCAAGCACCAGAGTTCGGGCGTTTGACGAGCCACGACTACCCAACTCATAAACAAGTTGCACAGGAAAAAGGGTTTTCTGACCATCTGCCAAGGCTAAAAAAACCTCAGCTACGGCGCGCAGCAGGTTGGATTTTCCGCTGCCATTCACCCCCACCACAAAGCGGATTGAGCATTCACGTGCCAGTGGCGATTCGCTGGCGAAGCAAACCTTAATGTCCGAGATAGGAGGATAATTTTTTAGGCGTAGGTAGCGCAGACGCATTACACGGCCTCCAGATTGACTTGACCCGCTTCTACATTGAGAGCGCGGGCGATGTCTTCTTTGACATCGTCGAGCGAGGCGTAATGCCGGCTCCGATCCACCAGGTGAGTGAAATCCTTGCCGTCGTCATCTTGAACTGAAATCACCTGGAACATACCGCCGGCACCACTGTGCTCGGAAGTTTCGTAGTCCAGATGCATGGTGAAGTAATACTCCGGAGCAACATTTGACGAACAGGCTTTCCGCAAAGCTTCCACATCAGCCATGCGCGAGAACTCTTCAGGGCGTAGAAGACGGAAGGCTTTCAGATAGTCCAACTCGCCGCTCGCCAGATCCTGCTTGGGTAAAGTGATTTTGGCAATCAGACCCAATGCCGATAATTGGCTCAAAGCACGGCGGATACGATTCCCATGGAGCAGGCCAAATGATTGCAGACGATCAGCCACGATTGAATCGTCGCAGAAGCGGGAAAATAGTTCTGGGTCCTCTACCAACAAGGGTTGGCCACTTTGCTGGCAATACTCCTTGAAAGCTTCTAGCACCTGGCGCTGGAACTCACTGAGCTCACCAGACAGCCAACGGCGAGCAGGACGAACAGAGAGATCAGCCTGCACCTTGAAGCTGACTTTGGCCTCACCCACCAGAGAAATTTTTGTTCCGTTTTTTAGTAGCAACGCATCACGGGCTTTTGCCGCATCTACGATTTCATCCGCATGAGACTCGCGCCATTGCGTAGTCAACTGCCCGACTAGGGCCTGCTGGCAAATAATCTCCTGCAAGTCGGAGTACATTTCGATTTTGCCGAGCATCTGCGCCCGCAACGTCTCGATTTCACGCACCAATCTTGCGAACTTCTGTTGCAATGATAGAGGTGGCAGTGGAACGGTGATTCGCCCCAGATCCGTCGGGCTGACATTCGCCATACTAACGGCCTGTTTGGCTGAATTAAGGAGGCGATATTTTCCATAAGCACTGTTCAACGTGGCCCAGAGAAACTCAGGCAACATGTCGGGCTTTAAGCGAAGGCGCACTAGATAAGATGCAAAGCTAAATGCGCCCTCAACGGGACGCCAGATCGCGCATTTACCAACTAACTCCTTTGAGTTCGTCCGGTTAAACAGCAGGTCACCATCGCGCAACTCAGTAGATTCGATATCTTTTTTCGACAGGTGGGCGTATTTCAGATCTGTCAAATCCAACCAGCCGCTAGTTGTCATGCTGTTCATTCGCAATACAGCATGCGTTCCGGTTTCCCCCATAGCTTCGGATAACCCGTACTGAGAGTCCGCCACGCAGTCACTAATTCGAACGGGATCAATCAAACCATCTGCGGTAAACCAGGCGCCAAAGTATTCCCAGTACGCTGTACGTATCAGGTGGTCAACTTGATCACTAATTGATTTCTTGGCCTTAGTCACCGCCTCCACCTGCCGCAGCACATCAACGATGCGCTGTTGCTCAAGAAGAGTAGGGAGTGGGATCTTTACCCGTGAAAGAAAATCAGGCGGTACCCGTTGCAGGCCTCCCGTGCCCACAAATGCAGACGCTGCCCGATCCCGAAAGGCTTTCTGCCGAATAAAACTGAACACGTATTCCGGAAGAACGACCTTGGTCGGACGCAACACATGGAATTCTGTGGAGCCAAAGCCAAAACCGTTTTCTAGGTTCCGTGCTATGGCAGCCTTTCCGTTCTCCATACAAGGTGTGACTTTTGCGAATAGCACGTCTTGCTCGCGAAAACTTGTATAGCCCTTCGCAACCTCAACGAACGTACGTGTTTCTGCTTTGTCTATGACACCACCATGCTCATCGACAGCGGACATGGGCACAAAAGTTACGGTTGCATCGCTAGCTGGTCTGCTCTCTGCAAGTAACCGCGGGTTGAGCTCGCAAACATCAGTGAGGCGTGCTTGTACCCAAGATTCTGGCAAGCTCATTCGCGCCCCTCCACCATCGCCAGCAACGTGTCCAAGCCTTTGATAATGTCCTGCTCGGTGCTCTTAAGAACACCGATCAACTCAGCCACGCTCTTGTCACTTTTGAGCTGGGTGAAATCGAATGGCTTGTACTGTCCGGCGGACAGGTTCCATTCACGCGCTTCGATGCAATCCGGGTCGAGCAGACCATCCTTAAGTGCGCTCTTGTCGTCATACAACCCATCGGCCAGCATCGCCTCGACATAAGCCGACCGCACTAAACCATCGGCGTCGTGAGAGCCCCTAAGCTCGCCATCCGCACTTTGCCACTCATCGTTACGCGCCCAGTCGCGCACCGGCACTACCCAGTGCTTGGCCGCCTTTAGCGGCGTGCACTGATCAATCGCCAAGCTGCGCAGTGTGACGTCGAAACCATCAAGTTTGGCGACTTCACGAGCTACCTCTGCCAGTTTCTGTCCGATATCGTGCGTCGTCATGGCCTTGGGCGGCTGATTGCCTCGCAATAGACCAAGCACGTGCATATCGGCCTGAGCTTCCGCCAACGCTGTTTTCACCAAGTCTTTCCATATGGGCAGCGCAGGAGAATCATCTTTTTCGAAAAAGGCCTCTTTTTCTCGGGCCAGTTTTTTGAACTCCGCTTCGGCTGGCTTGGCAGCCTTTTTCCAAGCATCTATGAGTTCGATATCGGTGGCCTTCTCGGCGAGCCGTGCCATGAGCGTTGCATCCCAGGCTTTTTTTGCCGCTGGTTGCAGCGCCTGAACGGCCAACTCGGTCAACACATTCGCGGCAGTAGAGCGGATGTTTTCTTCAGCCTCTTTCGGGTTAGAAGGAAGCTCCGGGAAAAGCTCATGAATACCCCACACTTGCCCATCCCACATGCTGGTATCGGGCAGACTGGAAAACGCCATACCAGCAGGCGTGAGTTCGTCGGCAGTGTCACGCAGCAAGGCTTGGCGCCAGCGCTCTGTATGAAAGCTGGGTTGCAGCAAGGTTTTTTCATTGAGCTGAGCAGCGTTGCGCCCGTGCTCGACCCACTCCTTGAACTTGACGAGCGCATCCCATAAGTCGTTTTGTTGACCAGGACGCGCATTGCGTCTGGCATCCTTTGAGTAACCATCTTCCTCCACCTCATAGAACCAAACGTATTCACTGAGTGGCGAGGCGTTGCTGGGCAGGCTTTGCTTGCTGTCGCGGCGGGTGACCTTTCTAAAGATCAGAATGGAAGTCTTGACGCCTGTGTAGGGTTGAAATACACCGCTAGGAAGGGAGATCACCCCTTCCACAACGTGCTCGACAAGCAGTTCCCGGCGCAAACGCACGTGGGCTTCGGTATTGCCGAACAAGACACCCTCGGGAATGATCACCGCACAACGACCGCCAATATCGAGCAAATCGAGCATCAGCCACAGGAAGAGCAGCTCGCTCTTGTTGGTGATCGATTCGTGCTTTTTCTTGCCACCACCCCCGACGCGCGGGAAAAGCAAGGTGTCGGGATCCAGATCGCCGCTGTCGACCGTTCCGGTAAAGGGCGGATTGGCCAGTACGAACTGATAGCTGCCTGGCTCCAGTAGTTCTTTAAGCCTGGCTTTCCCTTCGCGTTTGCTGAGCGAGTCGCCCTGTAACAAATGCGGATCGGTCACATCGTGCAGCACCAGGTTCATCCAGCCGATGCGCGCCATAGTGCGGTCGTTATCGAGACCGACAAAATTTGCACCGTTGTGGATGGCCTCATATTGCTCCGGTGTAGCGGCAGCACCATCGGTGCGATGCGGGGTGCCATCCCATTCCAGCACGAGGTTTTCTTGCGCCGAGTATTTGCGCATCAGGTGCTGCTGGGTGCTAAACAAAAAACCGCCCGTGCCGGCGGCAGGGTCAATAACCCGCTGGCCGGGCTCAGGGTCGAGTAGCTCAACCATGAAGCGGATCAAATGGCGCGGGGTGCGGAACTGGCCATTCTTACCTGCAGTGGCCACTTCACTGAGCAGATATTCAAAGGTGTCGCCCATTATGTCTTGGGCAGCAGAGCCTTCGCCGGCACGAGCAAAGAGCTGGTCGATAGCGTCGATGGCATCCGACAACACCTTGCCCTTGTTAGGGTCAAGCTGGAAGTAGGCGTCAGCCATGCGGTTATTGAGGCTGGCCAATTCTGTGCCATCAGCGCTGGCGCTGCTGAAATGTTTGTCCAGCTCACGTAGCCAGGGGAAAACCACGTCAATTAAATGAGCAGGATTGGTCTTCTCTCGACGTATGTAGCTCCACTTGCAAGATTCGTATCCCGCGTAGATCGATGAGAAGCCACGTTGCTGGCGCTTGAGGTCGATATCTTCCAATCGCTTGAGGAAAAGCAGATAGGTGATTTGCTCAACCGCCACCAAGGGGTTGGTGAGGCCGGCAGCCCAAAAGCGGTTCCAAAGTTCGTCGACTTTTTTCTTGATATGAGGAGCAAGCATTCAGTGGTGTCCTTGATCGATCAGGCGGCCTCGTCCAACAATTGGTTGGCGAGGTTGATAAGTTCGTCGATGTCCTGCGGTGGAAATAGCGTTTCCACTCGACCCACGCGCGAAAGCGGTGGCTCGCTGAGTGCCGCACGTGTAATGCGCCCGTGGCGCAGCACGGCCGCCTTTACGGCTCGCAGAAAGTTGAGCTGGTTGGCGCGCAAATATCCGTGAGCGGCAATGAATGCGTCGAATGCGGCATTGATGCGTTGCTCGCGGTTAGGCAGGTGCGCGCCCTCGCAAAGTATGTGGCGCAAAAAGTCAGCCAACGACGCTGCGGGAGCTTCAAAGGCTTTGCGCAAGGTGTCTTCGGTGACGAACAGATCAGCCTGGTTCAATGTGTCGCTGATCCGTTCTAATTCGTCGTCCCCTAGATGCTCGCCTTGCTTGAGTTTCGCCAGCTCAGGAAGCTGGTCAGCCAGCCGGCGCACGAGCGCCTCCACCTGCTCGCGATAGCTTTCAGCAAAAGCGCCTTCGCCGGTGGGGCCGTAGATTATCCAACTGCGCTGGGTAATGCTGTCCGGTAGATTGATTTCTACCGGACGACTGGGCGTGGAGGTGCGATAGCGCATCAAGGGGGCGAACACAGATTGCAGCGTGCTCAGACGAGTCGCATCAAGGTGCTGCCAAAAGCCTGAGGACTGCACCCAGGCCCGTTGCTCCGCCACGCGCTGCACCTCGGGGATGTTGTCAGCTAAACTTGCAACAGCCTCCTCAACGCGTTCGCGGACCTTGGCTTGTTCAGTGGTATCGCCCTTAAGCCAGGCCACCGCGAGGCGTTCACACCAGATGTGGAACTGCATCTCGTCCAAGCCCGCCAACGGCGCAAAGCGCATCAAAGGCGCGATGGTCTTGGATAGATGGTCCAGCGCGCTTTGGCTGGGCGCCGGCCATTGCCGCGCCAGCGCGTCGAGCACATCCCAGTGTGGCCGCACGTTGATGCTGTGCCGGGGCAAGGCGCTCAACATGGCCAGCAAATCGGCAATAGCCGTCTTCGTGTCTTGCTGCTGGGCGTGTAGTAGCTGCCATTTTTCCAACCGTAAGCGGAACAGACGCACCGGCAGTGGCTCACTGGGATGATCCACTTCGCCGTCGGGTTTGAGCTTGAAGTAAGCGAAATTCTTCCAGTGATCAATGATCAGAAAGTCTTTCTTGATCTCGCCGGTTGCCTTGTCGGTGTGTAGTCGCGTGCCGCGCCCGATCATCTGCCAGAACTTGACCTTGCTGAACACAGGCTTGGCGAAAACCAGGTTCTGAATGGCGGGAACATCCACGCCGGTATCGAGCATATCTACGGAAATGGCCACACGTGGCATAGTGCGGTATTTGAAATCATCCAGCGTGGTGTCAGCACGCTCCATGTGGCTATCGATGATTTCGGCCATACCTTGGCGCTGTAGCTCCGGGTACAAGCGGTTGAAGCTTTCGTAGAGTCGCTTAGCATGAGCATGACTGACGGCGAAGATGATGGACTTGTGTGGCAGGCCGCGAACATCTTTGCGACTTTTGTCCATGAACTCTCGCACCATGGCATCGTTAGTACCTTGGTTGATGATGCCTTTTTCGATGTCACTGCCATCAAAATTGAGCTCATCAAGATCTACGCCTTGATCACGCGCCATTTGCCTCAAAGGTTCGGGCAAAGCTTCCCCCTGAATGCCTTGAAGCTGAAAGTTGGTTTGTGCATCGAGCACGCGGTAATTCACTAGGTTCTGATCAGCGATGGCCTGCTCATAGCTGTAGTAATAACTGGGGGCGCCGTCGCCACAGTCGAATAGTTCAAACGTGTTGTGGTCGATGTAGTCAGTTGGGGTTGCGGTCAGTCCGAGCTGAATGGCATCAAAATGATCAAAAATGGCTTTGTAGCGCTGATAGATGGAGCGATGGCTTTCATCGGCCACGATCAGATCGTAGTAGCCGACTGACAAGCGCGAATACACCTGCATCATGCTGGGGTAAGTGGAAAACTGGATACGCGCCCCTGAGGTTTCCCCAGATTCGATGCGGGCCAGGCTTTCGTTGGGTAGATGGGATTTGAACTCCGACATTGCCTGGCGCACCAATTCACGTCGATCTGCCAGGAACAGCACTCGCTGTACGCGCTTGGAACGCAGCAAAGTGTCAACAAGGGCGATGGTGGTTCGCGTCTTGCCCGTGCCTGTGGCCATCACCAATAGAAACTTGCGCTTGGCTGCATCTACGCCTTCAGTGACGCGGCGAATGGCTTCGTTTTGATAGTCGCGGCCAGCTATGTCGGCGTTGATGGTTACCTTGCCAAGCGGCTCGGCGAACTGATGCTGGTGTCGCAGCCGTTCCAAATCATCTCGAGTGTAAAATCCGGAGATCTTGCGAGGGGCATAACGTGTGCGATCCCAGAATTGAATTTCTTTACCATTGGTGAGGAAGATAAACGGATCGCTGCCAAATTTGGCTTTGATCGCATCCGCGTAATCTGCGGCCTGACGCTTTCCAGCAAGCTCATCACGAGATGACCGCTTAGCCTCTACTACAGCAATCGGTTTGCTATCTGAACCAAGAAGGATGTAGTCAGCAAATTGCTCGCAACCGTAGTCACCGATGGACTCTGCTGTCTTGAGTAAAAACTCTTCTACAAGAGTCCTTCGACTTTGAGACCAGCCAGCATGGGCAAGCTGAGAGTCAATGATCTGAGCTCTTGTTTGCGCCTCATTGAGGCGTAGCGTAGTCATTGCTCATGCCCTGGATCTTGGTGCTCATCAGCGCCACCCGCACGCACCCACTCATCGACCTCAGACAACTGAAACTTCCATAGACGACCAACTCTGTGCGCAGGCAAAGCCTTACGCTCGCGCCAGCGATACACAGTGTCTTTGGCCACCCCCAGATGAAGGGAGACCTGCTCAGCAGTAACCCAAGGTTCTGTGCTCATTACGGCTACGCTCCAGCTTACGCAGCTACAGTCGTTTAAAGTCGGCTTAAGTCTATCAATACAGGGAGATACTGTGCAGCCATACAGAGAGCCAATCTACGAGGGATGACAATCCGAATATTGTGGCCCACAAGCATCGAATCCAGCGTATTCCCGTAACCGTCGGGTTCTACCCCCCATTTCCAGGACGGTTTTAGAAGGGCTGAAAACTTCAGATCTTGGCCGCATAGTCGCCGGAATGGGCATAACTGATCACACTCATCTCAACGCAATGAGTTCCAGGACCTGGCCTGCCATCGACTCCTGAGAGATCGCCAGACGACGGCAGAGCATATCAGCCGCGATGGCTGCCCCTCCCCTCTCTAACCACTCCACCGCGGCAGACTGTCTATCGAAATCAGCGGGTTTGTTGAGGCGTGCCTCAAGAATGCGTGCGATCGTCGCCGACGCTGGCACCACAACCGCCGAAGCGCCAGCAGTCAGCGAATTCATTAGGCCCTGCGGGTCGTAGTCTGGAAAGCTGATTAAATCGGCAATCCCCTCTCTAGCAGCAGAAACAGCCCTCGGAGACCACTGTCGATCGCCCCGAAACAACATAGGTACGTCTTGGAGTTCTGTGGGCAGCTGGTAGCGGTGGGCCGCGAGCATAACGCTCAGGTTCTCTACCAGCAGCACTCTCTCTAGCCCATGCAGGTCGATGCCCTGGACGTTCAGCGTACCGCCGCGGGGGTGCTGGTAGTCACCTGATGGCAGTAGAACCCTGCCCGATGGATGAGCGACCAGCACCAGACCCTCGCCTACCGTCCGGCCACTGACCTTTTCGTTTCTGGAGATCGCAGCCAGAGCCAGCCTGTCCCCCTCGAGCGCTGCCGTGCTGTGCTTCAGCGGATCCAGAGACATGTCCTTTCTCACCAGCGCAAGCAGTGTCTGGTGATCCGCAGCAGTCAGCAGCAACGCCGATGTACCGAGCTTCGTCCCTACTCCGTAAAGCTGGTGGATCTGCCGCCAGGTATCCGTAAGCGTGATTTTGTCCTGGTTGCGCCGCACCGCGCTCATGATCGCCGTCAGGTGGCGCTTATTGGTCAGCATGCGTTATCGCCTCGACACCCTATCCAGGGTCAACTCCAGGACACGCCGGTTCGCCGAAAACCGACTATGTGGCGCCATCGTCGGCACAAGGCGGTAGTTCAGTTTCTTACCCTTGGCTTTGGCGAATGCCGCCTGCAACTGGGCATAGCCATCCAGGGCGTAGAGCCATATCCCGTCAGGGATGTCGGGATCACCACAGTCTTGCCAGTAAGCGGTAGCCGATTGAGGTTTACCAGTGGCAATCAGCTCCCGAAGCATGGCCTCCAAGTGGGCACGCACGAAGGGTTTTTCCAGCTCCTTTTCCTGATTGGCGCCTGAGGGGACAATTTTCGACTCACGCTCCTGGGCGGCTGCCGCTGACGCCGCTTTGACCTTCGGTGCCGGCAGTGAGGCTATCAGCAACTCCAGTTGCTCAAGGTTCTCGCCGGCATGGACGTCGCAGAACGCATTGCCGCCCAGTGAAAGTGGAGCAGCACCAGCCCAAACCGCAGCATCAAGTCGTTCAAGAAGTGGCTCAAGATCGATCACGCCGCCGCCCTGCAGGTGAGCGTCGACGGCCTGGGCCACCTGGCGCATCTTGTTGCGCTTACGCACTGTCAGACTGAGCCGATCAAGCCGACCAATCATCTCGTCGAGAGCGAAGCGGTTGCGGGACACCGCACCCAACAGACCGTCGATAAGTTTGCCCCGCAGCGCCCGGTCGCTTCTTGTCAGCTGCAATAGGCCCGTGTGTGTAAACAGGCCCAACTTCTCGTGCAGTCGCTTGAGCCGATCGATCGCATTTTTGATGTCGCGGATCCTGTCGGTGAGCCGGACGGAGAATCCATATCCTCCCTCAATGAATGCCCTGGTGACGTTCTGCTCGTTTCTCAGGTGCTGCACCACCTGGCGGGTGGTGTTGGTGACACGCCGCAGGTGGCGCTCGGTCTCGGCCGGATCGCCAGCTGCCTTGGCGCCATGGTAGGCCTCGCACCCCTCCTCAATGCTGATTAGGATCTCCTTGAGGTCAGGCGCTACGCGATCAAACCCTTGGATAGAAATTTGTGCGCCCACGTCGAGCAGTAGACCACTGAGATGCAACAGGTCGCTGTCCTCCTCCACCAGGCCTTTGGACATGAGCCACGAGAGGCCCTTGGTCATACGCTCCGGGGGCGTGATGCCTGTTTCATCGGCCAAGGCCATAGCTTCCAGCAGATCAGCGTTCGCTTTCAGGTGCTCGCCTAGCCTTACCCAGTCTTCTGCCTTCACAGTTCGAGGCCTCTTTGCTCCAACTGAGTCGAAGATGGATCCGGCTCCGGATCCAGGCTTAGGCTGCTGAACTCAGCCACCCAGGCCAGAATCATGTAGAAGTACCCCATCTTGCCAGTGGCCACGTAGTTCGCGGACTCACTACTGCGCTTCACCAGGTAACCCGCGTCGGCCAGGGGCCGCAGCACCAGCGCCAATCGCTCTTTGTTGTCCTTGGCGCTCTTGGACTTGCTGAAGAACTCGTGGCCACTCAGGTCTCGCAGCTGATCCCTGTAGGTGGGATTGTTCTCGATGGCCTCGAGCAGATCCGAAAAGGACACCGTGTCGCCGGGCGCTAGGCACGCATCGGTGCGCCCAGAGCGATTGAAGAGGCGGATGAACTCCAGGCAGGGCTTGAGCTGATCGCGCATCTGCACCAGTTGCACAGCCGCTGCAGCTCTATCCTTGGGGTCAGACAGATCGGCGTACCGCGAAAAGTAGGTATCCGGGGCAGTTTTTTCACCGATGGTACCCAGCTCCCGGCCGAGAGGCGCCAGCGCCGCTCTGACCTCTGCCTCAACACCAGGTGCGCGAAGCTGACGATGGAGCTCTGGATAGGCGTATTGGCAGATGAAGCCACCAGAGAGCAGGGCTTCGAGGACATCGCGAATCTCGCTCACGATAGGTACTCCTCTGCGGCCAAAGCCTCATTCAGTTCATCCAGCTCCTCGTGCACGTCCAGGCCGTACTCCTTGACGACGATCGTGCCGGTATCAGCCTGTCTCTCCAGGAAGTAGCGGTTGGTGAACTGCCGAAGCAACTCCGGCGCGCCACCTGGGAAGCATGCCAGCATGGAGATTCCCCTCTGGTTGAAGTAGTTGACCAAGGCCACGTAGTTCTCCGGCGAGAGCTCCAGGGCCTCATCAATGGGGATCGACATTAGGAAATCAGCGTCTTTACGCAGCAGCTCGAACAGGGAGACGTAGATCATTGCAACGATGATCTTGGTCAGGCCGGTGCTGCTGAGCTCAATCAGCTCTGAGTTGTTGGTAGCAATCTTCGTCCGGCCCTGGTCATTGCACGACACACTCACGTCAAAGCATTGCTCCAGGTCAGAGGTGAACTTGCCCTCATTGATCTGCCTGGTCACGTTCTCCAGGGCCTCGACGAAATTCTCGGTCGGCATGACGCCATCGCCCATGGCTTGCCAGCGGCGATAGTGCTGATCGTAGATGGATAGATCAGACCAAAAGGACATTTCTTGGATGCGGGATGTAACCCTGAACTCAAACTGTTTGATCTGGGCAAATGCGCCAAGCACCTCCCGAGCCTTCTGCGTCGCGTCGCGGCCGAGCTGCTGGATACTCCGATGCAACTCCAGCAGCTTGGTGCGGCGATCGCACAGCTCATCAGAAAGGTTCTTCGCCTGCATGATCAGTTTCGTCTTCTGGTCAGGATGCGAGACGTCGATGTATTCCTGCAGGCTTGACGCCGCCTCCAGCCAGGCTAGGTCAGGCTCTGCTGCCGCATTGCTGGCCTGGCTAGCGATCTGTTCGATAGCAGCGCCTTGCGGCGTGTGTAGGAGCTGCCGTGTCCTGAACTGGGACAGGATCTGGCGATAGGCTTCAGAGGCGGACTTCTGGAGCACTCCACGCTGGCGCGTCAACCTGGTCACATCCTCGTCGATGTCCTGCGCTGAAAATCCGTCTAACAAGGTACCGGGATCAACAGCGTCGACTTGAGTAAGGCGGTTGAGTACACCGTTGAGCAACCTGGCATGGGCCTCATCCTGCTGCCCTTCCAGCGTTAGTGCCTTGCGCTGGTCGACAATCTCTCTCAGCCGGGTTTTGACCTCTTCGTTGTAGTCAGCGATCTGCCTGTCTACCCTGGCTACCTGACCTTCCAGGTCAGACATCTCGGCGATTCGTATCGGGAGCTGCGGTAGCACGTTCTCCACCCAGTGGCGGTAGCTCTCGATAATCGATCGCTGATCAGTGATCTCCTTAATTTGTGAGTCAAGCTGGTTTATCTCTCGCTCGAGCCGGCGATTTTCCCTGTCATCAATGTCCTCACTGCGGAGCTTGACCGACTTGTCGTTCTCGATGGTCTGAAGCTCTGCGTTTAGCCCTTCGGTGATTCGCTGCAATGCAGCCTTGTGCCCCTCGGTCAGTCGCGCACGCTCTTCAGCAAGGTCGTCACGTGCAATCTTTTCATTCGTAGTCAGCTCCAAGATGTGCCGCCCGTGAACCGACCTCAGTTGCGCGATACTTGCGTCTTTTTCGTCCAGGGCCCGTTGCGCCTCAACAGCGCGTGCACCCTGCTCTTCAACGTAGGAGCTATGTTCATCCTGTGCTCGTTCATACAGCGCCTTGCGTTGTTCACGTCGCGATGCCAGCTCAATAGCGGCCTGACTCTCATCGTTCTGGCACTTGCTCAACCGAGCAGCATGCTTACGGGAACGATCTTCTAGAACACGATTCTGCTTATCCAGGCTCTCGAACTCGGCCTGGATACCCTCAAGACGGAGCGTCAGCGACGCAATTTCTTGCTCAAGCGCTTCATCGCTGGCGAACGTTGGGACTGATAGCCCTTGAAGCGCCAGCTCAAGTCCATAGAGAGATTGCTGGGGGGACTCCAGCATTGCAGGGTTCAGATCGGTTCGCAGGAGGATCTCTACCGGAACCAGCCTAGCGATATTGTCTTTCCAGCTTGGGTGATTCTTTCGCAGGTACCCAAGCATCGTCTCTGCACCAGCGTTCAGTTGCTCCTTCAGCGCGTCGCGCAGCTTCGCTGTTTCGCTACGCTGCTTTTCAAGCCCCTGGAACGCAGACACCAGCCTGGATTGCTCATCCTGCAGGCCCTTTTCCTCTCCGCGGGCAACTGCTAATTCGGCCTGGAAAGCGGCCAGCAGAGCAGCTTGCTCATCAATCGCGTGCTGAGCTGCGTCAAGGGCATCTTGGGAGCTAGGAAGAACCTTCGTTTTCTTCAGGTGATCAAGCTCGGCTGAGGCGCGAGCAGCGGCAGTGGCCAGCAAATTGCGTTGCTGCTCATGCTCCTCGAGTTCAGCGCGCTGTTCCCTTTCGGTCTCTTCCTTACGACGGCGTAAATCGTCCTCAAGCTCATCCTGGCGTTCCTGGATAGCCTCCAGCGCAAGATTGTGACGTGAGTGAACTTCCTCTCGCTGCGCTGACGCAGAGTCCTTGGCTTTCTGAGCCCGCAGGTCGTAGACCTGTCGTATGTCTAGGCCCTTAGCGTTGAGCTTGGTAAGGTGATCCTGCTTCAGATCGCGCTGAGCAATCACCTCGCCAATGTTGTCCGCTCTCGCCAACAGGTCTGCCATTCCCGCCTGCTCGTGCTTCTCCTTGGCCGACTCAATTTTGCTTACCGAGTCAGTGGCCTCAGTGAGGTTTGCCTGTAGGTGGCCGCGTTTTACTGCCAGCTCCTGGCGCCGAGCGTGGGCATCATCGTTTATGCTCGCCTCGCGCGCATTGAGCCCACCCAGGGCTACCATCCGAGCAGCTTCGCGCTCGCCCAGCCGCGTCACGATGCTGTTTGCACGGGCCTTTTGGATACCCAGCTGACGCGTGGTTGCCTGGTGGTCAATCCGTAGCTGGGACAGTGACACCACCTTAGGTCTCAACTCGTCCATGAGGAGATAACCGGCCCGGTTCTCCAGCACCTTGTTGAAAGGAGCAGCGTTCAGGGTTTCCAGGGTGCGGCCTAGGTCGGAGTTATCCTGCTCGAGGATCTCGGCCATAGTGGTCTTCATGGTGTCGAACGTACCGGCGCTGGCCAGGAGCGCGAGCGCCACATTGTCGATACCGTTGAAGTCAGTCCGCTTCGGCGCCAGCGAGAACGAGGGACGGAGGGCCAGTACCAGCTTTCGCTTCTGGGGATCCGTCAGCTTCTCCATGTGGGAGTAGCCGCTGTTGAACTGGATGATGTGCCGGTAGTGAATGGGCTGAAGCTCTGGACTGCAGTCGATACCTTTCACTGCCAGATGGCGTATCAGTTCCCCTGCCCTGACCAGCTCGCCGGCCTCATAGTCCCGGTAAAGCAGATCTGGCTCCCAGGCGTGAGCAACCAGGCGGTATGCGTAGCTGTCACCACTGCGGTGCATGATCGCGCACCGCGGCGCATTCATTGAGTTGGTGTACTCGAAGACGATGTAGCTGGAGGCGTTGGGCAGGTACCAGTTAGCGAAGCTTTCCCGGTTACTCCCCGCTTTGACCAACTGTCCAGGAGCAGCCCCATAGAAAACAGGTATGAGCTTCAGAAACGACGACTTACCGATGCCATTTGTGCCGTTGACACTGGTGTTCCCGCAGATCGCTATCTCAGCTTTGGCCCCTGCGCACAGGGAGTCGATAAGAACGATCTTGAGTAACTGAGACATCGTTGATTCCTTTCAGATGGCACCGACACATCGATATTTGGCTAATGTCGTTGGGGATTAACAAGTGTCCGCGACTTAGCAGGCCACGTCCCCTTGGCTGGCGCTCAGATACGCAGAGATTTTGCTGAGGGCAGAGTCCCGGTGCTGTGCAGCAGTGACGTGGCGAGGATGACTTGTGCGGTAACACAAGGTATCGCCAAGATAAAACTCCCACAGCGCCTTCTTTATCAGTACCTCGCTGCGGTCGATCAGCCCATCCAAAGATCGTTTTAGGTCCGAGTCATAACGCCAGCCCGTGACAAATATGATCGACTGAGGCTGTATGACCCTCAACTGCTCACGCAGCAACTGCATAGACAGCTCCTGCACAGCAGCAAATGATTTGGAGTCCTTCTTAGGTGAGCCCTTCTTATAGGCCACCGCAAATAAATTGCCCCAGCCGACCTCCTTACGAGAACAGCCAAGCTTTGCCGCAGCGTATTGGTGAAAACGACCAAAGCAGGATCGAGCAGGCGGCATATCTAGATACGCCTGGTGCTTGCACATGGAATCCTCAATGTAGCCTCTCAGATCTCCGTCATGGATCTGCTTGAAAGAGCCATTCCAGGCGCGAGTCTCCATACCAACGATCATAAGCCTCATCGGTTTTTCTGCTGCCGAGGGCAAGAACACTCCGGTCAACCCATCGCTACAGCCATCAAACTTGGCCAGCATCTCTTGGCTAAGCACCGCTTGGTAGGCATCCCAAAGACGCTGTTTTAAATCTACCGACTGCATTGACACTGCTCCCTGGCTACCAACCTCGACGGGCCCGAATAATGACGTCGCCACCCCCACTCTCCAGCCAGACAACAGATGGCTTGGGCTGCTCCAACCGCAAAATACCGTCGCGGCAATTCTGCTCCTGGCATCGCGCGCGATAGATGATCAGGTCATCCAGGAGCGAGAGCACAGAGTTTTTAAAACCCGACGTTTTCAATGCTTCAAGATCAGCATCCGAAAAAAAGAAGGAGGCTGCGTCGAGTCGACTTTCAGTGCCCACGCTATGGAACACGATTTCCCCGTCGACAGCCGCTCCCTTTAGAAATTGGTCGCACAGTTGCACCAACCGAAAACTCTCGAACGCAAAGTCGTACGACTCCTGCATACACCACCTCCTATGCCCCAGTGCGCTTACTGTGCCGACTCGCTGGGCTCATGCTCAACCAAGGCCAGTTCAAGATCTGCTCGGTCCACCCAGGTTTCGTCCAGCTCACCTTTAACTGCCACACCCAGTTGGCGGAAGTCATTGACCTGCTTAACGAGATTAGCCTTACCACTGACCAGTTGATCACGCGCCTTACGGTAGGCGTCCTGGGCCTTGTCCAGGCTGTTACCGATGGCATCCATGCTGCCGAGGAAGGTGCGCAGCTTGTCGTAGACCTTACCAGCGCGCTCGGCCAGCTCAGCGGTGTGCTTGTTCTGGTCCTCGAAACGCCAGAGCTGACGCACGATGTTGAGGCTGGTGAGCAAGGTGGTCGGGGTGGCGACCAGGACGTTCTGCTCGATGGCTTTCTGGAACAGAGTCTCGTCCGCCTTGAGCGCCTCGACGAAGGCCGATTCGATGGGCACAAACATGAACACCATCTCCGGCGCATTCAGCCCCGGTAGATCGAAGTAATGCCGGTTGGCCAGCTCCTTGATGCGCTGCCCAATTGCCATAACGTGCTCGTTGAGGGCCAGCCGCCGCTCAGCATCATCCTCGGCATTGATGTAGCGGGTGTAGGCATTGAGCGAGACCTTGGCATCGATGATCAAGTGCTTGCCCTGCGGCAGGTAGACGATCACGTCCGGGCGCTGGCGATTCTCCTCGCCATTGATGCTGACCTCACGTTTAAAGTCGCGCCCGTTGACCAGGCCGGAGCGCTCCAGGACGTTCTCCAGCACCAGCTCGCCCCAGTTGCCCTGAGCTTTCTTCTGGCCCTTAAGTGCGGTGGCCAGGTCGTGCGCCTCCTGGGTGATCTGCTGGTTGAGCTCCTTGAGGTGCAGCAACTCCTGGGTCAGCGCGGCCTGCTGCTGGACATCCTTGTGGTGAATGTCTTCGACCTTGGTACGGAAGCCTTCGATCTGTTCACGGAAGGGTTTGAGCAACGCATCTAGAGACTGCTGGCTATGTTGCGAGAAGGCTTGGCCTTTGGCCTCGAAGATTTGCCCAGCAAGCTGCTCGAATTCCAGCTTGAGCTGATCGCGGCTTTCCTTGAGCAGTTTTTGTTGCTCGGCAAAGTGCTGCTGCTTCTGCTCCAGGCTGCTACTGAGGGTGGCGTGCTCCTTGGACAGATTGGCGAACTTATCCTGCATCACCTCATGGCTGCTCTGCAGGCGCTCATGAGACTGCTTGAGCTCAGCATGTTGCTGTAGCAATTGGCCGTGCTGAGCACGCGCCGCGCTGGCCTGGCTTTGCGCATCGGCCAACTGGGCGAGCAGTTGTTTCTGCTCATCGCGCAGGCCAGCGAGCTCCTCTTGGGCAAAGTCCAGCTGTCGCTGTAGCTGTTCGGCATGAGCTTTTTCTGCTCGTGCGGCAGCCGTCTGCTCACGCAGATCAGTCTCTTGCTGCTGATTCTGCTGCTGCAACTGCCCCAGCTGTAGCTGGTAATGCTGCAGAGTGGCCACAGCCTCTCGACGGCGCATGATTTGCCAGAACAATGCCAGTGCCATCACGCATACCGACAGCAGAGCGATACCCGCTACTCCCCAAGACATTCCAATACCGTTCACGATGCCTCTCCTTTTCGTGGCGGTCACTGCGCCAACTTGAATGACGCCATCAGAATATGTAGCTTAAGACGACGCATCCACAGTGTTTACTCGTACAGGTAAAGTTTTCGAGCAGATGGAGAGGCCATGAAACGCAAGCAAGCAATCGAATCCGTGCGCTGGGATCTGGCGCTGCGCTACCGACTGATCGAGACAGTCGCCTGGTGGGAAGGCCGTTTGACTACAGGCCACCTGATGCAGAGCTTCGGCATCAGCCGCCAGCAGGCGTCGAAGGACATCAACTCCTACATCGCTGACTACGCGCCGAAGAATCTGGAATACGACAAACATTTGAAGGGGTATGTGCCAAGCCGCCACTTCAAGCCACTGTTCATTGACGACAGCGCCAGCGCTTACCTGCATCTGCTCAATCAAAACTACGAGCGGGCGCCTCATATCGATGGGCTGGCCCTAGCCTATGCCCACACCGAAGTACTGGGCGTACCAGATCGATCTGTTCGCCCAGAGGTGTTACGTCCCCTGCTCAAAGCCTGCCGAGAGGGGCTGCGACTGGAATGCGAGTATGTGTCTTTCAGCACCCCGGACGTTGAGACCAGGTTGATTGCTCCACACACCCTGATCTACACAGGTATGCGTTGGCATGTACGCGCTTACTGCGAGAAGAACCGGGACTACCGGGACTTTGTGCTAAGCCGCTTCCGTGGCGAGCCCGGACTAATGGACGATTTGTCAGAACACACCCGGGACTTGGATAGCGGATGGAATACCGAGCTCGCAGTCATGATTGTGCCCGACTCGCGCCTGAAGCCCGAGCAACGCACAATCATCGAGGCCGACTACGGCATGCAGGACGGCCAACTGCTGATCGAAACCCGCGGTGCTCTGGTGCAGTACGTGTTGCAGCGCTACCAGATCGACCCGACCAAGGTACATGCCAAGGCGACAGCTCAGCAGATCGTGGTTGCCAACCTGGATGAACTGCAGCCTTGGCTGTACCACTGACCAACGGAGCCTGAATGGCCACGTATCCCCTGCTCTACACCCTGCATATTCAGCTGGAGCCGCTGCACTTCAATCCGCCGATCTGGCGACGCATTCGCGTGAGCGGCGACTGTACATTACGCAAGCTGCATCACTTCATCCAAGCTGCCTTTGGCTGGCACAGCAGCCACATGCATGAGTTCAGCGACGGTATGAATCGCTACCTACCTCTGGACGCCGAACTGATGCACATGTTCGATGACGCGCTGGATGACCGAAAAACTAAACTGCGTCGCCTGCTGAAGGACATTGATCGACTGCGCTACCTCTACGACTTCGGCGACAGCTGGCAGCATGTGATCGCGATCGAAACCGTAGAGCCTAGTGACGTCAGCGGCACCTGGTGCGAAGTACTCGACGGCGCCCGCGCCTGCCCACCAGAGGATGTTGGCGGTGTGCCGGGCTATCTGGACTTTCTGGCTTCGCTCCAGCAATCAGAAAGCAAAGAAGGCCACAGCGCCCTGGTGTGGGCAGGAGGCAGCTTCAATCCCGAGCTGTTTGATCAGCGAGCAGCCAATGCGGCAGTACAGCGGATCTGCAACAACTTCTGGGGCTGAGCAATTTGGCAAAGAGACGCAGCACATCTGAGGAGAAGCTGGCTAGAAGCTGCGCTTCCCCTTCAGAGTGACTGCCCCGACAAGAACAGCCTCGCACCATCAATTTGGACGGATCCTCATCATGAGAGTGGACGGACCGTTATCACGCAGATAGACGGCATCTGACCATCCCCATCACCTGCCCCGGCCAAACTCAATCAGATGACACAACCGCCGTACGCGAGCCGTGCCAACCCAATCATCAGCAGCGTCGACCCCAGCAGCATGAGGTATTCACTCAGTGAGCTCAGAATGATCATGAAAGGCCTCCTCGGTAGTGACGAGATGACCATAACCTCGCTCCTCACGTGTCGCGACGCGTAAACTTTCCGCCCGTAAAGCTTTCGGACACATCCGAACCTGAGGTCACTAACGGCCCTTAGCAAATTGGTAAGCAGCCCCGTGCTCGAGCTTGCCGACAGCAAATGCGACGATCACCTCGCCGCTTAAAGTAAGCCCCGCCAAACCTCATTGCGCTCAATGACTCGAACAAATGCCTGAGCGCTGAATCCGTCCGGATAAAGTGTAGATATCGTCTCCTCTTCCTGATCGAACGCCCTCAGGTGATGCTGCTCATCACGTAGCGCGACCTCCAGGACTTCTCGAGATATCACTAGAGCGTCATCAACAACCTCCCCATCCAGCTCAATCGAGGTGTCTACAACCCACGTGTGCAAGGCCGGCGACGGATCGGAAATCGCCAGCCCCAGCGCGTTACGCAAGTCAGAGTCCGCCAGCAATGCTGTGAGCACCGCAGGGCTTTTACGCTTCAGCTGCCTAGCAGCCTTACGCAACGTATTCGTGCGATGAAGCCAGACTTCGTGGCCGTTGGACCGGATAAATCCTGACTTGACCTCGAGCAATAGCAACACGCCTTCGAGGCACGCCAGTACATCGATCTCTCCTGCATCCCCCTCATCCATGCGAGGCGGCTGGTAGCCCACCACCACCCGGAAACCTCGCTGCCGAAGAGACGCAGCCAGTTCGTGTTCGACACGTTCAGTTTCGTTACGAAGCTCGGATCTGCGCGGATCTACGCGACGCAAATTGTTTACTGCGGCTGTGAGGCTGTTCTGTCTTCCTGCTATCCAGGGAAACTTAAAGCTGAAGCGGCCGATTTTGTAGAACGGCCGCTCGTATAGCCTTGGCGTCGGTTGATTAGGCGCTTGCTTGATCTGCTCGGACAGCGCCTGAAGATCACTGGTCCAAAACTGCAGAATGGCTTTGGCGGCCTCTGGATCCCCCGCGGGATGCTCATCACTGACCGTCCACGCGCGGATCCGCGCCACTTTCTCCGGCAACTCCGACCAGGTCATGGGAAAGCGATTCTCGCCCTGCAGCAGCCCCTCAAACGCCAAACGCCCCATTGCCACTATTGGATCACCGGAGTCAGCCAGGTATCCCCTATAAGGTCGCAGATAGGCCTGCTCGAAAAAGGCGTTAGTCAGCTCACTGGCCAGCATGGCGTGATGCAGCGAGACCTCCGCTCCATTGTTAAGCCTGATGCTTTCGCCCAACCCAAAAACCACCTGCAGATAGAGCTGACTACGAATCGCTTTGATGTAGGCAAGCTGGTTGGCTTCATGGCTTTCAGCGCTACCGATGACCTTCCCAGCCAGCTCAGAAGCCGCAAAGACATCGACCGCGCGGCGCATCCAGTAGCACCACAGCAGCTGGGTTTTCCGCTCAGTACGCTGCCAGCGCCGGGTACCCTCGTCTGTTTTGTTGAAAATGACTGATTGCCCAGGCTCGAGCTGGTAATCGCATTCTGCATCGAAGCAAAACCAGTCGATGGAGCCCTCATAGTCAATGAGCTCGCGCGTTGCCTCAATCATCACGCCGACCGCTTCTAGATTCACAGCGCATCCCGCGCCTTCCCCGGGCTGCGGAAACAACATAGGCGACAAATGTTGTCTCAACGAACGGCCAAACACCTCCGTAGAGAGCCGAAAGTCGGACTCGCTACAAAACTTCAGCTTACGCAGGATGATCCGCTCATAAGCAACCCAATCCATGCCTGCAGGATCGTCACCAGCCTCCCCGAGACGGACATAGGCCAATACGCTGAGATAGGAAAGCAGTTCTAAAAGCGTCAGAGACTGCAGTTGGCGCTCAGCACTCGTAATCATGGCCTCAAAGGGTTCCAGCTGCAGCAGCAGGCGCTCGCAAACTCCGAAGAACGTCTGCCACTCATCGCCAGTGCAGCGGCTCCGCAGATGCACCCACAGAGGCGAGTCTCTGCGCGTGAAAAGCTTGGAGTAGCGAATGGCCCAGCGCAGCTGACCAGGGTGGTGAACTGCTAGGTGATCCAACAGCTTAGTACTGATCACGTCATCAAAATGCAGTACACGCGCAAGCACCTGACTTACTAAGTCAGCCTCAGCAACTACCGAAAACTCCCACCAGAACTCAGAAGAAATAAGCCCCACTGTACGGTTTCGTGAGGTGTATTTGCCACTGGGTCGCTGATCCAGAAAATCGTGCAAGCATTCATTAAGGGCCTTTCCAGGTGACCAAGCCCTTAGGTGATGCACATACCGATCCTGAAAGTACTCCTGACAGCGTCTATCTGCATCGTGCACAAGATCTTCCTTGCAGCTTCTTACACAAAGCCGATGTGTTATTAGGCCTCACGTTATCGCGTCAAAACTGCAGAAGCCAGTTGCTCCATGCCTCCGACAGGAAGGTTTCGAGCCTCTCTGGATACAAAAAAATTTCAGACCTGTATTACTAATGGGAAGACGGGCTCGTATCGCCCTCTTCAGCCCCTTCCCGTTGTACAGGAGTCTGAATGATGTCGATCCTTTGCCCCGCATGTAACTCTTCTCAAATCATCACACGCAATATCGGCCGCAAGCTGGGCGGTACCGTCGGCGCAGTAGGTGGCGCTGCAACTGGTGCTGCCAGCGCTATGGCTGGTGCTCAGGGCGGTGCAGCGCTAGGCATGGTCGCTGGCCCCATCGGTGCCGCACTTGGCGGTCTTGCCGGCGCCATTCTCGGCGGCCTGGCCGGCAGTGCGGTAGGAGGCCTGGCTGGCGCACAGGTAGGCGAGAAAATCGACCTGCATGTGCTGGACAATTACCAATGCCAAGCCTGTGGTCACGCCTTCTCGGTTCCGGAGCAGTAGCTGCTCACCGCACCACATCACCTCTTCATTTCTCACCGCAGTGATTACACCTGACTCGCCCAGAGATCTCGGGCGCAGGTGGATCTATTGGCAAGCCTCTCTGGCAAGGAGTCAGTAATGGCCCATCTCATCGAACAAATGGCCTATGTCGGCGATGCGCCCTGGCATGGTCTTGGTAACCAGCTCACTCAGAAACAACCGATCGAGGTCTGGCAGCGTGAAGCTGGAATGGACTGGCAGATCCTGGAAAGCCCAGTGCACTTCAAGTCAGATGCGATCGGCCATCTCGGCACGATCCATTCTTTCCCAGAGCAGAAGGTGCTGTTCCGGTCTGACAGCAAAGCACCGCTATCGGTGGTCTCCAGACGCTATCACACGGTGCAGCCGCGCGAGGTGCTGGAGTTCTATCGTGATCTGACCGAGGTCTCCGGCTATGAGCTGGAAACCGCTGGCGTACTTAAAGGTGGCCGCAAATTCTGGGCACTGGCCCGTACAGGGCAAGGCACTGCACTAAAGGGCAACGACCAGGTCAACGGTTACCTGCTGCTGGCTACCTCCTGCGACGGTACCCTAGCCACAACCGCAACCCCGACCATAGTGCGCGTTGTGTGTAACAACACCCTGACCATCGCCCTGGATGGAACGACGCGTGCTATCAAGGTGCCCCACAGCACCCGCTTCGACCCACAGGCCGTAAAGAAACAACTCGGTATCGCTGTCTCGCAATGGGACGAATTCATGTACCGCATGCGGGCCCTGGCTGATCGCAAGGTCAAGCCCAAAGAAGCACTTTCGTTTATCACCACGGTGCTGGGTGATAGCTCCCCGAACGCACAGCAGAAGGAGGTAGTGCCCAACATCCGCGCCATGCAAAAAGTGGAGAGCCTCTTTCAAGGAAGAGGTCGAGGCAGCAGCCTCGAATCTGCCAGTGGAACAGCTTGGG
>NZ_QJRX01000011.1 GCF_003205495.1 Aquipseudomonas alcaligenes | reverse complement strand
CCCAAGCTGTTCCACTGGCAGATTCGAGGCTGCTGCCTCGACCTCTTCCTTGAAAGAGGCTCTCCACTTTTTGCATGGCGCGGATGTTGGGCACTACCTCCTTCTGCTGTGCGTTCGGGGAGCTATCGCCCATTACCGTGGTGATAAACGAAAGTGCTTCTTTGGGCTTCACCTTGCGATCAGTCAGTGCCCGCATGCGGTACATGAATTCGTCCCATTGCGAGATAGCGATACCGAGTTGTTTCTTTACGGCCTGTGGGTCGAAGCGGGTGCTGTGGGGCACCTTGATAGCACGCGTCGTTCCATCCAGGGCGATGGTCAGGGTGTTGTTACACACAACGCGCACTGTGGTCGGGGTTGCTGTTGTGGCTAGGGTACCGTCGCAGGAGGTAGCCAGCAGCAGGTAACCGTTGACCTGGTCGTTGCCCTTCAGCGCAGTGCCTTGCCCTGTGCGGGCCAGTGCCCAGAATTTGCGGCCACCTTTGAGTACGCCAGCGGTTTCCAGCTCATAGCCGGAGACCTCGGTCAGATCGCGATAGAACTCCAGCACCTCACGCGGCTGCACCGTGTGATATCGCCTGGAGACCACCGATAGCGGTGCTTTGCTGTCAGACCGGAACAGCACCTTCTGCTCTGGGAAAGAATGGATCGTACCGAGATGGCCGATCGCATCTGACTTGAAGTGCACTGGGCTTTCCAGGATCTGCCAGTCCATTCCTGCTTCACGCTGCCAGACCTCGATCGGTTGTTTCTGGGTGAGCTGGTTACCAAGGCCATGCCAGGGCGCATCGCCGACATAGGCCATTTGTTCAATGAGATGGGCCATTACAGACTCCTTGCCAGAGAGGCATGCCAATAGATCCACCTGCGCCCGAGATCTCTGGGCGAGTTAGGTGCAATCACTGCTGTGAGAGATGAGGAGATGATGCGGTTCGGTGAGCAGCTACTGCTCAGAGACCGAGAAGGCGTGACCGCAGGCTTGGCACTGATAATTGTCCAGCACATGCAGGTCGATTTTCTCGCCAACCTGGGCGCCAGCCAGGCCTCCTACCGCGCTACCAGCCAGGCCACCGAGAATGGCGCCGGCAAGACCGCCAAGTGCGGCACCTATGGGGCCGGCGACCATGCCCAGCGCTGCACCGCCCTGAGCGCCAGCCATAGCGCTGGCAGCACCAGTTGCAGCGCCACCTACTGCGCCGACGGTGCCGCCCAGCTTGCGGCCGATATTGCGTGTGATGATTTGAGAAGAGTTACATGCGGGGCAAAGGATCGACATCATTCAGACTCCTGTACAACGGGAAGGGGCTGAAGAGGGCAATACGAGCCCGTCTTCCCATTAGTAATACAGGTCTGAAGTTTTTTTGATTTCGATGGAGTGACAGGGCGCGCACTCCAGCTGGCATGGCTTAAGGCCTCTGGGCCCCCGAAGTGGAGGCCCTTCGCTGTGCGCTGCGGGTGGCCCCACCTCCCTCTGTTGTCGAATCAGCGCCATGTGATGTCTTGCGGCTGTGTGATCGGGCAAGAGCGGGGCAGGGCATGCTATAGAAATCTCCCAGGCGTGCCCAACTTCGTACCGGAGAGCTCATTTAAGTCCATGAGCTTTCAGCACTGATAACGATCCTTGATGTAATCGTTGTAATAGTGGCCCTTTGAGGGAGCGCGCATGAAGTTATCGTACACATGCTGCGGTACGCCACAGAAGTCATAGGTATGCCCCTGCTGGAAGGTGATTTTCATGCGTTTGGTAGCGGGATCGTAGCCAATTGCGCTGATCGCCGACGAGCTTACGCGCGTCATTTTCATGGTGCTGCTCTCCTTGTCTGATTGGTATGTATGTGGTGTCACGTATCCTTAAGCGAGGCTACTTGATGCCTTGGCCCGAGAAAGCTGGCAATTAGTGCAACACCCCAGTATCTGCGGTTGTAAGGGGGCGAGTTGACATATGATCCCTTTTTCAAACGAGTCAGGGAGTCAATAGATGGAACTTCTCTTTATCGGTGCTGTGGCCGCACTGATTTACTTTGTTGTTCAGGGAGCGAAGCACCAGAAAGAACTGGCCAAGGTTCTTCGAGAGCGAAATGAACTCCGCGCAAGGCTCGACAGGGCTGCCGAGCACGAGAGTAAGCTTCGAGCTGAGATCATGGCTTTGCATGAGGAGGCTCGGGTCGCTGCTCAACGCTATGTTGAGCAGAGCAACTTGCTGGACACGCTCAGGGCCCGGCTTGAGCGCTACCAGGCGCTTTCCGACGTTGAGGCTGAGGTCGCACGCTTGAGTGACGACATCAAGCAGCAAAAGGACTCGATGCTCAGAACTACCAAGCAACGGCTTGAACAGGCAGAGGTTCGGCTATCAGAAGCACTGGATGAGGCTCGACGCATTGTTGATGCGGCCAATGTCCGCGCTGAAGAAATTGCGGGGGAGGCCTTCCAAGCTGCCGGGCGCTTGAAGGAGTTGAGTGATGCTGCCGATGCCATCAAGCACAAGATCGAAGGCTACGGTGATGCCTACATCATCCCGACCTACCACCTGCTTGATGATCTTGCTGAGGAGATCGGTTACACCGAGGCGGGGCAGAAGCTTAAAGATGCCCGCGATATGACGCGGCTCATGGTCAAGAACGGTCAGGCGGCTGTCTGTGATTATGCGGAGCCTAACCGCCGAGCCACTGCTATCCGTTTCGTGATCGATGCGTTCAACGGCAAGGTGGACTCCATTCTCTCGCGCGCCAAGTCCGACAACCACGGCACCCTGGAAAAGGAAATCCGAGATTCGTATGCCTTGGTCAACACCAATGGTGCCTCCTTCAGAAATGCTCGGATAACCGAAGCCTACCTTTCAGCTCGTCTGCTGGAGCTGCGTTGGGCTGCTACAGCTCAGGCTATTCGTGATCAGGAGCGCGAAGAGCAACGGCGTTTGCGTGAGCAGATTCGTGAGGAAGAAAAGGCGCGCCGCGAGTATGAGCGAGCGCTCAAGGATGCAGCCAAGGAAGAGCAAACTCTGCGTAAGGCAATGGAGAAGGCGCAAGAACAGATTGCAGCTGCTTCAGAGGCCCAGCGAGCGGAGTTCGAAGCCAGGCTTGCTGAGCTGCAGGAGCAGCTGCGTCAGGCTGAGGAGAAGAACCAGCGTGCGCTTTCCATGGCTCAGCAGACTCGCACGGGACACGTCTATGTCATTTCGAACATCGGCTCCTTTGGTGAGGACGTGTTCAAGATCGGTATGACTCGTAGGCTGGAGCCTGCAGACCGTATTCGTGAGCTGGGCGATGCCAGCGTGCCTTTCGAGTTCGACGTGCACGCCATGATCTTCAGCGAAGACGCACCGGGCCTTGAGAAGCAACTTCACCGTCACTTCCTGCGTCAGCAGGTCAACAAGGTCAATCCACGCAAGGAGTTCTTCCGACTGGGCTTGGCAGACATCAAGCAAGAGCTTGAGGTGCTTGGCGTGCAGACGCACTGGACGATGACTGCGCAGGCTCGCGAGTACCGGGAGACGCTGCAGATTGAGCAGCAGATCCTTGAAAATCCTGCAGTCGCTGCAGAGTGGACAAGGCACCAGATGGAGCTTGAAGAGGTCCTCGAAGAGGCTGTGACGGAGTAGGTTGGGTTTCTCGACCTGCCGCTTTCATAAGGCCGCCGTTATCTGTAGGGCTTGAACGACGGCTGCAGCTCTATCGACTAATTCCATCGGGTCTTCGATGAGCGCGCTTTAGGTTGACGAATTTCAGATTATTGCTATTTTTGTCAACCAAGGGGGGCTTATGATTCATGACAGAATTCGGCGTGCAAGGCTGCTACGAGGGATGTCCTTAGAGGCGCTATCGCGACAGCTTGGTGACATTACTAAACAAGGCTTGAGCAAGCTGGAGAAGGGACAGATAGCCCCCAACTCCACTCGCTTGCTTCAGTTGGCTGACGCCCTAGATGTCAGCCCTGAGTATTTCTTCCGCCCTGAGCCAATGGCTCTGGCGCCACTCGAGTTTCGTAAGCTCGCAAAAATGCCCAAGTACCTGCAGCAGCAGGTTGAGGAGCAGATTCGAGAGCATTTAGAGCGCTACATCGCTCTGGAAATGTATTTCGACCCCGTTGATATCGCCACTCCCAACGCGCCTTGCCAGAGGTATCTGGTTGGCTCGATCGAGGAAGCCGAGACTGCTGCGGAGCAATTGCGCGAGGATTGGCAGATTGGGTCCGATGCGATCTCCAATCTCACCGAGTTGCTCGAGGAGAATGGGATAAAAGTGGCACTGATAGATGGCCCCGATGACTTTGATGGCGCATGTGCTGCGACCGAAGACAAACAGCATGTGCTCATTGGTCTCAACGCGAGTAGGCCGGGCGAAAGAATGCGATTCACCGCAGCTCATGAGTTAGGGCATTGGGTGATGTGCCTGCCAGATGAGATGCCGGAAAAGGAAAAAGAGCTTTGCTGCCATCGATTTGCTGGTGCCTTCTTGTACCCGAAGGATCGAGTCAAGGCCGACTTTGGCGTCCATCGGCGTACCGAGGTTCATCCCCAAGAGCTGCTAATTGCCAAGCGTCAGTACGGGATCTCAATGCAGGCGGCGATGTATCGCCTCAAAGACTTGGAGTTACTCAGTGCTGAGGGGTACCGCAATCTGGCCATTCAGTTCAGTGCGCGCGGCTGGAGAAAAGCAGAGCCTGAGCCCCAAGACTGTAAGCCGCCTCAGCGTTTTGAGTCTCTCGTTTATTGGGGGTTGGCAGAAGGGCTGTTTACCAGTTCCCGTGCTGCAGAATTGCTCAATAGGGCAGTGAGTGCGCTGGAGCGCGACCTGGTGGCCACTATGGGGACTGAATGAGTCGGGTCTACATCAGTGATGCAAACATCCTGATTGATTTTAGGAATGCAGGGCTGCTGGAAGCACTTTTTGAATTACCCATCGTGCTTTGCTGCACAGACTTTGTAATCCGGGAATTAAAGGATATCAGCCGCTCAGAGCTTGAGAGACTGGGCCTGCGGGTTGAAGTCATTGAGGCGCAGGGCATACCACGCCTTTATGAGCTCCGTATGCAGCATAACAATAGCTCGTTGGCTGACGTTTCCTGCTACTTCCTGGCGCAGGAGACAGGGCGGCCCCTCCTGACAGGCGATGGCCGGCTTCGTCGCCAGGCTATACAAGATGGGCTTCAGGTTCATGGCGCACTCTGGCTACTGGATCAGCTCCTGGCGGCAGAAATAGTCACGCATGATGGAGCGGCCGACGCATTGGACTGCATGATCATGCGAGGTGCGCGTTTTCCATTAGCGGAGTGCCAAGCGAGGCTGGCGGCTTGGCGTAACCGACCAACCCCCTGACTCCATTGTGTTCAATGAGTTTGTCTGAGGGCACCAAGATTCGTGGCTGTGTTGGAGTGCCTGAGACAGTCTTGCGGAGGCATGGGGGGATAAGACAACCCTTGGTGTGCACGTTTATGGATGAGTTTTATCGTTTTCCCTCGACTCCCCATCTCGCTTGGCTAGGTGAGGGCAACGTACCTCGTGACGACAAGATGCTCTCTCGATCAGAGGTTACGGAGCTGCTGTCTGGTGATGTGCTGGTTGAGGAAAAGCTCGATGGTGCCAATCTCGGGATATCACTCGACCGAGATGGGGCGCTTCGCGCGCAGAATCGGGGGCAGTATCTCTGCGACCCTCATGCGGGGCAGTTTGCAAGGCTGCCGGGCTGGCTGGATCGTAATCGTGAGCCGCTGCTTTCGGTGCTCAGTCCTGGGTTAATCATTTTCGGCGAGTGGTGCGCCGCCCAGCACTCGCTGGATTACAGCAGCCTTCCAGATTGGTTCTTGGTGTTTGACGTGTTCGACCGCTCTGCAGGCCGATTCTGGAGTTCTCGGCGTCGCGATGAGCTCGCGCGGCAAGCTGGACTGTTTACCGTTCCGAGTCTCCTGCGTGGGCGCACGACTCTGGCTGAGCTCGAGCAGACCATTCAGACAGCTTCGAGTCGCTTTCGTCCCGGTAAGCCCCTGGAGGGCGTGGTGGTCCGTCGTGAGTCACACGACTGGTGCGAGGCCCGTGCCAAGCTAGTCAGAGCTGACTTTACGCAGGCCATCACGTCGCACTGGAGTCGTCGCGCGATTCAGTGGAACCGGGTTAGCTACTCGAGTAATCGCTCCTAGCGATCCAAGCCTCTTCGATCGCGTCGATCGTATCTGCAAGGTTCGTTGGGAGCGCGTAATCGTGACGCAGGTTTTGGCTTGGGGCTCACCCTATACTGGCATCTCGGTTTTCAGTCCCTTTACCACTGAATGAGTTGCTGCATGTCGCGCGAGTATGAGTTGAGTCCTTTGGCCCTTGTTAACTACCAAACCATGGCGGACTGCATCGCGGCGCTGCTATTTCCCCATGCCGAAGCAGTGATCCAAGATCTCGGCACACAGAAGATTGCCTAGCCAACAACATATCCAAGCGCCGTATTGGTGATGATTCTGCGCTTTGTGATCTTCCCCAGGAGCTGGGTCCCGGGATAGGTTGACCACTACATTTGTCGTCTCGTCGAGACCTGGGGCGCCTTCTTGGAGCTCTATGAGTGTGATCTCTACGGCGCGCTCCGCTGGCTGACCTAGCAGGTCACAGACTTTTAATCTGCGACCTCAGTTTTTGAACGACCAACTCTGCCCTAGTAGATAGTGGCCATTCGGCGCGATGTATCAACCATAGAGTGTCCTCGACTAATCGTGGCCCATCGATAACCTGGATACTTTCTGGGCGTTGAAACGCCAAGCGTGCATAGCGCGGTAACACCGTAAAGCCTAACCCTCGCGCAACTGGCTCAAGGATCAGACCAATCTGGTTGGTAAAGCCACGACAGGGAAGACTGCCGATGCCTGACTCCTCAGGGTAGTAACGACTGAGCAGACGACTACCCATGGCGCGGCCATCAGGATGATCGATGAAGCCTATGCGTCTCAGATCGTCCCAACCTTCGACTCGCTCTGAGGCGGGTGCGATTAGCTCCAATGGCTCCTCGGTGAAGCGACTCACGCAAAGACGCGGGTCGTCAGGCTTAAGCGTCACCAATCCCAACTCGAAGCGATTATCCAGCACTGCTTCGAGCACCTCTCTATCCGGAGCAAAACGTTGTCGAATGATCAGGCCGGGATTTGCCTGCTGCAAGTTCAACAGCATGGGGTAGAGGGCCAGTCCGATACTGCCAGGACAAATCAAACCAATCTCTCCACGCGTGTCTTCATGCGCCGATAAGCGGTTATGCAGTCGCTGATCGGCAGCACTAACCTCTTCGCAATACTCCAGCAGCGCACGCCCTGCGGGTGTGAGTTCGATCTGTCGAGGGCGGCGTATCAGCAATGGGCCGAGCCGCTCCTCAAGCTTCTGTATATGTTGACTGACAGCGGCCTGGGTCAGGTCGAGGTACTCGGCGCAGCGTGTGAAATTACCCTGTTCGATCAGGGCGGAGAAAGTGCGCAGCCATTGCGGATTAAGCATAACAATATCTTATCAAGACCATAACTTGGCGATGGTTTTCATTATGGCAAGTCCTTCCTAGACTAGCCACATCACCAACGCTCAAGAGGTACAAATTATGTCATTCGTCTACCCACGCAGCTTTTCTCATCTCGGCTTATCTGTCACTGATCTAGACGCCGCTGTGAAGTTCTACACAGAGGTCATGGGCTGGTATCTGATCATGCCGCCGACCACGATCACTGAAGACGAATCAGCTATCGGAATCATGTGTACCGATGTATTTGGTGCCGGCTGGGGTTCGTTCCGTATTGCACACCTGTCCACGGGTGATCGGATCGGTGTAGAGATCTTTGAGTTTCGCAATGCCGAAAAGCCGCAGAACAACTTCGAATACTGGAAGACCGGTATCTTCCACTTCTGCGTCCAAGATCCAGACGTCGAGGGGCTTGCCGCCAAGGTCGTTGCCGCTGGCGGCAAGCAGCGCATGCCTGTACGCGAGTATTTTCCTGGCGAGAAGCCGTACCGCATGGTCTATATGGAAGACCCCTTTGGTAACATCTTGGAAATCTATAGCCACAGCTACGAGCTGATTTATTCGGCTGGTGCTTACAAGTAACGGCTAGCGGCCCAGGCCCATAGAGCCTGGGCTGCATCATATCCAGTGCCACTCGTTGTGTTGCTACCACGCAACAGGTCAACTCTCAGAGAGGTGTGATTACCGCTCGCTTACGTTTATAGTCAATTATAGAGCGATTATAGAATCCCCTATTTACGTCGCTCACTTTAGGCCGGTAGACGCCTTTCCTGCCTGCCATAAGCGGCTAACGGCAAGCTATTGGAGCGGTAGCGGCCGGCGTGGCGACTCAGGTAACCACCGTAAAAAGTGCGAAGGAAATCGTCGATCAGATTAGCCGCTCATACTCCGAGAGAAGCTTAACGCTCTGCGTTAGACCCTGAACCAGAAGTCGGTCGAGTAGCTCCCGGGCGGTGTGCGGAGGATTCTTCAATGAAGCCCGCTGTGCTTGGACCGCCTCAAGTACTGCGGCTTGGTCCAAGTCAAAGAGATCAGCAATGAAGTCGTCTGGGTGTACCGCTTCTATCTCAAACGGCTCCAGTGCATCAGATGGGAAATCCTTCAGATTGAAGGTCACGATCACGGAAGCGCTGCACCTAATTGCCGCTGCCAAGACGTGACAATCATCTGGATCTGGTAGGGTGAGCCCTGCACATAGGAGCTCATATCCGGTTACTAGGGCATCCGGTATCGCCCTATCCATCGCAGCGGATGTGCGATCCAGTTGGGCTTGAGTGAGATCCTGACGATTGATCAGAAGGTTTCTCTTCCACTCATCATGGATCTGCGCCGTCCAACGCGCGCGGTAGACGCCCGTTAGCGCCAAATGCATAAGCAGGTCGCGCAATGGCGCTGGGTAGAGGACGTTTGCGTCATACAGCGCGGTGAACGGCGAATGCCTCATTCGTACCCCATTCCCAGTTCTTGGGCTTGCGCTGCGAGCTCATCCAAAGCTTGGCGGCTTTCGGCAGTCCTGCGTTGCTTGTAGTCCATAAGATCGGCGAATTTCACCCGGCGATGGCGCCCCACCTTGGTATGCGGAATGACGTTCTCATCCAGCAGCTTTACCAAGTGTGGCCGTGAAACATTGAGCAGGTCTGCTCCTTCCTGCGTGGTCAGCTCTGCATGGATCGGTACGACTTTTACAGCGTTCCCCATAGCCAGCTCGCTCAAGATTTCATCGAGCAGGCGTAGCGCAAAGGCTGGCAACTGGACCGTGTGGGGGCGTTGCTCATCGTCCAGGATCTCGATGCGCTGAGTTTCTAGCTTGGTCGATAGGAAGGCAGCGAGCTGACGGCGCGACTCCACGGCAGCAGCAATCTCCTTCTCATCGGGGAGCATGGTGCGGTTGAGTTCTGCGGTAGTCATGGGAGTCTCCAAATCACTTGTGTGCACGCAAGCATGTGTGCGGCACGTCTATATGTTCATTGTAAACGAAATAAACGAAAATCGCAATAAACGAAACGGAGTATCCAAGGCCAGAGTGCTTGGTCGATCAGAGAAGAAGACGCCAGGGCGCGGCCCTAGAGGCTAAGGACGGGGCTGACGCCTGTGGGGCTGGGCATCCTGCAGTTAGTCAAGAACTGGCTGACTGAAATGGGAGGGAATCGAATCGAGACGATGTGGGCTGACGGTTGACCGGAACTTACAAGGGGCCTTCCGGCCCCTTGTACTTATACGGCCTCCAGCCGATCAACCATGTCAGGGTATTGCTCAACCAGCTTGATCAGAAGTGCTGCCTGGGTGTTGGGCTTGGATTTTTTCTGCTCCCAATTCCGGAGAGTGCCAGTGCTAGTGCGAATGCGTCGGGCAAATACTGCCTGAGACATGCGCAGTTTCTTGCGCAGGGCGACTATTTCTTCCGCTGATACCTCGGGGGCTGGCTTTTCCTCTACCTCAGTTGTGCGCAGAGTAATTTTGCCCTGGCGGTGAGCCGCCAGTTCCGAAACGCCTTGCATCATCTCGGCGAACAGATCGCGCTTTTTCATTGGGCACCTCGTGCTTCCAGTTCTTGAGCGATGGCTTGCTTCAGAGACTTCTCTTGATCGGGAGTCAGGTGATCGAGCTCGTCCTTGTCGTATATGGCGAACATCCAGAACTAACTGTCGCTCAGCAGCCAGTAGTAAATGACGCGTAAGCCGCCGCGCTTTCCTGTGCTGCGGCGACTGTCCATCCAACGTAGCTTGCGAAAGCCCCCTGTTCGGGGCATGACGTCGCCCGCTTGCGGATTGGCCGGCATTTCGTCCTGTAGCTGACGATACTCGTCATCAGTTAGGTAATCGCCCACCGTAGCGGTGAACGTAGAGGTTTCCAGGAAGATGGCTTTCATTGGGCAAAGTGTAGGTAATTTGCTCATATTCGAGCAGGGGCTAAAAGCTTCTACAGCAGGGGCTAAGGCCGCCAGTGGCTACCTCTCCTAGATGGAAGCAGGCCATTGCCGGGGCGCCGAACAGGGGCAACGGTACCTTTACCAGGATGGCGAGCGCCATGCAGAAGAGTTGGATGCCGGCCAGGTGTTTCTGACGAGCACAATCTCGACGCGGATATTGGCGTGGGGCTCCCCCTATACTGATGTCTCAGTTTTAGTCTCTCCACCACTGAATGAGTTGCTGCATGTCGCGCGAGTACGAGTTGAGTCCTCTGGCCCTTGTTAACTACCAAACCATGGCGGACTGCATCGCGGCGCTGCTATTTCCCCATGCCGAAGCAGTAATCCACGATCTCGGCACACAGAAGATTGCCTATATCGCCAACAACATATCCAAGCGCCGTGTTGGTGATGATTCCGCGCTGAGTGATCTCCCTCAGGAGCTGGGGCCCGGGATGAAGCTTGGGCCCTATGAAAAGCTCAACTGGGATGGCCAGCGGGTGCGCTCGATTAGCGCGGTGCTGATGGGTATGCATGGTAGGCCGGAAGCGCTTATGTGCATCAACGTGAGCTTTCATGCCCTGGAACAGGCTAAAGCTGCGTTGGACTTTTTCTTCCAATCAGGCCGGATCTTGCCGCAGCCAGAGGCACTGTTCCGGGATGACTGGCAGGAGCGCATCAATACCTTCGTCCATGGTTGGTTACAGAGCCATCAGCTGAGTTTGAACACCCTCTCGCGCGAGAACAAGAAAGCCTTGGTCGAGGCTCTTTATGCAGAGGGGGGATTCAATGGGCGCAGCACTATCGACTACGTGGCGAACGTCCTAGGGATGGGGCGGGCGACTGTCTACAAGTACCTGAAGCCTATGCGCTAGCGCTGCGATTGCGTCGGTGCAGACCTACCTACGACGTTTTCGCTACGCCGAGTCGGCGGATGCTATCGAGTTCAGAATGCACCTCGCAATTTGGGAGTCCTGTATCGCGAGGCCCGTCAGATCAGCGATTGTCAGGTCCTGCTGACGGATACGCCCTGGGTGTTTGCCCTGAAGCACCAGCCCAAGTTCGATCAGGTCGCTGTGCTTGATCAGATGCTGATGCAGTGCATGGGATGCCTCACCATATGCGCTGCACTGTGTCACTGAGTCGACCACGATGAGATCGGCCATTGCCATGAGTTTCGGATCAAGCTCCTGCTTACCAGGAGCATCGGCACCCACAGCAGTAATGTGCGTGCCTGCTTGAGTCCATTGGTGCTGCACCAGCGGCTCCCTTGATGGGGTGGCGCAGATGATCAAATTGCAATTTCTTACCAGCGTCTCTGGACTGTCAGCCATCACCACTTGGCAACCAAGGTTCTCGGCGAAGGTCTTGAACCGTTCTTGCTCTTGGGCACTGCGCCCCCAAACGTGCACGTCCCGGCAGTCAGTGACTGCGAGTGTCTGCTCCAGCTGTAGACGCGCTTGAACGCCAGTGCCGATGATACCGATGGCACGCACTACAGGCGGTGCCAAGTACTGCGTAACAAGGCGACCGGCCAGTGCAGTGCGCATACAGGTCAGCCAGCCATGGTCGGCAAGCAGCGCTAGCGGTTGGCCTGTGTTGGCGCAGAAGACCAGTATCAGACCATCGTTGCTTTCCAGGCCTCGTTTGGGGTTTGCATAAAAGCCCGTGGAGACCTTGACCGCAAAGGAGCTACTTCCTTCCAGCCATGCGGACTTCACACAACAGTCACCCTCTGCTTCAGCGAAGAGAAAGTTCTGGGGTGTCGGCATCTGCACACGGCCTTGGCTATACGCAACAAAGCCCTCGGCGATGTATCCGAGTGCCTGCTCCGAATTGAAGTGAGCACTAATCAGGTCTCGACTTATCACTCTCACCGAACTGCACTCAGAAACTGATCCAGCATGATGTTCCTGCCGCACACGACGGCGGCTACTCGTTGGCCTGCACAGGCTTTTGATTGCTTCAGCAGTCCTGCGACCGCCACTCCAGCTGCGCCTTCGATAATCCATCGCTCATGCCGTGCAACCTCACGCATCGCCGTATGGATTTCCTCTTCGCTCACAAGCACGGTTTCATCAATGAGTCGCTGACACAGGGGGAGTGTTATCGCGCCAGGCTCAACACCCCCAGCGGTTCCATCGGAGATGGTTTCGCCTTCCTCCATTTGGATGATTTCGCCGGCCTCGATAGATCTTTGCATCGTCGGCGCCACTTCCGGCCAGCAACCGACTACGCGGATGGCTGGGTTGTGTTTCTTCAAGACCGCTGCGATGCCCGAGATCATGCCGCCGCCACCTACAGCGACGAAGATCGCATCCAGCTCTGGCAGTTGCTCGATGATCTCCATACCGATGGTGCCCTGGCCGGCGATGATCTCTAGATCGTTGTAGGGCGATATGAACGGTTTGCCTGTGGCTTGTGATTGTTTCGATGCTTCGAGCTCGGCGCCCAAGGAGTCTGTATCCAACGTAATCACGTTGGCTCCGAAGCGTCGCATTGCATCCAGCTTGATGGGGGAGGTGTAAGAGGCGGTATAGACAGTGACCGGGACGCCCAAGTGTTGGCCCGCTAGGGCAAGAGCTTGTCCGTGATTGCCGGAGGATGCGGTGATGACCCCTTGCCGTCGACTTTCCTCGTCCAAGAGCCGCAGCTTATTGCTGGCGCCGCGGAACTTGAACGACCCGGTGTGTTGCAGATGCTCGCACTTGAGGTAGACCTGGGCGCCTGACTGAGCGCTAAGGCCAGGACTGAAGCTGAGAGGCGTTAAGGCGACTTGGGGTCTGATGGCGTGGTGAGCTTCCTCGATGGCCGAGTAGAGCTGGCTTAGGGTTTCTTCATTTGAGGTGGGCACGGTGAGGCCTTGATCGTGTATGGCTGAGAGCACCTCTCGATACGTTGGGTGTCGTGGAGGTGGTGGAAATTAAGTGCAATATAATTCCACTGTAGAAATAATGTCTACGTTCTGCGCGGCCATTTGGATGAGCGGCGGCTGAGGTCAGGTGGAGATCTGGAACGCTCACCGCGGCGACACATGCTGAAAGCGGCGCGTTATGCGATGGCTAAACCTGGCGGAGCCATTCGAGAAGCTGCTGTTCCATGCTTTCGAGCGGCAAGGGAGCCGGGGCGAGTAGGCAATAGACTGAGCCGTCTTGGGCAAATCCCATCGGGGCACTTAACACACCGGTCTGGATGTCATCTTTGACCAGGTGCCAAGGGCCGATGGCTACGCCAAGCCCGGCTACGGCGGCCTGTAAGCTGAAGTAGAAATGCTCGAAGCTGAGCGCCGGCCCCTTTGGCATGAGCTTGCCGGTCGCTGCGGACCATTCATGCCAGGCGTCAGGGCGAGTTCGGGTCTGAAGAAGGGTGGCGCCATCCGAGAGCGTGGTTGAGGCACCATCTCTGTGGAACCACTCAGTCACTTTGTCTGGGCGACAGACTGGGCCTACCTGCTCCTCGAACAGTGGGCTGGAGTGGTAATGAGTAGGCCACATGAAGTCATTGCGTCGAATGGCAAGATCTAGCCCCGCGTCAAAAGAAAAAGGCCCGCCACCTGCCACGAGATGAAAATCTATATCGGAATAGCGACTTCTAAAGTCTGCCCAGCGCGGTATCAGCCAGCGCATCAAAAGTGTGGGCTCACAGGAAATGACAACCCGTCGTTTCTGGCGGGTTTCCCTACGCAATTTCTGCGTGGCGACATGCATCAGCTCCAACCCATCGCGAACTGCCTCTGCAAGTAGACGCCCAGGTTCTGTGAGAAAAACACGCCGACTCCTTCTCTCAAATAAGGCAACCCCGAGGTCCTGCTCGAGCAAGCGAACACTCCGACTGATGGCGCCATGAGTAACATGTAACTCGGCCGCTGCACGACTAAAGCTTTCTAACCGCGCTGCTGCTTCAAAGCAGCGCAGCGCATTCAGGGAGGGCAGTCGAGCGTGAGGTGTCGGTGAGCTGTAGTCACAGTCAGTGTCAGAAAACATCGCTTTTGGCTCATGTCGTCAAATCTCACAATAGTAGCTCATTCAATACTTGTTTGAGAGATAAAATGACTGAGTGGATGGCAGTAGTCATAATTACTATTTTGGCTGTAATTAGTCCGGGGCCGGACTTTGCGATGGTGTCTCGTAACGCGCTTGTCTTGTCTAGGCGTGCTGGAGTATTGACCGCGATAGGTATTGGCTTGGGAGTGCTGGTGCATGTCGCCTATACACTTGTTGGTATAGGTGTTTTGCTTCAGGGGTCCAGCTTAGCTTTCGGGGTTTTGAAGTTTTGTGGTGCGGTCTATTTGGTTTATTTGGGTGTAAAGATGTTGCGCTCAACACCGGCTGTGCAAGTTTCTGGCGGGGAAAGTAAGGCTATTTCGGATGTGCAGGCTTTGCGAGTTGGCTTTTTAACTAATGCCCTCAATCCTAAAACGTCAATATTCATTGTCAGTCTTTTTCTTCAGGTGGTGAGTCCTGGTACAAGCAAGATGGTCCAGGTAGGGTACGGTCTATATATTTCGCTCGCGCATGTGGTCTGGTTTTCTCTGGTTGCCGTATTTCTTGCTGCAGGTCCAATTCGAGAGCGTATCCTCAGCAAGGGGCATTGGATTGATAGAGTTTTTGGGTTTTTTCTTGTGGGCTTCGGTGTGAGTCTTGCTATTCCTTTTGCGTAGTAATCAGTCTCATCACTGCCAATATTCGATGTCAGTAAAGTGCCTTCATGATGAATGTAGGCGGTGAAGGATTTGGATGGGGCTGCAGGTGGAGGTTGCGGCCTTCTGGCTGGTTCCTCGCTGAGAGCTTGGGAGAGGCTGATGCTAAGGGGGCTCTCTAAATCATCGTTCGAATGGCGGCGGACATGACTATGGCCAAAGTCGTACGGGTGAAAATGGTATAAAGCTCTAAATTGCTGCTCTGTGAGCGATGATGAGGCCAAGCGTCATCTGATTTGAGGAGGGAGTATGGTGGGGGGCTATGCTAGTAGGTGGGCTTTGAAGGTGCTCTTATGGACGGAGCAGATGCCGCTCAAAAGCCGTTATCTCTGTTATCGGCTGATTCGGCTGCAGGATTTTAGAAAGCCTGGCGAGCTGGAAATCTCCAACGTTGCCAGGCTGGCCAAGCAGGTAGGGTGTAGCAAGTCTGCGATAAGTACTTGCTTGGAAGGGCTTGTGCTGGCGCAGATTCTTGTGTGTGAAAAGAGACGCACGCGAGGTCGACCTTTACAGGTTTATTCTTTCACAGAGTACTTTATCAAGCGTAGGGCTTTAGTTGGTAATGAACTGGCTGCTGAATGGATTTACAAGGTTCTTGATTGTGGTGTGAGCGCGAGACAACGCAGTGGGGAGGATGTAGGGAGTGATAAATATCGTGACCTTACGGATCCTGAGCGGTGCCTTCTAGCCCTTGCTTGGTTTGAAGTGTCAAAGCGGGGCGTTCTGTATCTTAGCGCTCAAGAATTGGCCTCAAAAACCTCTATGGATAGGTCGAGGGTGCAGAGTCTTATCAGATCTCTGGTGGGGAAGGGTTTTCTGGAGGAGCATGCTGGGGGCGCATTAGTGCTGCGAGGGTCGCGGCGCGAAAAACTATATTCGTTGCTCGGAGATTCGTTTGTAAGTGGTTTTGAGTATGGCTGTAAGCGCGATGTGTTCTGGAGTGGCTTTTCAGTGCAGGATCGTGAGGAGTGTATAGATGTCTTGCAAAGAAGGAATCTGGCCTTTGCTTTAAACGACTTAGATAAACTTAGCTGCCTTCTCTATCAGTGGTGTATGCTTGTTTCTAGGTATTACCCATGCGGGCGTTCTTTCTTGGAGCGGCAGCAGCAGGTTGTGATGCAAAGGTCATTGCTGGAAGTTTGCGGTTTCTCTTTTCCTGTTGCAGGATTTCATGGGATTGAAAGCATGGATCTTAAGGTAATGAGTCATTTGGATCGACTTGTTTTAGATCTTGTTGAGGATCTTGCGCATCGCATGGTCTCGAAGCTGGGGTTTCATTTTTCTGATGCCATTATGTCTATGCCTGTCTCTCGAACTGAATGGGCGCTTGTAAGTTGTAGGCCTGTAGAGGTGGCTGGGGCTTTATATATTCGAACTTCTCTTGTTTTTTCTGGCAAGGAACTGGCTGATAAGTTCGGAGTTGAGAAAATGGAGATTTCATAGCCTCGTGCCCGCCAGCTGGGCGGCGCACCTGTCATCATCCAAAAAATAGTGTTGGTTAGTTAGTATTATTGTCCTCCTCCTAATGCCTGGGCTCAGTGCAAAGCTGTAATCGGCTACGGCAGTGAGCAGTTCCTATGGATCAATCCACAGGAGCTTATCCATGTACCTACCAGTTCCAGAAACAGCCACCAAGTGGCGAGGGCTGCCCGTCCAGTTTTCCCAGGGGGATCTGAACGAAACCTACCTCCACCGCATTCACAATCTGCTTGAGGCCTCTTTGGCCATCCACGCTCGTTGGAGCGTCATTCGCGTAGATCTCAGAGCTCCTCAGGGGCAAGACCTCCCTGCCGGTGCCATCACCGATTTTATCGAATCGCTGAAGGCGCAGCTGGAGCACGAAGCCAAGAAAAAACGTCGGAGTGGTAAGAGGGCTTACCAGCCAATGCTTCATTACCTCTGGGTTCGTGAGCAGGCGATGGCGGAGCATCCGCACTACCACGTGGCTCTGTTGATCAATCGCGATGCGCATTTCACAACTGGCAACTATGGGCTGCTGCATCAGGAGGGAGCCGACTATAGCCAAAGCCTGGCAGGGCGGATTTGTAAGGCCTGGGGGTCAGCTTTGGGAATAGAGTGGCAACAGGCTCTTCCTGGCGTGCATTTTCCGCAGACCCCCGTCTCTGAGCTGCAGCTTCAGGGGACCGACTTTGGCGAGCAGTACCTGCGAGTCTTCTACCGGCTGAGCTACTTTGCGAAGCATCAGAGCAAGGTCTCGGGTGCGGCTCATCGCAACCTCGGTATGAGTCAGCTGACTCATCTTCAAGCGCGACGGGTCTGGCCTATTCCATGAGTGAATCCATGGAGTCTGATGATGAGACTGATACGTTTGAAAGAGGTTATGGCGATGACTGGCCTGGCAAGATCCACGGTGTACAAGGCGATTCAGGACGGCGCCTTTCCCGCGCCCGTTCCGCTAGGTGCGAAGGCAGTCGCGTGGGTGGAGGCAGAGATTCTGGAGTGGATCCAGGCGCGGGTAAGTGCCAGGGATCGCTTAGCTGCACATTAGGCTGGGGATGCTGGGCGTCCTGACGGACTGGACGCTCAGTCGAGAATGGCACTCTCCGCACCACAGAGTGCCATTTACCATCCACATTAGAAGCCTCGGAGCCGGTTCTATCTTGAGCTCCGAGGCGCCTTGCGCAATTCAACATGCGCTTTCAGACACTGCCCTCCGTCTCGACCACCAGAATTCTTGATGGAACGATGGGATGGGCTACATGCTCCGTACCGATCGTGGAGTGGAAGATGTCACCGGCTTTCAGGTGAGCGACATGCACCTCATTGTCGACCCGATAGTGCATGTCGACCTCGCCATCCATCACTGCAAAAACCTCTTCCCCATCGTTCACGTGCCACTTGTATGGTTGATCAGTCCAGTGGAGCCGCACGCTAATGCCATTGAGTCGGGTGATGTCCATGGCTTCCCAAGCGGTAGTGCCGTTAAACAAGGTAGATCGAATAATTCTCATGATTGTCAGGCCTCCCCCTTCGGGTAACTCAGTGCCCCTTCGAGGACAGATGCTGTTCGATCATGCGCTCATCCACATCCTCTGCATAGCAGATGGGCCCATAGCCACCTTGCCTGCTGTATGCGCTGCGTTTACCGCATCTGCTGCCATTAGCTGCAAGGTTGTAGGGGCAGGGGCAATTTCCCGGGTAGCGTGAAATCGACTCCTGAATGATCTCGCGTACAGCTCTTTGGCGGGCTTCCTCGGAGTGGCTCTCCGCTACAGAAAGGCTAGGGATTAAGAGTAGCAATATAAGGGCAAATTTTTTGTTCATGATTTTATCATTATCTTGGGCGTAGTTATCCTCAGGGGGCAAAAGTGCCCCCTGAGTCGTACTTATTCGGTGTTGTCAGGTGTTTTAAATATCTGCAGCCAATAGCGGCCTGGCTTGCTGGTGGGAGGGGCTTTTTCGAAGTCTCGGATGGTGCAGTACCTGCCATAGCGGCCGGTTAGTGAGCCCGAGTAAGGATTAATTGTGCACTCTTGAAAAGAGCCACCATTGCGCTCGGTTTTGTCGCCGGGGGCCAAAAGTACATTGTCCATTTACAATCACCTCTTGTGGCTTGTTTTGGTGTTGCCGGGTGATTGTAGGTTCGTGGTTTATTGGTTTTTTGCTCGAACTTCAGCGTGTGTCGAAATTTGCATGGTTTGATAGCGGCTAAAATTTAACTGGCCATTTTTTTGTTAAAAATTAGAGCGTTACGAACTTCCCGGGTTGCGGGAGCAACTTCACTTGCACAAATTGAGATAGGGCGCTTGAGCTGGCAGGCAGTCGCTCTCAGTCAGAACTTCTACGTCTGATGCTGCTGGCAGGCCTAGGGGATAAGCCGAAACTCTCCGACAAGGCCTCCCTCTGCGTTTTTCGCGATTTGCGCCTCCTCGATTCGGGCACCATGGCTTTCAACATGGTTGAGCCACTGCAGGAGCCGATCAAATGGGCCGCGGATATTCAGCCGCAAAGCACCATCATTGGCTTGATCAAGGCTATCGATTGACAGCCCCTGAGTTGTTGCGCTGCGAGTGACCAGGCCATGTAGTGCTGAGGGTGGTAGGGATGGCTCAGACTGGCTTGCGGCGATTTGCGCAGCATGCCGGCGAAGATAGTCATGCAGTTCTTGCTGGGATTTGAGATGTAGCGCGGCCAGTTCTTTTTGACGCTCCACGGGGCTCCATATAGCGCTATGGGCCAGTAATAGAAGTGCTAAGAGGCCGACTGGCGCCAGTATTCTCCGGTGGGGGCCAGGTAAATTGATCCACTTCGCGTGCAGTGCTAACCGAAGCTGTTGGAGTTTACTTCTCATGTGGCGCCTCAATGATCATGCTGGCAGTGACTCCGCGTGCTTCTCGGTTGGCTGAGTCCATGGAGACTGGGTGACCTTGTCTGTGCAGGCGGCTTTTCAGGCGCTCAAGCGTCGCGAAGTCTGGGGCTTGAAGCTGTATCGCGAGGCTTTGGCTTTGAGCTTTGAAATCCAGCTGCCGGATATCGATTCGAGCCCTTTCTTGAGTGATTGCAGTAGCAACCACATCCAAGGCCTTCAGGAAGCTGCCTTGTCTGTTGCTCTGGGCTTGGCTCAGGTGCTCATCGAACTGGGCGCGAAGGTTGATGATCTTCAGGTCCTGCGGGAACAGACGCCGATAGATCTCTTCGTTTGCTTGGGCGTAACGATCACCTTGATATTGCAGGTAGAGGGCTTGTGCCAGGTTTGAGGTCCACAAGATGGCCACCGTGACGGCGAGTGTCCAAGTAATGTAGGTCCAGCTACCCAGCTTTTTTCCAGGCTCTTGTCTGGCATATGGTCCTATCGCCAGGTTCGTGCCGGGTTTCTGTTTGGCGAGCCAGGCCAGCGGTTGTAGTACCTGCTGGCCTGACTCGATGGTTCCAGGTGCCGGTCGTTTGTTTTCCCAATACGCATGCCGAGGGCGGGGGCAATGCTCGCTGAGCTCAGCCCAGCCTTCTGCTCCGATCACGAGGCGGATCTCGCGCTCAATCCCCACAAGCCAGCGATTGCCCATACACAGCAATCGAGTGCCCTCGCCCGGCAGGAGATCTGCGTCTACGGCAATCTCGTGGGGCGGATTGTGAGTGCACAGGCCAATCCATTCTTCTAGCCAAGTCTTGCGGACCGCAAAGACGCTATGCCGCCCATCAGGCAGTTTCTGACCGACACACAGGTGGAAAAGCTCGACCTCCTCAATCAAGTGCTCTTCGACGGCATAGGGCAGGGCCTTCTGAACCAGATTGGGGCGAGTCTGGGGGAGGTGCACGGCGCATACGGTAACTGCTTCAACAGGTAGCACTAACCGCCATGTTTCAGGGCTAAGAGGTATTGCTGATATGAAGGGCAGTACTTGGCAGTCTTCATCATCGACTCGCCAGACGGGTAGATCTGCCTTTGCGTTGGTGCATGCCTGTGGAGGAAGGAATAGGGTCACGCTCATCGCTTGTTGTCCTCGATGGGCTGAAGTGAATAGGCGTCCTGTCCCAGATCACGAGCAAGCAAGCGAACGCGGCCGTTATGGCCGCGCTGTACATAGCTCGTGAGTACCTGGCGATGCTCACCCAGCTCCACCATGGTGGTGACACGAAAGAACTGGCTAGATACGGCCAATCCTCGCGTAGTGGCTCCGTACTCATTCAGATGCAGTGGTATGACATTAAGGTCGGGGTACCCGTCCCGGTCTCGGCCATTGATGAGTGTTTGCAGGACAGCCTCTGGTATGCCCTCTCCCAAGGCCCCCAGCACATGTCTGCTGGCTGTGTTCACATTCAATGCTGTCTCCGGCGGGAGTGCGCTGACAAAGGGCTCTAGGCGCTGGTATTCAGAGAAGGTCATCCCCGCGAGTAGGCGGAGTTCGGAGGTATCGGCTATCTCGCCAGAGCCAGTGCGATAGGCCGGTTGAGCGAGCAGGTACTGGGCGTCTTCGCTACTCGATTCGGTGCTGGGGTTCTGGTCGGTATCCAGCCAGTCCTTCAGGCGTAGTGCGTAGACCTCAGGTAGGTCGAGTCGATGAAGCAGGCGCTGCATCCTCAGCAGCGCAAGCTCGCCGTTGACGCCTCGCTGCGCCAGGCTGTTGAGATTGAAGCGTCCGGCCATGTCCTCGATATGCAGGGTCAGGGCGCCACCGTCATCGAGAGGGAAATGCAGGTTGGGGTTTGCCCATTCTTCGCCCGGGTGATCTACCGGTAGCACGCTACCCTGGCGAAGGTCTCGAGCCAGGATAGCCATCGCCAATCGCTCACCGCCTTGGGCGTAATAGATAGCCTGGCGCGCTTGCAGTTGATTGCTCAGGCTGCGAATCGTTAGGTGTTGCCGATGCATCAGCGCCGCGCTGACGGCTGTGGCCAGGGCCACGACCAGCAGCACTGTGATGAGTGCTACACCCTTTTGGTTCTTCATTCTTCGTGATCCTCGAGGGGCTCTGGCAGAGCCCATACACGGCGCAGCTCACCGTAATGGCGGTGCTCGACGACCAGTTCGACGGCACGCGGCAGCTGGGTCAGGGCCTCGTCGGCAGCACTGTTGGCCGGCGGCCAGTCCTGCAGCCAGCGCCCCTCCTGGTCGAGAAAGCGCAAGTCGAAGCGGCGCACGCCATCCAGCGCCTGCTGCACCCGCGGCTGGCTGTCCTGGGCCTGGTCCAGCACCGTCCAGTAGGCGCGCTGCCAGCGCTCGCCTTCGAGCTGCCAGCGCACCCGCTGCAGGGTGGCGCGCGGCTGGCCGAGCGGGTTGCGCCAGCCGCTGCGGGTGAACTCCAGCTGGGTATCGCGGCCACTGCTGCCGCGCAGGGCCGGCAGCAGGTCGCTCAGCGGGTCGCGCACCGGGCGCAGGCGCACCTGCAGCAGGTCGCGTTCGAAGGCCGCCATGGCCCGCGTCAGCTCGCGCAGGCGCTGCTCCTGCTGGCGCTGGCCGCGATCGGTCTGCAGCACGCTATCGAGCATGCGGTAGGTGGCCATGGCCAGCAGGGCGAAGATGGCGATGGCGATCAGCACTTCCAGCAGGGTGAAGCCGCGCTGCCTCATGGCTCGACCCCGACGAAGCCACTCAGGGTCACCAGGGCATGGTCTTCGATCTTGCCCTGCAGCCCGCGCTCCGGCCGCAGGGCCACCCGTACGGTGACACGCAGCATCTCTGGCTCGCTGGTGGCCTGCACCTCGCTCTGCCACAGCCAGCGCCGCCCAGCGTAGTTCTCCTCGCCCTGCTCGCGGCCCTCGCCCGGCGGCACGTCGGCCAGCTGCAGTTCCTGCAGACGGTTGTCCGCCAGCCAGGTGGCGAAGGTCTTGTCCTCCAGGCGTGCGGCGGTCTTCAGCGAGCGGGCGCTGGCGCTGAGCACGCTGGCGGCGACCACGGCGAAGATCGCCAGGGCCACCAGCACCTCCAGCAGGGTGAAGCCGCGGATGAGCTTCATCGGGACTTTTCCTGCTGCAGCTCGGGCTCGGCGAAGCCGTCGCTGACCAGCGTCAGTACCGGCGCGCCGCGCTCGCGGCCGGCAGACAGGCGCAGGGTGAAGGGGGTCAGCTCGCCACTGGAGAGCAGCAGCAGCTGTGGCGCCTTGGCCACGGCTTTGTCCTGCTCACCACGGGCGGCGGGCAGCCCGACACTTTGCTCGTCGACCTCGATCTCCAGCTCGAGCCACTCCGGCAGCTCGTGCACGCGCTCGTCGAGCGGCTCCCAGCGCGCCGTGCGCGGCTCGAAGCGCAGCACCCGGTAGCTCCGGGCGTCGAAGCGTACACCATACTCGCGGTTGTCTAGCACCGCCTCGTCGAGCAGCACCCGCAGCAGCGACTGCAGGCGCTCGGCCTCGTCCGCCAGCTTGCGCGCGGGGCTGCTGGCGATCCCGCTGCCGAGCACGGCGAGGCCGGTGAGCACACCGAGCAGCACCAGCACCACCAGCAGCTCGATCAGGGTGAAACCGCGCGCTCGCTGCATCGCGAGTCAGAGATCCCAGTTGCCGATGTCGGCGTCGGTCCCCTCGCCGCCTTCCTGGCCGTCGGCGCCCAGCGAATACAGGTCGATCTTGCCGCGGGTGCCCGGCGACAGGTACAGGTACTGGTTGCCCCAGGGGTCGACCGGCAGCTTCTTCAGGTAGCCCTCGGCGTTCCAGTTCTTCGCCGCCGGCGTGCCGGTGGGTTTCTTCACCAGGGCCTCCAGGCCCTGCTGAGTGCTCGGGTAGTTCTGGTTGTCCAGCTTGTACATGTCCAGCGCCGCGCCGATGGCGCGGATGTCGTTCTGCGCCGCGGTGACCTTGGCCTGGTCCGGGCGGCCCATCACCTGCGGCACCACTAGGGCGGCGAGAATGCCGAGGATGACCACCACCACCATGATCTCGATCAGCGTGAAGCCTTTCTGTTTGTACATCGCTATCAACCCACCAGTTGGTTCAGAGAAAGAATCGGCAGCAGGATGGCCAGCACGATCACCAGCACCACCGCGCCCATGAATACCAGCATGAACGGCTCGAACAGCCCCACCAGCAGGCCGATGGTGGCCGCCAGGTCGTTTTCCTGGTTGCGCGCCGTGCGCGCCAGCATCTGGTCCAGCTCGCCGGAACGCTCGCCGCTGGCAATCATGTGCAGCATCATCGGCGGGAACTGCCGGCTGGCTTCCAGAGCGCGCGACAGGCTGCCGCCCTCGCGCACGCGCTGGGTGGCGTTGGCCACGTCGCTGCGAATGATCAGGTTGGACACCACCTCGGCGCCGATGGCCAGCGCCTCCACCAGCGGCACGCCGCTGCGCACCAGGATGGCCAGGGTCGAGGCGAAACGCGCCGTCTCGGTGGCGGCGATCAGCCCACCGACCAGCGGCACGCGCAGCAGGAAGGCGTGCCAGCGCCGGCGCAGATCCTCGCTGCGCAGGGCGCGGCGAAAGGCGATCACGCCGAGCACCGCCAGGACGATGGCCAGGGCGCCCCAGGACTTGACCAGCTCGCTGAGGAAAATAAGCCCGCGGGTCAGCGCCGGCAGGGTCTGCCCGGAGTCGACGAACACCCGCACCACATCCGGCACCACGTAGCCGAGCAGAAAACCGACGATGCCCAGCGAAGCGAGCATCAGGATCACCGGGTAGAGCAGCGCCATCTGGATCTTCTGCCGCGACTGCTGGCGCTGCTCGGTGTAGTCGGCCAGCTGCTCCAGCACCGGCGCCAGGTGCCCCGCATGCTCGCCGGCCGCCACCGTGGCGCGGTACAGCTCGGGGAAGGCCGCCGGGTAGGAGGCCAGGGCCTTGGCCAGGCTGTGGCCCTCGAGCACCTTGCCGCGCACCGCCAACAGCATCGACTGGATGCGCGGCTGGCGCGACTGCGCGGCGGCGGCGCGCAGCGCCTCCTCGATGGGCAGCGCGGCGCCGATCAGGGTCGCCAGCTGGCGGGTGACCAGCGCCAGGTCGCGGGCCGACAGGCCACGGCGCAGGCTGAAGCCAACACCCTCGGCCTGCTCCCTGCGCTGTACCGGCTCGACCTGCAGCGGCGACAGCTGTTTGTCGCGCAGCAGCTGGCGCACCTGGCGGGCGCTGTCGCCCTCCAGTACCCCTTTCTGCTGGCGACCCCTGGCATCCAGGGCGATGTATTCGAAGGCGGCCATCAGTCTTCCCGGGTCACGCGCAGCACTTCTTCCAGGGTTGTAACCCCTTCCAGCACCTTGCGCCGGCCGTCGTCACGGATGCTCGGGCCGAGGCTACGGGCGTGGCGCAGCAGCTCCTGCTCGCCGACGCCGTTGTGCACCAGGGTGCGCATCTGGTCGTCGAAGATCACCAGCTCGTAGATGCCGGTACGGCCGCGGTAGCCCTGCTGGTGGCACTCGGGGCAGCCCTTGGCGTGGTAGATCAGCGGCTGGCTGTGCGGGTCGAGGCCAAGCAGGCCGCACTCGGCCGCGTCGGCCGGACGCGCCTCGCGGCAGTGCACGCAGAGCACGCGCACCAGGCGCTGGGCCAGCACGCCGAGCAGGGAAGAAGACAGCAGAAAGGGCTCGACGCCCATGTCGACCAGGCGGGTGACGGCGCCGACGGCGCTGTTGGTGTGCAGGGTGGAGAGCACCAGGTGGCCGGTCAGCGAGGCCTGCACGGCGATGTCGGCGGTTTCCTGGTCGCGGATCTCGCCGACCATCACTACGTCCGGGTCCTGGCGCAGGATGGCGCGCAGGCCGCGGGCGAAGGTCATGTCCACCCGCGGATTGACCTGGGTCTGGCCGATGCCTTCCAGGTAGTACTCGATCGGGTCTTCCACCGTGAGGATGTTGCGCGAGCGGTCGTTGAGGGTGACCAGGCCGGCGTACAGGGTGGTGGTCTTGCCCGAGCCGGTGGGGCCGGTGACCAGGATGATGCCGTGGGGCTTGCGCAGGTTCTCGTCGAGCAGACGGCGGTCGCGCTCGCTCATGCCCAGGTGTGTAAGCGACAGGCGCCCGGCCTGCTTGTCGAGCAGACGCAGCACCACCCGCTCGCCATTGGCCGACGGCAGGGTGGAAACACGGATGTCGACCTCGCGGCCGCCGACCTTGAGCGAGATGCGCCCGTCCTGCGGTACGCGCTTCTCGGCGATGTCCAGGCGCGCCATGACCTTGACCCGCGACACCAGCAGCGCGGCCAGCTCGCGGCGCGGCTCGATCACTTCGCGGAGGATGCCGTCGACGCGAAAGCGCACCACCAGACGTTTCTCGAAGGTTTCCAGATGGATGTCGGAGGCGCCGGCCTTGATCGCCTCGCTGAGGATGGCGTTGATCAGGCGGATGATCGGCGCGTCGTCCTCCTGCTCCAGCAGGTCACCGGATTCGGGAGTGAGCTCGGCCAGGCTGGCCAGGTCGAGCTCGGCACCCAGGCCCTCGGCCATCTGCCGCACTTCGGAGGAATCGCGCTGGTAGGCCAGGGCCAGCTCCTGCTCGAAGGCCTCGGGCTCCAGCCAGTGCAGCGGCAGCACACGACCGGCGAAACGCTGGGCCTCCTGCACGGCCGCCAGGCTGGCGCCCCGACGCACCTGCAGCTGGGCCTGGCCGAGGGGCTCGCGCAGCAGCACGCCGTGGCGCTTGGCGAAGTGGTAGGGGATGGAGCGTGAGAGAGAGGAGTGCTTCATAAGACAAGGCGAGCCAGACATGACCTGAGCACGCCCGAAAGAGGGAAAAACAATGGCGGCGATGTTAATCGGGGCGACGGGAATGGAGACCACTCAAGAGTGCATCTGGGCAGGCTTTTGCACTGGCTGTGTGGAAGGTGGGGCTGGGGCGACAGTGCAGGCCTAGTGGTGGATGAGGCTGCGTGCCTTACAAATCGTGCAAAAGAGACTGTTAAGAGTGCGGTTCCTAGCCTCGCGGGCGTTGGCATTAATAGCGCTGTGATAGCTTCGGCCGCCTGTAAAAGCCTCAGATGTACGTTGTGATGAGCGGTGTTGTATTAGCCCATGTGGCTGCCTATGTCTTGATGCTCACTATCGGTGCCTATTTTGTCCATTGGGCCCGAATACTGACTGGTGGGCGTTGGCAGCATTTTTTGATCGGTGCTGCGGGCTTTGCCCTGGCGGCGCTGCTTTTAAAGCCGGTTATTAACGCTGGTATCAGTCTGTATACCAGCGATGCTTCGGTCTGGATTCGGGCCGTTAGCTATGCCCTTGCTGCCGCGTCGGCAGAGACTGGGGTTAAGGCGCTTTTGCTGTTGTTTGTTATGCGGAACCTACAGCACTACCAGTTCAAGGCCATGGCCCTATGTGCCGCTGTTGGGTATGCATTGGCTGAGGTGGTGGTGGTTGGATTTGTGGCCAGTGCTGGGGATCTGTATCTGAGACTAAATCCCCAGGTGCTGAGCGCCGTGATGCAGTCTATTGAGAGCGTACAGGATCAGCAGGTGCTGTCTGCGCGCATCAGTCTGCTATCCGAATTGACGGCTTGGCTCATGCTGTTGGAGCGCCTCGGTGTAGTGGTGTTGCAAGCCGGCCTTTTTGCTTTGGTCTATCTGAGCATATCAAAAGGTCAGCTCCATTATTTTGGGGCGGCAGTTGCTGCCCATTTCCTTATTGATGTACCTGCGGCCATGTACCAATTAGGTCAGATCGACTTGATGGCTGTTGAGATGTGGTTGCTGGTCCTGGTCATGATTTCAGTGTCGTTTATCTATCGATTCTGGAGTGAGCTTGATGCTTGAGCGACCAATGGATGCTGTAGAGGTAGTGCAGTTCGCGCCAGAAGACCTTGAGGTGTGTCTAGGTCTCTGGGCGGAGGCCGTTGCCATCACTTATGCATTTCTCTCGGATGAGGCCATCCAGCATCAGCGAAAGGTTGTAGCGCGGCTTTCAGGCGTCGACACCTACATCGCTCGGGTGCGTGGCCTCGTCGTTGGCTTTGTCTCGATTAATAACTTCAGCCTGCTGGGGTTGTTTGTGACTCCTGCCTTTCAGCGTCGAGGAATAGGTAAAGCACTGGTAGAGCACGTTGCTCAGTGCGCTCCGAGACTTTCTGTTGTGGTCTATCAAAGCAACATAGGTGCTTTAGCGTTTTATCGAAAGTTAGGCTTTGATATGACTGATGTCCGAAACATGGATGGGGATGGGTTTCCTTACCCAGTTTTCGAGATGAGGCGAGGTATTTGGGATGCGTAGGAATATCTTGGCGAGCAACCGAATCCTCAAAAGTGATACTAATGGTCGGCAAAGAAGATTTTTGTGATGTGGAAGGGTAGTGGTTCAACCAAGTCGCAAGAAGACGTTTTCTCGATTGCTCATGTCCTGCTTGAGTTCTCGGCCGATCTGGATCGCGTCTTTGTCTACAAAGTGGCGAAGATTATTTATGGCTCGCTGGATACCGCTGTGGGTGGTCTATCGCAGCAGCTGAAGGTGCGGCGAATAAACTCCATCAGCAGCATTAACCTCATACTGACCTTGGAGCATCAGTGCGAGCACCAAAAGAAAATTGACGTCAGTCGCATCGTGTTGAAGCGCCTGGAGAAGGCTGGACTGAGGGTTAAGAACTTCTCGATCGAGATGAAGGCGCCTGGTGATGCAGGGCGCCTGGGCTCGAGAGTCTCAATGTGCATTCCGACAATCGACTTTCAGCGCTGGTCTAAGGTTTCCTGACAGTCTCGAGCCACCCCAAGATTGCCATACACATCTGTGGGGCCATGCGGTTAATTTCCTGCCCGGTTACCAAGCCGATTCCAAGCAGTAGGCCCGTCGTCGAGCTCTGCTTGGTCAAGTCGCTGATAGGTGCAGTATGAAAGCCATGACCGAATAGGTAGCGCGACAAGGCTTTGTCATCGATAGGGCTCTTCGAGATAAGGGCATACTGCAAGCCACCCTTGGGGGGGATCAAGTGGAAGACCTCCTTGAGGGCCGGCTGGAGCAGACTGTAGAGGAGGTCCATCCTCTGGCTGTACTCGGCAGTCATCTTTTTGATGTGCTTTCTGAAGAGGCCTAGCTCGAGAAAGTCCGCCAGTGCCACCTGAACATGTACGGGTACGCTATGCCCGGATAGCGCGGCGATCGACTCCGCGGCTTGCGTCAGGTGCTTGGGAGCGATGAGGTAGGCTGTGCGCAGCCCAGGCGCCAGCGTTTTGGAGAATGTCCCCACGTAAATGACATTCCTGCCCTTATCGAGACCTTGCAGGCTCGCAATGGGAGCCCCGTCGAATTGGAAGTCACTGTCATAGTCGTCCTCGACGATCAGTGCTCCGTGCTCGCGTGATAGCTCAAGCAGGTTCAGCCTTCTCTCCAGTGAGAGCATGGCGCCGGTTGGGTATTGGTGGGACGGGCTCACGTAAATGAGCTTTGGCTGGCCCGGCAGGTTATCGAAATTGGCGCCGAACTGATCTACGGGCGCGCGCTCAATGGCCCCATCGTACGCTTGAACCAGGTTGATAAAACCGGGGTAGCCCGGGTCTTCTGCCCACACACAATCACCATGTACCAGCGCAAGCTTAGCGATGACATCGAAGGCTGCCTGTGAGGACGGAACGATGATGACTTGCTCGGGCTCAGCCGTGACGTAGCGCGCGTGAGAAACGTGTTCAATGATCTGTGCTTTGAGGGGCGTGTGCCCCGTGTAGCCGCAATAGCTGAGGTCATAATTTACGCGCCTCTTGATGGCGCGTGTGAGGCAGGCATTCCACTCTTCTTTGGGAAACAGACTGATGTCTGGTAGACCAGGTCTGAATGCAGTTAGCGAAATGGCTGTGGGCGGGTCGCTGTTGTGCCAGCGATCAAGGTTGAGGTGTTCGGTGCTTGGGTGCGGAGGCTCATCTAGGCTCGCATGCCGAGCATGCTTGAAGTGCTCAGATGCCACGGAGGAGACCCGGGTCGCAGCCCCCTGAGACGCCTCGAGGTAGCCCTCCATTTTCAGCTGGTCGAAGACGTCGACGACGGTCGAACGCGACATTCCCAGTTCCGTTGCAAGGCGTCTTGTCGAGGGTAATTTAGTGCCCGAGGGAAGCTTTCCTTGGACGATGAGCTCACGCACTTTCAGGTAGAGAGCGTCGCGGCTTGATCGGGTCTGAGTGCTGGATTCAAGCCCCAGCAGAGAGGTGAATGGCAACAACTGGTCTGGGGCTTCTGGCTGAAGTGGATCTGGCAGAGTCTAGGGAGGCTGTAGAGGATTGCAATGCCATGTGGCATGTAACCCAAGGAACAAACCGTGACCCTAACCGTAAGCCGAGCAGGTATTGATGATATCGATGCTGTTTGCTCTCTTTTCTCTGGCTACTTGGCGTTCTATGGCGTCGAGCGCGATGCCGGTGCCGTACGCGATTACCTGGCTGCAAGGCTGGGTGCCAATGAGTCGGTGATCTTCCTCTGCTCTGATGGTGCGGGCCGCAATGTCGGCTTTGCTCAGCTGTATCCCTCGTTCAGCTCTCTTGGCTTGCAACGTATCTGGATCCTCAACGATCTGTTCGTTGAGGAGGCCAAGCGCGGTCTCGGTGGCGGCCTGGCATTAGTTTTGGCTGCTCAGGGGTTTGTTGTCCGCAATGGACAGCAACGCTTGGTGCTCGAGACGGCGGTTGATAATGCGGCAGCCCAGGCGCTCTATGAGCGCTGCGGTTTCGAGCTCTCAACTGGCTTTCACTCTTACTGCTGGACTGCCCCCCGGTCCTGATGCAGAGCCTAGTGGCTGCTGCCTTTGCGCACTTAATTAGCCGCAGATGCGTCGGATGGTGGCCCCTGAGTTGAGCCACCATCCATCGGTGCACAGAACGTTTTGATTGAAAAAATTATCGTGCTGCATTAATTTCTAGATGCTTTGCATGATTCTATCTTCGTAGTGGGCATGCCCGGAGCGCAAATGGACGGTCCCAGGACCGGCTGCTGGAATGCATTTGCGTCATAACCGATACGGGTATCTGCCCGAGGAGCGGTATCAAGATGTTCATCCTCTTTGCTCTGGTGGTCGCCTCAGCGGCTGCGTGGCTCTGGGTCAAGATCCTTTCACCAATGGTGAGTGAGTGGGTCGCGCACTACAGAATCAGGAAAATGAATACACCAAGCTATGCAGCTTTCAGACTCGCCAAGTTGGCGCGGGAGCGCGTGGCTTTGCTCTACAAGCAAGAGGGGCTGTGGAGCGGCAAAACCAGCAGTGCACTGAAGGCGTGGTGTGGTTTAGATGAGCTCGAGCTCAATCGTTGTGTGAACGCCAGGTATAGGGCGTCCTTTTTGAGGGCTCTGAGTCTTGCACTGAAACATGGACAGACCACGGTGCGAGTACTGGATGATGCATGCATCAAGACCCTTAGCCTGCGGCTGGTCCGCGATGAGGCGCGTGAAGACGTCGTCTATTGCTACATCGATGAGGTCGAAAGAGGGCTGGAGCTTGCCTCACTTAAATGGAGTGTTCTGGTGGGCGAAGAGGGCCTTCAGGCGCAGTCACTACTCTTCTTGCGAGTGATGCAGGACGCTTCTTGTGTGGAGCTGTTCGAGTACGAAAAAGCTATCGCCCAGCTTTCGCGACGAGCCGAAGTGGTGGCATGCGTTGTCGCGAACAACGTCATTTGTCTGCGTCTGGAGCCTGCGCTGATCGCCGAGCGTCTTGAGGACTATGTCTGCAGCCTGAAGCGCGAAGTGAGGGATCTGCTCAACGATAGCCTGAGTGTGGCCGATGGCTACTGGTTGCCCGGATGGCTCTTTGGCGTTTTAGGAGAGGCTAAGGCTTTTGGTCTCGTTAAGCGCTGGCGATACAAAGCAGGTGACTTCAATGGCCTTGAGTATGCCTCTTTTGACCAGGGTGTGCCGGAGCATGTGGTCGAGTCACTTCGGCTTCCGCGCGTCCGGTTTGCTCTACAGCCATTGGTGGATCTCAGGCACGGAAGCGTGTGCGGATTTGAGCTGCTTTGTCGGGGCGTTGATGAGGTCGGAGAGGTCGCTGCAGCGGATCTGCTAAGGCTCTATGGCTTGCATGGCTGTGATTTCTACATCCTCTCCAAGGCGCTGGAGACATCTGCTTGGATGTTGAATGCCCTGACTCTCAATGAGTCCACGAAGTTCATCGTAAATGTTGATGCCAAGATGCTTGGCCACTCTCGTTTCTTTCAGCACCTCTCAGAGGCCATGCTGCGCTTCTCGATCAATCCTAGGCGATTGGTCATTGAGCTGGTTGAGGACAGCTCAATTGCCAGCTATTCGCAGATTGAGCAGAGCATTTCAAAAATTCGCTCCCTGGGCGTGGACCTCTCCATCGATGACTTTGGTAGAGGGTTCTCCAGTATTTCGCGTGTAGCCAACCTGGAATGGACCTGCATCAAGTTCGAGGCCGATATCTTTTTTGCGCCTGATGCTTCGCCTTTTATTAGAAAGGTTTATGCGGAGATTAAAAAGTATGCGAAAAGGCGTGGTGCCAAGGTCGTGCTTGAGCGCGTAGAGAGTACTGAAGAGTTGCTGCGCATTCTTGATGAAGGAAATGAAGTCGATTGCGTGCAGGGTTATTGCTTTGCTAAGCCTATGTATGCTGAAGAGTTGGTGAGTGGCTTTAAGAGATTGCAGCAGGAAGTTAAAGAGAAGCTTGGCGGCCTTACCCAATCGCATTCAATTTACGATATCTCTCATGTCGATGTAGCTGATCTCGAAGGTATGGAGGAGTTGGCTGAGCTGACACCTAAAGAGCGCTTGGTTTTGCTGCAGGTGGTCAAGGGCAAGGACTACACCGCCATAGCTGTGGAACAGGGGATCAATTACGCAACCATTGCCTGGCACATGAAGAAGATTTTCGTGAAGTTGGGGGTCTGCAACAAAACTGAGGCAGTGTCCTATGTGACCGGTTTGCTGATGGGCGATGGAAAGTCGCTGAGGGCTTCCTGATGCTAAATTTTGTACTGGCAGGTTGCTTCTCGCTTTTTGCTTACTATGGCTATATGCCGTCGCACTTTGCACTGGCGATGGCACTGATCTCACTGCTTTTGCCCGTTATGGCCCGCATACTTCATCTAGCTGGGTGGATTTCCAAGCAACAGGCTGGCTTGCTGTTGCAGGTGCTGATGGTAGTCGTCCTCTCGGGCAATTCATTTGGGCTTTACCCTGTACTGGCCATTGGTTTAGTGGGGCTGCTGCAGATCGGTTTTTGGCGTTCTCCCCTTCTTTTAATGGCCATTGGCGTGTGGTGCGAGGTTTACTTCGCCTCCGCCTCAGGTGAAGAGCAGCAGGATGTTGTTTTGGTTGTCTCCTGGCTGCTCTGTGCAGTTGGTACGCTTGCCATGTTGATGGATCTGTCAGGTTTCAGGCAGAAATTTCAAGGTAACTATTTACTCAAGAAGTTCGCTACACGAGAAGGTCTGGCTAACGTATATGTGGTTGATGGTGTTCTCGGTTATGAGGAGCTGACAAGCTTCTCCTGCAAGAAATTGCATGCTATGGCTGAGTGCGATCAAGGTTGTGAAAGTGTCCGTCTTTTCCTGCGAGACTCAACAAGCTTTTTGTTTGAGGTGAAGGTCGATCGTGGCTTTTACACGAAGAATATTTACCTGAGAGAGGTGCAGCGTAAAGCGGGTGAGGGCCTATCTGATGGGCAGGAGGGGCATAGTGTTGAGCATGACTGGTCTGATTTGATTACGCTCAAGGCAAAGCCTTTATTCAACTGCACTACGGGTGAGTGCGAGGGCGCTGCTTTTGACCTGTATACCAGTCGCAGTCAGCTGAGCTTGGTTGGTGATGAGGTTGCCCTGGAGCGAAAGCTATGTGCGCATGTTGAGGCCATAGCCGACAAACTGAGGCAGGAGGTGGTTTTTCTACGCTCGCCGCTGCTGATTATCCGCTCAGAGCTCTCTATGTCACAGTTCGTCAGTGACCTTTGCTGTGAGCTCAGGGCGAGCTGCTGTCGTGTGATCCAATTGGTGGCCAGTGAAGAGCAGGCTGCATCTGTTAGGTCCTTTGATATTCCCTGCCTCATGGACATCCTTAATGGCGACCATGTGGCTGCTCATGCCATTGATGAGACGTATGACCTTTTGTACGTGAATCTCCAGTCACTGCAGCGTCTGGATGACGCTTTTGTTGGGCTATTGTGGCAGCTGGTGGCCTCGCTCAAGGAGGAGAGAGCAGTGGGTGTTATTACCCAGGGCATGCTAGCTGAACTTCAAGAGCAACAAATATATGATCACTCTGATTATTTCATAATCGATGATGAGGCTTGGTCTTTAGATGTCATTCGCGAAGCGCCGCGATCATTGATGAAGGTGTCGAAAGGGCATGTGCCCGTTCAGGCGCCAGACTGGACAAAAGATATTGATCTTATTCGGTTGGCGTCTAATGGTCTCACCAACAAAGAAATCGCTGGTATGCTCAATATTTCTCAGCGCACCGTGGCGTACAGGCTGAAAGATATCTACAAGCGAGTGGATGCGAAGGGGAGGTCCGACGCGATCGCCAAACTTAAAGTGCTCGGTGTTGTGTAGGGCATTTAATTTCCATTCTCGTTGTGCTAATATCCACAAGTTTTTGGTGCTTTTATGGTGGGTCGCTCAAATGCGGCGGTGATGCGCATTAAATCCGTCAGTTTGACTGTTTTGATTATCACTTGTTGCTTAATGCCTCTGGTCTTATTGGAGGCTGTACGTTTCTGGTTTTTTAATGAAAATCTTGGGGCGCAACTTGCTGCCTACTTTTCTAGGCCGGTTTCGCTGCAGAACTTATGTGTGTGGTGCCGTTATGTTCTTGCCTTGTTTGGGTTCGCGCCATTTGCTTTGGCAGGGTGGGGTGGTTGGTTTGTGATCAGGCTCTTCTCGGAGTTTCGCAGTGGGCGTTACTTCACGGTGCAGGCTGCTCAGTATGTACGCAGTATCGGTGTAATCATGGCCTTTACACCGGTTTTGCTTATGATCGCGTCGCTGATGATATCCATACTACTGAGCATCTGGGGCGGTTTTGACAGCTATGCTGTGTCTTTAATTTTTCGACCTTACTATTTTTTGTTCATTGTTACTGGTGGGTTGATATGTGCTCTGGGGTGGGTCCTGCTGGATGCAGTTCGTCTCTCTGAAGAGAATGAGCAGTTCATTTAGTTGAGGGATTGGGATGCCGATCGTTGTTGCTCTTGACGTGATGCTGGCCAAAAGGAAGATGCGCTCGAAGGAGTTGGCAGAGCGCATTGGTATCACTGAGCAAAACGTTTCCCTGCTGAAGTCGGGAAAGGTCAAAGGTGTGAGGTTTGACACCCTCGAAAAAATTTGCGAAGTCCTGGAGTGTCAGCCTGGCGATATTCTGATCTATGACGTTAATGATCAGTGAGTGTCATGATGATTTGTGCAGGCTGTGCACTGATTGAGGGTGCCCTTGCGTAGGCTGTTGTAGCGACTCGAATCTTGTATTTTTATTCTCTGAGAAACCGTAGTGTGAGTTTCTCGAATGCGATTATCCCTCATGCAGTCTCTCAGTATGGGGGCTGTCGGAATTGCCGGTGCGGCAATCGTCTATAACACACCGCTTGTAGATTCTCTGCGCAACCCTGTGCCTGGGGCTCAAACAGCTGCTCTGTCTCCCAGCCGCGCTACTGAGCCCGTCCCTGCTGATCTAGCCGCCTACCTCGGCGACTTTCTAAGTAACTCCGACTTACTGACAAATTTTCTTCCGTTGATCTCGGGGCAAGCTCCTGATCCCGGCGGTGACAGTCCGACACAAGAAGGCGTCATTGAAGATCTGCCCGCGGTTGAGAGCAATATGATCTCCCCAGCGGGTGGTCCCGTGAGCGCTCCAGCGGTAGGGCAGTCAGTCAGTGACTCCGGTCTCCAGGAAGACCCGTCATCTCCCGCTCCTGTTGATCTAGACGACACTGCCTCTTTACCTGGCCAAGATGAGCCTCAAACTGAAGAGCCAGAGCCAGAGCCAGAGCCAGAGCCAGAGCCAGAGCCAGAGCCAGAGCCAGAGCCAGAGCCAGAGCCAGAGCCAGAGCCAGAGCCAGAGCCAGAGCCAGAGCCAGAGCCCGAACCCGAACCCGAACCTGAACCTGAACCTGAACCTGAACCTGAACCCGCTCCTGAGCCCCGCTTGATCGAGCAGCTGACGGATGTCGTTGATCTGCTCAACCAGGCCTCAATGGGGCCAACGCGAGCGGCTGTTGCGGAGTTCCAGGCGTTGGGCGCGGAAGATTGGTTCGAAACCCAGAGGGATCTGCCGCAGACCTTGCATTATCCATTGCTCGCGGCGGTGAGTGGCGCGCCGACTATGTTCGAGCGCCTGGATGTCTGGATGCGCGTCGCGCTGACGGCCGAAGATCAGCTTCGTCAGCGCGTGGCATTTGCCCTGAGCCAGCTATTCGTGGTGTCGGACAAGGACACGTTGTCCAGTCAGCAGCTGGCCCTGGCGCACTACTACGATCTTCTGGCCAGACATGCCCTAGGTAACTATCGCGATCTGCTGCTCGATGTCTCCCTGCATCCTGTGATGGGTGAGTACCTGTCGATGAAGGGCAACCAGAAAGAGAACCCCGCACTCAACATCCGGCCGGACGAGAACTACGCCCGTGAGTTGCTGCAGTTGTTCTCGCTTGGCACCGTCAGGCTGGATGACTGGGGGAGGACGCTTGAGGATGCTAACGGCATCGAGATTGCCACATACAGCCAGGCTGACATCGAAAGCATGGCCCGCGTGCTAACCGGCTGGCATTTCAGCAACGCTGAGCGCTTCAACTATCCGGTTCAGCAGAACTGGCTCGAGCCCATGGAGCCTTTCGAGGACTATCACGACGTCGGAGAAAAGACCGTCAGCTTTTGTCCGACATTTCCCGCCGGACAGACCGCTGAGCAGGATCTGCAGGCCGCAGTCGACTGCATATTCAACCACCCTAATACGGCGGTTTTGGTATCGCGCCACCTGATCCACCGACTGGTCACCAGTAATCCGACGCCGGCTTACTTGAACCGTGTGGTTCAGGTCTTCAAGAACAACGGTCAGGGCGTGAGGGGGGATTTGTTCGCCTTAGTCAAAGCCATTCTCATGGACCCGGAAGCTGCCGCGATACCGGCTGATCGAGCCAGGCGAGTCAAAGAGCCTTTGCTGCGGCTGACTCAGGTATGGCGCTTTTTCGAAGCGGCTACCTCAGACCATCGCTACCACCTAGTGGACCCTGACTGGGCCTTCTACCAGGCGCCACTGCGCAGCCCCTCGGTCTTCAACTTCTACCCAGTCTTTCACTACATCGATGCCGGCAAAACCACGAACTATCCCGAGTTCTACCTGATCGATGACCATGCCCTGACGGAATTCACCAACCTCATGACCAACAGCTCTCTATGGTGGAACAGCACGCGCACGCCTATCCCAGGGATGCCGTTTCTGGACCTCGCGCATTACAACGATGCCGCTGATGCAGAAATCCTCTCAGACCTGAATACCTACCTGTTTGCCGGCAGGTTGAGCGCCGAGGTGTTGGACGCTGTGGAAGAGCACTTGGCCAATACCGCAGGTGCCGCTTCACAGCCAACCGATCAAGTGAAAGAAGCAATGACGCTTCTACTGTCCAGTCCGGAGTTCGCCGCATGGTGATTTCTCGCCGCCAGCTGCTGCGTATGATGGCCGCATGCAGCGCCATGCCGTTTGCCGGGCGGCTCGCGCCGGCTCATGCATCCAGTGGCGACTACAAGGCACTGATCTGCATCTTCCTGTTTGGTGGGAATGACAGTTTCAATACCCTGGTCCCATCGCAGTCTGGGGAGTACGCGGCCTACAAAGCCTCAAGGGGCAACATGGCAGTAGCTCAGGCCGACCTGCACGGAAACGACTGGGCTGATCAAGCTGGCCGGCGGGTCGCGCTGCACAAGAGCATGCCGCACTTGAACCAGCTGTTGCTCGATGGTCGCGCGGCTATCGTCTCCAATGTTGGGCCTGTCATGCCGGCGGCCAGCAATGGCTTTCCGTACGGTGTGCCGCGGTTGTTCTCCCACAATGATCAGCAAATGCAGTGGATGACTGCAGCCTATGATCGGCGACTGGAAAAGGGGTGGGCGGGTAAGTTGGGGGATATCCTCAGCAACCCAGGTGGCCTTCCGCTCAACTACACGGTCGATGGCAACAATATTCTGCAGCTGGGCAACTCGAGCTCGCCCTTCATCATGTCGTCCATCAACGGCATCTCCAGCTACGTCAATTTCTACAACGCCAACTGGCCCAACGAAGTCTCCAGGCGTGCCGCCTTCGAGCGCATTCTCGCGGAGCAGTATCCGCGTGGCACAGCCGAATATGCTGCCGGCCTGCAGCGCTCGATGAGGCTGTCGAGAACGCTGGGCGATGCCTTTGCCTTGTCAGCAAACATCTATGACTCGCTATTTCAGGGCGGGGCTCATGGTGCGCTGTCTCGGCAGTTGCTGCAGGTTGTACGTCTTCTGCATGCGCAAAGCGCTCTCAACATGAGTCGGCAGATATTCTTCGTCTCGCTGGGGGGCTTCGACACCCATGATCACCAGCTCTACAAGCACCCCCTGCTATTGGGCCAGCTCGATGCCGCGCTTCAGGGGCTCACCCAGGCGCTGGATGCCATGGGGCTGGCCGACAAGGTCACCACATTCACCGCATCGGAGTTTGGTCGCAGCCTGGTCAGCAATGGTGACGGTACCGATCACGGTTGGGGAGGGCATCACTTTGTCATCGGCGATGCAGTGCGTCCTGGTCTCTATGGGCAACTGCCGGATCTGACACTGGGTAGCCCCGATGACGTAGGTGGCGGTCGGATCATTCCGTCGCTGCCGACAGAGCAATATTTTACTGCATTATTGGAATGGTTTGGTATTAGCAAAGTTGGTCTAGAGACTATTTTTCCATCACTTGCAGCATCAAATGTCGTTACTGATTTTAATAGTTTTATGTTCTGTTGATTGTTACGGGGGCTGTGGGGTCGCAGTTATGCGGCCATATCCGTGGATAATAAAAGGATTATGTTTGATTGAGTGGCTGGCATTTTATATTGCCTGGTTGGGATTTTTATGATGCAATAAATTTGCATCAAATTATATCTTTTGCTGTGTCTTTATTTTTGTGCATTTTTCGGTATTTTGCATGATTTGAAGGGGGCGTTTGAGGGGGGGGTAAGTAATATAGGGGACGGATTTCTGTCTTTGGTGAATCATGAAGTCAAAAATTAATTGTTTTAGCTTTGGCTGCATTGTCGCGACAATGGCAGTGCAAATTCATGCTGCGTCCGAAGTTCATTTGGTCCTGAAGAAGGACCCTCTCATCCCGAAAGATGACTGGGTGCGTGAGTCAATTCGTTATTTTCGTAATGGCGCCCCTACTCCGCCAGGTGGTGGTGGTGCAGGAGGGCAGTCAAGCTTTACTCTTGAAGTATCTCCTGTTGGTGCAAGCACGACTATCTCGAACCCGACAGTAACCGCGAACTTTGCACGCCCAGAGTTTGTTGGTGCGGTAAGATTTGTTCGGGATTTAACTGAAATTTGTTCGGTGAGTGCAACTCCTTTTGAGTGTGCTGACACTGTATCGCTGGTGGAGGGTACGGGCACGGATTACTACGTTACAGCAAAGTTCACCGACAACTCGGAAAATACGAAAAGAATATCTTATTCTTTCCCTTTTAATGATCCAATCCTCACTGCATCTTTCACGCCTGAGAGTGCTTCGTCAAGCACGACTAATATTTCTGTATCAGCTGCTGCAACCGATCCTAGTGGCATCCAGTCTTTGGTTTTTTATGAGGATGGCGCTGAGTTGTGTTCTACTTCAAATACAAGTTTTACCTGTAATGCCTTGCTGAATCTTGCGGAGGGGCAGCAAAAAACGATAAGTGTTGTTGCTACTGATGCAGTAGGACGAGCATCAACTGCAGAAAAAATTTATGCGCTTAGCTTAACGCCGCCGACTGTCTCTGGTACTGTAATGCCAGCTGTTGCTAGCACGTTATCGTCCGCTCCAGAGATTCGCGCTTCTGCTAGTGATTCTAGCGGTATTGAGCGTGTTGAGTTTTATCGTGATTCTAATTTGATATGCACGGATTTCGTCCCGCCTTATGCTTGCACAGACAACGTGACTTTAAGCGAGGGGGGGGCTGCAGAATACATAGTTAGAGCATTTGATCGCGCTTCTCAGTCGTCAGATGCTTCTGTGATTTATGAGCTGCCCTATACCAACCCCAGTCTGTCTCTCTCTACTACACCGCCCCAGGCTAGTACCCTGATAAGTAATCTCGAGCTTAACGCTGTGGCTTCTGACTTGAGTGGTATAAATAGAGTTGAGTTCTTTAAAGGGGGAAGTCTAATCTGTACTGATACCACATCATCTTACTCGTGCTCTGACACGGCTACGTTGGTGGAAGGTCAAGGTGTTACATATAGTGCTATTGCTTATGATAATGTAGGTAAAAGTACCACCAAGTCTTTGTCGTATAATCTTCCTTTTGGTGATCCCGCCCTGTCTTTGTCGATATCTCCATCTCAGGCTTCAACTGCTACCTCGACGCCTAGGGTTACTGCAAATGCTTCGGATATGAGTGGTATAGATCGTGTGGTCTTTTATCGTGCAGGAAATTTGATCTGTACGGATAATGTGGGTCCTTATCAGTGTGATGATATTGTGACTTTGGCTGAGGGGGCTTCTGTTACCTACGATGTCACGGCTTATGATCGAGTTGGAAGAAGTAAGGCAAGCACTATTTCTTATGTTCTTCCTTTTGGGGATCCCACCTTATCTTTATCGATATCTCCATCTCAGGCTTCAACTGCTACCTCGACGCCTAGGGTTACTGCAAATGCTTCGGATATGAGTGGTATAGATCGTGTGGTCTTTTATCGTGCAGGAAATTTGATCTGTACGGATAGTGCGGATCCTTATCAATGTGATGATATTGTGACTTTGGCTGAGGGGGCTTCTGTTACCTACGATGTCACGGCTTATGATCGAGTTGGAAGAAGTAAGGCAAGCGCTATTTCTTATTCAAGGCCTTATGTAAATTACGATCCTAGTGTTGCAGTCTCCTCTGTCTCACCTAATCCCATGACGAGAAGAGTAGAGAATGTTGCGGTTTCTGCTACGGCTTCGGATTCTAATGGAATAAATAGAGTCGTGTTTAGTAGCGGCGCGGCAACCTGTACGGATTACACGTCGCCATACTCATGTACTTTGTCTCTAACGGTTAACGAAGGTAGTAGTACTACTGTGACAGCTACTGCTCATGATAATACTGGTAAATCGGCAAGTGCTTCGACAACGGTGACTGGTGCTGCGGGCGAGCTGCCAACGGTCTCGGTCAGTATTTCGCCATCTACGGTTAGCTCTGCTAATAGCAGTGTGACCGTGACTGCAACTGCAAGTGATACGACAAGTGGTATCCAGAAGGTTGATATTAAGAAGGCCGGCTCGGTGGTTTGCTCGTCTACGACATCCTGTTCGCAGTCAGTTACTATTACTGAGGGACAAAGCGTAAGTTATACTGCGGTGGCAACCGATAATAGTGGTAGAACTAAAGAAAGCTCTTCGGCGACATTAAGCTTTCCCGCTCAGAATCCGACTGCTACTTTGACTCGGGTGAGTGGCACTACTTATAGGTGCACGGGGTCGGATAATGATAGAATAGCTTCCTTCGCTTTCATGCAAAATGGTGGTCTGGTTGGGGGGCCATATACAGCAACTGGCAATACTAGAACGTATATCTATTCGGGGACTTCATTTACTGCTCAATGCTTTGTAGCAGATCCGGGTGGGCGTACTGGTACAAGCAATCTTGTTACGCATCCTTGATTTTTGATTAGATTTTTAATCTAGTCAAAGCCCCATTGGCCAAAAGTCGATGGGGCTTTATTTTAATTCATCGAAATTTTCTATTGAGATGCTTATTAGGTGGCCTAGTGCAGCATTATGGTAGGTGGATATCAGTCACACTGACTGACGGTAATGGTGCCGTTGAGGGCTCGTCTTTTCTGGGGGGGGGGGCTAGCAAATCGACCTAAAGCAGGCGACACTAAGTTCAGTTATGAGTAGCGCCTGTCGGGCGCTCTCTAGTGATCTTTACTTATTGTTGAAGCGCTCGGCATGTCATCGACGGTATCTTTTCAGCGTGTTCAGCGTTATTCGATCTGGTTTTCGAGGATTTCGCTGCTTTTCGGTATTCTGATTCTGTTGCAAAATGTGGTGTTCTGGATTACACCTGGCTCACTGCAGCGTGGTGCGGCGATGCTACTACCTGATGGTACGCCGCATGAGGTCAATGCAGCTGTCATTACGGTAGGCTTTTTTTTGAATGCCTTAGTCATGGGGCTTCTTCTCTGGGCGTGCTGGCAAGCCCATCGATTGTTTCAAGCGTTTGCCAATGGCCAAGTGCTTGTCAGCGCAACTGGTGTGCGTCTATTTCGCATTGGCTTTGCGTTTGCGCTGGTCTTGCCTGGACAAGTGACCTCGACTGCCGTGATCACCCTGTTACTGACGTGGGGCAACCCGGAAGCTCAGCGCTTGGTTGATGTCTCTGTCGACGCCGCGCACCTGAGCATGGCTGTAGCGGGTGCGTTGATGATGGCCGTGGGCTGGGCGATGGGCGAGGCTGCGCGTATTGCTGAGGACAATGCCCAGATCATCTGAGTGCCCTAGGAGTTATACAAAGGCCGCTAGGTGCAGGAGCATCTGGCGGCCTTTTTGATTTTACTGCAGCCAGGTCTCGACCACGTCGGCGCCGAATTGCTCTTTCCACTGCTTCAGCGCTTTGTGATTGCCGCCCTTGGTTTGCACCACTTCGCCGGTTTGCGGGTTCTTGTACACCTTGGTGGCGCGCTCCTTGCGCTTGTCGGTGCTGGTCAGTGGCTTGGCGGCTGCAGCAGCCGGGTCCAGGATGGCGATAATCCCGCCCAGGTTCATCTTGTATTCGCCCATCAGGGCCCTGAGCTTTTCCTCAAACTCCACTTCACGCTTCAGGCCTTCATCTTTTTTCATGGCTTCCAGTTGCTCCAGTTGAGCAGCAAGCTGTGCCTCGAGCGCTTTGAATTGAGCGAGCTTCGACATGCGGTGTATCCCCCGGTTGATGATGGGCGGAGTCTACACAAGGGCGAATTGCACTAAAAGGCTGTTTTCGAGGCGATATTGCGCTTTGCGTCAATCGCCGAATGAAAGTTGCGCGGGGAAAGCGGGGTTCTAGTGTCAGGTAGAGCCCCGTAATCAGTGCAAAACGGCTGCTGTGCACACCTTGCCGGTTACTGAGGGTGGGGGGGGCTGACTATCGTGGCGGCAAGTCCACGAGGGATGTTCAGCCGTGTCGAGTCTTTCTCATTCCATTCGCTATATCGCCATTGCCGCTCTGGCCAGCCAGTGCGGCTTTGTAGCTGCGGCACAGCTGCCCTTTTTATCGAGAATCGATGACGCACGCTACGAGCAACTGATCAAGAAAGGCTCGGTGGCGGAAATCTATAACGAGGCTGTCCGGCTGGAGAACGGCATCGACACTACCCGCGATTATGAAATGGCTGCCCGTCTTTATGAGCGTGCTGCAGAGCTGGGCAGTATCGAAGCCACCAATAACCTGGGTTACCTCTATGAACATGGCCTGGGTGTAGATGTTGATGAAGAGAAAGCGGCCGAACTCTACAAGCATGCCGCCAAGCGCAATTACGCCATTGCTGTTTACAACCTCGGCGTCTTTTACCTGAAAGGCAAAGGCATCAAGCGCGATCTTGAAGAAGGAAAGCGGCTGTTGTTGCAAGCGCGTGCAATGGGCGTTGAGCAAGCGGATTTCTATATCTCTCGGTTCGATCGTATTGCCCGCGATGCCAAGCCGCAGCCGGTGCGTGAAGTACAACAGAAAGTAGCCAGTAACCCGCAGCCGGTTGTTCAGCAAGAGGAGGCTGTGCAGGTAGCCACTGCTGATCTCCCGGTGCAAGTAGAAGAACTCGCTGCCGCGCCTGTAATGGCCGTGCCGATCATGGATGACGACCCTGCATTTATCAATCGCAAGCTCAATGGATTTCTAAATCCATCTTCTCAGGACTTCAGCCTGTATGAGGCTGAGCAGTTACTGCTGAGTATCAAAGATACCGATGCCGAGCGTTACCAGGCCAAGCACCGGATTTTTGAAAAGTTAATGGAACAGCGCTGCCAGCGCATTGCCACCCGAGGCGCCAATGTGCGAGGAGGACCGGGTATCGAATATCCGGTGATTGGGTGGTTGCAACAAGGAGATCGTGTGTGCGCCCTGCGCGAGGTGGAGGGCTGGTCGCAGGTCAATATCTTTCACAAGGTGCCGCACGTAGGTTGGATTTCTAACTCTGTTTTACCCTGAACCCGAGGAACTACCATGAAATTTGCAAAAAAAGTACGCGGTTTCTCCATGCCGCAAATGATCGCCAGTGTGGCCATTGCCTCCGTGCTTACTGCGGTGGGTGCTAACTATTACTGGGATATCGTGGAAGAGGCTTCTACCGTGGGCGACACTCAGTCTATTGAGGTTGTCCGCGATACAGTTGCTCTTACCATGCGGGATAGTGGGGGGTTGCATAAAGTTACTCAGGCATTCGCTGACCAGGCAAACGCACGTGTAAGTGGTCTAAGTTCTGGTGTGGGTAATTTTATCTTGGCAAAGGCTAATGCCTCAACTTCTCCCACTTTCAGCTCTTGGTGGTATGTCATGGCTTTCAAAAAGTCGGATAAGAGTAAGGCTTTGGCTCTGAGTGCTAAGCTTGAAAGTATGTATGACGCGGATGATGGTGATGAGGCGGGTAATGTTGTTTACAATACTGCCTGTAGCAATACGCAGGATTCGTCTGGCACTCCCCAATATTCTGACTGCTTCGTCGCATTTAATTTGATGCGCTCTCCTAACGCCACTTCAGCTGTAGGGCTGGTAAAAACTGACATTACCTCCGCAAAGATCAGCTTTAAGGAGGATGGCGCTCCCCTAGTTGGTACCGCTGAGATTGATGAAGGGTCATCTTCTACTCTCAGCACTTTCCTTTTGAAGTGACGGATATGGCCACTCAACGAGGTTTCTCTATAGTTAGTCTCGTGGCTGCAGTGGCTATAAGTTCTGCCATTATCCTGGTAGGTAGTGCCTACTACCAGGATATGGTTGAAGAGGCTCGCGAAATTTTGATTCAGACTCAAATTAAGAGTCACCTGCTACACTTCAATTTGCATCAGGCTTCGCAGTTTCAGCATTTCAAGAGCGATTACGGTAATTCCATCGATTACCTCGACGACGCTATAGCCGCGGGTCATATCAAGCCGATTCCGAAGGATCAGTTTGCCGATCCCTCCGCTTTGCGCTGGGAGATGGGCAAGGTGCCGCCGCCGGCGAACACCAACTTTGAACCGACCTTCGTGTTGTTCATCGCCTCGAGCAATCCGAAAGATCAGGCACTGATTTCTCGGGTGATCGAAAAGATGTCGTTCGACGACGACGAAATCGAACTGGTCCCCTGAGGGCAACTATGAACAGTCCATTACCACGCAACAACAAGGAGGAAGTTGCCACCCTACAACGCATTCTGCTTGATCAGCACGTGCTTTCGCCTGAACAGGTTGAGCAGTTGAATGAGTACCTGCGCTACGACTCCCGCAATCTGGCGGACATCATTGTCTCGCTGGAAATGGCTCCGGAGATCGAGGTGATTCGAGCCATGGCCCAAGGCTTAGGTGAGATTCATGGCGTGCAGGAAACCGTCAATATCGACAGCCGTACCATCGAGTACCTGGCCAACAATGGCATGCAGCTCTCTGCGCGCGTGTCCTTCGAGCGTGACCAGGTCACCGTAGGTCGAGTAGGTTCCTCGGTACTGGTTGCTACCTCAAACGTCACCTCGGCGAGCAACATCTCGGCCACCCGTTTGTTCTTCGGAGCCATGGGGCTGGATGTGCGCTTTATCGCCACCACGCACATGATGCTCACCCGGCTGCAACAGTCGGTTTACGGCAAGGGCGGCAGCCTGCGCGAGCAAATTCACACCATCATCGCCGACCGCGAGATCTTCAATCGCCGCATTTATCATGTGGTTTGCCTGCTAGTGGAGCTGGCGATGCTCGAGCGTGCCTCGGACATCTTCATTATGCTCGGGCTCAACGATGAGCTGTCTTCGGTCTACTTCAAGGTCGGACAGGTCAAACGCTTTGCCCTGGCGGCGCCCACCTGGGCGATCGAGAGCATCAGCAAGGCCATCAAGCTCGATGCCGGCATGGATTCCGGACGATACATCGGGCATGACGATGGCGCCCTCTTGGTGCCGATCTTCCGCGGGCGCTACCGGGTCAACCTGCGTGTTTCCAGCATCACCACTGTCTCCGGTCAGCAACTGACCCTGCGTCTGCAGAATGAGTCCTCTGCCAGCCGAACACTGGTTGAGCTGGGCTTCAGCGAGCAAGACGCGGAGCGCCTCAAGCGCGCGGTGATGACCAAGCAAGGACTGGTCGTGCTCTCCGGCTCCACCGGTTCGGGCAAGACCACCACGCTGTACACCCTGCTCAATTTCTTCGATGTGGATCGCTACAACATCATCACCATGGAAGACCCGGTGGAAATCCGGCGTCGCGGTATTAATCAGATCCAGATCAACGACCGAGCTGGGCAGTCCTTCCAGGACTCCATTCGCAGCTGCCTGCGCCAAGCGCCAGACATTCTGCTGGTGGGGGAGGTGCGCGACCGTGAAACTGCCGAGAGAGCGGTAGAGGCTGCGAACACCGGTCACCTGGTGCTTTGCACTATTCACGCGAACGGCGTGCACAAAATACAAGACCGCCTCGCTGAATTGGGTGTGTTAAATGCCCAAGCCTTCATGAACAACCTGACAGTGGCCATTCATCAGGCCCTTCTTCCAGCAGCCCACGGCGTACGTCTCGACTACCAGCTGCTGATCAATCACTAAACCACCTGACGAAACGGAAAGAGCAGAAATGGGGATTTTCTCGTTACTTCGTCGCGGTGAAAAACTTCGCTACCTGGTGCCTGAGTCCGTCTACGTGACGGAAATCCGGATGGCGAAGGGGCTCAAATACCGCGAGCAGTGTGCTGCCGTTCAGGAGCACCTGAAAAAGATTGGCTACAGCCACTACCGGCACAGCTTCCACATCCTGCCGGACAACAAGTGCGAAGTCGTGTGCTTCGAATACAGCATGCGTGACCTGCTGGTGCAGAACGTCGACTGCGTCGGCGTTTATTCGCTGGCGCGCGCACTGGTCAACAAGCTGGCCGACAAAGGTGCGAAAACCGTGGCCGTGGCGCTCGAGCGCTTCGGCATCGTCGCCATCTTCAACCACGGCAAGCTGGCCGAGTACGTGGTGGTGGAGCAGGAGAAGCAGGCCGTCGAGCTGGAGCTGCGTCGCCTGTTCAAGTTCCGCCAGGTAGCGGGCACCGCCGATACCCTGGTGATCAGCGACGGCAGCCTCTCGACCTTCGAAGCCATCATTGTCGACCTGGACAAAGACCATCGCTTCAAATATCAGCGCGGCGACTACGTGTTCCGCACTCGCTGGTATGCCGGGCGGCGCAACCGCGTCTATCACCAGCTGGCTCGCAACACGGGCGGTGCGCGCAATGGCGCCAGCAACGCCAGCGCTAACGCCAGCGCGGTTGCGGCTGCCCAGAGCGCCATCTGGCAGGACTTCATGCTCATTGGTGTGCTGCTCATTCTCGGTCTGGTCAACATCATGGTCGCCGTGAAGCTGGTGTTCATGGACGAGAAAGTCACTGAGCTGGTCGGCCGCATCGACGCATTGGCCGAGCAGCAAGTGGTGCTGGAGAAGTCCCAGCGCCAGGACGCCGAAGACCGCATGGGCCGCCTGCATACCTCGCTCGAGCGCAAGATCGCCAGCGTGCTCAAGGAGATGGATCGCAGCGGCAAGACCCTGCAGGAATCCCTCGCCAAGCTCGAAACCAGCAAGCCTGTGGTGGATGGCTACGTTGGCCCCTACAACGATGCAGAGCTCAACCGCCTGATCAACGCTCCGGCGCAGCCCTCCGAACCTGAAGTGCCTGCCGAGCCAGCCGAGCCCGAGCCGGACCCGGTAAGCATCACCGTTCTCATGCGCAGCGGCAGCAGCATCCTCTGCATGGTGCGCCAGGGGCGTACCAGCCAGACCGTGCGCCTAGCCGACCAACTGCCCGTGCGCCTGCCCGATGGCAGCGAACTGCTCTATCAGCGCTCCACCAACCGGGTGGTGCACAAGCAGGGCGATGTCCTGACCACGCTCAAGCTGGATTACTCATGATGCGATATCTCATCCTCATCCTGAGCGTGCTGCTTTCGGCCTGCGCCAAGTTGCCCGACTCAGACCAATACGCCGACCCGCTGGTGGCCGAGCCCGGCTCGCTCAACAGCAAGATCCTCAGCGACTACAGCGAAGCCAGCAGCATCATGCCGCAAGAGAGCGTGATCTATCAGGTGGACCTGGAATCCAAGGACTTCGTAGGCCTGCCGCAGCGAGTGCTCGACCTGGACATGTCCAGCGTGCCGTTCTCCGTGGCCCTCAACGAGATCGCTCACCAGCTCAACGTGGGCATCCTCAACGATGCCAGCAAGGAGGCCAACGCGCGCGAAATCAGCGGCGTGAAGATGGTCGCCCCGGTGGCGGAGATCCTCCCGGCGCTGGAGAAGTACGCCAACGTCGACATCTTCTACCGCAACAAGACGCTTTATGTGGCGGACCGCATGACCATCCAGGGCTCGTTCTCGCACCTGGAAAGTCAAGGCGTCGAGGCGCTGGCCTCGCTGAAGAAGCACCTGGAAAAGGTGCTGGGCAAGAACAGCGAGGTGCTGATCGACAACCTCACCGGTGCTTTCTCCATTGCCAGCGATCCCAACACCCTGCGCAAGAGCCGCGGCATCGTTGAGAACATGATCAACGAGGCCACCGCCTATTCGCTGCTGCGCCTGAACATCTACAAGATCAACAACAACCGTGTGCGCGAGTTCGGTGTCACGGTCGAGGCCCTGGTCGACGATGTGATGAAGCTCAGCGCTGGTGCCGTGCCGGGCAATGCCAACTCCACCCTGAAGACCCTGCTCTCGCATGTGAAGGAGTCCACCACGGGCGAGGATGGCAGCACCATCATGACCAAGGGCATCAAGGCCAACCTCGAGGCTCTGGAAGAGGCGGGCATCATGCACTCGGTCGCCTCACCGACGCTGATGCTGTTCAACGGCATCAAGTCCGAGCTGTCCAACCTACGCAAGGTCGGTGCCTGGGTGCCCGGCGAAGTGCAGCAGCAGAACCAGTTCCAGGATGGTGGCGGTAATGTCGCGGTGTACACCGAGGGACGCCCGACCTTTGAGGAGGAAGAGGTGGGTACCAGGCTGCGCCTGCTGCCGAGGGTCGACCTGAGCAACAAGCGTGTGCACCTCAACATTCTGTATAGCGAGTCGAACATCTATGCGGAAACCCAGACCACCTGGAACCGCACGATCAACGATGACACCAACGTTATTACCCTGTCCAAGCCGCTCAAGCAGGAAGCCAAGATCAGTACCCGCGTGATCCTGGAAGACGGCCTGTACCAGGTGGTGTCCGGCTCCAAGCAGAAAGAGGTCAACCTCAGCGCCAGCGGCCTGCCGGGCAGCGAATACACCGGCGGAACTCTGGGCAAGGAAAGTGGCAAGACACAGATCAGCGATACCCTAATCGTGGCTCGCGCCTACTTCCCGCAGTTCTACCGTGTGCACACGGTCGGCAAGATGGAGTGATGGGCCATGTCACTCCCGCAAGTACTGTTCAGCTTGATGATCATGGGCATGCTCAGCCAGGCTACCGTCAGCCTGTCTGGCCTGGCCATCGATACTCAGAAGCGCGCGGAAATGCGCGCCAAGCTGATCGAGCTCAGCGACGCTGTGTTGCGCCACTACAATCGCACTGGCCAGCTCCCGGCGGACCTCAGCGCCCTTGAGCTTGCTAGCCCCGTGAGCGCCGCCGAGCTGCAAAATGGCTACACGGACCCATATAGCCAGGCCTTCACCCTGCTGCATCGCAACGACCCGGCGCAAACCTTCACCGCGCCCGGTAGCAGCGCGCAATTGGTGGCCGCGCTAATTGCTCGCAACGGCAACGGTCAGCTCGACAGCGCCCTTATTGGTAGCCAGCTTAGCTTGGGTGGGGATGACTATGCGGTGTTCGTCACCCGCGCCCAGTTGGAGGCCCAGCCGCGCTGGCAAACCCGCCAGCGCTTACAGCTGTGCAGTAGCGCACTGGCCCTGTACAGCGCCCAGTACGGCGTGCCAGCTGGTATCGAGCCCATGCTCGCCAGCGGCCACTTGCCTCCGGCTCAGGCGCTGGATGCTTGGGGCGGTAAGTTGCTTGTCAATGGCGTCCAATGCTACTCCGCAGGGCCAGATCATAATCCTGTTAATAGCGCAGATAATGTCGATCTTTGAGGCGCGTTAGTCTCATTAAGTGCAAGTCTTCTTGTTGGCTTTATTTTAAAGCGCTGCATGCCTGTTTATTATAAATATAATATTTTATTTAAAATTCGAACTTGTCGTTGTTCTTTTGGGTGTGCTCATGTTGACCTTTAAATATTCGGCCTTGACGCAAGTCGGTAGCAAGTTGGCTGGTGAGATTGATGGGCCAAGTCGTGAGCTTTGTATTCAGACACTTGAGCAAAAAGGATATCTTGTTCTTAAGATCGCGCCTGTCCGTTTTTCTTTTTTGCGTCCCTCAAGGTTTGACCGTCTATTGCTCATTTTGCTCTTGGAGGAGTGGGCGGGTCTTAGTGGGTATGGCTTGAATGAGTCGGCTGTAATGGGGCTTTTGACGCGCGATACAAAGCTACCTCAACGCGTGCGCATGACCGCTAGCCGCATCGGCGATGGTCTGCACAGCGGCTACCCGCTGCAGCAGTGCCTGGAGATGGTCGGTATCCCCGAGGATATTGCCCACTTCATTTCCGCCGGCCAGTACTCCGGGGTGCTCAAGGAAACCCTGGAGTCGGTTGTGGCGCGTGAGCGCGAGCGTCAGGAGATCCGCTCGGCCTGGGCCACGGTGCTGGTGTATCCGGCGCTGATGGCGCTGCTGCTTCTGGCGGTGAACGTAGTGTCGGTAATCTGGCTCATCCCCATGCAGGAAAAGATGATGCTGAACATGGTGCGCGGCGAGTACGCCGCTATCCCGTTCAGCTCTCGCGCCATTTTCTGGGCCAGCGAGCATGCGGGCTACTTCATGTTGGGCATAGTGCTGTTGGTGCTGTTTCTGGCAGCGGGCCACGCGTTGTTAAAACGCTACAACGAAGGTTATGCAGAAGGGGTTTCACGCTGGTGGAGTGGGGTGCCGCTGCTGGGCAGCCTGAGCTTCGATACCCAAGTTTCGTTCTTCTTGCGCAGTCTGGCCTTGAGTACGCGGGTGGGAGAGGGTCTGGTTGTGGCATTGAGCAACGCCAGCAAGCAAGTGGACTCTCGACACCTGAGAAAGGAGCTGAGCCAGATTCGCGAGTTGGTAGCTTACGGTGAGTGCCAGTTTGCTGAAGCGTTGCAACGGCACGAGCTGGTGCCTGGCTTGGATGTACTGGTCGCTCGCGGCGAGTACGGTGGACGCGAGGCGCTGGTCAAGGCACTGCTGGAGGCCGTGCGCTATCTCAGTGGGCGCGTCGATCGCCAGGTCGAGCGGTTGCGCCGCGCCTCCGGCTTTATCGGCGATGTGCTGGTGTACTTGGGGGCTGCGCCCACGCTGATCGCCCTGACCATTCCGCAGCTGGACGCTGTGAAACTGATGGCGCGGATGTTCTAGGCCGGTGTCAGGCTGATCGCGACTGGTAAAGGATGCATGACTCCATCTGCTGCAGGCTTTGGAGTGTAGTTGCACTGCCTGTTAGCGCCACAAAGCGTGATGTTAATCACACTTTCCCGCACTTTCAGTGTGAGGCGAATGTTGTGGAGCAGCGCGTGTGGCATGGGGCGGTTTGCCCTGGTGGAGCGGTAAAGCCGACAGAGGCCGTGCGTCGATATCAGACGGTGGCTGCAATGGCAGAACCTGCTCTGCGCCCGCTGCCCGATGCCGCGGTGCCTGTGACGGTAAAGGTGAGTGTTGGTACGCGCTTTTACCAGTTCCTCGGTGCCCTGATGGCCCTGCAGACCCTCACGCTGTTGGTGGTGTGTTTTTCGGCGTGAACTAAGCGCCTGGCAAGCCAATGTGTGCTTGGCCAGCTGTGCGAACAAGGGAGGCATGCTGATGCGAGGCAATGCAGCATTGTTGGGGCCGATGGCCTGTTGTTTTACCAGCCTGGAAGGTTTGGCAAGCGCCCTTGAGTTGGCGCCCGAAGTAACCGAGGGCCTGGTGCACTGTGGCGTTTTGCCTGCACCGAGCTACCGGGTGTACATGCGCGTGTCGGCAGGGCGTGGCTCCGCGCGCGAAGTGCACGAATTTTACAGCGTGGCGGCAGTGACTTATGCGCGCATGTATGTGAAGCCCTCCTTGGAGGTGGACGATGAAGCGGCCCAGATTCCGCTTGAAGCTCGCGTGTACAAGACCTTTCTGCAAGCCTGGGATGACTTTGAGGGCATGCAGGCGCAGCACCTGCAGGCGGATGTGCTGAATCTGTTGTTGGACCAGCCGGAGATTTTTTGCCGGCGCAGCACCTTTGACCACATCGTCGATGGCACGCTGTTGAGGGTGTTGCGATCGGTCAGCTTTAACAATCTGGCGCGCTTCATCCGGGTCGCGCAGGGGCTGCGTGAGCACGTGGCCTGGATGCTCAGTGAGGGTTCGGACAGCGCCGACCTGAACCATGAGCTGCACATCAGTGCGTTGTTGTCCGAGCTGGATGACCTGGTGGTGCCGAAGGCTCGGTTGTACCTGCCCAATCTATCCATTTGGGCGCTGCAGGCTAGGGCGCAGAAGTGGATCGATGAGCAGCAGCGGTTGTATCAGGATGGTGGCTATGCACCGCGCTACGCCTGAACGGTCAACCGCGACCACGGAACTCCTCACGGAGGAGGAGTTGGCTTACCTGCGTGAGCTGTACGCAGCCACGCCGGAAAGTCATGGTTTTTGGGAAAGGCTCGGGGCGCGTTGGCGTCTGTGGGGTGTCGGCAGATCAGTTCGGAGGGGCGCAACGCCCACCGGGCCTGCAGCTCGCTCTGCGTTCTGAGTCAGCTGTTCTCCTGTAAGGAATATTCAGAGGCTTTTTCCTCTAAACCGCGAAACGGCTGCGTGTATCCCCAACTGCTCGCTGTAGCCCGCTCGCGGTTCTTTTTTTCAGGCTCTCTATGACTTCTCCCCGATTTTTCATGGCCGATGCTTGCCATCAGGTCGAGCATGGCATGCACGCTTTTCAGTTTGCTGGGGTGATGGCGACCCCTGTTGCAGAGGCTCACTTCAACTGGCTGTGGGCCCAGCATGACTGCCGCAACATGCGCTGGTCATCGATTTCTCCGGCCAATCTGGAGCGCCAGTTTCAGGCGATCAGCGCGATCCTGAGCGTGCCGGAGCTATCCATCCACATCTCCACCAGCGTGCGTATGAAGTACACCAACTCGGGCTATCTTGGCCGTGAGAGCCAGCGCTACAACCGCATCATGTTGCAGTTTTTGGTGCCGGTGCTCACCGAGGGCAAGGTTCTTCCAGTGGTGCTGGATACCTCCAACGTGAAACGTGCCTTGCGTTTGGATCGGGCGCTCAAGTGGTTCGAGCGGCAGTGGGAGAACCCACCGATCACGATTCAACGCATCAATGGCAGCGAAGCGCCGCTGTCGCAGTTGGCGATGTTCCTGGCCAGCGCCTTTGCCTATGGCGCGCACGATGTAGCGGGAAGCGCTGCCAAGCTGACCTTCCTCTCCAGGCTTCTCAGTTTGCTGCTGACGCCTTCGCCGCGCCGGCCGGTGGTCAGTGTTCCCGAGGAGCACCTGCGCGACCAACTGTTAGAGGTCAATCGGGCTTTGAAAAGTTTGCAGCCCGCGCCGCCGCCAACGATCACCGTCAAGCCACGCCAACGCCTCTCACTGGCCAAGACGCCGGCGCTGTCCTGAGGTCCTCCCTGCGCATCACTGCGCCCTTCATTCACCTGTTAGTTAGGGTGTGACGTAATGTTGTTTCGATTGAATAGCCTTCTGGGTGTTAAAGGTCTGACGCTGGCTTTTGGCGCCAGCATGGGGGTGACGATGGTGGCCCTCGAGGTCACCCAGGAGCCACCCTCCAGCCCACCGCAACCTGCCGCGGTGAGCCGGCCAATAGCGCAGTCGACCCAACCTCAGCCCAAGCCCACTGCCCCGAAAGTGGCACCGGCTGAGCCGCGGGTGAGTGCTGAGCCTTTGGCATTGGCGCCGCTATCGAGTGGACCCTCGGAGGCTTCCACTTCCCAATCGGTTGATAGCGATAGACCTGAGGGCCGTGACGAGCCTAAGTCGAATGACAGGTCACGTGATGCGCAGCCAAGCAGTACTGCAACGCCGGCTGCAAGCGGCGTGAGTGTTGCCGCGCCAGGTGCATCGCAACCGCCGACAGCTTCTCCTGCACCAACAGTGCCAGGGGCGCCGAGCGATCCCACGGATCCGAGCGACCCCACGGACCCGACCGATCCCACGGACCCGACCGATCCCACGGACCCGACCGATCCCACGGACCCGACCGATCCCACGGACCCGACCGATCCCACGGATCCGGGCGACCCCACGGACCCGACCGATCCCACGGACCCGACCGATCCCACGGATCCGACTGATCCCACGGACCCGACCGATCCTACGGATCCTAACGATCCGCCTGGACCGGCTCCCTTCGTGCCGCGTTCGATGTCTGCCGAGATTCACGCAGTCGAGTTTCTCAACCAGGCCACATTCGGGGCCAAGGTTGATGAGGTTTCCCATTTGCTTGGGATCGGCCTTGAACAGTGGTTTGAGGAGCAGAAAGAAGCCGCCCCGACGCTACATTTTCCGAAGATCACTGCTGCTTCGCCTGGGATCATCGATCGAACCAATGTGTGGATGCACACGGCCCTCACCGCGCCAGACCAGCTGCGTCAGCGCGTTGCTTTTGCCCTGAGCCAGTTGATGGTCGTGTCGGATCGGTCGGATCGTCTGATCACTAAGCCTCAGCCCGTTGCCAACTATTACGACATTCTGGTGCGACATGCCTTCGGTAACTATCGCGAGTTGTTGGAGGAGGTGACGCTAAGCCCGGTGATGGGCGAATACCTGTCGATGAAGGGCAACCGCAAAGCCAGCATCTCCGCGAATATCCGCCCGGACGAGAACTATGCCCGCGAGATCATGCAGCTCTTTTCGCTTGGCATTTCTCTACTCAATGAAGACGGCACGGTGAAGTTGGACGGCAATGGCAGGGCGTTGCCGACCTACACCCAGCAGGACATCCAGACGCTAGCGCGGATCTTTACCGGATGGCACTTCAAAGGGCTGACGAATTTCGAGACCGATACCTCTGCGAATTGGTACGACCCCATGGAGCCTTATGCCCTTTACCACGATACGGGGGCTAAGCAGCTACTCAACTGCCCGGCATTTCCTGCGGGGCGTGATGCGCGCGCCGAACTTGAGCAGGTTCTGGATTGTCTGTTCATGCACCCTAATACCCCGGTGTTTGTGAGTAAGCACCTGATCGGCCGTTTGGTGACAACGGATCCTTCTGGCGATTACGTGCGCAGGGTCAGTGCAGTGTTCCGTGACAACGGTGCTGGCGTTAGGGGCGATCTGTTCGCGGTGGTTAAGGCCATTCTCACGGATGCTGAAGCGTCTCTTCACGATCTAAGAACGACCCGTCGTGCTAAGGAGCCTTTGCTCAAGGTGACGCAGCTGTGGCGGTTCTTTGAGGCGCAGACAGCTAGCGGTAGGTATGAGGATATCGATACCGACTGGCGTTTCTACCAGGCGCCGCTGCGCAGCCCATCGGTGTTCAACTTCTTTCCGGCGGATTACACCATTATCGATGATGAGTCGGGTGAGCGGCATTTGTTACCTGAGCTTTTCTTGCTCGACGAGCATGCGTTGACCCAGACAACCAACCTGATTACGACGCACCTTAGTACATGGTGGAAGGGAAGCACTGTGGCACAACCCAGTAATAGGCCCTATCTGGATCTCAGTCGCTATAACAACAAACCCGGCGAAGAGGTTATCCCTGATATCGACAAGTATCTGCTCTTTGGGACGATGAGTGATTTACTTAGGGACTATGCGGAAACGCATGTTGGGCAGGTGTCTAACAATGACATAAATCCCTCTTACGTGGCGCGTGAGGCGCTCATGATCATTCTGAATAGTCCGGAGTTTTCCGTGCAATGAAACGGCGTGAACTACTGAAGGTGCCATTCTATTTGGGCGCTTCGACCCTGATGGGAAGTTTGCTGCAGAAAGCATATGCCGCAAGCGATTATAAGGCTCTAGTTTGTATTTTTTTGCACGGTGGTAACGATAGTTTCAATATGCTAGTTCCCCGTAACCAAGCGCTTTATGATGTTTACCAGAGAGCGCGTGGCAATATGCATGTCTCGGAAAGTGATCTTGCGGCTCCTGCTTTTACCGACAATGATTCGGTACCCTACGCTCTGCCCCTGAGCATGCCTTTTACCCAGACCCTTGCTGACGCCGGTAAGGTCGCAGCAGTCGCCAATATCGGTCCGCGCGGTCCTGAGCCGATTGTGGGCGATGGGGGGATTCCACGTTTATTTTCACACAACGATCAGCAAAGCCAATGGATGACCCTTCAGGGGGCATCTGATCTAAGAACCGGTTGGGCCGGCCGTTTAGATGATATTTGGGATGCCCAGCCTCCGCTAAATTACTCGGTAAGCGGTAATAATCTGTGGCAGTTGGGAGAGGTCTCCAAGCCATATATAATGTCGTTACAGTCTGGCGTTAGAAAGTTTGATAATTTAAATCCTGCTTCGACCTGGCAGCTCGAGAGGAAACGTCACCAATCTATTGTTGAGTTGCTGCGTGCAGGCGGCTCCTCCCCCGCAGAGCGCTATTATGCGAAGTCTATGCTGAGAGCCATGGAGCTTTCTGAGTTGCATTATGGCGTCGTAAATTATGATCCCTTGAATGATCCATTCGCAGGTTTGTTTAATGACGTCACTAACCCTCTATTGAGGCAAATGAGGTATGTCGCCTTGACGATGAGGGGGCGTAATATTTTGGGCGCCAACAGGCATATTTTCTATGTGTCATTGGGCGGCTTCGATACGCATGATCATCAGTTGGAAAACCACCCCAAACTACTCGCGCAGCTTGATGCCGGTATCAAGGGGTTATATCAAGCCTGTGCGGGGCTTGGGATAACCGAGAACGTGACGATTTTTACCGCTTCCGAGTTCGGCCGCACGCTGACCAGTAACGGCGATGGTACTGACCATGGTTGGGGAGGGCACCAGTTGGTCATCGGTGATGCTGTTAGAGGCGGGAAAATCTACGGCAAGATGCCGTCTCTGAGCCTGGGCAGCGACGATGATTTTGGCTTCGGCCGAATCAAGCCTTCGCTGTCGGTTGAGCAGTATGTGGCGGATCTGCTGGTTTGGTTCGGGCTGAGTGAGTCGCAGATCAACCAAGTGTTACCTAATCTGCCGTCTTTTGCTCAGCGTAGCCTGGGCTACATGCAGGTATAGAGGGTCACATCCTTGTGAGAAAGCTTAGCGAGAGGGGCGTATGAACGCCCCTTTTGCTTTGAGTTCGGCGGGAATGATTGCAATCTGGTCCTGGGCTTGAGCCTGGCTCTTGTAGTAGCCAAGTACCAGGGAATAGATCGGCTGTTGCTGATCGAGAAAGCGCTCCTCGATCAGCAAAGGCAGGTTGGGGTTACGCTCGATGATCTTCTCCAGATGCGAGCGCTGTTGGCCACTCATGAGCTGGATCACATAGTTGGGCTCGGCCACCTCCATATGCACTGGGGCCGTGGCTTTGCTTGTGCTCGAGCGCTGTGTCAGGGGCTTTGCGTCGGGGGCCTTGAAGACCTTGGCGGCAGGTTCTGACTTCGACTCTGCGGGCTTGTTGGGAGCCTTGTCAAAGAGCTCCTCACGCTTGCCGGGGAGGGCGCTTTCCTTTGCCTCCTTTTGTTCGCCAATGACCCGAATGTTTTGATACTTCTGCTCGCTGATATCGGCCAGGGTTTGCTCGTCGCGGATGATGCTGGGGCGAATCAGTACCAGCAGGTTGCGCTTGATGTGCACATCCTTGGTGCTACGGAACAGGGCGCCGATGAAGGGGATGCTGCCCAGCAGTGGTACCTTGGAGACCGACTGGGTGATGTCGTCCTGAATCAATCCGCCGAGCACGATCACTTCCCCATTTTTGGCCATGACGGTGCTTTTGATGGCGCGTTTGTTGGTGATCAGGTCAACGGCGGCGACATTTTGGGCGGTGGGGGCGATCGACGAGATCTCCTGCACGATGTCCATGCGCAGAGCTTCGCCATCATTGATGTGGGGCGTTACTTTAAGGGTGACGCCCACGTCCTTGCGTTCGATGGTCTGGAAGGGGTTGGCTACGCCGCTACCGCTGGTTGCGTAGGAGCCGGTCTGGAAAGGAACGTTCTGGCCGACCAGGATTTCTGCTTCCTGGTTATCCAGGGTCAGCAGGCTCGGTGTGGAAAGCAGGTTGGTATTGCTGTTGCTGCTGAGGGCGGTGACCAGTGCGCCGAAGTTGTCATTGCCAACGCCGATGATGGCGCCGTTTGGCAACGAGGTGGGGACCTTCTTTTCATCAATGGCTTTGAGCACCGTCCCCACAGAAAGGCCCGTATCGCTGAAGTTGACGCCGCCAGCGCCGGCTGTTCCGTTGCCGCGGCCATCGATTGCCCATTGCACGCCCAGGGCCTCGCTGATGTCGCCGGACACTTCGACGATAGCGGCTTCGACCATGACCTGTGCACGTGAGACATCCAGCTTCTCAATGAGGGACTGGATGCTGTCGTGATGGTGCTTGGGCGCCATGACGATGATGGCGTTGAGCTGGGTGTCGGCGGTGACGAAGGACTTCTGGCCCTCATCGGTATTAATACCCAGGGAGTCCGCCAGCTTTTCAATGGAGGAAACGATGTTCTTTGCGTCGCCATGACGTAGGCGAACTACCAGGGGGCCATTACTGCGGCTGGCTGGGATGTCGAGCTGCCTGACCACCTTGAGCACCTTCTCTTTGTCCTGAGCGGCGCCGCTGAGCAGGAGGCGGTTGGAGCGAGTGTCTGCAGTTATCTGCATTTCTCGGCCTCCTTTCTTGGAGATCTGCTCTGCCAGGTCATTAAGCGTCTCAAGCAGCTGGGTGACTGATGCGTACTTGAGGCTGACGACACTCACATCGCTGCTCGCCTTCTCTTCGATTGAGCGAATTACATGCTCGATCCGCTCAATGTTGGCAGCTTGATCGGTGACGATGACAGAGTTCGAGGTTTTCTCAGCGCTGATATTGGCGTGGCCCGGAAGCAGGGGGCGGAGGACCGGAATCAGCTCTTCGGCCGGCATCTGAGAGACCTTGATCAGGCGGGTTTCGAAGTGCTCGGGCTCGCCTGTCTGGGTGACGCTCGCTTCAACCTTCGCCATGTTAAGCGGCGCGATCTTGCTCTGTGCACCCTGCGGAATGATGGTGAAGCCATGGGCGTTGAGCGTGCTCACGAAGAGCTTGAGGAGCTCACGTTTGTTCAAGGGGTCTTGCGACAGTACCGTGACCTTGCCACTCACCCGGGGATCAACAATAAACGTTTCGCCCGTAAGCGAAGAGACCTCTTCGATGAACGTCTTGATATCGACATCTTTAAGGCTGATGTGCCATGGCTCTTGGGCGCGGACAGCCTCCAGGGGGGCGGAGTGGATGAAAGATGAGTGAACGAGCAGCAGAAGTGCGCTACTGCCAATAATTAGACTGCGCATCAGAGAGATAACCGATTTTCAGCAAGTATATGGAGGTTGGGTTTGAATTCGATGATGTACTCTTGGGTACCATCAATTAGGGTGAAATAGTTAGGGGCGATATGGTTAAGCGTTAGGGACGGATTTAAATGGTCGCCTGCTTTGAGCATTTTCATCTGGCCGCCTATCTCGATAATTAATTTTGAGGATTTATCATCTCTGGTCACGATGCGGCCAAGAATCCGAACATCTTTGAGTAATGATGTCGGGTCTTTTTTTACGGGCTTTGTGGGTTGAGGGAAAAGCTGAGAAACCTGGTTGAGATTTACCTCCGGCTTTTGGGTTCTAGGGGTGAGAACTTCACTCTCAATTGGCAGTAAAGGAGTGCTGAATGTGGTTCGAAGGTCGAATATTTCACTGGCTAGCCATATGCCAATAGCCGTGACCACAAATAAAGGAAGGGTTGAGCGTAAAAGTTGCATATCTAGACCCGGATAAGTCGAAGCGCTGGATTCTAGGTGCTGCCATAGGGCGTCCTCGCCCCCTATCAGCGCAACCAGCCATGGTCTCCCAGGTCATGATGCGCAAAGCCGCAAAGGCGCTCCCGGCCACTGCATTCATCGCACTGTCAGGCAGTGCATGCCTGCCTCTGTTGCACTGCTTGCCATAGTCGTTCAGTCGGGAGTCGTGCAAATTTGAGCAGTTCTAAATGCGGTTGGGGCTGCGCCAAGTGTTCAAAAAAATCTATTTCATCGCCGTTCTAGGCATTCTGCTTTGGCCGGCTTCTGCTGTCGCGATTGAATTGCCGGCGGTAGATAAGGCAAAGGACTGCTCTAGGTATTTAAATTCAGATCTTATTCAAGATCGAATGTTGAGCTTCTATTCGACCTCAAGCGAGCCTGTCTGGATACTGGCAGAGTTTGATGTGCTGGAGTCTGGGCGGGTTAATGCTTTGAGGCTGGTCGATAGTCAGCCGAAGAAAATTAACACTGAAGAAATCAATGACTTCTTTGCAGGAGTTTTGTTTCAGAAAGAAAAGCCTAGGCAGGGTTGTCAGCTTCTGTTGGCCCACTTACCGGTCACGGTACGTTAATGGAGAGTATTGAAGTGATGATCGGTTCTAAAAAAAGCACCGTGATGGGAGTGATGATGCTCCTGGGTCTGGCTTTTGTCTCAATGGCTGTTGCCAACGTAGAGCAGCAAGGTGGCTCTGAGGGCAACCAGTCTCTTGCCGATGCATACCGACAGCAGAAGCAGGAACTAGAGGTGATCGAGGCGGAGCTGAGCGATGTCGGTGCGCAGCTGGACAGTGCACGTTCGGATTATGAGTCAGCCCTAGCAAAACGCGACTCGATCAAGTCCGGCGTCTCTTCACAGTTAGAGCAGTTTTTTGAGACTGCTATGGGGCAACAGCAGATCACTATGCTTCTGACGCAATATGCCGAGCAGCTGCAAGAGCTTGAAGCACATAAGGGATTGATGCAGGCGCGCGAAAGCGCCTTTAACGACGTTGAGAAGCGTAAGGTCAAGCAAGAGAGCAAGGTGGCTTTCCTCGAAACACAGATGTCACTGCTTAAAGAGGCTGAAGACCGGAAGTTGGTTGCTCAACTGGCGGGTAGCCTCAGGCAGGATGTTAGCTTCTCTCGCGACCTGACGTTCCGTTGCGATTTTGGTTCGACACTTAGGCAATGCCTTGAGCAGAAAAACTTCAATGCTGATATTCCTTCTTGGCTTGCGGAGCATTACGTACAGAAAATGTCTGACTTCGAGGGTGTGGATGTTTCAACCCTTGCAGTTAATAAGGACTACTTTAAGTTCAGCGCTAAGCATCAATTCACGAGTGCCCAGATTGATCTGAATAATATCGTGTCAGCTAAGGTGGACTTCACCGTTAAGGTTGAGCCGCATCGTGCTCTTCCTTGCATTCTGTTATCTGTTGATAAAAAACTGTGTGATTTTGTCACCCATCGACTGCAGGTTAGAAGTAATCGCCATGGTGACGAGGTTTTAATTAATGGGAAGTCATACGGGTCAACTCCCTTGGTGGTTTCACTGGAGGGAGGGAAATATGATCTGGTGGTAAAACATCAAAATAGCTCCCGCGCTCGGCAGATTGAATTGGCCTCGGATAAAAAGCTGTTCTTTAGATTCTAAAGGTTAGGGTGATAGACGTTGAGGTCTGTTGCGGCAAGAGAGGCACTTGGTCGCCCTGTAGAGTGGCACGATTTACGGGGAGAATATACATGGAAGCCTTACTCCAAAGTCCAAGTGCGTAGTCTGGATGTTATCGATGAAGGTGATTTAGAGCTTGATGACGGTCATGCGGTGGTCGGCTTCATCAATGCGTTTATGCGCAAGCATGGCTTGGTTCGTGTACAGGCAGTACACAAAATTGAAAGCTTGATTCAGTCTGCACCTAGGGACCAGGTCCTGACGCGTCTAGCGCTATGCCGTTGGCTGGAGACTAAGTGGTAATGCTGAGTGAGTTCTTTGTCTCGATTCCTGAGCTTTCTAATGAAGCAGTGACATTATTGCCTTTGACTTATACCAGTCGAGTCGATCTTGACGGTATTCTCGCATCCGATGCCTATTACTCACTCGGGATCTTCTCGCGTGAGACTGTGATGAGTTGCACTGTGCCTGAGTTTGCCATGGGTTCGTGGCTGCTCAATAGTTATGGTCTTCTGTCCATATATAGCCAGCAGCATCAGCGTTGCGTGGGGTACGTCGGCGCTATGTGGAGCGAGGCGCATGGCGAGCATATGCTTTGGGCGATTGTAGATTGCGAGCGAGGCCAATCCATCTGTATTGCCGCGGCTGAAGCGTATTCTTGCTGGTTCTTGAACAGATTTCGTCAGCACTCCCTCGGTGTCGTACTGGTGGGTGCGGGACTGCTTCCTGCGTTTACCTCTATATCACTGAGTCTGCGCAGTGATTTAGATGAGATTAAGGGCGCCCGTTTCTATCAAGTTGCACTTGCAAGTGTGTGATGTGCAGCTTAACCACCCAGTGCTGAGTAGCTTTCAATGACTTCATCTTGGATAAACCTGATTTCAGTTTCATTGCTGTTGGTTGTCCTGGTTAGCGTACTTTGGGCTTCTTTTCGGCTTGGTCGAGGGGCAGCTCCAAGTGTTGCTGCGCTGCTGGTATGTCCAGCAGTTTATTTCCTTTGGTATTGGCTAAAAACTATTGTGGTTTGGGACGGTTTGATGGCCGTCATGAGCAAGGTTCACTCTTTAGCATTGATGCTGTGTTTTTTGGCTGCACTTGAGGCTCTGTCGAAATTTATTGTGTTTAAGTGGTGTCAGGAACGTTACTCGATTGATCCTATTTGGGTCTTGTCATTTTCAATTACTGCCGCAGTCGTTGAGGTGGTTCTTGTTTATGTCTATGGTTTTGTTCTGCTGGTTGCATTCTCGCTAGATAGCAACTTTGCGCAGATGGCCCTTGCTGAGATGCACGAGCAACGAGCTGCATTCTTGTTTAATCAGCTGAATTCACTGGTTTCTTCTTCTGCCCTGGGTTTGTGGATGCTTGTTTTTGTTCTCGTAATGGTCAAGGTATTTTCTACGCTGTTTATATATCGCGCTACGGCTGAGCGATTCTACTTGTGGCTGCCGCTTTCTTTTGTTGCAGGACTAATTGCACTGCTGCCGTATTTTGCATTTGATATGGGGTTCGCGAGCTACTCAGAAACCTCCTGGGTTCTTGAGGCTGCAGCTGGCGGCTTTCTGATATTTCTTTGGTGGGTGCTGTACATAGACAAAGATGTCGCTGTGAAAGGCTGAGCGCAAAGTATTATGGATATCAGGATAGCTGCGGCGCAGTCGAGATCTATTTCCGGTGATATTGCAGGAAATATTCAGGAGCATCTTAAGTTCATAGATCAGGCGCATGCGCGAGCAGTGGACTTGATTGTGTTCCCTGAGTTGTCGCTGACGGGGTATGAGCTCGAATCTCTGTCGCGTTCTGCTATTCGTGCCGATGATTGTTTGTTAGATCCGCTGGCAAATGCTTCACAGAAGTACGGAATGGTAATTGTGGTGGGCTTGCCATTACTTTCATTAAGCAAGCTGCCACACATTGCATCACTTGTATTCTTTCCAGATGGATCACGGGAAATTTATGCAAAAGCTTTCCTACACTTAGGAGAAGAGGCTTTTGCTGCTCCTTCAAATTCGCCCCCGTTGGTGATTAACGTTAATGGTTTTTCTTGTGCACTTGCGATCTGTGCCGATACCGCTTATCCAAGCCACTTACAGGCGGTAGCTGGGGAGTGTGATTTGTATCTGGCTAGCATGCTGGTCTCGGATTTTGGGTTTCCGATAGACGCTGAGAATCTCCGCTCCAGTGCTTTCAGGCATCGTGTGGGTGTCCTGATGGCGAATCATGCTGCACGCTCCGGAAATTTTGATAGCGCTGGGCGTAGCTCTTTCTGGTCCGCCGAGGGGTGTTTGGTTGAGCAAGTGCCTGGAAGAGGAAACTACTTGCTGGTCATGTCTTACTCGTCGGGGGATTGGAGTGGAGAGTGCATTCAGGTGGAGTGATTTAGCGTGAGTGTTGCCTGGGCGATCATCGAATGATGAGGTGCTGCATGTTCTCGGTTTCGAATAAATGGTCCAGTATTTCTAGGGGGCGCAGATCCAGATTGCGTAATTGTTCAATAGGGAACCAGCAAAAGATCAAGTTCTCATTTTTTTCGGCCCCTGGAAAATCACCGTGTTGTAGTAGGGCTGCGGATTCCTCTGTCAGATAGGTGGGATGGTAGAAGCAGATTTCATGATGCGGTCTACCGAGGTACTCATAGAAGTGTTCGGTTACTAGTGTTGGGCGTGCGACTGTCACTGTCTCAGCAAGCTCCTCATGGATTTCTCTAGCGATCGCCTCAGCTGAGGATTCTCCTGCATTTATCCTACCTCCCGGCAGGGTCCAGAAATGTGCTCCAGTGAATTTATGTAGAAGTACTTTTTGGTTGTGCTGTATTAGGCCTGCTGCGCGAAGGTTGAAGGTGATACCTGTTGTCTCGAAATTAATCATGGTTATGTCCGCTGTTTGGGTTTCTATATTTTCTCATGAGTAATTCGAGTGCGGTCCAGGCATTTTTGTGCATGAATGAAATATCTGTCCCATAGTCTACTGTTTCGGGTCGACTGAGGTGTCGATGAGTGATCAAGTTCTTTCTACGGAAAGATTATGGGTGCGTCGCGTTATCAGGTCCGACGTTGAATGGTTTTATCGTGTTTACTCCCAGCCTGAAGTGACGCGCTGGGCTGGTGACGGTAAGCCACTTACCTGGGATGACTGTGCAAGATGGGTTGATGTAACCCTGGAAAACTATGCCAAGTATGGTTATGGCATGTTCTGTGTGCTCGAGCAGGAGCTGGATCAGGTAGTGGGATTTTGCGGTCTGGTTCACCCGGAGCCGGGTGCTTTACCTGAGTTGAAGTATGCGTTCGCGCCTGAGTATTGGGGGCGAGGTTATGCCTCGGAGCTCGTTCCTAAATTTTTATCAGCTCTTGTAAGAGAGTTTTCTTTGCAGAAGTTAATTGCGACTGTTGCGGTTGAGAATAAAGCCTCCCAGAGAGTTCTTGCTAAGTCGGGCATGATCAATGTTTCATCTCGAGCTGAAGGTGATTCGCTAACTCTTGTCTTTGAGCGCTCTTGCACGTTTGACTGAATTAAATTCTGAGACTGGTTTAGGGTTGGGGCTGTAAATGCTGTTGTTTAAGTTGATTTTTGTTCCGATGCTTATTGGGCTAATAGCTCATTGCGGCCGTCGCTATGGCGTTTCTGTTTCTGGGGTAATGAGTGGCTTTCCTGTTATCGCAGGACCAATTACATTGTTCATTTATTTCGAACAGGGGGAGTCATTTGTCAGGCAATCTGTCGAGGGCTCTCTGATTGGCGTGATTGCGCTTTCGGTATTTTGTTTCTCTTATGCGGGTCTCGTGGGTGTTGCGGGCTTGTTGGTTTCGTATTTGCTTGCTTTGCTGTCTTTCTTTTCGTTATCAATGTTGCTATCGCTGATTGATGTTTCCTCCTATGTGCTGGCGTTCGTGGCGATTATTTTGATCTTTATTCAAATTAGGCTTCTGCCAACTCCAGAGGTTTTAAGGCCCGGCGGAACTTCGGTCGAGCGTGAGATGTACCTCAGAATGTTTTTTGCTGCTGCTTTGGTTTTGTTGGTGACATATGGGTCGTCTTTTATAGGCGGCGAGTATAGCGGTGTGCTTGCAACATTCCCTGTTGCGGGGTCGACGCTAGCCATTTTCCTGACGCGGTATCACTCTGCCGATCATGCGGTGTCTGCCCTAAGAGCAATGCTCTTTGGGTTGATAGGTATGGTGGTCTTCTTCTTTTGTGTTTCTTTGTTGTCTGAACATGGTTGGCCGTTCCTTGAGGCATTCAGTATATCGATAGCTTTCGCTCTACTGGTGCAGTTCTTGGCTTTGCAAGTTCGTTCTTTCTTGATGTATAGGTGAGATTGCTTTATGCCGCACTGCATTGTTGAGTATTCGATCGGGCTAGAGCCTGAGTTACTAATGGCGGCGGTAGTTTCCGAGTGCCGCAATTCTGGTCTATTTTCATCTGATGGTGGCGATATAAAAGCCAGGGCTATTGGTTATGCGCGCTTTAGCCTGGCAGAGGCTGAACACTTTGCTCATGTGCAGATTCGTATGCTTTCGGGTAGGACCATTGCTCAAAAAGCAATGCTTTCGGAGTGCGTGCGAGAACGCATCTTCTACGCCATGAATCGTAGCTGTTCGGTCTCTGTCGAGATTGTGGACATGTGCCGCGAAACGTATGCGAAATCGCTCTGCTCCCAGCAAGATGCCGATGCTTGATCCGGTGTGGTTCCTCTAGTTTTGCGACTCTGCTAGCAAGCACCCTTGCGCGGGTGCTTGCTAGCTTTTGTAGGCGGCTTACTTCTCGGCGTTCGATGCGATGTCATGCCCTGAGCAGAATTCGGCCCAGTCATCCATCAGCTTTCTGCGCTTTTCCAGTAGATCGCTTCTCGAGTAGGCAGCTTCCGTCTGTCCTCGCTCGTCATGCGCGAGTGCCAGCTCGCAGACATCCCTAGGATAGTGTGTGCATTCGTTCGCCCAGTCGCGAAACGTCGAGCGGAATCCATGGCCTGTTATGTCTGCGTACCCTAGACCGTGGAGCAGGTTCCGGATCGCATTCGCATGCATGACGCCACTCTTTCCCTGGCCTGGAAAAAGGTAGATAGCGTGGGTTCTTGGCATGCCTTCCAGTAGCTCAATGACCTGCTGCGGAATCGGGATGGCGAAGGCTTTGCGCATCTTCATACGCTCGGCAGGCAGTGCCCAGACAGCTCGCTTCAGGTCGAATTCTTTCCATTGCGCGAATCTGATCATTTGTAGCCTGGCTCCGGTCAGTATGAGCAGGCGAGCCGCAATGGCATCGCGACTGTCCATTGCCGCCAGCTTTCCCATCAGTTCGGGAAGCTGCTGCCAGTGAAGTGCTGGGTAATGCTGTCGTAGTCTGGCCTTTCTCTTTTCCGCCTTGCTGAGCAGATTTTCTAGATGTCCACGCCAGCGTGCTGGATTATCGCCCTGGCGAAGACCGCGGGATTTTGCTGCATCTAGAATCTGCTCGATCTGGCCTCTGACCTCATCGGCTGTCCGGGTCTTGGTCTTCCAGATAGGTTTCAATACGGCAAGCACGTGGTCTGTATCGATGCTCTCTGCCGTCTTTTTTCCGAGCACTCTAAAGGCGTAGAGCTCAAGCTTCCGCAGCCAGCCCTTTCGCCATTTTTCAGACCAGCTACTTCCGTGCGCTTCCTGGTAGTCGAGCGCCAGATCTCTGAACGTCATCCGGCGCGCTGCTGCCTGTCGCTCAGCTTCACGTTTGGCTTCCTTAGCGGCATCTCTTGTCGCAAGCGGATCCTCGCCAGCGGCCAGCAGTCTGCGCTGATCGGCGGCGAGTTGGCGAGCCTCGCTGAGTGTTACGGTGGGGTAGGCACCGAGCCCCATCTCGCGACCGCGGCCATCGACCTTGTATCTGAAGATCCAGCTCGTACCGCCGCTTTTCGAGATCTGAAAATAGAGCCCATCACCGTCGTTGGTCTTGCCTGGTGCTGCGGCCTTTGCCAGCGACTCGATTGTCTTGATTGTCAGTTTTCCCATCTCGGCACTCCCTCAGTCCAAGCTCTCTGACCCACACTCTGACCCACACCTTGGGCGTGGTTTCAGCGGAATTGTGTTGGACGATTTTGGACTGATCCTAAGCTGTAAGCCTTGATTTTACTAGGGTCTGAGGATTTCCTAAGATTTCTCTGGACAATAAAAAGGCCGGCTTGTGGCCGGCCTTCAGGGGGTGGTGTTGGCTTACTTCTGGTATGCCGCTACCGCCTTCAGAATCATTTGGCGAGCGGCGTCGGCGCCTGCCCAGCCTTCGACCTTGACCCACTTGCCCTTCTCCAGATCCTTGTAGTTCTCGAAGAAGTGCTTGATCTGCTCCAGCAGCAGGGCCGGCAGGTCGGTGTATTCCTGCACGTCCTTGTACAGCACGCTCAGCTTGTCGTGCGGTACGGCGACCAGCTTGGCGTCGCCGCCGGCTTCGTCGCTCATGTTCAGCACGCCGACCGGACGGCAGCGGATGACCGAGCCCGGGGCGACCGGGTAGGGGGTCACGACCAGCACGTCGAGGGGGTCACCGTCGTCGGCCAGGGTGTGCGGGATGAAGCCGTAGTTGGCCGGGTAGAACATCGGGGTGGCCATGAAGCGATCGACGAACAGGCAGTCGGTGTCGTGATCGATTTCGTACTTGATCGGCGCGTGGTTGGCCGGAATCTCGATGGCGACGTAGATGTCGTTCGGCACGTCTTTGCCGGCCGGAACTTTGCTGTAGCTCATGGGCGACTCCCCTGGGGTGGGCCAAAAAAAGTGGGCGGATTATAGGCACATTCCCCAGGCGTTACTACGCCTGGTCGATTATCCGTTGGTCGTGTCGCGGTAATCCGGGTGGTTTTGCTGCAGGGCCCGCAGGCGTGCCAGCGGGTCCTGGCGGTAGAAGGCCTGCAGCTGCTGATAGACGGCCGGGAAGGCTGCGGCCAGCAGGTCCGGGGCGGTGAAGAAGTATTCGCTGGTGACGGCGAAGAATTCCGCCGGGTTCTCGGCGGCATAGGGGTCGATGGCGGTCTCGGCCTCGGGGTCGGCATCGAGGGTGGCGTTGAGGCCATCGTAGGCCGCCTGCATGGCGGCGGCCCAGTCCTGGATGCGCATGTCGCGGTGCAGTGGCGGCAGGCCGTTGGCGTCGCCGTTGAGCATGTCCAGCTTGTGCGCCAGTTCGTGGATCACCAGGTTGTAGGCATCCCAGCCGCCGCTGCTCTGCACGCCGGGCCAGGCGAGGATCACCGGGCCCTGCTGCCAGGCCTCGCCGCTGCGCTCGTCGTCCCACTCGTGCTCGACGCCGGCGGCATCGCGATGGCGCTGCGGGCTGACGAAGTCGTCCGGGTACAGGACGATCTCGTGGAAGCCCTGGTACCAGTCCAGGTCGGCCAGGTGCAGCAGCGGCAGCTCGGCCTGGGCGGCCAGAGTCAGGCGATCAATTTCATCCAGCTCGATGCCGGGCAGGCTGGTCAGGCGCTTGCGGTGCAGGAACAGCACGGCGCGCTGGAACAGGCGCTGCTCCTCGGCCTCGGCGAGGCCGTCGAGGATCGGCAGGCGGGCGCGCACCGCCTGCCAGTGCTGGGTGGTGTAGGGCGAACGGGAGAGGATGCGCCGGCGGCGCCAGGCGCGGAACGACCACATGCGGGATGCTCGGCAGCAGGCCGGGGCAGGGGGGCTGCCCCGACGGCGCTCAGTCGCCCAGTTCCAGGGTGTAGTTCTTGAATTTCTCGTCTTCGCGGAAGCCGATGGACTCGTAGGTCTTCTGCGCCACCACGTTGTCCACGCTGGTGGCCACGCGCAGGCGCACGGCGTTGGTTTCCTTGGCCATCTGCTTGGCGGTCTGCAGCAGGCGGTCGGCGACCAGCATGCGCCGGGCGTCCTCGGCCACATAGATGTCGTTGAGAATCCATACGCGCTTGAGCGACAGCGAGGAGTAGCTGGGGAACAGCTGGCAGTAGCCGAGCAGCTTGTCCTCGTCGTCCGCCAGGGCCAGGTAGATCACCGATTCCTTGCGCTTGATGCGGGTCTCGAGGAACTTGCGCGACGAGTCCGGGAAGGGCAGCTGGCCATAGAATTCGCGGTACTTGATGAACAGCGGGGTCAGCAGGTCCAGGTGCTCCAGGGTGGCTTGGACAATGCGCATGGCGGGCCTCGGCGTCTGTGGACTGATGTGGATGGCACTGCAGATGCTGTGCCAGCGGTCAGTTCGATGCTGCCCAAACCGGCTGGAAAGCGCAATCCAAGCAAGCGTTTGATTTTGCGTGGCGCCCGCCGTCCACCGCGCCCGCCGCTCTGCGGCGGGGCCTGGCGGTATCACAGGGTGCCGTGCAGGGCGGCACTGAAAATCGCGGCGGTGTCGGTTTCCTGCAGTGGCCTGGGGTTGCCGCCCGCGGAAGGGTCGACCACGGCCATCTGGGCGATCTGCGTGCTGCGCTGGTCATCCACCCCGAGACCGGCCAGGGTATGCGGCACGCCGCTGTCCTCTCGCAGGCGCATGACCAGGTCGAGGAAGCTGGCGAAGCCGGGATTGGCCAGGCCGAGATAAGCCGCCAGGCGGGTGATGCGCTCCTCGATCACGCCGCGGTTGAACTGCAGCACGTAGGGCATCAGCACCGCGTTGGTCATGCCGTGGTGGGTGTCGTACAGCGCACCGATCGGGTGCGCCAGGGCGTGCATGCCGCCCAGGCCCTTCTGGAAGGCGGTGGCGCCCATGGCGGCGGCGGCCAGCATGTCGGCGCGCGCATCGAGATCGTCGGGCTGGCGCACGGCGCGGATCAGCGATTGCTGCACCAGGCGCATGCCCTCCACGGCGATGCCGTCGGCCAGCGGGTGGAAGCCCGGCGCGCAGTAGGCTTCCAGGCAGTGCGAGAAGGCGTCCATGCCGGTGCCGGCGGTGACCCAGGCGGGCATGCCGACGGTCAGCTCGGGATCGCTGATGACGATCTTCGGCATCATCTGCGGGTGGAAGATGATGCGCTTGGTGTGGGTGCGCTCGTCGGTGAGGATGCCGGCGCGGCCGACTTCCGAGCCGGTGCCGGCGGTGGTTGGCACGGCGATGATCGGCGCTATGCCCCTCGGATCGGCGCGGGTCCACCAGTCGCCGACATCCTCATAGTCCCAGACCGGGCGCGCCTGGCCGCTCATGAAGGCGATCAGCTTGCCCATGTCCAGGCCGCTGCCGCCGCCGAAGGCGACCACGCCGTCGTGCTTGCCGGCGTGGTAGGCGGCCAGGCCGGCGTCGAGGTTGGCGCCCACCGGATTGGGCTTGAGATCGCTGAAGATCGCCGCGCCGAGGCCGGCGGCCTTGAGCGAGTCGAGGGCGGCGCTGGTGATCGGTGCGCTGGCCAGGCCGCGATCGGTGACCAGCAGTGGGCGCTGCATGCCGAGGCTCTGGCACAGCGCCGGCAGCTCCTTGATGCGCCCGGCGCCGAAGCGCACCGAGGTGGGGTAGTTCCAGTTGGCGGTCTTGCTCATGGCACACTCCTTGTTGGGTTTGGGTAGCCCGGATGCAATCCGGGGCTGGGCCATCCCGGATTGCATCCGGGCTACAGGGGCGTTGTTCGCGGAGCTCGCTCCTACAGACAGCTGCTGGCGCTCGCCATGACCTCAGAGCTGGTGGCGCAGATGGAACGACTTGGGCCGGGTCAGGTGCTCGTAGCCCAGGCGCGACAGGGTGGCGCCGCGCCCGGTGTGCTTGACCCCGGTCCAGGCCAGGGCCGGGTCGAGGTAGTCGCAGCGGTTCATGAACACGGTGCCGGTCTCCAGTTGGCCGCCGAGGCGCTCGGCGGCGTCCAGATCGCTGCTCCAGATGGCCGCGCTGAGACCGTAGGGGCTGTCGTTCATCAGGGCGATGGCCTCGGCGTCGTCGGCCACCGGCATGATGCCGACCACCGGGCCGAAGCTTTCCTCGCGCATCACCGCCATCTCGTGGTCGACCTGTACCAGCACCTGCGGCGCCATGTAGGGCGTGCCGGGGGCGTCGGCGGCGAAGCTCTTCGCGTCGATCAGTGCCCGCGCGCCCTTGGCGGTAGCCTGGGCGATCTGCCCGCGGACGAACTCGGCGGCCTGGGCGCGCACCAGCGGGCCGAGGGTGGTGGCCTGGTCCAGCGGGTTGCCCAGCACGTACTGGCGAGTCAGTTCGACGAAGCCTTCGACGAAGGCCGGGTAGAGCTTGTGGTCGACGTAGATGCGCTCGATGCCGCAGCAGCTCTGCCCGGAATTGAAGAAGCTGCCGTCGACCAGGTTCTCCACCGCGTGGGCCAGGTCGGCATCGGCGCGCACGTAGGCCGGGTCCTTGCCGCCCAGCTCCAGGCCGACGCCGATGAAGTGGCCGGCGGCGGCGCTTTCCATCATCCGCCCGCCTTCCACCGAGCCGGTGAAGTTGACCTGCTGCACCTGCCCGGAGGCGATCAGTGCGCCGGTCTGGCCGTGGTCCAGCACCAGGTTGTGGAACAGCCCGTCCGGCAGGCCGGCGCGGGCGAAGGCCTGGGCGAAGCGCTCGCCGACCAGCAGGGTCTGGCTGGCGTGCTTGAGCAGCACGGCGTTGCCGGCCATCAGTGCCGGGATGATGGCGTTCACTGCCGTCAGGTAGGGGTAGTTCCACGGCGCGATGACCAGCACGGTGCCCAGTGGCTCGCGGCGGATGAAGCGGCGAAAACCCTCACGGGGCTCGGGCAGCACATCGGCCAGGGCGCTTTCGGCGATGCCGATCATGTAGCGTGCGCGCTCCTCGAAGCCGCGCAGCTCGCCGGCGCCGAAGCGCACCGGGCGGCCCATCTGCCAGGCCAGCTCGGGGACTATCTCGTCCTGCATCGCCAGCATCGCGTCCACCGCCTTCAGGCAGTAGCCGGCGCGCTGCGCGATGGACAGGGTGCGCCAGGCGCGCTGGGCTTCCTGGGCCTGGTGCAGGACCTGTTCCAGTTGGTGGCTGCCGATGATGGCTCGCTCGGCGTAGAGGCTGCCGTCGACCGGCGAGATCAGGCGGATATGGTTCATGCTCGATAGGACTCCTGTGATCGTCCCTCCCCCGAGGGAAGGTCAGTAGCGCTCGAAGCCGCGGCGCAGTTCCCAGTCGGTCACCCGGCGGTCGTATTCGGATTGTTCCCAGCGCGCGGTGTGCAGGTAGTGCTCGACCACCTCGTCGCCGAAGGCCGCACGCAACATGTGCGACTGCTCCAGGGCGCTGGTGGCGCCTCGCAGGGTCTTGGCCACCTCGGGCAGCTCGTCGTGCTCGTAGGCATCGCCGGAGAAGGGCGGCGGCAGCTCCAGCTGTTCGTCGATGCCGGCCAGGCCGGCGGCGATCAGCGCGGCGAAGGCCAGGTAGGGGTTGAGGTCGGCACCGCCGATGCGGCATTCGATGCGGATGCCCTTGCCGCCCTCGCCGCACAGGCGAAAGCCCGCGGTGCGGTTGTCGTTGCTCCACACCGCGCGGGTGGGGGCGAAGGTGCCGGCCTGGAAGCGCTTGTAGGAGTTGATGTAGGGGGCGAGGAAGTAGGTGATGTCGCCGGCGTACTTGAGCTGGCCGGCCACCCACTGGCGCATCAGCTTGGACATGCCGAACTCGGCCTTGGCGTCGAAGAACAGCGGCTTGTTGCCCTTCAGGCTCCACAGCGAGTTGTGGATATGGCTGCTGGAGCCGGCCAGGTTGTAGTTCCACTTGGCCATGAAGGTGATGGCCTTGCCCTGCAGCAGGGCGATTTCCTTGCAGGCGTGCTTGATGATGCTGTGGCTGTCGGCCATGGTCAGCGCGTCGGCATAGCGCACGTTGATCTCTTCCTGGCCCGGGCCCCATTCGCCCTTGGAGTTTTCCACGGCGATGCCGGCCGCCTGCAGGTGCTTGCGGATGGCGCGCAGCACCGGCTCGTCGCGGATGGTCTGGAGGATGCCGTAGTCCTCGATGTGGTAGTTGGCCGTGCGCGGCTCGCGGTAGTGCTGGGCGTGGATGCTCTCGTAGCTCTGGTCGAACAGGTAGAACTCCAGCTCGGAGGCGAACATGCCCTTGTAACCGCGCTCGGTGAGGCGGGCGATCTGCCGCTTGAGGATGCCGCGCGGGCTGTGCGGCAGGTCCTGGTGGTGGTGGTCCTGCACGTCGCACAGCACCAAGGCGGTGCCCTCCAGCCAGGGCACCAGGCGCATGGTGGAGAGGTCGGGCTTGAACACGAAGTCGCCGTAGCCGCGTTTCCAGCTGGCGGCGGCGTAGCCGGGCACCGGCTCCATGTCGATGTCGTCGGCCAGCAGGTAGTCGCAGCCGTGGGTTTCCTCGTGGGCGCTGTCGAGGAAGAACTCGACCTGGAAGCGCTTGCCGATCAGGCGGCCCTGCATGTCGACCATGCAGGCCAGGACGGTGTCGACGCTGCCGGCTTCGGCCAGCTGGCGCAGTCGGGCAAGGGTGAGCGGGGCGGTCATCCGTAGTACTCCCATCCGGACCTTCTGTGGTCCTTGGTTCTTGTTGTCGGGAATCGGGCCGGTACGGCCGGCTGCCTTTGACTCTAGACGAAATTTCAGCAGCGTCCGGAACCGCCGGCACGGGGCCTCAGTCCGATTGCGCTGTGCTAACCTGCGGCCAATTTCGCCCCGGCCCACGGGCCGGTATCCAGAGGTCATCCATGCATATCCACATCCTCGGCATCTGCGGCACCTTCATGGGGTCGCTGGCCGTGCTGGCCAAGGAGCTTGGCCACCGCGTCACCGGCTCCGACGCCAACGTCTACCCGCCCATGAGCACCCAGCTCGAAGCCCAGGGCATCGAACTGATGCAGGGCTACGACCCGGCCCACCTGCAGCCGGAGCCGGACCTGGTGGTGGTCGGCAATGCCCTGAGCCGCGGCAACCCGGCGGTCGAGTACGTGCTCAACCAGGGCTTGCCCTACGTGTCCGGCCCGCAGTGGCTGGCCGACCATGTGCTGCAGGGTCGCTGGGTGCTGGCCGCTGCCGGTACGCACGGCAAGACCACTACCAGCAGCATGCTGGCCTGGGTGTTGGAGCATGCCGGCATGAGCCCGGGCTTCCTCATCGGCGGCGTGCCGCAGAACTTCGGGGTGTCGGCGCGTCTGGGCGGTACGCCGTTCTTCGTGGTCGAGGCCGACGAATACGACAGCGCCTTCTTCGACAAGCGCAGCAAGTTCGTCCACTACCGTCCGCGCACGGCCATCCTCAATAACCTGGAGTTCGACCACGCGGACATCTTCCCGGACCTGGCGTCCATCGAGCGGCAGTTCCATCACCTGGTGCGTACCGTGCCGGGCGAGGGGCTGATCATCCATCCGCAGGCCGAAGAGGCCCTGGTCCGTGTGATCAAGATGGGCTGCTGGACCCCGGTGCAGACCACCGGCGACGGCGGCCAGTGGCAGGCGCGCCTGCTCAGCGAAGACGGCTCGCGCTTCGAGGTGCTCTTCGACGGCCAGGTCGAAGGCGTGGTCGAGTGGGAGCTGACCGGCCAGCACAACGTGGCCAACGCCCTGGCCTGCCTGGCGGCGGCGCGGCATGTCGGCGTGGTGCCGGAGCTGGGCATCGCCGGGCTGTCGGGCTTCAAGAGCGTCAAGCGGCGCATGGAGAAGGTCGCCGAGGTCGCTGGCGTGACCCTCTACGACGACTTCGCCCACCACCCGACGGCCATCGCTACCACCCTCGACGGCCTGCGCAAGCGCGTCGGCGCCGCGCAGGTGATCGCGGTGATCGAGCCGCGCTCCAATTCGATGAAGCTCGGTGCCCACCGCGACGGCCTGGCCGACTCCGTGGTGCAGGCCGACCGGGTGTTCTGGTACGCGCCATCGAACCTGGGCTGGGACCTGGCGGCCAGCGTGGCCGGCTCGACGGTGCCGACCGAGGTCTGCGACTCGCTGGAAGCCATCATCGAGGGTGTGAAGGCCGTGGCTGCGCCCGGCACCCAGGTGGTGATCATGAGCAACGGCGGCTTCGGCGGCCTGCACGGCAAGCTGGCGGCGGCGTTGGACAATTAATGCCTGTGTAGCCCGGATGAAAATCCGGGTGGCCCCTCCCGGATTGCATCCGGGCTACGGACGAGAGGGAAACTTCGATGAACGGCCCCGAACGCATCACCCTGGCCATGACCGGCGCCTCCGGCGCCCAGTACGGCCTGCGCCTGCTCGATTGCCTGGTGCAGGAAGACCGCGAAGTGCACTTCCTGATCTCCAAGGCCGCGCAGCTGGTGATGGCCACCGAGACCGACGTGACCCTGCCGGCCAAGCCGCAGGCCATGCAGCAGTTCCTCAGCGAGTACACCGGCGCCGCGCCCGGGCAGATCCGCGTCTACGGCAAGGAAGACTGGATGGCCCCGCCGGCTTCCGGCTCCGGCGCGCCCAGTGCCATGGTGGTGGTGCCGTGCTCGACCGGCACCCTCTCGGCCATCGCCACCGGCGCCTGCAACAACCTGATCGAGCGGGCGGCCGACGTGGTGCTCAAGGAGCGCCGCCAGCTGATCCTGGTGCCGCGCGAGGCGCCGTATTCGAGCATCCACCTGGAGAACATGCTCAAGCTGTCCAACCTCGGCGTGACCATACTGCCGGCCTCGCCGGGCTTCTATCACCAGCCGCAGACCCTGGACGACCTGGTCGACTTCGTCGTCGCGCGCATCCTCAACTGCCTGAACATCCCCCAGGACATGCTGCCGCGCTGGGGCGAGCACCACCTGCTCAGCGATGAATAGGGCCCTGTTCCTGCTGCTGGCCGGTGCGCTGCTGCCCGGCTGCGCCAGCGTGCGCACCCTGGACGCGGCCAAGCCCGGTGCGCCGATCATCTACTCCGGCACGCGCCTGGACTGGTATGCGCTGCAGGGTGGCTGCTGCCCGGTGCAGCGCTTCGGCGCCGAGGCGCCCCGGTATGCTGGGCTCGACCTGCCCGCCAGCGCCCTGCTCGACACCCTGCTGCTGCCCTTCGCCATCGCCGCCGAGCTGGGGGTCGGCCTCGGGGTTTCCGGCGGCATTTGAGTTTCGCCGCGCGCCCCAGGAGCTAGAGCCTTCGCCGTCGACTTATTGGTCAAATTCTGCGCAGCGAGGGTTGGCATCGGCCAATCCTCGTCTAGGCTGACGAAAAAAATGTCGGCTTCGCAGGCAAGGACATGCATAAGGCAATCCGAGCGTATGTGCGTGCAGTAGACCGGATGAACAGGTTCATCGGGCGCTGCGCCATGTACCTGATTTTCGTCATGCTGGGGGTGCTGCTCTACTCGTCGCTGAGCAAGGCGCTGTTCGAGCCGGCGATCTGGACCCTGGAAACCGCCCAGTTCCTCATGGTCGCCTACTTCCTGCTGGGCGGCGCCTACTCCATGCAGCTCGACGCCCATGTGCGCATGGACCTGCTCTACGGCCGCTGGTCGCCGCGTACCCGCGCCTGGCTGGATGTGCTGACCGTGGCCTTCCTGCTGTTCTACCTGGGCGTGCTGCTGTACGGCGGCATCTCCTCCACCCAGTACGCCATCGAGTACGACGAGACCAGCTACTCCTCCTGGTCGCCGCGCATGGCGCCGATCAAGGTGCTGATGGTGATCGGCATCGCCCTGATGCTGCTGCAGGCCATCGCCATGTTCTTCAAGGACGTGGCGATCATCCGCGGGGAGCGCCTGGAATGAGCTACGAGCTGATCGCCCTGCTGATGTTCTCCTCGATGATGCTCCTGCTGCTCACCGGCAAGCGGGTGTTCGGCGCCATCGGCTTCGTCGCCGCCGCCGCGGCCCTGCTGCTGTGGGGCGACGGCGGCGTCGAGCTGCCGTTCAGCGCGGCGATGAAGCTGATGAAGTGGTACCCGCTGCTGACCCTGCCGATGTTCGTGTTCATGGGCTACATGCTCTCCGAGTCGGGGGTGGCGGACGACCTTTACCGCATGTTCCACGTGTGGATGGGGCCGCTGCACGGTGGCCTGGCCATCGGCACCATCGCCCTGATGGTGCTGATCTCGGCGATGAACGGGCTGAGCGTGGCCGGCATGGCCATCGGCGCGACCATCGCCCTGCCCGAACTGCTGCGCCGTGGCTACGACAAGATCATGGTCACCGGGGTGATCCAGGCCGGCAGCTCGCTGGGCATCCTCATCCCGCCCAGCGTGGTGCTGGTGCTGTACGGCATGATCGCCCGCCAGCCGGTGGGCCAGCTGTGGCTGGCCGGGGTGCTGCCAGGCCTGCTGATGGCCGGCCTGTTCGTGCTCTACATCGCCGTGCGCTGCCGCCTGCAGCCGGACATGGGGCCGCCGCTGAGCCCGCAGGAGCGCGCCGAGATCAGTCCGGGCGAGAAGCTGCGCCTGCTGCGTGCGGGGCTGCTGCCGCTGTTCATCTTCGTGTCCATGACCGGGCTGTTCATGCTCGGCATCACCAGCCTGGTGGAAAGCTCGGCGGTCGGTGCCCTGGCCGCTACCCTGGCGGCGCTGGTGCAGGGCCGGCTGACGCGCAAGGTGATGGAGGAGACCCTGCGCAAGACGCTCGGCATCACCTGCATGTTCATGTGGATCATCCTCGCCGCGCTGTGCTTCGGCGCCGTGTTCGACGGCCTCGGCGCGGTCAAGGCGATCGAGGGCTTCTTCGTCGGCGAGTTGGGCCTGGGGCCCTGGGAAATCCTCATCCTGATGCAGCTGTCGTTCATCCTCATGGGCATGTTCCTCGACGACACCGCCATGCTGGTAATCGTCGCGCCGCTCTACGTGCCGCTGGTGGGCAGCCTGGGCTTCGACCTGGTGTGGTACGGCGTGCTCTACACCATCACCTGCCAGATGGCCTACATGACCCCGCCGTTCGGCTACAACCTGTTCCTGATGCGCGCCATGGCCCCGCCCGAGGTGAGCCTGGGCGACATCTACCGCTCGGTCACGCCCTTCGTGGCGATCATGGCGCTGACCCTGGCCCTGGTGATGATCTATCCGCAGATCGCCCTGTGGCTGCCGCAGTGGCACTACGGCGGCTGAGGCAAATTGGATTTCAGGGCGGCGTCCCGGGAGTGTCTGTTGTGCGAGCGCCGGTCTGGGAGAGAGGGGAGACGCAATGGTGCGGCTCCATTCAACGCTTGGAGACGACAGCATGAGTACGAGACGCAAGTTCCTGCAGGGCGCGGCGCTGGCCGGCGGCACTGCAGCCCTGGGCTCGGCGCACATCTATGCCGCGGAGCCGAAGAAGATCACCTGGCGCCTGCAGACCTACGCCGGCCCGGCGCTGGCCGAGCACGTGATCAAGCCTTCGATCGAGGCCTTCAACAAGGTGGCCGAGGGGCAGATGGAGATCCAGCTGTATTTCGCCGACCAGCTGGTGCCCACCGGCGAGCTGTTCCGCGCCATGCAGAAGGGCACCATCGACGCGGTACAGAGCGACGACGACTCGATCGCTGCGCCGGTCGACGTGGCCGTGTTCGGCGGCTACTTTCCCTTCGCCACCCGCTACAGCCTGGATGTGCCGGTGCTGTTCGAGCAGTTCGGCCTGCGGCAGATCTGGGAGGAGGCCTACGCCGAGGTCAAGGGCGTGACCTGGCTCGGCGCCGGTGCCTGGGACCCCTGCCACTTCGCTACGGTCGAGCCGATCAACTCGCTGGCCGACCTCAAGGGCAAGCGGGTGTTCACCTTCCCCACCGCCGGCAAGTTCCTCGCCCGCTTCGGGGTGATCCCGGTGACCCTGCCCTGGGAAGACGTCGAGGTGGCGATCCAGACCGGCGAGCTGGACGGCATCGCCTGGTCCGGCATCACCGAGGACTACACGGTGGGCTGGGCCAACGTCACCAAGTACTTCCTCACCAACAACATCTCCGGCGCCTGGATCGGCTCCTACTTCGCCAACTCGGAGAAGTGGGCGGAAGTGCCGGACAAGCTCAAGGACCTGTTCCGCCTGTGCATGGACAGCTCGCACTACTACCGCCAGCACTGGTACTGGGGCGGCGAGGCCAAGCTGCGGGTCGAAGGCGACAAGCTCAAGCTGACCACCATTCCTGCGGCGGAGTGGAAGACGGTGGAAGACGAGGCGCGCAAGTTCTGGGAGGAGATCGCCAAGACCAGCCCACGCTGTGCCAAGGTGGTGGAGATCTTCAAGCAGTACAACGCGCTGATGGACAAGGCGGGGCCGCCCTACCGCTACTGAGCCGGCGTCAGGCCGGCACCGGCGCCTGGCAGACGTCCACCCACTCGGCGCCGACCAGCTCGGCCATGCGCCGCGGGCAGATGCGCACGGCGCTATGGATGGCGCCGGCCGCCGGCAGCACCACGGCATAGTCCAGCAGCGAGCGGTCGCAGTACACCGGCAGCGGCGTGGCCAGGCCGAAGGGGCAGACGCCGCCGACCGGGTGCCCGGTCAGCGCCACCACCGTCTCGGCATCGAGCATCTTCGCCTTGCTGCCGAAGGCCTCCTTCAGCTTGCGATTGTCCAGGCGCGCATCGCCGCGGGCGACCACCAGCAGTTCGCGCTCGCCCACGCGAAAGGCCAGGGTCTTGGCGATCTGCCCCGGCTCCACGCCGTGCGCTTCGGCGGCCAGGGCGACCGTGGCGGTGCTGGTGGCGAGCTCGATGATGGCGATTTCGGGAGCCTTGGCGGCGAAGAAGGCGCGTACCGATTGCAGACTCATGCGACTGACTTCCTGGGCGGCAAAAGCCGCATCCTTGTCGCCGCGGCTGCCGTCGTCAAGCGCCGGCGGCGCGCTCGTCGCCCTGTGGCACGGGCCACAGCTCCAGCAGGCGCGCCGGGCCGGGCGCGGCGAACAGGTAGCCCTGGAACAGCTGGCAGCCGGCACTCAGCAGTGCCTCGCGTTGCTCGGCGCTCTCCACGCCCTCGGCGATCACCTCCAGCTCCAGAGTCTGCCCCAGCGCCACTATGGTGCGGATGATGGCCGCGTCGTTGGCGTCCTCGAGCAGGTCGCGGACGAAGCAGCGGTCGATCTTCAGGCGCGACAGTGGCAGGCGCTTGAGGTAGCCGAGCGAGGAGTAGCCGGTGCCGAAGTCGTCCAGGGAAAAGCTCACGCCGCGTGCGCGCAGCTCGTTCATGCGCAGGATCAGCGCCTCGGTGTCCATCGCCAGCTGGCTCTCGGTCAGCTCCAGTTCCAGGCGGCGCGGATCGGCGCCGCTCTGTTGGAGGGTCGCCAGTACCTCGTCGGCGAACTCCGGATGGTGCAACTGGCGGGCGCTGACGTTGACCGCCAGGGGCAGGCGGCCGAGTTGCGGGTGGCCGGCCCAGGCCACCAGCTGGCGGCAGGCCTCGCGCAGGATCCAGCGGCCAAGTGGGAAGATCAGGTCGGTACTTTCCGCCAGCGGGATGAACTCGCCGGGCGGGATCAGCCCGCGCTGCGGGTGCTGCCAGCGCACCAGGGCCTCGGCGCCGATCAGGCGGCCATGCCTATCCACCTGTGGCTGGTAGTGCAGCAGCAGTCCCTGGCCATCGTTCAGGCACTGGCGCAGGTCGTTCTCCAGGCGCATGCGCGCCAGGGCCTCGGCCTGCATCTGCGGGTCGAAGAAGCGCACCGCGTTGCGCCCGGCGGCCTTGGCCTGGTACATCGCCAGGTCGGCGCGCTTGAGCAGCTCCTCCACCGTGCCCTGGGCGTCGGAGAACAGGGTCACGCCGATGCTGGCCGTGCTGGTGTGCAACTGCCCCTGCAGCTCGTAGGGTTGCGCCAGGCTGCCCAGCAGCTTGCCGGCTACCGCCTCCAGCTCGGCGAACAGCTCGTTGCCGCGCGCCGACAGGTCCTCCAGCATCAGCACGAACTCGTCGCCGCCGAGGCGCGCCAGGGTGTCTTCCTGGCGTACCTGGCTGCGCAGGCGCTGGGCCACCTGCTGCAGGAAACGATCACCCATGGCATGGCCGAGGGTGTCGTTGAGGTTCTTGAAGTTGTCCAGGTCGATGAACAGCAGGGCGCCTTCCTGGTGGCTGCGCTGGTGGCGGTCGAGGGCGTGTTGCAGGCGCTCGAGCAGCAGGCGGCGGTTGGGCAGGCCGGTGAGCGGGTCGTAGAAGGCCAGCTGGTGGATCTGCTCCAGGTTGCGCTTGTGCTCGGTGATGTCGGTGGAAATGCCGCACAGGGCATAGATGCTGCCGTCCGGGCGGCGCAGCGGCAGCTTCACCGAGAGGTAGGCCTGCTCGCAGTTGCCATCCAGGCTGCGGTTGACCTCCTCCAGCTGCACCCGCTCGCCCTGCTGCAGCACGCGCCGGTCGTTGTTGCGCAGGTTGGCCACCGTGGTGGCGTCGAAGAAGGCCTCGTCGGTCTGCCCCAGCACGTCCTCGCGCGGCCGGCCGAACAGTTCGCAGACCTTGTGGTTGACGTACTGGTAACGGAACTGCGGGTCCTTGATGTAGATGTAGGCCTCGACGCTGTCGAGGATGGTGTTCAGGCGCAGCTCGCTGTTGCTCAGGTGGCGGGTCTGCTCGGCCACCTTGCGGCGCAGCAGCAGGGCGCCGGCCAGGGCCAGCAGGAGCAGGCCGGCCAGGGTCGCCAGGCCCCACCAGAGGCTGGCCGGGATCGCCAGTTCGGGTGTCCGGCCGCCCCAGCGCTGGATGATGCGGTAGTAGGGCGAGTCCTGCTGAGTCTGCCAGTCCTGCAGGTGGCGGTCGATGCTGGCCAGCAGCTCGGCGTTGCCGCCCTTGCGGGTGGCGAAGAACAGCCGGGCCGGCTGGAACACGATTGGCGTGTCGCGCAGGCCGAAGCGCTCGGCGTGGTAGTCGCCGAAGCGCTGGTTGGCCACTGCCGCATCGGCGTCACCCCTGGCGACCAGGCGAAAGCCCTGTTCCAGGCTGTCTACCGCCAGCAGGCTGGCCTGCAGGCCGAAACTGTCGAGCAGGTTGCGCAGGTACGTCTCCTGCACCGAGCCGCGCAGCACGGCCAGGCGGCGCTCCTTGAGGTTGAGGATGGAGTCCAGGCGCAGGTCGCTGCGGCTGTACAGCTGCGACCAGCTGAACAGGGCAGGGGTCTGGTGGAAGTCCAGGTAGGTGGCGCGCTCCTCGTTCCAGGCCACGTCGGGCAGCAGATCGATCTGGCCGTCGCGGGCCAGTTCCAGGCAGCGTTGCCATTCGCAGGGCACGGCGATCAGGCGCCAGTCCTCGCGGCTGGCGATCTCGCCGAGCAGGTCGCCGAAGATGCCGCTCAGACGCCCGTCCTCGGCCAGCAGCAGCTTGGGCTCGTTGGCATAGGTGCCGACTTTCACCGCGTGCGAGGCTTCGCCCAGAAGCGGCCAGGCGGCCAGCAGCAAGCACGGCAGCAGCGCGCGCCGCAGGGAGCGTGGAGTGAGGCGCGAGGCTGTCATCCTGGCCATGACTTCCATGAGGGTAGACGCCTAAACCATAGGTGCAAAAAGCCCGCTTGGCGCGCGCTCATTCGGCCCAGCCACGCCAGACCCAGGTCATCGGGCGCGGCCCCGGCAGGTAGCTGCTGTACAGCTCGCGGATCGTGAAACCACCGGCCTTGAGCAGGGCGGGGATGTCGCGGTCGAGATGGCAGCCGCCGGCCAGCGGTTTCCACAGCGGGGTCAGGCGCTGCTGCCAGCGGCGCACGCCGGGGTCGGGCGCGCGCCCGTGCTCGCTGAACAACAGCTTGCCGCCGGGCTTGAGCACGCGGCGCATCTCGCTCAGGGCGGCCAGCGGTTCGGGGATGGTGCACAGGGTGAAGGTGCAGACGATGCTGTCGAAGCTGGCATCGGCGGCCTGGATCTGCCCTAGCTCCAGGGCGACCATCTCCAGCGGGATAGCGATCCGTTCGGAGCGCCGCCGCGCCAGGGCCTGCATCTGCGCGGCCGGATCGACGCCGACGATGGCGCTGACCTTATCGGCGTCGTAGAAAGCCAGGTTGAGGCCGGTGCCGATGCCGATCTCCAGTACCCGGCCGCTGGCCAGCGGCACCACCTGGGCGCGGGTCTTCATCACCTGGCCCATGCCGCAGGCGAAGTCGATCAGGTGCGGCAGGATCTTCTCGTCGTAGAACCTCATCAGCGGCCCAGCCGGCGCAGCTCGTCGGACTCCACGACCCGCACGCCGTCGCCTTCCTCCAGGGCCAGGCGCCACAGCGCGCGGGCCAGCACGGCGGCCTCGATGCCGCGGTACTTGCCGGGAATCCAGCGCAGCAGCGGCGCGGCCAGGCGCTCACCGAGGCGGAACTCGCGGCGCGGGCCGAGCAGCAGGGAGGGGCGGACTATGGTCAGCTGCGGCCAGTCCATGGCCTGCAGGGCGGCTTCCATTTCACCCTTGACCCGGTTGTAGAACACCGCGGAGCGCGGATCGGCGCCCAGGGCGCTGATCACCAGCAGGTGCCGGGCGCCCAGCTCGCGGGCGCGGCGGGCGAAGGCCAGGACCAGGTCGTGATCGACGGCGCGGAACGCCTCCTGCGAGCCGGCCTGCTTGATGGTGGTGCCCAGGCAGCAGAAGGCGGCGTCGACCCGGCCGCCAAGCTGCGGCAGCAGCGCCGCCAGCTCGCCCACCGGGTTGTCCAGGTGCGGGTGTTCGGCCAGCGGGCTGCGGCTGGGCGCCAGCACGCGGCTGATGGTCGGCTCGCTGAGCAGGCGGTCGAGCAGGTGCTCGCCGGTGAGGCCGGTGGCGCCGGCGAGCAGGATGTGCTGGGGCGTCAGATACATGCTGTTTCTCCGCTGATTAACCGTCAGCTTAGAACGAAACGGCAGAACAGGCGCGGAACTGATCGCAAATCACTGCGCTTTGGTGGCGGCGGTCAGGGCCTGCTCGGCCTGCTCCCGGCGCAGCCGCTGCCAATGCTGCAGCACCGTCTCCGGCGCCCACAGCTGCGGCTCCGAGGCCTCGAAGTCCTGGGCCCGCTCGCGCTCGGCGACCTTGGCCTTGGCCAGCTCGAAGGCGCGGCCGAGTTCGTCGGTCTCGTTGAGGGCCTCGGCGAACAGGGCGCGGCCGAAGTAGGTGAAGTCGTTCTCCTCGGAGCAGCCGAAGGACACCCGGTCGGCGCGCGCGGCGGTCATCACCAGGGTCTTGTCGTCCTTCAGCGGCGGAATGAAGCCACCGGAGTAGCAGGCCGAGATCACCACCACCTTGTGGCGGTCCTTGAGCGGGGCGAGCAGGGCGGCCAGCTCCGTGGCCGGCAGGTCGGCCAGCTGCAGGCGCGGCTGGTCGATGCTCAGCTCGTGGCGCCGCGAGCCGTGGCTGGTCAGGTAGAGGAACACCAGGTCCTCCGGGCCGCTGCGCTCGGCCAGGGCCTGCACGGCGCGGGTCAGGCTCTCGCGGGTGGCCAGCGGGCGATCGGCCAGGTGGTCGCGGTGGTTGGTCAGGCTGACATGGCCGCGGGCGCCGAAGCGCTCGCGCAGCAGCTTGCCGACGTAGTCGGCCTCGCGCAGGAACACACTCTGCTTGCCGTCGCCGGCCAGGGTCAGGCTGTACAGCTCGAGCGCCGGGGTGGAAGCGGGCAGGGCGTCCAGCGTCTGCTGCAGGAGCTGGCCCTGTTGCAGCAGGCCGAGCTCCAGCGGATCGGGACGGGCCTGGCCGCCGGCCTCGCGCAGCAGCGTGCCGTCGCGCCAGATGCCCTCGGTGCGGCTGCCGTCGCTGGCGGTCAGGGTGCCGTTGCCGGCGTATTCGCCATCGACGAACTGGCCCTGGTAGACGCTGCCGTCGGCCAGGCTCAGTTTGCCCTGGCCGTGGAAGCGCCAGTAGCGGAATTCGCCTGCGTAGTGGCGCCCGTCGGCGCCGCGGAATTCACCCTTGCCGTTGAGGGCGCCGTGGCTGAAGCGACCGCTCCAGACATCGCCCGCGCCATCCTGGTAACGCCCCTGGCCGTGGAACTGGTCGTCGCGGAAGCCGCCGCTGTAGCTCTCGCCGTCGCTGCCCTGGTAACTGCCCTCACCCTGCAGCAGGCCGCCCTTGAAGGTGCCGCTGAAACTGCCCTGGGCATTGCTGCGGCGGCCTTCGCCTTGCGGCTCGCCGCGCTCGAACTGGCCCTGGAAACGGGTGCCGTCCGGCCACTCGAGGGTGCCCAGGCCATGGTAGCGGTCGGCGCGGAACTGCCCGCGATAGCTCACGCCGCCCTGCTGCAGGTGGCCCTCGCCATGCAGGCGGCCCTGCTTGAAGCCGCCCTCGTAGACGCTGCCGTCGGCGTAGACCAGCTTGCCCTGGCCATCGAACAGGCCCTGGCGGAATTCGCCCTGGTAGTGCTCGCCGCCGGCGCCGTGCCACTCGCCGCGACCGTCGAACAGGCCGTCCTTGAACTGGCCCCGGTAGTACATGCCGTTGGCGTAGTCGATGCGCCCCTCGCCCTGCAGCAGGCCGTCGACCAGCTCGCCGCGGTAGCGGCCGCCATCGGGCAGCACGGCGTCCGGCGGCAGCAGCGGCTCGCCGTCACCGCAGGCGGCGAGCAGCAGGGCGAGGGTCAGCGGGGCGAGGTGGCGGTGCATGGCGGACGTCCTGGTCGGGGGATGTCCCGAGTATGCCGCAGGCCGGTGGCGGCTCCAATGCAAACGGGGCGCCTGAGCGCCCCGTTGCCGCGAAGTGGCCTGCCTTCAGACGAAGCAGAGGGTCAGCGGCTCGGCGATGTAGGCGGGCTTCTCCTCGCCTTCGATCTCCAGGGTGGCCTGGGCCTTGATCAGCCACTGGCCGGGGCGCTTCTCGGTGACTTCGAGGATGCTCACCGCCAGGCGCACGCGCGAGTCGACCTTGACCGGCTGGATGAAGCGCACGCTGTCCAGGCCGTAGTTGACCGCCATCTTCAGGCCTTCCGGCATGATCATCAGGCTTTCCATCAGCATGGGGATCAGCGACAGGCTGAGGAAACCGTGGGCGATGGTGGAGCCGAAAGGCGTGTGCTTGGCCTTGACCGGGTCGACGTGGATGAACTGGTGGTCGCCGGTGCATTCGGCGAACTGGTTGATGCGCTGCTGATCGATGGTCAGCCATTGCGAGCGTCCGAGCTCTTTGCCTACGTAGGATTGCAGTTGCGATACGGGTACAAACGGCATAGATCCTCCTTGAGGATGCAGGTTACTTGTTGTTCTTGGCGATGAACCTAGCTGGCCCTAGATCAGCATGAGTCGGCGCCCGGGGTCAAGCCGAACGTCGCGGTTTATGGCGGCCCCTCAGGCATGCCTATAATGGCCGCGCCATCCCCGCCGGAGACCTCTGCCATGCTGCTTCGCGGCCTGACCTGGCTGGTGCTGTTCCAGTTGCTCGGTACCGCCCTCAACGTCCTGTTCCTGTCCATGCTGCCCGGGCCGATCATCGGCATGTTGCTGCTGTTCGCCTTCCTGCTGCTGCGGGGCGAGGTGGGCGAGCCGCTCAGCGATGCCGCCGGCGGCCTGCTGCGCTACCTGCCGCTGCTGCTGGTGCCGCCGGCGGTGGGGGTGATGGTCTATGCCGAGCAGATCGCCGCCGACTTCTGGGCCCTGGCCGGTGCCCTGGGCCTGTCGCTGCTGGTGTCCCTGCTGTTCGCCGGCTGGCTGATGCAGAAGCTGATCGACCGCCAGGCGCGGCGCGGGGAGCAGTCATGAGTCCGCCCTGGCAGGCTGCCATGCAGGCGGTGATCCACCACCCGCTGTTCGGCGTTGGCATCACCCTGGCGGTCTACCAGCTGGCGCTGGCCGCCTACGAGCGCACCCGCTGGGTGTTCCTGCAGCCGGTGCTGGTGTCCATGACCGTGCTGATCGGCGTGCTGCTGGCCGCCGGGCTGAGCTACCAGGAATACCGCGACAGCACCTTCCTGCTCAGCGTGCTGCTGGGGCCGACCACGGTGGCTCTGGCCGTGCCGCTGTTCCTCAACCTCAAGCGCATCCGCCAGCTGTTCTGGCCGACCCTGATCACTCTGCTGGTGGCCGGCCTGCTCGCCACCGTGCTGGGCGTGGCGCTGGCCTGGGCCTTCGGCGCCGAGCGGATGATGCTGATGACCCTGGCGCCCAAGTCGGTGACTTCGCCCATCGCCATGCTGGTGGCCGAGCAGATCGGCGGGGTGGCGGCGCTGGCGGCGGTGTTCGTGCTGATCACCGGGGTGCTCGGCGCCATCTGCGGGCCGGAGCTGCTGCGTGGCATCGGCGTGCGCCACCCGGCGGCCCAGGGCATGGCGCTAGGCATCACCGCCCACGCGGTGGGCACGGCGCGGGCGCTGCAGGAAGGCGAGGAGAGCGGCGCCTTCGCCGCCCTGGCCATGAGTCTGATGGGCGTGCTGACCGCCGTGCTGTTGCCCTTGGCGGTTGCGCTGATCGCATGAGGGTGCTGGCGATGGACTATCCGCTGTTTCCGCTCAACACCGTGCTGTTTCCCGGTTGCGTACTCGACCTGCAGATCTTCGAGGCGCGCTACCTGGATATGGTCAGCGCCTGCATGCGCCGCGGCGAGGGCTTCGGCGTGGTCGGCATCCTCGAAGGCCAGGAGGCCGGCGAGGCGGCCAGGCGTTTCTCGGCGCTGGGCTGCGAGGCGCTGATCCGCGACTTCCAGCAGCGTCCCAACGGCCTGCTGGGCATTCGCGTCGAAGGTGGTCGGCGTTTTCGTGTCGGTCGTGTCGAGGTGCAGCCCAACCAGCTGACCCTGGCCGAGGTGGACTGGCTGGACGAGGCCGCGGACGCGCCGCTGCTGGCCGAGCACGCCGACCTGGCGGCCCTGCTCGGCGCCCTGGCCGAACATCCGCTGGTGGCCGGGCTGGGCATGGGCGGGGTGGTCGCGGGCCAGCAGGCGCTGGCCAACCAGCTGGCCTACCTGCTGCCGTTCGCCGTCGAGCAGAAGCTGCAGGTGCTGCTGCAGGACGAACCCCTGCGCCGCCTGGAGCTGATCCAGTCCTTCCTCGATCAGCTGCAGGGCGAGATGACCGCCTGAGTCAGCTCAGTACTGGTATTTCTGGATCGCCTCGGGCAGCGCCCAGAGGCTCGCCGTGCCGAGCAGGGCCAGGGTCGCCGGCAGGATCAGCCACCAGGTCCGCGCGCCCAGCGGCTGCATCGGCTGGCGCCGTTGCAGCCAGGCCAGGCAGGCGGCGCAGACGCTGCCGGCGAGCAGGGCGCCGGCGAGGATGTCGGTCGGCCAGTGCACCCCCAGGTAGACCCGCGACAGGGCGATGGCCACCGCCGGCAGGCTGGCCAGCAGCAGCCAGGTCAGGCGCGAGCGGGCCGGCGCGCCACGGCCGGCCAGCACGCCGAGGGCGAGGAAGCAGGCGAAGGCGGCCGAGCTGTGGCCGCTGGGCAGGCTGAAGGTGTCCAGCGGCTGCAGCAGTACGTCCGGGCGGGCGCGGGCGAAAAGGTGCTTGAGGCCCGTGTTGGCCAGCGCCGTCAGCAGCATGCAGCCACCCACGAACAGGGCGGCCTGGATGCGTCGGGCCAGCAGCAGGAGCAGGGTCAGCAGGACGCCGGCGGCCACCTGGGTGCTGAAGTCACCCATGCGCGTGACCAGTACGGCCAGGCTGTCCAGGCTGGCACTGCGCTGCTCCTGGACCAGTGCCAGCAGGCCCTGGTCCAGCGCCTGCAGCTGCTCCACGCCGAGCAGCAGGGCGAGCAGCAGGCTGCCGCTGAGGCCCGCAGCCACGGCGGTGGCCCAGCGCTGTTCGCGCAGGCTGCTGTGGATCACTACCAGCAGCATCAGGCCGATGCCGGCGGCGACCACCCCGGTGGCGCTCCAGAAGCCTTCCGGCAGCGGCAGGCGCAGTGCCGCGCCGGTGGCCCAGCCGGGCAGCATGTAGGCCAGCGCCCAGCCGGCGGCGGCCAGCAGGCTGACCAGGGCGAAACGCACCACGGGCATGTCGAGCATACCGGCCACCAGCGGCAGCATCGGCCGCAGCGGGCCGATGTAGCGGCCGACCAGCAGGCTTACAACGCCGTAGCGCTGGAAGTAGCTCTCCGCGCCTTCCAGCCATTCGGGATGCTCGCGCAGCACCGGCAGGCGCCGGATGCCCTGGTGGAAGCGCCGGCCTATGGCATAGGACAGCGCATCGCCAAGCAGACCGCCGGCATAGGCCAGCAGCAGCGTTTCCCCCAGGCTGAGGGCGCCGCTGCCGGCCAGCATGGCCAGGGTGAACAGCACCACTGTGCCGGGGATCAGGATGCCGGCCACCGCCAGGCATTCCAGGCAGGCGACCAGGAAAATGGCCAGTCCCAGCCATTCCGGATTGCCCTCCAGCCAGCTCGACAGGTTGGCGAACCATGCGCTCATGTGTATTCCTCGGCAGTCAATAGAAAGTAGTCGCGACCTTCGACCTGGCCGCGGCGCAACGGGTTGCGGGTGCAGTGGCGGGCGTGGGCGGCGTCGACGAAGCGGTAGGGCAGGTGTTCGTCACGCCCGGTCGGTATGCCCAGGCGGGTGGTCTGGATGATCTGCGCGGGGCGCTCGCCGACATCCTCGACGAATAGCCGCAGCGGATCGAAGCGCTGGCTGTCCCAGTCCGGCACCTTCAGGCCCAGCGCTCGGCACAGCAGGGTCTGCCCGGCGCACAGGCGCTCCGGTGGGCGTGGGGCGCCGCTGGCCGAGGGGTTGTTGGCCTGCATGCGCTGCAGGGCGTCCGCCGCGCAGTGCGCATCCAGCCAGGGCAGGGCCGACTTGATCAGCACGGCATTGCCCGGCCCCTGGGCGCTGAAGTTCAGCGAGTCGCCGCCGCGGGCGTAGTACATGTAGATGTGGCCGCCGTCCATGAACAGGGCGCGGCGCTTCTCGGTGTAGCCGAGCGAGGCGTGGCTGCCCTTTTCCGCCAGGTAGTAGGCCTCGGTCTCGATGATGCGGGCGGCCAGCCAGTGGCCCTGCTGGCGATGGCGGATGACCTTGCCCAGCAGGGCCCGGGCGAGGCTCTGCGCGTCGCGGTCGAAGAAGCCGTCGGGCAGGGCCCGGGCTTCGGGCCAGGGTGGGGTGGGGCGCGCGCTCATGGGCTGTCCGGGTAGGGAGACGGCGGCGATCTTAGCAATCCCCGGCTTAAATGAGGCTGAATCCTGCTGTTATGGCGCCGTCCGCCTGGCAATGCTGGGCGTGGAGGGGTACGCCGGCTATAATCAGCCACTTTTTCCAACCGTCAGACCTTCGCCGACCATGACCGAGTCCGTGCTCGACTATATGACCCGCCTGGGCCGCGCCGCGCGCGCCGCCTCGCGGGTGCTCGCCCGGGCCAGCACCGCGCAGAAGAACCATGCGCTGCAGGCCGCCGCCAATGCCCTCGACGCTGCCCGCGCCGAGCTGACCGCCGCCAACGAGCTGGACCTGGCCGCCGCCCGCGCCAATGGCCTGGAGCCGGCCATGGTCGACCGCCTGGCGCTGACGCCGAAAGTGATCGACAGCATGATCGAGGGCCTGCGCCAGGTCGCCACCCTGCCGGACCCGATCGGCGAGATCCAGGGCATGCGCTACCTGCCGTCCGGTATCCAGGTCGGCAAGATGCGCGTGCCGCTGGGCGTGATCGGCATCATCTACGAGTCGCGCCCCAACGTGACCATCGATGCCGCCAGCCTATGCCTGAAGTCCGGCAACGCCACCATCCTGCGCGGTGGCTCCGAGGCCATCCATTCCAACCAGGCGATCGCCCGCTGCATCCAGGTCGGCCTGGCCGAGGCCGGCCTGCCGGCCAGCGCCGTGCAGGTGGTGGAGACTACCGACCGCGCCGCCGTCGGCGCGCTGATCAGCATGCCGGAGTTCGTCGACGTCATCGTGCCGCGCGGCGGCAAGGGCCTGATCGAGCGCATCAGCCGCGACGCCAAGGTGCCGGTGATCAAGCACCTGGATGGCGTGTGCCATGTCTACGTGGACAGCGCCGCCGATCTGGATAAGGCCATCCGCGTCTGCGACAACGCCAAGACCCAGCGCTACTCGCCGTGCAACACCATGGAGACGCTGCTGGTGCATGCCAGCATCGCCGCGCGCGTGCTGCCGCCGCTGGCCGCCATCTACCGCGACAAGGGCGTGGAACTGCGTGGCGATGCCGCCACCCGCACGCTGCTCGGCAGCGACGTGCTGGAAGCGACCGAGGATGACTGGTACGCCGAGTACAACGCGCCGATCCTGGCCATTCGCATCGTCGACTCGCTGGAGGCGGCCATCGAGCACATCAACGCCTACGGCTCGCACCATACCGACGCGATCATCACCGAGAACTTCAGCGATGCCCGGCGCTTCCTCACCGAGGTGGATTCCGCCTCGGTGATGGTCAATGCCTCGACCCGCTTCGCCGACGGCTTCGAGTACGGCCTGGGCGCGGAGATCGGCATCTCCACCGACAAGCTGCACGCCCGTGGCCCGGTCGGCCTGGAAGGCCTGACCAGCGAGAAGTACGTGGTGTTCGGCGACGGGCACATCCGCACCTGATGGCCCGACGCGACGGCGCGCGGCGCATCGGTCTGCTCGGCGGCACCTTCAACCCGGTGCACATCGGCCACCTGCGCGGCGCCCTGGAAGTGAGCGAGCTGCTGGACCTGGATGAGCTGCGGCTGATTCCCAGCGCCCGTCCGCCGCACCGCGAGGCGCCGCAGGCCACGGCCGAGCAGCGCCTGGCCATGGCCCGCCTGGCGGTGGCCGGCGAGCCGCGGCTGACGGTCGATGACCGCGAGCTGCGCCGCGACAAGCCGTCGTTCACCTTCGACACCCTGGCGTCGCTGCGTGACGAGCTGGCGGCTGACGACCAGTTGTTCCTCCTGCTGGGCTGGGATGCCTTCTGCGGGTTGCCGACCTGGCATCGCTGGCAGGAGCTGCTGGGGCATTGCCATATCCTCGTGCTGCAGCGGCCGGATGCCGACAGCGAGCCGTCCGAGGCGCTGCGCGACCTGCTCGCCGCGCGCAGCGTGACCGATCCGCGGAGCCTCTCGGGGCCGAGCGGGCAGATCAGTTTCATCTGGCAGGCGCCGCTCGCGGTGTCCGCCACCCAGATACGCCAGTTGCTGGCGCAGGGCCGTTCGGCACGTTTTCTGCTGCCCGACGCCGTGCTGGCCTATATCCATGCGCACGACCTGTACCGTGCGACAACCGTTTCATGAGGTAACGATGCAAAACGAAGAACTGGTCCGGGTCGCGGTAGACGCCCTGGAAGAACTCAAAGGCAAGGACATCACCACCATCGATGTACGCGGCAAGACCAGCGTCACCGATTTCATGGTGATCGCCAGCGGTACCTCCAGCCGCCACGTCAAGTCGCTGGCCGAGAACGTGCTGGAGAAGGTCAAGGAGCAGGGCGTGCGTCCGCTCGGCAACGAAGGCCTGGATGGCGGCGAATGGGCCCTGCTCGACCTGGGCGATGTGGTGGTCCACGTGATGCAGGTCGCCACCCGCCAGTTCTATGATCTGGAGCGCCTGTGGCAGGGTGCCGAGCAGAGCCGCGCGCACCATCAGGACGCGGCGGAGTAAGCCTGCGCCGTGCGTATCAAGCTGATCGCCGTCGGCTCGCGCATGCCGCGCTGGGTGGAGGAGGGCTGGCAGGAGTACGTCAAGCGCCTGCCGCCCGAGTTGCCGCTGGAGCTGGTGGAGATCCCGCTGACCACCCGCGGCAAGAATGCCGACGTCGCCCGCCTGATCCGTCAGGAGGGCGAGGCCATGCTGAGCAAGGTGCAGCCCGGTGAACGCATCGTGACCCTGGAGGTCACAGGCAAGCCGTGGAGCACCGAGCAGCTGGCGGCCGAGCTGGAACGCTGGCGCCTGGATGCGCGCACCGTCAACCTGATGGTCGGCGGCCCCGAGGGGCTGGCGCCGGAGGTGTGTGCGCGCAGCGAGCAGCGCTGGTCGCTGTCGCCGCTGACCCTGCCGCATCCGCTGGTGCGCATCCTGCTCGGCGAACAGATATATCGCGCCTGGACCGTGCTGTCCGGCCATCCGTACCACAAGTAAGCAGTAGTCGATGCCACAGCCCATTCGCCTCAAGGACCACGAGAAGGACGCCCGCCTGGTGCGTCGTCGCGTCGTCGTCGGCGGTGTCGCGGTGCTGTTGCTGACCTGCGTGCTGGTCGCGCGCATGTACTACCTGCAGGTGATCCAGTACGAGCACCACACCACTCTGGCGGAGAACAACCGCATCCACGTGCAGCCGATCCCGCCGACCCGCGGCCTGATCTTCGACCGCAACGGGGTGATCATCGCCGACAACCGTCCCAGCTTCAGTCTGACCGTGACCCGCGAACGCGCCGGCGACTGGCAGCAGGTGCTGGACGCGCTGGTCGAGGTGCTGGAGCTGACCCCGGACGACCGCGCCCTGTTCGAAAGGCGCATGCGCCAGGGGCGCCGGCCGTTCGAGCCGGTGCCGGTGCTGTTCGAGCTGTCCGAGGAGCAGATCGCCCGCATCGCGGTCAACCAGTTCCGCCTGCCCGGCGTCGATGTGGTGGCCCAGCTGGTGCGTCACTACCCGCAGAAGGCGCGTTTCGCCCATTCGGTCGGCTACGTCGGGCGGATCAACGAAAAGGAGCTCAAGGAGCTCGATCCCACCGACTACGCCGGCACCCACCACATCGGCAAGACCGGCGTCGAACGCTTCTACGAGGACCTGCTGCACGGCCAGGTGGGTTACGAGGAAGTCGAGACCAACGCCCGTGGCCGCGTGCTGCGGGTGCTCAAGCGTACCGATCCGACGCCGGGCATGGACCTGACCCTGACCCTCGACGTCAAGCTGCAGGAGGCCGCCGAACAGGCCCTGGGGGATCGGCGCGGCGCCGTGGTGGCGATCGAGCCGGCCAGCGGCGATGTGCTGGCCATGGTCAGCATGCCCAGTTTCGATCCCAACCCCTTCGTCACCGGCATCGGCTTCAAGGCCTATGCCGAGCTGCGCGACTCCATCGACCGGCCGCTGTACAACCGCGTGCTGCGCGGCCTCTACCCGCCGGGCTCGACGATCAAGCCGATGGTCGCGGTGGCCGGCCTGGATGCCGGGGTGATCACCCCGCAGACCCGGGTGTTCGACCCCGGCTACTACCAGCTGCCCGGCCACAGCCACAAGTACCGCAACTGGAACCGCCTGGGCGATGGCTCGGTGAACATGGAGTTCGCCATCATGCGTTCCAACGACACCTACTTCTACGACCTGGCGCGCAAGATGGGGGTCGATCGCCTGCACGACTACATGACCCGCTTCGGCCTGGGCCAGCGGGTATCGCTGGACATGTTCGAGGAAACCGCTGGGCTGATGCCGTCGCGCGAGTGGAAGCGCGCACGCTATCGCCAGGCCTGGTACCCCGGTGAGACCCTGATCCTCGGTATCGGCCAGGGCTACATGCAGACCACGCCCCTGCAACTGGCGCAGGCCACCGTGCTGATGGCCACCCATGGCAAGTGGATCCGCCCGCACCTGCTCAAGGAGGCCGAGGGGCAGACGCCGCAGCAGCTGATGGCCGACGGCGCCATGGAGGGCATGCAGACGCCGCCGGACATCGTCCTGCGCGACGACAAGTTCTGGGACTACGGGCGCCAGGGCATGGAGGCGGTGATGCACGGCCCGCGCGGTACCGCGGCCAAGGTCGGTGCCGCGTCCGTCTATCGCATCGCCGGCAAGAGCGGCACGGCGCAGGTGGTGGCGATCAAGCAGGGCGAGAAGTACGACCGCAACAAGGTCCACGAGCGCCATCGCGACCACGCCCTGTTCGTCGCCTTCGCCCCGGCCGAGGCGCCGAAGATCGCCGTGGCGGTGATGGTGGAGAACGGCGAGTCCGGCTCCGGCGTCGCCGCGCCGGTGGTCAAGCAGGTGATGGACGCCTGGCTGCTCGGCCCGGACGGCCAGCTCAAGCCGGAATATCGCCCGCCGGCCCCGCTCACCGAAGAGGTTCGCGCGCAGCGATGAAACGCCAGGAGTTCGACCGCACCATCTCCGACGAGGACGTGTTCAAGCGCCGCGCCAGCCTGCTGCAGCGCCTGCACATCGATGGCTGGCTGCTGCTGATCCTGCTGGCGCTGTGTGCCGGCGGCCTGTTCGTGCTGTATTCGGCCAGCGGCAAGAACTGGGACCTGGTGATCAAGCAGGGCACCTCGTTCGGCATCGGCCTGGTCGCCGCCATCGTCATCGCCCAGTTCGAGCCGCGCTTCATGGCGCGCTGGGTGCCGCTGGCCTACCTGGCCGGCGTCGGCCTGCTGATGGCGGTGGAAGTCATGGGCCATACGGCCATGGGCGCCACCCGCTGGATCAACATTCCCGGGGTGATCCGCTTCCAGCCCTCGGAGTTCATGAAGATCATCATGCCGGCGACCATCGCCTGGTACCTGGCGCGGCACAACCTGCCGCCCAAGCTCAAGCACATTGTCGTCAGCCTGGTGCTGATTCTGATTCCCTTCGTGCTGATCCTGAAACAGCCCGATCTGGGCACGGCTCTGCTGATCCTCGCCTCCGGCGCCTTCGTGCTGTTCATGGCCGGCCTGCAGTGGCGCTGGATTCTCGGCGCGGCGGCGGCCGTGGTGCCGATCGCCATCGCCATGTGGTTCTTCGTGCTGCACCAGTACCAGAAGCAGCGGGTGCTGACCTTCCTTAACCCGGAGAGCGACCCGCTGGGCACCGGCTGGAACATCATCCAGTCCAAAGCGGCCATCGGTTCCGGCGGCGTATTCGGCAAGGGCTGGCTGCTCGGCACCCAGTCGCACCTGGATTTTTTGCCGGAAAGCCACACGGACTTTATCATTGCCGTGCTGAGCGAAGAGTTCGGCATGGTCGGGGTGTGCATCCTGCTGTTGGTCTACCTGCTGCTGATCGGACGTGGCCTGGTGATCACCGCCAATGCACAGACCCTGTTCGGCAAGCTGCTGGCTGGTAGCCTGACCATGACCTTCTTCGTCTACGTATTCGTGAATATCGGCATGGTCAGCGGACTGTTGCCGGTGGTGGGGGTGCCCCTGCCCTTCATTAGCTATGGCGGAACCCATCTGGTGACGCTGTTGTCTGGGTTTGGGGTTTTGATGGCGATCCAGACGCACCGCAAGTGGATCGCTCAGGCATGACAAGAGTGCAGAATTTGAAACAGGCAATGCGCAGCTGGGGTGTCGCCATGATGGCGCTGCTCGGCACGCTCGGGCAGGCTCAGGCCGCCGGGGAATACCAGGGGTCGGCCAAGGTGGCCGAGTTCGTCGGCGAGATGACCCGTGACCACGGCTTCGCCGCCGAGCAGCTGACCGCGCTGTTCGACCAGGTTGAACGCAAGCAGGCGATCCTCGACGCCATCTCCCGTCCGGCCGAGAAGGTCAAGCCGTGGAAGGAGTACCGGCCGATCTTCATCACCGAGGCGCGCATCAGCAAGGGCGTGGACTTCTGGAACCAGCACGCCGAGGCCCTGGCCCGCGCCGAACGGGAATACGGCGTCCCGGCCGAGGTGATCGTCTCGATCATCGGCGTGGAGACCTTCTACGGCGGCAACACCGGCAGCTGGCGCGTGCTCGATGCGCTGTCGACCCTGTGCTTCGACTACCCGCCGCGCGCCGAATTCTTCTGCCAGCAGCTGCGCGAGTTCCTCATCCTGGCCCGCGAGCAGCAGGTCGAGCCGCTCAGCCTCAAGGGCTCCTACGCCGGCGCCATGGGCCTGCCGCAGTTCATGCCGAGCAGCTTTCGCGCCTATGCCGTGGACTTCGACGGCGACGGCCACATCGACATCTGGACCAACCCGGTGGATGCCATCGGCAGCGTTGCCAGCTACTTCAAGCGCCATGGCTGGGTCACCGGCGAGCCGGTGGTCAGCCGCGCCCAGGTCAAGGGCGAGCAGGCCGACAGCGGCCTGACCGTGGGCCTCGACCCGGTGAAGAAGGTCGGCGAGCTGCGCGCCCTGGGCTGGACCAGCGGCGACGTGTTGCGCGATGACATCCCGGTCACCGCCTTCCGCTTCGACGGCGCCGAAGGTCAGGAATACTGGATGGGCCTGCCCAACTTCTACGTGATCACCCGCTACAATCGCAGCGCCATGTACGCCATGGCCGTCCATCAACTGTCCGGCGAGCTGCTCGCCAAGCGGGGCCGTCCGTGAAACCAATGCTGCGCACCCTGGCCGTCGGCGCCTTCGGCCTGGTCCTGGTCAGTTGCTCCAGCAACCGTGCGCCGCAGCCGGTGGAGCCGGGCAGCCAGCCGATCTCCGGCCCGGCGCAATACAGCCGCCCGCACCGCGACGGCGCGCCCTGGTGGGACGTCGACGTGTCGCGCATCCCCGATGCCGTGCCGATGCCGCACTATGGCAACTTCAAGGCCAATCCCTACACGGTGATGGGCAAGACCTACTACCCGATCCGCGACAGCCGGCGCTATGTCGCCACCGGCATCGCCTCCTGGTACGGCACCAAGTTCCACGGCCAGGCCACCGCCAACGGCGAGGCCTACGACCTGTACGGCATGACCGCGGCGCACAAGACCCTGCCGCTGCCCAGCTACGTGCGGGTGACCAACCTGGACAACGGCAAGAGCGTGATCCTGCGGGTCAACGACCGCGGTCCCTTCTACTCCGACCGCATCATCGACCTGTCTTTCGCCGCGGCGAAGAAGCTCGGCTATGCCGAGAGCGGTACCGCGCGGGTCAAGGTCGAGGGCATCGACCCGCACGAGTGGTGGGCCGCCCAGGGTCGCCCGGTACCCATGGTGCTGGCGCAGCCGAAGATGGCCAGCCAGGGCGCGCCGGCCGTCGCCGAGCCGGTGGCGGTGGCCGCCAGCCAGCCGATCGAGCAGTACACGCCGCCGCCCGCGCAGCACGCCGCGGCCGTGCTGCCGGTGCAGATCGACGTAAAAAAAAACGCTACGCCCGCAGCCTCTGGCCTGTATCTCCAAGTGGCCGCCTTCGCCAATCCGGACGCTGCGGAACTTCTCAAGGCCAAGCTGAGCCAAACGGTGCCTGCCAAGGTGTTTATCAGCTCGGTGGTGCGCAACCAGCAGATCTTGCACCGGGTCCGGCTGGGGCCGGTCGAAACCCAGGCTGAGGCCCAGCAGCTGCAGGACAGCGTGCGCCTGGCCAACCTGGGCGACCCCGCCCTGGTCAAGCCGGACTAGCGTCTTCGTGCGTCACCCCGCGGGGCGGCGCTGAATGCAGGCGGACTCCGGTCCGCCTGTTCCATTGTTGAACAGCCACTTCAGAGAGACGGATGAACATCGCCCGCTTTGCCCAACGCCTTTCCCTGCTCGTCACGCTGCTGGCCGCGCCTTTGCTCGCGTCCGCCGAATCGGCGATTCCCTCGCCGCCGCAACTGGCCGCCAAGTCCTATGTGCTGATGGACGCTGCCAGTGGCAAGGTGCTGGTGGAGAACAACGGCGACCAGCGCCTGCCCCCGGCCAGCCTGACCAAGCTGATGACCGCCTACATCGCCACCCTGGAGATCCGCAAGGGCAAGATCGGCGAGCAGGACCTGGTCACCGTCAGCGAGCACGCCTGGCGCACCGGCGGCGCGGCCTCCGGCGGCTCCACCATGTTCCTGCCGCTGAACAGCCAGGTGACGGTGGATGACCTGCTGCACGGCATCATCATCCAGTCCGGCAACGATGCCAGCATCGCCATCGCCGAGTACATCGCCGGCAGCGAAGACGCCTTCGCCGACATGATGAACGAGACCGCCGAGAAGCTCGGCATGAAGAACTCGCACTTCATGAACGCCACCGGCCTGCCGCATCCGGAGCACTACTCCAGCGCCCACGACATGGCCATCCTGGCCCGCGCCATCATCAACGAGGACCAGGAGCACTACGCGATCTACTCGCAGAAGGAGTTCCACTGGAACAACATCAAGCAGGGCAACCGCAACCTGCTGCTGTGGCGCGACAGCACCGTCGATGGCCTGAAGACCGGCCACACCGAGGAAGCCGGCTACTGCCTGGTGGCCTCCGCCGTGCGCGACGGCGCGCGCATGATCACCTCGGTGTTCGGTACCGACAGCGAGAAGACCCGCGCCGCCGAGACCCAGAAGCTGCTGACCTACGGCTTCCGCTTCTTCGAGACCCAGACCTTCTACAAGCAGGGTCAGGAGCTGGCCCAGGCCCAGGTGTGGAAGGGCGTCAGCCGTCAGGTCAAGGCCGGCCTGGCCGAGGACCTCAGCCTGACCCTGCCCAAGGGCCAGATCAAGCAGCTGCAGGCCGCCATGGTGCTGGAGCCGCAGCTGGTGGCGCCGCTCAAGCAGGGCGACGTGATCGGCAAGGTCGAGGTCAAGCTCGGCGAGCAGGTGATCCACACCGCCGACCTGATCGCCCTGGAGCCGGTGGAGGAGGGTGGTTTCTTCCGCCGCCTGTGGGATAGCATCCGCCTGTTCTTCTTCGGCCTGTTCAACTGACCGACCGGCGTGCCTTGAAAAGCGCGGGGCGCGCGCCCATCTTGCCGACAGGCCGGCGCGCCGCGGAGCCGGCCCGATCATGATCATGGACGCCCCCTCGCGGGGCGTTCTGTCTTTCTCGCGGGTCATGAACCCGGAGTAGTGCGATGACCGATACCGAAGTACCAGCCCCGAAAATCGAATTTCCCTGCGAGCGCTACCCGATCAAGGTGATCGGCGAGGCCGGCGACGACTTCGCCGACCTGGTGGTGGAAGTGATCCAGCGCCATGCGCCGGGCTTCGACTCCACCAGCCTGGTGGTGCGCGACAGCCGCAACGGCCGCTTCCTCTCCGTGCAGGTGCTGATCACCGCCACCGGCGTGGAGCAGCTGCAGGCGATCCATGTCGACCTGAAAGCCACCGGCCGCGTACACATGGTGCTCTGATGGCCGAACTGGTCGTGCGTCACCTGGGCCTGGCGGAGTACCTGCCGACCCTGGAAGCCATGCGCCGCTTCACCGCCGAGCGCGATGAGTCGACTCCCGACGAGATCTGGCTGCTACAGCATCCACGGGTGTTCACCCAGGGCCAGGCCGGCAAGGCCGAGCACCTGCTGGCACCTGGCGATATACCGGTGATCCAGGTCGAGCGCGGTGGCCAGGTCACCTACCACGGCCCCGGCCAGCTGGTGGCCTACCTGATGCTCAATCTGCGCCGGCAGAAGCTGGGCGTGCGCGAGCTGGTCACGGCGATGGAGAACGCGCTGGTCGACGTGCTGGCCAGCTATGGCATCGAGGCGGCGCCCAAGGCCGACGCCCCGGGCGTCTACGTCGCCGGTGACAAGATCGCCTCGCTGGGCCTGCGGGTGCGCAATGGCTGCTCGTTCCACGGCCTGGCGCTGAACGTCGACATGGACATGGCGCCGTTCCAGCGCATCAACCCCTGCGGTTACGCCGGCCTGAAGATGGTCCAGCTCAGGGACCTGCTGGAAACCCCGCCCGCGCTGGACGAGGTGAGCGAGCGCCTGGAGCGCGCCCTGCGCGAGCGTCTGGGTTATCGCTGAGGTTGAGATAGGCACCAAGCAAAAGGCCCTGGGGCGGATGCCACAGGGCCTTTTCTGTTACTAGGCTGATCAGTTCAGGTTGAGCGCCGGAATCAGGCTGTCGTCCTGCTGCTGGCCCGGCACCGGTGCGGGGGCGGCCAGGCCCAGGTTGTTCTTCTCGAACACCCGGTCGGCACGGTAGCTGGAACGCACCAGCGGGCCGGCGGCGACTTCCATGAAGCCCTTCTCCAGGCCGATGTCGCGCAGGCGGTTGAACTCCTCGGGGCTGACCCAGCGCTGCACCTTGAGGTGGTTGCGCGTCGGCTGCAGGTACTGGCCGAGGGTGAGGATGTCCACGCCGATGGCGCGCAGGTCATCCATGGTCTGCAGGATTTCCTCGTCGGTCTCGCCCAGGCCGAGCATCAGGCTGGTCTTGGTGATGACCGAGGGGCGGTGCTGCTTGGCGAACTCCAGCACGTTGAGCGTTTTCTCATAGCCGGCGCGCGGATCGCGCACCACATGGGTCAGGCGCTTGACCGTCTCGACGTTCTGGGCGAACACCTCGAGGCCGGAATCCACCACGCGGGCGATGGCCTCGCGGTCGCCATCGAAGTCCGGGGTCAGGGCCTCCACCACCACCTGCGGGGTGTTGGCCTTGATCGCCTGCACGCAGGCGGCGTAGTGCGCGGCGCCGCCGTCGGGCAGATCGTCGCGGTCCACCGAGGTCAGCACGATGTAGCGCAGGCCCATCAGCTCCACCGACTTGGCGGTGTTCTGCGGCTCCTCCTGGTCCAGCCAGCCATTGGGGTTGCCGGTATCGACCGCGCAGAAACGGCAGGCGCGGGTGCACACCGAACCCATCAGCATGATGGTGGCGGTGCCGTTGGACCAGCATTCGCCCATGTTCGGGCAGTGGGATTCCTGGCACACGGTGCTCAGGCGGTGCTCGCCGACATTGCGCTTGACCGCATCGAAGCGGCTGCCGCTCGGTGCCTTGACCCGCAGCCAGCTCGGCTTGGGCTCGACGACCTGGGGCTCGGCCGAGGCGCGGCGCTTCTGGCCATCCTTGATCGCGGTGATGCCCTGCGGCGTACGGAATTTTTCTCCGCTGGCGACGGGCTTGGGCGGGGCTGTGTCGGACATCTTGAGCTCGGCTCCGGTAGGGGCTTCGTTGGCGGGGCTTGTGGCCGGCGCCCAGTCTACCATAGGGCACCGCCAGCGGCTGCCAGCGCCGGTCGGCGGGGCTCTGCACCGTTGCGCGTGCCTCAGGGCTTGAGCTGGTTGGCGAACTGCTCCACCGCCTGCACCACCTGCTTGGCGCCCTCCTGGATCTCGACGATGACGGCGCCGGCCTGGTTGGCCAGGTCCAGTCCCTGTTCGGCCTGCTCGCGGCTACTGGCCATGCTGTCCACCGCGTTCTGCGCCAGGGTCTGGTTCTTCTGCACCACCTCGACGATCTCCTCGGTGGCCTGGCTGGTGCGCCCGGCCAGCTGGCGTACCTCATCGGCTACCACGGCGAAGCCACGGCCCTGGTCGCCGGCGCGGGCCGCTTCGATAGCGGCGTTGAGGGCGAGCAGGTTGGTCTGGTCGGCGATGCCGCGGATGGTCTGCATGATGGTGCTGATCAGCTGCGACTGTCTGCCCAGGGCCGCGATGCCATCGCTGGCCTCCTGCAGCTGGCGGGCAATGCGCTGCATCACCTCGACCGTCTGGCGCACCACGGCGGCGCCCTTGTCGGCGCTGCCGTCGGTCTGCTGGGAGATGCCGTAGGCGATGCTCGCCGCCTCGGCCACGGCCTGCTCCTGGTTGATCTGGTCGGTGATCACGGTGGCGAACTTGACCACCTTGTACAGCTTGCCGTGGGGATCGAGGATCGGGTTGTAGGAGGCCTCCAGCCACACCACCCGGCCGTGGCTGTCGACCCGCTTGAAGCGCCCGCCGACGAATTCGCCGCGGTTCAGTCGGGCCCAGAAGTCGCGGTAGGCCTGCGAGTTGTACTCCTCCGGCTCGCAGAACATGCGGTGGTGCTTGCCCTTTATCTGTTCCAGGCGATAGCCCATGCCGTCGAGGAAGCGCTGGTTGGCGCTCAGCACCTCGCCGGCCAGGTTGAACTCGATCACCGCCGTGGAGCGCAGCAGGGCATCGATCAGGCCTTCGTGCTCGCGGGAGGTGCTGATGGTACGGGTCAGGTCGGTCGCGCAGAGGGTGAAGTAGGCCAGTTCGCCGTGCGCGTTCAGCACTGGTTGCCAGATGGCGCGCAGCCAGGCTTCCTCGCCGTTGCCGCGCAGCAGGCGATAGGCGCCGCAGAGGTGCTCGCGCTGGCGCAGCGCCTGCTGCAGTTTCTGGTAGTTGGGCTCGCGGCGAAAGGATTCGGGAATCAGCGAGTCCAGTGGGCGGCCGAGCAGCGCGTCGCCGGAATAGAGCATTTCGTCGAGGAAGTTGTCGTTGGCGTAGCGCACCCGGCCGTCGGCCTCGATCTCCAGCACCAGCATCTCGCTGTACAGCGAGTCCTTGATCTGACGCATGCTGGCCAGTTCGTTACGCAGCTGGGCCAGTTCATCCTTAAGCTTGTTGTTGAACATCGGCAAAGCACCTCTGGGCATGTGACCGTGCAGCTCCGAGGAAACAGCCTCGCTGGCTGATCGACCGCTGGCGGAAAAAGCACAGTCCCTGCAGTGTAGCCTTCATCCCATAGCCCTCTGCCGCAGCCAGGAATTCATGACCTACCTCGAACTTGAAATGCGCTTGCCTGCCGATTACCGGGCGGCCGACCTGCTGTCTTTCCATGCTCGAGATGCCCAGGCCCTGGCCGAACGCGTCACGGCCGCGGGCCTGGACAAGGGCATCCTCTGGCAGGGACAGCCGGCCTGCCTGAGCCTGGCTTTCGCCGGCGGGCAGGTGCGCGCGGCGCTGCAGCTGGATGGCCAGGCAGGCGATGACCTGCCATCGCTGCGGGCGCTGGTCGAGCACATGCTGGGCCTGACCCAGCCGGTGACGGCGTTCGAGTCGGCGCTGGGTGATCACCCGCTGCTGGGGCGCCTGATCGCCGCCAACCGGGGCTTGCGCGTGCCGCAATCGGCTTCGCCGTTCGAGGCCCTGAGCTGGGCCATCAGCGGCCAGCAGATCAGTTTGCAAGTGGCCATCGCGCTGCGCCGTCGACTGATCCAGCTAGCCGGGCGGCGCCATTCCAGCGGCCTGCTGTGCTATCCGGACGCCGCGGCGGTGGCACGGCTGGACGCCGATGCCCTGGGCCGCGCCGGCTTTTCCCGGGCCAAGGCGCAGACCCTGCTGCTGCTGGCGCGCGAGGTGGCGGAGGGGCGGCTGCCGCTGGATCAGTGGGTGCAGGACGAGCCGGCCGAGGCCATTGGCCGGCGCCTGCTGGCGCTCAAGGGCATAGGCCCCTGGACGGTGGACTATGCACTGCTGCGCGGCTTCGCCCGCCTGGACGGCTCGCTGCACGGCGATGCCGCGGTACGTCGCCAGCTGCAGCGGCTGCTGGGCGCCGAGGAGAGGCTCGAGCAAGCCTTCGTGCGCGACTGGCTGGCGCCCTTCGCCCCCTGGCGGGCACTGGTGGCGGCGCATCTCTGGGCGATGCCCTGAGGCCGCGGAGCGCGCGCAGCCGGGCCAGGCGGGGAAGGGGTGAGGCGCGGGCGCACGCACCCGGGCCGCTCTCCAGCAACGCCAGGCCGATGCACTGCGGCCCTTGCTCAGCGCAGCTGTTGCAGCAGCGCCGGGGTCGGGTAGCCGTCAGCCGGCAGGCCCAGGCTCTGCTGGAAGGCACGCACCGCGCGGCGGGTGTTGGCGCCGATGATGCCGTCCGCCGGGCCCGGGTTGTAGCCTCTGGCGGCCAGGCCTTCCTGCAGGGCGATGCGCTCGCTGCGCCCCAGCGGGCGCTCGTCCTTCGGCCAGCTGCCGCTGATCTGCCCGCCACCGACGAAGCGCTGGCCGAGCAGGCCCACGGCCAGGGCGTAGGAGCTGGAGTTGTTGTAGCGCAGGATGGCGTTGAAGTTGCGGAACACCAGGAAGGCCGGGCCGCGGTGACCGGCCGGCAGCAGCAGGTAGCCGGTATCGTCCGGCGCCAGGCCGGCCGGGGTGCCTTTCACGCCGAGCGCGTGCCACTGGGCATAGGTCTTGCGGATCTCGCTGTCGGCCAGGGCATGGTCGAAGCCGTCCGGCAGGGCGACCTGGAAGCCCCAGGGCTTGCCCTGCTGCCAGCCGGAGGCCTGCAGGTAGTGGGCGGCCGAGGCCAGGGCGTCGGCGCTGGAGTTCCAGATGTCGCGCCGGCCATCGCCGTCGAAGTCCACCGCGTGGCTCAGGTAGGTGGTGGGAATGAACTGGGTCTGGCCCATGGCTCCGGCCCAGGAACCGCGCAGGCCGCTTATCCCGATGTCGCCGCTCTGCAGGATCTGCAGGGCCGCCAGCAGCTGTTCCTCGGCCCAGCGTGGGCGGCGCCCCTCGTAGGCCAGGGTGGCCAGGGAGCGGATGACCGAGTTGTCGCCCATGAACTGGCCGAAGCTGCTCTCTATGCCCCAGATGGCGACCAGGGTCTCGCGCTCTACGCCGTAGCGCCGCTCGATGGCATCCAGGCTGGCAGCATGCTCGGCGAGCAGGGTCTGGCCCCTGCGCACGCGCACCGGCGAGATGGCGCCGTCCAGGTACTCCCACACCGGGCGGGTGAACTCCGGCTGCGCGCCGTCGGCGCGTACCACGCTCGGGTCGGGGGTCACGCCACTGAAGGCGCGGTCGAACAACTCGGCCTGGATGCCGCTGCGCAGGGCCTTGAGGCGGAACTGGCGCTGCCAGCCGTTGAAGTCGATGGCCGGCGCGGGGGCCACGGCCACCTGCACCGTGTCGTTGCCCGGTGCCACGCGTTGCGGCTGGGCTGCCGGCTGGCTGGAAACCAGTTCGGGGGCGGTGTCCGGGGTTTCGGCGCAGGCGCCGAGGAGCAGGGTGGCGCCGACGAGCAGGCCGCTCAGGCGGGCGGTAGGAAAGCGGTGGGGCATTGCGCGGTGTCTCGGTCTTGCCAATCAGACCGCGACCTTAGCATGCCGGATATGCCGGTGGCGCCCCGCCGGCGGCTCAGGCGGCGAATTTCGCCAGGGCCAGAAAGCAGGAAGCCTCCCAGTGGGAGGCTTCGCGGCGGTAGCTGCCTTTGCCCTTCTTCGGCTGTTCCTGGCGGCTGCGGAACAGCGGTTGGGCGATGATGGATTTGGCCTTGTTCGGCCGCTTGCGGGCTTTCTTGCTCATCTCGATGGTCCTCGCGCACCCGCGACGCTGCGGGCGGCGCGGACTATGCGCCGCTGTACGAAAAATGTCCAGTGGCGCTATTCGCTCAGCGCCAGGCGCTGGCCGGCCATCAGCAGGGCCAGGCGCGCCAGGCTGCTCCAGGCGTCGCCGGCGGCCTGGCCCTTGACCTGCGCGTCGATGCGCTGGGCGTCGATCAGCAGCTGGTTCCAGCGCGCCGCGGTGTGCCGCTGCAAGGCACGGCTGTAGAGCGGGCGGCGCTTGTCCCAGACCGGCGGGCGGGCGCTGGCGAAGGCCTTCTCCAGCGGCACGCCCTGGCTGAACTGCTGGGCCAGGCCGGCCAGCTGGCGCAGCTCGCGGGCCAGCATGACGACGATGAACAGCGGCTCCACACCCTCGCCGCGCAGGCCTTCGAGCATGCGCAGGGCATGCGCCGCCTCGCCGCCCAGCACGGCGTCGATCAGGCCGAACACGTCGTAGCGGGCGCTGTCGGCCACCGCCGCCTGCACCGTGCCGACATCGACCTGGTTGCCTTCGGCCAGCAGCTTGAGCTTCTCGATCTCCTGGGCGGCGGCCAGCAGGTTGCCCTCGACCCGCGCGGCGATGAGTTCCACCGCTTCCTGGGTGGCCGCCAGGCCGGCCTGTGACAGGCGCTGGCGAATCCAGTTGGGCAGCTGCGCGACCTCGATCGGCCAGATCTGCAGGAACTGGCTGTGCGGCCCCTCGATCAGCGCCTTGGCCCACTTGGTCTTCTGCGTGGCGCCGTCCAGCTTGGGCAGGCTGATCAGCAGCACGGTGTCTTCCGGCGGCCGCCCCAGGTATTCGAGGAGGGCGGCGGTGCCCTTGTCGCCGGGCTTGCCACCCGGGATGCGCAGCTCGATCAGGCGCTTCTCGGCGAACAGCGAGAGGCTGGCGCCGGCCTCGTAGAGCAGGCCCCAGTCGAAGCTGGCTTCGGCATGGAACACCTGGCGTTCGCTGAAACCCTGCTGGCGGGTGGCGGCGCGGATGGCGTCCTCGGCTTCCTGGCACAGCAGCGGCTCGTCGCCACTGACCACGTAGACAGGCGCGAGCGAGCCCTGCAGGTGTTTGCCGAGTTGCGCGGGATTGAGCTTCATAGACAGCTGGGGCCGCAGAAGCGGCCCCTGGGTCTTACTGGCTGATCGGCAGCTGGATCGGCGACTGCAGCGGCGCCGATTCCTGCTCGGCGCGGCGCGCGGCGGCAGCGGCTTCCGCTTCCGCGGCGGCACGCGCCTCGGCCTCCTGCTGCAGCTGCTCCAGCTGGGCCGGGCTCAGCAGCTGCAGGCGCAGGGACATCTGCTGGACCAGTTCGCGGCGCATTTCCTGGCGCAACTGGCCGGACTCCTGGCTGGAGCCGATCAGGTTGTTCTCGTCGTGCACATACACGCTCTGCACTTCCAGCTTGTCTCGGAGCAGCAGCAGGTTCTTCTCGCCGCGGATCTCGTAGTCCAGGCGGGTGGTCAGCTCGTACTCGGCGCTGCGTGCGCTGCTGGTGACGCTGGCGGTGCGCTGGGTTTCCTGCTCGTTGGCCAGGAACAGGCGGTAGGGCGCGCCGCTGTGCACCTTGACGCCGCTGTTTTCCAGCAGCTGCTGCAGTTGCTTGGCGGTGTCGCCATAGGCGTTGCGTGCCTGCAGGTCGATTTCCTTGATGGCGAACTCGGCGCTGCCGGTACCGCGCAGCTGGAAGCCGCAGGCGCTGAGCAGGACGGCGAGGCCGATGACCAGCATGTTCCGTTTCATCATTGTTTTCTTCCCCTTGAGACTCCCGGCGCCGCGGCGCCGGGCTTGATCAGTTGGCGACTATGTTGACCAGCTTGCCCGGCACGACGATGACCTTGCGGATGGTCACGCCCTCGGTGAAGCGCTGCACGTTCTCGTTGGCGCGGGCGGCGGCCTCGACTTCCTCGCGGGAGGCCGAGGCGGGCACCTCGATCTGGCCGCGCAGCTTGCCGTTGACCTGGATGACCAGGGTCAGGCTGTCCTGCACCAGGGCCGACTCGTCCACCTGCGGCCACTGCGCGTCGATGATCGCGCCGGCCTTGCCCAGGCGCTGCCATAGTTCGTGGCATATGTGCGGGGTGATCGGCGCCAGCAGCAGGGCCACGGTCTCCAGGCCTTCCTGCAGCAGGGCGCGGTCCTGTTCGCTGGCAGTGGCGGCCTTCTCCAGCACGTTCATCAGGGTCATCACCTGGGCGATGGCGGTGTTGAACTTGTGGTGCTGGCCCACGTCGTTGCTGGCCTGCTTGATGGCCAGGTGGATGGCGCGGCGCACGGCCTTCTGCTCGTCAGTCAGGCTGGCGACGTCCAGCTGGCCCGGCAGACCTGCACTGACGTGGCTGTGGGCCAGGCGCCAGACGCGACGGAGGAAGCGGTTGGCGCCCTCGATGCCGGCATCCGACCATTCGCAGCTCATGTCGGGCGGCGAGGCGAACATCATGAACAGGCGGCAGGTGTCGGCGCCGTAGGCGTCGATCATGGCCTGCGGGTCCACGCCGTTGTTCTTCGACTTGGACATCTTCTCGGTGCCGCCGATTTCCACCGGCAGGCCGTCGCTCTTCAGCTTGGCGCCGATGACCTTGGCCTTGGCGTCACGCTCGACTTCCACGTCGGCCGGGTTGAACCAGTCCTTGCCGCCGTTTTCCAGTGTGCGGTAGTAGGTCTCGGCGACCACCATGCCCTGGGTCAGCAGGTTCTTGAACGGCTCGTTGGAGGTGACCAGGCCTTCGTCGCGCATCAGCTTGTGGAAGAAGCGCGCGTACAGCAGGTGCAGGATGGCGTGCTCGATGCCGCCGATGTACTGGTCCACCGGCAGCCAGTGGTTGGCGGCCTGCGGGTCGACCATGCCGCCGGTGTAGTTCGGCGAGGCGTAGCGCGCGTAGTACCAGGACGACTCGACGAAGGTGTCCATGGTGTCGGTTTCGCGCTTGGCCGGGCTGCCGCATTTCGGGCAGCTGCACTCGTAGAACTCGGGCATCTTGGCCAGCGGGCTGCCGGCGCCGTCCGGCACCACGTCTTCGGGCAGCACCACCGGCAGCTGGTCTTCCGGCACCGGCACGTCGCCGCAGCTCGGGCAGTGGATGATCGGGATCGGGCAACCCCAGTAGCGCTGGCGGCTGATGCCCCAGTCGCGCAGGCGGAACTGGGTCTTGCGCGCGCCATGGGCGCTGGCTTCGAGGTCGCCGACTATGGCGTCGAAGGCGGCGCTGAAGTCCAGGCCGTCGTACTTGCCGGAGTTGATGGTGGTGAGGCCGGCCTTGTCGCCATACCAGTCCTGCCAGGTGCTGGTGTCGTAGTCCTTGTCCGCCGCGACATACACCTGCTTGATCGGCAGGTCGTACTTGTTGGCGAACTCGAAGTCGCGCTCGTCGTGCGCCGGCACGGCCATCACAGCGCCTTCGCCGTAGCCCCACAGCACGTAGTTGGCGACGAATACCGGCAGCTTGTCGCCGGTCAGCGGATGGATGACGAACTGGCCGGTGGCCAGGCCCTTCTTCTCCATGGTGGCCATATCGGCCTCGGCCACGGAGCCGGATTTGCACTCGGCGATGAAGGCGGCAATGGCCGGGTTGGATTCGGCGGCGCGCTGGGCCAGCGGGTGCTCGGCGGCCACTGCGACGTAGGTGGCGCCCATCAGGGTGTCCGGGCGGGTCGAGTAGACCTTCAGCTGGCCTTCCACGCCGATGCTGGCGACGTCGTAGTCGAACACGATGTCGGCACCGAAGCTCTTGCCGATCCAGTTGCGCTGCATGGTCTTGACCTGCTCGGGCCAGCCTTCCAGCTCGTCCAGGCTGCTCAGCAGCTCTTCGGCGTAAGCGGTGATCTTGAAGTAGTACATCGGGATTTCGCGCTTCTCGATCAGCGCGCCCGAACGCCAGCCACGGCCGTCGATGACCTGCTCGTTGGCCAGCACGGTCTGGTCCACCGGGTCCCAGTTCACGGTGCCGTTCTTGCGGTAGATCACGCCCTTCTCGAACAGGCGGGTGAACAGCCACTGCTCCCAGCGGTAGTAGTCCGGCTTGCAGGTGGTGACTTCGCGGGTCCAGTCGATGGCCAGGCCCAGCGATTTCAGCTGGGACTTCATGTAGGCGATGTTCTCGTAGGTCCACTTGGCCGGCGCGACCTTGTTCTTCATCGCCGCGTTCTCGGCCGGCATGCCGAAGGCGTCCCAGCCCATCGGCTGCAGTACGTTCTTGCCCTGCATGCGCTGGTAGCGGGCGATCACGTCGCCGATGGTGTAGTTGCGCACGTGGCCCATGTGCAGCTTGCCGCTCGGGTAGGGGAACATCGACAGGCAGTAGAAGGTGTCCTTGCCCGGCTGTTCGGTCACGACAAAGGACTTCTGCGCGTCCCAATGGGCTTGGGCGGCGGCTTCGATTTCACGGGGCGAATACTGTTCGTGCATGGGCTTCGGCGCTGAAAAATGGGGCTTGCGAGAAACGCCGTAGCATACATGACCCCCTTGGATTCAGGGAAACCCTGATTGTGCCGCGCCCGCCGTTTGTCGCGGCGCCCGGCCGCGCTCCGGCCCGGCGCTAAGCTTGCCTGTAGGGGCGCGCAGGTCGGCGCCCGGTCGAGGTGGTGGATGGCTGAGTTGCGGCGAAGGGAAGAGGCAGGTGGGCTCTACGAGCGGCTGTTGCAGCGCCTGGCCCTGGCCCTGGAGGAAGCGGACAGCGCTTCCCGCCTGCACCAGGCCGCACCGCTAGAGCTGGAGCTGAGCGGTCTGACCCCGGCGGAGATGCAGCTGATCCGCGCCTACCTGGACCGTGATCTCAACTGGCTGCGTGGCTGGCATGCCGCCGCCGAGGAACTGGCGGTGATCGAGCAGGCGCCGGCGGTCGTGACGCGGGCGGCGGGCAAGTTGCCGCCCAGGGCGGCCGGCAAGGCGCCGGTGCGCGGCAAGTCGACGCTCAAGAAACGCCAGCCGCTGTGCTGTGCCCTGTGCGGTGCGGCGGCGCAGATCCAGCGTGGCGAAGGGGTGTTGCCGTGCGTCTCCTGCGGCTCCAAGCTGTTCCGCGCCGGTCAGCCGCGCTAGCCCCTGCAGATCGGGCTCGACTCCCCAAGGCGTAGCTCATAACCTCCGGGCACTGGAGGTGCCCATGGAACTGCGCTTCATCCTCAAACAGCTGCTCCTGCCGCCCGGCGGCCTGCTCCTGCTGATCCTACTGGCCTGGCTGCTGTGGGCCTGGCTGGGACGGCCGCGTCTGGCGTCCGTCTGCCTGCTGCTCGGCCTGGGCGGCTTGTGGTTGCTCAGCCTGCCGGCCGTGGTGGAGTGGTCGGCGCGTCTGCTCGAACGCGAGCCGGCGCTGGCCGAGGCGCAATGGCCGGCACTGGCGCAGCGCGCCGAGGCGATCGTGGTGCTCGGCTCCGGGCGCGAGGAGGCCGATCCTGCCTGGGGCAGCGACCAGCCCAGCGTCACTGCCGTCGAACGCCTGCGCTATGCGGCGCGCCTACAGCGCGCCGCCCAGCTGCCGGTGCTGATCAGCGGCGGCCTGCACTACGGCCAGCCGCCCAGCGAGGCGGCACTGATGGCTGAGGCGCTGCAGCGCGACTTCGGCGTGGCAACCCGCTGGCGCGAGGAGCGTAGCCGTACCACCTGGGAGAACGCGCTGTTTACTGCCGAGCTGCTCAAGGCAGAGGGCGTGAGCCGCGTGGTGCTGGTCACCCAGGCGGCGCACATGCCGCGGGCGCGCTGGTGCTTCGAGCGCGCCGGGCTGCAGGTGGTGGCGGCGCCGCTGGGTTTTCTCGGCGTGCCCAACGAGCGCCCGCTGGGCGGCTGGCTGCCGGAGGGCAAGGCTCTGTGGCAGAGCACCCGGCTGCTCAACGAGGCCCTCGGGCTGCTCCTCTATCCGCTTCTGTATCGCTGAGTCGGTGCGCCGCGCGGCCGTTGTTCAGGCCGCCTGCAGGGCGACGCCGCGTGCCGCGCGGCGGCGGGCGACGAAGGCCCAGCCCAGCAGCAGGCTGCACAGCACGACCAGCGGCCAGGCGCGCCACAGCAGGTAGGGCGTCAGGCCCTGCATCGGCTGCACCTCGCCGTACAGGACGGCCTGCTGGAACTGCGGGATCTGCACGCTGATGCGGCCCTGCGGGTCGATCAGCGCGGTGACGCCGTTGTTGGTGGCGCGGATCATCCAGCGCCCGGCCTCGAGGGCGCGCATCTGCGCCATCTGCAGGTGCTGCAGCGGGCCGATCGAGGTGCCGAACCAGGTGTCGTTGCTCACCGTCAGCAGCAGGTCGCTGCGGGCGGCCAGGCCGGCGGCGAATTCCGGGTAGACCACCTCATAGCAGATGAACGGCGCGATTTTCAGGCCCTTGGCCTGCAGCGGAGCCTGGTCGGCGGGGCCGCGGGCGAAGTCGGACATCGGCAGGTCGAAGAAGGCGATCAGCCCGCGCAGCACTTCCTGCAGCGGCACGTACTCGCCGAAGGGCACCAGCTTCTGCTTGAGGTAGGTGCCCTCGCCCCAGCCGGTGACGGTGATCGCGTTGTAGTAGCGCTTCTCGCCGTGCTCGTTGGCCTGGCGCAGCGGCACGCCGGTGATCAGTGCGGCATCGCGCTCGGCGGCCACCCGGCCCATCACATTGAGGTAGCCCTCGGCGTATTCCTTGAGCACCGGCACGGCGGTTTCCGGCCAGACGATCAGGTCGGCAGCTTGGCTGCTCAAGGTCATGTCGCGGTACAGCGCCAGCTGGGCGTCCAGCTGCTCCGGGTCCCACTTGAGGTTCTGCTCGATATTGCCCTGCAGGGCGGCGACCTTGAGTGGCTCACCCTTGCGTTCGGTCCAGGCATGGCCATTCAGTGCCAGACCGGCGATCCAGGGGGCCAGCAGCAGGAGCAGGGCGGCGGCCAGGCGCGGCTTGTCGCCCAGCAGGCGCGGCAGGTTGACCAGCAGGGCGGCGGACAGGGCCAGCACCAGCGAGATCAGCCACATGCCGCCGACTGGTGCCAGTCCGGCCAGCGGGCCGTGCAGCTGGCTGTAGCCGGCGTAGAGCCAGGGGAAACCGGTGAGGAACCAGCCGCGGAAGGCCTCCTGGGCCAGCCACAGGGCGGCGAAGGCCAGGGCGTCGCCGATCGGCGCGTCGTTGCGGCGCAGCCAGCGCGCCCACAGCCAGGCCGCCAGGGCGAAGAACAGTGCGATCCCGGCACAGAATCCGAAGGTGAGGAAGGCGGCCAGGGCCGGCGAGGCGGCACCATAGTCATGGATGCTGACATAGACCCAGCTGGTGCCGGCGAGGAACAGGCCGATGCCGTAGAGCCAGCCGCGCAGCAGGGCCTGGCGCGGGTTCAGCCCACGCAGGCCGAGGTAGAACAGGGCGATGGCCAGCAGGGCCAGCGGCCAGATATCGAAGGGGGCCAGGGCCAGGGTGGTGCAGGCGCCGCCGGCGATGGCCAGCAGGTTGCCCGGCCAGCCGGGTTGGGTGATCCAGCGCATCGTGCGTCCTTGATCGGGAATCAGGCGGGCAAGGGTACTGGAAGGTCGGGAGGCGGGGTAGGGTGCGCGGCACGCACCCTGTATCGGCGAGTGACCGGGGGCGCTCGGCGCCCCATGGGTCAACGTTCCAGCGGGGTCAGGCGCAGCAGGTGCACGCGGCGGCTGTCGGCGTTGAGCACGCGGAAGCGATACTCGCCGATCTCGGTCACTTCGTTGCGCTTGGGCAGGTGGCCGAAGGCGTTCATCACCAGGCCGCCGACGGTGTCGAACTCGTCGTCGGGGAACTCGGTGTCGAAGGCCTGGTTGAAGTTGTCGATCGGGGTCAGCGCCTTGATCAGGAAGTCGCCGGAGGGCAGCGGCTTGATGTAGCTGTCCTCCTCGACGTCGTGCTCGTCCTCGATGTCGCCGACGATCTGCTCCAGCACGTCCTCGATGGTCACCAGGCCGGCCACGCCGCCGTACTCGTCGATGACCACGGCCATGTGGTTGTGGTTAGCGCGGAACTCGCGCAGCAGCACGTTGAGGCGCTTGGACTCCGGCACGAAGGTGGCCGGGCGCAGCAGTTGCTTGATGTCGAACGGCTTGTCGCCGCCCAGGATCAGCGGCAGCAGGTCCTTGGCCAGGAGGATGCCGATGACTTCATCCAGGCTCTCGCCGATCACCGGGTAGCGCGAGTGGGCGGAATCGATTATCGCCGGGAGGAACTCCTGCGGCGACTGGCTGGCCTTGATGCTGACCATCTGCGAGCGCGGCACCATGATGTCGCGCACCTGCAGGTCGGCGACCTGGATGGCGCCCTCGACTATGGCCAGCGCCTCGCTGTCGAGCAGCTTGTTCTGGTGGGCTTCGCGCAGGACTTCCAGCAGTTCCTGGCGGTTTCTCGGCTCATGAGCAAAAGCCTGGGTCAGCTTGTTGAACCAGGACTTCTGCTCGTTGCTCGATCGGTCTTCGCTCATGGTGTTTCTCGGTGCCTTCTTATTCTTCGGCGTAGGGGTCGGGATGCCCCAGTTCGGCCAGCAATTCTCGTTCCAGCGCCTCCATCTCCTCGGCTTCCTCGTCCTCGAGGTGGTCGTAGCCGAGCAGGTGCAGGCAGCCATGGATGACCAGATGGGCCCAGTGGGCCTCCAGGGCCTTGCCCTGTTCGCGGGCCTCGCGCTCGACCACCGGCACGCAGATCACCAGGTCGCCGAGCAGCGGGATGTCGAGGATGCCTTCGGGGATTTCGGTGGGGAAGGACAGCACGTTGGTGGCGTAGTCCTTGTGCCGCCAGGTGCGGTTCAGTTCGCGGCCCTCGTCCTCGTCGACCAGGCGGATGGTCAGCTCGGAGTCGGCCGTGCGCTGGCGCAGGGCCAGCTCGCACCAGCGCCGCAGCTGCGCCTCAGCGGGCAGGGTGGTGGCGCTGGAAGCATTCTGCAGGTCCAGTTCAAGCATCGCGCGGGCTGTCCTTGCCGGGCTGGCGCTCCTCGAAGCGCTCGTAGGCCTCGACGATGCGCTGCACCAGGGGGTGGCGCACCACGTCCTTGGGCTTGAAATGGGTGAAGCTGATGCCCGGCACGTCCTTCAGCACTTCCATCACGTGGCCGAGGCCGGACTTGGTGCCGCGCGGCAGGTCGACCTGGGTGATGTCGCCGGTGATCACGGCGGTGGAGCCGAAGCCGATACGGGTGAGGAACATCTTCATCTGCTCGAGGGTGGTGTTCTGACTCTCGTCGAGAATGATGAAGCTGTTGTTAAGGGTACGGCCGCGCATGTAGGCCAGCGGGGCGATCTCGATCACCTGCTTCTCGATCAGCTTGGCCACCGTCTCGAAGCCGAGCATCTCGTACAGCGCGTCATACAGCGGGCGCAGGTAGGGGTCGATCTTCTGCGCCAGGTCGCCGGGGAGGAAGCCGAGCTTCTCGCCGGCCTCGACCGCCGGTCGTACCAGCAGGATGCGCCGCACCTGTTCGCGCTCCAGCGCGTCCACCGCGCAGGCCACCGCCAGGTAGGTCTTGCCGGTGCCAGCCGGGCCGATGCCGAAGTTGATGTCGTTGTCGAGGATCGCCTTGACGTAGCGCTGCTGGTTGGCGCCGCGCGGCTTGATCACGCCCTTCTTGGTGCGTAGGGCGATGCCGGCGTCGGCCTTGCCGCTGTCCAGCGCTTCCAGACCGGATTCCTGCAGGTACAGGTGGACCAGGTCGGGCGACAGCTCGGCGCTCTTGGTCTCGCGGTAAAGGCGGCGCAGCAGGTTCTCGGCGGACTGGGTGTGGCGGGGCTCGCCGACCAGTTCGAACTGGTTGCCGCGGTTGCGGATTTCGATGGCCAGGCGTTGTTCGATCAGGCGCAGGTGCTCGTCGAATTGCCCGCAGAGGTTGGCGAAGCGGCGTGCTTCGAAGGGTTCGAGGATGAAGCGATGGGGTTCTATGGGCGCGTTCAATGTGGTCCGGTTGCCGCTGTGCGGCGGGAATGATGGTCGAAGGATAACCCCAGGCGCCCGAGGGCGAAAGTTCGGGCGCCTGTCCGCGGGCTAGCCGTTAGTCGATAAGGGTGCCGCGCAGCGAGTGGGGCAGGGCGTCGTCGATGTGCACCAGGGCGAACTGGCCGATCAGGCGCGGGTTGCTGGCGCGGAAGTTGACGATGCGGTTGTTCTCGGTACGGCCCTGGAGCATGCCCGGGTCCTTCTTCGAGTAGTCGCTGACCAGGATGCGCTGGGTGCTGCCGACCATCCGTCGGCTGATCTCGAAGCCCTGTTGGTGGATGCGCGTCTGGAGGATCTGCAGGCGCTGCTTCTTCACCTCTTCCGGGGTGTCGTCGACCAGGTCCGCCGCCGGGGTGCCGGGGCGCGAGCTGTAGATGAAGGAGAAGGAGAAGTCGAAGCCGACGTCCTCGATCAGCTTCATGGTCTGTTCGAAGTCCTTGTCGGTCTCGCCGGGGAAGCCGACGATGAAGTCCGAGCTGATGCAGATGTCCGGCACCGCCGCGCGCAGCTTGCGGATGCGCGACTTGTATTCCAGCGCCGTATGGTTGCGCTTCATCGCTGCCAGGATGCGGTCCGAGCCGGACTGTACCGGCAGGTGGAGGAACTTCACCAGCTGCGGGATCTCGGCGTGGGCCTGGATGATGGCGTCGGAGAACTCCAGCGGATGGCTGGTGGTGTAGCGGATGCGCTCGATGCCGTCGATGGCGGCCACCGCATAGAGCAGTTCGGCAAAGTCGGCGATGCGCCCGTCCGGGGTCTCGCCGCGGAAGCCGTTGACGTTCTGGCCGAGCAGGGTGACTTCCTTGACGCCTTTCTCGGCGAGCTGGGTGATCTCCAGCAGCACGTCGGCCAGCGGGCGGCTGACTTCTTCGCCGCGGGTGTAGGGCACCACGCAGAAGGTGCAGTACTTGCTGCAGCCTTCCATCACCGAGACGAAGGCGCTGGGGCCGTCGACGCGCGGCTCGGGCAGGCGGTCGAACTTCTCGATCTCGGGGAAGCTGATGTCGACCTGGGCCTTCCTGGTGGTGCGCGCGGCGTCGATCATCTCCGGCAGGCGGTGCAGGGTCTGCGGGCCGAATACCACGTCGACATAGGGCGCGCGGTCGCGGATGGCGGCGCCTTCCTGGCTGGCCACGCAGCCGCCGACACCGATCACCAGGTCGGGGTTGTCCTGCTTCAGCTCGCGCCAGCGGCCCAGCTGGGAGAACACCTTCTCCTGGGCTTTTTCGCGGATCGAGCAGGTATTGAGGAGGATCACGTCGGCTTCCGCCGGGTTCTCCGTGACTTCCAGGGCCTGGTGTTCGCCCAGCAGGTCGACCATGCGCGAGCTGTCGTACTCGTTCATCTGGCAACCGTGGGTCTCGATATAAAGCTTCTTGGCCATCTGTCTTCGTCGGGGTGGTTCGGATGAACCGCGCATTATAGGCGGCGACCACCCGGCTTCCTAGGCTTGCCGGCCCGGTGGCTGTGCTAACATGCGCGCCCCGATTTGCAGCCGTCCTCTATTCTTCCCCCATGAGCAAGCGCGAACCCATCTACAAGGTGATCTTCCTCAACCAGGGCCAGGTGTACGAGATGTACGCCAAGCAGATCTATCAAAGCGATCTGTGGGGCTTCCTGGAGGTGGAAGAGTTCGTCTTCGGCGAGCGCACCCAGGTGGTGGTCGACCCCAGCGAGGAGAAGCTCAAGGCGCAGTTCGAGGGTGTGGTGCGCAGCTTCGTGCCGATGCACGCGATCATCCGCATCGACGAGGTGGAGCGCCTGGGCACGCCGAAGATCAGCGAGGCCAGGGGCGGCGGCAACGTGATGCCGTTCCCCATGCCGATGCCGGAGAAGTGAGGCTCAGTTCGGCGCGAAGGCCGGCACCTGCGGGCTGCCAAGGGTGTTGCCCGGCGCCGGGGTGAAGCCCGAGCCGGGCGCGGCCGGGGCGCTGTCGATGTTCTGCAGCTCCAGCAGGTAGCTGCGGAAGATCTGCCCCAGCACCTGGCTGGCGGCCTGCAGCTCTTCGCGTTGCATGCGCTCGGCGACCTGGTCGGCGCTGTCCATGGCCTCGTCCGAGCCATTCACCGCCGCCATCTTCAGCACTATGTAGGCCTGCACGTTGTTGGCCGGCACCCCTTCGCCGCGGAAGAACATGGTGCCCAGGCGCAGCTGGGCCTGGGCGTTGCCCTGCAGCGAGGCCTGCTCGAACCAGTGCAGGGCCTGGGGCAGGTCGCGCGGGGCGCGCTGGCCGTCGTAGAAGAATTCGCCGAGTTCGTACTGGGCCTGGGCATCGCCCTGGCGGGCCTGCTCCTGGCAGGCCGCCACGGCCTGGGGCAGGTCCTCGGCGGCGCTGTCCAGCGAGCAGCGGCCCGTGGCCGGCACCAGCAACGAGTTGTCGCCTGCGTGGGCCAGCAGGGGGGGAACAAGCAACAGGCAACCGAGGAGCAGGTTGCGGCCGGTGCGGCTCATGGAAATCGGAACGCCTCGCGAACGGTCGGGCCTCATGCCCAGCCGGCTGAATGCGCCGGCCATCACATTATGTGATAAGCCGGTGCGTCCTTACAAAGTCTTTGCCGGATTTCTCGCAGCGCCCTTCCAGGCCCTCACTTGAGCCTGGCGAAGGCGCGCTCGGCGGCGGCGAAGGTGATCTCCAGTTCCTTGTCGCCGTGGGCGATGGAGGTGAAGCCGGCCTCGAAGGCGCTCGGCGCCAGGTAGACGCCGCCTTCCAGCATCAGGTGGAAGAACTGGTTGAAGCGTGCCGCGTCGCTGGCCATCACATCATTGAAGGTGACGATGTCGTCGGCTCCGCTGAAGTACAGGCCGAACATGGCGCCAGCCTGGGTGGTGACGAAGGGGATGCCGGCGGCATCGGCGCGCTCCTGCAGGCCGGCCAGCATGCGGCTGGTGAAGTCGGACAGCTCGGCGTGGAAGCCCGGGCGGCTGATCAGCTTGAGGGTGGTCAGGCCGGCGGCCATGGCCAGCGGGTTACCGGACAGGGTACCGGCCTGGTAGACCGGGCCTAGCGGGGCGATGCACTCCATGATCGCGCGCTTGCCGCCGAAGCAGCCGACCGGCATGCCGCCGCCGACGATCTTGCCGAAGGTCGACAGGTCCGGGGTGACGCCGTAGTGCGCCTGGGCGCCGCCGAGGGCGACGCGGAAGCCGGTCATCACCTCGTCGAAGATCAGCACCACGCCGTGCTTGTCGCACTGCTCGCGCAGGCCTTCGAGGAAACCCGGTGCCGGCGGCACGCAGTTCATGTTGCCGGCCACCGGCTCGACGATGATGCAGGCGACGGTCGAACCGACTTCGGCGAGGGTCTTCTCGACGGCAGCGATGTCGTTGTAGGGCAGGGTCAGGGTGTGCTTGGCGAAGTCCGCCGGCACACCGGCCGAGCTGGGCACGCCCTGGGTCAGCAGGCCGGAGCCGGCCTTGACCAGCAGGCTGTCGGAGTGGCCGTGGTAGCAGCCTTCGAACTTGATGATGGCGTCGCGGCCGGTGTAGCCGCGGGCCAGGCGGATGGCGCTCATGGTCGCCTCGGTGCCGGAGCTGACCATGCGCACCAGCTCCATGGACGGCACGATGGCGCAGACCAGGTCGGCCATCTCCACTTCCAGCGCGGTCGGCGCGCCATAGGACAGGCCGTGTTCCAGCTGCTTGCGCACCGCGTCCAGCACCTGCGGGTGGGCGTGGCCGAGGATCATCGGGCCCCAGGAGCCGACGTAGTCGACGTAGCGCTTGTCGTCCTCGTCGATCACATAGGCGCCTTCGGCGTGCTTGAAGAACAGCGGGGTGCCACCGACGCTGCGGAAGGCGCGCACCGGCGAGTTGACGCCGCCGGGGATGTGTTTCTGGGCGTTGGCGAACAGGACTTCGGAACGGGACATGGCGGCTCTCTTTCTAAAGGGGCTCGAATCAGGAAGCAGTGAACAGCGCGCCGAAGGCACGCGCGCGGGCCTCCACCTCGGTGGCGGAGGGCGCGGAGAACAGGGCATGGACTACTGCCAGCAGGTCGGCGCCACGGCTGATCAGCCCGGCGCCGTTGTCCAGGCCGACGCCGCCGATGGCGGTAATCGGCAGGGCGAAGCGCGCGCGCGCCTGCTCCAGCAGTTCAGGCGTGGCGCTCGGCGCGCCGGGCTTGGTCTGCGAGGTGAAGAAGCGGCCGAAGGCGATGTAGCTGGCGCCTTCGCCGGCGGCCTGCTCGGCCAGCTGCAGGCTGGCGTGGCAGGTGGCGCCGATGATCGCCTTGCGCCCGAGCAGGGCGCGGGCGGCGGACAGCGAGCCGTCGCCCTGGCCCAGGTGCAGGCCGACGCCCAGGCGCGCGGCCAGTTCGGCGTCGTCGTTGATGATCAGCTCGGCGCCGTGGCGCGCACAGAGTTCGGCCAGGGCCGAGGCTTCGCGCAGGCGACGGGCCTGGTCGGCGGACTTGTCGCGGTACTGCAGCAGGCGCGCGCCGCCTTTCAGGGCCGCTTCCACATAGGGCAGCAGGCGACCCTCGGCCAGCAGCTGGCTGTCGGTGATGGCGTAGAGGCCGCGCAACGGGCCACTCACGAGCAGAAGTCCAGCGGCAGGCGGCGCGGCACGAACTGGCCGTGGCCGGGCTGTTCGGCGTCGCGCAGGGTGCGCCAGGTGTAGTCGAGGGCGCTGCGCACGGCGCTGACCACTTCCTCGCCCAGGGCCAGGCGGCCGGCCAGGGTGCTGGCCAGGGTGCAGCCGGAGCCGTGGTAGCTGCCTGGCAGGCGGGCGCAGGTGAAGGTGTGGCAGTCGCCGCCGCGCACGTAGAGGCGGTTGTGCACCTCGGCCTCATCGCCGTGGCCGCCGGTGATCAGCAGGTGCTGGCAGTAGGCCGAGAGCTTCGCCGCGCATTCGTCCGCCGTGCCCTCGGGCAGCTCGGCGAGGATGCGCGCTTCCGGCAGGTTGGGTGTGGCCACGGCAGCGATCGGCAGCAGGCGCTCGCGCATGGCGTAGCCGACGTCGTCCTTGCCCAGCGAGCCGCCGCCGCCGGCGCGCAGCACCGGGTCGCAGACCAGCGGCACGCCAGGCAGCGCCTGCATGATCTCGACCACGGTATCGACCATTTCGACCGAGCCGAGCATGCCCAGCTTGACGGCGGCCACCGGTAGGTCGGCGATGATGGCGCGGGCCTGGGCCAGCACCCAGTCGCGGTCGAGCACGCGGAAGTCGCTGACGTTGACTGTGTCCTGCACGGTCAGCGCGGTGACCGCCGGGGCGGCGTGGCAGCCCTGGGCGAGCAGGGCTTCGATGTCCGCCTGCAGGCCGGCACCCCCGGAGGGATCATGACCGGACAGGCAGAGGACGACGGGGCGGGAGTTGTGTCTGTTCATGGCCGGCGAGCTTACCACCTGGCGGCCGGACCACCCAATTGCCGGGGCGCGACAACTTGTCCGGGCGGCCGGATTTTTCCGCAAGCCCCTGTGATAGAGTGCCGGCATACCAAATACAGAAGGATTCTGTGCGCCGTCCCCGTGGGAGATGAGGGCTCCCGGACGGCTGCGCACGAATTCGGGCGGGCCTGCATGCGTTTCCTAGTCTTTGTTGTTCTGTTCAGTCTTTCCTGGCTGGCCCGCGCCGTCGAATTCGACGAGCATGCCGGCTACCTGCCGCTCGGCCCGCACATGCAGGTGTTCGAGGACGTGCGCGGTGATGCGACCATCGACCAGGTCAGCTCGGCGGCGCTGGACGGCAGCTTCCGTACCAACGGCAAGCCGGTGCTCAACGCCGGCTACTCGCGCTCGGTGTTCTGGCTGCGGGTCGACTTGCTGTACAAGCCCCGGCAGCTCGACGAGCACAAGCACTGGCTGCTGGAGCTGGCCTATCCGCCACTCGACCACCTGGAGCTGTACCTGCCGGATGGCGCCGGCGGCTACCGCCTGGCCGGCCGTACCGGCGACGCCTTGCCCTTCTCCAGCCGGCAGATCAAGCAGAACAACTACCTGTTCAACCTGGAACTGCCGCCGGGGCAGAGCCAGCGCATCTACCTGCGCGCGCAGAGCCAGGGCTCGATGCAGATGCCACTGGGGCTGTGGGCGCCGGAGGCCTTCATCGAGGCGCAGCCGACGCGCATCTACGTGCTCGGCATCATCTACGGCGTGCTGCTGGTGATGCTGATCTACAACCTGTTCATCTACCTAAGCGTCCGCGACACCAGCTACCTCTACTACATCCTCTACATCGCCTCCTTCGGCCTGTACCAGGTGTCGGTCAACGGCGCCGGCATCCAGTACTTCTGGCCCGACGACCCCTGGTGGGCCAATGCCTCCACGCCCTTCCTGATCGGCTCGGCGGCGCTGTTCGGCTGCCAGTTCGCGCGCAGCTTCCTGCACACCGGCGAGCACAGCCCCTGGGTCGACCGCGCCCTGCTCGTGCTGATGGCGCTCGGCGCGCTGGTGATGCTGCTGGCCCTGACCAGCAGCTACGCCACCGCCCTGCGCCTGGCCACTTCCCTGGCGCTGGCCTTCACCGTGGTGATCTTCAGCGCCGGCGTGCTGGCCTGGCTGCGCGGCATGCGCGTGGCGCGCTACTTCATCTTCGCCTGGACCGCCTTCCTGGTCGGCGGGGTGATCAACACCCTGATGGTGCTGGGCTACCTGCCCTATAGCTTCTTCACCATGTACGCCAGCCAGTTCGGTTCGGCGCTGGAGGTCGGCCTGCTGTCGCTGGCCCTGGCCGACCGCATCAACGCGATGAAGGAAGAGCGCACGCGCATCCTGCAGCAGGCCGGTCGCGAGCTGGAGGCGCTGAACCGCGAGCTGGCCGACAGCAACCGGCTCAAGGACGAGTTCCTCGCCACCGTCACCCACGAGCTGCGCACGCCGATGAACGGGGTGATCGGCTCCCTGGAGCTGATGCAGACGGTGAAGATGGACGTCGAGCTGGAGCAGTACCAGAAGACCGCCGCCGCCTCGGCGCGCGACATGATGCGCATGGTCAACGACATCCTCGCCCTCACCGAGCTGCAGGCCGGCAAGCTGTACCCGCGGCGCGAGCCGTTCAGCCTGCGCGGCCTGGTCGACGGCCTGCGCGCGCAGTACTGCCCGCGCGCCACCGACAAGGGCCTGGAGTTCGTCGTCGAGCTGGAGGACAGCCTGCCCGACACCCTCGAGGGCGACGCCGCCAAACTGGCGCAGGCGCTGGGCTACCTGCTCGACAACGCCATCAAGTTCACCCACCAGGGTCGCGTGGTGCTGCGCGTGGCCGCCGCCGGGCCGCTGGCCGGCAGCATGCCGCTGCGCATCGAGGTGCTGGACAGCGGCATCGGCTTCGTCACCCCCGAGGGCGGCAAGCTGTACCAGCGCTTCCGCCAGCTGGACGGCTCCATGACCCGCCAGTACGGCGGCCTGGGCATCGGCCTGGCGATCTGCCGGCAGCTGGTCGAGCTGCTCGGCGGCAGCCTGCAGCACCAGTCGCAGCCAGGGCAGGGCAGCGCCTTCGCCGTCACCCTGCAGCTCAGCCTGCCGGCCCAGCGCCAGGCCACGCCGCTCAGCCCGCGGCGCATCGGTGGGGTGCCGCAGCGCCGGCCGGAACAGTGCACCGTGCTGATCGTCGAGGACAACGCGATCAACCAGCTGGTCACCCGCGGCATGCTGCTCAAGCTCGGCTACCGGGTGCGTACCGCCGACAACGGTGCCGAGGCCCTGGAGATGCTGCGTGGCGAGCCGATCGACGCGGTGCTGCTGGACTGCCAGATGCCGGTAATGGACGGCTTCGCCACCTGCCGCGCGCTGCGCCACCTGCCCGGCTGCGCCGATCTGCCGGTGCTGGCCATCACCGCCCACAGCCACAGCGGCGACCGCGAGCGCTGCCTGGCCGCCGGCATGAGCGACTACCTGGCCAAGCCGGTGAAGTTCCTCGAGCTGCAGACCCTGCTGCACGACTGGGTGCTGTGCCAGCCGGCCAGCCACTGAGGCGCCGGTCTGTCGAAAGGCAATGATTCGGCCGCGATTTGGCCGGATCGTCCGCTTCACTGAAGAAGTGAATCGTGATTCACTGAGATGGACTCATGAACAGGGATCCAGCTCATGGCCTATCGCACCACCCCCGAACGCCTCGATCGCGCCCAGGAACTGCGCGAACGCATCCTTGCCTGCGCCCATGCGCGGGTCGCCGAGGGCGGCTTCGCCAGCCTGACCATGCAGGCCCTGGCCGAGGATGTGGGCATCGCCACCGGCAGCCTGTACCGCCACTTCAGCGGCAAGGGTGAGCTGGCCGCGGAAGTCTTCAGCAACGCCTGCCGCATCGAGGTGGACGCCCTGGCCGCGATTCTGCGTGCGCCCGGCCGCCCTGCCCGGCGCCTGGCCGCCGGCCTCGAGCAGTTCGCCGCGCGTGCCTGGCACAGTCGGCGCCTGGCCTTCGCCCTGATCGCCGAGCCGGTCGACCCGGAAGTGGACGAGCAGCGCCTGCTGTTCCGCGAGGCCTACGCCGAGCTGTTCGTCGAGCTGCTCGAAGAGGGCGTGCGCGCCGGCGAATTCCGCGTCGAGCAGGTCAACCTGGTGGCCGCCTGCCTGGTCGGCGCCATCGCCGAGGCCCTGGTCGGCCCGCTCTCGCCGGCGGCCCGCGCGGCCCGCGACGCCGGCCAGCCGGCGGCGGACCTGGCCGGCGTCAGTCAAACCCTGATCACCTTCTGCCTGCGCGCCGTCGGCGCCCCGGAGTCCTGACATGTCCCTGCAGCAGTACGCGGAAACCCACGAAGTGTTCAACCAGGTGCCGAGCCTCGATGGCGCCAACCTGTACCGCCTCGACCTGCCGCTGCAGGAGTGGACCCGGCGCTTCGGCGGCGGCTGGGCCGAGGACCAGCTGCAGGCCTACGGCGCCCTGGCCGGGGGGCCGCTGATGCAGGCCGGCTTCCTGGCCAACGAGAACAAGCCGGTGTTCAAGAGCCATGACCGCTACGGCAACCGCGTCGACCTGGTGGAGTTCCACCCGGCCTACCACGAGCTGATGCGCACGGCCATCGAACACGGCATCCCCTCGCTGCCCTGGCGTGACCCGCGCGAAGGCGCCCAGGTGGCCCGCGCCGCGCTGAACTACCTGCACAACCAGCCGGAGGCCGGCAACGCCTGCCCGCTGACCATGACCTACGCCGCCGTGCCGGCGCTCAAGCTGCAGCCGAACCTGGCCGAGATCTGGCTGCCGAAGATCCTCGCCACCCAGTACGACCCACGCAACGTCGGCATCGAACAGAAGGCCGGGGTTACCATCGGCATGGCCATGACCGAGAAGCAGGGCGGCACCGATGTGCGTGCCAATACCACCAGGGCCCATGCGGTCGGCATCCCCGGCCCGGGCCAGGCCTACGAGCTGGTCGGCCACAAGTGGTTCTGCTCGGCGCCGATGTGCGACGCCTTCCTCACCCTGGCCTACACCGACAAGGGCCTGAGCTGCTTCCTGCTGCCGCGCCATCGCCCGGACGGCACGCGCAACCAGTTCTACATCCAGCGCCTGAAGAACAAGCTGGGCAACTGGGCCAACGCCTCCAGCGAGGTGGAGTTCCGCGGTGCCCTGGCCTGGATGGTCGGCGAAGAAGGCCGCGGCGTGCCGACCATCATCGAGATGGTCGCGCTGACCCGCTTCGACTGCATGATCGGCTCCAGCAGCCTGATGCGTCAGGCCCTGACCCAGGCCGCGCACCACTGCGCGCATCGCAAGGTCGGCGGACGCGTGCTGGCCGAGCAGCCGCTGATGCAGAACGTGCTGGCCGACCTGGCCCTGGAGAGCGAGGCGGCGCTGGCCCTGACCATGCGCATGGGCAAGGCGCTGGACAACCCGCACATTGATCAGGAAGACAAGTTCGCCCGCCTGGTCACCGCCATCGGCAAGTACTGGATCTGCAAGCGCGCGCCCGCGATGATCAACGAGGCCCAGGAGTGCATGGGCGGCGCCGGCTATGTCGAGGAAACCATACTGCCGCGTCTGTACCGCGAGGCGCCGGTCAACTCGATCTGGGAAGGCTCGGGCAACGTGCAGTGCCTGGACGTGCTGCGCGCCCTGTCCAAGGAGGCCGGGGTGCTCGACGCGCTGTTCGCCGAGCTGGGCGACGGCCACGGCGACGCGCGCCTGAAGGCGCACATCGGCAAGCTGCAGGCCGACTTCCGCGACACCGCCGACATCCAGTACCGCGCCCGCCAGCTCACCGAAGACGTGGCCGTGGCCCTGCAGGCCAAGCTGCTGCTGGAGGCCGGCAACGCCACGGTGTCCGACGCCTTTATCGCCAGCCGCCTGGGCGAGGGCGGCCGCGTCTACGGCACCCTGCCGCGTTGCGTCGACGCCGAGGCGCTGCTGGCGCGCAGCACCCCGCACCTCACCTGAGCCGGGGCAGCGCCCGCCGCGCCAGCGGCAGGGCGCCCAGGGCCGCCACCACGAACAGGCTGGCGGCCAGGCACAGGGCCAGCGGCAGGCCCTGCGGGCCGACGTCCATCAGCGCACCGCTGAGCAGCGGGCCGAGCAGGCTGCCGACACCCCAGAGCAGGCCGACGCAGGCATTGGCGGTGACCAGGTCGGGGCCACGAAAGTGCTGGCCGATCAGCACCAGGGCCAGGGTGTAGATGCCGCCGGCCGCCGCGCCGAGCAGCACCAGCGCCGGCCATAGCAACTCACGCTGGACGATCAGCCAGGGCAGGGCCAGGCCCAGGGCTAGCGTCAGCACCCCGCAGCCCAGGTGCAGGGCGCGCCGGTCGAGGCGGTCGGACAGCCAGCCCAGCGGCACCTGGAACAGCATGTCGCCGGCCAGGATCACGCTGGCCATCAGCGCCGCCACGCCCACCGCCCAGCCGTGGCCGCTGGCGTACACCGGGAACAGCGACAGCACCACCGCATCGAAGAAGGCGAAGAACAGCACGCCCAGGCACAGCGCCGGGGCCACGCGGATGATGCCGAGCAGGGAAAAGCGCCGCGGCCCCGCTTCGGTCGGCTCCGACCAGGCGGCCGGCAGGCTGTGCCAGACCAGCGTCAGGGCCAGCAGGTTGGCCAGCACCACCAGCAGCACCGGCCAGGCGCTCTGCGCGCCGAACAGGCCGATCATCGCCGGGCCGCCCAGCTGGCAGCCGGTGAAGCAGGCGGCGTAGAGCGCGACGACCTGGCCGCGCCGGCGTTCGTCGCAGAGCTCGTTGACCCAGGATTCGCCGAGGATCACCAGCACGCCCATGCCGATGCCCAGCAGCAGGCGCGCGCCGGCCAGCAGCGCCAGCGGCGGTTCGGTCGGCAGCAGCGCGGCAGTGCCCAGCAGGCACAGGGTGAAACAGGCCAGGTACAGCCGGCGCCCGCTGTAGCGCCGGCTCAGGCGGCCGACCAGCAGGGCGGCGAGGATCATGCCGGCCGCCGGCAGCGCCGAGAAAAGGCCGATCAGCAGGCTGCCGGAGCCGCTCGCGTGCAGGCGCAGGGCCACCAGCGGCAGACTGGTGCCCATGCTCAGGCCGACCACGGACACGGCGAAGATCAGAACGGCGAGAAGCCAGGAAGAACGCATCGAATACTCCCACCCGCCAGCACCTGGCGGGTCTTGCAAGCATGAAAGACGGCTGCCCGCGAGTGCGCGGGCGAGACGGGGTCGGGACTCTGCGCGGGGCAGAGGCGCGTTCAGGCGGCGGGGGGAGAGAAGGTGAAGGCGAACAGTACGCTGCGCCGGCGGCGTTGCAGGGCGTCACGCGGCCAGGTGCGCGCCAGCAGCCGCGGGTCGGGCTGGGCGGAGCAGGGCAGGTGGGCGAGCGACGACATGGCGGCGGTGGACGGCGTGATCTGTAGGGCGCGCAGTCTAGGACGGGGCCTGGCCGGGGTCAATGCGTGGCGGACGGGCTGTCTTTTGCCGGCGCATGGCGCTAAGGTGGCCGCCGATGGTTCCGCCCCTCGGGCGGATGAAAAGGGAACAGGGTGCGGCGCGTGTCGCCAATGCCCTGGCTGCCCCCGCAACTGTAAGCGGCGAACGACGCCCACACGCCACTGGCCCGAACGGCTGGGAAGGCGGGCGAAGTGCCAAGCCGCGAGCCAGGAGACCTGCCATCGCCTGCGGGCGTTCGCGCCCATTCCTCCATCCGAACCGTCGCGCGGTGGGCGCGACCAAGGAACCCTCATGCACATCGAACCCGACGTCGTTGCCGGCGCCAAGCTCTTCCTCAGTTATGCCACCGCCGCAGGCGCCTTCGCGCTCACGGCCAAGCTCGCCCGCGACAGCCTGCGCGACAATGGCGGGGCAGCTGCCCTGGCCCTGCGCAGCCTGCTCACCACGGCCCTGGTGTTCTGCTTCTTCGAGGTCCTGCCGCACCATCCGGTGGGCGTCTCGGAAGTCCACCTGATCCTCGGCTCGACCCTGCTGCTGCTGTTCGGCGCCGGCGCCGCGGCCATCGGCCTGGCCGCCGGCCTGCTGCTGCAGGGCCTGCTGTTCGCCCCGTTCGACCTGCCGCAGTACGGCATGAACGTCACCACCCTGCTGTTGCCGCTGTGGGGTATCCACCTGCTGGCCCGGCGCATCATCCCGGCGCGCACCGCCTATGTGGACACCAGCTACAGGCAGGCCCTGGCGCTGTCCACCGCCTACCAGGGCGGCATCGTCGCCTGGGTGGCCTTCTGGGCCTTCTACGGCAACGGCTTCTCCGCCGAGAACCTGCTGTCCGTCGGCAGCTTCGGTCTGGCCTACATGAGCGTGATCCTGCTCGAGCCGCTGATCGACCTGGGCGTGCTGGCTGTTGCCAAGACCCTGGCCCGCTACAGCCAGGGGCCGCTGTTCAACGTGCGCCTGCACAAGCCGGCCTGAGGTCGTTCAGCGCCGCTGCCAGAGCATCTCGCCGGTGTTGCTCTCGGTCACCAGGAAGGGCGCGCGGAAGCGGTAGCGCGCCGCCGGCTGGTACTCGCGCGCGCCCTTCAGCTGCACCAGCAACAGGCCCTGCTCGCTGCGCCAGCGCCCGCTGTACTGCAGCTCGCCGGGGCGGTCGTAGCTCCACTCGCTGCCGCCGCTGACGCTGCGGCGCCACTGGTCGATGCTGCCGTCGGCGCGGATGCGCAGGGTGGTCACGCTGCCCGGCCCGCCCAGCGCGGCATCGCCGTCCTGCTCGTAGACCCAGGTACCGACCAGGCTCGGGTCGTGGTCGGGGTCGGCTGGCGGTGGTGGCGGGGCGACCCGCTGGAACAGGCCCTCGCGCACCAGCGTCGCGCCGCTGGCGGGGTCGCGCGCGGCCAGGCTGGCGGCGAGCATGTCGTTGGCGTAGTTGGCGTTCATGTTGGCCAGCACCTGGCCGGAATCCGCATCGCTGATCTGCGCCTGCAGCGCCTGGCCATCGAAGCTGCCGCTGAGGCGGAAGCTGCGGCTGCCCTCGCGGTATTCGCCCTCCACCCGCTGCTCCTGGCTGCGCAGGATCAGCTCGGTCGGCCGCTCGTCCAGCGTGCCCTGGTAGCGACCATCCAGCTCGGCGGCCAGGGCCGGGGCGGCAAGCAGCAGGCAGAGGATCGGCAGACGGTACACGGCGGCTCTCCTTGGCGGCGGTAGAACAAGCCTAGATGGCCCGCGCCGGGTTTGCCGGCGGCGGGCGCCGAGGCGCAAGATAGGGCCATCGCCACAGCCAGGAAGCTGCCCCGTGAGTGCTACCGATTTCGTCGTCGCCCGTACCGCCGAGGAGGCCGTCGAGCGCCTCGCCGAGCTGCATCGTCAGGCCAGCGGTGCGCTGAGCCTGGCGCTCAAGCGCTACCTCAAGGAACGCAGTCAGCCCGGCGAGGACGAGCGCGCGCTGTTCCGCTACCCCGAGCTGCGCCTGACCTACCACTGCCAGGGCGAGGTGCCGAGCAGCGTACGCGCCTACGCCAAGGTGCAGGTGCCAGGCACCTACCGGGTCACCGTGACCCACCCGCAGGACTTTCGCGGCTACCTGCTGGACCAGCTGCGCCCGCTGATGGAGGACTTCACCGTCACCGTCGAGGTCGGCTTCAGCCAGCAGAACATTCCCTACCCCTATGTGGTCGAGCAGGGCGACGAGCTGGCCGGTTCCGGGGTGAGCGCCGCCGAGCTGGCGCGGGTGTTCCCCAGCACCGACCTGTCCGCCGCCACCGACTCGGTGGCCGACGGCCTGTACGACTGGGGCGACAGCGGCGACCTGCCGCTGGCGCTGTTCGACGCTGCGCGCACCGACTTCTCCCTGCGCCGCCTGGTGCACTACACCGGCAGCGACTGGCGCCACGTGCAGCCGTGGATCCTGCTGACCAACTACCACCGCTATGTCGACCAGTTCATCCGCCACGGCCTGGAGCAGCTGCGCGAGAACCCGCGCTTCGTGCGCATGGTGCTGCCGGGCAACGTGATCATCGAGCGCGGCACCTCGGAGGAGGATGCCCAGGCGGTGGCCGACGCGGTGGTCTGGCACCGCTACCAAATGCCGGCCTACCACCTGATCGCCGCCGACGGCCACGGCATCACCCTGGTCAACATCGGCGTCGGCCCGTCCAACGCCAAGAACATCACCGACCACCTGGCCGTGCTGCGCCCGCACTGCTGGCTGATGATCGGCCACTGCGGCGGCCTGCGCCAATCGCAGACCATCGGCGACTACGTGCTGGCCCATGCCTACATGCGCAGGGACGGCATACTGGACCGGGTGCTGCCGCCGCACATTCCCATCCCGGCCCTGGCCGAGGTGCAGCAGGCCCTGCAGGACGCGGCGGCACAGGTCACCGGCGAGCGTGGCGAGACCCTGAAGAAGCGCCTGCGCACCGGCACCGTGCTGACCTACGACGACCGCAACTGGGAGCTGCACTGGGCCCACGAGCGGCCGCTGATCAACCTGGCCCGCGCCGTGGCGGTGGACATGGAGAGCGGCACCATCGCCGCCCAGGGCTACCGCCTGCGCGTGCCCTACGGCACCTTGCTGTGCGTGTCGGACAAGCCGCTGCACAGCGAGATCAAGCTGCCCGGCTCGGCCACCGGCTTCTACCAGCGCGCGGTCAGCCAGCACCTGGCGATCGGCATCGCCGCCCTCGACCGCCTGCGCTGCCAGCTCGACTCGCTGCACTCGCGCAAGCTGAGGAGCTTCGACGAGCCGCCGTTCCGCTAAGGGCCGCGGAGGCGCAAGCCTAGCCCGGATTGCATCCGGGCTACCACAGCGCGATGTAGGTCAGCCGGGTCAGGCGCCGCGCAGGCGCAGGTGCAGCAGCGGATAGGGCTTGTCGGCGCCATCCAGTTCGGAGCGGCCGATCCGCTCGAAGCCTTGGGCCAGGTAGAAGGCCACGGCGCCAGGGTTCTGTTCGTTGACGTCGACCAGGCGCACGCCGTCCTGCGCGATGGCGTGGCGCAGCAGGGCCTTGCCCAGGCCGCGGCCGTGCTGCGCCGGATCGACGAAGAGCATCTCCAGGCGGTCCTCGGCGGTGCCGCAGAAGCCCTGCAGCCGGCCCTGCTCGTCACGCAGGCAGGTCAGGCGCACCAGGTCGAAGTACTGCTCGGCGAGCATGCGCCGGTAGAACTGGATGTCGTCCTCGGCGAGGAAGTGGTGGGTGGCGCGCACCGCCGCCTCCCACACCTGCAGCAGGCGCGGCCGGTCGGTGCCGTCGACCGCGCCCAGGTGCCAGGTTGGGGCGCGGCGCCAGTGCAGCAGATCGCTCATCGGCTGGCGTCCAGCACCACCCGGTAGCGCGCCTTGCCGGCGCGCAGGTGGTCCAGTGCGGCGTTCACCTGGCTCATCGGGAAGTGCTCCACCTGCGGCAGGATCTGGTGGCGGGCGCAGAACTCGAGCATGGTCGCCATGCTCGACGGCGAGCCTACCGGCGAGCCGGACAGGCTCTTCTGCTGCGGAATCAGGCTGAACACGTGGGTGGGGATGGCGCTCGGCACTATGCCGACGAAGTGCAGGCGGCCCTTGCCGCGCAGGGTGGCGAGCAGGGCGTTCCAGTCCAGGTCGGCGCTGGCGGTGACCAGCAGGAAGTCGAGGGTGCCGGCGATGGCCTTGAGCGCCTTGCCGTCGGTGGACGCCACCACCTTGTGCGCGCCCAGGCGCATGGCTTCCTCCTGCTTGCTCAGCGAGGAGGTGAAGGCGGTGACCTCGCAGCCCCAGGCGTTGAGGAAGCGCAGGGCCAGGTGGCCGAGGCCGCCGATGCCGACCACGCCGACCCGGTCGGTGGGCTTGACGTCGAACTCCAGCAGCGGGCTGAACACCGTGGACCCGGCGCAGAACAGCGGGCCGACCAGCGCCGGGTCGAGCCCTGCCGGCAGCGGCACGGCCCAGGCCCAGTGCGCGCGCAGGCGATCGGCGAAGCCGCCGTGGCTGCCGACTATGGTCGGTTTCACCGTGCGACAGAGGTTGTGCGAGCCTTCCATGCACGAGCCGCAGTGCATGCAGCTGCCCTTGTACCAGCCGATGCCGACGCGCTGGCCGAGCTTGAGGCCGCGCACCTGCTCGCCGGCGCGGACGATGGTGCCGACCACCTCGTGGCCGGGGATGAAGGGATAGCGGGCGTTGCCCCACTCGTTGTCGATCATCGACTGGTCGGAGTGGCAGATGCCGCAGTACTCCACGGCCACCTCGACCTCCTCGGCGCCCAGCGGGCCGGGGTCATAGCTGTGGCGTTCGAGCGGCGCGCCCGGTGCGGTGGCGGCCCAGCCGGTGAAGGTGGCGAGTTCGGTACTCATGTGCGGCGTCCTCTGCAGTCGATGCGATGGCAGCAGCTTAGCCGGATGTGCGGCGCTGCGGCACATCATCAACGCGCTTGATGATGCTCGGTTAAACTGCGCGCTTTCCCTCTGTCGCGGAGCCCGCATGGCGCGCCCACCCCATCC
>NZ_QJRX01000010.1 GCF_003205495.1 Aquipseudomonas alcaligenes | reverse complement strand
CATCCGGTCAACCTCTTTTTTCATCCAACTCTTTGATTTTCAAGGAGTTTTCCGAGAGGACTGCGCCGGAAGTGGTGCGCATTATAGGGGACCAAATTTAACCGTCAACTCCTTTCTGCAAAGATTTCGTCATTTTTTCCCGAAGAGCCGGCAAAGCGCCTGCCAGCCATGGCAGGCGCAACGACAGAAGCCCCATGCCAGCGGCGGCATAGAGTAGCCATTCGCCAATATCGGAGCGCACCACCCAGAGCATGTGCAGCAGCGCCAAGCCCAGAATGGGATAGACCAGCCTGTGCAGCTGGCGCCAGCGCATGCCTAAACGGCGCTGACTATAACGATTGGAGGTGAGTGCCAGCACCAGCAAGCCCAGGAAAGCTAGCAGACCGACGATGACGTAAGGACGCTCGGTGACATCCGCAACCAAACGGTCGAAACGCATGCCCAAGATGAACAGCAGGTAGCCACATAGGTGCAACACTATATAGAAGAAGCACCACAACCCCAGCTGACGCCTCACCGCCAGCCAGCCTCCCCAGCCGGTAAGCCTGCGCAGCGGCGTCATGCTCAGGGTCAGCAACAGGAGCACCAGCCCACCCTGCCCCAGATTATCCACCAGAACCTTACCCGGATCGGGCCCGGTCAACTGCATCAGCCCCTGATAGAGCCAGAACAGCGGAAACGACAGCGCCGTGACGAACAGCAGCACGCGCCAGAGCGGATAGGTCATCAGTAGTTCTTCCGCAGGTCCAGGCCGCTATAGAGGCCGGCTACTTCATCGTAACCATTGAACAGCCGAGTCGGGATCACATTGGGACTGAACAAGCTGTTCGGCAGGCGACGTTCGGTCGCCTGGCTCCAGCGCGGGTGATCCACTGCGGGATTCACATTGGCGTAGAAGCCATACTCATCCGGCGCCAGACTCTCCCAGGTGGGTCGCGGCTGCTCGGCGACCAGGCTGATGCGCACGATCGACTTGATACTCTTGAAGCCATACTTCCAGGGCACCACCAGACGCAGCGGCGCGCCATTCTGGTTGGGCAGCACGCGCCCATAGAGACCGACCGCCATGATGGTCAACGGATGCATGGCCTCATCCAGGCGCAACCCCTCGACATAGGGCCAGTCGATCAGCGAAAAGCCCGAGCGCACCCCAGCCATCTGTTCCGGAGCGACCTTGGTTTCGAAGCGGACATACCTGGCATTGCCGGTCGGCTCGGCACGCTTGAGCAACTCGGCCAGGGGAAAACCGAGCCAGGGAATGACCATGGACCAGGCCTCGACGCAGCGCAGACGGTAGATACGCTCCTCCAGACGATGGGGCTGCACCAATTGCTCCAGCGAAACCGGACCGGGCTTGGCCACCTCGCCGTCGATCATCACCGACCAGGGCTCGACTTCCAGCTTGCCGGCATAGCGGGCCGGGTCGCCCTTGTTGGTGCCAAACTCGTAGAAGTTGTTGTAGCGGGTAACATCGGTGTAGGGCGTCAGCGCCTCCTCGCCTGCCGTCACGGCCTGCCAGCGCACATCCGGCAGCTTCTCGGTGAACCAGGCGGGCATAGGACCGCTTTCCACATCCACATAGCGCCCGGTTTGCGCATGCGTGGGCAAGACGCCCATGGCAAGAGCGCCACCGGCGGCAGCCATGAAACGGCGACGGGAAAGGTAGATGGCTTCGGGGGTGATTTCGCATTCGCGCGCGGCGGACGCGGGAGGGGACTTGATGAGCATGGAAGGCTCCACGGCCTGGACGACTGATGCGCCAATAGACCGCGGAGCCGCGAGGAAATTACATCACTCGGCCACTTTGCGCCGGCGCAGTTGCAACAAATATTGCACGGGACCGGAGGCCGCGTAGGCGAGGAAGATCAGCAGCAGGATGCGCGGCGGGTCGCTGAACACCACGGCGAACACCAGCACCACGATGAGGATGGCAACGAAGGGCACGCGCCCCTTGAGATCCAGGTCCTTGAAGCTGTGGTACTTGATGTTGCTGACCATCAGGCAGCCGGCGGCAGCCACCAGCAGGGCGACCACGAAGGCCATGTTCGAGCCCTTGATGCCGAAGTCGCTGAAGGCCCACACGGTGCCGGCCACCACGGCGGCCGCGGCCGGGCTGGCCAGACCAATGAAGTAGCGCTTGTCGGCCTTGCCGACCATGGTGTTGAAGCGCGCCAGGCGCAGGGCCGCACCGGCCACATAGATGAAGGCGACCATCCAGCCGACCTTGCCCAGGCTGCCCAGCGCCCACTCGAAGGCGACCAGCGCCGGGGCGACGCCGAAGGCAACCATGTCCGACAGCGAGTCGTATTCGGCGCCGAAGGCACTCTGCGTATTGGTCAGGCGTGCGACGCGGCCGTCGAGGCCGTCGAGCACCATGGCGACGAAGATGGCGATGGCGGCATGGTCGAACTGGCCACTCATGCCATTGATGATGGCGTAGAAGCCGGAGAACAGCGCCGCCGTGGTAAACAGGTTGGGCAGCAGGTAAATGCCACGGTGGCGGACCTTACGGCCCTCGGCGTCCTGGCCTTCCTCCACGTGCTCATCGATGGGCAACAGGCTCTCCGGTTCGGGAGCTTTGCCGGAATCCTCGGGACGTTCGTTCATGAACAACACCTTGCAGCGATTGGATGGGACTTCGACCGACGTCGCCGACACAGGTTCGTCGGCGCCACGGTTAGACGAGTGGGCTTTATACCAGAAGCCCGACCGGGCATAAAAAAACGCGGCCTAAGCCGCGTTCTTTGTGAACATCGACCGGCCTTAGTTCTTGGCCTTGTCGACGATCTTGTTGGCGGCGATCCACGGCATCATGGCGCGCAGCTTCTCACCGACCACTTCGATGCCATGGACGGCATTGTTGCGGCGGTAGGCGGTCATGGACGGGTAGTTGGCCGCACCTTCGGTGATGAACATCTTGGCGTACTCGCCGTTCTGAATGCGCTTCAGGGCGTTGCGCATGGCGGCGCGGGACTCGGCGTTGATCACTTCCGGGCCGGTCACGTACTCGCCGTACTCGGCGTTGTTGGAGATCGAGTAGTTCATGTTGGCGATGCCGCCTTCGAACATCAGGTCGACGATCAGCTTCAGCTCGTGCAGGCACTCGAAGTAGGCCATTTCCGGAGCGTAGCCGGCTTCGACCAGGGTATCGAAACCGGCCTTGACCAGCTCCACGCAACCGCCGCAGAGAACAGCCTGCTCGCCGAACAGGTCGGTCTCGGTCTCGTCCTTGAAGGTGGTCTCGATGATGCCGGTACGACCGCCGCCGACGCCGCAGGCGTAGGACAGGGCGACGTTCTTGGCGTTGCCGGAAGCATCCTGGTAGACAGCGATCAGGTCAGGGATGCCGCCGCCACGGACGAACTCGGAGCGCACGGTGTGGCCCGGTGCCTTCGGCGCGATCATGATCACGTCGAGGTCGGCACGCGGTACGACCTGGTTGTAGTGGATGGAGAAGCCGTGGGAGAAGGCCAGGGTGGCGCCCTTCTTGATGTTCGGCTCGATCTCTTCCTTGTACAGGCGGCCCTGGAACTCGTCCGGGGTCAGGATCATGACCAGGTCGGCATTGGCGACGGCGGTGGCCACGTCGGTGACCTTCAGGCCGTGGGCCTCGGCCTTGGCGACGGTAGCGGAGCCCTTGCGCAGACCGATGGTGACGTCGACGCCGGAGTCCTTCAGGTTGCACGCCTGGGCGTGGCCCTGGGAGCCGTAGCCGATCACGGCGACTTTCTTGCCCTGGATGATGGAGAGGTCGCAGTCTTTGTCGTAATAAACTTTCATGGTCTTGGCTCTTCTGAAACGTGTGGGGTGAGGTGCATAGCACCGCTACGGAGGCACCTTAAGCGATCCTCTCCATTGCGTAAAATGATATATTTGCAATACAACGTGCCGATATATGAAACAAATATGGACAGCCACGCCCTCAGGCTTTTTCTTTCTTTGGCAGACAACCTGCACTTCGGCAAAACCAGCCGCGAACAGCATGTCAGCCCCTCGGCTCTCAGCCGCAGCATCAAGCAGCTCGAAGACGAACTCGGCGCCCCGCTGTTCCTGCGCGACAACCGCTCGGTGCGCCTGACCCGCGAAGGCCAGCAGTTTCGCCAGTACGCCCAGGAAGTCATGAACGGCTGGCAGGCCATCCGCCAGACGTTCAAGCAGGACCAACAGGTCCTGCACGGCGAACTCTCCCTGTACTGCTCCGTCACGGCCAGCTACAGCTTCCTGTACGACATCCTCAGCAGCTTCCGGCAGAACTACCCGCGCATCGAGATGAAGCTGCACACCGGTGACCCGGCCAAGGCCGTCGAACGTGTACAGCAGGAACTGGAGGACCTCGCCATCGGCGCGCGCCCGGACAGCCTGCCAGCCGACGTCGCGTTCCAGCCCATCGCCCGCTCCGAGCTGCGCTTTATCGGCCCGCAATCGCCTCAACTGCTGAACGAAGAGCAGCTCAGGCAGCCCAGCGCCGAAAGCTGGAAGGACGTGCCGCTGATCCTCTCGGAAGAGGGCCTGGCGCGCACGCGCACCGACCGCTGGCTGAAGAGCCACAACATCAAGCCGCGCATCTATGCCCAGGTCAGCGGCAACGAGGCCATCGTCAGCATGGTGAGCCTGGGGTTCGGCATCGGCGTGGTGCCGCAGATCGTGTTGGACAACAGCCCGCTGACCGCGCGCATCCGCCTCTACGATATCCAGCCGCCGCTGACCGCCTATGACATCGGCCTGTTCGCCCTGCACAGGCGTCTCAAGGACCCGCTGATCGCCGCCTTCTGGAATCGCCAGCCATAAAAAAGCCCCGCACCAGGCGGGGCTTGTTCTGCAACACGGCGATCAGATGCTCAGCACCTTGTCGCCACGCGCGATACCAGTCACACCGCTACGCACCGTCTCCAGGATCGACGCAGTGCCGATGGCCTGGATGAAGCTGTCCAGCTTGTCGCTGGTACCGGCCAGCTGGATGGTGTAGACGCTGCTGGTCACGTCGACGATCTGCCCGCGGAAGATGTCAGTGGTGCGCTTGACCTCGGCGCGCTGGGCGCCGGTGGCCTTGACCTTCACCAGCATCAGTTCGCGCTCGATATGTGCGCTCTCCGACAGATTCACCAGCTTGACCACTTCGATCAGCTTGTTGAGGTTCTTGGTGATCTGCTCGATCACGTCGTCGTGACCGACAGTGGTCAGCGTCAGACGCGACAGGGTCGGGTCCTCGGTCGGCGCCACGGTCAGGCTTTCGATGTTGTAGTTGCGCTGGGAGAACAGGCCGACCACGCGCGACAGGGCGCCAGGCTCGTTTTCCAGCAACAGGGAGATGATATGGCGCATGGTCAGGTCCGCTCCGTCTTGCTCAGCCACATGTCACGCATGGCACCTTCGCGAATCTGCATCGGGTACACGTGCTCGCTGGTATCCACGGCGATGTCGAGGAACACCAGACGGTTCTTCATGGCGAAGGCCTCTTCCATCTTCGGCTTGAGATCCTTCAGGTCGGTGATGCGCATGCCCACGTGACCATAGGACTCGGCCAGCTTGACGAAGTCCGGCAGCGATTCCATGTAGGAGTGCGAGTAACGGCTGTTGTACTGCATGTCCTGCCACTGGCGGACCATGCCGAGGGCACCGTTGTTCAGGTTGATGATCTTCACCGGCAGGTCGTACTGCAGGCAGGTCGACAGCTCCTGGATGTTCATCTGGATGCTGCCCTCACCGGTGACGCAGGCCACGTCATCGTCCGGGAAGTTCAGCTTGACGCCCATCGCCGCCGGCAGGCCGAAGCCCATGGTGCCCAGGCCACCGGAGTTGATCCAGCGATTGGGCTTGTTGAAGCGGTAGTACTGCGCCGCGAACATCTGGTGCTGGCCGACGTCGGAGCTGACGAAGGCGTCGCCCTTGGTGACTTCCCACAGGGTTTCGATGACGGTCTGCGGCTTGATGATGCTGCCGTCGCCCTCGTTGTAGGGGAACAGACGACCCTCGCCGCGCCACTCGTCGATCTGCTTCCACCAGCTGGCGACGGTGTCCTTGTTCGGGGTCTCGCCCATTTCCTTGAGGATGGCGACCATCTCGGTCAGCACGCTGTCGACCGGGCCGACGATCGGGATATCGGCCTTGACGGTCTTGGAGATCGAGGCCGGGTCGATGTCGATGTGGATGACCTTGGCATTCGGGCAGAACTTGGCCGCCGTCTCACCGTTGATCACGCGGTCATCGAAGCGCGCGCCGACGGCCAGGATCACGTCGGAGTGGTGCATGGCCAGGTTGGCGGTGTAGCTGCCGTGCATGCCGAGCATGCCGACGAACTGGCGATCGCTGCCCGGGAAGGCGCCGAGGCCCATCAGGGTATTGGTCACCGGCAGGTTGAGCAGCTTGGCCAGCTCGGTGAGCTGCGCCGAGGCGTTGCCCATGATCACGCCGCCACCGGAATAGAGGATCGGACGCTTGGCGGCGAGAATCATCTCCACGGCCTTGCGGATCTGCCCGGAGTGACCACGAGTCGCCGGATTGTAGGAGCGCAGCTTGGCCTTCTTCGGGTAGCTGTACTCGTACTTCTCGGCCGGGTTGGTCATGTCCTTGGGAATATCCACGACCACCGGGCCCGGGCGGCCGGACTGGGCGATGTAGAACGCCTTCTTCATCACTTCGGGGATTTCCGAAGGATGCTTGATGATGAAGCTGTGCTTCACGATGGGGCGCGAGATGCCGACCATGTCGGTTTCCTGGAAGGCATCGGTACCCACCATGCGGCTCGGCACCTGGCCGGACAGCACCACCATCGGAATGGAATCCATGTAGGCGGTGGCAATGCCGGTAATGGCATTGGTCGCCCCCGGGCCGGACGTCACCAGCACCACACCGGCCTTGCCGGTGGCGCGAGCGTAGCCGTCGGCCATGTGAGTGGCAGCCTGCTCGTGACGAACCAGGATATGCGTCACTTCCGGTTCTTTGAACAGGGCATCGTAGATGTGCAGGAGGGCACCGCCCGGGTACCCATAGATGTACTTAACGCCTTCGTCGCGCAGCGAGCGGACGACCATTTCAGCGCCGGATAAAAGCTCCACGTTGTTCACCTCTAGAACGCCAGATCACCACCCGACAACGAGTGGTCCTTTGAGTAGGTCTTACCGGTCAGCGGACAGGCGCGACTGTGGTCGCGAATAGTGCAGGGGTCTGCCTGACGAGTAGCGGAACGGCCCAATCTTGCGGAGCCTTTCCTTCCCAGCGCGAGGTAACGCGTTGCGGGTGTAACGGGGGTCGGCACGGGTAGCGCCTTTTTCCACTGAGCTGGGGGACGCTTGCGGCGGACCCCACTACAGCAGGAAGGCCCGATTGTTCGGATTACTGAACGCCAAGTCAAGCCATCCGCCCCAGTTTCTGGCTTGTGACGCGGAGCAGGATGAAGATTCAGCAGTTTTGGTTATAGTAACCGGCAGGTTTTGCCGCCGATAAAAGGAAATGACATGCGTCGCATGATTCTCGCGTGCAGTGTACTGCTCGCCCTGAGCACCGGAGCTACGGCCGGGCAGATTTACAAGTGGGTGGATGCCCAGGGCAATGTCCACTTCGGCTCACAGCCGCCGGAGGGTCAGCAGGCCGCCGAGGTCAACCCGAATATCACCCAGCCCAAGCTCAGCAGCGAGAAGAAGCCGCAGGCCGCAGCACCGGCTGAGGATAGCGAGCAGGAAAGCATCGACGCCAAGGTCAAGGAAGATGTGGCCAAGCAGGAAGCCGAGCGCAAGAAATACTGCGAGACCGTGCGCACCAACCTGTCCCAGCTGCAGAACAATCCGCGCGTGCGCGTCGAGGAAAAAGGTGAAGTGCGCCGCCTGACCGAGGAAGAGCGCCAGGCCCGCATCGCCGAAACCGAGAAGGCGATCGCCGAGAACTGCAAATAAGATCCCGGCGCCGGGGCGCTCTTAGTGAGCGCCCCCGATCAGCCGGTCGAACTCGCCCAGCGCCACCAGCAGCGCCTTCGCGTCACCTTCCCGCCCGCGAAAACTCTCCTCCGCCATCGGCAGAATGCCGGAAGCCGCAGGCAACGGAGCGCTCGACTCCAGAATGCTGCGCATCCTCGGCAGGAACACCCACTGCAACCAGGCCTCGAAGGCCAGGGTATCGACGCAGAAGGGTTGCTGGCTGGCCAGCGCCGCTTCCGACGGGGCTTCGGCCTGCCACCAGCCCAGCATGCGCAACTCGCGCTCGATCAACAGCAACTGATCGGCCAACGCCGGCACCCGCTTATCCATCAGAGACTGACCCGCGCCCGCTCACGGGCCTGCGCGGCACCGGCCGGGTCGCCCTGGCGCTCGCGGGCCTGGGCGATCAGGCCCCACAGCCCGGCCTGCAGGGCCGGCCGGCCACTGGCATAGGTCAGGCCGCGACGGGCGAGCTGCTCCGCCTGCGCGGCGTCACCCTGGGCCAGGCGCACCTCGGCCAGGCGGTAGAGCACCTGCGGCTCGCGCGGGGCGATGCGCTGAGCGCGCTCCAGGCTGGAAGCGGCGCCATTCAGATCGCCGCCGCCCTGCTGTTGCTGGGCGGTGGTGAGCAGCGCCAGCACCGGGCCGTCCAGCTGCTCGTCGGCGGCCAGAGCGCCACCGGAGGGAATGCCACTTGGCATGCTGGGGGCTACGGGCGGCTGATAGCCTCCGGTGGCCGGCAGGGGCGCGCTGCTCAGCGGCGCCGCCTCATAGGTAGCCGGAGTGGCACTGCTGCCATCCGGATAGGTCTGCAAGGGCGCGGAAGACACACCGCCCGGCACCATCACCACTACGCCGGAATCCTGCGGCAGGCTCTGCGCCTGCGCCTGCGCCGGCGTCGGCTGCACCGCCGAGGCAGCGTAGGCGCCCTGCTCATCCTCGATCAGGCGACCGCTGGCATCCACCACGGGAATCGAACCCCTGGGCACACTGGCACAGCCCGACAACACGGTCATCGCCACTGCAACGCACATCCACCACTTAGCCATTTACTTCCTCACTCGAGCGGATTCAATTGAGCCAACCGCGCACCCAGTCCATCACGTTGTCCGCCGGCGCGTCGAGCATGCCGCAGGGTTGCCCCGGCTCCGGCTCGCTGCCACGGATGTAGGGAATCTGCACCGCATTCGGGCAGCCCGCTGCCGAACCCTGACCGCTGTAGGCGTCCACCCAGGCTGGCGTGACATTGTCCGGCATCGGCATGTCCAACGGCAGCGGATCGGCCTTCTTCATGAAACCTGTCCACAACTGCAGGGCTCCGGTGGCGCCGGTCAGCGGCGTCTTGCCGTTGTCGTCACGCCCCATCCACACCACGGCCAGCAGATCCTGGCTGAAGCCGGCGAACCAGCTGTCGCGCGAGTCGTTGCTGGTACCGGTCTTGCCGGCCAGGGTCAGGCTGGCCGGCAGCTGGCTGTAGACCGAGCGCCCGGTGCCTTCGCGCATCACCCGCTGCATGGCGTTCTGCACCAGGTAGATGGCCCCCGGATCGAAACGCTGCTGAATCTGGAAGGGGTAGCGCTTGAGCGGCTCACCATCGGCGGCCAGCACGCTGCGAATACCGCGCAGTGGCGTGTTGAAGCCGCCGTTGGCCAGGGTCTGATACATGGTCGCCACTTCCAGCGGGCTCAGCGCACCAGCCCCCAGCAGCATCGACGGATAGGCTGGCCACTCGCGCTCGACACCGAGGCGCTCAAGGGTTTTGAGCACATTGGGCACGCCCAGTTCCAGGCCGAGCTTGGCGGTCGACAGGTTGTAGGAGTTGGCCAGCCCCTGATACAGGTAGATGGTGCCGTGGGCTTTGCGGTCATAGTTCTGCGGGCGCCAGACCTGGCCGTCCTGGCCCTTGATGGAGAACGGCGTGTCCTCCAGCCAGCTGGTCAGGGTGTACTGGCTGGGCCGCTCCAGGGCGGTAAGGTAGACGGCCGGCTTGATCAGAGAGCCGATCGGCCGGTTGGCGTCCAGCGCCCGGTTGAAGCCGGCGAAGCGCGGCTGGCGACTGCCGAGCAGGGCCTGAACTTCACCGGTTTCCGGATTGGTCACGACCATGGCCGCCTCGACTTCGTCCAGCCCCTGGCGTCCGGACAGGCGCTTGAAGGTCTCGGACAGCGCCGACTCGGCCTTGAGCTGCAGGATCGGGTCGAAGCTGGTGAAGATGCGCAGGCCTTCTTCGGTCAGGTCCTCCTCGCGGTAATCCTCGCGCAGCTGGCGCTTGACCAGATCGAGGAAGGCCGGGAAGGAGCTGTCGGCCAGGCTGCCGCGCTTGGTCACGCCCAGCGGCTTGCGCTTGGCCGCCTCGGCCACCTCGACGGTCACCACCCCCTGCTGCGCCAGCAGGTCGAGCACCAGGTTGCGCCGCTCCAGCGCGCGCTCGGGGTTGCGGCGCGGGTTGTAGTAGGTCGGCCCCTTGACCATGCCGACCAGCAGCGCCACCTGTTCCAGTTTGAGCTCGCCCAGCGGCTGGCCGAAGAAGTACTGGCTGGCCAGGCCGAAACCGTGCACGGCACGCTGGCCGTCCTGACCGAGGAACACCTCATTGAGGTAGGCCTCGAGGATTTCCTGCTTGTCGTAGTGCAGCTCCAGCAGCACCGCCATCATGGCCTCGGTGAGCTTGCGACTGAGGCTGCGCTCGCTGCTCAGGTAGAAATTCTTCACCAGCTGCTGGGTCAGGGTACTGCCGCCCTGGCGCAGCTGGCCGGCGCTGGCGTTGATCCACACGGCGCGGGCGATGCCCTTGGGCGACACGCCGAAATGGTTGAAGAACTCGCGGTCCTCGACCGCCACCAGGGTCTCGACCAGATAGGGCGGCACCTGATCCAGCTTGATCAGGATGCGGTCCTCGTGGTGCGCCGGGTACAGGCCGCCGATCAGCAGCGGCTCCAGGCGCGCCACGGCGAGGTTGGCGCCGCTGCCCTGGGTCAGGCCGGCCACGTAGTCGCCGGAGAACTTCACCCGCACCCGCTGCGCCGGCTCGTTGCCTTCGTAGAACTGGAAGCCGCGGGTGTGCAGGTCGACCAGGTTGCCGTTCACCGCCGCCGCGCCCGGGCCGTTGGCCGCGCCTTCGCGGCGATAGCCGAGGGCATCCAGCTCGGTGAGGAAGTCCTGCTTGCTCAGCTTCTGGCCGACGAACAGCTCCAGCGGCCGGGCGTAGACCTTGGCCGGCACCGTCCAGCGCTTGCCGGAGAATTTTTCCTGCACCACGGCATCCAGGTACACGGCGAACGCGGCCAGCAGCACCAGGCCGACCAGCGACAGCTTGAACAGCCAGCCCAGCCAGGAACGGCCGGCGGCGCGGCGCTTGGCGCCTTTGCGGGGGGTACGGGAACGAGTCATGGCGCGGCATTATACGCACTTTGCGTGGCCCCAACAGGCGCGCCCCGGCGGTTTGCAGAGTGCCTCACAGCGGCCATAATGCGGCCTCTCATCGATACCGAAACGCAAGGAAACACCGTGAGCCAAGCCCTGATTGCCGCCCTGCAGAACCCGGCCCTCTACCCCCACCCGGTGGAAGGATTCCAGGTGATCGAGACGCACATCTCCTGGGTGCTGCTCACCGGCCCCTTCGCCTACAAGATCAAGAAGCCGGTCAACTTCGGCTTCCTCGACTTCACCGCCCTGGAACAGCGCCGGCACTTCTGCGGCGAGGAGCTGCGCCTCAACCAGCGCCTGACCGAAGGCCTGTACCTCGAGGTGCTGCCGATCACCGGCAGCGAGGACGCACCGCAACTGGGCGGCGACGGCGCCGCCATCGAATACGTGCTGAAGATGCGCCAGTTCCCGCAGAGCCAGCTGCTCAGCGCCGTGCAGGCGCGCGGTGAGCTGACCCCGGCGCACATCGACGCCCTGGCCCGGCAGATCGCCGACTTCCACGCGCGCACCCCGGCCGTGCCGGGCGCGCACCCGCTGTGCTCGGCGCAGGCCATAGTCGCACCGATGCGGCAGAACTTCGAACAGATCCGCCCATTCCTCAGCGACGCCGCCGACCTGCGCCAGCTCGAAGCCCTGGAGGCCTGGACCGAGGCCAACATCACCCGCCTGGAGCCGCTGCTGACCCAGCGCGCGGCGGGTGGTTCGATCCGCGAGTGCCACGGCGACCTGCACCTGGGCAACGCCACCCTGCTGGACGGCCAGGTGGTGCTGTTCGACTGCATCGAGTTCAACGAGCCGTTCCGCCTGATCGACATCGCCTCGGATGCCGCCTTCCTCGCCATGGACCTGGAAGACCGTGGTCTCAAGGCGCTGTCGCGGCGCTTCGTCAGCGCCTGGCTGGAATACAGCGGCGACTATGCGGCACTGGAACTGCTCAACTTCTACAAGGCCTATCGCGCGCTGGTCCGCGCCAAGGTCGCGCTGTTCAGCCTGGCGCACCAGAGCGACGCCGTGCAGAAGGCCGCCACCCTGCGCCAGTACCGCAACTACGCCAACCTGGCGGAAAGCTACAGCGCCATCCCGACGCCCTTCCTGGCCATCACCAGCGGCGTCTCCGCCGTCGGCAAGAGCCAGGTGGCCCTGCGCCTGGTCGAGGCCCTGGGCGCCATCCGCCTGCGCTCGGACGTCGAGCGCAAGCGCCTGTTCGGCGAGCAGCCGGACGCGGCCAGGGGCAGCCTGAACGGCGGCATCTACAGCGCCGAAGCCAGCGCCGCCACCTACCAGCGCCTGCACCAGCTGGCAGAGAACGCACTGCATGCCGGCTTCCCGGTGGTGCTGGACGCCGCCTACCTCAAGCATGAGCAGCGCGCCGCCGCCTGGCAGGTCGCCGAGCACAACGGCGCGCCCTTCCTGATCCTCGACTGCCAGGCCCCGCAGGAAGTGATCGCCGCCTGGCTGCAGCAGCGCCAGGCCGAGGGCAGCGACCCGTCCGACGCCACCCTGGAAGTGATCCAGGCCCAGCAGGCCAGCCGCGACCCGCTGAGCGCCGACGAGCTGGCCCACAGCCGCCGCGTCGACACCCACCAGGCGGCCAGCCTGGATGGTCTGATCGAGAGCATCCGCCAGCGTCTGCCAGGCCTCTGAGCGCGGCCCGGCGGGGCTGCTCTATACTGCCGGCAGGCCCTGAACGGAGGCATGCCATGAGCCAACCCCGCCAGCTGGACAATCCGCTGTACCGCCTGCTGCGTGACGAGAAAGTCGCCGAGTTCAACCGGCACAAACCCAAGGACGGCCTGATCGACCTGCGCGGCGGCGACTTCCGCGGCCTCGACCTGCGCCTGCTGGACGCCAGCCACATCGACTTCGCCGACGCCTACTTCCGTGGTGCCGACCTGCGCGGCCTGGACCTGCGCGAGGCCAACCTCGAAGGCGCCAGCATCGCCCACGCGCAGATCTCCGGCGCCTACTTCCCCGCGGCGCTGGCCCCCGAGGAAATCCTCCTGTCCATGCAGTTCGGCACCCGCATGCGCTATCGCCCCAGCTGACCCGCGAGCATCCATGAGCGAAATCACCCGCCTGTTCGGCAACCGCGCCGATGCCTACGCCAGCTTTCGCCCGCAATACCCCGAGGCCCTGTTCGACTGGCTGGCCGCCAATAGCCCGGGGCGCGAACGGGCGCTGGACATCGCCTGCGGCAACGGCCAGGCCAGCCGCCCGCTGCTCGGGCGCTTCCAGCAGGTACTGGCCTGCGACGGCAGCCCGGAGCAGTTGCGCGCGGCCCCCGACCTCGCCGGCATCGGCTGTTTCGCCGCCGATGCCGGCGCCCAGCCGCTGAGTGCTGCCAGCCTCGACCTGATCGTGGTAGCCCAGGCCCTGCACTGGTTCGCCACTCCCGAGTTCTTCGCCGAGACGCGTCGCCTGCTGCGCCCCGGCGGACTGTTCTGCGCCTGGTGCTACAGCCTGCTGCGCATCGACGACGCGCTGGACGCGCTGCTCGACGACTTCTACTGGAACACCCTGGGTGGCTACTGGCCCGCCGGCCGCGCCAGTGTCGATGCCGGCTACCGTGATATCCAGCCGCCCTTCTCACGCATCAGCGTGCCGGCCTTCGCCATCGAACTGGAGTGGAACCTGGCACAGCTGGAAGGCTATCTGGGCACCTGGTCGGCGGTGCAGAAGCTGCAGCAGGCCAGCGGCCGCGACCCGCTGCTGGAACTGCAGCCCAAGCTGCGACAGGTCTGGGGCGACGGGCAGCAGAAGCGTTTTGTGCGCTGGCCGCTACACTTTCTCGCAGGCTTTCCGAATCCACCTCATCCGTGACTGCGCAGCACTGCCAGGAGGCGCAATGAACGATGAACTGCAACACCTGAAGAACCTGGGCAAGACTTCGGCGCAGTGGCTGCATGCAGTGGGCATCCACAGCGCCAACGACCTGCGCCGGCTGGGCGCCGTCGACGCCTACCGGGCCGTGCGTGCACGCGGCTTTCGCGCCTCCAAGGTGCTGCTCTACGCGATCGAGGGCGCCCTGCTGGACGTGCACTGGAACGAATTGCCGCCAAGCCTCAAGGCGAGGCTGAACGGCCAGCTGAACGAGAGCAACAAGAGCTAGCTCACAACCTCCGAGCGGCGGCATTTACCTGTATCGAGCCGCCCCCTATTGTTGCCGCTACCCGCGTGCCTTATCGTCAGCCCAGCCAGTTCAAGGAATTACCGTCATGTATCTACTCGGGGAGCAACCGGCCTACGCCGACCAGCTGATCCAACGCCTGCAGAGCATTCCCGCACAATTGCTCGACGGGCTGCAGCCCAGCGGTGCCCCCCTGCGTCTGGAACAGGTCGACGACCTGGCCAAGATACTGCCCGGCAACCAGCTGTACATCATCGAGAACGGCCTGCTGCACGCCCAGGTCGACGAGCGCCCGCTGTTCTATCTGCAGGAAGGCGACCTGGTCGGCCTGCGCCAGGGCATCGACCTGCCGAGCTGCCGCTACAGCAGCGAAGAGCAACTGACCCTGGTGCCCTATGCCCGCAGCGATGTGTTCAAGCACATCTATGGTAGCGAGCAGCGCCAGGAGCTGTTCATCCAGTACCTGATCGGCCACACCGCCCTGCTCTCCGATGCCCTGGCCCGCCTCAAGCAGCCGGAAATCCGCCCGGCCACCGGCTTCCAGCACTTCGCCGCCGGCGAGGAGCTGATCCACCAGGGTGACGACGCCGACCATGTGTTCGTGATCATCGAGGGTCACGCCGAAGCCTGGGTCGACGGCCAGAAGGTCGGCGACGTACAGAAGGACGAGATCTTCGGCGCCATGGCCGTGTTCACCCGCGAGAAGCGCAGCGCCACGGTGATCGCCAGCGAGCCGTGCACCGTGATGGTGATCCCCAAGGACCAGTTCCTCAGCCTGATGCAGAGCAACCCGCGCATCGCCCACAGCCTGATCGAAAGCATGGCCCGGCGCATCGACCTGATGAACAAGGAAGTGACCCAGCTGCGCGCCCAGCTGCAGCCGGCCTGACGGCGATAGCCTGTGACCAGACCCCGGCCCAGGCCGGGGTTTTGTTTTCCGGCGTTCTGCCAACCAGTCGAAAATAATTCTCATCCAGGCATTGACGCAAAAATGAGAATTGTTATTATTACCGCAACTGGTCGCGAGATCAGCCGATAAGCTCAAGGGGCCACAGCAGTCGGACTCTTCAGATTATCTCCTCATCAGGCTAATCACGGTTATTGACCCGGCACTTTGCCGGGTCTTTTTTTGCCCGCGATTTCTCAAGTTCGCCCTGGCATGCCAGCATGATCATGGGTGGGTTGCCGGAGCACGGGCGTGGACAAGTCCAGCACAGGACAGCTGCAGGCACTGCACGATCAGGGCTTCGCCCTGCTGCCCGGCGTCGTGGATGCCGGTCGGGTCGCCGCGCTGCGCGCGGCCATCGACGAGCTGCGGCCACAGCACTGGGACTACAGCGGCCTGGTCGACCACTACAAGTGCGTATTCAACCGCGATCCCCTGTGGCTGCCCTATCTCGACCTACCGGGGGTGATCGAGCTGGCAGAGGCGGCGCTCGGCGCCGACTGCCATGTGATAGGGCAGACGGCCTGGCGCTGCCACCCCGGCTTCATCGGTGCCGGCCTGCACCTCGACTACCTGTTGATGGAGCTGCCGCAAACCCTGCTGGAAGATCCCGCCTTCCGCCTGCCGATGCAGATCTGCACGGCGCAGCTGTACCTCAGCGACATCGACGAGGAGCTCTGCCCGACCCTGGTGATCCCCGGCAGCCACCGCGCCGGACGCCCGCCACGCGCAGGTGAGCGCTGCTGGCGCGGGCGCCCGGCACAACCCGTACTGTGCCGGGCCGGCGATGTGCTGTTCCTGCGCAGCGAGCTGTGGCACGCCGGCAGCCGCAACCGCACAGCGGACCGCAGTCGCTACCTGCTGCAGATCCACTATGGCCGGCGCATGGTGGCGCAGAAGTTTTCGCCCTACCTGACCTGGCGCTTCGATCCGGCGGTGCTGGCCGCCTGTACGCCGCGCCAGCGGCGGCTACTGGGCGAGCATGCCGAGGCCGAATACGACTGAGGCTCGCGGCGCGCCCCTTACCAGCCCACGCCCAGACCGATCAGATAGCGCCGTTCGTTGGTATCGCCGTACTGGCTGGCCACCTTGTCCCACTCGGTCTTCAGGCTCAGGGCCGCCCAGCTGTTGAGCTTGTAGCGCAGGCCGGCCTCGGCATCGATGATGTAGTCGACCTCATCGACGAAGGGCGCACCCAGCTCGCCCTGGGTGTAGAGCTCCAGGGTCTTGCCGCTCAGGTAGCGGCGGTAGTCCCACTCCATGGCCGCCGAGTTGAAGTGCTCGCTGCTGCCGTCGGCGAACACGAAGTCGTTGCGGTTTAGCAGCCCGGCCATGGAGAAGGCGCCGAGCTGGTCGTCCCAGAACTGGTAGCCGGGGCCGGTACCAAAGGTGCGCTGGGTCTCCAGCTCCTCGATGCGGTCGTGGCTGTACTTGAGCTGGCCCTGCCAGAAGAACTTCTCGCCGAGGAAGCGATCGAGGTCGTAGCTCAGCTCCACCCGGTCGGTCTTGCGCTGGTCGTCCTTGGTCTCATGGTCGTACTCGGCGGCGATGCCGTGCCGCCAGGCGCCATGCCGGGCCTTGGTGTCGAGGTCGATGTCATAGTCCTTGATGTCGTTCTCGGCACGCTTGTAGTCGGCGGAGAAATCCAGGCTGCCGCTCCAGGTCAGGTCCTGCACCAGTGGCTTGGGCGGCAGCATCTGGCTGATCGCGGCCAGATCGACCACTTTCGGCGCGGAGCCATTGACCAGCTCGACCTGCCCCGGCCCGGCCGGTTTCAGCGACTTGGCGCGCTCACCGACGAAGTCGCCGTGCTTGACCAGCAGCTCCCGGTCGCTCTCCAGGGTAGCGATCTTGTGTACATCCAGGGTGATGTTGCCGGCGTACTCGGTCTTCAGCAGCAGCTTGCCGCCGTCGAACAGCTGGATGGTGCCGCTGAGCTTGTCACCGTTCTTCAGCCAGACAGTATCGGCCAGCGCAGGAGCGGACAGGGTGGCGAGGACAAGGGCAAGCAGGGTACGAGAGGGCATCATGGGCACGGACAGGGCTTGGCTGGAAAAAGGCGCGCATTATCCGCATGCGCACCGTCTGAGCAAGCACAGACCGCGCAAAGCCACTTCAAGTTCAGCCTGGACCACTACCAGCCGACCCCGAAACCGATCAGGTAGTGGCGATCGGAGAAGGTGTTGCCCAGACCACGCAACTGGTTCAACTCATACAACAGGGACAGCCGCGCCCAGTCGTTGAGGCGATAGCGCAGGCCCGCCTCGCCGTCGAACACGTAGTCGATCTCGCTGACCCGGGGCACCTGCACCTCCGCGGTGGTGTAGAACTCCAGACGAGTGCCCCAGAGCAGGCGCTTGTAGTCCCACTCCAGCGACCAGCTGTCGAAACTGCGATCACCCAGAACGCTATACAGCTCGATGCGATTGAACTGCGTGATCAGGTCGAGGCGGCCCAGCTCGTTGTCCCAGAAGCGATAGCCCGGCCCGCTGCCGTAGATGCGCTGGCGGTTGATCTGTTCGAACTGGTCCTCGCTCTGCTCGTAGCCGACGCGCCAGAACCAGTGCTGGGTGAGGAAGCGGTCGAGGTCATACTCCAGCTCCCAGTTGTCCTCGGTCTTCTCGCCGTTCTCCTTCTCGTGTTCCAGCTCGCCGCGCAGCACGTGGCGCCAGCGCCCATGCTCGACGCGGGTGTTGCCCTTGAGCTTCCACTCGTCGGTGCGATCCTGGTTGCGCTCCATGTCCAGCTTGGCATCCAGGTTGCCTTCCCAGATGCGATCCTCGAGCAGCGGGCGCGGCGGAACCAGGCGCTCGATGCTGGCCAGCGCCACCGTCTCGCTGCGGCCATCGACTATCCGTACCAGGCCCGGGCCGGCCGCCTGCAACTCGCGGGCGCTCTCACTGTCCAGACCATTACGACGCAGCATCAGGGGTTTGTCGGTGGCCAGGGTATCGATATCCTTCCAGTCGATCAGCACCCGCCCGGCATATTTGGTCTTCAGCGCCAGCTTGCCGCCATCGAGCAGCAGGATCTCGCCACTCAGGCGGTCGCCGTTATTCAGCCACACGGTGTCGGCCCGCGCCGGCAGGGCCAGGCTCAGCAGCAACAGGGACAGCAGGACGCGCAACGACATGGCCAGAACACCGCGCAAAGACGATGCAGCAGAACATGCACCAGCCCTGGAGCCCACGGCAAGCGCCGAAGGGCGGCGGGCAGCACTGTACCTGGTGCTGGCGGCCATCCCCGCGGGCAAGGTGATCAGCTATGGCGAGCTGGCCGCCCTGGCCGGCCTCGGGCGCGCCGCGCGCTGGGTGGGGCGCACCCTCAGCCAGCTGCCGGACGACACCCGCCTGCCCTGGCACCGCGTGCTCGGCGCCGGCGGCCGCCTCAGCCTGGCGGCCGGCACCCCCTCCGGCGACGAGCAGCGTGCACGCCTGCGCGCCGAAGGCCTGAGCATCCGCAACGAGCGGGTCGACATGCGCCGCCACGGCTGGCGCCCGATGGAGGCAAAGGGTTAGAGTGCGCCCTTTGCCCGAACTCCCGACCAGCCCCATGCCCCGTAGAACCTGGCGCGCCGCCCTCGCCACCTATGCCCACCCGGCCGCCCTGGCCCTGTTGCTGCTGGGCTTCGCCGCCGGCCTGCCGTACATGCTGGTGTTTTCCACCCTTTCGGTGTGGCTGCGCGAGGCCGGCGTGGCGCACCAGACCATCGGTTACGCCAGCCTGATCGGCCTGGCCTACGCGTTCAAATGGGTGTGGGCACCGATGCTCGACCAGTGGCGCCTGCCGCTGCTTGGCCGCCTCGGCCGGCGCCGCTCCTGGCTGGTGCTGTCGCAGGGACTGGTGGCCCTGGGCCTGATCGGCATGGCCCTGTGCGACCCGCAGCAGCATCTGTCCTGGCTGATCGGCGTGGCGGTGGTGGTGGCCTTCGCCTCGGCCACCCAGGACATCGCGGTGGACGCCTACCGCCTGGAGATCGTCGACGACACCCGCCAGGCCGCCCTGGCCGCCAGCTACATGGCCGGCTACCGGGTCGCCGCCCTGCTGGCCACCGCCGGCGCCCTGTACTTCGCCGGCTGGTTCGGCGACCCCGGCGCCGGCTACCAGCACGGGGCCTGGGCCAGCACCTACCTGCTGTTCGCCCTGCTGATGCTGCCGGGCCTGGTCACCACCCTGTGGATGCGCGAGCCGCCGGTGCCGCTGCAGACGCAGATGGCGGCGGCGCGCTACGGCCTGTACCGCCAGCTGGCCTCAGTGTTGGTGCTGATCGTGCTGCTGGTGTCGGTGCCGGCCATGTTCACCCAGTTCTTCCGCAGCGACATCGTCCTGCTGTTCAGCGGCGACATCGGCCTGGGCGAGCTGCTGCGCGAGGACCGCGCCACCCTGCGTTTCCTGCTCTACACCATCCTCACCGCCGTGTGCCTGTCGCGCATGGGCCGCCGCGGCCTGGCGCCGGTGCTGACGCCGGTCAACGACTTCATCCTGCGCTACCGCTGGCAGGCGCTGCTGCTGCTCGGGCTGATCGCCACCTATCGCATGTCCGACACGGTGATGGGGGTGATGGCCAATGTCTTCTACATCGACATGGGCTTCGCCAAGAGCCAGATCGCCAGCGTCAGCAAGCTGTTCGGCCTGGTCATGACCCTGCTCGGCGCCGCCCTCGGCGGCCTGCTGATCGTGCGCTTCGGCATCCTGCCGATCCTGCTGCTGGGCGGCGCCGCCTCGGCCGGCACCAACCTGCTGTTCGCCACCCTCTCCGGCCTCGGCGCGGTGGCCGAGCCGGCGCGCTACGCCGAACAGACGGTCAGCCAGCTACTGCAGGTGCTGGACCCGCACATGCTGATGCTGGTGCTCACCATCACCCTCGACAACCTCAGCTCCGGCCTGGCCACCGCCGCCTTCGTCGCCTACCTGTCGAGCCTGACCAACCTGAAGTTCTCCGCCACCCAGTACGCCCTGCTCAGCTCCATCATGCTGCTGCTGCCGCGCCTGGTCGGCGGCTATTCGGGAGTCATGGTGGAGAAGGCCGGCTATGCCCAGTTCTTCCTCGCCACCGCCCTGCTCGGCATCCCCACCCTGCTGCTGATCCTCCTGCAGTGGGGACGCGAACACCGCGAACGCAGCAACGGCGTGCCGCCGGAGGGCGCAGCGCAGAAATGAACGAGGCCGGCACCAGCCGGCCTCTGCGTTTCACTGCTGGATCAGGTGCACCACCCGCTGCGGAAAGGGGATGCCGATGCCCACGCGCTCCAGGCGCTCCTTGGCCTGCTCGATGAACTCGAAGCTGACCGGCCAGTAATCCGCCGTGGCCACCCAGACACGCAGGGACAGCGCCACCGCGTTGTCGCCCAGGCCGGTCACCACCACCTGCGGGGCCGCCGGCTCCTGGCGCACGCGCGGGTCGCGGGCGATCTCCAGCAACACCTCGCGAGCCTGGCGGATGTCACTGGCGTAATCGATGCCGAGGTTGATATCCACCCGCCGCACGGCCTCGCGCGAGTAGTTGACGATGTTGCCGTTGGACAGGCTGCCGTTGGGCACCACCACCACCTTGTTGTCGGCGGTCTTCAGCGTGGTGTGGAAGATCTGGATGCTGTCGACGCTGCCGGACACGCCCTGCGCCTCGATCCAGTCGCCGATGCGGAACGGCCGGAACAGCAGGATCAGCACGCCGCCGGCGAAGTTGCCCAGGCTGCCCTGCAGGGCCAGGCCGATAGCCAGGCCGGCGGCACCGATGGCGGCGACGAAGGAGGCCGTGGAGACACCGACCATGGACGCTACGCTGACCAGCAGCAGCACCTTGAGCAGGATATTGCTCAGGCTGCCGATGAAACTGGTCAGCGCCCGATCCACCTTGCGCCCGCCCATCAGGCGCTGCAGACGCAGGCTCAGGCGGTTGATCAGCCACCAGCCCAGGGCCAGGGTCAGCAGGGCCAGGGCCAGCTTGCCGCCATACTCCAGCAGCACGGGCCACCAGCTCTCGGACAATCGGGTCAGCTGCTCGAATTCGATCTGCATGGTTTCCCTCCTCTTTTCGGACTGCAGAAACGACACCGCCATGGCGAACCATGGCGGCGAAGGGTGTGAGCATGGGACGGCGCAGCAGCGCCCGGGTTCCCTCAGTCGCGGAAGTTGTTGTACTGCAGCGGCATGCCCAGGTCCTGGCCGCGCAGCAGGGCGATGGCCTCCTGCAGGTCGTCGCGCTTCTTGCCGGTGATGCGCACCTGCTCGCCCTGAATGGCGGCCTGCACCTTGAGCTTGGCATCCTTGATCAGGGCGACGATCTTCTTCGCCAGCTCCTTGTCGATGCCCTCGCGGAAGGTCACTTCCTGCTTCATCACCTTGCCGGAGGCGTAGGCGTCCTTGGTCTCCATGCACTGGCAGTCGATCTTGCGTTTGATCAGGCTGCTGCGCACTATGTCGAGCATCTGCTCGAGCATGAATTCGGCCTCGGCGGTCAGGGTGAGGGTCTTGTCCTTGCTTTCGATGCTGCACTTGCCGCGCAGATCGAAACGGCGGTCGAGTTCCTTGATGGCGTTGTCGACCGCGTTGGTCAGTTCGTGCTTGTCCAGTTCCGACACCACGTCGAACGAAGGCATGGCTTTGCTCCTGATGGACGGCGCGATCGCCCTCACGGACCGAGCGCGCCTGACTTGACGATAAAAATGGCGCGCCCATTATAACCAGACTGATACACGCCGTTCGGCCCTGCTGCGGCGCCCCCATCTCTTCCAGCGAGCACCCTCAATGCCCAACCCCCATCTCAGCATCCTGGTGGTGGACGATGCCAAGTTCTCCAGTGCCATGATCGGCCGCGCCCTGAGCCAGGCCGGTTACCAGGATGTGCGCTTCGCCAGCAGCGCCGCCGAAGCCCTGCGCCTGCTGGAAAAACGCCCCGCCAGCGTGCTGCTGGCCGACTGGCTGATGCCGGAGATGGACGGCCTGGAGCTGACCGGACGGGTGCGCCAGCTGGACGAGACGGCCGAGCACTACACCTACGTGATCCTGCTCACCGGCAAGGAGGGCGAGAACGTGCTGGTGGAGGCCTTCGACCGCGGCGTCGACGACTTCATCAGCAAGGCTGCGATGAACGAGCAACTGGTGCCGCGCGTGTACGCCGCCGACCGCCTGTGCAATACCCTGCAGCGCCTGCTCAACGAAAACCGCATGCTCACGCAGAACATCGCCAGCCTGGAGCAGCGCAACCTGGTCGACCCGCTGACCGGCCTGGGCAACCCGCGCTACCTGCAGCAGAAGCTGCAGGACAGCCTGCGCCAGGTGGAGTCGCGCGGCGGCGCCGTGTGCTACCTGCTGATCGGCCTGCAGGAGGGCGAGGCGCTGCGCCGCCAGTATGGCAACGGCTTCTGGAACGAGGTGCTGCACGGCGTGGCGCGGCGCCTGCAGCAGCTGGTGAGGCCGCTGGACGTGTTGACCCGGGTCGACGACACCCACTTCGGCATGATCGCCCTGCTCGATGACCTGCAGGAGTGCTCGCCGAGCAGCTTCAAGCGCCTGCACGAAGGCCTCAACCTCAAGGCCTTCAAGACCAGCGAAGGCTTCATCAGCCTCAAGGCCGGCATCGCCTTGGTCGGCCTGGACGCCAAGGCCCTGCCGATCGATCCCCAGCAACTGCTCGCCGAAGCCAGCCGCCTGCTGCCAGACTCCTACGCCAGCGGCCGGGTCGGCGCGGTGCGCCTGCCGTTGCAGAAGTGAACGGCTGGCACATCCTCGGCGCCGGCAGTCTGGGCAGCCTGTGGGCCACCCGCCTGGCTCGCGCCGGCCTGCCGGTACGCCTGATCCTGCGCGACCAGGCCGCACTGACCCGCTACCGCGCCGCCGGTGGCCTGACCCTGATCGAAGACGGCCAGGCCAGTCTGCACCCCATCACAGCGGAAACCCCGCACAGCGACATGCCCATCCGCCGCCTGCTGCTGGCCTGCAAGGCCTATGACGCCGAGGAAGCCGCCGCCAGCCTGGCACCACGCCTGGCTCCCGGCGCCGAACTGATCCTCCTGCAGAACGGCCTGGGCAGCCAGGAAGCAGTGGCCGCGCGCCTACCACGGGTACGCTGCATCTTCGCCTCCAGCACCGAGGGCGCCTTTCGCGAGGACGCCTTCCGCGTGGTGTTCGCCGGCCGCGGCCACACCTGGCTGGGCGTACCGGGCCAGCCGCAGGCCCCGGCCTGGCTGGAGGAGCTGCACGGCGCCGGCATTCCCCACCAGTGGACGGCACAGATTCTCGAAAAGCTCTGGCGCAAGCTGGCGCTGAACTGCGCGATCAATCCCCTGACCGTGCTGCACGACTGCCGCAACGGCGGCCTGCGCGACTGGCCGCAGGAGGTCGCCGGGCTCTGCGCCGAGCTGGCCGAGCTGCTGCGCGCCGCCGGCCAGCATGCGGCCGCCGTGGGCCTGCACGACGAGGTGCTGCGGGTGATCGACGGCACCGCCGCCAACTACTCCTCCATGTATCAGGACGTGGCCCACGGCCGCCGCACCGAGATCGCCTACCTGCTCGGCCATGCCTGCCAGGAGGCCGAGCGCCTGCACCTGCCCGTGCCGCAGCTGCAAACGCTGCTGCAGCGCCTGCGCGCGCACCTGCACGCCCGCGGATTGCCCCTGACCTGATCGGGCGCTACCCTGCCCCCTCCGCCCTGCATTGGAAGCCGCGCCCTTGACACGCCTGCGCCAGCGCCTCGACAACCTGCCGGTCGGCCGCAAGCTGCTCGCCGCCCTGCTGGTGCTGCTGGCCACGGTGATGCTGGTGGCCAACCTGACCTTCATCAGCGCGGCCTACTGGATCTCCCAGGAAAGCGTCGCCCCGCAGGCCCTGCACACCCTCGGCCGGCTGATCGCCAGTCCTGAGCTGAGTGGCCCGGCGCTGTCCTCGCCGGAGTCCGCGCGCACCCTGCTGGCACGCCTCGACCAGTACGCGCCACTGCGCGCCGCCGCCCTCTATGACGGCCAGGGCAACCGCCTGGCCGAACTGCAGCTGGGCCAGCCCCTGCAGCTGCCATCTCGCAGCGACGAGCTGGAGCACTGGCGCCAGGGCGAGTTCCGCGCCACCCAGGTGATCGACCTGCCGCAGCCGGGCAAGGCTCCGGGGCGCCTGCTGCTGGTGGCCTCCAGCGAATTGCCCGGCGCCTTCTACACCGGCACCGTGACCGCCAGCGCGATCATCCTAGTGTTCAGCGTGCTGCTCTGGACCCTGATCGCCCGGCAGGTGCGCCGCCTGATCACCCGGCCGATCCGCAAGCTGGAGGAGCTGTCGCGCCAGGTCACCCGCGAGGAGAACTACTCGCTGCGCGCCGCCCGCGGGAACCAGGACGAGATCGGCAGCCTGGCCGACGCCTTCAACACCATGCTCAGCCGCATGGAGGCCCGCGAACAGCAGCTCAAGCGCGCCCGCGACGACGCCGAAAGCGCCTTCGCCCAGGCGCAGAGCCTGGCCGAGGAGACCCGCCACTCCAACCGCAAGCTGGAGCTGGAAGTGCAGGTGCGCAGCAAGATCGAGAAGAAGCTCACCGGTTTCCAGAACTACCTGAACAACATCATCGACTCCATGCCCTCGGCGCTGATCGCCCTCGACGACCAGCTCTACGTCACCCAGTGGAACCAGGAGGCCAGCGCCCTCTCCGGCACGCCGCTGGACGAGGCGCTGAACCAGCCGGTGTTCCTCGCCTTCCCCTCGCTCAAGCCCTTCCTGCCGCAGCTCAAGCGCACCGCCGAGCGGCACAAGGTGGAGAAGATCGAGCGGGTCACCTGGCAGCGCGGCGAGGAACCGCACCACTACGACCTGACCTTCTACCCGCTGATGGGGGCCGGCGGCCGCGGCGTGGTGATCCGCATCGACGACATCACCCAGCGTCTGTCACTGGAGGAGATGATGGTGCAGTCGGAGAAGATGCTCTCGGTCGGCGGCCTGGCCGCCGGCATGGCACACGAGATCAACAATCCGCTGGGCGCCATCCTGCACAACGTGCAGAACATCCGCCGGCGCCTGTCGCCGGAGCTGGTGAAGAACCAGGAACAGGCCGTGGAAGTCGGCATCGCCCTGGACGATGTCACCGCCTACCTGCAGGCCCGCGAGATCCCCCAGCTGCTCGACGGCATACAGCAGGCCGGCTCGCGCGCCGCCAAGATCGTCAGCCACATGCTCGCCTTCAGCCGCCGCAGCAACCGCCAGCTGCTGCCCTGCGACCTGCCGGCGCTGATCGACCAGGCCGTGGAGATCGCCGGCAACGACTTCGACCTGACCGAGAGCTTCGACTTCAAGGCGATCGCCATCGAGCGCGACTTCGACCCGCAGCTGGGGCCGGTGCCGGCCACCGCCAACGAGCTGGAGCAGGTGATCCTCAACCTGCTGAAGAACGCCGCCCAGGCCATCCACCAGCGCGACGACGAGGACGAGCCGGGGCGCATCGTCCTGCGCACCCGGATCAGTCCACCCTGGGCGGAAATCCAGGTGGAGGACAACGGCATCGGCATGCCCGAGGCCGTGCGCAAGCGCATCTTCGAGCCCTTCTTCACCACCAAGGAAGTCGGCCAGGGCACCGGCCTGGGCCTGTCCGTGTCGTACTTCATCGTCACCAACAACCACAAGGGCCAGATGGAAGTGCATTCCACCCAGGGTCAGGGCACCTGCTTCACCCTGCGCCTGCCGCTGGCCCCCGCAAACGAAGGCATGAGTCACTGAGATGGGTTACCGACTGAGCAAGATCTACACGAAGACCGGCGACAAGGGCGAGACCGGCCTGGCCGACGGCCGCCGGGTGGGCAAGGACCACCCGCGGGTGGAGGCCATGGGCGAGCTGGACAACCTCAACAGCCAACTCGGCCTGCTGCTGGCGGACCTCGCCGAGCAGCAGAGCCACTGGCCGGGACTGAGGGAAATCGGCGAGGTCCTGGCGCCCTGCCAGCACCGCCTGTTCGACCTCGGTGGCGAGCTGGCCATGCCCGACTACCAGGCCCTGCAGGAAGACGAGGTGCAACGCCTGGAAGAGGCCATCGACCGCTGGAACGAGGAGCTCGGCCCACTGGAGAATTTCATCCTCCCCGGCGGTTCGCGCCTAATCGCCCAGGCCCATGTCTGCCGCAGCCTGGCACGCACCGCCGAGCGCCGCTGCCAGCACCTCAACGCAGTGGAGCCGCTACGCCCGGTGGGCATGGCCTACGTCAATCGCCTGTCCGACCTGTTGTTCGTCGCCGCCCGGCTGATCGCCCGCCGCACGCAGGTCGGCGAAGTGCTCTGGCAGGCGGCGCAGAAGCCGTAGGGTGGAAAACGACCGCAGGTCTTTTCCACCTGTATGACGCGGTTTTCCGCCCTACACCGGCCAGAACGCGCGGATGCCCGCCACGCCCTGAGCGCCGGCGCACCAGGCGCGCTGGCGGTCCTGCGGGCCGACGCCGCCGAGCAGGTAGGCCGGGAGGTTGCTGCTGCGCAGCAGCTCGGCCGCCTTGTCCCAGCCCAGCGGCGTGGCGTCCGGATGGGTCTGGGTCGCCTGCAGCGGCGACAGGGTGACGAAATCCACGCCCATGCGCGCGGCCAGGGCCAGCTCCTCGGCATCGTGGCAGGAGGCGGCCAGCCAGCGCTGGCCGGGGAAAGGCCGGCCATTGGCCGCGTACTGGCGCAGCTGCGCGGCGGTCAGGTGCCAGCCGGCAGCGGGGAAGTCGCCCAGCCACTCCAGCGGCCCCTTGAGCATCAGCTGCGCCTTGCCGGCGCACAGGCCCTGGATGTCCACCGCCAGGTCGCGGTACTGCGGGTCGAACATGTTCGGCGCACGCAGCTGAATCAGACGGATACCGGCGGCCAGGGCCGCGCGCACGCCGCGCAGCAGCTCGGCGGGCTCCAGGCCCTCCGGGGTGATCAGGTAGCTGTCGGGCAGACGCGCCGCCGCCACTATCGGCTGGTTGGCCGCGGGAAACTCGTAGTCGAGCAGCTCGCGACAATCGACCCAGGCCAGCGGCTGGCCTTCGGCACCGTGCGGCTCGCCAGTGAAGGATGAAACCTCCCAGACATCCAGCAGCACCTGCTTGTCCGGGTAGTCGTGGTGCACCTGGATCAGCGGCCGGGCCGCCTCCACGCGGATCCCCAGTTCCTCCGCCAGCTCGCGGGCCAGGGCGCTCTCGACCGCCTCGCCCGCCTCCACCTTGCCGCCGGGGAATTCCCACAGGCCGCCCTGGTGCTTGTCCTGCGGGCGCTTGGCGATCAGCACCCGGCCGTTCGCGCCGCGGATCACCGCGGCGGCCACATGAATGCGTTTCACCCCGCGACCTCCTGCAGCGCCGCCTGGTACCAGCGCTGGAAGGCCGGCCAGCGGTAGATGGTCTCGACATAGGCGGCGGCCTCTGTCGGCAGGCTCACCCGGTAGCTGCGCAGGCGCGCCGCCACCGGTGCGTAGAAGGCGTCGGCGATACTGGCGTGGCCGAACAGGAAGGGGCCGTCCTGGCCGAAGCGCTGGCGGCAGTCGGCCCACAGGCGGCACACGCGATCGATGTCGGCCTGGACCTCGGCAGGCACCTCGGCCAGGGCCTGGTCGCGCGCCAGGTCCATGGACATGTGGCTGCGCAGGGCGACGAAGCCGCTGTGCATCTCGGCGCAGACGCTGCGCGCCACCGCGCGGGCATACTGGCCACGCGGCCACAGGTGCGCCTCGGGGCAGTACTCGGCGAGGTATTCGGCGATCGCCAGGGAATCCCAGATCGGGCCTTCCTCGGTGTACAGCACCGGCACCTTGCCGGTCGGCGAATGGGCCAGCAGGCGGGCGCGGCTGTCCGGCCGGTACAGGCGCTCGAGGATTTCCTCGTAGGGTTCGCCGGTCAGCTCCAGGACCAGGGCCGCACGCAGCGACCAGGAGGAGTAGTTCTTGTCACCGATCACCAGCTTGAGAGGCATGTCGTTCTCCTGTGGGGCTTGTGTACGGAGCGTACGCGCGCCGGGCGCATGCGGACAATTCCACCTGCGCATGGGCCCATGAATCTGCGGAATGCCGGCGAGATATGGGCCGGGGATACCCCGGCCCGGCCGCTCAGGTACGGTACTCGGCGTTGATCTTGACGTATTCGTGGGACAGGTCGGTGGTCCAGATGGTTTCGCTGCAGGAGCCACGGCCCAGCTCGATGCGGATGCCAATCTCCTCGCGGGCCATCACGGCCGCGCCCTGGGCCTCGGTGTAGCTGGCGTCACGGCCGCCCTGGCTGGCGATGCGCACCTCGCCCTGGCGTGTGTCGCCGAGGAACACGTCGATCTTGCTCACGTCCAGGTTGGGCACGCCGGCATAGCCGACGGCGGCGAGGATGCGCCCCCAGTTGGGATCGGAGGCGAACAGCGCGGTCTTGATTAGCGGCGAGTGGGCCACGGCGTAGGCCACGTCCAGGCACTCCTGGTGGTTGCCGCCGCCGTTGACCTGGACGGTGACGAACTTGGTGGCGCCCTCGCCGTCGCGGACGATGGCCTGCGCCACTTCCATGAACACCTCCAGCACCGCCTGCTTGAGCTTGGCGAACAGTTCGCCGGAGGCCTCGCTGATCTCCGGCAGGGCGGCCCGGCCGGTGGCGATCAGCATGCAGCAGTCGTTGGTCGAGGTATCGCCGTCGATGGTGATGCGGTTGAACGACTTGTTCGCCGCGTCGCGCACCAGGTCCTGCAGCACGGCGCGCGCCACCTTGGCGTCGGTGGCGATGTAGCCGAGCATGGTGGCCATGTTCGGGCGGATCATCCCGGCGCCCTTGCTGATGCCGGTGACGGTGACGGTCACGCCGTCGTGCTGGAACTGGCGGCTAGCGCCCTTGGGCAGGGTGTCGGTGGTCATGATGCCGGTGGCGGCCTCGGCCCAGTGGTCTTCGTCGAGATCGTCCAGGGCGGCCTGCAGAGCGCCCTCGATCTTGGCCACCGGCAGCGGCTCGCCGATCACCCCGGTGGAGAACGGCAGCACCGCGCTCTCGTCCACGCCGGTCAGCGCGGCCAGCGCAGCGCAGGTGCGACGGGCATTGGCCAGGCCATCCGGGCCGGTACCGGCGTTGGCGTTGCCGGTGTTGGTCAGCAGAAAGCGTACGTCGCCGGCCATGCGCTCGCGGGTGACCAGCACCGGCGCGGCACAGAAGGCGTTGGTGGTGGTCACTCCGGCCACCCGCGAGCCCTCGGCGCAGCGCATCACCACCACGTCCTTGCGCCCCGGGCGCTTGATGCCGGCGGAGGCGATACCGAGTTCGAAACCGGGAACGGGGTGCAGCTTGGGCAGGGGACCGAGACCGACGGCCATAGGAAACGCTCCTTCGTGGGCAGTGAAGCGGGAGGTGGAAAAACGCCGCGAGCGGCAGAGCCGGTCGCGGCGTTGTCTATATAGCAGGCGCGGCGCCGGTCAGCTCAGCTGGCCGTGGCAGTGCTTGTACTTCTTGCCGGAACCGCAGGGGCATGGCTCGTTGCGGCCGATCTTCGGCTCGCTGCGCACCGGGGCGGCCACCGCCAGGTCGCCTTCGGCCTCGGCGGCTTCGGCCATCGGCATGGCCGAGGCTTCGGCATGCTGGAACTGCATGCGCTCGGCCAGGGCCTCGGCCTCGCGACGCAGGCGTGCCTCTTCCTCGACCGGGTCCTCGCGGCGCACCTGGACATGCGACAGCACGCGGATGGTGTCGCGCTTGATCGAGTCGAGCAGCTCCTGGAACAGGGTGAAGGACTCGCGCTTGTATTCCTGCTTGGGGTTCTTCTGCGCATAGCCACGCAGGTGGATGCCGTGGCGCAGGTGGTCCATGGTGGCCAGGTGGTCCTTCCACAGGTCGTCCAGCACGCGCAGCAGCATCTGCTTCTCGAAGGTGCGCAGGGCCTCGGCGCCAGCCAGATCTTCCTTCTCGTGGTAGGCGGCGAGCAGCTCGGCGAGGATTCTCTCGCGCAGGGTCTCTTCGTACAGCTTGTCGTCTTCGTCCAGCCACTGCTGGATCGGCAGCTTGAGGCCGAAGTCGCTGTACAGCGCGGCTTCCAGGCCGGCGATGTCCCACTGCTCGGGCAGCGACTGCGGCGGGAGGTGCGCGTCGATGGCGGCGTTGAGCACTTCCTGGCGGAACTCGGCGATGGTTTCGCCGATGTTGTCCGCGGCCAGCAGGCTGTTGCGCATGTGGTAGATCACCTTGCGCTGCTCGTTGGCCACGTCGTCGTACTCGAGCAGCTGCTTGCGCATGTCGAAGTTGCGCCCCTCGACCTTGCGCTGGGCCTTCTCGATGGCGTTGGTCACCATGCGGTGCTCGATGGCCTCGCCGGACTGCATGCCGAGGGCCTTCATGAAGTTCTTCACCCGGTCGGAGGCGAAGATGCGCATCAGGTTGTCTTCCAGCGACAGGTAGAAGCGGCTGGAGCCCGGGTCGCCCTGGCGACCGGCGCGGCCACGCAGCTGGTTGTCGATGCGGCGCGATTCGTGGCGCTCGGAGGCGATCACGTGCAGGCCGCCGGCCTCGATCACCTGCTGGTGGCGCTTCTGCCAGTCGGCCTTGATCTGCGCGATCTGTTCTTCGCTCGGCGCTTCCAGGGCGGCCACCTCGGCCTCCCAGTTGCCGCCCAGGAGGATGTCGGTACCACGACCGGCCATGTTGGTGGCCAGGGTCACGGCGCCCGGGCGGCCGGCCTGGGCGATGATCTCGGCTTCCTTCTCGTGGTACTTGGCGTTGAGCACCTTGTGCTCGATGCCGGCCTGCTCGAGCAGCTTGGAAACGTACTCGGAGGTTTCGATCGAGGCGGTGCCGACCAGCACCGGGCGGCCCTGGGCCTGGCATTCCTTGATGTCGGTGATGATCGCCTGGTACTTCTCGTCCTGGGTCAGGTAGACCAAGTCGTTGTAGTCCTTGCGCGCCACCGCGCGGTGGGTGGGGATCACCACCACGTCGAGGCCGTAGATCTGGCGGAACTCGAAGGCCTCGGTGTCGGCGGTACCGGTCATGCCGGACAGCTTCTTGTACAGGCGGAAGTAGTTCTGGAAGGTGGTCGAGGCCAGGGTCTGGCTCTCGGCCTGGATGTTCACCCCCTCCTTGGCCTCGATGGCCTGGTGCAGACCCTCGGACAGGCGGCGGCCGGGCATGGTGCGGCCTGTGTGCTCGTCGATCAGGATCACCTGGCCGTTCTGCACGATGTACTCGACGTTGCGGTGGAACAGCTTGTGCGCACGCAGGCCGGCGTAGACGTGGGTCAGCAGGCTGAGGTTGTGCGCGGAGTAGAGGCTCTCGCCCTCGCCGAGCAGGCCGGCGGCGGTGAGCATCTCCTCGACGTACTGGTGGCCGGCCTCGTTGAGTTCGACCTGGCGGCTCTTCTCGTCGACCTTGTAGTGGCCTTCCTGGGTGACCACGCCTTCCTCTTCCTCGATGTGCTGCTTGAGGCGCGGGATCAGCTTGTTGATCTCGATGTACAGCTTGGAGCTGTCCTCGGCCTGGCCGGAGATGATCAGCGGGGTGCGCGCTTCGTCGATGAGGATGGAGTCCACCTCGTCGACCACGGCGAAGTTCAGCTCGCGCTGGAACTTGTCTTCCAGGCTGAAGGCCATGTTGTCGCGCAGGTAGTCGAAGCCGAATTCGTTGTTGGTGCCGTAGGTGATGTCGGCGGCGTAGGCGGCGCGCTTCTCCTCCGGCGGCTGGAAGGGGGTGACCACGCCGACCGACAGGCCGAGGAATTCATACAGCGGGCGCATCCAGTTAGCGTCGCGGCGAGCCAGGTAGTCGTTCACCGTGACCACGTGCACGCCCTTGCCGGCCAGGGCGTTGAGATACACCGCCAGGGTGCCCACCAGGGTCTTGCCCTCGCCGGTACGCATCTCGGCGATCTTGCCCTCGTGCAGGGTCATGCCGCCGATCAGCTGCACGTCGAAGTGGCGCATGCCCATCACCCGCTTGCCGGCCTCGCGGGCCACGGCGAAGGCTTCCGGGAGGATCTGGTCGAGGGTCTCGCCCTTGGCCAGGCGCGCCTTGAACTCTTCGGTCTTGGCCTTGAGCTGCTCGTCGGACAGGCCTAGCAGCTGTTCTTCCAGGGCATTGATCGCGGCCACTGTCTTGAGCATGCGCTTGACTTCACGCTCGTTCTTGCTTCCAAAGAGTTTCTTCAACAGTGGCGCAAACATATCGGCAGATTCTTCCACTCTGGGGGATGGAGGGCGGCGCAGAAGGCGACCCGGCAGCCGGCTCGGCTGCGTGCAAAGGGGGCATTCTACTCGGAAACGTTGGCGAGAAAAGGGCGAACTCCCACGAGCCCGCCGGATATGCCAAGCAGGCCCGCCTCGCTATATGGGGGCGAGCGCCGACAGCTGCAAGGCCCTTTGCTAACATGCGTGCATCGCCTTCCGGTAGACCGCCATGAGCTTTCGCCCCCTCCCCGCCAAGACGCCCAACGCCCTGCTGCGCGAGCACAAGCCGCTGCAGGCGCTGTTCAGCGCCGCCCAGCGCCTGGGCAGGCTGCAGGCGCTGGTGGAGGAGCAACTGGAGCCGGCGGCGCGCGAGCACTGCCAGGTGGCCAGCTGGCACGACGGCTGCCTGCTGCTGCTGACCAGCAACGGCCACTGGGCCACCCGCCTGCACTACCAGCAACGCCGCCTGCAGCGCCTGCTACAGGCCCTGCCGGAGTTCGCCGGGCTGCAGAAGATCCAGGTCAAGGTGCGCCCGCCGAGCCAGCAGGTCGCCACCGCCAAGCGCCAGGTCGAGTTGTCGCCGGCCGCCGCCGACAGCCTCAACAGCGCCGCCGAGGGCATCGACGACCCCAAGCTACGCGCCGCCCTGGAGCGCCTGGCGCGCAATGCCAAGCGCGACTGAACCCGCGCCGCGATCAGGCGGCAGCCAGAAAAAAACAGGCCACCCGAGGGTGGCCTGAATACAACAGAAGGGAGGGGTATTGCTTACACGGCCGCGACCGGGCGCATGTAGGAGATCGGCGCGGTGCTGGCGTCGTCGAAGATCACCACTTCCCAAGCATCCTTCTGCTCGATCAGGGTGCGCAGCAGACGATTGTTCAGCGCGTGGCCCGACTTGAAGCCACGGAACTCGCCGATCAGGCTGTTGCCCAGCAGGTAGAGGTCGCCAATGGCGTCGAGGATCTTGTGCTTGACGAATTCGTCCTCGTAACGCAGGCCGTCTTCGTTGAGCACGCGGAACTCGTCCACCACGATGGCGTTTTCCACGCTGCCGCCGAGTGCCAGGTTCTGCGAACGCAGGAACTCGATGTCGCGCATGAACCCGAAGGTCCGCGCGCGGCTCACTTCCTTGACGAAGGAAGTGCTAGAGAAGTCGACGCTGGCGGTCTGGGTGCGACCACGGAACACCGGGTGATCGAAATCGATCTCGAAGCTCACCTTGAAGCCGTCGAAGGGCAGGAAGGTGGCGCGCTTGTCGCCCTCCTCCACCGTCACTTCGCGCAGCACGCGGATGAACTTCTTCGGTGCTTCCTGCTCTTCCAGGCCAGCCGACTGAATCAGGAATACAAAGGGACCGGCACTGCCATCCATGATCGGGACTTCGGACGCCGACAGCTCGACGTAGGCGTTGTCGATGCCCAGGCCTGCCATGGCCGAAAGCAGGTGCTCGACGGTGTCCACCTTGACCTCACCATTGACCAGCGTGGTCGACATGGTGGTCTCACCGACATTCTCGGCGCGGGCGGGGATTTCCACGACCGGATCCAGATCGGTGCGACGGAACACGATACCGGTGTCCACCGGGGCCGGCTTGAGGGTCAGGTAAACCTTCTCCCCCGAGTGCAGGCCGACGCCGGTAGCTCGGATGATGTTCTTCAGGGTGCGTTGTCTGATCATATTGGCTGCTTGTGCGCGTGTTGCGAACTGTTTTCAACAATGGGCGGCGATGATAGCAGAACCGCCCTTTGCTGAACACCAATCACCGATATACTCCTGATAGACGACATCAATCAGCCTGACGACGCAGGAAGGCCGGGATGTCCAGATAATCCAGGTCGTCCTGAGTGTTCAGCTTGGCCGCGGCGGCACTGCCGGCGAGGCTCTGGCGCTGAACGGTCGGGCGCTCGTAGTCCTTGTAGTTGACGGCCGGTTGCTCGGCAGCGCGCGGCGCGGCACTGATCGAGGCAGCCGGAGTGGCCACGGCAGCAGCCGCGATGGTGTTGTCGACCACCTTGACCGGCTTCTCGATGCGCGCGCCCAGGCCGGTGGCGACCACGGTCACGTGCAGCTCGTCGCGCATGTCCGGATCGATCACCGCGCCGACCTTGACGGTGGCGTGCTCGGAGGCGAAGGCCTCGATGATCTCGCCCACCGCGGCGTACTCGCCGAGGGACAGATCCAGACCGGCGGTGATATTGACCAGGATGCCGCGGGCGCCCTGCAGGTTGACGTCTTCCAGCAGCGGGTTGCGGATGGCCGCCTCGGTGGCCTCGCGGGCACGGTTCGGGCCGCTGGCGCAGCCGGTACCCATCATGGCCATGCCCATTTCGCCCATCACGGTCTTCACGTCGGCGAAGTCGACGTTCATCAGGCCCGGACGCTGCATGATGTCGGAGATGCCGCGCACGGCGCCGGACAGCACGTCGTCGGCCTTGGCGAAGGCAGACAGCAGGCTGGCGTCCTTGCCGAGGATGGTCAGCAGCTTCTCGTTGGGGATGGTGATCAGCGAGTCGACGCATTCGGACAGGGCACGGATGCCCTCGTCGGCGACCTGCATGCGCTTGCGGCCTTCGAACGGGAACGGACGGGTCACCACCGCGACGGTGAGGATGCCCATCTCCTTGGCCACTTCAGCGATGATCGGCGCCGCACCGGTACCGGTGCCGCCACCCATGCCGGTGGTGATGAAGACCATGTCGGCGCCGTTCAGCACCTCGGCGATGCGCTCGCGATCCTCCATGGCGGCCTGACGGCCGATTTCCGGGTTGGTGCCGGCACCCAGGCCCTTGGTCACGCCCGGGCCGAGCTGCAGCACGGTACGCGCGCCGACGTTCTTCAACGCCTGCGCGTCGGTGTTGGCGCAGATGAACTCCACGCCTTCGATGTTGTTCTTGATCATGTGGTTGACGGCGTTACCACCACCGCCACCCACGCCGATCACCTTGATCACTGCACTTTGCGGCACGTTATCTACGAGCTCGAACATTTCCCCTCTCCTTCCTTTTTAGTTATCGCCTACAGCTACCGCGGTTTCACATCAGAAATTGCCCTGGACCCAGCGTTTCAGCCGCTCCAGCACCGGTGTTTTGGGCTCATCGCCATACTGAATTCCAGGCACGTGGTAGCCGTCGGACTGTTTCTGCAGCCCGTACATCAGCAGGCCCACGCCTGTGGAATAGATTGGATTACGCACGACGTCGGTCAGTCCCTTGACGCTGTGGGGTACGCCCAAACGCACCGGCATGTGAAAGATCTCTTCGGCCAGCTCGACGGCGCCTTCCATCTTGGCGGTGCCGCCGGTGAGGACGATCCCGGCCGGGATCATGTCCTCGTAGCCGCTGCGCCGCAGCTCGGCCTGGATGAGGGTGAAGAGCTCGTCGTAACGGGGCTCGACTACCTCGGCCAGAGCTTGACGGGACAGCTCCCGCGGTGGCCGGTCTCCCACGCTGGGGACCTTGATGGTTTCCCCTGCACCGGCCAGTTTGGCTAGGGCGCAAGCATACCGAATCTTGATTTCCTCGGCATACTGGGTCGGGGTGCGTAATGCCATTGCAATATCGTTGGTGACCTGGTCGCCGGCGATCGGGATCACCGCCGTGTGGCGGATCGCACCGTCGGCGAAGATGGCGATGTCGGTGGTACCGCCACCGATGTCGACCAGGCACACGCCCAGCTCCTTCTCGTCCTCGGTCAGCACCGAGTAGGCGGAAGCCAGCTGTTCGAGAATGATGTCGTCCACTTCCAGGCCGCAGCGGCGCACGCACTTCTCGACGTTCTGCGCGGCGTTGGTGGCGCAGGTGACCACATGCACCTTGGCCTCCAGACGCACGCCGGACATGCCCAGCGGCTCGCGCACGCCCTCCTGGTTATCGATCACGTAGTCCTGCGGCAGGGTATGTAGCACCCGCTGGTCGGCCGGGATGGCCACCGCCTGGGCGGCGTCGAGCACCCGCTCCAGGTCGGCCGGGCTCACCTCGCGGTCGCGGATGGCGACGATGCCGTGGCTGTTCAGGCTGCGGATGTGATTACCGGCGATGCCGACGAAAGCCGAGTGGATGCGGCAGCCGGCCATCAGCTGCGCCTCCTCGATGGCGCGCTGGATCGACTGCACGGTGGACTCGATGTTGACCACCACGCCCTTCTTCAGGCCGCGCGACGGACTGGTGCCGATGCCGACTATGTCCAGCTCGCCATCGGCCGTCACCTCGCCCACCAGCGCCACCACCTTGGAGGTGCCGATGTCCAGGCCGACGATCATCTTGCCGCTCTGCACGCTTGCCATGGTTCTACCTTCTCCTCAATTCTGCACGGCGGCGGCTTCTGCCGCCGTTGGCGCCACCGGCTCGCGCCAGGCCACGGCCAGGCCGTTGGCGTAGCGCAGGTCGATGCGCGCGATATTCGCGATCTGCTGCTTGAGCACCTTGTCGTGGATGCTGGCGAACCGGCGCATCTTGTCGACCAGGTGATCCCGGCCCAGGAGGATCTCCACGCCCTGGGCGGTACTGATGAACCAGCTGCCATGCTCGCGCAGCTCCAGGCTGCTGATGGTGAAGCCCAGCGGCCGCAGCAGCTGGCTGAGCACCTGGTACTGCTGCATCACCTGCTGCTGGGCGCGCTGCGGCCCGGACAGCAGCGGCAGGTGTTCGTAGTTGGCCGCCTCGCGCGGGGCGAAGGCCTGGCCCTGGTTGTTGAGCAGCGCGCCATCGCCCCAGCGGGCAACCGGCAGCTGCTCCTCGAGGGTGATCGACACCTGGTCCGGCCACACCCGGCGCACTTCGGCATGGGCGATCCAGGGCATCTGCTCCAGTTCGGCACGCATGCCAGCCAGGTCGACGGTGAAGAAGCTGGCCGAGACGAACGGCGCGATGCGCTCCTGCACCGCCTGCTGGCTGATGTAGCTCAGCTCGCCCTGGACGCTGACCCGGGCGATCGGCCGGTCGGCGTAGGGCAGCAGGCGCTGGGCGCCCTCGTAGGTGCCCAGGCCCAGGGCCACCAGCAGCAGCGGCCAGCCCAGGCGCTTGCAGGCGCCCAGCAGGCCGCCGAAATCCGGCTTGGGCAGGCGCGCGGCCAGCGGCTCCTTGGCCACCATCCGGCTGGCGCCACGCGCAGCGATGGGCTGACGCCGGCTGGCGCCCCCTATCGGCTGCGAGTGGTGACGGACGGTGGCGACCATGGCTCAGCCCCTCGCCTCGACGCTGTCGGCCAGGATCGCCAGCACCAGCTGCTGGAAATCCAGGCCGGCGGCGCGCGCGGCCATCGGTACCAGGCTGTGATCGGTCATGCCCGGCACGGTGTTCACTTCCAGCAGCCAGAACTGGCCGCTGGCGTCCTGCATCACGTCGGCGCGCGCCCAACCCTTGGTGCCCACGGCCTCGCAGGCGCGTGCGGTCAGTTCCTTCAGCTCCGCCTCTTTCTCGGCCGACAGGCCGCAGGGAATGCGGTACTGGGTGTCATTAGCCAGGTACTTGGCGTCGTAGTCGTAGAAGGTGTGCGGGGTGCCCAGGCCGATCGGCGGCAGCACCTGGCCGCGCAGCATGGCCACGGTAAATTCCGGGCCGGCGATCCACTGCTCGACCAGCACCTGCGAGTCGTACTGGCTGGCGTCCTTCCAGGCTTTGACCAGCGCGTCGACGTCGGCGACCTTGGCCATGCCGATGCTGGAGCCTTCGTGGGCCGGCTTGACGATCAGCGGGAAACCCAGCTCAGCGGCGGCCGCGCGGCAATCGGCCTCGGAGGCCAGCACCGCGTGGTTCGGCGTCGGCAGGCCCAGGCTCAGCCACACGCGCTTGGTGCGCAGCTTGTCCATGGCCAGGGCGGAAGCGAGGATGCCGCTGCCGGTGTAGGGGATGCCGGCGCACTCCAGCAGGCCCTGCATGGAGCCGTCCTCGCCGCCACGGCCGTGCAGCACGATGAAGGCGCGATCGATCTTCTCGGCGCTCAGGCGCTGCAGGAAATCGTCGCCAACGTCGATGCCGAAGGCATCCACACCGGCCGCCTGCAGGGCTGCCAGCACGGCGGCGCCGGACTTCAGCGACACCGCCCGCTCGGCGCTCTTGCCACCGAACAGCACGGCAACGCGGCCGAAGGCCTTGGGATCGAGGGTGGAATGCAGGCTCATTTCGACTCACCTTGGACAGCGAACAGCGGGTGCTTGATCAGTTGCGGGGCCACGCCGCCGATATCGCCGGCGCCCTGGCACAGCAGGATGTCGCCAGCGCGCAGCAGCGGCTTGATGATCGGCGCCAGGTCGGCGCCGCGTTCGACGTAGATCGGGTCGAGCTGGCCGCGCTGGCGGATGCTGTGGCACAGGTGACGGCTGTCGGCACCGGGAATCGGCTCCTCGCCGGCCGGGTAGACCTCCATCAGCAGCAGCACGTTGACCTCGCCCAGCACCTGGACGAAATCGTCGTACAGGTCACGGGTGCGGCTGTAGCGGTGCGGCTGGTACAGGATCACCAGGCGGCGCTCCGGCCAGCCGCCACGCACGGCCTTGATCACCGCGGCGACTTCGCGCGGGTGGTGGCCGTAGTCATCGACCAGCATCACGCTGCCGCCGTCGACCGGCAGCTCGCCATACACCTGGAAGCGCCGGCCGACGCCCTGGAAGCCCGACAGGCCCTGGATGATGGCGGCATCCTCGATGCCCTCGTCGGTGGCGATGGCGATGGTCGCCAGCGCGTTCAATACGTTGTGGTTGCCCGGCATGTTCACCGACACGTCCAGCGGCTCGCGGCCGGGGCGCAGGGCGGTGAAGAAGGTACGCATGCCTTCCTGGCGCACGTTGATGGCGCGCACGTCGGCGTCCTCGGCGAAGCCGTAGGTCACGGTCGGGCGGGCCACCTGCGGCAGCAGCTCGCGCACCACCGGGTCGTCCACGCAGAGCACGGCCAGGCCGTAGAACGGCAGGTTGTGGAGGAACTCGACGAAGGTCTTCTTCAGGACATTGAAATCGCCGCCGTAGGTGCTCATGTGGTCGGCGTCGATATTGGTGACCACCGAGACCATCGGCTGCAGGTGCAGGAAGCTGGCGTCGCTCTCGTCCGCCTCGGCGATCAGGTAGCGGCTGCTGCCGAGCTGGGCATTGGTGCCGGCGGCGTTCAGGCGACCACCGATGACGAAGGTCGGGTCCAGGCCGCCGGCGGCGAATACCGAGGCCAGCAGGCTGGTGGTGGTGGTCTTGCCGTGGGTGCCGGCCACGGCCACGCCGTGGCGGTAGCGCATCAGCTCGGCGAGCATCTCGGCACGCGGCACCACCGGAATACGGCGCTCCAGGGCGGTGGCGACTTCCGGGTTGGCAGTGTTGATGGCGCTGGACACCACCAGCACATCGGCCTGCTCGGCGTTCTCCGCGCGGTGGCCGATGTACACGGTGGCGCCGAAGCTTTCCAGGCGCTCGGTCACGGCCGAAGCCTTGAGGTCGGAGCCGGACACTTCGTAGCCCAGGTTCAGCAGCACCTCGGCGATGCCGCACATGCCGGCGCCGCCGATGCCGACGAAGTGGATGCGGCGGATGCGGCGCATGCGGCGGATTTCCGAACGGGCAGCGGCGGGAGACTTAGCCACGGGCCACCTCCAGGCAGATATCGACCACCGTACGGGTGGCATCCGGTTTGGCCAGGCTACGCGCGGTGCGGCCCATGGCCTCGAGTTTTTCAGGGTGCATCAGAACCTCGGTCAACTGCGCGGCGAGCTGGTCCGCGTCAGTGGCATGTTGCGGCAGAAGGATGGCGGCGCCCTCCTTCGCCAGATAATCGGCATTGCGGGTCTGGTGATCGTCGATTGCGTGCGGCAGCGGCACCAGGAAGGACGGCAGGCCGGCGGCGGCCAGCTCGCTGACGGTCAGCGCGCCGGCACGGCAGATCACCAGATCGGCCCAGGCGTAGGCGCGGGCCATGTCCTTGATGAAGGGCGCAACCTCGGCTTCGACCGCGGCTTCGCGATAACGCTCCGCGGTGATCTGGTCGTGCTGCTTGCCGGCCTGATGAAACACCTGCGGGCGCAGCTCGGCCGGCAGCTTGGCCAGGGCGGCAGGCAGCAGCTTGTTCAGCGGCTCGGCGCCCAGGCTGCCGCCCAGCACCAGCAGGCGCGGCTTGCGGCCGGCCAGGGCGTCGCGCGGGGTCTCGAGGAACAGTTCCTCGCGCACCGGGTTGCCGGTGGTACGCAGCTTGTCGGACTTGCCGAAGGTATTCGGGAAGGCCTCGCAGACGCGCTTGGCGAAGGGCGCCAGGCTGCGGTTGGCGGTGCCGGCCACGGCGTTCTGCTCATGGATCACCAGCGGCGCGCCATTCAGCCGCGCGGCCAGGCCGCCCGGACCGGTGACATAGCCGCCCATGCCCAGCACGCAGACCGGCTGCAACTCGCGCACCACCTTGCGCGCCTGCAGCAGGGCACGCACCAGCTGGAAGGGCGCCCTGAGCAGCGACAGCTTGCCCTTGCCGCGCAGGCCGGAGACCTGAATCAGGTGCAGCGGCAACCCGGCGGCCGGCACCAGCTCGTTCTCGATGCCGCGCGGGGTGCCCAGCCAGTGCACGGCGTAGCCGCGCGCCTTGAACTCGCGGGCACAGGCCAGGGCCGGGAACACGTGGCCACCGGTGCCGCCGGCCATGATCAGGACGTTACCGCGCATGCTTGACCTCCTCGGCGTCGAAGAAGTCCGACCCGCTGAATTCGATTTCCTCGGTGCCCAGCGCGGTGCGGCGCTCCCACTCGATGCGCAGGAGCATGGCCAGGCTGACGCAGCAGACGATCAGCGAGCTGCCGCCGTAGCTGAGGAACGGCAGGGTCAGGCCCTTGGTCGGCAGCAGGCCGACGTTCACGCCGATGTTGATAAGCACCTGACCGATCCACTGGATGGCGATGCCGTAGGCCACGTAGGCGGCGAACAACTGCTTGGCCTTCTCGGCCCACAGGCCGATGTACAGGGCGCGCACGGCGACGAAGACGAACAGCGCGACGGTGATCAGCGCGCCGATCATGCCCAGCTCTTCGGCCAGCACGGCGAAGACGAAGTCGGTGTGCGCCTCGGGCAGGTAGAACTGTTTCTGGATGCTGTTGCCCAGGCCGACGCCGAACCACTCGCCGCGGCCGAAGGCGATCAGCGCCTGGCTCAGCTGGTAGCCGGCGCCGTACTGGTCGGCCCAGGGGTCGACGAAGTTGGTCAGGCGCTCCAGGCGGTAGGCCTGGCTGGTCATCACCAGCGCGCCAAGCACCAGCACGCAGGCGGCCAGCGGAATGAAGCGCAACAGGTTGATGCCGCCGAGGAACAGCATGGCGATGCAGGAGCCGACCAGCACCACGGTGGCGCCGAAGTCCGGCTCGGCCAGCAGCAGCACGGCCATCGGGCCGAGCACCAGCATCGGCTTGAGGAAGCCGGAGAGCTTCTCGCGCACCTCTTCCTGGCGGCGCACCAGGTAGCCGGCGAGGAACACCACGGTGAACAGCTTGGCCAGCTCGGACGGCTGCAGGTTGAACAGGCCGAAGCCGATCCAGCGCTTGGCGCCGTTGACCTCGCGGCCGATGCCGGGGATCAGCACCAGCACCAGCAGGGCGAAGGCGATCAGCAGCAGGCTGGCGCCGTAGCGCTGCCAGAAGGTCATGGGAATCAGCAGGGTGACCAGCGCGGCGGAGATGCCCAGCCCCAGGTAAATCAGGTGGCGGATCATGTGGTACAGCGGGTTGCCCGACAGCGCCGCGGCGACTTCCGAGCTGGCCGAGGTGATCATCACCAGGCCCAGGCCGAGCAGGGCCAGGCAACCGGCCAGCAGCGGGAAGTCGATGTCGACGCCGCGGCGGGTGCGCAGCGGCGACGGAGCGGCGAACAGGCGGGCCAGCAGGCTCATTGCAGGGCCTCCGCCGCCTGGGCGAACAGGCGCCCGCGTTCTTCGAAGTTCTTGAACATGTCCAGGCTGGCGCAGGCCGGCGACAGCAGCACGGCATCGCCGCTCTGGGCCAGCTCGGCACAGCGCTGCACGGCCTCGTCCAGGGTCTTCACCCGCAGCAGCGGCGCGGCGTCACTCAGGGCGGCGGCGAGCAGCTCGGCATCGCGACCGAGCAGCACCACGGCGCGGCAGAAGCGGGCCACCGGGGCCTTGAGGGCGGAGAAGTCGGCGCCCTTGCCGTCGCCACCGGCGATCAGCACCAGCTTGCCGGCGATATCGGCACCCAGGCCCTCGATGGCGGCCAGGGCGGCACCAACGTTGGTGGCCTTGGAATCGTCGTAGTAGCCCACGCCGCGCAGCTCGCGCACCCACTGGCAGCGATGCGGCAGGCCGGCGAAGCGGCGCAGGGTGTCGAGCATAGCGGCGAACGGCAGGCCGACGGCATGCCCCAGGGCCAGGGCCGCCAGGGCGTTGGACTGGTTGTGCGCGCCGCGGATCTTCAGCTCGGCGGTGGGCATCAGGGTCTCGAATTGGAAGGCCAGCTGCTTCTCGCCGCCCTCCTCGACCAGACCGAATGCCTTGAAGTCCGGCTTGCCCAGACCGAAGGTCCAGCAAGGCACCTGGTCGGCGATCAGCGGGCGCGACAGGGCGTCGTCGCGATTGACCACCACCTGGCGGGCTCCGCGGAAGATGCGGTGCTTGGCCAGGTGGTACTGGGCCATGCCGCCGTAGCGGTCCATATGGTCTTCGGACAGGTTCAGGCAGGTGGCCACTTCGGCATTGAGGCGCTCGGTGGTCTCCAGCTGGAAGCTGGACAGCTCCAGCACGTACAGCTCGACCTCGTCGCTGAGCAGGTCCAGCGCCGGGGTACCGATATTGCCGCCGACGGCGACCTTCCTGCCGGCCGCCGCCGCCATCTCGCCGACCAGGGTGGTAACGGTGCTCTTGGCGTTGGAACCGGTAATGGCGACGATCGGCGCCTTGGCATAACGGGTAAACAGGTCGATATCGCCGGACATCTTCACCCCGCGGGCGGCCGCCTCGCGCAGCGCCGGGGTGGCCAGGGCCAGGCCGGGGCTCACGTAGAGCTCCGAGGCGCGGCAGAGGAAGTCGACATCCAGCTCTCCGCAGCGTACTTCCACTTCGGGATAGTCGCGCTGCAGGGTCGCCAGCTCCGGCGGGTTCGCACGGGTGTCGGCCACGGCGAAGCGCACGCCCTGCTGCGCGAGGAAGCGCACCAGGGACATGCCGCTCTTGCCGAGGCCGACAACGATGCGGAACTGGTCGGAAGCGATCAGCGACACTCTCTGTTACCTCAGCTTCAGGGTGGCCAGGCCGACCAGCACCAGGATCACGGTGATGATCCAGAAGCGCACGATCACGCGCGGCTCCGGCCAGCCTTTGAGTTCGAAGTGGTGGTGGATCGGCGCCATGCGGAACACGCGCTTGCCGGTCAGCTTGAAGCTGGCGACCTGAATCATCACCGACAGGGTTTCCATGACGAACACGCCGCCCATGATGAACAGCACGATTTCCTGGCGGACGATCACGGCGATGGTGCCCAGCGCGGCGCCCAGCGCCAGCGCACCGACGTCGCCCATGAAGACCTGGGCCGGGTAGGTGTTGAACCAGAGGAAGCCGAGGCCGGCGCCGACCAGCGCGGCGCAGAACACGATCAGCTCACCGGCGCCCGGCACGTAGGGAATCAGCAGGTACTCGGCGAATTTGATGTTGCCCGACAGGTAGCAGAAGATCGCCAGCGCGCCGGCCACCATCACGGTTGGCAGGATGGCCAGGCCGTCGAGGCCGTCGGTCAGGTTCACCGCGTTGCTGGTCCCGACGATGACGAAGTAGGTCAGCACCACGAAACCGACGCCCAGCGGAATCGCCACGTCCTTCAGCACCGGCACGATCAGGGTGGTTTCCACCGGGCTCTGCGCGGTCATGTAGAGGAAGACGGCGGCGGCCAGGCCGAACACCGACTGCCAGAAATACTTCCAGCGGCTCGGCAGGCCGCGCGAATTCTTCTCGATCACCTTGCGGTAGTCGTCGACCCAGCCGATGGCGCCGAACAGCAGGGTCACGGCCAGCACGGTCCACACGTAGCGGTTGCTCAGGTCGGCCCAGAGCAGGGTGCTGACGGCGATGGCGGTGAGAATCAGCGCGCCACCCATGGTCGGCGTGCCCTTCTTCGACAGGTGCGACTGCGGGCCGTCGTTGCGCACGGCCTGGCCGATCTGACGGATCTGCAGGGTACGGATCATCCACGGACCGAGCCACAGCGACAGGGCCAGGGCGGTAAGCACGCCGAGGATGCCGCGCAGGGTCAGGTACTGGAAGACCCCGAAGCCGGTGTGGAACTTTTGCAGGTACTCCGCCAGCAGCAGCAGCATGATTAGTGAGCCTCCCCCGATGCCCGATCCAGCAACGCATCGACGACCTTGTCCATCGCTGCGCTGCGCGAGCCTTTAATTAGAATGGTGGTGTCGCCCGATTCGGCGCGAAGCGCGTCGATCAGGCTGGCTTGATCGGCGAAATGACGGCCACTGGCACCGAAAGCCGCAACGGCATGCGCCATCAGCGGGCCCACGGCATAGAGCGCATCGACCTTGCCGGCGGCATGGGCGCCGACGTCGCGATGGCCCTGCTCGGCCCATTCGCCCAACTCGCCCATGTCTCCCAGCACCAGGACGGTGCGACCGGAGAAGGCGGCGAGTATATCCACTGCCGCGCACATGGACAGCGGGTTGGCGTTGTAGCTGTCGTCGATAACCCGCACGCCGTTCGTCGCCAGCGCCGCTACGGCGCGGCCTTTGACCGGCTGCAGGCTTTCCAGCCCAGCCTTGATCCCGACCAGCGGCACGCCGAGGGCATGCGCGGCGGCGGCGGCAGCCAGGGCATTGGCCACGCTGTGCTCGCCGAGCAGGTTGAGCTGGATGCGTGCCTGTCCGGCCACGCCCGCCAGGGCGAAGCCCACGCAGCCACGGGCATCGCGCCAGAGTTCTGCGGCATGTACATCGGCCGTCTGATCCAGCAGAGCGAAGCTCAGCACCCGGCGGCTGCCGTTGCGCGCCTGCCAGGTGGCGAAGGCCTTGTCGTCGCGGTTGAGCACGGCAATGCCCTGCTCACCCAGGCCTTCGAGGATCTCGCCCTTGGCCTGGACGATCTTCTCCGGCCCGCCGAACTCGCCGACATGGGCCAGCCCGGCATTGGTGATGATGGCCACGTCCGGGCGGGTCAGGCCGACCGTGTAGGCGATCTCGCCGACATGGTTGGCGCCCAGTTCGATCACCGCGCCGACATGCTCGGACGCCAGTTCCAGCAGGGTCAGCGGCGCACCGAGGTCGTTGTTCAGGTTGCCGCGGGTGGCCAGCACCGGACCGTTCAGGCCGGCGCGCAGGATGCTGGCGAGCATCTCCTTGACCGTGGTCTTGCCGCTGGAGCCGGTGACGGCGGCCAGCGGCTTGGCGAAGGCGGCGCGATTCAGCGCACCGAGCTGGCCCAGGGCGATGCGGGTATCGCCGACCACCAGCTGCGGCAGCGGCGCATTGGCCACTTCGCGCTGCACCAGGGCGGCGACGGCGCCCTTGGCGGCGACATCGACCAGGTAGTTGTGACCATCGAAATTCGGCCCGACCAGGGCGATGAACAGCTGGCCGGCCTCGATCTTGCGGCTGTCGGTGGACACGGCGTTAAACGCCACATCGGCGCCCACCACACGGGCGCTCAGGGCCTGGGCCACTTCGCTCAGCAGCAGCGGCTTAAGCATGGGCGACCTCCCAGGCCTGCAGGGCCTTGGCGGTCTCAATCAGGTCGGAGAAGGCATGGCGCACGCCGGCGATCTCCTGGTAATCCTCATGCCCCTTGCCGGCCAGCAGCACCACATCGCCGACCCGGGCAGCAGCGATCAGACGGGCAATCGCCTCGCCCCGGCCATGGACGAACTCGACGACTTCGGGCTTGGTGAAGCCGGCACTGATATCGGCCAGGATCTGCGCCGGGTCTTCCGTACGCGGGTTGTCATCGGTGACCAGCACGGCATCGGCCAGGCGCTCGGCCACGGCGGCCATCAGCGGGCGCTTGCCACGGTCGCGATCGCCGCCACAGCCGAACAGGCACAGCAGGCGACCGGTGACATGCGGGCGCAGGGCCTCCAGCACCTTTTCCAGAGCATCAGGGGTGTGCGCATAGTCGACCACCACCAGCGGCTGGTTCTGGCCACCGAAGCGCTGCATGCGCCCGACTGGCCCCTGCAGCTGCGGCAGCACGCGCAGAATCTCGTCCAGCGGGTAATCCAGGCCGAGCAGTGCGCCGACCACGGCCAGCAGGTTGCTCAGGTTGAAACGGCCGAGCAGCGGGCTGCGCAGGTGACCCTCGCCCTGCGGGGTGACCAGACGCGCACGAACGCCGTGGTCGTCGAAGCTGGCCTCGCGGCAGTACAGGTAGGCGTCGGCGTCGCTCAGGCTGTAGCCGATCAGGCGCGACTCGCGCTCTTCGCTGGCCAGCTGGCGCCCGAAATCGTCGTCCAGGTTGATCACCCGGCACTTCAGGTCTGGCCAGGCGAACAGCTTGGCCTTGGCGGCGCCGTAGGCTTCCATGCTGCCGTGGTAGTCCAGGTGGTCGCGCGACAGGTTGGTGTACACCGCCACGTCGAAGTCCAGCGCGGCCACGCGCCCCTGGTCCAGGCCATGGGAGGACACTTCCATGGCCACGGCGCGGGCGCCGGCCTGCTTGAGGTCGGCCAGGGTGGCCTGCACGGCGACCGGGTCCGGAGTGGTGTGGCGGCCGCTCTGCAGGGCGTCGTAGAAGCCGGTGCCGAGGGTGCCGACGATGCCGCAGCGCTCGCCGAGAAGGTCCAGGGCCTGGGCCAGCAGCTGGCTGACGCTGGTCTTGCCGTTGGTGCCGGTGACGCCGATCAGACGCAGGCCGCGGCTCGGCTCGCCGTAGAAGCGCCCGGCAATGGCCGACAGCTGGCCGGCCAGGCCCCTGATCGCCACCAGCTCGGCGCTGTGCGCGGTCATGGCGGCGGCGCCCTCGGCTTCATAGGCCACGGCGGCGGCGCCGCGGGCGATGGCATCGGCGATATGAGTACGGCCGTCCTGGGCCAGGCCCGGCACGGCAAGGAACAGATCGCCCGGGCGCACCTTGCGGCTGTCCAGGGTCAACTCGCGGATCAGCGTGGCGCTCTGCGCCTGCGGCAACAATTGGTTGAGGGGCATGGGCATCAGATTCGCCCTCCTGGATTCGCGGCCGCAGCGGCGGTCTGCGGCTGTGCCGTGGCCGGATCGACCGGCGGCGGCAGATTGTCTGGGGTGATGTTCATCAGGCGCAGGGAACCGGCCATCACCTTGCTGAACACCGGTGCCGAGACCAGACCGCCGTAGTAGCCGCCTTTGCTAGGTTCGTCGATCACTACCATCATGGCGATACGCGGGTTGGTGCTCGGCGCGAAGCCGGCGAACATCGAGCGATAGGCGTTTTCGGTATAACCCTTGCTGCCAACGCTGGCCTTGCGCGCCGTGCCGCTCTTGCCGGACACGTGGTAACCCGGCACCTGGGCGCGAAACACGCCACGCGGCGCCTCGACCACCTGCTGCAGCATGACCTGCAGGCTCTTGGCCACCTCTGGCGGAACAACCTGGGCCCCCACCGGCTGGCGGTCGACACGGGTCATGGACAGCGGCAGCACCTGGCCGTTGTTGGCCAGGGTGGCGTAGGCATGGGCCAGCTGGATGGCGGTCACCGAAACGCCGTAGCCATAGGACAGGGTGGCCGTCTCGGCCTTGCGCCACTCGCGGTGGTTCGGCAGCTCGCCGACGCGCTCACCGGGGAAGCCCAGCCCGGTGTCCTGGCCGAAGCCGACCTTGGCCATCATGTCGTGAATGGTCTCGCCACCGATATCGAAGGCGATCTTGCTCATACCGACGTTGGACGAGTTGATCAGGATACCGGTCAGGTCGAGGATCGGGCCCTGGGTCTTGGACACGTCCTTGATGGTGTAGCGACCGATCTGCAGCGAACCCGGCCAGACCTCGACCTTGTCCTCCGGCTTCCAGCGCCCGGTCTGCAGGGCTGCCGCCATGGAGATCGGCTTGACGGTGGAGCCCGGCTCGAACACGTCGATCATGGCGCGGTTGCGCATCGCAGCCGGCTGCAGGTTGCGGCGGTTGTTCGGGTTGTAGGAGGGCTGGTTGACCATGGCGAGAACCTCGCCGGTCTTGACATCGATCATCACCAGGCTGCCGGCCTTGGCGCCCTGCTCGATCAGCGCGTTGCGCAGCTCGCGGTGAGCCAGGTACTGCAGGCGCAGGTCGATGGACAGGGCCAGGGCCTTGCCGGCCTTGGCATTCTGCGCCACCTGCACGTCCTTGATCAGGCGGCCACGGCGATCCTTGAGCACCTGACGCTTGCCCGGGATACCAGCAAGCCATTCCTCGAAGGCCAGCTCTACGCCCTCGCGACCGCGGTCGTCGATGTCGGTGAAGCCGACCACATGAGCAGTGACTTCTCCGGCCGGGTAGAAGCGGCGAAACTCCTCCAGGCCGTATACGCCCGGCACCTTGAGGTCGAGGATGCGCTGGCCCTGCTCGGGCGTCAGGCCACGCACCAGGTACATGAACTCGCGCTCGCGGGCCTGGCTCAGGCGCTGGGCGAAGGACTTCGGTTCCTGGCCCAGGGCGGCCGCCAGCTCGCCCCACTGCGCCTGGGCCTTGTACAGCTCCTTGCCGTTGGCCCACAGGGTGGTCACCGGGGTACTGACGGCCAGTGGCTCGCCATTGCGGTCGGTGATCAGGCCGCGGTGCGCCGGGATCGGGATGTGCCGCACGCTGCGCGCATCGCCATGGGCCTGGAGGAAATCGTGGTCGAAGACATGCAGGTCGACGATGCGCCAGGCGATGGCTCCGACCATCAGCGCCAGCAGGGCCAGCACCAGGCGGAAGCGCCAGGGGTAGAGTGCGCCTTCGAGACCGATCATGGTGCCACCATCTGCACTTCGGTCGGTTCGGGAATGCGCATCTTCAACTGACCGGCGGCCAGGGCCTCGATGCGGTTGTGCGCGGTCCAGGTGCTCTGCTCCAGCACCAGGCGTCCCCACTCAGCCTGCACCTTGTCGCGCACGCTGAGCTCGGCGTAGAGGGCATTGAGCAGCTGGCGATTCCAGTGCGCGCTGTAGGCCACGGCGATGGCCGACAGCAGCACGGCGCCGAACAGCACGGCCAGCAGCAAGCTGCCGGGCGGCAGGGGCTTGGCGTACAGGCGGCTCATCGCAGCTTCTCCGCCACGCGCATCACCGCGCTGCGCGAGCGCGGGTTGGCCTTGACCTCGGCCTCACCGGCGTAAATCGGCTTGCCCAGCAACTTGAGGCGCGGCTCGAACGCCTTGGGAATGATCGGCAGGTCGCGCGGCAGCTTGTCCGCCTCGCCCTTGGCCTGGCGCTTCATGAACTGTTTGACGATGCGATCTTCCAGCGAATGGAAGCTGATCACCACCAGCCGGCCGCCGACCGCCAGGCCCTCCAGCGCGGCATCCAGGCCACGTTCGAGATCGCCCAGCTCGTTGTTGACGTGGATACGCAGCCCCTGGAAGGCGCGGGTCGCCGGATTCTTGCCTTTTTCCCAGGCCGGGTTGGCGTCGGTCAGCACCTGGGCCAGATCGGCGGTGCGCTCGAACGGCTTCACCGTGCGGCGCTGTACCACGGCACGCGCCATGCGCTTGGCGAAGCGCTCCTCGCCATACTCCTTGAATACCCGGGCGATCTCGTCCTCGTCCGCCGTGGCGATGAACTGGGCGGCGCTGACACCGACCTCCGGGTTCATGCGCATGTCCAGCGGGCCGTCGTTGAGGAAGCTGAAGCCGCGCTCGGCATCGTCCAGCTGCGGCGAGGACACGCCGAGGTCGAGCAGCAGGCCGTCGACCTTACCGACCAGGCCGCGCGCGGCAAGCTCCTCGCCCAGCTCGGCGAAGCTGCGCTGTACAACGACGAAGCGGCCGTCTTCGGCCGCCAGTGCATTTCCGCTTGCGATCGCCAGTGGGTCCTTGTCGAACCCGAGCAGACGCCCCTCTGGCCCGAGCCTTTCAAGGATCAGCCGGCTGTGCCCGCCCCTCCCGAAGGTACCGTCCAGGTAGCAGCCATCAGCGCGCACGGCGAGGGCCTCGACGGCCTCGTCGAGTAGCACGGTGATGTGGCGGAAGCTGCTGGTCATGGTCACAGGATCAGGTCGCGCAGGTCGTCCGGCAGGGCGCCGGGTTGTTTGATGGCAGCCAGGTCGGCATCGGCCAACGCGTTCCAGGCGTCCTCGTTCCACAGTTGGAATTTGTTCAGCTGGCCTACCAGCATCGCGTGCTTGTCCAGGCCGGCATGGGCGCGCAGACGCGGCGGCACCAGGAAGCGGCCGCTGCCATCCAGCTCGATGTCCACGGCGTTGCCGATCAGCAGGCGCTGCAGGCGGCGGGTCTCTTCGCGCAGGGACGGCAGGTCGCGCAGCTTGGCCTCGATCAGCTCCCACTCGGGCAGGGGATAGACGCACAGGCAGGGGTCGACGGCATCGATGGTGACGATGAGCTGGCCGCCACAACGCGAAACGAGCTCGTCACGATACCGGCTCGGCATCGCGAGTCGCCCTTTGGCGTCGAGACTGATGGCGTTAGCTCCACGAAACAAGGCTGCGCTTCCCCACTGTAATTAGCTTTCCATGCCCTTATGACCCACTTTTTTCCACTTTGTGCCACTTCGGCACACTATAGGAATGCGCAGACCCTAGCGTCAAGGCGCGCCAACTCGGAAAAATCCTTATGGGACGGCGATTTAGCGAACTAAGGGGGGCTTTTTTAGATGCAAAACGAGGGGATTCGAGAGGCGAATTTCAGCGAGCTCAAGAAGCTAAACTTCGAACTTAAAGTAATTTCTCAAGAGTAAGATTTTTTCGGTATTGCGAGATGAAGCGGATAGAAGAGAAAGGAGGAGAGTCGATCTGTAAGCCGGGTTCTGTCGAGGACAGTCATTCCTCTACGACGCACATCGCTGTACGCCTCTAGCAACCTACCCGGTTCCAGCGCGGGCCACGCCAATGGAACCCTATTTGGTCTTGCTCCGAGTGGGGTTTGCCTAGCCACGGACTGTTACCAGCCGTGCGGTGCGCTCTTACCGCACCTTTTCACCCTTACCGGCGCTTACGCGCTTAGGCGGTTATTTTCTGTGGCACTTTCCGTAGGCTCGCGCCTCCCAGGCGTTACCTGGCACTCCGCCCTATGGAGCCCGGACTTTCCTCCCCCTTCAATGAAGAAGGCAGCGACTGTCCGATCGACTCTCCGCTGCCAAGGGTAACCAGCCCGGCGAGCCAGGACAAGCTCAAGCGTCCTTTTGCCGATCGAGGGCGGCCTGGTACAGCAGGTTCTTGCGCACCCCGGTGATCTCCGCCGCCAGTGCCGCCGCGCGCTTGAGCGGCAACTCGGCGAGCAGCAGGTCGAGCACGCGCAGCGCCTCGCCACTCACCGCCTCGTCACCTTCCGGCGCCTGCCAGCCGGCGACCAGGATCACGCATTCGCCGCGCTGCTGGTTGCTGTCGGCCGCCACCCAGTCATGCAACTCCCCGAGCGGCAGGCCCTTGAGAGTCTCGAAGGTCTTGGTCAGCTCACGCCCCAGCACCGCCAGCCGATCCGCGCCGAAGATGTCGCGCATGTCGGCCAGCGACTCGAGCAGGCGGTGCGGCGCCTCGTAATAAATGAGGGTACGCGCGTCTTCTCGCACCTGCTCCAGGCGGGCCCGACGCCCGGCGGTCTTGGCCGGCAGGAAGCCTTCGAAGGCGAAGCGATCCGACGGCAGGCCGGCCGCCGACAACGCCGCGATCAGGGCACAGGCACCGGGCACCGGCACCACACGGATGCCGGCGGCACGTGCAGCACGCACCAGGTGGAAGCCGGGATCGGAAATCAGCGGCGTGCCGGCATCGGAGATCAGCGCCACGTCCTCGCCGGCCTGCAGGCGCGCGAGAAAGCGCCCACCCTGATCGCGCTCGTTATGCTCGTGACAGGCCGCCAGCGGTGTGGCGATACCGAAGTGCTGCAGCAGGCGCACGGAATGCCGGGTGTCCTCCGCGGCGATCAGCGCCACCTCGCCGAGGATACGCAGCGCCCGCGCGCTGATGTCGTCCAGATTGCCGATCGGCGTGGCAACCACGTACAGAGTGCCGGAGGCAGGAACAGGGGAAGCACTCACGGGCGCACCTCGATTGCGGAAAGCGCGCATTGTAGCCCGTTTCACGACCGCGACATCGCGCCCACCACGGGGCTTGGGTACAATCGCGCCTTTCTCCAGATCAGTACCGGGAACGTATTCGATGATCGCCTGCCTGCGCCCGCTCTCCGCCCTCTGCCTCGCCGGCCTGCTCGCCGCCTGCGCCAGCTCGCCCTCGTCCAGCCTGGGCGAACTGCCGCGCACGCCGCAGGCCAGCATCGACCAGTTGCTGCAGCAGGCCGCCACCAGCCAGCCCGAACAGGCCGCCCTACTGCGTCTGTCGGCCGCCGACCAGGCCTGGCGCCAGCAGGACATCGGCCGCGCCACGCGCATCCTCGACGAAGTGGCCCTGGAAGGCCTGAAACCGGCCCAGCAGGTGTTCGCCAACACCCTCGCCGCCGAACTGGCCATGGCCCGCAACAAGCCGAAGAGCGCACTCAAGGCCCTGCAGCATCCGAGCCTGGAGCGCCTGGGCGAGCTGCCTGTGGAGCAGCAGATCCGCACCCAACTGGTCCGTGCACGCGCCCTGGAAGCCGATGGTCAGACCCTGGCTGCCGCCCGCGAGCGCGTATTCATCGCCCCGCTGCTCTCCGGCGAGGCCGCCAGCAGCAACCACGAGGCCATCTGGACACTGGTTTCCAGCCTGCCGCAGAGCCAGCTGATCGGCTCCGGCGACAGCGACCTGGACGGCTGGCTGAGCCTGGCCCGCGCCACCAAGAGCGCCGGCACCCCGGACCAGCAGCTGGCCGCCATCGACGACTGGAAAAACCAGCACGCCGGTCACCCGGCCGCCGAGCAGCTGCCGCAGGCGCTGATCAAACTCAAGGAGCTGGCCGGCCAGCCGCTGCAGAAGATCGCCCTGCTGCTACCGCAGGATGGCCAGCTGGCCTCGGTGGCCCGCGCCCTGCGCGATGGCTTCCTGGCCGCCCACTACCAGGCTCAGCAGGCCGGCCTGAACCCGCCGGAAGTGCTGCTCTACGACAGCTCGCGCCTGTCCTCGCTGGACGACTTCTACCGCCAGGCCCAGGCCGACGGCGCCCAGCTGGTGGTCGGCCCGCTGGAGAAACCGCTGGTCAAGCAGCTCAGCGAGCGCCCGCAGCTGCCGCTGACCACCCTGGCCCTGAACTACAGCGATGCCGGTCGCGAGGCACCGGCCCAGTTGTTCCAGTTCGGCCTGGCCGCCGAGGACGAGGCCCGCGAAGTGGCACGCCGCGCTTGGGCCGACGGCATGCGTAGCGCCGTGGCACTGGTGCCGCAGGGCGAGTGGGGCAACCGCGTACTGGCCGCCTTCCAGCAGAGCTGGCAGGCCGCCGGCGGCAACCTGATCGCCGCCGAGCACGTCGACCAGCCGGTGGAGCTGGCCCAGCAGATCGCCGACCTGCTCCAACTGCGCCAGAGCGAGGCCCGCGCCAAACGCCTGCAGAACACTCTGGGCACCCAGCTGGCCGCCCTACCGGCGCGGCGCCAGGACATCGACTTCATTTTCCTCGCCGCCACCCCGCAGCAGGCCCAGCAGATCAAGCCGACCCTGGCCTTCCAGTACGCCGGCGACCTGCCGGTGTATGCCACCTCGCACCTTTACAGCGGCGGCCAGAACCCGGCGCAGTACCAGGACCTGGAGGGTATTCGCTTCTGCGAGACCCCCTGGCTGCTGGACGCCAACGACCCGCTGCGCCAGCAGGTCGGCCAGCAGTGGCCGCAGGCCACCGGCAGCCTCGGCCGCCTCTATGCCATGGGCGTTGATGCCTTCCGTCTGGCGCCGCGCCTGAGCCAGCTCAAGGCCCTGCCGGAAAGCCGCGTCGAGGGCCTGTCCGGCAATCTCAGCCTGAACCAGGCCCAGCGCGTAGAGCGCCAACTACCCTGGGCCGAATTCCGCGGCGGCCAGGTGCAGCGCCTGCCGGACAGCATCAATTAAAAGCAGCCAGGACAGTGGTCGCGAGGCCGAGGCGCGGGCCCGCGACCACCTGCAAAGGCATGGCCTGCGCCTGCTCGCGCAGAACTGGCGCTGCCGTGGTGGCGAGCTCGATCTGGTCATGCTCGACGGCGATACAGTAGTATTCGTCGAAGTTCGCTATCGCAAGCATGCCGCCTGGGGTGGCGCACTGGAGAGCGTCGACGGACGCAAACGCCAGCGCCTGATCCTCGCCGCCGAGCAGTTCCTGCAGCACGAGAGCCGCTGGAGCCGACAGCCCTGCCGCTTCGACGTGGTAGCGCTGGCCCCCGGCGACGCATTGAACTGGCTGCGCAACGCCTTCGAAAGCTGAATCGACCCGATCGAGGATTTCTAGTCGACGCACCGCCCCCGCTCGGGTAAAAACCGCTGCAACTTCGCCTTTTCCCGGCTGTCTCAGCCAGCACACCTAAGGTTCCGCCTCCATGGATATGCAATCCCGTATTCGCCAGATGTTCCAGGCCAGCATCGACACCAAGCAGCAAGCCATGGAAGTGCTGGTGCCCTTCATCGAGCACGCCAGCCAGGTGATGGTCCATTCGCTGCTGGGCGAGGGCAAGATCCTCGCCTGCGGCAACGGCGGCTCGGCCGGCGACTCGCAGCACTTCTCCTCGGAGCTGCTCAACCGCTTCGAGCGCGAGCGCCCCAGCCTGCCGGCCATTGCCCTGACCACCGACAGCTCGACCATCACCTCGATCGCCAACGACTACAGCTACAACGAGGTGTTCTCCAAGCAGATTCGCGCCCTCGGCCGTCCCGGCGACGTGCTGCTGGCGATCTCCACCAGCGGCAACTCGGCCAACGTGATCCAGGCCATCCAGGCCGCCCATGATCGCGAGATGGTGGTGGTCGCCCTGACCGGCCGCGACGGCGGCGGCATGGCCTCGCTGCTGCTGCCGGAGGATGTGGAAATCCGCGTGCCTTCCAAGGTCACCGCACGCATTCAGGAAGTGCACCTGCTGGCGATCCACTGCCTGTGCGACCTGATCGACCGTCAACTGTTCGGGAGTGAAGAATGACCCGCAATGCCCTGATCCTCGCCACCCTTGCCCTGAGCCTGGTACTGGGCGGCTGCAGCAACCGCAGCATCGGCAACAAGATCGACGATCAGTTCCTCGAGCCCAATGTGGCCAACAGCATCTCCCGCAGCCACGCCGACCTCACCGCCCCCACCTCGCACATCGTGGTGACCGCCTACAACGGCGTGATCCTGCTGGCCGGCCAGACCCCGCGCGCCGACCTGAAGGACAAGGCCGCCCAGGTGGCGCGCACCGTGCAGGGCGTGACCAAGGTGCACAACGAGCTGCAGGTCCTGCAGCCCAGCTCACTGGCCGCACGCAGCAACGACGCGGCGCTGACCACCAAGATCAAGACCCAGATGCTGTTCGACAGCCAGGTGCCGAGCGCCCGGGTCAAGGTGGTGACCGAGAACGGCATCGTCTATCTGATGGGCCTGGTCACCCGCGCCGAAGGCGCCAACGCCACGCGCGTGGTGCAGAGCGTGTCCGGCGTACAGAAGGTCGTGCAGCTGTACCAGTACACCAACTGAGCCGGGGCCGGCCATCCGGCGGCAGACATGAAAAAGGCGATCCTCGGATCGCCTTTTTTGTTGCCTACTTGACCACCTTGAGGCTGGGCCGCCCACTGGGCCTGGGCGGCTCGCCACCGGTCGGGCCATCGTCATCCGGCTCCGGCGCCTCCTCGTCATCCACCGGCGGCTCCAGCTCGAAGACCATGCCCTGGCCATTCTCCCGCGCATAGATCGCCAGCATGGCGCCGGCCGGAATGAACAGGGTATGGGCCACGCCACCGAAGCGCCCCTCGAAACTGACCGCCTGGTTGTCCATGTGCAGGTTGCGCACGGCGCTGGGCGACACGTTGAGGACGATCTGGCCATCGTTGGCATAGCCGGCCGGCACCCGCACCCCGGGGAACTCGGCATTGACCAGCAGGTGTGGCGTGCAGTCGTTGTCGACTATCCACTCGTAGAGCGCACGCACCAGGTAGGGACGACTGGAATTCATCTCGGCTCTCCTCCTACTCAGCGCATATCGCGCTCGACGCTGGACAGACTGGCCTGGAAGGCCTCGCGGGCGAACATCCGCTCCATGTAGTCCAGCAGCGGCTTGGCCGGACGCGGCAGCTCGATACCCAGCCGCGGCAGGCGCCAGAGGATCGGCAGCAGACAGCAGTCCACCAGGCTCAGCTCCTCGCTGAGGAAGTATGGCTTGTCGGCAAACAGCGGCGACACGCCGGTCAGGCTCTCGCGCAACTCCTTGCGCGCGAGTGCCTTGTCGGCTTCCTTGGTGCGCGAATCGAGAATCTGATCGACCAGCTTGCACCAGTCGCGCTGGATGCGGTGGATCAGCAGACGGCTGTTGGCCCTGGCCACAGGATAGACCGGCAGCAGCGGCGGATGGGGGTAACGCTCGTCGAGGTACTCCATCACCACGGTGGACTCGTACAACGCCAGGTCGCGGTCGACCAGGGTCGGCAGGCTGCCGTAGGGGTTCACCTCGGCCAGCTTGGGCGGGCAGCGCCCGGCCTGGACATCGATGATCTCGGCAGCGACACCCTTCTCGGCGAGCACCAGGCGCACGCGATGGGAATAGTGATCGGCAGGGTCGGAATAACAGGCCAGCTTATTGGTCGCGGCCATGGCGCCCTCCTCGCTTTCGGAATAGCAGAAACAGAAAGACGCACGCGCCCATGGGGCGCGTGCGTCGACAGCGGTAACGCGGGGTATCAGTGCACGTCCTTCCAGTATTCGCGCTTCAGCAGGTAGGCGAACACGAAGAAGAAGGCCAGGTACAGCAGCACATAGGTACCGATGCGCTGGCTCTCCAGCTTGACCGGGTTGGCCGAGTAGGCGAGGAAGGTCACCAGATTGTGAATCTTCTCGTCGAACTCGGCCTCGCTCAGCTTGCCGGTTTCCGGCACCACGGTCAGCTGATCACAGGCCTCATGGGTGATAGGCGCACCGGTCAGCGGGTCGTACTGCTTCTTGCCATCCTCGACCACCTGAACCTGCTTGCAGCCGATGACCTGGCGACCCTGCAGGCCGACCAGCACGTTGGGCATGCCGACGTTCGGGAACACCTTGTTGTTGGCACCCAGCGGACGAGTCGGGTCCTCGTAGAAGGTGCGCAGGTAGGTGTACAGCCAGTCGGTGCCACGCACGCGCGCCACCAGGGTCAGGTCGGGCGGGGCGGCACCGAACCAGACCTTGGCGTCTTCGGGCTGCATGCCGATCTTCATGTGATCACCGATCTTGGCACCGGTGAACACCAGGTTCTCCAGCATCAGCTCTTCCGGGATGCCCAGGTCCTTGGCCACGCGCTCGTAGCGCTGGAACTTGGCACTGTGGCAGCCCATGCAGTAGTTGGCGAAGGTGCGCGCACCATCCTGCATGGCGGCCTTGTCGGTCAGGTCGATATCCACCTTGTCCAGCGGATATTCAACCCCACCTGCGGCCAGCGAGAAAGCCGGCAGAGCAGCGAACACAAATGCAGCAAATAGCTTCTTCATCAGCCAGTCACCCTTTCCGGAACCGGTTTAGTCTTCTCCATCCGGGTGTAGAACGGCATCAGGATGAAGTAGGCGAAATACAGCGCGGTGCAGATCTGCGACAGCAGGGTACGACCCGGGGTCGGTGCCAGCACGCCCAGCACGCCGAGGATCACGAAGGACACGCAGAAGATCACCAGCCAGATCTTGCTCATCCAGCCCTTGTAGCGCATGGATTTGACCGGGCTACGGTCGAGCCAGGGCAGGACGAACAGGATGGCGATGGCCGCGCCCATGGCGATCACACCCAGCAGCTTGTCCGGCACGGCGCGCAGGATGGCGTAGAAGGGGGTGAAGTACCAAACCGGGGCGATGTGAGCCGGGGTCTTGAACGGGTTGGCCTGCTCGAAGTTCGGCTTCTCCAGGAAGTAGCCGCCCATCTCCGGGAAGAAGAACACCACGGCGCAGAACACGAACAGGAAGACCACCACACCGACGATGTCCTTCACGGTGTAGTACGGGTGGAAGGCGATGCCGTCGACCGGTACGCCGTTGGCGTCCTTGTTCTTCTTGATGTCCACACCATCGGGGTTGTTCGAACCTACTTCGTGCAGTGCCAGGATGTGCAGCACGACCAGGCCGAGCAGGACGATCGGCAGGGCGATCACGTGCAGGGCGAAGAAGCGGTTCAGGGTGATGCCGGAAATCAGGTAGTCACCACGGATCCACTGGGTCAGGTCATCGCCGATCACCGGGATGGCACCGAACAGCGAGATGATCACCTGGGCACCCCAGTAGGACATCTGACCCCACGGCAGCAGGTAGCCCATGAAGGCTTCGGCCATCAGGCACAGGTAGATCAGCATGCCGAAGATCCACACCAGCTCGCGCGGCTTCTGATAGGAGCCGTAGAGCAGGCCGCGGAACATGTGCAGGTAGACCACCACGAAGAACGCGGAGGCACCAGTGGAGTGCAGGTAGCGGATGATCCAGCCGTACTCCACGTCGCGCATGATGTACTCGACAGAGGCGAAGGCCTCCTCGGCGGACGGGGTGAAGCTCATGGTCAGCCAGATGCCGGTGAGGATCTGGTTAACCAGCACCAGCAGGGCCAGCGAACCGAAGAAATAGAAGAAATTGAAGTTCTTCGGAGCGTAGTACTTGCTCAGATGGTCTTCCCACATCTTGGTCGCGGGGAAGCGCGCATCGATCCAGGCCATGAATTTTTCCATCATGCTTTCTCCTGGTCCACGCCGATGATCATGACGTCATCGGACTCGTAGGAATGCGGCGGAACCGGCAGGTTCAGCGGCGCGGGCTGGGCCTTGTAGACACGACCGGCCATGTCATAGCGCGAGCCGTGGCAGGGGCAGAAGTAACCACCGACCCAGTCCGGCCCCATATCCGCCGGCGCCACTTCCGGACGGAAGGACGGCGAGCAACCCAGGTGGGTGCACAGGCCGACCAGCACCAGGATTTCCGGCTTGATCGAGCGGTTCTTCTTGTCGACATAGTCCGGCTGCACGGAGGCGGCGGACTCGGGATCGGCAACGCTGCCCTCGATCTTGGCCAGGTTGGCCAGGATTTCCTCGGTGCGGCGCACGATGAACACCGGCTGACCGCGCCATTCGGCAACCATCTGCTGGCCGGGTTCGACCTTGGCGATATTCACTTTCACCGGTGCACCAGCCGCCTTGGCCTTGGCACTGGGGAACCATGACCCCACGAACGGAGTCGCAGCACCCACCGCTCCGGCAGCGCCGACCACCGAGGTGGCCGCCACCAGGAAGCGACGCCGGCCTGCATTCACGCCGTCATTGCTCATTCAGTCGTCTCCCATCAGCTTTGTGGCCTGTTGTCAGGCCTCTACTAAGTAATAAATCGGGCCGCACAAAATTTGCCGAATGGTAAAGAAAAGCCCCTTTTCTGACAAGGTAATTACCGGATACAAAATGGTCGCAGGCCTTGCAAATCGGGCTTTTCACCAATGCGACAGGTTGTCGCAGAGAAAAACCGGCACAATAAAAAACGCCCAGTTCCAACAGGAAACTGGGCGCCTTTGAACGTAGCAGCGAATTAACGCTTGGAGTACTGCGGACGCTTACGCGCTTTGCGCAGACCCACTTTCTTACGCTCGACTTCACGGGCATCACGAGTGACGTAACCGGCTTTACGCAGCGGGCTGCGCAGGCTCTCGTCGTACTCGATCAGGGCGCGGGTGATGCCGTGACGGATGGCACCGGCCTGGCCGCTGACACCACCACCGAGCACGGTGACGTAGATGTCGAACTTCTCGGTGGTCTCGGTCAGCTCCAGCGGCTGACGCACGACCATGCGAGCGGTCTCGCGGCCGAAGAAGTTATCCAGGCTGCGGTTGTTGATGGAGATCTTGCCAGTACCCGGGCGCAGGAATACGCGCGCGGTTGCGGTCTTGCGACGGCCAGTGCCGTAGTTTTGAGTCGCCGACATAATGAACTATTCCGTTAAATCTTCAGTTCTTGGGGCTGCTGAGCGGTGTGCGGGTGGTTGGCACCCTTGTACACCTTCAGCTTGCGATACATGTCGCGACCCAGCGGGTTCTTCGGCAGCATGCCCTTGACCGCGGTCTCGATCACGCGCTCGGGGGCCTTGGCGATCAGCTTCTCGAAGCTGATTTCCTTGATGCCGCCCGGGAAGCCGGAGTGCGAGTAGTACATCTTGTCGCTGGTCTTGGCGCCGGTGACACGCACTTGCTCGGCGTTGATCACGACGATGTAGTCGCCGGTGTCAACGTGCGGGGTGTATTCCGGCTTGTGCTTGCCGCGCAGACGGCTGGCGATTTCGGTGGCCAGACGACCCAGGGTCTGACCTGCAGCGTCGACGACGTACCAGTCGCGCTTAACAGTTTCCGGTTTTGCAGTAAAAGTCTTCATTCGCTATAGCCTCAGGGGCCGCCCTGAAAATAAGACGGCGGATCTTACTGAATAGTGCTTGCTTTGACAAGGTCAAAGACAGCCGGAAACAGACGCTGTCGGGGGCTCGGGTCAGCGCGTCCGCTACGGCGGGGGTTCGGTGGGCTAGGCATCCCCACCTTCCTTCTCGAACAGGCTAGGCATCCCCGCCGAGAAAGCCGCGGAATTATGCCGATTGCTGCAGAAATAGCAACCTGCTTTATGCTTGGCCTTTGCGCTTGAACCAAGGAGCAGCACATGGAATATCGCCAACTGGGCCGCAGCGATCTGCAGGTCAGCGCCCTGTGCCTGGGCAGCATGACCTGGGGCGAACAGAACAGCGAGGCCGAGGGCTTCGCCCAGATCGACCGCGCCAGGGCCTGCGGCATCAACTTCCTCGATACCGCCGAGATGTACCCGGTGCCGCCGCGCCGCGATACCTACGGCGCCACCGAACGCATCATCGGCAACTACTTCAAGGCCCGCGGCAACCGCGCCGACTGGGTGCTGGCGAGCAAGGTGGCCGGCCCCGGCAACGGCATCGACTACATCCGCGGCGGCCAGCTCAAGCACAACCGCCGGCACATAGTCGCGGCACTGGACGACAGCCTCAAGCGTCTGCAGACCGACTGGATCGACCTCTACCAGCTGCACTGGCCGGAGCGCAGCACCAATTTCTTCGGCCAACTCGGCTATCGCCACCAGGAACAGGACTTCACCCCGCTGCAGGAAACCCTGGAGGTACTCGGCGAACAGGTGAAGACCGGCAAGATCCGCCACATCGGTCTGTCCAACGAGACGGCCTGGGGCGCGATGAAATACCTGCAGCTGGCCGACAGCCTGGGCCTGCCGCGCGCGGTGTCGATCCAGAACCCCTACAACCTGCTCAACCGCAGCTTCGAGGTCGGCCTGGCCGAGGTAGCGATGCGCGAACAGTGCGGCCTGCTTGCCTACTCGCCACTGGCCTTCGGCATGCTCACCGGCAAGTACGAGAACGGCGCCCGCCCGGCCAACGCGCGCATCACCCTGTTCAGCCGCTTCGCCCGCTACACCAACCCGCAGGCCATCGCCGCCTGCAGCCGCTACGTGACGCTGGCCAAGGAGCATGGCCTGGACCCGGCGCAGATGGCCCTGGCCTTCGTCACCCGGCAGCCCTTCGTCACCAGCAACATCATCGGCGCCACCAGCCTGGAGCAGCTGGAGAGCAACCTGGGCAGCCTCAGCCTGGAGCTGAGCGACGAACTGCTGGCCGCCATCGAGGCGATCCACCGCGAACAGCCCAACCCGGCACCCTGAACGAAAAAGCCCGGCCAGAGCCGGGCTTTTCGCATCTGCCAGCCTTACAGGGCGCGGCTGATGATTTCCTTCATGATCTCGTTGGTGCCGGCGTAGATGCGCTGCACCCGCGAGTCGGCCCAGGCGCGGGCGATCGGATATTCCCACATGTATCCGTAGCCGCCGTGCAGCTGCACGCACTCGTCGATCACCTTGCACTGCAGGTCGGTGCCCCAGTACTTGAGCATCGCCGCGGTCGGCACATCGAGCCTCTTGTTCAGGTGCAGCTCCAGGCAGCGATCGACGAACACGCGGCCGACCTGGATCTCGGTGGCCATCTCGGCCAGCTTGAAGCGGGTGTTCTGGAAGTCCGCCACCGGACGGCCGAAGGCCTTGCGCTCGCGGGTGTAGTCCAGGGTCCACTTCAGCGCCGCCTCGGCCGAGGCGATGGCGCCGACGCCCACGGTCAGGCGCTCCTGCGGCAGTTCCTGCATCAGGTAGACGAAGCCCATGCCCTCCTTGCCCAGCAGGTTGGCCTTGGGAATGCGCACATCCTGGAAGAACAGCTCGGAAGTGTCCTGGGCCTTCATACCGACCTTCTCCAGACGCTTGCCCTTGGAGAAGCCCGGGGTCTTGGCCTCCACCAGGAACAGGCTGATGCCCTTGGCGCCGGCCTTGGGGTCGGTCTTGGCCACCACTATCACCAGGTCGGCCAGCCAGCCGTTGGTGATGAAGGTCTTGGAGCCGTTGATCACGTACTCGTCGCCATCCAGCACGGCGGTGGTCTTCACCCCCTGCAGGTCGGAGCCGGTGCCCGGCTCGGTCATGGCGATGGCGGTGACCAGCTCACCGCTGACCAGCTTGGGCAGGTAGTGCAGCTTCTGCTCTTCGGTGCCGTAGTGGAGGATGTAGGGCGCGACGATATCCGAATGCAGGGAGAAGCCCACGCCGGACAGGCCCAGGCGCGACTGTTCCTCGATCACCACGGCGCTGTAGAGGAAGTCCGCGGCCATGCCGCCGTACTCCTCCGGGATATGCGAGCAGAGCATGCCGGCCTCGCCCGCCTTGTTCCACAGCGCGCGGTCGATATGACCATCCTTCTCCCATTGCGCATGGAAGGGCACGGCCTCCTGCTCGAAGAACTTGCGCACGGACTCGCGGAACAGCTCGTGCTCGGAGCTGAACAGGGTTCTTGGAATCATTGTTACACCTGTATCTGAGTGGTCGTTGGGTGAGACCCACTCTAGGCCAGCGCTCGCGCCGGGGGCACTGGACACATGCGACAAAAAATAAGACGATCCAGCCACGCCATGACCATTTAACCACCTACAAGAACAACAACCATGCCGCCCACACGCATCGCCATACTCGCCACCGACGGCGTGTTCGCCGCCACCCTGATGCAGGCCCGCGACTTCTTCCACATGGCCGGGATGCGCCACGGCAAGCAGCAGGGCCTAGGCGCCGGCTCGGCCTTCCAGATCCGCGTGCTCAGCCCGGACGGCCTGGCGGTGACCAGTTTCAGCGAGGCGCTGATCCCGGTGGACGGCGCCCTGGACGACGCCGAGGTGATCATCCTGCCGGCCTTCTGGGGCGATTTCGACGTCCTCTGTCAGCGCTACCCGCAGGTGATTCCCTGGCTGCGTGAGCGCCATGCCGCCGGCAGCGCGATCTGCGGCGAGGCCACCGGCGTGTTCTGGATGGCCCAGGCCGGACTGCTCGACGGCAAGGAGGCGACCACCTACTGGCGCTTCTTCCGCGAGTTCGCCGAGCGCTTCCCCAGGGTGCTGCTCAACCAGGAAAAACACCTGTCGGACGCCGACAACCTGTACTGCGCCGGCGGCGTCACCTCGGCTTGCGACCTCTACATCTACCTGATCGAGCGCTATTGCGGTGCCGGCATCGCCCAGGGCGTGGCGCGCGACATCCTCTACGAGACCCAGCGCAGCTACAGCCCGGGGCGCATCGGCTTCGGCGGGCAGAAGCTGCACCAGGACGTGGCCATCCTGCAGGTACAACAGTGGCTGGAGGAGCACTTCGCCGAGAAGTTCCGCATCGAGGACGTGGCGCGCCAACACGGCATGAGCATCCGCAATTTCATGCGGCGCTTCCAGGCGGCGACCGGCGACAAGCCGCTGCACTACCTGCAGCGCCTGCGCATCGAAACGGCCAAGGGCCTACTCTCCTCCACCCGCAAGAGCATCAAGACCATCAGCTACGAAGTCGGCTACGACGACGCCAGCTTCTTCGCCCGCCTGTTCCGCCAGCACGCCGGGCTGTCGCCGAACCAGTATCGCCGCCAGTTCCAGCACAAGGACGGCGCCTGAGTGCAGGCCACCTGAGCGCAGGCCGCCTGAAACGCAAAAGGGCTGCCCCTGGGCAGCCCTTTTCGTGTCCGAGCCTGCCGGCTCAGGGTTTGTGCGGACGCGAGAGGAACTCGTGCGACTGCATCTCCAGCAGGCGGCTGAGGGTGCGCTGGAACTCGAAGTTCAGCCGGCCGCCGCTGTACAGATCCTTCAGCTCCACCTCGGCGGAGATGATCAGCTTGACGTTGCGGTCGTAGAACTCGTCCACCAGGTTGATGAAGCGCCGCGCCATGTCGTCCTTGGCCACGCTCATCTGCTCGACATTGGACAGGATCACCGCGTGGTAGATCTTGCCCAGCTCGATGTAGTCGTTCTGGCTGCGCGGGCCGTCGCACAGCTCGCGGAAGTCGAACCAGGCGATGTCGTCGCCCTCCTTGCGCGCGACGATCGGGCGATTCTCGATCATCAGCGTCTTGTTCTCTTCCACCACGCAGTGCTCCGGCAGCAGGCTGCGGAAGCTCTTCTCCAGGCTGGTCTCGGCCTCGGCGTCCAGCGGGAAGTGGAACAGCTCGGCCTGCTCCAGGGCACGCAGGCGATAGTCCACGCCGCTGTCGACGTTGACGATCTCGGTGTGCTCCTTGAGCAGGGCAATGGCCGGCAGGAAGCGCGCGCGCTGCAGGCCGTCGCGGTACAGGCCGTCCGGCACGATGTTGGAGGTGGCCACCAGGCTCACGCCGTTCTTGAACAGCTCTTCCAGCAGAGTGGCGAGGATCATCGCATCGGTGATGTCGCTGACGAAGAACTCGTCGAAGCAGATCACCCGCGCCTCGTCGGCGAAACGCTTGCCGATGATGGTCAGCGGGTTCTTCTCGCCCTTGAGGGTGCGCATTTCCTCGTGCACGCGCTTCATGAAGCGGTGGAAGTGGGTGCGCATCTTCTGCTCGAACGGCAGCGCATCGAAGAAGGTGTCGACCAGATAGGTCTTGCCGCGGCCGACGCCGCCCCAGAAGTAGATACCCTTGATCGGCCCCTGGCGCTTCTTGCCGAACAGCTTGCCGAGCAGGCCGGACGCCTTGGAATCGGCCACCAGCTCGTCGTACAGACGCTGCAGGTGACGCACGGCGTTTTCCTGTGCGGCATCGTGGAAGAAGTCCGGCCGCTTCAGATCGGCCTGATAACGCTCAAGAGGAGTCATGCTGGGAACTTCGGTAACAAAAACGGGGCGGTCACTTTAGCGACGCACCCCGTGCTTGGCAATCATGCCGTGCGCATCATTCCTGCGGCGCGAGCGCCTCGTGCAGGCGGGCGATGGCCTGTTGCAGCGCGCCGTCGTCGACGAAGGCCGGGCTGTCGCCGATCTGCTCGTCGCCCAGCCACACCGAGAAGCTCAGCCCCTCGCTGCGCACATCCAGCTCGGCGCCGGACTGCAGGGCCTTGCTGGCCTGGCCGGCGGCCTTGCCATCGGCGAAGGATTTCGACAGCAGCAGCTGCTCGCCGGCGGCATCCAGCAGGCGGAAGCGGAAGCTGCCGTCGTCGTCGCGGAAGCTGACGAAGCGCGCGCTCTTGGCCGCTTTCTTCTTCTCGCCGCCAGCCACCTGCACCTGCTCACGGAACGAGCGCAGGCCGACCGCCTCGCGCAGCTCGCCGAGGAACGGCGTGGCGATCCTGCGCGCCTTGGCCGCGCCCGCCAGGAGGATGTCCTCCAGATCGGCAGGACGGGCGATCAGCGCGTTGTAGCGCTCGCGCGCCTCGCCCAGTTCGCTTTCCAGCAGCTGGTACAGGCGGTTCTTCGCCTCGCCCCAGGCCAGGCCGCCTTCCAGCTCGGCGCGGAACTCGGCCTGCTGCGCCTGGCTGGCGAAGGCCTGGTACAGGGTGAACAGGTGCGAGCCCTTGACATCCTTGGGCTCGCCCGGCAGCTTGGAGTCGGTGACGATGCGGGCGATGGCGTCCTTCAGCTGCTTGGCCGTGCCGAACAGCGGGATGGTGTTGTCGTAGCTCTTGCTCATCTTGCGCCCGTCGAGGCCAGGCAGGGTCGCCACTTCTTCCTCGATCACCGCTTCCGGCAGGGTGAACAGCTCACGGCCCTGGCCGAACAGGTGGTTGAAGCGCTGACCGATGTCGCGCGCCATTTCCACGTGCTGGATCTGGTCGCGGCCGACCGGCACCTTGTGCGCGTTGAACATCAGGATGTCCGCCGCCATCAGCACCGGGTAGCTGAACAGGCCCATGGTCACGCCGGCATCCGGGTCTTCACCGGCCTCGACGTTCTTGTCCACCGACGCCTTGTAGGCATGGGCGCGGTTGAGCAGGCCCTTGCCGGCGACACAGGTGAGCAGCCAGCACAGCTCGGGGATCTCGGGAATGTCGGACTGGCGATAGAAGGTCGCCTTGTCGGTATCCAGACCCAGCGCCAGCCAGGTCGCGGCGATCTCCAGACGCGAACGCTGGATGCGCGCCGGGTCGTCGCACTTGATCAGCGCGTGGTAGTCGGCGAGGAAATAGAAGGAATCGGCGTCGGCGGCGCGGCTGGCGACTATGGCCGGGCGAATGGCGCCGGCGTAGTTGCCCAGGTGCGGGGTGCCGGTGGTGGTGATACCGGTGAGGATACGGGTGGTCATCTGGGTATTCGCTTCAACTTATTGGATACGGGGCTGCACCAGGTCTTTCAGCTCGGGCAGCTTGCCGTGAAAAAAGTGGCCGCATTCTGCCACTTTCAGCAGCTCGTGGGCACGCACCAGCCCCGCGGACCAGATATGGACGTCCTCGGGCGCGATGACTTCATCCTGTTCCGGCTGAATTACCACCAGCTCGCCGCCCTGCGGCAGATGCTCGGGCGCCTGCAGGCGATGCACGGCCGGCGCCACTATGAACAGCCTGGGAATGACCACACCCTGGTCTTCCAGACGCCCGGCCAGCGCACCGGCGACGAAGCCACCGAAGGAGAAGCCGAGCAGGGTCAACGGCAGCTCGGGATATTGCGCGCGCAGCCAGTGCGCCACGGCCTCGGCATCGTCGACTTCGCCGCTGCCCATGTCATGGCTGCCGGCACTGGCGCCGACACCGCGGTAGTTGAAGCGCAAGGTGTGGTAGCCCATATCGCGCACCGCACGCTGCAGGGTGGAGACCACCTTGTTGAGCATGGTGCCACCCTGCACCGGGTTGGGATGGCAGATCAGAGCGACGCCACGGGCGTCCGGCACTTCACACAGCAGGGCTTCGAGCGGGCCGCAGGGGCCGTCGATGGCAAGAGGGGTTTCGCGGATCAACAGCGGGAACTCCGTGACCCCGGGCGGGGTCGACACGTCTTGGTTAGGCACATCGCACAACAGGGCTTTGCCGCGGTATACAGCGCCGGCGAGAGCCGCTACCGTAAAACAAAGCCGCTTTCAGAGGAAGGACTCGTGGAACAATCGCTCACCCCCTGGCTGCTGCCCGCCTTGGCCCTGCTCGCCGGCATCGCCATCGGCTTCCTGGCCGCGCGCCTGCTGCCCAACGCTGCCCCTGGCCGCACCCAGCGCCAGCTGGACGACCTGCAGCAGCGCTTCGACAGCTACCAGAACGAGGTGGTGACCCACTTCAACACCACCGCCAGCCTGGTGAAGAAGCTCACCCAGAGCTACCAGGAGGTGCAGGAACACCTGTCCCAGGGCGCCAACCGCCTGGCCGCCGACGAGCTGACCCGCCAGCGCCTGCTGGCTGCGCTCAACACCGATGAGAGCAAGGCCCCGCGCGAGCGCCTGACCCCGCCGAAGACCAACGAGGCGCCGAAGGACTACGCCCCCAAGGAGCCGGATGCGCCCGGCACCCTGGACGAGAGCTTCGGCCTCAAGCGCTGACCGGCAGCCCCCAAAAAGCCCCGCACTGGCGGGGCTTTTTTATGGGCATCGACAGCGGGCGCGCCGGCCTTCGACCGCGCACAAAAAAGCCCCGCCAATGCGGGGCTTTTTTCGATCCGTCAGGCTTAGATGGCACCGCGGCTGCGCAGCAGATCGAGCACCTGCTTGACGCCCTCCTCCACCGACACGGCCTGGGTGTCGATCACCAGATCGGCATCCAGCGGGATGTCGTAGGGGAAGGACTCGCCCGGGATGTTGTCGCCACCGGCGGCATACAGGCCCTGCGGATCGCGCTCGCGGCACACGGCCGGCGAGGCCTGGACGTAGACGGTGAGCAGACGCTCGTTGCCGATCAGCGCCTTGGCCTGTTCGCGGCCTTCGGCATCCGGCGCCACAAAGGCGGCCAGGGTCAGCAGGCCTGCTTCGTTGAACTGACGCGCCACGTGCGCCGCACGGCGCCAGTTTTCGGTGCGCCCGGCGCGGTCCTGCGGCAGGCCCTTGTTCAGGTCATGACGCAGGTTCTGGCCGTCCAGCACGTACACGGCACGGCCCATGTCGAACAGCTTGCGCTCCACGGCATAGGCCAGGGTGCTCTTGCCGGCGCCGGACAGGCCCGAGAACAGCACGGTGGCCGGCTGCTGACCGAAGCGGGTGGCACGCTCCTCGGTGGAAACGTGGGCCAGCTTGCCGTGGTGGCCGCCGCCCTGAGCACCAACCGGAGCGGCGATGATCATGCCGGCACCGACGGTGCCATTGGTCAGACGGTCGATGACGATGAAGGCACCGGTGGTGCGGTTGTGCTCGTAGCCATCGAGGGCAATCGGCGCATCCAGAGCGACCTTGACCCGGCCGATCTCGTTCAGTTGCAGGCTGCTGGCCGGCCCCTGTTCCAGGGTGTTGACGTCGACGCGGTGGACGATGCTCGGGATCGAGCCCGGCACATAGCTGGTGGCGCGCTTGATGTCGTATTTCTTGCCCGGCAGCATCGGCTCTTCGGCCATCCACACCAGCATGGCGTCGAAGCTGTCGGTGACTAGCGGACGGTTGTCGGCATGCACCAGCATGTCGCCGCGCGACACGTCGATCTCGTCTTCCAGCGTCAGGGTGACGGCCTGGCCCGGACCAGCCTGCTCCAGCTCACCCTCGAAGGTGACGATGGATTTGACCTTGCTGCCCTTGCCCGACGGCAGGGCGATCACTTCGTCGCCCTTGTGCACCACGCCGCTGGCCAGGGTACCGGCGAAGCCGCGGAAGTTCAGGTTCGGGCGGTTGACGTACTGCACCGGGAAGCGCATGTCGTTGAGGTTGCGGTCGCCGGCAATCTCCACGCTTTCGAGGATTTCCATCAGCGACTGGCCGTCGTACCAGGGCGAGCGCTCGGAACGGTTGACCACGTTGTCGCCCTTGAGCGCCGACATCGGCACGAAGTGCAGCGAGCTGGGCTTGAGGTTGATCTTGTCGGCGAAGGCCAGGTAGTCAGCCTTGATCTGCTCGAACACGCCCTGGTCGAAGCCCTTGAGGTCCATCTTGTTGATGGCGACCACGATGTGCTTGATGCCCAGCAGCGAGGCGATGAAGCTGTGGCGCTTGGTCTGGGTCTGCACACCATAACGCGCGTCGATCAGGATGATCGCCAGGTCGCAGGTGGAGGCACCGGTCGCCATGTTGCGGGTGTACTGCTCATGGCCGGGGGTATCGGCGATGATGAACTTGCGCTTGGCGGTGCTGAAATAGCGGTACGCCACGTCGATGGTGATGCCTTGCTCGCGCTCGGCCTGCAGGCCGTCGACCAGCAGAGCCAGGTCGACTTCATCGCCGGTGGTGCCGACCTTCTTGGAGTCCTTGGTGATGGCTTCCAGATGGTCTTCGTAGATCATTTTGGTGTCGTGCAGCAGGCGCCCGATCAGGGTGCTCTTGCCGTCGTCGACGTTGCCGCAGGTGAGAAAGCGCAGCAGCTCTTTGCGTTCGTGCTGAGCCAGGTAGGCAACGATGTCCTGGCTGATCAGATCGGATTGATGGCTCATGATGCGGAATCCTTAGAAGTAGCCCTGACGTTTCTTTTCTTCCATCGAGCCGGCCTGGTCGTGGTCGATGACCCGCCCTTGGCGCTCGCTGGTCTTGGTCAGGAGCATTTCCTGGATGATGTCGGTCAGCGTGGTCGCCGTGGACTCCACCGCACCGGTCAGCGGGTAGCAACCGAGGGTACGGAAGCGCACCATCTTCTTGGTAATGCGGGCTTTTTCTTCGTCCGAGAGGTGCTCGAGGATACGATCGTCGTCGATCATGATCAGCGTGCCATTCTTCTCGATGACTTCACGCTCGGCGGCGAAGTACAGCGGCACGATCGGGATCTGTTCCAGGTAGATGTATTGCCAGATGTCCAGCTCGGTCCAGTTGGACAGCGGGAAGACGCGGATCGACTCGCCCTTCTTGACCTTGCCGTTGTACACGTTCCACAGCTCGGGACGCTGGTTCTTCGGGTCCCAGCGGTGCTTGCTGTCGCGGAAGGAATACACGCGCTCCTTGGCGCGGGATTTCTCTTCGTCGCGGCGCGCGCCACCGAAGGCGGCGTCGAAGCCGTACTTGTCCAGCGCCTGCTTGAGACCCTCGGTCTTCATCACGTCGGTGTGCTTGGCACTGCCGTAGGTGAAGGGGTTCATGTCCTGCGCCACGCCATCCGGGTTGATGTGGGTGAGCAGGTCGAGGCCGTATTCGCTGACCATCTTCTCGCGGAAGCGATACATCTCCTGGAATTTCCAGCGGGTATCCACATGCAGCACCGGGAACGGCAGCTTGCCGGGGAAGAACGCCTTGCGCGCCAGATGCAGCATCACGGCGGAATCCTTGCCGATGGAATACAGCATCACCGGGTTGTCGAACTCGGCGGCCACTTCACGAATGATGTGGATACTTTCCGCCTCGAGCTGTTTCAGGTGCGTCAGTTTGTCGAGCATGGCTATTCACGAATCAGGAATGGACGGCCGGCGGGCCGTGGACGAGGGCGCACTCTAGCACAGCACCCTATTCTATTGAGGAGGCCTTTTAGATCGAAACGATCTAGATTTATGCCCAAAAATCAGTGCCTTCCGGGCCTGAGGGACCGCCGCAGCGGAGCCCCGCAAGATCCCTCAGACGGGGTTCGGGCAGTCGATGAACAGGTGCTCGATAGCGAAGCGCCGCGCCAGGTAGTCACCCAGGGCCTGCACGCCGTAGCGCTCGGTGGCGTGATGGCCGGCGGCGATGAAGCTGACGCCGCTCTCGCGGGCGCTGTGGAAGGTCTGCTCGGAGGCCTCGCCGGTGAGGAACAGGTCGACCCCGGCGGCGATGGCATCGTCGATATAGCCCTGACCGCCCCCGGTGCACCAGCCGATGCGCCGTACCATGCTCGCCCCTTCCACCAGCAGCGGCTCGCGCCCCAGCACCTCCTGCACCCGACGGGCAAAATCGCGGGCGGTCATGGGCTCGGCCAGCGAGCCGAGCAGGCCGACCACCTTGGGGTTTTCCGGATCGAGCGGGCCTTCCACGGTAATCTCCAGCTGCCGCGCCAGCTGCACGTTGTTGCCGACTTCCGGGTGCAGGTCCAGCGGCAGGTGGTAGGCCAGCAGGCTGATGTCGTGACCCAGCAGGGTCTGCAGGCGGCGCCGCTTCATCCCGGTGACGCGCGCATCCTCGCCCTTCCAGAAGTAGCCGTGGTGCACCAGCACCACGTCGGCCTCGGCCTCCACCGCGGCGTCCAGCAACGCCTGGCTGGCGGTCACGCCGCTGACGATGCGGCGCACCTGCGGCCGCCCCTCGACCTGCAGGCCATTGGGGCAGTAGTCAGCGATGCGGGCGGCATTGAGAAAGCGGTCGGCTTCCTCCACCAGGGTGCTCAGGGCGATGGCCATGGGAATTCCTCGTCAAACTGTTGCCGGTGCTGCCCTTCCTGCCGGGCGCACCTCTATAATGCCGCCACCTTAAGGGCCGCCTCGGGCCCTCGCAACCCTCAGGATTTCTCATCGATGCTCAAGGCCCTGCGCTTCCTTGGCTGGCCGCTGCTGGCCGGCCTGCTGCTGGCACTGCTGCTGATCCAGCGCTACCCGCAATGGGTCGGCCTGCCGGCCAACGAGGTCAACCTGCAGCAGGCGCCGCAGTACGGCATCGCCCAGGAGGGCCCGGTGTCCTACGCCGAGGCCGTCGGCCGCGCGGCACCGGCAGTGGCCAACCTGTACACCACCAAGATGGTCAGCAAGTCCAGCCATCCGCTGCTGGAAGACCCGGTATTCCGCCGCTTCTTCGGCGACAACCTGCCCAAGCAGCGGCGCATGGAGTCGAGCCTGGGGTCGGCGGTGATCATGAGCCCGGAAGGCTACCTGCTGACCAATAACCATGTGGTGGCCGGCGCCGACCAGATCGTGGTGGCGCTCAAGGACGGCCGCGAAACCCTGGCCCGCCTGATCGGCAGCGACCCGGAAACCGACCTGGCGGTACTCAAGATCGATCTGCAGAACCTGCCGGCCATGACCCTGGGCCGCTCCGACCAGATCCAGATCGGCGACGTCACCCTGGCCATCGGCAACCCCTTCGGCGTCGGCCAGACCGTGACCATGGGCATCATCAGCGCCACCGGACGCAACCAGCTGGGCCTCAATACCTACGAGGACTTCATCCAGACCGACGCGGCGATCAACCCGGGCAACTCCGGCGGCGCCCTGGTCGATGCCCACGGCAACCTGATCGGCATCAACACGGCGATCTTCTCCAAGTCCGGCGGCTCCCAGGGCATCGGCTTCGCCATCCCGGTCAAGCTGGCCCGCGAGGTGATGAAGGCGATCATCGAGCACGGCCAGGTGATCCGCGGCTGGCTGGGCATCGAAGTACAGCCGCTGACCCCCGAACTGGCCGAATCCTTCGGCCTGCAGGGGCGTGCCGGCATCCTGGTCGCCGGCATCTACCGCGGCGGCCCGGCGCAGAAGGCCGGCCTGCAGCCCGGCGACCTGATCCTGCGGATCGACGGCGAGCCCGCCGTCGATGGCCGGCGCTCGATGAACCAGGTGGCGCGCACCCAGCCTGGCGAACAGGTGGTGGTCGAGGTACTACGCGCCGGCGAGCTGCTGGAGCTGACCACCGAGATCGGCCTCAGGCCCCCTGCGGAAGTACAGGAACAATGAAAAAGGCGCCCCGCGGGGCGCCTTTTTTGTTTCCGGCCCGACTCAGAGCAACGAGCCCAGGGCGTCCAGCAGTGCCTGGTTCTGCTCCGGCGCGCCGATGGTGATGCGCAGGAACTGGGCGATGCGCGCCTGCTTGAAGTGGCGCACGATCACGCCCTGCTCGCGCAGGCCCGCGGCCAGGGTCGCCGCATCCTTCTGCGGGTGGCGGGCGAAGACGAAGTTGGCCGCCGAGGGCAGCACCTCGAAACCCAGGCGCTGCAGGCCGGCGACCACCGCCTCGCGGCTGTCGATCACCTTCTGGCAGGTCGCGCGGAAATAGTCCTCGTCCTCGAAGGCCGCCGCCGCGCCGGCGATGGCCATGCGGTCCAGCGGGTAGGAGTTGAAGCTGTTCTTGATCCGCTCCAGCGCCTCGATCAGGTCCGGATGGCCGACCGCGATGCCGACCCGCAGCCCGGCCAACGAGCGAGACTTGGACAGGGTCTGGGTCACCAGCAGGTTCGGATACTTATCCACCAGCTTGATCGCCGTCTCGCCGCCGAAGTCGACATACGCCTCGTCCACCACCACCACGCTGTCCGGGCTGGCCTTGAGCATCTGCTCGATGGCTTCCAGCGCCAGCAGGCAGCCGGTCGGCGCGTTGGGGTTGGGGAAGATGATGCCGCCATTGGGCCGCGCGTAGTCCTCGACACGGATCTGGAACTGCTCGTCCAGCGCCAGCGCTTCATGCTGGATGCCGTACAGGCCGCAGTAGACCGGGTAGAAGCTGTAGGTCACGTCGGGGAACAGCAGCGGCTTACCGTGCTGGAACAGGCCGTGGAAGGCGTGCGCCAGCACCTCGTCGGAACCGTTGCCGACGAACACCTCGGCAGTGCTCACACCGTAATAATCGGCCACCGCCTGCTTGAGGCGATCGCTGTTGGGGTCCGGGTACAGGCGCAGGCTGTCGCCCAGTTCGGCCTGCATGGCAGCGATCGCCTTGGGCGACGGACCATAGGGGTTCTCGTTGGTGTTGAGCTTGACCAGCTTGGCCAGTTTCGGCTGCTCACCCGGCACGTAGGGCACCAGGTCCTTGACGAAGGGGCTCCAGAACTTGCTCATCTGCCCTTCTCTCCTCGAAATCGTTCGGTTTGCGTAGGGTGGAAAACCGCGAAGCGTTTTCCACCGGGCCTGGCGGTGGACAAGCAAAGCGTTGTCCACCCTACAAAAGCCCTCAGTTCTTGATGCGATACTCGGCGCTGCGCGCGTGGGCGGTCAGCGACTCGCCACGGGCCAGCACGGAGGCGACCTTGCCCAGCTCGGAAGCACCTTCGGCCGAGCAGTGGATGATCGACGAGCGCTTCTGGAAGTCGTACACGCCCAGCGGCGAGGAGAAGCGCGCGGTGCCGGAGGTCGGCAGCACGTGGTTGGGGCCGGCGCAGTAGTCGCCCAGCGCTTCCGCGGTGTAGCGGCCCATGAAGATGGCGCCGGCGTGGCGAATCTGCGGCAGGTACTGCTCGGGGTTTTCCACCGACAGCTCCAGGTGCTCCGGCGCGATGCGGTTGGCCACTTCGATGGCCTGGGCCATGTCGGCGACCTGGATCAGCGCGCCACGGCCCTCCAGCGAGGTACGCGCGATGGTCTCACGCTCCAGGGTCGGCAGCAGACGGGCGATGCTCTCGGCCACGCGGTCGAGGAAGGCGGCGTCCGGGCTGACCAGGATGGACTGCGCGTCCTCGTCGTGCTCGGCCTGGGAGAACAGGTCCATGGCGATCCAGTCCGGGTCGGTCTGGCCGTCGCAGACCACGAGGATTTCCGAAGGACCGGCGATCATGTCGATGCCGACCTTGCCGAATACGTGGCGCTTGGCGGTGGCGACATAGATGTTGCCCGGGCCGACGATCTTGTCCACCGGCGGCACGCTCTCGGTACCGTAGGCCAGCGCGGCCACGGCCTGGGCGCCGCCGATGGTGAACACGCGGTCGACCCCGGCCACGCAGGCGGCGGCGAGGACGATCTCGTTGATCTCGCCGCGCGGGGTCGGCACCACCATCACCACTTCCGGCACGCCGGCGACCTTGGCCGGGATGGCGTTCATCAATACCGACGAGGGGTACGAGGCCTTGCCGCCCGGCACGTAGAGGCCGGCGCGGTCCAGCGGGGTGACCTTCTGCCCCAGCACCGTGCCGTCGGCCTCGGTGTAGCTCCAAGAGTCCTGCTTCTGCCGCTCGTGGTACAGGCGCACGCGCTCGGCGGCTTTTTCCAGGGCGGCGCGCTGCTCGACGCTGATGCGGGTCAGGGCCAGCTCCAGGCGCGCGCGCGGCAGGATCAGCTCGGCCATGGACTGCGCCTCGACGCCGTCGAAACGCTGGGTGAACTCCACCACGGCGGCATCGCCGCGCTCGCGCACGGCCTGGATGATGTCCAGCACGCGCTGGTTGACCGCGTCGTCGGACACGCTTTCCCAGCTCAGCAGATGATCCAGGTGCCTGGCGAAGTCCTGGTCAGCGGCATCGAGTCGGCGGATGGCAACGGGAGCGGTCATAGCGGGCCTCATATTTGGCTATTGCTCAGGCGCCCGTAGAGTACCAGCCGCTCCGCGCGGGCACCTGAGAATTCTGGCTATGACACGGATAGGCAGATGCGGCGTAACACCGCATCGAGGTGGTATCAGCTGCGGTGTCGCGCCTCGACGGCGCCCCGCAGGGTGTCGATCAGCGCCTGGATGCGACCGTGCTGCATCTTCATCGAGGCCTTGTTGACGATCAGCCGCGAACTGATGTGGGCGATCAGCTCCTGGGGCTCCAGGCCGTTGGCACGCAGGGTGTTGCCGGTGTCGACCACGTCGATGATCTTGTCGGCCAGGCCGACCAGCGGCGCCAGCTCCATGGAGCCGTACAGCTTGATGATATCGACCTGACGGCCCTGCTCGGCGTAATAGCGCTTGGCCACGTTGACGAACTTGGTGGCCACGCGCAGGCGGCCCTTGGGCTCCGGCGCGCCGACCTTGCCGGCGGTCATCAGCTTGCAGTTGGCGATCTGCAGGTCCAGCGGCTCGTACAGGCCCTGGCCGCCGTACTCCATCAGCACGTCCTTGCCGGCCACGCCGAGGTCGGCGGCGCCGTGCTCGACGTAGGTCGGCACGTCGGTGGCGCGCACGATCAGCAGCTGCACGTCATCCTGGGTGGTGGGGATGATCAGCTTGCGGCTCTTCTCCGGATTCTCGGTCGGCTCGATGCCGGCTGCGGCGAGCAGCGGCAGGGTGTCGTCGAGGATGCGACCCTTGGACAGCGCGATGGTCAGCATGCGATGCCCCTACTAGCCCGGCACGCGGCGGATCTTGGCGCCGAGCAGCTGGAGCTTCTCCTCGATGCACTCGTAACCACGGTCGATGTGGTAGATGCGGTCAATCAGGGTCTCGCCCTCGGCCACCAGCGCGGCGATCACCAGGCTGGCAGAAGCACGCAGGTCGGTGGCCATCACCGGGGCGCCCTTGAGCGCCGGCACGCCGGTGACGATGGCGGTGTTGCCTTCGACCAGGATCTGCGCGCCCATGCGGTTCATCTCGTAGACGTGCATGAAGCGGTTCTCGAACACTGTCTCGATGACGGTGCCGGTGCCCTCGGCGATGGCGTTGAGGGAGATGAACTGGGCCTGCATGTCGGTCGGGAAAGCCGGGTACGGCGCGGTGCGCACATTGACCGCCTTGGGACGCTTGCCCTTCATGTCCAGCTCGATCCAGTCCGGACCGGTGGTGATCTCGGCGCCGGCCTCCTGCAGCTTGGCCAGCACGGCCTCGAGGATGGTCGGGTCGGTGTCCTTCAGCTTGACCCGGCCGCCGGTGGCAGCCGCGGCCACCAGGTAAGTGCCGGTCTCGATGCGGTCGGGCATCACGCTGTAGCGACCACCACCGAGGCGCTCGACGCCGTCGATGACGATGGTATCGGTGCCGGCGCCACTGACCTTGCCGCCCATGGCGTTGATGAAGTTGGCCAGGTCGACCACTTCCGGCTCACGTGCGGCGTTTTCCAGCACGGTGCGGCCCTTGGCCAGGGCGGCAGCCATCATGATGTTCTCGGTACCGGTCACGCTGACGATATCGAAGAAGAAGTGCGCGCCGCGCAGGCCGCCTTCCGGTGCCTTGGCCTTGATGTAGCCACCTTCGACGTCGATCTTGGCGCCCATCGCCTCGAGACCGCGGATGTGCAGGTCGACCGGTCGCGAGCCGATGGCGCAGCCGCCGGGCAGCGCCACCTCGGCCTCGCCGAAACGGGCGACCATCGGGCCGAGCACCAGGATCGAGGCGCGCATGGTCTTGACCAGCTCGTAGGGTGCGACCAGCGTCTTGATGGTGCTGGCATCCACTTCGACGGAGAGTTTCTCGTCGATGATCGGCTGCACGCCCATGCGGCCGAACAGTTCGATCATGGTGGTGATGTCGTGCAGGTGCGGCAGGTTGCACACGGTGACCGGGGTATCGGCCAGCAGGGTGGCGGCGAGGATCGGCAGGGCCGAGTTCTTCGCGCCGGAAATGCGGATTTCGCCATCGAGGCGCACGCCGCCGGTAATGATCAGTTTGTCCATTCGCAATCTCGCTGCCCGCAGGCTCAGGAACGCTCGGCCCAGGCGGCCTGGCTGAAGAATTTCATGGTCACGGCGTGGATGCTGCCATCGGCGATCCAGGCGTTGAGGTGGGCATAGATCTGTTGCTGGCGCTTGACCGGGCTCAGCGCGGCCAGCTCGTCGCTGATCAGATTCAGCTGGAAGTTGCAGCCTTCGCCCTCCACCTCGACGCGGGTGTTGGGCAGCTTGGCCTCCAGGAGGTTCTTAACTTCTACGGCCTGCATGCTCAACCTCGATCGGCGCAAATAGGATTCAATGGCGGGCCAGGGCTCGCGGGCCGGCAATCATACAAAAAAGCCCCCCGCCTGCGAAGCCCGGCAGGACGGAGGGCTCGGCGCGGACTCAGGCCCGGGCTTCGAGCAGCTCGCACAGGCCGGAGACCTTGGCGATCTCGCGCATGTCCTGCGGCAGCCCGCGTACGACCAGGCCCTTGCCGGCCGCCCTGGCGTCGCGCATGAAAGCCAGCAGCAGCGACAGGCCGACACTGCTGGACTTCTCCACCCCCGCGCAATCCAGCACCAGGCTGCTGCCGGCCGCGTCCTGGATCAGCTTGCGCCCGGCCTCGCGCAGCGGCGGGCCGCTACGATGGTCGAGCACGCCACTGAGCAGCAGCTCGCCGGCCGGGCCGACCCGAATGGCGCCATCCGTCATTGGCCGCTCGCCTGCTGACCTTCGGCGCTGTCCTTGGCCTTGGCCACCACTTCGGCCCAGCCGTCGATGGTCTTGTCCAGGTTATTGCCGTTGCGCTGCATGCTGTCGGCGAACTGATCGCGGAACAGCTTGCCGACGTTGATGCCGTTGATGATCACGTTGCGCAGCTTCCACTGCCCGTCCAGCTGCACCATGGTGTAGGACACCGGGTAGACGACGCCCTTGTTGTCGGTCACTTCCATGCCGACGCTGGCACGCTCGGCGCCCTCGGCCTTGGCCGGCAGCACGCGAATGCCCTGGTTGTCGTACTCCAGCAGGGCATTGCCGTAGAACTGCATCAGACTGCGCTTGAAGTTTTCCTCGAAGCGCTTGAGCTGGGCATCGCTGGCGCCGCGCGAATATTTCACGGTCATGATGCTGCGCGAGATGCCCTCGCTGTCCACCACCGGACCGAGGATGCGCTCCAGGGTGTCGTAGAAGGACTGCGGGTTCTGCTGGTAGGCAGCCTTGTTGGCCTTGAGGTCACCGAGCAACTGGTCGGTGGTGCTCTTCACCACCTCATGCGCACTGGGCGTGGCGACCGCCAGCAGCGGCAAACTCGCCAGCGCAATCAACAGGCCGCGACGCAGGGTATGCAACAGGCTCATTTGCTTTCCTTGTTTACCGAGTTCATCAGGAACTTGCCGATCAGGTCTTCCAGCACCAGGGCCGACTGGGTGTCGTGGATGGTGCTGCCGTCTGCCAGCAGCTCTTCCTCGCCACCGACGCTGATGCCGATGTACTTCTCGCCCAGCAGGCCGGCGGTGAGGATCGAGGCGGTGGAGTCCAGCGGCAGGTTGTCCACCCGCTTCTCGATCTCCATGGTCACGCGACCGGTGTAGCTGTCACGATCCAGATCGATGGCGGTGACCTTGCCGATCGTCACCCCGGCCATGGTCACCTTGGCCCTGACGGTAAGACCGGCAATATTGTCGAAGTTCGCATACAGCTTGTAAGTATCGCCCGAGCTGGCAGCCGAGAGGCCGCTGACCCGCAGGGCGAGCAGCAGCAGCGCCAGCAGTCCGGCCAGCAGGAACAGGCCGACGCCGATTTCCAGGGAGCGGCTTTGCATCAGAGATCTCCAAACATCAGGGCGGTCAGAATAAAGTCGAGGCCGAGCACGGCCAGGGAGGCATAAACCACGGTCTTGGTGGTGGCGCGACTGATGCCTTCCGAGGTCGGCTCGCAGTCATAGCCCTGGAACACGGCGATCCAGGTCACCACGAAGGCGAAGACGATGCTCTTGATCACGCCGTTGAGCACGTCCTCGCGAAATTCCACGCTGTTCTGCATGTTGGCCCAGAACGAGCCTTCGTACACCCCCAGCCAGTCGACCGCCACCATGGCCCCGCCCCAGATGCCGACCACGCTGAAGATGGCGGCGAGCAGCGGCATGGAGATGAAGCCGGCCCACAGGCGCGGGGCGATGATGTACTTGAGCGGGTCGACACCGATCATTTCCAGGCTGGACAGCTGCTCGGTGGATTTCATGTTGCCGATCTCGGCAGTCAGCGCCGAGCCGGCACGCCCGGCGAACAGCAGGCCGGTGACCACCGGCCCCAGCTCGCGCAGCAGGGTCAGGGCGACCATCTGCCCCACCGCCTGCTCGGAACCGTAGCTGGTCAGGATGTTGTAGCCCTGCAGGGCCAGCACCATGCCGATGAACAGGCCGGCCACCACGATGATCGGCAGCGATAGCACGCCCACCGAATACAGCTGGCGAATCAGCAGCTGGCCGCCATTGCGCAGGCCGCTGCGGCCGAACAGCGAGCTGAGCAGGAACAGGGTCGAGCGACCCATGGCCTGTACCACGTCGATACCGGCGCGCCCCAGCAGGGCGATGCGTTCGAGAGGGGACTTCCTACGCATCAGCGCGCTCCCAGCAGATCGTCGAGGTAATCCGGCGCCGGATAGTGGAAGGGCACCGGGCCGTCCGGGATGCCCTGCATGAATTGCTGGATGCGCGGATTATCCGAGTGCATCAGTTCGTCCGGGGTACCCTGGCCCAGTACCTGGCCATCGCCCACCACATAGAGGTAGTCGGCGATGCTGGCGGTCTCGGCCAGGTCGTGGGAGACCACGATGCTGGTGATACCGAGCGCGTCGTTGAGCAGGCGGATCAGGCGCACCAGCACACCCATGGCGATGGGGTCCTGGCCGACGAACGGCTCGTCGTACATCAGGATCTGCGGATCCAGGGCGATCGCCCGGGCCAGTGCCACGCGGCGCTTCATGCCGCCCGACAGCTCGTCCGGCATCAATTCCACGGCACCGCGCAGGCCCACGGCCTGCAACTTCATCAGCACGATGTCGCGGATCATCTCGTCGGGCAGACGGGTATGTACCCGCAGCGGAAAGGCCACGTTCTCGAACACGTCGAGATCGGTGAACAGCGCGCCGCTCTGGAACAGCACGCCAAACTGCTTGCGCATGTCGAACAGCTCGCTACGCGACAGGCTCGGCAGGTTCTGCCCGTTGACCCAGACTTCGCCGCCGGACGGCTTGAGCTGGGCGGCGATCAGGCGCAGCAGGGTGGTCTTGCCGCAGCCGGACGGCCCCATGATGCCGGTGACCTTGCCGCGCGGGATGCGAATGTCGACATTATCGAAGATGTTGCGCGCGCCACGCTTGAAGGTCAGCCCCTTCAATTCGACGGCATAGGCATTCTCGGCGCTCATCCAAACTCCTTGTGATGCGGCCCTTCTCCATGGACAGACGCAGGCTCCTGCGGCAGGGGCACTTCGCCCCGCGGTCAGGCCGAACAGGGCGCGGAATATAGCATTGGCGGGGCTTGCGACCCAAGACACCGTAACCTTTTCACAACAATTGCTCACAACTGGCGTCATCCCCGCACCCACAGAGGTGAGCCCGAGCCGCTTTGTCGTTATACTTCCTCTCTTTTTATGTCGAGCATCGCACCTTTCGCCATGAGCCAGACCAGCGACCTGATCCAGTCCGCACAGCGCACCATTCGCCTCGAAGCCGAAGCCGTGGGGAGCCTGCTGAACCGCATCGACGCCGATTTCCTCCGCGCCTGCGAGATGATCCTGGCCTGCAAGGGCCGCGTGGTGGTGGTCGGCATGGGCAAGTCCGGGCATATCGGCAACAAGATCGCCGCCACCCTGGCCAGCACCGGCACCCCGGCGTTCTTCGTCCACCCGGCCGAAGCCAGCCATGGCGACATGGGCATGATCACCAAGGACGACGTGGTGCTGGCCCTGTCCAACTCCGGCTCCACCGCCGAGATCGTCACCCTGCTGCCGCTGATCAAGCGCCTCGGCATCCAGTTGATCAGCATGACCGGCAACCCCGAATCGCCGCTGGCCAAGGCCGCCGAAGTCAACCTGGATGCCCGCGTCGCCCAGGAAGCCTGCCCGCTGAACCTGGCACCGACCTCGTCCACCACCGTATCCCTGGTGCTCGGCGACGCCCTGGCCATCGCACTGCTGGAGGCGCGCGGTTTCACTGCCGAAGACTTTGCCTTCTCCCACCCGGGTGGCGCCCTCGGCCGACGCCTGCTGCTCAAGGTGGAGAACGTGATGCACGCAGGCGAGCGCCTGCCCCTGGTCAAGCGCGGCACCCCGCTGCGCGAGGCGCTGCTGGAGATGACCCGCAAGGGCCTGGGCATGACCGTGATCGTCGAGGCCGACGGCAAGCTGGCCGGCATCTTCACCGACGGCGACCTGCGCCGCACCCTGGACAAGGGCATCGATGTGCGCGAGGCCAGCATCGACCAGGTGATGACCATCCACGGCAAGACCGCCCGCGCCGAGATGCTCGCGGCCGAAGCCCTGAAGATCATGGAGGATCACAAGATCAACGCCCTGACCGTCGTCGACGACGACGACCGCCCGATCGGCGCCCTCAACATGCACGACCTGCTGCGCGCCGGAGTGATGTAAATGACCACCGACCTGCTGCAACGCGCCAAGGCCATCAAGCTGGCCATCTTCGACGTCGACGGCGTACTCACCGACGGCCGCCTGTACTTCCTCACGGACGGCAGTGAATTCAAGACCTTCAACACCCTGGACGGCCACGGCATCAAGATGCTGATCAACTCCGGGGTGCGCACCGCCATCATCAGCGGGCGCAAGACCCCGGTGGTCGAGCGCCGCGCACAGAACCTCGGCATCCAGCACCTGTACCAGGGCCGCGAGGACAAGCTTGTCGTTCTGGACGAACTGCTCGGCGAACTGGGCCTCACCTACGACCAGGTCGCCTACCTCGGCGACGACCTGCCCGACCTGCCGGTGATTCGCCGTGTCGGCCTGGGCATGGCCGTGGCCAGCGCCGATGGCTTCGTCCGCCAGCACGCCCACGGCGTGACCCGCGCCCGTGGCGGCGAAGGCGCCGCACGCGAGTTCTGCGAGCTGATCATGCAGGCCCAGGGCACGCTGGAAGCCGCCCAGGCCGCCTACCTCTAGGACCTTTCCATGAACGGCAAACTGCGCAACTACCTGATCGGCCTGCTGGCCGTCGCCCTGATCGGCGCACTCGGCTACTGGAATATCCGCCCGGAAAGCTTCATGGAACGCCGGACAGCGGAGACCGACAGCGCCATCGACTTCTACGTGATAGGCGCCAGCACCCAGCAGTTCCAGGATGACGGCAAACTGCACTACGAGATGACCGCCGCCAAGCTCGAGCACATCAAGGCCAGCGACGTCACCCTAGTGGACAAGCCCGACCTGCAGCTGTACCGCGGCACCGACTACCCCTGGCACGTGCGCAGCGACAAGGGCGAGGTCGCCCCCGAGGGCAAGCAGGTCGAACTGATCGACAACGTGCGCATCGCCCGCACCGACGCCAAGAACCGCCCCACCGTGATTACCAGCAGCCGGGTCACCGTATTCCCCGACGAGGAATATGCGCAGACCCAGCAAGCCGTTAGAATCGAGGCCGCCAATGGGGTGACCACGGCACAGGGAATGAAAGCGTACATGAACGACGGCAGGATCAACTTGCTGTCCAACGTAAGAGGCCAGCATGAGGTTCGTTAAAACCCTCCCCCTACTGCTCAGCCTGGGCGCCGCGCTCGGAAGCGCCAGCGCCTGGGCCCTGCCCAGTGACCGCGAGCAACCGATCCGGGTACAGGCGGACAGTGCAGAACTGGACGACAAACAAGGCGTGGCGGTGTACCGCGGCGGCGTGGTGATCACCCAGGGCACCCTGAAGATCACCGGCGACACCGTGACCATCACCCAGGATGCCAACGGCGAGATCGAAGTCTTCACCTCGGTGGGCAAACCCGCCTACTACGAGCAGAAGCCCGCCGAGGACAAGGAAATCGTCAAGGCCTACGGCCTGACCATCCAGTACTACGCGACCAACGAGCGCATCGTGCTGATCGACCAGGCCAAGGTGATCCAGCAGGGCAACGTCTTCGAAGGCGAGAAGATCGTCTATGACACCCAGCGCCAGATCGTCAACGCCGGCCGCGCCACGGGCAGCAACGTCTCGGTGCCGCGCCCGCGCATCGACATGATCCTGCAACCACGCAAGAAGAACGGCGAGCAGGGGCAACAGTAATGGCGACCCTCAAAGCCCAGCACCTGGCCAAGGCCTACAAGGGCCGCCAGGTGGTCCGCGACGTCAGCCTGTCCATCGACAGCGGCCAGATCGTCGGCCTGCTCGGCCCCAACGGCGCCGGCAAGACCACCTGCTTCTACATGATCGTCGGCCTGGTCCAGGCCGATCAGGGACGCGTGCTGATCGACAACCTCGACCTCAGCCATCAACCGATGCATGGCCGCGCCCGCTCCGGTATCGGCTACCTGCCGCAGGAAGCCTCGATCTTCCGCAAGCTCTCCGTGGCCGACAACATCATGGCCATCCTCGAGACCCGCAAGGACCTCGATCGTGCCGCCCGCGAGAAGGCCCTGGAATCACTGCTGCAGGAATTCCACATCAGCCATATCCGCGACAGCCTGGGCATGAGCCTGTCCGGCGGCGAACGGCGCCGGGTGGAGATCGCCCGCGCCCTGGCCACCGAGCCCAAGTTCATCCTGCTCGACGAACCCTTCGCCGGCGTCGACCCGATCTCGGTCGGTGACATCAAGCAGATCATCCACCACCTCAAGGCCAAGGGCATCGGCGTACTGATCACCGATCACAACGTGCGCGAGACCCTGGACATCTGCGAGACCGCCTACATCGTCAACGACGGCCAGCTGATCGCCGAAGGCGACGCCGACACCATCCTGGCCAACCAGCTGGTCAAGGAAGTCTATCTGGGCCACGAGTTCCGCCTCTGAGCGCGACCGAGTGCGGGGCTTGCACAAAGGGCTAGAATCATTCAAGGTCAGGCATATAATTTGCTTCCTAGGGCGGCCCACCGCCCTGCAGTGGATGGCGCCGCGCGCCGGCAAGTGAACAAGGTACCCAGCCCCACACCATGAAACCGTCGCTAGTCCTCAAGATGGGCCAGCAGCTGACGATGACTCCGCAGCTGCAACAGGCCATCCGACTCCTCCAGCTCTCCACCCTGGACCTGCAGCAGGAAATCCAGGAAGCCCTGGAATCCAACCCCATGCTGGAGCGCCAGGAAGACGGCGAGGATTTCGACAACTCCGACCCCATGGCCGATGGCGTCGAGCAGAACACCCAGGCGCAGCAGGACAGCTCCAGCTTCCAGGACAACACAGTCGCGGTGAACAACACCGAGGGCGGCGAGGACGGCGAGTGGCACGACCGCATCCCCAGCGAGCTGCCGGTCGACACCGCCTGGGAAGACGTCTACCAGACCAGCGCCAGCAGCCTGCCCTCCAGCGATGACGACGAGTGGGACTTCACCACCCGCACCTCGGCCGGCGAGAGCCTGCAGAGCCACCTGCTGTGGCAGCTCAACCTGGTACCGATGTCCGACACCGACAAGCTGATCGGCGTCACCATCATCGACTGCATCAACGACCAGGGCTATCTGGAGGAATCCATCGACGAAATCGTCGAGTCCTTCGACCCGCAACTGGACATCGAGGCCGACGAAGTCGAGGCCGTGCTGCACCGCATCCAGCACTTCGAGCCCGCCGGCGTCGGCGCCCGTGACCTGCGCGAATGCCTGCTCCTGCAACTGCGCCAGCTACCCGCCGGCACGCCCTGGCTGGCCGAGGCGCAGCGCCTGGCCAGCGAGCATCTGGACGTGCTCGGCGGCCGCGATTACAGCCAGCTGATGCGCCGCATGAAGCTGAAAGAGGACGAACTGCGCCAGGTCATCGAGCTGATCCAGAGCCTCAACCCGCGCCCCGGCTCGCAGATCGAGGCCAGCGAGCCCGAGTACGTGGTGCCCGACGTCATCGTGCGCAAGCACAACGAGCGCTGGCTGGTGGAGCTGAACCAGGAGGCGGTGCCGCGCCTGCGCGTCAACCCGCAGTATGCCGGCTTCGTCAAGCGCGCCGACTCCAGCGCCGACAACACCTTCATGCGCAACCAGCTGCAGGAGGCGCGCTGGTTCATCAAGAGCCTGCAAAGCCGCAACGAGACGCTGATGAAGGTGGCGACGCAGATCGTCGAGCACCAGCGCGGCTTCCTCGAATACGGCGACGAGGCCATGAAGCCGCTGGTCCTGCACGACATCGCCGAGGCGGTGGGCATGCACGAGTCGACCATCTCGCGGGTCACCACGCAGAAATTCATGCACACCCCGCGCGGCATCTACGAGTTGAAATACTTCTTCTCCAGCCACGTCAGCACCTCCGAGGGCGGCGAATGCTCGTCCACCGCGATCCGCGCCATCATCAAGAAACTGGTGGCCGCGGAAAACGCGAAAAAGCCGTTGAGCGACAGCAAGATCGCTGGTTTACTGGAAGCACAGGGCATTCAGGTAGCCCGCCGCACCGTCGCCAAGTACCGCGAGTCCCTCGGCATCGCGCCGTCCAGCGAACGCAAGCGACTGATGTAAGCGGCCCTGAGCGGAAGGCTTCTGCACCACCGTACCGAGCGCCGGATACCCTGCACGGGGGAACCACGGCCCGCAGTGCACCAGCCCTCCCAGCCAACGTGTTACGGCGGCAGGCCCGATAGCCTGTCTCTTACACCAGGCAACAAGGAGAAGCGGTATGCAAGTCAACATCAGTGGACATCAACTGGATGTGACCGACGCCCTGCGCGACTATGTCGGTGAGAAGCTCAGCCGACTGGAGCGCCATTTCGACAAGATCACCAATGTGCAGGTGACCATGGAGGTCGAGAAGCTCAAGCAGAAGATCGAAGCGACCCTGCACATCGCCGGCGGCGAGGTGGTCGCCAACGCCGAACACGAAGACATGTATGCCGCCATCGACCTGCTGGCCGACAAACTCGACCGCCAACTGATCAAACACAAGGAAAAGCAGCTGGGCCGCCTGCAAGGCGCCACGGCTCGCTGACATACCCTCCCTCATGATCCGACTCGAAACCATCCTGACTTCCGGCCGTTCCCTGGTGAACGTGCCGGGAGGCAGCAAGAAACGCGTACTCGAACAGATTGCCAACCTGGTGGCCCGTGATCTCCCCGATCTGGACGGCCAGGACATCTTCGAAAACCTGATCGCCCGCGAGAAGCTCGGCTCCACCGGCTTCGGCAACGGCATCGCCATTCCGCACTGCCGCCTGCCCGGTTGCAGCGCACCGATCAGTGCCGTGCTGCACCTGGATGCGGCGGTGGACTTCGACGCCATCGACGGCGCCCCGGTCGACCTGCTGTTCGTCCTGCTGGTGCCGGAAGCGGCCACCGACGAGCATCTGGAGCTGCTGCGCCAGATCGCCAGCATGCTCGACCGCACGGAAGTGCGCGAGCGCCTGCGCCGGGCGCAGAGCAGCGAGGAGCTGTATCAGGTCGTGGTCGACGTACAGAACGGCCGCTAGCACCGAGGACTGAGCCATGCGCCTGATCATCGTCAGCGGTCGTTCCGGCTCGGGCAAGAGCACTGCCCTCGACGTGCTGGAAGACAACGGCTTCTACTGCATCGACAACCTGCCGGCCAGCCTGCTGCCGGACCTGGCCGAGCGCGCCCTGCTGCAGACCGAGCTGCTGCATCCGCAGGTGGCCGTGTCGGTGGACGCGCGCAACCTGCCCAGCCAGCTGCAGCGCTTTCCCGAGCTGCTGAGCGAAGTACGGGCCCGGCATATCCAGTGCGACGTGCTGTACCTCGACGCCGACGAGGAGACCCTGCTCAAGCGCTTCTCCGAGACCCGCCGGCGTCACCCACTGACCAATGAGAGCCGCGCCCTGGCCGAGGCCATCCGCGACGAGGCCACGCTGCTGGCACCGATCGTCGACCTGGCCGACCTGAAGATCGACACCACCCATCTCAACCTCTACCAGCTGCGCGACACCCTCAAGCTGCGCCTGCTCAACCAGCCGGAACCGGGTACCGCCTTCCTGGTCGAGTCCTTCGGTTTCAAGCGCGGCATGCCGGTGGATGCCGACCTGGTGTTCGACGTGCGCTGCCTGCCCAACCCCTACTGGAAGCCGGACCTGCGCGAGATGTCCGGCCTGGATGCGCCGGTGGCCGAATACCTGGCCGCGCAGCCGGACGTGGAGGAGATGTACCAGGATATCCAGGCCTACCTGAACAAGTGGCTGCCGCGCTTCGCCGCCAGCAACCGCTCCTACGTGACCATCGCCATCGGCTGCACCGGCGGCCACCACCGCTCGGTGTACCTGGCCAACCGCCTGGGCCAGGCCCTGAAACCCACGCTGAAAAACGTCCAGGTCCGCCACCGCGACCTCGGCTAAGGACCGCAATGCCCACCCGCGAGATCACCATCATCAACAAGCTCGGCCTGCATGCGCGCGCGGCCGCCAAGTTCGTCGGCGTGGCCAGCGGCTTCCCCTGCCAGGTGCGCGTCGGTCGTTCGCCGGACAGCCTGGTGGACGGCAAGAGCATCATGGCGGTAATGATGCTGGCCGCCGGCAAGGGCACCAACCTGCACCTGGCCAGCGAGGGCGAGCGACAGGAGGAAGCGCTGGAGGCGCTGATCGAACTGATCAACAACAGGTTCGACGAAGGCGAGTAATCGCCGGCGCATGAAAAAGGGGCCCGCAGGCCCCTTTTTGTTTACTAACTAGATTCAGCTACCGGCCACCGTCATGCGCTCGATCAGCACCGAGCCGGTGCGGACGTTGCCACGCAGCTCCAGGTCGCTCCCCACAGCCACGATCTGGCGGAACATGTCGCGCAGGTTGCCGGCGATGGTGACTTCCTGCACCGGGAACTGGATCTCGCCGTTCTCCACCCAGAAACCGGCGGCACCGCGCGAGTAGTCGCCGGTGACCAGGTTCAGCCCCTGCCCCATCAGCTCGGTGACCAGCAGGCCACGGCCCATGCGGCGGATCAGCGCCTGCTGGTCCTCGGAGCCATGGCTGACGAACAGGTTGTGCACGCCGCCGGAGTTGGCCGTGCTGGGCATGCCCAGCTTGCGCCCGGAGTAGGTGCCGAGGATGTAGGACACCAGCTCGCCGCCGGCGACGAAGGGTTTGGCGTAGGTGGCCAGGCCGTCGCCATCGAAGGTCGCGCTGCCCATGGCCCGCGGAATGTGCGGGCGCTCGTCGAGGCTGAGCCACTCGGGGAACAGACGCTGGCCCAGCGCCCCTTCGAGGAACGAGGAATGGCGGTACAGGTTGCCGCCGGAAATGGCCGCGAGGAAATGTCCGAACAAGCCAGTGGCCAGCTCCGCGGCAAACAGTACCGGCACCTCGCAAGTGGGCACCGGGCGCGCACCGAGGCGCGCCACGCTGCGCTCGGCGGCCTTGCGCCCGATCGTCAGTGGGTCGGCCAGCAGCTCGCCCTGGCGGTTGACGTCGTACCAGTAGTCGCGCTGCATCTGCCCCCCGTCTTCGGCAATCATCACGCAGCTCAGGCTGTGGCGGGTGCTGGCGTAGCCACCGAGGAAGCCGTGGCTGTTGCCGTAGACCCGGCAGCCCTGGTGGGTGCTGAGGGTGGTGCCGTCGGCGTTCTTGATCCGCGCATCGCTGGCGAAGGCCGCCGCCTCGCAGTCCAGGGCCAGCTCCAGCGCACGCTCCGGGGCGATCTGCCAGGGGTGGTAGAGGTCCAGCTCGGGCAGCTCGCGGGCCATCAGCGCGGCATCGGCGAGGCCGGCGCAGTCGTCCTCGGAAGCATGCCTGGCGATGGCCAGGGCCGCCGCCACCGTCTCGCGGATCGCCGTCTCGCCGCTGGCCGAGGTGCTGGCCGAGCCCTTGCGCTGGCCGACGTAGAGGGTGATGCCGAAGCCCTGATCGCGGTTGAACTCGACCGTCTCCACCTCGCCCTGGCGCACCGTGGTGGACAGCCCCTGCTCCATCGACACCGCCACCTCGCAGGCGCTGGCGCCCTGGCGGCGCGCCTCGCCGAGGATCTGCTCGACCTGCTCCTGCAGGGCCGGCAAGGCCTGCGGACCCACTGTTTGTGCTGAACTCATGCTGCACTCCAACGACGGGCGGCCGGTCCGCTGCGGACAGGCCCTCCCTGACTGGTTATCATGGCGGCGTTTCCATCCGGACCGCCCCCATGGCTGATTCTTACGACGAAGACTTCTCTGGCGAGAAGAGCAAGACCCAGATCAAGCGCGAGCTGCACGCCCTGCAGGATCTCGGTGCCCGCCTGACCACCCTCAAGCCCGAGCTGATCGCCAAGCTGCCGCTGACCGACAATCTGCGCAAGGCCCTGGCCGAGGCGCCGAAGCACACGGCCAATGCCGCCAAGAAGCGCCATATCCAGTTCATCGGCAAGCTCATGCGCGACCAGGACATCGAGGCGATCACCGCGCTGATCGACCAGGTCGACAGCTCCACCCGTGAGTACAACGAGCGCTTCCACGCCCTCGAGCGCTGGCGCGACCGCCTGATCGCCGGTGACGACAGCACCCTGGAGAGCTTCGTCGCCGACTATCCCGAGACCGACCGCCAGCACCTGCGCAGCCTGATCCGCCATGCCCAGCATGAAGCGGCCCACAACAAGCCGCCTGCCGCCGCGCGCAAAGTCTTCAAATACATCCGCGACCTGGACGAGGTCCAGCGCGGCCTGCGTTAACGCTTCCGCTGCCCGGCGCCTCAGGCGCCGGTACCGCCGACGGTGATCGCGTCGATCTTCAGGGTCGGCTGGCCGACGCCCACCGGCACCGACTGGCCGTCCTTGCCGCAGGTACCGACACCGCTGTCCAGGGCCAGGTCGTTGCCGACCATCGACACCCGGCTCATCGCCTCCGGACCGTTGCCGATCAGGGTCGCGCCCTTGACCGGCGCAGTAATGCGGCCGTCCTCGATCAGGTAGGCCTCGCTGGTGGAGAACACGAACTTGCCGCTGGTGATGTCGACCTGGCCGCCGCCGAGGTTGGCACAGTAGATGCCCTTCTTCACCGAGCGGATGATCTCTTCCGGGTCGCTCTCGCCAGCCAGCATGTAGGTGTTGGTCATGCGCGGCATCGGCAGGTGCGCGTAGGATTCGCGGCGGCCGTTGCCGGTCGGCGCCACGCCCATCAGGCGCGCGTTCAGCTTGTCCTGCATGTAGCCCTTGAGCACGCCGTTCTCGATCAGCGTGGTGCACTGGGTGCGGGTGCCCTCGTCGTCCAGGCTCAGTGAGCCGCGGCGCCCGGCCAGGGTACCGTCGTCGACTATGGTGCACAGGCTCGACGCCACCTGCTGGCCGATGCGCCCGCTGTAGGCCGAGCTGCCCTTGCGGTTGAAGTCGCCCTCCAGGCCATGACCGACCGCCTCGTGCAGCAGCACGCCGGACCAGCCGGCGCCCATCACCACCGGCAGGGTGCCGGCCGGCGCGGGGATCGCCTCCAGGTTGACCAGCGCCTGGCGCAGCGCCTCGCGGGCGTAGCCCAGGGCGCGCTCGTCGCCGCTGCCATCGCGTTCGAGGAAGTAACGGTAGTCGCAGCGTCCGCCACCGCCATGGCCGCCACGCTCGCGACGACCGTTGTGCTCGACGATGACACTGACGTTGAAGCGCACCAGCGGGCGGATGTCGGCGCCCAGGCTGCCGTCGCTGGCGGCCACCAGCACCTGGTCCCAGACCCCGGCCAGGCTCACCGTGACCTGCTTGATGCGCGGGTCGAGGGCACGGGTGGCGACGTCGATGCGCTTGAGCAGCTCGACCTTCTCGGCGCGCTGCAGCACCTCCAGCGGGTTGTCCTGCCCATACAGGGCGACCACCTGCGGGCTGGCGAAGGCCTGCACGCGGCCCTGCTGGCCACTGCGGGCAATCGAACGGGCGGCACGCGCCGCCTGGCTCAGGGCCTCGGCATGGATGGCGTTGCTGTAGGCGAAGCCGGTCTTCTCGCCGGACTGGGCACGCACGCCGACACCCTGGTCGAGGTTGAAGCTGCCCTCCTTGACGATGCCGTCCTCCAGCACCCAGGACTCGGAGACCTGGCTCTGGAAGTACAGGTCGGCGGCATCGATGCCGGGGCCGGCCAGTTCGCCGAGGATCGCCGGCAGCTGCTCGATGGAGAGGTTGCCGGGGGTCAGCAGGTGGCCGCTGACGCGGCCGAGAATGTCGCTCATAGGAACTCCGTGGGCGCCGGCCCGGGCTGGGCCGGCGCGATGAAACGTCTGTGCCGGGCCACCGGCATGCGCCGGCGGATCGCCTCCTGCTCGGCGGCATCGCGGCTGGCCAGCAGCACCGCCTCGCCCTGGGGCTGCTCGGCGAGCACGCGGCCCCAGGGGTCGATGATCGCCGAGTGGCCGAAAGTCTCGCGCCCGCCCGGATGGCTGCCACCCTGCCCCGCCGCCAGCACATAGCACTGGGTCTCGATGGCGCGGGCGCGGGTCAGCACCTGCCAGTGGGCGGCGCCGGTGACGGCGGTGAAGGCCGCCGGGGCGCTGATCAGCTCGGCACCGGCCTCGCGCAGGCGGCTGTACAGCTCGGGGAAGCGCAGGTCGTAGCATACCGTCATGCCCAGGCGGCCGACCGGGGTGCCGGCCACCACCACCTGCGCGCCGAAGGCGAAGTCGTCCGATTCGCGATAGCGGCCGCGGGCATCGGCGACGTCCACGTCGAACAGGTGCAGCTTGTCGTAGCGGGCGGCGCGCTCGCCGTGCTCGTCGATCAGCAGGGAACAGGCATGCGCCTTGGCGCTGGGCTGGCCGTCCGGCGGCAGGGGAATGGTACCGGCGACTATCCACAGCCGCAGGTCACGGGCGGTCTGCTGCAGCCAGGGCAGGATGGGGCCGCGGCCCTCGGCCTCGGCGCGGCCGAGCTCGGCCAGGTCGCGGCGGCCCATGGCGGCGAAGTTCTCCGGCAGCACGGCGAGGCGTGCACCACGCTCGGCCGCCTGCTGCAGCAGGCGGCGGGCGGCGGCGAGGTTGGCCAGGACATCGTCCTGGCTGACCATCTGGATTACGGCGAGGGACATGGTGCTTTCCGTCCGGGGCTTGCCTGCATGCTACCGCAAGTCGCTCAACGCGGCTTCTCGAACGGCTTGTCGAAGCTGATTTCGGGGTTCTGCCAGGGCCCCTTGACCAGGTACTGCACGCTGGCGAAGCGCGCCACCCGGTCGCCGAGCAGCTTGTCCGCGACGAACAGCGCGCCACCGACCGCCGGCGCGCCGACGATCAGGGCCGCCAGCGGCAGGTTGTTGGTCACCGGCAGGGTCACCAGCAGTTTGGCGTCGATCTGGTCGCGGGCCATGTCCAGCGTACCGTTCAGCTCCAGGGTGCTGGACGGGCCGACCACCCTGAGCGGCTCGCGGGTCTGGAACACGCCGTCCTGGCCGACCAGCAGGGTCTTGGTGGTGTCGTAGCTGAAGCCCTTGCCGAGCAGGTCGGAGAAGTCCAGGCGCAGGCGCCTGCTGATCGAGTTGAAGTTGAGCAGGCCGAACACGCGCAGGGCCGAGGCCGAGCCCTGCACCTCGACGAACTGGCCCTTGCGCAGGCTGGCGTCGAGGCGACCGGAGAGGCGTTTGAGGCTGAGCCAGGCCGGCGAGCCCGGCCAGCTGCCATCGACGTCCAGGCGGAAGCGCTCGCTGGTCGCGGTGGGCGCGTAGCCCCAGGCCTTGAGCACATCGGCCAGGTTGTCGCCCTGGATGCGCCCCTTGTACCAGCTGCGTGTGCTGCCCGGAGCGCCTTCCCAACCGGCCTCGCCGCCCACCCGCAACCCCTTGAGCTCCAGGGCCAGCTCGCTGAAGCGCACCCCCTGCGGCGTCGGCCGCGCCTTCAGCGACCAGGCGCCGAGCGGCGCGTCGCCCTGCAGCACCTTGGCGATGCGCACATCCAGGGCTGGCAGCTGGCGCGGGTCGACCGCCGCCAGGGCATCGGGCTTGTCCTGGGCCGGCTCGCTCCCGGGCGCGGCCGGCGGCAGGCTCAGCCGCGCCAGGTCGAGCCGGATGGGGGCGCCCTGGGCATCGGGCAGCTCGATGCGCCCTTCCAGCAGGGCACTGGCGAGATCCAGCTGCCAGCCGGCCTGGGCGCGGGCCAGCTTGAGCGCAAGATTGTCGACCTGGGTGCCGAAGCCGCTGAAGCGCCCGATGCTCAGCTCGGCACCGCGCAGGAACTGGCGACTCTGGCCATCGCCGGCGAGGCCGCTGTAGGGCTTGATCGCGGCCTGCCAGGCCGACCAGTCCAGCTCGCCGAGGCGCCCGGACAGGCGCAGCCCCGGGCTCGACGGCAACAGGGCCGGATCGCCGCCCAGGCGCAGCTCGCCGCGCCCCTGCAGCGCCTGCCCCACGGGGGCGGCGAAGGTCAGGCTGGCCAGGCCGGCGTAATCCAGCCAATAGCGCCGCTCGCGGCCCTGCAGGGTCATGCGCCAGGTGGCCTTGCGCGCCTCGCCAGCCGGCTTGGCGAACGGTGCCGGCAGCTCGACGGCCAGCCCCTGCAGATTGGAGTCGACCCGCAGCTGGCTGTCGGCACCATCCAGGGTCAGGCCCAGGCTGTAGGGCAGCTCGCCCCTGAGCGGCAGCGGCTGGGTCAGGCCCAGCCAGGCGCTGAGCCGCTCCAGGGGCACCTTGCCGCTAGCCTCGATGCGGGTGCGCGCATTGCCGCGCGCGCCCTGGGCCAGCGCACGACCGCGCACGGCATGGCCGAGCACCTGGGCGCGGATGTCCGGGGCACTGAGGCCGGTGGCCGTGTTGAAGCGGAACGCGCCCTTGAGCTGGGTGAGCTCCAGCTGCGGATTGCTCATCTGCAGCTCGGCGCCTTCGGTGGCGAAGTCCACCTGCACCTGCGGCTTCTGTCCCTTGTTCAGGGGAATGTCCAGCTTCAGCTTGCCCGACAACGGGCCCTGCCCGCGCCAGCCGGCGAAGGTCTCGGCGGTGCCAATGGGCGCTTCCTGGAGGATCTTCAGGGCATCCGCCAGGCTACTCTCCAGCTCGCCATCCAGGGCCAGGCGCGGCTGGCCGTTGGCCGCCTTGGGGATGCTCACCAGCACTTCGCGTACCCGGCTGTCGAGGATGCGCCCCTCGGGTACACGCACGTCGACGCCGTCGTCCTCGATCAGCACCTCGCCGCGCGCCTCGCGCAGGCTCGGCCAGCCGGGCTGGAAAGCCAGCTCGGCGTTGTCCACGCGGAAGTACAGGCCGATGCTGCGTGCGGCATCCGCGGCGCCCTTGGCCAGCGAGCCCTGGTACTGGAACCAGCCGTTGTCGATGTGGCCGCCGCGGATGGCGCTCTGCAGCCACTCGGCCAGCGCCGGGCTGAGGCCGGGGGAGCGGGTCGGCAGGTACTTCCTGGCCTGCAGGGCATCGCCGTCGCGCAGGCCGACGCGCAGGTCCATGTAGTCTTCCTCGGCCGGATCCTGCTTCAGCCGCACGAGGAAATCGCCGGCGATCCGCCCCTCGTCACCGACCACCTGCAGGTAGGGACTCTGCAGGGTCAGGCCTTGGTCGTCGAGTTCCCACAGCAGGCGCGCGCCGACCTGGCGATAGCGCCACATCTCGGGGAACAGGTTGGGGAAATGCAGACCGAAGTTCTCGCTGGCGGCCAACAGCTCGCCGCCGCCCAGATCGCCACTGATGCTGCCGCTGGCATTATCCACCGCCGGCACGCCCTGCCAGGCGCCGATGCCGACCCGTTCCAGGTTGGCCGAGAACTGCACACGCTCGCGGCCATCGAGCTGGGGCCGATACTCCAGCTGTACGTTGCGCAGGGTGCCGCGCGGCTGCAGCGCGTCGAGCACCTCGGCGGCCTTGTCCGGCAGCGGCGCCAGGGCCAGCACCACCGGGGCCAGCGGGGTGAGGTCGAGGTGGTCGGCACTGAGGGCCCAGCGCTGCGCCCGGCCCTCGGCGTCCAACTGCTGGTTCAGGGCCAGCTGCACCTCGCCCCAGCGCGTCTCGCCCAGGCTCAGGGCCAGGCCGTCGACCAACAGGTCGAAACCCTGGTCGCGCCGCTCGAAGTAGGCGCTCAGGCCCAGGTCGTTGACCTGCACCGCCTTGCGCTTGGCATAGGCGCCGCGAATCTCCGGGGCGTGCAGGCGCGCCGCGGCGCGCTGCACGGCGCCGTCCGCCCAGTCCAGCCAGAGCTCGCCGCCGACCTGGGCCTTGGCGAGTCGCCAGTCGCGGGTCAGGCCCTTGGGCAGCCAGCCGGCCCAGTCGCTGTGCGGCAGGCTGAGATAGGCTTCGGCGCGGCTGGAGGCAATGTCCTTGGCATCCAGGCGCACGCGCACGCGCAGGGCCAGCGGCTGGCCATCCGGCAGGCGCAGGCGGCCGTCGAGGCGCTGGCGCACGCTGCCGCTGCGCAGGGTCAGGTCGATATAGGTGAGGCTGAGCGGCTCGCCGCCCTGCGGCTCGAAGGTCAGCTGGCTGCCGAGCAGGGAGACCTTGCTGACCATCTTCAGGCCATCGATCAGCTGCTGCGCCTGCAGCGGCCGGCCCGGCTCGCGTGCCGGCAGGCCCTCCACCGTCCAGCGCCCCGCGGCGTCCTCGCGCAGGCTCAGCTGCAGCCCCTCGAACTGCAGGTTGGCCAGGCGCGGCTGGCGCGCCAGCAGGCTGGCGAAGACATCCGGCACCACCCGCACCTGGTCCAGGCGCACGGCACTGGCGCCCTCGCCGAGCAGCACATCGTGGGCGGTCAGCACCGGCGCGAAACCGCTCCAACCGCCTTCCAGGCTGCCGATCGACAGCGGCAGGCCGAGGGCCGCGCGGGCCCTGGCCTGCACTTCGTCGCGATACTCGGCGACCAGCGGCACCAGCTCGCGCCCCAGGCTGACATAGAAGGCGGCTAGCACCAGCGCCAGGGCGCACAGTCCCAGCCCCGCGCGCAGCAGCCCGGTCAGCAGGCTAGCGAGCCGGCTCATTCAGAGCAGCACCACGTCGTACTGTTCCTGGGAGTACATGCTCTCCACCTGGAACTTGATGGTGCGGCCGATGAAGGCCTCGAGGTCGGCGACGTTGCCCGACTCCTCGTCGAGCAGGCGGTCGACCACCTTCTGGTTGGCCAGCACCAGGTAGCCCTCGGCCTGATAGGCGCGGGCCTCGCGGAGGATCTCGCGGAAGATCTCGTAGCAGATGGTCTCGGCGGTGCGCAGCTTGCCGCGGCCCTGGCAGGCGCTGCAGGGCTCGCAGAGCACCTGCTCGAGGCTCTCGCGGGTGCGCTTGCGGGTCATCTGCACCAGGCCCAGCTCGGTGATGCCGATGATGTTGGTCTTGGCGTGGTCGCGCTCCAGCTGCTTCTCCAGGGTGCGCAGCACCTGCCGCTGGTGTTCTTCATCTTCCATGTCGATGAAGTCGATGATGATGATCCCGCCGATGTTGCGCAGGCGCAGCTGGCGGGCGATGGCGGTGGCCGCCTCGAGGTTGGTCTTGAAGATGGTCTCTTCGAGGGTGCGGTGGCCGACGAAGGCGCCGGTGTTGACGTCGATGGTGGTCATCGCCTCGGCCGGATCGACGATCAGGTAGCCGCCGGACTTGAGCGGCACCTTGCGCTCCATGGCGCGCTGGATCTCGTCCTCGACGCCATAGAGGTCAAAGATCGGCCGCTCGCCGGGGTAGTGCTCCAGGCGGTCGGCGATCTCCGGCATCAGCTCGTCGACGAACTGGGTGATCTTGCCGAAGGTCTCCCGCGAGTCGATACGGATCTTCTCGATCTTCGGGTTGACCAGATCGCGCAGGGTGCGCAGGGCCAGGGACAGGTCCTCGTAGATCACCGAGGGGGTCTTGGCCGTCTGCATCTGCCCGGCGATCTGCTCCCACAGGCGCCGCAGGTAGCGGATGTCGACCAGGATCTCGTCGCTGCCGGCACCTTCGGCGGCCGTTCTGAGGATAAAGCCGCCGGTCTCCTCGATGCCCTCGGCGGCCACGCAGTCGGCCACCACCTGCTTGAGGCGCTCGCGCTCGGCCTCATCCTCGATCTTCAGGGAGATGCCGACATGCGCGGTGCGCGGCATGTAGACCAGATAACGCGAGGGAATCGACAGGTGCGTGGTCAGGCGCGCGCCCTTGGTGCCGATCGGGTCCTTGGTCACCTGCACGATCAGGCTCTGGCCCTCATGGACCAGCGCGCCGATGGACTCCACCGCACTGCCCTCACGGGTGGAAATCTCCGCCGCATGAATGAAGGCGGCGCGCTCCAGGCCGATGTCGACGAAGGCCGCCTGCATGCCCGGCAGCACCCGTACCACCTTGCCCTTGTAGATGTTGCCGACGATGCCGCGCTTCTGCGTGCGCTCGACGTGCACTTCCTGCAGCACGCCGTTTTCCACCACCGCCACACGGGATTCCATCGGCGTGATGTTGATCAGGATCTCTTCGCTCATGCGTCCTACTCTGCGCGCTGCGACTGCTGGCCAGGGGCCGCCGCTATCTAGTGTGGGCCGGCAGGTCAGACCTGCCAGCACGGAATCCCGAATTCGCCGAGCAGCTGCGCCGTCTCGCACAACGGCAGGCCGACCACGGCCGAGTAGCTGCCCTCGATCTGGCTGACGAACACCGCCGCCAGCCCCTGAATACCATAGCCACCGGCCTTGTCGCACGGCTCGCCGGTGGCCCAGTAGGCCTCCGCCTCGCCCGCGCGCAGGGCACGGAAGCTGACCCGACTGGCCACCACCCGCGACTCCAGGCGCCCGGCGGCGGCCAGCGCCACGGCGGTCAGCACCTGGTGCTCGCGACCGGACAACGCCGCTAGCATGGCCAGCGCCTCGGCACGATCCGCGGGCTTGCCGAGGATGCGCCCATCCAGCACCACGGCGGTGTCGGCCCCCAGCACCACCGCATCGACCGGTGCGCCTAGGGCCTGCAGGCCGGCCAGCGCCTTTTCCCGCGCCAGGCGCTCTACATAGCGCGTGGCCGGCTCGCCGGGCAATGCCGTTTCATCTATGGAGGCGATCAGCGTGGCGAAAGGCACGCCGATCTGCGCCAGCAGCTCGCGCCGGCGAGGGGAACCCGAGGCCAGGTGCAGCGTGGCCATGCAGACATCTCCCTGTCAGGGGTGGGGTGGGAAAGGCGCCTCAATGCACCGCGAAGCGCTGTTGCAGTCCCCGCAGGATGGCGAACACCCAGGGCCAGAGCAAGGCACTGATCAGCGCCGGCAGGACGAAGGTCAGGGTCGGCGGACGGTTGCCGGTCAGGGCGTTGAGCCACAGCTGCACCAGCTGGGCCAGGCCGAACACCACCAGCAGCACCAGGCTCTGCTGCCACATGGGGAACATCTGCAGGCGACGCTGCAGCGACAGCACCAGGAAGGTGATCAGCGTGAGGATCAGGGCGTTCTGCCCGAGCAGGGTGCCATTGAGCACATCCAGCACCAGGCCCAGGCTCCAGGCGCCGACCATGCCGATACGGTGCGGCACGGCCAGCACCCAGTAGGACAGGAACAGCGCCAGCCACAGCGGCCGGCCGACTTCCATGAACGGCAACAGGGGCGCCACGCTGAGCAGCAGGGCCAGCAGCAGGGTGGCCCAGATCACCCAGCCGTTGCGTGCCTTGAGCTGGACCATCATTGATTCTCCCGTTCGACGGCAGGCGCCGGTGCGGTCGCGGGCTGTGCCGGTGCGGTAGCGGCCGGCGGCGTCTCGGGCTTGACCTGAGCCTCGGCCTCGCGATCGGCGGCCTCCTGGGCCTCGGCGGCCTCGGTGGCGCGCTCCTCGGCGGTGCGCCCGTCAGTGAACACCAGCAGCATGTAGCGGCTGCGGTTGAGCGCCGCGGTGGGCACGGCGCGGACGATGGCAAAGGGCTGGCCGGAGTCGTGCACCACCTCGCTGACCGTGGCCACCGGATAGCCGGCCGGGAAACGCTGGCCCATGCCGGAGCTGACCAGCAGATCGCCTTCCTTGATGTCCGCCGTGTCGGCCACGTGGCGCAGCTCCAGGCGCTCCGGGTTGCCGCTGCCGGCGGCGATGGCGCGCAGGCCGTTGCGGTTCACCTGCACCGGGATGCTGTGGTTGGTGTCGGTGAGCAGCAGCACGCGGGCGGTGTAGGGCATCACCTCGACCACCTGGCCCATCAGGCCGCGGGCGTCGAGCACCGGCTGGCCGAGGAACACGCCGTCCTTCTCGCCCTTGTCGATCAGGATGCGGTGGGTGAAGGGGTTGGGGTCGATGCCGATCAGCTCGGTGACCAACACCTTCTCGTCCACCAGGGCGGCGGAATTGAGCAGCTCGCGCAGGCGCACGTTCTGCTCGGTGAGGGTGGCCAGCTTCTGCAGGCGCCCCTGCATCAGCAGGGCCTCGGCCTTGAGCTTCTCGTTCTCCGCCATCAGCTCGCTGCGGCTGGTGAACTGCTGGGTCAGCGCCTGCCACAGGGTCACCGGCAGGCGCGCCACCTGGTAAGCCGGCCCGGTGATCACTCCGAGCTTGGCACGCAGCGGCTGCAGCACCTCGAAACGCGCATCCACCACCATCAGCACGGCCGACAGCACGACCAGTACCAGCAGTCGTACGCCCAGCGATGGTCCCTTGGCAAATAGCGGTTTGATGGCAACTACTCCAGGCCGACAGCTAGAAAACACAAAGCCGGAAGGACCAGCTTCCGGCTTCGGCTTACCTCTTCAGCATCACTCGGTGGACAGCAGGTCCATGGAGTGACGGTCCATCATTTCCAGGGCACGACCGCCACCACGGGCCACGCAGGTCAGCGGGTCCTCGGCGACGATCACCGGCAGGCCGGTCTCCTGGGCCAGCAGCTTGTCCAGGTCGCGCAGCAGCGCGCCACCGCCGGTCAGCACCAGGCCGCGCTCGGCGATGTCGGAGGCCAGTTCCGGCGGCGACTGTTCCAGGGCGCTCTTGACCGCCTGGACGATGGTGGCCAGGGACTCCTGCAGAGCCTCCAGCACCTCGTTGGAGTTCAGGGTGAAGCTGCGCGGCACGCCCTCGGCCAGGTTGCGGCCGCGCACGTCGACTTCGCGCACTTCACCGCCGGCGTAGGCGGTGCCGATTTCCTGCTTGATGCGCTCGGCGGTGGATTCGCCGATCAGCGAACCGTAGTTGCGGCGCACGTAGGTGATGATGGCTTCGTCGAAGCGGTCGCCGCCAACGCGCACGGACTCGGCGTAGACCACGCCGTTCAGCGAGATCAGGGCGATCTCGGTAGTGCCGCCGCCGATGTCGACGACCATCGAGCCGCGGGCCTCTTCGACCGGCAGGCCGGCACCGATGGCGGCGGCCATCGGCTCTTCGATCAGGAACACTTCGCGAGCACCGGCGCCCAGGGCGGATTCACGGATGGCGCGGCGCTCGACCTGGGTCGACTTGCACGGCACGCAGATCAGCACGCGCGGCGACGGCTGCAGGAAGCTGTTCTCGTGCACCTTGTTGATGAAGTACTGCAGCATCTTCTCGCAGACGCTGAAGTCGGCGATCACGCCGTCCTTCATCGGGCGGATGGCGGAGATGTTGCCCGGGGTACGGCCGAGCATGCGCTTGGCCTCGGTGCCGACGGCAACCACGGATTTCTGGTTGCCACTGCTACGAATGGCGACCACGGACGGCTCGTTGAGGACGATACCGCGCTCGCGGACATAGATCAGGGTATTGGCAGTGCCCAGGTCGATCGACAGATCGCTGGAAAACATGCCACGCAGTTTCTTGAACATGGGGAGAGAACCCTAGACAGAGCGTGGTGAAAACGCTGGGTAAAAAAGTGCGGCAAACTCTATCAACGAGCGGCCTTTTGGGCAAGGCGCCAGATATGCTAAATTGCCTGCTTTTCCGGGCCTTGCAGCCCACAATTCGCGGCCTTTGACCGCCACATGCGGCATCCGTTCCCCGCCTGTTTCCACCGCTCGCTCCCTGGAGAATCACGATGGCGCTCGAACGCTCCGACGTGGAAAAGATCGCCCACCTGGCCCGCCTGGGCCTGAACGAAGGCGATATTCCGCAAACCACTGCGACCCTCAACAACATCCTCGGCCTGATCGACGCCATGCAGGCGGTCGACACCAGCGGCATCGAGCCCATGGCCCACCCGCTGGATGCCACCCAGCGCCTGCGCGCCGACGTTGTCACCGAAACAAATCAGCGCGACGCCTACCAAGCCATCGCCCCGGCCGTGGAAAGCGGCCTGTACCTCGTGCCGAAAGTCATCGAATAAAAGGAAAGGGTTCCCCATGCATCAACTGACCCTGGCTGAGATCGCCCGCGGCCTGAAGGACAAGACCTTCTCCTCCGTGGAGCTGACCGGCGCCCTGCTGGCGCGCATCGCCCAGCTCGACCCGAAACTGAACAGCTTCATCACCGTGACCGAAGAGCTGGCCCGTGCCCAGGCGCAAGCCGCCGACGCCCGCCGCGCGGCAGGCGAAGACGGCGCCCTGCTCGGCGCGCCGATCGGCCACAAGGACCTGTTCTGCACCCAGGGCGTACTGACCAGCTGCGCCTCGAAGATCCTCACCGGCTTCAAGGCACCGTACAACGCCACCGTGGTCGAGAAACTGGCCGCCGCCGGCACCGTGACCCTCGGCAAGCTGAACATGGACGAATTCGCCATGGGCTCGGCCAACGAATCCAGCCACTACGGCCCGGTGAAGAACCCCTGGGACCTGACCCGCGTGCCGGGCGGCTCCTCCGGCGGCTCCGCTGCTGCCGTGGCCGCGCGCCTGCTGCCCGCCGCCACCGGCACCGATACCGGCGGCTCGATCCGCCAGCCCGCCGCCTTCACCAACCTCACCGGGATCAAGCCCACCTACGGCCGCGTCTCCCGCTGGGGCATGATCGCCTACGCCTCCAGCCTCGACCAGGGCGGCCCGCTGGCCCGCACTGCCGAGGACTGCGCCCTGCTGCTGGGCGCCATGGCCGGCTTCGACCCGAAGGACAGCACCTGCGTCGACGCCCCGGTGGATGACTACCTGGCCGCCCTGAGCCAGCCGCTGGCCGGCCTGCGCATCGGCCTGCCCAAGGAATACTTCGGTGCCGGCCTCGACGCGCGCATCGGCGAGAAGGTCATGGCCGTGGTCGAGGAGCTGAAGAAGCTCGGCGCCACCGTCAAAGAGATTTCCCTGCCGAATATGCAGCACGCCATTCCCGCCTACTACGTGATCGCGCCGGCGGAAGCCAGCTCCAACCTGTCGCGCTTCGACGGCGTGCGTTTCGGCTACCGCTGCGAGAACCCGCAGAACCTCGAAGACCTGTACAAGCGCTCGCGTGGCGAAGGCTTCGGCGCGGAAGTGAAGCGGCGCATCATGGTCGGCACCTATGCGCTGTCCGCCGGCTACTACGACGCCTACTACATCAAGGCCCAGCAGATCCGCCGGCTGATCAAGAACGACTTCGTCGCCGCTTTCAACGAGGTCGACGTGATTCTCGGCCCGACCACGCCGAACCTGGCCTGGCAGATCGGCGCGAAGAACAACGACCCGGTCGCCGAGTACCTGGAAGACATCTACACCATCACCGCCAACCTCGCCGGCCTGCCGGGGCTGTCCATGCCCGCCGGCTTCGTCGACGGCCTGCCGGTCGGCGTGCAGCTGCTCGCCCCCTACTTCCAGGAAGGTCGCCTGCTCAACGTGGCGCACCAGTACCAGCAGGTAACTGACTGGCACCGCCAAGCCCCGACCGGATTCTGAGGACAACCGCAATGCAATGGGAAACCGTGATCGGGCTGGAAATCCACGCCCAGCTCAGCACCCAATCGAAGATCTTCTCCGGCAGCGCCACCACCTTCGGCGCCGAGCCCAACACCCAGGCCAGCCTGATCGACCTGGGCATGCCCGGCACCCTGCCGGTGCTGAATGCCGAGGCCGTGCGCATGGCCTGCAAGTTCGGCCTGGCGATCGACGCCGAGATCGCGCCGCAGAACGTCTTCGCCCGTAAGAACTACTTCTACCCGGACCTGCCCAAGGGCTACCAGACCAGCCAGATGGACCACCCCATCGTTGGCAAGGGCCACCTGGACATCACCCTGGATGACGGCACCGTCAAGCGCATCGGCATCACCCGCGCGCACCTGGAAGAGGACGCCGGCAAGAGCCTGCACGAAGACTTCCACGGCATGAGCGGCATCGACCTCAACCGCGCCGGCACGCCGCTGCTGGAGATCGTTTCCGAGCCGGACATCCGCAGCGCCAAGGAAGCGGTGGCCTATGTCAAGGCCATCCACGCACTGGTGCGTTACCTCGGCATCTGCGACGGCAACATGGCCGAGGGTTCGCTGCGCTGCGACTGCAACGTGTCCGTGCGCCCGAAAGGCCAGGAAGCCTTCGGCACCCGCGCCGAGATCAAGAACGTCAACTCCTTCCGCTTCATCGAGAAGGCGATCAACCACGAGATCCAGCGCCAGATCGAGCTGATCGAGGACGGCGGCAAGGTGGTGCAGGAAACCCGCCTGTACGATCCGAACAAGGACGAGACCCGCTCCATGCGTGGCAAGGAAGAAGCCAACGACTACCGTTACTTCCCCTGCCCCGACCTGCTGCCGGTGGTGGTCGAGCAGAGCTTCCTCGACGAGGTGCGCGCCGCCCTGCCGGAGCTGCCGAACCAGAAGCGCGAGCGCTTCCAGAACGACTACGGCCTGTCCGCCTATGACGCCAGCGTGCTCTCCGCCAGCCGCGAGATGGCCGACTACTTCGAAGCCGTGCAGAAGGCCTGCGGCGACGCCAAGCTGGCCGCCAACTGGGTGATGGGCGAGCTGTCCAGCCTGCTCAACAAGGACAACCTGGACATCGAGCAGTCGCCGGTTTCGGCCGAACAACTGGGCGGCATGATCCTGCGCATCAAGGACAACACCATCAGCGGCAAGATCGCCAAGATGGTGTTCGAAGCCCTGGCCGCCGGCGAAGGCGAATCCGCCGACGCAATCATCGAAGCCAAGGGCCTCAAGCAGGTCACCGACAGCGGCGCCATCGAGGCCATGCTGGATGAAGTGCTGGCGGCCAACGCCGAGCAGGTCGAGCAGTACCGCGCCGCCGACGAGGCCAAGCGCGGCAAGATGTTCGGCTTCTTCGTCGGCCAGGCGATGAAAGCCTCCAAGGGCAAGGCCAACCCCGGCCAGGTCAACGAGCTGCTGAAGAAGAAGCTCGAAAACTAAGAGCGCGACGCCGGGGCCACCCGGCGTTGCTTTTTCCGGGAGCCGCCATGCACAAGATCGCGACTTTCATCCTGCCCCTGGCCCTGCTGGCCGGCTGCGCCAGCCAGCCCGCCGTGCAGCCGGCGCAGGCACCCGCGCCGACGCCCAAAAGCGTGCCGGTGGTCAAGGCACCGGCACCGGTCGCCAAACCCAGGCCCGCCCCCAGCTACCAGGCCGTGGGCAAGGCTTCCTACTATGCCTCGCGCCACCATGGCCGGCGCACCGCCAGCGGCGAACGGCTGAACAACAACGCCTTCACCGCCGCCCACCGCGAGCTGCCGTTCGGCACCCGGGTCAAGGTCACCAACCTGAGCAACGAACGCTCGGTGGAGGTACGCATCACCGACCGCGGCCCGCACGGCCGTGGGCGCCTGATCGACCTGTCGCAGGCCGCCGCCAAACAGCTGGACATGCTGCGCGCCGGCGTGGTGCAGGTACGCGTGGAAAGCCTGGACGACTGAAGCAAGGCGCAACACTCAGGGGGCTGCACGCAACACCCGCGCTTGGCTATGCTCTGGCGATTTTGCGCAAGGAGCTCAGCATGACCCTGATGACTTTCGTCTACCTGATCGCCGGCCTGGTGCTGCTGGTGGCCGGCGCCGAGGTGCTGGTACGTGGTGCGGCCCGCCTGGCCGCCCAGTTCGGCATCCCGCCGCTGATCATCGGCCTCACCGTGGTGGCCTTCGGCACCAGCGCGCCGGAGACCGCCGTCAGCGTACAGGCCGCCCTGGACGGCAGCGGCGACTTGGCCATCGGCAACGTGGTCGGCAGCAATATCGCCAACGTCCTGCTGATCCTCGGCGTCACTGCCCTGGTCGCACCGCTGCTGGTGTCGCGCCAGCTGATCCGCCTCGACGTGCCGATCATGATCGGCGCCAGCCTGGTCACCTGGGCCCTGGCCTGGGACGGCAGCCTGAGCCGCCTGGACGGTGCCCTGCTGTTCGGCGGCATCCTCGCCTACACCGCCTTCCTGATCATCAGCAGCCGCCGCGAGAAGAAGGCGGAGGGTGTAGACGAATTCGAGGACGAGTATGGCCTGCACGAGACGCCCAAGCCCTATGCCTGGGCCATCAACGCGGCGCTGGTGATCGCCGGCCTGGCGCTGCTGGTCGGCGGTGCCAACTTCCTGGTCGAGGGTGCCGTGCAGCTGGCCCGCGCCCTGGGCATGTCGGAACTGGTGATCGGCCTGACCGTGGTCGCAGTGGGCACCTCGCTGCCGGAGCTGGCCACCTCGGTGATGGCGGCCTTCAAGGGCGAGCGTGACATCGCCGTGGGCAACATCGTCGGCAGCAACATCTTCAACCTGCTCTGCGTGCTGGGCCTGGCCTCGCTGGTATCGCCCAGCGCCATCCCGGTGGCCGCCAACGCCCTGGCCTTCGACTTCCCGGTGATGATCGCGGTGGCCATCGCCTGCCTGCCGATCTTCTTCAACGGCTATTCGATCAATCGCTGGGAAGGCGCCCTGTTCGTCGGCTACTACGCCCTGTACACCGCCTACCTGATCTTCAACAGCAGCGGCGCCCCCTGGCTCGGCGCCTTCCAGCAAGCCATGCTGACCTTCGTCCTGCCGCTCACCGCCGTGACCCTGGCGGTCATCGGCGCCCGCGCCTGGCATCGCCAGCGCTGAGCCACGGAGACCCGCAATGAACGACAACGCCAAAGCCGGCGAACAGGTGCGCCGCGAAGTGATGGGCGACGCCTTCGTCGACCGCGCCCTGCACAACGCCACCGACTTCACCCAGCCGCTGCAGGACTTCGTCAACCAGCACGCCTGGGGCGGCGTCTGGACCCGCGGCGTGCTGGAGCGCAAGACCCGCAGCCTGATCACCCTGGCCGCGCTGACCGCGCTGAAGTGCCCGCAGGAACTCAAGGGCCACGTGCGCGGCGCGCTGAACAGTGGCTGCAGCGTGGAGGAAATCCGCGAGGCCCTGCTGCATTGCGCCGTCTACGCCGGCGTGCCGGCGGCCATCGACGCGTTCCGCGCCGCCCAGGAAGTGGTAGATGCCTGGCAGGCCGAGCAGGCCTAGATCCAGCCCCCCCAGCGCAGCACGAACAGGCCGAGGTTGGTGGTGAACACCGCCGCCAGCGTGGTGATCACGATGATCGCCGCCGCCAGCTCGGCGTTGCCGCCGGCGGCCCTGGCCATGACGAAGCTGGCTGCCGCCGTGGGGCTGGCGAAGTAGAGGAAGAGAATCGCCAGCTCGGCATCGCGAAAGCCCAGGGCGAAGGCGCCGAGCGTGGCGAGGAGCGGGAGCCAGACCATCTTCAGCAGGCTGGCACCGATGGCCAGGCCGCTGCTGGCGCGCAGTGCGACCAGCGACAGGGTACCGCCGATGCAGAGCAGCGCCAGCGGCAGGGTCAGCTGCGCCAGGTACTCGCCGGAGGTGCTCAGCCAGGCCGGCAGGCGCACCTGCCAGTAGGCGAACGGAATGGCCGCCAGCACACCGAGGATCAGCGGATTGCGCAGGACGCCCACGAGGATGCTCCGGGCGCTGGCACGAGCGTTGGGGTTGTACACCTCCAGCACGATCACCGAGAGGGTGTTGTAGCTGAGGATCACCACGCCGCCGAGGATGCCGCCCAGCGACAGGCCGTAGTCGCCGTAAAGACTGGTAGCCAGGGCCAGGCCGATGATGCCGTTGTTGCCGCGAAACGCCCCTTGCACGTAGACCCCACGCTCGACCCGCGGCACGCGCAGGATGGCCCAGCCCCAGGCCAGCAGGAAGCCGAGCAGGGTGGCCAGCAGGAAGTAGCCGAGCAGCGCCGGCTGCAGCGCGGTCGACAGATCGGCATGCAGGATGGCGAGAAACAGCATGACCGGCATGCTGACGTTGAACACCAGGGCTGAGGCGGTGTGGATGAAGTGCGCGTCGATCAGCCCCAGGCGCCTGAGCACCACGCCGAGGAACAGCATGGCGAACACCGGGGCGGTGATGGCGAAAACGGCGAGCATGGCGGCCCCGACTGCTTGATCAGGCGGCAAATGATAACCGCGAGTGTCGGGAAAAATCCTTTCGCCAGGCTGTCAGCCGGGCGGCGCAGGAAGCGGCCGCCCGCGACGGACTCAGCGCCGTACCGGGCGTTTCTGCAGCTTGCGTTGCAGGGTGCGGCGGTGCATGCCCAGGGCGCGGGCGGTGGCGGAGATGTTGCCATCGTGCTCGGCCAGCACGCGCTGGATGTGCTCCCACTGCAGGCGATCCACCGACATCGGGTTTTCCGGCACCAGGGTGTTGAGGTCGGCATGCTCGGAGAGCAGCGCGGTGAGCACGTCGTCGGCGTCGGCCGGCTTGCACAGGTAGTTGGTGGCGCCGCGCTTGATCGCCTCCACGGCGGTGGCGATGCTGGAATAGCCGGTGAGGATCACCACGCGCATCTCGGCATCCAGCTCCAGCAGCTTGGGCAGCAGCACCAGGCCGGAGTCGCCCTCCATCTTCAGGTCGACCACGGCGTAGTCCGGCAGGTCTTCCTTGGCCAGGGCCAGGCCCTCCTCGGCCGAGTTGGCCACGCTGACGCGCAGGCCGCGACGGTCCATGGCGCGCGCCATCACGCGGGTGAAGGTGGCATCGTCATCCACCAGCAACAGGTGCGGCTGGTCTTCCTGCTCGATCGCTTGCTCGTCACTCATGTTCGTCTCCCGGGGACAGTCGAGGCAGGCGCAGTTCCGTCAGCGTCCCGCCCTCTTCGTGGTTGTACAGTTTCACCGAGCCGCCGGCCCGCGTCACGCTGGCCTGGCTGAGGAACAGGCCGAGGCCGAAGCCCTTGCCCTTGGTGGTGAAGAACGGCCGGCCGATCTGCTCGGCGATGGCCAGCGGCACACCGGCGCCGTGGTCGCGGATGTTCAGCCTGATCCACTGCTCGTCCCAGTCCAGGCGGATGTCGAGCTTGTCCGGACAGGCATCGGCGGCGTTGTTCAGCAGGTTGAGCAGGGCCTGGGTCAGGTCGGCCGGCGGCAGCAGGCGCGGCACACTGCCTCCGCCCAGGCACTGGAAGCGGTAGGTGGCCTCGGGGCGCATCAGGTGCCAGCGGTTCAGCGTCGCCTCCAGCCACTGCACGGCGGTCTGCTCGAACACCGCCTGGCGCCGGTCGGCCTCGGCGGCGCGTACCAGCTGCTGCAGGGTGTCCTTGCACAGCTTGACCTGCTCCTGCAGCAACGCCAGGTCATCCTGCAGGGCCGGCTTGTCGCGGTACTCCTGGCGCAGCTCCTTGAGCAGCACGCTCATGGTCGCCAGCGGCGTACCCAGCTCGTGGGCGGCGCCGGCGGCCTGGGTGGCCACGGCCAGCAGCTGCTGGTCGCGCATGCCCTCCTCGCGGCGCAGCGCCAGCAGCTCATCCTGGCGACGCAGGGCGCCGGCCATCTTGGCGGCGAAGAAGGTGATCAGCACCGCGGCCATGGCCACCGACAGCCACATGCCGTAGATCAGCAGGGACTCGCGCTGGGCCAGGGGAATGTCCAGCGGGTGCGGCCAGAACAGCAGCACGCTGTAGCCCGCCAGACCCAGGCCGCAGAGGGCCATGGTGTGCAGCCAGGGCAGGGTCGCCGCGGCGATGGTCAGCGGCACCAGGTAATAGGAGACGAAGGGGTTGGCCGGGCCGCCCGAGTAGTACAACAGCACGCTGTGGATCACCAGGTCACAGGCCAGCTGCACCGTATATTCCAGCTCGGTCACCGGCCAGGGCCCGCGCAGGCGCAGGGCGGTGAGCAGGCACAGGGCCAGGGAGATGCCCAGGGTAATGCACAGCGCCAGCCAGGGCAGCGGCACCAGCCCGGACAGGTAGGCGATGCCCACCGAGCCGCCCTGGGCGGCCAGCACCAGCAGGCGGATCAGGGTCAGACGCCAGAGGTTCTGCCGGCTGGCGGAGAGCAACTGGACGGGGGCGTAGATAGAGGTCGTCGGCATCCGCCGAGTATAACCAGAGCGCCGGGGTGGCCGTCTGCCTGCGGCAACCGGACGCAGCGCGAAGCGGCCGGCAACTGGAAAAAGAAAATCTGCGAACTGCCGTCAACCCGAATAGTCTGACAGCTTCGTCAACTTCAAGGACAACCACCCGCAAGGAGTTCCCATGCACGCACTCAACCGTCTCGCCGCCACCCTCGCCCTCGGCCTGGCCAGTCTCGCCAGCCTGCCGGCCCTGGCCGACGAGCCGCGCTACAACCAGATTTCGCTGCGCGCCGAGGTCAGCCAGGAAGTGGCCCACGACCGCATGTACGTCACCCTCTACACCGAGGCGCAGAACGACGACCCGGCCGAACTGGCCGCCGGCGTGACCAAGACCCTCAACGCCGCCATCGACAAGGCGCGCAAGGTGCAGGGCGTGAAGGTCAGCCTGGGCAGCCGCCACAGCTACCCGGTGTACGAGGACGAAGGCAGCAAGATCGGCGCCTGGCGCGAGCGCGCCGAGCTGCGCCTGGAAAGCGCCGAGTTCGCCCGCCTGGCGCAGCTGTCCGCCGACCTGCTGGGCGAGCTGAAGATGGCCGAGATGAACTTCGCCGTGGCCGAGGACAGCCGCAAGGCCAGCGAAGACCAGTTGATCAAGCAGGCAGTCACGGCCTTCAAGGCCCGCGCCCAGCTGGCCACCGAGGCCCTCGGCGGCAAGACCTACAAGCTGGTCAACCTCAACCTCAACAGCGGCGGCCTGCAGCCGGTGATGCCGATGCACGCCATGGCCATGGACCGCGGCAGCTTCAGCAAGAGCGAGGCCGCGCCGCAGATCGAGGCCGGCACCAGCAAGGTGAGCATGAGCGCCGATGGCATGATCGAGGTGCAGCTGCCCTGATGCGAAGCGCAGCGCCGTCACTGCCTGATGGCGCTGCGCCAGCTTTTCTGACCAGACTTTCAGATTTGCGACAAGCAGTTACAGCCTCGCCACAGCTTCTACACTGATCTGCGTTTCGCGCTTGATCACGGCATATGCCGTGCATAGCTTCACGCAAGGTGCCCACAAGGCACCCCTCACGATGACAACCACAACAAACATGAGGTCAACATGCGTAAAAACGCCGTCATCCAGGCTCTGCTCGCCGCTGGGCTGATCGCCAGCGCCCCCTTCGCCAGCGCCGCCAGCAACCTGGTGTTCTGCTCCGAAGGCAGCCCCGCCGGTTTCGACCCGGGCCAGTACACCACCGGCACCGACTTCGATGCCGTGGCCGAGACCATGTTCAACCGCCTGACCCAGTTCGAACGTGGCGGCACCGCCGTGGAGCCGGGCCTGGCCGAGAAGTGGGATGTCAGCGCCGATGGCCTCAGCTACACCTTCCACCTGCGCAAGGGTGTGAAGTTCCACTCGACCGAATTCTTCAAGCCGAGCCGCGAGTTCAACGCCGACGACGTGCTGTTCACCTTCGGCCGCATGCTCGACAAGGAACACCCGTTCCGCAAGGCCTACCCGGCCGAGTTCCCCTACTTCACCGACATGGGCATGGACGCCAACATCGCCAAGGTGGAGAAGCTCGACGACCATACCGTCAGGTTCACCCTCAACAGCGTCGATGCCGCCTTCATCCAGAACCTGGCGATGAGCTTCGCCTCGGTACACTCGGCCGAGTACGCCGAGCAGCTGCTCAAGGCCGGCAAGGCCGCCGACATCAACCAGAAGCCGGTCGGCACCGGCCCCTTCGTGTTCAAGCGCTACCAGAAGGACGCGCAGATCCGCTTCACCGGCAACCGGGAGTACTGGAAGCCGGAGGACGTGAAGATCGACAACCTGATCTTCGCCATCAACACCGACGCCTCGGTGCGCATGCAGAAACTCAAGAAGGGCGAGTGCCAGATCACCCTGCTGCCGCGCCCGGCCGACCTCGAGGGCCTGAAGCAGGACCCGAACCTCAACATGCCGTCGCAGCCGGGCTTCAACCTCGGCTACATCGCCTACAACGTCACCCACAAGCCGTTCGACCAGCTCGAGGTGCGCCAGGCGCTGGACATGGCGGTGAACAAGCAGGCGATCATCGACGCCGTGTACCAGGGCGCCGGCCAGCTGGCGGTGAACGGCATGCCGCCGACCCAGTGGTCCTACGACGACAGCATCAAGGACGCCGGCTACAACCCGGAGAAGGCCAAGGAGCTGCTCAAGGCCGCCGGCATCCAGGAAGGCACCGAGATCACTCTGTGGGCCATGCCGGTGCAGCGCCCGTACAACCCCAACGCCAAGCTGATGGCCGAGATGCTGCAGGCCGACTGGGCCAAGGTCGGCATCCAGGCCAAGATCGTCAGCTACGAATGGGGCGAGTACATCAAGCGCGCCAAGGGCGGCGAGCACGACGCCATGCTGATCGGCTGGAGCGGCGACAACGGTGACCCGGACAACTGGCTGGGCACCCTGTACGGCTGCGACGCGGTCGACGGCAACAACTTCTCCAAGTGGTGCGACGCCTCCTACGACACGCTGATCAAGCAGGCCAAGGCCAGCACCGACGTGGCCAAGCGTACCGAGCTGTACCAGCAGGCCCAGCACATCCTCAAGGCCCAGGTGCCGATCACCCCGATCGCCCACTCCACCGTGTACCAGCCGATGCGCAAGAACGTGCAGGACTTCAAGATCAGCCCGTTCGCGCTCAACTCCTTCTACGGCGTGAGCGTCGGCAAGTAAGCCGCACCGGGCGGAACCCCTGGGTTCCGCCCGTCCTCACCCGCAGAAGGAACGGTTCATGCGCAGTCTCCTCATGCTCCTGGCGCTCTGCGCCAGCCTGCCGGCGTTCGCCCAGCCGCAATCCCTGGTGGTCTGCTCCGAGGCCGCCCCGGAGGGCTTCGACATCGTCCAGTACACCGCCGCCAGCACCGCCGACGCCACGGCCGAGACGGTCTACGAGCGCCTGGTGCAGTTCGCCCCCGGCAGCACCCGCATCGTCCCGGCCCTGGCCGAGAGCTGGGAGATCAGCGCCGACGGCCTGAGCTACACCTTCACCCTGCGCAAGGGGGTGAAATTTCATCAGACGCCCTGGTTCAAGCCGAGCCGCGAGCTCAACGCCGACGACGTGCTGTGGAGCTTCCAGCGCCAGCGCGACAAGGACCATGACTGGCACGCACTGGCCCCGCGCGGCTACCCCTATTTCGAGGCCATGGGCTTCGCCGAGCTGATCGCCGAGATCGAGGCGCTCGACGAGCATCGCGTGCGCTTCACCCTGAAACACCCGCAGGCGCCCTTCCTCGCCGACCTGGCCATGGGCTTCACCTCCATCTATTCCGCCGAGTACGCCGAGCAGCTGCTCGACGCCAAGACGCCCGAGAAGCTCAACAGCCAGCCGATCGGCACCGGGCCCTTCGTCTTCGAGCGCTACGCCAAGGACGCCCAGGTGCGCTTCGCCGCCAATCCGCACTACTGGGGCGGCAAGCCGGCGCTGGAGCGCTTGCTGCTGGCCATCACCCCCGACCCCAACACGCGCATCCAGCAGATCAAGGCCGGCGCCTGCCAGGTCGCCCTGTTCCCGCGGCCGAGCGACGTGCCGGCGCTGCGCGAAAACAAGGACCTGCAGGTGCTGGAGCTGGACTCGCTGCTCACCGCCTATGTCGCCCTCAACACCCGGCACAAGCCACTGGACGACGTGCGCGTGCGCCAGGCCATCAACCTGGCCTTCGACCGCCAGGCCTATCTGCGCGCCCAGTACGGCGAGGGCAACGCCAGCCTGGCGGCGGCGCCCTACCCGGCCACCCTGCTCGGCCATGACGAGCGCCTGCAACCCTGGCCGCGCGACCTCGACAAGGCCCGCCGACTGTTGGCCGAGGCCGGCCACGCCCAGGGCCTGAAGCTGTCGATCTGGACCCGCCCCGGCGGCGGCCCGACCAACCCCAACCCGGGCATCGGCGCGCAGATGCTGCAGGCCGACCTGGCCGCCATCGGCATCGCCGCCGATATCCGCGTGTTCGAGTGGGGCGAGCTGATCAAGCGCGCCAAGAACGGCGAGCACGATCTGGTGTTCATGGGCTGGGCCGGCGACAACGGCGACCCGGACAACTTCCTCACCCCCAACCTGTCCTGCGCCGCCGCAGAGAGCGGCGAGAACCAGGCGGGCTGGTGTCACCCCGAGTTCGACCAGCTGATCCGCGAGGCCCGCCGGGTCGCCGCGCCAGAGCGCCGCGCCGCGCTGTACCGCGAGGCGCTGGCGATCTTCCACCAGCAGGCACCCTGGATCGCCCTCGCCCATCCCAGGCAGTTCGCCGTGCTGCGCAAGGATGTCGAGGGCTTCGTGCTCAGCCCGTTGGGCTCGAACAACTTCGCCCGCGTGAGGCGGACACAACCCTAAGCCCCACCAGGGCACCACCCGAAGCTGCGGAGTACCACCACGCAATGCTGTCCTTTATCGCCAGACGCCTGGGGCTGCTGATCCCCACCTTCTTCGGCGTCACCCTGCTGACCTTCGCGCTGATCCGCCTGATCCCCGGCGACCCCGTGGAAGTGATGATGGGCGAGCGCCGCGTCGACCCCGAAATGCACGCCGAGGCCATGCACCGCCTGGGCCTGGACAAGCCGCTGCCGGCCCAGTACCTGGACTACATCGGCAAGCTGGCCCAGGGCGACCTCGGCGAATCCCTGCGCACCCGCGAGGGCGTGTGGGAGGAATTTCTCACCCTGTTCCCGGCGACCCTGGAGCTGTCCCTGGCCGCCCTGCTGTTCGCCGGCACCATGGGCGTGATCGCCGGGGTGATCGCCGCGCTCAAGCGCGGCTCGCTGTTCGATCACGGGGTGATGGGCATATCGCTGGCCGGCTACTCGATGCCGATCTTCTGGTGGGGCCTGCTGCTGATCATGTTCTTCTCGGTGTACCTGGGCTGGACACCGGTGTCCGGGCGCATCGACCTGCTCTACGACATCGAGCCGGTCACAGGCTTCATGCTGATCGACACCCTGCTCAGCGAAGAGGAAGGCGCCTTCCAGGACGCCCTGATGCACCTGATCCTGCCGGCCGTGGTGCTCGGCACCATCCCCCTGGCGGTGATCGCGCGCATGACCCGCTCGGCCATGCTCGAAGTGCTGCGCGAGGACTACATCCGCACCGCCCGCGCCAAGGGCCTGTCGCCGGCCCGCGTGGTGTTCGTGCATGGCCTGCGCAACGCGCTGATCCCGGTGCTCACCGTGTTCGGCCTGCAGGTCGGCAGCCTGCTGGCCGGCGCCGTGCTGACCGAGACCATCTTCTCCTGGCCGGGCATCGGCAAATGGCTGATCGAGGCCATCGGCGCCCGCGACTACCCGGTGGTGCAGAACGGCATCCTGCTGATCGCCTGCCTGGTGATTCTGGTCAACTTCGTCGTGGACGTGCTCTACGGCCTGGTTAACCCACGCATTCGCCATCAGCGCTAAGGAGGCCCGCACATGACTCAAGCCAACGCTGCACTGGTCTCCGACCAGGCGCTGCTCTACCCCTCGCCGCTCAAGGAGTTCTGGCAGGCCTTCGCCCACAACAAGGGTGCCGTCGCCGGTCTGCTGTTCATGCTGCTGATCCTGTTCTGCGCGCTTTTCGCGCCCTGGGTCGCGCCCTTCGACCCCAGCGAACAGTTCCGCGATGCCCTGCTCACCCCACCGTCCTGGCTGGAAGGGGGGCAGGCGCGCTTCCTGCTCGGCACCGACGAGCTGGGCCGCGACCTGCTCTCGCGGCTGATCCACGGCGCGCGCCTGTCGCTGCTGATCGGCCTGGCCTCGGTGCTGCTGTCGCTGATCCCCGGCATCCTCCTGGGCCTGGTCGCCGGCTTCTTCCCGCGCCTGCTCGGCCCCTCGATCATGCGCCTGATGGACATCATGCTGGCCCTGCCCTCGCTGCTGCTGGCCGTGGCCATCGTCGCCATCCTCGGCCCGGGGCTGATCAACACGGTGATCGCCATCGCCATCGTCTCGCTGCCGTCTTATGTGCGCCTGACCCGCGCCGCGGTAATGGGCGAGCTGGGCCGCGACTACGTCACCGCCGCCAGGCTGGCCGGCGCCAGCCTGCCGCGGCTGATGTTCGTCACCGTGCTGCCCAACTGCATGGCGCCGCTGATCGTCCAGGCCACCCTGAGCTTCTCCTCGGCCATCCTCGACGCGGCGGCCCTGGGCTTCCTCGGCCTCGGCGTGCAACCGCCGACACCCGAGTGGGGCACCATGCTGGCCTCGGCGCGCGACTACATCGAACGCGCCTGGTGGGTGGTGTCGCTGCCGGGGCTGACCATTTTGCTCAGCGTGCTGGCGATCAACCTGATGGGCGACGGGCTGCGCGATGCGCTCGACCCGAAACTGAAGAATGCGCAGTAAGGAGCCCGCCATGACCATGTATGTAGCCCGGATGCCATCCGGGAATACCTCCGAGCTGGCCCACCCCGGATTGCATCCGGGCTACGAATCGGAGGCAGCCCTATGAGCCTGCTCGACATCCGCAACCTGTCCGTGCGCTTCGGTGCGGCCGATGCCATCCCCGTGGTCGACGGCCTCGACCTGTCGGTGGACAAGGGCGAGGTATTGGCCATCGTCGGCGAATCCGGCTCCGGCAAGTCGGTGACCATGATGGCGCTGATGGGCCTGATCGACGCCCCTGGCATCGTGCGCGCCGACAGCCTGCGCTTCGACGACCACGACATGCTCACCCTCAAGGGCCGGCAGCGCCGCCGCGTGGTGGGCAAGGACCTGGCCATGGTGTTCCAGGACCCGATGACCGCGCTCAACCCCAGCTACACGGTCGGTTTCCAGATCGAGGAAGTGCTGCGCCAGCACCTCGGCCTCAAGGGCAAGGCCGCCCGCGTGCGCGCCCTGCAGCTGCTGGAACGGGTGGAAATCCCCGGCGCCGCCAGCCGTCTCGACGCCTACCCGCACCAGCTGTCCGGCGGCATGAGCCAGCGCGTGGCCATCGCCATGGCCATCGCCGCCGAGCCCAAGCTGCTGATCGCCGACGAACCGACCACGGCACTGGACGTGACCATCCAGGCGCAGATCATGGACCTGCTGCTCGACCTGCAGCGCAGCGAGGGCATGGGCCTGGTGCTGATCACCCACGACCTGGCCGTGGTCGCCGAAACCGCCCAGCGCGTGTGCGTGATGTACGCCGGGCAAGCGGTGGAGATCGGCAGCGTGCCGACCCTGTTCGATGCGCCGACCCATCCCTACACCGAGGCGCTGCTCAAAGCCATTCCCGAGCACAGCCTGGGAGCCGAACGCCTGGCCACCCTGCCCGGCATCGTGCCCGGCCGTTACGACCGCCCCGCCGGCTGTCTGCTGTCGCCGCGCTGTCCCTATGCCCAACCGCACTGCCGCGAGCAGCGCCCTGCGCTGGAAGCGCACGTGCGCGGCGCGGTGCGCTGCTTCTACCCCCTCAACCTGACCGCGGAGGTGGCCTGATGAGCATCGTCCTCGAAGCCCGCGAGCTGACCCGCCACTACGAAATCTCCCGCGGCCTGTTCAAGCCCAATGCCCTGGTGCGCGCGCTGAATGGCGTGTCGTTCTCACTGGAGGCCGGCAAGACCCTGGCGGTGGTCGGCGAGTCCGGCTGCGGCAAGTCGACCCTGGCCCGCGCCCTGACCCTGATCGAAGAGCCCAGCACCGGCAGCCTGCAGATCGCCGGGCAGGAAGTGGCCAGTGCCGACAAGGCCCAACGCAAGCAGCTGCGCCGCGACGTGCAGATGGTGTTCCAGAACCCCTACGCCTCGCTCAACCCGCGGCAGAAGATCGGCGACCAGCTGGCCGAGCCGCTGCTGATCAACACCAGTCTGTCGCGCGCCGAACGCCGCGAACGGGTGCAGAGCATGATGCAGCAGGTCGGCCTGCGCCCCGAGCATTACCAGCGCTACCCACACATGTTCTCCGGCGGCCAGCGCCAACGCATCGCCCTGGCCCGCGCCATGATGCTGCAACCCAAGGTACTGGTGGCGGACGAGCCGACCTCGGCGCTGGACGTATCGATCCAGGCCCAGGTGCTCAACCTCTTCATGGACCTGCAGGAGCAGTACCAGACCGGCTACGTGTTCATCTCGCACAACCTGGCGGTGGTGCGCCACGTGGCCGACGACGTGCTGGTGATGTACCTCGGTCGCCCGGCCGAGATGGGCCTGGCGGAACTGATCTACGCGCGGCCGCTGCACCCCTACACCCGCGCCCTGCTCTCGGCCACCCCAGCGATCCACCCGGACCCGAGCAAGCCGAAGATCAAGATCGCCGGCGAGCTGCCCAACCCGCTCGACCCGCCGCCCGGCTGCGCTTTCCACAAGCGCTGCCCGCACGCCAGTGAGCGCTGTCGCACGGAAGTGCCGGAGCTACGCCTGATCGACGCGCGCCAGGTGGCCTGCCACCACGCCGAAGAGATCGCGAACTGAGGCTGCTCAGGGCCGGATACGCACCGGTACCGCCTTGCCCTGCTCGATGCGGGTCAGGAACACGGCATCGGAGCCCTGGTGGTCATTGGGCCCAAAGGTGACACGGAAGCCGCCCAGATCGATGTCCAGGGTGGACAGTTCCTTGACCAGGCGCGCCCGGGTCGGCTGTGGCCCGGCGCGGCGCAACGCCTCGACCAGCACGGCTGCATTGATATAGCCCTCGAGCGAGGTGTAGCCCATGGGGCTGCCGGCCATGGCTGCCCGGTAGTCACGCACCAGCGGCAGGGAAACATCCTCGGGCGAGGGCACTACCTGGGAGATCAGCACGTCCTCGGCCAGCGGGCCCGCTTCGGCGATGAGGTTGTCGGTACCGACAAAGGACACTGTGAAGAAACGCGCCGCCATGTTCCTGGCCCGCGCCTCGCGAATGGCCGCAGCCAGCTGCTTGTAGGTACCGACGAAGAAGATCGCTTGGGGCTGTACCCCGCGCAGATGCTCCATGGCATCGCCGATCTCCAGCGAATTGCGCAGGAAACGCGCCTCGGCCTCGAGCTTCAGGCCGCGCAAGTGCAAAGCCCCCGCCAGCCCACTCTTGGCCGTTTCGCCGAAGGAGTCGTCCTGCATCAGCAAGGCAATGCGGCGCAGGCCCAGCACCTCGGTCATGTAGTTGGCCAGCACCTCGGTTTCGGCGAAATAGGAGGCGCGTACGTTGAATACCCAGGGGTGCACAGGGTGACGCAGCACTTCGGCGCCGGTAAAGGGGAACAGGTAGGGCACCCCCGCCTCCAGCACCGCCGGCATGGCCGCACGCGAGGTCGGCGTGCCGACGTAACCGAGCAGGGCGAACACGCTGCCGGAGCCGATCAGCTCCCGGGTCAGATCGGCCGTGCGCCTGGGCTCGTAGCCATCGTCGCGGACCAGCAGACTCAGGCGACGCCCATGCACGCCGCCTGCGGCATTGGTGCGAATCAGATAGGCCTGGACACCGTCGCGGACGCCCTGCCCCAGCCCGGCAGCCGGTCCGCTCTGCGCATTGACCATGCCCAGGCGCAGCTCACCGGCATCGACGCCCGGCTCGGCCAAAACCTGGCCATTGCCAAGCAGTGCACTACAGATGGCCAGCCAGGCCATCAGCCGTCGCAACATCATCGAACCCCCACATCACGGCCGTTCTTATTGTTCGGGCTGTTTCACACCCAGTTTCAAGTCCTCGACAAGAGCTTAGCGTTATCGGCCGGCAACGGAGGTTCCATAGCAAACGGCGTAGACAGGCGAGTAGAGACAAGGCAATTACATCTATGAATTAGATAATTTAAATCAACACTGAATACCCATGAAAATCACCGATGAAAGCCAAATTTTTATATAAATACTTTTAAAAACAAGAAGATAACCAATCATCAAGCTTGTCGATATCCATCATTGTCACTCTCGACTTTTTAATCGAATTTACCTGGGTAACATGGACCCCGTAGTCAACATTCAGCCCCAAATACGGAGCCACCCAAAATGAAAAAGCAGATCCTCACCGCCCTTCTCCTCTCCACCTTTGCCGCCAGCGGCATCACCTTCGCCGCCGATGGCTTCGACCGCACTGGCAGCTACATCGCCGAAGACGGCTTCAGCCGTACCGGCAGTGCCGTGGCCGCAGACGGCTCGGAGCGTGTCGGCGACAAGATCGCCGCCGATGGCTTCGATCGCACCGGCAGCTACATCGCCGAAGACGGCTTCGACAGCACCGGTAGCGCCGTGGCCGAAGATGGTTCCGAACGTGTCGGTGACAAGATCGCCGCCGATGGTTTCGACCGCACCGGCAGCTACATCGCCGAAGACGGCTTCGACAGCACCGGTAGCGCCGTGGCCGAAGACGGTTCCGAACGCGTCGGTGACAAGATCGCCGCCGATGGTTTCGACCGCACTGGCAGCAGCATCGCCTGAGCAACCAGCATGGAGTCGGGAGCCAGCAAGCAATGACGTGTGCACAGCTCGCAAGCCAGAAGGCGCCCACCGTGGCGCCTTCGCCTTTTCTGGGGCTCAGCCTCTGAAGAAGCGGTAGAACTGGCGCAGATCGGCCTGCGCGTCGCTCACGCTGACCTGGGTGAAGCGCAGCGGCTGCTGCGCCGGGCATTGCGCCAGGCGCCACTGGTCCAGCGGGTGCAGCCAGCCGAGGATGGGGTAGCCGCCCATGGTCTGGCGGTCGGCCTGCAGGATGATCGGCTGGCCATCCGGCGGCACCTGGATCGCGCCGCGACTCACGCCCAGAGACCATTGCCGAGCGGGCGGCCGCAGTGGCTCGCCGAGCAGGCGCGCCCCCATGCGGTCGGACTGCGGGGCGAGCTGCCAGACCTGCTCGAAAAAGGTGGCCAGCGCGGGCTCGCTGAACGCCACCGCATCACCGCCGGTGATCACCCGCAGCAGGGGCGCGGCCCGGTAGTCCGGGCGATAGGGCCAGGGCACGCTGGCGGCACGGGCAAAGGTCCCGCCGGCGCAGGCCAGCAGATCGCCCTCGACCAGCGCGGCGCCCGCGCCATCGAGCCCGCCCAGCCCCTCGCGCACCTGCGTGCTGATACTGCCCAGCACCGGCTCGGCGGCGAAGCCTCCGGCCGCCGCCAGGTAGAGGTACTGGCCGCTAGCGGCGAAGCCGATCTTCAGGCACTGCCCCGCCCTCAGGGCGAAGCGCGACCAGTTCGGCACAACCCGGCCATCGACTTCGACCCGGGCCTCGGCACCGGCCAGCGCCAGCCACACCTCGGCCTCGGCGCACAGCTCCACGCCGCCCAGGGCGATCTCCAGCAGCGGCGTGCCCCAGGCATTGCCCAGCAAGCGATTGGCCCAGGCCGCGGCATGGCCGTCCTGCACACCGCTGGGCGACACCCCCAGGTGCTGCCACCCGACGCGCCCCGCATCCTGCAGCAGGCTCAGCGGCCCCGGCCTGAGCACACGCAGCCCGCTCATGTGCCGAGCTCGCGGTGATAGCGCGCTTCGTCGATCGGCACGAAGCGCACGCGGTCGCCCAGGGCCAGCGGGCAGGGCGGCGTGCGCCGCACATCGAACAGCTTCCAGGGACAGAGACCGAGCAGGTGCCAGCCACCGGGCGAGGCCTGGGGATAAATAGCGGTCTGGCGCTCGGCGATGGCCAGGCTGCCGGCCGACACCAGGGTGCGCGGCGTGGCCCTCCGTGGCAGGGCCAGGCGCTCGTGCAGCTCGCCGAGATAGGCGAAGCCCGGAGCGAAACCGATGGCGCCGACCCGGTACTCGCCGGCGCTGTGCAGTTCGATGACCTCGGCGATGGACAGCCCACAGGCCTGCGCCACACCGGCCAGGTCCGCGCCGGCGTACCACACCGGGATCTCGTGCAGGCGCCCGGCAACGGCCGGCGCGCGGTCGCGCAGCCAGGCCTCCAGCAGCGGCGCCAGGCGTTCGGCCAACTGCAGGTGGTCAGTACGCAGCAAGTCATAGTGCAGCAGCAAGGTGGTCCAGCCCGGCACCAGATCGGTGAGCAGCTCGCCCAGCTCCAGGTGAATGCGCTCGGCCAGGGCGGCGATACGCAGCGGCAAGTCGGCATCCGGCGCCTCGGCCAGCACCAGCAGCAGCGCTTCGGCGCCGGCTGGCTCCAGTCGGATCACAGCGCGTCCAGCTGGGCCCGCAGGCGGCGCAGCACGGCCAGCGACTCGGCGTTGTCGCCGTGCACGCAGAGGCTGTCGGCGCGCAGCCGCAGGGGCTTGCCGTCGATATCGGCGAAGGGTTCGCCGGCGGCGATGGCCAGCGCCTGGTCGAGGATGCGCTGCGGCTCGTGGTGCACGGCACCGGCCAGGCGCCGCGGCGCCAGCTGGCCGTCGGCCAGGTAGGCGCGGTCGGCGAAGGCCTCGAACAGCAGCGGTACGCCGGCCGCTTCGGCCAGGCGACGTTCGCGGCCATTGTCGGCCAGCGCCAGCACCATCAGCGGCAGGTCGGGGCGGTAGGCGGCGCAGGCAGCCAGCACGGCAATCAGCAGTGCATCGTCGCGCACCAGGTCGTTGTACAGCGCGCCGTGTGGCTTGACATAGGCCAGCTGGGTGCCGGCCGCGCGACAGAAGGCATCCAGCGCGCCGAGCTGGTAGAGCACCAGGGCCGTGACCTCTTCCGGGGAACAGGACAGATGGCGGCGACCGAAGCCCTGCAGGTCGGGGTAGGACGGATGCGCGCCGATGCTCACCCCGTGCTGCACCGCCAGCGTCACGCTGCGCTGCATGATCAGTGGGTCGCCGGCGTGGAAGCCGCAAGCCAGGTTGGCCTGGTCGACCAGCGGCATGGCGTGTTCGTCGTCGCCCATGCGCCAGGCGCCGAAGCTTTCGCCCATGTCGCAGTTGAGGAGGATTCTGTTCATCTGTCGGTTATGGCCAATAAAGGCGACGAGTGCAACCACCGCTCCCACATAAACAAAACCCCGCCGGGGCGGGGTTCGTTCAGTGCGCTGCCACTTAGATGTAGAAAGCCTTCAACGGCGGGAAGCCATTGAACTCCACGGCGCTGTAGCTAGTGGTGTAGGCACCGGTGGACAGCCAGTACAGACGATCCTCGGCGGCCAGGTTGAGCGGCAGGCCGTACTTGTAGTTCTCGTACATGATGTCGGCGCTATCGCAGGTCGGACCGGCGATCACCACTTCCTCGGCCTCGCCCTTCTTCTCGGTCCAGATCGGGAACTTGATCGACTCGTCCATGGTTTCGATTAGGCCGCTGAACTTGCCCACGTCGGTGTAGACCCAGCGCTCCACGGCGGTGCGCGACTTGCGCGCCACCAGCACCACTTCGCTGACCAGGATGCCGGCGTTGGCGATCAGCGAACGGCCCGGTTCGAGGATGATCTCCGGCAGATCGTCGCCGAAGTCTTCCTTGAGGAAACGGATGATCTCCTCGGCGTAGGTTTCCAGGCTGTTGGTGCGCTGGATGTAGTTGGCCGGGAAGCCGCCACCCATGTTGATCATCTGCAGGGTGATGCCGTCTTCTTCCTTGAGGCGCTCGAAGATCACCTTGACCTTGGCGATGGCGGCGTCCCACACGTCGATATCGCGCTGCTGGCTGCCAACGTGGAAGGACACGCCATAGGGCACCAGGCCCAGCTGCTTGGCCAGGATCAGCAGGTCCAGGGCCATGTCCGGGTTGCAACCGAACTTGCGCGACAGCGGCCAGTCGGCGCTGGTCGAACCTTCGGTGAGGATGCGCACATAGATCTTGGCGCCCGGCGCGGCCTTGGCGATGTTGCGCAGGTCGGCCTCGGAGTCGGTGGCGAACAGGCGCACGCCCTTGTCATAGAAGTAGCGGATGTCGCGGGCCTTCTTGATGGTGTTGCCGTAGCTGATGCGCTCAGGGCCGACGCCGGCCTTCATCACCTTGTCCAGCTCGTAGATGGAGGCGATGTCGAAGTTCGAGCCCTTGTCGCGCAGCAGCTCGGTGATCTCGCTGGCCGGGTTGGCCTTCACCGCGTAGTAGATCTTGGCGAAGGGGAAGCAGCTGACCAGCTGATCGTAGGAGTCGGCGATGGTCTGCTTGTCGATGACGACGAAGGGGGTTTCCTGCTGGTCGGCAAACGCCTTCATGCGCTTGAAAGTTTCGGGTGCGAAATAGTCTTCGACCTTGATCGACATGCTCGGGACTCCAAATGGCAAAACACGTTATAGAAAAGAGGGAGTGGCTCTCGATGAGAACCGTGAACGCCTGATCAGTTTCCCCACTTTGGTTCGCCTACTTCCCAAGGCATGTCGCCGATGACTTCCGCAGTGCGAAAGCCTCTCGTCGTCAGTACTTGAGCCGGATGGATCGTTTCCAGCATGAGCGTTCGGGCGCGAACTTTAGGACCATGACTGCACGATATCAACCGAAAATTGCCGCTGTTTTGCACCCGGTTGTCGCCTGCCTGATTGAATGTTTTCGATACTCAACAAAGCGTCAGAAATGCTGCACAAACCCAGGCCTGGCGCGGCCGCGACGAAACGGGAACAGGCCCCGGCCATTACCGGTATAATCGCCGCCTTTTTTGACACTCCGACGACCGAGTCGACAGGTTTTCCGCAATGAGCATCCAGGCCGCAGAAGTCGCCAAACGCCGCACGTTCGCGATCATTTCCCACCCCGACGCCGGTAAGACCACCATCACCGAGAAGCTGCTGCTGATGGGCAAGGCGATCGAGGTCGCCGGTACGGTGAAGTCGCGCAAGTCCGACCGCCATGCCACCTCCGACTGGATGGAGATGGAAAAGCAGCGCGGCATCTCCATCACCACCTCGGTGATGCAGTTCCCCTACCGCGAGCACATGGTCAACCTGCTCGACACCCCCGGCCACGAAGACTTCTCGGAAGACACCTACCGCACCCTGACCGCGGTGGACTCGGCGCTGATGGTGCTCGACGGCGGTAAGGGCGTGGAGCCGCGCACCATCGCCCTGATGGAAGTGTGCCGCCTGCGGGATACCCCGATCGTCAGCTTTATCAACAAGCTCGACCGCGATATCCGCGACCCGATCGAACTGCTCGACGAGATCGAGGCGGTGCTGAAGATCAAGGCGGCGCCGATCACCTGGCCGATCGGCTGCTACCGCGACTTCAAGGGCGTGTACCACCTGCACGAGGACAAGATCATCGTCTACGTGCCGGGCCACGGCCACGAGCGCACCGAGCAGAAGGTGATCAACAAGCTGGACTCCGACGAGGCGCGCGCCCACCTGGGCGACATGTACGAGCGCTTCGTCGAGGAGCTGGAACTGGTCCAGGGCGCCTGCCACGAGTTCGACCAGGCCGCCTTCCTCAAGGGCGAGATGACCCCGGTATTCTTCGGCACCGCGCTGGGCAACTTCGGCGTCGACCAGGTGCTCGACTGCATCGTCGACTGGGCCCCGCAGCCGCTGTCGCGCGCCGCCCACGAGCGCGTGGTGGAGCCGGTGGAAGAGAAGTTCAGCGGCTTCGTGTTCAAGATCCAGGCGAACATGGACCCCAAGCACCGCGACCGCATCGCCTTCATGCGCATCTGCTCCGGCAAATACGAGAAGGGCATGAAGATGCGCCATGTGCGCATCAAGAAGGACCTGAAGATCGCCGACGCCCTGACCTTCTTCTCCAGCGAGCGTGAGCAGCTGGAAGAGGCCTATGCCGGCGACATCATCGGCCTGCACAACCACGGCACCATCCAGATCGGCGACACCTTCACCGAGGGCGAGGTGCTGGGCTTCACCGGCATCCCGCACTTTGCCCCGGAACTGTTCCGCCGCGTGCGCCTGAAGGACCCGCTGAAATCCAAGCAGCTGCGCCAGGGCCTGCAGGAGCTGGCCGAGGAAGGCGCGACCCAGGTGTTCTTCCCCGAGCGCAACAACGACATCATCCTCGGCGCCGTCGGTGTGCTGCAGTTCGATGTGGTCGCCAGCCGCCTCAAGGAGGAATACAAGGTCGAGTGCGCCTACGAGGCGATCAACGTCTGGTCGGCGCGCTGGATCGAGTGCAGCGACAAGAAGAAGCTTGAGGAATTCAAGGACAAGGCCTTCGAGAACCTGGCGGTGGATGGCGGCGGCCACCTCACCTACCTGGCGCCGACCCGGGTCAACCTGAGCCTGATGGAAGAGCGCTGGCCGGACATCACCTTCCGCGCCACCCGCGAGCACCACTGACAGACAAACGCCCCGGCCAAGCCGGGGCGTTTCGTTTCAGGACCGCCGAGATCGGCTTCCTCCCCACTCCAGTCACTCCCCTGCAGGGCCAAACACGCCTACTTAAACGCTGGCCCGCAGCAACGCCCGCACCTTGGCCGCCGAAAGCTTCTGCAGCCCGCACAGGTAGTCGTGATCGGCGCGGATGTCGTGGCGCTCCCACAGCAACGCCTGCAGGTGCAGCGTCAGGTTGGCCGCCATCTCGGCATCGGCCAGTGCGCGGTGGGCCTGGCCAGTGCTGGGCAGCCCGACCCAGCGGTTGAGGTTGCCCAGCTTGTGGCTCGGTGCCTCGGGCAGCAGGCGCCGCGACAGCAGCAGCGAACAGGCGAAGTCACGGCTGCGGCGACGCCCCAGCAGGCCCAGCTCGGCATCCCAGAACTTGCTGTCGAACGCGGCGTTATGCGCCAGCAGCGGCGCCTCGCCGATGAACTCGGCCGCCTCCGCCATCACCTGCGCCACCGGCGGCGCGCTGCGCACCATGGCGTTGCTGATGCCGGTGAGCTGCTCGATGAAGGGCGGCACCCAGGCACCGGCATTCATCAGGCTCTGGTAGCGCGCGACGATGCGTCCGCCCTCGATCATGGCCACGCCAATCTCGGTCGGTCGCGCGCCCTGGGCCGGCGACATGCCGGTGGTCTCGAAGTCGATCACGGCGATGCGATCTGCCATCGGTTGTCCTCAGTTCTTCAGCAACAGGTCGCCGGCGACCGGCACGAAGCGGTCGGCGGCGCGGATCAGGGAATGCGCGGTGAGGCCCTCGACGCCATACACGCTGCAGACCACCCCATGACGGGCGCGGGCGCGCTGCAGCAGCAGGTCGAAGTCGCCGTCGCCGGAGGCCAGCACCACCTCGTCCACCCGCTCGGCGGCATCCATCACATCCAGGGCGATGCCGACATCCCAGTCGCCCTTGGCCGAGCCGTCGCTGCGCTGGATGTAGGGCTTGAGCAGCACCTCGAAACCGAGGTTGCGCAGGATCTGCTGGAACTGGCGCTGTTTGGCGTCGCCACGCTCGATGGCGTAGGCACGCGCCTCGACTATCTCGCCCCGGGCCGCCACCTGGCGCCACAGCTCGGCATAGTGGAAGTGGCAGCCATGGGCCTGGCGCACGGTGTAGTAGAGGTTCTGCACATCGGCGAACAGGGCGATTCTTTTCACGGGGCGTGGCCAGGCGAAGGGAGCGGCATTATGCGAAAGACCGGCATGTTCGTCGCCCCCGGCCATCGGCTAAAGTGAATCCAGTAGTACTGCCGCGATGCCTGCCGATGAATCCGTTGACCGTTCTGCGCGATGCCCTGCACTTCTTCAGCCGCCACCTGGCCAGCATCGCCCCGCTGTGCCTGCCGCTGATCGCCGCCGAGTGTCTGGTGCGCGCCCTGGTCGCCAGCCTGGTCGACCCGGCCCACTCGCCAGCCTACGAGCTGCTGGTCGGGCTGTTCTTCTACCCGCTGTACAGCGCGGCGCTGATCCTGTTTCTCGATGCGCGCAGCCAGGGCCAGCGCCCGGCCACGCGCAACCTGCTGGCCGCCAGCCTGCCGCTGTGGCCGTCGTTCGCCGTGCTGGCCGGGCTGAGCACCCTGCTGATCATGCTCGGCGGCGCGCTGTTTCTGCCGCTGGCCCTGTACCTGATGGTCAAGCTGGCGTTCTCCGAATACCTACTGGTGCTGCGCGGCCTGGCGCCGCTACAGGCGATGCGCGAGAGCTTCCTGCTCAGCATCGGCCACTTCTGGTCGCTGCTGGCCTGCGTGCTGCTGGTCATAGTGCCGCTGTGGCTGCTGGACGACTGGACCCTGCAACTGCTCGGCGAGCAGCCCGACCCGGTTGGCAGCCTGCTGCTGGACATCGTCAACGGCTTCCTCCAGCTGTTCTCCACCGTGGTGCTGTTCCGCTGCTTCATGCTGTGCAGCCAGCAGCCGACCGAGGACAGCCACAGCAGTTGACCCGCTCGACAGGAAATCCTCCGTGCCTTTGCTAGGCTTGGGACTTCCGTAACCCCAGGGAAGATCTCCATGTCCGAACAGAATCCGAGCATCCTCTCGCACGTGTCCATTGGCACCAACCAGTTCGAACAGGCCGTGGCCTTCTACGACAAGGTCCTGGCCACCCTCGGCTGCAAGCGTATCCTCGAGCACCCTGGTGCCGTGGCCTGGGGCCGCGAATACCCGGAATTCTGGGTACAGACGCCGATCGACGGCCAGCCGGCGAATGTCGGCAATGGCACCCACTTCGGCTTCGTCGCCGCGGACAAGCAGGCGGTGCACGCCTTCTATGACGCCGCACTGGCCGCCGGCGCCAGCCCGGACGGCCCGCCCGGGCCGCGCCCGCACTACGGCGAGCCCTACTACGGCTGCTTCGTCCGCGACCTCGACGGGCACAAGATCGAGGCCGCCTACTGGGACATGGAGCTGGTCTACGAGCTGTACGTCGAACCGCACAGCCACTGAGTTCAGCGCGGCACGCTGCCCGGCTTGAGCCCGGACAGGCGCGGCAGCAGCACCCGCTCGAACAGGCGCGGGAAGAAGCGCGCCAGCAGGCGTGCCCGCCAGTTGACGTTGGACAGCACCAGCAGGCGCCGGCGCCTGAGCGCGCCACGGTAGATGGCCTCGGCCACGTCCTGGGCCGAGGCCACCTTGCCGATGGCCAGCGGCGGCTGCTGACTCACCGAACCATCGCCGACCAGGGCGTTCTTGCGCAGGTCGGTGGCGGTGAAGCCGGGGCACACCAGCATGACGTTGACCCCCGAGCCCTTGAGCTCGGCGCGCAGCGTCTCGAACAGGCCGTGCAGGGCGTGCTTGCTGGCGTTGTAGGCGCTGCGGTAGAGCAGCGGGGCGAAGCCGGACAGCGAGCTGAGCACCACCACCTGGCCGCGCCGGGCGATCAGGCTGGGCAGCGCCGCCTTGGTGCAATGCACGGCGCCGAAGTAGTTGACCGCCATGATGCGCTGGAACACCGCCATCTCGGTCTCGGCGAAGGTGCTGCGATGGGTGATGCCGGCGTTGTTGACCAGCACGTCGATGCCACCGAAACGCTCCAGCGCCTGCGCCACGGCGCGCTGCACCGCCTGCGCGTCAGCCACGTCGCAGACCAGGCCGAGCGCCTCGCAGTTGTGATGATCGTTCAGGTGCTGCACCAGGCTGTCCAGCGCATCGCGCTGCAGGTCGAGGATGACCAGCCGCGCACCGGCCTGGGCGAAGCGCATGGCCAGGGCGCGGCCGATGCCGGCGCAGCCCCCGGTGATCAGCACCACCTTGCGCTCGAAAACCTTGCTGGCGAACACCTTGCGATACATAAGCCCCCCACGGCCAACCATCCGACTGGAATGAGCATAGCCGCCAGGCTGGACAAAGCGCCCATGGCTCGCCATGCTCGGGTGAAAACGTACAACAAGACGGCATCAGCCGCGCGGTACCCGATGCGCAAGACTCTTCTCCCTGTCCTGCTGGCGTGGCTGTGCTGCGCCCCTACCCAGGCGCAACAGGCGCCGGAACCGGCCATCAGCGTCGGCTACTACGAATTCCCCCCCTACTCCTGGACCGACGAGCACGGCCTGCCACGCGGCTCCATCCTCGTCCTCACCGAACGCCTGCTGCGCCATGCCGGCTATCGCGGTCAATACCGCTCGCTGCCCAACGCCCGCCTGTACGCCGGCCTGCGCGATGGCAGCGTGCAGCTGTGGCCCGGCGCCGGTGGCAAGACCGAGCTGGACGGTCACACCTTCGAGGCGCGCAACGCCATCGGCGAGATCAAGCTGGCCCTGTACGCCCGGCCGGGACAGCCGGCGCCGCGGATTCCCGACGACCTGCACGGCCGCGGCATCATCCTGATCAGTGGCTACAGCTACTGGCCGGCGGTGAACCGGCTGCTCGCCGACCGCAGCCTGGAACTGCGCCTGCACCGCACCAGCAGCCACCTGTCGGCCCTGGAGATGCTGCTGCGCCAGCGCGGCGACTACCTGCTCGACTACCAGGACCCGGTGCGCCAGGCCAGCCGCACCCTGGGCCTGGCAGAGCTGCCCTACACCGAACTGCAGAACCTGCAGCTGCGCCTGATCGCCTCGCGCAGCGCCGCCGGCAGCGCCGAGCTGCTGGAGGCCCTGGACCGCGCCTACGAGGAACTGCGCGCGGCCGGCGAAGACCTCGCGCTGGATTAGGTGCCGCGCGGCTTGGCCCGCGCCGTCGGCTCGGCTACCAGCGGGTCGTCCGGCCAGTAGTGCTTGGGGTAGCGGCCCTTGAGATCCTTCTTCACCTCGGCATAGGTGTTGGCCCAGAAGCTGGCCAGGTCCTGGGTCACCTGCACCGGCCGGCGCGCCGGCGACAGCAGGTGCAGCAGCACGCCCTGGCGGCCGCCGGCGATGCGCGGGGTGGCGGCCAGGCCGAACAGCTCCTGCAGGCGCACCGCCAGTACCGGCGGCGACTCAGAGTAATCGATGGCGATGCGCGAGCCGGACGGCACCTGCAGGTGCCGCGGCGCCAGCTCGTCCAGGCGCTGCGGCAGCGGCCAGGGCAGCAGGCCGGCGAGGATGCCCGGCAGGTCCAGACTGGCGAAATGACTGAGGCGGCTGACCTTGCTTAAGAATGGCAGCAGCCAGTCTTCCAGGGTCGCCAGCAGCGCCGCGTCGGACAGGTCCGGCCATTCGCTGTCGCCCTTCTGCTCCAGGTCGAGGCGGCGCAGCAGCGCCACCCGCGCCTGCCACTGGCGCAGCTCCGGCGTCCAGGGCAGCAGCTCCAGGCCCTTGCGCCGCACGAGATCCAGCAGCGCACGGCCGCGCGTGGCCTCGTCCAGGCCGCTCAGCGCCTCGCGGCTGAGCACCAGCTCGCCGACCCGACGCTGGCGCTCGGCGCGCAGCACGCCCTCGCGCTCGTCCCATTCCAGCTCCTCACGCACGCTCACCTGCTCGGCCAGCACCGTGTCGAACAGCGCCGGGTCGAGGTCGGCGGCCAGGTAGATACGTTCCTCGCGCTGGCCCTGACGACTGCCGAGGTCGGCGATCACCAGCCACTCGTGCTTCATCAGTGCATCCGCCTCGCCGAACTGCGCGGCGCGGCCGTTGGCCAGGCGGTAGTCGCCACCACCGGCCCTGCGCTGGCGGGCGACCCGGTCGGGGTAGGCGAAGGCCAGCAGCGCGCCGAGCCAGCGCGGATGCTCGGGATCGGCCACCGCCTCACTCGGCGCACCACGCAGATAGGAACGAAACTGCCGGGCCAGCTGCCGCGCGCGCTGCACGCCGCCGCGCGCGCCGCCGACGGCGCGCGACTCGCCGGCCAGCAGGCTCATGCGGCTGTGCAGGTCGGCGCCGCCGCCACGCAGGATGTCGCGCTCGGACAGCAGCGCGGCGAGGTCTGCCGCTAGCGCGCCGAGGCCGAGGGCCTGGCCGCGCAGCAGCAGGTGGGCGATGCGCGGATGCGCCGGCAGCTCGGCCATGGCCTGGCCGTGGGCCGTCAGCGCGCCGCGTGCATCCAAAGCGCCGAGGCGCGCCAGCAGGTCGCGGCCCTGGGCGAAGGCGGCGGCCGGCGGCGCATCGAGCCAGGCCAGCTCGCCCGGCTGCACGCCCCAGCGCGCCAACTGCAGGGCCAGGCCGGCCAGGTCAGCCTGGAGGATTTCTGCGGCACCATAGGCGGCCAGCTGCTCGTGCTGGCTCTGCGACCACAGCCGATAACACACGCCCGGCTCCAGGCGCCCGGCGCGGCCGGCGCGCTGGGTGGCCGAGGCGCGGGAGATGCGCTGGGTATCCAGGCGGGTCATGCCGCTGGCCGGGTCGAAGCGCGGCACCCGCGCGAGACCCGCGTCCACCACCACGCGCACGCCGTCGATGGTCAGGCTGGTCTCGGCGATGTTGGTGGCCAGCACCACCTTGCGCTGGCCGGCCGGAGCCGGCTCGATGGCCGCGCGCTGGGCAGACAGCTCCAGCTCGCCATGCAGGGGGCAGAGCAGCACGTCGGGGCGCTGGCCCAGGCTCTCCTGCAGCTGCTCATGCACCCGGCGGATCTCCGCCTGGCCGGGGAGGAACACCAGCAGGCTGCCCGGCTCGTCGGCCAGGGCCTGCAGCACCGTCTGCACCACCCGCGCCTCGATGCGTTCGCCCGGCTGCCAGGGCGCGCCCCAGCGCGTCTCTACCGGGTGCATGCGGCCCTGGCTGGAGACCACCGGCGCGTCACCGAGCAGCACGGACAGGCGCTCACCCTCCAGGGTCGCGGACATCAGCAACACCTTGAGCGGCTCATCGCGCAGCAGCTCGCGGCCGTTCAGCGTCAGCGCCAGGGCCAGGTCGGCATCCAGGCTGCGCTCGTGGAATTCGTCGAAGATCACCAGGCCGACGCCCTCCAGCGCCGGGTCGTCCTGCAGGCGGCGGGCGAGGATGCCTTCGGTGACCACCTCGATACGGGTCTTCGGGCCGACCTTGCTGTCCAGGCGGATGCGGTAGCCCACCGTCTCGCCGACCTGCTCGCCCAGCTCGCTGGCCAGGCGCTCGGCAGCGGCGCGGGCGGCCAGGCGACGCGGCTCCAGCATGAGGATGCGCTGCCCGGCGAGCCAGGGCTCGTGCAGCAGGGCCAGCGGCACACGGGTGGTCTTGCCGGCGCCGGGCGGCGCCTCCAGCACGGCCTCGTGGCGTTCGGCCAGGGCGGCGCGCAGGGCGGGCAATACGTCGTCGATGGGCAGGCGGTTCATGGCTTCTCCGGTTGGCCGGCGATTATACGAACCGCGACGCCGCCCGCGCATCCAACTGCAATGGCGGCCTTGCTATAGTGCCGCCCTCATTTTTCGGAGGTGCTTATGCCCAGCAAGACCCGCATCATCGGCAGTGTCGTCGCCCTCTCCCTGGTCACCCAGCTGACCGCCTGCGGCACCCTGTTCTTCCCCGACCGCCGCGGCCAGATCGAAGGTCGCATCGACCCGCTGGTGGCCGGCCTCAACGCCGTCGGCATCCTGTTCTACGTGATCCCCGGGCTGATCGCCTTCGGCATCGACTTCGCCACCGGCGCCATCTACCTGCCGAGCGACCAGTACAGCGTCGCCCCGGAGAAACTGCGCGAAGCCCTGGGCAGCGACGGGCGCATCGACCATGCGCGACTCAAGGCCATCCTGCAGCAGGAGATCGGCCTGGACCTGCCGCTGGACGATCCGCGCCTGATCCAGCACAGTGGCAGCATCGAGCAGCTGGCCGCCTACGGCCTGCGCGCGGAGGCCTGATGCAGCATCTCGCCACTCACCTACAGCGTCTGCTGGCCTATCACGGCTGGGCCTATGCGCGCCTGCTCGGCGAGCTGACGAGCCTGGACGAGGCCCAGTACCGCGCGCCCTGCGGGCTGTTCTTCGGCAGCATCCACGCCACCCTCAACCATCTGGCGGTGGCCGACCGCATCTGGCTGGCGCGGGTGCGCGACGAGGCGCAGCCTTTCGCCCGTCTGGATGCCGAGGCGGTGGCCGAGCGCGCCGACCTGGAGAACTACCTGGAGGCCGGAGTCGCCGCCTGGCGCGACCACCTGGAAGGGCTGGTCGACGTCGAGCTGCTGGCCCCGGTCGCCTACCGCAACATGGCCGGCGAGGCGCAACAGCGCTCGCGCCTGGAGATCGTCACCCACCTGGTCAACCACGGCACCCACCATCGCGGCCAGATCAGCGCCGCGCTGACCGCGATGGGCCGCCCGGCGCCGGTGCTGGACTACATCTACGCCCTGCCCGAGCTGCCATGACGCCACTGCCGCAACATGCGCACCTGATGCGCCTGGCCACCCGGGCGGCGCTCGCCACCGCCCTGATGCTGGCCCTGGCCAAGGCCGTGGCCTGGTGGCTGAGCGGCTCGGTGAGCCTGCTCGCCGGTCTCACCGACTCGCTGCTGGACGGCGCCGCCTCGCTGCTCAACCTGATCGCCGTGCACTACGCCCTGCGCCCGGCCGACGAGGATCATCGCTACGGCCACGGCAAGGCCGAGGCCCTGGCCGGCCTGGCGCAGGCGCTGTTCGTCGGCGCCAGCGCGGTGCTGGTGGCGCTGCAAGCCATCGAGCGCCTGCAACACCCACAGCCGCTCGGCGCCCAGGCGCTGGGCATCGCGGTGATGCTGCTGTCGCTGGCCATGACGGTCGCCCTGCTGCTGTTCCAGCGCCACGTGGTGCGCGTCACCGGCTCCACGGCGGTGCGCGCCGACTCCCTGCACTACCGCTCCGACCTGCTGCTCAACAGCGGCATCCTGCTCGCCCTGGTGCTGGCCGGCCTCGGCTGGCAGCGCCTGGATCCGCTGTTCGGCTTAGGGATTGCCGCCTACATCCTGTGGAGCGCCATCAGCATCGTGCGCGAGGCAGTGGCGGTGCTGATGGACCAGGCATTGGCCCCGGAGCTGAGCGAGCGCATGCACCTGCTGGCCTGCGGCGTGCCCGGCGTGCTCGGCACCCATGACCTGCGCACACGGATCTCCGGCACCCACTGGTTCGTCCAGCTGCATGTGGAACTACCGAGCGAGCTCAGCCTGCGCCAGGCCCATGAGCTGTGCGTGCAGGTCGAGCAGGCCATCCGCGCCGAGTTCCCGCGCGCCGAGGTGCTGGTGCACGCCGACCCGAGCGAAGTCGTCCCCGGCTGACGGCCAGGGAAGCAGCGGCGTCAGGCTGAGCAACAGGAGCAGGCAGATATCGGCGATCACCAGGGTTTGGCGCATGAGGGAGCATCCAGAAAATCCTGGCGCCAGCCTCCCCGATCGCCGCGCCAGGCAGAGTAAAACCTGGGCAAAGATGCATCGGGGCAGCCTCAAGAATGAACTAGAGCAATTACTCTAATAGTCCTAGACTGCGCGGCATAACAACAACACGAGGTGCCGCCATGAATCTTTCCCCCTCCGCCATCGCCCTGCTCGGTCTGGTCGCCTGGCCGCTGCTGCTGGTGTTCCTGATCATCAACCAACGCGGCCTGCTGGTGCTGGGTGGACGGATGAAGGTCAACGCCTTCGCCCCGGACGGCAGCAACACGCCGAGCGCCTTCGGCCAGCGCCTGGTGCGCGCCCACGCCAACTGCCTGGAGAACCTGCCGCTGCAGGCCGCCGTGCTGCTCTACGCCATGCACGCCGGGCAGACCGCGCTGACCGACCCGCTGGCGCTGGTGCTACTGGGCGCGCGCCTGTTCCAGTCGACGATGCACCTGATCGGCACCAGCCCGCTGCTGGTCTGGCTGCGTTTCGCCGGCCTGCTGGCGCAGATGCTGATCCTCGTCTGGTGGCTGCTGCGCCTGAGCGGTCTGGCCTGATTCGCGGGCAAGAAAAAGGGGAGGCACCAGGCCTCCCCTTTTTCGTGTCCGGCACAGGCGATCGTGTCGCCGCTTTCCTCGCCCGCCTGGTTGGGCGGTGCGGACCCGGGAGCCTGCACGACCCGGTAGGGTCGCCGGCGCCGCGGCGCCTGATTGGGCGGCGCGGTTGGACGTGTCGTCCGGGCCATGAAACTGAGGGAAAGCTTAACCAGCCAGACATGCCTAATGATTGCGAATATTGCTGACAATAAGCCTTCTTGCGCAATTTTCAATCACTGATAAATTGATCTGCGCAATCAGAACACAAAGAAGCCGCACCATGAACAAACTGGACCGCTACGACCTGCGCATCCTCGCCGAACTGCAGCGCGATGCGCGCATCTCCAACCAGGAGCTGGCCGAGCGCATTGGCCTGTCGCCGTCGCCCTGCTCGCGGCGGGTCAAGCAACTGGAGGACGATGGCTATATCCTGCGCCAGGTCGCCCTGCTGGACCGCAAGAAACTCGGCCTGTCGCTCACCGCCTTCGTCCTGATCGGCATGGACCGCCATACCCCGGAGCGCTTCGAGCACTTCCAGGCAGTGATCCGCCAGTGCCCGGAGGTGCTGGAATGCAGCCTGGTGACCGGGATGGACGCCGACTACCAGCTCAAGGTGGTGGTGCCGGACATGGACCACTACCAGAAATTCCTCCTCGGCCAGCTGACCCGCATCGAGGGCGTCACCAGCGTGCGCTCCAGCTTCGTGCTCAACCAGGTGCTGTCCAGTACCGAGCTGCCCCTGGAGCACCTGCGCGGCTGATCGCCGCAGGCCTGGGTCTACTGCGCGGGCAGCGCCGGCGCGTATAATCGCGACCCGCTTTTCTGCCCCGAGGTCGCCATGGAAACCGAACAGTTCGAAGCCCTGATGATGTACGTCCTGGTCGGCGGGCTGATGGTGTTCATGGCCTTCATCATCTGGGACCTGGCGAAGAAGTCCAAGGCCGGCCGCCTCGGCACCGCCATCCTGTTCCTCGGCCTGGGCCTGTGCCTGTTCGCCTTCCTGGCCAAGCCGATCATCACCTACATCATCGAGATGGCCCGCGGCATCCACGGCTGAGGGTGTCGCCACCCGCGCCAGCAGCGTCTGACTCAACCACGGCAGCGTCTGGCACGCTGCCTTCCGCCCTTTTCAGGAGTCAGCATGAGCCCCGCCGACCTGGTGATGCAGAGCTATGGACGCTGCTGCGCCAGCCCCACCTTCTTCGATGATTTCTACCGCACCTTCCTCGACAGCTCGCCGCAGATCCGCGCCAAATTCGCCGAAACCGACATGCCGGCGCAGAAGCTGCTCCTGCGCCAGGGCATCCTCAACCTGGTGATGTACGCGCGCGGCATGTCCGACAGCAAGCTGCGCGCCCTGGGCGAGAGCCACTCGCGAGGCCGCCTGGACATTCGCCCGGAACTCTACGACCTGTGGCTGGACGCCCTGCTGCTGACCGTTTCCGGCCACGACCGCCAGTTCAACGACAGCACCCGCAGTGCCTGGCGCGAGGTGCTGAACAAAGGCATCAGCGTGATCAAGGCCGGCTACTGAGCGAACCTCAGCGCAGCCTGGGCTCCAGCTCGCGCCACTCGCCCGGCTGCAGCCCGTCCAGGCTCCAGGGGCCGATGCGCACCCGCACCAGGCGCAGGGTCGGCAGGCCCACGGCGGCGGTCATGCGCCGCACCTGGCGGTTGCGTCCCTCGCGGATCACCAGCTCCAGCCAGGCGGTCGGCACGCTCTTGCGAAAGCGCACCGGTGGATTTCTTTCCCACAGCTGTGGCTCCTCCAGGCGACGCGCCTCGGCCGGCAGGGTCGGGCCGTCGTTGAGCTGCACGCCCTGGCGCAGCTGCGCCAGCTGCTCCTCACTCGGCTCGCCCTCCACCTGTACCCAGTAGGTCTTGGCCAGCTTGTGTCTGGGGTCGGCGATCTGTGCCTGCAGGCGGCCGTCGTTGGTCAGCAGCAGCAGGCCCTCGCTGTCGCGGTCCAGGCGCCCGGCCGGGTAGACGCCGGGCACGCCGACGAAGTCCTTAAGGGTGGCGCGGCCCTGCTCGTCCTGGAACTGGGTGAGCACGTCGAACGGCTTGTTCAGCATGATCAGCCGCGGCGCTGCCGGCGGCGCCTTGGCCACCCGCCGCGGCTGATCATGCTGAACAAGCCGTTCGACGTGCTCACCC